>CANMWN010000001.1 GCA_947501625.1 uncultured Flavobacteriaceae bacterium
ACCCAACTAAACACTAAAAAGAACTATCCAAAATACCTTAATCTTTATTCCAATATTTTGAGCAGGCAAAGGTACAACGGTTATTCATTTTGGCAATGAAAAAAATAAGTTTTTTTA
This sequence comes from uncultured Flavobacteriaceae bacterium, assembly GCA_947501625.1. Taxonomy (GTDB): domain Bacteria; phylum Bacteroidota; class Bacteroidia; order Flavobacteriales; family Flavobacteriaceae; genus Urechidicola. Next base: position 118 of record CANMWN010000001.1, read on the forward strand.
AACTTTTTTTTAATAAATTTTTAGAACGCTAGTTAGTAATAACTTACAGTAAAATTAAATCTAATATTTAAATGTAAAGAGGTGTGTTTTACTTAATATAATACTTGGATGTATATAATAGTTTTCAATATCTTTGCATTTCAATTTAAATCAATAAATGATACACATCACACTACCTGACGAATCAGTTAAAGAGTTTAAAAAAGGAAGCACTCCTTTTGATGTTGCAATGAGCATTAGCCAAGGTCTAGCTAGAAATATTATTTCAGCAAAATTAAATGACCAAATAATTGAAACAACTACACCTATATATATAGATGGAAATTTAACTCTTTTTACGTTTGATAATGATGAGGGCAAAAAAGCATTCTGGCACTCATCAGCACACATTCTTGCTCAAGCAATTAAGAAATTTTATCCTTCAGCAAAACTTACTATAGGTCCAGCAATTGATAATGGGTTTTATTATGATGTAGATTTAGACGATGAGACAATTTCTGAAAAAGATTTTAAAAATATAGAATCAAAGATGATTGAACTTGCAAGAGGTAAACATGATTTTAAATTAAGATCTATTTCAAAGGAAGATGCTTTAAATTATTATAAAGAACAAAACAACGAATATAAAGTTGAGCTAATAGAAAACTTAACCGATGGTGAAATCACCTTTTGTGATCACGATGATTTCACTGACTTATGTAGAGGAGGACATATTCCGAACACTGGAATAGTGAAAGCAGTAAAAATAATGAATGTAGCAGGAGCATATTGGAGAGGCGATGAAAACAATAAACAATTGACAAGAGTTTATGGTATTTCTTTTCCAAAACAAAAAATGCTTACCGAATACCTTGAGAATCTTGAAAAAGCAAAAGAACGAGACCATAGAAAACTAGGTAAAGAGTTAGAATTATATACTTTTTCTCAAAAAGTAGGTCAAGGATTACCTCTATGGTTACCAAAAGGAGCAGCACTTAGAGAGAGATTAGAACAATTCCTCAAACGAGCGCAAAAAAAGGCAGGGTATGAAATGGTTATTACCCCTCACATTGGACAAAAAGAGCTTTACATTACTTCTGGACATTATGAAAAATATGGTGAGGATAGTTTTCAACCTATTAGCACACCAAAAGATGATGAGGAATTTTTATTAAAACCTATGAATTGCCCTCATCATTGTGAAATTTACAGAAACAAACCATATTCATATAAAGAACTACCTAAACGATTTGCTGAATTTGGAACTGTTTATAGATATGAACAAAGTGGCGAATTACATGGATTGACTCGTGTAAGATGTTTCACACAAGATGATGCGCATATTTTTTGCACACCAGATCAATTAAATGAAGAATTTAAAGGTGTTATTGATTTAGTATTATATGTATTTAAGGCTTTAGGATTTAAAGATTTTACTGCTCAAATATCATTAAGAGATCCTGAAAATAAAGAAAAGTATATTGGCTCAGACGAAAATTGGGAGAAAGCCGAAAACGCTATCATGAATGCTGCAAAAGAAAAAGGACTTAATACTATTATTGAATATGGTGAAGCTGCTTTTTATGGACCTAAATTAGACTTTATGGTAAAAGATGTTTTGGGTAGAAGTTGGCAATTAGGAACTATCCAAGTAGACTACAACCTTCCTGAAAGATTTGATTTAAATTATAAAGGATCAGATAATGGACTTCACAGACCGGTAATGATACATAGAGCACCTTTTGGCTCAATGGAAAGATTTATAGCAATATTACTAGAAAATACCGGAGGAAATTTCCCGTTATGGCTGATTCCTGAGCAAGTTATCATACTGCCAATCAGTGATAAATATCAAAAATATGCCGAAAAAGTTTCACAAGTCTTGGAAAATTCCGAAATTCGCGCCCTCATTGACGACCGAAGTGAGAAAACTGGTAGGAAAATTCGAGATGCAGAATTGAAAAAGATACCGTTTATGCTTATAATAGGTGAAAATGAAGAAAATAATGGCACAGTTTCTGTAAGAAAACATGGGAAAGGTGACCAAGGAACATATAAAATTGAAGAATTTATTACTTCAATAAATAAAGAAATAAAAAGTACGTTAGAACAATTTTAGTTTAATTTAAATTTTAGAATCATAGCAATAAGAAGAAAAAGAGGCGCAAGAAAGCCTTGGAGAGTAATAAAAGAAGATCAACACAGAATTAATGACAAAATTAAATTTGTTGATGAAGTTCGTTTGGTAGGTGACAATGTAGAAATTGGTGTTTATCCATTAGCAAAAGCAAAGGCAATTGCAAGAGAACAAGAATTAGATTTGGTAGAAATATCACCAAAAGCGGTACCTCCTGTTTGTAAAGTTATTGATTATAAGAAGTTTTTATACGAACAAAAGAAACGTGAAAAAGCTTTAAAATCTAAAGCTACTAAAGTTGTTGTAAAAGAAATACGTTTTGGTCCACAGACTGATGAGCATGATTATGAATTTAAAAAGAAACATGCTATTAAGTTCTTAGAAGACGGTGCTAAATTAAAAGCATTTGTATTCTTTAAAGGTCGTTCAATTATTTACAAAGATCAAGGTCAAATTTTATTATTAAAACTTGCCCAAGAACTTGAAGAGTATGGAAAAGTTGAGCAAATGCCAAAACTTGAAGGTAAGCGTATGATTATGTTTATCGCACCAAAAAAGAAATAATAATATTAAGCAAGATAAAAACGAGGAGAAATGCCTAAAATGAAAACAAAATCTAGTGCCAAGAAACGTTTTAAGTTGACTGGTTCTGGAAAAATCAAAAGAAAGCATGCTTTTAAGAGTCATATATTGACAAAAAAATCTAAAAAGCGAAAATTAAGATTAACTCACGATGGTTTGGTACACAAATCTGATGAGAGTAACATCTTACAACAATTAACTTTGAAATAGAAGTTAGGAATGTTTAACCATGTAGTAGTGCTAATACAAGTTTCTAATTTTAGAACGCCTACTATAAAATAAATACATTGAATTATGCCAAGATCAGTAAATTCAGTTGCTTCAAGAGCTAAAAGAAAAAAGATATTGAAGCAAGCAAAAGGTTACTTTGGAAGACGTAAGAACGTTTATACAGTAGCGAAAAATGCGGTTGAAAAAGGAATGTTATATTCTTATAGAGACCGTAAAAATAACAAAAGAAACTTCCGTGCTTTGTGGATCCAACGTATTAACGCTGGAGCCCGTCAATACGGAATGTCTTATTCACAGTTTATGGGTAAAGTAAAAGCTAATAATATTGAATTGAACCGTAAGGTTCTTGCAGATTTAGCGATGAATAATCCAGAAGCTTTTAAGGCAGTAGTGGATAGAGTAAAATAAATAGTTTTAATACCTTGCTTATAATGAAAGTCCTAAACGAAAGTTTAGGACTTTTTGTTTTTATAATTAAAGTTTAACTTTGGTACACTTTCTGATATATTAAAGTTGAATCAAAACAAATCAAATGAAATCTACATTTACAATTTTATTATTTAGCCTTTTTACAATCACTATTACTGCACAATTACCAAAGGCAGATATTATAAAAAGTGACGAAGGAAACATAAAAATACAACCATTAACTCATGGGACACTAGCATTGACATGCAATAACTTAACAATTTATGTTGATCCTTATGGAAATATTGAGAAATTTAAAAAACTACCAAAACCAGATTTTATTTTAATTACTGATATTCATAAAGACCACATGAATATAGAAACGTTAGATAAACTGGATACAGAAAATACTATTTTTATCACACCACAAGCTGTTGCAGATAAATTACCAGAGAAATATAAAAACAATATTGAAATACTTAACAATCGTCAAGGAATTCATCGCAACGGAATATTTATTTCGGCAGTTGCTATGTATAACTATCCAGAAAAAGAAGATTCATTTCACCCAAAAGGTAGAGGAAATGGATACTTAATTCATCTTGGCAACAAAAAAATATATGTGTCAGGCGATACTTCTGCCACTCCAGAAATGCGTGCTCTATATGATATTGATATTGCTTTTGTTTGTATGAATTTACCTTACACTATGAATGTTGATGAAGCGGTAAGTGGAGTTTTAGATTTTGAGCCATCAATTGTTTATCCTTATCACTATAGAGGTACTGATGGATTATCAGATATTAAAAAATTTAAAGACAAAGTGAATTTTGGAAATTCAAAAATTGAGGTTCGACTGAGGAATTGGTATTTATAATAAAAAAAGCCCAAATCAAAGTTTGGGCTTTTTTTATTATTCTAAAATTAACTATAAAACTTCTCCAAGTTCTTTTAATTTCTCAGTATTTTCAGCAAGTTTCAACTCGTCAATAATTTTGTGAATATCTCCATTCATCACATTCTGTAAATCGTATAATGTCAGTCCGATTCTATGCTCAGTAACACGACCTTGAGGGTAATTATAAGTTCTAATTTTAGCAGATCTATCACCACTAGAAACCATACTTTTACGCTTCGCTGAATCTGCCGCTAATTTCTTAGCCAACTCCATTTCGTATAATCTTGTACGCAGTACTTTAATTGCTTTTTCTAAATTTTTATGAGAAGATTTTTGATCTTGACAACTCACAATCATACCTGTAGGCTCATGATGTAATTTAATTGCAGAATAGGTTGTATTTACAGATTGCCCTCCAGGACCAGTAGAAGTTGTACGCTCAATACGCACTTCTTTCATATCCAATTGTATATCAAACTCTTCCGCTTCAGGTAATACTATAACAGTTGCAGCACTTGTATGAACACGACCTTGAGTTTCAGTTTGTGGAACTCTTTGCACACGATGCACTCCTGATTCAAATTTCATTTCTCCATAAACATCAGGGCCTTCAACACTAAAAATAATTTCTTTAAATCCGCCTGAAGTTCCTTCATTTAAACTTTCAACTTCCGTTCTCCATCCTTTATCAGAACAATATTTTGTATACATTCTATATAAATCACCAGCAAAAATACTCGCTTCGTCTCCTCCAGTTCCAGCTCGTATCTCAACAATCACATTCTTAGCATCTTCAGGATCCTTAGGAATCAACATAAATTTAATTTCTTCTTCCAATTTAGGAATTCCTTCATTAGCTTCATCCATCTCCATCTTCGCCATTTCTACCATTTCAGCATCAGAACCATCAGCAATAATTTCTTTGGCTTCAGCAACATTATTCAACAAAGTTTCATATTGTTTGATTTTTTCAACCATCAAACTCAAGTCTTTATATTCTTTATTGAGTTTTACATAACGTTTCTGATCAGTAATAATATCTGGCTGGATAATTAAATCTGAAACTTCATCAAATCGTTGTTTTACTATATGTAACTTATCTAACATCTATTTTTTCTTTGGATGGCAAATTTACAACTAATAATTCTAATATTGAAAAGTTCCAAATTCACTTTCAATCGTTAATTTTTTACTATCTGATTCTTCCACTCTACCGATAATTTTTGCATCTACATTGAAAGATTTTGAAATAGTAATTATATCATCAGCAATTTCAGGAGAAACATACAGTTCCATTCTGTGACCACAATTAAATACTTGATACATTTCTTTCCAGTCAGTTTTTGATTGTTCTTGTATCAATTTAAATAATGGTGGAATCTCGAACATGTTATCTTTTACAATATGTAAATTTTCTACAAAGTGTAAAATTTTAGTTTGTGCTCCACCAGAACAGTGAATCATACCGTGAATAGTATCAGAATTGTAGTTTGACAAAATTTCTTTGATAATTGGAGCATAAGTTCTAGTTGGAGACAACACTAATTTACCGGCGTCAATTGGTGAATTTTCAACAGCATCAGTTAATCTTGTGTTACCTGAATACACTAAATCTTCAGGCACTTCAGCATCGAAACTTTCAGGATATTTTTCTACTAAATATTTATGAAACACATCATGTCTTGCAGATGTTAATCCATTAGAACCCATTCCTCCGTTATATGTTGTTTCGTAAGTTGCTTGTCCAAAACTTTCTAATCCTACGATTACATCACCACTTTGGATATTAGCATTATCAATAACATCTGTACGCTTCATACGAGCAGTAACAGTAGAATCCACAATAATAGTTCTAACCAAGTCACCAACATCAGCAGTTTCTCCTCCAGTGGAATGAATAGTTACTCCAAACTTTTTTAAATCTTGAATCAATTCTTCAGTTCCATTAATAATTGCCGATAAAACTTCACCAGGAATTTTACTTTTGTTTCTACCTATTGTTGAAGATAGCATTATATTGTCAGTAGCGCCAACACATAATAAATCATCAATATTCATTATTAAAGCATCTTGCGCTATACCTTTCCATACCGAAATATCTCCTGTTTCTTTCCAATACATATAAGCAAGTGACGATTTAGTACCTGCGCCGTCAGCATGCATTATTAAACAATATTCATCATCATTAGTTAAATAGTCAGGAACAATTTTACAGAATGCTTTGGGAAACAACCCTTTATCAATATTTTTAATAGCATTATGAACATCTTCTTTTGATGCCGAAACACCACGTGATGCATATCGTTTTGAAATTTCTTGACTCATATAAATTAGTTATTGAGCAAATTTAAGTTTTTGGAAGATGAAATCAATACTTTTTATTCTAAAAAAAATTAAGAACAAATAAAAAAGTCAAGTTAAAAAACTTGACTTAGTATAGGAAAAAATAAATTTTTAAACTTCTATATTAATTACATAGAACTTTTCATAGCAACATATAATATGTTATCTATAATCAACCGCTGTTAATTGGTTAATTCTAGCATCCGTTTGGGCAATTGTAATTAATTCCCTCACTTCTGTTTGGTTTGTAGTAACGTTTTCTTTTGACTCCCCTTGTACTACCATCAAGGTTGTTGTTAGCATAAAAAATACTAAACTCAAAATTTGATTCTTCATAGTTTTTAATTTAATTAGCAACAAGTCGCTAATAATTACACAACAATTCATTTAAGAATACTCCAACGTGGGAACATTGTACACTTAAGTGAACATAACTTGGGGCTAATAAATTAATGTGTGGGGGACTTGGGTAATGTGGGGATGCTAAACGTCAAGCACATACTCATGACAGTTAACAGTACAAAAATACGACATATATTGTATTATATCAATAAAATAGTTCAATAAATTAATAAATGGGTGTTATTTTATAATATTCGGTATAAAAAAAACAATAAACAACTAACGCAATACTATAATTGGGATTAAATTGTAATAGCAAATAATTGAATTTCGAGATTAAAAAAATTTGATTATCACAATTTAAAGTATCCGATTTTATATAATAAACAAAAGTTAATAAATCATTAAAGTTAATAGCGATTTTTTTATAAATAAATAAAACTTTAAAATTATATTTGCGTCAATATTTGATTATTAATATACAAACAACACACAAAAATGACTAAATCAAAATTAGAGTATATCTGGCTTGATGGACACAATCCAACACAGAATATGCGTAGTAAAACTAAAGTTGAAAATGACTTTAGCGGCAAATTAGAAGACTGCCCAATATGGTCTTTTGATGGTAGTTCCACTGAACAAGCTTCTGGAGGATCATCGGATTGTTTATTGAAACCTGTTGCAATATATCCAGATCCTGTTAGAAAAAATGGATATTTAGTAATGTCTGAAGTATTAAGCGCTGATGGAACACCTCATCCTTCAAATGCAAGAGCAAGTATTGATGATGATGATAATGATTTTTGGTTTGGATTCGAACAAGAATATTTCTTGATGGATACAAAAACTGATTTACCTTTAGGATTCCCTCGTGGAGGATTTCCTGGCCCTCAAGGAAAATATTATTGCTCAGTTGGCGGAAGATATACTTGGGGAAGAGATTTTGTAGAAGAGCATGCCGATTTATGTATTGAAGCTGGATTAAATTTTGAAGGAATAAATCAAGAAGTTGCTCCTGGACAATGGGAATTTCAATTGTTTGCTAAAGGCGCAAAAAAAGCAGGTGATGAAATTTGGGTTGCTAGATATTTATTAGATAGATTGACAGAGAAATATGGATACTATATTGAATACCATCCAAAACCAGTAAAAGGTGATTGGAATGGATCTGGAATGCATGCTAATTTCTCTAATACAACATTAAGAACTTGTGGAGACAAAGCAACTTATGAAAAAATATGTGAAGCTTTTAGACCAGTAACCAAAGAACATATTGATGTTTATGGTGAATTTAATGACGAACGTTTAACAGGGCTACATGAAACAGCCGCAATTACAGATTTTAGTTATGGAGTTTCGGATAGAGGTGCTTCTATAAGAATTCCAATTATTACTGTTGAGAAAGGTTGGAAAGGTTGGCTGGAAGATAGAAGACCTGCTTCTAATGCCGATCCTTATAAAATTGCAGGAAGAATTATTAAAACTGTAAAGTCAGCATTATAAATTAGTTGAATATATAAAATAAAAAAAAGCGTCTAATAGACGCTTTTTTTATTGTTTCTATTGAAATGCCGTATAAATAAATGATATATATAATAGTAATAGAATTAACCCTTTAATTCTACTTAATTTATATCTCTTTGGCAAAAACACCAGTGGAATTAATATTGCGGCAACTCCTAACATCCAATAAATATTTGTTAATACTTCAGGCTCGGTGACTCTTATAGGAGTTATTAAAGCAGTAATCCCAATTACAGATCCAATATTAAATATATTTGACCCAATTAAATTACCAAGTGAAATCGCCTTTTCACCTTTAAGAGCGGCAATAATTGAGGCTGCTAATTCAGGAACACTCGTTCCAATTGCAATTACTGTTGCTCCAATAACACCTTCACTTATTCCCATTTTTTGAGCAATATCTTTTGCTCCTTCTACTAACCAATCTGAACCAAAATACAAAGCTGAACTACCTATAAGCAACCAAAATAAAATCTTTGGATAACCAACTTTTTCTAAACTTTCATCGACCTCTTCTACTTCAAAGTTCTTTTGTTTTCTTGCTTTAGTTATCATAAAATATACAAAAACTATTAAGAATAATAATAACAACAATCCTTCATAAAAAGTAATTACATTGTCATTAATAATAAAATAATAGAACAATAATGAAATTAGCATCATTGCCGGCCAATTCATTTTATAGAAATCTTTATCTACTATTATTGGAGCAATAATAGCAGTAATTCCAAGTACTAGAGCAATATTTGCAATATTAGAGCCAATTACATTTCCAAGTGCTAAATCTGGCGATCCATCTAAAGCCGCTTTCAAACTCACTAATAATTCAGGTGCCGAAGTAGCAAATGAGACAACAGTCATTCCAATTATTAATTTAGAAAGGCTTAATTTAAACGATAATGCAACCGACGATCTAACCAAAAACTCTCCTCCTATAACCAGCAGTACAAATCCAACAATTATTAATGCAATACTCATATAAATAATTTTTGTGCGAATATACTAAATACTGAAATGATTAAATTATAGAAGTGAAAATAGAATCACTTAATTTATAAAATTATGTTAAAACTATAAAAATAGTTGTTCAACTACAAAAATAGTTATACATTTGTTTCATCAAAGATATAATATGGAAAAACTAACAAATAAAGAAGAAGAAATAATGCAAGTTTTATGGCGATTAGAAAAAGCATTTGTTAAAGAAATTTTAACTGAATTGCCTAAAGAACTTCATTATAATACTGTTTCTACAACTATAAGAAAAATGGAAGATAAAGGTTTTGTGAAACATAATGCTTTTGGAAAAACACATCAATACTATCCTGCAATAAGCAAAGAAAAATATAGAAATAGTTTTATGAAAAAAACTATCAATAATTATTTCGAGAATTCTTATAAAAATGTAGTTTCATTCTTTGCAAATGAAGAAAACATAAGTGTAGATGAACTAAAAGAAATTATAGAATTAATAGAAAAAAAGAAAAAATAATATGGAATACTTATTAAAATCTTCGGCATTAATAATACTATTTTATAGTTTCTATAAAATAGTATTAGAAAAAGAGACATTTTTTCAACACAATAGATTTTTTTTGATAATTGGCATTATTAGTTCTTTACTTATTCCATTATTGGTTATTCCAATTTATATTGAACCAACACCAATTGATTTATCAAGTATTTCAGTAACTGAACAAAGTTCATCAATGACGACTCTTCAAAGTTATAATTGGAATATATTGCTTAACATTATTTATGTAAGCGGTATTATTTTTCTTTTAGGTAAACTCTTGATTAATTTATATTCTCTAGTTAATTTAATAGTAAGTTCACACAAAATAAAGAAAAGTAAATTTACATTTGCTATTACTTCAAAAGATACCACACCTTTTTCTTTCTTTAATTTTATAGTTTATAACCCAACTAAATTTAAAGACAATGAGTTAAAACAAATAATAACTCATGAAAAAATACATGCTAAAGAGGTACATTCAATTGATATCATATTGGCACAATTATTAACCACCATATTCTGGTTTAATCCAATAGTTTGGTTGTATAAAAAAGAGATTACACAAAATCTTGAATTCATTGCAGATGAGAAGGCTCAAGAAAAATTGGAATGCGAAGAAAGCTACCAAAAATTGATCTTAAAAACTTGTTTACCGAAAAATCAGTTGGCAATGACCAACAATTTTTATAATTCATTAATCAAAAAACGAATAATTATGTTACACAAAAATCGCTCAAAGAGCACTAACAAATGGAAGTATGCACTAATGATTCCAATCTTAGTTGCATTTATTATGGGTTTCAATACCAAAACAATTGCACAAAATATTGTAGTTGAACACGATGAAGAAATTATTACAGAAGACAATAAACTAGTTGTAATAAGTAAAGACACAAAAGATTCTGAATTAAAAGAGATTCAGAATGATTTAAAAAAAGAAGGAGTAACTGCAACTTTTAAAAACGTAAAACGAAACGGAGATGGGGAAATCACTCGAATCGCTATTGATTTAAAATCTAAAAACTCTTCAGCCAATTACAATATGCACTCCGATGAAGCTATTAAAACAATCGTTATTTCTTCTAGTGACAATGGAAAGAGTTTATCAATCATGAATGCTGGTAGCAAAAATCACGATAATGATTACTATTTTGTTTCTAAAGATGGAGAGCATAAAATTCATTCAAAAGGAAAAGGAAATCATTTTATTGTTTTGGATTCTGATGAAGACAATATTTCACATACTAGTGATAAAGATGTATTTGTAATAAAATCAAAAGATAAAAACGGAAAAGTAAAAATCATCGAAATTGATGATGATGAAGATAATGATGTTGAATGGGTTACAGAAAAAAAGAACAACTCTAAAGTAGAGATAGTACGAAAAAAAGGAAAGGAAAATGTTTTTATTTCAGATTTTCATAATGACGCTATTGTTTATATAAACGGTAAGAAAAGTTCTAAAAAGCAAATGGACAAGTTGAATCCTAATGATATAGAAAGAGTAAATGTATTGAAAGGAGATTCTGCAGAAAAAAAATATGGTAAAAAAGCGCGTGAAGGTGTAATTGAAATTACTACTAAGGAAAAATAATTTCTGTTTCAAAACTATTAAACACACCAATTTTAATAATAAAATTGGTGTGTTTCAATTTCATATCTATACCTTATGAAAAAAATTACTTTTTTAGCACTATTCTTTTTGTGTTTCTCTTTAAATTCTCAAACAATAGATGCGTATATATTTGACAAGAATACCTCAGAACCTCTATTTGGCACCACTATATACATTGATGGTACAACGATTGGCACAACAACAAACTCAGAAGGCTATTTTGAGTTAGATTTAAAGAATTCAAAAAACTCAAATCTAATTATTAGTTTCTTAGGTTACCAAACGCAAGTTTTTGAAGTAAACAGTTCACAATTTCCAAAAAATATATACCTAGAAGAAAGTGAAAGTCAACTAGACGAAGTCATTGTTGAACCTGACAATTGGAGTAGAGAGCGAAAATTAAGGATTTTTAAATCAGAGTTTCTTGGAAAAACTGAAGCAAGTAAATATTGCAAAATCATAAATGAAAAAGATATTACTCTTATATATAAAGCATCCAGTAACACTTTAATAGCCTATTCTGAAAAACCTATAATAATAAAAAATAAGTATTTAGGGTATCAAATTAACTATAACCTCATGGATTTTGAAATTAAATTCAATTACGACACTATGGGTTTGTTACATACACATAAAGTATATTATGTCGGCACAAGTTATTTTACTGAATTACATAAAAAAACTAAGAAAAAGGTATTAAAAAATAGAGCAAATGAATATTATGGTTCACTATTACATTTTATGCGTTCACTTGCCAATAAAAGATTATCTGAAAACAAGTTTAGAATCTTTGATAAAAGTTTTCAAATTCCTACCTATAAATATTTTGATATAACTAGAGAAGATAATCAAACACAAGTAACATTGTTAAAGAAAAAACTAAATATTCTATACGATCAATTTGATCAATCTTCCATCCAACTTCAAAATGATAATACAAAATTTCTAATCGATGAATTTGGAAATTATTCACCTCCCAATAATTTAATTTTTGGTGGAAACTTGGGTAAAAAAAGAGTCTCAAATATGCTACCTTTAAACTTTGAAATCAAATAAAATTCAGAAAAAAAATAATCTAAACTATATTTTCACGCTTTTTTTAAATCTTTTTCCCTTTACTTTTCAAAAACATTAAAAAATTCTCCTTTATTTAATTACATTAAATAACATTTTTATACTTATGAGTTATATTTATAAACTATAATTAAGTATATCATATTTTAAATTAAAACCATTACTATTATTAAAGTTATATTATGTAATTTATTAAATTAATAACATATATTTTATTTGGTGGTTAATCTTCTCTGGTTATATATTGAAAAAACAAACTCGAAATTAATTCAAATATTAACCATTAAAACTAAATTTTATGCTACTACTTTTTTTAAAAATTGTTTCCTATTTATTAAGTGGAGAATTAATTCAAATGATATTATCATTTTTTAATTAGGCAAATAAAACTCATAGCAATCATTAATTACATCGATTGCTTTTTTATTTTATATTTTTGCAACGTATGAACAAAAGTCTATTTAAAATTCTTGCAAAAATTAATAAAGTGATACTACCCTCTTTCACTAAAAGAGAGTTAAATATTGCTAATGCAAAAAAATGGCAATTAGCCATAATTGGTTGGAGATATTTTGTAACCAAAAATAGTTTGTAATAATATAAAAGTTACTATATTTGCACCCTCAAATTGGCCTCGTGGCGCAACTGAATAGCGCATCTGATTACGGCTCAGAAGGTTATAGGTTTGAATCCTATCGAGGTCACGAATGAATAGTTCAATTAGAAAAAACGCCAAGTTCACTTGAGCGTTTTTTTGTTTGAATTATTCTCAAAGCAGAGTTTTACAGGATGAGCGAATAAAATGAGTTCAATCCTACTTTTAATCAAGAATGTCATTTTCTTTTGTTGATTCTTAAAAACGGAGCTTTACAGAAGATACAATCTTTCAAATTCACAAAAAAGCCCAAAACAAAATTGTTTTAGGCTTTTACTTTAGTAAAATGATTGCTATGGAGGAATACTAAAGATATTTTATAATCCAAATATCGTTTTAAAACCTACAGCAAATGTATATAAGATTGCTGATGAAATAATTCCAATTGTTAACCATACAAAAACAAACATTGAGCGATCCATTATTCTATTTATTGTTTTCATAATTATTGTATTTAGAGTTAATAAAAGTATTATTCCGTCATGTAATTTTTTAAATTTTATTGTTATATACCTAAAACGCAAAGAGTATTCCAAAATTGTATTTCATATTCTCTTTAAGAATTTTTTAACATAAAAAAAGCCTGAATAAATTCAGGCTTTAAAAATTATTCTTTATCAATAACTATCCTTTTATCTTTATTTGCTACCTCCCAAGCAGTATGAAAAATTAGCTGCGCTCTTTTCTGTAACAATTCAAATAAAATTTTATCAACTGTATCAGTAGGCTTATGATAATCAGCATGCGGACCATTTCCGTAAGAAATAATTGGAATTCCATTTTTTGCAAAGTTCCAGTGATCAGAACGATAATAAAACCTCTCTGGATGATTCTTATCATTATAGGTATAATCTAAATGCAATTGTGTATATTTTTTATTAGTTGATTCGTTAATATTATGCAATTCGGTAGATAAAGCATCAGAACCAATTAATCGAATATAATCACCTTTATCTTCGTACTCCTTACCTATTCTTCCAATCATATCCATATTCAAATTAACTACAGTATTTTCTAATGCAAATACAGGATTATCTGTATAATACTCTGAGCCTAAAAGACCTTTCTCCTCACCAGTTACAGTCATAAAAAGAATACTTCTTCTTGGTCCATTTCCTTCAGCTTTAGCTTTTGCAAAAGCTTCTGCCATTTCCATAATTGCAACAGTTCCAGAGCCATCATCATCAGCGCCATTATAAATTTCACCATTTTTTATCCCTTCATGATCATAGTGCGCAGTCATTACAATCACTTCATCTTTAAATTCTGAACCTTCTAAATAACCCAAAACATTTTCTGAAATTATTTTTTTTGCCTCATAACTTATCTTATAATATGATTTCTTTGGTTTAACTTTCTTTATTGATTTTAATTTTCCTGCTTTAAAATCTTCAATGGCTTTTGTTAATTTTTCAAATGGTTTGCCTAAAATCTCGCTAGCTGTTGTTGGGTTAATATAAAATGCTCCTGAAGCAACTTCTTGAGAGTTTTCTTTATCTAATGCTATTGTTTCTCTTGTTAGAAAGGATTTAAATCTAGTTAAAAGTGAAAAGTACTCTTTATCAGTTAGGGCATTAACTACATAAGCCATTTTTGCCCCTCTTTTTGCACCAAATTCCAAGGCTTTTCTTCTTTCTCCTCTATTAGAATTTATAAGCAATATTGATTTTCCCTTTATATCTAATCCTTCAAATTCTTTCTCGCTTCCGCTTCCTACAAAAACTACTTCAGAAGTTATTTCGCCAGTGTTTTGAGCATCACCATAATAGAAAAAATCTTTAACGTTGATTAATGATTTATCACCTACTTTTAAGTAAACTTCACCTGCTTTTGATGATTTCAATTTTACGTCTTGATAATAGCCATTTCCAGTTTTCACGGGCCCTTTCAATCCCAACTCTTCAAAGTGAGCGCGAATAAATGCAGCAGCCATTTTTTGCCCTCTTTTCCCTGTTTCTCTTCCTTCGAGAGCATCTGAAGCTAAGATATTTAAGTCTTGTTTTAAATCTTCAACAGTAATTGTGCTAGCATATTTCATTGCCAAAGAATCTTGTTGAGCAGTTGTGTTTTGTATAAGCGTAAAAGCAAATACAAAAAATAGTACGGATAATTTTGATATATTTTTCATGTTTTTAAAATTACATTAAATAATTAAAAATTAAAGCCTATTTCAAATTTTGAAATAGGCTTTTTAAATGTTTATAAATACAAAGATTAGTTAGACTTTTTATCAACAACCAATCTTGTGTCTCTATTTGCTATTTCCCAAGCTGTATAAAACACCAATTGTGTTCTCTTTCTCATTAATTCAAATTCAATTTTATCAACCGTATCTGTTGGTTTATGATAATCTGGATGTGAACCAGTAGTATAAAATATTACAGGAATACCATTCTTTGCAAAATTCCAATGATCTGAACGGTAATAAATTCTTTGTGGATGATTCTCATCATTAAATGTATAATCCAACATTAATTTGGTATATTTATTATTCATGTTCTCTGACAAGTCATGTAACTCTGTAGATAATTTATCAGACCCAACCAAACTCACATAATCTTCCGTATAACCTCTATTGTCAATACGACCAATCATATCAATATTCAAATCAGCCACAGTATTTTCTAATGGGAAAATTGGATTATCAGCATAATAAGCAGAGCCTAACAACCCTTTTTCTTCTGCAGTTACTGTCATAAACAAAATACTTCTTCTTGGACCATTACCATCAGCCTTAGCTTTTACAAAAGCCTCAGCAATATCCATTACAGCAACTGTACCAGAACCATCATCATCTGCTCCATTATAAATTTGACCATTTTTTATACCTTCATGATCATAATGAGAAGTTAAAACCAACACCTCATCCTTTAAATCTGTTCCCTCAAGATAACCTAATACATTTTCAGAAATTATTTTCTTAGAATCAAATTCAATTTTATAAGCAACTTTTTGAGGCTTAATTTTCTTTATTGCTTTTGTTTTTCCTGCGTTAAAATTTTCTATTGCAGCAGTTAGTTTTTCAAATGGTTTCCCGAAAACTTCTCCAGCAGTGGCTGGACTTATATAAAATGCACCTGAGACCTCTTCTCCTCCATCTTCTTTATCCAATTCTATAGATGCTCTATTAAAAAATGGTGCATATCTAGTCAAGAAATTATTGAATTCATCATCTTTTAAAGACCTAACTACCAATGCAGTTTTTGCTCCCAATTTTTGAGCTCTATCAAAAATCTCTCTTCTTTTTCCTCTATTTTCATTAATGAAAAGGATAGACTTTCCTTTTACATCAACACTAGCAAACTCTTCTTCTGTTCCACTTCCCACAAAAACAACTTCTGTTGTAATTTCATCAGTATTTTGTGCATCACCGTAATAGAAAAAATCTTTAAGGTTACTTAAGGTTTTATCACCAACTTTTAAATAAATATCACCTGCTTTTGATGATTTTAACTTTACGTTTTGATAATAACCATTCCCAGCTTTAGCTGGACCTTCTAATCCTAATTCTTCAAAATGAGCACGGATATATGCTGCTGCCATTTTCTGACCTCTCTTACCAGTTTCTCTACCTTCAAGTGCATCTGAAGCTAAAATAGTTAAGTCTTCTTTCATATCCTCAATAGTAATGGTCTCAGCATATTTTTGAGCCAAATCAACCTCTTTATCTTGCGCTGAAACAAATCCAACTGAAGACAATAACAATAGTGTAATTATTTTTTTCATAAAGTTTATTTTGTGATTTAAAATTTTAACTCACAAACTTAATCTTTTGCAAAATAAATTAAACCAAAAAAATTGTTAAAAAAGGAATTAAACTATTTCGGCTGATAAACCTAACGAAAGTAATTTAGAGCAACGAGGCTTTAAAAAATCATATTCTCCAGTTTTTACAGAGCACTTACCTTTATAGTGAACCAAGATTGTACACTGTTCGGCTTGTTCAGGAGTATGTTCACAAACATCAATCAGAGAGTTAATGACAAAATCGAATGTATTTACATCATCATTATGCAAAACAATTTCATGTTTTCTAACTTCTTGTTCTAAAACATCAACCTCTTCTTGTGTTTTCTTTTTTGTACTCATTACTAAAGTAAACTTCAAATCTATAAAATTATTTTATATATTTTATAGCAACCCAATTATTACGCTCAATAATAGTTTCTAATTTCAATTCATACTTTGAAACTTCGGCATCAATAATTGGAATATCTTCTTGATAAAAACCACTCAACAACAAGATTCCATTATCTTTCAAACTATTGACATAAATTTTCATATCAGCCAACAAAATATTTCTATTGATATTAGCAATAATCAAATCATATTTTTTATTGATAAGCAACGATGAATCACCTTCATAAACCGAAATATTTTTACAGCCATTACGCTCAACATTTTCGATTGAATTCTCATAACACCAAGAATCAATATCAATTGCATCTATTGGTTTAGCATCTTTCATTTCGGCAAAAATTGCCAAAATTCCAGTTCCACAACCCATATCCAATACTCTTTTATTAGTTAAATCTAAATCTAATAAATG
Organism: uncultured Flavobacteriaceae bacterium; assembly: GCA_947501625.1. GTDB lineage: Bacteria > Bacteroidota > Bacteroidia > Flavobacteriales > Flavobacteriaceae > Urechidicola. Next base: position 17,974 of record CANMWN010000001.1, read on the forward strand.
TTGAATCATCATATGCGTGGTTTCATGATGACCTGTACCAAAACTCATTTTAGGCTCAATAACAATATCATATTTTAAATTTGGATTGTTATGAAATGGCGCTCTAACACTCACTAAATCATCTACTTGAATTGGATTAAAATTCTCTTCCCATTTAGCGTTCCAATTTGTTTGAGCAATTTCTTTGTGAGTATATTTAATAGAAAACTCATCTGAATTTATAATAAAGATATTATCTAATATTGAAGGGTTCCAATCGTTTTTTTGAATATAAGCCATAATACCATTTTCGTTTTCAACAAAACTTTCAAAACCAACACTTCCGAGTTCAGCAATGAGAATTTCAGTTGCAGGTTCTTTTGGCTGAATTATAAAATTATATTCTATATAAATACTATCCATTTAATTTAGATTTTCCTTACTTCTTTGATCATTTATAAATTCTAAACCGCATGATAATTTTTTAGCAATTGGCATTTTATCATTAATCACTCTCCAAAATGGAGTTATTTCCTTTAACTCTTTTCCATTTTTAGAGTCTTCAAAAGCTACTTCTGATACTATTCTTAAAAAAATACTCGTTGTAACTGGACAAGAATTCTCAGCGTTATGTGATAACGCTAAATCTTCTCTCATTCTTTTCATACTCACTTCAACTCCTTCAGGAATTTCGCGAACATAAGCATCAATTATTTTTGGAGTAGCAATGAACATCTTTGTACCTTTTGGCAAATCAGCAAATTTTTTATCGATGACTTTTACCACAAATGGTTTTTTAGAATCAAATTTTTCTTGCCAAGATTTTGCCATTAAATAGATTTAATAATTGCAGTAAAATCATCAACTTTTAACGAAGCACCGCCTATTAATCCTCCGTCAACATCTGGCTTAGAAAAAATTTCTTTAGCGTTGGTAGGCTTCACACTACCTCCATACAAAATAGAAACACCATTAGAAGTTTTCTCTCCATATTGTTCATTCAACAAACTTCTTATAAACGCATGCATTTCTTGCGCTTGTTCTGGACTAGCAGTTTCTCCAGTTCCTATTGCCCAAACTGGCTCATAGGCTAAAATGATATTTTTTAAATCCTTTTTATTTAAATGAAACAAGGCCTTTTTTAACTGATTCTCTACAACTTTAAAATGATTATCAGACTTTCTATCTTCTAATAATTCTCCAAAGCAAAAAATCACTTCTAAGTTATTTTCCAGGGCTGTATCAACTTTGTTTTTTAATATTTCATCTGTTTCACCAAAATAAGTTCGTCTCTCAGAGTGCCCTAGAATAACGGTCTTTATCCCAATATCTAACAACATATCTGCTGAAATTTCACCTGTAAAAGCACCATTTTTTGCTTGATGCATATTTTGTGCAACAACTTCAATTTTAGATTTTTTGGCACGTTTTACTGCCGAATACAAGTTCACAAACGTCGGTGCAACTATTACTCTAGTTTTACCTAATGAAGTTTTTTTAATTGATTTTTTTAAACCCTTAATCAACTTTTTAGTTTCATCAAGGTTATTATTCATTTTCCAGTTTCCTGCAACGATTTTGGTTCTCATTTTTTACATTTTAGTTAATACAAAGATAGGTTAAACTATTAAAATGTTTACATTTGCCAAACGCAATTTATTTCTTCAATGACACGCCAAGAATTAGTCAAGCAAATAAAAAAGAAAAAATCATTTTTATGCATTGGTTTAGATGTTGATGTAACTAAAATACCAAGTCATTTACTAAAACTTGAAGATCCAATTTTCGAATTCAATAAAGAAATAATTGACGCGACACATCATCTTGCAGTTGCTTATAAACCCAATACTGCTTTCTACGAAGCGTATGGTATTAAAGGATGGAAATCATTAGAAAAAACCATCAGTTATCTAAACGAAAAACATCCAGAAATATTTACCATAGCAGATGCAAAACGTGGAGATATTGGAAATACTTCTACGATGTATGCCAAAGCATTTTTTGAAGATTTAAATTTTGATTCTGTAACTGTTGCTCCATATATGGGTAGTGATTCTGTTGAGCCTTTTCTTGCTTTTGAAGACAAATTCACTATTCTTTTAGCATTAACTTCTAATAAAGGTGGTCTAGATTTTCAAGGGTTAAAAATTAACGATGAAGAAGTTTACAAGAAAGTTTTAGAAAAATCATTGACTTGGAATAATAGTGGCAATTTGATGTTTGTAGTTGGAGCTACTAAAGCAACATATTTTAAAAGTATCAGAAAAATAGTCCCAAATCATTTCTTATTGGTTCCAGGAGTTGGTGCACAAGGAGGTAATCTTCAAGATGTTTGTAAATATGGACTCAATAAAGATATTGGCTTACTCATAAATTCATCAAGAGGGATTATCTATGCTCGAAATGATGCAGGTTTTGCTCAAAAAGCCCAAGAGCAAGCAAGAATTTTACAACAACAAATGGAAATAATTTTATCAAAATAAAATTATTTTTTATCCTGAAGCGCAAAAACTTTCTTCAACAAATCAGAAGTACGAGATGAAAACTTTGTTCTAATATTTCTTTCTTCAACTTCCACCATTTTATATACTCCTTTCAACGCTTCATCAGTTACATAAGCAGTTAAATCTGGATTAACGTCATTCGTTAATGGTAAATTATTATAACGAGTTATTAAATCTTCCCAAATCACATCTGCACCAACTTTCTTAAATGAATTGTTTATTATCGGATTGAATTTTTGATATAAAGCGTTATTCGTTTTATCTTGAAGATAGGTAGTTGCAGCATTTTGATTACCAAATAAAATTCCCTTCACATCATTAAAAGTCATTTCTTTGATAGCATCAACAAAAATAGGAATTGCTTCTCCAACTGCATCTTCGGCTGCTCTATTTAAAACTTTTAAACCTTCATCAGCAACTGATGACAATCCAATAGTTCTAAGTGCTTTATCAACTTTTTGCAATTCTTCAGGTAATAATATTTTTACCAGTTCATTTTTAAAATAACCATCTTTAACAGCCAGCGTATTCACTTGATTGGAAATGCCATTATTCAAAGCCTCTTTAAGTCCTTGACCTATTTGCTCATTAGACAATTCATTTCCTGGCAATTGATTAACTACTTGTTGCAACTCAGCACAAGAAACAAACTGCAAAATCAACACTATTCCTAAAATTCTTTTTATCATTTTATATTATTTTTAAAACTATCTGTCTTTTTATCATATCCATACGGACAATGCTTACAACCACTTTTGCAACAATAACCTCTTTTTAAATGATACTTTTCAGTAAAAACTTTATAGCCTTTTTCATTCAAATAAAAATCCTCAGGTTCTAATTTTGGCAATTTGTTATAAGTCATATTACAAAAGTAAAAAACGTCTCGAGTTTCGAGACGTTTATAAACTATATCTTTTATTATTTATTTATGAAAAAGGTGGGTATTTAGCCATTATTTCACTCACAAATTCTTTTATTCTTGCCTCTTTCTTAGCAACATTATTATACCTCAATGCTCCTCTACCAATTCCTTGCCACACTAATTCTTTATTTTGACTATCAATCAAATCAATAAACAAGGTACCTTCATTGTATTGTGATATTCTAGTTCCAAAATTAGGTCCATAGTACCATGGTCTCCAAAAATAATTGAAATCGTCATACACTCGAACTTTCTTCGCAGATTTCGCAAAAATATTTACTATCACATCAGGATTGTCTGATTTTGTCATTCCCTTGGCTAGCATTTCTGATTCAATTGCACGCAAAATTCTTCTTTTATCTAAATCAGAAATATCAACTTTATCTATACCTTTTTTATAAAAGGCAAACGTTTTATACTGATTAAAATCAGCTTTAGTATCATAATCAGTAGCTACTCTCACTGAAGAGCAAGAAACTAACAACATTAAACTTAATAAGGGTAAAAATTTAATCAATCTCATCATCTTGAATTTAAAATTATAAAAAACTTATCTTTTTAGTTAGTAATACTTAAAAGAAATTCGTTTAAATTTTACTTTTTAGTTATCTTTAATGCATCAACAATCATACCAAACCATTGAGTAAAACAAGTTGCAAATATAGTTTTTTGGTTCGATTTTTGAACACAAAAGTTTAATATGATTATTATTTCTAAATATTTAGTTCCAAAAAATTATATAGGTATTTCTATATATCCTTTTATATTTTTGAAAAATAAGAGCCTAAAACAAAACAACATCATTATTAATCATGAAAAAATTCATTTAAAGCAACAATCAGAATTACTTTGGGTTTTCTTTTTTATCTGGTATTTTTCAGAATTTTTATTTAAACTAATGAAATATAAAAATTGGCAAATTGCCTATAAAAATATCTCATTTGAAAAAGAAGCTTATAAAAATGAAAGCAATATCAACTATTTAAAAAATCGCAAATTGTATTCATTTTTAAATTATCTATAACAAACCTACTTCTTTTCGACATTTTAATACGATTTTGTTAATATTTTGACTGTTCCATAAATTAAACCTCAAAATTCCGTAAATTGCAGTCCTAAAATTGAGTACTTCAAATGGAACAAGTTCAGCCATATAAACCAAAACATAAAGTAAGAATTGTAACCGCAGCATCGTTATTTGACGGACATGATGCAGCCATCAACATCATGCGTAGAATTATTCAATCTACAGGTGTTGAAGTAATACATCTTGGACATGATCGTAGTGTAGAAGAGGTTGTAAACACAGCTATTCAAGAAGATGCAAATGCTATTGCAATGACATCTTATCAAGGCGGTCATAATGAGTACTTCAAGTATATGTATGACTTATTGAAAGAAAAAGGGGCTGGACATATTAAAATTTTTGGTGGAGGCGGTGGAGTTATACTTCCTGAAGAAATTAAAGATTTAATGGACTATGGAATAACTCGTATCTATTCTCCAGATGATGGACGTGAGCTTGGGCTTCAAGGAATGATTAATGATTTGGTTCAACAATCAGATTTTGCAATAGGTGATACATTAAATGATGAAATAGACACCTTAACTGATAAAAATCCTAAATCAATTGCTAGAATTATTTCATCTGCCGAAAACTTTCCTGATGTTGCGAAAGAGACTTTAAAAACCATTCACAAAAAAAATAAAAACTCTAAAACTCCTGTTTTAGGAATTACAGGAACAGGAGGAGCTGGGAAATCTTCATTGGTCGATGAATTAGTAAGGCGTTTTTTAATTGATTTTCCAGAAAAAACTGTTGGATTGGTTTCTGTTGATCCATCAAAAAGAAAAACTGGAGGTGCATTATTGGGAGATAGAATTCGAATGAACGCCATCAATTCTCCAAGAGTTTACATGCGAAGTTTGGCAACACGTCAATCCAATTTAGCATTGTCTAAATATGTGAATGAAGCCGTTGAAGTATTGAAGGCTGCAGAATACGACTTGATTATTTTAGAAACTTCTGGAATTGGACAATCAGATACTGAAATTATTGAACATAGCGATGTTTCTTTATATGTAATGACTCCTGAATTTGGTGCTGCAACACAATTGGAGAAAATTGACATGCTTGATTTTGCTGATTTAGTTGCCATTAACAAATTTGATAAGAGGGGCTCTTTAGATGCACTTAGAGATGTAAAAAAACAGTATATGCGTAACAATAATCTTTGGGATATTCCTCAAGATGAGTTACCTGTTTTTGGCACTATTGCTTCACAATTCAACGATCCTGGGATGAACACGCTCTATAAAGCGATTATGGATAAATTGGTTGAAAAAGCAGCTTCAGAATTAAAATCTACATTTGAAATTTCACAAGAAATGAGTGAAAAGATATTTGTAATCCCTCCAAATAGAACACGTTATTTATCTGAAATAACCGAAAATAATCGCGCATACGATAAAAGTGGAATTGCTCAAGTAAAAGTTGCTCAAAAATTATACGGAATCTATAAAACTTTAGAATCTGTATCAGGAAAAACTCCAGAATTAGATAAATCTGGAATTGAATTAGATTCTGTTTCGTCAAAAGATAATGAAGATTTCATCAAATTATTAATTGCAGAATTTGACAGAGTAAAACTCGACTTAAACCCTTATAATTGGGAAATAATTACTGGTTGGGATGAAAAAGTAAATAAATACAAAAACCCAATTTATTCATTCAAAGTAAGAGATAAAGAAATAAAAATAGAAACGCATACCGAGTCATTATCTCACTTACAAATTCCTAAAGTTGCTTTACCAAAATACGAGGCTTGGGGAGATATATTAAAATGGTGTTTGCAAGAAAATGTTCCTGGAGAATTCCCTTACACTTCTGGTTTGTATCCTTTTAAAAGAACTGGTGAAGATCCAGCAAGAATGTTTGCAGGAGAAGGAGGTCCAGAACGAACAAACAGACGTTTTCACTATGTGAGTATGGGATTACCTGCAAAGCGTTTATCAACAGCATTTGATAGTGTAACTCTTTATGGAAACGATCCGGATCATCGTCCAGATATATATGGTAAAATTGGAAATGCAGGAGTTTCTATCTGTTGTTTAGACGATGCAAAGAAATTGTATTCTGGATTTGATTTAGCCAATGTAATGACATCGGTAAGTATGACCATAAATGGCCCTGCCCCTATGTTGTTAGGCTTCTTTATGAATGCTGCCATTGATCAACAGTGTGAAATTTATATCAAAGAAAATGGTTTAGAAAAAAACGTTGAAGCCAAGATTGCCAAAATTTATAAAGGAACAAAACGTCCAACATACAATGGCGAATTACCTGAAGGAAATGATGGTTTGGGCTTGATGTTACTTGGAGTTACTGGTGACCAAGTTTTACCAAATGATGTATACCAAGATATAAAAACCAAGACGATTGCACAAGTTCGCGGAACTGTTCAAGCAGATATATTAAAAGAAGACCAAGCACAAAATACTTGTATTTTCTCAACTGAATTTGCATTGCGTTTAATGGGTGATGTTCAAGAATATTTTATTGAAAATAATGTCCGTAATTTCTATTCAGTTTCTATTTCAGGTTACCATATTGCCGAAGCAGGTGCCAATCCAATTTCACAGTTAGCATTTACACTTGCCAATGGATTTACATATGTAGAATATTATCTTTCAAGAGGAATGGATATCAACAAATTTGGTCCAAATTTATCTTTCTTTTTCTCCAACGGAATTGATCCAGAATATGCTGTAATTGGTCGTGTAGCTCGTAAGATTTGGTCAAAAGCCATGAAGCATAAATACGGAGCAAATCCTAGAGCCCAAATGTTGAAATATCACATTCAAACTTCGGGACGTAGTTTACACGCTCAAGAAATTGATTTTAATGATATCAGAACTACTTTACAAGCATTATATGCCATTTATGATAATTGTAATTCGCTGCACACCAATGCTTATGACGAAGCAATTACCACTCCTACTGAAGAATCAGTTAGAAGAGCCATGGCAATTCAGTTGATTATCAATAAGGAATTAGGGTTGAATAAAAATGAGAATCCAATTCAAGGGTCGTTTATTATCGAAGAGTTGACGGATTTGGTTGAAGAAGCAGTATTACAAGAATTTGACAGAATTACAGAACGCGGAGGTGTTTTAGGAGCTATGGAAACAATGTACCAACGTTCAAAAATACAAGAAGAAAGTTTGTATTATGAAACGTTGAAACACAATGGTGATTTCCCAATTATTGGTGTCAATACTTTCTTGAGTAGCAAGGGATCTCCTACGGTTATTCCTGCAGAAGTAATTCGTGCAACTGAAGAAGAAAAGCAATTCCAAATTACTACGCTGGAAAACCTTCATAAACATAATGACACTGAAAAATCACTAAAAGAATTACAACACAAAGCCATTAACAATGAGAATATCTTTGAAGCCTTGATGGATGTATGTAAAGTTTGTTCTTTGGGTCAAATTACCAATGCATTATTTGAAGTAGGAGGACAATATAGGAGGAATATGTAGTAATTTAATTTTAATAAAATGAAACAACTTTCAATTTTACTTTTATTACTTATCTCAATAAGTTGTATTGATAAAAAAGAGAAAGTAATAGAAAAAACCAACTTAAAGAGTATAGCACGAGAAATTATCACTTCATCAAAAAACTGTGCGCTAATCACTGTTGACTCATTAGGAGTTGCGCATGCAAGGGCGATGGATCCTTTCTCTCCTGATGAAAAATTTAATATTTGGATGGCAACTAAACCAAATAGTAATAAAGTATGGCAGATAGCAAAAAATCCAAATGTAACTTTATATTATTTTGACAAAGAGAATGCTAGTTATGTAACACTTCAAGGAAAAGCAAGCCTGATAAATTCAAACACTATAAAAGAAAAAATGTGGAAAAAAGAGTGGGAAAATTTCTACAAAAACAGAACTACTGATTATCAGTTAATTTTATTTGCTCCTAAAAAAATGAATATCATTAGTGAAAAATATAACATCTTGGGAGATTCAATTACTTGGAAAACTCCTGAGGTTTTATTCAAAAAATAAATCATTTTGCATCTTTTTTAAAGTTAATAAGTCTATTGGATAAACTAAATCCAATGAAGTTAAAAAAAGAACGAAAAATAGCATTTTACGATCAATTAGAAAAAGGAAAAAGACTTTTACATTCTAATAATAATTTAGCATTTTATCACTTTGAGAATGCACATATTTTAGGTCAATCTCATTTATTGAGACACACTTTATCACATTATTGGTTATTAGTTTGGGGAATCAAAACAAAAAGCATCAAGGAAATAATTGGGCAATTTTTTAGAATTATTGCTTCACTCCTATTCACACTTTTTTGGGTTCCAAAAGGAAATACTGGAGGCACAAACATTTCAGCAATCAAAATAATACCGATAAGAAAAGAATTACAAAAATATTTTTAAACTTAAATGCATCTTTTTTGTAATTTGTTGGTCTATTAAGTGAACATTAATAATAATCATTATGAAAAATACTAATTGTACTTGTAACTGCGAAAGTTGTAAAGGCGGAAATTGCACTAGTTGTACCTGTGAAAATTGCACGTGTTCTAGTTGTAATTGCTAAATAAATTGTCATTCTGAACGGAGTGAAGAATCTCTCTTCTAATTTAGATTCTTCGTTTCACTCAGAATGACATTAACTTTTTCTCGATACGATTTTTTAATCACTCGAAATGACAAAAAATAAAAATGACTACTAATCAAGTTTGGCAAAAATATTCAGAAGATATAAAACGGTTTATCGTCAGCAAAGTAAAAAATTCTTCTATAGCTGATGATATTTTACAGGATAGTTTTATCAAAATTCATACGAAACTTCACACTTTAAAGGATATAACAAAGTTAAAACCTTGGATTTTTACCATTGTTAGAAATTCTATTTTAGATTATTGGAAATCTACAAATCAAACATTTGAAATTGCCAATTTTGAATCCGAAGTAGAAATTACTGAAAATGTACATACTGAAAAAGATTGTTTGCGTGGAATCCTACAAAATCTTCCTAAAAAATATCGAGATCCATTATTTTTATCAGACATTAAAGGGATGAAACAACTAGATGTGGCCAAGCAGTTAAAACAAACGCTACCAACTACTAAATCACAAATTCAACGTGCTCGTAAATTGATTGCACAAGGATTTATGGATTGTTGTGGATTTATAATGAATGAACAAGGAAATCTTGTGGGAGAAATTCAAGAAAAAGAAGATTGTAAAATCTGTAATTAATTTATTCTCCATGGAGGGTTTTTTCTATTCCTGCCTGCTTCATATAATATAATTTTGTTTCCATCAAAATCTGTTAGATGTGCTTCTCTCCATAGCCAAGGTTTATCTTCGGACAAAGAATCAAATACTACGCCTTTAGATTGCAAACTATCAACAACTTCATCTAAGTTTTCATTTTCAAAATATCCAATTACACCATTTCCTTTTGGCAATTCATCAACCAAATGAATTGAAAAAGTAGCATCACCATCCGTACACTCAAATCGTGCATAATTCGGCAATGACTTTACAATTAATTTTAAACCAAGTCTTTGGTAAAACTCAATTGCTTTTCCCACATCTTGAGATGGAATTGTAATTTGATTTAAATTCATATTATATGCTTTGCAACTTTCTTTTCTCTTTTTTTAGTACTCGCATTAATATATAAAGTGTAATTACGCCTATTACTGCAAGACCTGTTATTATGTTCCAAGTAGTTTCAAATCCGAACTTATCAACTAGTTGCATTCCTGAGTTATGCCCAAAAATATGAGCAATTGAAAATGAAATACTATATAAAGCCATGTATTCTCCTTGATTTCCCTTTTTAGCTCTTTCAGCAGCAAAAGCATTTGAAAATGGAAATGCAATCATCTCACCAATAGTCATTAATAACATTCCTATTATCAAAATTCCAACCCAAGCAGTCATGTTTAATACTACAAAACTTAAACCAGTAAGAACTAATCCAATCAACATTAAAAACACTTTAGAATACTTGCTATCTTCAAGCCATTTAATAAGCGGCATTTCTAGCAAGAAGATAAAAAACCCATTCATTCCCATTAATAAACCAATTTCAATTTCAGACAATGCATGCGCATCCTTATAATAAATTGGCATTACAGAAAAATATTGTAAAAACACAAATCCAAACAAAAACATTGCTACAAAGAATATCCAAAATGCTTTATCTTTATAAACTGATTGCGGATTTTCAACTTTCACCTCATCAAGTACTTTTGCCTTTCTTGGGTTCAAAACATTTAATAATAAAATTCCTGCTAAAATACAAGTAACTCCATCTACCCAAAACAACCCTTGATAACCTAAGTTCGTTATTATCAATCCGCCAAGTGCTGGACCTGCTGAAAATCCAAGGTTAATTGCCAATCTTATTAGAGTTAATGAACGTGTTTTGTTTTCTGGTTTACTGTAAGCATTTAATGCTACAAACATAGCTGGCCTAAAGGTATCGGCTACCAACATCAACAAAAATATTCCAGCACATAGCGCCTCAAATGTTTCTACATATTGCATTAATAAAAATAAAACTCCAGTTAAAACAAGGCTAACTAGCATTACTTTATAATAACCAATCATGTCTGTCACCTTTCCGCCAATCCACGAACCAACTACTGATCCCAAACCAAAAAAAGACATAATCCAACCAACATCTGCTAAAGTAAAATTCAAATGTTTAGTCAAATACAATGACAAAAAAGGAATAACCATTGTACCAGCTCTATTTATCAGCGTTATCAATGCCAACCACCAAACTTCTTTGGAAAGTCCTCCAAAAGTATTTATGTAATTTTTAAATAATTTTTTCATGATTTTGGTATAGTATAAAATTAAAAAATCCGGCTATAAGCCGGATTTAAATGATATTGATATTCTTTATTTTAATATAATCACAACACATACAAATCCGAGCGAATGTCTACACACTGCTTATTCACGGTTCTATAAGTTGAATTATTTCTCATTTGATATTCTTTTCTTTGTCCAAAACTACATAAAATTATTGAATATTGTATTTTTATAAAATGAAATTATTAAAAAGAGTTTTACTAATACTACTTTTAGGGTTATTAATTTTTGTTGCCAACATTTTTATTTCTACTGGTTTCTTTAGAACAATTGAAAATAAATTTAATGGAGAAATTATTAAAAAAATAAATTTACCTGGAGCTGAAGATATTGTTATAAGCAGAAAAGATAGTTTTGCAATTATTTCATCAACTAACGGAAGAGCACTACCAAGCACCAATAAAGAGTATGGAGGTTTGTATTATTTGGATTTAAAAAATGACAATTACAAACCAATTTCTTTAACTGCTGATTTTAAAAAGCCATTTGCTCCTCACGGAATTTCGATGATAAAAATTGACAGTATTTATAAAATACTTGCTATAAGCCACACAGAAAATAGTCATTCAATTGAAGTATTTGAATTAAATGGCAAAAAACTAAAGCATCGCAAAACATTAAAACATCCAACGATGATAAGCCCAAATGATATTAAAATCATTGATGAACATCGATTTTATTTTACAAACGATCATAAATACACCAAAGGAATGATGCGATTCTTAGAAGACTATGGTGGATTATCTATTTCAAATGTGATGTATTATGATGGAGAAAATTATACCGAAGTTGCTGACGGAATTTCCTATGCAAACGGTATTAATATTGATGAAAAAAGAAAACTATTATTTGTTGCTTCTCCAAGAAAATTTTTAGTGAAAGTTTTCAAAATCAAAGATGATAATTCACTTGAATTTATTGAAAATATAGATTGTAAAACTGGTGTTGATAATATTGAGTTTGATGTTGACGGAAATTTATGGATTGGCTCTCATCCTAATTTAATTCATTTTGCTGAATACGCAAAAGGAAACAAGAAAACATCACCATCAGAAATTATAAAAATAAATTACATAGATAAAAAGGATTACACAATAGAACAGGTATATATGGAAGATGGTACAGAAATGTCTGCATCTACTGTTGCTGTCACTTTTGGTAATCTTATTTTAACTGGGAATGTAATGGATAAACATTTCTTGATTTTAAAAAAACATCCAACAAACAATTAATTTTATGAAAAACTTATCTGTCCTTATTTTTTTACTGATTTCTTACTCTAGTTGTACGCAAGAAAAAAAACAAACTCATACAGATGAAATTGAAAAATTTCAATATGAATTAAATGTTCATTATGCCGATAAAAAATCTTCACCACTGAAAGGAGATGATTTTAAAAACTTTAAAGAATTACCTTTTTTTCCAATAAATGAATCTTATAAAGTTTTGGCAAACTTTGAAAGAACTCCAAATGAGCCGATTTTCGAAATGCCTACTTCTGGACCTAAAAAACCTTTATATACTCAGTATGGAATTGCGAAATTTACATTGAACGGCAAAGAATTATCATTAAGAATATACCAAAATCAAAAATTGATGTTAGATCCAGAATATGCAACACATCTTTTTATTCCTTTTAATGATAAAACTAACGGTGAAACTACTTATGATTCCGGTCGTTTCCTAGATTTAGAAATCCCAGAAGGCGATACAATAGTAATCGATTTTAATAAAGCCTACAATCCTTATTGCGCTTATAGTGATGGTTATTCTTGCCCTATCCCTCCAAAAGAAAATGATTTAGATACCGAAATTAATGCAGGAGTTAAGTATTCACAAAAGCATTAAGAAATTATCTTAACCAGATACATACCAAAGAAAACCGCTAAAAATCCGAGTACAAAACTTGCAATAGTATACAATGCGAAATTCATAAAATCTCCGGATTTTAATAGCACATGATTTTCATATGCAAAAGTTGAAAAAGTAGTAAACCCTCCACAAAAACCAGTAGCCAATAAAACAGTTTGATTGCTAGATAAGGTATTGTTCTTTATTGCTAATCCTAGTATCAAACCAATCAATAAACTTCCAAGTATGTTTGCAGCAAAAGTACCATAAGGAATTCCAGATTCAGTACTGTTTAAATATTTACCAATGAGATAACGCAAAACACTGCCAAAACCTCCACCAATAAATACTAATAATACTTGTTTCATAAACTATATAAATATTACGTCACTCCGAACCTGTTTCAGAGTCTCACTAAAAAATGATGAGATGCTGAAATAAATTCAGCATGACGATTAATAAATATTCTAAGGTTTAAAATCTTCAGCATCAATCCAATTCCATTTTCCAGTAACTGTTGCTTTATTCATAGTAATGATTCCTGGATTTGCTCTTATTATGGTTTTTAAAACAGTCCCATCAACAAATAACCAATCAAATTTTAAATCATTTTTTTCATTTACAATAACTAAATCATCAATATAAGAAGAAGACAATCCATAAACAGTATAACCATTTGCTAGGGCTAAATCAGTTGCTTTTTTAATATTTTCAAATCCACTCATTTCAGATTTATCTAAATCATAAGCAACTACAAACATCACTTTATCTTTGCTTAATAATTCATCCGTTAAATCATCTCCATCATTAGTTTCTAAATAAAAATCATGAACTTTCGGCAATCCATCAATGGCTATTTCTTCCATTCCTTGCTTGATGTTTTTATCTATCGCATAAGGTCTAAAATCTATCAATGGTAGATGTATCAATACATGATACGTGATATATAAAAACAGTACTAGCGAACCTAGAGATATCCAGTTTAACGCTTTACTATTCAAAATTGGTTTTATATGCTTGACTGCAAAAATCAAAAAAGCAATTACAACAATTAGTAAAACATTTTTATTAAACGTTTGCCAAGGTGTTAACTTCACTGCATCCCCAAAACATCCACAATCGGTAACTTTATCATAATATGCTGAATACCAAGTTAAAAACAAAAATAGTAACGTCATTAAGAACAAACTCCAAACAGTAAACTTTGGTTTAAAGCCTATCAACAAGAAAACTCCTAACATCAATTCTGCAACAATTAAAAATATTGATAGTGGCAATGCATAAGGAATTAAAAACTCCATATTCAACACATCAGCACTAAAATATTCTTCAAATTTATAGGCTGATCCTAAAGGGTCTACTAATTTCACAAACCCAGAAAAAAGAAATGTTGCTGCAACAAAAAGTCTAGCTATAAAAGTGAGTATCTTCATTATTTTTATTTTTAAATCTTTGTCATTCCTGCAAAGGCAGGAATCTATAGTTTTTTAAGTTTTGGATTCCTGCCTTCGCAGGAATGACATAACCAATATTTTACTGTTTCATGTGTATTAAAGCAAAAACCGCATAGTTTATCATGTCCTGATAATTTGCATCAAGGCCTTCAGATACAATAGTTTTTCCTTTATTATCTTCAATTTGTTTTACCCTCAAGAGTTTCTGTAAAATTAAATCGGTCAAAGAACTCACTCGCATATCTCTCCATGCCTCTCCATAATCGTGGTTCTTATTTTCCATTAATGATTTAGTAATTCCAATATGTTTATCATACATTTCAGTTGCTTCATCCGCATCTAAATCAGGAGTTTCAACAACACCTTTTTCTAATTGAATAAGCGCCATAATTGAATAATTAATAATACCAATAAACTCAGACTTTTCTCCTTCATCAACTTTACGAGTTGTATTTTCTTGTAACTGACGGATTCTTTGCGCTTTGATAAAAATTTGATCGGTCAATGAAGGCAATCTTAGTATTCTCCAAGCGCTACCATAATCTTTCATTTTGTTGATAAACAATGAGCGACATATTTCAATTACATCATCATATTGTTTTGAGGTATTCTGCATAAATCATTAATTATTTTGTGTAAATTTCGGATAAATTTGACGAACTAAAAAATTTACTTTTCATCAATGAAAAAAATTGCTGTTTTTTGTGGAGCGAGCATTGGATTTAATCCAATTTATAAAAAAGAAGCCGAAAATGTTGGAGCCTTTTTTGGAAAAAATAATATAGGTTTAGTTTATGGCGGAGGAAAAATCGGAATGATGGGTGCTTTGGCTGATGAATTACTTAAACACAATGGTGAAGTCATTGGAATTATTCCTCACCTTCTTAAACATGAAGAAGTTGTACACTCTGATATAACACAAGTAATAACCACAAAAAAAATGAGTACTCGAAAAGTTAAAATGAGTAAACTAGTAGATGGATATATTACACTTGCAGGTGGCTTTGGAACATTGGATGAAGTTTTTGAAGTCTTAACTTTGGGACAGTTGGGAATAGAAAATAAACCTATAGGTTTTTTAAACACCAATAATTTTTTCAATCCAATGGTTGAACAATTAGATTTGATGGTTCAAGAAGGATTTTTAAAGCAAGAGAATAGAAATATGGTATTAGTTTCTGATACTATTGAAGATTTAATTGTTCAAATGAATAATTACAAAGCGCCGAAAATGACTAAAATTGTAAATACTGTTGTAAAGAAATGACTATAAATTGTAAAGGCAAATTAATAGATTTATCAACTCCCAAAGTGATGGGAATATTGAATATTACACCAGATTCATTTTACGATGGCGGAAAATTCAATTCTGATGCTAAAATTTTAAATCAGGTTGAAAAAATGTTAGTTGAAGGTGCAACTTTTATTGATATTGGCGCTTACTCTTCTCGACCAAATGCCGATCATATTTCAGAAGACGAGGAATTAAAAAGACTAATTCCTGTTTTAGAAACTATTGTAAATCAATTTCCTCAAATCTTAATTTCAGTCGACACTTTCAGGAGTAAAGTTGCTAAAAAAAGTATTGAAGTTGGAGCATGTATGATAAACGATATTTCTGGAGGCACTTTAGATGAGCATATGTTTAAAACTATTGGCGAGTTAAAAGTCCCTTATATTCTAATGCATATTCAAGGAAATCCTCAAACTATGCAATCTAACCCAAGTTATGAAAATGTAACTCGAGAGGTTTTAAAATATTTTTCTGAAAAATTATTGGCATTGAAACTAGAAAAAGTAAACGACATCATATTAGATGTAGGTTTTGGTTTTGGAAAAACTTTAAATCACAACTATGAATTGTTAAAAAATTTAGCACATTTCAAAACATTTGATCTTCCTATTTTAACAGGTGTTTCAAGAAAGTCAATGCTCTATAATTTATTAGATTCATCGGCAAAAGAAGCCTTAAATGCAACAAGTATTGCCAATACAATTGCACTATTAAATGGTACGAGTATTCTACGTGTTCATGATATAAAAGAGGCTGTAGAAACCATAAAAATTGTTGAACAAGTTTCTTAAAAGTAAAGCACGTCACTCTGAACTTGTTTCAGAGTCTCAACATACAAAATGTGATGCTGAAATAAATTCAGCATGACGAAAGTTTTCTTATTATTTTATTACATTTACAAAAAAACATTTTTATGCTCGACTTTTTAGACTTTTCTTTTCTAGATATTCTTGATGTTGTGCTTGTAGCTGTTTTACTTTATTATATCTACAAACTTCTCCGAGGAACTGTAGCAATTAATATTTTTATAGGCATTACTATTATTTTTCTAATCTGGAAAATAACACAAGTATTGGAAATGCAGATGTTGAGTGGTATTTTAGGTACATTAATTGGTGGTGGAGTAATTGCACTTATTATAGTTTTTCAACAAGAGATTCGAAAGTTTTTATTGATGCTTGGAACTACCAATTTTTCTTCCAAACGGAATTTCTTAAAACAACTTAGTTTTTTAAAAAATGAAGTTAATCTAGAAACTGATGTTGAGACTATTATCAATGCTTGCGAATCAATGAGTAAGTCAAAAACTGGTGCTCTAATTGTTTTTGAACGAGGTCAAAGTTTAGAATTTGTAAGCACAACTGGAGATTCAATGAATGCAGAAGTAAATCAACCTTTATTGGAGAGTATTTTTTTTAAAAATAGCCCTTTACACGATGGAGCAACAATAATTAGAAACAATACAATAATTGCCACTCGTGTAGTATTACCATTGTCAAATAAAGAATTACCTACGCGTTTTGGTTTGCGTCATAGAGCAGCAGTTGGAATAACTGAAAAAACAGATGCATTATGCATTATTGTATCAGAAGAGACTGGAAAAATATCTTATATTAAAGATGGAGATTTTGTTTTTTATGAGAATATTTTTAGTTTGGTAGAGACCTTAAAAATTGATTTAGCATAATGAATTGTAAAAATTGCCACACTTCATTCCCTGAAGATACTGATTACTGTCCAAGTTGTGGAGGAAAAGTAATTAGAAATCGATTAACGCTCAAAGCACTCTTTGCACATTTTAGTGAGCAGTTTTTAAATTACGACAATAAATTCCTCAAAACTTTTTTACACCTTTTTTCAAAATCTGAAGTAGTTATTGATGGTTATATTAATGGTACGAGAAAAAGATATGTAAATGCTATTAGTTATTTTGCTATCGCATTAACAATGAGCGGTTTAAATATATTTATCTTACAGAAATTTTTTCCAGAAACTTTAAATTTTTCTGCTTTAGGTATAAATAATCAAGAAGAGAATTTTCAAAACTATATGAATTTAGTGTTTGAATATTATTCATTACAAATGATGCTAATCATTCCGCTTATCGCTTTGATATCCAAGATTGTTTTTTTTAATCGAAAAAAATATAATTATACTGAACATTTAGTCATTTATCTATATACTTTTGCTCAAACTACTTTTATAGGTGTTTTATTAACATTTCTCATTATACTATTTAATTTAGACTATGGAATTTTTTCATACATCTCTATGGTCATAACATTCATATATTCAGCCTATTGTTTAAAAAGATTATACAAATTAGATTTAAGTGAATTAATTTTAAAAACCTTCTTATTCATATTTGTATTTATGACTATATATATAATTTCAGTTATCATATTTGCAGTTGCATTCTATCTTATAGACCCTGAAGGTTTAAAGGAGTTTGGAAGAACTTTTGCTCCTCAAAAGAAGTAATCTAACTAACTTCTTTTTTAAACTGCATTTCATACAAGTTACTATAATAGCCTCCTTTATTAAGTAGTTGTTTGTGGCTTCCTTGTTCTACAATCAAACCTTTATCCATCACAATAATCTTATCAGCCTTTTGGATAGTTGCTAAACGATGCGCAATAATAATTGAAGTTTGGTTTTGAGTTATTTTTTCTGTTGCTTCTTGTATTAATTGTTCAGAATAAGAATCGATTGATGAAGTAGCTTCGTCTAATATTAAAATACTTGGATTACTCACATAAGCTCTTAAAAATGCTATCAATTGTCGTTGACCAGAAGATAGCATAACACCTCTTTCTTTGACATTATAATTGTAATCATTGGGTAAACTCATTATAAATTCATGAATTCCAATTTGCTTAGCTGCTTCTTTAACCTCAGTTAATGAAATATCTTTATTCAGAACAATATTTTTATAAATAGTATCGGAAAATAAAAATACATCTTGTAAAACCACAGCAATATTCTCTCTTAAAGTCTTGAGGTCATAATCCTTAACATTTACATCATCTACTAAAATGTTACCAGAATCAATTTCGTAAAAACGGTTGATCAAATTTATTATGGTAGATTTTCCTGTACCAGTTGCTCCTACAATAGCCACAGTTGCCCCTTTTTGAACCTCAAAAGAAACTCCTTTTAACACTTCTTCATTGGTTTTATAACTAAACCTAACATCATCAAAAGCAATCCTTCCTTCAAATTTTGAAACACTTTTAGTTCCTTTCGCATCTATATAACTTTCAGTATCCAAAATCTCAAACACCCTTTCTCCAGCAACTATTCCCATTTGAAGTGTATTAAATTTATCAGCAATTTGTCGCAATGGTCTAAACAACATTTGCGACATCATAATAAACGCAATAATATCACCGACTTCGGTAGTAGAATTTTTTGCAATAATTTGTAATCCACCATACCAAACTAATAAACCTACTGCAATAGAAGTTAAAATTTCTGCTACTGGAAAAAAGATGGAATAATACATAACAGTTTTCACCCAAGCCTTTTTATGTTTATTATTTATTTCTTCAAAGTTTTGATATTCTATTTTTTCACGATTAAATAGTTGGACAATTTTCATCCCAGTAACTCGCTCTTGAACAAAACCATTTAAATTTGCTGCTTGCAAGCGTATTTCCTTAAACGATTTTTTCATAGCTATTTGAAATAACTTAGTCGCATATATAATAATTGGAAGTACTCCTAATGTTATCAATGCTAATCTCCAATTCATCGTAAGCATAACAACTATCACAGCAATCATTGTCAATAAATCACTTATAATCATAAATAACCCTTGACCAAAGAAATTTGCAATACGCTCAATATCTGTAATAGCACGAGTAACCAACTGCCCAACAGAAGAGTTATCAAAATAAGACATTTTAAAATTCATCATATGCTTGTATAATTCCATACGAATATCTTTGATGATACTAAAACCTAATTTATTTGCAGTATATATAAAAACAAATCGAGTTATTACTCCTCCAATTAATACTCCAAAAATCAATAGTGAATAATTCAGGAGTCCAACCTTATCTTTATTGGCAAGAAAAGTATCTATTATTTTTTTTACAAGTACAGGTCTAGCAACTGCAAAAAGTGTTAATAGTATTGCAGCAATAGTAGCAATAACAAATTGTAAGCGATATTCTTTAATATAGCCCATCAATCGGTTAAAAATTTTAACATCAAATGCTTTCCCTGAACTATTACTCATTTTTAAAAATTGAATCTGGATATTTAATTTCAGTCAAAAATAAGCCTTTTGCTGGAACTGAAAATCCTGCTTCTTCCCTATTTCTACTTTCTATAATCTTAACAAAATCTTCAATTGATTTTTTTCCTAAACCTATATCTATCAAAGTACCAACAATTGCTCGAACCATATTTCTCAAAAAACGGTCGGCTGAAATATGAAAAATCAACAAATCTCCATATTTTTTCCACTCTGCTTGCATAACTTTACAATTATAGGTTTTAACGTCAATATTTGATTTTGAAAAGCACTTGAAATCTTTATATTTCAATAATAGTTTAGCTGCTTCATTCATCTTCTCAACATCCAATTGATAACGATATAATTGCCAAGTAGTATCTAATAAAAATGGATTTCTCCCTAAATATATTCTATACTCATAACTTCTATTCGTAGCATGAAAACGAGTATGTGCTTTTTGATCAACATCGAATATTTTATAGATTACAATATCATCAGGAAGAAAAGAATTTAAACGTTCTGTTATTTCATTAATATCAAATTTTTGTTCGCAATCAAAATGAGCATACATTTGTGAAGCATGCACTCCTGCATCTGTTCTACCTGCTCCCATAATACTTATAGGCACTTTCAAAAGTTTAGATAAACCATCGTTTATTTTTTGTTGAATAGTCACTACTTTTGGTTGTATTTGCCAACCACGATAGTTTTTACCATTATATGAAAGTTCTATAAAATACCTCAATTAAAAACTTATTTTTGTGAAGCACAAATATACATCAGTATTTTAGACCCATTTTAAATAAATGAAGAAAATATTATTACTTTCCGACACGCATGGATTTATTGATAAACAAATTTTAAAGTTTGTAAAGCAAGTCGATGAAGTTTGGCATGCAGGTGATATTGGAGATTTATTTGTTACCGATGAAATTAAAAAACTAAAACCACTTCGAGGAGTTTATGGAAATATTGATAATGCAACGGCAAGACTTGAATTTCCTTTAGATAATCGTTTTATGGTTGAGGATGTAACTATTTGGATAACGCATATTGGTGGTTATCCAAATAAGTATAATCAACGAATACGGGAAGAAATAAAAAAGCATCCTCCAAAAATATTTATTAGTGGTCATTCCCATATCCTTAAAGTGCAGTTTGATAAAAAATTAAACCTACTTCATTTAAATCCAGGTGCAGCAGGTAAGCATGGCTTTCATCAAATTAGAACAATGATACGTTTTGAAATTGTAGGTAAAGAAATTAAGAATCTTGAAATTATAGAACTAGGAAAAAGAGGCTAAATAAAGGGAATACTTATATAAATTAACGTGCCTTCATCTTTTATTGAGTCAATTTTAAACACGCCATTCATCACTTTAATTCTAGCATCTATTTGGTTTAATCCCAATCCATCTTTCTTGATAATATCTTCTTTAATAAAGCCCTTTCCATTATCAGATATCCTAATCTGAAGATTTTCTCCAACTTCTTCCATATCAATACTCGCTTTTGTTGCATTGCTATGTTTTAAGATATTATTTACCAATTCTTCAATAATATTATGAGTTTTAATTTCAAAGTTTTGACTGTATCTTTTTAAATTTTTAGAAGTTGACTCAAATTTCAGTTGAGAAGTTGAATATTTATCACATAAATCTTCAACAGCCGCAGTAAGTCCAAATTTCAATAATACCGAAGAAATTAATTTATGAGATAAGTTTCTTATTTTATCTGCAGCTTCACTAATAATATTTTCTGTTTTATTTATTTCATCAAATTTATCTCCCTCAATTTCAGACTTCAAAGCATATAAATGCATATTGGCTGAAGAAAGTAGTGTACTAACACTATCATGAAGGATTTCAGCAATATATTTACGTTCCGATTCTTTAGCATCAAGAGTAGCATTCAAAATTTTGATTTGTGTGTCATTTTGAATTTTCTCCAGCTTTCTTTCTGCCTCAATTTTCTCTTGGTTGTGCGCTAATTTTAAATTTAATCTTTTAAACTTATCATCTCTATTTTTAAACCATAAAAAACCTAATAAAGTAATCAATCCTATACCAGATATATATAACAAAAATTCTACACGTTGTCTTTTATTTTCTTCAATTTTAGTTAATTCACTTTCTTTAGCCACATTATATTTGGCTTCGATTTCAGTCACTTTACTATGCAAGTTATCTGTAATAATTTTATTACTGATAGTAGCGCTTTCAAACAATAAGTCATAGGCTTGCTGATAATCTTCTTTTAAATAAAATACTTGAGAAATATTATCTAAAGTTATGGCTTTGATGTCCCTAGACTTTATATCATTTCTGTTTTTTAATAATTCTAAGGCTCTATAACTGTATTCATTAGATTTATCTAGGTCGTTATTGTACATACTTATTCCACCAAGATTGGTTAACAATCCTGCCATTTTCAATGTATCCTTTTCTTCATTACGAATTTCAAATGATTTCTTACCATATTCTTCTGCAAGCTCAAAATCGTTCTTCACAACTGCCAAACCAATAGCATTACTATATGTGGTTGCTAAGACATTTTTATTTTTAGTAAGTTTTGGGTACTCTTCAATTACTCTTTTATAATAAATTCCTGCAGAATCTAATTGATTTTTCATTTGATAAGCGCTTCCTAAATTAAAATTAGCTTCAGAAATTGCAAGAGAGTCTTTTCTTTCTAGTGCATTTTCTAATGCCAAATTAAAATACTTAAAAGAATTACTATAGTTCTTAACTCTCCCAAAAATCCTTCCTAATTCTTGAGAATACTTAAAATAAAATTTAGAGTTCTGATTATTTTGAAGTAATGTAAAACCTTCTAAAAGTTTATTTAAAGCCTTTTCATCTTGCCCATTTTCTATATAGATTTTAGCTTGCCAAAAACCAATTTTTAATTCATCATCTACTTTAATATCACTATCAATCTCTAAATTATCAATTAAATTTTGAGCTATACTTAACTCTCTTTTTTTAATATTTTCTTCTACTTGATTTATTATTGAATCAATAATAGTTTCATTAGTGTCATCTTGAAAAAAACTAAGAAATGAAGTGAAAAGTAATGAGGTTAATATTATAAGAGCGAAATAAAATTTCTTCATAACTCTAAACCATTTTATTTTTATGAGCAAATAATGCAAGTCCAACAACATTTTTAACTTGCAATTTTTTTATCAGATTTTTTCTATGTGTCTCCACAGTATTAATACTAATAAATAAAGATTCAGCAATTTCTCTAGTATTAAATTCTTTAGCAATGAGTGTTAAAATTTCTTTTTCGCGATCGGTTAAAAGATTAAAATAATTTTTTTCTGCATTTCCATTGGAATCAGAAAAGGAAGAAACTATTTTACTCTGTATACTTTTACTAAAATAATTCTCACCCGAATATACCGTTTTAATAGCTTCTACTATTTGTTCACTAGCACATTTTTTGGCCAAAAACCCTTTTGCACCAATCTTCATAACTTCTTTTACTAGTTTTACATCATCGTAACTAGAAAGTATTACAATACTTGGTCGATTATCTTGTTTCTGAAATTCTTTAAGCACGGCAATTCCGTCAAGTTTAGGCATATTAATATCGAGTATCAATACGTCGGAATTGTTTTCTTTATACCATTGTAAGACCTGTTCTCCATTAAGAGAACAGCCTACAACTTCAATTTGTTCTTCGGTTTTAAGAACAGCATTTATGCCATCAATCAACACTTTGTGATCATCAGCGATATGAACTTTTATCTTTTTCAATTTTCCCATGTCAAAGATATTTTAATATCAACTTTCATACAATAACTACAATCCGTGATTTTATATCACGGAAAACCGTGAGTAACGATATAAATGTACAATAAAAAAACCATTCCAAAATTTGGAATGGTTTTACACTAAATATACTAAACTATCAAGTTTTACCTTAATCTATCAACAGATTTTACAAGATCTTCATCCTTCTTAATTGCTCTATTTGCCATGACAAGCAAAAAAATAACAACAATTGGGATTACTAATCCAATACCCTTCTCAGAAACTACTGTTTCTCCAGATAAACTTAGTGATACATATATCAGCAAACCTAATAAAATAAGGTTGGTCAAAATATTAATACGTCCTATTACAAATTGTAATTGTCTATTTTTAAACTGAAAAATAGCAATTAATGATAACAATGCTGAAGCGAAGAATAAAATTGGTATAACCTTAAACATCATTGATTCAGAACTTAATCCATCTAATGCATAAAACATTGATTTATCAACATTTTCCCAAAGATTAAACACAAATATTAATCCTGCAGAAAAAATGGCTGCAACAAGTAAATATAAAGTTTGTATTCTTTGAATCATTAGTTTGTTTTCTAGAACAGATACAAAAGTAATGTAATCTTTTATTTCTCAAAACTTTCATATCAAATTTATTTTTATATATTTGCATGTCTTCTTAAAGATAATTGCGCTACAGCAATTCTATTACAATCATATTTTACTTACCTTTTTTATAATCACATAGAAAAATAATATAATTACATATAAATGTTTGAAATTTCTCAACTAAAAGAAAAATCTCTTGTAGAATTACAAAAAATTGCAAAAGAGATAGACCTTAAAAAATTCAGTCAATTAAAAAAATTAGATTTAGTTTATCAAATTCTTGACCACCAAGCGTCAAATCCTACTCAAAAAAATACTCCTTCTGAAAAACCAAAAAGAAAACGTATTTCTAAACCTAAAAACGAGACTGTAAAAAAAGATATACAAGTTAAAGAACCAAAGGCAAAAGAAAAAGTTAAAGATAATTCTCAACAAGAAATGAAGTTTGAGAAAAAAGATAATATTAAGCCTTCCAAAAAAGTCATTCAAGATAAGCCTGCCCAAGAAAAGAAAAATACCAATGCAGTAGAGGACAAAAAAGACATAAAAAGTAAAGACCAAAAAAGACAGCCTAATCACAATAAATCTCACAAGGACAAAAATTTCCATAAAAAAGGTGGAAATGGAAATAAGTATAGAGATCCAGATTATGAATTTGATGGAATTATTGAAAGTGAAGGTGTTTTAGAAATGATGCCAGATGGTTATGGATTCTTAAGGTCATCAGATTATAATTATTTATCGTCACCAGATGATATTTATGTATCACAATCGCAAATAAAACTATTTGGACTTAAAACTGGTGATACTGTTAAAGGAAATGTAAGACCTCCAAAAGAAGGTGAGAAATATTTTCCATTAATCAGAGTTTCAAAAATTAATGGATTAAATCCTAACGTTGTAAGAGATCGTGTTGCATTCGAACATTTAAAACCTTTGTTTCCTGATCAAAAATTGAGTCTAGAAATGAAAGGGAATAAATCAACAAGAGTAATTGATTTATTTGCACCAATTGGTAAAGGACAACGTGGAATGATTGTATCTCAGCCAAAGACTGGTAAAACCATTTTATTAAAAGATATTGCCAATGCGATTTCTGCTAATCATCCTGAGGTTTATCAAATTATTTTATTAATTGACGAGCGCCCTGAAGAGGTAACTGACATGCAGCGAAATGTTAAAGGTGAAGTTGTTGCTTCTACTTTTGACGAACCAGCTGACAAACATGTTAGAGTAGCAAATATTGTATTAGAAAAGGCTAAAAGATTAGTTGAATGTGGTCATGATGTTGTTATTTTACTTGACTCTATCACACGTTTAGCAAGAGCCTATAATACAGTTGCTCCAGCTTCTGGTAAAATTTTATCAGGAGGTATTGATGCTAATGCATTACACAAGCCGAAACGTTTCTTTGGTGCTGCTAGAAATATTGAAGGTGGAGGTTCATTATCAATTATTGCAACTGCGTTAACTGATACAGGTTCAAAAATGGATGAAGTAATCTTTGAAGAATTCAAAGGAACTGGTAATATGGAATTACAATTAGACAGAAATATTGCTAATCGTAGAATTTATCCTGCAGTTGATTTAGTTAAATCTAGTACTCGTAGAGATGATTTACTATTAGATGAAAACACTCTACAACGTATGTGGGTATTACGTAAGTACTTAGCTGATATGAACCCAATTGAAGCCATGGAGTTCCTAAGTGATAGAATGAGAACAACTCTAAACAACGATGAGTTCTTATTGTCAATGAATAAATAATATTAAATATAATTTATACTGAAAAGCCTAAACTAAAGTTTAGGCTTTTTTTTGTTTTTATTTGACAGTTTAATTCAATAAAAAAAGCGTCCAAAATTTGGACGCTTTTTTATAATTTATATTTGATTCTTAATAGATATTAGTTCTATTATCCTCAATATCTGAAGATTCTTTTAATGCTTCAAACATTTTACTAGACTTACTTTGAATTTTGCTATTCAATCTATTTCTAAACGAACTATAATTATCTAATTCTGTTGGATTTTCTTTAGCAGTAATTGTAAATGCAAACACCCCTTTCTCACCATCAACTCCTTTAACAACTTGACCTTCTTTTGCATTTGACATTGCTCCAACAACTGCCATTTCTCTACCAATTCCAGATATTACTGGTGACGCTAGTGACACTTTTGATGCGTTTCTGACTCTTTCGTCATTTGCTTTAGCAATTTCTTCTAAAGTTGCTCCAGTCATCTTCTTATTTAATAGTTCTGCTTTTTTCTTTTTTAATAAAATTGGTCTTAATTCTCCAGCTTTATCAGCAACAGTTGCTAAACCTTTTTTTGTTTTAGCAAATAATGTTGCAACTACATGACCTCCATCAATCTCAAAACGCTTAGAACTGTTAATATCAGTGTCATCTTCAAATGCCCAACGAATAATCGCTCTTTGACTACCATCTAAACCAGGAACTCTTTCATCCAATTCTTTAACTTTGTTTCCTAATGAAACTTTGTATTCTTTTTCTTTTGCTAAATCATCAATATTACTTCCTTTAGACAATTCAGATAGGAAAATTTCTGCATCTTGATAATATTTACCTTCAGTTGCCTCAGAAGGAACTATTTGTCTAGCCAAAATGGCTAATTTAGTAGCGTTTTGAAAATTCTTTTGATCATCTATTTTGATAATATGATATCCAAACTTAGTTTCTACTACATCAATAGCACCTTTTCTGTTTTCAAACAAGTAATTAGCAAAATCAACATCAAAGTTTGGTGAAAAAGCAGTATCAAAACTAACCCATCCTATATCTCCACCTTTACCTTTTGTACCGTCCGAATTTACTTCATCAGCAATAGCAACAAATCTTGAAGAGTTATTTTTAACTAGTTTAAAAATACTGTCTACTGTTTTTTTAGCAGCCTCTTTTGATCTATTTGAATTAGATCTTTGAGTTCCAGCATATGGAATAATAATATGTCTTGATTTTACTGAGTCTGGCATTTTCTTTATATCCATAATTTTAGATATTTTATAATAGCCTCCTTCTTCATAAGGTCCAAAAACGTCTCCTTTATTACCGTTCAATACTTTATCTGACATTTCTTTTGGAAGTTTGTTCTTTAAAACAAAACTATCGTTTTGAGGAAGATCAGATTTTGCTTCTTCTAAAAACTCTTGAATATCAGTTGTATTTCTTAAACCTTTAGCACCATTTGACTCATCTTCTATATAGGTAGCCAAATCTGCTTTAATCGCTTCTTTATCTTCTTCTGAGGCAACAATATCAAACTTTACATATTTCAAACTTCTAGATTCTTCAACTTGATATTTCTTCGCGTTTTCGGTCAAATAGTTCTTGTAATCACTATTTTTAATAGTTACTAAACTATCTGGTATTGATGCGTATGGCAAATACACATACTGTGCAGTTACAGTAGCATTGTTAAAGAAATAATCTCTTTTACCTTCATCAAGTGTTACTCCTAAACCAGCAGACACTAAGTTGGTATATGAATCTCTTACAAGGTTTTGTCTAATTTGATTTTCGGTAGTTAACCAATTTGCCCATCTTCTTCTTTCATCTGACCCTGCAGCAGAAGCATTTGCTTCATCTCTCATATCGGCAATAAATTGCTTTACTTTTTCTTCATCAAATAATCCAGCTTCATTTTTAAATTGAGGTCCGTTTTGAAAAAATTGCATACTCATAATAGATTCCCAAACATCTTTTTCTCCAACAATAAGTCCTGCTTCTTCTAATTGTTTTTGATATACTTTCTCTCTTACAAAGCCATCCCACACAGTGTTCATTGCTTGTATTTCAGAAACTCTACCTCCAACATTGGCTTTATAGTTTTCCAATCGTTCACTAAAATCAGTTCTACTTACTGTTTCTCCATTGATTTCACCAATCACATCAACATTTTGACCTCCTCCACTACTATTCATTGAATCACCAATCACAAATGCAAAAAGCGCCATACCAATGATTAATATTAAAACAACTGTTTTCTCTCTTATTTTTGATAAAATTGCCATTCTATTTTTTAATTATTATTAAGTCTGCGAAATTACAATTTCCAAACCAATTAAAAAAGGGATTTTTTAATAAAGTAACTTGCAAGGACTAAATGAAATAATGAAGAAACAACTAGTCTTGTTTAGGTAAAATTTTCAAATAAATTTCTTCAATTTTGGAAGTAGAAGCTTTAAGTATTTTAAATTCAAAATTATCAACTTCAATTGACTCATTTTCGGTCAAAATATTTTCTGAAAAATTAACTATTAGGCCTCCTAAAGTTTCGTAAGCATCACTCTCAGGCAAATTTAAATCATAGGTTTGATTCATGTAATCTACTTCTAATCTTGCAGATAAACGAAATTCAGATTCATTAATTTTTTCTTCAATCAATTCAACCGAATCATGCTCATCTTCAATCTCACCAAATAATTCTTCTACAATATCTTCAATAGTTATTAAGCCCGAAGTTCCCCCATATTCATCTAATACTATAGCAATACTCTTTTTCTTTTTAGTCAATATTCCCATAACATCATTTATCATCATACTCTCAGGAATAAATTCAACAGGCATCAAAATGGAGCGTAAATTCTTAGGTTTTTTAAACATATCAAACACGTGGATATAACCAATAATTTCATCCAATGAATTCTTATAAATTAGTATTTTAGAATAGCCTGTTTCAATAAATAAATTGCGAACATTGGTAATGGTTTCATTAATATCAACTGCCAAAATTTCAGTTCTAGGAACCATTACTTCACGCGCCTTTACATCATTAAAATCTAAAGCGTTTTGAAATATTTGAATTTCAGAATCAATTTCTTCGTCTTCAGTTTTATTTTCTAGTTGCTCAGAAATATAACTTTCCAATTCTGCTTTACTAAATTCCGTTTGCTCCTCGTCTGAAGCTGTATTAAAAAATACTCTTAAAAAGAAATCAGAAATAAAAGTTATAAAATCGGACAAGTAATAAAAGATGATATAAAACAAATATGCTGGCAGCGCAAATATTTTTAAAGTTTCATTAGCATAGACTCTAAAAATAGCTTTAGGCAAAAATTCAGCCGTAACAAGAATAACAATGGTAGAAATAACAGTTTGAATTAACAATACGACAAAGTTATTGTAACTATCTAAAGGCAATAAATCGGTTAAAAACTTACCCATAAAATAACTATAAACCACCAATGCTATATTATTACCAACTAGCATTGTGGTAATAAATTTTGAAGATTTTTGGGTGAGTCTAGTAAGAATTTTGGCGATAAATCCTTCTCGCTTTTTTTCTAGTTCAATATGCATTTTATTTGCCGAAACAAATGCTATTTCCATACCCGAAAAAAAGGCTGAAAGCAATATTGACACTATGATTACAAAAACCTGTAACTCCACTATTTATTGGATCTATCTAGATATTTTTCTCTCTTTATTCTCATACGTCTTCTAAAGAAAAACATAAAAATTGCAAGTCCACACATTGCAATAAAAATATATGCTTTTTCTCTTTCAGTATTCCATCTTGCAATTGTTTCGTAAGCAAAAATCACTGCAACAATCAAATAACCAATTTCAAATATTTTCCCAATTCTATTCATAATTTAGTTTTAATCTTTTAACAATACACTACCTCTATTTTGCTTTGCCATAAAAGTATTTAAGTCTTCACTTGCATCAAAACCAATACCATATATAGTGTCAGTTTTGGTAATTAAGGTAAATGGTTTTTCGGTATAAAAGTATTTTGTGTTTTGATCCCAAAAAAGTTGTTCGGTCAATAATTTTTTATAATCGGTATAATTAATGATTACGACATTTTCTTTGATTTCCGATATATTCGTTTTACTATAAGAAATTGCATAATCACCTGAAACAACTAAAGAATCTTTGTTTTTATCTATTGTTACAATCTTAACACCTTCAGGAAACTCATTATAAGGATGCTTTTTTCGATTGGTATAATCATGTAATAAAGGTGCTGTTAATCTTAAATCAACGCGCCCAGAATCGGTATGTACATTGTAAATGTTTTCAGCAACACCTATTGGTAAGTTCTTATCGGCAAGGAAATCTCTGACTTCTTTTATATCATTACCACAAGAAAAAAACATTGCTGTTATAAAAATAACAGCAATGTTTTGAATTATATTGTTAAATGATTTTCTCATTTAGCAAATGTACTAAAATATTTAGTGAATTATCTTAACTGTACTCTAACAGTTTCTCCAATCCAACATCCAATTTTAAATGAATCTCCAGCTTTGTATCCTTCAGCGAATCCATCTTGCTTAGTTGGAATATTTGCTTTATAACTATTAACAAATCTTTTTACTTTTTGTCCCATACTTGGATCTACTACTGCAGCTCTTCTTGCTTTGTTTAAAGCAGCAACGTAGACCATTCTTTTTGAAAATAAGTTATCTCCACAACTATTAGCACTTTTAGCATACATTGAAGCAATTAACAAATATGCATTACCATTACTTGGATTATACTTCAACGCTTCATTTGCTTGTCTTCTAGCCTCACTTCTTCTACCTTTTCTACTTAATTCTTGAGCATCTTTCATCAACAAGTTAGATTTTTTAGTTGGATCGGTTTCTAATTCAAAAGCTTTTCTACGCATATCTTTAGCTTCTGCAACTTTACCTTTTTCTTCCAAAATATTAGACAAGAACATATACGCATCAGCCGATGGATCTGCTTGTGCATATGCTTCTGCTAACTCTTCGTACAACGCATCAGTTGTACATTCTTTATGGTACATTCTTGATACCGCTCTTTTTAACCATTGAGGGTTAGATTTATTTGCGTCAAAATCTCTTCTATACAATGGTACTAATCTTTCACAAGTCAATAACTCTTCAATCTTCTGGTCAAGTCCACCTCCAATGATACCTATATTATTAAGTACACCTTCAGCAATTCTTTTAGACTTTGCCTCTTTTTTTCCAAGAGTAGCTCCAGCTTCTTCTTTAGCAATCAATTTACTCAACCTTTGTTGGTATTTACCAGATTTTACTTCAAGTGCATCGTTTATATCATCATAGGTATCTAATATTTTTTGAACATTATTATCTTTATTAGATTCTAAAACATGATCAAAATACTTGTAAATATTTTTTGCCGATAATCCAGTTGGATCAGCTCTATAACCTTTTTCTAACATATTAATCACTTCGTTTTCTGAAGCACCATTATCAGCTAGGAAATTTGCAATGTCATTATATACTTTTCCTAAATCTTTTTTAGGGAAATGAATAATTCTTTGGTCATATACTTTTTTCATCAATGCTACACCAGCAACTTTATCGCCATTTGTAATCATATCGTCAGCAATTTTAACTCCCAATTTGTATATATTAACTGAAAGTTTAGGACAGTTTGCCATTAAATTATCTAATCTCTTTTTTGCTTCTGCGAAGTTTTTCCCTTGTACATCACCTTTATACAGATTATACTCTACAGTACAATCTTGAACACTCATATCCATTTGAGCATTTGAATTTAACGTTGCAACTAGAAAAAATAATCCTGCAATTGTGTACGTAATTTTTTTCATCATTTTCATTTTATTAGTTAATTTCTCGTTTTCTAAACCATTTGTTACTTAATGATAGGCCTAATTTAAAATTAAAGTAATTTTCTTCAATCAATCCATTAGCAGTTGTACCTCTTTTGCCAAACTCAAAACCTAAGTTTAATCTAGACACTTCATTACCCATCGGTAGTCCTACTCCAAAAGATATGCCAAAGTCATCAACATCATTAAATTGCGTACCATTTCCGGTACCATCAACCATTATTCCTGTTTGCTCCATTCGCAATCCTGCTCTATAAATAACTCTATCCCAATAACTCGAAATCGAATTATATTTAGGAATATAAAAACCACCTAAAGAAACCTTACTTGACTTTCTAAAAGCTAATTTTGGATTTCTATTCACTAAGTTTCCACTTAATTCAACAGCATTTTGAGAACTATAATCTAAACTTGCAGCCCATTTTCTTGCCTTACCAAAACCAACTCCTAAACTTGTTTTTAAAGGTTTCTTATATGTACCTGTACTAGAAATATTCAATATGGTATCTCTTGGTATCTCTCCATTGACAAATGAAACTGAATATAAATACTCATTTCCTTTAGACTCTAATTCATTTTCTAAACTAAATGCACCACCAAGGCTCAAATATAATTCGTTTTTTAAATCTTTTTTATATAAAAAACCAGTTTTTAAACCAAAACCATCAATTCTAGCATCAGTAACATATTTAGTTCCCAATTGAACATCTCTTAATTGATTGGTAATAGAATTATTAATATTTCCAAAAACATAATCTCCTTCAACACCAATACTCAATCCATTAGCAACTTTATACCCAAATCCAAGAAAAACTCTATTTGTTCCTCCATCACCTTCATAAACTGAAATTTCAGAAACTTCACCATCGGTATCTAAAATTGTATTTCTAATATTATAACCTACACTAGTGTTTGGTTGTAATCCAAATGCAAAACCGGCTTTTTCACCAAGAGGAATACCTAAAGAAAGATATGATAAATTAGCATTTGAAGATGTTTGAGAAGTGCTTGCATCTTTGACTTTCAACCCTCTATTTTGACCAGCAATTGAGTAAGTTGTAAGTCTAAAATTAGAATATGTAGCAGGATTGGTAAAAGAAAGTTGATACTCATAACTACTCACAGTTCCAACTCCACCCATACTCATTTCCTCTACTGTTTTCGAAGCTGTCTCCTCACCTATTCCAAGAATAGAATATGGAGATGCATTTGTCTTTTGTGCATAAGTATTGACACAAAATAATACTATTATAAGTACTGATATTTTTTTAATCATTCGTAATATTAAAATTCAAAATATTGTTCAACCCTTCCAATAAAAAATTTGGATTGGCAAATATGCTATTTTTTAATCTTTTAGCCAAGAAATTAGTGTCTCCTCCTGTTAAAACTACTGTTAAATTTTCATCTAGTTGTTTATATTGGTCTATTACACCGTCAATTTCGGCCAAAACACCATTAACTACTCCTGAATGAATTGAGTTTTTAGTAGAATTTCCAATAATATTTTTAGGACTGGCTGTTTTTAATAACGGCAAACCAGCAGTAAAATTATTCAAGGCTTTATATCGCATTCGAATTCCTGGAGAAATTGCTCCTCCTAAATATTCATCATTTTCATTCACATAATCGTATGTAATACAAGTTCCAGCATCAATAATCAACACACCTGTATCACACCAATTTACTCCGCCTGTAACTAAAGCAATTCTATCAACACCTAATGTTTTTGGTGTTTTATATAAATTAGAAAAAGGAATTTTTGTTTTGTTATCCAAAACTAGAAGTGGAAAAAATGTTCCCAACCTTTTTAATTCTTTCTTTGTTATCCGCCCAACTGAAGAAATAATAGCGTTTTCAATTTTTTTCTTTTTCACTAAAACTTCAACTTCTTTTAGTAAGTCTTCTTTTAAAAATACCGATTGATGCTTTATCTCAAGTTGCTCAAAAAGAGCAATTTTGACACGTGTATTTCCAACATCAATAACTAAATTCATCTAACAAAAAAATAAAGTGCAAAAATACGAATGATTTTTTTAGTTTTTGTTTTGATTAGTCTAAAAAATACATTTATATTTGCACCCGCAATTAAGCAACTGGTACCTTAGCTCAGTTGGTAGAGCAAAGGACTGAAAATCCTTGTGTCCCTGGTTCGATTCCTGGAGGTACCACAAAAAAAGCCTAAACATTTCGTTTAGGCTTTTTTGTTTGTTCTACAATTAACACTAAATAATAGTACTCTGCCCTAAATAAATATTTTGAAAGTTCATATCAGTATCTTGTTGATTTTGAACATAATCAGCAATGAAATCTCCAGCAACTGTTGTAGAAAATGGCTTGTCAGAATTTATATCAACTGTCGTAATTTCCAACTCCAAAGATTTTTCTACTGCACGCTCAATAGCTTTTGCTTCTTCAACCAATCCTAAATGATTTAACAACATTGCAGCGGATAAAATTGATGCCAAAGGGTTTGCAATTCCTTTGCCTTTCGCTTGAGGATATGAACCATGTATAGGTTCAAACAATGCGGTACTATCTCCTATTGATGCAGAAGCCAATAAACCTATTGAGCCTCCTATAACACTCGCTTCATCAGAGATGATATCGCCAAACAAATTCTCAGTCAATATTACATCAAACTGTTTTGGATTTAGAATCAATTGCATAGCAGCGTTATCAACAAATAAAAACTCTAGTGACACATCTGGATATTGCTTTGCCAATTTCGTGACTGTTTTCCTCCACAATCTAGATGTTTCTAAAACATTTGCTTTATCAACCAATGTAACCTTAGAACTTCTTTTTCTTGCTTCTAAAAACGCTAAATGAGCAATTCTTTCTATCTCTTCTACAGAATAAGAACATCCGTCAAAAGCAACTTTGCCATCATCACTCAACTCTTTAATACCAAAATAAATTCCACCTGTTAATTCTCTAAAAATTGAAATATCAGTGCCACTAATAATCTCTTTTTTAAGTGGAGACTTTTCTATTAATTTATCATAGGCTTTTACTGGTCTCACATTACAAAACAACCCTAATTCTTTACGCAATTTCAACAAACCTTGCTCAGGTCTCACTTTTGCCGAAGGATCATTATCATACTTAGGATCACCTATAGCACCAAACAAAATTGCATCAGATCTTTTACACAATTCTAAAGTGTCATTTGGTAAAGGATTACCTGTTTCATCAATTGCACAAGCACCCATCAAACCTTCATCGTAAATAAATGTATGATTATAAACTACACCAACTGCATTCAACACTTTCTTTGCTTGCTCTGTTACTTCTGGTCCTATTCCATCTCCTGGAATTACTGCTATATTATACTTCATAGGTTAATAATTTTCTGCTTCAAAAGCAGTTATTTTCTCTTTTTTACTTATTAAAAAATCAATGTCATCATAGCCATTAATCATACATAATTTTTTATACGGATCAATCTCAAATGCTGCTTTTCCAATTTCTGAACTTATGAATTGATTTTCTAAATCAATAGTAACTCTTGTCTTAGGATTAGTTTGAATAAGATTCAATAATGATTTCAAATATTCTTCAGAAACCTGAACTGGCAACAATCCATTATTTAAAGCATTGCCCTTAAAAATATCAGCAAAAAAACTACTTACAATAACTTTAAATCCATATCCTACCAATGCCCATGCTGCATGTTCTCTACTAGAACCACAACCAAAGTTATCTCCTGCAACCAAGATTGAGCCTTTAAACCTCTCGTCATTTAATACAAAATCTTGATTGACAGTTCCATCTTTATGAAAACGCCAGTCTCTAAATACATTATCACCAAATCCTTTTTTATCCGTTGCTTTTAAAAAACGAGCAGGAATTATCTGATCTGTATCAATATTTTCTGTCGATAATGGAATAGCAGTATCTACTAGTTTTACAAATTTCTCCATTAATTTAGATTTTTAGTAATATCAATAATTTTACCTTCAACTGCTGTTGCAGCAGCCATTAATGGGCTTGCCAAAATTGTCCTAGCACCTTGTCCTTGACGACCTTCAAAATTTCTATTAGAAGTAGAAACACAATATTCCCCTTCTGGTATTTTATCATCATTCATAGCCAAACAAGCAGAACATCCTGGTTCACGTAATTCAAATCCAGCACTTTCAAAAATAGTCTGTAATCCTTCCTCTTGAATTTGTTTTGCTACTTTTTGAGATCCTGGAACCAACCAAGCATTCACATTTTGTGCTTTTTGTTTTCCTTGAATATAGTTAGCAGCTACTCTAAAATCCTCTATTCTAGAATTTGTGCAACTTCCAATAAACACATAATTTATTTGTTTGTCAATAAGACTTTCTCCTTTTTTGAAATTCATATAATTCAATGACTTTTCGAAAGACTCACTATTTTCAGAAGGAATATTTTCAGTAACATTAATACCCATTCCTGGATTTGTACCATAGGTAAGCATCGGCTTTATATCTATTGCATCAAAAGAATACTCTTTATCAAAAACAGCATCATTATCTGTAACCAAAGTTTTCCAGTAAGCAACTTTTTCATCAAAATCATCTCCTTTTGGCGCAAACTCCTTTCCATTAACATATTCAAAGGTAGTTTCATCAGGAGCAATCATTCCGCCTCTTGCACCCATTTCAATACTCATATTGCAAACGGTCATTCTACCTTCCATAGACATTTCCTCAAATACATTTCCAGCATATTCACAAAAATATCCTGTTCCTGAATTTGTCCCTAATTTTGAGATAATATAAAGTATCACATCTTTTGGCAAAACTCCTTTATTTAGTTTTCCATTAACGTTTACTCGCATTTTCTTGGGCTTCCGCAATAATAAACATTGACTTGCAAATACTTGTGCAACTTGACTAGTTCCAATACCAAAGGCAATAGTTCCAAAAGCGCCATGTGTTGATGTGTGTGAGTCACCACAAACCATTGTCATTCCTGGCTGCGTAATTCCCAATTCAGGAGCAATCACATGTACAATTCCATTGTTCTCATGTCCTAAACCATAAAGTGTAATATTATTCTTTTCACAATTAGCAGTTAATTGCTCTAATTGTTTTCTTGACAATTCATCTTTGATTGGTAAATGCTGGTTTATAGTAGGTGTATTATGATCGGCTGTAGCAACAATTTTATCAGGTCTTGCAATAGGAATATTTCGCTCTTCCAATTCAGCAAATGCCTGTGGACTTGTTACTTCATGAATTAAATGCTTATCGATATATAAGATTTGTGGACCATTTTCAATAGTATCCACAACATGCGCATCCCAAACTTTATCAAACAATGTTTTTCTCATTATGCCATTGCTATTTTTGAATATTTATTTACATCTTTCATAATAAAATGTAAATCATCGTCTTTTACTTCTTTTAATTTATCGGCAAACTTTAAAAATATTTGATAGGCTTTATCTAACTGTATTTTTGTTAATTCGTATCCAATATTTTTTGCTCTGTATGCCAATGCTGCTCTACCACTTCTAGCGGTTA
Source organism: uncultured Flavobacteriaceae bacterium (assembly GCA_947501625.1). Classification (GTDB taxonomy): domain Bacteria; phylum Bacteroidota; class Bacteroidia; order Flavobacteriales; family Flavobacteriaceae; genus Urechidicola. Next base: position 55,641 of record CANMWN010000001.1, read on the forward strand.
ATACAATTGAACTTTTATCAACACCAACATCAGCAGGATCCATAATTTCATAAGTTTCGCGATTCTTTATCACTCCATCTTGATGAATACCTGAACTATGCGCAAATGCGTTTGCACCAACAATTGCCTTGTTTGGCTGAACTGGCATTCCCATTTTCTCTCTCACCATCATACTTGTATCATATAATAATTTCGTGTTGATATCCGTATCTAAATTTAAATATGGATGTTGCTTTAAAATCATTACTACCTCTTCTAATGCGGTATTTCCTGCTCTCTCTCCAATACCATTAATTGTACACTCAATTTGACGTGCTCCATTAATGACACCAGAAATAGAATTAGCGGTAGCCATTCCTAAATCATTGTGGCAATGACAAGAAAGAATTACTTCCTCAATTCCTTTCACATTATCTCTAAGATATTTCATTTTTGCTCCATACTCTTCTGGCAAACAATAACCTGTAGTATCTGGAATGTTTAATACTGTTGCACCAGATTTAATAACCTCTTCACACACTTTGGCTAAAAAAGCATTATCAGTTCTTCCTGCATCTTCTGCATAAAACTCAACATCATCTACAAAATTTTTAGCATAACTTACTGCCTCCTTTGCTCTTCTTATTACTTCATCTTGTGAAGAATTAAACTTAAATTTTATATGCGAATCACTTGTTCCAATTCCAGTATGGATTCTTGGCATTCTTGCAAATTTCAATGCTTCAGCAGCAACTTCTATGTCTTTTTTAACTGCTCTGGTTAAACCACAAACTGTAGCGTTTTTTACTATTTTAGAAATTTCGGACACCGAATTAAAATCTCCTGGGCTTGAAATTGGGAAACCCGCTTCAATGACATTAACACCTAATAAATCTAAGCGTTCGGCAATTATTAATTTCTGATTTGTATCTAATTTACATCCTGGAACTTGCTCACCATCTCTTAAAGTAGTATCGAAGATTTGAACTTTATCGTTTTGCATATATAAAAATGATTGTATAATTATAAAACAAATGTATATATTGGCAATTCTAAGAAGGTAATTCTTAAAATATCCTTTACGAAACTTAATCGTATTAAATAAGATTCAAATAATTGAATATTAGTGCTTTATGAATAAATATATTACAGCGTCCAACCAACAAAACGATGCTTTATTTGTTTTAATTAAATCTTTAACAAAATCAGAGAAGCGTCAATTTAATTTATATGTTGGTCGGCTTGATGGTAATATGGATGCAAAATTTTTTGCTTTATTCAAATTTCTTGATAAACAAAAAAAATACAATGAAAAGGAAATTTTAAAAAATGGAATTGTAAGTAAGCAGCAATTATCAAATTTAAAAGCACATTTATATAGACAGATATTAATTAGTTTACGATTAAGTCCTGCACATAAAAACATAAGAATTCAAATAAGAGAACAATTAGATTTTGCAACTGTTTTATACCAAAAAGGTTTATATAAACAAAGTTTAAAATTACTTGAAAAAGCAAAGAACAATGCACTTGATAATGAAGAGAAAAACATTGCTTACGAAATTGTAGAATTAGAAAAAGTTGTTGAAAGTCAATATATTACTCGAAGCATTGACACTAGAGCAGATGAACTATCTATACAAGCAAAAAACCTAAGTCAACTAAATGTTTTGACAAGTAAATTGTCAAATTTATCATTGCAACTCTATGGAATTTTATTAAAAACTGGCTATGCAAGAAATGATTCAGAATTAGAAAAAATCAATTCCTACTTCAATGGCAGGTTACCTAAATATAAATTTCAAGAATTAGGATTTAGAGAAAAACTGTGGCTATATAAAGCACATTTATGGCACAGTATATTGACTCAAAACTTTGTACAGAGTTATAAATATGCCAACAAATGGGTAGAACTCTTTAAAACCAATCCAAAAAATATAAGTGTTCATCCAGTATTTTATTTGAAAGGAAAAAATTACCTTTTAGAAAGTTTGTTTTTTGTAAAACACATATCTAAATTCAAAGAAGTATTAACCTCATTTGAAAAAGAAATTGAATCAAATTCAATTACGAAAAACAACAATACTGAAATATTAATTTTCCAATATTTATATGCCAATAAATTACACTTTCATTTTTTGGAAGGCTCTTTTGAAGAGGGTGAATATTTAGTGAACATTATTGAAGACAAAATCAAGTTATATCAATCGAGACTAGATAATCATCATATTGTAATACTGTATTATAAAATTGCTTGCTTGTATTTTGGAATGAGTAAAAACAAAGAATGCATTCACTATTTGAGTAAAATAATCAATTCAAAAAAATTACACGTTGCTGAAGATTTACAATGCTTTGCAAGAATTTTAAGTTTGATTTCCCACTATGAAAGCGGTCTTGATTATCACTTAGAAAGGCAATTCAAAGACACTTATCGATTCTTATTGAAAATGGAGAATTTACAGGCTGTTCAAAAAGTATTTTTGGAGTCTATCAAAAAATTGAGTGATGTGTATCCACATGAAATAAAAAAGGAATTCAAGAAAATTCACTCAAAACTCAAAGTGTTTGAAGATCATCCGTATGAAAAAAGAGCCTTTTTATATTTAGATATTCTCTCTTGGCTTGAAAGTAAAATTGAGAACAAAACTGTTGCTCAAATTATTACTGAAAAATCAAAAGATTTTTACTAAATAGTTCTCGACATATTAATTTAAAATGAGATTTCTCGACTACGCTCGAAATGACAATTTAGTTTATTCTGTCATTCTAAACATAGTGAAGAATCTAAAAGGCATTAAATCATATTCAGGTTAATCACTTCTTGATTGGTCAATGGTCTATAATGACCTCTTGGCAAATTTTTCTTGGTAAGACCTGCAAAAATAACTCTATCTAATTTGATAACCGTATAACCAAAGTGATCAAAAATCTTACGAACAATTCTATTTCTTCCTGAGTGAATTTGAATACCAACTTCTGTTTTTGGTTGTCCGTCGATATACGAAATAGCATCTACAAATACCATTTTACCTTCCAATACAAAGTTCGCTCCGATTTTTTCTAAATCTTTTAGACTAAGCTTCTTGTCTAAGGTTGCATGGTATAATTTCTTAACATTATGTTTAGGATGTGTTAGTTTTTTAGCCAATTCACCATCATTGGTAAACAACAATAAACCTGTGGTATTTCTATCCAACCTACCTACAGGATAAATGCGTTCTTTAGTTGCATTATCAATTATATCCATCACAGTTCTGCGACCTCTATCGTCATCCATTGTGGTGATATAATTCTTTGGTTTGTTCAACAAAACATAACGTTTAGTCTCCATTGACAATGGTTGACCATCAAAACGAACCACATCGTTAGGTTGCACTTTGTAACCCATCTCAGTGATAATTTTACCATTCACACTTGCGTTACCAGCAGCAATATATACGTCTGCCTCTCTACGAGAGCATATACCTGCATTGGCGATATATTTATTTAAGCGAATTCCTCCTTCATCGTTTGATTTCTTAGGAGTGTCACTCGATTTTTTCTTAAAGTTTTTGACGTTTTGAGGATTCACACGAAAGTTCTTCGTTTTCATGTTTGGATAATCCTTCTTTTTTGAAGTGTTCTTGTTGTCTTTTTTAGCGTGTCGTCCTCTCGACGAGTTTTGTTTTGCTGCCATTATAAAAATTTTTGCAAAGATAAGGCTAATTTTATTTGAATGACTCTATTTTCTTCAAAAATGAAGATAATAGATAACGTACAGATAAATATCAATGATATCAAACTTTAATTTACTAATTCCCTCCAATTGGTATTAAAGGATGTACCTCAATTTTAGTAGGTATATCATTAAAAATTGGGTTTTCTTTTGCAATGCTAACTGCTTGGTCTATATCTTTTGCAATGATATGGAAAAACCCTGCAACTACTTCCTTTGTTTCATTAAAAGGTTCATCTTTAAGTGTTCCGTTACTTTCTGTAAGAATTCTACTGCCTGATTTTTCAATAGGGTTTGCCCCTTTTAATACGCCTTGCTTCACGAGGTTTCCTATATAGGCACCTCCATGCTCCATGTGTTTTTGCAATTGTTCCGGTGAAAGGTCTGTCCAAACGCTTCCTTTTGTTTTAATGATTAATAGATAGTCTTTCATATTTGTTGTTTTAGATTAAAAAATGTTTTGGGTCACAAATCAATAGCATTTTTGAAATTTCACCATCTTCAACCTCATACCATTCTGTTGCTGGAACAATACTTTTGTTAGGTAGTAAAAAATCATATTGGGCTACAACTGTAGTAGCTTCACAAACCAATTTATGAATAGTAGCATTCATCTCTATTTCTTCGCCAAAGTGTTTTAGTTTTGCTATAAATTCTTCAGAACTGTTGGCTTCCATTAAAGGGCCATTGAAACTAAAGTCATCTGTTAAAAGCGGCTTTAATATTATTGGATTAAATTTCTCACCAAAGAAAATATCCAGGTAATTTTGTACGACTTGTTTTGGGTTCATCTTTTTAGAAATTATATTCTGGTAACTATGTGTTGTAAATATGGCAACAAATTGAGATACTTATAAAAAAAATAGGTGCCATAATTTATTTTGGTACTTATAAAATTTCATTCGTTAAATATATTTTTGAAATCTGATATAATTTTGAATTTAAAAGAAGTCTAAATAAAACTTGCGATTAATTAGATAATTGTATGATTAATTCTACAAAATCTCTAAAAAAATCGGTTTGGTAATTAAAGCCTTCATGGTCGGCACATCGTACTGCAACAACATTTTTTTCTGGAATAATGACTAAATAATTTCCTCTGAAACCATCAGCATAATACGCAACAATGTCATTGCTGTATATTCGTTTGCTTGACAACAAATCCCTGCCCAAATTTTCATTTAGAGTCTTGCTCCATTGGTCACCAAACAATTGCTGCAAATCGTTAAAATAATCATATTTGGTTTCATAGAGTTTATTCTTTAAAGGTTTCATTTTCTTAAGAAAAGATGTATTGACATTGGCATTTTTCCAAGTTTTCCAAATACTATCATCTATAATACGTTTCTCAAAAACAGGCTTTCGCCACCAAAGCAATCCAAATCTTGGGTCGAATTTTTGACCTTGTTTAAAGGATTCTTCAATCCACGATTCGCTAATAATTCGCGTACCATTGTAAATGCCTTTGTTTAAGAGCAATTCACCAAACTTTACAAGGTCTGATGCCTTAATGTAAAATGCACCATGAGTTGTTGGGTTTCCTTCTTCATCTTGTACCCAATTGTAATCTGCGATGTCCATTGGCTTGTAGAATTCATCCACAAAAAAATGGTCAAAACGTTTTCCAGATGCTTTTTCGACGATGCCACCTAATAAAGCAACTGCCTTATTGTTATAATCGAATTTTTCTCCAGGACTATTTGAAAGTTCGGCAGCAAGTGCCAACTCAATTACATTTTTTACTTTGTAATTGGGTGCTGGCTCTAATTCAATACTTGCATTTTGATAATTTTGAATACCAGACGTATGATTTAAGAGCATGCGAATGGTTACATCCTTTTTTCTGCCTTGCTTCCATTCTGAAAATAAGGTGTAAACCGGTTGGTCCAATGAATCTAATTGCTTGTTGCCTATGAGTTTCCCAATGGCAAGATTAACTAAAGATTTTCCTGCTGAAGCTATGTAAATAGGCTTGTCTTCTTTTCCGAAAAAATCTTTATAAATGGTTTTACCATCTTTAATAATGATTAAGGCATCAGAGTGGGTTTCTTTTGCTTTTGTTTTAATTTCGTTTAGAATATTCTCATTTATATCTTGAGAAAAAGTAGTATTAGAATAGGTGATTAAAAATAAACTTAAAATAAGTGTGCGCATAGGTTTTGTGATTGACTATTTTTAAATCACAAATCTATTATCACTAATCATCTTTATAAAATTTTAAACATTACACAAGATACAGTGCAATGTATTTATTGATTTTTCAGATGCTTTAAATACTCTTTTGGCGACTTTTTCTTTACTCTTTTGAAGATTCTGTAAAACGACACATAACTTTTAAAACCGCACTCGCTAACAATATAATCTAATGAGTATTGTTTGTAGGCACCATTATTCAATTTCTCAACAACAGCATTAAGACGATATTCATTAACGAAATCATAGAAGTTTTTATTAAAGCCTTTATTTATAACCATAGAAAGATTTGACCTATTCCAACCAATCAAATTAGCCAAAGTCGGTAAGTCCAAATCTTGACTCAAATACGGTTTGTATTTCATCATAAAAACAGTGAGTTCAGATTTAGAGTTATCTAAATTTTCATATTGAATAATACTCACTTGCTTTTCTTCAATTTGTATGTCTTTGGTGTTATCGAAACTTCTAATGTTGAATATAGAAATTAAAATAAAATGTGGAATTAAGGAAAAAAAAATGAACAAGTATTTGTCTGCAACTTTCATATTATAATCAATATATTGCAACAACAATGACATTGGAATAGTAATGATACATATACTAGCTAAAAAAACCAATTTATTAGAAAATAGATGTAATTCAATATCATTATTGGCTGATGTATTCAACAAATGGACTTTATGTTTTTTATTAATTATAAAGGTTTTTACGGAATAATAAATAGCAAACATAAGATACAATAGCACTAACCAAATTGGATCATTTATGCCATCTTCATGATACATATTCAACTTATCATTATCATCCATTAGAATGGTTGGAATAAACAGCATGAGCATTAGTATCGGAAAAATAAAATGTGCATACCAATACTTTGTCTTAACATTTAACTGATTTTGAAACACATACACTAAAGGAAGAATAAAGAAAAATAATGGACTTGTAACAAATAATAGTTTAGGATAATGAGTCTCTAAATTTGAAAACCTAATAATTCTCTCAAATAAGATTAATATAATACAAAACAAAAACGCATTAACCCATAATGCATATTTAGGTTTATATCGACTACTATTAGAAACTAAAAACACAACTGCAATAATTGCGTTTATAATTCCACTAAATAGAATTAAAGAAGACCAATCAAAAGTTATCATAATTACTAAACTATAAAATAAACCTACAAAATCCTACTAACAATCAATGAAGTATCAATAAAAATAAGGCTAAAAATACCTACAAGAATGAGTAATTTTAATAAACTGTGTAGTATGATATAGCGTTTTGTTGTACTAGAATTCCAAAGCAGTAAAACAAAAACTGGAAGAAATAATAATGCCGCTAAAAAGTACACTTTCATCCATCCTATTTCAGGATATTGCCACAAGATGTAAATAGGAATCAAGATTAAAAGAGACAATCCTGAACTCAACCACTTAGTAAATGGCACACCGTACTTTATCGGAATACTTTGATGGTTGGTTAAAATATCTCCATTCATATTTTCCAGTGTTTTCACCAATTCACGTATCAGCAATAAAAGAAAGAGGAAAATAGCGTGTATAAAAATAATTTCAGAGAAGTTTTTATAATACACGAAAATCGCAAAAAATGGTAGTATCGTAACTATTGCCGCAGACAACCAACCAATAATTGGATAATGTTTCAGTTTATGAGAATAAAACCATATCAAAAAAATATAGACCGCAAAGAATAATGCTGCTTTCCACGATACTAAGAACGCTAATAGAAAACCAATAAAATTCAGTAAAAAATAAATATTCAAACGCGTTTTTTGACTTACTAGATTATCAATTCTTGACTTTACTGGTCGGTTGATCAAATCTCGTTCCTTGTCATAAAAATTGTTGATAATATATCCAGAAGCCACCACACAAACAGTTGCCAAGACTATAAAAAATAGATTAGAATCTAAAATGACTTTTCGCAAAGATTTTTCGGGAGAAAAAATAAAGATGGACGCTAAATATTGCGCAATGACCAAAGTCATAATATTATAACCTCTCACTACCGAGAACAAACTAAGCAACTTATATAAAAACGAAGTGTTTTTTACATTCTTTTCCATAGTAAAAGTTACTTGATATAAAAGTTTAAGAATTTAGAATCGGTATACCAATTCCAATTTATACTTGTTTAGCATTTTTTTGGCTTTTTCATAATCTTCAGTAAATCCAAGAATATAGCCTCCGCCTCCTGAGCCACACAATTTTAAGTAATAAGCGTTGGTATCAATTCCTTGCTGCCACAGTTTATGAAACGCTTTAGGAATCATAGGCTTAAAATTAGACAACACCACTTTTGAAAGTGATTTTACATTGCCAAACAAAGATTTCATATTTCCATGTAAGAAATCATCAATACATGCATCAGTATAACGAGCAAAATCTTGGTTTAACATCTTACGGAAACCTTCATTTTTCATCTTATCCATAAAGATATTGATCATTGGAGCAGTTTCTCCAATAATTTCAGAATCTAATAAGAACACCGCACCTTTTCCTTCTTTTTGAGACGGAATTCCTGTTGGCTCCACATTGTCTTTAGAATTGATAAGAATTGGTAAACTTAAATAAGAATTTAAAGGATCTAAACCTGAACTTTTGCCATGAAAGAATGATTCCATCAAAGAAAAAATCTGTTTTAACTTCAACAGTTTATCACGTGTTAAGTTTTCTAAAACTGTGATTTTATCATCGGCATATTTATCATATATAGATGCAACTAACGCACCTGAACTTCCAACTCCATACCCTTGTGGTATACTAGAATCAAAATACATTCCTCTATCAATATCGCGTTTTAAAGCATCTAATTCAAAATGCACTAAATCAGTATCCAAATTAGATAAGTATGAATGATATTTTAGTAAGTTTTCGTTAGAATTTTTCGCTTCTTTCGTAAGTTCTTCAGTCACTTTCAAAGCACCTTTATAAGAATTATAAGGTATTGCTAATCCTTTAGAATCTTTGATGATTCCATACTCACCAAAGAGTAATATTTTTGCGTAAAATAGGGGTCCTTTCATAGATTAAACTTGTTTTGCTCCAAAACCAATTCTATCACAAATATAATGATTATTTTGACAATATTGAATTAATTCATTAACCACAAATGAGTTAACTTCTTCTTTTTCATTTTCTGGATACAACAAATGCACATTTGCACCAGCATCTAAGGTGAAACATAAGTTTAAATTTGTTTCTTTTCTGAATTCCCAAATCTTATTAATAATTTTCAACGTATTTGGTTTCATCAAAATAAAATAAGGATTAGAAGTCATCATCATTGCATGTAAAGTCAACGCTTCACTTTCAACCAAATTCGTAAATGCTTTTAAATCTCCGGATTTAAGTATTTCTTTTATTTTACTGATATTCTCTTCTGCTTGTTCAAAACGATTGCGCGCATAAGGATGACCAAACATTAATTTATGACCAACAGTACTACTCACCTGTTTTTCTCCTTCATCAACCAATAAAATCGTATCATGGTAATTTTTAAAGTTTTCGTGAATATCATCAGAAAACTCTACTCCATATAAATCCGAACTATCTTTTATTTCATCATGATTTCCCCAAACTACAACACTTCCTTTGATACTTCTACAAGCACTTCCTGAACCTAAACGAGCCAAGAAAGATGCTTTTTTATAAAAATACGCATCAGTCATTTTGTTATTCAGTGAACGTTCCAAACTCATCACACACAAAGCCAATGCACTCATTCCACTTGCTGAAGATGCTATACCGCTACTATGTGGAAATGAATTGCGAGAATGAATTGTAAAGTCATAATCAGACAAAAAAGGGCAATAGTTTTCAATTCGTTCAAAAAAAGTGGCAATTTTAGGTTTAAAATCATCTTTTTTCTCACCTTCAAAATAGACTTCAAAATCACCAGAATCACCTTTCTTTTTAGAAAACTCCAAAGTTGTTAATGTAAAGCAAGCATCTAATGTAAAACTGATAGATGTGTTTTCTGGAATTTGATGTTCTTTCTTTCCCCAATATTTAACTAAGGCAATATTACTTGGAGTTTTCCAGGTATATTTTCCAGAATCTATTGAAGAAGGATTAGAAATTGTAGCGATGAAATCTTTTTCGGTCAAAGTATTATTATTTTAGGCAAATATAACATTACTTTTGTCAAGATAAAAACGAGATTTTGAGTAGAAAAATAAAATTGATTTGGGATTTCAGAGGACCTGTTTCACTTGAAACAGCAAAACACCATTGCATTCATTTAAAAGAATATACGACGATTGAAAAATTGAATTATCATGAAGTTAATTTTATCCAAATTTCAGAAATGCATAGTATAGCCTTTATAACTGTTGATGAAATAGATATGAAAACATTTAGAGATGCACTAAAACCTCATCGAGGAGAATTGGGTTAATCTTCAGACATTGATAAACCTGCAATATATCCTCCAGTCCAAGCATTTTGAAAATTAAATCCGCCAGTAACGGCATCAATATTTAAAACTTCGCCAGCAAAAAATAAGTTTTTATGGAGTTTACTTTCAAAGCGTTTGAAATTTATTTCCTTAAGATTTACTCCTCCAGCAGTCACAAACTCATCTTTAAAAGTACTTTTACCATTGGCTTGAAAAACACCTTTTGTTAATTGCTTTGACAAACTATCTAATTGTTTTTTTGATAAATCTACCCAACGATGATTCGTCTCTATCTCAGAATTAAGTACTAGTTGTTCCCATAATCTTTTTGGGATATCAGAAAAAGGAGATTTTAAAACAATTACTTTTTTATTCAATTCTTTTTGAAGGTTCTTTAACTGATCTAAAGTATTCTCAGTTGATTTTGAAATCCAGTTTACCTCTACTTGAAATTGATAACCCAATTCAGCCAACACTCTTGCTCCAAATGCTGACATTTTTAATATTGCAGGACCACTCATTCCCCAATGTGTGATTAATAAAGGCCCAAAATCTTCCAATTTTGTTCCAGCAATTTTTACTGTAGCATTAGGAACTGAAATTCCTGGTAATTCTTGAATTCTTTTGTCATTGATATTGAAAGTAAACAATGAAGGTACAGGTGCGACAATTGAATGTCCTAAAGTTTCTGACAGGCTCCAAACTTTTGGGTTAGAACCAGCAGCTATTAATAATTTATCAGCACTAAAATTAGTTTCGGTTGTTTTAACATCAAAGCCTTTTTCTAGGATATCTATTGATTGCACATTTTGATTAAACAAAATTTTTACTCCTGCTTGTTCAGCACTATTTACCAAACAATCAATTATAGTTTGAGAAGAATTGGATTCAGGAAAAATACGATTATCATCTTCTATTTTTAAAGGCACACCGCGATTTTCAAACCATTCCATGGTATCGCCTGTCATAAATGTATGAAATGGCCCCAACAATTCTTTTTTTCCTCTTGGATAAAACTCAACTAAATCTCTTGGAGTAAAACAAGCGTGTGTAACATTACATCTTCCACCTCCAGAAATTTTAACTTTTTGTAATACTTTTTTTCCTTTTTCAAGTATAATAACTTCATTTTCAGGATTCCTTTCTGCTGCTGTTATCGCTGCAAAAAAACCTGCTGCACCTCCTCCTACAATTATTATTCTACTCATAAAATCATATTATTATAAGGAATCACCGTTTGAAAACCTTTTTCTTTAAAATATTGAGGTGTTTCTTCATTTCCAGTGGCTAAAATAAAATCTCCTCCCCAAGCACCTAAACTTTTTGTTTGTCCAAAATAGTCTTTAAATACAATTTCTTGAATTGGTTTATTTCCGATGATTTTAGAAATTAATTGTTCATGTTCTTTCAATAATTTTTCAAAATCAACTATTGAATTGCATTTTAAAATTTCATTAGTAATCTCAGAAACTCTTTTAATTATAGAACTCTTTTCGATTTTACTCTCGTTATATTTTTTAATTCCAGTTTTACTATTCTGTTTTACATTCAAATGAACAAAATACAACTGGTCAGAAAAACTTGGGTTAAAATTTACTTTTTCTACTATCGGATGTTTATTTTCTAACTGATATCTAATTGGCGTACTATTTTGAGCACAAGCAATATCGTAACCACTTCCTCCAAAAGAATTATTTAATAATTCGAATGCATCAACACTTGCCCATGAAGCAATATTATTTATCAACGTTGAAGAAGTTCCAAGTCCCCAATTTCGAGGAAAAGTCAAATTTGTTTTTACATGAAAACCTGAATCTTGATTCAAAAACTCAGTATTCATTTTTTTTGCTTCAAGCAATATTTTTTGGAGGGTTATTGCTAATGATTCTTTTGAATTATCATTTTCGGCATTAAAAGTTTCTGCAATAATTCTTAAATCAGGTAATCTGAATTCGGCATCAAACCAACAATTTCCATTATCATCATAACTTTGCCAAAGCAAACTTGACTCATCAATTTTACTGATGACTAAGTCCTGACCAAACTTTGTAGGAATTGCTAAAGATTTCGCTCCATCTAAAACAAGGTATTCTCCAGTTAACAAAAGTTTACCGTTACTATAAAACTTCATCTACTTAGATAGTTTATTGTATTCATCAACCACAGCACTATGAGAAACTTGTTTGTCAGAAAAATAATTAATTAAATATGCTCTTTCATCTTCCGTTGCTCCAAGTTGCTTAATAATATTACTCAAATGCATTTTCATATGTCCTTGTTGAATCCCAGTAGTAGTCAATGCTCGAAGAGCAGCAAAATTTTGAGCCAATCCTGCCACAGCAATGATTTCCATCAATTCTCTAGCAGAAGGATTTTGCAACATTTGCAATGATAATTTTGATAAAGGATGTAAAGAGGTTAGTCCACCAACTGTACCTAAAGCAAGTGGTATTTCTATCCAAAATTTAAAAATTCCATTTTTTACTTCACAATTAGTCAAACTCTTATATTTTCCACTTCTTGATGCATAGGCGTGAGCACCAGCTTCAATGGCTCTAAAATCATTGCCCGTGGCAATCACAACTGCATCGATTCCGTTCATAATTCCTTTATTGTGAGTTACTGCTCTATGCGCCTCTACATTAGCAATATTTACTGCTTGTTCAAATTTTGTTGCAAATAATTGAGGGTCATTTTCACCTAAATCAGAAACATCACAACTAACTTCAGCTCTTACCAAACATTCAGGAACATAGTTTGATAGAATACTCATTACAATTTGAATCTCATCATTTTTAAATTCAGAAGCAATTGTTTCTAAACATGAATTGATAAAATTTGCTCCCATTGAATCCTTTGTTTCGAAAGTCACATGTAATTGATAGTAATTTTCCAATTCCGATGTTTTATCTCTTAACTCAATATCAAGAATTCCACCTCCACGCTTTCGCATGTTTTTGGTAATAGTTTCAGTTGATTTATATAAATCAATTTTAATATCTTTAAAGTGTTTTTTTAATTTCTGAAAATCTCCAGCATACATAAAATGCACTTGTCCAATTTTGGTAGTAGAAATTACTTCGGCTTTAAATCCACCTCTTGCACTCCAAAATTTGGCAACTAAAGAGGCCGCTGCAACTACAGAACTCTCTTCCACAACCATAGGAATTACATAATCTCTGCCATTTATTTTAAAGTTTGGTGCAACACCATAGGGCAAATAGTAATTTGAAATCGTGTTTTCAATAAATTCATCATGCAATTCTTGTAATTCTTGATCTCTATTCCAATAGGTTTTTAAAATTCTTTTTGCACTTTCATTATTATCAAAAAAATTCTCTACAAGCCAATCTATTTTTGCTTCTTTAGAAAATTTAGAAAATCCGGTAACTGTTTTTGACATGAATAAATCAATAAAAAATATATAACAAAGATACTCTAATTCATTTTAAAATAAGAGTAGTTTTTAATTTCAATAAATCTTAAAATTTGATTGATTTTATTTCGATATCAAAAAATTAACTTATTTTTATCGGCAACAAAATAAAAAACTGCATTTTTTGAAAAAGAAAAACTTAATCTTTAATTAAAAAATTACAATAATTATGTCAAGCACAGCATTAAAAAAACAAAAAGAACTATTTGGACATCCAGTAGGTCTATATGTATTATTTTTCACTGAAATGTGGGAACGTTTTTCATACTATGGAATGCGAGCAATTTTAGTTTTATATCTAGTTCAAGCTACCACTGACAAAAATGCTGGTTTAGGCTGGACTAATGGTGAAGCCCTTGCTCTTTATGGTTGGTACACCATGTTAGTATATGTCGCTTCTATTCCTGGTGGATGGCTTGCAGATAAGTTTTTGGGACAAAAGAAAGCTGTTCTTTACGGTGGTATATTGCTAGTTCTAGGTCACAGTGTCTTAGCGATTGAACAAATGTGGGCTTTTTACTCAGGGCTCGGATTAATTATTTTAGGAGTTGGTCTTTTAAAACCAAACATTTCAACAATGGTAGGAGGACTATATCAACAAGGTGATATAAGACGTGATAAAGGATTTACTATATTTTACATAGGTATTAATATTGGAGCTTTTCTTTCAAGTTTAATTGTTGGATATGTTGGTGAGGTTCACGGTTGGCATTATGGTTTTGGTTTAGCCGGAATTGGAATGGCTTTAGGGCTTATTCAATATCTAGTTGGTCAGAAACACTTAAAATATGTTGGTAACTTTCTTGGCGCTTCTGAAAACAAAGAAGAAAAAGAAGCTATGAAAAAACCACTAACTAAAATTGAAAAAGACAGAGTAATTGTATTATTCATTTCTTTCCTATTAGTAATTGTTTTCTGGGGAGCTTTTGAACAAGCTGGAGGATTAATGAATATCTATGCTAAAGAGAAAACTAACAGAATGTTAATGGGAATGGAAATTCCAGCATCTTGGTTCCAATCATTGAATGCTATGTTTATTATTTTCTTAGGAACAACTGTTGCTGGATATTGGGCTAAAAGAAAGTTAAAAGGTAAAGTGTCAACTTCATTATTTAAAATGATACTTGGTCTAATAATTATGGGTACTGGTTTCTTTTTTATGACTGCTGCTGCTGGACAATATGAAGCAGATGGTTCTTCTGCAATGTATTGGTTAGTTTTAGCATACTTATTCCACACAGTTGGTGAATTGTGTATTTCTCCAGTTGCTTTATCATATATTACCAAATTAGCTCCATTAAAATATGCCTCTTTAATGATGGGTATTTATTTTGCTATGACAGGTTTTGGAAATAAACTAGCAGGTCTTTTAGGAGAAGCTTCGGAGAGTCTAGGCGAATACACTATTTTTACCGGTATTGCTATTTTCTGTGTTGTTTTTGGTGGATTAGTTATGCTATTCAGAAAAAAATTAGAAGCTTTGACGCATGGTGCTGAAGATAATGAAAGAACAATGAATGAAGAAGCAGAAGGTTTCGAATTGGCTGACCAATAATAAACTATTCTTTTAAAATATATGCTCCTTTTTGCAGTGTACTGTGAAAAGGAGTATTTTTTTGGATACAAGTTTCTGACCATCTTTTCACATAAGATTTAAAGTTTGATCCATCTGCAATAATAATTTTTGGCTTTAATGAGTCAATCAATCTTGCCAAATTTATTTTAGGAGATTGCTGCAATAGAACAATATCTGGTTTTAAACTTTTAAATTGATATACGCCCAAACTATCTATAATCACAACTTTTTTATTATCAAATTCATAAATGTTTTGAAAAGAATCTATACTTATATTAATACCACCAACTCCAACTTTATACTGATTAATTAGTTTATCATTCTTTAATGCTACGCTATCCAAATCATGAAAAACAGCCAATTCATCTCCATTTTTTATTCCTAATATTGAATATCTACTTTTATGAAAAACTATGATTTCATTATTATTTCTCAATTGATACTTTTCAAAAATCAAAACTGATGAAACAACAATTAATGCTAAAGAAAAGGAAACGAATCTCGTATAACTTTTATATTTTACAAATTGAATAAAAAACAAAATACTCAAATAGGTTGACAGCATTAACAAAAAAGTATATGTAATATTTTTAAACAGAAAACTTTCTTGATGTGCAACCCATTCTACAACTGAATTCATAAAATAAATTAAATTACTATAAATAGTTGCTAAAGATGTTGATAGTAAATCAAATAACGATAAGAAAATTACCAGTATCCCTACACCAAGTATTATTCCTAAAATTGGAATTATTAAAAGATTGGAAATAAAAAATAGACTTGGGAATTGATGAAAATAATATAAACTCAATGGCAAAACACCAATTTGAGCAGCTACTGAAACTGTAAAAATTTTCCAGAAAAAATCTAATAATTTAATCTTGATTGAAAATATATTATAGAGTAGTGGTTGTATCCAAACAATTGCAAATACAGCAATATAACTAAGTTGAAAACCAACCTCAAACAAAAAATAAGGATTAAACAATAACAACACAAACATTGAAATAATCAATGTATTATAAATATTGGTTGGTCTTTTGAATTGCATGCCTATTGCAACTGCTGTAAACATAGTTACTGCTCTCACAACTGATGGAGACAAACCTGCAATAAATGCAAATATCCAAAGAAATGAAACCACAAGAATTAGTTTTATTAATTTACCATTTTTAACCCTTGATATAGGCGAGAAAAGAAAATTTAAAATCAATAGAATAATTCCAACATGTAGTCCTGAAACCGCTAAAATATGAATTGCTCCTGCTCCAGCATAACTCTCTAGCAACTCTTTAGAAATATCTTGTCGTTGTCCTAAGAGTAATGCATTAATTACTCCTAATTCATTTCCCGAAAATCCATTCTTTTTCAAGGATTCATTAACTCTATTTCGAAAATTAGAAGCCAATGCTGAAAAAGAAAAACTAGCATTTGGAAACTTATAAAATGTTTGATTTGTTAAATACATTTGATACTCAATTTGCTGTCTCTCTAAATAGTTTTTATAATCAAATTGATAAGGGTTTTTGGGTTTTGGAATTTCTAAAAAATCTGCATTAATAAAAAGCCTATCATTTAAATTTAACACCAGTAAACTATCTTTTTTTAAATTAATTAAAACTTTTCCAAAAGTCTGTTTATCTTCAATTTGATTAACATTTGCAATAAATTTTCGGTTAAAAAACCCTTCTTTAAGTTCTTCTGTAATTGTTAAAGTTACATTATTAGTTTGGTTTAAATAATTTGTATAGTGGTGTTCAAAACTCTTATCAGTATGAATAAACATAGTTAAAGCACCCACAAAAAAGAAAGTTAAATAGGTAGCGTAATTGTAATTAAGTTTTGGTAAAAAATCTTTTTTTGATTTATAATAAAAGATTACAAGCAAAACAAGAGAAACTAAAATCGAAGAAATTATATAGATAGAGTCAAGTTCAAAAAAATACTGAATTAATATTCCAAACACCAAAAAAAGTGTCAACTGAATAGGAATAAATTTCAAGTAGTTTTTCATAGCACCGTTAAAGGTACTAAAAAATTAAGAATTGTAAATTAAATTTGCAGCCTTGTCACTAGCACCTTTTCCACCAAGTTTTTGTTCCAATTCATAATAATCGGTAAACAATTTTTCTCGATATGGTAGTGACAATATTTTTTCTAATTCGGTTTTCAAACGCTTTTCATTAAAATCATTTTGAATTAGTTCAGTCACCACTTCTTTATCCATTATCAAATTAACCAAAGAAATATATTTTAGCGTAATTATTCTTTTTGCAATCTGATAAGAAATCCAACTACCCTTATAACATACAACTTGAGGAACTTTGAATAATGCTGTTTCCAAAGTTGCAGTTCCAGAAGTCACCAAAGCCGCATACGAAACTGATAATAAGTCGTAGGTTTTATTACTGATAAATTTTACGTTATCGGTTTTAATAAATTGCTGATAAAAAGAAAAGTCTTGACTTGGTGCGCCAGCAATAACAAATTGATATTCAGAAAAAGAATTTGTCATTTTTAACATTACTGACAGCATCTTAGTAATTTCTTGCTTTCTACTTCCAGGAAGCAAGGCAATAATTGGCTTATCTGTCAACTCATATTTCTTTCTAAACGCTTTTTCATCTACTTGCTCTCTATCAGCAATTGCATCAATTAAAGGATGTCCAACAAATTCAACATCACAATCATGTTGCTTATAAAAATCTTGTTCAAAAGGTAAAATAACATACATATTATCTACATATGACTTTATCTTTTCAATCCTTGAAGACCTTGAAGCCCAAACCTGAGGAGAAATATAGTAATTGGTATTAAAAGAATGCTCTTTTGCCCATTTTGCAATTCGCAAATTAAAGCCAGAATAGTCAATAAATATGATTTTATCAGGATGATAGTGTTCAATATCATGCTTACAATAATTCATGTTTTTTGATATTGTTCTGAGGTTCATTAAAACCTCAACAAAACCCATAAATGCTAGATCTTTATAATGCTTTACCAATGTCCCGCCAACTCCTTGCATCAAATCTCCTCCCCAAAATCTAAATTCAGCATTGATATCAATTTTTTTCAATGCCTTCATCAAATTAGAGCCATGTAAATCTCCTGATGCTTCTCCTGCTATGATATAATATTTCACCTCTTATAAAAACTTCAAAATCAACATAATAAAAGCAGTAGCAATTGTAGTAATTAAAACTCCTCTTGCCCTGTAATCTTGCTTTTTCTTTATAAAAACAAAAAACACAAATAAGTTTGGAATAGCCGCCAAACCTAAAACTTTTCCATATAGATTTCCATCTTTAATCAACTTCATCGTTTCTTCGAAACTGTGAGTCGAAAATAATTCGATATATAAAAAAAAGCCACAAATAGTTGCAAAAACAGCAACTAAAATTCCTATTAAAATTTCTTTTTTCATTAGATTATAATTCCCAATTATTTAATTTTTGTATAAAATGGTGCGCTGTTAAATCAAATTGTGTTGGAACAACCGACACAAAATTATTAGCAAGCGCCCACTGATCAGTATCTTCACCTTTATCCATTAATTCATATTTACCTGAAAGCCAATAATATTCTTTTCCTGTTGGATTTACTCTTTTATCAAAATCTTCAATCCAATTTCCTCTTGCCTGACGGCAAATTTTTATTCCTGAAAATTCACCTTCTGTTTTTGGAAAATTGACATTCAAAACGATTCCCTCAGGTAAACCGTTTTCTAATACATTTAATGTAATCTTTTTTATCGATTCTTTCAAATTATCAAAATTAGCATTCCAAGAATAATCTAAAAGCGAAAATCCAATAGCAGGAATACCTTCAATTCCAGCCTCTATTGCTGCACTCATTGTTCCTGAATAAATAACATTTATAGAAGAATTTGAGCCATGATTAATTCCAGATACGCAAATATCTGGTTTTCTATCTAGCACTTCTCTTACAGCAATTTTAACGCAATCAGCTGGAGTTCCTGAGCATTGATATTCTGTTTGTAAACCTTTATCAATTTTAATCTCATCACAAGTAAGCATAGAGTCTATCGTAATTGCATGACCCATTCCACTTTGCGGGCTATCAGGAGCTACAACTATTACTTCACCAATCTCATTCATTATTTGAATTAATTTTCTAATTCCTGGTGCTGTAATTCCATCATCATTGGTAACTAAAATTAATGGCTTTTTTGACATTGTATATAAATAACATTTAAAAACAAATTTACTACAATTTTATTGTTTCTCATTTTAAATCAATTTTAACATTTTCTAAAGACAATAAGTTCCACTTTATCGTTAGTATTGAACTAACAAACTTAATATAGGATGAAAAAAATAGTATTCTTAGTTTTATTTGTAAGTTTTATACAAATAAGCGCACAAAATAAAGATAAAGAAGATTGCAAATGTTGTACTGAAAAACATCAAGAATTTGATTTTTGGGTTGGAGACTGGACAGTATATGATACAAATGGCAAGGTTGTTGGTACCAATAAAATAAGTAAGTTATATGACAATTGCGTATTAAGAGAAGAATGGTCTTCTACTGCTGCAAATAAAGGTACAAGTAATAATTATTATAATAATACTGACAAGACTTGGAATCAAGTTTGGGTTGACAATTCTGGTTTTAGCCTAGTACTTAAAGGAGGCTTGAAAGATGGAAAAATGATATTAAAAAGTGAATTAATACAAGGCAGAAAAGGAAAGTATTACAATCAAATAACATGGACACCTAATAAAGATGGAAGTGTTACACAAGTTTGGGAATATTTTAAAGAAGATGGTTCTCTAATTCAAGAAGCATTTAGAGGTATTTATAAAAAATAAAAAAAAGTAAAAAAATTGAAATAATCATTGTATTTTAGTTCGCTAAAATACTGACAATAAAGGACTGAGGATTTATGAAAAGACATAATAAAATAACATCATTAATATTAGTAATTGCATTTTTACTAGTAAGTTTCAAACCCAACATTAATAATACTGATGAAAAGGATAAAGTTTTAGTTACTATTCTAAAATATATGTTAACCAAAGGTCATTATAATCCGCAAGAAATAAATGATGGATTTTCTGAGAAAATATTTGACGACTTTATTGACAATTTAGATCCTGCAAAGCGTTATTTCCTTCAATCTGATATTGATGAGTTTTCTAAATTCAAGACCAAAATAGATGATCAAATATTAAATGAAGATATTTCTTTTTACAAACTTGTATTTGACCGTTTCATGCAAAGAATGGATGAAGCTAAAGGTTATTATAAAGAAATTTTAAAAACACCTTACGACTTTACTAAAGATGAAGTTTTAGATGTTGATTATGACAACATGAGTTTTGCCAAAAATCAAGAAGAACTTTTTAACATATGGAAGAAACAACTAAAATACAGCACATTATCTAGACTTCATGACAAACTTTCAAATGAATTCCCAGATATTAATGACACTAATAACTTAAGCGAATTTGAAGAAAAATTCAGAAATGAACTCATAAATGACACCTATACATTTAATAAATATCAATCAAAAAATGAGGTTAAGCAAATCCAAAGGTTGCTTGTAAAAAACAACATCAGTTTAGGTACATCAGGAATCAAAAATGATGGTGTAGATGGTGTTTTTGGATTAATGACAAAACAAGGAATAACCAAGTATAAAAACTTATTAAAATCAAAAAACAAAACTAGTTATACTCCTGAACAATTCACAAAATACGAAAAAGAAGCAAGGGAAAGCACTATAAAAAACTACAATGACTTTTATGAAAATCTTAAAGACTTTAGTCATTCTGATTGGTTTTCTACTTATTTAAATAGTATTACTGAAGCATTTGACCCTCACACAGCCTATTTTGCTCCAAGAACAAAAAAAGAGTTTGATGAAAGTCTATCTGGAAAATTAGAAGGTATAGGTGCAAGACTATATGTAAAAAATGATTATATAAAAGTATCAGAACTTATTTCAGGAGGACCAGCATGGAGAGCAGGAGAATTGGAAGTTGGAGATATCATTCTTAAAGTTGCTCAAGGAGATGAAGAACCACTTGATGTTGTTGGAATGAGGCTTACCAAAGCAATAGAATTCATAAAAGGAAAAAAAGGTACTGAAGTAAGGTTAACGCTCAAAAAAATTGATGGCTCAGTAGAAGAGATTTCAATTATTAGAGATGTAGTAGAATTACAAGAAACTTTTGTAAAATCAAGTGTTGTAGAAAAAGATGGTAAAAAATATGGAGTTATAAATTTACCTAAATTCTATATCGATTTTAATGATACCAAATCTAGGAATTGCGCTAAAGACATGGCAAAAGAACTTGAGCGTTTGAAAAAAGAAAATATCGATGGAGTTCTTATTGATTTGAGAAACAATGGAGGAGGCTCGCTTCCGGCTGTAATTGAAATGGCAGGATTGTTTATTAAAGACGGACCAGTAGTACAAGTAAAATATAAAAACGAAAAACCAATTGTTCAAAAAGATAGGGATAAATCTATACTTTGGGATGGCCCTATGGTAGTCCTTACTAACGAATTATCAGCATCGGCATCTGAAATTTTCGCTGCTGCTATGCAAGATTATAAAAGAGCAGTAATTCTTGGTAGTAAACAAACTTATGGCAAAGGAACTGTTCAAAATGTATTGAATTTAAATCAATATTATCAACATCAAGAAGACTTAGGTGGACTTGCTTTAACAATTCAAAAGTTCTATAGAATAAATGGAGGTTCTACTCAATTGGAAGGAGTAAAACCTGATGTGATTTTACCTTCTAGATATACCTATATGAATGTTGGTGAAAAAGATTTTGACAATCCATTACCTTGGGATAAAATCAAAAAAGCAAATTATAAACAATGGGATAAGTATAGTAATTTTGATGATGCAATTGCTAATAGTATTGAACGTATTAACAAAAACCCTCAGTTTATGTTGATAGACTCAAATGCTAAATGGTTAAAAAAAGGTCAAGACGACACTACAATTTACTTAAATTATGATTCTTATAAGAATGACTTGAGCAATCATGCAAAGGAAAGTAAACAGTTTAGGGATTTATATAAGTATAAAACAAACTTGACTTTTAATTCTCCTGCTTATGAGGTTTCTTTAATAAAAAAGGACTCAGTTCTTGGCAAAAAAAGACTGGCTTGGCATAGAAATCTTTCTAAAGACGTTTACATTGAAGAAGGTTTAAATGTTCTTGGAGATTTAAAGTTAAAGAGTCAACAACTACAATTGGTGAAAAATTAATTCTTTCTTTTTTAAGCGAAAATATATCAATATTTTCGCTTAAAATTTAATATATGTCTTTCGAAATAAAATTCCCTACAGTTTGGGCAAACTTTGATGCCAATGCACATATGCGTCATACTGCCTATAATGATTATGCTGCCGAAGTACGTTCACGATTTTTTATGGCTCAAGGTTTCTCTTTGACTGAATTTGCTAAACATAATATTGGTCCAATTTTATTTTCTGAAAACACTAAGTTTTTTAGAGAAATAAAGTTAGGAGAAAATATTACCGCCAATTTAGAGTTAATTGCAGCCTCAAGTAAATTCGAACGATTTAAATTCAAGCATCAAATAATTAAAGAGAATGGTATCGTTTCAGCTGAAATTGAAGTTTATGGAGCTTGGATAGATCTAACAAAACGCAAACTGACAACTCCTCCACAAGAAATGATTACCATATTTGAAGGATTAGAAAAATCAGATGATTTTGAATTAATTGAATTGAAAAATGCGTAAACCAAAAGTTGTCTATACAATTCTTTCTTTACTTATTGCAATTTTCTTTTATTGGTATCAACAACAAAATACATTTGAGAAAATAAAAGTTGATATTGAAGGATTTAATTATTTACCTACTTCAACTACTGGTCAAATTATTCAACACAACAATTATACGCTTTCCTATAATGAACTGTATGAACAAGCGGAATGGGTAGCCTATGAATTAAATAAATCACATTTAACATACGATGATAGAAGGCGTCCTTATTTCATTAACGATCCAAAAGTTTTAACTGGTTCGGCAAATTATAGAAACTTTAAAAACTCTGGTTATGACAGAGGTCATTTATGTCCTGCTGGAGATAGGCGTTTTTCAAAAGAAGCCTATGATGAAACGTTTTACACTTCCAATATTACTCCGCAAAAAAATGATTTTAATGCAGGTATTTGGAACAGACTGGAAATGAAAACTCGCTATTGGGCAAAAAAATATGGTCAACTCTACGTAGTTACTGGTGGAGTTTTAACTAAAGATTTAAAAACGATAGGTTATGAAGATGTTGCTGTTCCAAAACAGTTTTACAAAATCATCTTAGACTATTCGGAACCAGAAATAAAAGCAATTGCATTTTTATTACCTCATCAAGAATCAAAAAGGTCTCTCAAAAATTTTGTTACGAGTATTGACAAAATTGAACAATTAACAGGAATTGATTTTTTCTCAAACCTTCCTGACAATCTTGAGAATAAATTAGAGTCTTCAAAAAATTATTCAAACTGGAAATTCTAATAAAAAAGCACCTCAATTGAGATGCTTTTTTAATTTAGTTATTAATTTTAAAGTACTTGAGAATACTTTTCAAATCCAGTTGAAAAATTGTCCCAATGATTAAATCATGCATTTGGTTTAATTCATCGAGACTCATTGCAAATTTTAATTCTTCTAATGGAGTTTCTAATAATATAGTTTGACAGGTTTTAATATTATCGCATTTATGACAAATTCTTGGATTATCAATTTTACTTTTTAACTGTTTAGAAAACAAAAACAATTGATAATAATCTAAGGTTAACCCAGTATTTCTAAATATTAACTGAGCTTTTTTTAAATCAGAATCAATTGGATCGATCGAATTCAAAGCAACTCCAATATTATTCTGATAAATTATAGTAACCTGTTCCATATTATTGAATTAAGATTGTTCTTCTTTGATTAAAAACTTCTCGATAACCTCTTTGATTTCTTTTTTTGTTGCATTGTTTTTTAACCCAAATATATACTTATAAAGCAGTTTATCATCTACTTTGCTTTTCAATTTTATCTGTGAATTATTAGCATAGACTTCATTCCATACATTTCTAACTTTTTTCCATAACTTTTCATTCTCTTTCCACCAATTTTGTGCTACAATACATCGAGAATCATCTACTTTTTTATAAATATTATAACCTTTTTCTTGTGCTAATAGTTCATCCTTTTCACCATCTTCCCTAATAATTTTATCATTATCTTGTTCATGCAACCAACCATAATCTTTTATTTGTACAAAGTTTCCTCTAGCCATTATATTATAGTCATCTCTTTTAGAATATTCTCTTCTTGGCAACGGTGAGTTTGCTTTATTTCTCCAAAAGTGATTTCCGTCTACATGTACCCAAGTAGCAGAACCTGAATATCTTGGACTATCATCTACTTGATATACTTTTTGTGACCATTGTCCTTTTACAGCATCTTCTGAAAGTCTATAATTATTCCAAGTATTCTTCTTTTTATATTCAAATAGGTCTTGGTCTTCATATTTCCAATCCTGTCTCCAATGTTTTATAACCATAGTATCATAAACAACTAATAAATGTTGAATAGAGATGAAATCATCCTTATCAGTTACCAATTCTGCCCATTCAAGTGCGCTTGCCTTATAATCATAGGCTTTTTCATAGGCAATATCAGGAGCAAAAGTCTCTGTATACTTAAACTTAACTTCGTAACAACCACACATATCTTTGATTGCTTTTTTATCTAATTCTTTTTTGTTTTGAGCATTTCCAATTATAGAAAATGTTAAAAATAATACTGTTAATAATGATAATTGTTTCATTTCTAGTGATCTGTTTTTGAGTTTAAAAAAAATTTAAAATTTTTACTATTATTATTTAGATTGAATAAAAATAACGTATATATTTGCCACAAATTAATCAAGAATGAATCTAAATAACAAATATTTTCTAATTTATTTTTTACTTTTTTTTACAAGCGTTTCATTTGCTCAACAAACAAAAGAGATTGCAAGTGATTCTACCAAAGTTGAAAATTTAGACGAAGTTATTATTACAGCAACAAGAACTATTAGGCAATTATCTTCTTTACCTCTTCCAGCGCAAATCATTTCAAAAAAAGACATCAAACAATCAAATTCTGTTAGATTAAATGACATTCTAAACGAACAAACAGGATTGATTACAGTTCCTGATTTTGGTGGCGGAGAAGGAATTCAATTACAAGGATTAGATTCTCAATACACATTAATTTTAGTAGATGGTGTTCCGCTTGTAGGTCGTTCAGCGGGAACGTTAGACATCAGCAGAGTAACAATAGGAAATATCAAACAAATAGAAGTTGTTAAAGGTGCTTCGTCTAGTCTATATGGTAGTGAAGCTCTTGGAGGTGTTATCAATATAATTACTGAAACTCCCAAAAATGGCTTTTATGGAAATGCTAATTATAGAGTTGGTTCTTTTAATACCAATGATATAAGCACAACACTAAACTACAAGAAAAAGAAATTTGGCGTTACTACTTTTTTCAACAGATATAGTAGTGAAGGATATGACTTAGATACAAGTGATGATTTAAAAACGGTTGATCCGTTTAGTAATTATACATTAAATGCAAAGGTTACTTATGATTTTTCTGACAAAACTGATCTTCTCATTTCTGGTAAATATTACACACAAAATCAAGATTATAATGCTTCTACTACTCTAAAAGGAGAAAGTGAACTAAACGAATGGAATACTCATTTAAAACTGAGCCATACTTATAATGAAAAATGGAGCAGTTATTTTGAATTCTATGCAACAAGATATAAAGCAAAAGATTTTCTAAACAACGAAGATGGAAGTAGATTTAGTGATAGTTATTACAATCAATTATTAATACGCCCAGAAATAAGAGCCACTTACAATCCAACAGAAAAAAACGCTTTTATTGGAGGTGTAGGATTCAATCATGAAACTTTAGACAGAACCGATTTCTTAATAAAACCTGAATTTAATTCTCCTTATGTCTATCTTCAATATGATGGGAAATTCAACGAAAAACTGAATTTAATTCTTGGCGCTCGTTTTGACAGTCACAGTAAATACAAATCACAGTTTAGTCCAAAAGCAGCAGTTCGATATGAATTTAATGAAAGATTATCTATCAAAGGTTCAGCAGGTTACGGATTTAAAGCGCCAGATTTCAGGCAGTTGTATTTCGATTTCTCTAACGCAACAGTTGGTTACACTGTTTTGGGTTACAACGCTGTTTCTACTGCAATTCCTAAGTTAGAAGCACAAGGAGAAATTGCCAATATTATTGTTCCGCTATCAGAATTTGAAAATGAATTGAATACCGAAAATTCTATTAGTATGAATCTTGGTGTTGACTATAAACTATCATCAGAAATAAAATTAGGCGTAAATCTATTTAGAAACAATATTGACGATTTAATTGACACCAGAATTATTGCCACTAAAACCAACGGTCAAAGTGTGTTTAGTTATTATAATGTCAACAAAGTATATACACAAGGTTTAGAATTTAATGCAAGTTGGAAACCAATAAATCAACTTAAAATAACTGGAGGATATCAACTGCTATTTGCCAAAGATAAAGATGCTGAAAAAGCATTTGAAAACGGAGAAGTATTTGCCAGAGAAAATCCAAGTTCCCCATCATTTCAACTAAAGAAAGAAGATTACTTCGGTTTGTATAATCGTTCTCGACATATGGCGAATTTAAAAGTGTTCTACAACATTCCGAAGTGGAATTTAGACACCAATATTAGAGGAACTTATCGAAGTGAATATGGATTACTAGACAGCAACGGAAACGACTATTTAGACACCTATGACGATCTCGTTGATGGCTATGCTATTATTGACTTTGCAGTAAATAAAACCTTCTATAAAAACTATCAATTAGGTTTTGGAATAGACAACATATTTGACTTTACAGACACACAAAACATCAGCAATATTGCTGGTAGAATTATATACGGGAAACTTAACATTCAATTTTAAATATATATAACATGAACACAATTAAATCAATTAAATTTTTAGCAATTTTAGCAGTATTCATCGGTTTCACATCTTGTGATGATGATGATTCAACACCATTATTAGACATTGAAACACAAACAATTGCAAACTTACACGCACCACAATCTGGAGGACAAGGACAACCAGTTTCTGGAGCATTTGCAAAGTTTAGTTTTTCTGCAGAAACAACGACAACAAGCGATACAGATTGGGATATTGCCTTTAGAGGGACTTCAATTATTGTAAATGGTGGCGTATCTTTAGGAACTGCCGATGAACCATCTAGAACTGGTGATGCAGCAGCATATATTGCAAACGGAACTATGGCTTCTGTTACCGATGTTGACACAACATTATTTGTTCAAGATTCTGATACAGGATACGCAATTGCAACAGGAAGTGGAAACGGATGGTACACCTATGCTGGACCTCCATCACACTTGATTACTCCTACTCCTGGAAAAATATTAGTTTTTAAAACTAGAGATGGAAAATATGCAAAAGTAGAAATCTTGAGTTATTATGAAAATGCTCCTGCAAATCCTGATGCTTTTGTAGATGCAACTCCATATTTCACATTCAACTATGTATATCAACCAAATGCTGGTGAAATGACTTTCGAATAATGGCTAAATCTATTAACATTTTGTTTATCGTATTTCGTCTTTTTTTAGGAGGATTTATGATTTATGGCGGAATTCAAAAATTTGAAAAACCAAGTCCAACTGCAATTGAAGTGTTGGAAAAGGCAAACAAGTTTTCGTCTCCAGAAAAGGAAAGTACGCTACAAAAGATATTGTACATAAGCGGCTCTAAACAAACTGGCTATTTTTGGCAAGTATTAGGAGTGTGTGAATTGCTGTTTGGATTGCTCTTAATAGCACAAGGAACAGGATTTATAGGCGCATTGTTCTTATTGCCTATTACTTTACACATTTTCTTATTTCACTTGTTTTTAGAACCAGATGGCGTAAAAGAATTGATACAAACTGGTGCTTTATTTGCTGTGAATATTGCTTTGGTATTGCGCGAGAAAGAACGATGGAAACATTTACTTTGGTTAAAACCTATTTAAATTTAAAAACCCTCGCTGAAAAGTGAGGGTTTTTAGTTTTATAAATGAATGTTAATAATAAATAATTTAGCAACTTGTTTTAAGTATATTACACTACAATTTTATTATGCTGAATTAGTTTATAACTTTTAATAAATTTTATAAATATCTGATATTATTATACTTAACTTGTAATTACAAAATACATATTTTATGAGTATAAAGTTTATTGAAGATAAAGAGTTTGACTTATCTAATTCTAAAAACGAAGACTTATTAGGAACTAAACCATATGCAGAAACTTTATTTGAAGTAATTCAAAAATCTAAAGGGAAACAAAATATTGGATTATTTGGCGGTTGGGGAAGTGGAAAATCCACTATTGTAAAAACTTTAGAAGTATTTATTGAAGATTATAACAAAAAAAAGGGCAGCAAAAAAATTGCGTATTTTAAATATGATGCTTGGAAATATTCAAAAGATGATTTTAGAAGAAGTTTCATTAAAAGTTTAAATTCAAAATTTAAAGTAATTAAGGATGAATCTATAAATGAAATACTTTATAATGAAACGACTACTCAAGACACTTCTAAGAAGAAGTTAGATGTAAATTATGGAAAACTTACTCTACTTTTAATTTCAGCAATTATACTCATTTCCATAATTGGTGTTTATATTTTACCAAATATTACTGATAGTGATACAAAATCTATACTTGTATTAGTTTCTCTTTTGGGTTCCTTTCTATTCTATTTATCACGTGACTCTTTTAGAATAATCCCATTTACAGTTAAACATTCAAAACTAATTGAACCTGAGAGATTTGAAGAAACATTCCAAATAATAATCAATAAAATATTTGGCATTAACAAAACTTGGATGGAAAAGTTTAATGACTATTTTAAATCAAGCTTAGACTACAAAAAAGTTGTTGTTGTTATTGATAATTTGGATAGATGTGATAATGACAATTTGAAAGAAACTTTAATTACTATGAAAAATTTTCTTGAAAATGAAAATGTTGTCTTTTTACTTCCTGTTGATGAAAATGGAGTTACATCTTTTCTAAATGGGAATAGTGAAGATGCCGAAGAGTATCTAAGAAAAATATTTCATCAAATTATAAGGCTAAAGAAATTTACTCCAAAGGAATTAGTTCAATACACTAAAAATTTAAATGAAAATGAAAACTTAAACCTTTCTAATACTGGTATTAGATTAATTTGTCAAGAATTCACAACAAATCCGAGAAAAATAATTCAATTTCTAAACAATTTGCAAACGGAAAGAGAATTAATAAAAAGACAAATAAAAGAAGGTTATGTAAATTTAGAATACAATTCCCAAGCAGATGAATTCTTAATTAAGCTACTGATAATTAAACAAGAGTGGAATTCATTATATAAATCTATTCTTGATGATGTACATTTTCTAAATAAAATAAATAAAGCACTGAAATTTAAAATTGAACAAATTGATGATGAATTTATTATTAAAATAGATAATCAAGAATATAGGCTAACTCGAAATCAAAAGAGGTTTTTTAAAAGAAATATAGATGTTCACTTTAATAACCTTGAACCTTTTATTTTAAATATTGATAGAGATAAAGATGTTCCAGATGAATTACGTGAATTCATTGAAAATGGTGAACTAAACGAAATCTATAATTTACTGTCAATTAACCAAGAAAATAAATCAAATAAGGAAAGTGTCAAATTATTACTAAACCAAATTGAAAGCGTATATGATTATAACAGTAATAAGTTTGAGGATTATAAATCTATAGCCCTACCTGTTTCCGAAATGCTATTTGAAATATTGACTAATAAAAGTTTTCAAAATGAAATTAAAAGTAATTTTAAATCTTATAGCTTCATAAACAGAATTTTCTCAAATAATCAATTTAACAACCTAATTATAAATCTAAATGATTTTGAGGCATTTTGTGATTCTGTAAAATGGTTTTATTTCGAATTAAATTACAAAGAACCATATAATAAGTTATTTAACTACTTGAAACTTTCCATTAGGCCAGATACAACTGTAGATGGGATTCATAAAAAAATTGAATGTTTTATTAAAGTTTTTAAAGAGCATCTTGAATTAATAAAAGGTTTAAGTTTTAACTTAAAGAAGAAAATTTTAGAAAACCCATCATTATTAAAATCATATAAAGTCTTTGAAACAGATTTGGATGTTACACGAACTTTAATCGATTCTGAATTTATAGATGGGATGTTAGAATTATTGAATCAAGATAAAATTGAAGATAAAAAAGTAATTGATATCTTAATTAAGTTAACAGATAAATACATAGAAAGAAAATATATTAAAGATCCATTAATATTTACTGAATTCACTAATTACTTTTTAGGTAAACTTGAGTCAGAATTTAATTTAAAAAGTACTACTACAAAAGGAGTTTTTACATTAAATCATATTGTTGAGAAGTTAGTAGAGTTATTGCCAAAAACAGATTCGGATACCCTAAATATTGATGAAGAATTATTGAATAATATACATCTAAAGTTAAACAGAGAATATACTAGCAGTTTAAAAGACTTAGAAATAGATTTTTACATAAACTTTAGCCAAATGATTTTTAATTATATGAAATTAAATATCGATTTTGCTACAGGTGATAATATGGAAAAATATTTTAACAATTACTTTGTTAAATCTGATTATGAAAAACTAAGTTTAGGTATTAATGGAATTTACCAGCAAATTATTAATTATTATTCTCCTTTTAGTTGGAATTTTTTTGATAAAATTCTTACTAAACTTAATAGTAATAAGAAGAGGGATTTTTATAAGACATTAATGTTAATGTATAATAAAACAACCTCTGATAAAGGTCTTTCTCCTCCTCAAAAAACAAAACTAACTGACAGAATTATTACCTATTATTTATATTGGAGGAATTATCCAAATATGTTAAAACAAGTAAAGATTTGGATGCAAGAAATTTATAAGAAAGATAAAAATCTGTTTTTTGAATCTGTTGATAATTTAGATTCTGAAGATTTAGAAATATATGTTTACAATCTTTACAAGTTAAATGACAGCAAATTAATTGGTAATTCATTCACAAAACATTTAAACTCTTTAAATCATTATAAAAGTTTTGAAAAATTTATTCGATTTGTTGGAATTAAGCACACTTCAAAAGTCCAAGAGAAATTATTATTGGATGTTTGTCAAAAGGACTATCCGCCCTTTAATTGGCTTTTTTCAGCAAAAAATATAATCCTCAAACCTCCTTTTAATAAAGTAATAAATAGATATTTAGAATCATATAATAAAAGCCACCAAAACACTGACTATCTTAACAATTTATTAAAGTTGAATAAAGAGGAATTACATAGTTCTACTATTAAAAACATAGTTGAATTTATGAATAATATAATTAGACCTACAAAAAGACATAAAGACAAAATAGGTTTATTAAAAAAGAAAATATCTTAGAATCATTTCACACATTATATTTCACTTTTCTCCTATTATCTTCGCATAAAAAGTTAATTAACATTTTAGTGAAAGTTTAAAATAGAAAACTATCAAGACTTCTGTTTACAAACGCAGCTTCGTTAATATAATTGAATTCTTAAATTTATTATTTTGTCGGAATAATTTTTACAATTCCAACATCTTCTACAGCAGCATACATATAACCGTCAGGTCCTTGTCTTACATTCCTTACACGTCCCATATCTTCTATTAACTTTTCTCGTTTCACCACTTTATTGTTCTTTAAAATCAATCGTTCTAGATATTGAAATTTTAATGAACCAACCAAAAGATTGCCTTTCCAGTCTCCATAGATATCAGAAGTAATAAATGCCATTCCACTTGGTGCAATTGAAGGCGTCCAATAAAATAAAGGTTGTTCCATTCCAGGAAGTGATGTATGTTCTGTAAATGATGTACCGCTATAATTTACTCCATAACTAATTTTAGGCCAACCAAAATTTTTGCCTTTTTCAATAATATTTATTTCATCTCCACCTTTTGGACCGTGTTCATGTATCCATATTTTTCCAGTTTCTGGATGTTTGACCATTCCTTGCGGATTTCTATGTCCGTAACTAAAAATTGCTGTTTTAGCATTTGGAGTGTTTACAAAAGGGTTGCTTTTTGGAATACTTCCATCATCATTGAGTCTATATATTTTTCCGCAATCGCGAGTTATATCTTGTGGATTTCCATCTCTATCTCCTCGATCTCCAACCGAGAAATATAAAAATCCATTATTATCAAACTCAATACGAGAACCAAAATGTTGACCACGATTAGAGTTTGGACTTGCCTTGTATAAATGCTCAATATGTATCAATTTATTTCCGCTTAATTTTGCTCTAATTAAAGCAGTATTTCCACCATTTCCTTCGCCATCACTAGACGCATAGGTCATGTATATCCAACCGTTTTTACTATAATCTGGATGCAATTCTATATCTAGCAATCCTCCTTGACCTCTAGAATATATTTCTGGAAGTCCTTTAATTATTGTTTTCTTTCCATTATTAAAAGATATTAATTCGCCTGATATTTCTGTAATTAATAAACTTCCATCTGGAAGAAATACAAAACCCCAAGGAATATCCAAATCAGGAACAACAACTTCAGTTCTATAGTTTGCAATATTAGAGGCTTCTTCAACTTCAACAGTAGATTTGTTCTGTTGCGCACAAGATATAATTGAAATAAAACTGGCGATATATAGAAATTTGAATTGTTTCATACCATTGAATTTAGAAGTATAAAGTTATACATATTTATTTGAAATAGTTAAATACACAGTTTTATACATTTCTTTCAATAGAAAAAGGCTTCTCAATATGAGAAGCCTTTTATTCTTTTGTACAGGCGGAGAGACTCGAACTCTCACAGCTTTCGCCACTAGATCCTAAGTCTAGCGTGTCTACCAATTCCACCACGCCTGCAAAAGGTCTGCAAATATACACAATACTTATAAATCACAAAGAAGTTCCAGTATATTTTTATTATTTTTGAGTCACTAAATTTATAGCAATGAAAAACATAAAACCATATATAAACGAGCATAAAGATCGTTTTATCAACGAACTTCTTGACCTTTTAAAAATACCATCAGTAAGTGCTGATCCTGCGTATAAAAATGATGTGTTAAATACCGCTGAAGCAGTTAAAACATCTCTTGAAAAAGCAGGTTGCAACAAAGTTGAAATTTGTGAAACTCCTGGTTATCCAATTGTATATGGCGAAAAAATTATCGACAGTAATTTACCAACCGTTCTTGTATATGGACATTATGATGTTCAGCCTGCAGATCCGATTGAATTATGGGACTCACCACCTTATGAGCCAGTAATTAAAAAAACGGATATTCATCCTGAAGGAGCAATTTTTGCTCGTGGTGCTTGTGATGACAAAGGGCAAATGTATATGCATGTGAAAGCACTAGAAATAATGACTTCAACAGGTCAATTACCATGCAATGTAAAATTTATGATAGAAGGCGAAGAAGAAGTTGGCTCTGAAAGTTTGGCTTGGTTTGTACCAAGAAACAGAGAAAAATTAGCAAATGATGTTATTTTAATTTCTGATACAGGAATGATTGCAAATGATATTCCGTCAATTACAACTGGTTTACGTGGTTTGAGTTATGTAGAAGTAGAAGTTACAGGTCCAAATCGTGATTTACATTCAGGATTGTATGGAGGAGCCGTTGCAAATCCAATTAATATTTTAACAAAAATGATTGCTTCATTGCATGATGAAAATAATCATATAACTATTCCAGGTTTTTATGACAAGGTTGAAGAATTATCGAGAGCAGAAAGAGATGAAATGGCTAAAGCCCCTTTTTCGTTAGAGAACTATAAAAAAGCCTTAGACATTGATGAAGTATATGGCGAAAAAGGATATACAACCAATGAACGAAACTCAATTAGACCAACTTTAGACGTAAACGGAATTTGGGGAGGATATATTGGTGAAGGTGCTAAAACTGTGATTGCTTCACAGGCATTTGCTAAAATATCTATGCGATTGGTTCCCAATCAAGATTGGGAAGAAATTACAGAATTATTCCAAAAACATTTTGAAAGTATTGCACCAAAATCAGTAACTGTAAAAGTAAAACCTCATCATGGAGGTCAAGGATATGTAACTCCAATTGACAATATTGGATATCAAGCAGCAAGTAAAGCCTATGAGCAAACATTTGGTAAAACACCAATTCCTCAAAGAAGTGGAGGCTCAATTCCAATTGTTTCATTATTTGAACAAGAATTAAAAAGCAAAACTATATTAATGGGATTCGGTTTAAACTCTGATGCTATACATTCACCAAATGAACATTTTGGTGTATGGAATTACCTAAAAGGAATAGAAACTATTCCATATTTTTACAAGCATTTCACTGAACTAAGCACTAAATAATATGTGGGAAGAACGCTTAAAATTGTACGATTCTATAGTTGATTTATGCCCTCGTTTTGAGAGAAAAGGTAAAAAGATGATTTACACATCTGCCAATGGATATATGTTTACGCTTTTAAATAAAGATGCTGAAATTGGTATTCGATTTTCAAAAGAAGACCAAGAAGCGTTTATGAAAAAGTATAATACTACCATTTATAAGTCTTATGGTGCGGTTATGAAAGGTTATGTTTTAATTCCTGATGAAATGTTAAATGATAAAAAGACTGTTGCAAGTTATATGGATAAGAGTTATGATTATGTAATGTCTCTTCCTCCTAAATAATATAATAATTGAGCAACTATATTTTTACTTCCCATAGATTAGGCTTCAGAGAATGGTCACTAAATGATTTAGATGCTATGTCCGAAATTTGTGCTGACAAAGAAGTCATGGAACACTTTCCGTCAACCCTTTCTCGTGAACAAACTGCCGAATTAATAGCAAAACGACAACGAATATTCACTGAAAATGATTTTTGCTATTACGCTGCAGAAATTATTGAAACCAAAGAATTTATTGGATTCATTGGAATAGAAAAGCAAGAATATGACGCTGGATTTGAAACTCCGTTTATTGATATCGGTTGGCGATTAAAAAGAAGCACATGGAATAAAGGCTATGCAACTGAAGGCGCAAAAAGATGTTTGCAATATGCTTTTGGAACACTCAATCTTCCTGTTATTTATTCAATAGCAACAGAAAAAAATATAAAGTCAATGCATTTGATGAAAAAAACAGGGATGAAAAAATTACATAATTTTAAGCATCCTTTATTAAATGATTTTCCAGATTTACAAACGTGTGTTGCATATAAAATTACTAAAGAAGATTGGCAACATTAAACGAAACTTATAGTAGTCAAATCAATAAAGTGTTATTGTATATAGATGATAATTTAGACCAAGAATTATCATTAGAATTAATTGCAAAAACAACACACTACTCCCCTTTTCACTTTCACAGAATTTTTAAAAACGAAATTGGAGAAACACTGAACCAATACATTAATAGAAGAAGGATAGAAAAGTGTGCTGGATTACTATTTAGAAGGAAGGAACTTCCGATAAATGAGATATTCACCAATTATGGTTTTACAACCAACTCTTCTTTTACCAGAGCATTTAAAAAATATTATAATGTTAGTCCCACAGAATTTAGAAAACTGAGTCCAAGTAAATATAGCAAGATAAGACAAACGCAAAGCAAGAATGGACAAAAGAGCCAAGTATTTGAAACATACATTTGCAACATTATTAATCATTTAAATTGGATACAAATGAATGCAAAAATTGAAGTACAAGAATGTGAAAAAGTTGAATTGGCTTATATAAACTGTATAGGAATTCAAGAACAATCACCTGCTTTTGGCAGATTAATGAGATGGGCAGGCCCTAAAGGATTATTAGACGCACCAGATTTTAAAATGGCTACTATTTACCATAACAGTTTTAAAGTCACGGCTCCAAACAAAGTAAGAATGAGTGTTTGCTTGGTTTTGGACAAACCCACAAACGCAGAAGGAGAAGTAGGTTTGCGAACTATTGAAAAAGGTAAATATATCATTGCACACCATGAAATAGGAGTTCATGAATTTGAGCGAGCATGGACAAGTTTGTTTGTTTGGATGAATGAAAATGGTTACAAAAAAGCCGAACAAGACCCTTATGAGATTTACCATAATGATTTTAATACACACCCTCAAAAAAAATGTATTGTGGACTTATATATTCCTGTGGAGTAAATTTTAATTTAGTATCTTCGTTTACATGAAATATTTTAATTCTTTTTTTACTTTAATACTATTTACGCAAATTCTAATAGCTCAAGAATCAGACTGTTTCGAGAACTTAACTGGATCTTATTGGCCTATCAAAGTAGGATTGGAAAGAAATTATATATCAGGTAACAACACATACAGTTCTTTATTTAATGGTGATAGTATTAAATATAATGGAAAATATTATTTAGTAGAAACTAAAAAATATTCAAACGGAAAAACTAAAATAAGTTATTGGAGAAGAGATAGTAAGGGTAATATCCTTAACTACAATAAAGAAAAAAGTATTGTATCAATGGAATTACCATCTAATTCAAAAATTGGACAAAAGTGGAAAAGCACAGACAAAACATGGACTTATAAAATAATAAGTTTAAGCAGTAATTATTCTACTCCTTTTTGTGAATTTTCAAATTTATTAGAAGTTGAAACAACAAGTTCAGAACGTAAAGGAATGATATACAACTTATTTTATATGAAGGGAAAAGGTATGATAGGTTTAAATGTTAATGGAAAGCCTTATACATATATTAAGCCAAATAGAAAGTTGAATGAAAAAAGTTTTATGGCATTTGGCTGCCAAAATTATGAAACTGTACAAGAAATTCAAACTTGCACTTCCGCTAAAATATCTGAATACATCAAAAATAACTTCAGGCCAACTACAAAAATTAAAAAAGGAAAAATTATAGTTCGAATAGTTATTCAAACTGATGGGGTAGTTCAAGAAGCAATAATTATTAAAGGTATAAAAAAAGCAAAGAAACAAGAAAATGAATTAATTAGGGTAATTAAATCTTTACCCAAGTTTATTCCCGCTCAAATTGATGAGAACCAGCCTATAAAAACTTCCTTTATTATACCAGTACAATTTTAAAAGAATAAAAAACGATTTGCCAATACTGTATATAATAAATTGCTAAAGTAACCTACTTACAAAATCTTCTTTACTGACACATTTTATGCATACAACAATGCGATTATAAAAAACTCAAAAAAATCGTATTATTGTAGTGCCTAAAAATTCTAAGAATGAAGAAAATCCTCTTATTAATGCTTTTCGCATTAACAATCTCAACTTCCTATGCTCAAAGAACCTTATCAGAAAAAGTAAATTATTTTGATATTCGTATCCCAAATCAGCCGTTAGATGAAACCATAAAATCATACAACGTAATTGTTGAAATTCCT
This sequence comes from uncultured Flavobacteriaceae bacterium, assembly GCA_947501625.1. Lineage (GTDB taxonomy): Bacteria > Bacteroidota > Bacteroidia > Flavobacteriales > Flavobacteriaceae > Urechidicola. The sequence goes on from CANMWN010000001.1 coordinate 93,510, forward strand.
TACACACTTACTGTTGAGGAATTAAATGCACAATCTTTGGCAGCATTTGAAGAAGAAAAAGCCAATTATGACAATCTGGTAAAAGAAAGTGAAGTTGAATTTCAAGAAAGACTAGCAAGCCATGACGATGATGTTAAAAAAGCAGAAGCACGTTATGACAAAGAAATGAAGGACTTTAAAAGTTTGTCATTACTAGAACGTCTTGCATTGACCGATCAAGGTAAGAAACCTCAGTTAAAAGTTCCTGCCAAACCTGTTTATGTAAAGCCTAGTGAGCCTGAATATAGAAAACCTAACTTAGATGATCATTTGATATTTGACAACAAAGTCATGGCTGACGGAGTTGAATTAAAAGGTTACGAAAGAGGAAATGATTTATTGATTGTAATTAACATTTCTAAAATGCAGTTTCAAGACAATGCTGGACAAACATTTTACAGTCAACCAACAAATGTGAAAGTACTGAAAGGTGCAGAGACTATTGATGAAAAAAACTTTGATGACAAGTTCCAATTTTTAACGTCTTCATCAAGTAACACCATCAATCTTGACAGACATGAGAAAAGTAATGTTAAAAAAATAATGGGTAATATCAATAACTATCTCAATGAAGAGTTTGGCTACATCCCTTTTCCAACAGTTATACAAATTGAGTATCCAAAAAATAAAGGTCGTGAATATGATGCGCTTGAAAATGCAAAAATAAAAACTATTTCTGCTTTCCGTAGATTAAAAGAAGACACGTCAATGGATACAAGAAAACGTTCGGAAGAAGAATTAAAAGCAGTAAGAGAAGTATGGAAAAGTGAACTGCAAAAAATAAACTACAAAGACAAAAAAGCCGTAATGAACAAGAAAGTTGCAAAGATGATTTTCTTTAATTTATTGCGAGTAGATATCCGTCTAAAAGATAAAACAGTTGCTGAAGAAACATTGGCTGCTATCCAAGAAAAAATGATTGATTTGAGTCTTAATTACACTGAAAAAACAACCTTAACAAGACTTGAAGAACAAGTTTACAAAATGTAATCCATGAAAAAGATTTTAATATTTTTAATTGCCCTGTTCGTTTCTAATAACACATTTTCACAAGATTTTACCGTAGAAGTTGGTCCAAGTTTCGCCAAAGCAAATAAGAAAGACGTTTATAAAATTGTATTTCCTACAGCTTACGGTTTTACAACGCTGCATCATCTAGACAATGTAATGCTTGACAACAATAAAACCATGACGTTGACTAAGTATGATCAAACAATGCAAGCCATAGAAACCATTGATTTTAACTTACCAAAATTAGGTTTACGTGCTGCTGATTTACAAGAAGTCATAGAACTTGAAAACCAACTTGTTTTCCTATCTACAGTAATGGATAAAAAGTCTAAAAAGCATCAAGTTAATGCTCAAGTTTATAACAACAATGATAACAGTGTAACTGAACATAAAGTTTTAGCATCTTTTGCTATTGAAGGCTATTCCAAATCTGGATATTTTCAATTAGCAATTTCTCCTGACAAATCTAAAATTGCAATTGTTGCAAATATGCCTTTCAAAAAGAAAACACAAGAACAAGTTGAAGTTTGGGTGTATGACAATCAATTGAATTTAGTTTGGAATCAAAAAGAAACATTGAATTACAAAAGTGAAAGAGCCTATCAAGAACAAGTATTCGTTTTAAATTCTGGAGAAGTATTGATGAATAAATTAAGTAACGCTTTCAAGAAAACAAGAAAGGCTGAACTTATTACATTTAATGGCACATCAGCAAGCACAAGCGACTTTTCTTCTCTTGGGTTTCAGCCAATGGATATGAAACTTATTGATGCAAATGGCAAACCAATGTTAGTAGGTTTTTTCTGGGATGGAAAAAAAGTAATGCTAAAAATAAATTCAAAAGAAGGTGACGAAACAAACGGTGCTTTTTTATTTGATTTAACCACCAAAAATCTAATTGGAATACACAATTGGGATGAAAAAGTAAAACCAAACGAACTTAAAAGTTTGAAAGTAATAGACGTTGAAGTTATCAATAATGACATTTATATGATTGGTGAAAAACAACTCACTGCTAGTGAGTTTAAGAAGACTGGAAGTTCAATGTCTATGGAAATGGATTATACACATACATTTGGTGCTAGTGTAATTGTAAATATGGATACTAGAGGAACGCTTAAAGGGTTTAAACCTTTTATGAATTCAAAAAAATACATCAATGAAGCAAAAGAAAAAGGTTCGCTTGCAAGTGTCTATTTAAATAATGGTTTACGTTTGTTTGCTAACAATAACTACATAAGTCTTTACACTTACTTTAAAGATGGTAAAGCTACATTTAGAACGCCAACTGTAAGACCAAAAGGTGCGATTTCTGACTCTACTCCGTATATTATTCCAAGTACTGTAAAAGCAGTAAAAGATTATAATTTAGTATATTTTATTTCAACTTATGCTGATGAATATTGGTTCAATAGAATGAGTTGGTAGGTAAGTTGGCACAATTTATGTTGTTTATTTTACAATTATAGTTTTCTTAACAAGTGTTTTGTTTTAAAACTATACTTTTGTTCAATCATTATAAATATATGAATCAGCGTTTTATATTTTTTTGTTTATTCGTCATAGTTAGTTTTACTTCATTTGCACAACTAGAAAGTAATAATGGTAGTTCCAAAGGTACATTGGAAATCCCTCCAGCCATTGAAGTTGTAAAGCATGATTTTAATGATCCAAGAAATCAAAGTCAAGTAAGCGATGATGACAAAAAAGAGTTTTTGAATGACAAAATTCAAAAACTAGTTGAGGAGCAGAATAGAAAAAACAACCAAAGCGACCAAATCTTAACACCTAAGCAACTACAACAGAAAAAAGTAGCAAAACAACAAGGCGAAATTCATAGAAAATACAAAATAGTCGATCAATACTTAGGAGGGTTTAGCAGTACTTCTAAAAAAGTTGTAATACTTTGTCGAGACTTTCAATATCCTGATGGTGATGTAGTTACGATTTATCTCAATGACAAACCAGTCATCATGAATGTAACATTAGAAGCCAATATTCAACAATTTGTATTACCCTTAAAAGAAGGTTTAAATGTTATTTCATTCAAGGCGTTAAATCAAGGCTCTTCAGGTCCCAATACTGCTGCATTCGGAATATATGATGAAAAAGGAAATGAAATTTCTTCCAATGCATGGAATTTAGCAACTGGAGCAAAAGCAACACTTTCTATTGCTAGAATCAGCGAAGAATAATGTCATTCCTGCGAAAGCAGGAATCCAAAACAAATTAAACTCTATAACTTCTTTACATATTTTGTGATAATCACAATTTGAGTTGGCCCAACTTTACCTTCAATATATTCAGCATTTTCGGGATCCAAAGAAATTCTACGAACGGCTGTTCCTTGTTTAGCAACCATACTCGACCCTTTTACTTTCAAATCTTTAACCAATACCACAGAATCTCCTGCCTGCAAAATTGTTCCGTTTACATCTCTGTGAATTACTTTTTCGCTCTCGTCTAACCCTTCACCAGTAGCCTTAGCAAACTTCAAAACCTCATCTTCAAGATATAGCATATCTAATAAGTCTTGTGGCCAGCCTTCATTTTTTAATCTAGACAACATGCGCCAAGCCATAACTTGAACTGCTTGAAATTCACTCCACATACTATCATTTAAACACCTCCAATGATTTGAATCAGTTGCTTCTGGATTATCAATTTGTTCAACACAAGTTTCACAAGCCAATAAACTTCCATCCAATCCGCCAGTAGAAACAGGTTTAACTTCATAAATACTTAAGTTAGTTTTTGATGAACATAGTTCACACTGCTTCCCACTTCTTTGCTCTAAATCTTGTAATAAACTCATTTGAAAATTTTATAAACACAAAACTACATTTATAAAATGTATCAACAACTATAATTTTATACATTTACAATATGAAATTTGAAACCGAAAGACTTATTATTTCTGAAATCACACTCGAAGATGCACCTTTTATTGTTGAATTATATAATGATAAGGATTATATACATTTTATAAGAGACAAAAATGTTAGAACGATTGAAGATGCAAAAAAAAATATTCAAGAAACTTTTATAGATATCTATAAAAAACAAGACTTTGGGTATTATAAAGTTTTATTAAAAAGCAATAATACTCCTATTGGCACTAGTGGATTGATGAAAAGAGATGGTCTAGTTTATGTTGATATTGGCTTTGCATATTTAAAAGAATATCGTGGTAAAGGCTATGCTTACGAAGCAACCAAAAGAATTTTAGATTTTGCAATCGACGAATTAAAAATGAGTCCAATTGCTGCAATTACAACACAAGAAAATATAAGTTCTTCAAACCTTTTAGAACGAATGGGATTTATACATGAAAGAAATCTATTCATTCCAAATGATCCTGAGGAATTACGATTATTTATGTACTACTAAAAAATAATTAATTGCAATGTAACAATTTACGTTTGAGAATCGTTATATAAGAAACGTACGATTATGCTCAAACAATTTTTCTGGATGTGCTCTGGCGCAGATACCGATATACTTTCTAATAGTTCAAAAGCCGAACAAACTAAATTTGCAGGAATTGGTGGTACTGTATTTTTTACAGCAGTCATGGCAACAATAGCCTCGAGTTACGCTTTATATACTGTTTTTGACAATTTATATGCGTCAATTTTCTTCGGATTGGTTTGGGGACTACTTATTTTTAATCTCGATAGATTTATTGTTTCTACCATTAAAAAAAGTGACAATAAGTGGAAAGAAATTGCACAAGCAACACCAAGAATTATTTTAGCAATCATTATTGCAATTGTTATTTCAAAACCATTGGAATTAAAAATATTTGAAAAAGAAATCGATCAAGTATTATTAACTCAAAAGAATGATTTAACACTAGCAAATAAAGAGCAAATTGCCAATCAATATACTCCAGAAATTACAACTATTCAAAATGAAATAAGCGCTTTAAAATCAGAAATAGATACTAAAGAGGCTGAAACTAACGCTTTATATGAAACCTATATTGCAGAAGCTGAAGGTAGAAAAGGCACTGAAATAGTTGGGAAAGGACCTGTTTATAAAGAGAAACGCGAAAAACACGATGCGGCACTGCAAGAGTTACAACAACTTAAACAAGAGAATAAAGAAAAGATTAACGCTAAAGAATCTCAAATCACTTCATTGATAGAAAATCAAAAAAATCAAGAGGCCACAACGCAACCAATTATTGATGGTTTTGACGGATTAATGGCGCGCATAAATGCCTTAAATGAGTTGCCTTGGTTGCCATCTTTTTTCATCTTTTTATTATTTCTTGCTATAGAAACTTCGCCAATATTTGCCAAATTAATTGCTCCAAAAAGTGAATATGACTTTAAATTGGAAGACACTGAAAATGCTGTTAAAACTTGGGTTAGCCAAAAAGTAAAACAACGTAAAGAAATGTTACAAACCGACATTATTTTAAACGAAAAAGTATATTCAGATATATCGGAAGAGGAAGAATTGTACAATTACAAGCGCAAAAAGGCACGTGAATTAATGCAACAACAAGCAGATGCTTTTCATAAAAGCCAGCAAAAGATTATAGGATAGCTCTCAAAACTATGTAAATAATATCCATAAATAATATGATTTTAACTAGTTGTGAGTAAAATTTTATTACAACTTATTAATTCATTAATTTTATTGAATGGATTCCGTTGTAACAATTAGTGCTGATTTTATAGAACGTCATACCAATTTCAATGAATTGATATTGGAATTAAAAAACGCATTTAAAAACAATAAAATTATTGTTCCCCTGCGTCATCACCATGATTTTCCAAATCCAAAAGTTAACACAGATTCCACTTTATTACTGATGCCTGCATGGAACCCAAGTAAAAATGCAGGTGTAAAAATAGTAACTGTAAGTCCAGAAAATAGGCAGTTTGATTTACCCTCCATAAATGGAACTTATATCTATTTAGACGCTACAAAGGGTACTGTAAAAGCGCTACTTGAAGCAAAAAGTTTGACCGCCAAGAGAACTGCAGCAGCATCTGCACTTGCATCTACATTTTTATCAAAAAGTGACGCTTCTACATTATTAATGATAGGTACAGGAGCGCTTTCTATTAATCTAATTAAAGCACATGCTTCTGTAAGACCCATAAAAGAAGTATATGTTTGGGGAAGAAGTTTTGATAAGGCAAAAAACATTTGTGAGCTATTAATCAATGAAGATTTTAATAGCGTTCCAATAAAAAATATTAAAGAAAAAATCAGCAAAGTTGATATTATTTCATGTGCAACACTATCTAAAACACCGTTAGTTTTAGGAAAACTTCTAAAAGAGGGTCAACATATAGATTTAGTTGGTGCATATAAAAAAGATATGCGTGAAACTGATGACGAAACGATACTAAAATCGTCTATATTTCTCGATACATTTCAAGGCGGATTAAAAGAAAGTGGTGATATAGTAATTCCGCTTCAAAATGAAACTTTAAAAGAAACCGATATTAAAGCAGATTTATTTCAATTATGCGCCAATCAGAAAACAGGAAGAAAATCTGAAAAAGAAATTACAGTGTTTAAATCAGTAGGTCATGCATTAGAAGATTTGACCGCTGCAAATTATTATTACAATAAATTTAAAAATGAGTAAAGTCTATCAAAACATTTTAAAAAACAGCTCTTTTGAACCTCCTAAAGATTGGCTACAAATCAAAACTATTGATATGCATACTGGAGGTGAGCCATTAAGAGTTATTATCGACGGATTTCCAGAATTAAAAGGAAATTCGGTATTGGAATATAGAAGGTATTGTAAAGATAATTATGACGAACTAAGAACTAGATTAATGTTTGAACCAAGAGGTCATGCAGATATGTATGGCTGTATTTTAACTCCTCCAAATGATAATGAAGGTGATTTCGGAATTTTATTTTTGCACAACGAAGGGTATTCTACAATGTGTGGACATGCAATAATTGCTATTTCAACATTGGCCATTGAAATGAATTGGATAGATGCAAAAGAAGGTGATAATATTTTAAAAATCGATGCTCCTTGTGGGCGAATTACTTCTTATACTAATGTTGAGTATGGTAAAGTAACTGGAGTTCGTTTTCATTGTGTACCCAGTTTTGTAGTTGGTTTAGATAAAACTGTAAAAGTTGAAGGAATAGGAAACGTTACTTACGATTTGGCTTATGGCGGCGCTTTTTATGCCTATGTAGACATGGCAAAGAATAATTTTAATTTTGATTTAACTCCTAGTTCATATAGAAAATTAATTTCTACAGGAATGGATATTAAACATGCTGTTATGAAAACTAATAGTGAAATTTTACATCCTTTTGAAAAAGATTTGAGTTTCTTATACGGTACCATTTTTATTGACAACCAAAAGCAAAAATCAGGAAGTGACAGCAGAAATGTCTGCATTTTTGCGGAAGGAGAAGTTGATCGTTGCCCAACAGGCTCTGGAGTTTCTGGCAGAATGGCAATTCATAAAGCAAGAAAAGAAATTGACTATGGAGAAACTATGACAATTGAAAGCATCACCAACTCTGTATTTAAGGGATCCATAGTTTCTGAAGAAAAGTATGGTAATTTTAATGCAATAATCCCTCAGGTTGAGGGTACCGCTCATATAACTGGAATACAAACATTTGTTATCGATCCAAATGATCCAATGAAAAACGGGTTTATACTACGATAATGAAATTAAAACTTTCTATCGGGATGAAAAGGTACTAAATCTAATGAAGGTTTTTTACCTGCAATTATTTCCGAAACTAATTTTCCAGTAGCCGGACCTAAACTCCATCCCATCATTGCATGACCAGAAGCAATTGTCAAATTGGAATATTTGTAAGATTTTCCAATAAATGGCAATCCGTCTGGAGTTACTGGGCGAAGGCCACAAGTGGCGTCTCTTTTTTCTTCTTTAGTAATTTCTAAATTCTTATAATAACTTTTAGCAGCATTTGCTATTGCTTCCACTCTAACTGGGTTTATTTTGTGATTTATACCAGCAATTTCCATAGTTCCTGCAAAACGAGTAAATCCATTCATTGGCGTGACAGCAACTTTTTTCTCTAGTAATATTGTTGGTATTTTTATCCCCGTGTTTCTTTCAACATTTATTCGATACCCTTTCCCTGCTTGAATCAATAGATTTAGTCCTATTTTTTTTGACAAAATTGGACTCCAAGAACCACTCGAAAGTACAATTTCATCTGCTTCTATTTGCCTATCATCAGTTACCAACTTTGAAATTTTATTGCCATGAATTACTACATCTTTAACTTCTTCATTAATCAAAAAAGTGACACCATTACTTTTCAAATAAGTAACCATTGCATTCATAAACTCTTTTGGAGTAGAGTGCGCATCACATTTGTAATAAACTGCACCTTTCACCTCAATTCCAGAGTTTGGATCTAATTGTTCAACTTCTCGTCTATTTAAATGCTCAACTTCTAAACCTTCCATAATCGCTCTTTGGCCAACTTCCCATTCAGCCTCTCCTGCCTTTTCAGTTTGATAGGCCATTAAAAGGCCTTTGTGCTCATAATGAAAATTTAATTCATTGGAAGATGTAAAATTTTCATACAATTCTCTACTCAATAAATTAATATCTCTAATTACAGGTATTGCCTTTTCAACTTTACTTTTAGTGGCTGATTTTTTAAATGACCAAGCCCATTTTAAAAATTCTAAATCAAAGCGAGGTTTAACGTAAAAGGGACTTGAAGAATCAAACATCCATTTCAACCCTTTAGTAATAATTCCAGGAGCAGCTAAAGAAATAATATGACTTGGAGTTATATAACCAGCATTTACAAATGAAGCACCAGAAGTAATATCAGATTTATCAATAACGGTAACTTCACATCCTTCTTTTTGAAGAAAATAAGCAGAACATAGTCCGACTATTCCACCACCAATAATAACAACTTGTTTACTCATCTAATTCCAATTAAAATCCCAAATTGGCTCTTGATTTTTTAGGTGTTCAACAAAATAATTCCACCTCTTTTTTATAAAATACTTTCTATAATTACCAACATAACCATGTCGTTGACTTGGCAAAATTAATAAATCAAATTCTTTATCAGCTTTTATTAATTCTTCTGCTAATTTAAACGAAGCTGATGGATTCACATTATCATCCAAACTTCCGTGCGTAATAAGCAACTTACCTTTTAAATTTTTGGCATTGGTAACGTTAGATACATTTTGATAGGTTGAATCTATTGGCCAACCTTGATACATTTCTGGCCACCAAGCCTTTTCCATTCTAAAATCATGATCTGCTGAACTTGACACACCAACTTTATAAAAATCTGGGAAGGCTAGTAAGGCTCTTCCGGTATCAAATCCACCTGCCGAATGTCCAAAAATTCCCACTTTATCTAAATCTATCCAAGAATATTTCTTCGCAAGGTATTTTATTGCAAGCACATGATCTTCTAGGTTATTTCCCATGTTTTTATATGAATGATTATGAAATTCCTTTGAACGTCCTGAAGTTCCTAAACCATCAACCATCATAACAACAAAACCCAATTCAGCCAAGGATTGATTCATAAAAATCCTATCAAATGATTTTGGAAAAACCTGCGTATGTGGTCCTGTATAAGAATGATCAATTATCGGATATTTCTTAAGCGAATCAAAGTTTGTGGGCTTCCATATTGCTCCATAAATAGTAGTTTTTCCATCTTTAGCCATTAATTCAAACGTTTCTGGAGTTTTCCAGCCTTTTGACTTAGCATCACTAACATTTGCAGTAGTTAAATAAGTTAAAATTTTTCCAGAATTAGCATCTCTTAAAACAGTTTTTGTAGGGATATTAACTGTAGAATAATTGTCAACAAAATAATTTCCGTCTTTGGAAAAACTAACATCATGATGCGTCAATTCAGGAGTTAACAACGTTATATTTCCTTTCAGGTCAACTTTATAAACTTGTTGATGGTATGGGTTGTTATTCTCTTCTTTTCCTGATGCAGTAAAATAAATTTCTCCATTTTTATCATCTATATGCTTTATGTCGTTTATATAAAAATCGCCATTGGTTAATGATGTTGTTTTATAAGATAATAAATCAACTAAATAGAGTTGTCTCCATCCACTTCTTTCCGACAAGAAAACTATTTTTTTATCATTATCATACAATCGGTAATCAAAATTATCAATATTAGTTTTACTTTCTTCAGTAATCAAAGTTTTCTCAATTCCAGTATTCAAATCAACTCTTTTCACATATTCTTTTTGATAACCTCGTTCAGCATATCTAGCGAATAAAACTCCAGATTCTTCAGACCATTGGGTCGAAACTGAATTAATATGTGTACCAATTGGAAGATTAGTTTTTACTTCCTTTTTTTTATCAATATTATAAAAAACAGGTTTGATATGAACCATAGTTGTATCGCCTGGAGACCCTCTATAATAAGATAATAATTTTGGTTTGTATAACGTATCAATACTATAATCCAACAAATACATTTTTTCGGCAATTCTTGTATCAACAACCGATGCAGAAATCCATTTACTATCTTTTGACCAATCTACATAAAATCGTTTTGGTCTTTCTCCATTTTCACCTTCCATTTTATCATACCAACCATACCAAGATGCATATTGATAATGATCAGTTCCATCAAATGATAATTGATGTTCTTCATCAGTTTCGGTAGATTTTATAAATAGATTATAGTCATTACTAAATGCAATCCATTTACCATCAGGAGATGTTGTTTCAAATTGATTATTTTCTTTTTTTTCTTCTTCACTTAAAATTAACTCATAATTATCAAGATTTAAAAGGTATTTATTTCCATCAAAATAAAAAGACAAATTAGTTCCTTTATCTTGATATTCAATTTGAGATAATATTAATTGATTTGACTCAACTTTTTTATCTAGCAAGTCATTTAAAGAGTTTGTCAATTTTTGATGATTAAATAAAGGCTCAACCAAATAATCATTAAAAGAAACTGTTTTATACACCCTCCCATTCTTACCATAATCCACAAACCAAATTCCAGAACCATCTTCGAACCAATTTACTTTGGTATTCAAATTAAATGCCGTTTTATTATTGTAATTATCGTACATAAAGCTAACAGCACGTTTGTAATCTTCTTTAGTAATTTCTTGTGCGCAAAGAGGCTCAAAAAGAAAAATTGTCAATAAAAAAATAAAGATTGTTCGTTTCATAAATTTTATTTTAAATAACCTGAAATCCATAAGCATATGGATCATCTTCTGTATCAATTGTTATGGTATTATGTCCATAAATTTTAGCCCAACCTTGAATACTTGGAATAATCGCCAATTTCCCATCAATAGTAGTTTCACCTTCTACACATCCAATAAACTTACTTCCAATAAAACTCTCATGGATATACTTTTCACCTTTTTTCAATTTTCCTTTAGTGTATAATTGTGCTAATCTTGCTGAAGTTCCAGTTCCGCAAGGACTTCTATCAATTGCTTTATCGCCATAAAAAACTGCATTTCTTCCTGAAGAATTTGAATCTAAAGGCTTACCTGTCCAAAGCATGTGCGTAACATCTTTAATCGTATTATTTTCGGGATGAATAAACTTATTAGGATATTTAGCATTTATTTTTTCTCTCACTACTTGAGAGTATTGAATTATTTGGCTTGCAGTAAAATCTTGAATTCCAGTAAAATTATCCTGAGGATCAACAATTGCATAATAATTACCGCCATACGAAACATCAAAAGAGATTTCTCCTAATTCAGGACAATCAATTGTTAAATTTTCAGCAGCCAAATAACTTTTAACATTCGTTAGTTTAACCCAATCTACTTTACCTTTTGTTTGTTGATATTCAATTTCCACCAAACCAGCAGGTGCCTCCATTTTTATTTTTCCAGGAGTTTTAGGTGTAACTAAACCTTCTTCAATAGCAATAGTTATAGTACCTATGGTACCATGACCACACATTGGCAAGCAACCTGAAGTTTCAATAAATAAAATTGCAAAATCGTTTTCTGGGTTATGCGGAGGATACAAAATACTTCCGCTCATCATATCGTGTCCTCTCGGTTCAAACATCAAACCTTTTCGAATCCAATCATATTCTTTAAGAAAGTGTTGACGTTTTTCACTCATTGAATTACCAATTAAGTTTGGCCCTCCTTCTTTTATTACTCGAACAGGATTACCACAGGTATGTGCATCAATACAAACGAAAGTTGATTTACTCATTTTTCAATCTCTCAATATAATTATCAACTCTTTCTTCCATAATTGCCAAAGTAACAGTTCCTTGTTCCAAAATTATTTCATGAAACGCTCTGATATCGAATTTAGAACCCAATGCCTTTTCTGCTCTTTTACGAAGTTCACGTATTTTTAACTCCCCAATTTTATAGGATAATGCTTGTCCTGGCCAAGATATATATCTATCCGTTTCGGTATTGATTTCATGTAATGAAAGTGCAGTATTAGAAGACATGTAATCTACAACTTGTTGTCTTGTCCAACCTTTAGCATGAATCCCAGTATCTACTACCAATCGACAAGCACGCCACATTTCATAAGTATATTTTCCAAATTGCTCATAAGGTGTAGTATACATACCCATTTCATCCGCTAAATACTCGGAATATAACCCCCAACCTTCGCCATAGGCCGACAAATACAAATCTTTCCTAAATTGAGGAATACTATCTCCCAATTCGTTATTTAAACTTCCTTGTAAATGATGTCCTGGAACTGCTTCATGAACTGTTAGGGATGGTAGTGTATATAAAGTACGACTTGGCAAATCATAAGTATTAACCCAGTAATAACCTGGATCTTTACTATCTTTTGAAGTTCCAATATAACGTCCTCCTGTATATTTCGGCGCTATTGCATCAGGAACTGGCGCTACACCATAAGGTTTTCTTGGTAATGTTTTAAAAAACCTTGGCAATTGTGCATCAGCGCGTTTAGACATATCTCTTGCAATCATCATCAACTCATTTGGAGTTTTTGCATAAAACTGCTCATCAGTTCTTAAAAAATGAAAAAAATCGGCAAAAGAACCTTTAAATTCTAAATCTTTGATAATCTGTTCCATTTCTGCTTTTATGCGAGCAACTTCACTTAAACCAATTTTATGAATATCGTCTGCAGTATATTGAGTACTTGTTGTATAAAAATTAATTCTATCTTGATACTTTTCTTTACCATTTGGAGTTTCTGACACACCAATAGTCTTTCTTGTTTTTGGGAAATATTCTGTTTCAAAAAACTGCTTAATTCTTTTAAATTCTGGCGTAACACTGTTTTCTATTGCTTTTTTTGCAGCTTTTAAAACCGAATCTTTTTGACTCTCAGTCAAATCATTAGGTAAATTTTTAAAAGGAGAATAATAGTAACTATCTTTAAAATTTTCTACAATATTACTATTATAAGTAGATTCATAGCCTTTAAAAATTACTAACGGTTGAGAAACACCTTTTTCAAGTCCCTCACGCAGGTTAACAAAATGTTGATTTACATACTCAGGAATAGCATTCAATTTGTTCAAATACTTTTTAACATCATCATAATTGGTCAATGGTCGAACATTGTAGGTAAGGCTACTATGAAATCCAGCATCTGACAATAAAGGGTTTAAATATCCTTCTAAATCATAATAAGCTATTTGATCCTTAAGTATAAATTTAAGTAACTCATAAGAAATTTTATCAGTTTCTTTTAATTCTTCTTTATTTACTTTAGTTAACTTATCAAGCACACTTTGAGCAAACTCTGCTTGAGACTGATAATGTTCTTTGGTATAAACACCTAAAGGGAATTTTTCATCATCATATGCTTCATAATCTTGATATTCATTAATGATATCATCTAAATTAACAGAAGGATTATTTGTTTTACAACTTATTATAAATACAAACAACAACGTGCAAATTATCTTAAGGTATTTCATGTTATTAAATTTTATTATTTGTTAATTCTCCATTTACAGTTCTCAATATTTCTAATGGATTTTCATTTTTTAATTCATTTGGCAATAAATCATTTGGCCAATCTTGATAACTAAAAGGTCTTACCCAACGTTTTATCGAGTTTACTCCAACAGCTGTAAATCGGCTATCAGTTGATGCTGGATAAGGACCACCATGTACCATTGAGGTACACACTTCAACTCCAGTTGGAACACCATTAAATATAATTCTCCCAACTCTATTTTGCAAGGAGTTAACTACATTATTGTAGTTAGAAACTTCTTTTTCGTCCGAAATTAGAGTTCCTGTTAATTGTCCTTCTAACTTTGAAATTATTTTTTCTAATTCCTTAACATTTTCACATTGAACTACAATTGAAAACGGACCAAAAACTTCTTGATGTAACTTAGTATTATTCAAAAATGTTTCGCCATCTACAGTTGCTATTACTTGTCTTGCAAAATTTGATTGAATAATATCTTCAAATTCTGCAGTCACTTTAATATTCTCTTGAGATAGTACTGCAGACTTATTCTGAACATAAGCACTCACAATATTAGGGTGCAACATACAAGTTGGGTCAATCTTTAAAATATTAGAAGACAAGTTATCTACAAAGTTTGATAATTCTTCACTTTTCAAGCCTAATATCAATCCAGGATTGGTACAAAACTGACCAGTTCCTAATGTAATAGATTTAGCATAGATTGACGCCAATGAATCACCGTTATTTTGAAGCGCTTTTGGCAATATTACAACTGGATTAATACTTCCCATTTCAGCAAATACAGGAATAGGTTCATCACGTTGTGCTGCTAAATCATATAATGCTCTACCTCCACGAATGCTTCCAGTAAAACCTACTGCTTTAACATCAGGATGTTTTACCAATTGAACACCAACTTCAATTCCACTACTATTAATATTTGAAAAAACACCATTTGGCATTCCAGTTTTTTCTGCAGCTTTTATAATTGCAGATGAAACCAATTCTCCAGTTCCTGCATGCATAGGATGTGATTTAACAATTACTGGACAACCTGAAGCCAATGCTGCAGCAGTATCACCTCCTGCAGTGGAATATGCTAACGGAAAATTACTCGCTCCAA
The DNA here is from genome assembly GCA_947501625.1 of uncultured Flavobacteriaceae bacterium. Lineage (GTDB taxonomy): Bacteria > Bacteroidota > Bacteroidia > Flavobacteriales > Flavobacteriaceae > Urechidicola. Next base: position 108,609 of record CANMWN010000001.1, read on the forward strand.
AAACTACCACAGGACCTAAAGGAATCATTAATTTACGAACATCTGGTCTTGGCATTGGTTCTCGATCAGGTTGAGCAGTATCAATAGTCGCTTCGACCCAAGAACTTTCATCAACCAACTTTGCAAATGCTCTTAATTGACCAACAGTTCTTCCTCTTTCACCTTTTGCTCTTCCTTCTGGCAAACCTGTCTCAGAACAATATGTTTGAATTAACTCATCATCTAAAGCCAAAATCTCATCAGCAATAGCGTCTAAAAATACTGCTTTTCTTGTTCCTGAGATTTTACTAAATTCTATATATGCACCCTTGGCTAAAGCAACTGCATTATCTATTTCATCAGAAGTTGCTTCAATAAAAGCAGTTTCATTTTCTTGATTTAATTGAGGGTTAAATGTTTTATATGTTTTGCTACCTTCAGCACTTAATTTATTCCCAATATAATTTTTCCCTGTAATCATCCTTACTTATTTTTTAAATGTTTTTTTTCAAATTTACTGATTTGTTAGCTACTTCTTTTGAATATTTCAAAGTCTTAACCTATTAAGTCCAGAACTTCAAGTCTTTCTTTTGCTAGAATATATCTTACATGTACATCATCAATTTGCTGTTGAGTTAATTTCTTACCAAAGGTACGAAGTCCTCCAGCAACATCATTATGATGAATTCCCATAGCAAGCTTAAGATATTCCATAAGCAGTGGCTGAGCATCCAAATAAGATAAGGAATTTAAAGCCTGAGAGATTTTATTTGCCTCAGCCCATTCTCCATTTAAAACATACTCCTGCATAGTAATACTTGCTTTTGGGAATATAGTACCTACACCTGTAATCCCTCCACTTGCTCCAGCGAGTCCTGCATATACAGTGACTGTGTCTACTCCTGCCAAAATTTTTAAATCTTTGTTATCTAACATCAAGGTTTCAATAATTGAAACATCTATAGTCGATATTTTAAGAGCAGTTACCTTAGGAAGAACAGAAAGTCTTTTAAGAAGGTCAGTTGAGAGTGCATGATAACCCGCAGCATCAGGATTGTTATAAGGCATAATAGTTACGCCAACATCTTTTGCAATTGCTTCAGAAAGTGCATAGTACTCATACATTTCTTTTTCAGAAGGAACTGTCTTAGTTTTTGGTGGCATAACCATGACCGTATCAACTCCAACTGTTGCAAGTCCTTCAACGATTTTAGCAAGTTCTTCCTTAGTTTCTGCTGCTGCTCCACTAATCAACGGGACATTATATTCTTTAGCAACCTCAGAAAGGGATTTAAGTAAGGAAAGACGCTGCTTAGTGCTCAGGTAACTATTCTCACCTAGAGTTCCAGAACCTACAAGTCCGCTCATTCTGCTTCCGCCTTTTCCTTGAACTTTTAAAATACCTGCAGCCTGTTTTTGTGTTGCATCAAAGTCAATTTCAAGAGCGCCGGATTTTGACTCTTTCAACCATGTAAACACGGCAGGCATTACTCCATTCCATTCTAAACTCATCGTAAAATATTTTTTGGTAAAATTACACTGATTCTTCGTCTTTCGTTAATCTCAAAATATCCACTACTTGTACATTTTTATCCAGATAAGTGATATAATTTCTTTTTTTGATTAATATTGCACCATGAAAGTCCTTCCATTTAAAATACCAAAACCAGAAAACAATGCAATTGTATTTCAAGAAGATATAGAAATATATTTCTATGACAAACTTCATCAACATGAAGAAATTCAAATAACTTTAATTCTTGAAGGTAAAGGGACATTAATCGTAGGTGATTCAATCAACTACTATGACAAAGGAGATATCCTAGTTATTGGAAGTAACATTCCACATGTATTTAAAAGTGATAGTGATGAAATATCAAAATCGCACATGCAAAGTTTATTCTTTTCAAATACTTCTTTTGGTGTTGATTTTTTTTATCTTGAAGAATTACAAGAATTAAAACCGTTTTTTAAACGCGCAAAGCATGGGTTTAAAATAACTTCTTCAAAAAATTTGATTTCTAATTTGTTTTCAGAATTAAAAAAGGCTACAAAATTTAAATTATTTACTTCATTATTGGAAATTATAAGAGTTTCTTCAAGTGCTAATTATAAAAGTCTCTCTTCATTTATATATGAAAAAAAATATTCTGAAATTGAAGGTAAGAGAATGCAGGCTGTTTTTGATTACACCATGCAAAACTTTCAAAAAGATATTTCTCTAAACACTATTGCGTCTGTAGCAGCAATGACTAAAAATGCTTTCTGCAAATACTTCAAAAAAAGAACGAATAAGACTTATTTTAACTTTTTGACCGAACTAAGAATAGAACATGCGTGTAAACTACTAATTGAAAACAAGGACATTTCAATTTCTGAAATTGCTTATAATTCTGGATTTAATAACATCTCTAACTTCAACAGGCGATTTAAAGAAATTAAAAAAGTAAGTCCTTCTAAATTTAAGAAAGAGAATTAAGTTCGTCTTTCAATTTTTTAGTTAATCCACTTACAACTAAATCATAAGAGTGATCAATTAATTCAAAGAAAAAATCATCAGAAAAAGTAGTGTTAGGAAATACTGTATTCCAATGTTTTTTACTCATGTGATATCCTGGAATAATCGAAGATTCATATTCTTCTCTCAATTCCATTGACCATTCAGGATTGCATTTTAAATTTACCTGAAAAGGTTGACGTTCTAGACCACAAAGTGCAAACATTTTCCCCATCACTTTAAATACCAAAGTTTGTTCATCAAAAGGGAAAGATTCTGTTACTCCTTTTTTGGTCAAACAGTATTCTCTATATTGTTCTATATTCATTCTAGCAACTTTTTTGGTTCTTCAGGCAATTCAAGATTACTCGTATCTAATTTCCACCCAATAGTATTAGCAAGAGTTTCTATATTTTGAATATTTTCTAGCATTTCTTTATTAGCAAGTTCCAACAATCCACTTTCAGGAATTTTATCAACAATCGCTTGTTTTACCTCCTTATTTAATTCAGTTAAATCAGTCGCATTAAATTTATTTAAAAACCCTTCTGATTTGTTATAATAAGCAGCATCTATATCCATTGAGAGTAATTTAGCACTTGGAAAATCTGTTATTGAAATGGTTTTATTAGAAATGTTTGGCGTGATTTTCATTTCCGATAAATCATAACCAATCTGTACAGTTGCATTAACAGTCAGTATTGCCTTTTTTTCACTTGGAATTAGGTTTAAAAAATATTTTTTCACACTTTTTTTGGTATGAATTTCGGAGAAATTCCCTTCAACCGAAACCAATTTACAGACTTTTTTTATACTCTCAACTAGAATAATTGACTGCTTGTCAACTTCTTCTTTTCTAGAATTATTATAAAAATATTTTACTCCAAGAAAGGCAACCAATGCTCCGAAAAGCACACCAATAATCACATCCATATTATCTCAATTTATATAAGACAGGTCGACTTGGCGACGCATCATTATTAAATGATGCAACCTGCAAATTCAACAAATATTCTCCATCTTTTACTTTATTTTTTACATATACAAACTCTGTAATTGTAGCATCCAATCTTTGTTTACCATCATAATTCCAAAATGCTTTATGAGCCAACAATTTTCCAGCATCCTTTTCTTTATCAACCGACGGCAAATCAACCAACAAGTGTTTCACTCCAATTTTTCGAATATAATTTGCTGCCTCCTCAGACAAATAAGGTGGATTGGTATTTGAATACTGACTTGTTCTTTTTGATTTATCATTAGGTAATGTTCTAATAACTAAAGCTTCGATATTATCATTTTGAATAGCCTTTTCTACTTGATTTTTAGTGACAACACTATCTCCATCACTTTGAATTTCAGGAGTTATTGAAATGAGTTGGGCTATAAAAAAGAATTTATCAAAACTATCATTTACGCTATGAAACTCTTTAGTTATATGTCCTATAGATTCTGTATGCGTTCCGTGAGCATGAGGGTTAAATTGAACATTATTAAAATTAACTGGTGAGCCTTTCTCCACACTACCAATAAAACCATCATTTATTACTGGCTCAATTTTAGGCGCATCTAAATACCATGCATTCACATTACTTTTTGAAGAAGATAATGTTAAAGAAATATCAATTGGCTTTGAGAGGTTTATTCTATATTTTTTATTGTATAGTTTGATTTTAACTTTCATTTTTTAAAAATAATCATTTTTAATCAACCATAAACAATTCAGATGCAATTCCGTCAGCAAGAAATTTCCCTTTTTCAGCTGTTTTAAGTTTCTTCGCTCCATTTGAATCAACAACTAATTCAAGTAATTCTTGCTTGACAAACTTCCGAGAAGAAGCCAGTAAATGAGTCAAATACTTTTCTCCAAACTCTTGTTCAATTTTATTTAATGAAACACCCCAAATCGTTCTTAATCCTGTCATAATATATTCATTGAATTGATCATTTAGAGTAAGCACCTCAACTTTTTTAGGCAAAATTTCACTTTGAATCGACTTTATATATTTAGCATTATTTGAAACGTTCCAACTTCGTTCTTTACCATTAAAAGAATGTGCTGATGGTCCAACACCTAAATACGGTTTTCCTTGCCAATAACTTGTATTGTGCTTCGAGAAAAAATCTGGTTTTCCAAAATTCGAAATTTCATATTGAATAAATTCATTTAGCATAGTATCTTCAACCAAAATATCAAAATGTTCTTTCGCTAATTGTTCATCCAAAGGTGAATATTTCCCATTTTTTATAAATGCATCTAGCGCTGTTTTTGGCTCAACTGTCAACGCATAACTAGAAATATGATTGACTCCAAAATCAAAAGCAATTTGCAAATTTTCTTTCCATTTTTCAATACTCATATTCAGCACTCCGTAAATCAAATCAATCGTAATATTATCAAAGTAGCGACTCGCCACTGAGAGGCACTTTTTTGATTCTTCAGCATTATGAGAACGATTCATATATTGTAAATCTTCATCAAAAAAAGATTGAATTCCGACACTTAATCTATTAATCGGACTTTCAGAAAGCTCAAGTATTTTTTCATTACTTAAATCATCAGGATTGGCTTCTAAAGTTATTTCTGGATTATCAACAACTTCAAAATTTTGTTGAATAACATCAAGTAAAAATTGAATTTCATTAATACTCAACAAACTAGGTGTACCTCCTCCAAAATAAATTGTTTCGACCGTTTCTGTGATTTCCTCTTTTCGCAAAATCAGTTCGTCAGCAATGGCCAGAATCATCTCTGATTTTCTTTTTAATGAAGTAGAAAAATGAAAATCACAATAATGACATGCTTGTTTACAAAAAGGAATATGTAGGTAAATTCCTGCCAACTAAAGAGTTTTTAACCAAACAATAAGGAAAGATAAGCCAAAGCCTAATAGTATATATAATATTACGGAAGTCATATAAGCAAATAATAGTTTAATAATTAACCATATATTTCTAGATTTAAATAATGAGGTAAGTGCATAAAGTATATACAACAATAATATTGCTAAAGGAATCATCCTTAACTCAGGATTAACAAATTTTAAATAAAAAATTAAAACAGAGGTTATTATAGTATAAAACCCAATTATATAAAACGAAATTGCAATATATTCTGACCAAAAATATCGTTTTGAAAAAAAAAGTTTAAGTGCTATTGAAAGTGTAAATACAAAAATAAAAACAATATTATTCCCATTTTTAGAAAAGTATCTTCCCGACTCAACTAATAAATTCATTGTTTCTTGGCTCCCTCCTCCTGCAGCAACAAAGCCTTCCATTGGGTCAAAATTTGATATTGTTTTCAATAAAACAAAAACTATGGTAGTTAATATTAAGAAAGCAACTGGTTTGTAATATTTTTTTCTTTTACCGCTTAGGTATTCCCTGAACAATTTTCCAGGATTTACAACCAACATTTTCAAAGTAAGGAACAATGGTGCATTTACTGAAAATACAGTATCAACAAAATCTTGAAAAGTCTCTTTAAAGGTTACTTTATGAATTGATGTGCGTTGACCACAATTTTCACAGTAGTTAACATTGACCGGTTGTTCGCAATTTTTACAAATATTTAAAGAATCACTCATTTCAACTCACTTTATTAGGGTTTTGCTTAACAAAAGCACTCCAACCTGTATAACTTTTCCCAGCAGTGACTTTACCGCTATTATAAAAATGGCATACTGCTGCAGCCAACCCATCAGTTGCATCTAAATTTTTAGGCAACGATTTTAATTTCAACGTATTTTGAAGCATTCCAGCAACTTGCTCTTTACTTGCATTACCATTTCCGGTAATTGCCATTTTTATTTTTTTTGGTGCATATTCTGTAATTGGTACTTGTCTTGATAATCCTGCAGCAATAGCAACTCCTTGCGCCCTTCCTAACTTCAACATTGATTGTACATTTTTACCAAAAAAAGGGGCTTCAATGGCTATCTCATCTGGATGATAAGTGTCGATTAATTGAATAGTTCTTTCAAAAATACATCTCAATTTTACAAAATGGTCGTCATACTTTTTCAATGCCAATTCATTCATCAACATAAATTCCATTTTTTTATTGACAACTTTTATTAAGCCAAAACCCATAATGGTGGTTCCGGGATCAATTCCTAATATGATTTTTTCTGTAGACAATATTTTGTTTCTTTGTTGTAAATGTACAACAACCTAAACCCAAAATACAAGTCGTTTTTATTTTTTCTAATTAAACTTAGTATAATTGGTGGTTCATTATATTTTATTTACCATAAAATAACTCAAAATGGTTCCTTAAGTTTTAATGAATTTTCTAATCAGTTAGGCAATATACTTTTTAAAAAAACTTGGATAATTCCAATTTTACTATTATTTACTGTATTAAATTGGTTTTTTGAAATCTTCAAATGGAAAACACTTGCTAATTCAATCAAATTTACTTCATTTTATGAGGCTACAAAACAAAGTTTAGCATCTCATACTGTATCTTTATTAACACCTTACAGGATTGGTGAATATGGAGGAAAAGCACTTTACTTTCCAGGTAACAAAAAAAAGATAGTATTATTAAATTTGACAGGAAATTTATACCAACTATTAGTGACAATATTATTTGGTGTTTTTGGAGTAATCTATTTTATTGATAATTATGATATTGAAATAGATCTATATAAAGTTAGAGGGTTAGGTTATTTTATCGGGTTTATTTTATTACTTTTTATAACCAATAAAAATCGGAAATTGCTTTACTTTTTTGATTTTGAAAAATTAGTTGATTATATTAAAAAGTTTACACTTTCATTTCATTTAAAGATTTTTATATCCTCTGTTATCAGATACTTATTATTTTCACACCAGTTTTATTTTTTACTAATATTATTTGGTGCTGAAATTGACTATGAATCATTAATGTTACTAATTTTCTCAATGTATTTTATTGCATCTTTTATTCCAACAATAACTTTATTTGATTGGGCAATAAAAGGCTCTGTTTCAATTTATATATTTTCTTTTTTAAATATTCCTGAAATAACAATAATTACTATTACAACTTTAATGTGGATTTTAAATTTTGCGTTGCCTGCTATAATTGGAATTTTATTTGTTATAACGTTTAAACCTGTAAAAAGATAATGATATATATTTTGGGGTTTATTATTTTAAATTATGTGGTTTTAATTTCTACACTTATTGTTGGTTTTGACAAAATCAAAATTTTCAAAAGTGACAGAAAAAATGTAGTAAATACCTTTTCTATTGTTATTCCTTTCAGAAATGAAAGTAGTAATTTATCAAACCTATTAAAAAGTTTAACTAGTTTAAGTTATCCAACTAGTCTATTTGAAATTATATTTATTGACGATGAATCTACAGATAATTCTATCGAAATAATTAACAACAATTTGCACGACACTGTTATTAATTATAAAATTATTTCAAATAAAAGGAAATCACAATCTCCAAAAAAAGACGCTATAGAAACAGCAATTTCGGTTTCAAAACACAATTGGATTGTAACTACAGATGCTGATTGTATTGTACCGAAAAATTGGCTAAAATTATTTGATGATTTTATTGAAATCAATAATTCTAAAATGATTTGTGGTCCTGTAACTTATAAAATTGACAACACTTTTTTACAAAAACTTCAATTATTAGACTTTATAAGTTTGATTGGAAGTACCATAGGGGGCTTTGGAATTGAAAAACCCTTTTTATGTAATGGCGCAAACTTATGCTATTCAAAAAAAGCATTTTTAGCAGTAAATGGATTTGAAGGAAATAATAATATTTCTAGTGGCGATGATATTTTTTTATTACAAAAAATGATTTCAAAATTTCCAAGTCAAATTCATTATTTAAAATCAATGAAAGGTTTAGTTCATACAAAACCTGAAACAACTTTAAAAAAACTTATTTTTCAAAGAATTCGTTGGGCATCAAAAAGTAAATACTACAAAAATTCGTTTAGCAAACTTGTTGGAGTTTTAGTATTCCTTACCAATTTTAGTCTTGCAATTTTATTACTTTCAAGTTTATTAAACTTATATATTTGGAGCATTACATTACTATTTTTGGCATTTAAATTTATGATTGACTTTATACTAATATTCAAAACATTGATTTTTACTAATCAATTAAAAAACATATTTATTTATCCAATAACATCCATTATATATCCTTTTTTTATCGTTTTTGTCTTTTTTTATTCCTTTTTCAATAAAAGTTTTGAATGGAAAAGCAGAACGTTTAAAGCGTAATTTTTCAGTATATTTACGAATATAAATCAAAAAAATGTCAATTCTAAACCAAACATCCAACCCAGCATTTACAAATTACATTTGGAATAATCAACAAAAAGAGAATGATATGATGACCTTAAATGGAATAATATTAAAAACATTCTTTTGCTTAATTCTAGTCGGATTATCTACTTGGTATGTTTGGAATTTAGTTCATCAAGGGGTAAATGTAAAATGGTACACGTCATTAGGATTATTGGCATCAATCGTTTTAAGTATTTTGACTTCTTATAAGCATACTTGGGCGAAATTTACTGCCCCATTATACTCTTTTGCCAAAGGGTTTTTTCTCGGAGGTATTTCTGCTTATGCCGAAAAACAGTTTGAAGGAATGCCTATGCGTGCCGTTACTGTCACTATAATCACATTTTTTGTAATGTTAATTCTATATAGAATAAGGGTAATTGTAGTAACAAAACAATTTCGTAGTGTAATTATCTCTGCTACAGTTACAATAATGATTATATATCTAATTACATGGATTTTAAGTTTTTTTGGGATTTTTGTTCCTTTTATTCATGGAACTTCATGGTTTGCGATTGGATTTAATATTATTGCCGCTTGTGTTGCATCACTTGCCTTATTATTAGATTTTGATTTTATTGAACGAAAAGTCAATATAGCCCCTAAATATATGGAATGGGTAGCAACTTGGGGCTTACTAATTACGCTAATTTGGTTATATGTTGAAGTACTACGGCTTATGAAAAAACTTGCAATTCGATTTTAAATTCTTTGCATATTTAGTATTTTCGCATTATAAACTAACCAACTAGAATGAAAGCACATACTACCTATAAAATTTTCCCTAAAGCTATAAATGATTTTATCAATGACAACTATGATTTATCAAACATCAATTTTGGTAATATTAAAAATAATATTGATGCAATACTTGAGAAACTAAAAATAAATACAGAACTTGAATGTGAATGGGATATTACACCACTCTATTTTTTTGACAAAGTCGGGATAAATAAAAACAACAACAAGCCATCAGATTTTGAAGAGTTCTCAAATTTTAAATTTAAATTTAAGGCAATTGAAGGAGTAACTTACAATAACTATGAAAAAGCAATTAAGTTATTTGAAGATAATTTTATCAATAAATACCAACTTCCAATTCAACAAGAAAGAGAGATATACTTAAAAAACTTAGAAAAAAAGAGAAATAAAAGAGAACAGTTAGTTTATTTTATTTCAGGGGCAATATTAATTTCCTTAATTATCATAGTTTTCTTACTTAAACAGAATTAATCAATTTTTGATCCGCCTTGCTAATATATGACGTGAATTATTGCCTAAATGGTTAGTTTTTAGTAACAAACGGTAATTTTTTTTCAAAATGATTTGCATTTTTTAAAATTAAGCCTATATTTGAACCAAAGTCAACCCCACAAACCCCACATTATGGCTCTTTATTCGTACAAAACCTCTAACCCTGCATTTAGCAGAGATGTTTGGAAAGGCTATTCTTCATCATCTAATAAGATGACTGTTAACGGAATTATTTTAAAGTCTTTCTTTTGCCTTTTTTTAGTAGCAATTACTGCATGGTTCACACAAACACTTCAAATCAAAGGTTACAACTTAAATTCGATTATGTATTTAGGTTTAGTTGGATCTATATTCTTTAGTTTATTAACTGCCTTTATTCATAGACTAGCAGCAATCTTAGTTCCTTTATATTCGCTTTCTTTAGGTTTATTTTTAGGAAGTATTTCTATTTATACCGAAAGTAAATTTCAAGGTATGCCAATTCAAGCGATTGGAGTGACAATAACTACATTTTTTGCAATGTTATTTTTATACAAATCCAAAATTGTAAAAGTCACAGAACGCTTTAGAAGCGTATTGATAGTAGCAATTGCTATAATCATGACTATTTATGCAATAAGTTGGTTATTAAACACTTTCAATATTGAACTCCCATTTTCTTCAATAGATAGTAATTCATCATATTTGTCTATAGCATTTAATACATTGGCAGCAGGAGTTGCTGCATTTACACTACTATTAGATTTTGATTTTATTGAAAGAAAGAAAAACCACGTTCCTAGATACATGGAATGGGTTGCAACTTGGGGACTATTAGTTACCCTTGTTTGGGTATACGTAGAAGCATTAAGAATAATGAAAAAAATTGCTATAAATTAGAACCAGTTTTTCATTAAACTTTCGGCATTTAGCCAAAAGTAAAGAATACCTAACAATAAAATTAATAGTATTATTAATCTACTTTTGTTAGGTTTTCTTCTTTTTTTTATTCTATTAAATTCCATATATAATTATTGTTTTATTGCCCTTAACATTTCTCTTTTCCCAGGAGGGCCTTGAAGTTTTTCAACTTTAAAACCAACCTCAATTAATGTTCTTCTCACACTACCCTTAGCAGAATAGGTAACTAAAACACCATCTTTTTTTAAAGATGTATACATTTTTTTTAATATCTTAATTGTCCATAATTCTGGTTGAACTCTTGCGCCAAATGCATCAAAATATATCAAATTATAAATACTATTATCTTTAATATCTTGAAAAAATTGTTTTCTTTTAGTTAAAACAAAGTGAGAATTTACTTCACAACTTTGCTCCCATTTTTCAGAATGAATTCTCTCAAAAATTTCACTACCATTATCAAAATTTAATTGCTCTACATAATTTAATTGCTCTAACTCATTTTTAAGGACTGGATAAGCTTCAACTCCAACATAATCAACATCTAGGTTTAACTTTTGAGATTCAAAATAAGTTATCAAACAATTTAAACCAGTCCCAAAACCTATTTCTAGAATAGAAATACTTTGATTTTCGAACAAAGCCAAACCGCTCTTTATAAACACATGATAAGCCTCTTGAATAGCACCATGAGTAGAATGATATTGCTCATTCCATTCAGTTAAGTGAATAGTTGTAGAACCATCAGAAGTTATAATAACTTTTCGTTCCAACTTACTTAATTAATAATTTTTCAATTCTTGGTATCGGTCCTGTACAAGAAGTTTGATGGCAAGCAATACAAGTATTAATAGCATTATTAAAGTTAGTTTTGACGTTTTCTAAAGTTGAATTACTTATTGACTTTTCGTGTTCCAAAAAACTTGCTGCAAATGTTTCAAATACTCTATTTCTTTCAAAAGTATTGGTCATTTCTGCAGTATGAATTTTAAGAAACTTATCAGGGAATTCTTGAGTTGGAAGTATTCCATTTTCAATTAATTTTTTAATAGAATCGTTGTATTGATACATTTCTTCCATTAATAAAGCCAATTCTGAAGCAGAATACATTACCAATTCTTCTTTTTTTTCAGAATTTTCTTTTTTTGAAATTTTAGAATTACATGATATAAAAATCAATAGTAAAAAAAACAAGAAAAATTTATTCATTCTTTGCATTTTCATCATTTAATAAAACACCATCAGCAAGAAAAGCATAGGTATATTTTGGCTCAGTAATTTCAGCAATCTCCTCTTCAGATTTCCCTGCATCTTTAGCATAATGTTGCAATTCTTCTACAGATATTTCAGTGACATAAGCCTTTCCATTTACTATAACATCCATTTTATCAGAATTTAAAGGAACAAAAAAACCGTAATCTTTAAATTTAACCATTGATTCCTTTTCGTCACCTAAATCCAATTTCATCCAGCAACCTTTTGCTTTACAAACACTATTAATATTAGATGCAAACTTTACATCAATTGTATCTCCTACTTCCATGCTTTCAAACTTTTTTTTCATTTCTTCTTTAGAAATAAAGTTAGAAGCTTCTATTTTTTTACCAAATGATTTATAGGCAATTTTCTCTTCTTTCTTACAGGCAGAAAAAACAACTAACAATACTATAATAATTCCAATATTTTTCATCACTATTTTATTTAAATTAGCTAACAAAGTTACATTTTATTATCAGTAAATAAAAGAAGACTGTTTAAATAAATAGTCAATACAATTACGTATCTTTGCAAAAAGTTTAAGCTGCAACCCTTATGAATGTAGAAACAAAAAATATTATCATAAATAAAATTGCGAAATCAAGAATAAACGAGGTAGATTTTAACAATTTAGGTTTTGGTCAACAGTTTTCTGACCACATGTTTGTATGTGATTATAAAAACGGTAAATGGCAACAATCAGAAATTACTCCTTTTCAAAACATTAGTTTATCACCTTCTGCTAAGATTTTTCATTATGGTCAATCTATTTTTGAAGGCATGAAGGCTTATAAAGATGAAGATGGTAAAATTTTGTTATTTAGACCTTTAGAAAATATTAAACGCTTAAATATTTCTGCTAAAAGATTAGCGATTCCTGAATTTCCTGAAGAACTTTTTATGGAAGGTTTAGAAACTCTTTTAAGAGTCGATGAAAATTGGATTCCAACATCAGAAGGAAGTTCACTTTATATTAGACCATTTATGCTTGCTACTGGTAATGGCTTTCATGCTTCACCATCTGATGAGTATAAAATTGTAATTGCAACATCTCCTTCAGGAGCATATTTTGGGGGTGAAGTAAAAGTGTTGATTGAAGAAAAATATTCTCGATCGGCTAATGGTGGCGTAGGTTATGCAAAAGCAGGCGGGAATTATGCTGGACAATTTTATCCAACTCAACTTGCAAAAGAAAAAGGATATCAGCAAGTTATTTGGACTGATGATAATACTCATGAATATATTGAAGAGGCTGGCGCAATGAATATTTTTGTTAGAATTGGAGATACATTACTTACTGGACCAACTAGCGATAGAATATTAGACGGAATAACACGTAAAAGTATTATTGATATTGCTAAAGATGAAGGAATTAAAGTAGAAGTGCGAAAGATTAAAGTTAGTGAACTTGTTGAAGCTTCTAAAAAAGGTAATTTAAAAGAATTATTTGGTGCCGGAACTGCTGCTGTAATTTCACCAATTGCAGGTTTTGGTCATAGAGGGCAAGATTATGATTTACCTAATATAGAAAATTCATTTGCTGCTAGGTTGAAAAAAAGAATAACAGATATTCAATACGGAAGAGCCGAAGATAAGTTTGGCTGGAGTTATAAAGTACAAAAATAAAAAAAGCGCCTATTGGCTCTTTTTTTATTTTTCTAATATTTCTTTAATTTTGGGCTTAAAATAATTAGGCCCTTTTAAAACTTTACCATCTTCACGATAAATAGGCTTTCCATCTTCACCCAACTTACTCATATTACTTCGTTGTATTTCATCAAACACTTCTTCAATTTTATATTGCATTCCGTGTTCAATAATTGTTCCGCATAAAATATACAGCATATCGCCAAGAGCATCAGCAACTTCAATCAAATCGTCATTCTGAGCAGCTTCATAGTATTCTTCATTTTCTTCAGCCATTAAATTGAATCTTAATTTATTCTTCGCTTCACCAAGATTAGCGGTGGGTTCATGTTTTAATCCCAATTTAAAAGCCTCATGAAAGGCAGTAACTGCTTTAATTTTGTTTTTCATTATATAATTAAAAGTATTTTGTTAATATTCTTGCTGGTACAATTTTTAAAACAATTGCTATTATTAACCAACGTTTAGTAATGTATGCTTTTCTTTTTTTGCTCTTTATTGCTTTTAATATTTGTTTTGTTGCTTTCTCAACTGATGCCATCCAAAATGTTTCTCCTGTAATAATATCCGTATCAACATATCCTGGCAATATATTTGTAATATTTATATTAGCTTTCTTAGTTCGCTTAGCTTTCATCCATAGCGACTCCAGATAATTAGTTTGATAAGCTTTAGATGCGTGATATGCAGGAACGTGTCTATTTCCTCTAAGAGATGCAATTGAAGAAATCCCAACTAAATGCCCATATCCTTGATTCTTAAAAAAATTATACGACAATTGGTATATTCTTGTTGCACCAACAACATTAGTTTGGATAGTTGGATAGTCATCTTCCCAGTTTAAAGCATAATTCTCTTTTCCAATACCTGCATTATGAACAATTAAATCAACTTTTTGAAACATAGTAGGTATTAAATCAAATAAATTCTTTGTAGCATTAACATCATCAACATCATGCTGTTGAATAAAATAATCTTCAGGATTTTCTTTTTGAATTTGTTTCAATAACTCAATTCGTCTGCCAGTAATTAAGACTTTATAACCTTCATTAACTAATAGTCTCGCCAATTCTTTACCAATTCCAGAACTTGCACCAAAAATTATAGCATTTTTACTCATTATAGGCAGTAGTAATCTACAAATAGTTTATTTTTGAAACCATAAATATACGTCAATATGTTTACTTCTGGACAGAAAATTTTTGCGCTCTTTTTTATTATTGCATTTGCAATTTTAATATTTTGGAGTTACAGAAAAGATATAAAATTACACAAAATACATTTCAAAAACACCTACAAGGTTATTATAGCAATTTTAGCAGTAATAGCACTTTTTACATTAATTACATTTTCAATGCATTAAAGGTCACACTTGACTATATCTGAAACAATTTGTGGTATGATCATTAACCATTCCAGTAGCCTGCATATGCGCATAAACTACGGTAGTTCCAACAAACTTAAACCCTCTTTTTTTTAAGTCTTTCGAAATAATATCTGACAGTTCTGTATTTGCAGGAACATCCCTATTTAACTTCCATTTATTTTTAATTGGCTTTCCATTAACAAAACTCCATATATATTTTGAAAACGTACCAAACTCTTCTTGAACTTTCATAAAAGCAATTGCATTACTTATGGTAGCTTTAATCTTCAATTTATTACGAATTATTCCGACATTATTTAATAATTCATTAAACTTTTGCTCATCGTATTTAGAAATTTTATGATAGTCAAAATTATCAAATGCCTTTCTAAAATTTTCTCTCTTTCGCAAAACAGTAATCCAACTCAAACCAGCTTGAAAAGTTTCTAAAATCAAGAATTCAAACAATTTTTGTTCATCATATAAAGGAACTCCCCATTCTTCATCATGATATTGAATATATAAAGGGTCTTCTCCAACCCAACTACAGCGAACTATATTCATTATAAATATCTATTTCCTCAAAAATACATAAATTTGGAACAGTTATTGAGCATTTTTTTGATATAACTCTATTAAAATGAAACATTTATTATCAATTTTAGTGATTATTTTCTTAGTTGTAAGTTGTGGAACACCTAAGAAGATGAATAAAATATCTTCACAAAATAATTTGGAAGATGCAGTAGTGATAGAAAATGACAGTCTAGAATACCAAATTATTATTTATGATCCTGGTTTTAATATTTATTTAAAAACAATTGCTAGACCTGAAAATTACTATACACAAAGTTTTCTAGAGAATAAAAACATATTTTACGTATCTCAATGGAATTATAGAGCGCAAAACCCTATACAATACGGAGATTTTTATGCAAGTATTATCGATTATGACCAACATGTAGATTATGGATTGGAAGTCAATTATAAACTTTATAATTACTTTCAATATATAAGACGACAATACGGTATTAGATTATAGAAAATAAAAAAGCCGAGTAAAATTCGGCTTATAAAAATATTTAATTAGCTGATGGCGGTGCTCCTGCCATAATTTCTTCATTTGCAAATTCTTCAAATTGTTTGAAATTTTCTTTAAAAGAATTTACTAATTTTTTAGCCGTTTCATAATAGCCTTTATCATTATTCCAAGATTTTCTTGGACTCAATATTTCATCAGGAACATTAGGACAAGTTCTTGGTTGCGCCAATCCAAACATAGAATGAACATGATAATTATCCTTATTTGCATCTTCAAGGCTTCCATTCATTGCAGCAGAAATCATTGCGCGCGTATATTTCAATTTCATTCTTGATCCAACACCATAAGGACCACCAGTCCAACCAGTATTAACCAACCAAACATTCACACCTGTATCTTTCATTTTAGCACTTAACATTTCAGCATATTTTGTTGGGTGTAAAGGCATAAAAGGTGCTCCAAAACAAGCGGAAAAACTTGGTTGAGGCTCTGTAACTCCTGCTTCAGTTCCTGCAACTTTTGCAGTATAACCAGAAATAAAGTGATAAGCTGCTTGA
Organism: uncultured Flavobacteriaceae bacterium; assembly: GCA_947501625.1. GTDB lineage: Bacteria > Bacteroidota > Bacteroidia > Flavobacteriales > Flavobacteriaceae > Urechidicola. The sequence continues at coordinate 125,419 of CANMWN010000001.1, forward strand.
CCAGGAGTCAGTTTTGAAATTGGAGGCAATACTCCAAAAGCATCAGCAGTCAAGAAAAATATATTCTTAGGATTTTTACCTATTGATGGTTTTTTAATATTTTCAATATGATAAATTGGATAACTTACTCGCGTATTTTGAGTTATAGAGGTATCTTCAAAATCAACAGTTCCATTTTCATCCATAATCACATTTTCAAGAATTGCTCCTTTTTTAATTGCGTCATAAATTTCAGGCTCTTGTTCTTTTGAAAGATTAATTACTTTTGCATAGCAACCACCTTCAAAATTAAAGACTGTATTTTCTTTGGTCCAACCATGTTCATCATCACCAATCAAACTTCTATTAGGATCAGTAGACAAAGTTGTCTTTCCAGTTCCCGAAAGTCCAAAGAAAATTGAAGTATCACCATCTTTACCTACATTAGCAGAACAATGCATAGGTAACGTTTCTTTAAATACAGGAAGAATAAAATTCAAAGCAGAAAAAATTCCTTTTTTAATTTCACCTGTATAGCCAGTACCTCCAATCAAAGCAATTTTCTTCTCAAAATTCAATATTGCAAAATTATGTTGACGTGTTCCATCAACTTCAGCATCAGCCATAAAACCTGGAGCGTTTACCACAGTCCATTCCGGAGAAAAAGTTTCTAATTCTTGCTCTGTTGGACGTAAAAACATGTTATAAGCAAACATATTACTCCAAGGATACTCATTTATTACTCTTATATTTAATTTGTAGTTTTCATCTGCACAAGCATAACTATCTCTTACATATATTTCTTTTCCTGAAAGATAATCAACAACTTTATCATACAGTTTATCAAACTTATCGGAATCAAAAGGAAGATTAATATTTCCCCACCAAACTTTATCTTTGGTAATATCGTCTTTAACAATAAATCTATCCATTGGTGAACGTCCTGTAAATTCACCTGTATTAATAGCAAGAGCACCTGAGTCGGCCTCTTTCCCTATATTTTTATCGATACATGTTTGGTGTAATTTTTCTGGGGACAAGTTGTAGTTAACAGTTGCATTTTTAATACCATAATTATTTAACGAAATCGATTTCGTACTTGTATTCTGGCTCATCATAGTTTTTTATTTTTGATGTTATTAGCGCGACAAATTTAAACTTTATTTTTAAAGACAATTGTTGATTTAATGTTTTTTTATAAAAAAGTAATCCTATTTACTTTTCCAAAAAGAAAATGTCATTAATAACCAACCAAGAATAAACAATAATCCTCCTAAAGGGGTTACAAACCAAATGCTTTTAGGATCTACTCCAAAAACTGTAATTAAATATAACGATCCTGAAAAGAATAAAATTCCTAAAAAGAATAATATACTTACTGTATTTTTAACTTTTACAGTTAACAAATTAGTTGCATTAACAGCAAGCAATACAATAACATGATACATTTGATATTTAACGGCTGTCTCAAAGTTTTTAAATTCTTCTACACCTAGTTTTTCTTTTAACATATGTGCTCCAAAAGCACCTAAAATAACTGTAATTGCACCTAAAATTGAAGTGACAACTAAATTTCTATTCTTCATTGTTTTATTTTGTTTAATGCAAAAATATGACTTAAATTTCGACCATGAAAAATGCATCAAATAAACTTATCACTGTTTATTCTTCAGCCAACTTATATGAACTTGAAATCATCAAAGGAAAGTTGGAAAGTGAGGGAATTCAAAGTTTTATTGCCGATCAAAACATGTACACAATTGGTTTTACTCAAGAGTATCGACTTCAAATTCGCTCTTTCGATGCGCTAAAAGCCAAAGTTATATTAAACAAAATTAAAAAATGAGAAATATCCTTGTGATTGGTGCTGGAAGATCTTCATCATCATTAATCAAATATTTATTAGATAAATCTTCAAGTGAAAATTTACACGTAACCGTTGGAGATGTAAATAAAAAAACTGCCGAAGAAAAAATCAACAATCATCCTAATGCAATAGCAATTTCATTAGATGTATTTAATGAAACTGAAAGAAGAAAAGTAGTTCAAGAAGCTGAAATTGTTATATCAATGCTTCCTGCAAGATTTCATATAGAAGTTGCAAAAGATTGTGTAGAATTTGGCAAGAATATGGTGACAGCATCTTACATTTCTAAAGAAATGAAAACCTTAGATGCAGATGTAAAGGCCAAAGGATTAACATTTATGAACGAAATAGGTGTAGATCCAGGTATCGACCATATGAGTGCTATGCAGGTGATTGATAGAATTCACGATGAAGGAGGAAAAATGTTGTTATTCGAATCATTTACTGGCGGATTAGTTGCTCCTGAAAGTGATAATAATCTTTGGAATTATAAATTTACTTGGAACCCAAGAAATGTTGTTATTGCAGGTCAAGGAGGAACCGCAAAATTTATCCAAGAAGGCACTTATAAATATATCCCTTATCAAAAATTATTCAGAAGAACTGAGTTTTTAAATATTGATGGTTTCGGGAAGTTTGAAGGCTATGCCAATAGAGATTCTTTAAAATATCGTAGTGTTTACGGCTTAGATGATATTCCTACATTATATAGAGGAACCATTAGAAGAGTCGGATTTTCAAGAGCTTGGAATATATTTGTTCAATTAGGAATGACAGATGATAGTTATATTATGGAAAACTCAGAAAATATGAGTTACCGTGATTTTATCAATTCTTTTTTGGCTTATAACCCAAATGATTCGGTAGAATTAAAATTGCGCCATTATCTAAAAATTGATCAAGACGATGTGATTTGGGATAAGCTGATGGAACTTGATTTATTCAATGCCGATAAAAAAGTCGGTTTAAAAGATGCTACTCCTGCACAAATACTCCAAAAAATATTGATGGATAGTTGGACGCTTGAAGAAGATGACAAAGATATGATTGTAATGCATCACAAATTTGGTTATCAATTAAATGGACAAAAACATCAAATTGAGTCTCAAATGGTTGTTCTTGGTGATGATCAAACATATACAGCTATGGCAAAAACTGTTGGGCTTCCTGTAGCAATTGCAGCTTTAAAAATATTGAATGGAGAAATCAAAAGTACCGGTGTTTTAATGCCTATAAATAAAGATATTTACAATCCAATTTTAAAAGAATTGGAAGAATATGGTGTTATTTTTACTGAGAAAGAAGTGAAATATGAAGGTTATAATCCAGAGAATGTAGGTAGTTAACAACTTACATTTTTAAATAAAAATCTTTAACTAAATTTTTATATTTTTCTGTGTATTGATGCCTTTGAATTTCCATAATCAACTCATCAGAAATAACATCTTTTGGAGTAAAAGAAAATTGTAATAAACTTCTTTTAATTTCAACTTCAGGAGTCCCTTTAACTCTTGTTATTCTATTGATATATAATTTGTATTGTCTAGCCAACTCAATAAAAGTAATTTCTTCTTCATAAGGAATCACAAATGCACAACTTCCAGTTTTAGATAACAAACTAATTGTAGAAATAATTAATTCTTCAAAAGTTAAAAATTGTGAATGTCTGGCCTTTGAACGACTTTCACTTATTGTTCCTTCTTTAAACGAGGAAGTATAAAATGGTGGATTTGAAACTATTAAATCATACTCTTCATCCATTTCTTTAACAAATTCTTGTATTGAAGCATGGTAACAAAACAATCTATCTCCCCAAGTTGATTGCTCAAAGTTCTCGACTGCTTGCTCATAAGCGCTATCTTCTATTTCAATAGCATCTATCAATTCAGCATCACTTCGTTGTGCTAATTGCAAAGCAATTACACCAGTTCCGGTTCCAATATCTAAAATGGAGTTAGCACTTTCACAATCAGTCCAAGCGCCTAGTAAAACCGCATCAGTACCAATTTTCATTGCGCATTTATCATGCCCTACCGTAAATTGTTTGAATTTAAAAGGCTGCATTTATTAAAGATATAAATCAATCAAACCTTCAGGAGTCTCAACAAGTACTTGTTTGTTTTTTCGGTCAATTTTGGCAATAAAATCATCAATCATAGGAATGAATATCTCAACTCCATTTTTATTAACCTCAAACAGTGGCTGAGCAGAAGATTCATTAACTCCAGTTATTTTTCCAACTTCACCATAATTAGTATCGACCATAATGAAATCAATAATTTCATGATAATAAAACTGATCTCCAGTCAATTTTGGCAATAAAGTAAGTGGTAGATACACTCCAGATTTTAAAATACTATCAGCATCTATTTCAGTATCTACACCTTCAAATTTTGTTCGTAGTTGATTTCCTTTTTGAAGTAAACTTTTTTCAATAAAAAAAGGAATCAGATTTGTACCATGTAATACAAATACTGATTCCATATTTTGATATAATTCAGGTTCATCGGTATCTAATTTGATAACCACTTCACCTTTAAAACTGTGCTTACGAACGATTTTACCAAGATAAAAACAATCTTCTTTTCGCATCTCGTAAGTCTAAAAACTACTCTGCAGCTTCTTCTGTAGCCTCTTCAGACGAAGTCGCTTCCTCTACTGCTTCTGTAGCCTCTTCAGCAACTTCCTCAGTAGTTGTTTCAGCAGCAGCTTCTGCTTCAGCAGCCTCAGCTTTTAAAGCCTCTTCAGCCTCAACAACAGCAGCTTTACGCTTTTCATTTATTTCTTTTTCCGCAGCTAATGCAGCAGCTTTTGCATCAGCTTGTGCTTTTGCTAAACCATCAACCTTTGCAGTTACCAATCCAGCTTTTTCATCCAACCATGCTTGAAATTTCTTTTCAGCCTCTTCTTCAGAAAATGCTCCTTTACGAACACCTCCCGCTAAATGATGCTTTAATAAAGCTCCTTTATAAGACAACAATGCTCTTGCTGTATCTGTAGGTTGTGCTCCATTTTGCAACCATTTTACTGAACCATCAACATCTAAATCAATTGTTGCTGGATTTGTATTTGGATTATAAGTTCCTAATTTTTCTAAGAATTTACCATCTCTCTTTGCACGTGCATCAGCAGCAACTATCCAATAGAATGGTTTCCCTTTTTTACCGTGTCTTTGTAATCTAATTTTTACTGACATAAATTTAAAATTTTAAGGTTCTCGACCTTGATTATTAATTAAGGGTGCAAATGTACAAAGTTTTTTCCAGATAAAAGAATCTTACCAACCAATAATTATGAAATTACTTTTAATAAAAAAGCGCTACTTTTGCTCACATTAAAAACAAAACATTTAACTATGAAAAAACTACTTTTTACATTACTTTCAATCACCCTTTTATTCTCTTGTCAAGATCCAGTTATTGGCCCTGGATTTCCTGATGAGGATCCAAATAATAATAGCGAGTCTAATTTTCAAGTAGATTTTGACAATCAAACATTTATATCTGATCAAATAACAGCAACAAATGTAGGTGGAATAATAAATATCACAGGATTTAGAGGAGCAAATGGTGAGGCTGTAATTTTAAGTATAAGTGGTAATTCGACTGGAAATTATGATTTAGGAACTACTGGCAGCAATTTAAATGGTGCAGTTTACCTTCAATCAAATGGGAGCACGACGCCTTTTGTTTCAGAAACTGGTGAAATCATTATAAGTGAAATAAATACTAATGATAAAACACTTTCAGGAACATTTAATTTTACTGGAGTTAGCCACATTATTGACTCAAATGGAAACCCTCAAACAGAAAGTCAAGAGTTTACAAATGGTAAATTTACAAATATAACATACACTGATGATTTAGTAACAGGAGGTAATAACGACAATACTTTTTTTGCGAAAGTAGATGGAGTAGAATTTGTTGAAGACAACTTCTCTGGAACGGTACTAAATTTTGCTGGAATGTCAAGTATAGGCATTAGTGCTGTAAATAATAGTTTAGTAAGTATAGGATTTAGTTTACCTTCTACTATTACTCCCGGAACTTACGATCTTACATCTTTAGGCGAAATTAGAGGAATGTATAACATTTCAACAACAAATATAAATGGAGCAAAGTCAGGTACTATAACTATTTCATCTCATAATACTACCACAAAACATATTGTTGCAACTTTTGACTTTATTGCTGGCCCTCTAGTAGGAACAACTGAATATGCAATAACAGATGGAGAGTTTGAATTAACTTATCAATAAATATCAAATATGATTTTTGCAAACCTCCATATCTGGAGGTTTTTTTGTTCATAACATTTTTCATTAAAAATAGAAATATTCATTAATTTTATTTCCTCATAAAAAATTTACATGTACTTAATTTTTGACACTGAAACTACTGGGTTACCAAAAAGATGGAATGCTCCAATTACTGATACAGATAATTGGCCAAGGTGTATTCAAATAGCTTGGCAATTACATAATGAATATGGACAAGTAATTGAAAGTCAAGATTATTTAATAAAACCTGAGGGTTTTAACATTCCTTATGACGCTGAACAAATTCATGGAATTTCTACACTACTAGCCGATAAAAATGGAATTGAACTAACAGAAGTATTAGAAAAATTCAACACTGCATTATCTAAAACTAAGTTTGTTGTTGGTCAAAATGTTGATTTTGATTTAAATATTATGGGTTGCGAGTTTCATAGAATGGAGATAGATACCAATCTAAATACGCTACCAAAACTAGATACATGTACAGAAACCACGGCACAACTTTGTCAGCTTCCAGGCGGTAGAGGTGGAAAATTTAAATTGCCAACTTTAACTGAACTGCATGAGCACTTATTCGGAACTGCCTTTAATGAAGCGCATAATGCTACAGCTGATGTAGAAGCAACAACACGTTGTTTTTTAGAATTAATCAGAAAAAGAGTTTACACTAAAGAAGAATTAGATGTATCTTCTGATTATTTTGAAAATTTTTCTGCTAAAAATCCGGGTGAAATACAATTGATTGGCTTAAAGCACATCAATCTAAAAAAAGAAAGTCTAAAATTAAAAAAGGCAACAGAAAAAGAAGAAAAAACAACTTCAACAACTATTTCTGATGGAGATTTAGATAACTTATCCAAGGCGTCTTTTGCACATTTACATACTCATTCGCAATTTTCTATTTTACAATCTACAGCAAGTATTTCTGATTTAGTTAAGGCTACTATTGAAAATCAAATGCCTGCGGTTGCACTTACTGATGCTGGAAATATGATGGGTGCCTTTTACTTTATTAAAGAAATATTAGCACATAACAAATCAGTAGAAAAACACAATTCAACTTTAGAAGAAGGGCAAGAACCTCAACAGAAAATTACACCTATTTTAGGAAGTCAATTTAATGTTTGTGAAAACCATTTAGATAAAAGTCAGAAGGATAATGGATACCAAATAGTTTTGTTGGCCAAAAACAAAAATGGTTATCATAATTTAGCAAAGTTATCTTCAATTTCTCACACCAAAGGATTTTATTATGTTCCAAGAATTGACAAGCAATTAATTGAGCAATATAAAGAGGATGTAATTGTATTGAGCGGAAATGTTTATGGTGAAGTTTCTAGTAAAATTCTAAATATTGGCGAAAATCAAGCAGAAGAAGCATTGATATGGTGGAAAAAAACTTTTGGTAAAGATTTTTATCTAGAAATTACTAATCACAACCAAGAAAATGAAAAAATAATTAATGAAACATTAGTTAAATTTTCAAAGAAACATAAAGTTAAATTAGTAGCTACAAATGATATTTTCTATATAAACAAAGAAGATGCAACTCCTCATGATATCTTATTGTGTGTAAAAGATGGGGAGAAATTTGACACGCCAAAAGGTCGCGGACGCGGATTCAGATATGGCCTCCCAAATCATGAATATTATTTCAAGAGTAGTGATGAAATGAAAGCGCTCTTTCAACATATTCCTGAAGCAATTATTAATATTCAAGAAGTAATTGATAAAATAGAAATATATCCACTTGCAAGAGAAGTATTGCTTCCAAAATTTGATATTCCTTCCGAGTTTATTCATTCAGAAGATGCAATTGATGGAGGAGTAAGAGGAGAAAATGCATATTTAAGACATCTTACTTACGAAGGTGCAAAAAAACGCTATGGTGAACTTGATGAAAATACCATTGAACGTTTAGATTTTGAACTTTCAATTATAGAAAAAACAGGATATCCAGGATATTTTTTAATCGTTTGGGATTTAATTGCTGAAGCAAGGAAAATGGGAGTTTCTGTTGGTCCAGGGCGTGGTTCTGCTGCAGGATCGGTTGTTGCCTATTGTTTATGGATAACAAATATAGATCCAATAAAATATGATTTGCTTTTTGAGCGTTTCTTAAATCCAGATCGTGTTTCTTTACCAGATATTGATATTGATTTTGACGACGAAGGAAGGCAGAAAGTAATAGATTTTGTAATAGACAAATACGGTTCAAGTAATGTAGCACAAATTATTACTTATGGTACCATGGCCGCAAAATCTTCAATTAGAGATACTGCAAGAGTTCTAGATTTACCGCTACACGAAGCAGATAGGATTGCAAAATTGATTCCTAATACTAAGTTGAATTACATTTTTGGAACAGATGAAAAAAGTAAATCAAAAATTTCGGAATTAAGAACTGATGAAAAAGTAAATGTAAGTGAATTACAATCAATATCAGAAGGTGAAGATTTAGCCGCTAAAACCATAAACCAAGCAGTAACACTTGAAGGCTCAGTAAGAAATACTGGTACTCATGCCTGTGGAGTAATTATCACGCCTGAAGATATCACTAATTTAATTCCAGTAGCTACAGCTAAAGATTCTGACATGTTCGTGACGCAGTTTGATAACAATGTTGTTGAAAGTGCTGGGTTATTAAAAATGGACTTTTTAGGTTTAAAAACGTTATCACTAATTAAAGATACCGTTAAGATTGTTAAAGCGTTACATGGAGTTACTTTAATACCAGACGAATTTTCACTAGAAGATGAAAAGACCTACGAGTTGTTTCAAAGAGGAGAAACGATAGGTATTTTCCAATATGAATCTCCTGGAATGCAAAAGCACATGAAGGATTTAAAGCCGACAACTTTTGCCGATTTAATTGCAATGAATGCTTTGTATCGTCCTGGACCAATGGAATACATTCCATTGTTTATTATGCGTAAGCATGGTAAAGAAGCCATTGAATATGACTTACCAGAAATGGAAGAATATTTAAAGGAAACCTATGGTGTTACTGTCTATCAAGAGCAAGTTATGTTGCTTTCTCAAAAATTAGCAAATTTTACCAAAGGTGAAGCCGATCTCTTGCGTAAAGCCATGGGTAAAAAGATATTTTCTTTATTAGAAACTTTGAAACCAAAGTTCATGAATGGTGGAAAAGACAATGGACATCCTGAGGAAATATTAGAAAAAATATGGAAAGACTGGGAAGCATTTGCAGCCTATGCATTTAACAAGTCTCACTCTACTTGCTACGCTTATATAGCATATCAAACTGCATATTTAAAAGCACATTATCCTGCAGAATACATGGCCGCTGTTTTATCAAACAATATGCGCGATATTAAACAAATCACTTTCTTTATGGAAGAATGCAAGCGTGCCAATATTGAAGTTTTAGGTCCTGATGTAAATGAATCCTATTACAAGTTTGCAGTAAACAAAGAAGGTGCGATTAGATTTGGAATGGGTGCTATTAAAGGAGTTGGTGAAGGAGCAGTTGCATCTATTATAAATGAGCGAAAGAAAAATGGAAACTTCAAATCCATTTTTGATGTTGCTAAACGTGTAGATTTGCGTGCTGCAAACAAGAGAACTTTTGAAGGTTTAGTGTATGCTGGAGGGTTTGATAGTTTTACAGATACTCATAGGGCACAATATTTCGCTTTAGACGAAAAAGGGCAAACATTTTTAGAAAAAGCCATGCGATTTGGCTCAAAATATCAAGAGAATAAAAACTCATCTCAAGTATCTTTATTTGGAGAAACTTCTGAAGTTCAATTTGATGAACCAACAATCCCTTATTGCGAAAAATGGGGAATCATGGAAAAATTATCACAAGAAAAAGAAGTTGTTGGTATCTATATTTCTGGTCATCCATTGGATGACTATAAAAATGAATTGGATAATTTTTGTAATGCAGCATTAATAGACTTTGACGATCCAAAAGCACTTTTAAATAAAGATGTTGCTATTGGCGGAATTGTCTCTAGTGTTGAGCACAAAGTTTCTAAAAATGGTAAAGGTTGGGCTTCCTTTTTTATGGAAGATTATACCACTGCTCACGAATTTAGAATTTTTGGAGAAGAATATTTAAAGTTCAAGCACTTTTTAATTCCTAACTCATTCTTACATATCAAAATATCTGGAAGAAAAAACTATTATAATGATGATGTAAGATTACAATTTAATGAGATTCAACTTTTACAAGATATCTTAAATAAATTATCTAAAAAAGTGACTATTGAATTAACTTTAGATGAAGTAAATCCTAATAAACTAAATACTATTACAACTATTTTAAATGCTCATAAAGGAGATAAAAATCTACATTTTACAGTAATTGAAAAAGAGGAAAAAATAAAAATAAATCTTCCAAGCCGATCTAAAAAAGTAGCCATAACTAATGAATTATTAAGTAGTTTAAAAAATGAAGAATTTAGTTTTAAGTTAAATTAATACTTAATTTAGCAATCTATGAAAAAGACAAGCCTCATTCTTTTTTTATTTTTTATAATTAATTCTTTTTCGCAAGAAAACGAGAATTCACCACCTAAAAGGCAAAATTATTTTCAAGCCGAGTATTTCTACGGAAATATTCTAAAACACCAACCAACAGTTGCGCCATTAATAACTGGTCATCCTGAAGGAATTATCTTGAGTTGGAACCAAAAAAATTATGGGAAAGAGGATTGGGAACAACACTTTAATTATCCAGACTTTGGAGTTTCGTTTGCTTATCAAGATTATAAAAATGAAATTATTGGTAAACTCTACTCTATTTATGGCCATTATAATTTTTATTTACTTGACAGAAAAAACAAAAATCAATTGATACTTCGAACTGGAATAGGGTTTGCTTACAGTACCAATCCTTATGACAAAGAAACCAATAATAAGAATATTTCATTTGGTACGCATCTAAATTCTAGCACGTATTTAAGATTATATTATCAAAGAGAAAATTTGATTAAAAATTTGGGTATCAATGCTGGAATAACATTTATTCATGCGTCAAATTCTAATGTAAAATCTCCAAATACTGGTATAAATACTTGGGGAGCAACTATAGGGTTGAATTATAATTTATCTGAAGAAACTGAACCTACTTTTTTTACTCATCCTGAAAAAGAAAGTTATAAAGAACCTATTAAATATAATGTTGCTTTTCGTTGTGGAGTAAACGAATCAGAAATTATAGGAAGTGGTTTACATCCATTTTATGTGTTTTCTGCGTATGCAGATAAAAGGATTGGAAGAAAATCGGCATTTCAATTGGGAACTGATATTTTTATTTCACCTTTCCTTAAAGATTATATTGAGTATTACCAAATCAATTTTCCAAATGATACATCGGCAACTAAAAATGACATAAGTAGAGTGAGTTTGTTTGTTGGGCATGAATTGTTTTTAAACAAAATTTCACTTATAACTCAAGTTGGCTATTATATTCACTATCCTTTTCCTTATGAAGCACGCTATTACGAAAGGCTTGGTTTGAAAAGATATTTTGGCGACAAATGGTATGCTGCAGTTAGTTTAAAAGCCCATGCTGCCAATGCAGAAACAGTTGAATTTGGTGTAGGAATTCGATTATAAATAATGAAAAAAACACTTTCCATATTATTTTTATGTTCAATCATTCTTGTAAATGCACAAGAAAATTCATCTATTCAATTAGATTATTTTTATGGAAATATTATTGAACATTCGCCAGAATTAAAACCAATTATACAGTCACATCCTTCAGGAATATTATTGAGTTGGAATAAAAAGAATACTAAAAACACTGAATTTAATAGCACTTATAATTTTCCAGACTTTGGATATTCATTTTCTTATGAAGATTTCAACAATGAAAGTTTAGGAAAAGTTTATTCAGCATATGCGCATTACAATTTTTATTTAACCAACAGAAATGCAAAAAACCAAGTAAAGCTTACCAGTGCTTTTGGTTTGGGTTACAATACAAATCCATTTGATAAAGTTGAGAATCCAAAAAATTGGGCTATTGGATCCAAATTTTTAGCCTCAGCATATTTAAAAGTAAATTATCACAGAGAATACCTTTTGGACAAACTTGGATTAAATGCTGGTATATTACTCATTCATTATTCAAATGCAAGTTTTAAAGCCCCTAACCTTGGTATTAATACACTTGCCTTGAATATTGGTGTAAATTATAATTTAAACGATAAAGAAATTGCTCCAGAAAGAGCTATAAGTATTCAAAAAATGGATTCTCCAATAACATATAATGCAATTTTCAGAACTGGATGGAATGAATCTCTCATAAATGGCAGCGGACGCTATCCATTTTATACTATTTCATTTTCAGCAGACAAAAAACTGAACTACAAATCAACTATCACTGCTGGAACTGACATTTTTTTAGCAACGTTTATGAAAGAATTTATTAAATATCAGAATAGTATTAATCAAACTCCTGATGATACAGCCGACTGGAAAAGAATTGGGATATTTGTGGGTCACGAATTGAATATGGAACATTTTTCGGTGCTAACGCAAGTTGGCTATCATGTGTATGCTCCGTATAAATATGAAAGTAGTGTCTATGAGCGTTTTGGTTTCAGAAAACTATTTAATGAGCATTTATTTGCCGATTTGTCGTTAAAAATAAACTTATTCAGAGCCGAAGGTTTAGAGTTTGGTTTAGGTTATAGATTTTAACCTCTCGACTTCGCTCGAGATGACAATTTAAAAATTATGAAAAAACTAATTATGAAAAACATTTTAAAATATTGTTTCATTTTATGCACCTTTTACGGTTGCAATTCTGAGGATGCAAATGATTGTTTTCAAACTGCAGGAACAACTATTCAACAAGAATTTGATGTATCGTCATTCAATAAAATAATTGTAAATGAGCGAATAGAATTGATTGTAAAAGATGGTGCTGAGCAAGAAATCATTGTTGAAACTGGTGAAAATTTATTAAACGATGTTAAAGTAGCTGTTGAAAACAACATACTCATACTTACCAACGATAACAAATGTAATTTTGCTAGAGATTATGGCAACACAAAAATTACTGTTACGGCTCCAAATTTAATTGAATTAAGAAACTCTTCAGAATTACCTATTCGTTCTGAAGGTGTGTTAACATATCCTAATTTAAGAATCATTGCTGATGATTTTCAATCAGATTTTTTAAATGTTGGTGATTTTTATCTAACTGTAAACAACAATTCATTAAATGTAGTTTCCAATGGAATTTCTAATTTTTATATTGATGGGCAAACAACAGATTTAACTGTTGGTTTTTTTGCTGGTGATTCTAGATTTGAAGGAGAAAATTTAATCGCAACCAATGTGACCGTAACTCATAAAAGTTCTAATGACATGCTGGTAAACCCTCAATCAAGTATAAGTGGAAATATATTCTCAATTGGTGATGTAATTTCATTTAATAATCCGGCAACAATTGATGTTACAGAACATTATCAAGGGAAATTAATTTTTAATTAGTCAGTTCGGTAAATAAATCTTCTAATTTTTGATTTTTCAATTCAGATAATTGTTTGTCGGCAACAATTTCACCTTTGTTTATCAAAATTACACGGTCACAAATTGCTTCAACTTCTTGCAAAATATGAGTAGAAAATAACACTGTTTTATCTTTACCAACTTCTTTAATCAATGCTCTAATTTCTGCTAACTGATTTGGATCCAATCCTGTTGTAGGCTCATCTAAAATCAATACATCAGGATTATGAATCATTGCCGAAGCCAATCCAACTCTTTGACGGTACCCTTTAGATAGTTGTTTTATTTTCTTGTGAGCTTCTTGAGTTAACCCTACTTTTTCAATAATATTTTCAACTTCAATTTTATCCACTTTATGAACCGACGCACAAAATTTCAAATATTCACGAACAAACATATCTAAATATAATGGATTATGTTCTGGCAAATATCCAATACTTTGCTGGCATTCAATTTTATTTTCAGTAACGTTTTTACCATTGATAAAAGCCTTACCATCAGTCGCATCAATATAACCATTTAGCAATTTCATGGTTGTAGTTTTTCCTGCGCCATTGGGCCCTAAAAAACCAACAATCTCACCTTTATCAATTTTAAAATTAATATTATGAACTGCTTTTTGAGTTCCGTAATTTTTAGAAAGGTTTTGAACTTCTATTGACATAGGGCAAAAATACGATGTTAATGATTATTTATCTTGAATATCCTTCATGAAATTCCAAGTTGTAAACAGAAAAAAGTAGGCTATAATCATAGGTATAATAACCATATAAGAAACCATAATTATTTTCTCATTCGAAAATCTAAAATTTGAAAAAGCATACATTATCAAAAAATATACAACGACTATCACAAAATAACTAAAGAGTTTATTTCTTGATTTTTTAGTCACTTTTTGAGCAAAAAACAAGCAAACTAATGATAAAACCACTTGAAATGCTCCAAAACCAAAATGTGAATAGGCAGCGTAAAAAAATAAATCTTCATTTTTAAACAATGCACTTATACCTGCAGTTAACAATAATGACGTATGCAAAATCGTCACAAATAGATTTATATAATGTATAACTTTCATAACTATAAAAGTACTATTAATAAGTGATATTATTGTAACAACGAAAATTTTTCAATCCTATTATTTTTTAAGACCTTTGTAACAACTGAATAATTGATTCGTTTATATAATACAGACCATAATTAAATTCAATATAAATGAGTTGCTTAAGAGTACTATTCGCTATCTTATTTCCTCCAATTGCAGTAATTGACAAAGGATGTGGCTCTATCGCAATTGTTTTTATTTTGACTTTATTAGGATGGATTCCAGGAGTTATTGCGGCATTGATTATTCTTAACAATCCAAAAAATTAATGCAACAAGTAATTTTTAAAGATTTAGGTCACAAAGCCTATCAAGAAACTTGGGATTATCAAACTGAACTATTGCAAAAAGCCGTTGATATAAAGTTTGATAATAGAAAAAATAATTCTCAAACACCAACTCAAAATCATTTTTTGTTTGTTGAGCACCCTCATGTATATACACTTGGAAAAAGTGGTGATATGAGTAATTTATTGCTCAATGAACAGCAACTAAAAGAAAAAGGAATTACTTTTTTTAAAATCAATCGTGGAGGAGATATCACGTATCATGGTCCAGGTCAAATTGTTGGTTATCCAATCTTGGATTTAGAAAATTTCTTTACCGATGTGCATAAATACCTACGTTTACTAGAAGAAACTATTATTTTAACCATTGCAGAATATGGTTTAAAAGGAACACGTAGCAAAGGTGAAACTGGCGTTTGGTTGGATGTAGGCACGCCATTTGCAAGAAAAATATGTGCATTGGGCGTTCGTGCTTCACGTTGGATTACTATGCATGGATTTGCACTCAATGTAAATACGAATTTAGGTTACTTTGACCATATTATTCCTTGTGGAATAAGAGGTAAAGCGGTAACATCAATGCAAGTAGAATTAGGCAAAGAATTGAACATTGAAGAAGTAAAAGCAAAAATCAAAAAGCATTTCTGTACACTTTTTGAGGCAGAATTTGTTTAATTGATTTTAGTCAATTCATTATAACCTATTAATTTCCCTTTTTTATTATAGGATTCTGATTTGACTAATACTTTATCTTTATCATACCATTCAGTTCCGGAACCTTTCGTTTTTACAAAACCAAACTTGGCACTATAATCATACGTCACTTTTGTACAATCAAAAGTCCCTGCAGGTGTAGTAATAGTTTCATTAGCATGTACTTTTCTGTTAGTAATATCCATTTCCATAGTTACAAGCGTCATATTTCCATTGCCAACTTTTACTGTTACATTTCCATCATTTAATTCAGTATTTTCTTCCATCTCGGCTGGAAAAGACAAAATACTACCATCTACCTCAACAGACATACTCCCTCCATACTGACCTAAACTTGAAGTACTGAAAAAACGTACCATAGCTACCGAAAAAGTTCCGTTTTCACAACTTGCATCATAATCCATAGTAAAATCTTCGTCTTTTTTTCCGTTTGTAATGCTTAATTTTATTTTTACATCAACTTTACCATCAACAGTTGTTAAAGAAACAGTTTCATGAACAGTTGTGTTATTTTTCTTACCTTTTTTATTATAATCTGTGTATTCTAATTTTGCTCCTTCTTTGCTAAACAAGACTGCATTATGACATTCTTGTGCAGAAATTAAAAAAGTAAATAAACACGCTATAGCTACTACTAATATTTTTTTCATAATCTTAAATTTTTACAAATTCCACTCTTCTATTTTGTGCTTTTCCATCAACAGTAGTATTATCTCCAACAGGAACAGATTCACCTTTTCCGTCGGTTTGTAAACGATCTCCAGAAATTTTATAAATATTGATTAAGGCATTTTTAACTGCTGCTGCACGTTTCTTAGAAAGTTCTAAATTTGAAGCATCATCACCATCAGCATCGGTATGACCAATAATGTTCAATTTTATAGAGTCATCTTGCATCAACACTTGTGAAATTTGCCGAATAATTCCATACGACTGCGGTTGTATTTTATCAGACCCAGAATCAAATAAAATACCATTGGTAGAAATTTTACCTTCGCTTAATAATTTTCTTCTCAAGTCAACTCCACCTTCTGCAACTTTTAAGTTTCTAATAAAAAGTCGTTCTTCACCATCTTTAAAATTGTTGATATGAAATTTAATATGATTCAACACATCCAATTCTTGAATAAACCTCGGAATATCAATATACTTCTTTTCATTCACCCAAAGTCTAAAACGTTTTTTGGTAACTGAAATTGAAAAGTGTGGTTGATTTAAAACCTCATCACGAATATCGGCTTTTATTCCCGAATTAATATCTCCGCCTCCTCTATTAAAATAATTATAGGCTCTAAAATCGAAAGCAGCATATTGCCCAAAAGGAATAGATACATCAACATAATGTTCTTTCCCTTTATTAAATTTATTGTTATCACTCAATATTATATGTAATCTTGCAGTTGATGATGTTTGTTTATCAACTCCTAAAGCCAGCGCATCAAATTCAATAGTATAATCATCTGGCAAATCATTAACATCAGGAATGAACATAATATTATATCCTGGTTTTAACTCCAACCAATTCCCTTCTACTTTATTGACTTTTACAACTTCACCAGAGCCATTGGTATTCCATCTGCTAGGAAAATCCCCTACAAAGTCATTAGAGAAATCTTCAAAGAACAATAATTTATCTCCAGGAACATAATCAAACTTACTATAAACTTCTAGATTGTCAGAAACATTTGTTGTTTCTTCAACCATTTCTTTGGTCTCACTTTTCTTATCAGTTTTAACAACTTCTTTATCAGTCTTATCTTTAGTTTCATCTGTTTTTTCTTCTACTTTCTTCTCTCCACCTTCTAGAGTTTTGTCAATTTCTTTATCAACTTTTTCTTCGGCTTTGCGCTCCAGTTTTTTCTTTAACTTCTTTAAAAATTGTGCTTCTGCTGGTTGATTTGATACAACAAATAGGAATACGATAGTTGAAA
Organism: uncultured Flavobacteriaceae bacterium; assembly: GCA_947501625.1. Lineage (GTDB taxonomy): Bacteria > Bacteroidota > Bacteroidia > Flavobacteriales > Flavobacteriaceae > Urechidicola. The sequence goes on from CANMWN010000001.1 coordinate 143,077, forward strand.
TAACTAATTTAAATGAGATTTTCATAAGGCAATAAAATTAAAATATTTGTACAAAAATGTGGAGGTATACAAATATACAGTTTTTTTTAATCTTCAATTTTAAAGGTCTCAAAATATCGATTTGCCATTTCTTGATTGTAGTTATTATCTTTAGAATAAATTATTACTTGATATTGATAAAAGTCTTTAAGATAAACTTTGTACTCTAAAAAAATACCATTTTGAAGATTCATAGTTGCATAAGTCCCAATTGCGCCATTATTTTCAATCTCTTTCGATGCTGTTATGATTCCTCCAACACTACTTACAAATGTATCTAATGACTTTTTCAATAAATCTTTACGATCGTCTAGCGCAGCTTTATGCTTAGAACTATTAACCATAATAACCATATTATCATTAGTAAACTTTGTTTTGTAGGTAGTGACTTTTTCTTTATTCACCTGACTTACAGTTACATTAGCAAAGAAATCAATTGAAAATTTTCCTGTTTCGGAATTAAACGTTTTCCAGTTTTCTTGAGCAGTTATTGAAACAAAGGAAATTAATAGTGCTGCAAATAGAATTATAATTTTTCTCATAAGTATAGTTTAGATGTATGGTAAATTTAAGATATCTAAAACTATTTTCTAATACGATACTAATCGTATTTATTGCTCTTCGTTGAAATATACCTTATAATATTTCATTTTTTTCTCTTCATCAAAGCCCTTTTCTATATATTCTTGTGAAGCATCTGGAGCGTCAACATCTAACTTAATTTGAATATTGGTATCTAGTTTTATTTCGGTTTTAATCTTGGCTTTTTGCTTTTTTAACACAATTGGAGAAACGGCAAACTGATTTCTAACAACCAAATCATTCAAGTCTTCAAAATGTTTTTTATAATCGTCAAACAAAGACTTCTTTTGCTCGTCTTCATAAAAAACTTCATTCTTAAAATCGTGAATATTGACTTGCTCATTTTCTTTAAAGAAGTCAACCGTTTGTGCTAAAAACTTACTCTTTTCTTGAAGCCCAAAATCTTCTTTGATAATCTCATCCGAGAATTCTTTACACATTTCTATATAGTTCTGTGTATGTTGATTACTATCATCCGCAAACTTGATATTCAAGAAATTCTTTGTCCAATATTGAGCATCGTAGTTATTATTATCGACACTTAAAACTACTTTTCCTTCGTCATCACCATAGTTTACAATCAAGCAACCTTTATCCAATTTCTTGGTGCTTATTCCCTTTTGTACATACACATCCAAACAATCGTCTTCCATGTGTGTTTGAAAAAAGTTGATTTTACTTTCTATTTTAAAAATGCCAATAGCATTGGTAATGGTATCTTTATATTCTACATCATCAAACAATGCAATAATCACATCACCTGTTTTTATTTGTGCCGAATTTGATTGTTCAAACAAATGATTCACTACATGTTGTGAAACCTCTAAAAACGACTCTTCGTTTTCAAACACTTGAGCAGCGTAACTATTTATCTCATTCAACTCAATATTTGCATGATGGTTGAAACGATAGGTTTGTGCAATATTGGCGAATGGTTTTAACAAAAACGGCAACATTAACTCATAACTTTCTTGGTCAAACGTCATTGTTTTTTCAGAAAATATATTGGTAGCACTGTTGAATTTATTACCAACTTTGTGAATGATAAACTTTGAAATTACGGCTCTTGTTCTTTTAATCATGATATCAGTTTTTAGCGAATGCAAATGTAAGTTTTTAGGAAAAGAGAAGTATTGAGTTTGTCAATTATTTTCTGTAACTTTACTTATCGGACGATAAAGTTTATTAAAACAAAACTATATCTTATCCATTGCCACCAATTAAAATAGAGACCTTACCTAATCTAGAGATATAGAATGACGAGTAACGAAATTGAATTAGCAAATACCATTTTACAAAGATATAGTGAGAAAATTGGTGAATCTCTAAGACCTGACTTATTGAGAGATATACCTATTGTAATTAGTGGAGATGAGAATTCTGAAAATTTCAAAATGTGGAAAAGTGTAGGAATGGCAAACACTAGACAAGATGTTAAAAAATGTTGCGAAATTTTAGCAACTTTTGAACTACTATCCGACGAAGGCCCAAGTAGAATACCGAGTAGGAGAAGCACCTTTAATGATTATAAAATCACTAAACTAGGAATTACAATAGCAAATACGGATAAAGGACTTTATAGTTTTGTAGGTGAAAACGGGAAAATTGATTTTTCAAAACTAATGACTATGTCAAATTCAGACGGACAAAAACAAGGGAATATATCAAACACATTTGTAAACTCGCCTGTTGGTCAATTTCAACAAGCAAATCAAACAGAGAATACTGAACAGAAAATAGAATCAAAAGAAAAGGTATCTGCAAAAGTCAAAGTAGAAACTCAACTGAGTGAAAAAAATGAAAACAAATCTTCACTCTACAAGATTTTTGTAAAATGGTGGTGGGCATTTATAATTCCATTGCTTGTGACAATAATTGGAATAGCAATTCAAAATGGCTGGTTCGGATAAAATAACTAGTGGTAACAATGTATAACCGATACAAAAAATTACACAATACGCGATAATTGTGTTTTAAAGTTCCAACCTCAACTGCTCAGGCAATAATCGAAAGGTTTTTCTATGGTGTTTTGTAATTCCGTGTTGTTTAATAGCCTCTCTATGTTCTTTGGTTGGATAGCCTTTATTTTTTTGCCAATTGTAGTGTGGAAAGTCTTTATGAATTTTCTCCATATACGCATCGCGAAAGGTTTTGGCTAATATAGATGCCGCCGCAATATTCATGTATTTTGCATCGCCTTTTACAATTGTTTGATATGGTATATTATCTAATGGTTTGAACTTATTGCCATCAACCACAATAAATTCAGGTTGCACTTTTAATTGTTGTATCGAAGTGTGCATTGCCAAAATAGAAGCATGGAGAATATTTAACTCTTCAATTTTTCGTTCATCAATAAAAGAGACTGCCCAAGCAATCGCATTTTCTTCAATAAACGGTCGTAATTCTTGTCGTTTTTTTTCGGTCAGTTGCTTGGAATCATTTAAAAAAGGGTGTTCAAAATCATCTGGTAAAATAACTGCAGCAGCAACTACTGGTCCAGCAAGACAGCCTCTTCCTGCTTCATCAGTTCCTGCTTCTAGTAGTTTATGTTGGTATTTTAATTTTAACATTTCATGTTGATAAAAGCAGCTACAAAATACGTTTTTTAACGAAACAATTTAGGTTTATTATTTCCGTTTAAATACTTTATCTTTGCCACATTAAATTTTATTATGAGAAACATCCTTTTATGTCTTTTTATAGCACTTTTCACTTTAACTTCTTTAGCGCAAACAAAAGAAGTTCTTGAAAAAAAAGCATTTAACGAGAGTTTTAATCTGCAACAAAGAGATTCATTAAATGGAAACTTTAATAGAGGAGAAATTGAAGTAGAATTAGACGGTGAAACACACTACACTGATTATAAAATTATTTCTCATGATTTAGATACTACTTATGTTGATACGACTTTAACTATCAATAAAAATTATAAGTTCAATTATATTCGAAAAGACGATTTTGAATTATTGCCTTTTCATAATCTTGGACAAACTTATACTAGTTTAGGTTATAATTTCAATTCCAATTCTTTTTTGCCAGAAATGGGTGCGCGTGCAAAGTATTTCAATTTCAAAGAAGTAGAAGACATCAATTATTATGAAGTGCCAACACCTACAAGCGAATTGATGTATAGATCTGGAATGGAGCAAGGGCAAGTATTGGATGCATTTTTAACTGTCAATACGGCACCAAACTTTAATTTTTCATTTGAATATAAAGGACTTCGTTCGTTAGGGAAATACCGTCAATCTTTGGCTAGTTTCGGAAATTTCCGAACAACTTTTAATTACCGAACTAAAAACGAACGCTATTATGCAAGAGGTCATTTTGTTTCTCATGATTTTCTAAATCAAGAAAATGGTGGTTTAACAGATGAATCTATTGCGCTTTTTGAAGCCAATGATGAGAACTTTACTGACAGAGGAAGGTTGGATGTTAATTACACCAATGCAGAAAACTTTTTGGTAACCAAGCGTTATCATTTGGATCATAACTTTAAAGTTTTCAGAGGGAAAGATAGTATAAAATCTCATCCATCAAACTTTAAAGTTGGACATAAATTTACCTACAAAACCAAACATTATCATTTCGATCAAACAGCGGCAAGTGCAATTATTGGCGATGCGTTTACAAGTACAATTGAAGATGAATCAGGTTTAAGAACTATGGATAACTTGGCATATTTGGAGTTAGAATCACCATTAGTTTTAGGTAATTTGAGAGCCAAAGCAAATTATTATAGTTATGACCATTATTACAACGGAGTTGTTAATATTGGCACTGAAACTATTGATGCACAGATAAAAGGAAATGCGCTTTCTTTAGGTGCTGAATGGAATGCTAAAGTCAAAAACTTTAATTTAAGAGCCGATATTTCTTCAATTATATCTGGAGACCTTGAAGGAAGTAATATGATGGCTGCTGCAACTTATAAAAAAGATAGTTTATTAAGTTTGTCAGCTAAAATAAATACGATTTCTAAGTCACCTAACTTTAATTTTTTACACAATCAAAGTGATTATATCGAATATAATTGGCAAAACACAGATTTTAAAAATGAAGAAATTCGCAATTTATCATTTGATTTAAAATCCGAGAAATTATTAAATGCTTCGGCAAGTATTACTCAAATTGACAACTACACTTATTTTGATGAAAACTCAAAACCTCAACAAGCAAGTGAAGCGGTTAATTATTTAAAAGTCAAAGCGAGCAAAGCAATTAATTTTGGAAAATTTACGCTTGACAATACCGTAATGTATCAAAAAGTAGCGAAAGGTGAGGCTTTTTTTAGAGTACCAGAAATTGTGACAAGAAACTCGTTATTTTACAGTAATTATCTTTTCAAAAAGAAGCCGTTATACTTACAAACAGGATTTACCTTTAAGTATTTTACCAAATATCAAATGAATGCATATAATCCTTTGTTGTCGGAATTTAATTTACAGAATGATGCTGAATATGGAGGTTATCCAATAGTAGATTTTTTCGCCAATGCACAAGTTCGTAGAACACGCATCTATTTAAAAGTTGAAAATATTACAGCTAGTTTTACAGGCAGAAATTATTATGCCGCACCTCTAGAACCTTATCGTGACTTAACTGTTCGTTTTGGATTGGTTTGGAATTTCTTTATTTAAGAATCTTAGAGTCTGTTAATAAAAATTGAGAGTGTTTTTTTGATTCTTTGCGTAACTCAGAATGATAAATTATTGCATTACCTCAACATTATCTAATTAATCAAGTTTTCCTCTCAACTGCTTAATCTTAATATTAAATGCCGCAAACAACAACGTTGTAAAAGGGCTCATCCAATTAAAAATAGCATAAAAGAAATAATCAACTACCGGAACACCTAAAACTCCACTTTGATAAGCACCACACGTATTCCATGGCACCAATACTGAAGTAACTGTTCCAGAATCTTCTAATGTTCTACTTAAATTTTCAGGTGCTAAACCTTTATCTTCATATGCTTTCTTAAACATTTTTCCAGGCACTACAATTGCCAAATATTGATCAGAGGCTGTAACATTTAATGCCAAACAGCTCGCAACAGTACTAGCAAACAGTCCAAAAGTAGTTGTAGCCAAATTAAGCAATGCTTTACTGATTCTTGCTAAGGCTCCAATTGCATCCATAATGCCTCCAAACACCATAGCACATACAATCAACCAAATAGTTCCAAGCATTCCGCTCATTCCTTTTCCAGAAGCCGAAAACAAATCTTTCAACGTTTCATTATCGGTAGCAATACTCGTTTTTACAGTGATTGCATCCATCAACCCTTTATATGCCGAATTAAAGGTAAGTTTATCAACTCCAGCAATTTGAGCAACAATTTGAGGTTGAAAAATCAATGCAAAAATTGCTCCCAAAAGCGTTCCAATCAATAACGCAATTAATGGAGGTGTTTTCTTGACAATCAATAAAATTACTACAACAGGCACTAAAAACAACCATCCATTAATATTAAAAGTTTTATCAATATCATTTAAAAGTGCTGAAGTATCAGCAGCGCCAGTTGTATCTAAACTAAAACCGATAATAATAAATACAATAAGTGTCACTATTATTGTTGGCACAGTTGTAAATGACATATATTTAATATGATCAAACAACTCTCCTCCAGCCATTGCTGGAGCCAAATTAGTTGTATCACTCAAGGGAGACATTTTATCTCCAAAATACGCTCCAGAAAGAACTGCACCTGCAGTCATACCAAGTGAAATTCCTAAAGCCTCACCTATTCCTATTAAGGCAATACCAACAGTTGCAGATGTTGTCCAAGAACTACCAGTAGCAATTGAAATAATTGCGCAAATAATAACACACGCTCCTAAAAATATAGTTGGATTAAGAATTTTCAAGCCATAATAAATCATGGAAGGGATAATTCCGCTAATCAACCATGTTCCAGCCAAAGCACCAACCATCAACAAAATCAATAATGCTCCAGTTGTAGATTTAAGATTTTCAGAAACTTCTTCAATCATTGTCTTAAATTTTACTTTGTTAAAAAAGCCAACTACTGCAGCAACTGCAGCACCTAATAGTAAAACAAATTGATTTGAACCACTCAATGCATCGTCACCATACACATACACATTATACGCAAGCATAAGCACAAGAGCAAAAACCGGAATCAATGCTTCCCATATATTCAATTCTTTATTATCAATTATTTTTTGATTATCAATTTTAATTTCTGATAGGTTTTTATCGTCTTTCATTGGTAGTATTTAGAAATGTAATATTACGGATTTTTAAGTACAAAAAAAAGCCTGTGATTTTTAGAATCACAGGCTATAAATAAAGTTATATTAGTGTTTACTTTTGAGCAAGAATATCAAATGACATTTCAACTAAATCATCAATTGATTTATCTTTTATCATATCTACCAATTTCATTGATTTATACTCAATACCAAATTCAGTTCTATCAACTTTAAAAGGCTCACTTTTTAAAGAAACAAATCCGTTAGCAGCACCAAAAGTAGCAGGAATAGTAATGTTTTTTGTGATACCTTTAATAGTTAAATTACCACTCACATTTATTTTACCTTCATCACCATCTTTTACATCAGTAATTTCAAATAATGCAGTTGGAAACTTTTCTACATCAAAAAAGTCAGCATTTTTCAAATGCCCTTCCAAATCTAAAGCACTATAATTACCCTCTCTTGGCAAATCTAAACATTTAATAGAATTCATATCAATTGTGAATTTTCCTCCAGCTAATTTATCATTAGCAACATTGATATTTGCTGCAGAAATACCTACAGTTCCGTTATGAGAACCTGTTGGCTTAAATCCTTTCCAAGTCAATGTAGACTTATCTGCAAGCACAGTATATGCTTCTGTTTCAGCAGTTGTTGCATTAATAGTTGGATCTACTTCTTTAGCATCCGAAGTTTTTACTTTATCACTCTTACATGCCAATACAGCAACTGCAAGAACCATTGTTAAAATTATTTTTTTCATTTTGTTTAAGTTTTTAATTTTCTACAAATATAACGATAAACCAATTAGATTAGTTTTTACTTAAAACAATTTTTTCAGATTGCTTATTTACTATTTGCTTAAACATTTCTTTAATTTCGGCATAGTAAGTCGCTGGGATAACATCTTTATTAATTTTAATGTTTGAGGAAACTTGAATTTTTGACCCTTGTTGTTTAACAGAATATGTAAATATTCCTAAATCATCATTCATACCAACAGCAATACTTTCTGGTAAAGTTTCGACAGTATAACTTTCAGGTAATTGAATTGAAACATTTAATTTTTCTTCAATAGGAGTCCCAAAATCTATTGGATAATCTCTTTTATCTAATTTAAAAGGATTTTCTTTGGTTGCAGAAAATAATAATGGTGTTATATACATTTTATCTCCAATAACTTCCACTCCATCTTCTTTTTCAAACTTGTACAAAACAGCAACAGGTTTTGATAAATCATTTACATTTGATGCTTTGAAATTAATAATCTCAATATCATCATTGTTCTCTTCGGTTTTTAATATAACATCCTCTTCTTTAATATTTCCAAATCTATTTCGATAACGTAATGCAGCATAGTTTTTATATTTTTTTCTATTCATACCCTCAACCAATCCATCTTCAGAAATTTTATATAACAAATTAGATTCTTCAATAGACACTGTAGATGATCCTAAATTCACAAAATCTATACTTTTATCAGATCTAACTACAGCACCTTGCCAATTCAAGGCTCTAAGTGGAAGAACATTTGGCAAACTATATTTTTCAGATGCATCTAATAACACATTTCCTTCAGGTGTTTCAGCATATACCACTACATAATTGAAACCAGAGATTGTTGGGAAAGAAGGAACTCCATTATTACGTGTACTCACTAAAACAGGATTAGCCGTAACTCCCAATTCTCTTAATACTGCCACCAATGTTAAATTGACATCAACAATATTTCCTACACCTTCTTTATATGCTTTTTTCAAGCCTTTTTCAACTCCATTACCAGTAAAATTATTCCATTTTATTTTGCTTTTTACATATTCTAATGCACCATAAATTTTAGCAGTAACTGTTGTCAAAGAACCCTTTAAAGTTGACATATCATCACTTAAATGATTAGTTTTATTAAGTTCTCCGCCAAATTTAGGGCTTAAAATTATAGTTTTGGCTACATCTGCCCAAGTTTCAGAATAATATTTAATTGGTTTGTTTGGCCATTTAACAGAAGATAGTTCATATTTAATGATTGACCTATAATTGTTAATGTTATTAACATACTGTTCTTCTATTAATGCAGGTATATTAGATTTTTCTATTTTAGTAACGTCAATATAAAATTCAAAATCATACTCGTAAGAATTTGATTCTCCTGTAATACCGCCAGGTCTAGAGTCTCTATAGGTTGTTGTAACCTTTTTCTTCTTTCTATCTCCTTTAAATTCATTTATTGGTAAATATCCTAATTGTTTAACAACATATCGATAATATTCAGGAATCTCAATACTTGATTCAAACTTTTTAACTGGAATTGGATATTGTATAATTACATCATCAATACTTTTATAAGGCGAGGTGATTTTATATTGCCATTCAATCACACATCCTTTAGTAATATTAGGCATCGTAAATTTTTTATAAGACCAATACTTATTTTTTTGCTCTTTAAAAACACTTTTTTTACTTAATTTTTCTTCTTTAATTTTCCCTCCAACCAAAGTAAATGTTTTTGCATCTTTCACACTCACTTTTTCTGATTCTCCACTATCTGGAGAATAGAATTTTATTTGTTTAGTTGCCCAATCATAACCATCTTTATTATAAATTTTAATTCTTTCATGCACTTCAGTTATAACCACAAATCCTTTCGCTTGATCATAATCAAAATATGTTCTTCTCTTCTTGTATAAATACGCTGCATTGGCAGTAGAATCTAAGGGGTAAAATTTTTCTTGTAATTCTTCCTTAGATACTTTTCCTACTTTATAATTTTGCGAATATCCATGAGTAATTACACTTAGAACTATTAATAAAGTTAGTAGTTTTTTCATTCTATTGTTTTTTGATTAATACTATTTTAGAGTTGTCTGCTCTAGTTATTTTTTTTCTGAAATTTCTATATTCTTTATAAGCTTCTTTAGGGTATTGCCCGTTTTTAATAAGAATTTCTCTTTTGTATTTGAGTTGAGTATCCGAAACTTTATCGATAGTTAATTTATAAGTACCAAACTCAGTTTCAAGATTCACATTATTACTTATTGCCTCAATGGAATATTGTTCAGGTAAATTAACAACTACTTCATCTACATCATAATAACCAAATGATATATTTACTGGTAATTTTCTATCGCGCATTCTTTTTGGTGCTTTCTCAGAAACATTAAAAGCATTGATAGGAAAAATTAAACGTTCTCCTGTTTTAACAGCATAGTTAGTTGCCGAAAATGACACTTTTTCTTCAAATTTTCCTTCCTTTTTATTATTTATTATTTCTGCAGATTTAATATTCATATTATTGATATTATCCCAGAAATTTTTAAATAATTCTTCTTTCTCTTTAGGTGATGCTTGTTCGTAATGAATATGATTATCAAATTGTGTCCCTTTCATTTCTACGTTTACTTGAGCCTTCATATTTCCATCATTATCTAATGAATATGAACCAAAAATCTTTTGCATATTTTCCTTTTCATCATATACTCGAGTATGTTTTAATTCACCTCCTTCTGGTGTGATTATCACTACATCTCTATCATCAGTAAAATCTCCGATATCACCAAAAGAAGAACTTTGACTTGTACATTCCAACCAGTAATCTTTACCCTCAATAGGCAAATACAAAATCATATGATTTCCTTCAGGAGCAGCAACATTTGCATCAACATCTCTTTTAACACCTGAATATAAGAATGCATGATAAGATTCGATACCTACTTCTTTGAGCAATGCTGAAGTATAATTGGTTAATGCTTTACAATCTCCATAACTCAAATTTTCTACAGCACTAGCTTGCATAGGTTTAAAACCTCCAACACCAACTTGAATACTTATATACCTCACCTTACTTTGTACATATTCATAAACAATTTTTGCTTTTTCTACAGGATCATCTGTAATACTAGTAAGTGATTTAATTTTCAATTTTGCTGATTCAGGCAAATCTAATGTTGAAGCAATTAAGTTTCTATAATACCATTCTCCAAATTCTTTCCAATTATTTGCAACACCATCTACTCCTTCTAGATTATATTTATTGAGGCCAAATTTTACTGTTGGAAGAAAATCAAAAATTGGTGGCGCTAGCAATTCTTTTTTCATTGCCTTAATATTTTTGGTTATATATGATAACCTTCCTTTTTCTTCAACAACTTCAATATCATAACCGTCAAAATTTTTCTCTGATTTTCTTAAAACAAAACCTTCAGGGTAATTAATTGTAAATATTGATTTTTCAATACTTTTATAGTAAGAAGAAGCATAAATCCAACTTGGAATAAATGCTGTATTAGATGTTTTATATTGATATTGATAATGCACTGTATATGGATATGTAGTAGGTATATAATCATAGTGGATTGCTCTACTATCAGAAAACAAATCACTCCCTGAAGCACTATAATCTTTAAAGTCTTTTTTACGAATCTTCTTTATTTCATTACCAAATGCATCAAAATAAGTTGCTGTAACTTTTTGAACCCTACTAGTTTTATCGTAATATATAGTTATATCTGCATAATCATCTGCCAACTTATTAAGAATGGTAAAAACACCATCAATATTAATTATCATTTCTTGTTGCGATATAATATCTACCGTCATTTTATCTAATCGTTCAACTACATTGGCATTTTCTCTTAAATCAGTTGGTATTGTAAGAAAATTATAATCACTATTATTCTGAGAATAGGTGGTGAAAAAAATAAAAAAGATAAAAAAAGTGGAAAGTATATTCTTTAGCATTGGCAATTAGTTAAACTGCAATGTAAGAATATTAAATAAATTGAGGGAATTTCAAACTCTATTTTTTGAATCTATAATAATAGTAACAGGCCCATCATTTAGGAGAGAAACTTTCATATCGGCACCAAAAATTCCTGTACCAACTTTTTTACCTAAATTATTTTCAATTGTTGTAACAAATTTTTCATATAACGGAACAGAAATGTCAGGTTGTGCAGCCTTCAAATAAGACGGTCTATTTCCTTTTTTTGTACTTGCTTGTAGTGTAAATTGGCTTACTACTATAATTTCTCCTTCTACATCCAGCAATGATTTATTCATTACATCATTTTCATCATTAAAAATCCGAAGGTTCAAAATCTTTTTAGTTAACCAATCAATATCTTCTTGATTATCAGAGTTTTCAATTCCCAACAAAATCAACAATCCAGCATCAATTTTACTAATTACTTTTGCTTCAACAACTACACTCGCCTCTTTAACTCTTTGAATAACTACTTTCATAAAATTAATAATTATTCATAACTGTTAACTCTATAGTGTTCATCATCTTTCTTTAGCATTTGCAAATAACTAAAATATCTCGATGGTGCAATTTTATCATTTTCCAGTGCTTCCTTTACTGCGCACTTTGGTTCTTTTTGATGTAAACAATTATTGAATTTGCAATCTTTTTTCAATTCAAATAACTCAGGGAAGTAATCTGTAATCTGATGCGGTTCAAAATCTACAACTCCAAATCCTTTAATTCCAGGTGTATCGATGATAAATCCGCCAAAAGATAATTCATGCATCTCAGCAAAAGTAGTGGTGTGTTGCCCTTGTTTATGTTGCAACGATGTTTCTGCAGTTTTTATATTTAGTGACGGTTCAATGGTATTTATCAAAGTACTTTTACCAACACCCGAATGACCAGAAAACATGGTTGTCCTATCTTTCATCAGTTCTTTAACAGCCTCGATATTAATATTCTCGGTAGCAGATACTTCTATACATATATATCCTATTTTCTCATAAATATCAATTAGTTCTTCTAATAATTCCAATTGATGTTCATCATAAGAATCAATCTTATTAAATAATAAAACTGCACTAATGTTATAGGCTTCAGCAGTTGCTAAAAAACGGTCAATAAATCCAGGAAATGTTGGAGGATTATCGATAGTAACCATTAAAAATGCAATATTAATATTGGCAGCAATTATATGTGTTTGTTTAGAAAGATTTACAGATTTTCTAACTATATAATTTTTCCTATCATGAATATTATTAATTACACCTGTCTCTTTATTCTCTTCCAATTCAAAATCAACAATATCACCTACCGAAATTGGGTTGGTGCTTTTAATCCCTTTAATACGAAACTTACCTCGAATTCTACATTCAAAATACTTCTTATCATCGGTTCTAACGATATACCAACTTCCAGTAGATTTTGTAACAATACCTGTCATACAACAAAGATGCGTAAAATTATTGACCTAAAAATTTACAACACTTAGCCTTTAATTATTTTTTCTTGATGGTTTATACTTTCTTGATGAATTGCTTTAAACATTTTTAAAACAAATTCTTCACTTAAACCTTTGCTCTCACCTTCCAAAATCATGTTTCCTAATATCTCATTCCAACGTTTAGATTGTAATACAGCAACATTCATTTCTTTTTTTAACAATCCAATTTTATCAGCAACTTTCATTCTTTTCCCCATCAATTCAATTAATTGATCATCCACTACATTGATTTGTGCTCTCAAATTCTCTAAAGATTCTTTGTAATTAGAATCTGTAACCGTTTCTTTCCTGATTTTCAAATCCTCCATAATTTGCTTTAAAGTATTTGGTGTTACTTGTTGAGCAGCATCACTCCAAGCATTGTCAGGATCAATATGAGTTTCAATCATCAATCCATCAAAGTTTAAATCAAGTGCAGTTTGAGAAACATCAAATATCATATCTCTTTTTCCAGTAATATGTGAAGGATCACAGATTAACGGCAAATCAGGAAATCTGTTTTGAAACTCAATTGCCAATTGCCATTCTGGAATATTTCTATATTTTGATTTTTCATAAGTCGAAAATCCTCTATGAATTGCACCTAAGTTTTTAATTCCCGCAGCATATAATCGTTCTATTCCTCCTAACCATAATGCCAAATCAGGATTAACAGGATTTTTTACTAAGACAATTTTGTCTGTTCCTTGCAGTGCATCGGCAATCTCTTGCATAATAAAAGGTGAAACCGTAGAACGTGCTCCAATCCATAATAAATCAACATCATTTTCAATAGCCAACTTAACATGTGCAGCATTTGCTACTTCAGTGCAAGTTTTCATTCCAGTTTCTTCTTTTACTTTTTTCAACCAATTTAAACCAAGCGCCCCAACACCTTCAAAGTTTCCTGGTCGTGTTCTTGGTTTCCAAATTCCCGCTCTATAATAATTTACATCAGAATCTTTTAATTCGTGTGCAATTTTCAAAACTTGCTCTTCAGTTTCTGCACTACAAGGCCCTGCTATTACTAGTGGATGTGCTAATTTCATATCATCCAACCATGTTCTTAATTCTTTTGTATTCTTCATTATCTATTTGTTTTGGCTATTAATTTATGCCGTTTAAAATTTGTTTTATATAGTTTGTATTTTCCATTTCGTTATAAATTTCTTGGAATTTATCTTGCATCATCAACTCTTTAAAATTTTGTAAGTTGTTGATATATTCCTCCAAAGTTTCTACGACATTCTCTTTATTTTGTTCAAAAATCGGTGTCCACATTGCTGGCGAACTTTTTGCTAATCTCACAGTAGATTCAAACCCAGAACCTGCCATATCAAAAATATCACGTTCATTTTTCTCTTTATCTATTACCGTTTTACCTAACATAAATGAACTTATATGTGATAAATGAGACATGTATGCTATGTGTTTATCATGAGATTTTGGGTCCATATAACGGATTCTCATTCCAATATTTGAAAAAATAGAAAGTGCTTTTTCTTGTAGTTTAAATGCTGTTTTTTCAACTTCGCAAATAATATTGGTCTTGTTTAAAAACAATCCTTTCTTAGCTGCATTAGGTCCAGAAAATTCAGTTCCAGCAATTGGATGAGTTGCCAAAAAATTTCTTCTTTTTGGATGATTTTTCAAAGCTTCACAAATTAATTCTTTAGTTGATCCAACATCAATTACTAAAGTAGTATCATTCACTTCATCTAATACTTTTGGAATAACCGCCAATTGCACATCAACAGGAATAGAGACGATAACTATATCAGCATTTTTCAAGTCTTCAAATGTTGATTCATGTTGTACAACTCCTAATTCTAATGCTTCTTGTAAATGTTTTTGATTTGCATCAATTCCAAAAATAGAAGCGTTCGGAAACTTCTCTTGAATATCTAATGATAAACTTCCGCCTATTAAACCAACACCTATTATAAATATATTCATACTATTTTGATGAGATTCTGAAACAAGTTCAGAATGACGTTTTTAAATTCTACTTATTGCTTCTTTTATTTTTTCTTCATTTATACATAATGAAAATCGAATGTAACCTTCGCCTTTGCTTCCAAAAATTGTTCCTGGAGCAACAAATATGTTATTTTGATATAACAAATCGTCAACAACTTCTTCTGATTTTTTTCCAATTGATAATTTTGCCCAAACAAACATTCCTGAAGTGTTTTTATCAAAAGTACAATTCAATTTTTCAGCTAATTCCCAAATTAATTTTCTTCTCTTTTCGTATGTATCATTCAATTTTGCAAACCAATCATTTGACATTTCTAGTGCAGCAATTGCACCTTTTTGAATTCCATAAAACATTCCTGAATCCATTTGAGTTTTCACTTTCAATATCTCATCTAAAAACTCTTCTTTACCTATTAGCATTCCAACTCTCCAGCCAGCCATATTAAAAGATTTACTTAGCGAATTTAATTCCAAAGCTACTTCTTTTGCACCATCAACTTGTAAAATACTTAGAGGTTCATCATTCAGGATAAAACTATAAGGGTTATCATTTACTATCATAATGTCGTGCTTCTTTCCAAAAGAAATTAAGTTTTCAAAGGTCTGTTTTAATGCATTTGCACCAGTTGGCATATGTGGATAATTCACCCACATAATTTTGACTTTCGTCAAATTCATTTTTTCTAGTTCATTAAAATTTGGCTGGTAATTATTTCTTTCATCTAATTCATAATATACTGGTTTCGCTCCTGCTAAATTTGTTACAGAACTATAGGTAGGGTAACCAGGATTTGGAATTAAAACCTCATCACCTTCATTCAACAAAGCCATAGAAATATGCATAATCCCTTCCTTGCTTCCCATAAGTGGCAAAACTTCATTTTCAGAATTTACATTAACATTAAACTTCTTTTTATAGAAATTTGCCACAGCATTTCTAAATTCAGGAAGACCTTGATAACTTTGATATTTATGTGCATTTACATCATTCAAACTATTTTGAATTGCTTGAATAACTTCATCTGAAGGTTTCAAGTCAGGACTTCCAATTCCAATATTAATAATTGGTTTTCCTTGAGAAATTAAACCTCTTACTTCTCTCAATTTTTTGGAAAAATAATATTCTTGTACTGTATCTAAACGGTCTGCAAACTCAATCATATTCTTCCGTTTTTATATTCACCTAAAATTTTAAATTCCAGTGCCATAATTTCAATAATTTTTACTGCTTTTTCATAATCTTTATAATCATCAAAAGTTACATCAACAAAGAAGGCGTATTTCCAAGGTGTTTCAATTTTAGGCAATGACTGAATCTTCGTTAAATTCATTTTACAATCACTCATCACATTTAAAACAGTTGCTAAACTTCCTCTTTTATGATCCAATACAAATTTTAATGATGCTTTATTAATTTCACTTTTCCCATTTTCAGGCTTTGAAGTTTGAAGAATTACAAAGCGAGTTGAATTATCTTTTATAGTTTGAATTTCGTCTTCAATAATTTCTAATTCAAAAATTTCTGCCGCCAATTTTGGTCCAATTGCAGCAACGCCTTTTAACTTATTTTCTGAAATTCTTTTTGCTACTGCCGATGTATCCACATCTTCAATCAACTTGATGTGCTCATGATTTTTAAAGAACTCTTTACATTGCAATAACGCCATAGGATGCGAGCAAACCTCAGTAATATCTTTAATTTGTTGATTAGCTAGCGCCATTAATTGATGTTGAATATTCAAATAATATTCACCTGAAATATGCAAGTTATACTTATCCATCAATGCATAGTTAGGAATAATAGATCCTGCAATTGTGTTCTCGAGTGCCATGATTGCCTGGTCACTTGTTCCATTAATCAAACTATCAACCAAAATATCAAAAGACAAGCATTCATTTAATTGAATATTATCTCCAAAATAGTTTTGCGCAACTATATGATGATTTGAACCTTTTATTCCTTGTATGGCTATTTTTTTCATTTTTTAATCAAAAAAAAAGCCTCGATATTTCGAGACTTCCAGTATATTATTTTCAGTTAACAATACGATACAAAGTCTCAACCTTTATTAAAAAAATAAAAGTAAAAATAGAAACCTTGCCAAACGTTTTGTAACATCTTAATTATCCTTGTGTTAATTGAAAGACAAATCTAAAAATAAATATTAGATAAACAACAAGTTGAGATAAAAAATGAACTAAATTTTAAATTTTTAAGAAAAAGCGTTCTTTTTCTTTCGATGTAGCACCTATTCGTTTATAAAATTTAATTGCTCTTACATTAAAATCTGGAGTTTGCCATTGAATTAAATTACAACCCAACTTTCTTCCTTCTTCTTGAATTCTTCTTACCAATTTTTCTCCAAATCCAAACCCTCTTGCATTTTCATTCATAAATAGACAATCCATATAAATATATTCACAAGCATCCCAAGTTGAATACTGTTTCATATAGGTTGCGTAACCAATTAATTTTTGATTTTCTTCTACAACTAAACAATATAACTTAGGATTATCAGAAAAAATATCATTCAACAATTGTCGGTCTTTATTCACTTTGGAATATTCACATTCTTCATAGATTGCATGTGCTTCGCATAAATCAACGATTTGATGAATATCTGATTCTTCTGCAAAACGAATTTTAATTTCTGACATATCTATTTAATTAAAAAATCATTCATATAATCGTCAAATTTAGGCGATTTTGGATGCGACAACACGTGTTTTATCCATGCTTTTCGTTCGTGATAATAAATTTCCATTTCCCAAACACAAATCATTTGCTTCTCTCCATAAACAGATGGATTTATTTCTGATGGGTTTTCAAAATCTACGAAAAAAATTTTAGTTTCGAGGATGTTTTCGTCTGTCCACCAACATAAATGAATCAAAACTCCAGGTCGTGCTTCATGCACTATCAAAAAAGCATGGTTATAAGTTGGTATATTAGAATTAATAATGTTTCCTGTCCAGTTTGGAACCTCCTTAATAATGTTTTTGAAAATTTCTATAGACTCAAAATTCTCTCTATTTGTTATTGTATAAACTTTTATTTTACAATCATCAACAGTAATATTTTTCAAATATTCTATTTTTCTGTCTTTATACTTTTCAAATTGGTATTCCACTTTATATTATTTTTTTATTCGTAACTACTTTTTAAAATGTCATTAATATATTCATCAAACTTTGGTGAGTTAGCATTAAATAAGATGTGTTTCATCCAAGCTTTTCGCTCATATAACACAACTGCCAATTCCCATGTACAGATTAATGATTTAGGTGTATAAATCGATTCTTTAATAACATTATGATTATCATAATCTCCAAAGTACACTTTAGTCTCCAAAATTTCGCCATCAGTCCACCAATTCATTAATATCCATACACCTTCTCTACCTTCATGCAAAATTAAAAAAGCATTTTTATGTGTTTTTAAGAAAGATTTTTTGGCATTTTCTACCCAAATTGGTAATTCTTTTAATGCAGAACTCAAAATCTGTTGTGATTTAAATTCCTCATTTAGCGTGATTGTATAAACTTTCACATACCAATCATCAATTTCCATCAATTGATTGAATTCAATTTTTCTTGGTTTATATATTTCAAATTCAGAACTCATCTTTTGCTAGGTGCAATATTTCTATACTTTTCAGTATTCAATCTTGCTTTCTCTAAGTCTTTAGGCTTAAAAGTTTCGGTACTTGAAGCAGGATATTTTTCAATCATTTTTGAAGGACGAATAGGTCTTTGCACAAAATTACCAGAACAACTTGGACATACATTTTCAAAAACCTCCAACGCACAATTTTTACAATAAGTGCATTCAAATGAACAAATCATTGCTTCGATTGAAGTATTAGGTAAATCCTTGCCACAATGTTCACAGTTTGGTCTAATTTCTAACATCTTTATAAATATCTTACTTTAATTACATCCATATGCCAAATATCATGACCCAATATAGTAAATGCTGCTGCTCTTGCCGACATTGGACTGTCGCTTGCAATTCCGACAAATTTTAAATCATCATCTGACAAACTATCAATCATAACAATTGAATTATTTCTATTTATTTCATATTCTTTCAACAAGTCATCAATTGATTTAACATTAGCCATTGAAGGTTCCACATAAATATCTTGATCAAATCCCATTAATGGAGCACTATCTCTTCTTGCAATTCTAAAACAACGATACATAAATATACGCTCTGTATCTATCAAATGTTGTAAGACCTCTTTTACAGTCCATTTTCCTATATCATATCTAAATTCCAATTTATCTTTAGGAATAGATTTAAAAAAATCCAACACACTATCTTTTCCTACTTTATAACCTTCTCTCAATAAAATTTTAGGTGAAAGTTTATCAATATATCGTTTATAATATTCATTATATTCTGATGATTTTAAGTCTTGTGTAGTCATAATTGTTATAGTTTTAATAATTTTCTTATCCCAAAAATAGCATAAAAAAAAGCAATAAAAAATTAATATATTTTGAATAAATAAAAAATTACCTTAATATTGAATGCTTTTTAAAAAATATTCATAAAATATGAAGTTAGATACTATTAACTTACAGATTCTGGAAGAACTGCAGTGTAATGCTAGAGTTCCTTTAACTGAAATTTCTAAAAAAGTAGGACTTTCATCACCTACTGTTTCTGAGCGAATTCAAAAAATGGAGGAAGCAGGAGTAATAAATGGTTATAATACCGACATTAATATGGAATCTTTAGGCTATTCTTTAGGCGTATACATTTCAATAAAGATTCGATTTGGACAAGTTAAAAATTTTGAAGAATATATCAAGACAGTTCCAGAAATTTCTGAGTGTCATAAGCTAACTGGACATGATTGCATGCTAATGAAAGGTGTTGTAAGAAACCCAAAACACTTAGAGGAATTAAATGAAAAATTGACTGTTTATGGTGAATTAACTACTTCTTTAATATTATCTTCAACCATTAAAAGTAGAGTGTACACTAAACCATTTTAATTAAAAAAGCATCTCAATTGAGATGCTTTTTGCGGTCTGGACGGGACTCGAACCCGCGACCCCCTGCGTGACAGGCAGGTATTCTAACCAGCTGAACTACCAAACCGTTGCTGTTAGCGGATGCAAATATAACTGCGTTTTTTATATCTACAAAATATTTTCTTTAAAATTTATTTAAATCTATTTCGGCTTATTAAATAAGAAGTTAAAACTTTATCAAAGCCTTGGTTTACATCAACAGGAACATAATCAATTTTATACTGTACACATTTGTCTTTCAATTGATTAAAATAGTTCAAGACTAATTTATTATAATTTTCTTTAACAGTATCAGCATATAAATTTATAGATTCTCCGGTCTCAACATCTACAAATTTTTTAGGTACATTATCAAAATCAAAATTCAATTCTAAATTCCCATCATAAGTATGAAATAAAACTAATTCATGTTTATTATATTTCAAATGTCTCAGCGCTTCAAACAATTCATCATTTTCCCTATCTGTTTGAAACAGATCTGTAAATAAAAAAATGAGAGATCTTCGATGTAATTTTTCAGCAATTTCATGTAAAACTTTATACGTTTTTGTTTTACTTTCTGAATTGGAGTTCAACAACAATTCTAATTTATTTAAAAGCAAGTTTCTATGCGCATCACTCCCTTTTTCCGGAGCATAAAATTCAAACTCCTCAGAATAAACACTCATTCCTACAGCATCACGTTGTCGTTTTAAAATATCCATCAACACAGCAGAAGCTATTACAGAAAAACCAATTTTATTTAAATTATCAATCGTTGGCTTTTTAACTAATGGATAATGCATAGATGCTGAATTATCAACAATAATGTGACAACGCAAATTGGTTTCTTCTTCATATTTTTTTACATACAATTTATCCGTTTTCGCAAATAGTTTCCAATCAATATGACGAGTACTCTCGCCTTTATTATACAATCTATGTTCAGCAAATTCAACAGAAAAACCGTGAAAAGGACTTTTATGCATTCCAGTAACAAAACCCTCAACTACTTGCTTGGCAAGTAATTCAATATTTTTAATTTCTGAAGTGTATTTATTTGTATTAGTATTCACTTATAAATTTTATAATGTAAATATAGTTGTATTAGATTCAACATAAAATTTTAGAGCAAAAAAAAGCCCAACTAAAAAGTTGAGCCTGAATTGTCTTTGGAATCTATAAGATTAAAGTGCTTCATCAATTTTTTGAGTATAAGTAGTTTTTGGAGCTACACCAACTTGCTTATCCACAACTTCACCATTTTTAAACAATAAAACTGTTGGAATATTTCTAACTCCATATTTCGCAGCAAACTCTTGATTGTTATCAACATCAACTTTTCCAACAACTGCTTTTCCATCATACTCCTTACTTATTTCATCAATAATAGGCCCAACCATTCTACATGGTCCACACCAAGCTGCCCAAAAATCAACCAAAACTGGTTTATCTGAGTTTAATACTACTTCTTCAAATGAAGCATCTGTTATTTCTAATGCCATAATTTATTTTTTATTTTAATTATCAAATTTTATCTATACAAAAGTAATCAAATATATCTCCAATTTTAAATCGATTTAATCACTTTTCATTATAGTAGTATTTAAAAAAGTAATTTCCTTACAAAAGCACTTTATTCGACTTCACTTTCAGGAGCAATTTCAATTTCAAGACCTTCTAATTCAGAAGTAATTGGTATTTGACAACCAAGACGGCTATTATCCTCTACATAAAAAGCTTCAGCCAACATCATATCTTCATCCATTCCCATTTCAGGCAATTCATGTTCAGATTTTATATAACATTGACAAGAAGCACACATAGCCATTCCGCCACATATTCCTATAGTTCCTTCAGGAGCTAGTTCAAAAGAACGAATCACTTCCATTAAATTCATTCCCATATCGGTAGGTGCTTGCACTTCATGCAATACTCCCTCTCTATCAGTAATTTTTATGGTTACATCAACCTCTTCCATAATTTTAAGTAATACTTTTCACTACTGCTGCTTCAGCCTTTTTAGTTTCACCATCAAATCCAGTAACACCATTAACAGTTGTATATTTCATTACATACCTTTTGTTTGGATGAATAATATTGTATGCGTATTGAACAGCAATTGTTGCTTCATGAAAACCGCATAAAATTAATTTCAATTTTCCAGGATAAGTATTTACATCACCAATCGCAAAAATTCCAGGAATTTTGGTTTGATAATCTAAAGCATTATTCACTTTTATAGCATTTTTTTCAATCTCCAATCCCCAATTAGCGATAGGTCCAAGTTTTGGCGACAAACCAAATAATGGTATAAAATGATCGGTTTCTTTAACAATATCTCCTTTTGTTTTATGCTTAATCAATAATGATTCCACTTTTAAATCACCATTTATTTCTTTAACCTCAGCTTCGGTAATTAAATTGATTTTACCTTTCTTATAAAGTTCAGAAACTTTTTCTACCGAATCTAACGCTCCTCTAAATTCATTTCTACGATGTACTAAGGTTACTTCACTAGCAATATTAGTAAGAAAAATTGACCAATCTAATGCTGAATCCCCACCACCAGCAATAACAATTTTTTTATTTCTATAAATTTCAGGATCTCTAATTATATACTCAACACCATTATCTTCATAATTTTTGATATTAGGTATAGGAGGTTTACGAGGTTCAAAAGAGCCTAATCCGCCAGCAATAAAGATAATTGGAGCATTGTGTTTAGTTCCTCTATTAGTAGTTACAACAAAAGAATTATCTTCCAAACGCTCTATTGTTTCTGCACGTTCACCCAAGGTATATGTTGGTTCAAATGGCTTTATCTGCTCCGCTAAATTATCAATCAATTCGCCTGCCATTACTTCAGGAAAACCAGGAATATCATATATAGGTTTCTTAGGATAAATCTCAGAACATTGCCCTCCTGCTTGAGGCAAAGCGTCAATTAGATGACAACGCAATTTTAAGAGTCCTGCCTCAAATACAGCAAACATCCCTACAGGTCCAGCGCCAATAATTAATATATCTGTTTTTATCATTTCTATAACTCAAAGTTGAAGTTGCAAAAATATGGATAATTCTTAAATACTTATATGACTATAGTCATAGTAATTCTTCTTATAAATTGAAATAAAAATATTTGATTAAATTCTAATCTAATTTTATTAATTTTCATAATATTGCAATCGGAACTATAAGAGGAAAAATTTGAACTGATTGCAACCTCTATCACTAAATTAATTTAGTGTAAAATAAAAAATGCTAAAGCAGTAAATTACTTTCTGTTTTTGGTTTTAATTTTTATTTATTAGTTCTTTTTTAAACAATTATAATTATTAAAAAGTATGCCATATTTATTTACTTCAGAATCAGTTTCTGAAGGACATCCAGACAAAGTAGCAGATCAAATTTCCGATGCATTAATTGACAACTTTCTGGCGTTCGACCCTAATTCAAAAGTTGCTTGTGAAACCTTAGTTACAACAGGTCAAGTAGTACTTGCTGGAGAAGTAAAATCTACCACCTATCTTGATGTTCAAAAAATTGCAAGAGATGTAATTAATAAAATTGGATATACCAAAGGAGAATATATGTTTGACGGAAATTCTTGTGGTGTTTTATCAGCAATACATGAACAATCTCCAGATATTAACCAAGGTGTTGAAAGAGCTAATCCTGAAGATCAAGGAGCAGGAGATCAAGGAATGATGTTTGGTTATGCAACAGATGAGACTGAAAACTATATGCCATTAGCTTTAGAGTTATCACACCGAATATTAATTGAATTAGCTGAATTACGCAGAGAAAATAAGGATATTACTTATTTGCGTCCTGATGCAAAATCTCAGGTAACAATTGAGTATTCTGATGATAATATTCCGCAAAGAATAGATGCTATTGTTGTTTCTACACAACATGATGATTTTGACAGTTCCGATGAAGTAATGTTAGAAAAAATCAAATCAGATATTATTTCCATTTTAATTCCAAGGGTAATTGCAAAATTACCTTCTGGTATTCAAAAATTATTTACTGACAATATAACTTACCATATCAATCCAACTGGAGTTTTTGTAATTGGTGGGCCTCATGGCGACACAGGTTTAACAGGTCGTAAAATTATTGTTGATACTTATGGTGGAAAAGGAGCGCATGGTGGTGGAGCATTTTCAGGAAAGGATCCATCTAAAGTTGATAGATCTGGAGCCTATGCCACACGACATATAGCTAAAAACTTAGTTGCTGCTGGCTTATGCAAAGAGGTCTTAGTACAGGTTTCTTATGCTATTGGAGTTGCAAAACCAACTAGCATTAATGTTGAAACTTATGGTACAGCCACAGTAAATATGACAGATGGAGAAATAAGTAAAATCGTTGAAACTATTTTTGACATGAGGCCTTACTTTATAGAGCAACGCTTAAAATTAAGAACTCCTATTTATTCTGAAACTGCTGCTTATGGACACATGGGTAGGAAGTCTGAAAAGAAAATGGTAACTTTTTCTAATCCAATGGGTGAAACTGTTTCGCAAGAAGTAGAAACATTCACTTGGGAAAAATTAGACTATGTCGACAAAGTTAAAAATGCTTTTAATCTTTAATGATATTAAATTTAGGGTAAAGTCCTAACTTATTGTTATTATTGTATAAATCATTAACCTCACAAAATCATGAAAAAAATATACCTTTTAATTTTTTTTATATTCATAACAACCAGCATTTGGTCTCAAAAATATAAAAGAATGATTGCTGCTGGAACTTATACAGTAGAAGAAATACAACAAGAAGCAGAATTATATTTTAATACTTTTGGAACCGAAAGAGGTAAAGGCTACAAACCATATAAAAGATGGGAATATAATGCGATTAGAAATGCTGATGAAAATGGATTGTTAAAATCTCCAAGTTTTTATTTTAATGAGTTAGAAAGGTATAATAACTATTTAAATGAAAACTCAAACACTTTTGAAAGAACTACAACTGGAAACTGGGAGGAATTAGGCCCAACTTATTGGAATAGAACTAGTGGTTGGAATCCAGGAGTAGGAAGAATAACTTCAATTGCCATAGATAAAAATGACCAAAATCATATCATTGTAGGTGCAAATACTGGTGGTGTTTGGAAAAGTGTCGATGGAGGTCAAAATTGGGTTGTATTAACCGACAACCTTTCTAATTTAGATGTTTTCTCCCTAACTATAGATCCAACAAGTTCATCAACCTATTTTTGGGGATCGTCAAGCGGTAATATATTTAAATCTATAGATTCAGGTGCTACTTGGAGTCTATTGTCCGATACTGGCAATGGAAGAGTAAACAAAATTCTTATCAATCCCAACGATACAACAAAAATGTATTGTAGTGTTGAAGGAGGAGGAATATTTAAATCAACCAATAGTGGTCAAAATTGGACACGAATTCATTCATCGGCAACCAATGGTTATGATGTGGAATTTAAACCTGGAAATACTAATACCATTTATGCTTCCGGAAATCAGTTTTTTAAATCTGTCGATGGAGGAGTAACATTTGTTTCATCTAACGAAATTACCAATTGGACCCAAGAATACATAAGTGGTTCTACTGATTGGATTACCTCTGGAGCAAACCAAAATAGTACTGTAACTGCGAAATCTGGGAATTCATTAGGTTTATTCTATATTGGTAATTTTAGCAGTCCAACTACTAGATTAATTTCGCCTGAATTAAATATATCATCAGCAACCAACCCTAAACTAAAGTTTTCTTACTCACAAGTAAGTTGGTCAGGAGATCAGGATGAACTAAGAGTGTTATATAAAACATCAGAGAATGGAACTTGGGCTGAATTAGCCAATTACACTAATGAAGCAACAACTTGGATTGATATAACATTGGACTTACCAAATCAATCATCAACCTATTATATCGCTTTTGAAGGCACATCAAATTATGGAAGAGGAGTGACACTAGATGATATTTCAGTAGATGATGAGACTATCGGAATTGTTTTTGAAGAAGGTTTTGAAAGTAATTTAAATAATTTTAGTGGTGGTCCAAAAATGATTGGTATTTCTGCTAATGATGATGATATTGTTTATGTTTTAGAAGCAGCAGGAAGTATTTTTGGAGGCTTTCACAAATCAACTGATGGCGGACAAAGTTTTATCAAACTAAATCATGATGGGAAAAATTATTTTGGCTATAGTTCAACTGCAAATGATGATAATGGGCAAGCACCAAGAGATATGGATATCACTGTGAATCCAAATAATGCAAATGAAGTTCACATTGCTGGAGTTTTATCTTGGATGTCAACTGATGGAGGAATAAACTTTAATTTAACTTCTCAATGGACACATACTAATGCAACAGCTGCAAACGTTGGATATTGCCATGCTGATATTGATATTTTAGAATATATTCATGACAAACTCTATGTAGGAAGTGATGGTGGAATTTTTGTGGCCGATGATCCATTAACAATAGATACCGATTATTATACCGATTTAACTCCTGGATTAGGAATAAGACAGTTTTACAAAATTGGTGTTAACCAGAATAGTCCTGAAATTGTATCAGGAGGATCTCAAGATAACGGTACATCAGTGATGGATACAAATGGAGATTGGACGGATTGGTTAGGTGCCGATGGTATGGAAACATTTGTAGACAAAAACGACAACAACATTCTTTACGGTACTTCGCAATATGGTTCACTTTATAAATCGACTAATGGTGGCACATCATATTTTGGGCTTTCGGAACCTGAAGATAAATCTGGAAATTGGGTGACTCCATTCGAGCAAGACCCAATAATACAGAATGTTATTTATTCTGGATATGATGAGGTTTATAAATCGGTAGATGGAGGTGTAAGTTGGACTTCTATTTCGCAAAATTTTGGTGGCAACTTAAACCACTTAAAAATTGCTCAAAGTGACAACAACATATTATATGCTGCTAGAGGAGGAAGCCTTTACAAAACAATCAATGGAGGTAACACTAGTTGGAGAACATTAACAGGTTTTTCAGGAAATATTAACTCTATCGCCATTCACCCAACCGACCCAAACAAAGTAGCTATAGCAACAAACAGTACTCAAAAAGTATATGTTTCTATAGACGGCGGAACTAATTGGACATCATACTTAAAAGATTTACCAAACTTTAGTGCGCTCGCTCTAGTGTGGCAAGAAAATGATGACAATGGATTATATGTAGGTATGAATTATGGAATATATTATATTGATGATACAACTCCTGATAATTGGGTTCCTTTCAGTAATAATTTACCTAATGTTGAAATAAGTGAATTAGAAATAAATACTGCAACAAACAAAATTTATGCTGCAACTTACGGTAGAGGTCTTTGGAAATCAGATGTATTTAATGGTAGTTTAAGCGTTGATAATTACGAATTCGATACGATTTCAATTTATCCAAACCCAACATCAAATGAATTATTTATTAAGTGGGATAAGCCAAATAACGTAACGATTAAATTATATAATTCTATGGGAGCGCTTCAATATTATCAAAAAAACAAAACTATTATTGAACCTTTCAAAATCAACACATCTAAATTAAGTTCTGGTGTTTACTATCTAAAAGTTAATTCTCAAAACTCAGTCACTACCAAAAAAATAGTTATTAAATAAATAAAAAGCCTTTGAAAATTTCAAAGGCTTTTTTAATTACAAATTATACTTTACAGTAAACATATATCTTTTTGGCTGGACGAAATAACTTGAAGTACTGGTGAAATTTTCACTAAAGTTATCTCTATTTATTGCATTTGTAGTTGTTAAATTCTTTCCTGAAATGACAAACTCCCATTTACTATCTTGTCTTTGATAATATAAACTTGCATCTAAAAAAGAATAGGTGTTTTTGATAGTATTAGCATCATCTTTATAATTATAATAACTATAATCGGCAATGAAACTAAAATCATTTAGGAAAACCACATCCAACTTTGCAAATGGTCTGTCAGTTGTATATTTATTGTTATTAAAAGAAGACCTATAATCATTAAATGTTTTAGTATAACCAATCTCTAAATTAGGGGCTGTTTTAAAATTAGTTGCAAAGCTTCCTGTATATGATTGGGTAAAAGATTTAGAAACATTTGGTTGGTTATTTACAAAACCATTAAACTTTGAATACCCAAAATTGGCTCTTAAATTCATTTTATATTTCCCAAATTTTTTCCCGTATCTTCCTCGAGCCGACCAAGTTTCATCAGCTAAGTTAGAATTAAAAGGCTCGCTAGAAGTTTGATTAAATCCTATAAAATTAGTTCTACTCTTAATATCATTTTTCTTTTTAGAATAACTTAACGATGCATTCACATTAGTGAAATTAAACATACTAAAACTAAAATAACTTAAGTCATAGGTATTATACAATGCACTTTCCAAATTTCTATTCCCTTCGGTAAGAGAGTTGAAATTATTAAAAACGTAACCTTCTGCCAATCTATTAATATCGGTATATTCACGTGTCATTGCATATCTAAAACGCAAATTTTCTGACTGTTTTAGTTTCAATTGAACCGTTACATCAGGCACAATATTAAAATCATTATTTTTATTTACACTTCCCAATTGCTCATCCTTCAAGTTATAATTATGCAAAGTAAATCCTGGAGTAAAAGTAAATTTTCCTTTTACTACTTTATAATGCAATCCTAAATACAAATCAGTAAAATTATAAGTTACATCATTATTTAATTCTTGTTCATCAAAGTTTAATTGACTTCCATTATCCAACGTTTGAAAAATATTAGAATCAAAATTTTGACGACTTAGTGTTGATCCTAAGGTGAAATTTAAATGGCTTTTCTTGTTTAAAATATAATAGTAATCAACTTTTCCATCAAATTTACTTGTCGCTATATCTTTTTGTTGTGATAAATCATAAATAGCTTGCGAATCAGTAGGAATTATCGATTGAAACGGCTGAGAATTTCTCATTAAGTTTAACAAAGGGTTTTCTTTTTGATATAGATGTTGTGCCTCTACAGAAAATATATTTTGGTCATTTAATACTTTATAATAATTCAAATTTTGATTAATTGCTGTTGGTTTTTCAGTCTTAATATCTTCAATTTCTTCTTCAACATTATTAACCGTTGAATTAATTGTATTAAACTCTTCTTGATTAGATTTCTTTAACATTACATCATAATCAAAATGTGTATTTTCATTAGGCACATAATTGGCACTTAACTTCAGTAACCCAATCTGAGTTCTTTGATTTACTGAACTAACTCGGTCTTCAACATTTCCAGTCACAATGTTATTGATACTTTGCTCGGTAAACATTTCAACTTCTGAATCATTCAAGATAGAAAATCCGCTAAAATTCAATGATTTCTTAGGAGAATAACTAAAATTAAAGGCACCAAATCTTGATATTACTTCTTTAGCCATATCATTTTGCAATAAAGAAAATCCCAAATCATTGGAAGAAATATTAAAACTTGTTCCTCCTCCTCGCGTTAGGTTTTTAAAACCTCCGGTAAACTTAAAATAATCTCGAAATGTAAATGGGACTTCACCAATATTATTAAAATCAGTGATAATATTAATACTAGTTTTTGGACTATAGTAGAATAGCTTTGGATGTGCCAAATATCCATCTTCTGTACCTACACCTGCAGAAATCTCACCAAACCAAAAATTCTTTTTCCCTTCTTTTAGTTTAATATTTAATGCTACATTATCTGAATCATCTCCAACTCCTCTCATTGGTGTAACTTCATTAAAATTCTTTAAAACTTCAACTTTATCTACAGCATTAGCAGGAATATTTTTAGAAGCCAATTTAGAATCGCCATCAAAAAAATCTTTACCTTCCACCATTACTTTCTGAACTTGTTTACCTTCAACTTCTATCTGACCATCTTCATTAATCTCAACTCCTGGAAGTTTCTTCAAAACATCTTCCAGTTTTTTTTCAGTACCATTGGTAAAAGAATCTGAATTGTAAACAATTGTATCGCCTTTAATAGTCACGGGCATTTCGAAAGTTAACTCAACTGCATCCAATGAATTATCCTCTTCTTTTAATGTAAAATCTTTAGAAAAGTCATCTGCATCATCAGGTATTGTAATATCTTCCGAAAACGTTTCAAATCCTATATAACTTATTCTAATTGTATACGATGCATTGGTAGGTAATTGCAATTTATAGACTCCTTTTTCATTGGTTATTGAATAGGATTCAACTTTACTCGTTCCTTTTACAAGCGCAATTACATTTGCCAATTCCAAAGGATTTCCTATACTATCTTTAACTGTTCCTTCTAATTTAACATTTTGTGAAAATGTAATAAGAGGTATTAAAAATAGAATTAGTATAGTTATTTTTTTCATAAATAGTTTATTGTTTTTATAATGCTAGCCTCCAATTCTTATTCGACGACCGTTCCCTCCTCTTCTATTGCCACCATACATCTCACGCATTTCTTTAAATTTTTTAAATCTTATTTCATTAAATTCTTCTTCGGTAACAACCTCACCTTTCGTAGGCTCTTTAATCTCCGTCTTTTCTTTAGGATTGATAACAATTTTTGTACATACGATTTGTGTTTTATCAGCATGCACTTCAAGTATCAATCCAGGAAGTCCATTATAACTCTTTGGACCATGACTAACAGGGATTTCTGGAGTATACCAAGCAACAACTTCAATTTCTCTTAAAGTATCTTTCACTTTTTCATTAGATTCTTTTTGTCCACGTCTTGATCGTATTCTAAAATTAGTTGATGCTACCTTCTTCTTCGCAACTGCTTTGAAGCATAAATGCTTTCCTATCATTTTTGATTCATCCTTAAATTCCCAATTAAGTACTTCAATACTATCTTTTACTAGAAATTTCTTACCCATTAAATCTTGTTCTTCTGTAAAAGTCTTTGATTTAGTGTTTTTATAAGTTACTCCAGAACCAAATCCACCAAACATTCGCATTCCGCCTTTTCCAGGTTGTTCTAATTGTTCTTCTTCTTTGTAAACCGATTCATGGCTATTGAAAGTCAATTCGTAGACTTTTTCGAAACGCTTTTTCATCATTTCTCTTATTCTGTCTTGATCTTCAATTGAAACTCTTGAACTATCTAACTTCATATCAAAAGTTGTCTTAGTTTGATAATATGCTTTTCCTTGAAAATTTTGAGCAAAAGAATTGATAGTAAAAACTAAAAAAGCAGTTAACGTAATTTTAAAAATATTTTTCATTTATAAACTATTTATGATTAGTCCAAAGTTAAGACTATTAAAAACTTAAATAGTTTAATTAAAAAAATAAAAATTTAACCGCCAATTTGAATACTGAAACTATTACCGTCTTTTTTACCTTGCCTACCTCTATTTAATTGCATCTCTTTCATCTTCTTTTCCATCAATTCATTAAATTTTTCTTGTGTAATTTCTTTTCCTTTTTTTGGTTCTATAATTTCAATCTTATCTTTAGTATTTAATACTATTTTATTACATACATATTGTGTTTTATCTACATTTAATTCCATTATTAATCCTGGAAGTCCCCAATATATCTCAGGTCCATGATTTACAGGAATATCACTCGTATACCATGCCGTAATTATTTGTTCTTTTTTTTCTTCTTTCATCTCTTCAGAAGAATCCTTGTTATCTCCGACAGAACTAAATTCCATTGATGTTACTTCCCTTTTTGCAGTAGCTTTAAAACACAAATACTTCCCAATCATTTTAGTTTCATTCTCCAATTTCCAATCAAATGACTTCAACTTATCTTTTATTAAAAACTGTTTTCCAAAAAGATTTTGTTCTCTAGCATAAGTTTCATTTTTGGTGTTTTTATAAAATTTTTCATTTGGACTTGAACCACCAATCATCATAACTTTAATTCCAGAATTTCCACTTTGTGGTTTATCTAATTGCTCTTCTTCCTTATATATCGAAGCTTCTTTATTGAATGATAATATAAATGACTTCTCAAATTGTTTTTTTAACATTTCTTGCATCATTGCCATTTGCTCTTCACTCATGTGAGAATCTTCTAATTTTAAATCGACATTAGTTTTAGTTTGATAATAAGCTTTCCCTTGAAATTCTTGAGAGAAAATCATCATTGGTATTAATAAAAAAACTAATACTACTTTTTTAATAGTTTGTTGTTTCATAATTATATTTTATTTAAGTTTTACTATCACAAAAGTATAATGAGACTCTACAACTGAATGTTAAGTAGTGTTAACGAGTGTTAATCGGAAAAAAAAAGACAAAAAAGTTTATACATTTGAACCAATGTTAGAGAAAAACTATAAAAATATCATCTACTTTATTTCGATTACAATTCTTGTCACCATTGTTGCTCAAGTCTACTGGAATTACAAGAATTTTGAATTAAACAAACAACAAATTCACAATCAAATTAAAACTAGTTTTGATGATTCTATAGAAATGTATTATACAGAGATTGCTAAAAATGATGTGTTTGAAAGAATTCACAGTAACCTTAATATTAGAAACTCCAATAGTGGATGGATAAATAGTTCTTCACAGCGAATAAATATGTTAATTGATGCCTCTAGAGATTCTATTAATAAAAATTTACCTAGTACTATTTCATACTATTCTTCTGTTGACACAATCCCATTTAAATTATTAGATTTCAATAGTAAGTCTAAACTTGACTCTCTTTATATCAGAAGAATTGACAGTTCGGAAGTAAATGAATTAACAACCAAAATTATCTTATCATTTCAAGAAGATGTTGTAGATTTAAAAAAAGTCGATAGTTTATTTAATTTAGAATTGGAAAGAAAAAACTTGGTTATTAATCATGGTTTTAATTTCGAACACTCTTCACATTTTTCTTATAAAAAAGAGACTAAATCCTACAATTTAGACAACTTAAAAGCAGGTTATTTAACAACCAATTCTAATTCTAGTTTTTTACCACCAAATACTATTTTAGAATTGAGATATGAAAACCCTACATCTCAAGTGTTTAAAAAAATATTTGGCAGCATACTCTTATCATTTTTACTTTCAGGAATTATTATTGGGTGTTTACTCTTCTTATTTAAAACTATTGCTAGGCAAAAACAACTTTCAGAAATCAAAAATGATTTGATAAGTAATATCACACATGAATTTAAAACTCCAATAGCAACAATTGGTGTAGCACTAGAAAGCATTAAAGACTTTAAGGCTATTGATGATGTTTCTAAAACCAATAGGTATATATATATGTCAAGCAATCAACTATTTAAATTAAATACAATGGTTGAAAAATTGTTAGAAACCGCTTCGCTTGACAGCAAAGATTTAGATTTGAAATTGGAAAATGTAAATCTAGTTGATTTAATTAATTCAATTGTTGAGAAGCATAAACTTCATACCACTAAAAGACTAGAATTTAAAGCAACAAATTCATTAATAAGTTCCAAAATTGATGTTTTCCATTTTGAAAACGCCATCAATAATATTGTTGACAATGCAATAAAATATGGTGGAGACACCATTGAAGTTTTACTTAACCTTGAAGGAAAAAATATTCAAATTTCAATTTCTGATAATGGAACATCGTTAAACAAAGATCAAAAACAAAAAATATTTGATAAATTTTATAGAGTACCAAAAGGAAATACACACGATGTAAAAGGTTTTGGTATTGGTTTATATTACACCAAAAAAATTATTGAAAAACACCAAGGAACAATTGAATTGAATCTAGATAATAAATTAACTACTTTTAAAATTATACTTCAGCATGAATAAAATAAAACTTTTATTAGCCGAAGATGAAGAAGCTTTAGGTCAAATCTTAAAAGAAACTCTAGAGACTCGTGAGTTTGAAGTAGTATTGTGTGAAAATGGTGAAATTACTTATCAAAAATTTAAAGAAGAAAATCCAGAAATTCTTGTACTCGATGTCATGATGCCCAAAAAAGATGGCTTTACTTTGGCAAGAGAAATTCGTGAAGAAAACGACACAATTCCAATCATTTTTCTTACAGCAAAATCACAAGTTCAAGATGTCGTTGAAGGCTTTTCAATAGGTGGAAATGACTATTTAAAAAAACCTTTTAGTATTGAGGAATTGATTGTAAGAATTAAAAATCTAATCTCAAGAACTAAACTTCAAAACACTTCTAAAGTATTTAATATAGGTAATTACAATTTTGACTTTCCTAAACAAACATTACAACATATCGATGAAGAAATTGTTCAATTAACTCACCGTGAAGCACATCTTTTGTATCATCTTTATCAGAATAGAAATGAATTATTAGATCGATCAGTTATTCTAAAAAAATTATGGGGCGATGACGATTTCTTTAATGCACGTAGTATGGATGTTTTTATTTCCAAACTTCGAAAAAAACTCAAATCAGATCCAAATATTCAAATTATTAATGTTCGTGGTTTTGGGTACAAAATGATTTGTTAGTTTTAAAAATTCATTACATTTGAATAGATGAAAAATGTATTCAAATATTTCTTTTTAATTATCTTTTGCTCGAGTTTTTCTCAAAACAATAAAGAAATTGATACTATTGGAGTTGATGTTTTAAATGCCACTTACTTGCTTCAAGATAATACTATCTATAAAAAGAAAAACAATCAAAGCATTTCTTATCTCAATGTTGCTTTTGGAGATATTCATTCAGTTGACATTTTAAATTCATTAGAGATAATTGTTTTCTATCGAGATTTTAATACAATCGCAGTATTAGACAATCAATTAAATCTCATTCAAGCAATAACTTTCCAAGACACAATACTATTTGCCAGAAAAGGAATTACAAATAAAATATGGCGTTATAATAATGATACTAACAAAATAGAATTGTATGATTACAAATCAAAAACCGTCTCTCTCTCTTCTCCATTAATTACCAATTTTGTTCCAGAAGATATGGAAAGTGGATTTAATTATGTAAAACTGAAAGGAAATGATAAAACCTTAATTTTTGATAGATATTTAAATCTTACCGAAACCCAAAATCATCAAAAAAATCACTAAATTAGCATTCTAAATTTTTTATTATGCATGTAGCAATTGCAGGAAACATTGGTGCTGGTAAAACCACTTTAACAAAGTTATTGGCAAAACATTATAAATGGGAGCCGCATTTTGAATCGGTTGATGAAAATCCTTATTTAGATGATTTTTATGGCGAAATGGAACGTTGGAGTTTTAATCTTCAAGTATATTTTTTAAATAGTCGTTTTAGACAAATATTGGAATTAAGACAAACTGGCAAAAACATTATTCAGGATAGAACTATTTATGAAGATGCTAGTATTTTCGCTCCCAATCTTCATGCTATGGGATTAATGACCAATCGTGATTTTAGCAATTATTCTTCATTGTTTGAATTGATGGAAAATTTAGTAACTCCTCCAGATTTATTAATCTATCTACGTGCCAATATTGAAACTCTAGTAGGTCAGATTCATAAACGTGGACGTGATTATGAAAACTCAATTTCTATTGATTATTTAAGTCGATTAAATGAGCGCTATGAAGCGTGGATTACAAAATACAACAAAGGTAAATTGTTGATTATTGATGTTGACAATCTTAACTTTGTAGACAACCCTGAAGACTTATCCTCAATTATTGAGCGTATTGATGCTCAAATACACGGGTTGTTTTAATAAAATTATTGAATAAAAAAAGCCAGCAAATTTGCTGGCTTTTTTGTTTGTATTATCTAAAGAATTAATGTTTTTCAACCTCTTCTTTTATTTCTTTTACTACTTTCTCTCCTTTTTTAATCTCAACTTTAACATCTTCTTTTAAAGCATCAACTTTTTCTTTAACTTCAGCAGTAGTTCCTTCAATTACTTTCTCTTCAGTAACTGTTTCTCCATTCACTGTTTTAGTAGTTGTAACAACTGCTTTTGCATTATCAGTGTCATCAGCATTTACTACAACCTCAACTTCATTTTTAATCTCAGTTGCATGAGAATCATTATCAATAGCGTGACCTCCTAAAATCGGAGCAACTACTAAACCAATCAAGCAAGTTAACTTAATCAAAATGTTCATTGAAGGTCCAGAAGTATCTTTAAATGGATCTCCAACAGTATCTCCAGTTACTGCCGCTTTATGAGCTTCAGAACCTTTAAAAGTCATTTCTCCATCAATCTCAACTCCAGCTTCAAAAGATTTCTTAGCATTATCCCAAGCACCTCCTGCGTTGTTTTGGAAGATTGCCCAAAGAACACCACTTACAGTAACTCCAGCCATATAACCACCAAGCATTTCTGCAATAATCATATTATCCATTCCAAATAACATTGGTAAAAATGCGATTGCTAATGGGAATCCTATTGTTAAAATTCCAGGTAACATCATTTGTCTTAAAGATGCTTTCGTAGAAATATCAACACATTTATCATATTCTGGTTTTCCAGTTCCTTCCATAATTCCAGGAATCTCTTTAAACTGACGTCTTACCTCTTGTACCATTTCCATTGCCGCTTTTCCTACTGCATTCATTGCCAATGCAGAAAAAACAACTGGCACCATTCCACCAACAAATAACATTGCTAATACAGGTGCTTTAAAAATGTTAATTCCATCAATTCCAGTAAAAGTTACATAAGCAGCAAACAATGCTAAAGATGTTAATGCAGCAGATGCAATTGCAAATCCTTTTCCAGTAGCTGCAGTAGTATTACCAACTGAATCTAAAATATCTGTACGTTCTCTTACTATTGGATCTTGTTCACTCATTTCTGCAATTCCTCCAGCATTATCTGCAATTGGTCCAAAAGCATCAATCGCTAACTGCATAGCAGTAGTAGCCATCATTGCAGATGCTGCTAATGCAACACCATAAAATCCTGCCAATGCATAAGATGCCCAAATTGCTCCTGCAAATAACAATACTGTTGGGAATGTAGAAATCATTCCTGTTGCTAAACCTGCAATAATATTTGTTCCTGCTCCAGTACTAGACTGTTGCACAATTTTTAAAATAGGAGGTTTTCCTAATCCTGTATAATATTCAGTTACTGAAGATATAACTCCACCTACAACAAGACCGACAATTGTAGCCCAAAATACTCTCATAGAAGAAATCTCCAATGAACCTTCTCCAAAGAAACTCATTTTCATTGTTTCAGGTAGCATCCATGTTACTAGAACATAACAAGAGATTGCAACTAAACCAATAGATGTCCAGTTTCCAATATTTAAAGCTCCCATTA
This sequence comes from uncultured Flavobacteriaceae bacterium, assembly GCA_947501625.1. GTDB lineage: Bacteria > Bacteroidota > Bacteroidia > Flavobacteriales > Flavobacteriaceae > Urechidicola. Next base: position 180,355 of record CANMWN010000001.1, read on the forward strand.
CCTGAGATTCTTTCGCTTCGTTATTTTTAATTTTAACTAACATTGTTCCTATCATAGAAATGATAATACCAACACCTGCAATTGCCATAGGTAATAAAATAGGTCCTATTCCACCAAATGCATCAGCAATATTTCCACCGTTATCTCTAATAATATAGTTACCTAAAACCATTGCGGCTAATACAGTTGCAACGTATGAACCAAACAAATCTGCTCCCATTCCAGCAACATCACCTACGTTATCTCCAACATTATCTGCAATTGTTGCAGGATTACGTGGATCATCTTCAGGAATACCTGCTTCAACTTTACCAACTAAATCTGCTCCAACATCGGCTGCTTTCGTATAAATACCTCCACCAACACGTGCAAATAATGCAATTGACTCAGCACCTAAAGAAAATCCAGCTAAGGTTTCTAATACGATAGTCATATCATCTACAGATGTCCAAGCACCATTCATAAAATAATTAAAGAAAATTATAAAGAACGCTGTTAAACCTAATACTGCCAATCCAGCAACACCAAGTCCCATTACTGTTCCTCCACCAAAAGACACTTTTAAAGCATTTGGCAAACTAGTCTTTGCAGCTTGTGTAGTTCTTACATTTGTTTTTGTTGCAATTTTCATACCTACATTTCCTGCGAATGCAGAAAAAATGGCACCGAAAATAAATGCTATAATAATTAACCAATGCGTAGTTGGAACAACCATTGACACTATTCCTAACAATATACTTACACCAATAACAAATACTGCTAATAGTTTGTATTCTGCATTCAAGAAAGCCAAAGCACCTTCGTAAATGTTATCCGCAATTTCTTTCATCTTTCCGTCTCCTGCATCTTGCTTCATTACCCAAGAACGCTTAATAAGCATATAAATTAATCCAATTACTGCAGCAGCAACTGGCATCCAAATCATCATTGATTCCATATATATTTTTGTTTTAGTTAAATTAATTTTTTGCTCGGCAAATGTAGTAAAAACCTACAAAATAAAAAACCTCTTAAAGTTCTAATTTTAAGAGGCTTTTATAATATTCTGTATATTATTTTAGATTGTGAAGTCACCATTCTTTTTATGGTCACTTTTTTCATATCTTTCAATACATTTATCTAAAATTTCGTAGGCTTCATTTGCATCTCCCCAACCTCCAACATCTACTTTCTTTTCTTCTAAATCTTTATAAACCTGAAAGAAGTGAGTTATCTCTTTTTTTCTATGTGGATTTAAGTCAGATAAATCATTATAACTATTCCATATTGGATCAGTTACAGGCACACAAATTAACTTTTCATCTGGTCCTTTCTCATCTGCCATATGAAAGACGCCAATTGGTTTAACTTCCATAACACACATTGGAAAAGTTGGCTCTGTGCCCATTACCAATACATCTAATGGATCTCCATCTAATGCTAATGTTTCTGGTATAAACCCATAATCTCCTGGATACATCATCGAAGAAAATAACATTCTATCAAAACGTATTTTCTTTAAATCAAAATCATATTCATATTTATTCCTACTTCCTTTAGGAATTTCAATTAATACATCAACTGTTTTCTTCTCTTTAGCAGTCATATTATTTTATTTTTTGGGAGGGCAAAAGTAGTAAATCTATTGAGTTGAACAATAAGAATTTTATTTTATTTAGAAATTAAAACCAAAAGAACCTTTTATCCCAAAATTGTTTGCATTAGGTAAATTTCTATAACTTCCTCTCCAAATAAAATCTACTCTAAAAACTTTAAATATATTACCAATACCAGCACTGTATTCTAGGTATATATCTTCTGGCGCTATAACATTTGAAGATAACGAAGAAAATGACAAATTGGAAAGCGAAGGGTTATTTATATTGATATTATTATCAGAAATAGTCCCCCAAACAGCCTTAATACCAACAACTTCTCTCAAATTCAATTTTCTTAATAGTGGAATCCTAGAGAAAAAGCGTCCATTAAAATTATGGTCAATATGAACCGATGCATAAGTATCGGTAACAAACTCATAATAATCTAGTAATCCATAAGTATTACTAATATTAAAATAGGATTGATTTCCCGGAACCACATTTAATAGTCCAAGCGGAACTTCTCCAAATGTTTTTCCTACTTCTAGCGTTGTAAACATTCTACCAAATCCGCCCACAAGAATTGGTTGTCTATAATAGAGTTGTAATTTTTGATAATCAAAATTACTTCCTAAAAATCCTTTTAAACCTTTGGAATAATTAACATAAAGCGTTGAGTAATCATCACTTACTTCTCTTCGTTCCACACCATAACCAATAGTTTTTCTTCCAGGAGTATATTTTACTGAAAAATCTACTTCAGATTGTGCCAAACTTGATTGAATATTTCCATTTTCATCAAAGTAATCTAAATTAAAAGTTGGGGATGCAGATTTTAACGTTCTATAGGATGCTCCTAACCTAAAAGTAATGTTCTTTTTAGGCTCCATTTCTATAAAGGCATTGGACAAATTAATGGAAGTCAGCTTACTATTATCACCACTTGCAAAAAAAGCAGAAGATGCAAAACTTCGACCCAAAATATCATTAGTAGTAGTTAAACTTACACCTATTTGCTCAACATCTCTTCGGTTTCCAATTCCAAAAATTGTCCTCTTTTTTTTATCTAGCATAAACTTACCAGATAAACCATACTTGAACTGGCCATCCTTAAAACCATAAGCTGTATATCCTTGTAATCTCCATAAGTCATTACTTCCAAAATAAGTTCTTCCTCCAACTCTCAATCGCAACCCTTCAACATCGTTAGTTCCAATAGTTGAAAAAATAGGTCCGTAATCAAAATTAGGAAATTCAATATAGCCTGAACCTAAAATAGATACTAGGTTATACATTTTTTTAAACTTAGGAACCGTACTCAAAGTATCTAACATTTTATAAATACCCTTTTCATCATCATTCAGTTTCTCTTGACGATTCGCAGACCAATAATCATTTGATTTAGCGTAAATTTCTTCAGCATAAATATCAGATTCCGTTTTATAAAAATCCTCGCCTTTATCTTCATTAAATTTATAGTCTTTATACATCGTTGTACGCTTGCCATAAACTCCTTTAGACTTTTCTTTTTTTCCAAGACTAAAATCTGACATGATATAATCTCTTTTCAGCAAGAAAACCGAATCATTTAACACATTAAAATCTTGTTCTATATAAATATCTTTGACCCAATTAATATTAGCGCTTCTATTTGCTTGCATATTAATTTCTTTAACCGCATAAGTAGAATCATTGACCCAAAAATCTCCCTTAAAAGTAAGTTCACTTTTCCTTCTTGGATAATAAAGAATATTATAACACCATTTATCTTCAATAAAAGCACTATCGGTCAAGACATAATTATAGGTTGATACTCCGGTTTTTGAAAGAGGGCTCACAAAACTTTTATCAAAAATTTTAATGTAATTATTATAAATATCATAATCCATATATAAATCCTTAATAAAAGATATGATATGTTGATTAGAATCAAAACCAGAATTTTTATTAGCAATTAAGTCTTCTCTCTTTTTATTTGATCTATTGTTTCCGTAAGTCTTATGAACAGATTCGTTAATAAAAATAGGTAAATACGATTTTCCTGTAATTCTTGAAGTATCAATATTATCAAATATAAACTCCATTCCTCTAAAGAGTTTACGTTTCATCATAGTACTATCAATATTATTCATATCAAATTCTACTTTCTCATACTTTTCATATTCATATTGATCAAATAGATAGGTTCCGTTTTGACGTTTTTTAGCCCAAATTTTCTTTAAAATTGCAATCGCAGGATTTCCTTTCTTTTTTACTTTTCCTGAATATACAACAACTTCATCCAATTGACTTTCAACCTCATTTAATTGGATTTTTAAATCAAAATCTCGAGATTGAATTTTTAACGTTTTTGTTTCATAACCTATAAATGAAACTTCAATTTCATTATAATTTTCATCTGATTCCAGATAAAATCTACCATTTTCATCAGATACAGTTCCAACAGTAGAGTTAACAAAAACAATATTAGCAAAAGGGATACTCTCATTACTAGCATCAATAACAGTCCCGCTAATCTTTACCTGAGAATAAATTGCTATTTGAATAAATAGGAATAATAGGGTTAACTTATATTTCATAATTGAAAAAACCTTTCAAACATCGTGCCTGAAAGGTTTAAAACGTTTATATTTTTTTATTATTTTACGTACATTACGTCTTTGACCGCCTTAACAACATCATTTGCGTTCGGCAACCATTCAGCCAACAAGACTGGTGAGTAAGGTGCAGGAGTATCTGCTGTAGTTATTCTTTTTATTGGTGCATCTAAATAATCAAAAGCATTTTCTTGAACTTGATAAGTAATTTCTGAAGCAACGCTAGCAAAAGGCCAAGCTTCTTCAAGAATTACCAATCTATTAGTTTTCTTTACTGATTCTAAAATTGCATCATGATCCATAGGACGAACCGTTCTTAAATCAATAATTTCAACAGAAATACCATCTTTTTCAAGTACATCAGCAGCCTTAAAAGCCTCTTTAATTATTTTTCCAAAAGATACGATAGTTACATCATTTCCCTTTCTCTTAACATCAGCAACTCCAATAGGCAATACATATTCTCCTTCCGGAACTTCTCCCTTATCACCGTACATTTGTTCTGATTCCATAAATATAACAGGATCGTCATCACGAATTGCAGCCTTTAATAAACCTTTAGCATCATATGGAGTTGATGGAACAATTACTTTTAATCCAGGAGTATTTGCAAACCAATTTTCAAATGCTTGAGAGTGTGTTGCCCCTAATTGACCAGCAGATGCAGTTGGGCCTCTAAAAACAATAGGGCAAGGAAATTGACCTCCACTCATTTGTCGAATTTTAGCTGCATTATTTATTATTTGATCAATACCAACCAGCGAAAAGTTAAAAGTCATGTATTCAACAATAGGTCTATTTCCTCCCATTGTTGATCCAACAGCAATTCCAGCAAAACCAAGTTCAGCAATTGGTGCATCAATCACACGTTTTTCACCAAACTCATCTAACATTCCTTTTGATGCTTTGTAGGCTCCATTATATTCTGCTACTTCTTCACCTATCAAATAGACAGTTTCATCTCTACGCATTTCTTCACTCATTGCTTCGCAAACTGCCTCTCTAAATTGTATTGTCTTCATTTAATAATAAATTTGAATTAGCAAAAATAAATAATTTCAGCATAGAAATTAATGTGATTTGATAATAATTTTATTATGCATGCATAGTATTTTTTAAAAAAAAGTAGTATCTTCGTGCCGATTAAATTTTAATCAATTTATTATTCATAAAAAAACTTCAATAAAAGATATAATCGAATGAAAATTTTAGTTTGTATAAGTCATGTTCCTGACACGACTTCAAAAATAAATTTTACAGATAATGATACGAAATTTGATACAAATGGCGTACAGTTTGTAATTAATCCATATGATGAATTTGCACTTACAAGAGCAATGTGGTTTAAGGAGAAGCAAGGAGCATCTGTAACAGTAGTAAATGTTGGAAATGCGCCTACAGAACCAACTTTAAGAAAAGCTTTAGCGATTGGTGCAGATGATGCCATACGAGTGAATACTGAAGCAGTTGATGGCTTTCAAGTAGCAAAACAATTGGCTGAAGTAGTTAAAAATGGTGGTTATGACTTAGTACTTGCTGGAAAAGAATCTAGTGATTATAATGGAGGAATGGTCCCAGCGATGTTGGCTTCAATATTAGATTATAGTTTTGCAAATGCATGTACTGGATTGGAAATAGATGGAACAAACGCAACTATCAATTCAGAGATTGATGGAGGTAAGGAAACTTTTTCTGGAAGCTTACCATTGGTAATAGCTGGTCAAAAAGGACTAGTAGAAGAAAAAGATTTAAGAATCCCTAATATGAGAGGTATTATGATGGCGCGTAAAAAACCTCTAAATGTTGTTGAGCCTGTTGATTTTGATTTAACTACTGTTTCTACAAATTTTGAAAAGCCTGCACCAAAAGGCGCTTGTAAAATGGTAGATGCTGATAATGTAGATGAATTAATCTCATTATTGCACAATGAAGCTAAAGTAATTTAATCCTAAAAAAAGAGAGAACATGTCAGTATTAGTATATGCCGAATCATCGGAAGGAAAATTTAAAAAAGTTGCTTTAGAAGTAACTTCATACGGGAAAAAAGTAGCAGAACAACTAGGAACTAACTTAGTTGTATTGACAATAAACGCAGATGACACATCAGAATTAAATACCTATGGTGCTGAAAAAGTACTAGCAGTTAATAATGATGCTTTGAAAGGATTAAATGCTAAAGTAGTTGCTGATGTAATCAAACAAGCAGCCGCTAAAGAAAATTCATCACTAGTAATTATTGATTCTAGCGCAAACGGATTAAGCGTTGCGCCTATGGTTGCTGTAAATATGAATGCAGGTTATGCTTCAAATGTTGTAGCATTGCCAAATAGCACAAGTCCATTTACAGTAAAGCGTAAAGCATTTTCAAATAAAGGATTTAATTTCACTGAAATAAAAACCGATAATAAGGTTATTGGATTGGCTAAAAATTCATTTGGTTTAGTTGAAAACCAAGTAAGTGGTGATTCAGAGAATTTTTCACCATCGGTAATTGAAAGTAAATTAACTTCAACTGCGGTTGATAAAACTACTGGAAAAGTAACTATTGCTGATGCGGATATAGTAGTATCGGCTGGAAGAGGGTTAAAAGGTCCAGAAAATTGGGGAATGGTTGAAGAACTAGCAGAAATCTTAGGTGCAGCAACAGCATGCTCTAAGCCGGTTTCTGATATGGATTGGAGGCCTCATAGTGAACACGTTGGACAAACTGGAAAGCCAGTATCTTCAAACTTATATATTGCAATTGGAATTTCTGGAGCAATTCAACACCTTGCAGGAATAAATGCTTCTAAGGTAAAAGTTGTTATTAATACGGATGCTGAAGCACCTTTCTTTAAGGCTGCTGACTATGGTATTGTTGGCGATGCTTTTGAAGTTGTACCTAAATTAATTGAAAAGTTAAAAGATTTTAAAGCTCAAAACGCATAATTTTATTAAATTGTGCCTCGAAAGGCTGTCTAATTTTAGGCTTAACTAAGTCTTAAAGTTAGACAGTTTTTTTTGTATATTAGACTAATTATTCTACAATAATTAAATTTTAAAAATTGAGTTTAGTACGATTAGACATTAAAGGGATTTCATATAGTCAAACACAAAGTGGCGCATATGCCTTAGTCCTTAGTGAAGTAGATGGAACCAGAACTTTACCAATAGTTATTGGTGCTTTTGAAGCACAATCAATTGCAATTGCACTCGAAAAAGAGATAAAACCTCCAAGACCTTTAACGCATGATTTATTTAAAAGTTTTGCCGATAGGTTTAATATTATAATAAAGCAAGTTATAATTCATAAGTTAGTAGATGGAGTTTTTTACTCAAGTCTTATTTGCGAACGAGATGGAATTGAAGAAATTATTGACACACGTACTTCAGATGCCATTGCTTTGGCAACTCGATTCAACGCACCAATATTTACTTATGAAAATATTTTAGATAAGGCAGGTATTTATTTGAAATTAAAAGAAGAAGATGAAATTGATGAAGAAAATATTACGCTAGGAGATTTAATTACCGAAAGTGTAGAAGAAACTTCATATTCGGCTACTACATTAAAAGAATTAAACAAACAACTTGGTGAGGCTGTGGCAAATGAAGACTACGAATTGGCAGCTAAAATAAGAGACGAAATAAACAAAAGAAACAAAAAATAAGATGAACAAAAAACTCATATTAACTTTAGGATTTATTTTCAGTTTTTTACTGATAAATGCACAAGAAACAGTACCGAACGAAATAATTCCAAGTCAAGGGTTTTCATTTAATTCTTTATGGAGAGGAGTCCTAGGAATGGCTTCATTAATTTTCATAGCCTATTTATTTAGTAATAATAAAAAAGCAATCAACTGGAAAGTAGTTGGTATTGGCTTAGGGTTTCAATTATTAATTGCTATTGGTGTTTTAAAAATTCCATTTGTAAAAGCAATATTTGAATTTATTGGAGGTCTTTTTGTAGAAGTCTTAGAATATACTAGAGCAGGAAGTAAGTTTTTATTTGAAGGGCTAGTTGTTGATATGGATACTTTTGGATTTATTTTTGCATTTCAAGTTCTTCCTACAATTTTGTTCTTTTCGGCATTAACTTCTGTCCTTTTCTATTTAGGAATCATACAAAAAGTAGTAAAAGCGTTTGGCTGGCTATTATCTAAATTATTAAAAATTTCTGGTGCAGAGAGTTTGAGTGTCGCTGGAAATATCTTTTTAGGGCAAACGGAAGCACCATTATTAATCAAAGCATATTTGGAAAAAATGAATAAGTCTGAAATGCTGTTAGTTATGATTGGAGGTATGGCAACAGTTGCCGGCGCAGTACTTGCTGCTTATATTGGGTTTCTTGGCGGTGATGATCCAGCATTAAGATTGGTTTATGCTAAACACTTATTAGCCGCTTCAGTTATGGCAGCTCCTGGAGCCATTGTAATTTCAAAAATATTATATCCTCAAACAGAATCAATCAATACTGACGTAAAAGTATCTTCTGAAAAAATTGGAACTAATATATTAGATGCTATTTCTAATGGAACAACAGAAGGATTAAAATTAGCGGTAAATGTTGGAGCAATGCTATTAGTTTTTGTTGCGTTTATAGCAATGATTAATGGAATTTTAGGTTGGGTAGGAAATGTAACATCTTTAAATGATTGGATGGCATTAAATACTCCATATCCTAAATTTTCTCTTGAAGCTATTTTAGGAACTATATTCGCTCCGCTAATGTGGTTAATTGGTATTGCTAAAGAAGATATGATGATGATGGGACAATTACTTGGGATAAAATTGGCTGCCAGTGAATTTGTTGGTTATATTCAATTAGCCGAATTAAAAAATGTAGCAAGTGCAACACACCTTACATACAATAAGTCAATCATTATGGCAACTTATATGCTTTGTGGATTTGCCAATTTTGCTTCTATCGGAATTCAAATTGGAGGAATTGGATCTTTGGCTCCAGGACAACGAAAAATATTATCTGAATTTGGCATGAAAGCATTAATTGGAGGTACAATTGCTTCATTGATTTCTGCTACCATTGCTGGAATGATAATAGGTTAAAAAACTAAAAAAAAGTTAATAACTTATTGAAATAATTTTAAAAAGCGCTAACCAAAATTGGTAGTGCTTTTTTATTTTTGAAAAGACAAATAAGAAAGTGAATATATGAAGCAATATTTAGATTTAATAAAGCATGTTCAAAAGAATGGAGTTGTAAAAACTGATAGAACAGGAACGGGAACAAAAAGTGTTTTTGGATACCAAATGCGTTTTGATTTAGCAGAAGGTTTTCCAATGGTTACGACCAAAAAATTACACTTAAAATCTATTATTCACGAACTCTTATGGTTTTTAAAAGGAGAGACTAATATTGGTTATCTCAAAGAACACAATGTGAAAATTTGGGATGCTTGGGCAGATGAAAATGGAGATTTAGGACCTGTTTATGGTCACCAATGGAGAAATTGGAATAGTGATGGTATTGATCAAATAGTGGATGTAATAAATACTATTAAAACAAATCCTGATAGTAGAAGAATGATTGTTTCGGCATGGAATCCAAGTGTATTACCAGATACTTCAGTTTCATTTTCCGAAAACGTTGCCAATAACAAGGCTGCTTTACCTCCTTGTCATGCTTTCTTTCAATTTTATGTTGCCAATGGAAAATTATCTTGTCAGTTATATCAACGTAGTGCTGATATCTTTTTAGGAGTCCCTTTTAATATTGCTTCTTATGCATTATTGGTTATGATGATGGCGCAAGTATGTGACTTGGAATATGGAGAGTTTGTACATACATTTGGCGATGCTCATATCTACAACAATCACCATGAGCAAATTGAATTACAACTATCAAGAGAAACAAGAGAATTGCCAACAATGAAATTAAATCCAGCAATAAGGAATATATTTGATTTCAAATACGAAGATTTTGAATTAGTTAATTATAATCCTCATCCAATTATTAGAGGAAAAGTATCTGTTTAAAATTATGCAAGACCAACACGAATTATATGAAAAGGCAAGAAAGCGCGCTAAACAAAAGAAGCGCTTGTATCTTCATTTTATAATTTTTGTAGTTGGTTCCATTTTCCTTTTCATTCTTGATAGATATTTAAAAGTTGGTAACGACTTTCTAAAAGATTGGTTTATTTGGGCAATTGTTCTTTGGTTTTTCTTTTGGGTTTTACACTTTGTGAATGTTTTTATTACCAAACGTTTTCTTGGAAAAGAATGGGAGCGAAAACAAACTGAAAAACTAGTTGCGCTGCAAGAAAAGAAAATTGAAAAAATAAAAAAGAGGTTAGAAAAGGAAGCAAACTTCAAAGCGGAAAGTGAGTTTTATACCGAACAAAAAAAAGTTGAACCTGCAAAATCAGTTGTAAAAAGCAACCAAACTATTACGCTAATTGCAGCTATTGCAAATAACAATGCTTTGGGCAAAGACAATGATTTGATTTGGCATTTACCTGCCGATTTAAAACGCTTCAAAGCCACCACTTCAGGTCATCATATCATCATGGGACGTAATACCTATGAATCTATTGGGAAACCATTACCAAATAGAACTTCGGTAATTATTACAAGAAATCCTGAATATAAGGCTGAAGGTTGTATAGTAGTTAACTCTTTGGATGAAGCATTAGAAGTTGCCAAAAATGACGATTCACCCTATATTATTGGAGGTGCTCAGATATACAAACTTGCTTTGCATTATGCCAATAGATTAGATATTACTGAAGTGCATCATTCTTTTGATGCCGATGTTTATTTCCCAGAAATAAACCCTAAAATATGGGAAGAAACTAGCAGAGAAAAATTCTTGGCAGATGATAAAAATGAATACGATTATAGTTTTGTGACGTATAGAAAAAGATAATTGTTTGTCATTCCTGCGAAGGCAGAAATCTTAACTCAATTATTATCACTAACTTTACTTATCGCTGGTTAATTTGAATTCAAATTCCATTTATTTAAATATTAGGTTAAATTTACAAAATGACTCTTAGCCAAATCCTTTCAGAACTTGATAGTTCACAACAAAAGTTTATAGATATTGGAAAGAAAACTGCTGAGACCCATGCGTTATATACTTATGATCTTTTTATATCAGCAATACTAAATCGAAGTTTAAATCTAGTAAGAGGGTTTTGTTCATTAGTTCGAGATAATAATTTTATTGCCGCAGCTCCAATTGTTCGTATACATTTAGATTCGCTATTGAGATTATATGCTTCTAGACTTGTAGATTATAATATTGATGAGTTTGCAAAAAAAGTAATTAGTGGCAAACAGATTAGGAACTTAAAGGATAAAGATGGTAAAAAAATGAGCGATAACTATTTGGTCAAAAAAATCATGGAAGTGGACAATCATGATTGGGTAAAGGAGATTTATTATACAGGAAGCGGTCATATCCACTTCAGTAATTATGTATCTTCCTACACTACAAAAATTGAAACAAAAAAACATAGAACAATATTAACAACAATTGGAAAGCACGATTTATTTGTTGATAATGAAGAAAAAATTGGAGCTGCAATTCGTATGCAACAAATTTCATTAAGAATTGTAGCCATAATCCAGTTATGGATAGATTACAAAGTCAATCTACAAAAACAGCCCAAAACATAAATTATCTAGTGATAATTCACTCGAATTACAAAATTTAAACCAAAAAACAATTAGATTTCTAAGTCACTTTATCTCAATCGCATAAGGTAATCTTGCTTGAATTCCTTTAATTTTTGATAGTTTTTCAACTTCTTTATAAATCTTATAGTTAGATTCTCCCAACTCATCTTTAATTAGTTGTTCTTTAAAATTCATAAAAGGAAAACTCTTGAAAGCATCTTCAAAATCTTTCTTATATCTTGGGTAACTATTCAATTTATAATCAGTAATTTCAACTAAATCGGCAGCATAAGAAATAGCATCATTCAAACTACCTAATTCATCAACCAATCCAATTTCTTTCGCCTCTTTTCCTGTCCAAACTCTACCTTGAGCAACGGCATCTGCTTGTTCTTTAGTCATGTTTCGACCTTTTGAAACTCTATCTAAAAACATATCATACACGCGCTCTACGCCTTCTTTAGTCACATCATAGAACTCTTTTGTCATTGGCTCATAAGGAGAATATCCTGCAGAATTTTTATTGGTTGATACTTGCTCAGCATTGATTCCAAGATTATCCACCAATTGACTAAAGTTAGGAATAGTTCCAAACACACCAATAGAACCAGTAATAGTTGTAGGCTCCGCAAAAATTCTATCGGCATTCGCAGCAATATAATAGCCTCCAGATGCAGCATAATTACCCATAGAAACTATCAATGGCTTTTCTTCTTTCAACAACTCTAACTCTCTCCAAATTAAATCGGCAGTAAGTGCAACTCCTCCTGGAGAATTCACACGCAATACAACTGCTTTAATATTATCTTTCTTTTTAATCTTTCGAATAGCATTTATCATAGACTCTTGACCAATATAAGTCTCATCACCTTTTCCATACAATATATCACCTTGTGCATACAAAACAGCAATTCGATTTGAAGAACTTGACTTTATCCTGCCTTTTCCGTTGTCAATATACTCATCAATCTTCACAATATTAACATCTTCACTTGAGGTGAGTTCTTCTAAAATAGCCTCGTATTGATCTTGGTAAATAGCGCCATCAATCATATTATTTTCTAATGCTAATGTTGAATTTCTTGCCAATAAATCATCGGCAATTAAGTTCAATTCATCAGCCGACATATTTCTACTTACCGAAATATCATCAATCATTTCTCCCCAAATTGAGTTCAGAAACGACGTAATTTGCTCACGATTTGCTTCACTCATTTTATTATCAAGGTAGCCTTCCACTGCACTTTTATATTTTCCGTGACGTATCACTTCCATTTTCACGCCATACTTGTCTTGAAAATCTTTATAAAACATTCTTTCGCTAGACAACCCTTTAAAGTCAACACCACCATAAGGAGTTACATAAATAGAATCGGCAACTGAAGATAAATAGTAATTTTTTGGAGTGTATAAATCGGCATACGAAGTAATAAATTTACCAGACTCTTTAAACTCAACTAATTTATTTCTTATTGCTTGTGTTTGTGCAATTCCAGCATTTACAAACAAATTTAAAATACTGATTCCCTTAATTTTATCATCATTTTTAGCATTCTCAATAGCATTCAACACATGGCTTAACTGCAACATATCTTCATCAAACAGTTGGTCAAATGCGCTATCACTTTTAGGGGCATAGTCTTTAACAACATCGCTCAAGTTAATTTCCAATACCGAATTATTAGTAACTACTACTTTTTCGCTTTCATTCATAGATGAAGCAATCATGCCGAATAGTAAAAATCCAAACAAACTCAGTACAATAACTCCAATGATTGTACCTAAACAACTCGCCAAAAGGTTTCTCAAAAAATTCATAAAAATGTTTATAAAATGGTTTGCAAATATACATTTTTCTAATGTACATTTCTTTCCTTTGTATTCTTATCACTTTAATAAGAATATAATCTCAATATTTTTATTCAAAAAAGTATAAGACATGTCATTCCTGCGAAGGCAGGAATCTATTCTAAGTTTAGGTTTGGATTCCTGCCTTCGCAGGAATGACAAAACAGTTTGATTCACAAAACAGAAAATTTGAAAATAGTAAGAACCACATACTTATCACTTGGTAGTAATCAAGGAGAAAAACTGAACAATCTTCAAAAAGCGATTGATTCAATTGGCGATGAAGTTGGTGCTATTCATAAAGTTTCATCAGTATACAAAACTAAATCTTGGGGTTTTGAAAGCGATGATTTTTTAAATTGTTGTGTGGAAGTTTCTACAAGTTTAAACCCTGAAGATTTACTTACTACTATTTTAAAAATCGAAGAGAAATTAGGAAGAATAAGAAGTGATGATAATGAATATAGTGCCAGAAGCATTGATATTGACATTCTTTTATTTGACGATGAAATTATCTTTTCACCCAATTTAATTGTTCCGCATCCAAGAATGTTAGAACGAAAATTTGTTTTGGTTCCATTGACTGAAATTGCACCAAATTATAGACACACTATAGAAAAGCAGACCATTTTAATGTGTCTTCAAAATTGTACTGACAATGGTATAATTGAAAAAATTGACGAAACATTAACCCGTCCAATTTCACTTTTCGAAAAATACAATTACATAGCAATAGAAGGAAATATTGGTGCTGGAAAAACATCACTTGCCAAAATGATTGGCGATGATTATAATGCCAAATTGGTTTTGGAACGTTTTGCAGACAACCCATTTTTACCAAAATATTATGAAGACATGGAGCGCTATGCGTTTCCGTTAGAAATGAGTTTCTTGGCAGATAGATACAATCAATTGTCAGATGATTTAGCACAGTTTGACTTATTCAAAAACTTTATTGTTTCCGATTATTATATTTTTAAATCTCTGATTTTCGCACAAGTTTCTTTGCACAAAGATGAGTATGCACTATACCGAAAAGTATTTGATGTGATGTATAAAGAAATATCAAAACCAGATATTTATGTGTATTTATATCAGAATACGGAGCGTTTATTAAAAAATATCAAAAAACGCGGTCGTGATTACGAACAGAATATTGAGCCAGAATATTTAGAGAAGATTCACGCAGGATATTCGACGTTTATAAAATCGGAAAAGGAATTAAATACCTTGGTGATTGATGTTTCTGAATTAGACTTTGTAAACAATCAAGATAATTACAGATATATTATCAATCAGATTTCGGAGTTTAAGGGTTGATTTTAGAATTAACCTTTTTAGTAATTAATTTTGCTTTTTCTAAATCACAATTAAATAACTCTATTTTTAATAATTCATTTTCATAAGCAATATTAAATTTCTCTTTATTTTTATATTTATAAACATCTCCTCCTCCACTTCCAACAATAAATTCTGTAATATTACTTAATATAGTTACAAACCAATTAGTAGGTGAATTTTTAAATTCAAAAGAATTGATAAATTCATAAACAAAACTTCTTCTCTCTTTCTGTTTTTCATTTATAACCTCAAACCCATCTTGATTAAAAATGAATTTAAGTTTTGGACTTTCTCGTAAAATTATAGATTCAAACATTTATCATTTTTTCAACTCCAACTTCTCAGCAAAATAATCACAAAAATCGCGCATAGTTGCACTCATTTTTTCATCGTTTGTTGCCGTTTCAAAAGTGTTTGCCATAGAAACCAACGTTTGGTGAAAAAACTGTTTCATCTCGTCAACAGGCATGTCTTTGGTCCATAAATCTACCTTTAAAGTGTCTTTCTTTTTATTATCCCAAAGTGAGATTAATATTGCTTTTGCCTCAGCATTTTTTATATCACCATCTTCAGCACTCCAATTCAAGGTTTCAGGAATATTATTTTCATCTAGACCTATCGTAAATTCAATTTTCGATTTCTTTTCAACTGCCATTCTTAATTCTTTTTGGGTTTATATTTTGATTTTTTATATATAATATCAGGACTTGTTGCCAATAATTCTTGCAAAGTTACATCATTATTTTTCATATACGAACGAACAATTTGCCAACCTATCCAAACACCAATTCTTCCTGGAGATTCTTGATCAAATTGCTTATAAAATTTGGAAAAAGGTGCAATATCAATAAATCTTCCATCCAGTTTTGAATCGTTACTAAAAAGCAATTCGTTTTCTATAAAATATTTCCAAATATTAAGTTCGTTCATTATTGCCCATTCCATTTTATCCAATGAATAATTTATCTTTAATTCATCCGAAGTAGTAGGTAAATAGGCATCTAATAAATATAAGTTCTTGCCTTCATTTATTATTTTGTCCAAAAAACTTCTTCCTTTTCGTTTTGGATAACTTAGATTGATAATATCTTTAGCAGCATCAACTACAACTGCTTCTTTCTCATATTGCTGAGATAAATAAGTCGGAAAATCTTTATATACAACATTATCTTTCCCTAAATACATGTCCAAAGAAACAAACAGCAAACTATCAGCATAAATAACAGGATATTCATAATCTAAATTAGAAATATTAGTCACAACCTTAGGTGCTTTAAACTTAGGATTGTAATATTTAATATGTTTGAATAAATCCGATAATTGTTTTTTTGATTCTGAAAAATCACCAAAAACACGTTGAGATTCTTTAAACAAGTATTGCTCATCTTCATTGTTTATTTTATTTAGCCAAACACTATCATGGGTGTTGCCTAACAAATAAAAATATTCTTCTTTTAAAGTATTTAATTCAGATGGTTTAATCGAATAAAATTTTTGGTCAAATCTATCTACATCAAATTCAACATTGACATTTGAAACATCAACTAGTTCTTTTTTATCATCTGTATTACATGAATAAAACATCAAAAAAAGGAACAATAAACGAACTATCTTGGACATAAATTTTTGTTATCTTTACAATTAAAATCAATAACGCACAAAAATACTAAATAGTTTAAGATGAATTCTGAAAAAGTAGTAAATCACATCGTAAAATGGTTAAAAGATTATGCAACTAAAGCAAATATCAAAGGATTTGTTATAGGTATTTCTGGTGGAATTGATTCAGCATTAACCTCAACATTGTGTGCAAAGACTGGATTAAAGTTATTGACATTAGAAATGCCAATTCATCAAGAAAAAACCCAAGTAAGTAGAGCAATTAATCACATCAATTGGTTGAAAGAAAATTTTGATGATGTATCGATGTTAAATGTTGACTTAACACCAACCTTTGACACTTTTATTGAGGCAGTTCCAGATGTAGAAAACGAAGAAGATCGATTTATGGCGTTAGCAAATACACGTGCAAGGCTTAGAATGACAACACTTTATTATTTTGCAGGTTTGCATGGATATTTAGTTGCTGGTACTGGAAATAAAGTAGAAGATTTTGGTGTTGGTTTTTACACCAAATATGGTGATGGCGGAGTAGATTTGAGTCCAATTGCCGATTTAGTAAAATCTGAAGTGTATGAATTAGCGGCGTATTTAGGAGTAAATCAAGAAATATTAGATGCTGCTCCTACTGATGGACTTTGGGGAGATGACCGAACTGATGAAGATCAAATAGGTGCATCTTATCCTGAATTAGAATGGGCAATGGACATGGTAGACCAAGGAAAATCTATAAATGATTTTGAAGGAAGACAACAAGAAGTCTTTGAAATATATACGCGTTTAAACACAGCAAATAGACACAAAATGGTGCCTATTCCTGTATGTGAGATTCCTAAAAATCTAAAATAGCCTTAAGCCATTTGGATTAATAGTCTTGCTTTTTTTCTTAATTTGTTTTTTGTCGCTTTTGTAAATGCAAACGGAAGATTAAGCAGTATTAATACTGCCCTAGAGTAGTTTTTCACGGCTCTCATAACTTTTTTTGTTTTGGGGTTGTTAAGACAAATATAGAAAAAACAATTAAAAAAGCAAGTTTCTTAGTTCTTTTTTCTTAAATAACCCTACTTAACTGGCTGAATAAGCGCTTTTTAAGATTTGAATAATTAACAATTTCGTCTAAAATAGTATCGTTATTTTCTTCAGTAGAAATGTCTTTTTGAAGTTCATCAATTTTATGATCTATTAATATTCTACGAAGATTAAACACCGAATCAGTAACCATTTTAGAAAGTCCTTCATCAATATTTTGAACATATATTTCTCTTCGTTTCCAATCACTCAAGGTATAACGTTCATCATCCATTAAAATATTAGTGACTAGCGAAGAAATTTCAGGATTATCATGATTTACGAACTTATCTATATTAATATTCTCTTCTTGATTTAGTTGATTAATGACATCATAATAAATACTTCTAAACAACTCATTGGTAAACTCAATTTCATCATCTTGAAGGTCTAAATATATTTCTTCGGCGACAAGATTCGTATAAATCTCTTTTTTCTTTTCTTCCGATTCTTCATTAAACAAATCAATAAAGTCAACTTTCTTATTGCCGTGCAACAACAAAATTTTAATAATCTCTCGTTCGTATTTTAATAACTCATTGACTTGCTCTAATTTCTCTGTTTTTTGGAGTACAGGTTCAACAGGTCTTATTTGGACAGGCTTTTTTGAGGCTTCTCGTTGTTCCTTTTTGAATATTTGTGCTAACTCGCTAAACAAAACTTCTTCAGAAATATTCATTATTCTAGCACATTCTTGAATGTACACTTCCTTTTGAATTCTATCTGGAATTTTAGAAATACTCACGACTATATCACGAATCAATCCTGCTTTTTTTACAGGATCATTTTTCGCTTCTTCCATCAACAATGAAACTTTGAAATTGATAAAATCTTGGGCATTTTCGGTCAAGTATTCTTTTAACTCATCATTTGAAACGCGTTTAGAAAAACTATCAGGATCTTCTCCTTCAGGAAATGTTAAAACCTTAACATTCATTCCTTGTTCCAATATCAAATCAATTCCTCTCATCGATGCTCTGATTCCAGCAGCATCACCATCAAAAAGGATGGTAATATTTTTGGTAAGTCGGCTCACCAATCTTATTTGATCTGGCGTTAAGGCAGTTCCAGAAGAAGCAACAACATTTTCTACTCCATTTTGATGAAACGAAATTACATCGGTATATCCTTCAACCAAATAACAATTATCTTCTTTAGCAATTGCTTGTTTTGCATAATAAATACCATAGAGAATTTTACTCTTATGGTAAATATCACTTTCAGGTGAATTTAGATATTTAGCAACCTTTTTTTCATTCGTTAGAATTCGTCCTCCAAATCCAAGAACTCTTCCACTCATACTATGAATTGGGAATAAAACTCGGCTTTTAAAACGATCAAATTGACGCGTTTCATTTACAATAGTCAAGCCTGTTTTCTCTAAATATTCTATATCATAACCCTTACGAACAGCAGTATCAGTAAAATGGGACCAATCATCTAAACTATATCCTAACTCAAACTTTTTTATAGTTTCATCAGTATATCCACGTTCTTTGAAATATGAAAGACCTATCGCCTTTCCTTTATCATGATTCAATAAAATATCATGAAAATAATCTCTAGCATATTCAGAAACCAAATACATACTCTCTCGCTCACTTGCTTGCTCTTTCTGTTCGGCAGTTTGCTCAGTTTCATCAATTTCAATATTATACTTTTTGGCTAAAAAACGAATGGCTTCTGGATACGAATAATGTTCGTGTTCCATCAAAAAGGAAACTACATTTCCTCCTTTTCCTGAAGAGAAATCTTTCCATATCTGCTTCACTGGAGATACCATAAAAGATGGCGATTTCTCGTCAGAAAATGGACTTAGTCCTTTAAAATTACTTCCTGCTTTTTTGAGTTGCACAAATTCTCCAATGACTTCCTCTACACGAGCAGTCTCAAAAACAGCGTCTATGGTGTTTCTTGAAATCATTTATTGTACTTTCAGGAATAACAATTTCTTAGAGATAAGATTAAGAAACTGCCTTCAACTTTTTAAGTGTTGTTTTGGTAATTTTTGCTTCAGCGTACTTTTTAGTCACTTTCAATTCTTTGGTTTCAGTTCCTGGCAATTCAAACATAGCATCAGTCAAAATTGCTTCACATAATGAACGTAAACCTCTTGCGCCTAATTTATATTCAACTGCCTTATCAACAATATACTGCAATGCTTTTTCATCAATAGAAAAATCTATACCATCCATTTCAAACAACTTTTTATACTGCTTGATAATAGAATTTTTAGGCTCTGTTAAAATGGCTCTAAGCGTATGCGCATCCAATGGATTCATATGCGTTAAAACAGGTAATCTTCCAATAATTTCGGGAATCAAACCAAAAGATTTTAAATCGGTTGGTAAAATATATTGCAACAAGTTTTCTTCATCAACCTTATCTTCTTTGATTGATGCGCTATAACCTACAGCTTGTCTATTTAAACGTTTGCTTATCACTTTGTCAATACCAGAAAAAGCACCACCTGCAACAAATAAAATATTACGCGTATCTACTTGCACAAACTTTTGATCAGGATGTTTACGTCCTCCTTTTGGCGGAACATTAACAACGGCACCTTCTAATAATTTCAATAGCGCTTGTTGTACACCTTCACCAGAAACATCTCTAGTAATTGAAGGATTGTCACCTTTACGAGCAATTTTATCTATTTCATCTATAAATACAATTCCTCGTTGCGCCTTGTCTACATTATAATCTGCTGCTTGTAATAACCTTGTTAAAATAGTTTCTACATCTTCACCAACATATCCTGCTTCGGTCAAAACAGTAGCATCAACAATAGCAAATGGAACATTTAGCATTCTAGCAATGGTACGAGCAATCAATGTTTTCCCAGTACCTGTTTCTCCTACAATAATGATATTACTCTTTTCAATTTCTATTTGCTCTTCATCTTTGTCAGATTTCTTCTGCAATAATCTTTTGTAGTGATTATAAACAGCAACAGCCATGACTTTTTTAGCATCATTTTGTCCAATCATATATTGATCTAAAAATGCTTTTATCTCAATAGGCTTCTTCAATACTATTTCAGAAGAAAGTGCATTTGACTTTCCTTCGGCAACTTCTTCTACCACAATACCGTGTGCCTGCTCAATACATTTATCACATATATGCGCATCTAGACCTGCAATAAGCAAGTCTGTTTCTGCCTTTTTACGACCACAAAATGAGCATTCTAATGTTTCTTCTTTCGACATATCATTCTATTTTAGGGACAGTTAGTCTACAGTATTAATCAAACTAACAATATTTTGCCTACTATTTTATTTATCTCTTCTTAAAACTTCATCAATCATACCATAAGCCTTCGCCTCATCTGCTTTCATCCAGTAATCACGGTCAGAATCATCGTGCACTTTTTCAACTGTTTGACCTGAATGCTTTGCAATAATTTGGTATAATTCATCTTTTAATTTTAATATTTCACGAGCAGTAATTTCAATATCACTTGCTTGT
Source organism: uncultured Flavobacteriaceae bacterium (assembly GCA_947501625.1). Taxonomy (GTDB): domain Bacteria; phylum Bacteroidota; class Bacteroidia; order Flavobacteriales; family Flavobacteriaceae; genus Urechidicola. Next base: position 201,500 of record CANMWN010000001.1, read on the forward strand.
CCTTGCGCTCCACCTAGAGGTTGATGAATCATCACTCTTGAATGTGGTAAAGCAGATCTTTTCCCTTTCTCTCCAGCACACATTAATACAGCACCCATAGAAGCAGCCATACCAGTACATATAGTTGCAACATCTGGCTTTATAAACTGCATAGTATCATAAATACCTAAACCAGCATATACACCTCCACCAGGAGAATTGATATATATTTGAATATCTTTAGAATTATCAACGCTTTCTAAAAACAATAATTGTGCTTGAACTATATTGGCAACATAATCATCAATTCCTGTTCCTAAAAATATGATCCTATCCATCATTAAACGAGAGAATACATCAAAAACAGCAATATTCATTTGACGTTCTTCAATTATATTTGGAGTTAATCCAACAGGATACATCGCACTAATCATTTTATCATAGTACATGCTATTGATACCTTGGTGCTTTGTAGCAAATTCTTTAAATTCTTTTCCGTAATTCATCTAGTTCTAATTAAAATAATAAAGGGTAAAGATAAGAACAAATGCTGAATTATACGATTGTTTAGAAAGTTTGACGTTTAATTAACTTTTTGTTACTTTTGAGGATAGCAAGTTTATAGTTAAAAACAAGGAATGGCAAACGCTCGAATAGAATTTAAAATTGGAAATATAGAATTTGTTGGCGAAGGTGAACAAGATTGGGTAACAGAGCAACTAGACAAAGTATTAAAGCGCATTCCTGAATTGGCAACTGAAAGTATAAAGACTGCTCCAAAAGCAATTTCTCAACCTGCAACTACTACTAGAAGCACACAAAACACCACTCAAAATAACGAGCAACTTGCCAAAGAAAATCTTTCTACATTTTTACGCAAACGTGATGCAATTGACAAGCAACGTAGACGCTTTTTAGGCACTGCTGTTTGGTTACAACTACGTGGACAACAACTCATAAAAACAAAAGAAGTAACTGACGCTTTGCGTGCTGCACGACAAGTAAAAATTACCAATCCTAGCCATCAATTAAACCAAAACATAAGTCAAGGGTACTGCCAAAAAGAAGGTCAAGGATTTTATGTAACGCCTCAAGGTGTGGAGAATATATTGTAAATGAAAATACTTGCATATCTAACTTCACTAATTTTTTCAGGATTTATCTATCTATTATTTGCAAGTTACATGACAGTTTCAGCAGGATTAAATTCATATTCCCCTATTGCTAGTTTTTACAGTTCTATTTTAATTTTTGGAATTTTTAGTTGGCTTCATTTTTATACTTCAAAAACTGGAGCAGTACTTTTAACAATATTTACAATAATCGCTTTTTTCACTTTACCTTACTTTTTATTATTAGATTATTTTATTGGAGAAGAATATAAACCCTCAGTACTTGAGGGAGGGATTCCTTTAATTTTTGGTATCCTATCTATATTTTTTGTTTGGAAAGCCAAGAATATAGAAATAAACAAATACGCAAAATTAATTTTAGTAATTCTTCCTTTCATTATGGCAATTTATGTTGGAGGTTACTTTACTATTATGGCTTTTGGTCGTTAACCAAAAAAAGCCTTAATTTCTCAAGGCTTTTTTATTGTTATAAGATTCTGAAACAAGTTCAGAATGACGTTTTAATTATTTATAAACTTCTTTCACAAAGTTTTCATACGTTACTTTCTTGGTTTTAAATGTCATTTTTTCTTTGTAGAAATCTAACAATTTAGCACTCATCATTTGCTCTTGTAATCTCTTTGCTTCGTCTTGGTTACTCAACACTCTTGTTGCAATATCTTCCAATTCTTTTTCCTCAGGATTCATATTTCCATATTGAGCCATTTGACCTTTAATGAAACCTTTAGCATAGTCTTTCAACTCTTCAAAGGTTATTTGAAGATTATTATCCTTGATGATTTTACCTTCAATCAATTGGTAACGCAATCCTTTTTCCGAACGGTTAAATTCTTCAACTGCTTGCTCTTCAGTTAATGGGTTTTCACCTGCAACTGCTAACCATCTTTTTAAGAAATCGGCAGGTAAATCAAACTTTGTGTTTTCAATTAAATACTCTGTAATAGCATTCAATAATTGTTGATCTCCTTGTGATTTGAATTGACCTTCAGCATCTTCTTTGATTTTTTCTCTCAGTTCAGTTACTGTTTTGATAGCATCTTTACCCATCACTTTGTCAAAAAAGTCTTGATCCATTTCAGCCAATTCAGTAAATGTAATATCTTCAACAGTAAACGTTAATGGAATATTTAATCCATGAACTTCATCATGAGTTAATCCAGTTGCACCCATTAATTTATGCTCATCGGCAAATAAACCTTTGGTCTTCAACTCAATTACATCTCCAACTTTCTTACCAACAAATTTCTTTTGGTTCGCTTTCCCTTTTACATCTTCTAAAACAAAGTTGTATTTTTTATCTATCTCTTTCTCTTCGTTTTTGAAAACTCCCGTGATATTCACTCCTTCAGCGATTTCATCTTTTGCTGAAATTTTCCCAAAACGTTTTTGTAAGTTCTCAACTTCTTTATCAATCAATGCATCATCAGCAACAATATTATATTGAGTAATTTTCTTTTTAGTATCAAGATTTACATCAAATTGCGGCGCTAAACCTAATTCGAATTCAAACGAATAGTCTTTTTCATCCCAAGAAAAATCATCTTGTGCTTTTGGAATAGGATTTCCAAGAATATCCAATTTTTCTTCAACCAAAAACTTGTTTAAAGAATCTTGAATCAATTTATTAACCTCATCAATCATTACAGACTTTCCATACTGCTTTTTCACCATTCCTAAAGGCACGTGTCCTTTTCTAAATCCAGGAATATTTGCTTTTTTAGAGTAGTCTTTTAATACTTCAGCAACTTTTTCTTGATAATCAGCTTCAGAAATTTCAATCTTCACAACTGCATTTAATGCGTCAATACTTTCTTTGGTAATATTCATTTGATATTATTTTTGTGTAATCTTATTATTAATGCACATATATGTTTCCATAAATGAGCGTGCAAAATTAGTGCTTTTTTTGATTTGAACAAACGATAACTTGTTCAATTTCAACTATTTTTTCTTTTCCTTCAAAAATGAATAAAGTACTGATTGTAAAAATGATAGCAAAATACTAAAAAGTAGTGCTACCCAAAATCCGCTAACTGCAAATCCGTCTAAAAAATAATCGGCAATAAGTACGACAATTGCATTAATTACAAACAGGAATAATCCTAAACTTACAATGGTTGCTGGAAGTGTAAAAAATATTAATAATGGTCTTACCGTAATCCTCAAAATTGCTAAAACTATAGCAACATAAATTGCTGTTTCTGGTTTTGCCAGTTGAACTCCTGGTAAAAAATGTGCTAAAGCCAATACAGCCAAAGCAGTAAATACTATTTTTAAAATGGTTTTCATATATCGTTTTTAAATTTATTTTAAATGAACGATAACTATGCCAAACGGTTATTTGTCCAAAAAACTGACAGTTTCAGTATAAAAATCAATTGGATTATCGGCATGAAGCCAATGTCCTGCATTTTTGACAGTTACAATTTCTGAATTTGGAAAATAATTAGAAATCAAAAAATGATCTTCAAAAGTGATGTATCCAGATTTTTCTCCTCTTAAAAATAAGGTGTCGCCTTCAAAAACTTCATTTGAATCAAAACCAACTGTTACTTCATTATAATGCTCCGTCAATACTTTTAAATTAAATCGGTAATCAAACGTATCTCTAGTCTTTCGATAGATATTTTTCATTAAAAACTGACGCACTCCATATTGTGGAATGTAATGCTCTAGAACATTTTCAATTTCTTTTCTAGATTTTTGTTCTTCAAAATCCACCGCATTCAAAGCAGTTAAAATATCTTGGTGATGCGCTGGATATTTTTTTGGAGATATATCAGCAATAATTAATTTATATACTTTTTCAGGGTAATTCACAGCAAAATTCATCACCGTTTTTCCTCCCATTGAATGACCCAATAAAATAGCATCTTCAAGATTATGATATTCAATATATTCTTTTAAATCATTGGAAAGAATCTCATAATTAAATGCATCATCATGAAAACTACGTCCATGATTTCGTTGATCTATTAAATGCACTTGATAATTTTCGGAAAACTTATTCCCCAACGTTTTCCAATTATCACCCATTCCAAGAAATCCGTGAAGAATTAGAAATGGTTTTCCTTCTCCTAATATTTTTGAGTGTAAAATCTCTTTCAAAGTCTAGTCTTTTTTTAATCTATGCAAATACATATTCACTACATTTTCCAGCCCTAAATACAACGATTCAGAAATCAATGCATGACCAATAGAAACCTCGTCTAAATAAGGAAGTTGCTCAGCAAAAAAACGAATATTATCTAAATTCAAATCATGTCCAGCATTCACTCTCATTCCTAAACTATTTGCCAATTTCGAAGCCTCTACATACGGTTTTACTGCGTCTTTATTTCCTTTTTCATATTCACTTGCGAACTTTTCGGTGTATAATTCAATTCTATCTGTTCCCGTTTTTATCGCATTTTCTATCATTTTTAGGTCTGCATCAATAAAAATAGACGTTCGAATATCATTTCTTTTAAACTCTGAAATAACTTCGGTTAAAAATGACTCATTTTTTATAGTATCCCAACCAGCATTAGAAGTCAACACATCCACAGAATCTGGCACCAAAGTAACTTGTGTTGGTTTTACATCCAACACCAAATCAACGAACTTTTTTATTGGGTTTCCTTCAATATTATATTCAGTTTTTATAGTTGGCACTAAATCATACGCATCTTGATATCGTATATGTCTTTCATCTGGTCTTGGATGAATCGTAATTCCCTCTGCTCCAAAACGTTGAATATCTACCGAAGCCTTAACAACATTTGGTGTATTTCCTCCTCTAGAGTTTCGCAATGTTGCTATTTTATTAATATTTACACTTAACTTTGTCATCAAAATATTTTTTACAAAAATACTTTAAAAAAAGTATATTCTCTTTTTATTTCGAAAACTCATTTTTGGATTAATTTTTGATTTATTTGACTTATATTCGTAATTCATATGAAAATATCAGATTACATATCAAAAGATGTTAAAGCGTTAACATTAGACAATACAATTGGAGAAGCAAAAAAATTACTTAACGGTTTCGCTTTCACCCATATACTTGTTATAAGAGGTGAGTTTTTAATTGGTGCGATCATGGAAAGCGATATTAGAGCCATTGAAGACAATACCAGAAAAATTGTGGATTACAAAGACCTAATTGACGAATTCTACATTGAAAATAATGCTAATTGGATTGATATATTAAAGAAATTTTCTGCTTGTGAAACCAATATTTTACCTGTTTTATTTGACGACCATAAATATGCAGGCTATTATGAATTAACAGATATCTTACATTATTTTAACGACACTCCGTTATTGAATGAAGACGGTATATTTATTGTGATTGAAAAAGGGGTTCGAGATTATTCATTTAGTGAAATTTCACAAATTGTAGAGTCAAATGATGCAAAATTAATTGGTTTATTTATTTCAGGATACAAAGAAGATAAAGTACGATTAACATTAAAAATACATTCGGAGGAAATCAATGAAGTAATACAATCTTTTAGAAGATATGAATATAATTTATTGACCAAACACGAAGATGACATGCTTTTAGAAGAACTAAAAGAACGCTCAGAATATCTTCAAAAATACTTAAACATGTAAGTCATGAAAATTGCCATTTACGGACATTATTTTAGTGTTGAAGCCGAAAAGTACATCGAAGAGTTGTTAAATACATTGGCAAATAAAAATGCTGATATATATATTGAAGAAAGGTTTTCTAAATTAATTGTAGCATCATTTACAACTAAAACATCATATTCAACTTTCAATAGTTATCAAGAATTAGACACTAGTTTTGACTGTATGTTTACACTTGGCGGAGATGGAACGGTTTTGCGTTCAATAACTTATTTAAGGGATTCAAACATTCCAGTAATTGGTGTAAACATTGGTCGTCTAGGTTTTCTAGCGACCGTAAATAAAGAAGAAATTTTCAACGCAGTTGAAGCTATTTATAACAAGGAGTTCATTATTAAAGAACGATCATTACTTACTATAAACACTGAGCCAAAAATTGAAGAAATAGAAAATTTTAATTATGCTTTAAATGAAATAACAATCAGTCGAAAAAATACAACTTCGATGATAACTATCGAAACACATATTGACGAAGAGTATTTAACATCTTATTGGGCCGATGGATTAATCACCTCGACTCCTACTGGATCAACAGGATATTCATTAAGTTGTGGAGGTCCAGTAATTTCTCCAAGTGCCGAAAATTTTGTTTTAACACCAATTGCACCTCATAATCTAAGCGCTAGACCATTAATTATTCCTGACAATAGTAAATTAAAAATGCGTGTTCATGGTCGTGAAAATCACTTTTTTGTATCATTAGACTCAAGGATAGCAACTATAAGCAGCGACACTGAAATTCAAATCGAAAAAGCGCCTTTTACTATAAAAATGATTGAACTCAACAATCAAAGTTTTATAAAAACCTTGAGAAAGAAGCTTCTTTGGGGAGAAGACACTAGAAATAAATAGTAATTCCAATTACTTTCGTAACAATATTTTATAATAAAAACAGTTATCAAAAAGTGTCGAATATCTTATTTTAACCGAACATAAATAACTATATTTGCACGCTATTTTATTATGGTAAAAAAGTTTTTATTTATTCTTTTATTAAGTATATCAACAATAGCCTCAAGTCAAATTCACGAAGCGGGAATATTTCTAGGAGGTAGTAATTATATTGGAGATATTGGGCCAACCAACTATATCTATCCAAATAATGTCGCTGGAGGTATTATATATAAGTACAATTTAAATCCACGTATAGCCTTGAGAGGAACGTTTACATATGCTGAAATTTCATCAGATGATGCTGATGCAAAAAATAGCGGTCGAAAACAACGCGGCTTAAATTTTACCAATAATATTAAAGAATTAGCAGTAGGTATAGAATTCTCTTACTTTGAGTATGAAATTTCTAATCCTGAAAAAAGTCAAACTCCATATATCTTAGTTGAGTTTGCTGCCTTTAATTACAAGACTGTTGATAGGGAAACTAGTCCAAATCAATATGAGTACAAAAACAAAACTTCCTATTCAATTCCTTTTGGTCTTGGTTACAAAACAAAACTTGGAGAATCATTTGCATTAGGTTTAGAAATTGGTGCTAGGTACACATTTACTGACGATTTAGATTTTAATAACAATGCTATTGAATCACTTCAGTTTGGAAATCCAAATAGTAATGATTGGTATGTTTTTTCAGGAATAAATTTAGTTTATACTTTTGGAAGACCAGCTTGCTACAATACACCCAAATTTTAAATGGATTTAATTGCTCAAATAGACAAAACTAAAGTACCTCATCATGTTGCTGTAATCATGGATGGAAATGGACGTTGGGCAAAACAACAAGGAAAACCTAGGGTTTATGGTCACAAAAATGGCGTCAAGGCGGTAAGAGAAACTATCAATGCTGCTGGAAACGTTGGTGTTAAAGCACTTACGCTTTACGCTTTCTCAACCGAAAATTGGAATAGACCAAAAGCTGAAGTAAAAACTTTAATGACATTATTGCTTTCTTCATTAAAAAATGAAGCAAAAGAATTAATAAAAAATGATATCAAACTTCAAATAATTGGAAATCAAGAAAATTTACCAAAATCGGTATTAAAAGGCTTGAAAAAAGTTATTGAAGATACTAAAAACAATAAATCATTAACACTTACTATTGCGCTGAGTTATGGCTCAAGAGAAGAAATTGTTAATGCTTTCAAAAATATTTCTAAAAAAGTTGTTAATAAAGAACTTAGGGTTGAAGAAATAGACGAAAATATTATTAATAATCATTTATATACATTTACTTTGCCGGATGTTGATTTAATGATTAGAACAAGTGGAGAAAAAAGAATAAGCAACTTTCTTTTATGGCAAATTGCTTATGCTGAATTACATTTTACCAATGTACTTTGGCCTGATTTTTCAAAAAATGATTTTTACAACGCGATATTAGAATATCAAAACAGAGAACGACGCTTTGGGAAGACAAGCGAGCAAATTGAGACGACAAATGAGATATAAATTATCCTTACTACTATTTACTTTTTTATTTACTACAACTTATACTTTTGCACAGCAAAATTCTAATAATACTTCTGAAGAAATTGTAAAAGTTACTTCAGATTCTATTCCAAGCAATACACCTATAACTTTCACAAAAGGTGGAAGTTATGAATTAGGTGGTATTTCTGTTACTGGTTTACAAAAATTTAGTGAACAAGCCGTTAAAGTTTTTTCAGGTTTAAAAGTTGGGCAAAAAATCAGACTTCCTGGAGATAAACTAACAAGTGCAATAAAAAAATTATATGGGCAAAAACAATTTAGCAATGTAGATGTTTATATAACCAAGATAGATGGTAATGTAGTTTATATTGAATTTGATGTTACAGAATTACCGCAATTAAACAAAGTAACAGTAAGAGGTGTCAAAAAAAATAAAGGAAAAGAATTACAAAAAGAAACAGATTTAGTAAAAGGGACTATGATTACCGATAACTTGATTGTAACTTCCGAAAACTATATTAAAAAAGACTACCAAGAAAAAGGGTTTTTAAATGCCAAAGTAAAAATTGATACTAAAAAAGACACTTCTAATATCAATTCTCTAGATATGCTAGTTCATATTGATAGAGGTGAAAAAGTAAAAATTAGAGATATTATTATCGATGGTAATGAAGCAATAAGTGACAAGAAATTGCGTAAAGCAATGAAAAATACCAAAAAAGCCTTTTTGGGTAGGTTTTGGAAAAAGTCTAAGTATATAGATGCTGACTTTAAAGAAGACTTACAATCAATTATTGATAAATATAGTGAAAAAGGACATAGAGATGCTAGAATTTTAGGTGACTCTATTTCATGGAATGACGATAACACTATTGATGTACATTTATCATTAGAAGAAGGGCAAAGATATTATTTTGGCGATATTGCATATCTTGGAAATACTGTTTATACCGATGACCAACTTGACAGAATATTAAGAATTGACAAAGGGCAAGTATATAATTCAAAAGTTTTAAAAGAACGTGTAAGTGGTGACGGAACTCCTGATTCAGATGACATTTCAAGTTTATATCAAAATTCAGGTTACATATTCTCTCAAGTAAATGCTGTTGAAACAAAAGTTGAAAACGATTCAATCTATGTTCAGGTTAGAATCAATGAAGATGAACCTGCCATCATTAGAAAAGTAACCGTAAATGGCAACGACAGAACCAACGACCATGTTGCTTACAGGCAATTAAGAACACGCCCAGGATACTTATATAGTAAAGAACAAATTATTAGAAGTATCCGAGAATTAGGACAATTAGGCTTTTTTGATCCAGAAACTATAACGCCAGACTTAAAACCAAACTTTTATGACAAAACTGTAGATATTGATTATACAGTTGCAGAAAAAGGAGCAAGTCAAATAGAACTCCAAGGAGGTTATGGTGGAGGAGCCTTTATAGGTACTATAGGTTTATCTTTTAACAATTTCTCAATGAGAAATATATTTAATAAGAAAGCTTATAAACCCTTACCAATGGGTGATGGTCAAACACTTTCATTGAGATGGCAAAAAAGTAGATTTTATTCAACAGGAAGTTTTTCATTTGTTGAACCTTGGCTTGGAGGAAAAAAGCCACAATCATTATCTTTTTCGCTTTCGCAATCAAAACAGTTTAGATTCAATACTGCTACACGTCAAGTTGATAAAGATCAACGTTTAAATATAGTTGGAGCATCTATAGGATTAGGAAAAAGATTAAAATGGCCAGATGATTATTTCACATTATCTCAAAGTATTAATTACCAATTATATGATTTAAAAAACTATGTATTTAATATTGGTGGTTTGTTGCTGAGCGATGGAAAATTAAACAACCTTTCGTACTCTGTGAATTTAGGAAGAAAATCTGCTGGTCCAAATCCAATTTTTCCAAAAACAGGTTCGGAATTTAATATTGGTGCAAAATTAACATTCCCATATTCTTTGGTTAATGATACTGACTACACTGATCCAGACTTACCTCTTCAAGAAAAATATAAATGGTTAGAGTATTACAAACTTAACTTTAGAGGTAAGTGGTATACTCCATTATTTGACAAGTTTGTTTTAATGTCCAATTTTGAAGCAGGATTTTTAGGTTCTTATAACAATGAAGTTGGAGATTCTCCGTTTGAAAGATACTTTGTTGGAGGTGATGGTCTTGCAACATTCCAATTGGACGGAAGAGAAACTATAGGTCTAAGAGGTTATGAAAACGCAAGGATTTCATCAGTAGATGGAGGAACTATTTATAATAAGTTTCAGTTAGAAATGAGATATCCAGTTACGCTAAAACCTTCAGCATCTATTTACCTTTTAGGGTTTTTAGAAGGTGGTAATTCATATAACGGATTTGATAATTACGATCCATTTAAATTAAAAAGATCGGCTGGATTAGGTGTACGTATTTTTATGCCTGCATTTGGTTTATTAGGTATAGATTTTGCTCATGGGTTTGATCCATTACCAGGAGAAACAGTGAAATCTGGATGGCAAACACACTTTATTATTGGGCAACAATTCTAATAAAAAAGTTATCTTTGCCTAACTAAATTATTTTTGGCACGATTTTTTCTAAAACAAGTATAGTTATGATAAAAAAAGTTCTTTTAACATTGGTAATCTTGACAAGCATAACTTCGTTTGCTCAAAGAGGTCAAAAAATTGGCTATGTGGATATGGAATATATTTTAGAAAATATCCCAGAATATGCACAAGCTCAAAGTCAATTAAATCAAAAAGCAATAAAGTGGAAACAGAAACTTGACAAAATTAAGAATGATGTTGAAACTATGAAAGCAAACCTAAGTAATGAAAAAGCATTACTTACCGATGATTTAATTGCTGAAAGATTAGAAGACATCGCCATACGAGAAGACGATTTTAAAAAATTGGAAGCCGCATATTTTTCATCTAATGGAGATTTATTTCATTACCGAAAATTATTAGTAAAGCCTATTCAAGATAAGGTATTTAATGCTGCTCAAGAAATTGGTAAAGCGCGTGGATATGATATTATTTTTGACAAGTCTTCTGAAGTAATAATGATTTATACCAACAAAAAAGCTGACATAAGTGAATTGGTTTTAAAAAGCATCACAAGAGCTGAAAAAACTCAAGAAGCAAAAGAAAAAAGAGCAGAAAAAAATAATACTCCTACAAGAGAAATAAGTGAAGAAGCTCAGAAAAAAATTGATGAAAGAGATGCAAAACGTCAAGCTCTTGTTGATAGAGCAGAGAAATTAAAGGCTGAGAGATTAAAAAAGCGTGAAGAGCAAAAAGCTGAAATAGAGAGAAAGAGATTAGAACGACTTAAAAAAAGAGAAGAAGCAAGAAATAAATTAAAGGAAAATAAAGAAGATAATAACAACGAAGAAGAAAATAAAGAAAACGATTAACACAACAATTATTTAACAATTATAAAAAAATGAAAAATTTAAAAACACTTTTACTTATTGCAGTATTAACTTTAGGATTTAATACAGTTCAAGCACAAAATAAAATTGCACATGTGAATATGCAAGAATTAATTGATGCAATGCCTGAAACTATTGCTTTGAACGCTGAAATCAACAAATTAGGTAAAACCTTAAATGATGATATTACTGCTGCTGAAACTGCACTTGAAGCAAAGTATAAAAAATATCAAGCTGAAGGAGCTTCGCAAACTAAAGAAGAAAATGAAAAGAGATCATTAGAATTAGAGCAAGATCAAAGAAAAATTAATTTGACAAAACAAGCTGCTCAAAAAGAAATAAATGATAAAAGTCAAAAAGGAATTGAGCCAATCATAAAAAAAGCAAATGAAGCTGTAAAAGCTGTTGCAAAAGCTCAAGGCATTCAATATGTTATTGACTCGTCAATTCCTACATTTGTAGTTGCTGATGGAACAAATTTGTTACCTGCAGTTAAGACACACTTAAACATAAAATAGTAACTTATTTTTAGTATAAATTAAAATCCCGAATCTTCGGGATTTTTTTATTTTTGTATATATGACATATCCTATTGGTATTTTTGATTCTGGCATTGGCGGCACCTCAATTTGGCAAGAAATAACTTCACTACTTCCAATAGAAAATACCATTTATTTATCGGATAGTAAAAATGCTCCTTATGGAGAAAAATCTCAAGAAAAAATTATAGAATTCAGTATTAAAAACACTGAATTGTTGTTAGAAAAAGGTGCGAAAATTATTGTTGTTGCTTGTAATACTGCCACAACAAATTCAATAGATATACTTAGATCAAAATATGATGTGCCGTTTATTGGCATTGAACCAGCTATTAAACCTGCTGCGTTAAAAACGGCGACAAAAAGTATAGGAATACTTGCAACCAAGGGCACACTAAGTAGCGCGCTCTTTTCAAGTACTTCAGAAAAATTTGCATCAGACATAAAGGTCGTTGAACAAGTTGGCAAGGGACTTGTTGAACTTATTGAAAGTGGTAAACTATACTCTGAGGAAATGACTGAGTTACTTTTTAGTTATTTAAAACCTATGATAAAAGAAAACATAGACTACCTTGTTTTAGGGTGTACTCACTATCCGTATTTGATCCCTCAAATCAAAAAAATAGTTGGCCAAAATGTTACTGTCATTGATTCAGGACAAGCGGTAGCGAAGCAAACAAATGCAATATTAGAAAAATTGAACTTGAAAAATTTTACTAAGAAGTTTGGAACTCATCAATTTTACATCAATACTAAAAAAGATGTATTACAAAGTATATTAAGTGATGTAAAACTAAATTATTCTGTTAATGAATTAGATTTTTAAATTATCATTGAAAAAATGATAATAACGCTGCCTTTCTAGAAGGAGCAACAGACAATTCCTTATCATTATTTAATACTACAGTTCCACCTTTCCCTTTTTTGTAGGTTTTAATATAATTCACATTGACCATATATGATTTATGAATGCGTACAAAACCACTTTCAGACAAAATATTCTCAAAGTATTTTAACGTTTTACTAACTAACTTTTTATGACCATCTACCAAAAAAAGTTGAGTATAATTATCATCAGCTTTACAATACAACATATTGCTAAGTTCAATAACTTCAAAACCGTCTTGAGTAGGAATTGTAATTTTACCATCTACTGAAGTAATTATTGGTTTTAAAACAGCATTTTGCAACTCCTGTTCTCGTTTTTTAGTTTCAACAACATAATCAACCGCTTTTATAAGTTCGTCAATAGAAATAGGCTTTAAAAGATAATAAGACGCATGGTTATTCAATGCTTCGATTGCATAATGATCGTATGCTGTAACAAAAATAGTTTCAAAATCAACTTCACCCAATTTTTCTAACAAATCAAATGCATTACCATATGGCATTTCTACATCCAGAAAAACCATATCCAATTTAGTATTTCGAATCAAAACCAAGGCTTCCTCTATATTTTCAGCTTCACCCAACACCTCAACATTTGGGCAATATTTAGCCAAATAATTCTTTAGAATTTCTCTACTTGTTTTTTCGTCTTCTACTATGATTGTTTTTAGATTCATCTATTTTTGATATTTTTTAACTCTTTATAGGATTCCATAATTTTGTTATATTCCTTATTCGAATCTTCAATTTCCTCTTCTGTGAAATCAACCGATTTAAACTCTATTTTTTTACTTTCTATATTAATAAAATCATAAACTATTAATTCTTTTGACTCCCTAATTGCATTAGTAGAACTTTTATAATAGGTTTTCCAAAAAAGCAATTTACCTATTGGATCTGACTTCTTTTTCTCACCTTTATATAGATAAGGAGAGTAGCCTTTAAACTCTGAATAAATAGGAACGTTATCTAAAGTATAAATCACAGAATTAAAATTCATATTGAGACCATAATCTACATCTACGATAACTTTTGAAAGGCTATTCTCATTTTTAAAAAAAGTAATTATCTCTTCTCCACCATTAACTGAATCCTTTTTCACTAAATCAATCTCTGCAATTCTATTATAATTAAGAATGACACTATTAATATGATGTTTCCAATCTTGTTCTTCATTATGTTGACAAGAAAGTAAGGTAATTAATATGCCAATTAATAAATATGTCTTTTTCATCATTATTAATCTTTCTTAAGCGTTAGTACAACTTTTGTTCCAGTAGCATCAGTATGTAAATCTTCAATAAAAACATCAACTTTATCACTATACATTTCATTTAATATAGCAATTCGCTTTTTGATATTATTCATCCCTTTACTCTGTTGCTTTTGTTGATTCTCCGTTTTTAATTCTTTAGATTTTTTACGCCCTATTCCATCATCTTCAATTGAAATCTCAACTGTTTCGCTATCTTTTTGACGTATATTTATTTCTAAATTTCCTTTCTCTTTCTTATAACGCAATCCGTGCCATACAGCATTCTCAACATAAGGTTGTAACAACATAGGTGGAATTTGAAATTCACTTATTTGTAATTTATCATCTACTTTTAATTGATAATCAAATTTATCGGCAAATCTAGAATGCTCTAGTTTCATGTACAACTCAAGCAATTCAATCTCTTTTGACAGCGGAATAAAATCTTGCTCTGAATTATCTAAAACGCTTCGCATCAAAGTAGAAAACTCAGTCAAATATCTATTTGCTGCACGTTCATCATTTTGTGCAACATAACTATTTACCGAGTTTAACGCATTGAATATAAAGTGTGGATTCATTTGCGAACGCAAAGATTTTAATGCCAATAAATTATTCGCCAACCTTCTTTGCTTATTACTTTTATACATCCAAAAAACAGAAAGAAGTAAGAGTAAAAGTCCGCCAATAAGAGAATATATAATTAAGCGTTGTCTTCTATAAGTTTCTTCGGTCAATTGCTCTTGTGTGCTGAAGAATTTATACCTACTTTCCGATAATTCTCGATCTTTTTCAAGACTATTTATCCTGTTTTGTTTATTGGTCAGTTCTTTACCCAGTTCAATTGCTTCGTCAATTTCTTTTTCCTTTTGTTTATAGATAACATCCACCAATTGCGCATATTCTTGATATTTCTCCAAGGCTTTATCAGATTTACCAGCACTTCTATACAATTCAGACAATCGTTGTAAGGCATCTTTTTGAGTTTCTAAATCATCAACCAAATTTGCTTCTTCTATACTTTCTTCTAAATAAGGAATTGCTTCTTTTAATTCGCCTTTATTAACATATGCTTCACCTATTTCAAGGTTAATTTTTTGAGTTGTTATTATTTCATCATTCTTATTTTTATCAACATCAATTTTTGATTGTGAAGTTGATTGCAGTTCTTTTAGAGTCTCTTTCCTTAATTCTATCTCTTTATCATAATTTTGATTATCCCTATAATAATCGGCTATTGAATTGGTGGAACGTGCTCTTGACTCAGCATCTTCTTCTTCCGACAATTCAAGTGTATTATTAAAAAACACTTCTGCTTGTTCAGATTCTCCTTTTTGAGAATACGTTTCTCCAATTTTAGAATTCAACTCAGTTATTTTTGACGAAATTTTATTCTGATTGGCAATTTCTAACCCTTTTTGATAATTTTCAATAGCAATATCTAATTTATCCAACCTTTGAGAAGCATTATCTCCAAGACCTTCATAAATCGCAATCTTTTGTTTGATAGTAATTTTCTCTTTGAGCAATTCATTATACATTTCTGTACTCTCTTCATAATTAGAATTAAGCGTATAAGCCTTCGCCAATTTAAATTTTATAGAATTAAGTTTATTAAAGTTTAGTGCTATTTCATAATTACTTACAGCAAGATCATACTGTTTTATATTAAAATAGACATCCCCTAAAATTGTATAGGCATTTGAAATATCTTTTGCATTTCCTCTTTTCCCTACTTTTTTTAATGCATTTTCAACAAAAGCAATACTCTTATCTGGATTAGAATTTTGGTAGTATTTAGCAGAATCTAATAAGTATCTAACTTCAAAATCTTGTTCTAAATTTTTACTAATTTTTCTTTCTGAGGCTCCTTTACTTTTTTTAGATAATACTTCGGATTTATCATCAACTTTATAAAAATTACTATTATTGAGTGTTACTGTATTTATTCTCTTACCATCTTTGCTGATGATTAATACATCTCCAGAACCCGCATTCACTGTAAATTCACCATTTTCATTGGTCAATACCGATTGTCCAGTTCCACGAACTCTAACTGTAACATTACTCAAAGGATTCCCCAAATCATCTCTTATTATAGATGTATAAGTTTCTTTTTCTTGTTGCCCTAATACTGAGAAGCACAAAAAAAAGAAAAAAGGAATGAGGATTTTTAATCGCATTATTTTATCATTTATTATCGTAAAACTACGTACTATTATTGGTTTGAAAAAATGGCAAACACGTGAAAAGTACCAATTTTGAATGTTTAATCATACAAATTGATTTGTTTACATATTCAACTAGCTTCTTCACTCAATCAAACAGCAGGTTCCCTCATTTTCAATTTATTTTAAAGAAAGTTGCTTCTAATTTTACAATGGAATTAAATCTTAACAACTCATGAAAACACTATTTAAAACTGCACTATTAGTAATGTTAGCCACAACATTATCGTGCAATGCAAACAACAAAAAAAAAAACAAAGAAAATTTATTGGCTATCAACACCACTGAAGTTGATGAACCAAAAAAAACAGTAAAAGTTGCTTTACTATTAGATACTAGTAATTCCATGGATGGATTAATTGATCAAGCCAAAGCACAACTATGGGAAATTGTAAACGAATTATCGTATGCTAAGTGTGAGCATGAAGATCCGGAATTAAAAATTGCCTTATATGAATATGGAAATGATAGATTAGAATCGGCTGATGGCTATATAAGGCAAGTAATTGACTTTAGCGAAGATTTAGATGAAATCTCTGAAAAACTATTTTCATTAACTACCAATGGAGGAAGTGAACATTGTGGTGAAGTAATTCAAACATCATTAAATCAATTGAAATGGGGAAATAATGAAGATGATTTAAAACTAATATTTATTGCAGGTAACGAACCGTTTACACAAGGTAAGGTTGATTATAAAGATGCAACTACTAATGCAACAGAAAAAGATGTTGTAGTAAATACTATTTTCTGTGGAAACTATAATAATGGAATTCAAGGTAAATGGCAAGATGGAGCAAAACTTACAGGAGGAGATTACTTATCTATAGATCATAATAAAGAAGTAGTACATATTGCAACACCTTATGATGATATCATTATCAAATTGAATAGTAAATTAAATAAAACCTATGTAAGGTATGGAAGACAAGGTTATTCAAAATACGCAAATCAATCTGCACAAGATTCAAATGCGCAAGAATTAGAAGAAGCGGTTTTGGTGAAGCGTGCTGTTAGTAAAAGTTCTAAAATGTATAAAAACAAATCTTGGGATTTAGTTGATGCAGAAAAAGAAAAAGATTTTGATTATTCAAAAGTTGATAAAAAAACATTACCTAATGAATTACAAAACAAATCTGATGCTGAATTAAAAGCATATGTAAAAAAGCAAAGTGAAGAAAGAGCAAAAATTCAAAAAGAAATTCAGGAATTAAATAAGAAGCGTACAAAATATATTGCCGATAAGAAAAAAGAAACATCAGGTGAAGAAACTTTAGATAGTGCAATGATAAAAGCAATCAAAAAACAAGCGAAAAAGAAAAATTATACTTGGGAGAACTAATATAGATTCATTAAGTAAATTGAATAAAAAAAGGCACTCAATATAGAGTGCCTTTTTATTATATCTAATATTTATTAATTAAATGCAGCATTGATATTTGGACAACCAGCCGCTCTTGGTGGTCTACATCCAACATTCATACCTAAAGAAATTTGGTGATATCCACCATCGTCAAATAAGAAATCTCCAGATTGCTTTGTATAGGTATATGAAGCCATAAATTTTTGGAAATTTACACCAACAATAGGTGTAATATATTTTAATTCTTCAATATTATTACCATCAAATCCTTGGCGATAAGAAATACCAGCCCAAATTTGAGCTTGATCTAATTTTTTATAAGCCTTTAAGTTAAAATCAACAAATTTCTCTCCTGTTCTTTCTACCAACTGAGCCATAACCGACGGTTCAAACTGCACAGATTTTTCGTTTCCGAAATAATAACCAGCCGTCACTAAGTATCTTCTTAAGTTCAATGATTCGTAACGATCACTATATAAGTTACGAGCACTTAACAATAAGTTTTTAGCAGTAAAATATGAGAAGAAACCACTATTGTGATAAGCAACCCCAAAATCAGCATTCACATAATTTCTACTTTGTACAATTTGAGTAATTACTGGATCGGGAATTAAAAAAGAAGACTCATCCACGCTATTTTCAACAAGCATAACAGATAAACCAAAAGATAATTGGTTTGCATCATCTAAATGTCCTAAATTGATATGATAAGCATAGGTACCAACAATACCTTTTTGTGAATGAAATCCATTTTTGTCATTAAAAACAATTCCACCAACACCAGTATTTTCTCCAACTCTTGTATGAAAACTCAATGTTTGTAATTGAGGCGCATCTCCAACACCACTCCATTGACTACGAGCAGTTAATCGGATTTTTCCACAATTTCCAATTCCAGCAGCAGCAGGATGAACTAAATAAACGTTGTCTGATAAATAATCAGAATATATTGGAAGTGTTTCTTGAGCGTTTACAAATAGACCTCCTAAAACAAGGGTAGCTACAAATATTATTTTTCTAATTTTCATTCTGTGAATTATGATTTTCAAATATAAGATATTGCTTAATACTTAAACTTTTATTAATTATATTTATTATACTTTCTTTTTACTTATTACAACTTTTAACATTTACTTTCCGTATTATTCAGACCTTTTAAATTGTTAAAGGTTGCGCATTTTTTATTAGTTTATCTTCTTATCAAACTAAAATTACCTCTTCTTACTATTGGATTTCCATCTGCATCATTCATAACAACACTAAACCAGTAATCGGTCGAAGGCAATGATTCATTATTATAGAATCCGTTCCACCCTTCAGAAGTACCATCGAATCGAGTCAATAATTTTCCAAAACGATCATAAATTGAAACTTGTGCATCAGGTTGTGATTGAATATTTACTATTTGCCAAAAATCATTCTCACCATCATTATTTGGTGTAAAGAATTTTGGTGCTCCCATAACAACTGCTCCACTTGTAATTACTGCATCAGGCAAACAACCATTCGTATCTCTAACAGTTACAGTATAAGTTCCAGGAGCAACATTTTCAAACACATTTTCTGACTGAAAATTGACACCATCTATTGAATATTCAAAATCTCCAATTCCAAAATCAGTACCACTCACAATTCCTTGAGTAGTTATCGTTATGGTATTATTATCTGAAAAATCAACAACATCAATACTAGAAATAACTGGTGCTTCAGACAAGGTCACAGTAACTGTTGCCGTAGCATCGGCACATGCTCCAGACCCTGAAACTGTATAAGTATATACTCCTGCGGCATCTATTGCGGGATTAAAGACTCCTGTTCCACTAGTTAAGGCAGGAGACCAAGTTCCTCCCATATCTGGTGTTCCTCCAAGTGTATCAAATAAATCTCTTGAAACATCAGTCATACAAAAGAAATCATCTGCATTTATTCCTGCATCAGGTGAACGAATCACTGTTACTTGAACTGTTTCGCTATCTGCAACTGCACAAGGACTTGTTGGCGCAACTGTATAGGTAAAATTGTATGTTCCTGCTGCTACTCCTGTAGCATCAAAAGTATTTCCTGTTAAGCCACCTGTTCCATCGTCGTCATTCCATGTTCCGCCTGCATCTTGTCCTGTCAAGCCTGTCGTTAAATCTACACTATCCGTATCACAAATATCAGCAATCGCTACTGCGGTTCCAGCATTTGGTGCTGCTGTTACTTCTATCGAAACAGTCGTTTGTGATTGTGGACATGGTCCTAAAGCAGCAACTGTATAAGTAAAATCATAGGTTCCTGATGCCAATCCTGTAGCATCAAACATATTTCCTGTTAAACCTCCTGTTGAATCGTCATCACTCCATGTTCCGCCTGCATCTGCTCCTGTTAAACTTGTATCTAAATCCAACGCTGCATCTGTATTACATACTGCTAAGTTTGGTGTTACTGCAGTTCCAGAAGTAGGTGAGCGAACTACCGTTACTTGAACTGTTTCGCTATCTGCTACCGCACATGGACTTGTTGGTGCAACAGTATAGGTAAAATTATACGTTCCTGCCGCTACGCCTGTGGCATCAAAACTATTTCCGGTCAAGCCGCCTGTTCCATCATCATCATTCCACGTTCCGCCTGCATCTTGTCCTGTTAATCCTGTAGTTAAATCTAAAGCAGTCTCTGTATCACAAATATCAGCAATCGCTACTGCGGTTCCTGCATTTGGTGCTGCTGTTACTTCTATCGAAACTGTTGTTTGTGATTGTGGACATGGCCCTAAAGCTGCAACTGTATACGTAAAGTCATAACTTCCTGTTGCCAATCCTGTTGGATCAAACATATTTCCTGTTAAACCTCCTGTTGAATCATCATCTGCCCACGTTCCGCCTGCATCTTGTCCAGTTAAACTTGTGTCTAAATCTAACGCAGCATCTGTATTACACAATGTTAAGTTAGGGGAAACCGCTGTTCCTGCTGTTGGTGAACGCACAACTGTTACTTCTACTATTTGACTATCTGCAATTGCACATGGACTTGTTGGAGCAACTGTATATGTAAAGTTATATGTTCCTGCTGCTACGCCTGTGGCATCAAAACTATTTCCTGTCAATCCGCCTGTTCCATCATCATCATTCCATGTTCCGCCTGAATCTTGTCCTGTTAATCCTGTAGTTAAATCTAAAGCAGTCTCCGTATCACAAATATCTGCTATCGCTACTGCCGTTCCAGCATTTGGTGCTGCTGTTACTTCTATCGAAACAGTCGTTTGTGATTGTGGACATGGTCCTAAAGCTGCAACTGTATACGTAAAGTCATACGTTCCTGTTGCTAATCCTGTTGGATCAAACATATTCCCTGTTAAACCTCCTGTTGAATCATCATCACTCCATGTTCCGCCTGCATCCGCTCCTGTCAAACTTGTATCTAAATCTAATGCAGCATCTGTATTACACAATACTAAGTTTGGTGTTACTGCAGTTCCTGATTCTGGGGCGGTTACAACAGTTACTACTACATCAGCAGTAGCATTTAGAGGACATGTTCCTGTAGGTGTAACCGTATAAGTATATGTACCAGCTGGATCAACAGCTGGATCAAAAACGCCTGTTCCACTAGTCAATGCTGGAGACCAAGTTCCTCCTGCATCTGGTGTTCCACCTAAACTTGTAAATAAATCCGCAGTAGCATCCGTAGTACAAAAATCTGCAGTACCATTTGTCCCTGCATTTGGTGCTGTATAAACTGTCACATCAACAGTAGCAGAAATATTGGCACAAACTCCAGTTCCATTTACTGTATAAGTATAAGTTCCAGCAGTATCAATTGAAGGGTCAAAAACTCCTGTTCCACTAGCTAAAGCAGGTGACCAAGTTCCTCCTGTATCAGGTGTTCCTCCTAAACTTGCAAATAAATCCGCAGAAGCATCGGTAGTACAAAATTCAACGGTACCGTTTATTCCAGCATTTGGCGCAGTATCAACTGTTACAGTAATTGTTGCTGTTGCATCAGCACAACTTCCTGTGCCTAAAACAGTGTAAGTATACATACCAGCAGTATCTACTGAAGGGTCAAAAACGCCCGTTCCACTTGTTAATGCAGGAGACCAAGTTCCTCCTGTATCTGGTGTTCCTCCTAAACTTGTAAATAAATCCGCAGTAGCATCCGTAGTACAAAAATCTGCAGTTCCATTTGTTCCTGCATTTGGCGCTACATCAATTGTTACAATAACTTCCGAAGTAGCATCAGCACAAGCACCACCAGCAACAATATACGTATATGTTCCAGCAGTATCGACCGAAGGGTCAAAAACTCCTGTTCCACTTGTTAATGCAGGTGACCAAGTTCCTCCTGTATCTGGTGTTCCACCTAAACTTGCAAATAAGTCTGCTGAAGCATCGGTAGAACAAAAATTAATTGCTCCATTTGTTCCAGCATCTGGTGCAGTATCAATTCCTACTGTAATAGTTGCAGTAGCATCAGTTGTACAATTTCCGGCTGCTAATACTGTATATGTGTAGACACCTGCAGCATCCACTGAAGGGTCAAAAACACCTGTTCCACTTGTCAATGCAGGTGACCAAGTTCCTCCTGCATCTGGAGTCCCTCCTAAACTTGCAAATAAATCTGCTGAAGTATCGGTAGAACAAAAATCAATGGTATTATTTGTTCCAGCATTTGGTGCAGTAGTAATCGTAACAACTACTTCAGCCGTAGCGTCTGGACATCCATTTCCATCTAGAGTATATGTATATGTACCAGCAGTATCCACTGAAGGATCGAAAACACCTGTTCCACTAGTCAATGCTGGAGACCAAGTCCCTCCTGTATCTGGTGTTCCTCCTAAACTTGCAAATAAATCTGCTGAAGCATCGGTAGAACAAAAATCTATCGTTCCATTTGTTCCAGCATCAGGAACTGGATTATATGTTATATCAACTTCTTGTTGTAAGGTACAACCTCCAGAATCAGTAACCTCCACCACATAAGTACCTGTAGTACTTACGGTTAATGAGTCACCAGTACCCAACGAAGTTGATGGGTCTGCGGCTTCATACCAATTATAACCTGTTATAGTGACACCTCCAGTTGTTGTGGTTGTAGTATTTATTGTATAGGCTGGATCACCTACACAAAAATCTTGATCACCTCCATCAATAGCTAGCGTAAAAGGCAAATCAACTGTAACTATTACTGAATCTTCATCCTCTACTGTGTTTCCTACACAATTTATCCAAGTAACATGCGCAGTATATTCTGTAGTTTCTGTAGGACAAACTTCATAGTCAGGGTCTGTACTCTCAACCATACCAGTAGTTTCATTTATCCATTCAAACTGATAAGTAATATCTCCTGAAATCTCTGGCGCAAAACGCCAAGCTTCATTAGTTGCAGACCATTCTCCTGTATTTCTTCCTGGAGCAGCATAACCCTCTGTTCCTCCAATATTCTGAATTCCAATTACTGCTCTTGGGTTTGCAGCACCTCCACAAGCATTTGGTTTTTCCGTTATATATACATCAATATAGTTAGAGGTTTCGTGTAATACTATCTGTTGAGTAGTAACATCATCATAACAACCATATAATGTACAAGATCTATACGAGATAATAAATGCTCTAAATGGCGCTGTTCCAATAACACCGTAAGTAATTTCTCCTGAGCCTCCTCTAGCTGGCTCAACATCTATATCATGATAAGCTCCAAATATTCCTCCTGAGGGTAACGCTGGACTTGGAACGGATGCAGTAAATTGCCATGGATTAAATTGACCTGCCAAAGATGTGTCAAAAGATAAATTTCCATTATCACCAATTACAATTTGATCTGAAACATTTCCAAAATAACAAAATTGAAATGGTAAAGTAATAACTGGAGAAAATTCATCATCTTCATCTATTGTTGAATCAGTCGAAACAGGAACACCTGCAAATGGAATAGATTCAACAGTATATCTAGCATTAGTAACATGTGATTCAAGAAAATCAGCCGATAAAGTTGTACATGGACCTGAAGTACAATCTAAAGTAACATCATCACCTGCATCAACATCTCCTAAAATAAATATTTGAGAATAACTAATATTAACAATACATAATAAAACTATAAAAAGTCCTAACCTCTTATTTATAAACCCCATAATAAATAATTTTAAGTGCAATATTTTTATCTTACTACCTAATGAAAGTTATAAAATGTAATAGTAGTGGAGATATAAAAAACACCTATACTATAAAACAAGTGAGGCTAATATTACCCTACTTATTTAATAAACATTTATTACTTGGCTCAGTAGTTTTTTCTTTTTTATTTTTTTATCCCCAACTTCACCAATAATGGTTCAATTTGAGGTTCTTTTCCTCTAAATTCTTTATACAGTTCCATACCGTCTTTTGAACCACCATCACTCAACATTTTACGATATCTCTTTGCAGTCTCGGCATCAAAAATACTTCCAGCATCCTTAAATGCTTGGAAAGCGTCGGCATCTAAAACTTCAGACCATTTGTAAGAATAGTATCCTGAAGAATATCCAACAGGACTAGAGAAAATATGGTTAAAATAACCACTTCTATAACGTGGAATAATTTCTTCTATCAATCCTAATTGTTTCATTTTATCTGCTTCAAACTGACGAGCATCACGTTTATCAGTATCTTTCAATGTATGCCAGAACATATCTAAATATGCAGCAGCCATATACTCAACATTAGCAAAACCTTGGTTAAAACTATTGGCATCATTCATTTTCTTAATCAATGCATCTGGAATTACTTCACCAGTTTTATAATGCTTCGCATATAATTTTAATACCTCTGGCTCACTCATCCAATTTTCCATTACTTGTGATGGAAATTCTACAAAATCACGAGGAACATTCGTTCCAGATTGTGATTGATACGTAGTATTGGAGAACAATCCATGTAATGCATGTCCAAACTCATGGAATAATGTTTCTGCTTCTCTAAATGATAATAAAGACGGTTGATCTTCAGTAGGTCTTGGATAATTAAAGTTATTGGTAACGATAGGTGTTACAAAGTTTCCATCTACATTAGACTGTGCTCTTAATTCATTCATCCATGCACCTCCACGTTTTGAGTCACGTGCAAAAAAGTCCATATACAAAACACCTAAATGTTTGCCATCTGCTTCTAAAACTTCAAATACTTGTTGATCTTCATGCCACTTTGGAATATCTTTTAATTCTTTAAAAGTCAATCCGAATAATTTAGTTGCTAATTCAAATGCTCCGTTACGAACAGCATTGAACTCAAAATAAGGACGCATTTCTTCTTCGTCAAAATCATAACGTTCTTTACGAACTTTCTCAACATAATGTCTCCAATCACTTCCATTAAATTCTCCTTCAACACCATCTTTTGCCATAAACTCCTTCATGGCTTTACGTTCTTCTTTAGCCATATCTAAAACTGGCTCCCAAAGTTGGTCCATAAAGTTCATAACTGCTTCTGGTGTTTTAGCAGTTGCTGTTTCAAGAATTAAATCGGCATGTGTATCATATCCCAATAAATTTGCTTTTTCTACACGTAATGAAACCATTTCTTCAATAATTTCTTTGTTATCGTTTTCATTATCGTTATCACCACGCATAGCGTAGGCATCAAACATAGTTTTACGCATCTCTCTATTTGGTGATGATTGTAAAAAAGGATTGATACTTGGTCGTTGAACCGTGATTGACCAACCACTATCATGGCCTCTCTTTTTTGCTTCATCGGCAGCTAATGCTACTAAACTTTCAGGTAAATTCCCTAAGTCTTTCTTATCAGTAATATGTAATTCAAAAGCGTTCGTTTCTGCCAATACATTTTTTCCAAACTTATCAGCCAACTCTGCTAAACGTGCATTGATTGCTCTTAATCGCTCTTCTTCTTTTCCTTCCAATGCTACACCTGCTCTCACAAAACCTTTATAAGTATCTTCCAATAGTTTCTGTTGTGGTCCAGTTAATTTTGACTTATCTGTAGTATCATAAACGGTCTTAACTCTTTTAAACAAATCTTTATTTAAATTGATATCATCGGAATGTGCAGAAAAAATTGGCGCCATTTCACTGGCAACTTCTTTGAGAACATCATTGGTATGTGCTCCATTAACTGCATAAAATACACTCGCCACTTTATTCAAAGTTGCACCTGATAATTCTAATGCCTCAATAGTATTTTTAAAAGTTGGTGCATCAGGATTATTAATAATTGCTGCAACTTCTTCTTTTTGTTCTTTTAGTCCAACATCAAACGCTGGCTTATAATGTTCGTTTTGAATCTTATCAAACGGTGGAACTCCAAATTGAGTTTTCCATTCAGTCAATAAAGGATTATCGCTAGTTGTATCTGTCACTTTTTGTTCTTTAGATTGGCAAGATGCAAGTAAAACAATACATACAAGCGCAAGAATAGTATTTGGTTTCATTTAAAATGATTTAACAGTTATGTAAAAAAGGATTGCAAAATAAGGTTTTTTAGGATAAAAACAGCAGAATTTAACAAATAGCTTGGTTTCTTTAATATTTTGTATTTTTAATCGAACATAACAAATAATAAACAAATGAAACTAGGAGCATTCTCTGTCAGTCTTGCAGTGAAAGACATCAAAAAATCCAAAACATTTTATGAAAACTTAGGCTTTACTGTTTTTGCCGGTGATTTAAAAATGAACTATCTAATTATGAAAAATGGGAATTCATTGATTGGCTTATTTCAAGGAATGTTTGAGAACAATATTCTAACCTTTAATCCTGGATGGGACGAAAACGCCAATGAGTTAAAAGAATACGATGATGTTAGAGCGATTCAGCAACACCTGAAAGCAAACGGTATAAAACTAAATAGAGAAGCAGACTTAAATTCTACTGGTCCAGCAAGTATTGTCTTAACAGATCCTGACGGCAATCATATCTTGATAGACCAGCATATTTAGTACATTAATTTTTCAATTATTTATTTCTTTTTAGTTTATTCCAATCCAAAAAATAAGTCATTTTTAAGGATACGGTATTACTACTATTTTCCTTCAAAGTGTTACTCAAATTATCAAAGTATGAAGAACGTACATCGTTATTAAAAAATGTACTACCTAGTTTATATCCTATACTAATTTCACTTGCTGGTGCAAATTGCCATTTTGCCAAAAAATCAATATTAAATTGATTAAAATTATCATCAAAATCATTTGGATTGATGTCATAATTATTCTCAACTAAACCTCCATTATCTAGTAAAGTAAATTGATCATTATAATCTACTCTAATCCAATAATGACGGATTCTAGCATTCAAATTTAATTTTGAATTCACTGAGTAATTTAATGTTAATGAATTGTTTAATTCTTTCACATTTCGCTGTCCGAAAATAATATCATCATTTTCAAATGTGATAAAACCAGCTTTACTTGGTTGATGCTCATAACCTTGTCTAAAATAGGCAAATAAATGTTGTCCAATTCTTGCTCTAATACCATAACCTGCTATAAATTCGTTAGTGAAAATTTCGGAATTCAGGTATTTCACCAACACTAAATAACCTGAAAAAGATAAATTCTTATTTCTAT
The DNA here is from genome assembly GCA_947501625.1 of uncultured Flavobacteriaceae bacterium. GTDB lineage: Bacteria > Bacteroidota > Bacteroidia > Flavobacteriales > Flavobacteriaceae > Urechidicola. The sequence continues at coordinate 228,901 of CANMWN010000001.1, forward strand.
TTGTTTGGTATTCTAAAAATGCTTCTGCTTGCGATGGAATATTAACATGTCTATCTCTAACTCTTGGTTCATAAAAGTTTTGTCCTTTTGGCAAATAAGTAAAATCGGCAAAAAAACTATGTTGTTTCTTTTTAAATGTTCCGTTAGTTCCAAGTTTAATATACGTTTGCTCATGTTTCATTAAACTATGATAATAACGTCTTTGAAAATCAACAAAAAATTGATATCGAGAGAACTTCTTTTTTGGATTATTTTCAGTAAACCTTATATCTCCTCTAAAACGCATTTGATTGTTTCTAGTTAAGAAACCAAAATCGTTATTATCAAACTTATCGTCAACCAATTTAAATGAAACTCCTCCTGTCCATTTTCCACTTACTTTACCTGCATAGGCAAAATAATCATGTCCAAATTCATCATCGGCATTTGAAAAGTATTTTTGAGAAACTCCTTTTCTAAAACGCATTGCATAGGTTCTTTTTTTATTATACCATCGATAAGCAAGTGCTGTTATATTCGCATCATAATCACTGCCATTCCTTAAAACGGAATTATTTACAAATGTTATCGAAGAATTATTTTTTAATGCTTTATCTAAAACCAAAGCATTATAATTTGTCAACGGATTGGTCACAACTTTTCTTGTTTCTCCCGTAACCTCATTTTTCACTACAGCTTCACTTTTTGCTGTAATTCCGTTTAGTACTCCTATTGACAATCCACTAGATGATTTTCCGGTAAACTTTATCAAGTTTAAAATATTAGAGGAAATCGGATTTTCTTCAATAACCTCGTTTTCAGAAAGTTCAATGTTATTAATATTAATAGGTCTCCCACCAATACGTCTAGTATATAAATAACCTGATTTATCAAAAATTTCGGTTCCTTCAACAAAAAATTGACGGTTTTCATTAAACCTAACTTCAAATGGTGATAGATTAAAAATCTGATCATCACTTGGTGCTTGGCTAAAATCTGGAATAAGTGACATATCTAATGTATAGGCATTTTTATGTACATATTTTAAGTCCAAACCTCCATTAAAAGTTGTATTACTTTCTCCTGAAGGGCTTTTTTCATTTACCAATGACACAAAAGGATACAACGATAAATTTAATGGCGGATTAATCCCATTCAATCCTTTTAAGTTACCAAACTGATTCAAATATCCATCTATTTCTGGCTTTATAGGGCTCCAATAAGAAGTCTCATTAAATTTTGAAGAAAAACGCTGAAAGTTGACTTTGAAATTACTTAAGTTTTCTTTAGGAAAACGAATACTATTGAATGGAATTTTCATTTCAACTACCCATTTGTCATCATAAATTTTAACGTCACTTTCCCAAACCACATTAAAATTACTATCCTCTCCAAATGCTGTAAGTTTCCCATCATACTGAACATTTGCCGCAGTTACTGAAAAATCATATCCTTCGCGAGCTTCACCAAAAGGATCCATTTGAAAGCCAAAAAAATCTGAATTCCCAATATCATCTCTTGCAGTAAGTTGTTTATTAATTTCATCTCTATTCTCAATATGAAAAACAGCCATGACATATAAATAGTTTTGGTCATGTAAAATTGCAATTTCAGATTTCCTATTTGAAGGTTTGCCATTTTCAGGTTCATTCTGAATAAAATTACCTTCCTGTAAATTATCATTCCACACTTCTTCTATCTCACCATCTATTTTTATAGTTTCTGTAATTGAATGAATAGTTATTGAGTTTTGTGATTGTAGGCTTACAAATCCGAAGAGAATAAATAATGTGCTGACGCTTTTGATAAATGAATTCATGATTAATTGTTTAATAATTTCGACAACAAAGATGAAGCAGCAAAACAGATAAACAGGTTAAGCGGAAGTTAAAGAGAGGTTAATGTACTTTACACACAATTACCAATTACATTAACATAAATCAATGAACTTAGGAATGTCCTACTGTTATAAAAAAATTAACGTTAATAGAAGGTTAACGAATCCATTTTATATAGTTTCAACAAACATATTCCCTACTTTTGAAACATGTAATCAACAAACATGAAAAACAAAATAACCATATTAATTGTAGCATCTATATTGGCGCTTTTTGCATTAACCTCTATTCAAGCTTATTTGATAAGCAATACGTATGAACTAAAAAAGAAAGCATTTATTAAAGAAACCGACAATGCTTTAGATGGACTTGATTATAGAAATGAGTTAGACTCTTTAGATAATGTATGGAAAGAAGATTTAAGAAATCACCTAAATGATTACAAAAGTAACCGTATAACAAAAGGAGAAATTTTAAATAAGTTTTTTACCAAAACAGACAGTCTTAATCTACTTCATAAAAAATTATATAAAGAAAAATTAAAAACTCTTGACTTAGGCTATGATGTAGACTATAAAGAAGTAATTACAAGTATCGTAATAATTGATGGAGAAGTTTCTGATACTATTTATCCTTTAAAAAACGAAACTAGAAGTAAAATTTTTGGTAGCGATTTTAACCCTAAAGAAGGGCATCAAATTAATACTTCAATTTGGTTTACCGAAAGTGAGTATATACATCAAAAAGATGATGAAATTATAACCGACAATTATGATTTAGAAGTAAGAGATATCAGTTATATACAAATGAAAGATTGGAAACAAATAGTTTTTGGTAGAATGGCTAGTTTATTTTTTGGATCACTGTTATTGTTTCTATTTGTTATAGGATTATTTTATTATTCTATTAAAAGTCTAATAACTCAAAAGAAAATAACCGAAATAAAAACAGATTTTATTAATAACATCACTCATGAATTAAAAACTCCATTGGCAACTTTAAGCATTGCAACAAAGAGTTTGAAAAACCAAGAAATTGTAACCAGTCCAACTAAATTTAAAAACACGCTAAATATTGTAAATCGTCAAAATCAGCGTCTTCAAAAATTGATTGATCAAGTATTGACAAATAGTTTGAGTAATGAAGATATTGTTCTAAATAAAGAGCAGATAATTGACAATGAATACTTTAACAATATCCTTGAAGATTTTAAATTATCAAAACAGCATAATAATCTAAATATTATCAATGAAATTCATTCCCCTGAAATACTCTTACGTTTAGACAAATTTCATTTAGCAACAGCCTTATTAAATATCTTAGAAAATGCTGTAAAATATTGCACAAAAGATCCAGAAATTACCTTTAAAACCATATTAAAGAATAATAGTTATTGCATAATTATTAGTGATAATGGTATAGGAGTCTCTGAAAAAAATCAAAAACATTTATTTGATAAATTCTACCGTGTAAGTGAAGGTAACATTCATGACGTTAAAGGGTTAGGGCTTGGTTTATATTATACTAATCAAATAATAAATGCTCATAATGGAACTATTTCAATTGATAGTCAATTAAATAGCGGAACAACATTTACAATTAAAATACCTATAAACTAATGGAAAAGATTCGTGTATTATTAGCCGAAGATGATTTTGATTTTGGAAGTATCCTAAAACAATATCTTGAAATTCACAATTTTGAAGTGACTTGGGCAAACGATGGTAAAGAAGCATTAGACATTTTTAAATCAACTATTGAAAATCCATTTCATATTTGCGTGTTTGATGTTATGATGCCAAAATTGGATGGTTTTTCATTGGCTAAAAAAATAATTTCAGTAGATCCAGAAATTCCTTTTGTATTCTTAACTGCCAAGAAAATGAAGGAAGACAAAATCAAAGGTTTAAAATTAGGCGCAGATGATTACATCGTTAAACCTTTTGAAGCAGACATATTGGTATTGCGCTTACAAAACATATTAAAAAGAACAAGTAAAACAACTAATAACTCTAACGTTTCATCAAAAAGTGATAGTATTATTAATATAGGACGCTATGTTTTTAATAAACAAAATTATCAACTTAAAATTGATGACAACATTCAACGACTTACAGAAAAAGAATCACAACTTATTACTTATTTATTTGAAAATAAGAACAAACTAATTAAAAGAGATGATCTTTTAACATCAGTTTGGGGAAGCGATGATTTTTTCTCAGGAAGAAGTATGGATGTATTTATAAGTAGACTACGTAAATATTTTAAACAAGACAACAACATATCTATAGAGAGTGCACGTGGTGTTGGATTGACATTTAAAATTGATAAGTAATAATTAAAAACACATTAAAATGAAAACTATAATAAAAATAAAATTAGGTATAATAGCGCTTTTAAGTACAATATCTTTAAACGCTCAAACTCCACCAAATCCGCCAAAAACACCAAGTGTACATATTTCTGAACACAGTGATAGTAGCACAAACAATTCTTCTTATTCGTATAGTCATAGCGACAGTGATAACAAGAAAAGTAATGTTTCCGTTTCGGTAAACAATTCAGAAAATTCTTATTCGCTTCGCGCTAAGTTTCCTGAAGAAAAATACAATGAAATCAAAGAAGTCCTTATAAATGAAATGAATAAAAAAAATCATTCAGTCTTAAAAGGAAAAGATATTTGGAGTTCTGATTCAAACGGAGAAGAAGTTTATGAAGTTAGTTTAAGTAAAAAGAAACTATCAATGTATTTAGATAAAGATATCGCTTCAAGTAGTTTAGCAGAAAAATTTAAAAATTTAGGCATAACAATACGAACTGTAATTGTTGGGAAAGAAAATGAAGCACGAAGAGAAGCAGCTCGTTTGCAACGTGAAGCTGATAAATTACGAAGAGATTCTGAACGAATGCAACGAGAGGCACAAAGAATTGAAAGAGAAGCGCAAAGAGTCAAAACATCTGAACGATATAGAAACGATGCTAGAAGGTTTTCAGATGAAGCAAAACGCCTAGCTGATGAAGCCTCAAGATTGAATACAAGAGCAAGTCATAAAGGTGGAATCAGTTCATACATTAGAATGCTATTACAAGATGTTAAGACTCAAATTAATGAAAGTCTAGTTAATAATTGGAATTGGTCAACAATTCAAAAAGAAATACTAAACAATCTTGAGAATGATAACTTAGTTGATTCTAAAAATGATGTTGTTTTTATAAAAGACGAAACAGGTTTTTATATAAATGGTGAACAACTATCAAAAAATATGGCTTCAAAATACAATAGTATTTTAACTAAAAATAAAGTTTCCAGTACCAACTACTTTACTTTTTACAAGAGAAATCAAAACATAGTTTTGGTAAACAACAATGCTAATATAGATGGTTTTTTAAGAGATTTAGTTTCAAATAAAATAATAGAATCTGATCGTAAAAAAGTAAAACTAGAGCTTAATGGAACTAGTTTTTATAAGAATAATAGCAAAATATCTAGCAGTCAATCAAACACTTTGAATTCATTACTTCTAAAAAATAATATTATTCCTGCTCCTGGAAAAATCTTTGAAATTATTAAACCTGACAACTACAAGTTAGGATATTCAATAGGTGGAAGAACACATATTGGTACTTGGAGTATGAAAAATTAGTCATAAAAAAAGGATTGTGAATTCACAATCCTTTTTTAGTAGCGGGAACAGGACTCGAACCTGTGACCTTCGGGTTATGAGCTCTTTGAAAGCAATATTATTAACACTTTTATTGGGCTACACAACTATCAAATACTAAAAACGTATGCAAAAACGTATGCAGTTTTAGACTTATATTTATTATTAATAATTTGATGTAAAAATAAAGATTATTTTATTACTATCAATATTTGTAACATTTGACTTTAAATAATAAAAAACATAAGTTGTTATTAATTAATATATTAAAAATTAGACCTTACAATATGTTTGTTGAATTGCAACGCTTATGAGATTAAACTTTTACAAGATGATTCTTAAAACTACGCTTATTAATTTCAGAAGTTTATTGGCTCCAAATAATATATTCTTGTAACGAAAATAATGTTGATGTGATTGGTTATCTAACAATATATTAAAAAAATATATCTACTATTTCTATTGTGAAGTATTCTCTGAAAACACTATAAATTGGATGAAAATATCTATCAAATTCTTGACACCTATGTTACTATAGTGTTTAACAACACTATAATAATAAACAAAATCTAAAATGATTAATTTTAGAGTGAAAAATAAATAAACTTAATATGAAATAGACTATCTTATCATTCCTTGGTTACAAAAAAAACTTTGCAAAGTAAAATATCAAAAAAACTTTCCTGAAATTATTAAAAAGCAAAAACCATTATAAGGAAAAGGTGTGTAGTTGGTTAAGGAACTTGAAGTTGAATAGTATTGTGTTTAAGATAAATATTAAATCTATAAAAAATAGTATTTACTAAGGAGTAAATAAATAGAAAATGAAATTGTTAGAAAATATTTTATAATTCTTAAGTGATCTAAAATATTAAAAAAAATTATAAAATTAAGACTATTAAATTATTTGAACTTAAATACCCCCCAAATTTCAAAATTCACATTAAACAACATAAAAAACAATTTATATATACCATATAATATTCATTATCTATAGATTAAAATAAATTGGTTGCTCTTAGTCGATTTATAGATTTTATGGCACCAGTAAATTTAATAATACTAAAAGTCACTTTATTAAAAAAAGGAGATACAAAAGCATTCAAATATATTTTTGAATATTATTTTGAAAAATTAGTGGGTTATAGTTATAAGATAACTAAAGATAAAGATGTGTCCAAGGATATTGTTCAGGAACTATTTATAAAAGTTTGGAAAAATAAGTCCAAAATCAAGGAAGAATTTATAGAACCCTATTTATACAAATCCACTTACAACAGTAGTTTAAACTATATTCGGAATCAAAAGAAATTCGAACAAATAATTCCATATTCAAAAGTAGATTCAGTTTTAATAAATGAAGATAACAGTTTTATAAAAGAGGATAAAAGAATGGATTTACTTAAAAGTGCCATAAGCCAATTACCTAGAAGGTGTAAAGAAATATTTTTGAAAACTAAACTTCAAAATCTCTCCTACAAACAGACAGCGATAGATTTAAATATTTCTGAAAAAACAGTAGAACGACAGGTAAGTATAGCACTAAAAAAAATTAGAACATTCATCAATAATTTCTAAATAATTCATTTTTTTGGGGGTTTTTTTAATTCCATGTGTAATGATAGTAATAATAATAAAAATTTAAAATTATGAAATCAAAGTTTTATGTCGTTTTATTAATGCTGTCATTATATGCATGCAGTGACGAAGATTTTTTAACACCTACCTTGGAAACAAATGAGGCTACAAATATTGCACAGAATGATGTACAGTTAAATGGAACGCTAACTAGTAAGGGTAGTAACGAAATCCTAGAACTCGGCTTTGAAATCTCTTTGGATGCCGCAGAGCTTGCCAATGGCAATGGAGAAAAAATAACTATCATACAACAACTTAATTCTCTCCCTTTTGATTTCAGCGCCACGGCAGACCAATTAGAACCAAATAAAGAATATTTCTTTAGAGCATATGCTAAATCGGGAGATATAGAAGTATATGGAGACATACTTTCCTATATAACATTAGAATGATAATTCGTTGGTTTAGGCAATGCAATTAAATCAAAGTGAAATGGAGGAAGTTTGGCTTACAATTGAAGAAGCCATAGAAAAGCATAAACGAAAATATGTTGTTAAGCAACTAACTGTACTGTATTGCTTATTAGGCATATCATTTTTTATATATGAATTAAACAGCAAAAATATAAGACAATACAACTCTAAAGAATTTGCTGATGTTTCGCTTATAGATTCAAGTAGCATATCGTTAAATAAAAATACCATTATTGAAGTTACGAGCGATTTTTTAAAAGACAACGAGCGTCTGGTAAGCCTAAAGGGAGAGGCATTTTTTAACGTTAAAAAAATGCCAAAAAAGCCTTTTAGAATTAATTGCCAAGGTGCAGAAGTAATTGTTCTTGGAACTGCATTTAATGTCCGAAATATTGCCAAAGATAGCCTCATAGAAGTTGTTGTATCATCTGGAAAAGTCCAATTGACAGCTGGAAGGCAAGTGATAGAACTTGCCAAAAATGAAAAAGGAATTTTTAATAGAAATCAAAACACATTATACAAACTAAAATCTAAGAACTTAAATGATTTAGCCTGGCAAACCAAAAAACTTGAATTCAAGAATGCATCAATGACTGATGTTGTTCAAACGATAGAGAAGTTATTTGATTTGAAAATTACGGTTACCAATCCAGCTATTCGAAATTGCAGAATTACTTCAAGTTTTAAATTTCGTAATCTGGAAGATGTTCTAACAATAATTGAAACTACTACTAACACCCGATTTAGAAAAGTAAATAACCAAATTAACGTTGAAGGTAATGGGTGCAAGGACTAAATTTATTGTGTTTCTATTGATGTTCATGTGTCCTAAAATCCAATATGCTCAAATGTTGGATGTTACAGTTACATTGCCAAATCAGAATATCACAACTGGCGAAATCATTAAAACTTTAAATAACCAACATAATTTAGAGTTCTCATATATAGAAGGCTTGATTAATTCTAATGAATTACACTCCCTACCGAAATTGTCAATCAAATTAAGAGATTTATTAAATGACGTTTTTGAGACCGAAGTTATTTCTTGGAAATTGCGAAACAACTTGGTAATTATTACGAGGAAGGATAATAATAGGGTAATTAGTGGCTATATAAAAGATGCTTCCTCTAGTGAAGCTATTTCTAATGCTCATGTTTTCGATGAAAAAAGCTTAAAGGGTAGTTATAGTAATTCATATGGTTTCTTTAGTATAAATATCCCCGACGATAATAAAAATCTCATCGTCTCTCATTTAGGATATAGAACTAAACATGTTAAAATTGAAGAGGAATCAACAATTACGATTTACCTTCAACCAAATGCACAAGAATTAAATGAAGTTATTCTTACTCCTAAATCAAAGGCTTTGGATGCTATTAATATGAGTACGGTAAATATTGGAATAAAGGAAATTAATCAAACACCTCAAATTTTTGGCGAACCAGATGTGTTAAAAACACTTTCAATATTACCAGGTGTACGGTCTGGTGTTGAAGGCTCTTCGGGTGTTTATGTCCGAGGCGGCGGAAATGGTGGAAATCTTATCCTTTTGGACGATGTACCTGTATATAATGCAAACCATCTATTCGGTTTTTTCTCGGTATTTAACCCTAATGCTATACAGGATGTCAAACTTGTTAAGGGTGGCTTTCCCGCTAATTATGGAGGAAGACTCTCATCTGTAATTGACATAAAAATGAAAGAGGGCAATAGAAATAAACTGCAATATGAGGGCTCTTTGGGTTTAATCGCATCTAACCTAACTATTCAAGGCCCTATAAAAAAAGAAAAAAGTTCATTTTTATTCTCTGCTAGAAGAACTTACTTGGATTTATTTACAACATCTATAGCTAAACTAGCAAATTCCAATCGCACTATAGGATACAACTATTGGGACTTAAATGGAAAACTTAGTCATTCTTTTTCTGATAAAGACAGGATTTATTTAAGTATGTATTTAGGAGGAGACCTTTATAATGATAAATATAAAACCGATTTTGGCATATCTAATGGTAGTGAACGTGTTAATGAAGAATCTGGCTTAAACTGGGGTAATGTAACTACATCATTTAGATGGAATCACGTTTATAACAGTAAGTTGTTTAGCAATTTAGTGCTGTATAGAAGTAAGTATAAGTTCGGACTAGAAGCTAAAATTGATAATGTAATTAGCAATGAAAGAGTGTTTAGAAAAAACGACTATAAATCCAATATAGAAGACTTGGCGGCTAAAATAGATTTTGATTATTTCTATTCTAACAAGCATAAATTTAAGTTTGGTGCGGCCTTTATCCACCATACCTTTTTGCCCGGTGCTTTTACCTATAATTCTAATTTAACGGAAAATATATCCTTTGGTTCATCTGAAGTTGCAACAACCGAGTATTATGGCTATTTGCTAGATAGGTTTAATGTGTCTAAAGAACTATCGCTAAATCTGGGTGTTCATCTAGCTGGCTCAAGTTCTTCAGACAAATCATATTTTTCCATTCAACCTAGAATTGCTGGTAGATTTAACTTGAATAATTCAAGTTCTCTCAGGTTTTCGTTTGCTCAAATGGAACAATACATTCATTTGCTAGTTAATTCGGGTGTTGGCCTGCCAACAGATTTATGGGTACCCTCAAATAAAGAAATTAAACCTCAAAAATCTCAACAATTAGCGCTTGGATTCACTAAAAAAATAAAACCAGATTTAATAATGTCAGTTGAAACCTATTACAAATGGATGAAGAACTTAATTGAATATAAAGATGGTGTGAGTTTTGTAAATATTGATAATAATTGGGAAAGTCTTGTCGAGTCTGGTAAAGGAAAAAGTTATGGAGCAGAATTTCTATTAAAGAAAACTACCGGTGTAATAACTGGTCAGTTAGCCTACACTTATGCTAGATCACTTCGTAAATTTGATAACTTAAACTTTGGGAAGGAATTCCCTTTTAAATATGATCGCAAACATGATGTAAACCTGCTGCTTGTCCATAATTTTAAGAGTAATAAAACACTATCGCTTGCATGGAATTACGGTACAGGATACCCAATTACTTTACCAACGTCCACCTTTATAAATGATACTGGACATTTTACGGGAACCAACCAAGAAGACTTTGTATATAACTATCCTGCTAGAAATAGTTCAAGAATAAAAGACTACCACAGGTTAGATTTGAGCATGACATTTTCGAAAAAAAAGAAATGGGGAACAAGGGAGTGGAATATTGGCCTATACAATGTTTACTCAAGACTCAATCCAACTTTTATCGATTTTGATGATGAGAATGTTAACGATAAGAGATTTAAGCAGCTTAGCCTATTCCCAATAATCCCATCAATAAGTTATAAATTCATATCTAATTAAATGAAAAAATTAAGTCTTATTATATTTATAATATTAGTTTCTTGTGAAACTGATTTTTATCCAGATTTAAATTTTAAGGAACAAGTAGTAGTCAATGGTTTTTTTCGTCCTTCAAATTCTTTTAACATCAATTTAACCAAATCAATTAGAATAGACGAACCTTTAAATAGACTGCCAGTAACTGATGCATCAGTAGAAGTTTTTTACAACAACCAGCCTTACGAGAGTTTAGTGTATCAAGGGAATGGACTTTATTCGGGTAATAGAATTATTGATAGCGAAAAAAACTTTACACTTAAAATTAATCATGAAGAATTCGGCTTAACAACTAGCCAAGATTCGATTCCTGAGTCTGTTCAAATTTTAAACGCTACGCTCATCCCTATAGAAGAAGACGTAAATTTGGACCAAGTTGGATATCCATGTGATATCCAATTCACAGACCCTGTCCAGGCGAAAAATTATTATGGTGTTGAAGTTGTTGTAGTAGATATTAGCAATCCCGATAATTCGGGTAATATTGGAGCGGGTTTTGCAGGAAGTATTTTTTTGGAGGATACCGATATTGATACCTCTGGAAATTCAGATATTATAATTGGCGATGAAAACAATCAAAACATAGGGCAATCTATCATATTCTTTGAGGATGATGCCTTTGCAACCGAATCTATAAGTGTCAGGTTTTACCTATCATCTCATAACATTGATATTTTAAATGGCGATAATTATGAAGTATATTTTATACTCAAAACGTTAAGCGCAAGTTATTTCAATTATCTAAAATCTATTGCTTTACAAAATGAAGTCAATGAACAGGAAACTCCAACAGAGCCAGTTCAAATTTATACAAACATTAATAATGGTTTAGGCTTGTTTGGAGCGTATAATTTTTCTTATATAAATGCTGAACTAGAACAATAAATAACCGATTTCTTTTGGATAAAAGTAATTTGAATAGCCTTTAACTATTACATCAAATACCAGAAATAACTCATTGAGCATTATTCACATTAAGGATAGCACAATCATTTTAAGATGAAGTAGTTTTTATAGAATTTTACAATAGGTTTTTATAATAATACTGAATATATTATTTTTATTTGATATTTTGGTTTTCATTCGGAATGTTTGTTTAATGTTCCGAATGTTTTTCAAATTACTGATAATCCGAAACTTCCATTTTAGGTTAACTAGATTTCAATTTTCTACATTATAACATGGTTTTATAGATTATTCATAACTATTATTCTGTATTTATTAATTCAATGTATTTATTAAACTTTTAAAATATGAAAAATAGTATTAGAATTTTCGCGATTATTTTTTCACTTTTTATTATTCGAACTTAAGATTTAAAAACGATGAGAGCAATATTTTTAATATTTAGTATTCTCCTAACATCAGTTAGTGTTGGCCAAAGCATATCATCTAAAGAATGGGTAAATGACGTTAATTATTTGCAAAATATTATCCATAAAGAATATCTCTTTTTATTCAAAAAAATCTCAAAAGAACAATTTGATAACCAAATAGCAAGTTTTAAAGATAAAATACCGAGTTTAAAGGAACATGAAATAAAAGTTGGTATAGCAGAACTAATAGCGTTGTTTGGTTACGGCCATACGGTATCTTGGTTAACCTCATGGAGATATAATGATGATGTTGGCTTTCATCAGTTGCCTTTAAATTTTTATGCATTTAAAGATGGTATTTACATACAAGGTACTCACGAAGATTACAAGGATATTCTTGGTGCAAAAGTTTTAAAAGTAGGAAACCTATCAGTAGAGGATGCTTTAGAAACTATTAGGCCTGTGGTTAGCGCAGAAAACGATCAATTCTTTAAGGCTCATGGAATTAATTATTTGGGAGTCCCTGAAGTACTTCATGCAAAGAAAGTCAGTAATTCCTTAAAGAGCGTTTGGCTAGAGGTTGAGAAAAATGGTAAACGTATTAAAAGAGAAATTATACCAATACCTTCATTAAGATTTCCTGGTAAATATAACCTAGTTCAAAATGGGAATGATTGGCTTGAAGCCAGAAAGAATGATGAAAGGCCATTGTGGATTAAAAATTTAGATAAATATTATTATTACGAGTACTTGCCAGACTCTAAAACAGTATATGTCCGTCAAAGTAGAGTGCAAGATGATCCAAATCAGAAAAATATCGAAAATTTCTATAGTGAAGTATTTTCTTTTATTGAAAAGAATGACGTCGAACGTATGATATTAGATCTGAGGCAAAACAGCGGAGGGAATAATTATAAAAATAAACCAGTAATTCTAGGATTAATAAAATCAAAAATAAATCAAAAAGGTAAACTGTATGTAGTCTTAGGCAGAAGAACATTTTCAGCATGTCAAAACTTGGTTAATGAAATTGAAAATTATACAAATGCAATTTTTGTAGGGGAACCTACCGCAGAAAACGTTAATTTCTTTGGAGATGTAAATATTTTGACTTTACCAAATAGCAAGTTTAAAGTTAGATTATCTCATGCATGGTGGCAGGATAAAGACCCAAGAGATAAAAGGCAATGGACTAAACCATCAATCCCTGTTGAGTTATCTTTTAAAGACTATTATAATAATTATGATCCCACCATCAATACTATTATAACTGCGTCTAAAACAGAAATTCGTTTAGACGAATTATTGAATAAGGAAACTGACACCAACTTAATATCGAAAATAAAGCAACTACAATCTAATAAGAAGTTAGGTTTTTATAATTTCCAAAACTGGATAAATGGTGCCGGTTACATTTGCATTAATAGCAATAATGCTAGAAGAGCATTTAAACTGTTTAAGTTGAATAGTGAGTTGTATCCTAATTCTCCGAATGTTTGGGATTCTCTTGCTGAAGGCTATTGGCGAACGGGCAATCGAGAAAAAGCTCGAGAACTATATCACAAGGTAATTAAAATGGCTCCAAATTCAAGAGTTGCTCAACATTCACAAATTATGTTAAATTACATGAATAGAGAAAAAAGCAATTAGATAGGTACAAAAAATGAATAACTTAGTATTATTAACCTACATAATCATTACAGGTATTGTAATCTTATCGTCAATTAAAACAACTAAGATTGATGAAGAGATTTATAGAAACTTTTATAAAACTTGGACAAGTTTTTTAATATTAAACATTTTTATAATTTCTGGGAGCTTGATTTTCTATTACTATAACGCTTCATTCAAAGAACTACCCCAGATAAAAATATTTCCCATCTTTAGCAAAATCATATCCATAATAATGATTTTTGGTAGTACATCTTTGCTTCTTGTTCTAACACTATGTAATAGTATGCAAGAAATATCAAATTTTAGAACAGTCAAAAACATTTTTTGGTTGTGCTTAAGCGTTCTATTCTATATTTATTGGTTTTAAAATAATATTTAAAATAACAAATATTAATTGTTTAGATATAGTTTATAATAATTACATAACAAAATTTACTAGACCTCTTTCCTTTTATTGTTTTTTGGGTAGTCAATTTACAGTAGATAATTCATGCTAAAATTTAAATATTCAAGATTACGAGAATTTAAAGAAATATATCTACAGTAAATCATAATATAACTTCCAAATTATTAAAATAAATATGAAATCAATCAAAAATTTAAAAGTAAGGATGATACAGTCTTTAGCATCCAGTATCAAAGAGGTTCTAAAGAATACCAAACAAAACTTACATTGTCCGATTTAATTAAAAACTAGAGTATGTTCAAAAAAATCACCTTCTTGTACAACGCATTAATAACACTTTTTTTTGTGACCAGCATATCGTCATATGCTCAAAAAAGTTTAGAACAAAAAGTAGATGAGTATATAAACCCACTAGTAGAAGCTACAGATTTTTATGGTACCGTGCTTTTTGCAAAAAATGGAAAGATAGAATTAGTAAAAGGTTATGGATTTCAAGACATAGAACACAATGTTGAGAATACCCCTCTAAGTGTGTATCATATGGGCTCGCTTAATAAACCTCTCACGGCAATAGGGCTTATGAAACTGCATCAAGATGGTAAATTGCATATTAATGATGTCATCTCAAAATATATACCTGAATATCCAAGAGGCAACGAGATTTCAATTAAGAATTTATTGGCGCAAACCTCAGGTATTCCTTCTTACAACAGGTTTTCAGATTATGGCACCTATGCTAAACGAGAGAATACCTTAAAGCAAGTAGTTGATTGGTTTAAAGATGAAGAACTACTTTTTAAGCCAGGAGAAAAATATAGTTACAGCAATTCTAATTATGTTTTGCTAGCTCATTTAATTGAATTGATTACTAATCAAACATATGAAGACTACATGCAAAAAACGGTTTTTAAACCCTTGGGGATGCAACACACAGGTATCTATAAATATGATGAGATTATAAAGAATAGAGCTATTGGTTATGACCCAGCTAATAATACATATAGCTTAAAGCCAATAGGATTTTACAATAATTCAATAAAGGTTGGTAGTGGTGCTGTACATTCAACGGTTTTAGATATGTTTAAATTAGAAGATGCCTTATACACCAATAAAATTTTAAATGATAACACAAGACAATTAATGTTAACGGAAGTTGCAGAAAATGATTACGGACTTGGATGGGGAATTTGGCAACGTTTCGATAAAAATAAATATGACCATGATGGTGCCTCACCGGGAGCAGTTGCCTATTTCTCTACATACCCAGATGATAAAGTTACCATTATTTTTTTAGGAAATATCAATAGTGGAGCATTCCACAAAATGAAATACGACCTAGCCGCAATCTATTTTGATAAAGACTATGAAGTACCTACTCTAAGAAAATATGTAGTGCTAAAAAATGAAGAACTCTCAAAATTTGAAGGTAGGTATGAGTTTGAAAATGGTAACTTCTTCGATTTAAAAATCATTGAAGGTAACCTACGATTTTTATGGAGAGGAAGAGGCGAATTGGGCTATTTACTTTCCCCAACAAGTGATTACAGTTTCTACATGCGTGCACGTGGCGACCAAATTGATTTTAGCCTAAACAATGAAGGTAAACTAGAAGCCTATTATGTAGAGCGTTCCGGTAGAAGTAAACTTAATAAAATTAGAAAATGATGAAAACGAAATTAATAGCAGTAATTCTGATTACATGGGTTAAAGCAATTAGCTTTGCTCAGGAAATCAATGAGCCCCTAAAATCAAAAGTATTAAATGAGGTTTAAGCTTTAATTAACATAAAATATGTAAATAAATCTGTTGCACATTCTATAATTGACTCTTTGAACTCTAAAAAATATGACGAAAATACAATTAAAGATTTTCGAATTAGATTAAGTCGTGATTTGAAAAAATTTAGTAACGATAAGCATTTTCGAATCTTATATAATTTTGAGAATGATTTTTCAAATGCGATTACAAATATTGATAAGGGAAATAATTACGGGTTTAAGAAGCTCGAAATACTACCAGGTAACGTAGGCTATCTTAAAATAACTTCATTTGAAAATCCTAGTATTGCTGGTAATATCGCCACGTCATCACTAAATTTTTTGTCTAATACCCAAGCTCTAATTATAGACTTGAGGGATAATAACGGTGGAAGGAAAGCAATGGTACAACTTCTTTTGAGTTACTTTTTCGAAGAAACTTCTAAGCATTTATTTAGTATTTACGGTCGAAGTGAAGAATTTCATGGTTACACAGAAACATACTTAAGTGGAAAGAGATTAGATAATATACAACTCTATATTTTAGTAAATGGTAATACTTTTAGCGCTGCCGAAATGTTTGCTTTTATTTTAAAAAATCAAAAAAGAGCAATTATAGTTGGCGAAAAAACTTCAGGCGGTGGACATACAATAGGGAATTATAAAATTGGGAATGGTTTTTCAATTAATTTACCAGTTGGTAAGGTAGTAGATGCAGTATCCAAAGAAAGTTGGGAAAAAGTAGGTGTAGTTCCTGATATAGAAATAACAAGTGATTTAAGTATATATAAGGCTCATTTGATGGCTTTAGAAAATCAAATTACTAATACAAATGACTCTTCTTCAAGTGCCAATTTTAAATTACATTGGCATATAGCAATTCTCAATTCAAAGACTAAACCAGTAACTTTAAGTAAAAATACTTTAAAATCATATGTAGGTACTTTTGGTCGTAGAATTATAACATATTACGATGGAAAATTATATTACCAGGGTAGAGCAGGAATAGCTAAAACCGAATTAATTCCAATAAATGAAACCACTTTTAGATTTGATGTAGTTGATTTTTTTAGAATCAAAGTTGTTGTTGATAAAAACAAAAATATTGTGGGCATAAAAGGTTTATACGATGACGGTTATGAAGATTTTTCGAAGAAAAATGATTGAGAGACTGAAAGCGCTTATAGTTATCGCATATTGGGTAATAGAAGATTTATGACTTTTAGTCAAAGTTTTTCGTGATATAAAATTTATAACAATTCAAATTCTATATTAATTTACTATTAGTTATTTAGTAAAAATTATTTAACATATCAGAAACTGACAAACTATTCTACTAGTTGCTTTCCGTTTTTAACAACAGAAAATATACTTCGAGTGTTATTGATATTATCAACAGGGTTTTCATTGAATAGTACAAAATCTGCTTTTTTGCCTTCTTCAATAGTGCCATGTGTTTTATGTTTACCAAAATAAACCGCAGGATTATAAGTGGCCATTTTTAGGATGTCGTTATTGTCAATTCCTATATCTGAAAATAGTTGCATTTCTTCATGCAACCCTAAACCTGGGTAAACAAAAGGCATACCAGCAAAATCAGTACCGATTAGAAGGTTTACATCGTTTTTATAAAACCATTTCACAAGTTTTTTATAGGCATTGTAATCTTCTTTCAACTGACTTAAATTATCCTTAGATTTAGAAGAATTATTTAAAGCATACTGCCACTCACTTTTTAAGTCAACATCTAAATCGTCATATAAAGGTTTAAATAAATCCTTCTTTTCGATAATATCTATTTTGCGTTTGTAAATAACAAGTGTTGGGCACATCCAAGTTTTATTTTTTAATAGTGCATTGGTAAAGCTTTTTAAAGATGTTGAATCTGTTTCTTTTATAAGGTAATCCATCCCATTAAAGTGCTCAATGCTTTTTTGCCCTAAACGAACAGCTTCAATAGGTTCCGTAAATTCTGAAATGTGTCCTGCAAACGGAATGTTTTTTTCATTTGAAAATTTGGCAATTGTTTCCAAAGTTGTTTTTGGTAATAAGGAATAGACTTTTAAAAAATCTACCTTATTCTTATAGAGACTATCTAATACTTTGTCAATATTTTTGTTGGTTGCTGCAACACTAAAGTCTTTATGTATTGGATTAGGTCCATCAATAATTGGCCCAGCACCAAATAGTGTTGGCAAGGATGAAGGGTTTTGTTTGCTGTCTTCTTTAAATTGGTTTAAAATATCCAGTCGCCCACCCATATCCCTTAAGCCTGTAATGCCATAAGACAATAAAATTGGAAATAGCTTTTTATTTAAGTTAGGCTTCCAGCAGACATGAGTATGCATGTTCCAAAAACCACTTGAGATGTATTTACCATTGCCATCTATTATTTTAGTATTATCAGAAATATTGCCTTGAGGAAAATCATCAAGAATAGCAACTATAGTGTCTGAGTTAACAAGTATGGTTTTGTTTGGTTTTATCTGGTGGTTAACAGCGTCAATAATATTAACCTCCTTAATTATTAAATCATATGTGTGAGTCTTTTCTTTTATGAGGTAATAAAAAGCAAAGATTAAAGAAGCAGAAAACAGAATAAAAATTATAATGCTTTTTCGAGTCAAAACTCTTTTTAGCCATTGCAGATAATAACTCATAATTTTAGAACTGAAATACTTATGTCACCATCCTTCTCTTGATTGAATACCATCATAGATTCAGTACTATTAAATTGAGGTCTCGCATCATTTAATGATGAATCTACCAGAATGTCTATTTTTTTTAGTTTCAACATTTATTTTGGCAATATCCCAATTCTTTGACACACTGTTATAGAATGAATAATAAACATCTTTTCCACTTTTACTCCATACACAATGCCCTTCAAATACTGGGGAATTGGTCAATCTAGTTTCTTCTTTTGTAGCTAGGTCTAAAATATGTAACTCTCCATTTTCATTGGGTAACCACTTAATGAAAACAATTTTTTTCCCATCTGGCGAATAGTTTGAAAATGAGTCGAAATAATCATTCGAGGTAAGTTGTGAATTTTTTCTAGATTGAATATTAAATTCAAAAAGTTCTGTTTCTTCATCAGTTGGACCAGAACCATAAGTAATTTTTTTGCCATCACTACTCCAAGCTGGATGATAATCAGGAAAACTGTTATGTGTGATTTTATCAAAGATGTTCCCCTTTAAATCCATCAAATAAATATCGGTATCACCATCAAGGTCTGAAATAAAAGCGATAGTCTTTCCGTCTGGGGAAACGGTTGGCGTGGTATTATTAAATCCATTGGATGTTAATTGTTTAATTTCTTTTCCATTTTGGTTCATATAGAAAATTTCCCAGTTGCCTGTTCTATTAGATTGAAAAACAAAACCAGAACCATCTGGCATCCAATATGGATACATATCTTTAATATTTGTTATTTTTTTTATTTGATTTTGTTGACCAAATGATACATTTAAGACGAGTAAAAAAAATAATATAATTGGAATTTTCATAAGTCTGTTTTTGATTTTCTATGAATTTTGGGTGTTTAATTCTGTGAGTCTTTTAAGCATTTTCAATCTTGATTATTATTTTTTAGAACTGTACTTAGCCTTTTGTTTAGTACTATCCATACTTTATCAGAATTACATTTTATATCAGGCACTACACCAACACCTTCCCAATCTGTATTGGTTTTTTTGTGTTTGGCATATGCAACTGGCACAAAGCCCACAAAACCACTTTTTAGAGGCACATCGATAGAGGGATGTGCCATACCAAACGTGGTTTCACCAATTACTGTTGCTCTTCCAAAATTTTGTAATACATAGGGCACTAACTCGCCAGCAGAAGCGGTACGTTTATTAACTAAAATGTAAATAGGCATTGTTCTGTGACTATCAATAGCTTTTGTATTTACAGTATATATCTTCTTTTCTTTCCCTTTAGTAACATTGGTGTATAACAAAGCATTTTCAGGTAAAAAATAGCTAAGCATATAGTGTGCAAAGTCACCTCTTCCACCAGAGTTATCTCTTAAATCAATAATCAAACCTTTGCTTTTGGCAGCTTTAGCCATCAAGCTATCGAAATAGTCTTTTACATTTTCAAGTGCACCAAACTCAGTGAGATGGAAGTAGAAATAATCCTGCTTGAGTCCTGTTTCTTTAAAAAAGAAATTATTGCTTTTTTCGTGTGCTTTTACTTTTTCTTTAAAAGCAATTGTGTCATCATTAGTATCTTCTTGCTCTGGTATACTTAACTCTTTAAACAACTCAGGATTATAAATGATTCCAAAATGGTAATCTCCTGTAATTTTTACAATATCATCCGATAATTTTTGAGCGAATGAATTATGTGAAGTTATGTTGTTATAATTTCCTTTTTGTACTCGATTAGATAACTCTTTTTTTAGTTTTTCAATGACTTCAGTAAAGGGACTTTCTTTTTCCAAAGCAGCTATATAAGAACTTGTGATAGTATTTAATTGTTCTGAGGATAAAGGTTTTGTCTTTTTCCTGTTTGGCAAGTCAAATTCAGTATCTGAAACCTCATTAAATTCAATCGAATTTACCGTGTAAATTAACTCAAGTCCATCTCTATTGTCAATCCACTTACTTGGGTATTTTAAACCATCTTTTTCACTGTAGCTAGCATATGTTCTAGATACATTTACTTCACCCAATTGAAAATGATAATCTTTAAAATCGTGTCTTTCTAAAGCCCCTGTTTCACTATCAAAGTAGAGGGTTGTCTTTTCACCACTTTTGGTTTGGGTTGTTAAAATTATGGCACCATTAGCTGTGCTTTCATGCATAAATTGCCTATTATTTTTTAGATAAAACGAAGTTGTAAATGGAAATAAAAATTTAGTCTCTTGCCATAATTCTAACCCTCTACTTGGTAGCTCTTTATAATGAAAACCTCTATTCATGGGGCGTTCATCAATTATGGTATACGCTTTGTCAGTAATTGTACGAATAATACCTGGATTCAAATCCATCCCTTGTTCTACAGCTTCTTGCGCAAAACGCATTTTATTACCTTTCGTGATTAAGTGAAATGGAATAGTAATATTAAATGCTTTAATTTCTACAGTTCCTTTGGCCGAAACAGAATGTATGGCATCAATTTTATCCTTTCCACCTTGATAACTGATGTTTTTTTTAATAATCTCGTTCGTTTGTGCTGTACAACTTGTCAAACTAGATATGAAGAAGAGTAAAAATAAGTAATTATTCATTTTTAGAGTATTTAAGATTAAGTATTAATGATAAATTTTATTGCTAAGATTATTTGTAATTTCAATTCGATTTAAATTACTTTTTTGTTATTAAGATATAACCATAATTAAAAAAATGACACTAGTAGCAACTTCAAAACTGATTTTTTCCCTTAATAAAAAGCAGTTTAAAAAGTTTTCTTCTACTTATGAATCTTAATAAGTTTATTTTTTTGGTCAAATGAAAGTTTATAGTTTTTGAGAAAATCCATACCGATGTTTACAAATGTATTTTTAATTGAATAGCCTATCAATTGATTAGAAACATCAATTTCTCCAAGTTTAATTTTACTTTTGAGAATAGCCTCTTGTATTACATATTCAGTATTGGCTCTTCTTCCAATAAATCTATTTTTTGTATCTTCATATTTTAAATCACCTATAATTGATTTTGGCAAGTGCAGAGCCATATTTGAACCTGTATCAATATTAAAAGTGATTTTTTTTTGCCCAATTTTTCCTTCAACTTTAAAAGGATCCTTATATGGAAGTACTGCTTTACAAGACTCATCCAAAGACTTATTAGATATAGTAATCATATTGTTTGGACAATCAATAGTAAGCAAATAATCCATGAAAAAATCTCGACCAATAATTCCATCTGTACGAATATTACCTTTTTTATAGTTTTTATTGTAATCTCTTACCATTAAACCAATATCATTAATTTCAATATCTCCTAGTTTCAATTTTGAAACACCCATTACATTTTCAGTTCTATAATTATTACCATCAAAGTTGCTAATAGAATCAACAACTTGTAGTTTAAGTTTTTTGGCTAGTTCTATATCTACTCTTCCTAGACCAGAGGCTCCAAGATCAAGAATAAAGTTATATGGTCCTTCATTGTTTATATATACCTTAATAAAAAGATCATTTTTTACAATTTTCATGGGTAATTGATTGTTTATGTTTTGACTGAATAAACTGTTTATACTTAAATAAAACAGCAATAGATAAAAGAGTTTTTTCATGTTATATTAATTATTAATTTATTTTTCTTTTTTTTAGAGAATTTTCTTAATATTTTAGATATTATATTTGTTAAATCTTTACATTAAATAACTTCTCATTTTTGTATAGACTATTTCGGTTATTGTCTGTAGTTAATTTTTTATTCTAGCGTTTCTTTGGTTTTTAAAAATAAGATGTCATTTAATTTTTTATGATTAATTGTTACTATCAAAAATTACTTTCCAATTGCCTTTTTCATCTTTCTTCCAAACTAAGACATACTTGCCTTTATAGGAACCAGAGCACTGCCCAATTTCATAAACAATATCTTTATTTACAGGAATAACATGTATTGGTATTAGGTTTAGGCTGTATTTAGGGTTAGACATGTATTTGTATTCGTCAATAAGTTGTTTATGACTCACTAATAATCTGCCCTTATTATAGTATTTAGCATTATTGTGATACATTGTTTTGACCAACTCATTAGGTTTATGAGAGTTACAGATGTTTATCCATTTTTTTCTAGCTTTAGAAACGGCCTTCAATTGCCTTTTGTCTGTCTTTCCTTTTTCAAAATTTAACTCTATAACTCGCTGAGTAAATCCATCTTTATCTTTTGTAATGTAAAGCTGAAGCAGTTCGTTTCCATTCAAAGTTTCAAGAGAGTTTATTTTGTAAGTATAACCACCTTGTTCTTTTTCAGAGGTGAGTAAATTGTATTTTGAAATTTCACCATATCTGTTTTTTAAATCAATGTAGTAGTCTCTTCTGTTTTTCTCTTTTTCTAGCACCTCATTTTTAGTTATAATTTTCGCATATTTATCATATTGTGTGTACAAAGCCTCAACATTGTTATTAAATGTATTTTTCCAATGCTCATTGGAATATGGTTTAAAAGTTTCTTTTTTAAAATAGAGTGTATCAACGTCCCAATGCATATATACCCCCTCTTCCATTCCAAGCGGTTTTGTAAGTTCAAAAATTCTTCTCCCATACCTTAATTTCGGAGAAAGCAAATAATAATAGGTTCTTCCTTGATAATCCCAAGTTCTTATTGGGCCTTTAAGATTACCCCTATGTACATATAAAGTATCATTAGACTCAGCAAAACTTATCTCTCCCCATGTTTTATTAGTGTAGGTTCCAATAACTTTATAAAGCTTGTCAGGATATTTCATTGGGAACTCTCTAGGCTGTACGACCATAGAATCTAATCTCTTTCTACCTCTTGTTGCTGCCTTTACACGTTTATTTAGGTATTCTTCTTTATTGGTTTTATTTAACATTTCGTTAAGTGCCAATTCTGGAAAGTCGAAAGCCAAAGAAAAATTTCTATCATTATCGAAACTAACTAATGCAAGATTATGTTTCGGTGAAACTGTTGTTGTTGTAACTAGACCTTGGAATACACCGTGTCTAGTTAAAATAGTTTCATCATTATATTTTACTAGATCCCAACCAACACCATAGCCAATTCTATGTGCATCTCCAAACATCCTATCTTGTTTTCGTTGTATGGATGTCATTAATTTAAGATTTTTATCTGTTAAATATTGTTTCCCTTTATAATTACCATTATTAGTAAATACGGACAGGAATTTTAGCATATCATTTATAGTTGATATAATTCCACCGGCGGGCTGCATTGAATTGTCTTTTTTATCTAAATACGTTTCGCCTGTTCTAGAGTCAACTGCTTTTACAAATTCTATATCATTATAGTCAGAGATGTAACAAGAAGAATTATTCATTTCTAAAGGTTGAAATATATATTTATTCACTAACTCTTTCCACGATTCTCCAGTTTGCTTTTCAATAATAGCGGCAACGATGTTAGTACCAAGGTTTCCGTATCTAAAATTTCTATTATCAAGTGCATAGGATTTTTCATTTAACATTTGAACAATATTTTTATGATTCTCTAAACCAGTAGAAAGCCCCATTCTTATTAATGGTGAGTTTCTAAATCCATGCGTATGTGTTAACAGGTCTAAAACTGTAATGTCCTTTTCATTATACTTTAATCCCATTTTTAATTCGGGCATATAGTGATTTAAACTTTGATTTAAGTTTAATTTTCCTTCATTTGCCATTTTAATAGCCAATACAGCTATAAATACCTTTGAAGTAGACGCTATATAAAAAGGGCTATTTATATCAAAAGGTAATTTTTCTTTATAATTTCTATAACCGTAACTTTTGGTATAGATTATTGAATCCTTAGAGATAATACCAATTGCGCCACCAGATTTTAGGTTCAAAGGCTCAACTAAAGATTGGATTTTAGCATCCAATTGTTTTTGAAAGTTATTTTGTCCATATATAGTAAATATGAAGTTAATTAGGGTAATTGTTAGTATGTATTTAGTTGTCTTCATGTTTATTTAATGTTCAGTTATTTTTTTACCAATATGTTGCCCATCAATATTTATCTCCTTTATCTTTTCAGAAGTATCATTGTGAAATTGCACATTAAGCCAATAGGTTCTCAAGATGAATGTTTTAAAACTGTTCTTATCTGGATTTAAAGGAATTAAACCTCCCCAATCACTATATAAATAACCATCTTTATAAGTAATAGTCATTTTAAAATTTGGGCGATAAAAATTTTCATCAAATAGGTAAGTTCCCAAATAGTTTTTAGCATGTGTTTCTGTTAGTCTTTTTGTAGAAAGTTTTAAGGTATTATAATGCTCGTTAAAGACAATTGATGCTAGAGGTATACCCATGTCAACCGGTAAAGAAACGTATTTGTTAGAGAGCATTACAACTACCATGTTGTCTTCTGGATATAGAGCAAAATAGGAAGAGAAACCAGGGGATCTTCCATTCATTTGAACTCTTTTATGTTTGCCATGGTCTCTTACAAACCAACCATATCCAATAGAATTTCCATAATCTGTAAAAATTTTATTCCATGATTTTTTTGTCAAAATTTTCCCTTCAATAATAGCTTGTCCAAATTTTTGTAAGTCTTCAGCCGTAGAATAAATAGATGCATGTCCCGTTTTTGCACTCCAATCTAATGGAAAAGCGTTTTCAACTTCATAAAGCCCTACAGGAGCATATCCTTTTGCTAAATTGGTTACAATATCTTCGTAACCATTAAAGTGCCCTGTATTGTACATTTGTAATGGCTTAAAAAGTATTTCTTTTAAATAGTTTCCAAATGTTTTTCCACTTAATTTTTCAATAATTTTTGCCAACAAAATATAATCGGATCTTCCATGATTATATTTACTTCCAGGCTCAAAAAGAAGTTTATAGTCCTTAAAATAGTTATACAAATTTTCAATAGATTGTTTAGATAAAGACATTGTATTGTAGTCCACATTATCTTCAGTACCTATTGCTGGAATTCCTGAACGTTGAGCTAAAAGATGATGTATCGTGATTTTTTCTCCATGTCTATAATCTGATACATATTGACTGACTTTATCTGTTAGTTTTATTTTTCCATCATCAACTAACTTCATGATAGCTAAAGAAGTAAAAGGCATTGAAACGGATGCAAGGAAAAATTTAGTGTCATTGGATACTTGAATGTTGTTTGTTAAATCAGAAAATCCATAATTCTTTTGAACTATTTTTTTGTTATTTTTAGATATAAGTACTGATCCACTATAATTATTAGTTTCTACTAAAGGCAAGATAAGTCTATCAACTTCATTATTAACATTGTTAGTTGCTGCTTTTTTTTCAAAGGCATTGTTTATCAAAGAGCCATTAGAAAGTTTTTCAACAGGTATAGCTATGATATCTGCATTTCCATTTCGTATTCTGGTATAGTACAGAGTTTCCTCATCTAATGATAAAGTTGGTGCGTACTCCCATGCGCTGGTATTAACCAAGCCTTTATCATCAACTGGTAATGGTTTAGTCCAAACGCCATTTTTAATTTGGGTTATAAAAATATCCGATTTACCTAGTGAACCATGACCAGTACTCATAAAAAGTATGGATTTGCCGTTATTAAAAACAAAAGGCTCACCATCTACTTCTGAAGAGTTAAAAGGCAATTTCTTTATTTTTCCATTTTTAAGATTTCCTTGATAAATATCGACATCATTCATTCCAGAACCACTTCTGTCAGAATGAAAATACAGAGTTTCACCATTACCAAATCCTCCGCTATCAATTCCTGCGGTACTAAAGCCTTGCCCTAAATGTTTAGACTTTCCAAATGTTCCGTTTTTATAATCTACATACCAAATATCATTTTTAGATTGTATATTGCTATTAGAGGTAAATGGTCTTTTAGAAGCAAAATATAGTTTATTAGCTGCTTTGTCATAAGTAGGGTACTCATCTCTCCAAGTGCCTGAAAAAGGTGCAACTTCTGGTGTTTGCCATTTTCCATTCACACGTTTTGTGAGCATTAACTTCTTCCTTCCTTCATTTCGTGTAAAACAAACTAGATTTTCGGTAATGAATGCTAACCCATATTCATCATTAACTGAATTTATTACTTCTGTTATATCTTTTTGAGCATAAGCAGTAGTGTTGTTAAATATTAAAGCAAGAGTTACTATTTGAATTATTTTAAACATTACGATTTCCTAAATGACTTTATTTTGGCATAATTACCAACTACTAATCATTATCTAAAGTAAATGGTACCAATAGATATTTTTAGTAGGTGTAATTAATGTTATTGATATTTGCAATATAAGATTTCAAAAATTGCACATTCACACAAACTTTGAGGTTATTAGTACCAAAAAGTAGTCTTGACATTTTATTTATTGTTGTTTTACATAACTAATATTTTAAAAAAATGATAAGAAGTAGTTTTTTTTTGTTTTTAATGACGATTAATTTTATTAATGCACAGGAAATTGATTTTAAAAGTCCATTATGGGACATTTCAGCTGAATCTCATGAGGTGTTTGTAAAAGAAGAAAAAAGTAACTTAAAGTTGGTTGATGGTAGAGCTACCTTAAAAAGTGCTAAATTCAAAAATGGTGTTATTGAGTTTAAAATGTTGTTTGATAATGAAGTGTCCTTTCCTGGTATTTTATTTAGAGGTCAAAACGAAAAAAATTACGAAGAATTTTATATAAGACCATGGTTATCTGGAAATATAGATGCTACGCAGTACTCGCCTGTGTATGAGGGTTTGTCAGGTTGGCAAATATACCATGGCGAGCAATATTCTTGTAAAACAAATTTCAGATTCAATACATGGTTGACTTTCAAACTGGTTGTTAAAGATAAATTGATGGATATTTTTATAGATAACATGAACACTCCTCTCTATACAGTCGAATTAAAAAGAAGAATCAAAGAGGGATATATTGCATTAAAAAATAGTTTTGGACCAGTATTTTTTTCTGATTTCAAAGTTAAGCACACCGATAATGTTAATATAAAGGGTAAACCAGTACCTGAACTTGAACGTAAGAAAGGGACAGTAACTAGATGGCAAATTTCTCAACCTTTCAAAGAATCTCTAATAAAGGATGAAAAAGCCTTACCAAATGGTATTTCTACCAATACTTTCAAGACAGTTTTTGCAGAAAAAACAGGAATATTAAATATACCTCAATACATTAAAAGAAAATCAGGACAAAATACAGTGCTCTTAAAAGTAGGAGTTTTATCACAAGAAGATCAAATTATCCCATTTCAATTGGGTTTCAGCGATAGAGTTAGAGTTTATATAAACGAAGTGTTGATATTTTATGCTAACGATGGTTGGCGAACTAGAGATTATAAATTTTTAGGTACAGTTGGTTTACATGATGAATTGTATTTGCCTCTTAAAAAAGGTAACAATGAAGTTGTTTTAGCAGTGTCTGAAAGTTTTGGTGGTTGGGGTGTTATTGCTAGATTTCCAGAAGTTTCCAATATTAAAAATTAGAAGTTAATTATGAGATTGCAAGTTTTACTTTTTGGTCTATTACTTTTATGTTTTTCGTGTTCAGATTCTTCAAGTTCTCAAAAAAGTGAGGATAATAATGCAAATGCATTTTTGTTTTTTGATGATTTTGAAAACAGTCTATCAAAATGGGATGTAAGTTACCCACACAAGGCACAAATAATTGAAAAAGACGGTAATAAAATGTTGCGATTAGAACCGGGTGCAGGTGATGTCTATACCCTCATTAAGGATTCAGAAAACTGGAGTACTTATACTATTGAAGGTGATGTGTTATTTCCAGAAAATGAGCATAACTATATGGGATTCATATACAATTATACTCAAAGAGAAAGCCGCGTTGATTATGGATGCATTTATATAAAGGGGAATGGAAGTTATGTAAGAGTTAATCCACATAGAGATGCATTAGTATCCAGAACACTTTATGAAGAATATAAAGCACCCCTTGAGGGAAAATCAGCAATTACTATAGGGAAATGGCAACATTTTAAAGCCGAGGTTATTGGAAATGAATGTCATTTTTATGTTGGCGATATGGAGATACCCAAGGTTACATTTAAATATTTGGAACTTTCGCAAGGTAAAGTGGGGTTTGAACCTAGAATTTTTGGTTCAGAAGTTTGGCTGGATAATATAAGTGCAAAAAACATTCAAAGCTTTTCTTATCAAGGAGAAACCAAACCAAAAACATACAATTATCCACATGATCGGACATTGAATGAGTGGAAGGCAATTGGACCATTTAGAAATCAACAAGAAGAAATTGTCACTCAAGGATATAATCAGCAGAAGATATATAAAGATGGTATTTCAACTTACCAATGGCAAGATTTTAAAAGTGATGATAGAGGTTGTGCGGTTTCAGGGAAGTTGTTTGAGTTTGCTAGTGATAGAATCTTTGCTTATTACGCAACCAATATTAATTCAGAATCTAATAAGGAAGCTAAACTTATATTTTCTAGTACCAATGAAATAACCGTTTATCTAAACGGAAAAGAGGTGGGTAAAACTAGACCTTTATATGAAACGTGGTATGACTTTTTAGATAATCCCAAACGCGAGAGGGATGAATTTAAAATAAATTTAAAGGAAGGAAACAATGAACTACTCTTATTTGTAAAGAGTGTTCAAGAAAAATATAATGGAGATGGGTTTTATTCTGCTATTATCTCAAATTAGATATGATTAAATTATACAACAAAATTTTAGAAACAGAAAACCACAATTGGAACCCTTTAATACTAAGAGTTGTTCTAGGCTCAGTAATATTTGCCCATGGAGCTCAAAAACTATTTGGTATGTGGGGAGGGCATGGTTTTTCGCAAACCATTACAGATTGGGAAAAGTTCTTTAACCTACCAAGCTTTATCACCATTTCTGTAATATTAATAGAATCTATTGGCGCAATCTTACTTATAGCAGGTTTATTTACTCGGATTATGGCTAGCTTATTAGGCTGTGTTATGTTAGGTGCAATTATTATGTTACACGCCAAAGTAGGTTTTTATATGAATTGGTATGGAACCCAGATGGGAGAAGGCTTTGAATATCACATTCTGGTTTTGGGTATGGTAATCGCTTTGATAATTAGCGGTGGTGGTAAGTATTCTCTTGATACTACCTTAAGCAAATACGTTTAAACAATTAAGAGTTTTCAAAAATCTACAAATCTGAATGAATTTCTCAACGTAGTTGCTCAAATATTTGATAAACCAAAATTGAAGAAAAACATAAAGTCAAAAGAAAATATCATTTTACTCGAAATAACAACTAACGATAAAACCTATTACTTACAATTTGATGGTGATAAACGCGATGACCATAAAATATGCCGTATGATAGTTAAGAAGCAATAATACTTAATGAAAGAACTCATGAAATCAACAAAACTCTTTCTGATTTCACTTATATTGTTCTTCAACTTGAGTTATGCTCAAGTTGAAGATGTCAAGTTTCAACAGAAAATTGAGAATATTTTACAAGAATTTAAAAATAAGGACAATCCATTATCTATAGCTGTCTTATACAATGGCAACACATACAACACCGTGGACACCATTAATTTTAGAGTAGCCTCAATTACAAAAGTTGTTACTTCTTTGGCAATTTATCAATTAGAAAAAAGCAATCGTTTAAGTTTTGATGATAGTCTAAACGAGTTTTTAGATATACGATGTAATATGAAATCACCCACGATTTCTCAATTGTTAACGCATACAAGTGGTTTTGATAATTCGGATATTAATGATGCTTATTTAGATGAAACTAAACAGTATAAATTAAAGGATTATGCCGCTAAAACCAAACTAAAGCAAACTTTTAAACCAGGATTGTATTACAGATATTCAAATTACAATTATGTATTACTTGGATTAATTATTGAAAAAATTACAGGTAAGCTGTATGAGCAAGCCATTAAGGAATTGGTATTTGAAAACTATAATCTTAAAAACTCAACCTTTAAACAAACCTCTCAACTATGGCCAAAAATAAGTGATGATTGGGATTTGTCGAAGACCATTTCAGCAGATGGCCTTACCACAAAGTCTACGGATATGCTAAATCTTATTTCAGGGTTACTAAATAATTCTATAGCATATGATTTTTTATTTGAGCCAAAGTTTTATTATGACAAAGCACTTGAAGCTAGAAGTCTAACGTTTAACATAGAACCTTATGGTAAAACACGAAAAGAGCATGGTGCTTCAAAACTTTATCATCATCTTGGTAACCGCCCATACTTTAATTCTGAATTAATCCTAATCCCAGATAAAAAACTAGGTGTTTATATAAGTGGTTTTAAAACATCTTCGCCTGAGATATACCAAATAACCTCTAGACTTATTGACAGTTTTGCGCCAGGGCAACCTCTCAAATTAGAAAATAAGAAAGAGTTTGAAACCTCTGTTATAGGCAATTATAAGAAAGTGAACATTAATAATTCCACACTAGAGAAATTCGGTGGTTTATTAAGAAAGTCAAATTTCATAAAACTAAACTCAAACAACGGTAATCTTAATATTAATAACGAGTTTACCTTAAATCCTAGAAAAAACAACCTATTTCGATTGAATGAAAGTGGTCAAATAATAGCTTTAAAAAACTATAATAACCAACCTCATGTTTTTGTTGGGTTAAATGCCTACAAATCTATAAGTGTTTTAGAGACAAGGATGGTTCAGATGCTCTTATATTTTGTCTCTACGATTGGAATTTTTATCCTTTCATTACTCATTTTAAAAAAGAGAACGATTCCAAAGTCCATTAAGTTCAATGTAATATTTCAAAGCTTAACAATACTTTTAATTACAGTTTTTCTATTTATTGCGGCAGAACAAAAACCAGATTTTGATTATGGATTACCAATCATTATAAAGTTTATTAGAGTGCTTATTTGGGCTTTTATAGTTTTTGTTTTGATGGGTCATATAATGATTTTAATGCACAGATTAAAAACCTTTAGTTTTAAGTATACCTTATTAAGTTTATTTCAAACAATAATGGTAAGCTGGTTTATATATTGGAATTTAGTTTAATTGCTAATTTATTTTTAATAAAAACACTCAAGGATGATTATTAGACAAGAAAATAAAAACGATCATAGAGATGTCTTTAACGTAATCGAAAAAGCGTTTAAAGACGTGAAATTATCAGACCATAAAGAACAGTTTCTGGTAGAAAGACTTCGAAAATCGAGTGCATTTATTCCAGAACTTTCAATAGTTGCAGAAATCAATGGTAAAATTGTAGGACATGTTTTAGTTTCAAAACTAATGTATTATACTGAAATAGGTTGACCTTTTTTTAGTCTTTTTTGTCCGTTCAAAAGATTTTTTCCAGCAGTTGTTGGCAGCTGTTTTGTTATTCAGTTTTTATGAATATCATTTCTAAATAAGCTTTTGCCATTGAAAAATATGGGAATACCAACCAAAGTAGAATCTACTTCATACTTTGCAGCTTGAATATGTAAATGAGGCTCTTGTGAGAAGCCTGAGATACCAACCAATCCTAATGGCATTCCTTTCTTTATAATCATGTTTTCTGAAACCAGAACACTAAACTGTTTCATATGTGGTATGAAAACAAAGATATCTTCTTCACAAAATATGTTTACAAAATTTCCTGTACCATTTTCTGATGTAACATTCATGCTTCCAAATTCGTTGTCTTTAACATTATTTTTAATTTCAACAATTTTCCCATTACATGGACAGTAAATGGTATCGGAAAAGATGTGATGATCTTTATTCACATTTGACAAAATCCCTTTTGAAACGCTTTTGTTTTTTCCAAGCTTATTTATATCTATTGCATATTGTTGGGCATTAGGATAATCTCTCATATGATTATTTATTAATTTACTGGAACCTCCAGAAGCTATATAATATGATCCATTTTTTAAAGGAAACTCCAGTTCTACTCCATCCAAAGGATAATTTTTTCCTTTAAGAACATTATAATTCATGTTTAAAATCAACAGCAATAATAATACAGTTAATACTGCCATTATATTTTTCAAAACTCCGTAGGGCCTTATAGCCTTTATCGATTTAAATCTTTTGAAACACACCAAGAGCATAAGAATTATAAAACCAATCATTACATATCTTAAGTAATAGCTTCCAACAAGTGGCCATTGACCCCAGGAATACAAGAAGTAAAGGATTGCTACATATAAGAATGATTTTATGAACAATCCAAACTTACTTTGGGGTCTACGATAAATAAAATCGGCTAAGAGAATTATTGGTAGGGCTAGATGAATGAAAACGTAAATAAATTTCTCCATTATATAAATTCAAATATTCTCATTAAACAGAACTATCTTTAGGATTATAGGACTTTAACCAATAATAAGTTGAATTTTTAGTATTAGAATAAGAATGTTATAAGATTGGTTATTTTGAATGTGTAAGTATGTTTTATGAAATCCAAAAAGGAGCTTAAAGCTCCTTTTTAAGTTTCTTTACCATTTTTAAAGATGGTGGAAAGTTAGGGTCTATAGATAATGCCTTTTCATACGCTTTTAATGCTTCTTTCTTTTGCCCATCTTTATAATAAGCTTCACCTAAACTATCCCAAACATTCGGGTCTTCGTTACCAAAAAGTTCAGTGTTGAGCTTAAATAGTTTTATGGCATCTTCAGTAGATTTTTTCTCATTCAAATAAAAATAACCTACCTGATTCAATATAATACCCCTTGGGTCTGTTGGGTGAAAGTTCATAGTTAACGTTTCAAA
Source organism: uncultured Flavobacteriaceae bacterium (assembly GCA_947501625.1). Lineage (GTDB taxonomy): Bacteria > Bacteroidota > Bacteroidia > Flavobacteriales > Flavobacteriaceae > Urechidicola. The sequence continues at coordinate 262,341 of CANMWN010000001.1, forward strand.
ATTATCTTTCACGTATTCTAACCCATGTTTACTATAATGTTTATAAACATTGGGTATGGCAGGGTAACTTGGTTTCTCTGGTTCTTGACCTCTTACAATAGCCAATATTCCAGCACCTAATTTTTCTGCAACTGGCTCATTCATATTTGCAAATACAAGGATACTAATCTTATCGCGTAATATTTCAAACTTCACGGTATTGGCTCCTGGATATCCACCTGCATGCGGTATCGCGCCACCAGTATTTGCGTGTGGCTGAATGGCTTTAAAAAACTCATCTTGCATCTTGGTTTCCATTTTTAAAATGGTATTGCCATAATGGAATTCATTATAAAATTTGATAATATCTGCCGCCGTAGATCTAAATCCACCATCTGGTTTAGGGTATTCTATAAAACCGTCATTAGATACTAATTTATCATCAACAGTTCTAAAATAACCAATAGCCATATCTTCAACATTCCCTTTAGGATTCATGGAAGTATTATTAAGTTGTAACGGTGTTAAAATGATGTCTTGCACATTGTCAAAATAAGATTTGCCAGAAACTTTTTCTATGATAGCACCTAATAAAATATAACCAATATTACTATAAACTTGATCTGTGTCTGGCTCATATTCAATAGGCATTTTCTTTACTCTAGCTAAGGTTTTTTCAAATGTTTTCTCACTTAAGGGTAACTCATTATACTCATGTGTTAGGTAATCCCCATAACCAGAGGTATGATTAAGTAAAGAATTAATAGTAGCTTTTTTTGCAGCAGTCGCATCTATACCTGTTAAGTACATACCAATTGGATCATCTAACTTTAATTTATCTTCTTCCAGAAGTTTTAGGATAACCACTTGAGTAAAAGTCTTGTTCATAGAACCTATATCAAACTTTGTTTGCATAGTATTCTTAATGCCTTTTTCTCTATTCGCTAAACCAAAAGCTTTATTATAAACAGGTGTGCCATTATCTGCAACCAAGATAACGCCAGAAAAAATATCTAATTTTTGATAGTCTTTAATAAGGTTGTCTATTTTGGAAGAAATAGTGTTCCATTCTAACGAGTTTTCACTTTTTTTAGCCTGCTTATTTTTTGAAGGTTGCCCACTACAACCAAAAAATAACAATAAGAATAGACTTAAAATAAAATGTTTATTTTTCATAATTCAATAATAAAAATGTTTAAATTTTAGGCAATAGTAATAACAAAACAATTTATGTTAAATCTTTTGGTATGAATATGCGAACTAAGTTTGCAAAAGTTGTTTTTTAGGTATTCATGCCTATGAGTATTTAGAATAAAAGAAATTTTTTACTTACTAGCTTATGATTATAATTGTAAATAACAAAATGGATTTATTCTATAACAAACTGAAGATTTTCATAACATTTTATTGATTTTATAGACTGTAATATAGTTGTTCGCAAAATGACAAAACAAAATAGCATAAAAATTCTTCTTCATTTACTTTTTTGGATTGGGTGGATACTTTTTTTCAATAAAATAACTGTACTAGAAATTATTCAAGACATTGAAATTTTAGATGGCGATGTAGGTGAAATTGATAAAAGTCAAAACAGCTACATAAATGCTTTCCCTTTAATATTAGCTGGTGTTATGTTCAAGGCTTTATTATCGTATCTCATCATTTTTTGGATAAAAAAGAAGCTGTTAAATACGAACAAATTCTATATGGTTCTTGCTTCTATTGTATGTATTGCATTTGTATTTTCTTTTGAATCTTTTATAGATAGGCTAATTATTAAAGAATCTTCTGTATATGAAGATATACATTTTGAGTTATGGAAGAATTCAAACTATTTACAATATTTTATACTAACCATTATAATATTCTCTTATTTGGTAATTGAAAGATTAAATGATTTGGATAAGAAATATTTGAATATGGAAAAAGAAAAATTACAAAGTGAATTATCTTTTTTAAAATATCAATTAAATCCTCATTTATTATTTAATACGTTAAATAACTTGTTTTCGATGTCCCAGGCACATAATGCAGATGACGTTTCGGACGGGATACTAAAATTGTCAGGAATTATGAGGTATATGTTATATGAAAATAAAGAGGCTAAAATAGCTTTGACAAAAGAAATTGATTTTTTAAAGCAATATATAGATTTACAAAAGCTTAGGGTTTCAGATGAAAAATTAATAAATGTGAATTTCACTGTTGATGGCGCCGTAGATTTAGTTAAAATTCCATCTTTTATACTGGTGCCTTTTGTTGAAAATGCATTTAAACATGGCATTAACATTAAAAAAGAATCTCAAATTAGTATTCATTTAAAGGTAGTTAATAAAAAACTTGTTTTTGAAGTAATGAACTCAATTTTTAGAACTCAAAAAAAATTAAGTAAAAATGAAGGAGGTATAGGTATTAGTAACCTCAAGAAAAGATTAGAATTACTCTATCCAAACTCGTACTTGTTAGAACAGTTTGAAAAAGATGGAATGTACTTTTCAACATTAGAAATAGATTTATAGTTATGAAACTTACTTGCATTATTGTAGAAGACGAAATAAAAGCTAAAGATGTACTAGAAAGGTATATTAACAGAGTAGATTATTTAAGTTTAATCAGTTACTGTCAAGACGGTTTAGAGGCATTGAAAATTATACCCACGGAAAAACCAGATATTGTTTTTTTAGATATTAATATGCCCATTTTAAGTGGAATTGAGTTATTAGAAATAATAAAAGATGTGCCAAATGTTGTAATTACAACGGCATACTCAGAATATGCAATTGACAGTTATAATTTTGAGGTAGTAGATTATTTATTAAAACCAATTGAATTTAGTAAGTTCATGCGAGCAATATCTAGAGTTGAGAAAAAAATAAATAGTGCCCATAAGAGTAAAAAGCAAATAGAAGACAGTTTAAAACAAGACGAGTTTGCACTTTTTAAATCTGGCAGTAAAACTCATAAAGTTTATTTTAATGATATATTATTTTTAGAAAAAGATGGAAATTATTTAGAAGTGAATTTGGATGATGGAAAAAAAATCTTAGTCCGAACAAATATGAGCGATGTATTTAATCTAGTTCCTAATCAAATTTTTCAGCGAATTCATAAATCCTTTGTTGTAAACCTCAATAAAATTAAAACAATTGAAGTTAATAAATTAACCTTAGTTAATTCAATAAAAATTCCGCTTGGAGCTAAATATAGAGCAGAACTTACAAAAAAAATTAAACCTCTATAGAATGTTTATAAAAAATATATTTTATAACTAAATTTTATTTTAATAAGTAAAAATCAAATAAATTAATTTTTTAAAACACTCACTTTTCTTTTTTAATTATCTTTACATTGTTAGAATTTGTTTATATTGATTTCTACTTTCTTAAAAGAAAGTTGTGCAGTTAGAAGTATTACTAGAATATTAAATATTTCTGCCAAAACTGTTTTATCAAGAACACTTAAGATTAGTAAACAAATTAAAGTTCCTTACTTTAATAAGTTTGGATGTAAGTATGAAGCTGATGAGATGTTTATAAAAATAGCCAATAATAAAAAGCAAAACAGGTTAATTTATACAATTGAACAAAAGACTAAACATTTTATTGGTTTTGTAATTGGTAGTAGAAATACAGAAAACTTAAAGACAGTAATTGATAAAGTACTACTGCTTAATCCAAAAAAATTATATAGACAAGTAAAATATTTACCCTAATATAATTCCAAAAGAAGTTCACAAACAATTTCAATATTGCACAAATAGAATTGAACGTATGAGTTTGAATTTACGAACTTATTTAAAAAGACTCCCAGATACTGATTATTGGTTCTCAGTTCAATTAATTGACAACGAAGGTAACATTAGAGAACGTAAAGGAAATTTTATTTTGATAAGTAGATGAATCGGTAAGTGCATTTAATGAGGTTGCAATTTATCATTGCAATGCCCTTGCAACCTTGGTTGCATAAATCAACACTAGAGGTTGTTGATTATTGATAAACCCTATAAACACTAGTGTTTGAGTATATATCTAGAGATTTAATGAGGGTTGCAATGGTGATAGCATGGTTGTTGCAATGTCAACCTTTCAAAGTTTCATTTTTTAAATTAAAGACACTTTTTAATAAAAACATTGCTGCTTCTTTTTCGGTGATTAATGGTTTTTTCTTTTTTGGAGGAATGGATATCTTTTTAAATTTTGGAAAGGTTGCAAGGTTGAAGTTACTTGTCTCATTCTTCTTTTTTAGAAGATTAGGAAAATGCTCTCTTAACGTTTCTAAAACATTAGGGTTGCTTTCAGGTAGTTCATCTCTATTTGGATAAAAGTATTTAATTAACTTACCTAAATGCTCCTTGCAACTAGTATGTTGCAACCTCAATATACCTTTTAGATTATTATTCAATTCATTGGATAGATTAGTATCCATATCTATATGTATCCAATTGGTAATAAAGAAACAAGTTTCTGCTTGTTTAAAATAGTTGTCTAATAAAAAGTCAAATTCATGGGTTTCTAATTTACGTTTCATTTTTAATAACAAATACATATTATCTTCTAGCATCTTTCCCTTTGTAAGGGCTCCTTCATTCATTTTCTTTTTGTAAGCAATTGGACCCAACCTTTTATCAACAATAAATACCTTATTTAAAATTTCGGATTTAATGTTAGTATCCAGCCCTTGCAATAGCGCTTTTGTAAAGTCAGTTTCAGCAATATAAAATACCAATTCGTACCATAGATTACTTAAGAGTTCAATATTCCATTTTTGTAATGATTTTTTACTCATCTGATTTCTTTAACATGTGTGAATAATCTTCTGGTAATTCAGCGTCTATATCTCTCAAATATTTTTCAAGTGCCTTCATTGATGAATGTCCTGTGATTAACATCAATTTACTCTTTGCTTCAAATGGAGATGATTCTTTGACTAAGGCTCTATAGAGTTTAGTAATGTAAGTATGTCTAAAACTATACAAACCATAGTCACTTCCTAAATTAAAATGATCTTTTACCACTTTTTTAAATCGTTTGGTAAAATAATCTCTTCTATTACCCATAGCAGTATTCCATTCTCCACCAATTTGATGAGGCGTAAATAAAATACTTTCTTTATCTAATTGAGAAATGTCTGGTAAATCTTCCCATAATATATCAGGAATAATCTTCGTCTTTAACGGACTGTTTTTGGCTTTAAATTGTATCGTGTGGGTTGCAAGGTTGATATCTCCAGCCTTTAACCTACAAACTTCAATAGGTCTTAAAAAATTATAAGAAATGAATTTAATATATAGTAATAGTATAGGGTCTTTCTCTTCTAGATAGGTGAATATCTCTTCTTGTATTTCTTTCGTATAGGTTTTATTCCTTTTAGGTATCGATTTTAATACAGGAATCTTTTTTATAAAATTCTGTCTGACAATATCATTATCTTCTAGTACTTGCAATAGACTACTCAAGTCAGTTCTAAAATTGTTTCTATTTCTTGGACTAGTCTTTAATAACACATCATTTAAAAAATCACTCACTAGTTTTTTATTTAGTTGCTGTATTTTTTCAATTTCAGGATGATGTTTTTCAAGCCATTGTAAAAAGTTCTTCAATTTATTTTTATAACCTCTTAATGTAGTAGGTGAGAGTAACTGCTCTTTTAGTTTCAAACTAAAGTCAAAAGCAACTTGCAAGGTCATTGATTCTTCTTCAACCACATTGCTTGTTGATGGGTTGGAAGTTGTCTTGGTATTTAACTTTTGATACAACTCCGTATTATCTGCAAATGGATTATAGCCAAGTCTTAATAGTTTGAGTAAACTCTTTCTATAAGCAACCAAAACAGTCATTCGCTCTTCTTTGGTTTTAAACTTATTTGCAATGCCATAAATAGGAGTTACACGTTTTAATTTTCCAGTTGTTGGATTGCGATAAGAAAAATAGACATACCAACGTTTTGCTAAATCTCCGTTGGCAGAGTATATTTTTGGGTTAGAATAAGTGTGCTTTTGTGACAAATCGTATGCAGTTTCGTATGCAATTTCTTTATCAAAGGTAAGAATTTCATTTAATGTAGGCATAAAAAAACGGTTTAGATAAGTCTAAACCGCTGTTTTTGAATGATTTTTGTTTTGTAGCGGGAACAGGACTCGAACCTGTGACCTTCGGGTTATGAGCCCGACGAGCTACCTACTGCTCTATCCCGCGATTTGGACTGCAAAGATATAACTATTATTTGATTTAGTAAAATAATTTAGCGATTAAACGTACCTTTGCGTCCCAAAACATTGAAAATGACACACAAAGCAGGTTTTGTAAATATTATTGGCAATCCTAATGTTGGAAAATCCACCTTAATGAATGCATTGGTAGGCGAACGTTTATCGATTATTACCTCAAAAGCACAAACGACAAGGCATCGTATTTTAGGTATTGTTAATGGTGATGATTTTCAAGTGTTATTTTCCGATACCCCAGGGATTATCAAGCCAGCATATCAACTACAAGAGTCAATGATGGATTTTGTAAAATCGGCATTTGAAGATGCTGATGTGTTGATTTACATGGTTGAAATGGGTGAAAAAGAATTAAAAGACGAACAATTTTTTAAAAAAATTACGAATTCAAAAATTCCTGTTTTATTGTTGATTAATAAAATTGACAAAGCAACTCAAGAGCAAGTAGAAGAAAAATTAGCATACTGGCAAGAAAAAGTTCCAAATGCTGAAGTGTTTTTAATTTCGGCGTTAGAAAAATTTAATATTGAAGGTGTTTTTAATGCTATTCTTGAAAAACTACCAGAATCTCCAGCATTTTACCCTAAAGATCAATTGACTGACAAACCAGAACGTTTTTTTGTAAATGAAGCCATCAGAGAGAAAATCCTAATGCATTACAAGAAAGAGATTCCTTATGCCGTAGAAATTGAAACCGAAGAATTTATTGAAGATGAGAAAATTATCAAAATCCGATCAATTATTATGGTGGAGAGAAATACTCAAAAAGGAATTATAATTGGACATAAAGGAAGTGCCTTAAAACGTGTAGGTGTTGAAGCGAGAAAGGATTTAGAAAAGTTTTTTCAGAAAAAAATTCACTTAGAATTGTATGTTAAAGTCAATAAAGATTGGAGAAATAATAAAAACCAATTACGAAGATTTGGCTATCAAGAATAATTTATTTTTTCTCCAGAGTTTGGATTAAAAAATCATGCAATTCCTCTATCTGTTTATTCCCTGTATCTTTACCAACTCTTCCAAGAAAATATAAAAGAATCCAAAGTAAAGGGAAAAATATAGTCATAACCATTGGGAAAACAGTACTTTTTTCAAAAGTCCATCGCACATACCAAAGAATTAAAAATCCTATAAAACCAACAGCCACACCAAAATGAATAAACATAAAAAGTGTCCATACTTGAGGCTTAGGTCCTACTAATCCTTTAACAATACTTTTATTTTCTTCAATTTCTTCAATTTCAACATTCAATTGTGGAGACCAAAAATGACTCTCTACTTCAGGAACATCAATAACAATATGACCATCCACAATTTTAGAACAATATTTACAATCGCCTTTTTTCAAATTTGATTTAAACTTTTCTAACAATTGCTCATGATTTTCATCAAGTTCAATTCTAAATCGAGGTCTTAAATGTATATCGCTATTTTTTTGTTCTTTCATTTTAATTCTTTAAAAAACTTAAAGTTACGTTATTTTCATCTGTAAGAAAACGTATTAGAGAAGATAAATTTATGTAATTTTGCACAAATTTTTCATCAATGAACACAATAGTTGCCATAGTTGGACGTCCAAATGTAGGGAAATCAACTTTATTTAACAGATTGATACAGCGCCGTGAAGCGATTGTAGATTCGGTAAGTGGCGTTACTCGTGACCGTCATTATGGGAAAAGTGATTGGAATGGTAAAAACTTTTCGGTAATTGATACAGGAGGTTATGCAGTAGGTTCTGATGATATTTTTGAAGAAGAAATAAGAAAACAAGTTCAATTAGCAATAGACGAAGCAGACATTATCGTTTTTGTTGTTGATGTTACCGAAGGTATTACTCCTATGGATACTGAAGTTGCCAATTTACTTCGCAAAGTTAAGAAGCCTATTTTTATGGCAGTTAATAAGGTTGATAATGCCATGAGAGCAGAAGATGCGTATGAATTTTACAATCTTGGCTTAGGTGACTATCATACTATATCTTCAATAAACGGAAGTGGAACAGGAGATTTATTGGATGCAATTGCCGAAATAATTCCTGAAGAAATAGAAGAAGAAAAGGATGAACTACCTAGATTTGCAGTAGTTGGAAGACCAAATGCTGGAAAATCTTCTTTCATCAATGCCTTGATAGGTGAAGAAAGAAACATTGTTACCAATATTGCTGGTACTACGCGCGATTCTATTGACACCAAATACAATCGATTTGGTTTTGATTTTAACTTAGTTGATACTGCAGGAATTCGTAGAAAATCTAAAGTAAAAGAAGACTTGGAATTTTATTCGGTTATGCGTGCTGTTCGTGCTATTGAATATTGTGACGTTGCAATTGTAGTGATTGACGCAACTCGTGGATTTGAAGGTCAAGATCAAAATATTTTTTGGTTGGCCGAAAAAAACAAAAAGGGAATTGTAATTCTTGTAAACAAATGGGATTTGGTTCAAAAAGAAACCAATACTGTTAAAGAATATGAAGCATTTGTAAGAAAGGAAATTGCTCCATTTACTGATGTTCCAATTATATTTATTTCAGCATTAACAAAACAACGTATTTTTAAGGCTATTGAGACTGCTGTTGGTGTGTATGAAAACCGCTCAAAAAGAATCCCTACGAGTAAGTTAAATGAAACTATGCTGGAGATAATCCAACACAATCCTCCACCAGCAACCAAAGGGAAGTTTGTAAAAATCAAATACTGCATGCAATTACCCACACCTACACCACAGTTTGTATTTTTTGCCAACCTTCCTCAGTATGTAAAAGACCCTTACAAACGATTTATTGAAAACAAACTTCGAGAAATTTATGATTTTAAAGGAGTTCCGATTGTGATTTATTTTAGAAAGAAATAAATTATATTTCTATTACCATTTCTTGCCTCGCAATATTAAATCCGTTTTTTAAAACTTGTTTTTGCGCGTCACTACCATCTATTAATAGTGGGTTAGTATGATTAAAGTGAATAAAGTAAACTTTGCCTTTATCTTCTTTTGATAAATTTTTAAGCAAATCCATACTTTCTACCACAAAAGGATGTGGCACTTCATTCATATCTCTATTTATCTCTCCATCTTTAAAAAAAGTAGCATCCAGCAAAGCAACATCCACTTCTTTTACATAATCAACTATACTTCTATCCCATTTACTCCATTTATCAATATCTGGAACAAACAATGCTTTTTTTGAATTCACATCAATCAAAAAGCCAACAGTTTCAGAAAACTCATCACGATGTGGCACTAGAATTGGCGTAACTTTTATTCTATCATTTAAAACTATTGCTGAATCTTTTTCAAGGTCTTTCAACTCTATATTTTTTAAATTCACCAACTGGCTCCAAGGACCATTTGAACTTAAAAAAGATTTCATTTTTGACATAGTAAATACAGGTATTTTTTTAGCACCCATCACTTCTCTTCCCAAGTGCATTAAACCTGTATAGTGACCTATATGAGCATGTGTCAGAAATATTCCGTTTGGAAATTTATAAGAATTTTCTGTTTGATTTGAAAGTAGTTTTAATTGCTCTGGAAAATCAGGAGTTGCGTCAAAAATCCAACTTTCATTTGATATTGGGTCCATCAATGCAATTGAAGAAACAAATCTTGAATTTGAAGGGTTATCATAAACTCTTTGACAGCATTCCTTTTCACATCCTGCTTGCGGATATCCTGCATCTTGAGCGTTCCCTAAAACAAATAAATAAGGAGATTCTATTCCAATTCTTTTATCCTTTACTTCATTGTTACAGGAAATAAATAACACTAAAAACACAAGTATAAATCTAAACTTCATCAATCTAAAATATGAAAGGATTCTAAAATATAGTGAATTCCTATTATTCCTAACGCAATCCATTCGGCAACGAAAAGAGAAATCCAATCGAATTTAAAATGTGCCAACAATGCAAATACAATAGTTAGCGCAAACAAACTAGCAACTAATTTTTGCTTTTTTGAGGTATAATAACTGATCACTACGGCACTACCCAAAAAGAAAATAACAGCAAAAGCATAATGCAACTTTTGAAACTCTTCATAATGAAAAAGCACTACTCCCATCAATGAAATTCCTAAAACACTATTATACCATTTTTGTTCCTTCACAACTCCGTTGACTAGAAACATCATTGCAGCCATAGTCAACAAAAAAACATAGATTTGATTTTCTTGCATATCCGCATATGCACTGATACTATCACGAACTTTATTACAGTCAAATAAGATTAAAATAAGAGGAATGAAAAGGCATATAAAAGCCAAAACACGTTCGAGTTTTAAAAACCCAACGATTCCGTCTTTCATTGCTATAATAGACTTACCAAAATCGCTCATAAATAAATTATTTGATTACCATCCTCCAGAAGCACCACCTCCACCAAAGCCTCCACCACCGAAACCTCCTCCGAAACCGCCTCCGAAACCGCCACTAAAGCCGCCACCTGAAGAACCTCCAAATCCACCTCGACCAAATCCGCCACTTCTTCCAGCATTGCTTAAAATTATAGCCTCTAAAATACTTGAAGCAGCATCCTTTCTTCTACCTCCACGATTGTTATGGTTTCCTCCACCACGATTTCTTTTTGACAAGATTATCATCAGAATAATGAAGAAAATAAATAGTATTAGACCTATTGGAATCCCAGAACTTTTACTTTCATATTGATTGTTATTTTGATATTCACCGCTCAACGCAGCAATCATCACATCAGTAGCATCATCTATACCTTTATAAAAATTTCCTTCTCTAAAATTGGGTGCCAATACATTTCTAATAATTCTACTTGACAAGGCATCGGTTAATAAGTGTTCAACTCCATAACCTGTTTGAATAGTCATTTTTCGGTCATTTTTAGCAATTAATAAAAACACACCATTATCTTCTTTTTCTTGACCTATTCCCCATTTATGCGCCCATTTCGTAGCATAATATGAGATTTCATTATTTCCAATAGTATTTACGGTTGCAACAACAATCTGCGTAGAAGTAGAATCGGCATAATTGATTAACTTTTGTTCCAACGATTGCTTTTCTATTCCCGACAATAAATTAGCACCGTCATAAACACTTGTTTGAATTTTGGGAACTTCAGGAATTTCTTGAGCGTTGGTATGAATACTTAACGTAGTTAAGAATACAATTAAACAATATTTAAAAATAACGCTTCTCAATTATAAACCTTTTGAAATTTCATCAGATAATTCATTGGAATCATCCGACTTGATTGGAAATAATTTTTTAAGTTTCTCACCAACTTTTTCGATAGCCAATATCAATCCTTGTGCATTTGCGTTTTTTTGAAAATGATTCAAAACCAACTCTGTTTCACTTTCCCAAAAGTCTTTAGGAGTTTGTTGATAGATACCTCTATCTCCATAGATGGCAAATTGTTTACTCTCAACTGCTACATAGAACAACACGCCGTTTTGTTCTTTGGTTTGATCCATATTTAAAAACGAAAACACCTCCTTCGCACGTTGCAAAGAAGGTATTTCATTGATTGTTTCTATATGTACTCGGATTTCTCCTGAAGTATTTTTTTCAGCCGATTTAATTGCAGCAATTACTTGCTGCTCGTCTTGTGCAGATAAAAACGCCTCAACTTTTGACATTTACTAGTCTTTGTTATTGTTAAAATCTAACTCTGGAACTTTTTCTGAACCTGGATCTGATTTGTAACGAGCCATTTCTTTAAATCCAAAAAGATTAGCCAATATTTTTCCAGGAAATTTAGTTGTGAAAATATCATAGGTATTTACAGCATCATTAAAACGATCACGAGCCACATTAATTCTATTTTCTGTACCTTCTTGTTGAGCAATAAAATCTTTATAAGTCTGTGTTGCGGTCAATTCAGGATATCGCTCTACAACTACCATCAATTTGTTAAAAGCTCCTTGTAGACCAGTTTGCGCTTGTTGAAATTTCGCTAATTGCTCAGGAGTAATATTTGAGGGATCAATCGTAACTGATGTTGCTTTTGATCTTGCTTCAATAACATCTTTTAACGTACCTCTTTCAAAATCAGAAGCGCCCTGCACAGTTGATATTACAGTACTATACAAATCATTTCTACGTTGGTAAGAACTTTCTACATCTGCCCAAGCAGTTTTGGCATTTGCTTCATGTTCTACAGCCGTATTGTTAAACCCTACAGCCCAATTATAAAGCCCAAAAGCAACAACAACAAGTATGATTAAAGGTATTAGAAATTTTTTCATGATAGTTGATTTTTAATATTAATAAGTTCTTGTTTTATATTTTCTAGATTTGAAATAATCTGGTGATTATCCAATATGTTTTTAGGGTTCTCTTTCATTTTCTTGCGTGCACCATCTAGCGTAAAGCCCTTTTCTTTAACTAAATGATAAATCAGTTTTAGATTTTGTAAATCGGTTTGAGTAAAAAGACGATTTCCTTTTTTATTTTTTTTAGGTTTTAGAATGTCAAACTCATTTTCCCAAAAACGAATCAAAGAAGTATTGACATCAAAAGCTTTCGCTACTTCGCCAATTTTATAATATCTTTTTTCTGGTAAATCTATGTGCATATTCTTCGCAATTGTAAGAGATACGAATATACAAAAAAAATTAGTTGATAATAATCAATGCATTAGATAAGCGTTTAATCCAAAGATTGTCCTTCAACCTGAGCCGCTTTTTGCATCGCTTCAAATTCTTTTGGAGATAAATTTCCGTAGTAAAAGTTTATAGGATTTATACGCTCTTTATTTTTACGTATCTCATAATGTAAATGCGGTGCTTGAGAACGACCAGTATTACCAACAAAACCAATTAAATCCCCACGTTTTACTCGCTGCCCTTTTTTTACATTATACTTACTCAAATGAGCATACAACGACACATATCCAAATCCATGATCAATTCTAATATGCTTTCCAAAACCAGAAGCTCCAGCATCAGCACGAATTACTTTTCCTGGACCAGTAGCATATACAGGAGTTCCTCTTGGTGCAGTAAAATCCATTCCATAATGTTTCTTACGAGTTTTTAGAAAAGGATCAGTACGCCAACCATAACCTGAAGCCATACGAGTTAAGTCTTCTGTTTTTACAGGCTGAATTGCTGGTATTGCTGCCAACAATTGTTCCTTATCCTCAGCAAGTTTCACAATTTCATCGAGTGATTTTGATTGGATGTATAATTGTTTAGAAAGTACATCCATGTTCTTGGTTATATCAATAATCATTTCAGAATTATCGAATCCTTCTAATGATTTATAGCGATTCACTCCACCAAAACCAGCAGTTCTTTGCTCTTCAGGAATTGGACTAATTTCAAAGAAAGTTCTATATATATTATTGTCTCGCTCTTGCAAGTCTTCCAATACTTTTTCAAACTGAACAATTCTTTTTTTATGAAGGTCAGAGTTAATTTTTAAAAATTCATTCTCGCGTTTTAACGCTTTTTCATTGGGTGTTTCAAAGAAGTTATATAGCACAACAAAACCAACAAACATTGCAAGAATAAATGTTGCTAACCAAAAAAGGAATTTCTTGAAAAACAATCCTTTTTTTGGTTCAATTTTCTTGTATGAAAGTGTTTCAGAATCGTAGTAGTATTTAACTTTCGCCATAAGATTAATTATACTAAATTTGCAATCTAAACGATTTACACTATTGGATTAGTATAAATCTGCAAAAAACAAATTTACAAAATGTTTCTAAACTGCTTTTGTTTACATGCATTTTTAGAAATAAATTAACATTTTTATGACATCAAAAGAAATACGTCAGCAGTTTTTAGATTTTTTTAAAAATAAAGAGCATACCATTGTTTCATCAGCACCTTTGGTCTTAAAAAATGACCCAACATTAATGTTTGTCAATGCAGGAATGGTACCATTTAAGGAATACTTTTTAGGGCAAAAAAAAGTTGTTGACGCTAGAGTTTCTGATACTCAAAAGTGTTTAAGGGTTTCCGGAAAACATAATGACTTAGAAGAAGTGGGCATTGATACCTATCATCATACAATGTTTGAAATGTTGGGTAATTGGAGTTTTGGTGATTATTTTAAGAAAGAAGCAATTGCTTGGGCTTGGGAATTATTAACCGAAGTGTATAAAATTGACAAAAACAATTTATATGTAACTGTTTTTGAGGGCGATAAAGAAGACAACTTAGCATTTGACCAAGAAGCCTATGATTACTGGAAAGAAATTATTCCAGAAGATAGAATCATAAACGGTAATAAGAAAGACAATTTTTGGGAAATGGGAGCGCAAGGACCTTGTGGACCTTGTTCTGAAATACATATTGATATACGTTCCAAAGAAGAAAAAGCAAAAGTAGATGGTAAAAGTTTGGTAAATATGGATCATCCTCAAGTAATTGAAGTATGGAATCTAGTATTTATGGAATTCAATAGAAAAGCAGATGGCTCGCTAGAAAAATTACCAAACAAGCATGTTGATACTGGAATGGGCTTTGAGCGCTTATGTATGGTTATTCAAGGTGTGCAATCTAACTATGATAGTGATGTTTTCACACCTATAATTAGAGAAATTGAAACTATTACCAATTCAAAATATAATGCTTCAGATAAAATTGAAGATGTTGCCATAAGAGTTATTGCAGACCATGTGAGGGCTGTAGCATTTGCTATTGCTGACGGACAACTTCCAAGTAATAATGGCGCTGGATATGTAATTCGTAGAATATTAAGAAGAGCCATTAGATATGGGTTTACTTTTTTAAAGCAAAAAGACGCTTTTATTTACCGATTAGTATATGTGTTAAGTAAACAAATGAGTGGAGCATTCCCTGAAATAAAAATTCAAAAACAACTAATTGAGAATGTAATAAAAGAAGAAGAACTTTCATTTTTAAGAACCTTAGATCAAGGGTTAAATTTATTAGATACTATTATTTCAAACAATAAATCAGAAAAAATATCAGGCAAAAAGGTATTTGAATTAAAAGATACTTATGGTTTTCCTGAGGATTTGACTGATTTAATACTTCGTGAAAATAAATTGACTTATAATGAAGATGAGTTTAAGGAAGAATTAGAAAAACAAAAAGACAGAGGTAGAAAAGCGACTGCAGTTGAAACCGATGATTGGCAAGTATTATATGAAGACGATGAGGAAGAATTTATTGGTTATGACACTTTAGAAGCTACCGTCAAAATTACACGTTATCGAAAAATAACTTCAAAGAAAGACGGTGAAATGTATCAATTGGTATTCAATATTACTCCTTTTTATCCTGAAGGCGGAGGACAAGTTGGAGACAAAGGATATTTAGAAGTACCTAATGGCGATGCCATATATATTATAGATACTAAGAAAGAGAACAATTTAATCATTCATTATACAAAGAATTTACCAAAAGATATTACAGCAATTTTTAAATTAAAAGTTGATGAAAGGCAACGTTTCAGAACTGAATGTAATCACACTGCTACACATCTTTTACATCAAGCACTACGCAAAATCTTAGGCACACATGTAGAGCAGAAAGGTTCTGCTGTTCATTCTAAACATTTACGTTTTGATTTTTCACACTTTTCAAAAGTAACTCCTCAACAATTACAAGAAGTTGAAGATTTTGTAAATGCTAGAATCAATGGTAAAATTCCATTTATAGAAGAACGAAATATTCCAATGGAAACTGCTATTGAAAAGGGAGCAATGGCTTTATTTGGCGAAAAATATGGAGACACCGTTCGTATGGTTCAATTTGGAAAATCTATAGAATTATGTGGAGGAACACATGTAGAAAACACCAGTGACATATGGCAATTTAAAATCACTTCAGAAAGTGCAATTGCATCAGGTATTAGAAGAATTGAAGCAATAACTTCTGATGCCGTAAAAGATTATTATGCCAATCAAGACAAAGAATACTCTTTAATAAAATCGGTTTTAAAAAATACACCAAATCCAGTAAAAGCAATTGAGCAATTACAGGATGAAAATGCAGTTTTAAAGAAACAAATTGAAGGTTTAATGAAAGACAAAGCAAAAAACCTTAAAGAAACTTTAAAGTCTGAAATTGAAAATATCAACGGTATAAATTTCATTGCAAGTAAGATAGATATTGATCAAAGTTCGGTTAAAGATTTAGCATTTGAATTAGGAAATGAAATTGAGAATTTATTTTTCTTTATAGCAACTTCTCCTGCCAATGACAAAGCAATGTTGACTTGCTATATCGATAAAAAATTAGCATCTGACAAAAATCTAAATGCTGGACAAATAGTAAGAGAACTTGGAAAATTGATACATGGAGGCGGTGGAGGTCAACCATTCTTTGCTACAGCTGGAGGAAAAAGTCCTGGAGGAATTCCTAAAGCATTGGAACGTGTGAAAGATTATTTAGTGTAATGAGTTTTAGAACTCAAATACCTGTAATAAAAGTTCATAATCAAATTGATTATGAATCTAAAGTATTATTATTTGGGTCATGCTTTTCAGAAAATATTAGCGGAAAATTATCTTATTTTAAATTTCAAAACTTTTCAAATCCGTTTGGAATACTCTTCCATCCTATTGGTATAGAAAATTTGATAACCAATGCTATGAATCAAAAAAAATATACTGAAAAAGATATTTTTTTCCATAATGAGCGTTGGCATTCTTTTGACTCACATTCTCAATTAAGCAATGCTTCAAAAGATGAATTACTACAAAATTTAAACGCTCAAATTGTTTCAACTAATAAGCAACTTGAAGAATGTAGTCATTTAATCATTACACTAGGAACTTCTTGGATTTACAGACATATAGAAAGTAATAAAATTGTTGCAAATTGTCATAAAATTCCACAAAAAAAATTCCTCAAAGAGTTATTGAGCATTGATGGTATTTCTTCAAGTTTAGAAGCAATCATTTCTTTAACCAAAAGCATTAATCCTAAAATTGAAATCATCTTTACAGTTTCTCCTGTTAGACATATTAAAGATGGATTTATTGAAAATTCACTTAGCAAATCACATTTGATTTCAGCAATTCACCAAGTTATTGAGCCTAGATATAACACTCATTATTTTCCTTCTTTTGAAATAATGATGGATGATTTAAGAGATTATCGCTTTTATAATTACGATATGATTCACCCAAATGAAACTGCCATAAATTATATTTGGGAAAATTTTAAATCTACTTGGATTCATCAAGATTCCAACAAAATTATGGAGCAAGTAGATACTATTCAAAAAGGATTGGCTCACAAGCCATTTAATGCTAATTCTGAACAGTACCAATCTTTTCTTAAAGGTTTAAAATTGAAAATCAGCACTTTAAAAAAACAAAATAACATTACTTTCTAAAAAATACGAAGTATTACGTATTTCATAACTTCAACATTTCTTTCACTTTTGATATAAACCAAAACATATCAAAAAATGAGAAAAATTTTAGTGTTATTCATTACAATATTATTTATTTCTTGCTCCAACTATGGTGAGAAATTAACTTATAGTGATACTGATGTATATTATAAAGATGGTGCAACAAAACAAGAGGCTGAACAACTAGGGAATTACTTAGTTAAATCGGGATTTTCAAGTAAAGGCAAGAAAAAATCCGTACAACTTATTAGAGATAACGATTCAAACAATTTAGTTTTTAGAATGGTAGTTGGAGATGGAGTTGTCGATGATCCTTCCAATGATTTTATTTTCAAAACGTTTGCAACTAGTTTATCAAAATTATACGATAATCAACCAATTGATGTGCATTTATGTAATAACACATTTGAAACTCAAAAAATCTATGCATTTGAAAATGTTCCAAAATCTATTGATGCCGAAGCCACACAAATTTTATACACCAACAATATAAGTCTTGAAGAAGTAAATAAACTTAAGGATTATCTCATTGAATCTGATTTTGCAGATACAACTCCTAAAACTGTTGAATTTGACAAAAAAGATGGCTCTTATCTTTTTAGAATGGTTGTGAAAGAAGGGTTTGATAAAAAAGATAGCAATGCAACTATTCTAAAATACTTTGGACAAAACATTTCAAAAGATGCATTTGATGGCGCTCCATTAATTGTTCATATGTGTAATGACAAACTAGAAACCATAAGGATAGTTGAATAATCAAAATACGATTTTCTTCGTATTGATTCACCTCATTATTTAATAGAAATTTGAAACAATCAATTAAAACTTAAAAAATAAATATTATGAAAACTTTAAAAACAATTATTTTATTATTTGCTTTATCAGTATCATTAGTAAACTGTGATAAAGACGACGATGATACTGCAACTGGGAACGTTTCACAAGGTACTATGACTGCAAAAATTGATGGTACAGATTTTTCTAACTCTCATAATGTAGGACAAGCGACCTTAGCACAATTACCATCACATAACAATATAGTAATTCAAGCAAGTAATTCAGACGGAAAATCAATAAATATTATTATAAACAACTATACAGGAACGGGAACATATGAAATCAATTCAAGTGGATTAAATCCTAATACGGCCGTTTATACTGAAACTGATATAAGTAATCCTGCAAACACACAAATCTGGCAATCACCTTATCAAAATAGTCCAATAGGAACAGTAAAAATTACTGTTGAGACTGATGATAATCTTCAAGGCGAATTCAGTTTCAAAGCAAAAAACGCTACTGACAATTCAGAAAAAAATATAACAGAAGGTTTTTTTAATCTTTCTAAACAAACAACATAAGATTATATAATTATTTAAAATAAGACTAAAATGAAATCAATTAAAAACATCTATTTCGTTACATTATCGCTTCTTATTTCAATACAAATAAGCGCGCAAGAAACTCCAGATTTCAAATATGAACTTGGCGCAAAAATCAATGACATGACCTTAACCCAAGGCGGAACAATGGTTGTTGCTACCAATGATGGTTTAGTAGGAATAAAACCTGGAAAAGAAGGGTTATTATTTAACTTTACTGATTATGGTAAAGTAAAACCAGAAGAATTATTTTTTGTTCCACAAGCACCATATGTTATTGTTGGGCAAACAGGATTTGCATCATTATCAACCAAAAAGGCTGTAATTGATTACATGTCAGGTAAAAAATTATTTAGCACCGAAGATAATGGCTGGAAAATAGTTTACACATGTGATGTAATGATGCCACAAAACAAACTTGTAGTTAGTGGACAAAGAAGGTCAGATGAAAAATATGCGCAAGCTGTTGCAGTATATGACTTAAATACTGGAGAAGAAGATTATCGTTTCAATTTAAACGATCCTAACAGAGTGGGAATTGCTAAATCATATAATGTTACAGGAAGGCCATTATTGCTAAAAGAAAAATTAATTATTCCAACAGCGCAAGGTATGGTAGCAAAAAAGGCTCAAACTGGTGAAACATTATGGGAAAACAAAATAAAAAATGCCAATTGGTTAGTAAGTAATGAAGACGAAAGTAGCACTTATGCTTTTACCAAATCTGCTAATGGTAAAAACACAAAGATTCACAAAATTAATAATGATGGAAGTTCGGCTTGGGCTGATGAAAAGAAAGTAAAAGGAAGTGTCACCAATTTTCAAATTTTAGATCAAGGCTTGGCAGTAGTTAGTGACGTAGATAATACTGGGAAAAAAGGTTTGGCAAAACTAGCGTCAGGAAGATCAGAATCAAAAATAACATTGTTGAGTGCTCAAAACGGTGAAGACTTATGGGAAAAAGCACCAAAAACCAAAGGTTATGTACAGCATTTTTATGTAATGGATGATGGTATATTGTTTGGTATTGCCGAAGGAGGAATCAACAAAATATCATTTGATGGGAAAACACTTTTCAAAAAACCTTTAAAAACTGGAGAAGATATTTTGACAATGGCAAAAACACCTCAAGGATTGATTTATATCACTTCGGAAGATGCCAATATTGTAAATCTTGAAACTGGAGAGCAAGTATGGAAAAAACCGTTAAAGTATAAACGTGCTGATGCTGTAAGTTCAACTTATGACAGTAAGAATTCGCGCTATTTAATTAGTGCTGATGAGAAATTATTTGCAATTAATGAAAATTCAGGTGATTTTGAAAACCTTGCAGAATCAAAATTTGATGGAAAAGAAGATCCAACAGGAGTTGAAATAAGAGCTAAAGGTATATTATTGACAAGTAGTCAAAATATGATGTTATTAGATTTTGATGGAAAAGAAAACTGGCATGTGTATAATCGTGCTCCTGGGAAAAGTGCTTTTGGAGTAATTTTAATGGGAATTACTGCTGTAGCAACTGCAACAACTTCTGTAGCAGCATCACATGCAGCAAATCAACATAGAAATTCATTAGGTAATTTCACTTCACAAGGTGAAGCCTATAATAATCTTGCTCACGGAATGGCTGCAGCAACTGGAGCATCGGTAGCAGAAATGTTAAAAAGATTCAAAGCAACATCGGCAACTGAAAATGCACAGTTTGTACTGACAAAACTTGATGATGGAGTTGGTTTAATAAAACTTAATAAAGATACTGGTGAAAAAGAAAAAGAAATTGTATTGAAAGACAAAAAACCAGTTTATAAAGTTGATGATTTTGGTGGTTATTTGTACTACAAAGCGTCAAATAATACCATTTATTCTTATGATTTAACTAAATAATACTGATCAAACCGAGTAATTCCCCTTAATTATTACTCGGTTTTTTGTATTTTTAAAAGGATTATATGAATTTACAATTAAATCAAATATTAGAAACTTGGACTTTTTCAAACGAACAATGGAAAAAATTTGTTGCAATTGAAAAAAAGAACAAAAAAGAAGATAATATCTATTTTGCAATTGGAATATTAATTCTCTGCACACCAATGTTAATGGTACTAAGAGGAACAAATTTCATTACAGCATTATTATTTACTTCTCCATTAGCTATTTTAATTCCTTGGTTGAGGCAGAAATTTGGAAATCCGCATTTAAAAGAGCACAAAGGAGAATCTACTGTGAAAATATTTCCAGATTATTTAATTGTAAACAATAAAAAAATTGATTTATACGGAAAAAGAAAGTGGATTAAAGACATGAAAATCATTGAAACCTCAGAAAATTTTAAATTATTAGAGTTTACTATTGAATGGAGTACTAGAAAAGGAAATACCAATGATGAAACTCGAATTCCTATTCCAAAAAACAAAGAACATAGAGCCAAAGAATTAATTGAATTCTATAGAAATTATTAAAATGTAATATCATGAAAAAGTTTATTTTAATTATTGTTTTATTTACAACAACATATTCATTTTCACAATGTCAAAAAGGAGATTGTAAAAATGGTTACAGTGTATTTAAGTATGGAGATGGAAGTTTATACAACGGCTATTTTAAAGATGGTAAACTTGACAGTTTAGGCATGATGTTTTATAGTGATAAAAGAACGTATCATGGAGAGTTAAAAAACAACAGTTTTAATGGTAATGGATATTACAAATGGAAAAGTGGAAGTTCTCATTTTGGAAAATGGAAGAATGGCTTACAGTCAGGTTTAGGAATTGAAAAAGATCCAAGTGGTACAATTCTTAGTGCTGGAGAATTTCTTGAAGGTAAAATTGTTAAAAAATTAAGTTTTGAAAAACATAAAAAAAATCCAAAAAATTGTACCGGTAATTGTGTTGATGGCATTGGGAAATTAATGAATGTAGACAGTGTAAATTATTTAGGAATATTTAAGGATAAAAAAATTATTTTAGGTCATATTCAAAGTAAACAATATCTCTATGATGGTGAAATCAAAAACAATATACCTCACGGTTATGGGCAAATAAAATATTTAGATATTAATGAATATTTTATGGGTTATTTTAATAATGGGAAAAAACATGGTATTGGGATTTACACAAATAAGCAAAACCAAAGAACGTTTGGAAAATGGATAGATGATGAATATCAAGATCCTACAAAATTTAATTTCTCACAAAAAGAATTTTGTAATGAATTAATTGCGCTAACAAAATTATCATTAGAAGAACGTAAACAAATGAAAGTAAAGAAGAAAAATTATACTACTTCAACATTAGAAAAACAATTTTTAAACACTTTCAACCTTGATTATGAAAACAACTTGAATGGAAATGATAAAATTTTTATTCGCTTTCCGAACAAAACAAGTAATAAACCAACTTTAAGTTCCAGTGAACTTATTAACGCCTGTAAAAGTTGTAAGAAATTAACCAAAACCAAAGAATCTTTTTTTACTTATAATAATGTTGAAATTCACACTTCAAAATATTCAGCATCTATATCTTTAAAATACCCTAAACCTGATCCTTGCATTTCTGGAAATTGTAAAAATGGGAAAGGCAAAAAGCAATATACAACAAGTGTTTACGAAGGTCAATTCAAAGACGGGAAAGCACACGGAAAGGGCAAAGAAGTTTGGGATAATGGAAATACTTATGAAGGTAATTATGTAAATGATTTAAAGGAAGGAAAAGGGATTTACACTTGGAGTAGCGGAAATACTTACAACGGCGAGTATAAAAACAACTTAAGAGAAGGTCAAGGAGTTTTTACTTGGAAAGAATCTGGAGATAGGTATGAAGGTGAATATTTAGCAGGAGAACGACATGGCAAAGGAACTTATATCTGGAAAAGTAATGGCAATTCTTATACTGGCGATTGGAAAAATAACGAACGAACAGGTCAAGGAGTTTTTACTTGGGCTAATGGTGGTAAATATGTAGGTGAGTTTAATAACAATAAATTTTCTGGTTCAGGTAAAGAGTATAACAAAGATGGAAAGATTGTTTATGATGGAAATTGGAAAGAAAACGAATTTGATGGAAAAGGAACTCGCTATTATAGTGATGGAAAGTATGTGGGAACTTTTAAAGAAGGTAAAAGAAATGGTTTTGGGACTTTTTATAATGATAACGGAAACAAATACGCAGGAAATTATAAAAATGACAAAAGTAACGGAAAAGGTACCTATACATGGAAAAATGGTGATAAATACATTGGCGATTTTATGAACGGGAAAAGAAATGGGAATGGAAAAGTTATTTGGTCAGACGGATATTATTTAGTAGGAACCTTTAAAGATGGAAAAGCACATGGACAAGTAAAAGAATATTATAAAGATGGAAAACTTGCTTTTGATGGCGAATATAAAAATGGCAATTCTGATGGTTATGGTACAGAGTACGATAGAAATGGAAAAATTATATATAAAGGTCAATTTAAAGACGGCAAGAAAGTTCAATAACATTGTTATAAAAAAGAAAAGTTTAGTTTAATTTTTTAGCCAATACTTCAAACAATAGTATTGGCTTTTTTTGTACTTTAGTAAAATCCCAGCAAATTTTTAAACTTAAACACTCTATAAAATTGATCAAAAAGTCATTTCAATTATTGGTTTTATTAATTTCAACGTTTATATATTGTCAGGAAAAAACATCAATAGACAGTATAGAAAACTCTATTGTTTCTCTCCCAAAAAACTTTCAATTACAAAAAATTAAATCTATCACACATGACCAGATTACAAATAATATTTCTCAATCAGAGGAGATTTTAAAGAAGGGAGAAGAAATTGCAATAGAATTGAATGATAGTTTATCACTTGCCGAGATCTATAAAAAATTAGCAATTGTATATTCTTATTCCGAAAATCTTGAAAAAAAATTTGACTATTCTCACAAATCCATCACTATTTATGAAAAATTAGGTGAAGATCAAGAAGCAGGTGCAGGTTATGGAGGTTTAGGTTATTCACTAAAATATACTGATAGAGAAAGGGCTATTGAATATATGCTCAGAGCAATCAAATTGCTTGAAAAAAACAATAATCTAAAGGCTCTTGATCCTATATATGACAACTACGGAACTCTGTTTGATATTTCCAATGAAATAGACAGCGCAATCTATTATCACAACAAGTCACTACACATAAAAAAACAATTTAGTGATAGTGTAGGTCTTGGATATACCTATGCGCATCTTTCAACTTCTTATTCACTTATAAATGAATTTGAAAAAGCAAGAAAATATTTAGATAGTTCTAGTGTAATTAGAAAAAATATAAATGAGATTTATGGTATTGCTGCTAATTATGCACATTTAGGCGATATTTATTTTAATGAAAATAAATTTCAACAAGCAATAAACACCTACAAATCAGGAATTAATCTTGCAAATAATGGCAATTTTAAACATTTAGAAAGGTATTTCTACGAAATGATTTCTAAGAGTTATAAAGAATTATATGATTTTAAAAATGCTTATGATTATAACCTTATTTTTCAGCAAAAAAAAGATAGTGTAATTAATGAAAACACAAATAAGCGTTTGGCTGAATTAAAAATAGAATTTGAAACAGAAAAAAAAGAAAAAGAGATTGCCCAACAAAAAGAAGAAATATTAGAAAAAGAAATAGAAATAAAAAACAAAAACTTATTCAACATTGCATTAGGTGCAGGGGTGTTACTAATTAGTTTACTTTCATTTGGTATCTATAAATATCAAACAAATAAAAGAAAACAATTAAGAACTCAACTGGCTTTGAAAGATGAGTTAGCACAAAGTCAAACCCAAAACAAACTACAAGAACAGAGATTGAGAATATCTCGAGATTTACATGATAATATTGGATCACAATTAACTTTTATCATTTCTTCGATTGACAATTTAAAGTTTTTAACCAAAAAGTCAGACGAAAAATTAAAAGACAAATTAACCTCGATAAACAGTTTTGCTAACAATACTATTTCTCAACTACGAGACACAATTTGGGCGATGAACAAAAACGAAATAACGTTTGAAGATTTTTATGGTCGATTATTGACATTTGTTGAAAAAGCAAAATTAGCGAAAAATGATATTGAGTTTAATCTATCAAACTGGATAGCCTCATCTCCTACTTTTTCATCGGTAGAAGGGATCAATATTTTTAGAGTTATTCAAGAAAGTATAAACAATACCATAAAATATGCCGATGCATCAAAAATTGATATTCAATTATCTGAAAATGAAAAAAACATACATTTTTCAGTTATTGACAATGGAGTTGGATTTGATATGAAGGAAGTAGAAATGGGCAATGGATTGAATAATATGCAATCTAGAATTTCTGAAATTAATGGTCAATTTAAAATAGAATCTGCCCCTAAAAAAGGAACTCAAATTGAGTTTTCAATTCCAAAAAATACGTAAATCATCGTATAAGAAAATATAGCAAACTAATGTAGTTTTGAGTATTATCTTATAATATGGTTACATTTTTTGCAGAACAGTCAACACATTTATTGTGGACAAACAATAACTTAAACACTAAGTCTATGAATTTAAAAATAGCAATTGCTGAAGACAATAGCTTTTTAGCCAAAGCAGTCATTGAAAAGTTATCTTTTTTTGATGATTTGAATTATAAATTCAAAGCAAATAACGGTGCAGAATTGATTGGAAAACTAGAAGTCAACCATAATTTGGATGTTATTTTGATGGATATTCAGATGCCTGAAATGGATGGAATTAAAGCCACTGAAATTGTAAAAACTAAATATCCACAGATCAAAGTTATTATGTTAACAGTTTTTGATGATGACGAAAATATTTTCAACGCCATTAAAGCAGGTGCAAATGGCTATCTACTTAAAGAAATAAATGCTGAAAACCTGCACAAATCTATATTAGAAGTGGTTAATGGCGGTGCGCCAATGTCTCCAAGTATTGCTCTAAAAACATTAAATTTATTACGAAATCCAAATGAAATAAAAACAGTTGAGGATAAAGAAAAAGTAACACTAAGTAAACGTGAAACAGAAATATTAGAGCAATTAAGCAAAGGTTTGAATTATAATGCAATTGCCGATAATTTGATTATTTCCTCAGGCACTGTAAGAAAACATATTGAAAATATTTACCGCAAATTACAAGTTCACAATAAAATGGAAGCAGTAATGAAAGGCAAAAAACATAACTTGATATGAATCTATTTAAAGCATTATATTGGAATCAATATTATGAACTAAAACAAAAAGGAAAGGCTCATGTAGCTCGTAAACAAGGAACTTTACTGGCCACAATTGCAACAGTGCTTATCATCTTTGGTATTTTTATACTTCTAATTGTTTTTGTTCCTGATTTTGAGAAAGAAATGAACCGATTTCTTAGAAGATCTTTTGGTAGAAATGCTGGAAGATCTATAGGCAAAATTAGTGCACTTTTATTAATATTAATAATTTATCCAATTATCAACTTTACTATTGGTTCTTCAAAATCATATTATCAAAATATTGTAAAATTGTCATTATTATCTAAAGATGAACAAAAAGAAATCTCTAAAAAAGGGCTGAAGTTTTTTATATCATCAGTAATAATTATGGGAGTTGCAATGATAGCAATCATAGTTAAGACATATATTCTATGAACCCAATAAAAATAATATACTCTTGTAGATACTTTGACTTAAAAAAACAAGGAAAAGAATTTACTGCCAGGAAAAGTGGCACTTTAATTGTATCGCTTTTATTATTTTTATTAGCACTATCAGCATTTTTATTGATGATACTATACTACCCAAATTTCGAAACTACAATAACAGAGTTTGCCAATAAAACATTTGGAGAAAGAACTGGAAAAGGAATAAGTAAACTAGTATTAGTTTTATTTTTTGGAATTATATTTTATGCTATAAAATATACTGTTGGTAATCAAAACTCTTACAATAAAACAATTGAAGAATTTTCTTTATTTACTGAATACGAACAGAAAAAAATAAAAAAGATTGGAAATATTTATTTTTTGATTCCTATAATAATATTTATAACAACAATGGCACTTTTAATGCTAAAAACAACAAATTGATATGAAAACATTACTAAAAATAACAGCAACACTATTCATTCTAGTATTCTGTACAACCTTAAATGCACAAGAAACGGGTTGTATTTCTGGCGATTGTGAAAATGGTAAAGGGACATATATTTGGGAAGATGGGCAAAAATATATAGGAGAATGGAAAAATGATATAGCAAATGGCAAAGGCGAATTATATATAAATGGGTTTTTACATTTTAAAGGTAAATTTAAGAATGGTGAAGGAGTTTATGAACTAAGCGATGAATATAAAAAAATTAAAGAAAATAGTGGCAAGTGGGACATCAACATTAATGATGCACATTGTCTATCAGGAAATTGTAAAGATGGTTTTGGAATAGCATCTTCTTCTAGTATTTTTATTGAAGAAAGTAATACTTATAGAGGTTACTATAAAAATTGGAAAAAAAGTGGTAAAGGAACTTTAACTATTGTTAGTAAAATTTCTGGAAAAGGTAATGTAAAAGAAACATCATATAAAGGAGAGTGGAAAAATAACGATAAACATGGTCAAGGAACTGAAATAAAGTTAGATGAAAACAAAAATGAAGTTGAAAAATATATTGGTCAATGGAAAGAAAATGAGAGAGATGGTCAAGGCGAATTATATAAAAGCGGAAAGTTGAGTTATAAAGGTAATTTCAAAAAGGGAGTTCCTTTTAAAACTGAAGGTTGTATTGCTGGTGATTGCACCAATGGTTATGGTGTTTTTGTATATCCAAATAACGATAAATATATTGGGTATTTTAAAAACGGAAAGAAAAATGGCGAAGGTTTTCAACTAGATCCTAAACAAGGAGGTTTTTATATTGGGGGCTGGAAAAATGATAAAGAAAGTGGATTAGCCAAAATTTACAATACTAACAATGAAATTATGTTTTCTGGCGAATTCTCAAATGGTAATCCTGTAACGCCGCCAACAAAATCAAATGAAAAAACTGGTTGTGTTTTTGGTAGTTGTGAAAATGGTTTTGGGCATTATAAATTTGAAAATGGAGATGTTTATATTGGTGAATTTAAAAACAATCAACAACATGGAGAAGGCACTTTCGCTTGGAAGGACGACGCTAGTAAGCACATTGGCTTTTTTGAAAAAGGAGTACAAAATGGTATAGGGAGATATATTGATAAAAATGGAAAAGTAATTATGCAAGGTGTATTTGTAAATGCTGCTTACATTAACGGTTCTAAAATTGAAAAAAAATATACCGATAAAAAAAAGTGTTTGGTTGGTGACTGCATAGATGGTTACGGAATTTATATAGAAACCTTTGAACCTGGATGGAATGATGCTTTCCAAGACTATGTGAATACATTTGAAGTACGCTATGAAGGATTTTGGAAAAATGGCAAAAAACATGGTTTTGGATTTCAAGAAGATAGAATGGCAAATAAATATGTAGGGCAGTTTAATGAAGATGAGGCAACAGGAAAAGGCGTTATTAATTTTGCCAATGGTGATGTGTATTCTGGAGGATTAGATGATGGGCGTATGCATGGCTATGGGACTATGAAGTATGCTGATGGAACTAGTTATTCTGGTCAATGGGATGATGGTCAAAAAGTAGATTAGATTTTTAAAAATACAATTATGAAAACATTTAAAAACATCATTACAATTTTAATTCTCACATTTATTTCAATGGATGTGACTGCACAAAAAGCAACTAAAAAACAAGAAGAGAAAAAAACAGGTTGCATCTCAGGTAATTGTGAAAATGGAAAAGGAAAGTATGTGTATTCCAACTCCAAATATTCCCTAAGGTATTATGAAGGAAATTTTGTAAATGGTCTAAAGGATGGTCATGGCTTATATTATGATGATTATAATGGTACAATTCAAAAAAAATATGTTGGAGATTTTAAAAAAGATGAATATCACGGTAAAGGAAAATTAATCTCTTTGCCTGGAGAATATGAAGGTGAATTTTACAAAGGGCTTAAACACGGAAAAGGGAAATATAAGAGTATTGTTGGTTGGATTTTTGAAGGAGATTTTAAATTTGATGAAAAATATTATGGTACATTCAAGTTTAAAGATAACTCAAAGTATATTGGTCAATATGTGGATGATAAAAGAAATGGCCAAGGAAAATATTATGATAAAAATGGGCAGTTAAAGTTCGAAGGAAGATTTAGAAATAGTAAACCTATAAAAAATGTTACTAAAGGAAAAAAAACATACGAGATAGGTATTTATGAAGGCGAATTTGTCAATAATCTAGCCGATGGTTATGGAGTTTTCACAATGAAAGATGGTTCAGTTTATAAAGGAACTTTTAAAGAAGACAAAGCACACGGATTTGGAGTCATGACAGCACCAAATGGAATGAAATATGATGGACAATTTAAAGATGATAAATTTAATGGTTATGGAACATTAACCAATCCTGATGGTAGTAAAAAATTTGGAGAGTGGAAAGACAACAAGCTTTCCACTCTCATTGAAGAATATGATAAGAATGGTAAACTAAAAGAAAAAAAGAAATCAAATAGCATGTTTGATACTAAATGGGATTAAAAATATGAAATCTATTAAATATATAATTTTGTTTCTGTTTGTTTCTATAAATATAAACGCGCAACAACATAAAGAATATCATAAAAATGGTGATTTATGGAAAGTTGGCACTTTAGAAAACGGAAAAAAAGTTGGTGAATGGACAATTTACACTTCCTATGCTGGAATCAAATTTAAAAAAGTTGGCATCTATCAAAACGACCTCAAAAATGGGCTTTGGAAATCCTATATAAATGACAAACTATCTTCAGAGGGAAATTATAAAAAAGACAAAAAGGAAGGGCAATGGAAATCATACTTCTCTAAAGAAGGTACATTAAAAGATATTGGTTCTTATAGTCAAGATAAAAAAAATGGAACTTGGAAATCTTATCATAAAAAAGGTTCACTATCTTCTATTTATAATTACAAAAACGGAGTTACAGATGGAGAATCTTTATCCTATTATGAAAACGAGCAACTATGGATGAAAGGAAATTATGTTGATGGTAAAAAAGATGGTGTTTGGGAAAATTATCATAAAAATGGAATTCTAAATCACAAGACATATTACAAGAATGATAAAATAGACGGAAAACACAAATCCTATCATGATAATGGTAAACTTTCGAGTTCTGGAATGTATATTAATGGCAAAAAAAATGGAAAATGGAAATATTTTAATGATTTAGGAAATATTGACTTTGAAGGTGAATACAAAGATGGAAAGAATAGTGGTAAATGGATTTATTACCTAGGAAACGGAAAACTCATTGCATCTGAAAATTTTGACACTAATAATAAATTTATTCAACTAAATCACTATCCTAAAAAAGAATTATTTTATGAAGAATTAAGAAAAGTATTAAATCATCTTTATAATTATTCAGAAAAAAAAATAAGTTTAAATTTAAAAGAAAATATAAGCAGTATTGTTGATGAAATCGGTTTAATTAATTCTGATAAAAATAATGGAAGTTTAAGAGTTTTTATTCAAGGTGATAAAATTCAAAAAATTGAAAAGAGGTTTCCAAATGATAAAACTCAAATAGAAGGAACATTTCTAAATTCTAAAAAAAATGGTAATTGGAATTACTATGACAACAATGGTAAACTGAAAATGATAAAAACCTTTAGTAACGGACATTTATTAGAAACAAAAACTCAATAATGAGCAAAACACTTCCAAAAATCAACTTTAAAAATCTAACACCAAACAAGAAAAATCTATTTATTTGGCTCAATGCTGTTTTCCTAATTGTATTACTAATTATTGGAAAAGCAGATCCATTAACCATAGTTATGGCTTATTTTCTAGAAACAATAATTATTGGGGTTGTGAATGCATTTAAGATGTACAAAGTAATTTCTACCAATCCTAAAGAAGAACAGAAATATGGCACAATACTATTCTTTCTAGTTCATTATTCATTTTTTGTTGCTGTTCAACTCATTTTTGTTTTTGCGTTTTTAGAAATGAACGATAAAAACTTTAGCCAACCTTTTTACTTATATAAGAATATATCTTACACAATGAGTTTAAAAGGAATGACATTAGTATTAGGTTCAATTTTAGTTTATAATCTTGCTGATTATTATTTTAATTTTATCCTTCCAAGAGCTTATAAAAAAACAACAACAGTGATACTTTTTGCGATGCCATATCCAAGAATAATCATTCAGCAATTTGCAGTGATTTTAGGAGGTTTTTTTATAATGATTGACTCAGGAATTATGGGAGTAGCAATACTTTTAATTTTAATTAGAACATTAATTGAATTACTATTTATAGCCAATCCAAATTCAAAAATATTTGAACTAAAGGACGATTTCAAACCATCAGGTTTTTGAAAATTACCCGATTTTAGGTATTGATTTAATTTCTATGATAACTTTATTTTAACGAATTATTTTTAATTGATTAATTTTAAAGACAAGTTATACTAAAATAAGACCTGCTGAAATACTTTTATGACTTCATATTATTTATTCTAAAGAACAGAATATCAGTTAGTGTGTTTATCGGTGCTATCTGCATTCTATTTTCATATCTAATATTCACCAAAATCCAAGTTGATAATTCTATATCTATTTGGTTTTTGGACAATGATGAATCTTATCAGGAATATTTAACTTTTCAAAAAGAGCAAGGCTCAGATGAAATTTTGGTTTTAATGATTGAGACTGAAAATGCCTATTCAAAAGAACATTTAAAAAAACTTCAAAATCTTCATAAGAAAATTGATAGCATTCCGAATGTGAATGCGACATTTAGTTTAGCCAAAGTTCAATATCCAATTTTTGCCAACAATAAAATGCATTTTAAAAATGTATTTACTGAAAAAAGAAGTGAAAAAGCTATAACCAATCTGTTAAAAAAACTTCCAGGAATAAGAGATAATTTAGTTGCTGATGATAATACTAAAAGCATATTTTTCATTCAATTAAAACCTCTTTCGGATATTGAATCTAATAAAGATGAATTGCTATATGATATTCGTGCGAATATTGATTCAGAAATCAAAAACTACAAAATTACTGGTGCTCCTATCCTTGTTGAAGAAATAAACAAATCGGTATCACAAGAATCCTTATTTTTTATTATTCTTATATCAATTCTTGTTACTACACTCCTGCTCTTAATTTTACCTCGCTCTGCATATCTACCAACAGCATTAATTACAGTTGGTATTCCTGTAATTATGCTTTTTGGAATTATTGTGATTCTTGGATACAAACTGAATATGATCTCAATGCTCATACCAACAATATTGATTGTATATGCCGTAAGTGATGTAATTCATATTATCAATATTTATCATTTACATGTCACTAAATTCCCAAACCAACATAAACATGAGCAAATAAAAGAAGCGCTTTATAAAAGTCTAAAACCTTGTTTCTATACTACCATTACAACAGTCGTTGGTTACCTTGCATTGTGCTTATCTCCTTTACCTGTTTTTAAGTTTACGGGAGTTTTTACTTTTTTAGGGTTAATGATTGCGTTTTCACTAGCCTATGTCACAACTGCAATTGGTTTGAGTTTTTTACCTCAAAAAACAACTAAAAATTCTAAATCATTCCAACTAAAATTAGTTAATATTGAAACTATTCTACATAAAATAAATTACCTTACTACCTATTATAAAAAGACATTATTAGTTGCTTTTAGCATCATTTTTATCGTTGGAGTTTATGCAGTATCTCTTATCGAAATAAATTCATATTCTATAGATTTATTACATGAAGGAAAAGCAAAAGAAGACTTAAAAACAATTGAAAACACACTAAATGGTGCATTTAGACTTAGTTTAGATATAAGCAGTAAGGATAAAACTTCATTGATTGATGATAGCACTTTAAACCTCGTTGAAAAATTTCAAACAGACATCCAAAAAAATGATGAACTAGCTGCTCCCATTTCAATTATTGATTTTAAAAATTTTGTTGAGAAAAGATATCATATTAAAACATCAACCAAATCAATTCCAACTGATAGTCTGAATTATGACAAAACCACTTTTTTTAAATTAGTTTCAGAAGATTTTTCAAGAATTAGTATCAATGTAAACGCTAAATCATTAAGTTCAAAATATTTAAAAATTTTATTAAGTAACATCGAAAATTCTTTTAACACAATTTTTAAAGACCAACCAAATATTCAATTAAAAATCAATGGAACTTCTCCGCTTTATATCAAAATGCACGATTATATTTTGGTAACGCAATTAAGGTCTTTCAGCACTGCAATGATAGTTTCTTTATTAATTTTAATATTTTTTATCAAAAATTTTAGAACTAGTTTTTTAGCATTATTGCCAAATTTATTACCCCTAGCATTGACAGCAATTGTCATGTATATTTTTAAAATCCCAATCGAAGCCTCCAATGCAATGATAGCTCCAATTATGATTGGCATTGCTATGGATGATACTATACATTTGATTCACAAATACAAACAATATAAATCAGAGGGTTTATCAGTAATTGAAAGTATGGATAAAGCAATGCTTTACGTAGGAAGAGCATTACTCACCACTACCATAACCTTAGTATTTGGCTTCTCAATTTTGCTGTTCAGCAAGTTAATAAATATGCAAGAGTTTGGATTTTTATGTGCAATAACTATACTTTTTGCCTTAGTTGCCGATGGAATAGTACTTCCTGCCCTTATAAAAACATTTGACAAATAAAAAAGAGAAGTCTTAAACTTCTCTTTTTTATTAATTATTTACATATTGTGCAACGTTTTGCCAAGGCCCTCCGTTGATTACATCTACATCTTCATCTGATAAAATTTCCATTGCCATTCCACTTCTACCTCCGCTTCTACAAACAGTAATAACTGGTTTATTAAAGTTTTTAATTTCAGCAATATTTTTTTCTATTGTATCTAAGACAATATTATGAGAACCTTGAACATGCCCTTCATTAAATTCAGCAACTGTTCTTACATCAATAACAACTGCACCCTTATTTAAATATTCTTGAATATCATCCATCGTATTACTTCTTTTAAATAGATTAAAAAATCCCATTATTAAATTTTTGATAAAAATAAAAAAGAATTAGCAATCTATAAATCAAATTGATTTAATTATTTTTGAGAAGATGAAAAAAGAAAACAGAAAAGAAGAAATTATATTAACAGCAACAAAACTCTTTAAAAAAAAGGGTTACAGTGCTGTTACCATGAGAGATCTTGCCAAAGAAATGGGTATAAAAGCGGCAAGTCTCTACAATCACATTAAATCAAAACAAGATATCCTTACTAATATAATTATTTCCCTTGCCGAAGAATTTACTAGTGAAATGAATGATATTTTAAATTCTGATTTAAATTCTATTGACAAATTGAATAAGATTATTGCCGTACATGTGAAAATTACGAGCAACAATCCCAATGGTATGGCTTCTTTGAATAATGATTGGATGCATCTTGAAGAAAAATTAGACTATTATTTAACGCTTCGAACAAAGTATGAAGATGATTTTAGAGAAATCATTAAACAAGGTATCTCAAGTAATGAAATCATTGATTCAAATCCTGAAATTATGCTTTTTTCAATGCTCTCTACACTTCGCTCATTATATCTATGGATTCCTAAAAAAGAAGACATAAATCCAACAGAACTGGCGAATAACCTTGGATTGGTATTGATTAATGGAGTTAAAAAATAAAATATTTACTATTTTTTTGTAAATTTGTAATCTAAACTAACGGTTGTTAGTTTAGATTACAAATTTACAAATGGCAGATTTTCATAAAGTAACAATTGCGGACATCTATAAAGAAACAAAAGATACAGTCGTTGTTGAATTTGATATTCCTGAACAACTACAAGAAAACTTTAGTTTTAAACAAGGACAGCATTTAACACTTCGTAAAATAATAAATGATGAAGATGTTAGACGTTCCTATTCATTATGTACAAGTCCATTAGATAATGAATGGAAAGTAGCAATAAAGCAAATTCCTGGAGGCGTTTTTTCAACTTTTGCAAATAATGATTTAAAGCGAGGTGATGCAATAGAGTTGATGGAACCAACAGGACACTTTTATGTAGATATTCAACCTACATCTTCTAAAAACTATATTGCTTTTGCTGCAGGTAGTGGTATTACACCAATGTTGTCAATAATTAAAACACACTTACATGCCGAGCCAAATAGTACCTTTAAATTATTTTATTTAAACAGAACTGTAAAATCAATCATATTTAAAGAAGAAATTGAGCAATTAAAAAACGAATTTTTTGATCGCTTTCAAGTATTTTATTTTTTGACTAAAGAACAGAGAGATATTTCTTTTTTAAATGGTCGTTTTGATACTGAAAAACTAAGTGTATTAACCAAAACCTTTATAGACATTCCTGATACAGACCATGCATTTATCTGTGGACCGCAAGACATGATTTTCTTAATTAGAGATCATTTAGAAAATGCTGGGCTTGATAAAAACAAAATTCATTACGAATTGTTTTTCTCAGGAAGTCCCGATGACAATAAACATATTGCAGAAGTATTAGAAAACAAAGTTGAAGGAACTGATGTAACGATTGTTGATGGTGGAAAAGAATTCCATTTTATTATGGAAAATGAATATGACAATATTCTAGATGGTGCTTTGGCTGCTGGTGCAGATTTACCTTTTGCTTGTAAAGGTGGAGTTTGTAGCACATGCAAATGCAGAGTAATTGAAGGTTCAGTAGAAATGAAAATCAATTATGCATTGGATGAAAAAGAAGTATCACAAAAATTGGTGTTAAGTTGCCAAGCAGTTCCAACTACTGAAAAAGTAGTTGTAGATTTTGACGTATAAAAATTAAAACTCAATCGTATGAGTGAAGAACAAATAAAATTGGAGGCTGAGCGTAGTCGAAGTCTAGAAGATCAATTTGAAGCACGTATAGCACGTGATGAAAAAATTGAACCTAAAGATTGGATGCCTGAAAAGTATCGAAAAACACATATTAGGCAGATGTCTCAACATGCGCATTCTGAAATTGTAGGTATGCTTCCAGAAGGAAATTGGATAACAAGAGCGCCATCGTTACGAAGAAAAGTTGCTTTATTGGCTAAAGTTCAAGACGAAGCAGGACATGGATTATATTTATATTCTGCTTGTGAAACTTTAGGAGTTTCTCGTGACGAATTATATGAACAATTACATTCTGGAAAAGCAAAGTATTCTAGTATTTTCAATTACCCTACAATTACTTGGGCTGATATGGGTGCTATAGGTTGGTTAGTTGATGGAGCCGCAATTATAAATCAAGTGCCATTATGTAATACTTCGTATGGACCTTATGCAAGAGCCATGATTCGAGTGTGTAAAGAAGAGAGTTTTCACCAACGTCAAGGTTATGAAATCATGATCAAATTGGCCAATGGTACTCCTGAGCAAAAAGAAATGGCACAAGATGCATTGAACCGTTGGTGGTGGCCATCTTTGATGATGCTAGGACCTACTGATGATGTTTCAGTACATACTGAACAATCTATGAAGTGGAAATTAAAACGTAAGTCGAATGACGATTTACGTCAGCAATTTATTGACCAAACTGTTCCTCAAGCAGATTTAATTGGGCTTACAATTCCTGATTCAGATTTAAAATGGAATGAAGAACGTAAGAGTTATGATTTTGGAGAAATAAATTGGGATGAGTTCTGGCAGGTTGTTAAAGGTCATGGGCCAATGAATAAAGAACGAATGAAAGCAAGAGTTGGAGCGTGGGAACGCGGAGAATGGGTTCGTGATGCTGCAATGACTCATGCTAAAAAGAAACAAAAACAAGCAGTTTAAAAAATTTAAAAAATGTCAACAAAAAACTGGCCTCTTTGGGAAGTCTTCGTAAGAAGTAAAAACGGATTAGAACATCGTCATTTTGGAAGTCTTCATGCTGCTGATGCAGAAATGGCTCTGGAAAATGCTAGAGATGTATATACTAGAAGAAATGAAGGTGTTAGTATTTGGGTAGTAGAATCAAAAAATATCACTGCTTCAAATCCAGAAAATAATGGAGAATTATTTGAACCTGCTCAAGATAAAATCTATCGTCACCCAACATTTTATGATTTACCAGACGAAGTAAAACACATGTAATAATTGTCATTCCTGCGAAAGCAGGAATCTCATTAAGAGAAACTATGAATAACAATTTATATAAATACATTTTGGGAATTGCTGACAATTCTTTAATTCTTGGACAGAGATTAGGAGAATTATGTGGTCACGGACCTAGCCTTGAAACTGATATTGCCTGTACAAATATCTCTTTAGATTTATTTGGGCAAGTACGTAGTTACTATCAATATGCTGCCAAAGTTATAGGTGATGGAAGAACGGAAGATGATATTGCTATGCTTCGAAAAGAAAGAGAATATGTAAATGTTTTATTAGTTGAACAACCAAATACTGACTTTGCATATACTATAGGACGTCAATTTTTATTTGATGTATATCATTATTTGCTTTTAAACAAATTACAAAATAGTCATGATTTAACTCTCTCTGCAATTGCTAAAAAATCAATTAAGGAAGTAAGTTATCATCAACGTTTTTCTACAGATTGGGTAAAACGTTTGGGAGATGGGACAGAAGTAAGCCATCAAAAAATGCAAGAAGCAATCGATGGATTGTGGACCTATACTGATGAATTATTTCATCAAACAGAAGCAGATAAAATAATGGTTTCAGAAGGAGTTGGAGTTGATGTAACTTCGTTGAAAGAACAATATTATGCAATTGTTTCTAAAATTTTAGAAGATGCAACTTTAAAAACACCTGAATCAAAATGGTTTCAAAAAGGAGGGAAACAAGGTATACATACAGAACATTTAGGTTATTTATTAAGTGATTTACAATATATGCAGCGAGCATATCCAAATATGGAATGGTAAGTACTGAACAACATATAAACCAACTATTATTTCCTATTCTAGAACAAGTTTCTGATCCAGAAATTCCTGTTTTATCAATAATGGAAATGGGAGTTGTGAGATCTGCTATAATTGAAAATGATATTGTGAAAGTTCAAATCACACCAACATACAGTGGTTGTCCTGCAATGGATGTTATAGGTGACGATATAAAAAAAGTATTAAGCGAAAATGGATATAATTCTGAAGTAGAATTAATTCTCGCTCCTGCTTGGACTACTGATTGGATTACACCAAAAGGAAGAAAAGCACTAGAAGAATACGGGATTGCAGCACCTTTAGATGCTGAAGCTGATAAAAGTGTATTGCTTGATGGAAAAAGATTAGTAAAATGTACTAATTGTAATTCTAAAAACACACGATTAATAAGTCAATTTGGATCAACAGCATGTAAAGCACAATTTCAGTGTGATGATTGCCAAGAACCTTTTGATTATTTTAAATGTTTGAAATGACAACTTGTTGTCACCTTGAGCAGAGTCGAAAGGTCTCAGCATGAAAAAACAGAAGTTAAATTAATAAGATTCCTGTTTTCACAGGAATAAAAACATAGGTATGAGCAATAATTCAATTCTATTAAAAATTGAAAATAAAATAGCGTACATCACGCTAAATAGACCAGAAGTATTCAATAGTTTCAATCGTGAAATGGCATTTTTATTACACGATACATTAGACGCTTGCGAAAACAATAAAGATGTAAGAGCAATTGTGCTTACAGGAAACGGAAAAGCATTTTGTGCAGGTCAAGACCTAAAAGAAGTTACAGATCCAGAATTAAATCCTGGATTTAAAAAAATATTAGAAGAGCATTACAATCCTATTATTACTAGGATTCGTGCAATTAAAAAACCAATTATTGGCGCAATAAATGGCGTTGCTGCTGGTGCAGGAGCAAATATCGCTTTGGCATGTGATGTGGTTGTTGCTCACGAAAAAGTAAGTTTTATCCAAGCATTTAGTTTAATAGGTTTAGTGCCTGACAGTGCTGGAACTTTCTTTTTACCAAGACTCATAGGTTTCCAAAAAGCATTAGCGTTAGCAATGCTTGGAGATAAAATAGCTGCTGAAGAAGCAGAAAAAATGGGGATGATTTACAAGATGGTTCCTCTTGAAAATTTTGAAGAAGAGGTGAATAAATTGGCTTTAAAAATGGCAAATATGCCAACCAAAGCATTAGGAATGATTAAAGAATTATTTAATCAGTCAATGAATAACACTTTAGAAGACCAACTTGCTTTAGAATCTAAATTACAAATAGAAGCAGCGCAAAGTAATGATTATGCTGAAGGTGTTGCTGCATTTATTGAAAAAAGAAAACCAAATTTTAAAGGAAACTAAATGAACGTAGGGATAATTGGTTCTGGAACAATGGGAAGTGGTATTGCGCAAGTTGCTGCAACTTCTGGCTGTAAGGTAAAGTTATATGACACCAATCAAGCAGCATTAGACAAGGCAAAAGCTGCTTTAGAAAAAATATTAAATCGATTGATTGAAAAAGGACGTATTGATTCTGAAGAAAAAAACAGAATTCAATCTAACATTTCCTATGTCGATAGTTTACAAGATTTAGCAGATTCAAATCTAACGATTGAAGCAATTATTGAAAATTTAGACATTAAGAAAAAAGTGTTTTCTGAATTGGAAACCTACGTTTCTGATGATTGTATTATTGC
Organism: uncultured Flavobacteriaceae bacterium; assembly: GCA_947501625.1. GTDB lineage: Bacteria > Bacteroidota > Bacteroidia > Flavobacteriales > Flavobacteriaceae > Urechidicola. The sequence continues at coordinate 301,951 of CANMWN010000001.1, forward strand.
GTCAAATACTTCTAGTCTATCAATAGCGTCAATTGCTGCATCATTACAAAAACCGGAGCGTTGTATTGGAATTCATTTTTTTAATCCAGCGCCTTTGATGAAATTGGTTGAAGTGATTCCAGCGATTCAAACCTCAAAAGAAGTTTTAGATAAGTCAACTCAAATCATTTCTGATTGGAAAAAAGTAGTTGCTGTTGCCAAAGACACTCCTGGATTTATTGTAAATCGTGTTGCAAGACCTTTTTATGGTGAATCTTTACGAATTTATGAAGAAGGCTTGGCTGATTTTGCAACCATCGATTGGAGTTTGAAAACATTAGGAAAATTCAGAATGGGACCATTTGAATTGATGGATTTCATTGGAAATGATGTGAATTACACGGTTACAGAAACTGTATTTACAGCATTTTATTTTGATCCTAGATACAAACCAGCATTCACACAAAAACGTTTTTCAGAAGCAGGTTATTTAGGACGTAAATCTGGTAAAGGTTATTACGATTATTCTGAAGGAGCAGTTAAACCAACTCCAACCCAAGATGAAAAATTGGCTCAAACAATATTTGACAGAGTTCTTGTTATGCTAATAAACGAAGCAGCAGATGCTTTGTTTTTAAATATCGCTTCGGCTGAAGATATTGATAATGCAATGACTAAAGGTGTAAATTATCCAAAAGGTTTATTGGCTTGGGCAGATGAAAAAGGGATAGATTGGTGTGTTTCAAAGCTGGATGCATTATATAACGAATATCATGAAGACAGATACCGTTGCAGTCCATTATTGAGAAAAATGAATAGAGAAAATAAAACGTTCTTTTAATGAAAGGTGAATTAATTCCATATAAAATGTTGAGTCAAGATGCGTATAGCACTTGGCTTGGAATTGAGATTTTAGAAAGTAAAATAGGTAGTGTAAAAATCGGAATGACTATTCGAAAAGAAATGTTGAATAGTATGAACAAAGCACATGGAGGAATCAGTTATTCATTGGCTGATACTGCATTTGGTTTTACGTCCAATACACATGGTAAATACGCTGTTTCAATTGAAACAAGTATCAATCATATAGAAGCATTAAATGAAGGTGATTATTTAGTAGCTGAATGTGTCATTGAAAAAGTAAATAACAAATTAGGATTTAACATTGTAGAAGTTAAACGAGGAAACGAATTAGTAGCACTTTTTAAAGGTGTTGTATATAGAACTCAAAAAGATTGGGAATAAATTCCTGCGAAGGCAGGAATCTCATAAAGATTAAATGATAAAGTTTTTTAGACATATTAGAAAATCATTGCTTTCGGAAGGCAAAACAGCAAAGTACTTCAAGTATGCTATTGGAGAAATCATACTTGTAGTTATAGGTATTCTTATTGCGCTTCAGATTAATAATTGGAATGAAGAAAAAAAGGGAAGGACAGAGTTAAACCAATATTTATCAAGTTTAAAAGAAAACATTAAAAATGATGTAATTATTTTAGACTCTTTAATTCAAAGAAGAGAACTAACAGTAAAATATTGCAAAAAAGAACAACTTAATTTTTTGAACAAGACATTTAATCTTAATGATACACAATATGCATTGAATGCCTATGTAGATTTCTATTTTAAACCCAATACGAGTGCTTATGATGCTTTAAAGAACTCTACGTATTTAGGAAAAATCAACGGAACGGATTTAAATAATTTAGTCATTGACTATTATGCGAAGACATACCAAATAGCCGAAACAGAAAAAAGTTTTAATAAATTTTTGGAATCGTTAGAAGCACAACAAGCTTATAATTATGATACGACCTTAATTTTAGTAGATTTATATTTGGACTCAGAAGAATTAAAGACAACTAAAACTACAGAAGAAGAGATTTATGAGGTATACAAAGAATTGCATAAAACCGCAGCTTACCGAAATATAGTTAGCCAAGCAGCTCTTCATGATTACAACATTATCGAAAAATATATTAAGACGAAAAACATTGGACTTAAAGTTAATAAAGAAACAGATAATATGATTAATAATTAATTAGTCAATTTTTAATATGAAAGAAGCATATATCATAGACGGGATTAGAACTCCAATTGGAAGTTATAAAGGTACTTTATCAGCAGTAAGAACTGATGATTTAGGAGCTATTGTTATTGAAGAATTAATAAAGAGAAATCCTAACATTCCAAAGGAAGCCTATGACGATGTCATTATGGGTTGCGCAAATCAAGCAGGAGAAGACAATCGTAATGTAGCAAGAATGTCATCTTTATTGGCTGGATTACCTTTTACTGTTCCAGGAGAAACTGTGAATCGCTTATGTAGTTCAGGATTGTCTGCTATTATTCATGCTAACAGAGCCATAAAAGCAGGAGATGGAGATGTATTTATTTCTGGAGGAGTTGAAAACATGACAAGAGGTCCTTATGTAATTGCAAAACCATCAAGTGCATTTGGAAATGATTCTAAGATGTATGATTCTAGTTTTGGATGGCGTTTTATCAATCCAAAAATGCAAAAAATGTATGGAACAGATGGAATGGGAAATACTGCTGAAAATTTGGTAGAGAAATATAATATTTCTCGGGAAGATCAAGATGCATTTGCCTATTGGAGTCAAATGAAAGCAACTAAAGCACAAGAAAACGGAAGATTGGCTAAAGAGATTGTGACTGTTGAAATACCTCAACGTAAAAAAGATCCAATACAATTTTCAAAAGACGAATTTGTAAAACCATCAACTTCAAAAGAGGTATTGGCAAAATTACGCCCTGCATTTAAAAAAGAAGGAGGAAGTGTTACTGCAGGAAATTCATCAGGATTAAATGATGGTGCAGCAGCAACAATTATTGCTTCAGAAGATGCGGTAAAAAAATACAATTTAAAACCTATTGCTAGAATTGTAAGTTCGGCTGTTGTTGGTGTTGAACCAAGAATTATGGGTATAGGTCCAGTTCAAGCATCAAACAAAGCATTAGCAAAAGCAGGTTTAACCATGGATGATATTGATGTGATTGAATTAAACGAGGCATTTGCTGCACAAGCATTGGCATGTACACGTGCTTGGGGATTGGTAGATAATGATCCAAGGTTAAATCCAAATGGAGGATCTATTGCCATAGGACATCCTTTAGGTGTAACTGGAGCAAGAATAGCATATTCAGCAGCATTAGAATTAAAAGAACAAAATAAAAGATACGCATTGATTACCATGTGTATTGGAGTTGGTCAAGGATATGCTGCAATAATAGAACGCATTCCTGCGTAGGCAGGAATCTTAATAAATAAATAATGAAACTCTGGTGTGTGTATATTATGTCAAACAAACCAAATGGTGTAATTTATATAGGTGTAACTAACAATATTGATGAAAGAATAAAAGAACATAAAAATAAGATTTATCCAAAATCATTTACAGCAAAATATAATTGTGATAAACTTATTTATTTTGAAGAGTTTGAAAATAGTGAAGAAGCCTCAATAAGAGAAAAGCAATTCAAAAAATGGAAAAGAGATTGGAAGATTAAATTGATTGAAGAAATGAATCCAAGTTGGTCTGATTTAAGTATCAATTGGAATTTAAATAATAGAAAATTTAGAATTAATCAATAATAAGATACCTGCCTTCGCAGGCATTCATTAAAGATGAAAAAAATACAACATTACGTTCAAGGTCAATGGACTGAAGGAAAAGAAGAAGGAATTCCAATACTGGATGCAATTACTGGTGAAGCATTCACAAGTGTTGCTATTGAAGGATTGGATATTCCTGAAATTCTTCAATACGGAAGAACAAAAGGTGGAGAAATACTTCGAAAAATGACTTTCCAAGAACGAGGTAATATGCTTAAAAAATTGGCATTATATCTTACCAAAAGAAAAGATGCTTTTTACGAATTAAGTTATCGAACTGGAGCAACTAAAGTAGATAGTTGGATAGATATTGAAGGTGGATTTGGAAACTTATTTGCCAATGCATCTTTACGTAAATTATTTCCAAATCAATCCTATCATGTAGAAGGCGATGCCATTGATTTATCTCGTGGCGGACGCTTTATGGCACATCATATTATGGTACCAAAAAAAGGAGTTGCAGTACACATCAATGCATTCAATTTCCCAGTTTGGGGAATGCTTGAAAAATGTGCTGTGAATTGGATGGCTGGAGTTCCAGCAGTTGTTTTACCTGCACCCTCTTCTTCCTATTTAGCAGAAGCAGTTGCTAGAGAAATTATCGCTTCTGGAATTTTACCAGAAGGCGCTTTGCAGATTATTAATGGTACGATTAGAACAATTTTAGACACTGTTGAATCTCAAGATGTTGTTACTTTTACAGGTTCTGCAACAACAGGAAGAATCTTAAAAGCACATCCTAGAATTATTCAAGAAGCGGTTCCATTTACTATGGAAGCCGACTCATTGAATGCATCAATATTAGGAGAAGATGCTGTTCCTGGAACACCAGAGTTTGATTTATTTATAAAAGAGGTTCGAAAAGAAATGACTGTAAAAGCAGGACAGAAATGTACTGCAATACGTAGAATTATTGTTCCTGAAAATTTAGTTGAAGACGTTCAAATTTCATTAGGAAAGGCATTAGACAAAGTGACTATTGGAGATCCAAGATTAAAAGAGGTAAGAATGGGATCTTTGGTAAGTCATCAACAAGTTGAAGCCGTAAGAAATTCCGTGAATGATTTAGCTAAAGAAGCACAGATTGTTTATGGGAGTTTAAACAAAATAGAAACTATTGGTGCGGATGCTAAAAAAGGCGCTTTTATAAGTCCGATTCTATTAAGAGCAGATAATCCTTTCCAAAATACTGCAATTCACGAACGTGAAGCATTTGGTCCAGTTAGTACGATTATGCCTTATAAGAATTTGGATGAAGCAATTACATTGGCTCAAATGGGTAAAGGTTCATTAGTTTCATCTATTGTGACCAATGACGATAAAATTGCAAAAGATTATGTTGTAAATGCAGCAAGTCATCACGGAAGAATATTAGTGTTGAATAGAGAAAGTGCTAAAGAAAGTACTGGTCATGGCTCTCCTCTACCAAGTCTAGTTCATGGTGGTCCTGGACGTGCTGGTGGTGGTGAAGAAATGGGTGGAATGCGTGGAATAAAACATTATTTACAACGTACTGCTATTCAAGGTTCACCTACTACATTGACTGAAATTACTGGTATTTATCAGCCTAATGCTAAGTATAAAGAAGCAGAACAACATCCGTTTAAATATCATTGGGAAGATATTCAGCCTGGAATGTCGATGAAAACACATAAGCGTACAATTACAGATTCTGATATTATCAGTTTTGCCAATGTAACTTGGGATCATTTCTATGCACATACTGATATTACATCATTGGATGGAAGTATTTTTGAGAAAAGAACTGCTCATGGATATTTTATTATTGCCGCTGCTGCAGGATTATTTGTTTATCCAAACAAAGGTCCTGTTTCTGCAAACTATGGTTTGGAAGAATGCCGTTTCTTACGTCCTTTATATCATAATGACACCATTTATGTTCGCCTTACATGTAAACAAAAAGTTGATAGAGATGTTGCTTCTGCTGAACATCCTAGTGGAATTGTAAAATGGTTTGCTGAAATTTTTGATGCCGATGATGAATTGGTTGCTTTGGCTACTGTATTAACTATGGTTCAAAAGAAACAAGAAGTCTTTGTTGAAATGACTGATGAGAAAATTCAAGAATGCTTGAATAATTTAACTGATGATACTAAGCCAAAATGGGGGAATTTATCACCTCAACAAATGATTGAACATCTTGAATACACGTATCGAATTGCTTCAGGTGAAAATCAAGATTTTGAAATTGCTACTCCAGAGAAAATATTAGAAAAAGTGAAAAACACTTTATATAATTATGATAAAATGCCTCGTGAACATATGTTCCCATTGGCAAAAGAATCAAAAATTATGGAATTAAAGCATTCAAATCTTAAAGAGGCAATCGCTAAATTAAATGAGGCTAGAGAATCTTACTTAGAATATTTTAAAGAGAATCCAAAAGCAATTACTAAGAATGTTGTTTTTGGGGAATTGAATAAATACGAATGGTATTTATTGGAAAGAAAACATTTAAATCATCATTTCGAGCAGTTCGGATTGATATAAACTAAACGAAATTTAATTAAGAATATGAGTGACCCTTATGTTAAAATAGACATAGAAAATGAAGTAGGTTATATTGAATTCTTTCATCCTGCACATAACTCACTTCCAGGAGATATCTTGGCAAAATTGGCTCAAACGATTACTGATGCAGGAAATAATGATGCAATCAAAGTGATTGTTCTAAAAAGCGGAAAAGATAGAACCTTTTGTGCTGGAGCAAGTTTTAAAGAGTTAATCAATATTAATGACGAAGCAACTGGTAAAATTTTCTTTTCAGGTTTTGCCAATGTAATAAACGCAATGCGAAAATGTCCAAAGTTTATTATAGGACGTATCCAAGGAAAGACTGTTGGAGGCGGAGTTGGATTGGCTGCTTCTACCGATTACTGTATGGCATCTAAGTTTGCATCTATCAAACTGAGTGAATTAAATATTGGCATTGGACCATTTGTAGTTGGGCCTGCAATAGAACGCAAAATAGGATTAAGTGGAATGTCACAGATCGCAATTGACGCTAATTCATTTTATCCTGCTGAATGGGCAAAGCAAAAAGGATTATATACGCATGTTTACGAATCTAATGAAGAATTAGATAAAGCAGTTAAAACAGCAGCAGAGCATCTATGTACTTACAATACAGATGCAATGCGTGAAATGAAAAAAGTTTTCTGGAAAGGAACAGAAGATTGGGATGCATTATTGGCTGAACGTGCTCAAACAAGCGGACGACTTGTATTAAGTGATTTCACTAAAGAAAAATTGAAAGGATTTAAATAAATGATTTACGAATTTCAAGGATATATACCTGTTGTTCACGAAAGTAGTTTTGTGCATCCTTTGGCTGCGGTAACAGGAAATGTAATTATTGGAAAGAATTGTTATATAGGTCCTGGAGCAGCAATTCGTGGAGATTGGGGACAAATCATTTTGGAAGATGGTGTAAATGTTCAAGAAAATTGTACAGTGCACATGTTTCCTGGAAAGTCGATTACTCTAAAGGAAAGTGCTCATGTAGGTCACGGAGCCATTATTCATGGAGCCAATTTAGGTAGAAATTGCTTGATAGGAATGAATACTGTGATTATGGATGATGCTGAAATTGGTGATGAGACTATCGTTGGTGCAATGGCATTTGTAAAAGCAGAAACCAAAATTCCTAAACGAAGTTTGGTTGTTGGAAATCCAGCCAAAGTAATTAAAAAAGTTTCTGATGAAATGATTGTATGGAAAACAAAAGGAACGCAATTATATCAACAGTTACCTGCAGATTGTCACAAAAGTCTGAAAGAAGTTGAGCCTTTAAGAAAGGTTCCTTCAACTATGAAAATGCAAGAAGATGTTTATAAAACACTTCGCGATTTTATGAAAAAAGAAACTAACAAACGCTAGTTAATTAGATGTCAAGAATAGAATTTAAAATGCCCAAATTGGGTGAAAGTATTACTGAAGCTGCCATCATCACATGGTTCAAAAATGTGGGTGATACCATTGAAAAAGATGAAATGTTACTAGAAGTTGCTACAGATAAAGTAGATTCTGAAGTTCCTTCAACTGCGTCTGGAACTATTGAAGAAATTCTTTTTCAGGCAAATGAAGTTATTAATATTGGTGATACTATTGCTATTATCAATTCAGATGGAAATACTTCAAAATCTGTAAAGAAAGATTCAAAATCTGAAATAAAAACAGAGAAAAAAGAAATAAAACAAAAGAAATCTAGTCCTAAAAAGTTAGTTGCAGCAAAACAAAACAACAATACTTTCTTTTCGCCTTTAATTGTTTCGATAGCCAAGGAACATCATATTAGTTATGAAGAACTGGCTCGAATTCCTGCTTCAGGAAATGAGGGGCGACTTCAAAAAAGTGATATCTTTAAATATATTGAAGATGGGAGACCATTTCAGTTTGTTCAACCAACTATTGAACACGATCCTACTGCTTATAGAATTCCTCAATTAAAACTAGATAAAGGAACAGGTGAGATTGTAAAAATGGATAGAATGCGCAAAATGATTGCTGATCATATGGTGTATTCTAAACACACTTCACCTCATGTTACTGCATATGTAGAAGCAGACCTGACTGAACTTGTAAACTGGAGAAATCAAAATAAAATTCCATTTCAAGAAAAGTATAATTGCAAATTAACGTTTACACCATTATTTGTTGAGGCTGTTGCAAAAGCAGTCAAAGATTTTCCAATGATAAATGTATCTATTGATGAAGATAATATCATAGTGAAAAAAGACATCAATATAGGAATGGCAACTGCTTTGTCTTCAGGAAATTTAATTGTTCCTGTTGTTAAAAGTGCAGATTCGAAAAACCTTCATGAATTGGCATTAAGCGTAAACGAACTTGCTGGAAAAGCAAGAGAAAACAATTTAAATGCCGATGATATTCAAGGAAGTACATTCACAATTTCTAATGTTGGAACATTTGGAAGTCTAATGGGAACACCAATTATCAACCAACCAGAAGTAGCAATTTTAGCACTAGGAATTATTAAAAAAAGAGCAGAAGTATTAGAAACAGAAAACGGCGATGAAATAGCAATAAGAAGCATGATGTACTTATCACTATCCTTTGACCATAGAGCCGTCGATGGATATTTAGGAGGCTCATTCTTAAGAAGAGTCGCAGATTATTTAGAACAATTTGATACAAAAAGAACCATATAATAACATGTCACATAACATTCATATCACTAAAACAAACAAGTCAAAAGTTTCAACAATTGACTTTAATAATATTCCACTTGGTACCACTTTTACAGATCATATGTTTATCTGTGATTATGAAAATGGAGTATGGACCAATCCAAGAATTGAACCTTTAGCATTAATCCCAACCCATCCTGCAGCCATGGCATTGCATTATGGTCAAGCGATTTTTGAAGGAATGAAAGCAACTGTTGATACAGATGGAAACCCTATGCTTTTCAGACCAGAAAAAAATGCTGCAAGATTAAATTTTAGTGCAGATAGAATGGGAATGCCACATTTTTCTGAAGATTTATTTGTAGAAGGATTAAAACAATTAGTAGCCTTAGAACAAAATTGGATTCCGTCTAAAGATGGAAGTGCTTTATATTTAAGACCTTTTATGTATGCTGATGAGCCTTTCATAGGCATGCGTGCAGCAACGCACTTTAAATTTATAATTATGGCTTCTCCTTCAGGTCCGTTTTTTAGTAAACGTATTAAGTTATGGGCCGAAAATAAATATATACGCGCTGCTTCCGGAGGCACAGGAGAGGCTAAAGCTGCAGGGAATTATGCTGCAGCCATAAGACCAACAGAATATGCTAAAGCAAAAGGTTATGATCAAGTGCTTTGGTTAGATGCTGTTGAACATAATTATATTCAAGAAGTTGGAACGATGAATATCTTCTTTAAAGTAGATGGAAAATTCATAACACCAAAACGTGATGGTTCAATTTTAGATGGTATTACAAGAATGAGTGTCATGGATATTTTAAGAGATAAAGGCTATGAGGTAACTGAAAGAGCAATAACTATACAAGAAATTAGAGACGCTTCATTAGATGGCACATTAGAAGAAGCTTTTGGAACCGGAACTGCTGTAGGAATTGCTTACATTCAAGAAATTGCGATGGGAGAGAAGACAATTCATGTATCCAATGAAAGTCCTGTTGGACTTGAAATAAACAACACACTTAATGACATTAAAACAGGAAAAATTGAAGATAAATTCAATTGGATGGTGAAAATTGAAAAAGAATTGGTCTAAATGAATAAAGAGATTCTAAAAAAAGGTTTTTATAACCTTTGCACGGCTAAATACATGACTGAATTGTATGAAGCCAATTTTAAACAGGTTTCAAAATATGTTCATGCAACATCTAGAGGTCATGAGGCAATCCAAACTGCTCTTGGGATGCAATTACTTCCTCAAGATTATGCTTTTCCATATTATCGAGATGATGCAATGTTATTGTCATTTGGATTAAAACCTTATGATTTAATGTTGCAATTAATGGCAAAAAAAGAAGATCCTTTTTCTGGTGGAAGAACCTATTATAGCCATCCGAGTTTAAAAGATATTGACAAGCCAAAAATACCACATCAATCTTCAGCAACAGGAATGCAAGCCATTCCAGCAACAGGAGTTGCTATGGGAATGCAGTATAAAGAATTACAAGGTTTAGACGATAAGTCACTTAAAGATTTACCTTTAGTAGTATGTTCTCTTGGAGACGCATCTGTAACTGAAGGTGAAATTGCAGAAGCCTTTCAAATGGCAGCATTGAAGCAAATGCCTATCCTCTATTTAGTACAAGACAATGGTTGGGATATTTCAGCCAATGCAGCCGAAACTCGTGCTCAAAATGCTTATGAATATGCGCAAGGTTTTCATGGATTGGATGCCATTTCTATAGATGGAGCAAATTTTATCGAAAGTTATAATGCTATTGAAAAAGTAATCAAAACTATAAGAGAAGAAAGACGACCATTTTTAGTTCATGCTAAAGTTCCGTTGTTAAATCATCATACTTCAGGAGTACGAATGGAGTGGTATCGTGACGATCTTGAAGAGGCACGTTCTCGTGATCCATATCCAGTTTTAAAGCAACAATTATTAGATAATGGTTTTACTTCGGATGAAATAAAAGAAATAGAAAATTCTGCTAAAAAGAATGTTGCTAAAGATTTTGAAAACGCACTGAAAGCGGAAGATCCGCTACCAGAAGATTTATTCACACACGACTTCGCTCCTACTCCAATAACTGAAGAAGTTGGGGAACGCTCACCAAAAGGTTCAGAAAAAGTTGTAATGGTTGATTGTGCATTATTTGCAGTTGAAGAATTAATGAGAAAGCACAAAGAGTGCTTGTTATATGGTCAAGATGTTGGTGGACGTTTAGGTGGTGTTTTTAGAGAAGCTGCAACTTTGGCACAAAAATTTGGCGATGATAGAGTATTTAATACACCTATTCAAGAAGCGTTTATTGTTGGTTCTACTGTTGGAATGAGCGCAGTTGGATTAAAACCAATTGTTGAAGTTCAGTTTGCCGATTATATTTGGCCAGGACTTAACCAGTTATTTACCGAAGTAAGTCGCAGTTGTTATTTATCAAACGGTAAATGGCCAGTAAGTATGATTTTACGTGTTCCAATTGGTGCATATGGAAGTGGTGGACCTTACCATTCATCTTCTGTGGAAAGTGTTATTACCAATATCCGAGGGATAAAAATTGCGTATCCAAGTAACGGTGCTGACTTAAAAGGATTGATGAAAGCTGCTTATTATGATCCAAATCCAGTAGTGATATTAGAGCACAAAGGCTTGTATTGGTCTAAAGTTCCAGGTACTAAAGGAGCAACATCAGTAGAACCAAGCGAAGATTATGTGTTGCCTTTTGGAAAAGCATGGGTTTTACAAGAAATATGGAAACAGGAAACTATTGAAACATTAACAATTGTTACCTACGGAATGGGCGTTCATTGGGCATACAATGCTACTAAAGGCATGAGAGACAAAGTAGAAATTATTGATTTGCGCACATTATTTCCTTTGGATGAAGACACGATTATGAAATCGGTTAAGAAAACTGGAAAATGTTTGGTGGTAACTGAAGAACCTTCAAACAATAGCTTTGCAAGAGCATTAGCAGGAAAGATTCAAGAAGAATGTTTTAAATATTTAGATGCACCAGTTATGACGATAGGAAGTGAAAATATGCCAGCAATTCCGTTGAATTCAACTTTAGAACAAACGATGATTCCTTCTACTGAAAAAGTGAAAAATAAGATTAATGAACTCTTAGGCTATTAGCCTAAAAATCCAAATAATTCGTATATTTAACCAATTACAAAACTAAAAACTACTACTATGAGAAGAGGTAATTTAAAGATTCGTTTGTTAATTGGTGCAGGAATTATCTTATTTTCTTTATTCAAATACTATTCGAATAGAGAAGAAAATCCATATACAGGGAAAAAACAAAGTATTACGCTAACTCCAAAAGATGAAATTGCCATTGGTTTACGAAGCGCTCCACAAATGGCGCAACAACATGGAGGTTTATATCCAAGTCAAGAAGCGCAAGATTTAGTTGACAGAGTTGGAAATGCACTAGTGAATAATAGTATTGCTAGGCAAACACCATATCGTTATGAATTTCATCTATTGAGAGATCCAAAAACAATCAATGCTTTTGCGCTTCCTGGAGGTCAAATTTTTATTACCTATGCACTCTATTCAAAATTGGAAAACGAAGATCAATTAGCAGGAGTTTTAGGCCATGAAATTGGTCATGTTTTAGGACGGCATTCTGCTGAGCGTATGGCAAAACAAGGCTTAACTCAAGGAATTTTATCTGGAGTTATGGTTGGTGGCGGTGATGGCGCTGGTCAAATGGGAGCAATGGTTGCGAATGCTATTAATATGAAATATGGTCGTGGTGATGAATTGGAAAGTGATGAATTAGGTGTTCGATTTATGATAGATGCTGGTTATGAACCTGAACAAATGATTGGTGTTATGAAAATTTTAAAAGCTGCAGCAGGCCCAAATAGGACACCAGAATTTCAAAGCACACATCCTGATCCTGAAAACAGAATCCAAAAAATTAAAGAAGCCATACAAAAGTATCGTAAATAACTTTCTTGTTTTCTTACCTTTGCATATCATTTTGATTTTTAATTTATGAACAAAAAAGTAATCTTGATGATATTGGATGGTTGGGGCACGTCGCCTGATCCAAAGGTATCGGCAATAGATCATGCACAAACTCCTTTTATAGATTCGCTCTATAAAAAATATCCGAACGCTTCTTTAAGAACAGATGGACTTCATGTTGGCTTACCTGAAGGTCAAATGGGAAATAGTGAAGTTGGACATATGAACTTAGGTGCTGGACGTATTGTATATCAAGATTTAGCCAAAATTAATTTAGCAATCAAGGATAATACTTTAGCCCAAGAAAAAGTGTTAATTAATGCTTTTGAATATGCTAAACAGAACAATAAAAATATTCATTTTTTAGGCTTAGTAAGTGATGGTGGAGTACATTCTCATATCAAGCATTTAAAAGGATTGATAGATGCTGCCAATGAGTATGGAGTTCAAAACTCTTTTATTCATGCTTTTACCGATGGTCGAGATGTAAATCCAAAATCTGGAAAAAGTTTTATTGCTGATTTAGAAAATCATATTACGAATACTTCAACAAAATTAGCAACTATTACTGGTCGTTATTACGCTATGGATAGAGACAAACGTTGGGAACGCGTTAAATTAGCGTATGATGCTTTAGTAAATGGAATTGGCACTGAAACAAAAAATGCAATTGAAAGTATTCAAGAAAGTTATGATGAAAATATTACTGATGAATTCATTAAACCAATCATTTTAACTGATTCAAATAATAATCCAATTACCACTATCAAAGATGAAGATGTTATTATTTTCTTTAATTTCAGAACTGATAGAGGGCGAGAATTAACAGAAATGCTAAGTCAGGAAAACTTCCATGAATACAACACTCATAAATTGGATTTACATTATGTAACCATGACCAATTATGACGATTCTTTTAAGGGAATCAATGTGATTTTCAACAAAGAAAACTTGACAGAAACTTTGGGAGAAGTTTTGGCAAAAAACAATAAAAAACAAATCAGAATTGCAGAGACTGAAAAATATCCTCATGTTACTTTTTTCTTTTCAGGAGGGCAAGAATCACCATTTGAGGGTGAAGATAGAATACTAAGAAATTCACCTAAAGTAGCGACTTATGATTTGAAACCTGAAATGAGTGCCTACGAATTACGCGATGCATTAATCCCTGAAATAAAAAAAGGAGAAGTTGATTTTGTGTGCTTGAATTTTGCTAATGGTGATATGGTTGGACATACAGGAGTTATGGAAGCTGCTATAAAAGCTTGTGAAGTAGTTGATGAGTGTGTAAATGATATTATTAATGTAGCCATGGAAAATGACTACACAACACTTTTAATTGCCGATCATGGAAACTGCGAAACAATGATAAATCCTGATGGTAGTCCACATACGGCACATACAACAAATCCTGTCCCAATAATATTAATTGACAAAGAATTAAAAACTATAAAAGATGGTATTTTAGGTGATATTGCACCAACTGTTTTAAAACTAATAGGTTTGGATAAACCTACACAAATGACACAAGAATCACTTGTTTAAACAATAAGTAATGATAAAAATAAAAACATTAGAAGAAATTGAATTGATGCGCGAAAGTGCACTAGTTGTATCTAAAACTTTAGGAATGCTTGCCAAAGAAGTTAAGCCAGGAGTTACTACTTTACAACTAGATAAAATGGCAGAAGAATATATACGTGAACAAGATGCGATCCCAGGATTTTTAGGATTATATGACTTTCCAAATACACTTTGTATGAGTCCAAACGAACAAGTAGTTCATGGATTCCCAAATAACGACCCTTTAAAAGAAGGTGATATTATTTCTATTGATTGTGGTGCTATAAAAAATGGATTTTATGGAGATCATGCCTATACTTTTGCCGTTGGAGAAATTGATCCTGAAGTGCAAAAATTATTGGATGTTACCAAAGAGAGTTTATACAGAGGAATTCGAGAATTCAAGGCTGGAAACAGAGTTGGTGATGTTGGTTTTGCCATTCAAGATTTCTGCGAGTCTCATGGTTATGGAGTTGTAAGAGAGTTGGTTGGTCACGGACTAGGAAGAAAAATGCATGAAGATCCAGAAATGCCAAATTATGGTAAAAGAGGAAGAGGGAAAAAGTTTAAAAACGGAATGGTTGTCGCAATTGAACCTATGATAAATATGGGTACTCATAAAATCAAACAGCATAGTGATGGATGGACCATAACGACACTTGACAAAAAAATGAGTGCTCATTTTGAACATGATGTTGCTATTGTTGATGGTAAACCTCAACTACTTTCAACCTTTGATTATATCTATGAAGCCATAGGAATTGAGAGTGACGAAGAAGATGAGTTTAGAGTAAAATAATTCTTAATGAGTTTATTCAAAACAATACTTAATATTGTTCCTCGACCTATCTTAATCAAACTAAGCTATTGGGTACGCCCAATAATTGCATTATTTCTTAGAGGTAAAAATTATACGGATCCAATTGATGGAAAAAGTTTTCGTAAGTTTTTACCATATGGTTACGAAACGCAGCGACCTAATGTTTTGTCACCTTCTACCCTTTCATTAGAACGTCATCGTTTGTTGTGGCTATATTTAAAAAATGAAACCGATTTTTTTACAGCATCAAAAAAAGTATTGCATTTTGCTCCTGAACAAGCATTCTACAAACGCTTTAGGAAAATGAAAAATCTAGATTATACAACAACCGATTTAGAATCTCCTTTAGCTGATGTAAAAGCAGATATTTGCAACTTACCATTTGAAGATAATTCGTACGATATTATTTTTTGTAATCATGTGTTAGAGCATATTCCTGATGATACTAAAGCTATGCAAGAATTATACAGAGTATTAAAAAAAGGAGGTGTGGGAATTTTTCAAATTCCGCAGGATATAAATCGAGAAACAACATTTGAAGACGATTCAATAACGGATAAAAAAGAACGCGCTAAAATTTTTGGACAGTACGACCATGTAAGAATATATGGTAAAGATTATTTTGAAAAACTTCGTTCCATTGGTTTTAAAGTAAAAGAAGTAGATTATACCTCAAAACTATCTGAAGAAGAAATTACAAAATATTGTTTGACCAAAGGTGAGATTTTACCTGTTTGTCATAAGTAAATTATTACTCTTATAAGTTTGTGTTTCCCCTTCATTATCAACATAAATCAAATACACTTTTAACTCAGGATGAGAATCTAAAAATTCTACAGTTTTCTCGAATCCCATAGCCATAAAAGCAGTTGCATAGCCATCTACATCGGCACAGTCCAATGGAGCAATTACAGTTGCAGCTAACAAGTTACTTTCAATTGCCATTCCTGTTTTCGCATTAATAGTATGGACATACTTATTGCCACCATTATCAACTTTAAACTTTCTATAATTACCCGAACTCGCCATAGATTCGTTATTCAACAACACAAATTTATTAAGCGTTCGCGTTCCATCAGTATTTGGTTCATCTAGCCATACTCGCCAAAAATTTTTATTAGGGTCAACTCCTCTTGCTCTTATTTCACCGCCTAACTCAATACGGTAATTTGAACAATTTTTGGTTTCCAAAAATCTTCCAATAACATCTATTCCATACCCTTTTCCTATAGCATTGAAATCAAAATAGGTTGTTGGATGTAGTTTTATAATTTTATTATTTTCAAGTGTCACTTTATCAAAACCAACATATTCCATCAACTCTTTAACTTTTATTGAATCCATATCTTCTATTGGTTTTTCTGGCCCAAAACCCCAAGCATTTACCAAAATCCCTATAGTTGGATCAAACAGACCATCGGTTTCCTTATATATTCTATTAGACTTTTCAAAAACTTCTTGAAACATCTCATCAACAACTACGGTAGAATCTCCTCTATTGATTTTTGAAATATCAGAAGCATATACATACGTTGAAATAGACTTATTTACAGTATAGATAATACTATCAATTGATTTTGAAAAGTCACGATTTTCAACATCTTCATACATTATATTGAAAGTAGTCCCAAAAGCATTACCTTGTAATTTTTGATATACTTTTTCATTATTCTTACAAGAAAAAACAAAAAATAGAAGTAAATAGAGCAGTATTTTTTTCATTCTTAATAACTCAAAATTCAGCAAAACAAAATTACAATTTATTCTTTGTTAAATGTATCTTAAATCTTTTCAAACTTTTCTAACCTTATAGTTTTTTAATACATTTGCATAACTCTAAAAACATCATTTTATGAAAAAACTATATTTACTAACACTAACAACTATTTTCTTATCTTCATGTGTATCAAAAAAAGAATTTGCTAACCTAGAAGGAAAATATAAATCTACCAAACAAGAATTGGTGAATGTTAAAGCGAGTTTACAAGAATGCTTAATAGAAAAAGACAAAAATGCTAATCTTGCTGCATCAAATGAACTTCAAATGCAAGCAATGCAAGATCAAGTATCTTCATTGAAAGAAGATAAAAAACAAGCATTAAAACAAGTTGAAAATTTAACTGTTTTAACACAATCATCTTCAGAAAACATTAAAAATGTAATTGCTCAATTGAGTGAAAAAGATAAGTATATCAACGGAATTCGTGAGGCAATGACTCAAAAAGATTCTATAAACCTTGCTATTAAATATCATTTAACTAAAGAATTGGCTGAAGGAATCCAAGATAAAGACATCCAAGTAGATGTTGAAAAAACAGTAGTTTACATTTCTATTGCTGATAAATTATTATTCAAGAGTGGAAGTGCTTCTGTGTCTGACAAAGCAAAATCTGTATTAGGAAAAGTTGCCAAGGTTATTTCTTCTAGACCAGAAATGGAAGTACAGGTTGAAGGGTATACCGACAATGTGCCAATTAGTTCTGCAACTATGAAAGATAATTGGGATTTAAGTACGAGTAGAGCAACATCGGTTGTAAGAGTTTTACAAGATGACTATAAAATTGATCCAAAACGTTTGATTGCTGCTGGTAGAAGTGAGTATGTGCCTATTGAATCAAATGACACAGCTGAAGGTAGAGCAACTAATAGAAGAACTAGAATTGTTATCCTGCCTAAATTGGAAGAATTCTTCGATATTCTTGAGCAAAAACCATAAAATAGATAATATTTATCATAACTAAAAAACCATTCAATCGAATGGTTTTTTTATTGCAATATCTTTTGAAGTTTATTTTGATAAACATCAAATTCACTCAAATTATGATGCGTCCCTTCATCAATAGTTATGAACTCAGTATTTTCTTTATTAGAACTAGCATATAATTTTTGAGCAAGTGAGAATGGCACTAAAGAATCTTTATTTCCATGAAATATAGTCGTAGGAATTTTAACTTCAGGAATTATTTTAAAAGACTCAAAATGAAATTTATATAATTTAGAAAAAGGGAAAATTGGTAAAATATTTTTAGAAACATCCACAATACTGCTAAAAGTAGCTTCTAAAATTAACTCTTTTGGATTATTTTTCGAAGCAACATAGGTTGCAAAAGTTCCACCAAGTGAACGACCATAAACTATAATTTGTTTTTCATCGTATTTGCTTAACAAATAATCATAGACTAATTGAGCATCACTATACATATTTTCTTCAGTACGTTTTCCATTATTCTTTCCATAGCCTCGATAGTCAATCATAAAAAGATCATAACCATACTTTAATAATGGCTGAATTTTATGTCCCCAACGCTCTAAATTCCCTTTGTTTCCATGAAAGTATAAAATAACGCCTTTGGGTTTATCAACTTTAAAATGAAGTGAATTTAATTGGACATTATCAGATGTATTTACGTTTACTTCTTCAAATTTTGATTCGAAACTATAATTATGAGTCTTTGAAAGATCTTTGGCTCTAAAGATTATATTTTCTTGAAAAAAATAAATTCCAATCAAACACAAGATATAAACTCCTAAAACAATTAAAATTATTTTTCTAATCATTGTAGTCATATTTTTTTCGCTTACTTCTTACAAAATCAATACTTGTATGCTCTCTATCAATTTCTTCCAATTGCCTAGACTCTAAAATTTCTTTAAGAGCCCTATGATAGCCTTCATAGTTATGAAGATTTTTATGTCCACCTCCAATAATTGGATATAAACGTGTATTCTTTGGATTTATCTTAGAAAGTTTAACACTAGATTTCATAGGAATCACACGATCATTAGTACCGTGAATAATCTTAACAGGACACTTTACATATTTCATCCATTTATAAGTTGGCATAGAAAAGCGCATCACAATTCCTGTAGGAAGAAAAGGCATATAGCGCTTCACATTATTGGACATACTATAATATGGGCAAGTTAAAATTAACATTCTAGGATTATTTACTGATGCTACTTTTGTTGCAAGTCCAGTACCTAATGAACGACCATAAACAATGATATATTTTTCTTCAACCTTTTCTTTAATTTTATCGTAAATGAACAACGCATCATCCTTCATTGTTTGTTGCGTGCGTTTTCCTTTACTCTTACCAAAACCACGATAGTCAATCATAATAACATCCCAACCATGCAAGGTAAAATCAACAGCAAACTTTCCCCAACCTTTAATACTTCTTGAATTCCCCTTTAAATAATATACAACGCCTTTAGGATTATCGGTTTTAAAATGAAGTCCGTTGATTAAAACACCATCTCTCAATTCAAAATTATATTCCTCAACTACTTGATTTTCATACTGAAAAACAAAGTCTTTAGATAATTTTTCAGGTTTGAAAATTAATTTATCTTGAATAAAATAAAAAAGAATGCTCAGTGAAGCAATTACAATTAAAGTAATGGTTATAATTTGAGTCCAGTTCATTGTAAGTCTAAAAATACAAAAAAGTTAGTACTTCTATTTTTTAAAAAAAAATCTATCTTTACATATTCAAAATATTAACCATCAAAATATACTATGAAAACAAAATTACTATTCTTGTGCCTTTCTATTACATTTATTAATTATGCACAATCACCTATCAATGAATTTACAAGCGCTGATTTTTCTGAATATGCAATAGTTACCTCAACGATTGATCAAAGCGCAACAGGTGCTGGTTTAACTTGGAATTTCACTTCACTCACCGATACTGGAAGCACAAATGATGATACAATAGTTGCTCCGACTGCAGGAGAATTGGCAACCTATCCAGGAACTACAGATGTTTTTACGATTACAACATCACCTTCAGCATCAACAAGTCAAATATTTATTAAAGATGATGCTGGTGAAATCTCATTAACAGGCTTAGCACAAGGAGATATTCTATTAAATTATAATACTGACAATGCCTTAATAGGTACATTTCCTTTAACGTATGGATATTCAAATTCTGATGCTGTATCAGGCACCTATGATTACCCAAGTTCTCCAACTCCTATAGACAATAGAACCTTTACAGGTACTATTGATACCACTGTTGATGCACATGGGACATTGAATATGAATGATGTTGGGGCTGGTGCGACAAGTTCGAATGTTACAAGACTTAAAACTATTCAAAATCTAAATATTTCAGGAACTATAATTATCAATCCTATTTTCCCTCCAGTTCCAATCTCAGGTACAGTAATTATTACAACACATAATTATTATAAAAGTGATGGCGATTTAGTTTTTAGAACAATCGAAACAAACATTAGTGTTCCTGCTGCTGGAATTAATGATAATGACATAATTATTGAAAGTTTAATTGATAGTGTGCTTGATATTGAAGATCAAAACTCAATTTCTTATGATTTAAACATTAGTCCAAATCCTGTAGAGAATGAGTTACAAATTAATTTATTAAACAATCAAGTAATTCTTTCAATTCAAATATTTGATATCCAAGGACGAGAAGTATTGAGTCAAAATGGAAATAGTCCTTCAATTGCTGTTGATAAATTAAATACTGGAGTTTATTACGCAAGTATTATGACTGAAAATGGAAAAACGACTCAAAAGTTTATCAAGAAATAATTACTCAATAATCTTTTCAAAATCATCAAAGGCTACATAGTATGGTTGGTCTTTGAATACAGGCAATTCAACACTTTCAGCATTGGCTAAGCCAATGGCTGCAAACCAAACTTTGGCGTTTTGTTTTAAAGCATGCTGCTTGAACGTTTCCATCCAAATCACATCATAAGATTCAGGTTGATGGATATTATTGGAAACTTTCACCAACACAAAAATAGTAGGTTCTCCTTTTTTATAGAGTACAAATTGAGGGTGTTTTTTTAATTCGCTATTAATAGCAACAAACTCATAACCCATTTCTTGAAGTTTTTCTCCAATTATATTCATTCCAAGGTTATGCAGTTCTTGTGGAGTTAACGGTTGTAACATATTATTTACGCTTGTTTCGTTTATTGTAGTTTTTATCTCCTCTAGTTTTTGGCTTCTTATATTTTTTGACAATTTCTCTCCTATAAGAACCTCCCAAATTTACTTTGCTATTTTTCTTACTCTTTTCATGAAATGCTGCACCACGTTCTTCTTCGTTTCTTTTATGTGGATTATTTCTTTCGACTTCTTTTGGACGCTCATCTGGAGTTAATTCTTCTGAAATTTCTACTTCGTCTGGAAAATCTATTTTTGGAATTTCGATCTTCATCAATTGTTCGATGGCTACTTTTGCTTCTTCTTCTTTATTGGTATAAAAAAGGATAGAATTACCTTCATGTTCTGCTCTACCAGTTCTTCCTATTCGGTGCATGTAATTTTCAGGAAATGAAGGTGTGTCAAAATTCACAACATGACTTATTTCTTCTAAATCCAATCCACGAGCCATTACATCAGTAGCCACTAAAATTCGATTTTCACCTTCATCAAATTGCTTGATAGAACGTATCCTATAATTCTGAGTTTTATTAGAGTGAATCACACATAATTCATCATTATAAACTTCGTCTAATTTTAAGAATAATCTATCCGCACTCTTTTTATTGGATACAAATACCAAAACTTTATGAAACTCTTCTTTATCTTTCAATAAATGAATTAACAAATTGGCCTTCGTATAAAAGTTTGCGACTTCATAACATTCTTGAGAAATATTATCCAAAGGTGTTCCACTTACAGCAATTGAAACTTTGTTTGGAGCAATAAAATAATCATTAATTAATGCATCGACATCGTCAGTCATCGTTGCTGAGAACATAATATTTTGTCTTCGCTCAGGAAGAATTTCAAAAATATTCATGAGTTGAAAACGGAAACCTAAATCTAGCATTACATCCACCTCATCAATCACTAATTTCTGAATAGATTTCATTTTTAAGGCTCTGCTTAAAGCAAGATCATACAATCTTCCTGGAGTTGCCACAATGATGTCTGTTCCTTGAGCAATGGCTTGTTTTTGCGTATTGATGTTTGTACCTCCATACACACCTAATACACGTACATTAATATAGGCAGCTAACTTTTCAATTTCTTCAACTACTTGCAACACTAATTCGCGTGTAGGAACTAAAACCAACACTCTCGGATTTAGTTGTTTTGAAAACTTCAAATCACGCAAAATAGGTAACATATAGGCAAAGGTTTTACCTGTACCAGTTTGTGCAATTCCAACCATATCTTTTCCAGAAAGTATTACCGAAAATGATTGCTCTTGTATAGGTGTTGGTTGTACAAAACCTAAATCATCAATAGCGTACTGTAATTGTTTGGAAAGATTTAACTCTTCAAAAGTGTTCATTCAAAAAATATTTTGGGCAAAGGTACGGTTATTTTAGTATTGAGTTGTGAATTATGAGTTATGTGTTGAGTTTCAATCTATTATTTCAATTAATTAAAAAATTGCTTATTTTTATAAACACTAACTAACTCTTTTTTAAAACGCTATGATTAAATTTTTCCGACATATTAGAAAATCACTTCTAAAAGAAGGCAGAACCTCAAAATATTTTAAATATGCTATTGGTGAAATTGTATTGGTTGTTATTGGTATTTTAATTGCGCTTCAGATTAATAATTGGAATGAAAATCGCATTAGCAAAAATTTGGAATCTCAATATTATCTACGTCTTTTAGAAGATGTAAGAGAAGACAAAGTCATACTTCAAGCTACAATAAACTACTCAAATGAAGTTGTAAGTCATGCTAAAAAAGCTATTGCTGTTTTTGAAAATTCTCCAGAGGCTAACCCAGATCCTGTTGAAAATTTAATTAACATGTATCAAGCAAGTCAATTACAAGATCCTAATTCGGCTGAATCAACATATAGAGAGTTAATAGCATCTGGTCAAATTAACCTCATTCAAAATGACAGTTTGAAAACTTCTTTAATCCGATATTATGAAGTTGATTGGAGTGAGTCTAGAATGTTTAAACTTGAAAACAAATATAGAGAAAATTTAAGGGGAAAAATGCCAAATGATATACAGACAGAAATAAGATCAAAATGTGGAGATGTTTTTATAAAAATCAGGAATGGATATGAAGTCTATTTGCCAAAAAATTGTGAAGTAAATATAGATGTTAGTGTTGCTAAAAAAGTAGTAGAAGATTTACGAAATGATGAAAGTTTAAAAAAAGACTTGCGTTATTTAATGGGCAATGAAACTGCAAAATTATTGAATATGACTACTGTAAAAGGGCAACTTGATGATTTAATTAATCTACTAGAAAACTTAAACAAAGAATAAAAAAGAAAAATGATTAAACTTTTTAGAAAAATTCGCCAGCAACTTGTTTCTGAAAATCGTTTTAGTAAATATCTGCTATATGCAATAGGAGAAATTTTATTGGTAGTAATAGGTATTTTAATTGCGCTGTATATTAATAACTGGAATCAGCAAAAACAAAGTCAAAACGAATTTAATAATATCCTAAGTACCATAAAAACCGATTTAGAACGTGATACTTTAATTGCACATGGTATTATTAAATATTATAAAAAACATGGCGAGATTTCGCAAAAAGTAATAAACAATGAAATTACACTTGAAAATATTGAAAATTGTTTAGATTGTCGAGGGCTTCTGACAATTTACAAGCCATTTATTGCACAAACAAAAGGACGTGATTTATTTCAAAAATACACCAATCAAAATACAATTAAAAAAGATACTTTAGTAGAAGGCATTAATCAATTTTATGGTACTATTTTAAAATTGATTGATGATAGCAATCTGTTTATAAAAGATGAAGTTTTCAATAATCTAAACCATTATAAAACCAAGTCTTGGTTTGTCGATTTCACGCAAGGAAAATTGACTGACGAAATGAAATTGTATTATATGAGTCAGGATTATAAAAATCGTGTTGCAGCTAATCATTTATTGGCAGGAAAAAACCACTTATTATTTGTTGATCTCTATCATAAAAATGCTACAAAAATCTTAGATGCCATTGACAAACGATTAAACGAAAACAATTAATGGATGGTTTTAACATTATTATGGTTATTGCTATTATCCTTTTCGCAAGATTGGGTGTAAGGCTTTATATGGGTTATCAAAAACATAAAAAAGAAAATAAAGATGATTAAGTTCTTTAGAAAAATATATCTAAACTAAAAAACCAACACAATGTGTTGGTTTTTTAGTTTTATAATTTGGGGTTTATCCTCCAAAATCATCAAATCTAATATGCTCATCTGGAATACCAAAGTCTTCACCCATTTTCTGAACTGCTTGATTCATCAATGGTGGTCCACAAAAATATAATTCGATATCTTCTGGTGACTCATGATGATTTAAATAATTTTCAATCACACAATTGTGAATAAACCCTACAAATCCATCTCCAGGAGCATCAATATTTTCTTTTACTTTCCAGTTATCTTCTTCTAATGGTTCAGACAATGCTAAGTAAAATTTAAAATTAGGGAAATCTCTTTCTAAGGCTTCAAAATGTTCTAAGTAGAATAATTCACGTTTAGAACGTCCACCATACCAATAAGAAACTTTACGTCCAGTTTTTAATGTTTTGAATAAATGATAAAGATGAGAACGCATTGGTGCCATTCCTGCTCCACCACCTACATATAACATTTCACTTTCACTTTCATTGATAAAGAACTCTCCATAAGGTCCAGAAATAATAACTTTATCTCCAGGCTTTTGATTAAATATATATGAAGAAGCAACACCAGGATTTACATCCATCCATCCATTCTTTGCTCTATCCCATGGTGGAGTTGCAATACGTACATTTAACATAATTTCTCTTCCTTCTGCAGGGTAAGAAGCCATAGAATATGCACGCTCAACAGTTTCATTATTTTTCATTACAAGTGGCCACAGTCCAAATTTATCCCATTCCGTCTGGAATTTATCTGGAGTTTCATGTTCCTCTGGGTGTGCAGTAATATCCATTTCTGAATATTTAATTTCACAAGGTGGAATTTCAATCTGAATATATCCTCCTGCTTTATATCCCATATCTTCTGGAATCTCAACCACAAATTCTTTAATAAATGATGCTACGTTATAGTTTCTTACAACTGTGGCTTCCCATTTCTTAATTCCAAATACCTCCTCTGGAATGGTGATTTCCATATCTTGTTTTACTTTCACTTGACAAGCCAATCTTGCTCCGTGTTGTAATTCTTTTCTAGAAAAGTGTGGTGTCTCAGTAGGTAATGCTTCACCACCACCTTCTAATACGTGACATTCACATTGAATACAAGTTCCACCTCCACCACAAGCAGATGGTAAGAAAATCTTATTATTTCCAAGTGTAGATAATAAAGAATCTCCTGATCCAACTTCAATTTCACGCTCTCCGTTAATCATAATTTTAACGGGACCTGAAGGAGAAAGTTTTTGTTTTACAAATAATAAAAGTCCAACTAATGCCAATGTAAGCACTAAAAAGGCAACGATTGTTACCATAATTGTTCCGACTGTACTTGCTGCTAATATCATCTATTTTGTTCCTTTAATAGTGTTATCTAATTCTTTTTCTTGTTTATTTATCGCCTCAATTGTTGTTTGAGGTTTCTCCTCATCATCTCCACCAGTTAACATTCCTCCAAAACTCATAAAACCAATCGCCATTAATCCTGTAATAATAAATGTAATTCCTAATCCTCTCAAAGCTGGAGGCACATTTGAATATCTAATTTTTTCACGGATAGCTGCAATTGCTAAAATCGCTAAAAACCATCCAATCCCAGAACTTACTCCGTAGTTAAATGCCAATCCTAAAGTTTCAATTTCTCTTGATTGCATGAATAATGAACCACCTAAAATAGCACAGTTTACAGCAATTAACGGTAAGAAAATACCTAAAGAATTATATAATGCTGGAGAAAATTTCTCAACTATTATTTCTACTAATTGTACCATAGTTGCAATAGTAGCAATGAACATAATAAATGATAAGAAGCTTAAATCATAAGAAGCATATTCTTCACCTAACCAAGCCAATGCACCATCTTGTAAGATGTAAGTATCAAGCAACCAGTTCAATGGCACTGTAATGGCCATTACAAAAATTACAGCTGCTCCAAGACCAACTGCAGTTGATACTTTTTTAGATACAGCAAGGTAAGAACACATTCCTAAGAATGTAGCAAATACCATATTGTCTATAAATATTGATTTAAAAAATAATTCTAAATGTTCCATATTTTATATTTTGATGAAATCCTTCGATAAACTCAGGATGACATTTTTCTTATTAATCTTCTACTAAATCTGTATTTCTAGTTCTTTGAACCCAAATAATAATTCCAACAGTTATCAATGCCATAGGTGCCAATAACATAAAACCATTATTTTCATATCCAAAAGCATATACACCAGTTTTCTCAATAGGATCTCCTAAAACAGGAATGCCTAATAATGTTCCAGAACCTAACAATTCTCTAAAGAAACCTACAATAATTAAGATTACTGCATATCCAAAAGAATTTCCAATTCCGTCAAGGAAAGATTTCCAAGGTCCATTTGCCAATGCAAAAGCCTCGAAACGTCCCATAATAATACAGTTGGTAATAATCAACCCAACGAATACTGAAAGTGTTTTACTCAATTCGTAAGCAAATGCTTTTAGTACTAAATCTACAATAATTACCAATGTTGCAACAACAATTAATTGTACAATAATTCTAATTTTAGAAGGTATAATATTTCTCATTAAAGAAACAACTACGTTTCCAACTCCAAGTACAAACAATACTGCAATTGACATTACAATTGATGCTTTTAACTCAGCAGTAATTGCTAAAGCCGAACAAATACCTAATACTTGAATAGTAATTGGATTGTTATCTGCTAATGGATCAGTTATTAATTGTGCGTCTTTTTTTGATAAAAGTCCCATGTAATTAATTTTTTAAAGTTTGTAAATAAGGCATATACATTTTCAAGTCTTTCTTTATCATTGCTGATAGTCCATCACCTGTAATTGTTGCTCCTGCAATCGCATCTACCTCAAAATCCGTTTTGTCAATGTTTTTTGGATCAGCATTTCCTTTGGCAATGGCAATACCTTTAAAGGTAGTTCCATCAACAATATGCTCACCTGCAAAATCATCCATAAAGAAACGTTGATTAATATTTGCTCCCAATCCAGGAGTCTCACCTTTATGATCAAAAAACACTCCTTTTACGATTAAGTTTTTATCTAAAGCAATATACCCCCAAACTGCATCCCATAATCCTTTTCCACGCATTGGTACGATATAATATTCTTCACCGTCTTTCTCACCAACAAATAATGGTAATTTTCTAGTGTAAGAAGCATCTTTTGCTTTAGCAGCTTCTTTTTTAATATCAATTAAATATGCATCCTTGTATTCTTCCGCTTTGTCTCCATTTACTACTAATTGCTTCTTGATATATTTTGTAAACATTTCTTCAACCTTATCGGTAGGAATAAATGCAACACTCTTCTCATCATTATCATTGATTCCCATTGCATATAAAATGTTTTGTTGTTTTTCAAAACGTTTATTCTCATCAATATTAGGTTTCAATGCTGATGCTAAGAAAGCCAGTATAGCACCTACAACTAATACCATCATTATTGCAAATAGTATTGTATATGAGTTTTTATCTGTTCTTTTTTCCATCGTTATGCAGTTTTTGCTTTTAGACGTTTCATTCTTCTTTTCACATTTCCTTGAACCACATAATGGTCAATAGTTGGAGCAAATACATTCATCAATAGAATTGCTAACATTACTCCTTCTGGATATGCAGGATTAAATACTCTAATCAAAATTGAAATAAATCCGATTAAAAATCCATAAATCCATTTTCCTTTATTGGTTTGTGATGCAGTAACAGGATCAGTAGCCATATATACTGCTCCAAATGCAAAACCACCAATAATTAAATGATGCCAATAAGTTGTACTCATCAATCCATAGAACTTACTACTTTCAGTAATCCATCCAGAATCCACAACGAAATTGAAAATTAATCCCATTGCTAATGCTCCTAAAGCAGCTGACAACATAATTCTCCAACTTCCAATTTTAGAGAAAATCAAGAATAAGGCTCCAATTAATATTAATAATGTTGAAGTTTCTCCAACCGAACCTGGAATAAATCCGTAGAACATATCCCAAATTGAGTATAACTCATTAGCTCTATCTCCATATGTAGTTGTAATTTCTGTTATGCCATCTGCTGCTTTATACTTCAATTCTTGTCCAAATTTTGCGTAATAACCTAATAAAGTTTCTCCTGAAATAGCATCAGCATTTGAACCTGCTGCAATTTCATTTGTTCTTTCAACTGCTCCATGCACCCATACCTTATCTCCACTCATCCATGTTGGATAGGCGAAGAATAAAAATGCACGAATTAACAAGGCTGGATTTAATATATTCATTCCTGTTCCTCCAAAAACTTCTTTTCCAAGTACAACTCCAAAAATAACTGCTACAGAAAGCATCCATAATGGAATATCAATTGGTACAATTAATGGAACTAACATTCCAGTAACCAGATATCCTTCTTCTACTTCGTGTCCATTCTTAGCAGCAAAAAACATTTCTACTGCAAGACCAACAACATAAGAAACAATTACTAATGGTAAAACCTTAGCAAATCCTACCCAAAAGTTTGAAGAACTCCAAAACTCAGCGCTAAAAAAACCTCCAGTAACAGAATTGATTTCTCCAGTAGCAAGATGATGTTGATAACCAGCGTTAAACATTCCAAAAATTAAACAAGGAACCAATGCCATAATAACAGTGTTCATTGTTCTCTTTAAATCATCTGCACCACGAATATGTGATCCTGAATGAGTTGTCTCATTTGGCGCGTATAAAAATGTATGAAAAGCATTAAATACTGGTGACATTTTAGTACCAGCATATTTCATTTTCAAATCGTGTAATTTATCTTTTAAAGCCATATCTATCCTATCTCTTTAAGCATTAAATCCAACCCTTTTCTAATAATCTCTTGATGTGGTTGTTTAGAAACACATACAAACTCTGTCAAAGCAAAATCTTCTGGTGCAACTTCATACATTCCTAAAGCTTCCATTTCATCTAAATCTCCATACATACATGCTTTCATCAATTGCATTGGGTAAATATCTAAAGGAAAAACCTCTTCATATTTACCTGTCAATACAAAAGCTCTATGCTCACCATTAGTATTGGTATCTAAATCGTATTTTTTATTTGGAGTTAACCAAGAAAAAGTCAACGCACGACTATTAGATATTTTATTGAATACTGGTTTATTCCAACCAAATAATTCATAATCATTTCCTTCAGGAATAAGTGTTACTGTATTATCATAATACCCTAAAAATCCATCTGGTTTAACAGCACGTCCAGTCAATACGTTACCACTTATTACTCTAAAGTTATCACTATCAACTCCTGCATCATAAATCATTGACGCTACTTCGGCACCAATCTTCGTTTTATAATACTTAGGGTTTTTAACAACCGATCCACCAACAGCAACAATTCTTTCAGCATTAAACTTTCCAGTCAATAATAATTCGCCTATGATTACTAAATCTTGTGGCGATATTGTCCAAATTGTCTCTCCTTTATTTATTGGATCAATCTTTGCTATTTGAGTCCCTACATTTCCTGAAGGATGCGGTCCTGATACTTTATGAAGTACAATTCCGTTTAATCCTGCAAGCGGATTACTCGATTTAGCACCTACTGAAACATGAACACTTCCTTCTGTTAATTTGCCTAGAGCAGTAACTGCAGCCTGTAACTCTGCTTCTTTACCTTGCAATACAAAGTCATAACAAGCGGTTAACGGAGCACTTGCATAACCAGAAATAAAAATCGCTTTAGGACTTTTAGTTGGATTTGCAATCACATCATAAGGTCTTTGTTTAATGAAAGGCCAACAACCTGAAACTAATAAATGATTTTTAACCTTTTCAGCATCAGCTGAAGAAAGGTCAAAAGTTCCATGTTCTGTATAAGTTTGCTCTTTAGCTGCCTGGATTTTAATACCAGTGATTCTTCTTTTTTCTCCACGAGAAACTTCAATAACTTCTCCACTTATTGGAGAAACGAAGTTCATTGAATCAACTTCTTTATTATAAAAAATAGGCTCTCCAGTTTTTACTTTAGCGCCAACTTTTGCAATAAGTTTAGGAGTGATTCCGTGAAAATCTACGGGTAGTAATGAGTATACATTACTGGCTACAGCATTGGTAAGAGTTTTCTCTGCTTCGCCTTGCAATTTAATGTCTAACCCTTTCTTGATTCGGATGTCTTTTGACATATTTTAAATTTGAATTAAATATTCTTTTTAAAAGCGATGCAAATTTAACGATTTTCCATTTTATAGTATAATTTATGCTTATTTATAATCTTATTTAGACTTTATTTATATTTATTCTAAATAATAAGAGTTTTACAATCATATGTAATAAAGAATAATTACATTTGGCATAAGTTTTGAATATTGTGATAATCATATATCAATATAATTATGAGAAGTATTTTTATAATAATTTTTTTACTGGTTTTTCAAATTACTTATTCTCAAGAAAGTAAAGATATTATTGAACCAGAAAATTTCAAAACTATCATTTTAAGACCAACTAAATCAAACAATTACGCTCCAATTATAAAACTTAATGAATCTTTTATTTTTTCATTTGATGATTTAGAGGCTAGTCAACAAGAATACTATTACAAAATTGAACATTTTACCTATGATTGGCAACCATCAGAACTGTCAACAAGAGAATTTATAAAAGGTTATGATGAAGATAGATTTCGAAGTTTTGAAAATTCAATCAATACACTACAATTTTACACACATTATTCTGTTGTGTTTCCAAACAGAAATACCAAAATATTAATCAGTGGAAATTATAAAATATCGGTTTTTAATGATGATGACGATATTCTATTTACAAGACGTTTTGTCATATATGAACCAAGTGTTGATGTGGGTGTTTCGGTTCACAGAAGTAGAGATATATCAACAACCAATGAGCAACAAAGTGTGCAATTTATTATAAACCATCCCAATCTTTTGATTAATAATCCAAAACTAGAAATTAAAACAGTATTAAAGCAAAATAATGATTGGAATACTGCAATTACCAATCTTGAACCTCAATTTTTTAGAGGCTCTCAAATGATTTATAAGTATACTGATAAAATGAATTTTTGGGCTGGAAATGAATTTCACAATTTTGATAGTAAAGTTTTACGAAGTCCAAGCATAAATATTGCTCGAGTAGAATCTGGCGATAAGTTATATCATACTGTTTTATATACTAATGTTGAAAGAATTGACCAGCCCTACACTTTTTATCCCGATATAAATGGAGGTTTTGTCATTCGAAATGCTCAAGGAGATAATCCAAATTTAGATGCCGATTACACTTTAGTAAAATTCACTTTAGAAAGTCTCGAAGACTTAGCAGGCAAGAAAATCTATGTCAATGGGAGTTTTAATAATTGGAGAAATGACACCTCAAATGAACTTATCTACAATAACGAAACTAAACTTTACGAAGTAGATATCTTATTAAAACAAGGGTTTTATAATTATCAATATGTCACAATTGATGAAAATAACAACATGAGTAATCATGATATTGACGGTTCATTTTATCAAACTGAAAACGAATATTCAGTATTAGTATATTACCATAAATTTGGCGCTAGATATGATACAATTATTGGATATGGACAAGGAAATTCTGAGAATATTCAAAATTAACATTTCTTATTGTTAAATTTCTTATCTTTGCCTCACATAAAGTGAAGATAAACTGCTATGATACAACAAGTAACAAATGGTATCAAAATTTCGGTAGAAACAAAATTCGTAGGTACTCACCATCACGATAACAGGCTTTATTATGCATTTAATTATCAGATTACTATCGAAAATAACAGTAATGATTCTGTTCAATTACTAAATAGACATTGGAAAATTTTCGATTCACTTAATAATACTGAAATAGTTGTGGGCGCTGGTGTTGTTGGTGAGAAACCAGTATTAAAACCTACTCAAAAACACACATATCAATCAAGTTGCTTATTAACTTCACCTATTGGTGCTATGAAAGGGTTTTACGAAATGGTTAATTTCACTAGTACCAAAAATTTCAAAGTTCATATCCCGTCATTTCAATTGATGGTTACGAGAATCTTAAACTAAAACTTTTCTCTATTAAAATATTTATAGTAATTTTAGTGAGTCTTGAATAACTATCAAACTCAGTGAAATCTACTACTCGCTTTAATAAAAATAAAAAAGGAATAGAATGTTTAAATTGTAGTCAACCAATATCTACAAGTGATAATTTTTGTTCTAACTGTGGACAGGTAAATGACGAATTACCGCTCAGTATTAAGCAATTTGTTTCTGAATTTTTCGCCGGATTTTTCTCATTTGATTCACGTTTTTTTAAAACTTTTTTTCCTTTAATCTTTAAACCTGGAAAAGTATCAAAAGATTATATAGAAGGTAAACGTAGAAAGTATGTAAATCCTTTTCAATTATACCTACATGTAACCATTTTGTTTTTTTTAGTTCAAGGTTTATTTGCAGCAATTGATGAATATAAAATTTCAGATAACACAAAAAAAGAAGAAACAATTGAAACAGAAAAAGATTTTATTAATAATGATTCGGAAGAAAACCTAAAAAAAGATAGTATTATTACCAATCTAAATAACAGTTTAGTTATCGACTCAAATACTCAAATTGATTCAATCGAAAACAAACAGTTGTCTAAAAAAGAAATTGCATTTAATAAGAATAGTAATTTCATCAAATCATTGGTTGACTCTACATTACAAAATTCTAATTTAATTCTACAACTTAAAGATTCTACTATAACCAAAGCAGAAAAAGACAGTTTGTATCAAAAATACTTTGAAAAAGCAATTACCGATATTGTTGTATTAGTTACCGATGGTGAAAAAAACACGCAAGATTGGAATGAAATTCAAAAACTATCAAAACTCAAAGATGTTTTTACTACTTATACTGAAGAACAATTTGAAAATTTGAATATAGACTACTCTCCTCCCAAAAATACTAAGCAATCTTTCGAGGATCAAATGTTCACTGGACTTATAGGAAATAAAAATTCTAAAAAAGTGAGCGAATTTATGAAATATGACAAAGACAATCCTGATTCTACGCCTATTGAAGCTCTTGAAGCACTAAACTATGAAAAAACAAGATGGAATATTTTCTACTATAAAAAAGCACAAGATTTTAATAAATTCAAAGAAGATGAAAGTTTTAGGCAATCCTATTATGATGATATTGTTTCAAAAATATCGGTAGCATTATTTTTTATGCTTCCTATCTTTACTTTGTTTCTTTCTCTGCTCTACATAAGAAAAAAATTAAACTATACTGAACATTTGGTATTTGTCTTCAATGTTCAAACAGTCTTTTTCTTATTACTCTTGTTTTTTGTTGTTTTAAATAGATTTATTAATATGGATTCTGGATGGGTTATAACTATTTTTATTCTGGTCTTTTTGTTTTATTTATATAAATCTTTAAGGAATTTCTATAAACAAAATCGTTTTAAAACAATAATCAAATATTGGTTATTGAATGTTATATTTTTAATTCTTTCATCAATATTTTTTGTTGCAATATCATTTTTAACATTTGCACTTTAACGAATTGCCTGATATTCAGTTTTTAAAGATTTCCCTTCTTTTTTAATAGAAGTAATACTAACTGTTCCACCTAACTTTCTATCCATCATTACATCAATTCGTTTATCTCCAACACCTGCGGTCTTATGAAAACTTAGAATATTTTCTTGAGTAAAATCATTAGCGTGTTGCCAATTACTAAACCATTCTTCTCTTAGTTTTTTTATCTCATCATCATATAAAGTTGAAGAAGACCAAATATGTGGTTCTTGCTTCATTTTCTTTAAATGTTTTTTCTTTCCGTCCCAAACAAATTCAATTAATTGGAGTTCGTCATTCCAATCTACAATAGTTAAGGTAAATTGTTCAACACCATTTAAATCAATATTCTCTAAGCCAATTTTAATATCATCAACTTTCAACAATTCTTTAACTATCAATCCTCGACTTTTTATATACACAGATCTAGATGTATGATAAACGAATCCACCGTTGAGTAGACAAATCAATCTGTTTTTAGAACTTGTTCCA
Source organism: uncultured Flavobacteriaceae bacterium (assembly GCA_947501625.1). Classification (GTDB taxonomy): domain Bacteria; phylum Bacteroidota; class Bacteroidia; order Flavobacteriales; family Flavobacteriaceae; genus Urechidicola. The sequence goes on from CANMWN010000001.1 coordinate 336,275, forward strand.
ATCCAAGTTCCTCCAGCTTCACCATCTTTTGGATAATACATTTCAACATCATCTTCAATATATTTTTGAGGCTCCAATGCACTTTTACGTGCGTAAGGTACATCTCTACTAGAAGTCAAAATAAACCCATCATTTTTCAATGGAAGGTAAGAAACTGTGCACATATTATAATATTAGTTTAGGATAATTAAAGATAAAAAATCAATTAAAAAAATTGTAACTTTGCAACTTCAAAATTAGTCGATTAAGAATTAAAAACATACAAAATGGCAAGAGGATTTTTTAACGTACCTATAGCAAAAAACGAACCTGTGAAAGGATATGTTCCTGGATCAACTGAAAGAGAAGAATTATTAGCAATGTACAAGTCTATGTACAACAGCAATACAGATATTCCAATGCATATAAATGGCGAAGAAGTTCGTACAGGAAACACTAAAAATGTTACACCTCCTCATGACCATAAACATATAGTTGGTCAATATCACACAGCAGACAAATCACATGTTGAAAAAGCAATTTCAACTGCATTAGCAGCAAGAGAAGCATGGTCAAGCGTAAGTTGGACGGAAAGAGCTTCAATTTTCTTAAAAGCTGCTGAATTATTGGCTGGACCTTATAGAGCCAAGATGAATGCTGCAACAATGATTGCACAATCTAAAAATGTACATCAAGCAGAAATTGATGCTGCTTGTGAAATGATTGATTTTTTCCGTTTCAATGTACAATATATGACTGATATTTTTAAAGATCAGCCTGAATCTGCTCCTGGAATATGGAATAGAGTTGAATATAGACCATTAGAAGGTTTTGTGTATGCAATCACACCTTTTAACTTTACTTCTATTGCGGCTAATTTACCTGCATCAGCAGCATTGATGGGTAATGTTGTTGTTTGGAAACCATCTGACCATCAAGCATACTCTGCGCAAGTGATTGTTGATTTATTTAAAGAAGCAGGTTTACCTGATGGTGTAATTAATGTTGTCTATGGTGATCCTGTTATGATTACCGATACAGTATTATCATCTGCAGATTTCTCTGGACTACATTTTACAGGCTCAACTCATGTATTCAAACACTTATGGAAACAAATTGGAAACAATATTGAAAAATACAAGACGTATCCAAGAATAGTTGGAGAAACTGGTGGAAAAGATTTCATTTGGGCACATAATTCAGCCAACCCATTACAAGTTGCAACAGCAATTACTAGAGGTGCATTTGAATATCAAGGACAAAAATGTTCTGCGGCTTCTAGAGCATATATTCCTGCTTCAATTTGGGCTGATGTAAAGAAACACTTAATTGCTCAAACTTCTGAATTAAAAATGGGATCTCCTGAAGATCCGAGCAACTTTATAAATGCAGTAATACATGAAGGCTCATTTGATAAAATTGCAAAATATATTGATGCAGCAAAATCTGATTCAGAAGCAGAAATTATTATTGGTGGTAATCATGATAAATCTGTAGGTTATTTTATAGAGCCAACTGTTATTGTTAGTGATTCTCCAAAATATGCAACAATGTGTACAGAGTTATTTGGACCTGTAATGACAATATATGTATATGAAGATGCAGAGTGGGAAAATTCATTAAAATTGGTTGATGAGTCTACAGAATATGCGCTGACTGGAGCCATTTTCTCTACCGATAGATATATAGTTGAAAAAGCGTCTAAAGCATTAGAAAATGCTGCAGGAAACTTTTATATCAATGACAAACCAACAGGTGCAGTTGTAGGTCAGCAACCATTTGGTGGCGCAAGAGCATCAGGAACAAATGACAAAGCAGGATCTGCTCAAAATCTATTAAGATGGACTTCGGTTAGATTAATCAAAGAAACATTTGTAACACCACAAGATTATAAATATCCTTTTTTAGGATAATTTATTTGAAATAAAAAATTCTTTAAAAGTCGTAACAAGTTTAGTTGCGACTTTTTTTTGTTTTACAAAAACTGTATCTTACTCCAAATTAACTTACTAAAATGAAATTAAAATTACTTTTCGGCACGCTACTTTTAACATTTATCACTACATTTTCTCAAAGCAAACAACTAGCTAAATTTGACACTACTGGAATGGAAACTTCCTTCTTATTTGAGTCTATGTATGATGTCGATTTTTTTAATGATAATTCTTTAAACACTCATTTATTTTTCCAAGCCTACAAAACTTTAAAAAATGGAGATTTAGAAAATAAATTAGAGCCATTATCAGAAATAAAAAGCAAAGCAAGCGCTAAAATTATTCCTATTCCTATTGTTTTAGCCGAAGTAGAAACCATAAAAAAAGAAGCTATTGAAAATGGATTGGTCTTTAAAAATAGTCAAGGAGAAATTGAAAGAAAAGATACTACAACTCCTATTTTTAATCAGTATACACTTGTCATTGCTACACCATTAAAAACAAGAAGTAAAGGTTTGCAAACTAGTTTTGTAATTACTAATGATTTTTTAATTAACACTACTAGCAAATCAATTAAAAACATTCAAGTAAACTTTGATGATGGTAATGGTTTTATAGAAATACAAGTTGATAAAATCAATACAATAAATTACGCAACTATTGGAAAAAAAACTATTACAACAAAAATAGAATTAATTGATAGTACAGTATATCAAACTTCTTCAACGATAAAAATTGAATATTCTAATACCGATTTAAACTCGCTTTTTAATAGAACCATAGAAACTTTTACTTCAGGTGAGTATATAGCCGATTTATCGGACTATTCAGGAGCGAATTCTTTTGCTGGAACTGGAGAATACGAAATCCAACTTAGCAGTGATGGAGTTCTTGACAAGCCTATTTTTTTGGTCGATGGTTTTGATCCAGGAGACACAAGAAATATTGACGCTATTTACCAATTATTAAATTTTGATGATGGAGGAACTACAGAAAATTTAGGAGATTTAGTAAAATCAGAAGGCTTCGATATTGTTATTTTGAACTTTCCAACTTATGATCAAACCATAGATAGCAATGTTGTGTCCATTGACGGTGGCGCAGACTTTATTGAGCGTAATGCTATGCTCTTAGTTAAACTTATTGATATTTTAAACACACATCCCGACAGAGTAGGCGCAGAAGAAAATGTAATAATTGGACCAAGTATGGGCGGACTTATTTCAAGATATGCATTAAATTATATGGAAGCAGAGTCATTGAATCATAATACAAGATTATGGCTGTCATTTGATGCACCTCATCATGGAGCAAATGTTCCTATTGGATTTCAACATCTCTTTAATTATTTAGCCTATGGATTAGATACTTGGGTTGGAGATTTTAGTTTAGAATCTTTAAGGCCTGTTGTTGATGGTATGTTAAAATCTGCAGCAGCAAGACAAATGCTAACTGACCAATTTGAACCACATTTAGCCAATGGAGAAATAGCAGAATTCAATACTAGTTTAACATTACCAATTGCTCATCCGTTCAAAAATATATTTTATGAAAATTTAAATGAACTTACAAATTCTGGCTATCCTGAGAACTTGCGAAAGATATCAATCATAAACGGTAGCGGAGAAGGAAATCCTTATCAACACCAAGATGGTAGTGATGTTGAGCCAGGAGATAAAGTCTTAGATGCTTATATTGCCAATGTTGCTTTTTTAACTGATGCTTATTTTGATGTTTGGCTCACGCCCTATAAAGAACAAGAAATTGTGGTTGATGATATATGGATTGATGCGCCGTTTTTATGTTTTTGTGATATTTATGCCGATGCTGAATCAAGAGCATTTTCTTATACTGATGGTATTGATGCTGCTCCTGGAGGCTTGTTTGATTTGGTATCACTTGCCACAGACTTTGAAGATCAAAATGACCCTACAATCGATGCTTTCTTTGCTGCTTTAACTATTGATTATTTCAACTTTATTCCAACTGTGAGTGCAATGGGATTAAAAATAAACAATAATCAAATTGATTGGTTTCACACACCTACAAATCTAATAACAGGAAGAGATGTTGATAACACTACACCTTTTGATGCTTGGTATATGCCAACAAATAATGAACCTCATGTACAATTAACCGATGATAACGTAGACTTTGCTTGGAATGAAATTGTATCTGCAGTATTAAATACACCAGAAATAATAAACACCAATGTTTTTAAACTTCTTAAAAACCCAGTAACAAACACAATAAGTGTAAAGACAAACTCTGATATTGATAGCAATATAAATGCTAGCATCTATACAGTAACAGGTCAAAAAATATTACAAAAGAATATAACTGTAACTGATACACTTCTTGAAATTCCAATTGATTTAAGTTCTGGTATTTATATAATGGAATTGAAGAATAAAAACACTGTTTACAAAACTAAAATTATTGTGCAATAAAAAAAGGCTCGAAATATTTCGAGCCTTTTTTACTTTATATTTTAAATATCTTTATTGATAGTCTTGACTATCTCCAAGATCAACACGCATTGCGTTAATAGCGTTTCCATCATTATCAACTACAAAAGCAATTACTTGTAATTTAGTATTATCTTCAACATTTGAAGGCATTTGCACATTAAGTGTTTGTGTATATTCACCGCCTGCAACACCATTAGGAATAGCATCTCCTAAAATATTCGTAAATGCTTTTCTTAAAATATTATTATGTACATAATCATTTATTGGATTTCCAGCGCCATACCAAGGGCTACTAGAATCATTATTATAATAACTTACTTGAGGATATATTTTGCCATCTTCTACTAAAACTACGACTAATTTCATATCGCTCGTTGCAGCAATATAACCCACTTTTACATCAATCGTAATTGCAGTACCATTCAATGAAGTGTCTAGACCCAATCCTAAAGTTCCATTTGCGCCTCTTGCTGCTAATGGTTCATTTGGACTTGAATCATTATTCCAAGTAGATGATCTATTAATTCTTCCTGTAGGAAAACCGCTAAAATTAAATTGAGCTCTCATAAGGGCTTCAAACTCATACGTCATTGGGTTTGAACTTCCGTTATGAACAGCAACACCATAGATATCATCACTTTGAGTTTCTGCCTGTTCTAAAGCATAACCAACTCTTGGGCAGTAACCACACCAAGTACCAGTAAAATCTTCAACCAATACTTTTTGTACATAACCTGCAGCAACAGTAATTGGGTTACTTGTAACACTTTCATAAGAAGCCGTAACAGAAAAAGATCCTCTTTCACTAGATGTAAATTGATTTCCTGTAATTTCATTTCCATCTATATAATAAACAGCATCATCCGTTACATTAGTACTTCCGTTAGCATAAGCTGAGAAAGTAATGGTTTCTCCAGGAAGAACCGTATAATTATCAGCCCCAACAATTACAACGTTAACTGTTGCTTGATTCACAGTAATTGTAATAGTTGCACTTGTAAAAGTTTCAAAAGTAGCATATACTTCATAAGTTCCAACTAGTGTAGGTGTAAAAACGCTACTATTCAACTCTTCTCCATCTACAAATATTTTTGACAATGCCGTTTTATTTGCATTGTTACTATCGCTAACCATAAAGGCAATAGACTCGCCAAGTTCAATTGTACTAGCATTAGCAGTAATAGTGATAGAAGTAATTGGAGTAATTCCCGAGCCAGAACCTGAGCCAGAGCCTGAACCTGAACCAGAACCACTTCCTCCGCTTCCTCCTCCATCAGAGCCTCCACAAGATAAAAATGCTACTGTTGTAATCGCTAAGACAAGCGATTTTAAAAAGTTAAATGTTTTCATTTTTGGTGTAATTTTTGGTTATAGTTTAATTTTTTGACGTCGAATATATAACATAATTACAAACTTTTAATAATAAATTGATTATTATTGCTAAATTTTTTATGTTAAAAACAACAATTTATAACAATGAAACAGTTAATTGCCCTTACAACCCTACTTTTTTTATCTATTTCTTTAAACGCACAAGAAATTCCTACAACAACTCTTAAAACACTAGATGGTGAAACTACAGATTTGCCAACAATAGCCAAAGAAAATGATTTAATTATTGTTTCACTTTGGGCAACTTGGTGTGGACCATGTAAAAACGAATTAGACGCCATAAGTGAAGTATATGAAGATTGGCAAGAAGAAACAGGCGTAAAATTATATGCTATTTCTACCGATGATACAAGAACATTGAAACGTGTAAAACCTCTTGTAAATGGTAAAGGCTGGGAATATGATATTTTACTAGATAGCAACAAAGATCTTCAAAGAGCATTAGGCGCTCCAACAGTTCCTGTAACTCTTATCATAAAAGATGGAAAAATAGTGTATCGTCATTCAGGATATCAAAATGCTGGAGAAGAAGATGAACTATACGAGGAATTAAAGAAACACTCATAATTTAATTTTTATACTACTAATCAAAAAAATCTCATGAAGAAAAGTCTATTATTACTTTTTCTTTCAATATCTATTGTTGGAATAAGTCAAGAAGAAAATTCAACTGAAGATAATCAATCAACTTTCAAACAATTTTTGGATAACCTCAGCGGAAGTGTTGAAGTTAATTCACAATGGTACACCAACGATAAAAAGTTAGGTGAATTTAGCGACCCTAATTTTCCATTAGAAGATGAGCCTTTTAGAGCCAATTCTTATATCAAACTAGATTATAATTTTCTTAAAAACTTTACGGTTGGAATACAAGCAGAAAGTTTTGAGCCATTACCGTTATTAAACTATTATACAGGATATAAAGGAACAGATTTGGCTATGTATTATGCCAACTTCAAAAACGACAAACTAGATATTACTGCTGGACATTTTTATGAGCAATTTGGTAGTGGATTATTATTAAGAGCATTTGAAGAGCGTCAACTTGGGCTAAACAACGCCTTGCGAGGTGGTAAAATTAATTATAGACCTACTGATTATTTAGATTTCACAGCACTTTACGGACAACCAAGAATTGGATTTGAAACATCTGAAAGTGAAATTTTTGGTTTTGATACTAATATTGATTTGGCAAACTCATTGAATATTGAAGGTGTAAGTTCTTTTAATTTCGGATTTAGTTATGTTGGTAAAAATGAAGATTTTATTCCACAAAATGCAAATTTTGACCAAACCGACTTTCCAAATATGATAAATTCTTATTCCGCTAGGTTTGATGTTGACTTTGGGAAATTTTATACAAGTGCTGAATATTCTATCAAAGGAAAAGATGTTACTTATACACCAGCATCTGTTGGAGTTCCTCAAATTATTGAGGGTGAATACTTCGACGGAAATGCTTTGTTAGTAACGCTTGGGTATTCTAAAAAAGGTTTAGGAATTACTGGAACATTAAGAAGAACTGAAAATATGGGTTCTTTTGCCGAAAGAGCATTTTCTGTTCCTGGAAATAATAACTTCAATATGTTAAATGTAAATTATGTTCCTGCATTGACCAAACAACAAGATTATACATTAGCAAATATCTACCTTTATCAAGCACAACCATTTTTATATATTCAAAATTTCGCAGGTCAAGCAGGAGAAATTGGAGGACAGTTTGATTTGTTTTACAAAATAAATAAAGGCACTCCTCTTGGAGGAAAATATGGAACTAAAGTTTCGGCAAATTTCTCATATTGGTCTTTACTAGATGCAACATTCGATCAAAATAATTCAACTTATGATGCAGAATTTTTAAAATTTGGAAGCAGATTAAATAGAGATTTTAATGTTGAAGTAAGAAAGAAAATGTCTAAAAATTGGAGTGGTATTTTCACTTATATTAATACAATTATTGACAAGGGTGTTACTCTTGGTGGACCTCTAGGTGTTCAAGGAGATATTAAATCTAATATTTTGGTTGGTGAAGCAACTAAAAAAATTGGAAAAGGAAAGTCTATGCGATTTGAATTACAACACCTATGGACAAAAGATGATAATAAAAATTGGGCTGGAGCAACTTTAGAATATAGTGCATCAAAATCTTTGTCTTTTTATGTAAATGATTCCTATAACTATGGGAATGACGTAAAAGATGATCAAGTTCACTTTTACAATATTGGAGGAAGTTATACAAAAGGAGCAAGTAGAGTTGCATTAAATTATGGTCGTCAAAGAGGAGGACTAATATGTGTTGGAGGAGTTTGTAGATTTGTACCAGAAAACACTGGACTTACTATTAACTTATCAACTTCATTCTAACAACTAATATTTAAAAAACTTGAAAGCCCAAATCAAAGATTTGGGCTTTTTTTATGATATCAAGGTTTATACTTCAACGGAATATGTACCACTTTTTTAGTTTCAAAGAACTCCTCTTCAAAAAAACTTGGTAAGTCATAAATCGTTGCTTTTGGGAAAGCGATTAATTCCTCGGTCAAGTCACCACCTTTGAGATATAAAATTCCGTTTGGTAATTTGTGATTCGATTTCTTTCTTATTTTTTTCTTCGTCCACTTTACAAAATCATTCATATTAGTCACTGCTCTACTAACAATAAAATCAAATTCATCTTTAACTTTTTCGGCTCTTTGATGTTCGGCTTTCAAGTTTTCTAAATTCAACGCTTTAGCCACTTCATTCACCACTTTTATTTTTTTTCCGATTGAATCTACTAAATAAAAACTTGATTCGGGAAATAATATAGCCAATGGAATTCCTGGAAATCCTCCTCCAGTTCCAATATCCAAAACTTTAGAGTTAGGTTCAAATTCTTGAACTTTAGCAATTCCTAAAGAATGTAAGACATGACGGATATATAATTCGTCAATATCTTTTCTTGAAATTACATTGATTTGAGAATTCCATTCTTTATATAAATCTTCTAATTGTTCAAACTGAGAAATCTGGATTGGAGAAAGGTCAGGAAAGTATTTTTTAATAATTTTCACAAGATAAATTTTCGCTACAAAAATACATTGTAAACAGTAATAATTAGAATTTTGATGCGTTAAAAAGTCAATATGTAAAAAAATCCATTAATTTTGCCAAAAACAACACGAATGCAAACAATAAGATTTTCTAGGATAGATAAGGCGAAGTTCTTCAAAACCTTAAATAAAAAAGTAAATAATTACTTCAAGGAAAACAATCTTAAAAAAACTGGTAATTGGAAATTATACCTTAAAGCAGTTTTTATGTTCTCTTTGCTTATAGTACCATTAGTACTCGTTCTTACATTAACTTTACCTACTTGGACACTTATATTATGTATGATTACTATGGGAGTTGGAATGGCTGGAGTAGGAATGAATGTTATGCATGATGCTAACCATGAATCGTTTTCTAGTAAGAAATGGGTTAATAAATTAATGGGAAGTAGTATTTATATACTTGCCGGAAATGACTATAATTGGAAAGTACAACATAATGTATTACACCATACCTATACCAATATTCAAGGGCATGATGAAGATATTGATGCCGGAAGAATTATCCGTTTTTCAAAACATGCAAAATGGTCTTGGATACATAAATATCAAAAGTACTACTCATTCTTTTTATATGGATTATTAACGTTAAATTGGGCAATTACAACCGATTTCAAACAAACATACCAATATTTAAAGCGTAAATTATCTTATGGTAAGTTTCCAAATCCTGCTACACAATGGACAAAACTTATCATTGGAAAAATTGTGTATTATGCTATTTGGATTGTATTACCATTAGTAGTTGGTTACGCTTGGTGGCAAGTATTAATTGGTTTCTTTATCATGCATTATACTGCAGGAATTATATTGAGTGTTATTTTTCAATTAGCTCATGTAATGCCAAATACTGAAATGCCAACTCCTGACGAAAGTGGAACAATGAAAAATACATGGGCAATTCATCAGTTATATACAACTTCGAATTTTGCACCAAAAAATTGGTTAGTTAGATTTTTTACTGGCGGATTGAATTATCAAGTAGAGCATCATTTGTTTTCAAATATTAGCCACATACACTATAAGAAATTAGCGAAAATTGTCAAGGAAACTGCTCAAGAATTCAGTTTACCTTACAATGAATATAAAACAATGCGAAGAGCAATTATTGAGCATTATAAACAATTAAGTGAACTCGGAAAAAAACCAGCGTTCGCATAAAAAAAATTCAAAAGTATTTAACTGGCAAAAATTAAATTTTTTGCCTTTTTTTATATATTTACACCTTAAAATTTTACTTCATGAATTTCCTTACTGACAGAATAAAAAGCTTACCAATTTCTGCAACATTGGCAATGGCTGCTAAGGCTAGACAACTAAAACAAGAAGGAAAAGATATTATCAGTTTAAGTTTAGGAGAACCAGATTTTAACACGCCTGAATATATCAAAGAAGCGGCTATTAAAGCCATTCAAGAAAATTATAATTCTTACACATCTGTAAATGGGTATTTAGAATTAAGAGAAGCCGTTTGCTTAAAATTCAAGCGCGATAATAAATTAGAATACACACCAAATCAAGTGGTAGTTTCTACAGGTGCAAAACAATCAATAGCTAATGTAGCACAAGTATTACTAAATCCTGGAGATGAAGTATTGTTACCTGCGCCATATTGGGTAAGTTATTCAGCCATTGCAACCTTATGTGAGGCAAAATTTGTTGAAATTCCATCAACAATAAAAACAAATTTCAAAATTACACCAGAGCAATTAGAGAATGCCATTACTCCAAAAACGAAAATGATTTTCTTTAATTCTCCAAACAATCCAAGTGGCTCGATTTACACTGAAACTGAATATAGAGCATTGGCAAAAGTCCTTGAGAAACATCCAAACATTTTCATCCTTTCCGATGAAATATATGAGCACATCAATTATGGAGTTAAACATTTTAGTTTTGCAAGAATACCAAGCATGTATGACAGAACAATTACAGTAAACGGTGTTGCAAAAGCATTTGCTATGACTGGATGGAGGATTGGATATATTGGTGCTCCAAAATGGATTGCTAAAGCGTGTAATAAAATGCAGGGTCAAATTACTTCTGGTGCCAATTGTATTGCACAACGTGCTACCATCACGGCATTAACGGAACCTGTTTCGAACATTCACTATATGGTGAAGGAATTTCGTAACCGCAGAGACATGATGATAAAATTACTGAAAGAAATAAATGGTTTTGAGGTGAATATTCCTAAAGGTGCTTTTTATGTTTTCCCTGATATTTCTTCTTATTTCGGAAAAACTATCAAAGGACACCAAATAAATAATGCGTCAGATTTCTCTATGCTATTATTAGAAGAAGCAAATGTTGCAACAGTAACAGGTGATGCCTTTGGTGCTCCAACTTGCATTCGAATTTCTTATGCAGCTTCGGAAGAAAATCTTAGAGAGGCTGTTAAAAGAATTAAAGCCGTTTTAAGTTAATTCTACTTTCTAAATAGTATATTTTTTGGTATCTTTATTGAGTAAATAACCTTAAAAATATATGTTATGGCAGTAATGAAAGTAATCGAAGTAATGTCTAACTCCAACAAAAGCTGGGAAGATGCTACCAAAAAAGCAGTTGCACACGCTTCAAAAAGTGTAAAAGAAATAAAATCGGTATTTGTACAATCACAAAGTGCCGTTGTAAAAGATGGTGAAGTTGCAGAGTTTAGAGTAAATGTAAAAATTACATTTGAAGTAAAATAAATTTCATTTTATAAATCTTTAAAAGCGTTTAGAAAATTCTAAACGCTTTTTTTATTTCATTATCTTTTATTAATTGACTTTATATTTTACTTCAAATCATACTCTTTTACTACTTCGACGAACTTATCTTTCACTATCTTTGAAAAAATAACCTTATGCTTCGCGCTTTCACAACTTTTCTACTACTTTTATTATTCTTGGCAAGTTGTAAAAGTCAAACCAAAAACGAAATGACAAAACACACTTATACTAATGATCTAATCAATGAAACAAGTCCATATTTATTACAACATGCGCACAATCCTGTAAATTGGAAACCTTGGAATAAAGAGACACTTGAACTTGCTAAAGAACAAAATAAACTTATCATTATTTCTATTGGTTATGCTGCTTGTCATTGGTGTCATGTAATGGAACACGAGAGTTTCGAGGATGTTGAAGTTGCACAAGTAATGAATGACAATTTTATTAATATAAAAATTGATAGAGAAGAGCGTCCAGATATTGACCAAGTCTATATGAATGCGGTTCAATTAATGACTGGACAAGGAGGATGGCCTCTAAACTGTATCACACTTCCTGATGGAAGACCTATTTATGGGGGAACCTACTTTCCGAAAAAGAACTGGATAAATATATTAGAGCAACTTTCTGAATTATATAGAACCAAACCTGAAAAAGCAATTGAATATGCCGAAAATTTAACCGAAGGAGTTCAAAATTCAGATATAATTATTAAAAATACTAATGCTGCAAACTTCAATAAAGAAGCGCAAGAACAAGCCATTGAAAACTGGGAAAAACGAATAGATTATAAGTTGGGAGGAAATAATTTTGCGCCTAAATTCCCAATGCCAACGAATTATGAATTTTTATTGCGCTATGCTTTTCAAACTAATAATGAAAAGATTTTTGATTTTACTAATACAACCTTAACTCAAATGGCTTATGGTGGTATTTATGATCAAGTTGGTGGTGGATTTGCGCGTTATTCGGTAGATGAGAAATGGCATGTGCCTCATTTTGAAAAAATGCTCTATGACAATGGTCAATTAGTGAGTTTATATTCCAATGCGTATTTGGCAACCAAAAATGAACTCTACAAAGAAATAGTTGAAGAAACACTGAAATTTGTTGAGCTCGAATTAATGAATCCTGATTTTGCTTTTTATTCTTCTTTAGATGCCGATAGCAACACACCAGAAGGAGAATTGGAAGAAGGTGCTTTTTATGTATGGACTAAAGAAGAACTGAAAGAGATTTTAAAAGACGATTACAAGTTATTTAAAGACTATTACAATGTCAATTCGTACGGATTTTGGGAAAAAGAAAACTATGTACTTATCAGAAATAAAAGCGATGAACAGTTTTCAAAAAAGCACGATATACCATTATCAGAATTAAAAGACACCATAAAAAATTGGAAAAAAACTCTTTTTAAAGAGCGAAGCAAAAAAGAACGTCCAAGACTAGACGATAAAACATTAACATCATGGAATGCATTGATGTTAAAGGGCTATGTTGAGGCTTATCGTGTATTTGACAATAACCATCATTTAGAAATCGCTATAAAAAACGCAAACTTTTTACTCAACAATCAGTTAAGAGAAGATGGAGGTTTAAACCACAACTATAAAAATGGGAAAAGCACTATCAATGGTTACTTAGAGGATTATGCTACGCTAATTGATGCGCTAATTTCTTTATACGAAGCAACGCTTAATGAAAAGTGGCTTACGAATGCTAAACAATTGACAGATTATACTTTCGATCATTTCTACGACACAAAAAGCAGTTTATTTTTCTTCACTTCCGATGAAGATGAACGATTAATTGCTCGCAAAATGGAGATTCACGACAATGTAATTCCGGCATCAAATTCAATAATGGCAAAGAACTTATTAAAACTAGGGCATTATTATTCCAATTCACACTACTTAACAACTAGCAAACAAATGTTGAATAACGTTAAAGAAGATGCTATAAAGTATCCGTCTAGTTACTCAAATTGGCTTGATGTTATGTCAAACTATGTTGGTGATTATTATGAAGTTGCGATCTCAGGAAAAGATGCTCTTGAAAAGTTAGAAGAAATAAACAAAGAATATATTCCAAATAAGTTAATTGCTGGTTCAATTAATGAAAGTACTATTCCGTTAATGAAAGATCGTTATGTTAAAGACAAAACTTTCATTTATATTTGTGTGAATGGTTCTTGCCAATTACCACAAACAGAAACAAGAAAAGCCATTAATCAAATAAAAAAACACTACTAATCATGACTACTTTACAAATCATTTTTATCGCACTCGTAGCATTTTTACATGCCTATTTTTTAGTATTAGAAATGTTCTTGTGGACCAAACCAAAAGGTATCAAAACATTTGGATTGAAAAGCAAAGAATTTGCTGAAGAAACAAAAGTTTTAGCAGCCAATCAAGGCTTGTATAATGGTTTTCTTTCTGCAGGTTTAGTTTGGTCAATAGTATGGCAAAATATAGCTATAGCGAGTTTCTTTTTGACCTGTGTAATTATCGCAGGGATCTATGGCGCCTACTCTACGAAAAAAATTAGATTGTTTTATGTGCAAGGAGTTCCGGCAATTATTGCGCTAGTATTATTGTATATTTAATACTAAAACAGTGAAAAAAATCACTTTTTATTCGTTGCTTTTATTTACAATCTTAAGTTGTTCTAAAACTGAAAATAATAACGATTTTTCAGTTGGAATCATTGCCGATTGTCAATATTGTGAATGTGATGCTGAAAGAAATAATTATTATAAAAAAGCACCTCAACGACTCAAAGAAGCAGTAAATGAATTAAACAAGCACGAATTAGCATTTACTGTCCATCTAGGAGATTTTATCAACCAAGACATTACAAGTTTTGACAGCCTCGTTCCTACTTGGAATAAATTAATTTCTAACTCTTATCATGTGCTTGGAAACCACGATTTTGATGTCGCCGATAGTTTAAAACCAATTGTTTTAGAAAAACTAAACTTAAAAAAACGGTATTATAGCATCGACAAAAACAATTGGAAGTTTCTTTTTTTAGATGGTACTGATTTAAGTTACTATGGCACTTTTGATTCTTTAAAACAACAAGAAACACAAAATTATTTTAATGAAATAGCAAACGATTCTTTGCCGTATGCCAAAGTTTATAATGGTGGATTGAGTCAAGAGCAATTTGAATGGATTGAAAATGAATTAGAAATCGCAAAGAAAAACAATCAATATGTAGGTTTATATTGTCATTTCCCACTGTTACCAATAAATAATGGAAACTTATGGAACACTAAAGAATTATATGCGCTTATTGAAAAAAATAAGCATGTAAAAATATTTATGAACGGACACAAACATAAAGGTGATTATGTTTTTAAAAATGGTGTTCATTATTTAACTCTCAAAGGAATGGTCCAAACAAAAGATTCAACTGCCTTTGTAATAGCAGACTTCTACAAAGACAAAATAAAAATAAAAGGCTATGGCAGAGAACTTAATAGGGTTTTAAAAATTACTAACTAAATCTTGTAAGGTTTGATTTATTTAAAGACTGAAAAACTTTAAAAATATTAAATCAAAAAACTCATGAAAAAATTCATAGTATCATTTTCAGTTATCTTATTTTCATTAACAACATTTGCACAAGTAGCAGAAAACGCTGAGGATGTAACACCTATAAAAATTGGAGAGCAAATTCCAAATATAGAAGTTACTTCCCTTGAAGGTCAAAAAAATTCAATTCTAAAAGTTGCAAAAGAAAAACCGACAGTACTTCTCTTTTATCGTGGAGGATGGTGTCCTTATTGTAATAGACATTTGGCAGCAGTAGGTCAATCAAATGAAGAAATTAAAAAATTAGGATATCAAATCATTGGAATAAGTCCAGATGCACCTTCAAAATTGAATAAATCTGTTACTAAAAATAAATTGTCTTATAAATTATATTCTGATGGCGATGCAAGTTTAATCAAAGTAATGGGAATTGCATTTAAAGCACCTGAAAAATATAGCAATATGCTTTTAAAACATTCTGACGACAAAAATTCAGAAGTGCTTCCTGTTCCATCATTATTTGTTCTAGATACTAATGGAAAAATATTATTTGAATATGTAAATCCAGATTACAAAACTAGAATGAGTCCAGAGCAACTTATAAAAACATTAAAGTCTTTAAAAGAATAACTATTTCTTTTTAGAGCGAGTTACCACAAAATCTTTGAGATAAAACGGTTCAAAATAGGCTGTATTCTCAAAGATTTTTTTTTGAAATTTATCAAAAGACAATACTGCCATCTCATTTGCTGATGGTAATTTGTGTTCTATGAAGATTGTATTATGATGCTCAATAATATCTTTGGTTTTTGAAACACCATCTCCAATAAAATAAACTTTATTTTTATCTAAATATTCTTTAAAAGAATTTGCATCTAAAACCTCTGCTTTAATTTCTCTTATTTGATGATGCGTTGTGTCGAAAACTGCGCTATACACTTCCATTCTACGAGCATCTAGCATTGGAATAATATACCCTTCTTCATTTTCAACTTGTCTAGAAAGTGATTCTAAAGTATCAACAGAGATCAAAGGAATATTAAGTGTGTAACAAAACCCTTTGACAGATGAAACACCTATTCTAAGCCCTGTATAAGAACCAGGACCTTTGCTCACAGCAATCGCCTCTAATTCCGATAAAGATCTATCAGATTGAGTCATTACTTGATCAATAAATACATGCAGTTTTTCGGCATGTGAATAATTACCATCATTTAATTCTATAATGCCGATAACTTTTCCGTTTTCAGCAAGTGAAACAGAACAATTTTTGGTAGCAGTTTCTATGTTAAGTATTAGTGCCATTGTAAAACAAAGATACGCGCAATTCTATAAAAACAAAGCATCCAATATATTGAAATATTGGATGCTTAAATTATTCTTATAAATGTTTTATTTATTCAACTGTTATTGATTTTCCTAAATAGAAATCTAAAACTTTAGTTTTGAAAATAAAATCATATTTGGCATTAATCAATGCAGATTCTGCATTAAATAAACGTATTCTAGCCTGTTCTAAATCAAATGCATTCATTGAACCTATATTATATCTTTCTTGCGAATTACCAAAAGAAAGTTTTTGAGCTTCTGAAGAAACTTTTGAAGCTTCATAAGTTCTATAGGCTGCTTTAGCATCGGTAAATGCACGTTGTATAGTTGCTTCTAAATTTAGTTTTGCTTGTTCTAAGTTCAATTGAGAATTTTCTTCTTGAATTTTAGCTTTTGCAACTGATGTTTTATTTTGATTTCTTGAAAAAATTGGAATACTTGCATTCAAATTAAATCCATGACTTTTATTATCATTCAATTGATTGAAAAATGCTGCATCACTAGTTAGATTTGAGAAAAACACATTTGTACCAAAACCATACCCTAAAGTTACTGTAGGCATAAATCCACTTTTTGAAATTTCAGTACTTAACTTTGCATTTTCAATATTTTTTTCAGCAATTTTGATTTCGTTTCTATTATTAAATGCATAATCTAAAATCGGATTAACATCATCATATAAAAGGGCTTCTGAAGGAACGTTTACGTTAATAGATTGTACATCAAAACCTTCAAATGGTACTTGAAGTAATTGAGATAAGGTTAATTTTGCTAAATCCAAATTATTTTCTGCAACAGTAATTTTTTGCAAATCACTACTTAGTGTTGCTTGTACATCATTAATATTTGCTTGTGGCTGAACACCAGCATCTACCAATTCTTTAACTTGTTCTAATTGCTTCTCAGAAAATTTATATTGTAATTTGGCTGTTTCTAAATTTTCTTTATTAAAAAGTATATTCAAATATCCAGTAACAATATTTAAGGAAATGTCATCTTTAATTCTAGCCAAATCCAATTCGTTTCTTTCTAAAATTAGTTGAGACTGTTTAAATGAATTTTTATTTCTAAATCCATTAAAAAGTGTTTCTGAAACACTAACACCAATATTTGTACTATTACTTGTTCTATCAACAAATGATCCAGGGAATAATTCAACATTACCTAAATTTAATCCTTGTCTAACATTTGCACTAACTGAAGGCAAAAAAGCACCTTTAGCAGCTTTAATGTCTTGCTCATTTAGCAATAATGAATTTTCTCCTTGCTTTACCGATATGTTGTTTTCAACTGCGTGATCCACGCATTCTTGAAGTGACCATTTTTTAGTTTGAGCAGTTACAGAAATCGTTGCTATACATACTAAAACTATAAGAATTCTTGTTCTCATAAATATTTTTTAAGTTTTTTTAGTCAAAATTTGTATTGATAAGACGAGTAAAACTACAATTTGTTACAAAATCTAAGTCTTATTAAAATGTTAATTTTTCTTTTTGGTTTTGTATCTATAGATTAAAAACAAAACTCCACCAACTAAAATATAAGGAAAGGCCATTAAAAACATGATTCCAGCATTCAATCCTTCAGCCATTTCTGCATCACCATTTTCGGCAACAGCCTTACACATTGCACACTGTGCGTTTATAGACACAGTTGATAAGACCAATATGAAAAATATAAGTTGTTTCATTAGTAGTTATAATAAGGAGAGATCATTAAATAAACTATGACACCAGTAACAGCAACATACAACCAAAGAGGAAAAGTATATCTAGCAATTTTTTTATGCTGTTTAAATTTACCTAATCTTGCTCGAAAATAAGTAATCAGTACAAATGGAATTACAGCAATTGACAGTATAATATGACTTATAAGTACAATAAGATAAATCGTCTTTTCCATTCCTTCGCCTCCAAACTTTGTAGAATCTGAAGTCATATGATATAGAACATACATAATCAAAAAAACAACAGATAATGTTATGGCTAAAGTGTTTAATTGTTCATGCAATTTTCGATTTCCTTTTTTAATAGCAACTAATGCTAACACTAAAATAATCGCCGTTAAAGCATTTATAGAAGCATAAATAGGCGGTAAAAAAATAGGCAATTCTACATCTATTTTCACTTTAAATAAAAGTGCTACAACTAATGGTAGTATAATTGAAAGCACTAAACTTATTCTATTATATTTCTTTTCTCTTGCTGTTTTCATTATTCTTTTAAAAGCAACTTAATATCTTGTTTCAATTCATTTATTTGATTGTTGAACTCATGTTCTTTCAACGCTCTATAATACATAATAGGATTTCCATTTTCATCATATCTAGAACGGATATATCCATCTTTATCAATCAATGCAAATAATCCTGAATGCTCAAAGCCTCCAACTTCATCTGAACCAACTCCAGCATATAATTTAAATCCATTTTTTGCTAAATCATAAACAGTCTCTTGAGGCTTTCCTGACAATAAATGCCAATTAGGACTTGAAATTTCATACTTTTTAGCATAATCTTCCAAAATTTCAGACGTATCATAATTTGGGTTGATTGAAAAAGAAGCAATTCCAAAATTAGGATTGCCAAAAAATTCATTTTGGATTCCTACCATTTCAGTATTCATAATAGGACAAATTGTAGGGCATGTAGTAAAGAAAAATTCGACAACATATACTTTCCCCTTATAACTATCATTAGTAATAATATCACCTTTTTGATTTATAAATTCAAATTCTGGAACCTTATTAAACTTTGCTAATTTGGGCTTTGAGAAATAAGCAACTACTTTTGGAACTGTATAAATACCAAACAATAAAATAATAAACGATATACCTATATAGGATTTGTTCTTCATAATCTTTTAGACTTTTCTTTTACGTCTTTGTTCTTTCTCCATAGATTTTCCTAATTGATAATATATAATATCAATATCATCCTTCATCTTATTTCTAAGGTCAGCAACTGAGGTCATGTCATAACCATATAACTTACCATCAATAGTATCTTCATCATCTTTCCTGCCTCTTAGTCTTAATTCTCTATCAATTATAAACGTATAATTTGAAGCATAATTATCATCAAGTTTATAAGGTGTATCAAAACTATTAAAAATAGCAACTAAATCTTCCTTTGAAGCAAATACAAATTTCCATTTGCTTGCATCAGTATAAGTTCCCAGCCTTTCTTTTAATTTTACAACTTCTTTTTCAGTTCCTTTAGGTAATATTATTACTGTTTGAAAATATAAACTCTTGTAATAATCTTTATAAATCACTTCATTTAAATTAAATAAAGCATTCTTGGATTTATTCAAATCTTCTCCCAAAAAAGCGACTACAGAATAGTGATTTTCAAAAGTTTCATCTCCTTTTATATTTTCAACATTCTCTGTCAAAATAGGTAAATTTGAATAATGCCAAATACCCTTAGACAAGAAAATATAAAATATTAGAGGAACGATAAAAAGGCTAAAAAGGACTAAAAACTTTTTCTTTTGCATATATGTAAATCAAAAAAAGGTGGATAAATCCACCTTAATTTTATATTTTATTTTATTCTAATAATCCCATTTAATATATGGAGTTAATACTTCGTGTAAATAATCACCTTCAACCAGTAAAATTACAGTTAAGTAACATATTAAAAACACTGTTGTCCAAACAACAGATCTTCTAAACCATTTTTGTTCATCAATCATATGCATGAAATACCAAGTAATTCCATAAGCCTTAACTAATGTTAATATAATAAATATCCAGTTTAAAGGACTAGTTCCTAAAAAACTAGTAAGGTGTAATGATGCTGGTTTAATAATTCCTAAAGCAACTTCAACAACAGTTACCAAAGATAAAAATCCAAATACTTTCCAAATTAATGCTGTATGAGATTCGTGTGCGCCGTGTGCCATTTTAATCTTTTATTTTTTTATTAAACTAAGTAGAAGAATGTAAATACAAATACCCAAACTAAATCGACAAAGTGCCAATACAATCCAACTTTTTCTACCATTTCATAATTCTTTCTCTTCTCATATGTACCTATAATTACATTAAAGAAAATAATGATATTAAATACAATTCCAGAGAATACGTGGAAGCCGTGGAAACCAGTAATGAAGAAAAAGAAATCGGCAAATAAAGTATTACCATATTCGTTTACTTTAAGGTTTGCTCCTTTTACTACTTGCTTTCCTTCAGCCAAGTACTTCATAGCATCTGCTCTTGAAAGCACTTCTTTCTGCTTTACTGAAGCGTCAATTTTTTCAGTTCTTATGGATAACTCTGGGTGCTTTTTGAATCCTTCCATCACTTCATCCATCGTGAAAACAGGTAAAGACCCTTCCTTAACAAACCACAATCCATTTTTTCTTGCATGTTGCTTTCTTTCTCCTTCATGTGCTGTTACAAAACTCTCTAATGCCACTTGATGACCAGAACCATCTACAAACTGAATAATTTTTCCGTCATGCATTTCAACTGCTCCATAAGAACCATTGATAAAAGTTTTCCACTCCCAAGCTTGCGAGCCTACGAAAACTGCACCACCAAGAATTGTTGCAAACATATACCAAGCAACTTTATTTTTTTTCATTTGATGACCTGCATCAACAGCCAGTACCATAGTAACTGAAGAGAAAATAAGTACAAACGTCATAAACGCAACATAGTACATTGGAAATTCTCCATGAATAAACGGTATGTGTGTAAACACCTCATCGGCAATTGGCCAAGTTTCAATAAACTTGAAACGCATTAAACCATATGCAGCAATAAATCCAGAAAAAGTAAGTGCATCTGACATGATGAAAAACCACATCATCATTTTACCATAACTTGCGCCAAAAGGCTTCTTTTCAGTCTTATCGTCTGCCCAAGAATGGTGTTCTTTAGTAGCAACAGTTGCTTCCATAAAAAATATAAAGTTTTTTTAGTTTTTTAACCGGTCAAATTTACAAAATATTATCATCTTATAAAATAGAAAAATAAAAAGAGTAATATCCATAATATATCTACAAAATGCCAAAAGATTGCACCTAACTCTAAACCAAGCATTTCCGTAGCATTGTAGCGTTTTTTAAAATGATTATAAATAACTGTCAACAAAACGATAAAGCCTGCAAAAACATGCAATAAGTGGGCAAAAGAAATAACAATAAGCATAGAAGAGGAAACTAAACTTCCTTTTCCAGCAAAATAAATCCCTGCTTCTTTCAATTCATAGAATCCTTGAACTTGAAAATAAGCAAACCCAATACCAAATAAAAGGGTTAATAATAAAAACAGCGTTGTTTGTTCTCTTTTATTTTTACTGATACTTTTTTGAGCCAAGAAAAAAGTAATGCTACTCAGCAAAATTAATACTGTACTTGTATATAATGCTGGCGGTAAATCAAAAGATACCCAATCATCTCGTTTACTACTCACTATATAAGCACTTACCAAGCCAATAAACATCATCGACATACTTATCATCGAAACCCATAACATTGGTTTAGCAGATTTTTGTTTGGCTGTTTTATATTCTTGTTCTAATCCTTGATTTGTCATTTAGTGTAAAAATTTATCTACCACGTAGATGATTTGAATGAGTGTAATATACAATACACTTGAAAGCATTAATTGTCTTGCAATTTTATCTGTTTGATGTTTATACAATTTTATTCCATAATACAACATCAAAGCACCCAATAAAAATATTGTTATTGCTGTAATTGGATAAATCCAAAACTCACCAGTTTGTTTAAACACTGGTAAAATAGATACAATAATCATCACAACAGTGTATAAAATTATTTGTTTAATAGCTCCTTTATCTTTCTTTCCCATAGGTAGCATATTAAATCCTGCTTTTTTATACTCATCAAATTGTAACCAACCTATAGCCCAAAAATGCGGAAATTGCCAAAAAAACTGTATTAGAAATAAAGTTCCAGGCTCAATTGAAAAATCATTTGTTGCTGCTACCCATCCTAACATAAAAGGGATGGCACCTGGAATAGCACCAACAAAAACTGTTAATGGAGTTACCGCTTTTAAAGGTGTGTAAGCGCAAGTGTATAAGAATATTGAAATAGCGCCAAACAAAGCACATTTTGGGTTGATATAATACAACATTGCAATACCCAAAATTGTAAATATAATTGCAATAGTCAGAGCAGTATTTACCGACATTCTTCCTGTTGGCAAAGGTCTATTCATGGTCCTTTTCATCAAGGCATCCGTTTCTTTCTCGATAACTTGATTAAATGCATTTGATGCACCAACCATAAAATAACCTCCAATAGTTAGTATGGCTAATATTTTAAAATCGACAGTTTCAACTGCCAATAAATATCCAGCAATAGAAGAAAAAACAACACTCAAAGAAAGTCCAACTTTGGTAAGTTGCTTAAAATCACTCAGTGCTGTTGAAAATGTCATTTTTTTTGTAAGCGTATTCAAGTACTAAAAAAATTTATTTTTGATAGTGCAAAGATATTTGATTCTTATGTAATAACCATCCAAAAAAGAGTGTTTATGTTATAAAAAATAATTTTTCAAAAAAAGCTTTGGATTTTATAGAAATGTTTTAAATTTGCCACCCATTTAAATGCTAAATGGATGTTCATTAAAATAATGACTGCGAAAGTAGCTCAGGGGTAGAGCATCACCTTGCCAAGGTGAGGGTCGCGGGTTCAAATCCCGTCTTTCGCTCTATTGCCTTAAACAATATACCAATATGCTGAAGTGGTGGAATTGGTAGACACGCCGGACTTAAAATCCTGTGCTCTTTTTGGGCGTGCGGGTTCAAGTCCCGCCTTCAGTACGAAAACCTTCTTAATCTTATGATTTTGAAGGTTTTTTTGGTTTTATACTTTAACATTTCATTTAACTTTTAAGTTTAAATATTTTGTAAATTGGCTCTCCTCATTTTACTAATCAAAAAATTAAATCTTAAAACTAAAATTATGATGAAACTGAAATCAACAATTTTACTTCTTTTAATTTGTCCATTAGTTATGTTTTCTCAAAAGAAATTACCTGACAATTTCTTTTTAGAAACTCTTGATAACGGACTAGAAGTATTAACTATCGAAGACAATACCGTGCCTTTGGCAACTATTGAAATTACTGTAAGAAATGGAGGTTATACCGAATCTCCAGAGTTTGATGGACTCTCGCATTTATACGAACACATGTTCTTTAAAGCAAATAAAGACATCCCTTCACAAGAAGCATATCTTGAACGTGTAAACGAGTTAGGTATTTCTTTTAACGGTACAACTTCTGGTGAAAGAGTAAATTATTTTGTGACTTTAAGTTCTGAAAAATTAAATGAAGGTCTTGAATTTATGAATTCAGCAATTCGTTACCCTTTATTCTTAAAACAAGAAATGATTAATGAAAATCCTGTTGTTGATGGAGAATTTCAAAGAGCAGAATCAAACCCTGTTTTTTTCTTACTTCAAGACAGTAACCACAAAATGTGGGGTGATTTATACAGTAGAAAAAATGTGATAGGTGATCACGATGTGATTTTAAATGCCACACCTGAAAAAATGAAAGAAATTCAGGCTAAATTTTATCATCCAAACAATTCACTAATTGTTGTTGCTGGAAATGTAAAGCATGAAGATGTGTTAAAAAAAGTAGAAGCGATTTATGGAGATTGGAAGCGTTCAGAATTTGATCCTTTTGAAAAATATCCAATTCCGGAATTCAAACCTTTAGAAAAGTCAACCTATTTTATTACTGAAAATGAAAATGCAACAACACCAATCTCTTTAATAAGTTGGCATGGACCAGACACAAGAAGTGACATACCTTCTACTTATGCTGCAGATGTATTTTCATATATACTTTCTCAAAATTCATCAAAATTTCAACAAGAAATGATTGATAGCGGATTGGCGTATCAAGTAAACTTAGGATATTCAACTAATAAATATGTTGGTCCTATTCAACTATTTTTAGTTCCAAATCCTACTAAAATAAAAGAAGCAATGGCAAAACTTGAAGAGCATATTGCACAATGGAATTCTGATGATTATTTTACTGACGAGCAAATGGAGACTGCCAAAACTAAATTGGCAATTGAAGATGCCTATGGAAAAGAGCAAACATCTCAATTTTTACATACAGTCACTTATTGGTGGTCTTCTGCAAGTATTGATTATTATACCGATTATGTTGCCAATCTTCAAAAAGTAACAAGAGATGATATCAAAAAATATGTAGAAACATATATTCAAGGTAAGCCAAAAGTAGTTGGGTTATTACTTTCACCACAAATGAAAGAGAATATGGGAATTGAATCATTAGAAGAATACATCACTGAATAAACTTAAAAATCATGAAAAATTTAAAAATATATTATTTAATAGGTCTATTTATTTCTTCTTTAACTATTCAAGCACAAGGAAATTCTGCAGTTGAAGAATTTAATGTGGAAGGAATAAAAGTAATTTTAAAACACTCACCAAAAGAAGTTGTAAGCGCCAAGATGTTTATCAAAGGAGGCACTGCAAACTATACCAAAGAGCAAGAAGGTATCGAAGATTTTGCTTTATCATTAGCAGTTTCTGGCGGAACAACAAACATGGATAAAATTGCTTTTAATAGCGCAAGAGAGAAAATAAGTGCCAATATTGGCTCTTCTACTACTTATGATTATGGGCAAGTAAGTTTGAGATGTGTGAAGCAGTTTTGGGATACTTCTTGGGATTTATTTGCTGATGCAATACTTAATCCTGCTTTTACTGAAATTGAATATGCATTATTAAAAGAGCAATTAATCAACAATGTAAAACAAAATGCTGCCGATCCTGATACGCAATTAAGAAATCTAGCTGCAGCAAACTTTTTTAAAGGTAAGAACTACGCTAAACTTCCTACAGGAAGTGAAGAAAGTTTACAAGGTATTTCTTTAGATGATATCAAATCGTATTATAAAAACTTGATAGGAAAGAAAAGAATTTCTTTTGTTGTTGTTGGAGACATCAGTAAAGAAGATATTTCAGAAAAAATAAAATCGTCTTTTGCTTCGCTTGCTGATGGTACTTTGCCAAGTAAAGAAGAAAAAAGAGAAGGCGTTCTATCAACCACCAAAATTGAAGATAGAGATATTGCTACAAACTATATAATGGGTCAAATGGATGCTCCTAAAATGGATAGTAAAGAAGGTGTTGCTATGCAAATTGCAATGAGTATTTTAAGAGATCGTTTATTTATAGAAATAAGAACAAAACGCGGTCTTTCTTATGCTCCTCAGGCATTTTATGCAAGCGGAATTGTAGAAAACCCTTACAACGGAATTTATGTTAGCACTACCAATCCAAAGGAATCTATGAGGGTAATGGTAGATGAAATTGACAAATTAAGAACTGTTGGTTATTCGGCTAAAGAATTGACCGATGTAAAACAAGGGTTTTTAACATCTCATTATATGGGGTTAGAAACAATGGCTTCGCAGTCTAGAAACTTAGGATTGGCTGACTTGAAAGGTAATTGGAAAATGGCAGAAGAGTTTGCAAATATTGTAAATGATATTTCTCTTGAAGATATTAATGGCGCTATTAAAAAGTATACCGATAATATCACTTGGACATATCTTGGCAAGAAAGATATGGTAAACGAAGAGGACTTTGTGCAACCAAAACCTATTAAAAAAGAATTACCAATAAAAAATTAATAGTATATAATTAAAAAAGTAAAAACCTTCTTAATCTTATGATTTTGAAGGTTTTTTGATAAAAAATGACATTTAAAAAAATAGAACAATTTTTTGAAAACAATAAATCTATAGGTGTTTTTTTACTTAGGATTTTTATTGGACTTCGCCTTTTTTATGGAGTAATTGACAATGTTGTAAGTTGGGATAAAATGTTAGAATTTTCTAAATTTTTAGAAGTGAATAATTTTCCTTTACCTATAGGATGTGCTGTTATTTCAGTATACTTACAATTTTTTGGTAGCATTTTTATTTTATTAGGCTACAAAATTAGATTAGCCTCTTTTGTTCTAATCATCAATTTCTTAGTTGCACTAGTGTTTGTACATTTTAAAATTAATGACACTGTTGAAGGAATGACTCCTGCATTGGCTATGCTTTTTGGTTGTCTTACATTATTATTTACTGGAGCAGGAAAATATTCATTCCAGAAAAATCATAAGTCCTTATAGTTTTAATTTTTAAATTAAAAATCAAAATTCCAATCAAAGATATCTGTTCGTAAACCTATATTTAACCAAGTAGTGTTTGTTTTTTCAAACTTTGTAGTAATGATTTCAGGATTAAAATTACGGTAAGTTACGCCTCCAAACAATTTCAAATTCGTTGCTGGATTTAATAAGTAACCAACTTGTAAATCTCCAATAAAAATATTAGTCTTATTTCCTTGTCCAATTTTTACTCCAAAATCATCAGTTCTATCTGAATAATCTTGATAAATATCTCCTCCATAACTTACTGCATCACCTTCAATATCAAAACCTTTTTTACCACTTACAATCTTAGCAGTTCCATACCATCTTCCTTTGGTGTAATTAGCAATTCCAATCAATTCATTAAAGTTAGACCCCCAAAGGTGCGCCATAGATTGGTTGTTGTGTCCGTAATTTAAAACTGGTTCATTATGAGAATATGTATAAGGTCTTGCGGTATTGTATTCGGCTTGTAAAAACAAATTTTTAACATTGAATGCATCATTGAATTTTGCGCCAATCTGGAAACCACTTTTATTTCCCCAATAACCGTTTCCTTTGGCTATTTGTCCTGTCGTAAATTCATCAATCAATAATTGAGAATATATTGAAATTTTATCATTCAATCGATATTTGGCTGTCAACCCAACCAAGGCATTTCCTCCTCTTGAGCCAGTAGAAAATTCTATAGCACGATAAAAAATAATTGGGTTTAAATAATTTATGTCAAAGCCCTTATCATTGGAATTTTCCCAAATTACAGACTCGAATAATCCGATATTTAATTTTTTAGACACATTCCAACTCAGATAATGCGTAGCCATAAACTTTTGTTTGAAAACACCATCTTCAGTAACTTCTGGCCTCACATCTCGCAACCACATCCATAGATTGGTGTATTTTATTTTCCAAAACTTCGTATTAATTTTAAAAAATGGATACGGAGAAGCATTTTGAGATAATAGCATTGAGCGGTAACCATCACCAATAAAATTCTTACTGTGACCAAACTGTAAGTTCACAAATTTGCTTGGTGTGTAAGACAAATATCCTTCAGCAACAGGATAATCATATGCATCGTCTTTAAATTCTTTGGCGATTCCTCGACCTGGAATTATTGCAGGATTCCCACCTGCTGGAGCAATAGATTCAGCATAATCATTTACATATTTTGCAAATCTTCCTTGACTTTCAAAAATGGTAGAGTAAAAACTTAATTTCTTTCCTAGCGAACCTTGAATTTGAATTCCTCTTGTATTATTAAACGTATTTACATCACCTGCTTTTCCTGCTTGCAAATCAACAATTGGATCTAAAGTAAACCAATAATCTTTTCCTTGAACTTGCAACATATGTTCGTTAAAAAACTTTTTTCCAAGCCAAGTATCTTTTTGCATCATTAGGCTAGATTTCTGAGCATCTAAATCAACATATTGTTCGGCTTCACTATATATATAAGGTTTTACAGCCGTATGTGAATTTTGAACTTTGTTATAATAGTAATCCAAATTACTATAAGATTGATGTGTATATGGAATATTAATTTGACTATGATGCTCTAACAACTTTAAAGAGTCAAGTTTTATCAAATTTAAACCATCATCTTGCTGCGTTATAGAAAAATCATCGTTCACTTTTGGCTTTTCTATTTCTTTAATTTCTGATGAATATTCTACTGTATTTTTATTTAACGGAAATTGTATTGGTAAAACAAACTGCATTTCAATAGCATGATTATTATACATAGCAGGTTCAGCAACAGGCAATTCACTAATTATTTTAGAAATTTCATCTTTCAATTCTTGATATGGTGTATTGAGATATAGCACCGAAAAAGCACCTTTTTCATTAATAGTAAAAACTACATTCACTAATCCTTCAAAATTATCTTTCTCAACTATTGTTGGTAATTCAATGGCTTTAATTACTGCGTTAGAAACATTGGTTTTAAAACAGTCAGGTAATTCTTGATTATTTATTGATTCACATCCTTCAAAAACAGGATACTTTTGTTCTTGAGCATTAAGAATGAAAATAAAAAAAAGTAAAGTTATTGAGGTTGTTAGTTTTTTCATCTATGTAGTATCACGCAATTTTTGTGACTTTATTGTTTATTAATTGATATTTTTCACCGCTTTCAGGACAAACTGCCACTCCGTTTTCAAAATTTAATCGATGTCCATATTCGCTTATCCAGCCTATTTGTTTCGATGGATTCCCAACAACTAAAGCATAAGGGTCAACTTCTTTAGTAACTACTGCACCTGCTCCTATAAAAGCATATTCACCAATATCGTTTCCGCACACAATGGTAGCATTTGCTCCAATACTTGCTCCTTTTTTTACGAGCGTTTTTTTAAATTCATCTCTGCGTTTTATAGCACTTCTTGGATTAATAACATTGGTAAAAACCATAGATGGACCTAGGAAAACATCATCCTCACAAATTACACCAGTATAAATAGAAACATTGTTTTGCACTTTTACATTGTTGCCTAAAATAACATCTGGAGAAACTACAACATTCTGACCAATATTACATCCTTTACCAATCTTACAATTAGGCATAATATGACTAAAATGCCAAATCTTAGTGCCTTCAGCAATCTCACAACCTTCATCAATTACAGCAGTTTCGTGTGCAAAATATTCATTCATAATTTAATATCCTTCGGTTAATTCTCCATCAATTATTTTCTTTGCCGATGAAGTACCAATTCTTTCAACTCCCATTTCAATCATCTTCACTGCATCATCATACGTTTTAACTCCTCCTGCAGCCTTAGAATATAAAGGCTTAGCATTCTCAACAATCAACTTCATTGCTTCAATAGTAGCACCGTTAGGTTTTCCATTTTTAGTTTTATAAAAACCTGTAGAAGATTTTACAAAAACATTTTTAGCATTTTTCTCTCCAAAATTAGCAATTACTGTATTTCTAATCAATTTTGTGATTGCAACAATTTGATTATTGTCCAATGCCGCAATTTCAATAATCCATTTGACAACTTTATTATTATCCAATCCTTTTTTTGTTCCTTGAATAATTTCATTTTCTACCAAGTCAACATTCCCTTTAATAAATGCTACATAGTTGATTACATAGTCTAATTCATCAACTCCTCTTTCAATAGCCAATTTTGCTTCTTTTAATTTTGATTCTACACTATAAATTCCTTCATGAAAACCTATAACTGTACCAACTGATACATTAGATTTAGCATCAGCAATTAAACGTTTAGCAACAGGAATGAACTTTGAACGAATCATGACTAATTTAAATTCGTTTTCTATTGCTTCTTCAACAAGTGAAATTACTTTTTGTTTTGTATCAATACTCGATAAACCTGATTGCTCATCAGTTTTTAAATAAGTGGAATCTAAATGGTTTGCTAAATTCATAGAGTCAAATCAACTATACGAAAATACAAAATATAAAAGGAAAAATCCCACTCGAAAGTGGGATTGTATGTTTTAAAATAAATTACTCGACATTAAAAGTAATTGGAATTATATATTTGACATTTACCTCTTTTCCGTTTTGTTTTCCAGGAATCATTTTAGGTAGTTTACTAACAACTCTTCTTCCTTCTTTTTCGAGCGCTTTATGTGGTGCACTTGAATTTGTAATTTCTATTTCACCAGTTTTTGTAATTAAAAACTCAACTGCTATTCTTTTCTTACCAGAAGACAACCCAAGCCTAGGTGCTAATTCAGCATTAAATTTACGGCTTACATATTTTCTAATTTTCTTTTCAAAACATGCTTTTCGTTCGCTTTCTTTTACTTTTTCACAGCCAGGATAAATTGGTTTTTCTTGAACATCTATCATTAAATGCGAATCGTCATCTAAAGGATCTTCTTCTTT
Organism: uncultured Flavobacteriaceae bacterium; assembly: GCA_947501625.1. Lineage (GTDB taxonomy): Bacteria > Bacteroidota > Bacteroidia > Flavobacteriales > Flavobacteriaceae > Urechidicola. The sequence goes on from CANMWN010000001.1 coordinate 366,781, forward strand.
TTCATCTGAAAGGTTAGTAAAATCAATATTTGATTTTTTAGGTTTATTGTCAACATCATCAAAAGGAGGCTTTAATTCTTCTTTAGTATCATTGTTATCAACAACTTTAGGTTTATTAAGTATGGTTTTCTTTTCAACTGTTTTTGTTTTTTTCTGAGTTTTAGTTTCTTCAACTTTATATTCTTCATATTGATGAAAAGCATATTCCTTATAAGGCTCGGGTTCATAATTGTTTCCATCGCTAATAAATAATTCAGTTTTATGCTCTACGGCAATAAAAACTGTAAAAAGGGTGAGTAAAAGTCCGAGTTGAAAAAATAATCCAGAACTTTTTTGTAATTTGTTGGTGTGTGTGTTTGTTTTCATAATGTTAGAGTTAAGATGTTAAAATTATGTTAACACAAGAAGCATACCAAAAAAAGAAAGCCTTCGCGAATGCGAAGGCTTTTATATTATTAACTATTTTTAAATAATATTATTCTACATTAAAAGTAATTGGTAACATATAAGTTACATTTACTGGGCGACCTCTTTGTTTTCCAGGGATCATTTTAGGTAATAAGTTTACAACTCTTCTAGCTTCTTTTTCAAGACGCTTGTGAGGTGCTCTTGCTCCAATAATTTGGATACCACCAGTTTTTGTAATTTTAAATTGTATATAAATTTTTTGCTTTCCTGAAAGACCTAAATCTCCAGCTAAATCTCCGTTAAACTTTCTTTGAACATGTTTTTGCATTTGCTTGTTTAAGCAGTCTTTCTTTTGCTGTTTAGTTCCTTTACAACCAGGAAATACTGGCACATCTTCAATTACGGCAAAAGCTACATCTTCTTCAAATACCTCTTCTTCTTCTACCTCTACTATTTCTTCTACTTCAACTTTTTCTTCTTCATCAGTTTCAGTAGTTTCAATTATTGTTTCTTCTACTTCTTCTTCATCTTCAACTATCTCAATCACTTCAGGCGCTGCTGGAGGTGGAGGTGGTTGAACTAATTGTTCTATTTGAACTTCTACTGTTTCTTCCTCTTCTTCATGGTCAGAAGTAACAACTGCTAATGCATTACCACTTTTTTCAAAAGTTTTATGTTCAATTCCTAAATAGACAGTCAATAAGGTTAATATTAAACCTAACTGCCAAAATAATCTTGTATGGTTTTCTAAGTTTGCCTTAGGGCTTTTTTTAACTTCCATCTTGAAAAATTTTTTATAGATTGCTAATTTAATAATTTTAAAATAACTTTTGCAACTAAAATATGTTAAATAACTTTATAATATTTATGCAAAGTATTAAATGTAACCAATGCAAATACAACTCCTAAAGAATTTGCAAGAACATCAATAATATCACCTTGTCTATTTAAAGGCATACTACTTTGTAAAACTTCAAGAATTATACCAAAAATAATTAATATTATTCCAATATAACTTTTTATCTTATTGTTTGAATGTGATTTTTTTATTGAAAACAACCAACTGTATGTTAATGCTAAATATGCTAATGAATGTAAAAATTTATCGGAAACTGAAATTTTCACATTCAATTCTTTCAATGAAGAAAGGCTCAAGTAAATAATTATTAACGTTAGTAAAATTGAAATAAAAAACGAACTACGCTCCAATAAGTGCTTTATAGTCTTCAGCATCTAATAGGCTATCTAATTCTGATTCATCAGAAAATTTAATTTTTATCATCCATCCTTCTTCATAAGGAGACGAATTTACCAATTCAGGTTCATCTTCTAATGTTTCATTAAATTCAATTACTTCTCCAGTAAGTGGCATAAATAAATCTGAAACTGTTTTAACAGCCTCAACTGTTCCAAAAACTTCATCTTTATCAACAGTTTCGTCTAAAGTATCTACATCAACATAAACAATGTCTCCAAGTTCACTTTGAGCAAATTCAGTGATTCCAATTGTTGCTTCATCGCCATCAATACGAATCCATTCGTGATCTTTGGTGTATTTTAATTCTTCTGGTAAATTCATTTTTATTAGTATTGTTATCTCACAAATTTAATAAAAAAGATGAATGCAAAAAGGAATAACTTTTAAAATGAATAATTAATTTCCTAGAGTATATCTAATAATCAAGCCAGCACTAAACGAATTCCTAGGGAATGAAGTTGAAACCGCGTATTTAGAAGAGTTTTGATCGTAATAAAAAGAGGCTGTCAAACTTCTTGTCATCGCATAATCTGCCAAGAATCTTAGTGAAAATAAACGTTGTCCACCTGTAATTTGGTCATTATCTTCATCTACATCTCTAATTAAAGTTTCATTATCACGCAATGTTAAATCAGCTTTGATATTTAAATCACCTTTAAGAGTGTTCTTTTTACCGTCAAACTTATAGCGCAATTTCAAATCTTTGATTCTATATCCTGCACCTACAACATATTCTTTTCCTCTTATCTCAGTCAAAGTATTATTATTAAAGTTCAGGTTTAAAGCTCTATCTTTTCTGTATTCGGCCTTTAAAGAAAGGGAGTTTTTCATTTTTAAATCCACTTTTATCAAAGGAGAAAATTCTTCAACTACATTGACATTAGAAAATAGTTTTTGATTGAAATAATTTCCAGCTAAATCAGTTGCAGTTGGATTTGCTTCGTTATATAATAAGTTATTCGTAAAATTATTAATTGTATATGACGATCTATATCCATGAGTAAGTGTAAAACTTTGAAAGTTTTTCTTAAAAAACCCAAAACGCATAAGGCCTCTATACGTCAAAGTCCAATTTGGCAATGGTACATCTCTAAATGCACTAGTTCTAACTGACGAGACATCTTTACCAGAATAAGCAGACACAAATGCTGGTAACATTACTTGTTGACTATTTTGTCCGTACCCTGAAACATCCAATCCAGATTCATCTGCTAGTCTTTGCGCAATTATGGCTCTATTATCTTTAAACTCTTGAAAAGTTTCTTCAGCATTTTCTCCAAAAGCTGTTTTTATCATATTAAAACTCATACTAAAGTTTCCAACTTCTGATATTGGATTGTCAGAAAAACCAGGGCCACCATTTATACCCAATCCATTAACAACATCTATTTGTTGAGTAATATTTTTCGTATAAATCTTATTGGCTATCAATTCAATTTTTAAATCTCGCACAGGATTTATCTCAATATTTGCATCAAACTTATTGTAATGAGTTTGAGCATAGGCTCTGTTATAATAGGCACCATTTGCATCTCTAGAAACCAACCATCCATTTTCTAAAGCTCTTTGGCGTATATCAACTTGACTTCCAAAAACAAATCCAAAACTAGGAGCAAGTCCTCCAGTAAAATTATCTCTTCCTAAAAAGCCGACTTCTGGAACATAACCTGGAAGGTAAGTACCGTTATTTTCAGAATACGTAAAACGAGCTTTTTTAACCATCATCAATACATCAATAATCCCCTTACCTATCTTATTCCCTTTTTTAGAAATATACTTTGTTTGCTCTTTTACTGTTTCTCCTTTTTCGTTTTCGGGAATTTTAGTTTTTATCGTCTTTTTAACTCTACGTTTTGTAAATGCTTTTGTTAAGCCTGTACTCTTATATAGTTTTCTAAAATCTAAATCAATTGATAAATTGTGTGTGTTAGAATTTTGTATTGTATTTCCAATTTCATTTACATAAGATTGAGATGCAGCTTGCCAGTCAAAATCGGCTGAATAAGCATAATCAGCCCTTACAAAATCTAATAATGGGAATTTATCTAATGGCAATTGATAGGTTCCATTTAAGGTTTGATGGTAATGCGCAGGTCTACCAATAGTAAAGAAATTATCAAACAATTCAATATCATCTGTAGAAGCAAAATCATCATACACATAATTGTTTAGTGCACGGAAATTAAATTGCAATGATTTAGTTAAATCATAAGCGATATTATAATCCCAATCGAACATAAAGTTACGTTGTTTTAATGTAGGTAATTCAGGTAATCCTTCAACTAAACTTCTTGATTTTTGTTCATTAAAACTTCTAATAATATTAGAATTTACTGCTATACTTGATGGTAATAAGTTTATATTAAGGTCTTTGATAAATCTTAAATACTTCTTCTTGGTCAAGAAGCCCCAATTCTTAAATGGTTCAATACTCTTAGGCTTAAACGAATAATTATAATTTGCTGATGCTCTAACATTCTGATCAATAAATCGTTCAACATTATAATCTTTATGCTGAGTTTCATTATAAGCATAAGACACCGATAAATTTTCTACATCATAAAATCTCGCTTTCTTTTCTGTATTGGTTCGTTGCTTTCTAGCATTTATAAGACTAATACTTTTTCGCTTCGTATAATCTCTAGATTTATCACTATTTGGATTTATCCCTTCAGCATCTTCAAATAATACATCTTGATATTGTGCATCATACTTTGGATCATGAGTTTCCTCTGAAATACTATAATTAAACGGCAATTGTACTCCCCATTTTTTTGGTAAAACTTTACCTGCATTCACATTAGTCACAATATCATACAACTTAGTATCTTCTTGATTTCTCTCATTCACTCGCTGTTCAATCCCTCCAAAACCAACAGTTTCCATTCTACCTGTTAATGATACATCAGCAAAGTCTGCAAAATTAGCATCGGCACTAACAACTGCTGCCCAACCACCATCATTATCAAAGTCTGCAACACGCAATTCGTTATACCACATTTCTGCACTTGTATTGGTTGTAGAATTATTTTTCATACCCAACATCATCGTACGAATATTGGAAAGGTTTGGATTACCTTTCACTCTTATTTGATATCCTTCCAATCCTTCAATTGGAGAAACAGTTCCATAAGCAGGATATAATTCATTTGGTGGAATTGGAGTAGTTTCTTGAAAACGAAGCAACTTAAGTTTTCCTAAATTCTCTAAAATTACATTCATATCATTTGGCCATATATCATTAGCCAAAGTTGCATTTTCTGGTGTAACTTTTAACGGAAATTCTATTTGATAATAGTTGTCATTTAAATCACTTCCAATTCTTATTACCGCCTCAATATCATCATCTTCTATCCCAGATTTATTTAATTCTTCAAGATGCACAAACATTTTTAATTTTTTATACATCCTCATATCCATACTCACGTTCTTATATACTGCTCTTGTTTCACCTGGAGGCAAATCAAAAACTTTCATAGAAAGTGATTGTTCATTTTGATATTGAATTGTTGTGCTTCCTCTTAATTGTTCTCTTTGAATTCCTGGCGGGATTACATAAGGAATAGGAGTCCTAGCCTCGTTTTCTTCAATATTTACAACTCCAACTTGGAAATTTTCTAACTCAGCAACAGTAAGGTCTTGTGGGTTAGGATTATTGGTTTCATCAATTTCTTTTACATATCTTCTCCAATCACCACGAACCAACTGTAATTCACCAAAACGCAATACAACAGGCATTCTAAAACCGGTCATAAACATTCTCATAAAGCGTATTGAATTAAAACCAGACATGTCATTAATCACATCTGTTGGTGTATTTATTGGAATCCTAAATTGTAACCATCTAAATTCTTCTTGGCTACCATCTTCCAAAGTTGCTGTTACTGTTTTTTCATCAACAATATTATTCTGTCCAACAGTTAAGTTAGAAGCATTCATTGAAATCTTATACTGATAATAACTCTCAACAGTATTCATTGTCTGATCCTTATTGATATCCTCTACATCAGGAAAAGTAGTTGCTGATGTTGGGAAAGATTCTCCAGACAAACTCGAAGTTGGTGAATTTCCTTGTGTATTGTTGTAGTCCTTATAACGTGTTAAGATAGAGGCGTTTTCATTGTCATATTCACTTCCCCTAAAATATCTATAATTATCTGCTGATGGATCATTCCCAAAAGCACTTCCAAACATTGCAATTTCCTCGGCATCATTTAATCCATCATAGCCAATATCTTGATTTAATCTCGCATTGTCAGAAATATCAAAGGTGTAATTTAAAGATTGTTGTGTTGGAATTTTACCCCAAATAGTAGCCTGCGTATTAGTTGTCCCACCGTCATCTGGCAGTCCGTTTTCATACATTTTTCGACCATCTTTTAAAACATCTTCAGATATATTTCCTAAGTTAAAGTATAAATCTCCTACTTGGTTTGATGGGTCTTGAGGATTCAATCCAGCAGGCAAACCTTCAGTTTCTGTAATTGAATATTGAGAATACGGATCTAGCATCCAAAATTGAATATATTCAATATTTGCTTGTTCAAAATTAGTAACCGTTAAAGGTCTTGTAATTCCAGCCCAACTATCTTCTGGATTAGAACCAAAATTGGTGTCATAATTATAACTTCCTCGTTCATGAGGATAATAGGCCAAATCAAAAGAACGTAAAATTGTAGATTGTGTAATGTCTAGGTCAGCAGCTGGAAATAATTCATTGAAACGAATACGCCTCACCTCGGCTCTAGATAATTCTGTATCATCAATATTTGAAGGTTGCAACGATGAACTACCATAAAACAATTGATCAATAATATACCATGCCAATTTACCTCTTTTATTTCCATAATCAATTGTTCCATTCAAATCACCGTTCAAATCCAAAATCGGTTGATTTTGAGGTGTACTTGCCATAAACCATTGTTGTGGTGTTTTTAATTCTAATGGAATTTGAGCTCCTTCAAAATCATCTAAATAAGTTGTTGGTTCACCTGCAAGTTCAACTTGTCTCGGTGATCCAGGCATTAAATAAGCGAAATCTCCACGAACAGAGAAATTTGATTCAACATCAGTATCAATGTTTGGTAATTTATTTACCCATTTTGTAAATTTTGGTACTTCTGTTGCATAATCGGCACGTAAACCAAAAATAGTATTGTTAATTGGCTCGGAATTAAATAATGTTTTCTGAGTCAATGGTTTTTCACGAAGATTTAAAATAGTTGCACCTAGATTAAATTTATCTGAAAATTTATGTTCAATATCCAATCCTAAAAATCGCTTGGACTGCAAATTAAACACCGAATTGTTTTCAACCGATACTTCAATTGGTGCATTAGATGCCTCTAACGTTGGATTGATAATTTGTACTCTTCCTATTTGATAATCTACCACATAATCAACTCCTTCTACCAAAACTCTACCACCAGTGGTTACAGTAACTGACCCTTGAGGAACATTGAATGCTCCAAGAGGTATTCCGCCAGCACTTTCTGACCTATAATATCCTTTTAAGAAATATTTATCTTTGTTTTGATAATTATTTCTTGCAATTGATTGCGTATTACTATAGAGTTCATTGAAAATAAAATTTTCGTCACCTGTATTTGTCAAAATAGACTCCAAACTTTCTCCAAAAGGTTCGACAGTTGGAAAAATCACCATTCCTTTTTCGGAGTTAATTGTTAGTCCTTCAACATAATCAAAATAACCATCACCTTCAGGAACAAAAAATTGATTTTGGTCTAAAATATCTAATTTAAAGAGGTTTAACAATGTTCGATCTGAAACTCCAGCAGTTTGAGCATTTTGTAAAATATTAATTGGCACTCCTGTTGCATCATCATTATATAATAATTCAAATCTAAACCCATCTTGCGACATTTGAAAAGCACCAAGAGAATACACGTTTTTCATCATCAAATCCCAAACTGGCAATGATGTATTCAAGATTTCACTTCTCAGTAATTTAACTATCAAGTTTTTTGGCGCAACCACACCATCAGTTGAAAGTTCACCGACTTTATGAACCGTTGGACTTCCTGTAATAGTATATTCATAAGCCACAGCCAAAACATCAGCTTCTCCCAATCTTCTATTCAACGAAATATATCCTAATTGAGGATGCACTACATATTCATTTGGCTGTAATTTTCTAGCGTTTTCTAAAATAGAATAATCTCGCCCTTGTACTATATTATATGGTGCAACTGCACTAGTAATAGTTGAGATATCTCTGACAGGATTGGTATCAGTAAATAAATTAAATAAATCATTTGCTTGATTGGAAGGATCCAATTCTGGACCAACCGATGGATTTACGTTTGCTCCTCCAATATTAGTTGGATCTTTTTCCCCTAAATCAGCAAAAGCAACTATATTTCTAAAATCATCCGTAGCTGCTTGCCTGTTGGTTATCCAAACTTCAACTTTAGTAACATTTATTTGACTGTTTATCAATGGGAAATTTGCCATTGCATTATCATAATTGTCTCTAAAGGCTTGAGAAAGGAAAAAGTGTCTGTCAGCATCATAATCTGTTGCTCGCAACTCAAAATCATTGATTGTAGAGCCTCCTTGAGCAGCCACAGTTCTTGTTTGTGAGCGTTGTTCAGCAAAAACTCCAGTAATTGTAGTCTTTCCAAATTGTAACTCGGTTTTAGCACCAAACAAACTTTGCGCACCAGTTATCAAAGAATTTTTAACTGGCATACTCACATTACCAACTTCGATTTTTCTTAAAATATCATCTTCAGTTGGCGTGTATTCTAACTTTACTAAATTTTGAAAATCAAAAGTTGATTGCGTATCATAATTAGCTGTTACACCTAATCTTGTACCAATTTTTGCATTAATACTTGCAGATATTTGTTGAGCAAAATCAAAAGTGGTGTTTTGTCTATTTCTTTCAGAGATTTGAGGATTATCAACTTTTTGGGATAAAATCCCCATTTGCACTAAAATATTTCCTTGTGGATTAACTTCTATAGTATTACCACCAAATATAGATTCAAATAATCCAGATTTGACATAATAAGTAGGTAACAAATTCTTTTGAGCATCAGCACTTCCAGCAGTTTTACCACCAACTGCTTTTAACTTTTCCTTATAATGAGCAACAACATCTTGCCTTAAACTATATTGAGCATATTCTGCAGGAGTCATAAAAATAGGTTGAGACACATAATAATCGCCTATTTTTTCCCTTATTATATATTTACCAAGTAAAGAATCATAAGTAACTTCAACTTCAGTAGGACTATTTAAAATTAAATTTCCACTTTGAGAATTATTAAAATTGTAAGGTAAGTTTGGTATTGAATCAGATGCTACAGAAACAGTATCTACAACTGCAGGTATTGGATTGCTAATTTGAGAAAATGATTGGAAACAGAATCCAATACATAATAAAAAAATAAAACTTATTTTGTATTCTAAAATATTCTTTTTCAATTTATTACAAATTTTTTAGTGCTTGTTTTATCAAATCTTCAACACTTATTTCATTATTCTCCTTCAATATTCTATCAACAATTCTTTCAGATTGTTTAGCATTAAAGCCTAGCACATCTAATGCTGATAACGCTTCTTCTTTATTAGTATTGTTTTGAGTTACAGAAACCTCATCAATTCCATAAGTTTTAATGATTTTGTCTTTCAAATCTATAATAACTCGTTGTGCCGTTTTAGCACCAATTCCTTTGACCGATTGTATAGTAGGAACATCACCAGAAGCAATTGCTTGTTGGATTTCTTGAGTAGTCATTGAAGACAGCATTGTCCTTGCTATACTAGGACCAACGCCAGAAACTGAGATTAACAGTTTAAAAATTTCTCGTTCAATTTTATTAGCAAATCCAAAAAGAGTATGTGAATCTTCTTTTATTGATAGATAGGTATATAAAAATATTGCCTCTTCATCAGGTAAAGATGAAAAGGTGTTTAAAGATATATGAGCATGATAACCTATTCCGTTACACTCTACAATAACATACGTTGGATTTTTCTCTACTAACTTCCCTCTTAAATGAGTAATCATTCTATCAATTGTTATTTTTCAAAAATACTAAAAATCATCCTACTTTTTCGATTTATTTTGAGCATCAATAACAGCTACTGCTGCCATATTTACAATTTCATCTACACTTGCACCAAGTTGAAGAATATGTGCAGGTTTTTTCATTCCCATCATTATAGGTCCGATTGATTCAGCATCATACAATTCCTTCATCATTTTATAACTAATATTTGCCGATTCTAAATTAGGGAAAATCAATACATTAACTTTTTTATCAACCAATTTTGAAAAAGGAAATTCTTTCTTTAGCAAGTTAGAATTTAAAGCAAAATCAGCCTGTAATTCACCATCAACAGCAACTTTTGGATAGTATTTATGAATATGTTGGATAGCTTGTCTTATTTTCTTTGCAGAATCTGATTCAGAAGCGCCAAAATTGGAAAACGATAACATTGCTATATTTGGCTTCATTCCAAACATTTTTACCAATGTTGCAGTTAATTGACAAACCTTTGCTAATTGTTTCGCTGATGGATTCAAATTAATTGTAGTGTCTGCCAAAAACATAGGGCCTCTTTTCGTCAACATCAAGTTAGTTGCGGCAACTCTAGAAACACCATCAGCCACTCCGATTAACTCTAACATTGGTCTTACAACGGTAGAATAATTTCGAGAATAGCCAGTAATTAAAGCATCTGCATCACCTTCGTTAACCATCATTGCTGCGTAATAATTGCGTTCTCTCATAAACTTTTGAGCATCCAATAATTTCACACCTTTTCGTTGACGAGCATTCCAAAAACTTGTTGCATATTTATTTCTTTTCTCTTTTTGTTCAGGTAATTTTGGGTCAATAATTGGAACATCGGCAGTGAAATCAATTTCACTCATCAATTCCAAAATAATCTCTTTATTTCCCAATAATATTGGCAAGCCAATTCCTTCATCATGAACAATTTGTGCTGCTTTTAAAACATCTAAATGATCAGCTTCGGTAAATACGATTCTCTTAGGGTCAGATTTGGCTCTGTTGTGAATAAGCCTCACTATTTTATTTCCAGTTCCAAGCCTTTCCATTAATTGATCTCGATATGCATCCCAATCTTGAATTGGGTCTTGAGCAACTCCAGATTCCATTGCGGCCTTAGCTATTGCAGGTGGAATTTCATAAATCAATCTTGGATCAAAAGGTTTAGGAATGATATATTCTTCACCATAAGATAAACTTACTTCATCATACACTATATTTACCTGTTCAGGTACAGGATGTTTTGCCAAATCAGCAATTGCATGAACTGCTGCAATTTTCATTGCTTCATTAATTTTAGTTGCTCTTACGTCTAGTGCACCTCTAAAAATAAATGGAAATCCAAGAACATTATTCACTTGGTTTGGATGATCAGAACGACCAGTTGCCATTATAATATCTTTTCTTGTTTCAACGGCCAACTTATAATTTATCTCAGGATTAGGATTTGCCATCGCAAAAACAATTGGGTTTTTGGCCATTGTCAAAAGCATTTCAGGAGTTAAAACATCAGCAATGGAAAGACCAATAAAAACATCTGCATTTTTTACTCCATCTTCCAGCGTATGCATATCCAAATCAGTTGCAAATTCTTTTTTCTCGGCAGTTAAATTCTCTCTATCACTTCTTATCACACCTTTACTATCACACATCACAACATTTTCACGTTTAGCACCAATAGAAAGATACATACGAGTACAAGAAATAGCTGCTGCTCCAGCACCATTCACAATAATTTTAACTTTACTTATATCTTTTCCTGCAATTTCAACTGCATTTTTGAGAGCTGCTGCCGAAATAATTGCAGTTCCATGTTGATCATCATGCATCACTGGAATATCCAATTCTTCTTTTAATCTTCGCTCAATTTCAAACGCTTCAGGCGCTTTGATGTCTTCCAAATTTATTCCTCCAAAAGTTGGTGCAATTGCCTTTACAGTTTCTACAAACTTATCCACATCAGTTGCGTCAACTTCAATATCAAAAACATCAATATCGGCAAAGATTTTAAACAACAATCCTTTTCCTTCCATCACAGGTTTAGAGGCTTCTGGACCGATATCTCCAAGTCCTAAAACGGCTGTGCCATTAGAAATAACAGCAACTAAATTTCCTTTAGATGTATATTTATAAACATTCTCTTTATCCTTTTCTATCTCCAAACATGGCTCGGCTACTCCAGGAGAATATGCTAACGCTAAATCTCGTTGAGAAGCATATTTTTTGGTAGGGATAACCTCAATTTTTCCAGGTTTTGGTTTTGAGTGATAATATAGTGCAGCACGTCTTTTCTTTGAGTCGCTCATAAATGTCAAATTTAATCAACAAATATAGGTATTTTAGTTAACCGTAACTAAAAAACTCAATCTTTTAAAAAGGCAATATTTCTTTTCAGTCCTTGAAATTTAGTACGTTTAACAGCCGATTTTTTAAAGACTTTTTGGAAAGCATCTAAAGACAATTCTTCCCAATCTCTTTTAGTCATCTCTAACAAGTCTGGATGAGGATTAAATAAAGGTTCATTGTGTGGTTTAGAAAATCTATTCCAAGGACACACATCTTGACAGATATCACAGCCAAACATCCAATCTTCAAATTTATTTTTCATTGACGATGGAATCTCATCTTTCAATTCAATAGTAAAATAAGAGATACATTTACTTCCATCAATGGTATTGTTTGGCAAAATTGCTTCGGTTGGACAAGCATCAATACACTTTGTACAAGTTCCGCAATGATTGGTTTGAAAAGGTTGGTCATATTCCAATTCTAAATCAATTATTAATTCGGCTAAAAAGAAGAAAGAGCCAAGTTCTTTTTGAATGAGTAAGGAATGTTTTCCGTTCCATCCAAGACCAGCCTTTTCTGCCCAAGAACGTTCCATAACTGGTGCAGAATCAACAAATACACGTCCATTTACCTCTCCAATTTGCTCATTAATGAAAGCATATAATTGCTTTAACTTCTCTTTTACCACATAATGATAATCTTGTCCATACGCATATTTAGCGACTTTATAAGAATTTTCATCCTGCTGATTTTCTGTAAAATAATTATAAGATAGTGAGATTACAGACTTTGCTCCATCAACTAACAAACGAGGATCCAAACGCTTATCAAAATGATTTTCCATGTATTTCATTTCGCCATGATAATCATCCCTTAGCCATTGTTCTAAACGTGGTGCTTCATCTTCAAGAAAAGTTGCCTTGGCAATACCACAACTTATAAAACCCAAGCGTTTACTTTCATTTTTTATATGTTGTGTATATTTTTGTTTGTTATCCATAATCAACGCTCAAATATAGGTAAAAAGCCTTATTTTTACTGAAAATATTAGTTATGCAGATTGAGTTATTATTTTTTGGGATTATTGAAGATATTGTTGGTGTACGCTCCAAAAAAATGAGTATTGATACTTCGATAACAGTTGAGGAATTAAATAGTAATTTACAAGTACAATTTCCTGCTTTGAAAAGACAATCTAATTATGCTATGGCAGTAAATATGGAATATGCATCTAATGAAACAATCATTAACAACAATGATGTTGTAGCGCTAATTCCTCCTGTCAGCGGTGGATGATGATTAAAATGAATAGTTAATAATGAAAATTATTACTAACTTTACTTATAGGACGATAAAGTCAATAAAAACTGAATTTATCTTAACCATTGTATGCAAGCTCTGAAAAAATGAACGCAGAAGAAACCGAAAAGGAATTTATACAAAATTTTATTCGTAAAGAACGAAGAGAAAGAAGTTTGTGGGCTTTGAATCATAAGAAGAAAAGAACTGACTTTTTGGATAGATTCAATCACAATTGGAATGAAATGATTGCAGAAAAGAACCTGACAGAATTAAATACTAAATCAGACTTTGACACTTATGAAAAAATTAAATCGGAATTAAAACTCAAAGATTCTGACTTATGTTACGTGATTTCGTATAATGACTTTGACAGGCAATTTATCGAATTGAAAAGCGCATTTGATGAATGCCAAAAAAGTGGGTTTGCTGGGTTAATAATGAGTGTAAACTGAAAGAAATTATATCTGAAAACCGAACAGGAATTCGGAGCGCCAACAAAATTTATCGGAATTAAGTAAAGCCAACGTACAACAACGTGTATAATTACTTACTACGAATTTCCTAATCGGAAAATGACTCACGTCCCTTTCCGTAACTAATCCATACACGAACACGATAAATAAAATTATTCAATACGCATTAATTACGTTTTCTTCTGAAATTTAAAAATTGCTAAAAAATAATCAATATATTATTTCTTATTTCTTCCTCAACTCAAAATACCCATAGACCAAAGAAGCGCCAGAAATAAAGGCTAGCAAAGCATTGTTTGTATCACTTTGAGTAAGGTTATAAATTCCAGCAGCAATTCCAAGAATCCCAACAATTAACAAAATATATCTTGATTTATTCATAATTAAAAGTTTAATAAATGAGTAGTTAAAGATACCAAATTGTTACAAAGCACTATTTCAAATACTTCTTATCGATATAAAAAGTTCCGAAAGGAATGATAGACGCAACTAAAACTATAAAGAAAGTTTTATTGTTCCATTTATATTCAGGCTTTAATAGAAATGCCAAAATCACATAGCCAATAAATAAGAGTCCGTGAGGCATTCCCAGCATTTTTACATATTGTGGATCTCCAGCCAAATATTTGATTGGTGTTGCAATAAAAAGCAATAATAAATATGATACTCCTTCTAAAAACGCAACTACTCTAAAAAATTTCTCCATGCTATAGTTTTAAATCGATTGCAAAGATACACTTGACAGTTTAATTTTCTTAACTTTGTACGTGTAATTTTTGATAAAAAATGTCTCAAAATTCTTCTGTAAAAATAACATCTAAAAAACTTGACTTACAAGTTTGTTATGACTTCGTTCATGATGCTTCTTGTGGCGGAATTGCACTTTTTGTTGGTACTGTAAGAAACAAAACTCAAGAAAAAGAAGTTACTTTACTAAATTTTTCGGCATACAAAGAAATGGCTACCAAAGAAATGGAGAAAATCGCCATAAATGCTTTAGAACAATTTGACATTTTAAAAATTGCTATTCATCATGCTGAAGGCGAATTAAAAATTGGAGAGATTCCAGTAATTATCGCAGCATCTTCTCCACATAGAAAAACGGCATTTGAAGCCTGTCAATATGCAATAGATACTTTGAAAGAAACAGTACCAATCTGGAAAAAAGAACATTTTATTGATGGCGAAGTTTGGGTAAATTCAACTCCGTGATATTTAAATTGAGTCAGTAACATATTTAAAAAACTAAACTGTAAAGATGGTGTTCTATAATTATTTAGATAGTTTTGTCATTCCTGCGAAGGCAGGAATCCATTACAAAGTTTGGGTTTAGATTCCTGCCTTCGCAGGAATGACAACTGAAATTAATATGACTTAATGAAAGAAACACGAATAAATAAATATTTAAGTGAAGTTGGTTATTGTTCAAGACGTGCTGCTGACAAGTTGATTGATCAAGGACGTATTAGCATTAATGGGAAAATTCCTGTAATGGGAACAAAAATTACCGAAAATGATGAAGTAAGAGTTGATGGGAAATTAATTTCTGAATCCAACGAAAAACCTGTCTATATAGCCTTTAATAAACCCAAAGGAATTGTTTGTACTACCGATACTAAAAGAGAACGAAATAATATTATAGATTATATCAATTACCCTTCGCGCATTTTCCCAATTGGAAGACTAGATAGACCAAGTGAAGGCTTGATTTTTTTAACCAATGATGGTGATATTGTCAACAAAATCTTACGCGCACGCAACAATCACGAAAAGGAATATATTGTAGCGGTCAATAAACCAATTACTAATGATTTTATAAAAAAAATGGGAAATGGCGTTCCGATTTTGGACACTTATACCAAAAAGTGTTTTATTGAGCAAACTGGTGAAAAACAGTTTAGAATTATTTTGACACAAGGTTTAAATCGACAAATTAGAAGAATGTGTGAGCATTTTGACTACCGAGTTACAAAACTAAAACGAACTCGAATCATGAATGTTAATTTGGATATACCAATTGGAAAATGGCGTGATTTGACTGCAAAAGAACTTAAAGAAATTAATCGATTAACTTCAGATTCAACCAAAACACATGACAGTTAAACTCGGTTTAAAAGAGAATTGGAAACAGTTTACAATTCTCGTAATTGTCAATGCTTTTGTTGGAGCAATGGTTGGTTTAGAACGTACTATATTTCCTAAATTCGCTGAACTAGAATTCGGAATTTCTTCGAAAACTGCTATTTTATCTTTTATCGTTGCTTTTGGAATTTCTAAAGCCATTACCAACTATTTTACAGGGAAACTCGCCAATAAATATGGTAGAAAAAACTTGTTGATTATTGGTTGGATAATTGCGCTACCTATTCCTTTTATTTTGCTGAATGCAACTTCATGGAATTGGGTTGTTTTTGCGAATGTTTTATTGGGAATTAATCAAGGATTGACATGGAGTAGTACCGTTGTTATGAAAATAGATTTGGTGGGTGAAAAAGATAGAGGTTTAGCCATGGGAATTAATGAATTTGCTGGTTATTTTGCTGTTGGTATTGTTGCTTTTTTAACAGGGATTATTGCTCAAGAATATGGTATAAAGCCATTTCCATTTTATTTAGGAATCGGTATTTCAATTATAGGATTATTGACTTCTATTCTTTTTGTAAAAGACACACGAAAGTTTGTGAATATTGAGCAACAAGAATCTAAAAACGAAACGTTAAATAATGTCTTTATTGAAACTACTTTTAAAGACAAAACTCTAAGTTCAATTACGCAAGCAGGATTAGTCAACAACCTAAATGACGGAATGATTTGGGGAATTCTACCTATACTATTGTTTGCTTTGAATTATGACACTAAAAATATTGGAATTATCGCAGCCATATATCCCACAGTTTGGGGAATTGGACAGTTATTTACAGGGGAAATGGCAGATATATATTCAAAAAAAGCAATGCTCTTTTGGGGAATGCTACTACAAGGATTTGCGATAATATTACTTCCTTTTCTTACAAAATTCTACCAACTTGCAATTATTTCTGCAATATTAGGTTTTGGAACTGCATTGGTTTATCCAACTTTTTTATCGGCTATTGCAAATGCTACTTCTCCAAATCAGCGAGCAGAAAGCATTGGAGTTTTTAGACTTTGGAGAGATTTAGGTTACGCTATTGGCGCAATACTATCAGGAATTATTGCTGATATTTATGGAATAGAAAGTGCAATTATTAGTATTGGAATATTAACTGTAATTTCTTCAATTGTCATAAAGTTGAGAATGAAAGAAGTTTAAAATCTTAAAACTCCACCTTCTAAACTCAGCACATTTGTTTCAGGATACTTTTCTTTGAATAACAACGTTGCCATCATGCTAGTATTCCCACGATTGCAAACCATTATATATTTTTTAGAGATATCTTGAACCCCTTCTAACCATACATCAATATCATAAAAAGGTACATTTTCATCAATTTTAAATGGAACTTCTGGTTCATCGTCAAGTACTGAAACGATTTTTATTGCATCTCTATTTTCAGAAAGCAATTCTTTAAAGTCAGTTTGAGAAATGATTAATTCTTCAGGAGTTTCAGGTATTGTATTTTTATAACTCTCTTTTTCAAAATCCAGTGAAATCTTTTGTTTTGTAGCAATATTCTTTGGTTTTAATTTCATTCGATATTGAGAATTATCCAAACTATTGTAAATTAATAATTCGTTAATAATTGGTTTTCCAAGTTCAGTAATAATCTTAAGCACTTCATTAGCTTGCATTAAACCAATAATCCCAACAATAGAATTGAGCGTTCCTAATTCGGAACAATTTGGAATACTTGTAGTAGGAATTTCAGGAAAAGCATCTCGAAGATTGGCAGTCCTATCACCATTTTCATTTAAATAATTAAACGTTGCTACATAGCCATCAAACTTATATAATGAACCATAAACAAGGACCTTATCTTCTAATACACATGTATCGTTCAACAAATATTTAGTAGGCAAATCATCAGTACAATCTAGGATAACATCAGCACTTGAAATTAATAATTTTACATTGTCTTTAGAAACCATTTCGTTAGAAAAAGTTACTGTTACTAAAGGTGAAATAGATTGAATATAGTTTGATAAAACTTCAGCTTTAGATTTTCCAATATCCTCAGTTTTGTAAAATACTTGACGATGTAAATTACTAACATCAACGGTATCAAAATCAACTAAATGAATATTTCCAATTCCGCTTCCTGCAAGGTAAACTGCCGCAACTGAACCTAATCCTCCGCAACCAACAATTGTCACACTTGCTTTTTGCAATCGTTGTTGACCTTTATCTCCCAGTTCTTTGAGTGTAGTTTGTCTTTTATATAAATTTTTAGCAGAAATCATTTGCATTTACTCCAACATCATGTTTCTAATTGCCAAAACTAACATTACAAAACCAGCAATAAAAAAAACAAAACCAACAAGTGCTTGCCTTTTACTTTTCACTTGATCTTTTACAAATCGCATTGTAAAAGTGTTAAACAATACAAGTATTATTCCAACACTCATACATAAAAATCCTATTGATAACATATTAATTTTTTAATTTAAAATTTGTTTAAGATGATGTTCCAAATGATTCACATAATCATTAATCCAAAATCTCATAGTCTCTGGTTCAGTATCCTTATAAATGATTATTTTATAATCTAAAACTTCATCCGTATAAGTTTCAATTACTTTTAAAATTCTTGTATTTAATGATATGAAAAAAGACATTAGTTCTTCTATGTCTGCATTTTGATAATCATTAGCATCAACCAATTCTTCTTGAGAATAGTGACATAATATATATGGCTTTTCGGCAAATTTAATTTCAGTAAATCTTTGTAAGTTATATACTCCTGAATCAATCAAATGCCCTAAAATCTCTTTTTTTGACCATTTTTTTTCTGATGGCTTATGGGAAATTTTTAACTTGTTTTCTGTGCTAAAAAAAGTTTCTAATGAGGTTAATAAACTTTTCATTTTAGTAATATCTTCTATCATAACAATTCCTTCTTAGCCTTTTCATAATCTTCAGGCGTATTAATATTCTGTATATAATAATTTTCTACCTCAACAATTTCTACATCTGAATTTATTAGTACTTTTCTCGGACAAGAATAGCCTTGCGATAAATAATTCAACAAAATTGGATATGCTTTTGGTTCCCAAATAGTAATTAATGGTTCAGGAAATTCACTATCTTTTCCTTTGAATGCTGTTGCTATTTTCTTCGGGTTTCGATGTTTTAATAAATGATGAATCATTTTTCTATTTACATAAGGCAAATCCGTAGCAATTACAAACCAAGCAGTATTAGGATTTTCCATAAAAGCAGAACAAATACCACCAAAAGGACCTAAATCTTTAAATTTATCTGTTATAATATTTCGAGAAGCATTGATGTCTTCTCTTACCGACAAGTATACTCCTTTTTGTTCTTTATTGTAGTGTAAAAATATACGACTTAATTGCTCATATAAATATTCACTTTGAGGTTGTCCATGATATTCCAACATTGATTTATCAGTTCCCATTCGAGTACTTTTTCCTCCTGTCAAAATAAGTGCTTGTACTGGCGGAATTTCTTCTGCTATCAATCGATTGATATGAATAGAAATTGCTTCTACATCATCAATCATATAACATTTTAGGTTTTCAATAGTAGGAAATTTTTCAATCAAAAAGTCAAAATACTTGGAGTCTTCATTCATCTTAATGACAAACTGTATATTATTCAATTGATCTAACCTTTTTAATACTGATGCTTCTTTTTCATTATCCAAAATCAATACCTGCTTTTCTGCTTGATAATGATTTCCGTTTACACACACTAAATCATATTGATTGAACTGAATTCTGGCATTAAATTTATTTAAAAGAGTTTGAGAATTTACATCTAAATTTCCTGAATGATGAAATGTAAATATATCTAATTCAGGCGCAACAATTTCATCATTATGACTTGCATCCAAATATGCAATTTTTGTTGTTTTTTGCTGTTTTTTAGCAATTTTTTGAACTAAATCGGTAATTATTGAGCATTTTACACCCAAAAATGCAATTTCGTTAGTTGCATATATTCCGTTGTTTCTACGTACTAATTTTGTATGTTTTTGGTGTTTACTCATTAATTTTTAATATCAGATTTTCCTCCTGTTTTCTCAATCAACTTCACCTCTTTAATAACCATTTTTTGTGAAATAGATTTACACATATCATATACTGTTAGTGCAGCAACATTTGCACCAGTTAAAGCTTCCATTTCTACACCAGTTTTCCCTTCAATTTCTACCGAACAATTAATTTCAATTTCCTCTTGATTGATGATTTCAATATCAATATCAACTCCTTGAATTAGTAAGGGATGACACATTGGAATTAAGTCTGAAGTTTTTTTCACTGCTTGAATACCTGCAATAATAGCAGTTTGAAAAACTGGGCCTTTTTTTGTTAACAATTCATTATTTTCAAAATGAGAAATTACTTCACTTCCCAAAAACATAGTTGCTCTCGCCAACGCTTTCCTTTTGGTGATTTTCTTATCACCAACATTTACCATTTTAGGTTGATTCTTTTTATTTATATGTGAAAAATCCATTTAAATAGTTTTAAGTCTTGAATGCTTAGTTTTTAGTTAGATTCTGTTGAGACGTTTTAACTATTGATGTTAATATTCTTATCAATTCATCAATATCCAAAATTAAAGGTTTAACATCTAAATTTGTTAATTCACTTCCTTCTAATAAACGTAACCAATATTTTGTCTCTCTTGCTTCTTTTGAAGAAATTGACATTTTAGCCGTAAAATCTCTTTTACTTTGTCCTGCTAAAGCCTCTTCAATATTTGCTCCAATTGAGGTTCCACTTCTAAGTAGTTGCTTTGATATGATATATTCTTTTTCAACTAATAGTTTTTTATAAAGCGAAATTATTTTAAGTGAAAATTGAAAACTTTTTTCTTGTACAATACTATTCTTCATAACTCAAAATTAAACACTTAAAATTAACAACTCCGATATTTAATTACTGGAAAAATTGCTCCTTCTTTAAACTCACTTTTTTCTGCAGGTAATTCTATAAACGCATCAACTTCTACTAAATTTGCCAAATCTCCTGAACCCTTTCCAGCAATAGGAATTGCATACATACTACCGTTCCTGTATTCTAACTTCACTTGCATAAAATATGTCAATGCAGGTTTAAAGGTAATATCATTTGCAAGAATTGCAAGGTTTTTATTTTCAAGATTTAACCCCAAAGATGTATCTAACCAAGGATAAAAATATTTTACACAACTCACAAAAGTAGAAATCGGATTTCCAGGAAAAGCAAATACAATGGTGCTACTTCCCCTTCTCTTTTTCCCATCCTGTTCACTCATACCAGAAGTGGCAGTGTCACCGAACCAAAAAGGTTTTCCCGGTCTTTGTGCCACTTTATGAAATAGTTTTTTAACTCCCAATTCATCTAACACTTCAGGAATAAAATCAAACTTCCCTTTGCTCACTGCACCGCTAAAGAGCAAAACATCATAATCAGATAAAAAGCCTTCAATCTTTTGTTTCAGTTCATTTTTATCATCCGTAATATGAGCAGTGCCAGCAATAATATCTTTCTTTTTTAACAAAGAAACTAAGGTGTGAACATTTGATCTACGTATTTGATATTCTTTTGGTATTTCAGAAACCTCAACCAATTCATCACCTGTAGAAACAATCATTACTTTAGGATTTTTAGCCACTCTAACTTTTGATTTCCCAACAGTTGCCAACACACCAATTTCGGCAGAAGAGATTAATGTATTCTCAGTTATAAGAATATCGCCTTTATTCTTATCATTTCCTTTTTTGTGAATGTTTTTATAATAATCAATCGTATCAATATTGACAGTCGCTTCTCCATTTTCAATAGTTACTTGCTCGTAAGGAATTACAACATCACAATTTTTTGGCAATATTGCTCCTGTCATTACTTCGATACAATTTTGACCATTTTTTAAAGTCAGTTGCTCGCTTCCAGCCGCTTGAATCCCTTCTATTTTAAAAATTCTTTGTCCATCAAAAAAAGAGTTGTGTGAGATCCCAATTCCATCCATTGAAACTCTATTGAAAGGAGGAAAATCTCTATCAGCATAGATATTTTCTTTTAACACTCTTCCTAAAGAATTGGCAAAATCAACTTCTTCCACACCGTAATTTTGGGTGTGGTTTAGAATTATTTCAAGGGCTTTATGTGTGGTTGTTAGTTTGATTTATTATAAATTTATATATCCAAAAAACGCAAAATAGATACTAAAAACAATTCCTGTTAAAGTAATCATCCATGAATATTGTTTAAGTCGTTTAATACTCCTCAAAATAAAGAATAAAACTAGAGTTATAATCATTATTAGAGGTTGAAAAATAAAAATTGCCAACCCACCTAAACCAACATTTTCAGGTTGATTTTTACTTGCAATGATTATACTAATAAAAGCCATAATAATCAAAACAGTAATGTTATAAATAATATTATTAATTTCTTTCATAATTATTTTACCCTCCAATAGTTGACATACTTTCAGAAACATCAGAGTTACGTTGCTTTTCAGCCACAAAACCATCTTTGGGTTTCTTGGCTACTATTGATAAGAACAGTTTTTTTAAATCTTCATTTGATGCTCCGTTTCTAATAAAGTCTCGCACATTAAAAACACCATCATCAAACAAACAATTCTTAAATATTCCTGTTGCAGTAATTCGAATTCGATTACAATCTCCGCAAATAGTACGCGTAAATGCAGGAATAATTCCAAATGTTCCTGTATAGTTATTCACTTTAAAATTTCGAGAAGTGGACGATTTACCATCAACCAATTTCTCAATATTGTCGTATTTCGTTTCTATTTCTGATAAAATCTTATTGTAATCCCAAACATCTTTTTCTTCTTTCAAACCAACTCCATTAAACGGCATTTCTTCAATAAACCGAACAGCAATATTTTTATCTTTGGTCAATTCAACAAAATCTGCAAGTTCATCTGTATTAATTCCAGATTGCACGACAACATTCAGTTTTAAATTAATATTACTTTTTTCAAGCAGTTCAAGCGTTTCATAAACTTCATCAAAAACATCTCTTCGAGTAATATCAGCAAACTTCTTTTTATCAAGACTATCAATACTTAAATTAATTGATTTAATTTTTAATCTTTCAATTGTTTTTATGTGTTTTCTTATTAAAGCACCATTGGTTGTAATATTGATTTCGTCCAACAAATCGTTGAAATCCAACATTTCTAAGAATTTTACAAAGTCTTTTCTTACAAATGGTTCGCCTCCAGTCAATCGCACTTTATTAACTCCCAACTCACTCAACACGCGAGTAATACGATACATTTCTTTATAAGTCAGCAACTCTTTTCTATCAACAATATTAATTCCTTGTGCAGGCATGCAATATTGGCAACGCAAGTTACAACGATCGGTAACTGCCAATCGCAAATAAGTTATTTGTCTACCAAAATTGTCTATTAACTGATTCATTTTTCTATTTAATTCTTGAATTAATATAATCCAAAATTATGTTCGTTGCTCCTATATTTTGAGAAATAAAATTCTTCGTTATTTCTCCTTTTTTAATCCTATCATCAGCATCAGTAAATAATTCTTTTAACTGACCGTCAAATTCTTCTTTGCTATACACCACAAAACAACCTCCTTCATTCACCAATTCAACTGCTTCTCTAAATTTATCGTATTCTGGGCCTATAATTATTGGAATTCCAAAAGTTGCTGGTTCTAAAATATTGTGTAATCCTGTTTTAAAGCCTCCACCTACATAAGCAATATCGGCATAACTATAAATCTTGGTGAGGATTCCAATAGTATCAATAATAAAAACTTGTGAGTTTTTTAAATCTTGATTTTCTTTATCGGAAAACAATACAGTTTTTTTATTAAGACTATTCTTTAATTCACTTATTTCTTTAGCATCAATATTGTGTGGCGCTATAATAAATTTCTCATCTTCTGATGCTTTGTTATTTATGTAATCTATTATTAATTCTTCATCTTCTTTCCAAGTGCTACCTGCAACAAAAGTTAATTGCTGTTGTTTAAACGTTTCTATATAGTCAAGATGATTGTTTTGTTTGGTTATTTCATAAACTCTATCAAAACGTGTATCGCCGCTCACAGTAACATTATGAAATCCAATGGATGCCAATAGTTTTTCAGAATTGATATCTTGAACAAAAAAGTGTGAAAAATTTTGCAATGAATTTCGCATCCACGAACCAAAGGGTCTAAAGAAAGATTGACTTTTTCTAAAAATTCCTGAAACTAATATGGTCTCAACAGATTTTCTTTTTAGTTCCTTTAAAATGTTAGGCCAAAATTCATATTTGACAAAAATGGCAATTTCAGGATGCACTAAATCAATAAATTTTATTGCATTAGATTTAGTATCTAACGGCAAATAACAAACAACATCAACTTCATCATAATTCTTTCGAACTTCATAACCAGATGGCGAAAAAAATGTCAGTACAATTTTATGATTACTATATTCTTTTCTAATCTTTTCAATAATTGGCCTTCCTTGTTCAAATTCTCCTAATGAAGCACAGTGTATCCAAATTACTTTATCGGTCTTAGAAATATTTTCAATTAAATTCTGAAATGTATCTTTTCGTCCTTCAACAAAAAGTTTAATTTTTTTATTGAATCGCGCTATAATTTGAAGAAAAAAACGAGCAATGGAAACAATTAAATTGTACAAAAAATACATCATACAACAAAGGTACGAAATAGGCACAAAAAAACTCCCAAACTTTCGTTTGGGAGTTTCAATATTTTAATCTTTTATTTCTTAAGCCTCAAATGGAACTATAGAAACATATGATCTATTATCTCTTTTCTTAGTGAATTTCACTACACCATCAACCTTAGCATGTAAAGTATGGTCTTTTCCCATATATACATTTTCGCCTGGATTGTGAGTAGTACCTCTTTGACGGATAATAATGTTACCTGCCATAGCAGCTTGTCCTCCAAAAATTTTAACTCCTAAACGTTTCGATTCTGATTCTCTACCATTCTTCGAACTTCCGACTCCTTTTTTATGTGCCATTTTATTACGGTTTTAGTGTTAATTAACTTAAAGCTGCAATTAAATCAGCTTTTTTCATAGAAGAAATACCTGTGATTCCTTTTGCTTTTGCTAATTCTTTTAATTCAGCAACAGTCATTTTGCTAAAGTCTTGCGTTGCTTCAACTTTAGTTTCTTCAACTTTTACTGCTTCTTTTTTAGGCGCTGCTTTCTTTGCAGGTGCTTTTTTAGCTCCTGAAGCGGCAATGCTTTCAATTTGAATTTCAGTAAAAGATTGTCTATGACCATTCTTTTTTCTATATCCTTTTCTACGTTTTTTCTTAAAAACGATAACTTTATCACCTTTTAGGTGACTTAAGATTTTGGCAGTCACTGCTGCTCCTTCTATAGCTGGGGCGCCAATAGTTACTTTACCATCATCTAAAAGAAGAACGTTATCAAAAGTTACTTTTGATCCCTCATCTCCTTGTAAACGATGAACAAATACTTTTTGGTCTTTCGCTACTTTAAATTGCTGCCCTGCTATCTCTACGATTGCGTACATACGATTAAATTTAAAATTCGCTTTGTTAAAAATGAGTGCAAATATATTTCTTTTTTCTGAATCTACAAAGTAAGATTTGCAATTTAAATGATTTGCAAATCAGCAGTTTACTTATTTAGTTTTCTTGTTGGCCAAATACACTCCTAAAAGGATAATTATTGCTCCAACAAATTGCATAAAACTAATTTTTTCTCCATCCATAAAACCCCATAAAACAGCAACTAAAGTCATTAAATAAGTAACTGAAGAAGCAAAAACAGGTGTGGCAATTTGCACCAGTTTATTAAACAAAACTTTGGCTAATGCAGTGCCAAATAAAGACAAGATGACTACATAAAATATGGAAAGTGAAAATGTTTCTTTATTATATATTGTTTTGGTAAAAAAATCAGTGAATAATAGAATTAATATTGCAGGGACTATAATTGCTGCAAAATTACCAACAGCAATAGCCATTGGTTTTACTTCTTGTAAGTGTTTTTTTATAATATTTACATTAAAGGCATACATTATTGTAGCTAATATTACAAAACCTGCGTACAAGTAATTTTGATGTGGATTTAGTTTAGCACCATTTGCTATTAAAAGTGCGGTACCTAAAAATCCAATTATTACTCCTACCAACTGTCGCTTAGTTGAAATGATTTTAAATATTGCAGCACCAATTAAAATAGTATTTAACGGCACCAAAGAATTTAATATTGAAGCAACTGCACTATCAACTTCAGTCTCGGCAACAGCAAAAAGAAAAGCCGGAAAAAATGTACCTAAAAATCCAGAAATAATTAACCACTTCCATTTATCTCTCTCTATAGTTTTTATGGTTCTATAACCAAATGCAAACAAAAAAAGTCCACTAAAAATAACTCTTAAAGCACCTAATTCTATTGGTGTTAATCCAACTAGTCCTTTTTTTATCAATATGAATGAACTTCCCCAAATAAGAGAAAGAATGATAAGAAAAGTCCATTTTTGATAATTATTTGACATTGAATATTTTTAAGCGGTACAAAAGTCTGACTTTTATTCGGAAAACTACTAGTTTCTATGTAATTTTGTAAGAAAATAAAACTATTATGAAAATATTAAAATACATCTTAAGCCTAACTATCGTTTTAACTCTTGCGTCTTGTAAAAGTGATGCTAACTCAAAAGTTGCAACTGTTGAAAAGGGAATTCAGAATATTGAAGTTGCTATTGAAGGTATGACTTGTGAAATTGGTTGTGCAAAATTAATCGAATCTAAAGTACATAAATTAGCTGGAGTTACAGTTTCAGAAGTAGATTTTGAAAACAAAGTTGGCAAAATTACTTTTGATAATTCTAAAATTTCTCAAGACGAAATCGTAAAAACTATTACTGGAATTGCAGGTGGAGAATTATACAAAGTTACTGATATAAAGACTATTAAATAGTTTTTATTATTTCTTTAACAGTTTTTTTCTTGTATATTTGCCTCATTATTTAACTTATAACTTAAATTAAACCCAAAATCATGAAATTATTAAAAGGAATTTTTGTAATCGTTTTAGTTGCTGTAGTTGCAGTTTCTTGTAAAGATGCAAAAAAAGATGCAGACGCTGTTAAAGATGGTGTTGAAACTGTAGTTGAAGAAACTAAAGAAGAAGTAAAAGACGCTGACAAGTTAGCTGCAAAAACTGACTGTTCAAAAGTAAAATGTGATGATGCGAATTGTTCAGACAAAGATTGTTTAAAATGTGCAGCAAAACGTGCTGAATGTAAAGCTAAAAAAATGGCTGATGAAGCCAAAGAAAGCGTTGAGAAAGGTACTGAAGAACTAAAAGAAAAAGGTGAAAAAGTACTTGAAGACGGAAAAGAAGTAATTAAAGAAGAAGTTAAAAAAGTGGAAAAAGCACTTGAATAATTTTTTAAAATACTTATCTAAAAAGGGTTCCAAAATTGGAACCCTTTTTTATTTAATTAAAGTATCTTTGTAATCGAAATTTCATCATTTATGAAAAAGCGATTTCCTAAAATTGTTAAACTAACTTTAATCTCGGTTTATCTAATTTTTCTGGCAGGTGCAACCGTTAGAATGACTGGATCAGGAATGGGATGTCCTGATTGGCCAAAATGTTTTGGATATTTGATTCCACCAACAACCGAAGCGGAATTGCTTTGGCATCCAAATAAAGATTACAATAAAAAAGTGGTAATCATAAAAGATGAAACACTACTTGTAGCCAAGAAAACTTTTAAATCTTCTCTTAAATTTAATTCTGAAAATTGGAAACCATATAAAAAACACAATTATGCAAAGTTTAATGTATTTCATACTTGGACAGAGTATATAAATAGGCTTGCCTCTGCAGTCTCAGGAATTTTCTTTCTCTTTTTGATTATTGTTTCTACTAAGTTTTGGAAAGAAAATAAGTGGATTCCTATAATTTCATTTATCGCATTTTTCTTAATGCTTTTTGAAGCATGGTTAGGAAAAACAGTAGTTGATTCAGTTTTAAAACCATCTGTAATTACGGTACATATGGTTGTTGGCTTGATTATCGTAGCGCTTATGTTAACGCTACATTATATTGTAAATAAACACAAAAAAACTCCAAAGAAAACGAATAAATTATTCACAAATTTGCTTTGGGTTGCAGCCATTTTTTCGTTGATTCAAATTGCACTTGGAACTCAAGTACGACAATATGTAGATGAGCAAGTAAAACTCTTGGGATTCGAAAACAAACAATTGAGTTTATTAGCGCCTGATTTAAAATTTTACATCCATAGATCATTTACTATCGCTATTGTTTTAGTAAATTTTTGGTTGTTTTATTTGAACGAAAAATTAACGCTTGGTTATAAAAAAGTAAATTGGATAATCGTCCTTTTAGGTATTGAAGTTATAAGCGGAATATTGATGTATTATGCAGATTTTCCAATCGGAACGCAAGCAGTTCACTTACTCTTCGGAATATTTTTATTCAGTATTCAGTTTTACTTACTATTACAGAGTAGAACAACAAAAAACTAATTCTTCCACTCTATACTCTGCATCAAGTTTTTAATATCTTTCTCGATATATTTTATTGCAGGGTAAATAGAATCGTAGTTTGGCTTCACATTGAAATATAAAGATCCGTACAAAACATTTTTAATACTATCTGTTGCGTGAAATTGCAAATTCGAAGCAACATCTCCTTCTACATTTATTATTTTCCCATATACTTTTGAGTATTCATTTTCATAAGGTTGACTAATGCCTATTCCATCAGCCTTTACAGTATGCTCAAAGGTTAATTTTTCCACTTCTCTTAAAACTTCATCCAAATTATTATTAACTCTTCTATAAGTTACATGAACCGTTGCGTCTAATAACGGATAGTTTATTTTTAACCAACAATTATTTTCAAAATTTACGATAGAGTTTTGCGCTATTTGAAAAGTATAAGGGCAACCACTCACAACTTTTTGATAAGATGCTTCTGGGTAATCTAATTTTAAAAAAGCCTTAGGTTTAGGTAAAACCTCCTCTTTACATCTTGTAAAAAAGATTACTATTAATAGAAAAGATAGGTGTTTAATTTTCATCTTTTTCAGTTGGGTTTATGGTCACTTTCACCTGTTTTAATCTGCGTTTATCAACTGCTTCAACTTTAAACGCTAGATTATTAAACTTTATTACTTCTTTTACTTTCGGAAACTTTCCTGAGATTTCTAATATAAAACCAGCCAAAGTTTCGGTTTCACCTTTATCTTCTTCGAAGAGTTCTTCTTCAATATCTAAAACTTTAGAAAAGTCTTTGATAGATGTTTTTCCGTCAAATACGTAATTATGTTCATCAATCTTAGAATAAGACAAATCATCGTCATCAAATTCGTCAGAAATATCTCCAACAATTTCTTCGATGATATCTTCTAATGTTACTATGCCACTTGTTCCGCCATATTCATCGACAACAATAGCAAGGTGAATCTTTTTTTCCTGAAATTCTTTTAATAAATCATCTAATTTCTTGTTTTCAGGAACATAAAATGGCTCTCTCAACAACTTTTGCCATTTAAAATTCTTTTTATTCAAATGTGGCAATAAATCTTTGGCGTATAAAACACCAACAATTTCGTCAACCGATTCATGATAAATAGGATTTCTAGAAAATCCGTTTTTAACAATCTGAGCAACAACATTTTCATAAGATTCATCATCGGCAATTGCAAACATATCAATTCGAGGTTTCATAATCTGAACCGTCTCAGTGTTCCCAAAATTTACAATTCCCTCTAAAATTTTTTGTTCATCATCAGTTGTAGCATCATCGGAAGTTAATTCCAATGCTTGTGATAATTTTTCGACTGATAAGTTTGTTTGTTTTTGTCCCAATCGATTTTCAACAAAGTTGGTCAAGCTCATTAACGGAACACTAAAAGGTGTCAATACCTTATTCAAAAAGTTAATTGGCGTAACCATAAAAGTTGCTAATTTCATAGCATTTCGAGTTGCATATACTTTTGGCAAAACCTCACCAAACAACAAAATTAAAAAGGTTACTAAACCAACTTCAATAGCAAAACGCAAATACGTATTTTCAATACTACTAAATATTTCTTCGCCCAAAAAAGCAAATACCAACACAATTAAAATATTGATAAAATTATTGGATATAAGTATGGTTGCTAATAGTTTTTTGGGATTTTCAAGCAATTTTACAACCGTCTGTTGTTTCTTAGATTTTGAATTGGCTGCTTCGTCTAAATCAGTTTGAGAAAGTGAGAAAAAAGCAACTTCAGTACCTGAAATAAATGCTGAACACACCAATAAAATGAACAAAACAATAAACCATAACAAGATTATCTTGTTAAATAGTAGGAGTGAAAGAGAAAATAAACTCGAGGGTTCTGGATCCAATTAATAATTGATTTAATTAAACTTAAAACGGTAAATCATCATTTTCTTCAACAACATTTTGATTTTCCACATTTTTTGGCTGACTTACAGGTTGAGAAGGCGTATTTCCTAATTCTCTTTTGGTAGATAAAAATGTCATATCAACTACATGAATTTCGGTTGAATAGCGCTTCACTCCATCTTCACCTTCCCACTGTCTGGTTTTTATTCTACCTTCACAATATACTTTATCACCTTTGGTCAAATATTTTTCACAAATTTCAGCCAATTTATTTCTTACAACTACATTGTGCCATTCGGTAGTTGTAATTTTTTCACCTGTTTTTTTATTGGTGTATGATTCGTTAGTTGCCACAGGAAATCTACCAATAGAATTCTTATCGTCAAAATAATGCATTTTCACTTCATCTCCCAAATGTCCTATCAACATTACTTTATTTAAGGTTCCTGCCATAACTATTTATTGTTTTAAATATCAAAAATACTAAAAATATCAATTGGTGAGAAAAAAGTAATTGTGATAATGTCATTTTGAGCACAGTCGAAAAATCTTTTTAAAGATTCTTCATTTCATTCAGAATAACAATTGACTTTGTAACTTATTCTCACTAACTTTACCTATCGGACGATAAAATCAATTGAAACTGAATTTATCTTAAACCATTAGGCAAAATATAACCAAAACCATCTAAAAAAATAGAAATAATAAAGATACCAGAATATTGATTATGCATTACGATATCGTAATGTCAATCCTAAAGTGAGGATTTAAATGAAGTTGACTCTTTTTAGATTAACTTTTAATTATTATATCTTTTAAGTTCAAATTATTTATAATACTAATATATTTATAATATAATCTCGCTTTTAATTCTTATTAATTAAATTATGATTTATAACTTATTAAAGTTCATACACAAGAGAATATGCCTGGTATCTTTTTAGATGAAATTTCCCGAGAAAAAGTAGTTCAAAAATTTAATAATATTAGTTCCATTAATGAATTTGCTTCACTTCTAAATTTTATAGAGAGGAATAACACTCTTCTTCTAGATAAAAAGAAATTCACACCAATTAACTCAAAGTATTTATACCATTTATCAATAACTAAAGACAAAAGATATAAAGAGTTCAGTATCTCCAAAAAAAGTGGAAAAGAAAGAAAAATTGAATCACCAGATGAACTCTTGAAAAGGGTACAAAAACTAATTAATTTTTTATTGCAAGTTATTTTCGAACCATATTCACATTACAGTTCAAATGGCTTTTTGTTTGGAAAAGGAATCATAAGGAATGCAAAACCTCACATTAATAAAAAATATGTTTTAAATTTAGATATTAAAGATTTCTTTCCATCAATAAACTTTAGAAGAATAAAAGTGGTTTTAGAATTAAACCCATTCAACTTGAAGGATGAAAGAGAAAGAATATCTTTTCTAATAGCCAATATTTGCACTTATAAAAATCATCTTCCGCAAGGGGTTCCAACTTCTCCTATTTTATCCAATATTGTAACACAAAGATTAGATAGAAAATTAACAAAAGAATGTTTAGGTTTAAATATTAAATACACTAGATATGCCGATGATTTAACATTTTCAAGTAATCAGAATATCCTTAACTCTAGTTTTATTAAAAAGGTTGAACAAATTGTTCAATCTGAAAACTTTGAACTTAACAACAATAAAACAAGACTGCAAACTTCTATGCAAAGGCAACAGGTTACAGGATTGGTAGTAAACGAAAAGTTAAATATTAAAAGAGAATATTTACAAAAAGTTAGAGCAATGCTCAACAACTGGGAAAAAGGAGGGTTGAATTACGCAGAACTTATTTTTAGAAAGCATCAACCAATTGAAAAGAAAGGATATCCTTTTAAGAATGTCTTATTAGGTCATATTTCATTTATTAAACAAATAAAGGGCGCCGAAAATAACATCTCCTTAAAACTAATAGAAAAATATACTTTATTAAATAACTTAATAGATTATAGTTTTATAAAAAATAAAGCCGTAAAAGAGAAGTTAATTAGTGACAACCATAAAATGGAACAAATACCATTATTAAACAATCAAACTGAAAACGATAAATTTATATCCTTTTGCACTTCTGCTTTTCATCAAATAGAAAACTTGTTAAATTATTATTACTGGTCAAAATTCAAATTTATTGACTTACTTGAACACCTTTTATTAAATAACCCATCATTTAAGAAGAGGTATAAAAATCTTGATAATGCAAAAAATAATTTTAAAAAAATAAGTGAACTGAATATAAATTTAATAGTTTATTTATATGAAAAAGAGTTCTTTTTTGACAAAAAAATATACTACAAACAAGAAATAACCAAATTAAGAGAAATAAGAAATGATGATTCACATAGATGTTCTGTCATTGATGTTAACAAAGACGAAATCAATAATGAATATGCTAAGTTAGAAGCAAAAAAAATTGATTTTAAAAAAAGAGGAAAAAATCTAGTATACAGTAACAAGGAGAAAAAGTTTATTTTAAAGTATGAATCTTTTCTTTTTTTAGAAAACAAGAATTATAAGGAAGTTAGACGCATTTTAAAAGATATTACACTAAATATTAAAAATACTTTGCCTAACAACGTATAAAATTAATTGCTAGTTTTAGCCTACTTACGAAAATCCTTGCGAATTTTCTATTTGGTTTGTATTTGCTAAATTAGTTACTTAAACTACGCAACTAATCTTATACAAAACCGTTGAAGCACATTCAGCAAAGTTGAACTTTTGTTTCTTCGTGCTTCGCACTCCCATCCCAAAAGATTGTGCTTCAACAGACCTGCTAAACCAAATTATTTAGTATAGTGATATTTAAAATTAATATCACCTTTGCTGGGCATCGAGCCAAAACGATGCACCAACTTTTACTAAACATAATTTGGCTCTGCAATTTTTGCTCCCAATAATCGAAATTTGGCAAATAACGCAAGACTCGCTTGCTATTCGATAAATTATTATCAGATTGATATAGGAAGTCTAATATCTGATAATAATTGCCCAAATTCCTTATATTTACTCAAAAATTACAGAACTACGTTTAGCAGGTCTGATACATAAAATTATACTATACGCCATAATTATGTGATTTTGATAAATTGTTCAATAAAACTATCTATCAGTCTTGGTACTGGAAAATCATGAATATTTTTCCAATCAATAATTAAATCTTTTTTAGTTGTTTTCAAAATCCAAAAATGCGTGTATAAATGTTGGTGAGATAGTTTATGTACAATTTCTTGCGAGTTATATAAACTCAATTCATACATTTCTTTTCCAACTATTTTTTTGAATTGCATATCTTTTGCCAACTCATTTTTATCAATAGTTTTGTCAGTTTCAATCAAAGGAAACTCATATAATCCTTGCCAAATTCCTTTCTGTGTTCTTTGATTTAAAATAGTCTTATCGTCAGGAGTAACAACAACCAAATAATTAAAGTATCGTTTCTTTATCTTAATTTTCTTCTCCTTGCAAGGCAATTCTTTGATTTTCTTTTTCTCAAGTGCAATACACTTATCATTCAGCGGACAAATATCACAGTCAGGATTTTGAGGTTTACACATTCTTGCACCAAACTCCATAATCGCTTGATTATGAGTCGCAGAATTTTTAACATCAATTAATTCTTGCGCCAATTCTTTAAAATACTTAATCCCTTTGGTTGAATTTATTGCCAAGTCAACACCATAAAAACGTGCTAACACTCTATATACATTACCATCAACTACTGCAGTTGGTTCATCAAAACAAATAGAAGCAATTGCCGAAGCTGTATAATCTCCTACTCCTTTTAACTTTAGTATTTCTTTATAAGTAGCAGGAAAATTCCCGTTTAACTCCTTAACAATATAGTTGGCAGAGAAGTGTAAATTTCGTGCTCTAGAATAATAACCTAATCCTTGCCATAATTTTAGCACTTCTTGAATATCGGCATTAGCCAAATCAAAAACTGTTGGATATTTTTCTATAAAATTCAAATAATATGGCAGTCCTTGATCTACTCGAGTTTGCTGTAAAATAATTTCGGACATCCAAATAAAATATGGATTGGTCGTTTGCCTCCAAGGCAAATCTCTTTTATTGTCTAAGTACCAATTTATGAGAATGTTAGAAAAATTCATTTACTATAGATAGAAAGACAAAAATACATGAATTAACCACTTAAGTAAGAACTTTTATTCTTTTAAATTTTAACCATTTAACCTTTTGATGTTGAATTTATTATATATATATTTGCACTCTTTTAAAATTTAAAACCCAATTATAAACATATATAAAAATGACAAAAGCAGAAATTGTATCGAGTATTTCAGAAAAATCAGGTATTGAAAAAGGTGATGTTTTAGCAACAGTTGAGGCATTTATGGACGAAGTAAAAGATTCTTTAGAAAACGGTGAGAATGTATATTTAAGAGGATTTGGAAGTTTCATCATCAAGACAAGAGCTGAAAAAACTGGAAGAAATATTTCTAAGAATACAACAATAAAAATTCCTGCTCATAATATACCTGCTTTCAAACCTGCAAAAGTGTTTGTAGAAGGAGTAAAGAGTAAAGTAGCTGTAAAATAATTATAGCATTATAACAATTTAAAAATAGTATAGAATTATGCCAAGTGGTAAAAAAAGAAAAAGAGCTAAGATTTCTACGCACAAGCGTAAAAAGAGAGCAAGAGCTAACAGACACAAGAAGAAGAAGTAAGTTTTAACTTACTTTTTCTTTTATTAGAAAAAACAAACGTTCTTTGAAAATGAAACTTTAAAAACATTAAAGTTTCTACAGGTTAAAACCCTGTGAAAATTTATAAACCAATCTATATAGAAATTTTATATAGATATAAAACAAACTCGGAGTGAAGACAGAACTAATAATAAGATCCGGTTCCTCTGATATTGATTTTGCCTTATTAAAGGATGGTAAACTTATTGAATTAAATAAGGAAACAAATGATAACAAAATCTCGGTTGGAGATATTTTCCTTTCCAAAATTGGAAAGACTCTTACTGGATTAAACGCAGCTTTTGTAAATGTAGGCTACCAAAAAGATGGTTTTTTACATTATCATGATTTAGGTGCACAGTTATCATCGCTTTCCAAATTCATTAAAGGAGTAAACACAGGCAAACAAAAAGATTTCACTTTAAAAAATTTCCATTTTGAAAAAGATATTGATAAAAATGGAAATATCAATGATGTACTTAAAACAGGACAAGATTTATTGGTTCAGATTGTAAAAGAACCAATTTCTACCAAAGGACCTCGGCTAAATGCTGAGCTCTCAATTGCTGGTAGATATTTAGTTTTAGTTCCTTTTTCGAATCGTATTTCGGTATCACAAAAGATTGCCGACAACAAAGAAAAAGATAGATTAAAACGATTAATGAAAAGTATTAAACCTAAAAATTTTGGAGTTATCGTAAGAACTGTTGCACAGAATAAAAAAGTAGCAGATTTAGACAAAGACTTACAGAATTCTTTAGAAAGATGGGTGGCTATGTGCAAGCAAATAAAAAGATCAAAGGCACCTACCAAAGTTTTAAGTGAATTAAACAGAGCATCTTCTATTTTAAGAGATGTATTTAATGATTCTTTCAGCAAAATTGTCGTAGATGACGAATCTCTTGCAACAGAGATTAAAGATTATCTACAAGAAATTGCTCCAGAAAAAGAATCGATAGTGAAACTACACAAATCAAGTATTCCGATTTTTGAAAAATATGGTATTGAACGCCAAATCAAAACATCATTCGGAAAAACTGTTTCTATGAGTAAAGGAGCATATTTGGTTATTGAACATACCGAAGCATTACACGTTATTGATGTAAATAGTGGTAATCGTTCTAATAAAGCCAAATCGCAATCCGATACTGCCCTTGAAGTAAATTTATTGTCGGCTACAGAAATTGCTAGACAATTACAATTACGAGATATGGGAGGAATTATAGTTGTTGATTTTATCGATATGCACAAAAGTGAAGATCGTCAAAAACTATATGATCATTTAAGAAAAGAAATGGCGTTTGATCGTACAAAGCATAAGATTTTACCTCCAAGTAAGTTTGGATTGGTTCAAATAACTCGACAAAGAGTTCGACCAGAAATGGTTATTAAAACAAGAGAGCCAAACCCAAATCAAAATGGAGAAGTAGAAGCGCCAATTGTATTGATTGAAAAAATTGAAAATGAACTTGATAAATTAATGAGTTTCAAGAAGTATAAAAAGATTGTGCTAAATGTACATCCTTTCATTGCTTCATACCTTAAACAAGGATATCCATCTATACAAGTTAGATGGTTCCTAAAGTACAAAAAGTGGATTAAAATTTTGCCTCGTGATGCTTACCAGTATTTACAATATCGTTTTGATAGACAAAAAGATAAGTAAAGCATTACTCAATATCAAAGAAGTAAAAAACCCATTGCAAAATTGCAATGGGTTTTTTTATGCTAAAATATTATTTTTAACTTCTACACACTTTTTATAACATTGGTAACAATTCCCCAAATCAAGAAATTATTTTCTTCGGTTATTTCAATAATTGGATAATCTGGGTTTTCAGGTTTTAACCATACTTTACTGCCATCTACTCGCAATCTTTTTACGGTAAATTCACCATCAATAAAACAAACAGCAATTTTATTATTAGTTGGTTCTATACTTCTATCAATCACCAATAAATCCTTATCATTTATACCAGCATCAATCATCGATTGTCCACTTACTTTCGCGAAAAAAGTCGCTTCTTTATTCTTTATCAGTTCTTCATCTAACGAGATTCTAGTTTCTCTAAAATCATCGGCAGGAGAAGGAAATCCAGCAGAAATACCTGTGTCAAAAAAAATAGCGCCATCGCTATCAGTTGCTTTTGGGTTAAAAAAAGTTAAGGGTTGTGTGTCTAATTTCATTTTATAAAAATAAGGAATTATTTTACGTTTATCACTTCGTTTATATTTGTTGTGTATTTTGGAGATAAGCGCTCTTGACGCATTTTCCAAGTGCGTTGCAAATCTTGGTTTGCAAGTTTTATTTTATCGGCTTTAAACTTTTTATTAACCTTATCAATTGCACTCATCAAAGACTTGTGCTTTGGATTTTCTTGAGTAAATAAATCTAATTGAAAATTATTTTCGGGAACCAAACCTGTAACAATAACACCTGCACGTTTATATTTTATGCCTTTTTTAAAAATTGATTCAACTGCCTCAACGGCTGCTTTACTTATGGTAAGTGATGAATTTGTAGGCTGTGAAAATAGTATAGTTTTACTTGCTCTATGCTGTTCGGTATCTTTTTTATGTCTATGGCTACTCAGCAATATAATAATCATATAACAACTACTTTTTTGGTTACGCAATTTTTCTGCACTACTCATAGCAAACGTAGAAATTCGTTCTTTAATATTGTTTAGGTCAGAAAAAGTAGTTTCAAAACTTCGTGTAGTTGCAATGGACTTTTTGTTTTTAAGTTTGTTTAACCTTAGTGTAGGCTTGCCTAATAAGTCTTGTTGTAATTCCCACAATGTTATAGAATACGTTTTGCGAACCCATTCACTGTTCAATTGTGTAAAATCATAAGCGGTTATACAGCCTCTTGCCTTTAATTTTTTTTGCAATCTATATCCTATTCCCCAAACTTTTTCAATCGATAGCCATTTCAATGCTTTTATTCTTTTTTCTTCAGAATCTATGACACAAACTCCTTTACTTTGTTTAAGGTTTGTACGCGCAATTTTATTAGCAATTTTACTCAGACCTTTGGTTGGTGCAATTCCTACACAAGTTGGAATTCCTGTCCATTGCAAAATTCGCTCCCTTATTTTTAATGCTTCCTTTTGATAATCAAAATCTTTAAAACCTCTGAATTCCAAAAAAGCCTCATCAATAGAATAAATTTCAACATCTGGAGAAAATTGCCCTAAAATACTCATTACACGTTCACTCATGTCTCCATATAAGGGATAATTAGAAGAAAACACATGGATATTATTTTCACGACAAACTCTTTCCCACTTAAAAATAGGCGCACCAAAAGGCAATATTTTTTTTACCTCATCACTCATAGAAATAACACAGCCATCATTATTGGATAATATGGCGACTGGTTTATTGCGCAATTGCGGTTTAAAAACACGCTCACAAGACGCATAAAAATTATTACAATCTACAAGGGCAAACATGTTATAAAAATACTAATTATTATAGTACATTTGAGTATGCGTAAACTGTTAAAATTTGGGTTGAAAATTGGTATCCTTATTGTAGCTGTTATTTTTATTTCCAATGTTTATGTTGAACAAAAAGCAAAAGGAAAAACATATAATAGTGTCAATGATATTCCGTATAATAAAGTTGGTTTAGTTCTAGGAACCTCAAAGTATGTTGCTAGCGGACGCGTAAACTTATTTTACCAATTTAGAGTAAATGCCGCAATAGAATTATACAAGGCTGGAAAAGTCAAGTATATTATTGTGAGTGGTGATAATGGGACAAAAAATTACGATGAGCCAACAGCATTTAAGGAAGATTTGATTAAGGGTGGAATTCCAGCAGAAAATATTTATTTAGATTATGCAGGATTTAGAACATTAGATTCGGTAGTGAGATGTAAAGAAATATTTGGGCAAGAATCAGTAACAATTATTTCTCAACAGTTTCACAACAAACGTGCAATTACGATTGCGAATGCTAAAAATATTGATGCAATAGGTTATAACGCGCGTGATGTTGGAGGTAATAGCGGAACAAAAGTTAAAATTCGTGAATTGTTGGCGCGCGTTAAATTGAGTTTAGATTTATTGTTTCATAAACAGCCTAAATTTCTTGGCGAAAAAGTTATTATTCCTGATTAATCTTCAACGTACTCCAAGATATCTGAAGGCTGGCAATCTAATGCCTTGCAAATAGCTTCCAACGTAGAAAAACGTACGGCTTTTGCCTTGCCAGATTTTAAAATAGAAAGGTTGGCAGTAGTAATTCCAATAATTTCTGCCAAGTCTTTACTTTTCATTTTGCGCTTGGCAAGCATCACATCAAGGTTTACAATTATTGCCATAGTTATATTGTTAATTCGTTTTCAACTTGTAATTCAATACCTCTTTTGACTATTTGTGCAAAAATAAAGATAATTCCTGCCAAGAAAATAAAATCACTAGAGAATAAATCCATTGGAAACTCATATCTCTTTCCAAGAAATTGCACATGTGTATTATGAATCATTGCAATAATCCATAAGAAGAAAATATTAGAACTTATCTTTTGCATCATTGTGTGAACTTGAGTGTTGAATGGTTTTTCTAAATTTAACTTGCTCAACAATTTTGTAATCAACAACGCAATGTATGCTTCAATTGCAAATATGAATACTTTATAACCTACAATCATAGAATATTGATAAAAACTATGATTGTAATAATCCCAAAGATTTAAGTCACCAAACATATTTTTTGATGCTTCAGGATTCCCAACACTTATAAAATAATTGATGAGTATAACACCAGTTTTGATTAACAAACCAATAAAGACTGCCCATGCAATCACATACATTATTTTTAATAAATTTTCTGTTTTTGATCTCATAATTATATAGTTAAATCGTTTTCATTTTTTATCATTGTACCTTCTTTAAAAACCTCAGATAAGAAATACAATAGATAACCTAAGATTATGAATATTATCAATTCAGTTGATACCAAATCTATAATTCGATTGTTAGTTTTTGACCAAAATAATAACACAATATCAATAGTATAAGTGCCAAATGCAAAAATCAAAAATGACTTTCCTGCTTTCTTAAATGAATTGCTGATTCCTTCTTGAAAAAAATTATTTTGTGAGAGCAATTTTATTGTTCTATTAAGGTAAATTAATCCTTTTATTATAAAACCATAAAGTAGTATATATAGAATTGCGAATATTAAATATGTAGTAATTGATAATTTGACGTTACTATTTGTTATATCTACTTTTGAAAAAAAAGGTTCTTTTGGTAAAACCCAATTTTTTGATAATTGAAAAGTCCATTTTAAATTTTCTAATATTTTAATAAAAACAAATACTATCGCAATAAAATAAACTGTGTTAAATGCTTTTATGCCTTTTGAAGATGATTTATGCCTCATTGTTAAAAAAATTTGTTTGAGCAAATATATAAAAATTATTGAAAAACAACAATAAATTATTAAAAAAAGATATTTTATTGATTTTTGTGAAGTTTGTTAAAGAGTTGAAATTATGATTATCTATATTTGTTTTATAAATGAATTTTCCTAAAAAACTACATAAAAAACTAACTAAACGAAAAGAAGAAAATGCTTTGCGTCAACTTTCTATATCAACAGATTTGGTTGATTTTTCTTCCAATGATTATTTGGGTTTTGCAAAATCAAAAGAAATTTTTCAAAAAACACATCAATATTTAATTGAGAATAGTTTGGAACAAAATGGAGCAACTGGTTCTAGATTGCTAACAGGAAATCATAAATTATATAATAACGTTGAAAAACTATTGTGTAATTTTCATAATACGGCATCAGCCACCATTTTTAATTCAGGTTATGATGCTAATGTTGGTTTCTTTTCATCGGTTCCTCAAAAAGGAGATGTCATTTTATATGACGCTTTAATTCATGCTTCTATACGAGACGGAATTAGACTTTCCAATGCTAAATCATATAGTTTTAAACACAATGATTTAGAAGATTTAAAAAAAAGAATTTTGTCTGTTCGAGCGCAGTCGAGAACTATTGATTCAGAAATATATATTGTTACCGAATCTATTTTCTCAATGGATGGAGATTCTCCAGATTTAGTATCAATGTCTGAACTAGCCAAAAACAATAATGCTTATCTTGTTGTTGATGAAGCTCATGCAGTGGGAGTTTTTGGAAAGAATGGTTGTGGATTGATACAGAAATTGGGATTAGAAAAAGATGTTTTTGCAA
Organism: uncultured Flavobacteriaceae bacterium; assembly: GCA_947501625.1. Classification (GTDB taxonomy): domain Bacteria; phylum Bacteroidota; class Bacteroidia; order Flavobacteriales; family Flavobacteriaceae; genus Urechidicola. The sequence continues at coordinate 408,056 of CANMWN010000001.1, forward strand.
GAATAGTGACTTTTGGTAAGGCTTTAGGCTGTCATGGTGCAGCAATTTTGGGAAGTGAAGAATTGAAATCGTATTTAACCAATTTTGCTCGTAGCCTAATTTATACAACTGCACTTCCTCCTCATTCCTTAGCAACAATTAAAGTTGCTTGCGAACAATTATTAATTACAGATTCTATTGAAAAACTACATCAAAACATTCAATATTTTAAATCAGAAATAAAGAAAAAAAACCTTCAAGAATTGTTTATTGACAGTAATTCTGCAATTCAATGTTGTATCATTTCAAGAAATGAAAATGTCAAAAGATCTTCAACTAAAATGAGGGAAAAAGGCTTTGATGTAAAACCAATTTTATCACCAACAGTCTCAGAAGGACAAGAGCGATTACGTTTTTGTATTCATAGCTATAATTCAGAAGAAGAAATAGGCAAAGTTCTAAAACTACTCGCTACCTTTGTATAAATAAACAACCAATATGAATGATAATTATACAGTTTTAGCTGTTTTCGAATATTCAACAGAAGCAAATTTGATAAAATCAAAATTGGACTCAGAGAATATTAGAACCTTATTGATGGATGAAAAAACTATCGATTCTGACCCATTAATTAGTCAAGCAATTGGTGGCGTTAAATTGCAAGTTCATAATGAAGATTTAGACAAAGCAATTGAAATATATAATGAAATTAGAACATATAAAATTCAAGAGAATGGAGATCCTATTCACTGTCCTAATTGCAATTCAAATCGAATTTTAGGTGCTCCTGCAAAACGAAAGAATTTATTTTATATGTTATTTCCCTTTTTTGAAAAATCAAAGAATATTTGTAACGATTGTAAAACAGTTTTTTAAGTATGAAAAAATATTTCATTACAGGCATTTCTACAGAAGTAGGTAAGACAATTGCTTCTGCGATAATAGTTGAAGCGTTACAAGCAGATTATTGGAAACCCGTTCAGGCAGGTGAGTTAAAGAATTCGGATACACAAAAAATTCAAAATTTAATCAGTAATAAAAAATCTAAATTTCATCCAAATTCCTATGCATTAGAAACTCCTATGAGCCCTCATGCAGCAGCAGAAATTGATGGAGTAATTATTGAATTGAAAAATATAAAGGAACCTAAGACAAAAAATAATTTAGTTGTTGAAGGTGCTGGAGGATTGCTAGTTCCATTAAACGATTCTAAAACAATTTTAGATATTATAAGACCTGAATACAAAGTGATTGTGGTTTCGCGTCATTATTTAGGGAGTATAAATCATACATTATTAACAATAAAGTTATTGCTAGAAAAAGGATTTGACGTTTCAATTGTTTTTAGTGGAAATGAACATAAAACAACGGAAGACATTATTAAAAAAATGTCAAATATTGAAATAATAGGAAGGATTGAAGAAGAGCCTTATTTTGATAAAAATGTTATCAAAGAATATGCTGATTTGTTTAGAGATAAATTATGAGTTTACAAGAAAGAGATAAAAAACATTTGTGGCATCCACTAAAACAACACCAAACACATCCAGAAAGTTTGGCAATTGTAAAAGCAAATGGATGTATTTTAACTGATGAAAATGGCAATGAATATATAGATGCGATTTCCTCTTGGTACACTTGTATGTATGGACATTGTAATGATTTTATTACTAGTAAAGTTTACGAACAAATGCAGCAGTTGGATCAAGTAATGTTTAGTGATTTTACACACGAACCTGCTGTAAAACTTTCGGAAGAACTGATTGAAATTTTACCTAAAAATCAGAATAGAATCTTTTTTAATGACAATGGATCAACAGCTGTTGAAGCAAGTATTAAAATGGCACTGCAATACTATTATAATAAAGGAGAAAAACGCGCTACATTTATTGCTTTTGAAAACGGGTTTCATGGAGATACTTTTGGAGCGATGGGAGTTTCTGGACTATCGGTATATAATGGTCCATTTGAAGATTTACTGATTGATGTCTTAAGAATTCCAACTCCAAATGGAGTTAATCATCAAGAAATTTTAAGTTTATTAGAAAATTATATTTCCAATTATAAGATTGCGGGTTTTATATACGAACCCTTATTGCAAGGCGCTGCAGGAATGAAAATTCACGATGCAGAAGGATTGAATGAAATTTTGCGTTTTTGCAAAGAGCATAAAATCCTAACTATTGCTGATGAGGTAATGACTGGTTTTGGAAAAACAGGTAAGAATTTTGCTTCCGATTTTATGCAAACAAAACCTGATATTATTTGCTTGAGTAAAGCCTTAACTGCAGGTTTACTTCCTATGGCAATTACTTCATGTACCGAGGAGATTTACAACGCTTTTTTAAGTGATGAAATGTCTAAAGGGTTTTTCCATTGCCATACGTATTCTGCCAATCCTGTTGCTTGTGCTGCAGCGATTGCTGGAATTGAATTATTAAAATCCGATGAAATCCAACAAAATATTAAAGAAATTATCGCTTCTCACAAGCAATTTAATGAACAAATAAAAAATCATCCTAAAGTAAAATCTACAAGACAGTTAGGAGTTGTTTTTGCACTTGATTTAAACACTCAAACAGAACGTTATGGAGGCTTACGAGATAAGTTGTTGACATTTTTTATGGATAGAGGCGTATTCCTTCGACCATTAGGGAATACAATTTATATTCAAGTGCCTTATGTGATTACTAAAGAAGAGTTGGAAAAAGTATATAAAACTATTGAAGAGTCTCTTTCGATAGTTTAAATTTGCAGTTCGAAATCAACTTTTTATGCAAAATCCAATTTCAATAACTTCTATGGCTTCTATTTCTTCTTTAGGAAGTCATCCTGAAACTATTTGGAAAAATTATTGTAACCCTAATCACAACTTTGTGTTGAAGGATTTTGGAAATTCAAAAGAATACATTGCTCCTTTATCAGATTTTGAAAATGTCGAAATTGAAAAATTAAGAGAGTCTAATAATAAGTATAAAAACCTAGACAAATCCGTTTTAATGGCGCTATTTGCTTCAAGAAAAGCAGTTGAAAATACCAATTGGAAAGATGGAGATTTTGGTATAAATATTGGTTCTTCCCGCGGAGCGACTTCGTTGTTCGAAAAGCATTACAAAGAATTTTTAGAAAGAAATAAGACTAATCCTTTAGCTTCACCTACCACAACTTTAGGAAATATTTCTTCTTGGATTGCTCATGACTTGCAATCGCAAGGACCAACTATTAGCCATTCTATTACTTGTTCAACTGCTCTACATGCTTTGATAAATGGAATAGCTTGGATTAACAGTGGAATGTGTGATAAATTTTTGGTTGGCGGAACTGAAGCACCATTGACCGATTTTACTATTGCTCAAATGAAAGCAATGAAGATTTATGCTTCTAATGAGGAAACTTCTTATCCTTGCCGAACTTTAGATTTTGCAAAAAAGAAAAATACTATGATTTTGGGTGAAGGTGCCTCGATAATGTGTTTGCAAAAAGGGAAAAAAGAAAATGCAATAGCAACTATTGAAGGAATTGGTTATGCAACTGAAATTTTAGAGCACAATACTTCTATTTCTGATGATGCTCTATGTTTTCAAAAATCAATGAGTATGGCATTGAAAAACACTTCTCTTTCTGATGTAAATACCATTGTCATGCATGCGCCAGGAACTATTAAAGGTGATAGTTCAGAGTATAAGGCAATACAAACTATTTTTGGAGACTCTATTCCTGCACTCACTTCTAATAAATGGAAAATAGGACATACTTTTGGTGCTTCAGGTGCTTTGAGTTTAGAATTCGCCATATTGATGTTACAACATCAAAAATTTATTGACATCCCTTTTTTAGAAAATCAAAAACACCCAAAACAACTTAAAAAAATACTCGTAAATGCTGTTGGTTTTGGCGGAAATGCAGTGAGTGTATTACTTAGTTTATAATTTGTTTTATAGGTTCATTTAAATTATATTTGAGTTTACTAAACTTTTAAAATTATTGTTATGATTGAATGGTATTCTGATCTTGAATTATTTCCTAAAATTTATTGGTCTATAGCATTATTAGGCTCATTAATATTTATTATAACTTTAATATTAACTTTTCTTGGTGGTGAAGTTGATGATGTTGGAGATGTCGATGCAGAAGTTAGTGCTGATATGGGTGCTGGATTTCAATTTATTACTTTTAAAAATTTAGTAGGCTTTTTTACAATATTCGGTTGGAGTGGAATAGCTTGTATTGACTCAAACTTATCTAGACCAACTACAATTATAATATCAGTTATTTGTGGATTGATAATGATGGTAATTATGGCTGCTATGTTTTTTTATATGAAAAAATTGAATGATAGTGGAACACTTCAGTTGAAAAATGCTAAAAATGCAGTCGGAGAAGTTTATTTAACTATTGGCGCTAATAGATCGAGAATAGGTAAGGTGAGTGTTAGAATTCAAGGAGCCTTAAGAGAATTGGAGGCTATCACTGACTCTGAATCTGATTTAGAAACTGGAACAGTAATTAAAGTCAAGGATATTACTGATAACGGAATATTAATTGTTGAACTACTTAAAAACTAACTATGACTACATTTTCTTTACAAGCAAGTGCTTTTGGATTGCCTTTAGCAATTATATTTGCCATTCTATTTATTTTCCTATTTCTTATAATTCTAATAAGACGCTATAAAAGGTGTCCTTCAGATAGAATTTTAGTTGTTTATGGAAAAGTTGGTGGTGGAAAATCGGCTAAATGTATTCATGGTGGTGCAGCATTTATTTTACCAGTTATTCAAGATTATCAATTTTTAGATTTAACTCCTATATCAATAGAAGTAAATTTAGTTAACGCACTTTCTAAACAAAACATTCGTGTGAATGTTCCTTCTCGTTTCACAATTGGTATTTCAACTGAACCTGGAATTATGCAGAATGCTGCTGAAAGACTTTTAGGGTTGAATCAAGATAACATTCAAGAATTAGCTCAAGAAATTATTTTCGGACAATTACGTTTAGTAGTTGCTTCAATGGATATTGAAGAGATAAATTCAGATAGAGATAAATTTTTATCAAATATTTCTCAGAGTGTTGAGTCTGAACTTAAAAAAGTAGGTTTAAAATTAATAAATGTAAATATTACTGATATTGTTGATGAGTCAGGATACATTGAAGCATTAGGTAAAGAGGCCGCTGCTCATGCAATAAATGCTGCTAGAAAATCTGTTGCAGAAAAAACTAGAGATGGTTCTATTGGTGAAGCAAATGCTGTTCAAGATGAAAGAACTCAAGTCGCTGCTGCTAATGCACAAGCTGTTGAAGGAGAAAATACGGCTAAAATTGCTGTTGCTAATTCTGATTCATTACGTAGGCAAAGAGAAGCTGAAGCTGAACGCGTTGCTATTGCGTCAGAAAAAGTACAAACAGCAAAAGCATTAGAAGAATCTTATGCAGCAGAAAAAGAAGCTGAATCTGCAAGAGCAGAAAGAGAACGTTCTTCTCAAATGGCAGATATTATTGTTCCAGCTGAAATTGATAAACGAAAAGTTGAAATTGATGCAGAAGCAGAAGCAGAACGAATAAGAAGAAGAGCGAAAGGTGAAGCAGATGCAATATTATTTAAAGCTCAAGCTGAAGCAAAAGGTTTATACGAAGTTTTAACTAAGCAAGCACAAGGTTTAGATCAGATTGTAAAAGCTGCAGGAAATAATTCTAAAGATGCTGTATTATTATTAATTGCTGATAAACTGCCAGAATTAGTTAAAACACAAGCTGAAGCTATTAAAAATATTAAGATTGATAAAGTAACAGTTTGGGAAAATGGAAATGGTAAAGATGGTAAATCCTCTACTTCAAATTTCATTTCAGGCATGTACAAAGCTGTACCTCCTTTACAAGAAATGTTTAATATGGCAGGTATGGACTTGCCGGAATATTTAAAAGGAAAAGAAAAAATAGAAGACGTAAAAGAAATAAAAAATCCTAAAATTGACCCTAAAAAAACAGAGGATAAAAAATAGGATAAATTCAATTTAAAGGAATAGATTTTTTTACATTTGCCAAACTAAACAAGACTTTATGAGCGTAGTAAGACACGATTGGACAAGAGAAGAAATATTAGAGATTTACAACAAGCCAATGATGGAGTTGTTGTATGAAGCTGCAAGTGTACATCGTGCAAATCACGATCCTAATCTAGTTCAAGTTTCAACATTACTTTCTATTAAAACTGGTGGTTGCCCAGAAGATTGTGGATATTGTCCACAAGCAGCAAGATATCATACCGACATTGAAGGTAATGACTTAATGAGTGTTCAGCAAGTAAAAGCACAAGCCTTGCAAGCAAAATCTGGAGGTTCTTCTAGAGTATGTATGGGTGCTTCTTGGAGAAATGTAAAAGACGGTCCTGAGTTTGAACAGGTGTTGGAAATGGTTAGAACTATTAACAAACTAGATATGGAAGTTTGTTGTACGCTAGGAATGTTGACCGAGAATCAAGCACAAAGATTAGCTGAAGCAGGTTTATATGCCTATAATCACAATTTAGACACTTCTGAAGAATATTATAAAGAGGTAATCTCAACTCGAGGTTATGAAGATAGAATTAAGACCATTGAAAACGTTCGTAAAACTAACGTAACAGTTTGTTCAGGTGGAATAATTGGAATGGGAGAAAAATTGGAAGACAGAGCTGGAATGTTAGTTTCACTTTCTACTTTTAATCCTCATCCAGAATCAGTTCCTATCAATGCATTAGTTCCTGTTGAAGGAACGCCATTGGAAGAACAACAAGTTGTTGAAATTTGGGAAATGATTAGAATGGTTGCGACTGCAAGAATTGTAATGCCTAAAACTCAAGTAAGATTGAGTGCTGGAAGAACACAAATGTCGCAAGAAGGTCAAGCGATGTGTTTCTTTGCTGGTGCTAATTCAATATTTGCAGGTAATAAATTATTAACAACTCCAAATCCTGATGTAAATGAGGATATGAAAATGTTTGATAAACTTGGATTAACTCCAAGTAAGCCATTTATCAATATTATGAAAAAACCTGAAACTGTTGAGGCAGCAGATTCTAAATTTAAGCCGTTGGGTGAGAAACCAAAGTGGACACGTCCTGAACACAAAATTGAACGAAATGAAGAGGCTAAAGAAAAAGCCAAAGAATTGAGAAAAGTATAAATAAAAAAACTCCGAAGATTTCTTCGGAGTTTTTTTATGTTATTTTTTACTGGTTTTTATAATTGTCCAGTTATCCATTTATAAATGTCATTACCATTAGCAAGTAACAGTAGTGCCATTAATAAAACAAATCCAGTGATTTGAGCGTATTCTAAGAATTTGTCACTAGGTTTTTTACCAGTTATCATTTCCCATAAAGTAAACATGACATGACCTCCATCTAATGCAGGAATTGGTAGTAAGTTCATAAATCCAAGCATTAAAGATAAAAAGGCTGTGATTGCCCAGAATGCTGGCCAACTCCAAGTTGAAGGAAAGATACTTCCAATAGCAATAAACCCTCCTAAACTACTTGCACCTTTAGAAGTAAATACAAATTTGAATTGAACTACAATATCATGTAATTTCCAATATGCTTCAGAAACACCTCTAGAGATACTTTCTGAAAAACTATATGAAATATCAGTCGTCTTTATATAGTCTTTATCTGTTGGTTTTGGAGCAATTCCAATTTTACCTTTTTTTCCAAGAGTAACAGTTAAATCTTTTAATTCACCATTACGTTCAACTTTTAGATTTACAGTTTCTTTTGAATTTTGTATTCCGTAAGTAACATCAGACCAGTATTCAACTGGTTTTTCATTTACTGCAATTATTTTGTCGGATTTTAATAAACCTGCTTGTGCAGCAGTTGAGCCTTCAACAACCGAATCTAAAACAAAAGGAAAACGAGGTGACATTGCTGTCATCCCACTACTTTTGAAAATCTGCATATCAATATCCTCAGGAAGTTTTATTTGCTCTGTTTCACCGTTTAGATGTTTTACGGTAAGTGTTTTTGTGCCTCTCAACAAAAGAAAATTATTAATATCTCTTACATCCGTCATTTCCTTTCCATCAGCCAACAATAATTGGTCTCCTTGTTGCACACCATAATCTTCCAATACTTTTGCTACTCCAAAACCATATTTTACATCTTCAGTTTTTACGGTATTTTCTCCCCAAATACTGAATATCATGATATAAATTAAAAAACCTAAAATAAAGTTTACAATAACTCCACCAAGCATAATAATCAAACGCTGCCATGCTGGTTTTGAACGGAATTCCCAAGGTTGCGCTGGTTGTTTCATTTGCTCAGTATCCATACTTTCATCAATCATCCCAGATATTTTTACATATCCTCCAAGTGGCAACCATCCAACTCCATATTCAGTTCCTCCTTTAGTGAATTTGAATAACTTCTTTCCCCAAGCATCAAAAAATAAATAGAATTTTTCAACTCTAGTTTTGAATAGTTTGGCAGGAATAAAATGTCCTAATTCGTGCAAAACAATTAAAAATGATAAACTCAATAAAAATTGTGCTGCTTTTATTAATATCTCCATATACTTTTTCTAATTCTTAAAAAACGCACAAATGTACGGTTTTAAATATAGTTTTAAAACTTTAATAGCTTGTAAACCTTTTGTTTTAACAAAGTTTTATCAATGAATTGAAAAAAAATGTTGATTATTGTACATTTGCCAAAAATAATGCTGTAAAATGAATATTAAATTTATCAAAAAATCATTTCCACTACTTTTAATAATGGCTGTATTTTCAGTTATTATGGTTTTTATTATTTATTCAATTTTAAACCCTCAAAAGAGATTGCCAGTTTATAATCCTGCTGATGTAAATCCTAGATTGGTAGATAAATCAATAAAACACGTTCGTAAAAATCATAAGATTGCAGATTTTTCTTTAATCAATCAAAATGGAGAAACAATTACTCAAGATGATTATAATGACAAAATTTACGTAGCCGATTTTTTCTTTACACGTTGTCAATCTATTTGCCCTGTAATGACAAATAATATGGCAAAAATTCAAGAAGAATTTAAAGAAGATAATGCAATTAAATTTTTATCACACTCTGTAACTCCTGTGATGGACAGTATTCCTGTTTTAAGGGAATATGCTGATATGAAGGGAGTTATTGATTCAAAATGGAATGTAACTACTGGAGATAAAAAACACATTTATGATTTGGCTCGAAAAAGTTATTTTGCTGTTCTTGACGAAGGAGATGGTGGCGATCAAGATTTTATTCATACCGAAAATTTTGTACTTGTGGATAAAAAACGACAAATTCGCGGTTACTACGATGGAACTGATGATGAAGAAATGAAAGAATTAATTGAAGACATTAAATTACTTCAACAAGAGTATTCTAAATAACTACAAATTTTTCTACTTTAGAATGATTCTAATTTAGTATATTTGCCTTTCATTTTTTTTGCATTAAATGCCAACCATCGCTACATTAAAACAAGGAGAAAAAGGAATTATCAAAGAATTTGATATCGATATTATTCCACTCAAACTTATCGAAATGGGTTGTTTACCAGGAAACCATGTTGAGATGGTTCAATTTGCACCATTTAATGACCCTCTATATATCAATATTAATGATAGTTATGTAGCCATAAGAAAAGAAACTGCTGAACAAATTTCAATCAAAATAATTGAATAAATTAAAACTATGAGCGTTGAAACTTTAAAAGTTGCTTTGATTGGAAATCCTAATACTGGAAAGACTTCAGTTTTTAATCACCTCACAGGTTTAAATCAACAAGTTGGAAATTATCCTGGAATTACAGTAGAGAAAAAAGTAGGTTATTGTAAACTTACTAGACATCAAAAGGCAAAAATTATTGATTTGCCTGGAACTTATAGTCTAAATGCTTCTTCATTAGATGAAAGCGTAGTTATTGAACTATTGATGAACAAAAAGGACGAAAATTATCCTGATGTTGCAGTAGTAGTTACGGAAGTTGAAAACCTTAAAAGAAATCTCTTACTTTTTACTCAAATTAAAGACCTTGAAATCCCTACAATTCTCGTCATCAATATGTCCGATAGAATGAAAAGAAAAGGCATTTCTATTGATGTTGAAACCCTCGAGAAAGAGTTGGACACTAAAATTGCTTTGGTGAGTTCTAGAACCAAAGATGGAATAGAAAAGATTAAAGAAATAATAATAGACTATAAAACTCTTAATTCAAATACGTGTTTAGAAGCATCGGATATTGATAAAGAATACTTTTCTAGACTTCAAAAAGTTTTTCCAAATCAAAGTTTATATAAATTATGGTTAGTCATAACACAAGATGTGAATTTTGGAAAAATTGAGAAAAAACAATTAAAAGAAAAAGCGTCATTCGCTACCAAATCGTCATCAGAAATAAAGAGATTACAGCAAAAGGAAACGATTGCACGTTATAAATTTATTAATAATGTATTGAAAAAAAGTTATGTTGTAGATAAATCAAAAGCAACCGACTTACGTGGAGTTTTAGACAGAATCTTGACTCACAAAATCTTTGGATATGTAATATTTTTTGGAATTTTACTATTCATATTTCAGTTATTATTTCACTGGAGCAGTGTCCCTATGGACTTTATCGATAGTTCATTTGCTTCACTTGGAGATTGGACAAGAAATTATTTACCAGAAGGAAAATTTACCGATCTATTGGTTGATGGAATTATTGCTGGATTAGGCGGAGTTGTAATTTTCATTCCTCAAATTGCATTTTTGTTTTTGTTTATTTCCATATTGGAAGAAAGCGGTTATATGAGTCGTGTCGTTTTCTTAATGGATAGAATAATGAGGCGTTTTGGATTGAGTGGAAAGAGTGTTGTTCCGCTTATTTCTGGTACTGCTTGTGCCATACCTGCAATTATGGCTACACGTAATATTGAAAGTTGGAAAGAGCGATTGATAACCATATTGGTTACTCCTTTTACTACTTGTTCGGCAAGATTACCTGTTTATGCTATATTGATTGCTTTAGTGATTCCAAATGAAAGAGTTTTTGGAATTTTTAATGCTCAAGGACTAACCTTAATGTTATTATATTTATTAGGTTTTACAAGTGCTATTATTGCGGCATTTATATTGAACAAAACTCTAAAAATAAAGAGCAAATCTTATTTTGTAATTGAAATGCCTAATTATAAAGTGCCATTAATAAGAAATGTATTTATCAATGTTTATGAAAAAACAAAAGCCTTTTTAATTGATGCTGGTAAAATCATTTTAGCAATATCGATTATTTTATGGTTTTTGGCTTCGTATGGACCAAGTGAAAACTTTTCTAATGCTGAAGAAATAGTTAAGAAAGAATATGTAAACGAGCAGATAAGTGATGTTGAGTTGGATGATAAGATAGCTGCTTATAAATTGGAACATTCTTATATTGGTATTGTTGGAAAAACAATTGAACCAGTCATAAAACCTTTGGGATATGATTGGAAAATCGGAATTGCATTGGTAACATCATTTGCAGCAAGAGAAGTTTTTGTTGGAACATTGGCAACAATTTATAGTGTTGGTAGTGCTGGTGAAGAAGAGGAAACTATCAAACAAAAAATGGCTGCTGAAGTATATCCAAATGGACAGAAAATATTTACCATGGCAAGTGGGATTTCCTTATTGTTATTTTATGCTTTTGCGATGCAGTGTATGGCTACATTGGCGATTGTAAAAAAGGAAACGAATAGTTGGAAATGGCCAATGATTCAATTGATTGGAATGTCTACTATTGCTTATATTTCCGCTTTAATTGCATTTCAATTTTTAAAATAGTTTTGTAATATTTGTATAGACTCTTCGACTTATAAATTATGATAAACACACAAGAAATATTAGTTTACATTACTGTTTTTTTAGCAGTTGCTTATCTTGTCAAAAAGTATTTTTACAAGCCAAAAAAGGCTGTAAAATCTTGTGGTAAAGATAAGTGTGGTTGTCATTAATCATCCTCTAAACAAAAAGAAATCATCTTTCATATGCTCAATTTGAGCATCTTCATTGGTTATGATATAGTCGATGGCTTGTGAAGTAAATGTATCTCCTTTTTCGGTCAATGAAACTATATCATTATCAATATGAATCATGTTATTTTTTAAGGCTAAATCCAAAACTACTTTAGAACGAACTTTTTGCCAATTAATATGTTCATTCAAGTGATTTACATGGCGTTCACTTTCTTCCGAATGGTTTTTTAAATGTAGTAAGAACGTTAACAAAGAAACTTCTGTGCGTTGTTGTTTTTCTCTATACATTACAGAAATTAAACCCTTATTAGGAGCAAATAAATACACTACTAAAAATAGCAATCCAAGCATCGTAGTTATGGATCCTGAAATAGAAGCATCTAACCAATACGCAAACCAATAACCACTTATTGCGCCAAAAACACCAAAACCAATGGCAAGTAATAACATTTTTTTCAGGTCTTTGGTTAATAAATAAGCAGCAGCAGCAGGAGCAATCATTAAGGCTACAACCAAAATTGCACCAACTGCATCAAATGCTCCAACTGTTGTTACAGATGAAACAGACATCAATCCGTAGTGAATAATTGCAGGAGAAAAGCCTAAAGATGCAGCAAGCCCTTTATCAAATGTACTTACCTTTAATTCCTTAAAAAATCCTATCAATAAAGTTACTGTTATTAGTAAAATTATTCCAATGATCCAAAGAGATTTTGGTCCAAAATCTACTCCATCAATAAGCAATCTATCAAATGGAGCAAAGGCTAATTCGCCTAATAAAACTGCATCAACATCAAGATGAACGTCATTAGCATTTTTTGCAATCATGATCACACCAATGCTGAACAATGCTGGAAATACCAAACCAATGGCAGTGTCTTCTTTTACCAATCCAGTTTTTTGAATATACTCAACAAGAATCACTGTAATAATTCCTGTTAATGCTGCTAATAAAATAAGTAAAGGCGAGTTTAAATTGTGTGTAATAAAGAATCCTATAACAATTCCAGGCAAAATAGAATGACTAATTGCATCACTAATCATAGCCATTTTGCGCAGGACTAAAAATGTTCCAGGAATTGCACAAGCAATAGCGACTAGACTTGCAATAAGTTGTATTTCTATTTGAGCGCTATTCATTATTCGATTGTTGATTATATAAGTTTGAAGCAGTTTTAAAACCTTCTTGAGTGAGACTCCACATATTCCCTTGAAGATTTACATAGTTTTTGTCGACCAATTTTTGAAGTGTTTTGCGTGTAAACCCTTGGAAGTTGTTTAATATTTTAATAGTATGTGGATGTGAAATATCTTCGTGTGTTTCTGCAATATTGTACATAAATGCAAGTGTTTTATGCAGCTCTAAATCCCTTCGATTTTTAATGAACCTAATTTGTTTAAAAAGCAACCCTCTACTTGGTGAAAATATAAAAGAAAACATGACAAAAACGGATGCGACCAATACAATAACTGGTCCAGTTGAAAGATTGTTTTGACTAGCACTAATTGCCGTTCCTACAACTCCAGAAAACGCTCCAAAAATTGCAGCGAGAATTACCATTACTCCCAAACTATTGGTCCATTGTCTTGCCGCTGCCGCTGGTGCTAATAGCATAGCACTCATTAAAACAACTCCAACGGTTTGTAAGCCTAAAACAATAGCTAATACTATAAATGAAGTGATTAGAATATCAATAAATTTAGTATTAAATCCAATTGTTTTAGTATAGTCGGCATCAAACAATAAGATTTTAAATTCCTTCCAAAATAGCAATAAAACTACTAAACAAATTCCTGTAATAATAGCCATCAACCACACATCACTTTCAACTAATGTTGCTGCTTGACCAAACAAATATTTATCCAATCCTGCTTGATTGGCATTTGGTTGTTTTTGAATAAAGGTCAAAAGCAACATTCCAAATCCAAAAAATAATGAAAGTATTAAACCTAGAGCAGTATCGGACTTTAAATGTGTTTTTGTAATAATTCCACGTATCCAAAAAGTTCCAATGAGTCCACTTATAAGCGCTCCCAATAATAGTGTATTACTATCTTTTGCTCCTGTTAAAAGAAAAGCAATCGCAATTCCAGGCAATGCAGCATGTGAAATAGCATCTCCAAGTAAACTCTGTTTCCTAAGCACAGCAAAACTTCCTAACATGCCAGTAACTGCTCCTAAAATAGCTGTTCCAAGTGTGATGGTGCGTAGTGTGTAATCACTAAAAACTAAAGAAAAATACTCTTGGATATCCATTATTCTTGAATACTTACTTTATAATTTATACCGTACGTTTTTGTTAAATTATCGTCATTAAAGATGTCTTTCACAGGTCCAGTTGCAATCTTTTTTACATTCAAGAAAGTCACCCAATCAAAATACTCAGGAACAGTTTGTAAATCATGATGTACAACAATCACAGTTTTTCCAGCCTTTCTAAGTTCTTTGAGAATATTTATTATGGCTATTTCAGTTGTTGCATCCACACCTTGAAAAGGCTCATCCATAAAGTATATTGATGCATTTTGAACTAATGCTCTGGCTAAGAAAATTCGCTGCTGTTGCCCTCCAGATAATTGACTTATTTGTCGGTTTTTAAAAGAAAGCATCCCAACTTTTTCTAGGGCTTCAAGTGCTGCTTTTTTTTCTTTTTGTCGAGGTCTTTTTATCCAGCCTAAGCTTCCATAAGTTCCCATCATCACAACGTCTAAAGCAGTTGTTGGAAAATCCCAATCTACACTTCCTTTTTGAGGTACATAAGCAACTAATTTACGTTGCTCTTCATATGGTTTTCCATAAATACTTACACTTCCAGCTATAGGATTTAAGATTCCTAAAATAGATTTTATCAAAGTAGATTTTCCAGCACCGTTGGGCCCAACAATTGCCATCAAAACACCTTCAGGAATCTCAAGGTCAATATCCCATAATACAGGCTTATAGTTATAAGCAACTGTTAAATCATCTACTTTTACGGCTATATTCTTTTCCATTATTTAAGTGCGTTTACAATCGTATTTACGTTGTATTCAAACATTCCTATATAAGTTCCTTCAACCGTTCCAGCATTTCCTAAAGCATCAGAATATAAAGTCCCACCAATAATTACTTCGTGACCTTTTGATTTTACAGCAGCTTGTAATGCTTCAATCGTTCGTTTTGGTACTGAACTTTCTACAAAAATTGCTTTTACTTTTTTATCAATGATAAATGCTGCCAATTTCTGTACGTCTTGAACTCCTGCTTCTGTTGCAGTTGACAACCCTTGTAAACCTACTACTTCAAAACCATAGTTTTTACCAAAATAATTAAAAGCATCATGCGCTGTAACCAAAATTCTTTTTTCTGCCGGAAGCGTTTCAATAATTGAGTTTATTCTTGTTTGCAAATTATTTAGTTTTAACAAATACTGCTTTTCATTTTCTATATAGTTGGAAGCATTATTAGGATCTTTTTCTGATAAAACTTTAGTTACTTTATTAGCAAATTTCTTGAAGTATGAGATGTTGAACCATACATGAGGATCGTAATTTGAAGCAAAATAATCTGAACCAATTAGTGTAGTTTTATCTAGTCCATCAGTTAAAGCAATTGGAGTTTTTGTTGCGCTTCCCATCTTTTCAAACACCTCAACAAGTTTACCTTCAAGGTGCAATCCATTGTAAAAAATGATATCGGCATTTAAAAGTTTAGAAACATCACCTTCACTTGCTTTGTATAAATGTGGATCAACTCCACTTCCCATTAATCCTTGAACATTTATATGTTCTCCTCCTATATTTTTAACCAAATCGGTAATCATTGTTGTCGTAGTTACAACA
Source organism: uncultured Flavobacteriaceae bacterium (assembly GCA_947501625.1). GTDB lineage: Bacteria > Bacteroidota > Bacteroidia > Flavobacteriales > Flavobacteriaceae > Urechidicola. The sequence goes on from CANMWN010000001.1 coordinate 423,847, forward strand.
TTAAGTTTCCCGTTTTCTTTAACTTCTTTTTTACAACTAATAATTATAGTTGTGATTAACAATATGAGTATAAACTTTTTCATTTTAATTTATGAGTATTTATGTTTTTAACAAATAGATTTTTAGCAACTTCTTCAGTGATTAATATTTTTTGCTCGTTTAAAATTACTTCAAGGGATTTATCAAAAGATTCTCTATGAACAATCTTTATTTTATTTCCAATCGCTATTCCTTTATTGTTTAAATATTTTAAGAATACATCAGACGAATCTTTAACACCAACTATTGAACTTTCTTGATCAATTTCTAATTCAGACAATAATTTTTTAGTAAATATTGGGATATTTCCATTTTTATCAGGTATTGGATCTCCATGAGGATCTACTTCAGGAAATCCAAGAAATTTATCCAAATTATCTATTAAAGTTTCTGACTTCACATGTTCCAATTGCTCTGCTATCTCATGTACCTCATCCCATCTGTATGAAAGATGTTTTACTAAAAAAACCTCCCATAAACGATGACTTCTAATAATGGATACTGCTGTTTTTTTACCTTGATCTGATAGTTTTACGCCTTGATATTTTTTGTAATTGACTAATTTTTTATCAGCCAATTTTTTAACCATATCAGTTACTGATGATGCTTTTGTAACCAATTTGTTTGCTAAATCATTGGTGCTAACATTGCTTTCAGACTTTTTTGAAAGGCTAAATATTGCCTTTAAATAGTTCTCTTCGGTATATGATAAATTACTTTTCACGATACAAATATACTTATAAATTTACATTTGTATAAAAAAATATTTAGATTAGTCTAAAAATTATATACATTTGCCAAAAATTAAAGCAATAATGAAGCAAATAATAACCATACTATTCATATTTACATCGCTAACCATATTTTCTCAAAATATTATTACCGATAGACCTGACCAAACCGAAGCCTCTTCTACCATCCCTAAAAATAGTTTTCAGATAGAAATGGGAATTGTCTCTCAAACTTCTAACGATAGTAGATTAACAAATTTTGCTGGGCCATCAACACTTCTTAGATATGGATTATCAAAAACAGTAGAATTGCGTTTATTTAATCAATTTGAATCAAATAAACTGGAATTGGAAGGTGGAAACACTAAAAGTTCAGGGTTAAGTGATATTGAAATTGGTGCAAAAATTCAATTGCTAAAAAAAGAAGACGTAAATACTGAAATTGCATTTATTTCTCATGCAATAATTCCAACTGCTAAAGATGAGTTATCAAATAATAATCTTGGAACAATTAATAAATTATCCATTTCTCACGCTATCACTGATAATATTGGGATTGGGTACAATATTGGATATGACTATGTAAATAAAACAAGTGCTTTAACATATTCTGTCGCACTAGGATTTGCTTTGGGTGAGAAATTTGGAATATATGTTGAGCCTTTTGGTGCTTTGACAGAAGGAAACAACTTTGAGAGCAATTTTGATGCTGGACTTACATATTTAGCAAAAAATAATTTGCAATTAGACGTTTCTTATGGAACAGGATTGAATAACGACATGCAATATGCTTCTGCCGGATTTAGTTGGAATATTCCTAAATTTTTGAAGAAGAATAAAGATAATTAATCTTATTTTTGAGTTACTAAAAACTCGAAAATAAATCTTGAAAAAGTTAGTACATGATTTAAAAATATCTCGTCCTGGACTGTGGTTTCCAACTGTTTGGATTTATTTAGTTCCATTCAGTTTAGCAACTAATTTTTGGGAATCTTATCTATTTTGGATTGGTTTGTTTTTTGTCACTTTTCCGTTGAATTATCTCGTGTATGGGATGAATGATTATAATGATCAAAAAGCAGATGAACTCAATGAAAGGAAAGGAAATTTTATTTTCGGCGCAAAGTCTTCTAAAAGTCAGTTAGAAGGATTATTGACTAAAATTTCAATCGTCATTTTACCATTTATAATCTTCTTTACCATAATTAAAGGTTATAAAATGCTATTACTTTTATTATTTATGATTGTCATAAATGTAGTTTATAACTTCAAGCCATTTCGAATAAAAGAACGCCCACCGTTTGAGATTTGTATTCAAATTGGTTATGTATTTACTGCTTTTTTTAGTGTGTTATTAAATGATTTAAATCAATTGCCTTGGCAAACGATTTTATATTTGACTTTGTTTGCTTTTCAAGCACATATTGCTGGAGAAATTATGGATATCGAACCTGATATTAGGGCTGGTAAAAAGACAACTGCAACATTAATCGGAAGAAAAAAGACGAAATTATTTATGCTATTTCTTCTTTTAATTGAAACGTATATACTTTCAGTTTGGTTTCAAGATTATATATTGGCTGGATTTTTAGGTATATTTTCTATTTGGTTAATTCTCGACGTATTTATCTTTTTTAAAGAAAAACCGTACAATTTATTTCAAATGAAATTATTTGGATTTGCAATGAATATATCTGCAATCTTATCAATGATTTGGATACTTTATTCAGGTAAATTATTACAGCCAGTATTTTAACCTTTTTTCATACTGATTAAATACACACCAATTACAACAAATAAACAACTAAGAATTTTAATCAAATTTATGTCTTGTGCATATTCTGTTTGATTGAATGCATATGCATACAGAGCAACCATTATAAAACTAATTGCTGGTTGGAGATATACATAACTTCCAGCTACAGATGGAGCAACATGGTTTAATGCATAAATGTTAAATAAATATGCAAAAAACGTTGTGCCCAAAATAACAAATACTAAAGTTAAATATGTACTCGTTGTAAAAGCGGAAAAATTGGTGGTTAATAAATCTTGAATTCCGAAAGGAAACATAAATATAAAACCAAAAAGAAAGATCCAACTAATAATTGTAATTGTGTTGTATTTTTTCATCAATGGTTTTACAATAACTAAGTAAAAACCGTAGGAACAAGCATTAATAAAAATAAACAAATTTCCTAATAAGGAACTTGTTCCGCCAGCTTTATTTCCATAGGCAATTAAAACAATAGCGCCGACACTTCCAATTGCAATTCCTAACAATTTATTGAAAGTAATTTTCTCCTTTAGAATAAAAAAACTATAAATCAAAACTATAACAGGAAGAGAAGTCATGATAATTGAAGCATCAATTGGTGAAGTTAAATTAAGGCCATGAAAAAACAATAATTGATTAATAGCAATTCCAAAAATTCCACAAAAAATTAATCGGACGAAATCTTTCTTCTCTACTTTTTCTTTGATAAAACTTTTAAGAATCCAGAATAAAATTCCAGCACCTAAAATTCTTAGAAAAATAAAAGCGGAAGGTCCAATTTTGTTTGGCATTATGCCTTTGGCAATGATATAATTAGCGCCATAAATAAGATTGGCTCCTAATAAGGCAAAATGTGCTTTGTAGAGGTTTTTAGTCAATATTTTTTAATTGTTTGAACAGATGTAAAATTACAAAAACCATTTTACTGATTGTGTTTTTATAGTTGAGATATATTCATTAAGTCATCAAAGATATTAATTGATGCAAACACTTCACTGTTTTCTATATAAAACGTAAATTTGCCAATTCATATGAGAATCGAGGTGCATCGATGCAAAGCATCGAACTCTTTTCAGCAGAATAAAAAACAAAATCGTTAAGAATTTCTGAAACCTTGGAATAAATTTAGATTTTGTTTTTGGTTTTCCGAAAGGAAAAATTCATTTGAAAAGTGTCCTTTCTTTTGGTTCGTTTTCTTTGAATAAGCAAAGAAAATGAAGAGAACAATTAGATAATGATATTTTAGATTATGCAATACGATCATAAAAAAATAGAAGAATTTTGGCAAGAATACTGGTCAAAGAATGAAACTTTTAAAGCAAGTAATACTTCTGATAAACCCAAATATTATGTGTTGGACATGTTCCCTTATCCTTCAGGAGCAGGACTGCATGTTGGACATCCATTAGGTTATATTGCATCAGATATTTATGCGCGTTATAAGCGTCATAAAGGATTTAATGTGTTGCATCCTCAAGGTTATGATTCGTTTGGATTACCTGCCGAGCAATATGCGATTCAAACTGGTCAACATCCTGCGAAAACAACTGAGGAAAATATAAAAACATACAGAAGACAGTTAGATAGAATTGGTTTTTCGTTTGATTGGTCTAGAGAAGTTAGAACTTCTAATCCAGAATATTATAAATGGACACAATGGATTTTTATCCAACTCTTTAATTCTTGGTATAATAAAGATTCTGATAAAGCCGAAGATATATCTACGCTTGTTTCAATCTTTTCTGCAAATGGAAACAGCGAAGTAAATGCAGTATGCGATGAAGATATTTCTATTTTTTCTGCGGATGAATGGAACGCATTCTCAGATAAAGAACAACAAGAAATATTATTACAATATCGATTGACTTTCTTGTCTGATACTGAAGTAAATTGGTGTCCAGCATTAGGAACAGTATTGGCAAACGATGAAATAGTGAACGGAGTTTCCGAACGTGGAGGTCATCCAGTTGTCCGTAAAAAAATGACACAATGGTCAATGCGAATTTCTGCTTATGCACAACGATTGTTAGACGGATTAAACACGATTGATTGGCCGCAACCTTTAAAGGATTCTCAAACCAATTGGATTGGTCGTTCGCAAGGTGCTATGGTTTCTTTTGATGTTGATGAACACGACGCAAAAATTGATGTATTTACCACACGTCCTGATACTATTTTTGGAGTGTCATTTATGACTTTGGCTCCTGAACACGAATTAGTCTCACGTATCGTGACTCATGAGCAAAAAGATGAGGTAAATGCTTATGTTGAGGCAACTGCTAAGCGTAGTGAACGTGACAGAATGGCTGATGTAAAAACCATTTCTGGTGTGTTTACTGGAGCCTATGCATTGCATCCTTTTACTGGCGAAAAAGTTCAGATATGGATTGGAGATTATGTATTAGCGAGTTACGGAACTGGTGCTGTAATGGCTGTTCCTTGCGGAGACCAGCGTGATTATGACTTTGCGAAACATTTTGGAATTGATATTCCAAATATTTTTGAAGGCGTTGATATTTCTGAGCAAGCCAATGATGCTAAAGATGGAATAAAACTCGCAAATTCTGATTTCTTAAATGGACTGAATTATAAGAAAGGAATGAAAACCGTGATTTACGAATTAGAAAAACGCGGTTTTGGTTACGGAAAAACAAATTACCGTTTGCGTGATGCTGTATTTTCTCGTCAGCGATATTGGGGAGAGCCTTTTCCTGTTTATTACAAAGACGGAATGCCGCAAATGATTGATGCAAAACATTTACCAATTGTGTTGCCAGAAGTAGAAAAATATTTACCAACTGAAGACGGAAAACCTCCTTTAGGAAATGCTGATGTTTGGGCTTGGGATACAACTAAAAATGAAGTTGTTTCTAATGATTTAATTAATAATGAAACTATTTTCCCTCTAGAATTAAACACAATGCCTGGATGGGCGGGAAGTTCTTGGTATTTCAATAGATATATGGATGCTCATAATGAAAATGAGTTTGCAAGTAAAGAAGCATTAGATTATTGGAAAGAGGTAGATTTATATATTGGAGGAAGCGAACATGCAACAGGACATTTGTTATACGCTCGTTTTTGGCAGAAATTCTTATTTGATAGAGAGTTAGTTCCTGTAGGTGAGTTTGCTAAAAAACTGATCAATCAAGGGATGATTACGGGAACGAGTGCGTTTGTTTATAAAGTTTTTGGATCGTTAAGATTCCCAAAAGTATTTCTTTCAAAAGGTTATTATGAAAGAGCGAAAGATAACTTGGGCATGCTTCATTCAAGATTAAAAACAATACACAACGAAAGTAATAAATCATGGGAACCATACATAGATTATGATTTGGACATTATTCCTCATCACACAGATGTTAGTTTTGTAGACTCTTCAGATGAATTAGATATTGAGAAATATAAAAAATGGCGTCCAGAATTTAGTGATGCTATTTTTATAGGTGAAAAAGGACAAATAATTGATTGTGATAATGATAAATATATTGTAGGTCGCGAAGTAGAAAAAATGTCGAAGTCGAAGTACAATGTTGTCAATCCAGATAATATATGTGAAGAATATGGCGCGGATAGTTTGCGATTGTTTGAGATGTTCTTAGGGCCATTAGAGCAATCAAAACCTTGGAAAACGTCAGGTATTTCTGGAGTGTATTCTTTCTTAAAGAAACTATGGAAATTATACCATTCTGGAGAGAATGGAGAATTTATAGTTTCTCAAGATGCAGCAACTAAGGATGAATTAAAAACGTTGCATAAAACCATCAAAAAAGTTGATGAAGATATCGCCAATTTCTCTTTCAATACATCAGTAAGTTCGTTTATGATTGCTGTGAATGAGTTAAGTGCATTGAAATGTAACAAGCGAGAAATTTTAGAACCATTAGCGGTTTTAATTTCTCCTTATGCACCGCATATTGCTGAAGAGTTGTGGAGTAAATTAGGTCATACAACTTCAATTTCAACTGCTGAGTTTCCTGTTTTTGAGGAGAAGCATCTAGTAGAAAGTACAAAGAACTACCCAATTTCTTTTAATGGCAAAATGCGTTTTACGTTAGAATTGCCATTGGACATGAATAAAGAAGAAATTGAAAAAACAGTGATGGCTTACGAAAAAACACAAGAACAATTGGCTGGACGAACACCAAAGAAAGTAATTGTAGTTCCTGGAAAAATTGTAAACATCGTAGGATAAAATGATTCAACGATTAGCAGAAATAGACCTAAAAACTAAGTACGGAGAATTCCACGAAATCCTTTTTAACGATGGTAAACAAGATTCGTTTGCACTAGTTATGGGAGATATTTCAGAAGAAGAAAACGTATTGTGTAGAGTACATTCTTCTTGTATTTTCGGTCATCATTTTAATAGTATTGAATGTGATTGTAGAGAGCAAATGGAAATTTCTCAAGAATTAATTCAACGTGAAGGAAAAGGAATTGTAATTTGGCTAGAGCAAGAAGGGAAAGGAAATGGTCATTATGCTTTACTAAAAAGCACAACGTTTAAAAAACAAGGAATGTCACAAGCAGAAGCCTATGTTGCTACTGGATTTAAAAAAGACGCGCGTGATTTTAAAGTTGCTGCTGAAATTCTAAAAGAATTAAAAGTGAGGTCAATTCGAATGTTGACCAACAATCCTAAAAAAGTATCTACACTTACTGAACATGGAATTAATGTTGTGGGAACTCAACAAACTAAATTATAGTTTATGGATTTTAACTATGAAATAATCGGAACCTTGGCGGCAATTCTTACAACTATTTCTTTTGTACCACAAGTAGTTAAAATTTGGAAGTTGAAATCGGCAGAGAATGTATCACTTTCTATGTATTTGGTTTTATTTACAGGACTTATTTTATGGCTTTGGTATGGTTTCTTGATTGATAGTTTCTCAATAAAATTTGCCAACACAATCACATTAGTTTTAGTCAGTTTTATTATTTACTTCAAGATAAAATACAAATAGTATTCTTGGTATATTTATTGATGCTATTCCTCAAAATATTGAGTATATTTACTTCAAATTTCTTTCATGTCCAATTCAAAACTGTCTTTGCAATACCGCTTATTTCTATCAATGATATTATTGATATTAATTGCTTCTATATTGATTGCAGTTGTTACAATTTTTCAATACAATGAACAGGCAGAAGAGTACAATACAGGTAGACTTGAAAGGAAAGAAAGAGCTATTACACATCATTTTGATGTAGAGATTAATAATACTACCTATCAAGTTGGAACAAACGAACTTCTAACAATTTTCAGAAAAAAAATATTTGAAATGTCCAAAGTTCATAATTTAGAATTAGGGATTTATGACTTAAATGGTAATTTTATAATTTCATCCAATAGAGACTTCACTAAAGATACTATTGTAAGAAAAATTGAGCCTGCAATTTTAGATAAAATTGAAGATGCTGGCTCCCATAGGTTTGTGAAACGAGAAGAGTTGAACGGTAAAGAATACCAGTCATTATATACTTATTTATTTGATCAAAAATCAAAACCAATTGGGATTTTACATTTACCTTATCTTGAAGATAGCACTGAACAAGATAGAGAATTGAAAGAATTTTTATCACGACTTGGTTTAGGGTTTTTAGTAATGTTTTTAGTTGGTTTAGCACTGGCCTATTTTATCTCAAGTTACATTACTAGGTCTATAAAAACGGTAAGTGATAAAATGAGTCAAACTCGAATTTTTAAACGAAACGAAAAGATTGTTTTAAAAGATGCAAGTTCAGAGATTCATAATTTAGTTGATTCCTATAATAGTATGATTGATGAATTGGAAGAAAGTGCAGTAAAATTGGCACAAAGTGAGCGTGAACAGGCTTGGCGTGAAATGGCAAAGCAAGTAGCTCATGAAATTAAGAATCCTTTGACGCCAATGAGATTAACAGTTCAAAGTTTTGAACGTAAATTTGATGCTAATGATCCTCAAATAGGTAAAAAATTAAAAGAGTATAGTCAAACGTTGATTCAACAAATTGATGTGATGAGTTCCATTGCTTCTGCTTTTTCTGATTTTGCCAAAATGCCAACTTCGAAAAGAGAAAGAATAAATATTGTTGAAGTTGTAAAACACGCTACTGAAATTTTTACTGAACCCTATATTTCTTTCATTTCTGATAAAAAAGAAATTATTGCCAATCTTGATAAAATACAATTAACACGTATAGTTACTAATTTGATTAAGAATGCTACTCAAGCAATGGAAGGTGTTGAATCACCATCGGTAGAAATAAAATTATATGATGATGAAGCAACTGTAAAAATTGTTGTTTCTGATAATGGAAAAGGAATATCGGAAGAAACAAAAGATAAAGTTTTTGAACCAAAATTCACCACTAAATCAAGCGGAATGGGACTTGGATTGCCGATGATAAAAAGTATTATTGAAGCCTATGGAGGTGACATATCTTTTGAATCTATAGTAAACAAAGGAACCGTTTTTTCTGTAATTTTGCCTAAAGAATAAACCAAATTAAAATGAACTACGAAAATATCTTATTAAATCAAGAAGAACATATTTTAACAATTACGATTAATCGACCAAATCAATTAAATGCTTTAAATAAAGCTACAATTTTAGAGTTGCACAATGCTTTTACTGATGCCAATTCAGACAATTCAGTTAAAGCGATTATTGTTACAGGTTCAGGGACTAAAGCCTTTGTTGCAGGTGCTGATATCAAAGAATTTGCTCATTTTGATGTTGAGCAAGGAGGAACATTGGCAAAAAATGGACATGATTTATTGTTCAATTTTGTAGAAAATTTATCAACTCCAGTAATTGCTGCTGTTAACGGATTTGCTCTAGGTGGCGGACTTGAATTGGCGATGGCTTCTCATTTTAGAATTGCAAGTACAAATGCAAAAATGGGATTACCTGAAGTTTCATTAGGAGTTATTCCAGGATATGGAGGGACGCAAAGATTACCTCAACTAGTTGGGAAAGGAAAAGCAATGGAAATGATTATGACTGCCAATATGTTAACTGCTGAAGAGGCGAAAGAAAATGGTTTGGTAAATCACGTTGTTGAGCAAGAAGAGTTATTACCATTGGCTAAAAAACTAGCAAGTAAAATTACTCGTAATTCTAGTAGTGCCATTTCTTATGCAATAAATGCTGTAAATGCTAATTTTAAAGACGGAGTTGACGGTTATAATGTTGAAATTACAAATTTTGGTGAATGTTTTGGCACTAAAGATTTCACTGAAGGAACTACTGCATTCTTAGAAAAAAGGAAACCAAAATTTTCTTAATTCAAATTATAAAAAAAAGCGAACTATCAGGTTCGCTTTTTTAAATCACCAAAAAAATAAGGCAGTAATTTGATGACAACTAAATTATAATTTGAAATTTTCTATATACTTTCTACCGTTATTTATAATTACTACTTTATACTTCCCTTTTTTATTTTTTGATAAATGATATACTCTTTCGATAATATCTTGTCCTTTTAAAGTTTCATTAAAAATCTTTTTATGATTATAATAAAGAGAAATTTTTAGTGGCTCTTTATCAAAAGCTAGTTTTGAAATAGAGATTAGATTATTAAACTTTTTTACCACGGGTTTAAAAATTGTTTTTTCTCTATTAGTTAGATATGAAACTTTTCCATTTACTACTTTAAAAGTTTTTATTTTTATTTCAAACCCTTTATCTATTTCGGCAGTAAAAATTCCGTCTTCAAACAGTGTTGAGTTAATTATATCTGAAGCATTACCAGAGTTTTTAATCTTTAAATGATAAACCATTTGTTGATTTTCATCTTTAATGATTAAAGTTTTCCCTTTATAATCATTCTCTTTATTTAAGAGTGTACCGTTTTTATTTGCGTAGTTAAATAATGTTCCAAACATAAATATTACTACTAAACTTTTTCTAATTGTTTTTTTCATTTTTTATTTTTTAAAAATATTTTGATGTTACAAATGTATAGCGAGGTTAAAATTCAAAAAACAATTAAATTCACTTATTTATATGCTATATTGCATATAAAATTAAACAAATCATAATATTAGAGTTAAAATAACATATATATAAGTTAATATTTAATATTTTTCAGAGGTTCTGTTTTGTAAATTTGCTTTAGATATGTTAGTTATGAATGTAAAACCTACTTTAGAAAAAATAAGTACAAACTTTGGAAGTTCTGTTTTGGTAAAAAAGCATACTGAATTTTTACAAAAATTTAAGGCTTCTTGGCACTTTCATCCTGAAATAGAACTAGTATATATAAACAAAGGAAGTGGGAAAACTCATATTGGTAATCACCTTTCTTATTTTAATAATAGCCAATTAGTTTTAATAGGTTCAAATTTGCCTCATAATGGATTTACAGATAGACTTACAACCAATGGGTCCGAAACTTTAATCCAATTTATGCCAGACTTTTTAGGTCAAGGTTTTTTTGAAGCAAAAGAAATGAAATCAATAAAAAACTTATTTGAAAAAGCCAAAAAAGGAATTGTATTTGGAAAAAAAACAAAGAATAAAATTGGTTATAAAATTGAAAAGTTATCAGAGAAAAAAGGATTTAAACAAATATTATATTTATTAGATATTCTACATATTTTATCAAAATCCAAAGATTATACTATTCTAAATGCTGATGGATTTGCTTTTGAAATTCATCCACAAGATAATAGTAAAATAGATATGATTTTTAGTTATATCAATGAAAATTTTAGCCAACAGATTACTTTAAATGAAATAGCAGATAAAGTTAGCATGACAGTTCCAGCTTTTTGTAGGTTTTTTAAAAAAACAACAGGAAGAACTTTTACTAAAATTGTAAATGAGTATAGAGTTGTTCATGCCACAAAATTATTGGCAGAAAATCAAAAAAGTATTACAGATATATGTTTTGAATGTGGGTTTAATAATTTTTCTCATTTCAATAAATTATTTAATGAATTTACTGGAAAATCTGCATCTAGATACAGAAAAGAGATGTTAAGCTTAGTACAATAGAATTATTTTTCTCCATTCCATTCAGCATAAAACTGAGTTAAATATTGCTCCATAAATTTATGTCTATTATCGGCAATTTGCCGACCTGTTTTGGTATTCATTTTATCTTTAAGCAAAAGTAGTTTTTCATAAAAATGATTGATGGTTGGAGTCTCAGATTTTTTATATTCTTCTTTAGACATATGTAGGTTTGGTTCAATTTCTGGGTTATATAATGCCCTATTTTTAAACCCTCCATAATTGAAACAACGAGCTATTCCGATGGCTCCAATTGCATCTAATCTGTCTGCATCTTGAACAATTGATAACTCAGGAGAAGAAAACCTATTATTATTTTCTAGTGAGTTTTTAAATGAAATAAATTTAATAATATTTGTAACATGTTCTATAACAGTACTATCAACATCTTGAGATAAAAGAAATTTACTTGCAACCTTGGGACCTATTGTTTCATCTCCATTATGGAATTTTGCATCTGCAATATCATGAAGTAATGCACCTAAAGAGACAATAAAAACATCAACATTTTCACTCTTAGCAATAAGTAGAGAATTTTTATACACCCTTTCTATATGAAACCAATCGTGACCTCCTTCAGCACCTTGTAGTGTTTCTTTGACAAATGCAATAGTGTTATTTATTACTTTTTGTTGGTCAAAATTCATTTTATAAAAATAAAAAATCCCCAAAATAAATTGAGGATTTTGAAAACTTTTAAATATTATTTATTAGCAATATTCATCATAAGCGCCTGCTAAATTTGCAGCAATAGCTTGAGCAGAACGACCTTCAATATGATGGCGCTCTAACATGTGAACTAATTGTCCATCTTTAAATAAAGCAATTGCAGGAGAAGATGGTGGAAAAGGAATCATATACTCCCTTGCTTTATTTGTAGCTTCCTTATCAACGCCAGCAAAAACCGTAGTCAAATTAATTGGATGTTTATCATTTCCTAATGATGCTATTGCACCAGGACGAGCAGTACCTGCAGCACAGCCGCATACCGAATTTACCATGACTAATGTAGTCCCTTCTTTTGCCAATGCATTTGCTACTTCTTCTGTTGTATGTAATGATGTAAAACCAGCTTTTTCAAGTTCTGCTTGCATAGGTTTTACGATTTCTTCTGGATACATAATTTTATGTTTTATAAATATATTGCAAAGATAAATAAAATTAGTACGATATCATACTTGTTAGTATCTTTGAACTATCAATAATAATTTATGGGATTTTTTGCAAAATATTTAGGAGCATCATTGGGATGGTCATTTGGAGGACCTATTGGAGCAATCATTGGATTTGTTTTAGGAAGTGTGGTTGATGGATTGGGTGATTCCAATGGAAGTTTTGAATACAGAACTGAAAATTCTCGACAACAAAATAGACCATTTAGAAGGCCTCAAAGAACAGAATCAGGAGATTTTGAATTAAGTTTATTGGTATTAGCAGCAGTTGTAATTAAGGCTGATGGTAAAATTGATCAGCGAGAGTTAAAATATGTTAGAGATCAATTTATACATATGTATGGTACAGCACGAGCTCAAAAAGCATTCAAATTATTTAATGGGATTATCAAAAAAAATGACATTTCTACTCGTCAAGTTTGTATGCAAATTCGTCAAAATATGACACACGCCTCTAGATTGCAATTATTACATTTTTTATTCGGAATTTCAAAAGCTGATGGACATGTAAATGAAAAAGAAGTGCAAATGATTCAAAAAATTGCAGGTTATTTATATATCAATAACCGTGATTTTGAATCAATTAAAGCAATGTTTTATAGTTCTTCTAACAATGCTTATAAAATTTTGGAAATCGATAAATCTGCTACTAACACAGAAGTGAAAAAAGCTTATAGAAGGTTAGTAAAAAAACACCATCCAGATAAATTACAGCACTTAGGAAAGGAACATTTAAAAGGTGCTGAAGAAAAGTTTAGACAGATTCAGAAAGCCTATGAAACAATTCAAAAAGAACGAGGAATGTAATTTTTATGAAAATAAATAAAATTTATATTGTTTCATTCTTTTGTTTTGCGTTGTTTTATACTTCACTGGCTCAACAAGATCCACATTATACTCAGTACATGTATAATCAAAATGTTATAAATCCTGCTTATGCTGGTTCAAAAGAAACTTTGAGCATAAGCTTGTTAGGAAGATCACAATGGGTTGGTTTCTCTGGTGCTCCAAACACTTTTACTCTAGCGTTACATTCTCCAATAGGTCAAAAAACTGGTTTAGGTTTGTCAATTATACATGATGAAATAGGTCCAGTTAAAGAAGATAATATTTTTACTGACTTTTCTTATACAATTTCACTTTCTGAAGAAAAAAAAATAGCTTTTGGAATAAAAACTGGAGCAACGTTTTTAAATGTTAAGTCTATTGAAGGATTAGATGCTGATGCAACTTTAAACGAACCTATACAGAATACATTTTTAAATTTTGGAGCAGGATTGTTTTATTATACCAAGAATTTTTATGCAGGTTTTTCTATTCCTAATTTTTTAAAAACACGACATCTTGAAACAACAGAAGGTATTTCATCAACAGTTTCAGAGAGAAAGCATTATTTCTTTACTTCTGGATATGTGTTTGATGTTTCTGAAACTATAAAAATAAAACCTTCAACAATGATAAAGTCAACTTCGGGAGCGCCTTTATCAATAGATTTATCTTTAAATACTTTGATTAATGATAAATTTGAATTAGGTGTGAATTATAGATTTGATGACTCTGTGAGTGCAATTTTCGGGATTCAGGTTAACAAAGATTTAAAATTGGGTTATGCATATGATTACACAACTTCAAACTTGGGGCAATTCAATTCTGGTTCTCATGAAATGATTTTAATTTTCGATTTTAAAATTATAAAAGGAAGACTTAAATCACCAAGGTACTTTTAATAAATTGTCAAAAAAATTAGTGACTTCAATATAGAATCTAGTGTCTAAATACATGGTTAGTACGAAAACTCTATTATTAAATTCAAATTTAATAATGGGTTTTTAATAAGGAAAAAGCACTCATTATCTATGGATGAGTGCTTTTCTGTTTTTATAAATTTAAAAAAAATAAAAAAAATGTGACTTATTAAAAAAGTTGGTGTCTTAATAAATGGTTAGTATAGGAAAACATTTCATTAATTCACTCTTGAAGTTGTGAAATGTCCCCAAAGATCCTAGGCATCCGTTTTCTATGAGCGGATGCTTTTCTTTTTTATAAATTTAAATAATCGCTTAATTTTTCTGGCCCTTCAAGTACTGTTCTAACTATTTGAATTGTACCATCATCATGTGTCGTAGTGTGCCATTTAATCAATGTAATTTCTGCATTTTCAATTTCAATACCTGTAATGGCTCTTGGATGCACACAACTACCATCGTTAAAATAAGGCAATTCATTAGGCTCAGGAAAACGTGGTCTATGTGTATGGCCAGCAATTACCATTTGATTATCATTATTTATAATCCACTTTTTTATTCTTCGTTCAACTTTTATCAACTCTTTATAATTTTTTGCTGGACTTGTTGGATCTTTAATACCAAATACTTTTTGAAGCGGTTGCCAGAAAAAGCGTACTAAAAAACGACTTAATTTCCATAAGGCATAATTAAAGAAATCAGCTTGGTGACCATGAATTAATAAGATATTTTTTTTATAACCATCAAAATTTAAAATAATACTTTCATAAAACTTAAGCCCTTGAAAAAGTGGTTTTTGCTCTCCAGTGATTACATCAAAATAGGAGCTTAAAAATCGCTCAACATAACTTGGATTTCTATAAACCATATCATGATTCCCATAAATCATATGTAATCTTTTTTGATCATGAAACTGCTTTAATAATACATAGATATTCTTATGTGAATCAAAAATTGTTTCAAATTTTCTATTTTCCCATAATTCATCTCCATCTCCTAATTCAAAATAGGAAAACCCATCATCAAAATAAGTTTTTAATGCGTGGAAATAAACTTGTTTATTGTGTGAAAAATCATCAGCATAACTATTATCTCCTCTATGGCAATCGCTAAAAAAAATTAATTTAGAATTTTTATCTATTGCAATATGCTTTGCGTTTTGATATGCTCTAGAAAGTAACTGCTGAATCATAAATTATTTTGACTATAAATGTTGTATTTGAACAAAAATAATTAAATAATTAATTAAACCTTGAAAAGTCATTGTTTTAAAGGGAATTTCATACAAATTTAGTAATTTCGCAAACTAATTGATTAGTACGTAGAAGATGAGTAAAAAATTCAGAGAATATAAAGGATTAGACCTTCCAAAAGTTGCAAATGACACACTTCAATATTGGGAAGAAAATTCAATTTTTGAAAAAAGTATAACTACTCGTGAAGGAAATAAACCTTTTGTGTTTTTTGAAGGACCTCCTTCAGCAAATGGATTGCCTGGAATTCACCACGTAATGGGACGATCAATTAAGGATATTTTTTGCCGATATAAAACCTTACAAGGATATCAGGTAAAAAGAAAAGCAGGTTGGGATACACATGGTTTACCAATCGAATTGGGTGTAGAAAAAGAGTTAGGTATTACAAAAGAGGATATTGGTAAAAAAATAAGTGTAGAAGAATATAACGAGGCTTGTAGAAAAGCGGTAATGCGTTATACTGATGTTTGGGAAAATCTTACCAAAACAATGGGACATTGGGTTGATATGAACGACCCATATGTTACCTATCATTCAAAATATATGGAATCTGTTTGGTGGCTTTTAAAACAGATTTATAATAAAGATTTATTATACAAAGGATACACTATACAACCTTATTCTCCTAAGGCTGGAACAGGATTGAGTTCTCATGAGATCAATCAACCTGGAGCCTATCAAGATGTTACGGATACAACTATTGTCGCGCAGTTTAAAGCATTAAGTGAAAGTTTGCCTAGTTTTTTAAACAACAAGGGTGCAATTCATTTTTTGGCTTGGACCACAACTCCTTGGACACTGCCAAGTAATACTGCTTTAACTGTAGGTCCAAAAATTGATTATGTATTAGCAAAAACTTTCAATCAATATACTTTTGAGCCAGTTAATTTAGTGTTAGCAAAAGCATTAGTTGGTAAACAGTTTGGAAAGAAATACAACCAAGTAGAAGAAGTCTCAGAGTTGTCTAATTATAAAAGCGGAGATAAAAAAATACCATTTTTTATTGATACTGAATTCAAAGGAGCAAATTTAGTTGGTATAAAATACGAGCAATTATTGCCATATACACTTCCGTATCAAAATCCAGAAAATGCTTTTAGAGTTATTTCTGGTGATTTTGTAACAACCGAAGACGGTACAGGAATAGTTCATACGGCTCCTACTTTTGGAGCAGATGATGCATTGGTTGCTAAACAAGCAATTCCTGAAGTTCCACCAATGTTAGTATTGGATAAAAATGAAAATCCAGTTCCTTTAGTAGATTTACAAGGTAGATTTACAAGTCATATGGGAGAATTTGCTGGGAAGTATGTGAAGAATGAATATTACAATGCAGATGAAACTCCTGAAAAATCAGTTGATGTAGAAATTGCTATTAAATTAAAAGAAGAAAATAAAGCATTTCATGTAGAAAAGTATAAACACAACTATCCTCATTGTTGGAGAACAGATAAGCCAATTTTATATTACCCGCTAGATTCTTGGTTTATCAAAGTCACTGAAAAGCGTGATAGAATGTTTGAGCTAAATGAGCAAATAAACTGGAAGCCAAAATCTACAGGAGAAGGACGATTTGGAAATTGGTTGAAAAATGCAAATGATTGGAATTTATCTCGCTCTCGTTATTGGGGAATTCCATTACCAATTTGGAGAACTGAGGATGGAACCGAAGAAATGATTATTGGCTCAGTTGAAGAATTAAAAAATGAGATGAAACGTGCTGTTGATGCTGGCTTAATGAAAACAGATATTTATCCAGAATTTGAAGTTGGAAATATGTCTGAAGAGAATTATGATAAAATTGATTTGCATAAAAATATTGTGGATCAGATTACATTAGTTTCTCCTTCAGGTAAACCAATGAAGCGTGAAGCAGATTTGATTGATGTTTGGTTTGATTCAGGTTCAATGCCTTACGCTCAATGGCATTATCCATTTGAGAATAGAGATTTAATAGAAGAAAATAAATTTTTCCCTGCCGATTTTATTGCTGAAGGTGTAGATCAAACTCGTGGATGGTTTTATACGCAACATGCTATTGGAACGTTGGTTTTTGACTCAATGGCTTATAAAAATGTTGTTTCTAACGGACTTGTTTTAGACAAGCATGGAAAGAAAATGTCTAAGCGACTTGGAAATGGAGTTGATCCATTTGAAACAATGGAAAAATATGGAGCAGATGCCACACGCTGGTATATGATCTCTAATGCTAATCCTTGGGATAATTTAAAATTTGATGTTGATGGTATTGATGAAGTAAAACGTAAATTCTTCGGAACATTATATAATACTTATTCTTTCTTTTCTTTATATGCCAATATTGATAATTTTAATTATTCGGAAAAAGAGATAGATATAAAAGATAGACCAGAAATTGATCGTTGGATTTTATCGGAATTGAATACTTTGATTAAGTATGTTGAGGAGTCGTTTGATGATTATGAGCCTACAAAAGCAGCTCGCGCTATTCAGAATTTTGTTACTGAAAACTTAAGTAATTGGTTTGTAAGATTAAGTAGAAGACGTTTTTGGAAAGGAGATTATCAACAAGATAAAATTTCAGCGTATCAAACATTATATACTTGTTTGTTAACAGTTGCTAAATTAGGCTCGCCTATTGCGCCATTCTTTATGGATAATCTATATAAAGATTTAACTTCTGCAACAGGAAAAGGAAAAGGCTTAGAGTCTGTTCATATTGATAATTTTCCAACTTATGATGCTTCATTGGTAGATGTTGATTTGGAAAGAAAAATGCAAAAAGCACAGAAGATAGCATCAATGGTATTATCGCTTCGTAAAAAAGAGATGATTAAAGTTCGTCAACCATTACAAAGAATAATGATTCCAGTTCTGGACAATCAAGATAGAGAAGATATATTAGCAATTCAAGATTTAATAATTTCGGAAGTAAATGTTAAAGAAATTGAATTGATTGATGATGCTTCAGATATACTTGTTAAAAACATAAAACCTAATTTTAAAGTGCTTGGGCCTAAGTATGGTAAGGATATGCGCTTGATAGGTGCTAAAATTCAGAAATTTGGACAAGAAGATATCAACAAAATTGAAAAAGACGGCGAAATTGCTATTAAAATCAATGATAATTTTGTAAAATTGTCTGTTGATGAGGTAGAAATTTCTTCACAAGACATCGAAGGTTGGTTAGTTGCTAATCAAGGAAATTTAACAGTTGCACTTGATGTTACAATTACCGATGATCTTAGAAAAGAAGGAAATGCACGTGAATTGATTAATAGAGTTCAAAACTTACGTAAAGATTCAGGTTTTGAAGTGACTGATAAAATTAAATTGAGCGTAGAAAAAAATAAAATATTAGAAGAATCCGTTTTTGCTAATGAGCAATATATTAAAAACGAAACTTTGACAAATGATTTAGTGTTTGTAGATAGTTTGACTAACGGTGTTGATATTGCTTTTGATGATGTAGAAACAAAAATATTAATAGAGAAAAATTAAAATTATGGAAACAACTCCACAAAGATATTCAGATAAAGAATTAGAAGAATTCAGAGAAATAATTTTAGCGAAAATCGCACATGCAGAAGAAGATTTGCATTTATTAAAAGGTGCGTTTAAGAATGATAGAAATAACGGTACAGAAGACACTTCACCTACCTTTAAAGCATTTGAAGAAGGCTCTGAAACAATGAGTAAAGAGGCGAATGTGCAATTGGCAATTCGTCAAGAAAAATTTATTAGAGATTTGAATAATGCGATTATGAGAATTGAAAATAAAACATATGGAATTTGTCGTGTAACTGGTAAATTGATTCAAAAAGAACGTTTAAAATTAGTTCCACATGCTACTTTAAGCATTGAGGCTAAAAAAATGCAATCATAAAAAGCGACTCTTTGAAAAAGTATTTATTTGTCATTTTTATTGTTCTTCTTATAGACCAACTTTCTAAAATTTATATTAAAACTCACTTTTATTTAGGTGAACATATTAATATTTTAGGATTGGATTGGGCGCAAATCAGATTTGTAGAGAATAACGGAATGGCTTGGGGAACGGAGTTTGGAGGAAGAAAAGGTAAATTATTTTTAACGCTTTTTCGTTTGGTTGCTATTACCGGAATTGGCTATTGGTTAGTCACAACTGTGAAAAATAATGGGCCTAAATTATTAGCATTTGCAGTTTCTTTAATTTTTGCCGGTGCTTTTGGGAATATTATTGATTCAGTAATATACGGAACTATTTTTGATGCTTCTACACCTCAACATATTGCAACTTTATTTGCTGAAAACACTTATGATTCTTTATTTCATGGAAAGGTAGTAGATATGCTTTATTTCCCGTTTATTGAAAATGGTGTATTCCCTTCATGGTTTCCGTTTGTAGGTGACGAAACATTTACATTTTTTAACGCTATTTTCAATGTAGCCGACTTTGCTATTTCTTGCGGTGTTGGAATTTTAATTGTATTCAACAAAAGAGTTTTTCCTAAAGAAACTAGTACTGAAGTTTCAGAAAATTAAAATCGGCATATTTATTTTTAAGTAATATTTTGTATAAATTCGTTGTATGCAAAATACTTCTTTGGATATTCAAGTTAAAACACTCCCTAACAGTCCAGGAGTATATCAATATTTTGATAAAAACGATGTAATTATATATGTAGGTAAAGCAAAAAACTTAAAGAAACGAGTTGCTTCTTATTTTACCAAAAAACATGAAAATGGGAAAACAAGAATTCTCGTTCGCAAGATTGTAAGAGTTGAGCATATTGTTGTTGAAACTGAGTCTGATGCGCTGTTACTCGAAAACAATCTTATAAAAAAATATCAGCCTAGATATAATGTATTGTTGAAAGATGATAAATCTTATCCTTGGATTTGCATTAAAAAAGAACGTTTTCCGCGTATTTTTTCAACCCGACGAGTTATTAAAGACGGTTCAGAATATTTTGGTCCCTATACAAATGTTAGAACCGTAAATACGCTGTTGGAATTGATAAGGGAATTATATCAATTACGCACTTGTAATTATGATTTGTCACAAGAGAAAATCAATGCAAAAAAATATAAGGTTTGTTTAGAGTATCATTTAGGGAACTGTAAAGGTCCTTGTGAAGGTTTACAAACCGAAAAAAGTTACCAAGAAGACGTGCTAGCAATTAGAAATATAATAAAAGGGAATTTTAAAGATAGTTTAGAACGATTTAATGAAATGATGTTGAATTTTGCTAATGAAATGAAATTTGAAGAGGCTCAAAAAATAAAAGAGAAATTAGCATTATTAGAAAATTATCAAGCCAAATCAACAATTGTAAGTCCGAGTATAAATAATGTAGATGTATTTTCTATAATTTCAGATGAAGGTTATGGTTATGCTAATTTTTTCAAAATTATGAATGGTGCAATTATACAGTCATACACTACCGAAATTAAAAAGAAATTGGACGAGACAGATAAAGAATTATTAGAATTATTTATAGTTGAAACTAGAAGTAGGTTTAATTCGCTATCCAAGGAAATTTATGTTCCTTTTCATGTAGATGTTGGAGAAGCTATGAAAGTCACTGTACCAAAACTAGGGGATAAAAAGCGTATTGTAGAGTTATCCATCAGAAATGCAAAATACTATCGTCAAGAACAATTCAAGCAAATAAAAATTGTAGATCCTGACCGACATGTAAAACGAATTATGGCTCAAATGCAGAAAGATTTAAGGCTCAAAGTTGAGCCAAGGCATATTGAGTGTTTTGATAATTCAAATATTCAAGGAACAAATCCAGTTGCTGCATGTGTTGTTTTTAAAGACGGGAAGCCTAGTAAAAAGGAATATCGACATTTTAATATTAAAACCGTTGAAGGTCCAGATGATTTTGCTTCAATGGAAGAAGTGGTATTTAGAAGATATAAGCGCTTATTGAATGAAAATGAACCCTTACCTCAATTAATAATTATTGATGGTGGTAAAGGCCAATTATCATCTGCATTAAAAAGTTTGGATGTGTTGGGGCTTAGAAATAAAATAGCCATTGTAGGAATAGCAAAAAGATTGGAAGAAATTTATTATCCAAATGATCCAATTCCTTTATATTTGGATAAAAAATCTGAAACTTTAAAAATCATTCAGCATTTAAGAAATGAAGCGCATCGTTTCGGTATTACACATCATAGAAATAAACGTAGTAAAGCTGCAATTCAAACAGAGTTAGAGCAAATTCCTGGAATAGGCCAACAAACAATTGTAACATTATTACAACATTTTCGTTCTACTAAAAGAGTCGTAAAAGCATCTAAAGAAGAATTAGTAGAAATAATAGGTGAATCACGCGCAACCAAATTGCATAATTACTATCATAATAAATAGTAAACTAACCAAAAAAAATTGACCAAAGCTAAAATGAGAAAAATTTTATTTTTATCATTATTATTAATAACTCCATTCCTGTTTTCACAAGAAAATGATTCTATAAAAAAAGATGTGAAAGTTGGGTTGGTACTTTCGGGAGGAGGTGCAAAGGGCTTTGCACATATAGGTGTTTTAAAAGTTTTAGAAGAGGCAGGAGTTAGGGTTGATTATATTGGAGGTACAAGCATGGGAGCAATTGTTGGTTCATTATATGCTTCAGGATATACAGCCAAAGAATTGGATTCGTTGATGAAGACTTTTGATTTTCAAGTGTTGTTACAAGATGAAATTCCAAGAAAAGCCAAACCGTTTTATGAAAAACAAAGTGGAGAAAAATATGCACTTTCTTTTCCATTACAAAAAGGAAAAATAGGCATTCCTAAGGCGATTTCTAAAGGTCAAAATATCCTTAATTTAACAACCGATTTATTACAGCATGTGGATACCATTAAAGATTTCAGTAAACTTCCTATTCCTTTTTTGTGTATTGCAACCAATATAGAAACAGGAGAGCAGGAACTTCTTGATAGTGGTTTTTTACCCAAAGCGGTCCAGGCAAGTGGTGCTTTTCCAACACTTTTGGAACCTGTAGAAATTGATGGTAAATCACTCGTTGATGGTGGAGTTGTAAATAACTTTCCAGTATTTGAAGTTAAAAAAATGGGCGCTGATATTATTATCGGAGTAGATTTAAAGAATGATTTTGTCAAAGATGAGGAACTAAACTCGGCAGTAAAAATTATCAATCAAATTATCAACTTTCAAATGTATAAGGATCATGACAAGCGTATAGAAATGACTGACCTTTACTTGCATCCCAATATGAATGCTTATGAAGTAACGTCATTTGACAAGTTGGAAGAAATATTAAAAGTAGGTGAAGATATTGCTAGGTTGAATTTTGATAAATTTAAAGAAATAGCCAATCAACAATCCAGTAAAAGACCTCCTGTAATCAAAAAAGAAAAACCGCAAAAAATTGTGGTGAAAAATATTGAGATTGATGGAAATATAGATTACACGCGTACCTATGTGAAAGGTAAAATGCAACTGTATAAAAAGGATACTTTAAAATATAAAGATTTTGTTGAGGGTATTAATAACTTATCTGCCACAGGAAATTTTTCGACTATACAATATGAAATTGATGAAGAAAATGATGGAGGAAGTAATATCAAATTAAAATTAAAACAAAATGATGTGTCTTCGTATGTCAAGTTTGCCGCTCATTATGATAACCTATATAAAACAGGAATATTAACCAATCTTACTGCAAAGCACATTCTTGGGAAGAATGATATTTTTTCAGTTGATTTAATTCTTGGAGATAATGTAAGGTATAATTTGGATTATTTCATAGATAATGGATCTTATTGGAGTTTTGGTTTAAAATCTAGATTTAATTCTTTTGAAACCGATATTGATGTCCCAGAAGATAATGACGATTTTAACGTTAATAGATTGGAAATTTCGTATTCCGATTTTACGAACCAATTATACTTCCAAACCGTTTTTAATAGACGCTTTGCCTTAGGAGTTGGTGCAGAGCATAAAAGAATCAATGCATTTACCGAAACTGTGGCCATGAATCCTAATCAGCCAAAAACATATTTTGATAAATCCGATTATGGAAATTTAATTTCTTATATCAAATTCGATAGTTATGATAAGAAATATTTTCAAAAAGAAGGTTTCTTGGTAGATGTTGATTTTAGATGGTATTTATTTTCTACCGATTTTAATAAAAACTTCAATTCCTTTTCACAACTTAGAGGAGAATTTGGCTATGCACATACGTTTTTTAATAGGCTAACTGCTCATTTTATATCTGAAGCGGGAATCACAATTGGTGATAATGATAATGAAATATTGGATTATAATTTAGGAGGATATGGAGAAAATTTTATTAATACATTCATTCCTCATTATGGATATGAATTTGCTTCATTAAGTGGAAATGCTTTTTTACGTTCCACTTTAAAAATGCGTTATGAGTTTACAGAAAATCATTATTTAATGGGAGCGGCAAATGCAGCAAGAGTTGAAGATGATATATTTAATGAAGGTCGAATTTTTGAAGATACCAAATTAGGTTATGGAGTTGGTTATGGTTTTGATTCCTTTTTAGGCCCTATAGAAATCAATTATACTTGGTCTCCAGATACCGAAAAGAATTTTTGGTATTTTAATTTAGGCTATTGGTTTTAACCAATAGTACTTTTAACCAATTATACTATTCCACTTTTCACTTCTTCTAGCCACTGATTTCACATAACTACATACTGCAACTGCTCTATAACCCTCTTCGGTGAGTTTTTCAAACGTTTTCTCAACCAATGTTTTTCCAATACCTTTTCCTCTCATGCTTTTTGGCACTTCGGAATGTGTCAAAAACAACTTATCATCTTTAATTACATATTGTACTTGCGCTATGTCATTATTCAATGCTAGCGTAAATTTATGATTATCTTTATCATGTACTACTTCCATATAATTTGGGATTAACTTGTAAATCCATTTATATAATTCTTTATCAGTTGGATTTCGTAACTTCTTTTCTCCTATGGTAATTGTAGGGAAGTTAAGTTTTTTATTTTTATAAAGGTTCATCAGTTCTTCGGCAAATTCTTCATTTTGTTCAACATCAAGAAACACGTAATTTAAATTACGTGTTTCAAAAAATGTTTTATAATACTGTGTTTTATGGCATCGCTCGGCGCCAAATAATTTTATTCTAGTATTCATATTATTAATTAAAGTCGTAACAGTTCTTCTTTTCTTACCTTAATTATTTTGATTTAATCAAAATAATTAATTTAAAGATACTTTTGAAGGTTTTTTAAAAAAGGAAGCTGATAACATACTAACTATAATACCACACTTGAAACAATATAAATTACCAACTTCCTATATTCTTTTTCTAACTATTTTCCCAAACGAAAAATTTTATACTTATACTTTATTTGTTCTGTTTTAAAAGAAGGCGGTTTTAACAAACCATATACAACCGCCTTCAATTAACCAACAAAAAATATGCTTAAAATGTATATGATAATATCATTTTAAAATTAAATGGTGTTCCTGGAGTAAAATGTATTTCCTCAACCGATTCAGTTTCATTTTGCAATCTAGATTCAGTTGCAAACTGTGTTTCATTCCATTCTAAATCAAACAAATTCTCTATTGACATCCCAATATTTATATTATTAGACATATTATAAGATAAACTTGCATTTGTGATAAAGTACCCTTTAGCAACAATTGAATTATCTTCATTTGCTGGTCGATCATCTAAATACTTAAAATTTAAATTTCCTGAAAGTTTATTATAATTCTTAAATGAAATTCCTCCTGCCATCGTAAAATCTGGAGCTAAAGGAATGTAGTTTCTCCCTTTAACTTCATTTACACTTCTTGCATGCGTATAGGTTGCATCAGTATTCAGATATAAATAATCGTTTATTTGAAATCTAAAACCTAAATCTACTCCAAAACGTTCAGATTCTCCATTTGGCTCTACAATCCCTGCGTCCCCAACATATACAAACTCTTGATCAGAAAACAAATACCAAAGAGTTGAGTTTACAATTAATTTTGAGTTTGGTTTCCATATATTTCCTAAATCTACTCCATAGGCTTTAGGTAAAATATCTTTTCCTTTTTGATTTACAACAACTCTAGCATCGTTAGAATGAAATCCTATTCCTGTTTTTAAGAACCATTGACTTTTCTCATTTTGATTGTAGAAGAAATTTAATTTTGGCGAAATGATAGATTTCTCCTCATCAGATATTGTATAGTTCTCTTCAAGTAAATCTTCATAAATAAATTTAAAATAATCTAGTCTAACTTCTGGTGCAATTTTAAATTTCCCTATTTCAAACTCTGATTTAAAAAAGGAAAAAGCATTTGTTTGTCTTAAATTTCCTAGTTGATTGTAATTTAGAATTGTTTTTCTATTTAAGGTGTGTGACAGTTCAATATCGTCTACTAAATCATATTTTAGGCCAAATCCTGTTGTATAATCTGCCGAAACATTTCCGTATGTTTTTTGATTTTCAAACTGCGAATTGAAGCCAAAAATTGTTCTATCTTCTTTTTGTCTAATTTGGTCTCCATTAATTGGGTCGTCTAAGAAAAATGTAAAATTTGAAAATAATTCAAAATCATACTTTGAATAAAAAACAGATGATTTAAAAGTAACTTCTTCATTTATATAAGTCTTATAATCAAGATTTATATTAGTTCTAGACGTATTACCTCCTTCAGTGTCATCAATTGCCCCAAATCTTGAAATATTACCATTCTTAACTTCTCGTTCTGGAATTTGACCAGAAGCATTCCATCTACTATCAAAATAAGATGCTGTAAAAGAAAGTTTAGCATTATTTTTAAGAAGTGTTGTATATTTTGCAAATACATTTATTCTATTGAAATTTTGTGGAGATTCGTATGGACCATCATTGGCTATATATTCTACACCAACATAAGAGTTTTGATTGTTTTTATTATTTATTAAATTAAATAATCCCAAAGTTCTAAGATGATTATACTGACCAATACTTGTTTGTATAGTACTGTGATCTAATTTATCTTTTGTTTTAAAATCTACATAACCAGCAGTTGCAAAATCTCCCTTGCTAGCATTATATGGTCCTTTATTAAAATCTAAATAGTCTATGGTTTCTGGGATAACAAAATGTAAATCACTATATCCTTGTCCATGCGCATGTGATACCATGTTTACTGGCATTCCATCTACAGATATTTGAATATCTGTACCATGATCTATATCAAATCCTCTCAAAAAAAGCTGTTCAGCTTTTCCTCCACCTGCATGTTGTCCAATTATTAATCCTGGTACTTTTTGTAATACTTCTTGAGATGAATTTACAGGATTTAATTCTAGATCTAACTTTGTAATAGTACTAGTAATATATGGTTGATTAGAAATAATTATTTGATCTAAATTATAAATACTTTCTTCTAAATTAAAAACAATATCGTTTTCAAAATCTTGAGATTCTAAAATTTTAATTTTAGATTTATATCCTAAAATAGTTACTTTAAGTGTATCACCAATCTTATTATTATCAATAGTAAATTTACCGTTATCTAAACTGTGAGAATGATTATAACTATTATTATTTATTATAAACGCATTTTCAATTGATTCGCCATAAGTATCAAAAACATGACCAGTTATATCTTGAGACTTGACAGACAACACAAACAAACAACTAAAGCAAATAAAATATAACAATTTCATAATTAAATATTTTTAATGTCCATTTCCATTGAAGGTCCTAATTCAAATAGACTCTCAATCAACTCCTTTTTCAACTTTTGTGCTTTTTTTAGTTCTCCATTAGCTTTATAAATTTGTGCAACGCGAAACAAAACATCAGGCTCAAAAGTTTTATTAACAATTTTATTTTCAACAATCTGAAGCGCCTCAGGTTTTTTATCAGAATTATAATAAGACCAAGCTAGTAAATCATAAGATTGAGGTGTAGGTCTATTTTTAATTTCTTTCTGCGCAATGTCTATTGCCTTCCTAATTGTTTCTTGGTTTTCACTATATAATAAAACGTTATATTTATTGTACATATCTCCATATTTAGGATTGTTTACCAGAGTTAAATATTCGTTTATACTTTCATTTTTTGCATCTTTATTATTTTCATACTCTGCTATTTCAACTTTCAATAAAGATAAATCTGGTGTGTTATGATTTGATGCAATTGCATTTATAATTCTTAATGCTTCTTTAGGATTTTTTTCATGTGAAAAAACAATCCATGAAATTCCCTTTTTAGCATAGGCATTCAAAGGATTAATAGCTAGCGCTTTTAAAAAATGATTATACGAGTCTTTAATACGTCCTGCGTGACCATAAAAATCAGCAAGGTTTGTGTAAGACCATTCTATCAAGTTTTTATTTTTTGATTTTTCCGCAATTTTAGTTGCGTTTTCCATAGAATAAATTGCTTGGTTTAAATTCCCTTTATGATCATTCCATTTTGAGTTTCTAATTAAATAATCAAAATCTTGAGCATTTCTAAACTGTGATAGGTAGTAAAATGCTTGATTTTTATTTCCTAATTCTAGGTAAACGTCAAAAAGCATTTTTTGTGTAGATTTTAAATTCTCACCATTTTTTTCAGCTTTTTTTAATAATTCTATTGCTTCTAAAAATTTATGTTGAGAAATATAATTTCTTGCTAAGGATCTTAAATAATTAGCATTCTTAAATTTTGTTTGTTGATTTGCTTTTTCTAAATTAGAAGAAGCGTCTACTAAATAATCAATATTTCCTGTTTCATTAAATAATTGAGTTTGTGCATTTGCTATTTTAATTAAATAAGGAAATTGATTAGGGTTTTCATTCAATTTGTTTTCCCAAAAGTTTAAGTCTTCTTTGTTTAATTCAGTTTTGACATCCAAATATGCTTGGTAATCTTTTGGGTTAGTTATTGTTTCTAGGTTTTTTTCACAACTACTAATTATTAAAAGCAAAAGTAATACTGATAATATGTTATATATAGTTTTCATAATACTGTTATTTTTTGTTGATTATTAAAAAAGAAAAAGAGTGTGTTTTGGTTTGCACACACTCTTTTTTTTGGGGTGCTTTACCAAGGAGATGCTAGGTAAGGAAAAGAGGTTAAAAATGCTTTATCATTCGTATCAACATGATCATCTGATAATGTAGGATTTTCAGTAAAGTCTTCACCACCAAAAATCAATAATAATTCTACAGTAATCACATCATCTGCTAAAGCACGACCTGTAAGTACGTTTGTACCATCATAAAATGTTGTTGTACCATCTAACGAAACTGTTAATACATCTGTCGCTAAAACACCAGAAAACGCTGCAGCGTCTAATCCAAGTGCATTTTGGTCTCCAGGATTAGCATAAGCTGGGCTTAATGCTGTTAAATTTGCTTCAAACATACTTTGAAAAGTACTTCCTTGTGTTGAAGGTGTTGTTCTGTTAAACATATCTTTACTCGTTGAAGACACAAACACTGTATTTACAGCAGGTCTTCCCATTTGATCTTCTTGTTGATATACACCAGAAAAATCTGGTTCTGCGCTCATCATCATGTCATCATCACTATCATTACAACTAATAACAATTAATGAAAGAAAGAAAATGGCTATTGAATATTTTAAAGTTTTCATATTTTTATATTTTATTGATTATTTATTTTCTTTTAGATTCTACCCATGTGTTAATATCTCCTGAAGTTCCAATCATAGTTTTAGGTACTTCAACAACTATTGACATTACATTAGTTCCTGCAAATGTGTCTGCTCCCGGATTATTAAAACTTGTTGCATTGCCGGCAATAATATCACTATACTGAGCAAAATCCATAAAGAAAGGATCGTCTCTAGGTCCAGCAAAAAATGACATTCCACCATTACTTTCAATTTGTGGAGAACTACCGTAAGTTGTTATATCAACACTATTAGTTGTTGCAGAAGTTTGAATTGTACTTGACAAACCTGGAGAAGCTGGCGCTACAGGTCCAAAAAAGTACATTTTACCATCTCTAGGTGTTGCTTGAATTACTAAATCTTCAACAGCATCACCATTGGTATCTATATTAAACTCTACCAATACATTCTCATCAAATGTTGCTGTTGATGTCGCAGATGGGCTTAATAACCCTTGAACATTTGCTACAAATACAATGTTATTTGTATCCTCACCTTGAAAGGCGTAATAATCAGTAATATCACTTGTGCCACCTTGAACTGCAGGAGCATCAATATGATCTGCTGCAATAAAAGTAAATACTGCTACTACAAGTGTACTGATTCCTAAATAAATTTTTTGTTTCTTCATAATAATGAAATTTTCGTTTATGTTATTTTTTGTTACTCATATACACTTACGAGAGATTCTTATACTCGGTTTTAAAAAAGAGTGTTTTTATTTTTAAAGAAATTTGAATTTGTCCAAAAAACCAAGTATTTAATGGGCTTATACCTCTATAAAAAATTATGTTTTTTTATTATTAGAAATTAAAAGCAAGTCGTTTCTAATAAATTTTTCCAATAAAAAAAGCCTCAAAAATTATTTTGAGGCTTTCAGGTTGTATTGATTATACTTTTTACGAAGCTACTAATCCAAGAGTATAAAGTTGATCCATAGTTGGTGATTCACTTCCACCTTCAGGTTCTAGTGTTATTCCAAAGGCTTGAGATTCATTTAAATTGGCAAGTTTAAATACTTTGTTTTCATCATCAGCAAAATTTTCTAACAATCCCATACTTGTAGGTGTTAAAGGATTTAATGTTAATGACCAAACTTGATAGACTTTCCCAGAAGGTGGCTCAGGTAAACCTAGCGCGTCAATAAATGCTACGCCATCTTTTTTATTCCAATAAACTTTAGCGTACGAATCAGGTGAAACTTGTTGACCACCCAATTTAATCGTTTCAATATCTTTATCTCTAAAAATAGCAACCAATTCTTTTGCTTTTTCTGTACTTTCATTTGCCTCAGAAATCTTTTGTTCTAATTCAGCATTTTGCTGGGCAATTAATTGAATATTATTTTCTACAGATTTATATTCATTAAACATCCAAAACATCCCTATGGCAAGTAATACTGAAGCTGCCCAACCTGAATATGCAAACCAATTCGGTTTTTTAATTTCTTGTTTTAATTCAATAATTTTAGGTATTGATGAGATTTTATTAGAAATTTTATCAAAACCAATCGTTGATTTTGGCGCTAATGACCCAGACAAAATAACAATTGCTCTTTCAATCTCTTCGACTTCTTTTCTTATTTCAGGATACTGTTTTATCAATTCACTAACCTCTACATTTTCTTTTTCAGATAATGCACCGGCAACATATAATTCTAATATGCCAGATTCTATGTATTGTTTAGTGTCCATTCTAATTTAAAACAATTTTTCTAAGTTCTAAAATGCAATTTCTATTATTTGTTTTTACAGTTCCTAATGGAATATCTAATTCTTCGGAGGCTTCTTTTTGCGTATAGCCTTGAAAGTATAAAAGTTCTATTAGTTTTTTACACTTTTCTTTAAGAGAGCCTACAAACTTTTTTATTCCCAATGAATCCATTTTTTTTTCAAGATTTTCATCCGATTCAATAATATCTACGAAAAAAGTGGCATCAGAGTTTTTATTCTTATTTTTAAATTGCTTAGACCTAGTCATATCAATGGCTGAGTTGCGTGCAATATTAATAAGCCACGTAAAGAATCTACCTTTCTTTATCGAAAAAGATTCTGAATTATTCCATGCTTTAATAAAAACATCTTGTAATACTTCTTCAGCTAATTCTTGATTTTTAACGATATTATAAATAACACCATGCATACTCTCCGAATACATTTCATAAAGTTTTTCAAAGGCTTTAATATCTTTATTTTGAAATTTTACAAGAAGTTGATCTAAATTCATAAAGTGGATTACTTATATACAATAATACAATATATTTACTTCTTAAAAAACTATCTAGTAAGAATCGATGTTAATAGTAGTTTACATGAACTCAAAAATTATAATTGTTGGAGTTCGAGTTGTTTTTGAATGTTTAAAAAACTAACTTCGCTAACGGACGATATAGTTAATTATTAACTAACCATATCTTAACATTGAAGCACATTCAGCAAAGCTGAACTTTTGTTTCTTCGTGCTTCGCACTCCCATCCCAAAAGATTGTGCTTCAACAGACCTGCTAAACCAAATTATTTAGTATAGTGATATTTAAAATTAATATCACCTTTGCTGGGCATCGAGCCAAAACGATGCACCAACTTTTACTAAACATAATTTGGCTCTGCAATTTTTGCTCCCAATAATCGAAATTTGGCAAATAACGCAAGACTCGCTTGCTATTCGATAAATTATTATCAGATTGATATAGGAAGTCTAATATCTGATAATAATTGCCCAAATTCCTTATATTTACTCAAAAATTACAGAACTACGTTTAGCAGGTCTGTTAGCAAAACCTTCGAGTTTTATACTACACTTAACAAGAAATAACTCTTTTTACCTCTTTGTAGCAACACATATTTATTGGCAATTAAATCATCAGTAGTAATTACAAAATCATCTTTTACTTTGCTTTTATTTACCGAGATTGAATTCTCTTTCAAGGCTCTTCTTACTTCGCCATTAGATTTTAAGAAACCTGCATCAGCAAATGCAGGAACAATTTCCAATCCATTTTCAATCTGTGCTCGTGTTACTTCCGCTTGTGGTACACCTTCAAAAACATCTAAAAATGTCTGTTCATCCAATGTTTTTAAATCATCAGAAGTAGATTTTCCAAACAAAATATTAGACGCTTTGATAGCATTGTCATAGGCTTCTTTACCATGTGTTAAAATAGTAACCTCTTCACCAATTTTCTTTTGTAAAATACGCATATGTGGCGCTTCTTGATGCTCGGCAGTCAATTTATCAATGGTTTCTTTATCCAAAAACGTGAATATCTTAATATACTTTTCAGCATCAATATCAGAAGAGTTTAGCCAATATTGATAAAATTTATAAGGCGATGTTCTCTCAGCATCCAACCAAACGTTTCCACCCTCTGTCTTTCCAAATTTTGTCCCATCTGCCTTAGTAACAAGCGGAACTGTAATTGCAAATGCTTTTCCTTGAATTTTTCTTCGTATCAATTCAGTTCCTGTGGTAATATTTCCCCATTGATCAGAACCTCCCATTTGTAGCAAGCAATTTTTCTCTTTATATAAATGATAGAAATCATACCCTTGAAATAGTTGGTAAGTAAACTCCGTAAAACTCATTCCTTCGGTATTTTCACCTGAAATACGTTTCTTCACCGAATCTTTTGCCATCATATAGTTTACCGTCAAGTGTTTTCCTGTTTCGCGCACAAAATCGATCAATGAAATTTCTTTCATCCAATCGTAATTATTAACCAATTCTGCACCGTTTTCGGCATCCGAAAAGTCTAAGTAACGCTCTAATTGTGCTTGAACACCTTTAATATTGTGATTCAACGTTGCTTCATCCAATAAATTACGCTCAGCAGATTTTCCCGAAGGGTCTCCAACCATTCCTGTTGCACCACCAACCAAAGCAATTGGTTTATGTCCACACAATTGGAAATGTTTTAAAATGAAGATTTGCACTAAACTTCCTATATGTAACGAATCTGCAGTTGGATCAAATCCAATATAAGCAGTCGTTTTTTCTTTGGCAAGTTGCTCTTCAGTTCCAGGCATAATATCGTGTAAAAGTCCACGCCATTTCAATTCTTCTACAAAATTCTTCATTCTAAAAATTAATTTTGTGCAAAGATAAAAATGAATGTAGAATTAAAAATGAATAATGAATAATTATTTTTAAGCAACAGTTTCTTTGATTTTTTAGCCTTCACCCAAAACCTTTGACCTTTTGTTTCTTTGTTGCTTTAAACCTTTTTTATACTTTCGTGCTATGATTTTGGTTACAGGTAGTACAGGATTGGTCGGCACACATTTATTGGCGGCACTTACGCAAGAACATAATGTTATTAGAGCCATCTATCGTTCCAAAAACACCCTCCAACGTGTTGAAGAAGTGTTTTCATTTTATTTTGATGATATTCAACCATACTATTCTAAGATTGAATGGATACAAGCGGATATTACTGACACAACAACTTTAGACAAAGTCTTTGAAGGAGTTACTCATGTTTATCATGCTGCAGCATTGGTTTCTTTTAATCCAAAAGATTATAAACTAATGCGAAAAATAAATATAGAAGGAACTGCCAATATTGTCAACTTTAGTATTGATGCAAAAGTGAAGAGGTTATGTTATGTAAGTTCAATTGCTGCTGTTGCAAAAAATGCTAAACAAGAATTAATTACCGAAGATGGTGACTGGACCGTTGAAGCCAACAACTATGGCTATGCTATTACAAAATATGGTGCCGAAATGGAAGTTTGGAGAGGAACCCAAGAAGGTTTAGACGCTGTGATTGTGAATCCTGGAATTATTTTAGGCTCAGGTTGTTGGGATACTAGTTCAGGAAAAGTATTTACCAATGTTAAAAAAGGATTGCGTTTTTATACCGAAGGTGTAACTGGATATATTGATGTCAAAGATGTGGTAAAATCAATGGTTCAATTGATGAATAGTACCATTAAGAATGAGCGTTATATTTTGGTATCAGAAAATAAAAGTTTGAAATCTATTTTATTTCAAATCGCTGATGTAATGGGTAAAAAAAGACCTACAATCAAAGTATCTAAAACGATGAGTGAAATTGCTTGGAGGTTGTTAAGTGTTGTTAAATTAGTAGGTGTTCAACCAACATTAACTAAGCAAACTGCAAAATCAATCCATAATCAATACTATTTTTCTAGTGAAAAAATTAAAGAGGCTATTGGAATTAATTTTCAACCAATTGATAGTGTAATTGAGGAAGTTTGTAAG
The DNA here is from genome assembly GCA_947501625.1 of uncultured Flavobacteriaceae bacterium. Classification (GTDB taxonomy): domain Bacteria; phylum Bacteroidota; class Bacteroidia; order Flavobacteriales; family Flavobacteriaceae; genus Urechidicola. The sequence goes on from CANMWN010000001.1 coordinate 458,412, forward strand.
AATTATAGAAATTAATTTACAATCAAAGTTGTATCTTTTGAAGAAACTGAAGGACGCATTTTATCTCTTATTTCTCCTCGACTAGGTTTATTAACAGAATCTTTATCTTTTTTAATTTTATTATATTCTTCTTTCATTTTCTGAAGTTTATTTTTTGACTTTTTCAGAATCTTATTGAACTTGTCAATATCAGACATATAATAAAAATTACTTTCGGCAAATCTAGTACTATCTATTTGATATTTCTCATATACCAAATACATATAATCTATATTCTTTTTTCCTTGAATGTTTTTAATCGATTTTGCTCCAAGTGCCAACTGTAAATCTACTAGTAAATCTACCATCTCATCTTCAGGTATTAAATTATCTGGTTTCTTATAAATAGTATTACTAGTACAAGAAACTACAAAGATTAAAATCAATAAAATATAAATTAATTGTTTCATTACCTGTTAAACGTTATACGTTTTCCTTTAATTGTGTCATTAAACTTACCTTGATCATAAATCAAGTGACCGTTTACAAATGTACGTGTAATTTTTGATTGAAAAGTAGTTCCTTCAAAAGGCGACCATCCACATTTATACAGCACATTTTCTTTACTCACTGTCCAAGGGTCGTTCACATCTACCAAAACAAGGTCAGCAAAATAACCTTCTCTTATAAATCCTCTTTTTTCTATCTGAAATAATTTAGCAGGATTATGACACATTTTTTCTACTATTTTTTCAATAGTTATTTTTCCTTCTAATGATTTATTTAACAACGCTGGCAAAGCATGCTGAACCAACGGTCCTCCACTTGGCGCCGAAATATAATTATTACTTTTTTCTTCTAGTGTATGTGGTGCATGATCAGTAGCAATTACATCAATTCTATCGTCTAAAAGCGCTTCCCAAAGTCCTTCTCTATCTGAAGCCGACTTTACTGCAGGATTCCATTTAATGTGCGTTCCTTTTTCTATATAATCTTTATCAGAAAACCATAAATGATGTACACAAACCTCAGCAGTAATTTTCTTTTCTTCTAATGGAATATCATTTCTGAAAAGTACTGTTTCTTTGGCAGTAGATAAATGAAATACGTGCAATCTTGCTCCTGTTTTTTTTGCCAATGCTATTGCACTTGAAGAGGATAAATAACAAGCTTCTTCACTTCTTATTATTGGATGTAATTCAATAGGAATTTCATCTCCATAAATTGCTTTTTGTTCTGCAAGGTTTTTCTTAATTGTTGCTTCATCTTCACAGTGAACAGAGATTAACATATCGGTTGATGAAAAAATCTTCTCAAGTACTTCTTGATTATCTACCAACATATTTCCAGTAGAAGAACCTAAAAACAATTTTATTCCTGCCACATTTTTAGCATCAGTTTTTAATAATTCTTCAAGATTGTCATTTGTTCCGCCAAACATGAAAGAGAAATTGGCATAAGAAGTCTTACTTGCTGTTTTAAATTTTTGTTCTAAAAGATCTTGAGTTGTTGCTTGTGGAACTGTGTTTGGCATTTCAATAAAAGTAGTAATTCCACCAGCAACTGCGGCTCTACTTTCAGTCTCTATGTTTGCCTTGTGTGTAAGTCCAGGTTCACGAAAATGTACTTGATCATCTATTGCTCCAGGAATTAAGTATTGACCATTCGCATCAATAATTGCAACATCTTCACCTTCCAATTCTATTGATGAATTTACTTTTTCTATAAAATTTCCTTTAATCAAAACATCTCCTAAAAAAGTTGAGTTTTCATTTACAATTTTAGCATTTTTGATTAATGTTTTTTTCATTTTTTATAAAATCTAAATTATTTATTAAATCGCATTTTAAGCACTCCAAAAATGGCTTCGGAAATAATAGAGCCATTCATTTTTGACTTGCCCTTTACTCGGTCAATAAAAGTAATCGGAATTTCTTTAATTTTAAAACCTTTTCTCCAAGCCTTAAATTTTAATTCAATTTGAAAAGCATATCCGACAAACTTAATTTTATCTAAATTTATTGTTTCTAATACTTTTCTATGATAACATACAAATCCTGCTGTAGTATCTTTCACAGGTATTTGAGTAATTATTCTTACATATAATGAAGCTAAATATGATAATAATAATCTTTTTTTATCCCAATTATTTATTTTTCCGCCTTTAACATACCTAGAACCAACTGTTAAATCAAAACCATCTTCTTTACACGTTTTATAAAGCAATTCTACTTTATCAATAGGATGTGAAAAGTCAGCATCCATTTCAATTATATATTGATAATCTTTATTCAAAGCCCATTTAAAACCATGAATATAAGCTGCTCCTAATCCAGTCTTTTCTGCTCTTATTTCCAAAAACAAACGTTCAGGAAACTCATTCATGAGACTTTGAACTATTTGGTAAGTCCCGTCTATAGAAGTGTCGTCAACCACTAAAATATCAAACTCTTTTTTTAATGAAAAAACTGTGCGAATAATAGACTCAATATTCTCTTTTTCATTAAATGTAGGTACAATAATTAAAGTGTCGGACATAAAAATTTATTGAAGCGCAAAGATACTATTTTTTATTACTAATTTTGTTCAGTAATTATATCGATTACTTGAATTTATGATTTATTTAACTACCTTATTACTTATTAAAAGTGATTGGACAACATTTACATTTGTCATAGTTGTTTTCTTGCTTGCAATAAGTAAATGGTTGTACAAAGACCGCTTATTTCATCTAATCAGTATATTTTTTTCTAAAGATTACTTTATAAAATATGGTAAAGACACTCAATTAATTTTTAGTTGGTTTAATTGCCTGCTTTTTTTAGTTCAAGCTCTAATTTTATCTTTATTGATTGTTGCTTATATTACTCTTTATAAACCAACTATAATTGACAGTAATAGTTTATATCTCTTTTCATTATCCTTTTTAGCGGTAATTTTATTTTTTGGAATCAGATATATAGTTGGAAAAGTTTTGGCTATAATTTTTGAACTAAATAAAGCTCATGATTACCTGACATTTGCCAAAATGAGTTATTTGTATAGTTCAGTATTGTTAATTATTCCATTTGTTTTTTTAACTTATTATATAAAAACATATAATCTTTTGTTATTTCAATTAACAATTTTACTTTTTACTATATTATTGATTGTGAGATACGTAAATATTTTAATTAATAATAAAAAAATAATTTTTCGCAGATTGTTTTATTTTATATTGTACCTTTGTGCCCTTGAAATAGCACCTATTTTGTTGACATACAAAATACTTGTTTGATTGAGATAAAATGATTTGATTTAGGTCATTTCATTAACATAGAATAAATTTTAAAAGTTAAGAGATATGAAAGTGAAAACAATTCTGGTATCACAACCAACTCCAAAATCAGAAAGTTCACCATACTTTGAATTGGCTAACAAGCAAAAAGTAAAAATTGATTTTAGGTCTTTTATTCATGTTGAAGGAGCAACTTCTAAAGAGATACGGTTACAAAAAATTGATTTGAGTAACTATTCAGCAATTATTTTTACAAGTAGAAATGCAGTAGATCATTTTTTTAGAATTGCTGAAGATATGCGTTATTCAGTGCCAGACGATTTAAAATATTTTTGTGAATCTGAGGCTATTGCTTATTATCTTCAAAAATATGTTGTTTATAGAAAGCGTAAAATTTATGTAGGTAAAAAAACATTCCCTGAATTAATAAAATTAATCAAGAAACATAAAAACGAAACGTTTTTATTGCCTTGTTCAGATAAATTAAAGCCTCTAATTCCTGCTGAATTAGATGCATTAGGTGTAAATTGGACAAAAGCTGTTTTTTATAAAACAGTTGTGAGTGATTTATCAGATTTAGAAAATGTTTTTTATGATATTTTAGTTTTCTTTAGTCCTTCAGGAATAGATTCGTTATTCAAAAACTTTCCTAAGTTTAAACAAAATAACACTAGAATTGCTGTTTTTGGAAACTCAACAGTCAGAGCTGCTGAAGAAGCTGGACTTAAATGTAATATAAAAGTTCCAACACCTGAAACACCTTCAATGACAATGGCTTTAGAAAAGTATATTGTTGATGTAAATAAAAAATAATATTATATAAATATAAAAAAAGCCGAGTATTAACTCGGCTTTTTTTATGCGAAAAGGTTATTGTAAACTTCTTCTACTTTTGAAACATTTACAATTTTAATCTTATATTTATTTATATCTATTTTATTAAATTTTGAAATAAATATTTTAGTAAAACCTAGTTTTTCAGCCTCTAATATTCGTTGCTCAACTCTATTTACTGGTCTTATTTCTCCAGTAAGTCCTACTTCGGCAGCAAAACAATATTTTTCTGAAATCGCTTCATCATCATTAGAAGATAATATTGCACTTATTACCGCTAGGTCAATAGCCGGATCCTCAACTTTTATTCCTCCAGTAATATTCAAAAAAACATCTTTTGTTCCTAGTCTAAAACCTGCTCTTTTTTCAAGTACAGCAAGCAACATATTAAGCCGCTTAATATTATATCCAGTTGTTGATCTTTGAGGTGTACCATAAACTGCAGTGCTTACAAGTGCTTGGACTTCTATCATTAATAGTCTTACTCCTTCTAAAGTTGCTGAAATTGCAGTACCGCTCAAAGATTCATCTTTTTGAGAAATTAATATTTCCGATGGATTTTCTACTTCTCTTAAACCGATACTCTGCATTTCATAAATTCCAAGTTCAGCTGTTGAACCAAAACGGTTCTTTTGCGCTCTTAAAATTCGGTAAGTATAATTTCTATCACCCTCAAATTGTAAAACTACATCAACCATATGTTCTAATATTTTTGGCCCAGCAATATGTCCATCTTTAGTAATATGCCCAATCAATATAACAGGTGTAGAAGTTTCTTTGGCAAACTTTATCAACTCAGCGGTAGTTTCTCTAATTTGAGAAATACTTCCAGGAGAAGCATCTATTGTATCAGTATGAAGTGTTTGGATAGAATCAATGACAACAATATTTGGAGACGATTCTTCAATACTTTTAAAAATATTTTGAGTTTTAGTCTCAGTTAAAATAAGGCAATTATTATTTTGATTGCTAAGCCTTTCAGCTCTCATTTTTATCTGACTTTGACTTTCTTCACCTGATACGTATAATACTTTTTTTGAAACTCCTAAAGCTACTTGCAGCAATAAAGTCGATTTTCCAATTCCAGGCTCACCACCAAGTAATAAGACAGATCCTTTAACCAATCCTCCTCCAAGTACTCGATCTAACTCTTTATTTCTTGTGGTAATTCTATCTTCAGAGTTTACAATAATATCACTAATTTGAAGTGCTTTTGAAACTTTTCTAGTGTCTTTAGTTTGCTTCCATTGTCTTTTTTCTTCTTTCTGAATTAATTCTTCAACAATTGTATTCCATTCATTACAAGAAGAGCATTGCCCAAGCCATTTAGCATATTGAGTTCCGCAATTTTGACAAAAAAAAGTTGTTCTGGTTTTAGCCATAACACAAAGAAACGGAATTATTTTTCTTTGTTATACATTGGAAGAAATAAAAATGATAATCCGCCAAAAACAAGTATCATTAATGTTTGGGCTGTCCACATAATCCAACCAAAAGCATTTGCAGGATTTTCAGCAATACCGTACAAAACAAGAACTTTGGCTACAAAAAACGGATAATAACCTAAACCTCCATTAGTCAAAGCCATACTGATTCCACCTACAACAAAACCAACAATAATAGCTTCAAAAGGCAAATTGGTAGTTTCAGGCAATGCAAAAGTTACTACATAAAACATCATCACATACATAACCCAAATAAAAACTGTATGAAAAATAAATGCCCATTTATTTTTCATTTTTAAAATACTCTTCGCTCCTTCAATAAGACCACTTATAAAATTTCTTACTTTGATAGCAAATGCATTTTTAGATTTCTTTAAAAAATAGAATCCAACTACTGCAACAATCCCTAAAATCAATAAGATGAATATAGTTTGCATTGGATTAGAATCTTCTTTAATTAATAGGCTCTTAATTAAATCTGCTTGAAGAAAAAATGCGATTGCAATAATAGAAAGTAACATAATAACATCAGCAATTCGTTCAGCAACAATAGTTCCCAATGATTTTTCAAAAGGAATTTCTTCATATTTACTTATTGCTGTTGCTCTAGCAACATCTCCTGCTCTTTGAAATACAAGATTGACCAAATAAGAAATTAAAACTGTCATTACCAAGTTTGGAAATTTAGGTTTATAACCCAAAGGTTCTAACATAAATTTCCATCGATAAGCTCTTGAGAAATGACTTAATGCACCACAAACCAATGACAATAAAACCCACCAATAATTTGCTGTTTTAAAAGAATTTATAATTGCTGTTTTATCTTCAGCAGATAATTGCGATACAAAATACACAATCAAAAAAACTCCCAATAAAATTGGGAGAACTGTAAAAATTATCTTTTTTGTCTTTTTAGCCAAACTATTTAGTTAACAAGTTATTTTCTTCATTAGGGAACACAATTGAAGGCGAAAATTTTTTCGCTTTATCTATATCCATCATAGCATAAGTTATTAAAATTAAGACATCACCAACTGCGACTTTTCTTGCAGCAGCGCCATTCAAAATAATTTCTCCTTTTCCCCTTTCTCCTTTTATAGCATAGGTTTCTAAACGTTCACCGTTATTGTTATTTACAATTTGAACGCGTTCGCCAACAATAATATTTGCAGCATCCATTAAATCTTCATCAATAGTAATACTACCAATATAATTTAAATCGGCTCCTGTTACTTTTACTCTATGAATTTTTGATTTTACAACTGATATTAACATTTGGCAAAATTAACTAATCTATTTATAATTTTATATTATCTATTAGTCTTATTTCGCCAGCAAAAACAGCAATAAAACCTCTATATTTCTCTCCCTTTACTTTTTCTTTAGCCGACTTTAATGTTTTTTCATCGGCAATTGTGAAATATTCTAACTCTAATAATTGATTCTTTTCAAACCTTTTTACAACCCAATTTAAAACGTCATCTATACTTTCTTTCTTAAATCTTTTTTTTGCTTTTTTAAGAGTTTTATAAATAAATGGTGCTTCTTTTCGATGTTCGGGAGTTAATCTCGTATTTCTAGAACTCATAGCTAAGCCATCTTCTTCTCTATGAATTTTACAACCAACTATTTTTACTGGAATTTCATGTTTTTCAACCAACTTTTTTATGATTTGTAATTGTTGAAAATCTTTTTCGCCAAAAAAGGCAACATTTGGTTTTACAATCTCAAATAATTTTTTGACAATTGTACCTACACCATCAAAATGACCATCTCTAAACGCTCCTTCCATTTGATGCTCTAAACCATCAAAATGAAAGGTTTGTGCATCAATATTACTTCCATAAATTTCATTGCTAGAAGGAGTAAAAACAGCATCGCAGCCTATAGCTTCCAACATTTTTAAATCATTCTCTAACGTTCTTGGGTATTTAACTAAATCTTCAGGGTTATCAAACTGAGTAGGATTAACAAAAATACTTACAACAACATAATCACTTTTCTCTTTTCCTTTTTCAATCAACGACATATGTCCCTCATGAAGCGCTCCCATTGTAGGAATAAAGCCAACCTTTTTAGATTTTTTAATTAATGATAAATGAGATTGAAGTTTTGCGATATTTTGAAAAACAACCATTTTAATTTGTTATTTTACTGTTAAAAGGCTTGCAAACTTACAGTTTTACAACTTAAAACTGTATAAAATTTCGTATTTTTGCACCTAAATTAAATTTTAGGGAGAATGAAAGATAAGAGAGTGTTATGTGTTTCGTCAGAAGTAGTGCCTTACTTGCCTGATACTGAAATGGCTAGAATGTCATTTGAAACTGCAAGAATGGTACATGGTAATGGTGGACAAACTAGAATATTCATGCCTCGTTTTGGTTTAATAAATGAAAGAAGACATCAATTACATGAAGTAATAAGATTATCGGGAATGAATATGATTATTGATGATATTGATATGCCTCTAATTATCAAGGTTGCTTCTATCCCAAAGGAAAGAATGCAGGTTTATTTTATTGATAATGATGAATATTTTAAGCGTAAGGCAACTTATACTGATGATGATGGAAAAATGTTTGATGATAATGATGAGCGTATGATATTCTTTGCCAAAGGTGTGGTTGAAACAGTAAAAAAGTTGAATTGGGCACCTGATATTATTCACATTCATGGATGGATGGCTTCATTGTTACCTATATATCTTAAAGAATTTTATAAAGATGATGCACTATTTGCTCAAAGTAAAATCGTAACATCAATATATAATAACTCATTTGATGGAGCGTTAAATAATGAGTTAAAAAATAAAATCAATTTTGATAATATTGAATCTGAAACTATTTCGGAGCCAAATCATTCTAACCTACTTAAAATATCTATTGAAAATTCAGATGCTATTATCAAAGGTAGTGAAGACATTTCTGAAGATTTAATAGAATATGCAAAATCATTAGATAAACCTGTATTAGACTTTCATCCTGATGATGATTTTAAAGATGCTTATATGGAGTTTTATGAAACTAAAGTTTTACAATTAAATTAAAATTTATAATGACAACTAAAGTTGTGAAAAGTTTAAAGCAAATAACATTGTTTTTAATGTTATGTATTGGGATAATGTCTTGCGAAAAAGATATTGAAAATGTTGGTGTGAATTTAGTTGAAAATGGTGTTTTTGATACTCAAAAATATAATTCATCTGTTATTGCCTATAACCAAAATATAATAAAAAGAAGAGCAAATAATTTAGGAGAATACTTACTTGGAACTTATAGTAATGGAGATTTTGGTTCTCTACAAGCATCTATTATTACTCAATTAGCGCCACCAAATGGTTTTGAAGGTTTTGGAGCAAACCCTTCAATTGATGCTGTTATTTTAACATTGCCATATCAAGCAACTAATAATGGATTGAAAAGTGTTGAATTCCCGCCTAGTTCTGAAATTTATATTGACGTTCCAGATCTTGTATTAGACTCTGTTTGGGGAAATCAAAATGAAAGTTATTTTTTAAATGTTTATCGATTAGAAACTTATTTAAATACACTAGACCCTTCGAATCCATCTGAAGAGTTAGACTACTTTACAAATCAAACATATAACTACAATTCGAGTGCTTTATATTCAGAATTATTTACACCTAGCGAAAGTGATAGTATTTATATTATTGAGCGTCCAGAATTTTTAGAAAATAGTGTTATTGATAAAGACACTATTAGAACTTTTCAAAATAATAGCGGAACTTCTAATTTATTAAATCTAGCTAAGGCTTCAGATATAAATTCTAGACTTATTCCTTCTATCAGGCTTCCTTTAGACAAAACATTTTTTACAGATAACTTCTTAAATAATAATAATGTACTTGATGAAGCATCATTTATTGAGTTTTTTAATGGTCTTGTTATTGAAGCGATGCCAAATGGGAATCCAGCAGCTTCAATTATGTCTTTAGATTTAAGTAGTCAAGCAACAAATATTACTATATATTATACAAATACAGATGAAGGTGAAAGAACAAAACAATCAGTTTCATTTAACTTTAGTGGTGTAACAGCCAACACTTATACAAGAGACTATTCTGGATCACAAGCCCAACCTTTTTTGGATAACCCCAACACACTTTCTGGAGACGAGCGTCTATACTTGCACGGAGCTGCAGGATCAATTGGTTTAATTGATTTATTTACATTAGACAATATCAACGAGTTAAGAAATAATGATTGGTTAATAAACGAAGCAAATCTTACTTTCTATGTAGATCAACAAAATCCTATGGCTGATTTTTCAATCGCTCCCGATCAATTATTTGTTTACAATTATGATGAAAATACATACTTAAAAGATATTTTTAGTGAAGGGCTTACCTCTTTTGATGGAACCCTCGAAAGAGATGAAGATGGCAATCCATATAGATATATAATAAATATTACTGATTATATTTCAGATGTGTTGAATTCCGATGAACCAATTGAACATTCAAAACTAATTGTTAAAGTTCATAATACATCAGATACCCCTATACAAACTACAACTATTGATTCAGAAATTGGAGATTATAGTTGGACTCCAAAAGGTGTTGTGTTATTTGGGAATCACACATCCAACTTAGAAAAAAGACTAAAATTAGAGATTACTTATACAGAAGTTAACTAAAAATACAACATTGCTATGTGTGGAATTACAGGATATATAGGATATAGAGAGGCTTATCCAATTATTATTAAAGGTTTACAAAGATTAGAATATCGTGGTTATGATAGTGCAGGTATTCTTTTATATAATGATGATGTTTTTATTTCTAAAACTAAAGGAAAAGTATCTGATTTAGAAGATTTGATGAATACAGATTCTTCAAAGCAAGGAAATATTGGTTTTGGACACACTCGTTGGGCAACTCATGGTATTCCAAATAATATCAATTCACACCCACATACATCAAATTCTGGAAACTTAGTTATTATTCACAATGGTATAATTGAAAATTATGACGCTTTAAAAAAAGAATTAATAAAAAGAAATTATACTTTTAAAAGTGATACCGATACTGAAGTGCTTGTAAATCTAATTGAAGAAGTTAAAAAAACTAACGATTGTAAATTAGGAAAAGCAGTTCAAATTGCACTCAATGAAGTCATTGGAGCTTATGCAATTTGTGTATTTGACAAAACAAAACCTAATGAACTCGTTGTTGCAAGACTTGGGAGCCCTATTGCAATTGGAATAGGGAAAGAAAATAAAGAATTTTTTGTAGCCTCTGACGCTTCACCATTTATTGAATATACTAAAAATGCTATTTACCTTGAAGATGAGGAAATGGCAATAATTACAGCCAATAAAGAAGTTGAAATCAGAAAAATAAAAGATGATTCTATCATTACTCCTGAGATTCAACAATTAAAAATGAATCTTGAGCAAATTGAAAAAGGAGGATACGATCATTTTATGTTAAAAGAGATTTACGAGCAACCACATGCAATTACTGACACATATCGTGGGCGTTTAATTGCCAATCAAGGAATTATTCGTATGGCTGGTGTTGATGATAATATGGAAAAATTCCTTAATGCAGATAGAATTATTATTGTGGCTTGTGGGACCTCGTGGCATGCTGGTTTAGTTGCCGAATATCTTTTTGAAGATATTGCTCGAATTCCAGTGGAAGTTGAATATGCTTCTGAATTTAGATATAGGAACCCAATCATAACAGAGAAAGATGTTGTAATCACTATTTCACAATCTGGAGAAACTGCCGATACACTTGCTGCTATTAAATTAGCAAAATCTAAAGGCGCTTTTGTATTTGGAATCTGTAATGTCGTTGGATCATCAATTGCAAGAGAAGCACATGCTGGAGCGTATACACATGCAGGTCCAGAAATTGGTGTCGCATCTACCAAAGCTTTTACCACTCAAATAACGCTATTGTCACTTATTGCCCTTAAATTAGGAAAGGCCAAAGGCTCTCTTTCTAATGCTGCTTATCGTAATTATCTTCAGGAAATGGAGTTAATTCCGAAAAAAGTAGAAAGATTATTGAAAGAAGATGAAAATGTAAAATATATTTCTTCGATATATAAAGATGTTCCGAACTGTTTATATTTAGGTAGAGGATATAATTTTCCAGTTGCCTTAGAAGGAGCGTTAAAACTTAAAGAAATTTCATACATTCATGCCGAAGGATATCCTGCTGCTGAAATGAAGCATGGGCCAATAGCATTAATCGATGAAAATATGCCTGTTTTTGTAATTGCCATAAATAAAGGGCATTACGAAAAAGTAGTTAGCAACATTCAAGAAATAAAATCTAGAAAAGGGAAAATTATTGCCATTGTAACTGAAGGAGATATACAGGTAAAAAAGATTGCAGATCATGTTATTGAAATTCCTGAAACTGAAGAAGCATTTACACCATTACTTACAACTATTCCTTTACAGTTATTATCTTATCATATTGCAGTAATGTTGAATAAAAATGTTGATCAGCCTAGAAATTTAGCAAAATCTGTAACTGTAGAATAGGTTATACCTTATCATGTACTTTTACATGTATTCCATTATTCCAAAGCATAAGGATATCAGTTGCAACTGCTGCACCACTTCCTGCTGCAATTGCAAATTGACTTCTATGCCCTGCAATAGTTCCGCAAACATATAAACCTTCTTTAATGAAATGATCTGAATTTTTTAACTGAATTCTATCTTTTTGAGGGTTTGCTTTTTGGTGTGGCTCAAGATAATTTTCTAGCCCTTTTATAGTAAATGGTTTTGAATAATTTAATGCAATCACAACTATTTTAGAAAAATAAGTTTTCTTATTTGAAACAATAGTATATCCTTCTTTATTTTCTTCAATAGAAATTACTTTTTCGTTTTCAATTAGAGAGATGTGTGGGTATAAACTTGAAATTTGTTTTTTACCATTTTCTAAGATATTCTTTCCTAAAGTTTCTGGCTCTAGTCCAAGTACATTATTAAAAAGTGCGTTTTGTAAATGAGAAGATTTTTGATGTGCAATTAATCCAATAGACTTTAATTTAGCAAATTCTTTGTTTTTCGCAGATCCTAACACTAATGCGCATTGCATTCCTGCAACTCCACCACCAATAATTAATGCGTCAAATTCCATTTAAGCAAATAACATTTTTATATTGGCAGCAAATAATTTTACCGAAATAGCCAATAAAATAACTCCAAATATTTTTCTGATTATCTTAATACCATTTTGACCTATTATTCTTTCAATTTTAGAAGAAGTTTTTAATACAAGATATATAAATACAACATTTAAAATAACTGCCGCAATAATATTTTCAATAGAAAATTCAGCCCTTAAAGAAAGTAATGTAGTCAAACTACCTGGACCAGCAATTAAAGGAAAGGCAAGAGGGAAAACAGAAGCTGTAATAGCGTCACCTTCTTCCTCTTTATATAAAGTAATTCCAAGAATCATTTCCAGTGCAATAAAAAACAATATAAATGCACCTGCAACAGCAAATGAATTTACATCTATACCAATTAAAGAAAGTAAACTTTGTCCTAAAAACAAAAATACTATCATAATAACGCCAGCAATTAATGACGCTTTTTCTGACTGTATGTGACCTGCTTTTTTACGCAAATCAATAATAATAGGAATGTTTCCAATAATATCAATTACAGCAAACAATACCATAAATGCGGTAAATATTTCTTTAAAATCAAAATTCATTTCTCAATATTTTTATGGTGCAAAATTAGTAAACTAACTTTAGTTAGTGTTATTAAAAGGGAAATAAAATGTTATTTTTGCCCTATGATTCAAATTGGGAAAACACTACTTTCTGAAGATATTATTGAAAAGGAGTTTGTTTGCAACTTGTCGGCCTGTAAGGGTGCTTGTTGTATTGATGGTGACGCTGGAGCACCTTTAAGCAAAGAAGAATTACCTATTTTAGAAAAAGTTTACTCTAAGATAGAGTCATTTTTAACCAATTCGGGAAAAAAAGCAATAGAAGAACAAGGCTTATTTACCAAAAATGAATTTGGTGAATATGAAACTACCCTTGTTGATGGTAAAGATTGCGCGTATGTGATTTTCGATGAACATAAAACTGCATTATGTGCAATTGAAGAAGCGTATAATCAAGGAATTGTTGATTGGAAAAAACCTATATCATGTCATTTATATCCAATAAGAGTTCAAGATTACACCGAATTTTCTGCAATAAACTATCACAAATGGGAGATTTGCGATGATGCTTGTTCATTAGGAAAAGAATTACAAGTTCCAGTTTACAAATTTGTAAAACAAGCGTTGATTCGAAAATTTGGTGAAGATTGGTATAGCGAATTAGAGAAAACTGCTGAAGAATATCTCAAATTTAAAAAACAATAATTTTATTTCATTTTTTTTTCTGATTTTTCAAAATCTGACGTTTTAAATACAAGCGCAGTAAAATCAACTAGCAAGCATTTTTTTAGATTTTTAACTTATTGTAAACCAAAACTTTACAAAAATATTTTTTTTAATTTTTTTTTACTTTTTTAATTTTTTGTTAAAAACTCACTTATGATTGTGAATAAGTATGGCTTTTATTTTCAAGCAAAAAATTCAATATTTGTTTCTCTCGTTTTTTTATAAAACCCAATCAAAAAACAACAACAAAATGTCAGTTATAGAACCAATATTACAAGAAAATAAAAATCGATTTGTCATCTTTCCAATTCAGCACCATGATCTTTGGGAATGGTATAAAAAACAAGAAGCGAGTATTTGGACTGCCGAAGAGATTGATTTACATCAAGATGTAGTAGATTGGGAAAATAAATTAACTGATGATGAACGCTATTTTATCAAGCATATTTTAGCATTTTTTGCCGCTTCTGACGGTATTGTAAATGAAAATCTGGCTGAAAATTTTGTAAGTGAAGTTCAATATACTGAGGCAAAGTTTTTCTACGGATTTCAAATAATGATGGAGAATATTCACTCTGAAGTATATTCATTATTGATTGATACTTATGTAAAGAATGAAGCTGAAAAAGAACAATTATTTAAAGCAATTGAAGTCTTTCCTGCAATTAAAGCAAAGGCTGAATGGGCGCTAAACTGGATTGAAAGTGACAGTTTTGCAGAACGTTTAATTGCATTTGCAGCTGTTGAAGGAATTTTCTTTTCAGGAAGTTTTTGTTCTATTTTTTGGATGAAAAAAAGAGGTTTACTTCCAGGATTAGCATTTTCCAATGAATTAATCTCGAGAGATGAAGGTATGCATTGTGATTTTGCAGTACACCTTCACAACAACCATATAGTAAACAAAGTGCCAAAAGAAAGGATTACTAAAATTTTGACCGATGCACTAGATATAGAAAGAGGATTTATTACCGAATCACTTCCAGTAAGTTTAATTGGAATGAATGCCAAATTAATGACACAATATTTGGAGTTCGTAACAGATAGATTGTTGCAAGAGTTTGGGTGTGATAAGGTGTATAACTCTACAAACCCTTTTGATTTTATGGAAATGATTTCGCTTGAAGGAAAAACTAATTTCTTTGAAAAACGAGTATCAGAATACCAAAAAGCTGGTGTAAAATCAGGAGGTACAGGAAGTATTTCTTTTGATGCTGATTTTTAGAAGTTTTAATATCTTTTCTCTAGATTAGAGAAATCCCCACATACTAGTTTCCTTTTATTTAGGAAGCCCCCAAATTTAGCAATCGTTTGGTTTAAATAACTAAAACGTAAAAATATAATGAGTGTCATTTTAAAAAAGGACTAACTAACTTAAAAAAAAATATAAACGTATGTATGTAGTAAAAAGAGATGGTCGCAAAGAGCCAGTAATGTTTGACAAAATCACGTCAAGAATCCGTAAAATGTGTTATGGACTTAACAAGTTGGTAGATCCCACCAAAGTTGCGATGCGAGTTATTGAAGGATTATATGATGGTGTAACAACATCAGAATTAGATAATCTTGCCGCTGAAACAGCAGCAACAATGACTGTTCAACATCCAGATTATGCTAAACTTGCCGCAAGAATTGCCGTTTCAAATCTACATAAAAACACTAAAAAAACATTTTCAGAAGTTGTAACGGATTTATACAACTACATTAACCCAAGAACTGGAAAAAAAGCACCATTAATTGCTGATGACACATACAAAGTAATTATGGACAATGCTGCTAAGTTAGATTCTACTATCATATATAATCGTGATTTTAATTATGATTATTTTGGGTTTAAAACATTAGAGCGTTCTTATTTATTGAAATTAAATGGCGAAGTAGTTGAGCGCCCACAACATATGCTAATGCGTGTATCAATAGGTATTCATTTAGATGATATTGATGAGGCTATCAAAACATACGAGTTGATGAGTAAAAAGTTCTTTACGCACGCAACACCAACTTTATTTAATGCAGGTACTCCAAAACCACAAATGTCTTCATGCTTTCTATTACAAATGCAAGATGATAGTATTGATGGTATTTATGACACTTTAAAACAAACGGCTAAGATTTCTCAATCGGCTGGAGGAATAGGACTATCTATTCACAATATTAGAGCTACTGGTTCTTACATTAGAGGAACTAATGGAACTTCTAACGGTATTGTACCAATGTTAAAGGTATATAACGATACAGCAAGATATGTTGATCAAGGAGGCGGAAAACGTAAAGGTTCTTTTGCAATGTATTTGGAGCCATGGCATGCCGATGTATTTGAATTCTTAGATTTAAGAAAGAATACAGGAAAAGAAGAAATGCGTGCACGTGATTTATTCTATGCTATGTGGATTCCAGATTTATTTATGAAGCGTGTTCAAGAAGATGGCAATTGGACTTTAATGTGTCCAAACGAATGTCCTCATTTATACGATACGTATGGAGATGAGTTTGAAAAGTTATATGAAGGATATGAGAAAGTTGGCAAAGGTAGAAAGACAATCAAAGCTCGTGAATTATGGGAAAAAGTTTTAGAAGCTCAAATTGAGACAGGAAACCCTTATATGTTGTATAAAGATGCAGCAAACAGAAAATCTAATCAAAAGAATTTAGGAACAATTCGTTCTTCAAATCTTTGTACTGAGATTATGGAGTATACTGCCAAAGACGAAGTTGCGGTATGTAACTTAGCGTCTATTGCAGTTTCAATGTTTGTAAGTGAAGACAAAGAAGGAAAAAAATTCTTCGATCATAAGAAATTATTTGATGTAACTAAAAAAGTAACTCGAAACTTAGATACAGTAATCGATAGAAATTACTATCCTGTAAAAGAAGCTGAAAATTCTAATTTCCGTCATCGTCCAGTAGGTTTAGGAATTCAAGGTTTGGCTGATGCATTTATTATGCTCCGTTTACCTTTCACATCAGATGAAGCAAAAAAACTGAATCAAGAAATATTTGAAACTATTTATTTTGCAGCAGTAACTTCATCTATGGAAATTGCAAAAGCAAAAGAACCATATTCAACATTTAAAGGGTCTCCAATGAGTGAAGGGGAATTCCAATTCAATATGTGGGGAATTTCAGAAGACGAGTTAAGTGGTCGCTGGGATTGGAAAAAACTGCGTAAGCAAGTAATGAAAAATGGAGTGCGTAACTCATTATTAGTTGCTCCAATGCCAACAGCATCGACTTCTCAAATCTTGGGTAATAATGAAGCATTTGAGCCTTATACTTCTAACATTTATACGCGTAGAGTATTATCTGGTGAGTTTATCGTTGTAAACAAACATTTATTAGAGGATTTAGTTGAATTAGGTCTTTGGAATAATAGCATGAAAGAAGATATAATGAGAGCTAATGGTTCGATACAACATATAGAATCTATTCCTCAAGATTTAAAAGAATTATATAAAACTGTTTGGGAATTGAGTATGCGTGATATTATTGATATGGCGCGTCAAAGAGGTTATTTCATTGACCAATCTCAATCTATGAACTTATTCATGCAAGATCCAGATTATGCAAAATTAACTTCTATGCATTTCTATGCTTGGAAAAGTGGCTTAAAAACTGGTATGTATTATTTAAGAACTAAATCGGCTGTAAATGCAATTCAATTTACGGTGTCAAACAATAAAAAAGATGAAGAAAAACCATTAACTCCAGAAGAGTTAAAAGCAATGTTAATTGCTTCTCAAAACAATCCAGATGATTGTGAAATGTGTGGTTCTTAAACGTCTTTCTTCCTAATTTTTACAAATAAAAAAACCTCAACAAATGTTGAGGTTTTTTTATTTAATAGAGTTAAGAATTACTTCTTTGCGGCATACAATTCTAATAAACTCATCGTCGCTTTTATTAAATCCTCAGTCTCCAATAGCACACTAAAATATAGTGTAGTATTCTTTGGACTAGATTCTGTAGTTCTTGTACGCTCAACTTGTTTTTGAGCATAAGAAGAAACATCTTTCAATAATTCTTTTTTGTTTTCAATTAAAGAAGGTATCTGGTCAAAAGCTCGTAAATCAAATGCTGCCTGAACCTTAGTAAGTAGTGCACTTAATTTATTAGCAATTTCTTTTAACTCTTTAGATTGATTTTTCTTTAATGCTTTGTGGTTATTATTGATATGTTTATGACTTACTTTTGAAATAAACCCAACTGATTGTGCAATATCTTGCAAGTCTCCAATAACATCAATATAGAATGTACTCGCACTAACAGATGTTTCATCTAAATTTTTAATGAAATAGAAAATATTATTCTGTAAGTCTTCAATTTCAGCTTCTAACTTACCAACTGTTTTTCTAGTCTTTTTAAGAGCAATTAAATCTTGATTTATCAATCCATTAATAGTATTTTCATTGATTTTACTAACTCTCTTAAGCACTTTAGAAATATTATCAGCACTCTCTTCAATAACACCTTGAACAGATTTACTTTCACTTCTATTTAAACTATCAGTAGCCTTAGTTTCTTTAGTTTTTCTTACATGTTTAATAGAATTTCTAACCAATAATAAAACAGCTAAAAACAATAATACTGCAATCATTGTTGCACCACCTAAGTGAATTAGATATGCTGCAGTTCCTGCTGCAATAAATGCAGTTATTGCAGTTCCAAACCATCCACCAATTACATTTAATACACCAGCAACTCTATACACAGCGCTTTCGCTTCCCCAAGCTCTATCGGCAAGTGAAGTACCCATAGCCACCATAAAAGTTACATAAGTAGTAGATAAAGGTAGTTTATATGAAGTAGCGATAGAAATTAAAATACCAGCAACCATTAAATTTACTGCAGCACGAACCATATCAAAAGCAGGTAACTCGTGTGTTTTTCCTTGCGATAATTCAATCACTGGCTTTTCAAACTGTTCTTCAATTTTCTCTTTTGCAGAATTAGGTAATACGTAAGAAGTATATTTTGACATTAACATGGCTCCTCTAACTAAACCTCTTGACAAGAAATTAGGTTGAAAACGCTCTTTTGTCTCACCTTGACTTGATAAATCTAGTGATGTTTTCAAAACATTTCTTGACTTACTTGAGAACCATAATGTCAATACCATAATCATTCCTGCAATGAATAACAACAATGTAGGTGTTGGAACTTTTTTCCCTAAAGAATCCATTGGAAACTCTGTAGCTGCCAATCCTAAAGTATTAACTAAAGGATCCATAAATGCTTGATACGATTGCCAAGCAGCAATAGGAACACCAATAAAGTTTACTAAATCATTTCCTGCAAATGCTAGTGCCAATGCAAAAGTACCTACAAGAATAATCAGTTTATAAATATTTGTTTTTAAGAAATTTATAAAAACATAAGATAATAAAGACCAAACAACAAAACTCACTGATACAATCGCTAATACATTGTCCTCAAGAAAGTCTTTAATTGTAGCACCACCAATTACATCAAAACTCTGTTTTGCAATATCAGCTCCTTTAATTCCTTTCATTAGTATAAAGTAAACCATCGAAGTTAAAGCAACACCTCCAAATAAGGCGCCAACCCAACTTGCTTTCTTTTCAAAATTAAAAGACAATAATAAGCGAGAAATATATTGAACTATTGCACCAACTGTGAAGGCTACGACTACCGAGAGTAATATTCCAAAGATAATTTGAGTAGCTTTAGCGGTATTGATATAATTAGTAACTTCTGCAAAACTTCCTCCATCAGCACCAATTTTAATCAATGATACTGCAACAGCTGCACCTAACAATTCAAATACAATTGATACTGTAGTAGAAGTAGGCATACCAAGTGTATTGAAAAAGTCTAAAAGTAAGATATCGGTAATCATAACCGCCATAAATATGATCATGATATCATTGAACATAAACATACCAGGATTAAAAATTCCCTTACGTGCAACTTCCATCATTCCGCTGGAGAAAATTGCACCACAAGCTATACCTATGCTTGCAACAATCATTATTGTTCTAAAAGAAATGGCTTTAGAACCAATTGCAGAATTTAAAAAATTTACTGCATCATTACTTACACCAACTACTAAATCGGCAATAGCAAGTATCGCAAGAGCGACTATCATCAATAAATAAATATTATCCATTTTTTAAATTTTTATAAAGTGTAAAATTATATTGTTTTTCTCTTTTTTGTGTTACCTAAACGTTATCATTTACTTAGAAATGAATATCAAATTGTAATCGATACATCAACCCATTATTACTTTCTTCATTAGACAAGTAACTTACATCAGTTTGAACTTTTAATTTATGCCCAACTATGTATTTAGAAACTCCAAGTGTATACTGGCTCTCTGGGTATTTACCTGTAATATTCGTATCTAAATCAATATTGGTATATCTACCTGAAACTTCCCAATTGCTGTTTAATAAATATCCTGCTTGTAAGTTTAAGCCTTTTCCTACTTGTACTTCATCGCCAGTTAAAGTTCCATCAGAATTTTTTGCTAAAGGATCTTTCGCTTCTCTATCAGCATATTCAGCCATGAATGAGAAGCCTTGATATTTAAACATAGCATCAATAAACAAAGTATTGATATTTGTTTCAAAAAAACCTATATCATTTGTCATATATGAACCTTGATTACTTCTATTTTTAACCGCATTATTGTTATGGTCATAGGTAATTGCTAAAGCCAATTTTGGACTTTTTTCTCTTTTTAAATCACTTCCCGAATAATCTCCTTTTTTGGTGAAATTTCCAAATGGCAACAGTTCTATTCTTCCAGTATATTGATGACCTCCTAAATTCCCTTTAGTTACATTTCTACCCTCACCTTGTGAAATTGAAAACATCTCTTTTACTACAAACTTATCTGAAAGTTTAAAATGATGTCTTAATTGAATTCCTACATCACGATCAATATTAAATCTGCTATTTAATAACGAACGATCCACTTGTTGTAGATTCCCTGAAGAAATAACTCGCTCTCTGTTTCCTGGCAATTTGGTTTGACCAAACCATAATTCAAAATTCTTATGAAAATTCCATTTTATAACTGCATCCAAAATATATCTTGGAGCATTACTTGTAAATTCAGATGCTCCAGAAATATCTCTATTAGACAAACCTAATTCTAATTTATATTTCAATTTTGGAGTAAATGCAAAACCATCAAATTTTAATCGTGCTCTTCTCACCAAAGCATTTGATTCAGGGTTAGCTAAGTTTCCGTCTTCGATATCCCAAGAATTGACACTAAGAAATTGCATTCTAGCACCAACTTTCATAGTATATGTGCTGTCTTTGCCAACCAAGTTAAACAATCCTTTTCCAAACTTTGGAGCATTAGATTCTTGAGCATTAACATAAAGTAATGTAAATAACAAACTCAAGATTAGAGCAGTTTTAAGTTTCATTTGTAGTATTAGTTTTTGTCGCCACAAAGAACCTATATTAATGTAAACTTAATGTTAAGAGACTATTATTTTATTACTAACAATTATTATAAAGAAGGGTTGTCAAAATTGACAACCCTAAATAGTTCATAAAACCTAGTTTCTGACAAAAACTAATAGATTTAAATGAAATTAGTTACTTCATATAAGTAAAAAATAACTTAAACAAAGATCCATGAATTACACTTTTCTTATGTAATGTAAATATTATGAAATGTTTAAAGTTTTGTGAAAAAGCAATTTTGAATTAAATTTTAATGTTAAGAGAATGTTAAGAAAATGTTTGAAAATTGTAAATTATTTTTTATTTTAGCTTAACTCAAAAAAATTTAGGTCATGAAAAACATAGCAATAATAGTATTAATACTTCTTTTTTCTTGCGGAAGTTTTGCGCAAAATATTAATAAACCTTCTTATGAAAAACAAGGAGATTTAGTTGCTGTAACTACCTATTATAATGATGGTTCTATAAAGGAACAAGGTTTTTATAAAAATCAAAAACTACATGGAGAATGGAATATGTACAACGAAGATGGAGTAAAAGTTACTAAAGCAAATTATGAAAATGGTAAAAAATCAGGCACTTGGATGTTTTTAAAAAACGGTGTTGTAACAGAGGTTAATTATCAAAACAATAAAATTGCAAGTGTTCATAAATGGAATGAAGAAGGTGCAGTTGCAATTAAATAATAATATAACAACTAAAAAAAGAGCGCTCAAATTTGAGCGCTCTTTTTTTATTAACCAAATTCAAATAATTATTCTACAGTCCAACCTGCACCCCAAATTGCGTAATCAGTTCCTGTACCTTCACCATCTCCAGATATCAAATCTGCTTCGGTAAACGAAACTCCTGTATCATTTTTTAATTTTGTTATTACATCTACGAATGTAACATCCATAACATTTGTGATATTCATAGTCACTCCTTCACCAGTCGGATTATCAATTGAATCTCCATCCATATCAATCCCTTCTTCAAAGCCTTCAATAACAGCATTATTTATAGTAACTCTTGTTCCTGCTCTTAATCTAATTGCTTCATTTCCTGTTGATGACCCTAATCCTACAATAGTTAAATTTTCAATAGTAGGATTTGACCAAAATATTGGTGATGAATTATTCCCAATGTCAGTATTGTAACCATCTGCTTCAATTCCTTTATCATGATCAGCTCCATGTTTTACATAAGCATTTGTGATAGTCCCTACATATCCTTCAGTCCAATCAATTGAGTCATCTTGTGCATTTACTACCGATAAATTATCAACATTTACCGTACCTCCAAAAAATTCAAAGCCGTCATCTAATCCTTCAAACATTTGAACATTTTGTATAGTAGTTCCATTTCCTACGCCGTAAAATGAAAACCCATTATTTTCTGATTGCCCATCAGCTTTACCGCCAGAATATTCAACTCTCACATATTGTAATGATCCTGAATTATCAGTTGCATCATTTCCTCCATAAGGTAAAGAACCTATTTCTGAAGTAGCCGTTGAACCTGCTGTTACTGAATTTATTGGCGCTTTTCCTAACAAGATTAATCCTCCCCAATCTCCAGCCATTGGAGCACTAGCATTAGAAGTGAATACGATTGGATTACTTGCATTTCCATTTGCAATAATTTTTGCTCCTTGTGCAATTGCTAAATAAACATCTGAACCAGCAGCAAGCGCTTCAATTGTCATTCCTGCAGGAATAGTTAAAGTAGTTCCTGAAGCCATAATCATTGGTCCATTAATGATATATTGATTTGAAGTATCTAATGACAAATTCTCTACATAAGTTCCAGACAAATAGACTGTTTGACCAGAATTATTTCCACCACCATTGTTATTATTAGTTACACTATTATCATTAATTATAATATCAGCAGTATCATCATCTGCACAAGAGATTATTAATAATGACATTAATACTAAACTTAAAATTGCTTTTTTCATTTTTTTATTGTTTAATTTTTGGTTTATTATTTTTAAAATTTGTATTTATATTGGATTCCAATATTAATTCCTCGTTGAAAAGAACTTAGAATAATATCTTCTTGATTTGTTAATTCTCGTACTTGTTGAATTTTAGGATTTAAAAGGTTTTTTGCAGTAAAATTCAATTCAGATTTTTCAGCAATTTTATTTTTCCAAATAAAGTCTAGTGAAGCAATTCCTTTTTCAATGATATTTCCTAATTGACCTGAGCCAAGTGCCGAAATTCGATCTGAATAATAATTCCCTACAAGATTAAAAGTAGACTTAACATTTTTAAATAAATTTGGTTTATAACTAAAATCTGCATTTAAAATAAGTGGAGATGCTCCCTGCAATTCTTCAGTTTTTCTATTAAAACTTGTACTATATGTTCCTGAAATATTGCTATATAAATCTTGTTCAGTATGCATATAAGTTCCATTAAACCCAAAAGTTAACTTCCCATTTTCTTCTTCATCAAGTAACAAGTGTTTTCTGTATTCCAATTCTACACCATAAACTGTTGCTTTATCGCCAGTTCTAAAATAACGTTGCGTACCTGTAGCGTCATTAGCCACTACAAGATTTACTGGGTTTAGTATCTGTTTTGTAAATGCTGCAAGAGATAATACTTGACCTTGACCTATAAAGTTTTCATACTTTAGATCGATATTTAAAATTTCGGAATATGAAATATCTTTAACATTTTCATATGTACCATTTTCAACCCTTCCTAGCAAATCTGGATTTCCACCAACTCTTTGAGTAACGCCTTCATAAACTATTGGAGCCATCTCTTTAAACTCTGGTGTAGAAACAGTTTTACTTGCCGATAATCGTAAGTTTTTATCATCATTTAAAGCATATTTAACATTGATGCTAGGTAAATAAAATTCTTCGACAACTTTACTTGATCCTGGATTATTTACAAGATTTATTACATCATAATTAATTTCTTGTGCAAATGATTCAGCTCTAAATCCAGGAACAATCAACCATTTATCATCTATATTGATTTCAAATGATACATATCCTCCATGTGCATCTAAATTTCCTGTATAAGTATTTTCTAATTTTCCTGGTCTATTTGTTGGTCCAACACCATTTTGTGGGGCAAGAGCCCTAAAAACATCCGTTTGAATTAAACTATCTAATACATTTTGAACGTTAAAAATTTCATTTAATTTATTGACATTTGTTATAACTAAACTATCGTCAAAATTTTTGTAACCATAACGAATATTCTCAAAATCTCTAGTTTTTGATCTTCCGTTATATCCATAGTTTAATTTAATTTTATCATTGACTTGATGTGATAATTTTATTCTTCCATTAATTTCATCATCAGTCATTTCTTGAAAATATCTTTGATTATCAAATGAATTGTTAGTTAAGAATACAGGGTTAGTATTTGGGTCATTGTCCAAAGCGTAGAAATAATCTTCTAATGATACTCTTTTTCTATCTGGCTCGTTCGAATAGACTTTATTGTAACCTATTCCCCAATCTAAATTAAGTTTTTCGTTCAAAGTATGCTTTCCTAATAATTGGTTTACGAAAATCATATCTTGATTGAACTGGACATTCATTTGATAGAACCCTCTATCAGTATCCACTAAAGATCTTGATTCTCTATAAAACCCATTACCTTCAGTTCCAAAATATGCAACTTTATCTCCCGAAGAATTAGAAAATAAAGAGTTATAAGTCATTCTATGATTGTCATCTATTTTATAAATAGCACTAGCTAAAAGAGTTGTATTTGTTGAGTAATTAAACTCTTCGGTTTTAGGAAAAATTTTATTATAAGTATTTGAATAGTCTACAGCACTTCCTTCTTGAAATGTAAAATCATTTTCATAAGAACCAGATAAAAACAAACTCAATCTAGAATTTTCATCATTTAAATCAAATGATTTTCCAATAATCCCTGAAATATTTGCTCCAATTGGTGCACCTGCATTCACAGGGTCAACTCCATGAGAAAGAATAACAGCAAATGGATTATGATTATACCTATTATAAAAACCAAATCTTCCTGTACCTTCACTTTTCATAAATCTATTCTCACCAATTGCATTTGAATTTACGCCACTTCCAAAAGACAATTCAAAAACACTATCTCCAGTAAAATTCTTAGAATCTATATTTACATTACCTGCTGAAAAATCAGCATAAAAATGTGGTGAATAAGATTTACTAATTGATACATTTTCAATAATATCAGTTGTAAACAAATCTAAATCTATATTCTTCTTGTCAATACTATTTGATGGAAGCGATAGGCCATTAAATGTAGTATTTAAATATCTATCTCCTAGACCACGCACATAAACATTACTAGATCCTTCTTCTTTTGAAACTCCAGATATTTTAGCAACTGCTCCAGCTGCATCGCTTACACTTTTTTGAGATAATTCTTCAGCTCCAATAGATGTTTTTACCTCT
The DNA here is from genome assembly GCA_947501625.1 of uncultured Flavobacteriaceae bacterium. Lineage (GTDB taxonomy): Bacteria > Bacteroidota > Bacteroidia > Flavobacteriales > Flavobacteriaceae > Urechidicola. The sequence continues at coordinate 484,202 of CANMWN010000001.1, forward strand.
ATAGCCTTCTTTTGCTCTCCCAATAAAGATTGAAATGATTCTTTTCTACTAGATCCTTTAATTACTACTTCTTCTAGAGCAAGTCCTTCTGTAGGTTTTAAAACCAAATCTTCAATAGTAAAAGTTTCACCTGCTGTAACAATAATATTATTTACTTCTACCGTTTCGTAACCAATAAAACTAAAAACAAGTGTATAAGTACCTGGAAGTACATTAAATGTATATAGACCTTCAAAATCGGTTGTTGAACCAATTTCAGTACCTTTAATATATACATTTGCAAATGGCAAAGGCTCATTATTCATTTCAAAGTCTAATACTTTACCACTTAATGTTCCTTTATTTTGAGCAAATGCAAAAACTGTAGATACTAATAGTATGAATAGGGTTAAAAATATCTTTTTTATATCGGTCATTGTTATTGTTTATTTACGATGCAAATAACCATCACAATTGTTACCTAATTGTTAAGAAGAGATTATAAAAATATTATTTCATTGTTGCTTTTATGTTAAGTAATAGAAATGAAAATTAACTTTTAATTAAGGTTAAATGTTATATATTTGTTAGTCACAACTAAACTCAACCAAATTGTTTAAAAAATTAGTTTCTAAAATATTATTAATTTTATTTCTAGGCTTTTTAGCAACCCCTTCAACAATATTGATTGTAGATAGTTCTTTCGATGTGTCAATTTTTTATGGTATTGGCAATGAAAAGGAAGAAAAGGTAAATGAAAAAAACATAGAGATTGAATTATTATTAAATAATGTAGGTGAAAATGAGTTTGCAATTGATAAAAGTCAAGTTCAAAATAGAATTGATTATCTATTTAAAAAATATACCAAACCTCATTTAAATCTAATACTTCCTCCCCCTGACTTGTTGTATTCTTAGACAAATATTAATTCGTGTAAAATTTTAGACGAAAAACTTGAAATCAAAAAAATAGAATTAACAACAAATTATTCAAAAAATGAAAAAATTATTTTCAAATATTAAAGGAGATGCCTTTGGAGGGATTACTGCTGGTATTGTAGCATTACCATTAGCATTGGCTTTTGGTGTATCTTCTGGACTAGGGCCAAGTGCTGGTTTATATGGAGCCATTTTTATCAGTTTTTTTGCTGCCTTATTTGGAGGAACTAATACTCAAATATCTGGTCCAACGGCACCAATGACAGCAGTAAGTATGGTAATTATTGCTGGAATTATAGCTGCGAATGACGGTGATGTGAATAAAGCCTTACCAGCAATTTTAACTGTGTTTTTATTAGCAGGACTAATGCAAATTGGTTTAGGTGCACTTGGGCTTGGGCAATATATTAGATATATCCCCTACCCTGTAGTTTCTGGTTTTATGACAGCAATTGGAGTTATAATATTAGTAACTCAAATTTTACCTTCTTTAGGTTACTATCCGAAAGAAGATACAGAATACGTCAATCAATTTAAAGCACAAGCAGAAGAAGTAATTCTTGAAAACATATTGAAAGAAGAGGCTAATGAAGGCATTTTAGTTCTAGAAGACTTTAGAGAAACGATAAACCGTGCTGAAAAAATTACACAAGAAGATATACTAAAAGAATCACAAACTTTGGCTGCAAAAAACGCTTCTGGAGTTTTAGGGTCGCTCAAAGTATTACCTAGAGCAATCAAAAACATAAATTGGTTAGAGGTTATCCTTGCTCTTGGAACCATTTTTATTATTTATGGATTTAAACGAATAACTACAAAAGTTCCTAGCACACTTGTTGCTTTAATTGTTATGTCGGCAATAGCAATTTTGGCAAATTTGGATTATAGACCTATACCACAAATTCCTGAAGGTTTGCCTGAATTTAAATCTGAAATTTTTTCAAATTTTAATATTAGCAGTATAACTCCTTACATATTTACAGCTTTAGCATTGGCTTTGCTTGGAGCAATTGATTCATTACTTACAAGTATTGTTGCCGATAATATGACAAAAACAAAACACAAACCTAATAAAGAATTAGTAGGTCAAGGAATTGGAAATAGTATTGCAGCATTATTTGGTGGAATTCCAGGAGCTGGAGCAACAATTAGAACAGTTGTTAATATTAATTCGGGAGGTAAAACTAAACTTTCGGGAATGATTGCGGGTGTTTTATTGTTCGTTATTTTATTAGCAATTGCACCACTGGCTTCAAAAATTCCAGCAGCCGTTCTTGCGGGAATATTAATTACTGTTGGTATAGGCGTTATGGATTATAAAGGTTTAAGAGCCATTCCTTCTCTACCTAAAGACATGAAACTAGGCCCTCTAAAACTAAGTTCTGAAGTGCTGATAATGCTTATCGTTTTAGTATTATCATCTTTTTGGGATCTAGTATATGCTGTAGGAATAGGACTAGTGATTGCTTCTTTAATGTTTATGAAAAAAATAGGTGATTTAACTGCTGAGCGTTCTGATGTAAAATCCCTTAAAGAAGAAGCTTGGAAAGATGAAGTTAGTTTTCCTGAAAATTTAAAAGAAGAAGTATTTATCAAACATATAAAAGGGCCATTATTCTTTGGATCCACTAGTGATTTCCAAGCATTGTCATTACAAATTCCAGACACTGCATCTAAAGTTATTATGAGGCTAGATAGGATGCAATATATGGATCAATCAGGATTATATGCTATGGAAGATATGCTACAGGATTTAAAGTCAAAAGGTATAGATGTATTGTTTGTTGGTTTATTAAAACAGCCTAGATATATGATGGAGAGAATTGACATCATTCCAGATTTTATTCCAAAAGAACACATCTTTGAATCATTTGATGATTGTGTAGTTTGGATTAAAAATAATGTAGATGATAAATACTAATATTTTTTAGGGTATTTAAACTCTAAACTGTTTAAAATTAATAGCATCTCGAAATAGAATGCTATAGAATACTATATGAATTGGGAAAAATTACTTTCATTAAAACGCTACGGTGATACTGTTAAGCGTATTAGAAAAAATCAAGATGAAACAAGACTTGGTTTTGAAGTAGATTATGATAGAGTAATTTTTTCCGATTCTTTTAGAAGTCTTCAAGATAAAACTCAGGTAATTCCACTTTCCAAAACAGATTTTGTACATACTCGTTTAACTCATAGTTTAGAAGTTAGTGTCGTTGCAAGATCTCTAGGGAGAATTGTTGGGAGAGAATTGTTAATTAAGTATCCTGAACTTAAAGAAAAAGGGTATTTACCTAATGATTTTGGCGCAATCACCGCTGCTGCGGCTTTAGCTCATGATATTGGGAATCCTCCTTTTGGTCATTCAGGTGAAAAAGCAATTGGAGAGTATTTTAAAACTGGTAATGGGCAAATTTATAAAGATAATTTAACTCCTAAACAGTGGCAAGATTTAATAGATTTTGAAGGGAACGCCAATGGGTTTAAGATTTTAACAGAAAATCGTGAAGGTATTGAAGGCGGTTTAAGACTTTCTTATGCAACTCTCGGAGCCTTTATGAAATATCCAAAAGAATCACTACCCAAAAAGCCAAGTAAACATATTGTAGATAAGAAGTTTGGATTTTTTCAATCTGAAATTGAAAGTTTTAAAGATGTTGCAGTAGAACTTGGATTAACAACCTTACGTAATGATTCAGATTTAGCCTACAATCGACATCCTTTAGCATATTTAGTAGAGGCAGCAGACGATATTTGTTATACCATTATAGATTTTGAAGATGGATTAAACTTAGGCTTAATTGAAGAAGAATACGCTTTAGAGTATCTAATTAACCTAGTTAGAGACACTATAAATACCGAAAAGTATCATCAACTTAAAACAAAAAAAGATAGATTAAGTTATTTACGAGCACTGGCCATTGGAAACCTAATAAATGAAGCGGCGAATATATTTTTAGAAAATGAAACCCAAATTTTAAAAGGTACATTTCAAAATTCTCTATTAGATAAATGTAAGTATGAAGCACAAATTAACGACATACTTAAGATAAGCATTGACAAAATATATAATAGTAAAGAGGTTATTGAGAAAGAAATAGCTGGTTATTCAATAATATCAAGTTTGCTAGATGTATTTATTAATGCATTAAATAAAACTTATGATAACAATGCATCAAATTATGACAAAATGATACTATTGTTATTGCCAAATCAATACAAGCAAAATAATGAAACTATGTATCAAAGAATACTCTCAATTTGCAGTTTTATATCTTCTTTGTCAGATAGTTATGCAATATTGATACACAAAAAAATAAAAGGAGAAATACTCTAACTTTAACAAGTCTAAATATAGATGTTAAATGATTATTAATATATTTGTAGAATCTTAAATTAATTCATAATGAAAAAAAAGTTACTAATACTATCTAGTATTGCTGCATTAATAGTTTTTGGACTATTAATAAGTACTAAAAATACTAGTAAAACTGAAATAGAAAAATTAAGAGAAAAACATCTCTCTTATTTGGATAATAGCCCTTTTAAAGAAAGTTTGAAGCTTTCAAAAAAGGAAAGAAAAGCCGCAGGGCTTCCTCCAAATAAATATTTTGAACAAATGTATGAGTTAACAATTGATCCTTCTACTGGAAGGCCGCATTCAGAACGTTTGTTTGAATTACAAGAATGGTTAGCGGAAAACCGTGTTCCTGGAGAAGAATCAATGCCTTGGACAGAAAGAGGTCCCGACAATGTAGGAGGGAGAACCAGAGCAATTATGTTTGACCCAAACGATGCAACTAACAAGCGTGTGTTTGCAGGTGGAGTTAGTGGTGGTTTATGGGTAAATGATGATATTACAGATGCAAACTCTGCTTGGGCAGAAGTTGGAATTCCACAAAACTTGGCAATAAGTTGTATTACTTATGACCCAAATAATACAAATATTTTTTATGCTGGAACTGGAGAATCATACGTAAATGGTACTTTTAGTGGTAATGGTCTTTGGAAGTCTAATGATGGTGGAGCAACATGGTCACATGTTTTTGGGGGGACTACACAGGAATCTACTTTTGAAGCAAATACAATTCTAACAGTTAATACTCCAGCTTCAATTGCAGGTGACTATGCAGCTGTTCGTTCTTCAAATTTTGGAGGAGATTTAAGTTCAGCTCTTACGGGAGATTTAGTTTTAGTTGACGATAGTACTGGAACAACATCAGATGGTTGTGAAGCACTTACAAATGGCAGTGCTGTAAGTGGGAAAATAGCGGTCATTCGAAGAGGTGGATGCCCATTTGTAACTAAAGTTTTAAATGCTCAAAATGCAGGTGCTACTGCTGCAATAATAGTAAATAATATTAGTTCATTTCCTTTTGATATGGGAGGAACAGATGGTAGTATTACTATTCCTGCTATTATGGTATCAAAAACTGATGGAGAAGCAATAATTGCTGAATTAGCAAGTGGTGTAAACGCTACAATGTCACTATCTGGGTCACCATATAATGGAGTTGTTGTAATTCCAGGCGTGCATCATATAAATGATATTGCAATAAAAGATATAGGAGGAGGAAACTCTGAAATATATGTTGCCGCTGCCGATGCATCTTATACTGATTCTTCTCCTTGGGGATTACATGGAGGAGTTGATATGGGCTTGTATAAAAAATCTACTGCCGATGGTGGTACTTGGGATAAGTTAGTATTAAATACAGGGAGAGGAGACCCTTATATGCCGAATGATATTGAAATTGCAGCTGATGGTAAAATTTGGGTTGCCACTACCAATAGTAGAACATTTGGTAATGGAGGAGGATTAATACTATCTTCATCAAATGACGGGTCAAACTTTATTTTAAGGCATACAATTGCTGGCGGAGCAAGAGTTGAGATTGCAGTTTCTGGATCCAATGCTGGAACTTTATATGTTTTAGCAAATGTTGGAGGCTTACCTACTCTTTTAAAAACAACTAATGAATTTACTTCAACAACCACTATGGCGCAACCAAATGATGCTGATCCTGGAATCCCAGCAAATGATTTTTGTAGAACTCAAGCATTCTATGATTTAATGCTAGAAGTAGATCCAACCAATGATAATATCCTTTACACTGGTGGAATTGACATATTCAAATCTACTGATGCAGGAGCCAATTGGCTTCAACGAACACATTGGTATGGAGGTTTTGGCTTTCAAGAAGTTCATGCTGACCAGCATGCCGCTGCATTTGGAAATAATGACCCTACAAAAATGCTTTTTGCCAATGATGGTGGTGTTTATTATTCATCAAATTCAGGGGCATCAATCCAACCAAGAAAAACGAATTACAATACATTACAATTTTATAAAGGCGCAATTGGACAAGAAGTTGCCAGTGAAAAATTATTAGCTGGAGCACAGGATAATGGCACACAATTAATTAATAATGCTTCTGCAGGAATAAATAGTTCAACTGAAATAAGAGGTGGCGATGGTTGTTACGTGTTTATTGACAAAGATAATGAGTACATGATTGCTTCTTATGTTTATAATTCTTTTACCTATCACAATTATTCTAGCGGAAGCAGTGTTTATACTATTGATGCAACAACAGCAAATAATACAAATAGAGGAGATTTCGTAAACCCTTCGGCATTGGATAGTGATAATAATATATTATATTCTAACGCTTCAAATTATAGCGCTCCATCATATCAAATAAATAGATATACCTTAGGATCTGGTTCTGCAACACAAGCAACATTGACAAATGCTTTGTTAACAAGAGCTCCAACAGCGTTTAAAACTTCTACTTTTACCACTACAACATTATTTGTTGGTACGGCTGATGGTAAATTATTAAAACTTACCAATGCGAATGCATCTCCAACTTGGACTGATATTTCAGGAACTGATTTTGTTGGAAGTGTTTCTTGTATAGAATTAGGTGCTACAGAAGATATCATCATGGTAACTTTCCATAACTATGGGATAGATACAAATGTAATGTATACTAATGATGGAGGTGTAACTTGGCAAAATAAAGAAGGTGATTTGCCAGATTTACCTGTAAAAGCAGTAATGATGAACCCATTAAACAATAATGAGGTTATTATAGGAACTGATTTAGGGGTTTGGGCATCGCCTAACTTTAATGATGCAACTCCAAATTGGTATCAAGCACAAAATGGTATGAAAGACGTTCCTGTAACTAGTTTTGATTTAAGAACTGCTGATAATACAGTACTAGCCTCAACGTATGGTAGAGGAATGTTTACTGGTCAATTTACTGCTGCTGCTTCTGGATTATCGGTTAATGAGTTTGATAAAAATGATTTAATCAAAGTATATCCAACGGTATCAAACGGTGAAATAACTATTTCATCAATTGCAGATATTAGAGAAGGAACTGTTAATGTATATGACATAAATGGAAGAAGTGTTCACTCAACTAAAGTTAATTTTGAAGGTGGTTTAGAACAACCATTATCTTTAAGTTTATCTAGTGGAATGTATGTTCTTAAATTTAGTGCTAATGAGAAACAATCTTCTCATAAAATTATTATAGAATAACTTAATTAATTTTATAAATATAAAAGGGAAGCAAATGCTTCCCTTTTTTTATATCAAACTATTAATTGTACTAAAAATTGATTGTTTATCTAAACCAACCATTTTGTGAAGTTCATCAACTTTTCCATGCTCAATAAAGTTGTCTGGAACTCCTAATCTCTTTATACTATTAGAATAATTATTTTCTGAAGCAAATTCTAAAATTGCACTTCCAAATCCGCCAATAACTACTCCGTCTTCTATCGTTATTAATTTATCATATTTCTTGAAAATTTTGTGTAACATATCCACATCAAGTGGTTTAACAAATCGCATATTAAAATGTCCGATTTCTGTTGCAATTTTTGGGTTCTCTTTTTCTATTTCAGTAATTACAGTTCCTATCGCCCCTATTGTTAATACTGCAATTGAATTACCGCTAGAGAGTTCTTTTCCTTTTCCAATTTCAATTTTTTCAAAAGGCTTTTTCCAATCAACAATTTTTCCTCTTCCTCGAGGGTATCTTATCGCTATTGGTAAATCTAATCCAAGTTGTGCAGTAAACATTATATTCCTAAGTTCAGTTTCATCAATTGGAGAAAATATAATCATATTTGGAATCAATCTTAAATAAGAAATATCAAAAACACCATGATGAGTCGAACCATCCTCTCCAACTATTCCTGATCTATCCAAACAAAATATAACTGGTAATTTTTGAAGGGCAACATCATGAATTACCTGATCATAGGCTCGTTGTAAAAAGGTTGAATAAATATTGCAGTAGGGAATCATTCCTTCTGCTACCAATCCAGCGGCAAAAGTTACAGCATGTTGCTCTGCTATACCAACATCAAATGCTCTTTCTGGCATTTCTTCTAACATATAGTTAAGGGAACTTCCTGTTGGCATTGCTGGAGTAATTCCTACAATTTTAGTGTTTTTCTTTGCTAATTCAACTATTGAATATCCGAATACATCTTGAAACTTTGGAGGTAAATTTTTAGACGGTTTAGTAATAACATTTCCTGTGATTTTATCAAATTTTCCTGGAGCATGGTATTTAACTTGATTTTCTTCGGCTTGTTTTAAACCTTTCCCTTTTGTAGTAATCACATGTAAAAACTTTGGTCCTTTAATAGACTTCAAGCGTTTCAATTCTTTTAATAATGCTTCAATATTATGCCCATCAATTGGCCCAGAATAATTGAAGTTTAAAGCTTCAATAATATTATTTTTCCTTACAGATTTTCCTGCTTTAACATTGGTAAAATATTCTTTTAATGCACCAACACTTGGGTCAATTCCCATAGCATTATCATTGAGTATAATCAATATATTAGCATCCGTTACACCTGCATGATTTAATCCTTCAAAAGCCATTCCTGAAGCTATAGAAGCATCTCCGATTACAGCAATATGCTGCTTCTCAGTTTCTCCTTTAAGATTGGATGCCATAGCCATTCCTAAAATTGCAGAAATAGAAGTTGAACTATGTCCAACACCAAAAGCATCATATTCACTTTCACTTCGTTTAGGAAATCCTGATACACCACCTAATTGTCTATTAGTGTGAAATATATCTTTTCTGCCTGTCAATATTTTATGTCCATAGGCTTGATGACCAACATCCCAAATCAATAAATCATTAGGAGTGTCGAAAACATAATGTAATGCTATCGTCAACTCAACAACACCTAAACTAGCGCCTAAATGACCTTCTTTTACCGAAACGATATCAATAATAAACTTTCTTAAGTCTACTGCAAGAGAAATTAATTCCTCTTTGTTCAACTTTTTTAAGTCAGAAGGTAAATTAATTGATTCTAAAATATTTTTTTTCATAATTCTATAATACAAACTTACTACTTTTTGAATGCAAAAAACAACCTATATAATTCTTTCATTGAAATAATAAAATTCCCCTTTACTAGGTATTGTAATAAATATCATTTTCTTTTTCATTTGTTATAAAAATATTGGGAAATACCGAACACCCAAGAGAAACAAGAAAGTGGGTTTACTAAAATATCTTTATTATGAAAAATCAATTTTTAAAATTCATTATGGTTTTTACGTTAGTTTTCATTACTTATTCTTGTAGTGATGATGATGATGAAATTGTAATTCCAACTATAGAAAGTAATACTACAAGTGCAAACGTTGTAAAAACTTATACATCAATTGCAATATCAGGAAATGTTACTGACAATGGTGGAGAGACAATCTCTGCTAGAGGTGTGGCTTGGGCAACTACTCCAAATCCAACAGTAAGTGATAACAAAACTGAAGAATTAAGTAACAATTTTACTAGCGAAATAACAGATTTATCTCCAAACACTCAATACTATTTTAGAGTTTATGCAACCAATAGTGCTGGAACAGTATATGGAACTGAACGTTCTTTTAGCACACTTTCATTAGCAGGAACAACTTGGGTTTATTCGATAAATGCTGTTACAAGTAGTGGAAATCCTACTGGTTGGATTGCAGAAATTACTTTTAATGCTGATGGCACATCATTTTATACTGAGCCAGACTCTCCAGGAGTTTTTGATTATAATGGAACATGGGACCTTAACGGAAGCAATATCAGTGTTGTTGTAGACATAACAGGATCTTGGTTCCCAGTCTTTAACGGAACAATATCTGGAAATAATATGAGTGGAACATGGGAATTTAATGGTTCTCAAACTTGGACTGCTATCCCAAAATAAGAAAATTGTTATGAAGAAGTTTTACTTCTTTTCTATGAAAACAAAGGATAATTTTTGATAATTTTACCGTCAAAATTATCCTTTTTTATGAATAACCCTTTTGATGATGTCTATTTTATGAAGCGTGCTTTACAAGAGGCTCAATTGGCGTTTGATAAAAATGAAGTGCCTATTGGTGCAGTAATAGTATGCAAAAATCAAATTATAGCTCGTGCTCATAATTTAACAGAAATGTTAAATGATGTGACTGCTCATGCCGAAATGCAAGCATTTACTTCTGCAGCTGATTTTTTGGGTGGAAAATACTTAAAGGAATGCACATTATATGTTACTCTTGAACCTTGTCAAATGTGTGCTGGAGCAAGTTATTGGTCACAAATTGGAAAAATAGTTTTTGGTGCAAGAGATGAACAACGTGGTTTTATGAATATGAAAACTCAATTACACCCTAAAACAAAAGTGATTTCTGGTGTTCTTGAAGAGGAATGTAGCAAGATATTAACGCAATTTTTTATTGAAAAAAGAAATCTGAACTAAATGCGAAAACTAAAGAATAGTGAATTAAACAGAATTGATGTAGATGGGTTTAAAAATGTCGAAAAAATTCCTTTAATAGTCATTTTAGATAATATTAGAAGCTTGAATAATGTTGGTTCGGTATTTAGAACAAGTGATGCGTTTGTAATTGAAAAAATTTACTTGTGTGGAATTACTGCGCAACCTCCACATAAAGAAATTCACAAAACAGCACTTGGTGCCACTGAATCTGTTGATTGGGAGTATGTTGAAGATACGTTTGAATTGGTTGAAAAATTGAAAAAAGAGAATGTAAAAATTGCTTCAATTGAACAAGCGGATAATAGTACTAAACTGCAAGATTTTGCTATTGAGCAAAATCAAAAATACGCCGTAGTTTTTGGCAACGAAGTGAAAGGTGTACAACAAAAAGTCGTTTCAACATCAGACTATTGTATAGAAATTCCGCAATTTGGAACTAAACATTCTTTAAACATTTCGGTAAGTGTTGGTGTGGTACTTTGGGATATTTTTAAGAAGATGAGGTTTTAAAAATTACAAGTCTCGACTTTCTAAATTTTTATAACTAACTTTACTTATCAGACGAGTTAATTTATTCATTAACTAAATTTACAAAAAGACACAAAACATTGAATAATGAACAACCAAAAGATAACATTCAAGTATTTTATTACAATCTTAGTCGGAGTTTTATTCACTTGGATAATTCATGAGTTTTCACATTGGTTGACTGCTAAATTATTGGGCTATGAATCAATAATGACTCTAAATGGAACTTTCTATAATGGTGACAAAGTTCTAACAGATACCCATGATATTTTAGTTTCCGCTTCAGGGCCTGTAGTTACAGTTTTACAAGGACTCATTATTTTTCTTTTGTTAAAATATCGAGGTTGGAATAAATATTTATACCCTTTATTATTTATTGCATTTTATATGAGGTTTTTAGCAGGATTAATAAATTTCATCAATTTAAATGATGAAGGAAGAATAAGTGAGTTTTTTGGAATAGGGACTTATACTTTGTCTATAATTATTAGTAGTTTTTTATTTTATATTGTCTTTCTAATCTCTAAAAAATATAATCTAAAATGGAAATTTCAACTATTAACAACTTTATTTATAATGCTTACAAGTTCAATCTTAATTCTTTCAGATATGTATTTTGGAATTAGATTACTCTAAAACCCAAGAATCATTTTCGCAATAAAAAAGAATAAGAAAATTCCAAAAATATCATTGCTTGTTGTAATAAAAGGTCCAGTAGCAATTGCTGGGTCAATTCCTCTTTTATCTAATATTATTGGAACAAATGTTCCAATCAATGCAGCAACTATAATCACACACAGCATTGAAAGGGCAATCGTCAAACTAAAATTGAAAGAAAGAGACATTAATGGAGCAACAAGAATAATGATAATTCCTAATACCAAACCATTAATGAGGCTGAGCCCTACTTCTTTCATCAGTCTATTAAACAAACTACCTTTTACATTATCATTTGCCAAACCTTGAACTATAATAGCACTCGATTGAACACCTACATTTCCAGCCATAGCGGCAATCAATGGTGTGAAGAAAAATAATTGTTTGTATTTTGCTAAGGCTTCTTCAAAACCTTCCATGATAAACACTGAACCCAAACCTCCAAAGAGTCCTAAAATAAGCCAAGGAAGTCGTGCTTTAGTTAATTCCAAAATACTATCATCAGCCTCTACATCTTGCGAAATACCTGCAGCCAATTGGTAATCTTTTTCAGCCTCATCTTTTATAACATCTACAATATCATCAATAGTAATTCTTCCTAATAAAACCATTTCATCATCAACAACTGGAATGGCTTCTAAGTCATACTTTTGCATGACTTTAGCAACTTCTTCAACATTTTCATTCACATTTACCGAATCTACCTTAGGTCTTACTATTTTAGAAATATTACCTCTTGCAGGAGCCATTAAAAGGTCTTTTAACGAGAGTCTTCCTATTAATTGTTCCTCATCATTAATTACATATATCGAATGAACTCTAGTAACTTCTTCTGCCTGAATACGCATTTCCTTTACACATCTAGGAACTGTCCAATTTTCATTGACTTTCACTAACTCCTTTGCCATGATACTACCTGCAGAATCATCTTCGTAGGTCAATAATTCTTGAATATCAGCCTTGTGTTCCTCATCTTCTATTTGAGAAATTACTCGCTCTTGACGCTCTTCAGGAAGTTCGGCAATAATGTCTGCAGCGTCATCAGAATCTAATTCTTCAATTTCTTCAGCAATTTCTTTGGCTGATAAATTTTCAAGGACTTTCTCACGAATATCCTCATCAATTTCCATTAAAATGTCAGAGGTCTTCTCACTATCCAGTAACTTAATGATATAAGTAGCCTCATCAAGATTTAGTTCATCCAATATCTCAGCAATATCAGCATGATGCTCATTGGCGAGCATTTCTTGAATAGCAGTATCGTTCTGATTTTCAATCAGAAGTTCAATATCTTGAATAAATTCTTTGCTAATTTCTAATGCCATCTTCCGCTATTTTTGCCGTCAATTCAATAAATTCATTGACTGATAATTGTTCTGGACGCATGGCAAATATAGGTTGTTCTTTTAAAGTATCCGAAAGTTTAAAAGATTTTAAACTTCCTCGTAGCATTTTTCTTCGTTGATTAAAGGCTGTTTTTACCACTCTGAAAAATAATTTTTCATCAACTGGTAGTGTGTAATTTTCTTTTCTGATGAGCCTTACAACACCAGAATCCACTTTTGGTGGTGGATTAAACACGGTCGGCGGAACTGTAAAAAGGTATTCGGCATCATAAAACGCTTGAGTAAGCACTGATAATATTCCGTAAGTTTTTGAACCTTCTTTTTCAGCAATTCTTTGTGCAACTTCTTTTTGAAACATTCCAGAAAATTCTGGAATTTGATCTCGATTTTCAATAGCCTTAAAAACTATTTGGCTAGAAATATTATAAGGAAAGTTTCCAATAATTGCCAAAGGTTTGTCTTGAAAATAATCTTTGAGATTAATTTTTAAAAAATCTCCTTCGATAATGTTGAAATCAAGTTTTTGAACTTCAATAGCCGTTTTAAGATAAGCAACCGATTCTCTATCAATTTCTATAACGTGAGTTTTAATATCTTTTTTTAGCAAGTATTTAGTCAGCACTCCCATTCCAGGACCTATTTCCAATACATTTTCATATCCTTGAAGCGTCAAAGAATCAGCAATGTCTTTGGCTATTTGCTCATCTTTTAAAAAATGTTGTCCGAGATGTTTTTTTGCTTTTACACTCATCTAATAATCTTTAATCACTTCTAATTCGGTTCTAAAAGCAACAAATTTTCCTTTAAAAATCTCGCCGTCTTTTCTCAGCGCATCTGCATCATATTTATAATAATTGTCCAAGTCTTGACGGGTTTTTGCAGTATATTGAACTGAATAAGTAATCCCTCCCATTTCTTCCTCTACCAAAACTCTGGTGAATTTAGCACTCACAAACCTCTTTGTGGCAAGTACATCTTTGATATGTTTATCTATCCATTTAATCCATGGTTCTTGGATACTTTCATCTATATTTATCGTTACGTTGTATATGTACATTTTTACATTTAATTTATTAAATCTCCTCTCAATTTTCTATACTTTTTTCGTGCATCCACTAAGTGAATACTTGAAGGAAAATCAAAAATAATCTTTTGATAATATTCTTTTGCTTTTTCTATATTGTTTTGTTTGTGGTGAAGCTCTGCTAATCTATAATATGCATCATCAACTAAAATATCTTCGGCATTTAATGCTGTAATTTTAAGATAATTATTTTCTGCATTTTCATATTCTTCTAGTCGTTCATAAATTGATGCTTGTTTCATTAATGCTTCATCTTCAATAGCATGTCCTTTATGATTTTCAAGGATTTCATTTAATATTACAATTGTTTCTTTATTCTTGTTTTGATAAGTTAATAAATCTGCTTTGGCATATAATTTTAAGGCAGTTTTTAAAGAATCTTGAACGCTATTATCTGCAATTACTAAACTTAAATCTAACGCATCATTCGCAATCAATTGAGAAGTGGAACCTTTCAAAACTTTTAATTGTGTTTCTGCCCAATCAAAATCTCCTTTAAAATAACTTGTTTGCGCAACTTTGTATCGTGCTTGTTGAGCTAATACATGATTCTTTAATGAAGTTTGTACTTGAGAAAAGTTAATTAATGCTTCATTAAACTTGTTATTAAAAACTAGTACATCTCCCAATTTTAACTTTATCATTCCTTTTTGAAATTTATTTACTGGAAGTTTTAAAGTGTTTTTTAAACTTGATATTGCTTCTGATGGATTATTTTTATTGAAGGTCAAAAAATCGGCATACAAAACTTGAATTTCAACAGTATTAATTGATTTCCCATAAACTGAAAATAATTCATCAAACTTTTTTTCGATAGCCGAATTATCAACTGATGATTTCATGTCAATCTCTAATAAATATCTTTGTGCATATAATTTTTCAATTTCATATACACTCTTATCAACTATATAATTAAAGATTTTCTTAGCAGTATTAAAATCATTATTTCCAAATGCTATTTCGCCTATTTCTTCAATTTTTTCAAGTGTTTCTTGAGTTCTATTATATAATGCTCGCTCTTGAATAAATGCCTTAAAATAATCTTTTTGTTGCATAAATAACCAACTAAGTATTTGATTCCAAGCATCTTTAGGGTTCGTTTGATTTCTTTTTAAAACAAGGTTTTTAAATAATTTATTATTCGAATCTTCAGAATCATCGGTTATATACTTTCCAGCAAATCTTACGACAGTTTTTACATACTTTTCATCAACATCAATTGCGTTTAAAAAAGTATCAAACATATTATGCATATCTCCCTTTTCTCCATAAATAGAAGCAATTTGAAATGTAAAATTTGATTCAGGATTTAATTCCGTTGCCTTCTTATAGGCTTGTAAAGCAAAATCTAATAAATGATTTTCATGAAAGGTTTTAGCAATAGTATATGCCGAATATTTGTTTTTTTCTAATTGATCTATTGCTTTTTGATAATAGCTATTTGCTTTTTTAGTTTCATGTTGTAACTGATAATTATATCCCAATTCTACCAAATATTGTAATTGTGATGGTTGATTTTCCAATTGTTTTTCAATTAAATCTTCAGCAATTTGAAACTCTTCAAGTTGTTGCTTACAATCTATCAGCCTTAAAAGGTAGTATGAATTATATGGATTTTTTTCAAAAAGGTTCTTATAGATATTTGCAGATTTTTCATACTCACCTTTTCTAAAATATTCATAGGCTATTTGTTGGTCTTGAGCCAACAAAACAAAGGAATAGAGCGTAAAAACAAAAGCAAAAATGGTACGCATAAATGAGTATATATATTTTCAAAGATAACTAACAAACTGTTAAAATTTTTATAAAATCAATATAAATTCGAGGTTGCTTTGTAACGTTTTGGCACGAAACTTGTCTATAGGATATACATAAACTAAAACAAATTATCATGAAAGAATTAATCAAACAATACGAAAACGCAAAAAATAGCGCAAAGACATATATGAAAAATGGTCAAATCAATGCATATTTTGATGCACTAATTGAAATGAATAAGTACAAAAGAATGATGGTTGCAGTTGTTGCTAACTAATCATTTCGAAACCGCAGTAAGGCACTAATACTTTAGGTATTTTTATACCTTCAGGTGTTTGGCAGTTTTCTAAAATTCCAGCAAGAACTCTAGGTAAAGCCAAAGAACTTCCATTCAACGTATGTGCCAATTCACTTTTCCCTTCGCTATTTTTAAAACGTAGTTTCAATCTATTGGCTTGGAAAGTTTCAAAGTTTGATACCGAACTTATTTCTAACCATCTATCTTGTGCTGTAGAAAAGACTTCAAAATCATAAGTTAGCGCTGAAGTAAAACCTAAATCACCTCCACATAATCTCAAAATTCGGTAAGGTAAATCTAATTCTTGTAGAATTCCTTTTACGTGCTCTACCATTCCATTCAAAGCATTATAAGAGTTTGTAGGATGCTCAATTCGTACTATTTCTACTTTATCAAATTGATGTAAACGATTCAATCCTCTCACATGCGCACCATAACTTCCAGCTTCTCTTCTAAAACAAGGTGTATATGCAGTATTGGTAATAGGAAAGTCAGTTTCTTTTAACAACACATCTCGGTAAATATTGGTAACTGGAACCTCTGCAGTAGGGATTAAATATAAATTATCCATTCCAGCATGATACATTTGACCTTCCTTATCTGGTAACTGTCCTGTTCCTTTTCCAGATTCTTCATTTACAAGATGAGGAACTTGTGTTTCTTCATATCCTGCGTCCGTATTTTTATCTAAAAAATAATTGATTAACGCTCTTTGTAATCTTGCTCCTTTTCCTTTATAAACAGGAAAACCAGCACCTGTAATTTTATTTCCAAGTTCGAAATCAATAATATCATATTTCTTTGCCAATTCCCAATGAGGTAAAGCACCTTCATGCAAAACAGGGATTGTACCTTCTTCAAAAACAGTTTCGTTATCCTCTTCACTATTTCCTGCAGGAACTAATTCATTAGGTACATTTGGAATTTGATATAATAATTCTTGTAAATCCTCCGAAAGCGCATTTAACTTTTCAGTCAATTCTTTAGAGTTTTCCTTTAACTGACTAGTTTTTTCTTTTAAGATTGTTGCTTTTTGGGCTTCACCACTTTTATAAAGAATTCCAATCTCCTTAGATAATTTATTAGATTCGGCAAGTTTATTATCTAATTCCGTTTGGGTTGCTCTTCTGTTTTCATCAGTAGATAAAACTGTATCTAAAATGTCTTCAGCATTTGCAAAATTTCTTTTTGCCAATCCTTTTATAACCAACTCTTTATTTTCTCTAATAAATGCTACTTGTAACATAATTCTTTATTTGTGCTTTTTGGAATGCGCAAATTTATGAAATTGAAGTTACTTAATCGAGAATAAGTGTTTCATTTATTGAAGTTATTACTTGCGGAACTTTATTCATTTTAAAATCTAACTGAATATTGTAAGTTTTAGAATCAGTTTTTTGAATATTTAGCGTTCCATTTTCAATAGGATAAAATCCTGCACTACCCTTACAATAGCACATACGATTAAAAAGAAGTTTGACTTCTTCTAACTCTTTATCTTTTAGGGAAATATCCTTGATGCTATTATCGAATTCTGCATAAATTTCTTCTATATAATGACCATCTACAGCCATTTTATCTATATTTCTGCTAAAAGTAAATTTAAAAATTGTTTTATCCCCTTTTACAATATTGGTGTAAGTGTTTCCAAACTCATCTGTTTTTATTTCAATTTCACTATTAAGGATATATTCAGTTTTACATACACCATCATCAGGGCAATTGGTTTTGATTTCAGTTTGTTTTTCTTCACTAGCCAACACCGCAGATTTCGACTTGCAATTCAACAATAAAGTAAGTGAAAAAAGATAGATAAACAATTTCATACACAAATATACAATTTATTAATACTTCTTAAAAATCAATGATTTAGAAAAAATTTCATCTTTTTTAAGTTGATCTTTTAAAGTTTCTACAGAATCAAATTTTTGCTCATCTCTTAAAAACTCCAACACTTCAACTTCAACTACCTTATCATATATATCTTTATCAAAGTCAAAATAATAAACTTCTATAGTTTGTTTATCGCCTTTAACAGTTGGTCTAAAACCAATATTCATCATTCCAAAATATTCAATATTTTCTATGTTAGATTTCACTAAATAAGACCCTGTTTTAGGAATTAATTTATAGGATTCTAAAACGGAAATATTAGCTGTTGGAAAACCAATTTTACTTCCAAGATTATTTCCCTTTTCAATTTTTCCTGATAACATAAAATTGTATCCCAAATATTTATTTGCCTTTAAAATATGTCCTTCCTCTAATGCTTTTCTAACTTTTGTGGAACTAATAGCAATATCATTCAGTGTTTTTGCAGTGATTTCTTCAACTTCAAAACCAAACATTTGACCATATTCCTGTAATTGTTCAAAATTACCTTCTCTATTTTTTCCAAAGTGATGATCATAGCCAATAATAATCTTAGAAATATTAAATTTCTCAACCAAAACATCTCTAACAAATTCAAAGGCCGATAATCTTGAAAATTCTTTATCAAAAGGATGAATTACCAATTCATCTATTCCAAGTTTTTGAAGTAATACTTGCTTTTCTTTAATGGTATTAATCAATTTAAGATTGTTATCCTTTTGAATAACCATCCTAGGATGAGGAAAGAAAGTCAATAAAATTGATGTATTATTTTCCTTTTTAGAAACTCTAACCAAATAATCTAATATTTCTCTATGTCCAAGGTGTACTCCATCAAAAGTTCCTATGGTAAGTATTGTTTTTTTGTTAGAAAAAAAATTGGAAATATTGTTTGTAATTTTCAAATTATTGAAAGAAATGGTTTGTGATTTACAAAATTAATACAATTCTAAATACTTTTTTGTTAAAAAAGGCTTGTTTTTTTTGGTAAAACAACAATAAAATATAACTTTGGAAGATTAACCAAAATTAAAGGACTATGAAATATCTTTACCCCAAAGCAGTTCTTCTTTTAAGTTTTATTTTTTTTGGCGCTATTCAAGTAAATGGTCAAGCCGAAAAAAATGAATGGAAAAAAATATCAAAAGAAGAAATTTCAACCGACTTATTATCAAGAAAAGCTGAGCCAAAACGTGCCGTTTTTTTTGAATTGAATTTAGACGAATTAAAAAGTAAACTTCTAAATTCACAATCTAATTTAATATTAAGATTTCCTAACAGTCAAGGGCAATTTGAAACTTACAGTGTTAAAGAAGCCTCAATATTTGCACCCGAACTTCAAACTCAATTCCCAGAAATTAGATCTTATTTAGGTCATTCAATAGAAAATCCTAGACAAATCATAAGATTTAGTATTTCTCCAAAAGGTTTACATGCTATGTTTTTTGGATTAGAAGGAGGGACGCAATTTATTGACCCTTATACTGTAGACAATAAGAATTATATAGTATATCAAAAAAGAGAGTTGCCAACTATTGACAACGATTTAATGTGTTTAGTTGAAGATTCTATTGAGGCTGATAAAAATAATAATCATAACGATTCAAATAGAATCAATGATGGTAGTTTAAGAACTTATCGTTTAGCATTAGCGTGTACAGGAGAATACGCACAATTCCATGGAGGAACAGTGGCAGGTGCTTTAGCAGCTATGAATACAACAATGACTAGAGTTAATGGAATTTTTGAAAAAGAATTATCATTACGTATGGTTATTGTTGGCAACAATACTCAAGTTATTTTTACTAACGCTGCGACAGATCCATTTAATGGAAATAATAATGCAAACCTTCTTATAAATGAAAGTCAAACCGTAATTGACTCCGATTTTGGAGCAGTTGGATATGGTATTGGAAGTGCAAATTATGATATTGGTCATACGTTTAGTACAGGTGGCGGTGGTCTTGCCCAACTTAACTCTCCATGTGTTGCTGGGAGTAAAGCTCGAGGTATTACTGGTTCTTCTTCACCAACAGGTGATTCTTTTGATGTAGATTTTGTAGCTCATGAAATTGGACATCAATTTGGAGCAAATCACACATTTAATGGTAATGCTCTTAATTGTAGTGGAGCAAATCGAAACGATCCTACCGCTTATGAACCAGGAAGTGGTTCAACAATTATGGCGTATGCTGGAATTTGTGCGCCACAAAACGTTCAAAATAATAGTGATGACTATTTTCATGTTGTTAGTTTAGAAGAAATGTGGGCTAATATTAGTTCAGGGGCTTCTTCAGGGTGTGCAGCTACAAGTTCATCAGGAAATAGTAATTCACCAACTATTAATTCTTTAACAAATTATACAATCCCTAAATCAACGCCATTTGTATTAAGAGGAAATGGAAATGATGTTGATGGCAATGGAACATTAACCTATTGTTGGGAACAAAAAGATAATGGAATAACTACTTATCCGTTAGTGTCGACAGCAACAATTGGTCCTGCATTTAGATCAGTTGAACCTAGTTCTTCTCCAGATAGATATATGCCAGCACTTTCTACTGTGCTTGCAGGTAGTACCGCTTCAACTTGGGAAGTTCTTCCAAGTGTTGCAAGAACAATGAATTTTGATTTAACAGTAAGAGATAATATCGCTACAGGTGGTAGATATACAACTGAGGATATGATTGTAACATTTGAAGATGTAACACCGTTTACAGTTAATAGCCCTAATGCTGTTGTTAATTGGGCAATAAATTCTACTCAAACTATTACTTGGGAAGTAGGATCTACTACTAATGGTACTATAAATTGTCAAAATGTCAACATAAAATTATCAACCGATGGAGGACTTACTTTCCCAACAACTTTGGCTTCCAATACACCAAATGATGGTTCGCAAAATGTTACTATTCCAAATAGTTTAAGTACTACTTGTAGAATTATGGTTGAAGCTGCTGATAATATTTTTTATGATGTATCCAATAGCAACTTTATTATATCAACTAGTGGTGGAGCAACTGAATATTGTCCATCTACTTATACAAATCCTGGAAGTGAATTCATATCAAATGTTACATTTGCAGGAATTGACAATGATTCAGGAGACGCAACAACAAATGGTTATGAAGATTTTACTGCTATAAGTGGAAATGTAGTTGCTAATTCTTCTTATACATTTGAAGTAACGATAGATACTCAAGGTAATTTTACCGATCATTGTAATGTATACATTGATTGGAATCAAAATCTAGTGTTTGAAAGTTCTGAATTATATGATCTTGGTGATGTTACTAATACTAGCGCTGGAGTATTAAATACTAGTATAAGTGTTCCTTCTGATGCAATTAATGGTAATACTCGAATGAGGGTGTTAATTGAAGCTAATGAAGACCCTACAGGTCCTTGCGACGATCATGTAATTGAATGGGGAGAGACTGAAGATTATACGTTAAATATTACAGGAGGAGTTGGCTTAAGTGTAAATGAAGAAACATTTGAAGGTTTTAAATTATTTCCTAATCCTACCTCAGGAATATTAAATATTTCATTAATTTTGGATTCATCAAAAGATGTTTCTGTAGATTTATATGATTTATTAGGAAAAAGAATAGTTTCTAAAACTTTTACAAATAACAATTTTGTATTTAATGAACAATTAGATTATAAAAATATTACTCAAGGTATTTATATCATAAAAATAACACAAGAGAATAAATCAATTTCAAAACAAATAATAATTAACTAACTTAAAAAATTAAACATTAACCAATTTAAAACCAAATCAGTCATGAGATTAAAGTACTTTAAACTAATATTTAGTCTGCTGTTAATATCAACAGTGACTATGTATTCACAAAGTAAAAAAAGTGAAAAAGCGAATTGGAATTTTCATGAAAGTGAAGAAGCCAAAAAATCGTTAGAAGAAACAGGGTTTGTTAGATGTTCTACAGTAGAATATAATGAAGCCTTAAGAAAAGTAAACCCAAATAATCCTTCAGATGAAGAATTTGAAGCTTGGTTAGCACCATTAATTCAAGCTAAAAAACAAGAAATCGCTGAACAAAAAGCTAGAAATCCATTATATAGGGCAGTAGTTACAGTTCCGATAATCTTTCATATTATTACGGATGGTACAGCGCCATCAAATATTTCGGCAGCTCTAGTTGAAGCGCAAATAGATCAATTAAATTTAGATTTTAATGATTTAGCTGGTAGTTCTTATGCACAATCTGCAACAGCCGAAATTACCTTTATTCCTGCTTTAGTTGATCCTGATGGTAATGTACTAGCCGAGCCAGGAATTAATAGAGTTACTGATTATGGTGCAGGTCCATTCCCATCGTCAGATTTTGATGTAGGTGGCGGAGGTTTAGAAATTAAATCTACTCAATGGGATTTCAATCAATATGCAAATGTATGGGTAGCGCAATTATCTGGAGGACTTTTAGGATATGCTCAATTCCCTTCAAACTCTACATTACCAGGTTTTCCAGGTAGTGGAGGTGCTGATATTAATAATGGTGTGGTATGTGGTACAGGTACAATAGGTTCTGTAGCAATGCCTGGATCAGCTCCACCATATAATTTAGGTAGAACTTTAACCCATGAGGTAGGGCATTGGATTGGCTTACGTCACATTTGGGGTGATGGTGGTTGTGGAGTAGATGATTTTTGTGATGACACACCTGAATCCGATGCTTCGAATTTTGGATGTGCTACAGGCCACGAATCATGTGGTAGTACTGATATGGTTGAAAATTATATGGATTATTCAGATGATGCATGTATGGACACTTTTACTGAAGATCAAGTTTTAAGGATTTTAACTGTATTAGATAACGCAGATGGAATATCAAATTTGCCTGATTCAACTGCTGGTACCGCTGACTATAGTATAGTCTTTGATGAAGATGAAATGGATATATGTGATGGAGCAGATGCTGTTTATACCTTTGAATATAATGCTCTTGATGACTTTACTGAAGAAGTAACTTTTACTGGTTCAGGTCCTGCAGGTTTAACATTTGCATTTTCTCCTTCTTCTGCTTCTGCAGATGCAACAGTGACAGTGACAGTTTCTGGCACAGCAGGTGCGCCTAATGGATCACATAATTTACTTGTAACTGGAACTTATGGTTCAGAATCAAGAGATACTGGGATTATTTTAAATAAATTCTCATCTACGATTGATACTCCTGTATTAACATCTCCAACTGATGGTGCTACTGATGTAATAATCCATCAATTAGAGTGGGATGCTGATGTAAATGTTACTTCTTATCTTGTAGAGATAGCATCAGATTCTGGATTTACTTCAATAATAGAGTCAGCTAATGTTACTGAAAGTAATTATTTGGCTGATATGCTAATGTCAGAAGTAGAATACTTTTGGAGGGTAACACCATCAAATGATTGTGCTGGTGGATCAGCATCAACAGTGTTTAGTTTTACAACAGCAAATATAGAATGTGACACATATGAAGCTACTGGTTTATCTGACCCAATAGGTCCTAATGGTGGAACTGTTACAACATCAACAATTGATATTCCAGCAGGAGTTGATATTATTGATGTGAATATTCAAATAAATCTTGTTCATTCTTGGGATGCTGATTTAGACATTACAATTACAAGTCCTTCAGGAACTGTTGTAGAATTAACTTCGGACAATGGTAGTAGTGGAGATAATTATACTGACACCATTTTTGATGATGATGCAGCAACACCTATTACTGCAGGTTCAGCACCATTTACAGGTTCATTTATGCCAGAAGGTTCATTAAGTGATTTTAATGGTGAATCAAGTTTTGGTACTTGGACATTATCAATAACTGATGATACTAATGGAGATTCTGGTACATTAAATTCATGGAGTGTTTATACTTGTGGTGAACCAATTCCAGATTTAGATGGAGATGGAATTGATGATGTAAGTGACAACTGTCCTACAATTGCAAATGTTGATCAAGCAGATAATGATATGGACGGTATTGGAGATGTATGTGATGATGATGATGATAATGATACAATCCTTGATGTAGATGATAATTGTCCAATGACCGCTAATACTGATCAATCTGATTTAGATGGAGATGGAATGGGAGACGTATGTGATGATGATATGGATGGTGATAGTGTATTGAATGCCGATGATAATTGTCCAATGACCGCTAATACAGATCAAGCTGATATGGATGGTGATGGCATTGGAGATGTTTGTGATGATGATATGGATGGTGATGGTGTATTGAATGTTGATGATAATTGTCCTGCAACAGTAAATCCTGGACAAGAAGATAATGATAATGATGGATTAGGAGATATATGTGATGATGATGATGATGATGATACTATCATGGATGTTGATGACAATTGTCCGTTTACCCCTAATACTGACCAAGCAGATTCTGATGGAGATGGCTTAGGAGATGTTTGTGAAGATTGTGATGGAGATGGAGTTATTAATTATTATGATTCTGACACTTGTGACATGATGGTAAATGAAGGTTTCTCACCTAACAATGATGGAGTTAATGATCTTTGGATAATTCAAAATATTGAATATTACCCAAATAGTGTTGTGAAAGTATTCAATCGTTGGGGTGTTGAAGTATTCTCAGAAAAAGGTTATTTAAATACTTGGGATGGAGTATCAACTCGAGGATCTTCAAACAATAACAAATTGCCAGTTGGAGCATATTTATATGTAATTGAACCTAATGAACCAGGTTTCGAGCCAATGCACGGGTGGTTATACATTAACTATTAATAACTAACGAAAAACCAATATAAAAATGAAAAACATAAAATATATATTAATTTTCGCAGTGTTAATAGCAAGCGGAAAATTATTTGCGCAACAAGATCCATCTTATACGCTATATAAGTATAACATGAATATTGTAAATCCAGCATATGCAGGTACAAATGGATATACTGAATTAAACTTAAATATTAGAAGTCAATGGGTTAACTTAAAAGGTAGCCCTGAAACTCAAAGTTTATCTTTTGCCAAGCCAATTAATGATAAAATCGGAATTGGATTCTCATTTGTTAATGATCAAGTAGATGTGATTAAAGAAACAGATTTTGCTGTTGATTTTTCTTACAGGCTTCAAGTTTCAGAAACAAGTGACTTATATCTAGGTATAAAAGCTGGTGCTTACACTTTTAAAGCAGATCTTCAATCAAAAGCTATTGGTGATCCCGCTTTTGGAGAAAATGTAAGCAGAGTTAATGGAATATTTGGTGCAGGTGCTTACTTAAAAGTTAAGAAGTTTTATGCAACATTATCTATTCCTAATTTCTTAACTGGTAAAAGAGTTGAAGGAAGTGAATTTACTCAAGCTACTGATAAAACTCACATTTTTGCAGGAGCAGGTTATACTTTCGATATAAACGAAAATTTGACTTTTCAACCTTCAGTTATGGGAAGATTTGTTCAAGGAGCACCTTCTTCTGTTGATTTAACAGGAACATTTGATATTCAAAACAAAATTGAATTAGGTGGATCTTATAGATTAGATGACTCATTTAGCGCATTAGCTTTAGTAAAGTTAGGAGATTGGATGAAGTTAGGTTACGCTTATGAATTCACTACTTCTGATGTTAAAGATTTTAGTGATGGATCGCATGAAATCATGCTTAGATTTAATTTAAGTGGATCAAAAAAAGCGACACTTATTGAAGAATAAACAATTCTTTACATTAATAATATTAAGAGCCAACATTAAATGTTGGCTCTTTTTTTTGTAATTTACTATGCGTTGCATAACGTATTTTTAAACCAAAAAATATGATTATTAGAAAAAAATTGTATTTTGCAATGTTAGATAACTAAATTCAATATATATATTATGAGAAAATTAATGTGTGCTATTATCATGTTGAGTACAACTATGTTAATGGCCCAAACTACAGTTACAGGTACTGTAACCGATGAGCAATCAGGACAACCCATTCCTGGTGCAAATATTAAAGTGGTAGGAAAATCGTTAGGAACTTCAGCCGATTTTGATGGAAATTATACTTTAGACGTTTCTCAAAACCCACCTTTTACTATTGAAATTTCAATTATTGGATATTCTTCAACAACAGTTGAAATTACTCAAAATAATCAAAAAGTTGATGTGGCATTGACTGAGTTAGCAACTTCACTAGATGAAGTAGTAATTTCAGCATCAAGAACTCCTGAACGTATTATGGAATCGCCAGTAACAGTAGAAAGAATGGATGTAAGAGAAATTAAAAATACATCATCACCAACTTTTTATGACGGATTAGAAAACCTCAAGGGTGTTGATATGAACACTAATAGTTTGACAAATAAAAGTGTTAATACTAGAGGTTTTGCAACTTTTGCTAATACTCGTTTCATGAGTTTAGTAGATGGAATGGATAACTCATCTCCAGCTTTGAACTTTACATTAGGAAATTTATTGGGAATGAACGAGTTAGATGTTAACACTGTTGAAATTTTGCCAGGAGCTTCGTCAGCATTATATGGGGCGAATGCCTTTAATGGAATATTATTTATGACTAGTAAAAACCCGTTTGAACATCAAGGTTTTAGTATGTATGGTAAATCTGGAATTACCTCATCTGAAAATGCAGGGGATAATAGATTTGTTGATGCAGGTTTTAGAGGAGCTTTTGCATTTAGCGAAAAATTTGCTGCTAAAATGTCTTTTTCTTTCTTAAAAGGAACTGAATGGTATGCTACTGATTACAATCAATATTTAGATAATGGTGCTGGAAATCCAGATACAATTACTCCTATTGGACAAGCACAAACAACGTTTGATGCGTTAAACATCTATGGTGATGAGGTAAGTTTAGGTGGTTTAGGTTTAGATTTAAATCAATTTGCACAATTAATGGAAGCAGGTGGATTAATTCCTAGTGGATCATCAGCTCAAATTCCTGCAGTTAATGTTTCTAGAACTGGTTTTAGAGAACAAGATTTAACTGATTATGATGCACAAAGTGTAAAAGCAGATATCTCTTTAAACTTTAGACCATTTGCTGATGATTTCGAAATTATTTGGAACTCTAAAGTTGGTAAAGGGAATACAATTTACCAAGGGGCAAACAGATATAACATCAAAAATTTCTTTATGCAACAGCATAAACTAGAAATTAAAAATGATAATTTCTTTGTTAGAGGTTATGTTACTGATGAAGATGCTGGAGACTCATATGATATGAGATTTACTGGTATTAATATGAGTAAAATAAAAGCTCAAGAATGGTTTGGAACATATGTAGGTGGATACTTACAGTCAGTTTTAGGCGGAGCTACAAATGATCAAGCTCATATCATAGCAAGACAAAATGCTGATGCAACTGTTACAATGCAACCTGGAACTGCTGAGTTTCAAGCAGCATTTGATGCTATTACTTCTGATCCAGATGTGTTAACTGGTTCAAAATTTTTAGATGAAACTAAACTGTACCATATTGATGCTAATTATAACTTTGGTCATTTAACTGATTGGGGGGATATTCAAATTGGTGGTTCATGGAGACAATACTCTTTAAACTCTTCTGGAACAATTTTTACCGACTATGATGGTCCAATTGATTATGATGAATATGGGGCTTATATGCAACTTCAAAAGAAGTTTTCTGATGATAGATTAAAGTTTACAGGCTCTATCCGTTATGATAAAGCTCAAAATTTTGATAGTAACATTTCACCAAGGGTATCACTTGCTTATAGTGCTGGAGAAGATAGAAATCAAAACTTTAGAGTTTCTTTCCAAACTGGATTTAGAAACCCAACTACTCAAGATCAATATATAGGTTTAGCAACAGCTGGAGGAACTTTAGTTGGTTCAGCACCAGATAACCTTGATAGATATACAACAGCTCCTTTAGCAGTAAGTTCAAGTGGTCAATTAGTAGTAAACAACTTTACTGGAGGCTCAATTGGTTCAACTGTTCAACTTACAGGTAGAGATGCTTATGAAAATGCTTTTTCTGCAAGTTCAATTGCCGATGGTACTTTCCAAAAAGCAACTTTTGATTTAGTTAAACCTGAAAAAGTAACTGCATTTGAAGCAGGATATAGAGGTAAGTTAGGTAATTTCACTGTTGATCTTAGTGGTTATTACAACCAATATGAAGATTTTATTGGTAATAAAAACGTTGCTGTTCCATATTATGGAAATCCAGACCTTTCTGATATAGTTGATTTAACACCAATTGGTGGTGCTCCAACTCCATTAGCGCTTGTTGCACTTAACAATGGCGATTATGAAGGTTTCCAAGTATATACGAACTCAGAAGTTGATGTATCATCTTATGGTGCTGGTATTTCTGTTAATACTAAAGTTTTTGGTTCATATAACTTAGGTGCTAATTATACTTGGTCTAAATTCGATTTTGATCAATCACAAGATCCAGATTATGAAGCAGGATTTAATACACCAGAGCATAAAGTAAAAGTGTCTTTTGGAAATCCTAAGGCATTTGATAATTTTGGATTCAATATAAATGTTCGTTGGAACGATGAATATCTTTGGGAGTCAACTTTTGCTGATGCAATAATTGATGAAAGAACAGTAATAGATGCGCAAATTAGTTATTCAATTCCTAAATGGAAGTCTACAATTAAGTTAGGTGGAGCAAATCTTGGCGGAAAAGAATATTTTAGTGCACCAGGAAATGGATTAATAGGATCTCAATATTTTGCGTCTTGGACACTTAACCCGTAATTTTAAAAAAACAAAAAATGAATAATAAATATAATTTAATATGGATGCTATGCATTCTTTTAGGAATGGTAGCTTGTGAAGAAGAAGATTATACGGTAAGAACATCCGACCCTCTTCCAGCATTGGTACAAGGAAATGTAGATTTCTCTAATTATGTTGCTGTAGGAGCATCATTTACTGCTGGTTTTACTGACGGAGCAGTTTTTATTGCAGGTCAAGAAAATTCTTTTCCTAATATTTTATCACAGCAATTTGCTAATTTAAATGGTGGAGTATTTAATCAACCGTTAGTAAATGATAACAACGGTGGTCTTTTATTTGGAGGTATGCAAATAGCGTCTCCAAGACTTTATTTTGATGGTGCTGGACCAGCAACATCTCCAAATGCACCTACTACTGAAGTAACAAGTGTTCTTTCTGGAAGTTTTAATAATATGGGTGTTCCGGGAGCAAAAAGTTTCCATTTTGTAGCTCCAGGATACGGTAATGTAGCAGGAGTACCTTTACAAACAGCAAATCCATATTTTGCAAGAATGGCAACAAGTTCAAATGCAACTGTATTAGGAGATGCATTAGTTCAAAATCCTACGTTCTTTACATTATCTGAGGTAGGTGGAAATGATGTTTTAGGGTATGCTTTAGATGGTGGAGCAGGTGAAAATCAATTAGGAAATTTTGATCCATCAACCTATGGTCCAAATGATATTACTGATCCAAATGTTTTTGGACAAGTATTTAATTCTATGGTTACAGCATTAACCGCCAATGGTGCTAAAGGAATCGTTACTACAGTTCCATACATTACTAGTTTGCCAAACTTTACTACAGTACCTTACAATCCAGTGCCTTTAGATGCTGGAACAGCTGGAGCGCTTAATGCAGGTTATGCGACATATAATGGTGGTCTTCAAGCGGCTTATGGAGCCTTAATGGGAACTGGACTATTCACTCAAGAAGAATTACAAAGAAGAACTATTTCTTTTTCAACAGGATCAAACAATGCAATGGTTATAGTCGATGAAAGTCTTACTGATTTAGGTGCAATAAATCCTGCATTTGCCGGAATTCCTAAATATCGTCAAGCAACTGCTGAAGATTTAATAGTATTAGCGCTTTCACCTTTTATTCAACAAGGTTATGGAACTCAAATTCCTCTTGAAGACAAATGGGTATTAACTCCAGAAGAACAAGGGTATATTAGAGTTGCTACAGACACTTATAATGCAACTATCATGGCTGTAGCTGATGCTAATCCAAATGTTGGTGTAGTAGATTTAAACGCTATTTTAACTGAAGCTTCTACTACTGGAATTATGTTTGATGATTTCAATATGAATACAGATTTAGTTTTTGGAGGATTAGTAAGTTTAGATGGAGTTCATTTAACAGCACGAGGATATGCACTTATGGCTAATAAATTCTTAGAAGCAATTGATGCGAATTTTGAAACCAATTTTATTGAATCTGGGACAACCGCAAAAGCAAATGATTACACTACTATTTATCCTTTATAGAATAAATTATAGATAAATATTTTTTGAAAAACACTCTTATTTTAAGAGTGTTTTTCTTTTTAAAAAAATACCACAAAAAGCATTTATTTTTTAAATTAAAAAAACTATCTTTGCACCTTGAAAAAGCGAGGTAAAATTCGCAAAGTAAATAACTAATAATAAAGAGTTAAGGTAATGGCTAAAATTACAGGAAAAGTAGCACAAATTATAGGTCCAGTTATTGATGTAGAATTTGCTGGAGGTTCAGAACTTCCAAGAATTTATGATTCATTAGAAATTATAAAAGCAGACGGTTCAAAATTGGTTTTAGAAGTACAGTCTCACATTGGAGAGAATACAGTTCGTACAATCTCAATGGATTCTACTGATGGATTAAGTAGAGGTGTTGATGCAGTTGCTACAGGTGCAGCAATTCAAATGCCAATTGGAAATGATATCTATGGACGTTTATTCAACGTTACTGGTAATGCTATTGATGGTTTAGGTGATTTACCAAAAGAAGGTGAGAATGGTTTACCAATTCACCGTCAAGCACCAAAATTTGAAGACTTATCAACTTCTACAGAAGTTTTATTTACTGGTATTAAAGTAATTGATTTGATTGAGCCTTACGCTAAAGGTGGTAAAATTGGATTATTCGGTGGTGCTGGAGTAGGTAAAACAGTATTAATTCAAGAGTTGATTAATAATATTGCAAAAGGACACGGTGGTCTTTCTGTATTCGCAGGAGTAGGTGAAAGAACTCGTGAAGGAAACGATTTATTACGTGAAATGTTAGAATCAGGAATTATCAAGTATGGTGATGACTTCATGCATTCTATGGAAGATGGCGGATGGGATTTATCAAAAGTTGATAAAAAAGGAATGAAAGATTCTAAAGCAACATTCGTATTCGGTCAAATGAATGAGCCTCCAGGAGCACGTGCACGTGTTGCATTATCAGGATTAACTATTGCAGAATATTTCCGTGATGGAGCTGGAGATTCACAAGGAAAAGACGTTCTTTTCTTCGTAGATAATATTTTCCGTTTTACTCAAGCAGGTTCTGAGGTATCAGCCTTATTAGGGCGTATGCCATCAGCAGTAGGTTACCAACCAACATTGGCAACTGAGATGGGTGCAATGCAAGAGCGTATTACATCAACTAAAAAAGGTTCAATTACTTCTGTACAAGCGGTTTACGTTCCTGCAGATGATTTAACGGATCCAGCACCAGCAACAACATTTGCTCACTTAGATGCAACAACGGTATTATCACGTAAAATTGCTGAGTTAGGTATTTATCCTGCGGTAGACCCTTTAGATTCTACTTCAAGAATTTTAACTGCTGATATTTTAGGTGACGAACATTATAACACTGCACAAAGAGTTAAAGAGTTATTACAACGTTATAAAGAATTACAAGATATTATTGCAATTCTAGGTATGGAAGAATTATCTGAAGAAGATAAATTGGTTGTACATAGAGCACGTCGCGTTCAGCGTTTCTTATCTCAACCTTTCCATGTTGCAGAGCAATTTACAGGAATTCCAGGTGTATTAGTAGATATTAAAGATACTATCAAAGGATTTAACATGATTATGGATGGTGAGTTAGATAAATATCCTGAAGCAGCATTTAACTTACGTGGATCAATTCAAGATGCAATTGATGCTGGAGAAAAAATGTTAACTGAAGCATAAAACAAACACTATGTTATTAGAAATTATAACACCAGAAGCAATACTTTTAAACTCTGAAGTAGTTTCAGTTGCCGTTCCAGGTATCAATGGAGAATTTCAGATGTTAAACAATCACGCACCAATAGTATCATTATTGGTTAGTGGGACTGTTAAATTTAAAGGTGGTGCTATAAAAATTGAAGAAGATTTTCAAGATAAGTTTACCAAAGTTGATGGAGAGTACCAATTCCCAATCAGTAGTGGGACGATTGAAATGAAAGAAAATAAAGTAATTATTTTAGCAGACTAATTTAATTTCAACAAAATAAAAAAACTCCGAGTAAAATTTACTCGGAGTTTTTTTATTTTGTTAATTGTAATACCAATTATTAAGATTATTAAACACTGTGCGTTTCACTTCATTTTTAATAATAGTTTCTATTGTATCATCCACTTCTGGATTATTATACAAAAGTAGTGTTGGGTCTTTTTCAAAAATAACAGTATAAAAAGTACAGGCTGCAAGAAAAGAGCCATTATGTGATGGGTGGCTTTCATCTGCTCTATATAAATCAATTTCTGGATGAGAATTTCTTATATTCTTCCAAACAATTCCAACAGGAGAAAGAACTGAGTTTGTGCTTTGTGCCATAAAAGTATATCGTTCTGTTAATTTATCATTCATCCCTTCAAACTCACATAAATATGGCAAGTTTACACACAATGACGGGAATTCACCATTTTCATATCCCCAAGTCATATAAAATAATGCAGAAGAATTTAAATAATTACTTTTTATTTTATTTACAATTGATAAAACATGTGGATAAACATTATTGTCAAAATGGTCTTGACTTAAGGCAGATTCAGAACTTTGAGTTTGAATTGTAACATAATCCCATTTTCTAGAGTCAATTTTTTCTTCAAGTTCCATAGATTCGTTATGATCAGAAATTCTAGTCCCAGAAGGCACATGCAATCCGAGTATTAGTTCATCATTTACTGAATTTGCCATTTCTTTAACTTGCTGAGGCATATCATTATAATTAGTATAACTATTTCCAATAAACAAAACGCTTTTACTAATTGGTAAATTTTCAGTATTATCAATGCCTAAATTTTCATTACAAGAAGTAAGACTAAATAACAAAATAAATAGAAAAGTAGTTTTTTTCATTTAGAGTATTTTTGAAGTTCCTGTGTTTAATAAGATACAAAAAAGTCTGAATGGTTGCTTAAATTTACAGTATTTTTCTGTTGTTTTAGAAGCATATGTAATGCATCAGCATATTTTTAATATAAATTCAGATTTGGAGTTTGAAGAAAAACTATAAAATTTATAAAACCATCAAATTACACCCTCTAATATCAGAATTATCAAAACGTCCTACAATTTCAAATGTTCCATTAACATAAACTTTTCCCAAATCTTGAGTTGCTATAAAACTACAAGAATTAATATTTGCTAAATCAATAACATTAACACCTCCAGTGTTTCCAAAAGGCAATAATGTAAGTGCATCTTCAGTGTCACGCACCAATATTTTCATCCAATGAGGCGTACTAAAAATCCCATCACCTTGTGAATATGCTTGGCTTAATAATTCAGTCATTCCGTATTCAGAATGAATTTTATCAACTCCAAAACTCTCAGAAAGAATAGTGTGTAGTTCATCGCGAACGAGTTCTTTTCTTCTACCCTTCATTCCTCCTGTTTCCATAATTATAGCATCTTTTAAATCAAATTTTTGATTTTCTACCAAATCTAATAATGCATAAGAAACACCTAAAATCAATAATTTTTTATCCTTTTTTAAGTGATTATGAATAATTTGAACCATTTTTGAAGTGTTTTTAAGAAAAAAACCACTTTTAGGATTTTTACTTTTTTTGATTAAATCATCAACCATATAAATTAATGATGAACCATTTCGTTCAAGATAACTTGGTAGTAATGCCAAAACGGTATAGTCCTCAATACTCCCATAAAACTGCTCAAAACTTTTTAAGTAACTGTTTTCATATATTGAAATATCTGTCACAAAATGTTGACTTTGAATTCCCCCTGTGCCGCTGCTTAAAAAAACTTGTTCAGTTGCAACATTATTAGAGGTAATTTTATTGGATTTAAAAAATTGAATAGGTAAAAAAGGTATTTTAGTAATTGAATTTATCTCTTCAACATCAATTTTTAAATGAGTAATAAATTGTGAATAAATATTACAATTTTTAGCTTGAAATCTAAATATCTTAAGCGTAAGTTCTTCAAATTCTTCATCAGAAGTAATTGTAAAAATTCCATTTTTTAACATAAACTCATCAAAATCAGTACAAAAATAGTGTAATTTTACGCAACCATTCAGACTTTTTTGTATCTTATTAAACACAAAGTTAATCCCCAAATAATTAAAAAAGATGAAACGGTTATTTTTAATTTTATTTAGCGTTTTAATATTAAGTTCATGTTC
Organism: uncultured Flavobacteriaceae bacterium; assembly: GCA_947501625.1. GTDB lineage: Bacteria > Bacteroidota > Bacteroidia > Flavobacteriales > Flavobacteriaceae > Urechidicola. The sequence continues at coordinate 518,838 of CANMWN010000001.1, forward strand.
ACCATCAGGTGATAATGACATTGTTGCACATCATTTTGAATATATTCCTGTTGTAAGTGTTGATGCGCCTGACGAATTTATTCTTGGTCAAACATCTCAAATAAGAGTAACATATGCAATGCCAAATAGTTGTTATGGTTTTTATAATTTCGACTATATTTATCAAGGCGAATCTAGAGAGGTAAAAACTATAGCAATTGTAAATGATGAAGCCACTTGCACTCAAGCAACTATAGAAGGTGAATATATAATAAATGTAGAAGCATTACAGCAAGAAGTATATACGTTTAAATTTTGGCAAGCAGAGGGTCAGTACCTTACTGTAATTGTGCCTGTAATCTAAAACCAACTAAAAAAATATGGGTTTAGAAAAACTCATACAAAAATGTGCTAAAAACGATCGAAAAGCACAAGCAGAAGTTTATCAATTATTTTCTGGTAAACTATTTGCTCTATGCTTAAAATATTCCAAAAATTATACTGAAGCTCAAGACAATTTACAAGATGGATTTATGACTATATTCAATAAAATAGGTCAATATAATTCCAAAGGTTCTTTTGAAGGGTGGATGAAACGAGTAATGATTAATACAGCACTACAAAAATATAGAAGTAAGAGCCTTCTTAGTCTGGTAAATGAAGAAATACCAGATGAAGTTTTTGTTGAGGTTGATGAAGACTCTATTTCTTTAGAATATTTATTAAATATAATACAACAATTACCTGATAGATATAGGATGGTATTCAACCTTTATGTATTAGATGGATATTCTCATAAAGAAATATCAAAAAAATTGGAAATAACTGAAGGAACTTCAAAATCAAATTTATCTAGAGCAAGGTTGATTTTGAAAGAAAAAATAAATGAAAATCAACATCAAATTACCGCATTAAAAATGCAAAATTAGAAAATGAAAACAAATAAAAACATAGATAGATTGTTTCAAGAAAAGTTCAAAGAACTTGAAGTTATTCCACCTAAGAGTGTTTGGGGTAATATTGAAACAAACCTTGACGAAAAACATAAGGCAAAAAAAGGTATTCCTTTTTGGTTACGTCTTTCTAGCGTTGCGGCTATTTTATTACTATTAACAATTGGTGCAATTAATTATTTTGATGACTCAAAAAATGGTGTTATTATTACCGATATTGACCCTGTAAATAACCCTTCGGATATTGAAAACACTCTTGAAAATGAAATCATTATTGACTCCAATGATAGTTCTATCATTACCGATGCAACTAAAAATGATTCTAAACTTATTGAAACTTTAGAAAGCAATACTTCTAATGAAGGAACAAAAAAGTTTAATAAAGAAAATGGCCATACTATTACAAATACTTCAAATAAATCAATCAACAACAACCCAACAAATAAATTTGAAGTAACAAGTAAAGAAACTATCATTACAACTGAAAAAACACTGAGTAACAACTCTTCAATTATTGCTAATAATATTAATGGTGATAATAATTCTAATAGTTCAAAACTTACTACAAATAGTAAAGTTTTAAAAGACAACTCTTCAAGTAATAAGAATTCTATTTTCAAAAAATTAAACAATACTAAATCTAATATCGCAGTTACTGATACTCAGAATTCTATTAATGAAAGTATGAAATTTGATTCAAAAATTAATGATTTAAATAAGAATAAAGAAAATACTTTTGTTAGTGAAAATAACAGCAAAGATACTAGCCTTAAACAAGCGTTAAAAGAATTAGAAAATAAAAATAAGACTGAAGAAGTTGTAGCACAAAATATTGAAAAATTAGAAAATTTATTGCCAAATACTGATTCGGATGAAGAAAAAGAAAAAGAAGAGGCAGTAAAAAAATGGTCTGTTGCTTCTAACGTCGCTCCAATTTTCTATAATTCATTTAATACCAAGGGTTCTCCTCTTGATTTACAATTCCAAAACAGTCCTAAAACAGGAAGTAAATCTGTTTCTTATGGTGTTAAAGTTGGATATAATTTAAATGACAAACTTACTTTACAAACAGGTATTTCAAAAATGGATGTTGGTTATAGAATTGGAGATGTATTCATTAACCCAAGCCAGCAACAACAACCACTTGCTAGACTTGCAAATGTAGTTTATAATAATACAGGAGTGATATTAAATGTTAATGCACAAAACTTTCTTGATAATTCATTAGTAGAAACTTCTTCAAGTGTTCCTATTAAAGGGACATTAGATCAAGCATTCGGATATATAGAAGTTCCATTGGAGTTAAAATATCGTTTGACTAATACTGAAAATAAAATGGGAATTAATTTAGTAGGTGGATTTAGCACAATGTTTTTAGATAAAAATGAAGTATTTGTTTCTACTGATGAGTTTTCTTCTAATCTTGGTAAAGCCAATAACCTAAACAATGTAAATTTTAGTGGGAATTTAGGATTAGATGTTGATTATAAAATTAATAAGAAGATATTTATAAATGTTGCTCCAACATTAAAAATACATACAAACACATTTTCTAATGGCGATAAAAATTTCAAACCATACCTTTTTGGAGTGTATACAGGTTTAAATTATAGGTTTTAGTTGGTTAGTGGTTCAATCTTTATTGGTTGAGCGACAGAAAATCCGTCAATTGTTAAAAAATTGACGGATTTTCTTTTTTTACCTATACAAAAACTATACATCTACTAAATTCTCTGATTTTATGGTTGTGATTATAACTTAATCTATATAATATTGCTTTAGTTAAGTTTTATAAATGAAGTTCCAATTCATTATTTATAAATTAGTTTTTATCTTTTGTCTAATTGTTCCTTTTAAAACTTTAGCACAATTAGGTTTTTGCAATGGAAATTCTGGAGACTCTATTTTTTCCGAAAACTTTGGGACGGGAACTACAAATAATGCTTTACCGGCAGGCACTACCACTTACAACTATATAAATAACTTTCCAAATGATGGGTTTTATACTGTAACAAATGGAAGTTTTGGGAATCCTTATGATTGGCATCAAACTGAAGATCATACTTCTGGAGATACAAATGGAAAGTTTTTAATTGTTAATGCTGGAACTTTTCCTGGTGAATTTTACAACACAACAATTACTGGCCTTTGCGAAACAACAACTTATGAATTCTCTGCTTGGCTTTTGAATCTTGTAATTGCCAACAGTTACTGTTCCACTCAACCTTCAGGAACCAAACCAATTAATGTTCGTTTTGAAATTTGGGATAATACAGATTCAAACTTATTGGCTTCAGGTGATACTGGGAATATAATAGAAACTAGTACTCCAAACTGGCAACAATTTGGGTTAGTTTTTCAGACACCAGTTGCGGCTTCCTCGGTAATTTTAAAAATGATAAATAATGGAAATGGTGGTTGTGGAAATGATTTAGCAATAGATGATATCGTTTTTAAAAGTTGTGGTGATAATATTTCAATAAATGATTCTACAAACAACAATAATATTACACTTTGTAGTAGTCAAACGCCATATTCAACAACACTAACTGTAAATCCTGATAATTCTGTATTTAGTTCACATTTTTATCAATGGGAAGAAAGTAATGATGGAGTTACTTGGTCAGATATATCAGGTGAAAACTCTCAAAATATTTCACTTACCAACATTACTGCAAGTGGATATTATAGAGTTAAAGTAGCAGAATCTATTGTTAATTTAAACAACGACTCATGTAATGTTACTTCAGAGGTATATCAAGTAATAATTAATCAATTACCTGTACAACCTACAATTGAATGTTGGGAAACAGCAACCATAAATACAGTAACTTGTAATTGGGATGTTACTGGATCTCAGCCGCCCCAACCAACTGGACTTGAGTGTTGGGAAACAATAACTTTTAACACTTCAACTTGTAATTGGGATATCATTGGGACGCAACCTATTCAACCTACACTTGAATGCTGGGAAAACGCAACGTTTAATACTTCAACTTGCTCTTGGGAAATTACAGGAACGCAACCTATTCAGCCTAGCATTGAATGCTGGGAAACAACAACTTTTAATGACACGACTTGTTCTTGGGATATTTTAAATATTCAACCAGAAATTGATAATATTTCATCAAATGGAAATTCAATAATCATAACAGTTTTCAATCCAAATGAACTTTTATATTCTATTGACGGAATAAACTTTCAATCTGATAATATTTTTTATGATGTTGAGAGCGGAGCATATTCAATTTATATAAAATCTATAAGTTGTGATGAACCTATTATTACTGAATATGTGCATTTTTTCATTCAACCATTTTTCACACCCAATAATGATGGAGAAAATGATGCCTTTGAAATAAAAGGGCTTGAGAATTATAACTCATCCGAAGTTTATATTTATGACAGATTAGGAAAATTATTGGTAATGACTAAAAATTCTGATTTCTCTTGGGATGGAATTTATAATGGTAAACCCTTACCTTCTTCTGATTATTGGTATGTATTAATCATTGATGGAGATCAATATTCTGGTCATATTACTTTAAAGCGATAAATTAGTTTTTACTAACAATCTTTCTTTAATTATTCTGTCAATTAATTGTATCTTTGACAAACTTTTTTAAAAATTTTAAATTAAAAATATGCCAGCAGTTGCAACAGATTTTGGAATAGAAGAAGCCTTAAAACAATTAGGTTTAAAAGAAATAAATTATGGAACGTCTACAGGTTCTAATAATTTTTCTAACGGAGAAATTATTGAATCGTATTCACCAGTTGATGGAAAATTAATTGGAAAAGTAAAAACAACTACAAGAGAAGATTACGATAAAGTAATGGATGCTGCAACAAAAGCATTTAAATCTTGGAGAGATGTTCCAGCTCCACAACGTGGGGAAATTGTTCGCCAGTTTGGAAATAAGTTAAGGGATTTAAAAGAGCCTTTAGGAAAATTAGTTTCTTACGAAATGGGTAAATCTTTACAAGAAGGATATGGTGAAGTTCAAGAAATGATTGATATCTGTGATTTTGCAGTAGGTTTATCAAGACAATTAAACGGGCAAACAATTCCTTCAGAGCGTCCAGAACATGTAATGAGAGAGCAATGGCATCCAATAGGTGTAGTTGGCATTATCTCAGCATTTAACTTTCCTGTAGCGGTTTGGGCTTGGAATACAGCATTGGCGTGGATTTGTGGAGACGTATGTGTGTGGAAAGGTTCTGAAAAAACACCTTTATGCGCAGTAGCGTGTCAAAACATCATTGCTGAAATTTTAAAAGAAAACAATTTGCCAGAAGGTATTTCATGTATCGTAAATGGAGACTATAAAGTTGGAGAATATATTACTACCGATTCAAGAATTCCTTTGGTTTCTGCTACAGGATCAACAAGAATGGGAAGAATTGTTGGTGCAACAGTTGCAGAGCGTTTCGGAAAATCTTTATTGGAATTGGGAGGAAATAATGCAATTATCATTACACCAACTGCAGATTTAAAAGTGGTTGTTCCAGGAGCAGTATTTGGCGCAGTAGGAACTTGTGGTCAACGTTGTACGTCAACTCGTAGATTAATCATTCATGAGTCGGTTTACGATAAGGTTAGAGATGCTATCGTTGGTGCTTATGGTCAATTGACAATTGGAAATCCATTGGATGAAAAAAATCATATTGGTCCATTAATCGATCATGATGCTGTGAATACATACTTGGCAGCAATTGAAAAAGCAAAGGCTGAAGGTGGAAATGTATTGGTAGAAGGTGGTGTTCTTGAAGGAAAAGGTTACGAAAGTGGATGTTATGTAAAGCCAGCAATTATTGAAGCAGAAAATCATTTTGAAATAGTACAACATGAAACATTTGCTCCTATTTTATATTTAATGAAATATTCGGGTGAGGTAGAAAATGCTATTGAAATGCAAAATGGAGTTGCTCAAGGATTGTCTTCTTCAATCATGACAAACTCAATGAAAGAAGCAGAAAAATTCTTGTCTTATGCAGGTTCTGATTGTGGAATTGCCAATGTAAATATTGGAACTTCTGGAGCAGAGATTGGTGGTGCTTTTGGTGGAGAGAAAGAAACTGGTGGTGGACGTGAATCTGGATCAGATGCTTGGAAAATATACATGAGGAGACAAACAAACACTGTGAATTATTCTGATGAATTGCCATTGGCTCAAGGAATCAAGTTTGATTTATAAAAATCAAAACAACTTATAACTAAAAACCCAAGCAAATTGCTTGGGTTTTTAATTTCTTGTAAGTTTGTATAGTTGAATTAATATTCTAGAATATGAAAAACTTAATCAAAGAGTTTAAGGAATTTGCTGTAAAAGGTAATATGATTGATATAGCCATTGGAGTTATTATTGGCGCGTCATTTAATAAAGTAATTGATGTATTGGTTAAAAAAGTATTTATGCCTCCATTATCATTTTTAACTTCTGGAATTAACTTTAAAAACCGAAAAATTGTATTACAAGAAGGGAGTGAGCAAGAGACAACTAAAATAGAAGAGATTGCTATTGAATATGGTCTTTTAATTGAAGTTTTGATTGATTTTTTTATAGTTGGCCTTACCGTTTTTTTGGTAGTTAAATTTATTAATGTGTTGCGTAATAAAGCCGAAAACCCTAAAGACAAAACCATAAAAACACCAAAAGATATAGAACTACTAAATGAATTAACCGAATTGCTAAAAGAACAAAATAATTTGTTGAGAAAAGATGTTTAATCTAATAAAAAACTCTTTTAATAAACTTTTATTACTTGGTTTATTTGCGGAGTTAATCGTATTTATTGGCTCCTATTATTTTTACCCTGAACTCAATGAAACATTTAAGTATGCTGCAAGATATTCTGGTAGAATTTCTTTGTTGGTTTTTCTATATTGCTTTTATAGTTATACTTTTTCATTTCCCAAACCTATCTCAAAAAATGTTGAATTAGGAAACTTTATCAAACTATTTGCAATACTACATATTATTCATTTTGGCTTTTTGGCAACCAATATTTATTTAAACAATATTGAATTAGTGCCTATAAAATTACTTGGAGGTTTTATTGCCTATTTAATGATAGTAATCGCTCCATTCATACTACATAAAGTAACTTTTAAAATACAATTATTGTATTTCTATTATGTAACACTAGTAATGATAATAACCTATGTTGCAAGAATCAAAGGAGATTTTGAAGGTGCAGAGCCATTTTGGTTTCATTATGTTAGTTTGGGTGTTTTGGTATTTTGTAGTTTAACTTTTGGAGTTAAGTTATATAAATTAAAAAGAAAAAAATAGCCATTGTTACAATTTAGTTTGTTTCTTAATTTTTAAAAAACGAACTTCGCTAACGGACGATATAGTTAATTATAAACTAACCATATCTTAACATTGAACTACGTTTAGCAGGTCTGTTAGCGAAACTTCTCAATAATACTTCACTTTTCTTAGTACTCGCATTACTTCTTTATATTTTATATAAGTGGTTTTATCATCTAAATTCTTGATATAATTTTTTGCTTTTTTGAGTTGGTCTTTAGCATCAGTAAAACCATTGAGGTAACATATCAAATAACTTTTAGGTAACTTTTCTACATCTTGGTGTTCCAAGACCGAGAGCGGCTCTTCACTTTCTATCTTTGAAATAATCGTATTATTATTTTCATAAATGTGTTGTAAAATAGTTTGGTCATATTGCGGCGGTTCAAACAAAAACTCATGCACAATATCATGCTTACCATTGTCCTTAAAATGAATAATTGTTTTTTCTAAAGGGTAATAGGTTTCTTTTTTATCAATCCCTAAAGAAATATATTCAGTAACTATAAAAGACTGTTCGTTATAAGTTATTTTAACCTCATCTAAAGAAGAATAGAACAATCGTACTTGCTCATTTATCAATTCAATATCTACACGTGAATAATAAGTTTCTCCATCAATTATTTTCTGTTTCCCAGCCCAACACAATATAAATTGCTCTTTAAAAACTTCATACCTTGGATTGTACTCATCACTATGACTATTGATAAACTCAAAAACACTGTCTAAGGTTAACTTGATATTGTTACTCGCATTTTTTTCAATTGCTTCAACTAGTTCTTTGTTAGAATTGGTTAATTCAATTGCTTCACTCAAAGGCATTGAATTACTTCCTCTACGATAAAACACCGTATTTCTCTTATATTTCCATGCATTTTTTTTAAGCGAACAAACTTTTTCTGAAGGATGAATGGTAATCAAACCTACAACTTTATAGCGCGGTAATTTTGGAAAACGGACATTTTCATATTGTATTTTTGGAGGATTATTGAGATAGGCATTTATTAAATTTTGAATCTTACTATCGTCAAAAAAATCAGTTCCAATAATTTTATCAGTTTCATCTTCTATTCCTATTAAGATAAAAGAATTGTTTTCAGGATTGGAATTGGAAAGTGCGCATATATGTTTTATAAACTTCGCCTTCCCTATTTTTTTACTGATGTCTAATTCTTGCTTTTTGTCATAAAAACTATTCTCATCATTATGAGAAAGTAAATTTTTTATGAGCAAGCGTTTATTAATCAAAGCAAAAAATAATTGGTTTATAAATATATAGATTAATGATAACGTAAAGGTCAACTAAAGATTAAAATTATGTAAAAACAAAACCGTCCGCGAATGCGGACGGTTTCTAATTTAATTGGCTACATAATAGCCAACCAAAAATCAACTAACCAAACTTTATTTTAAATGCTTTTTTCTATCTTTTGTTTTACGTATAACTTTAGTACGTTTTCTTCCTTCTTTCCTTACAGTTTCCGAACCTTTTCCTGCTTGTCTCAAGTACTGAATAAAATCTCTTCCAGTAAACTCATAAGTCGAATCAGAATCTACATGATATAACTCTATCAATCCGTCATTTAGAACGACTAATTCGAACTCTTCATTGTCTCCCAAATCATAATCTAATGTTAAAATTTTTAGATTCTCATATCCTGTAACGTCAAAGATCTCATATCCACCTACATAATCCCAATTGATTAAATCAATATTTGTGCCAAAGTCGTCTTCAGAAGAATAAAACGTTGTTATATTTTCTGGTGTAAATGCTAGATAATTTTCATTATCAAATTCGTTTACAACTCCTGTAACACTTGTAAAGGTCTTCTCCCATCCAACGTATTCTTGTAAGAAATATTCTATATTTTCATAAAATATTTGATCATAATCAAAGGTCGACTTATTATATCCCTCCAAATAGTAAGTTACATTCTCAAATCTATCAATCAATTTGATTTCATCTCCATTGATTTGAACTACATCAAAATCATAACCTCCATCCAACGAATGACTCACCTGTAACTCTTCATTAAATGTACTGTAATTTCCAATCTGAATTCCCAATCCATTTCCTGCAAAACCTATATCTACTAAATTGTTATTTGCATACACTCTCCCATTTAAAAATGATAATGTAAAAGCCTTAGAAATAAATGGAACATCACCTGTACCAACTGTTCGATGATAATCTACATACCATAAATCATAATCGGTCAATAAGGTATTCAAAGAAATTGGTTGTACAACATCTCCTCCATTATCATAATAATCTTCTTCAATAATACATGAAGTGAATAACAGTCCAGTTATCATTAATCCTAAAAGTAATTTTATTGCTTTCATATCTGTCATTTTTAAAGTTACAGTTATCTATTTTCAATTTCTGTGCCAAAAAATGAAAAGCAATATAAAAGCATAAAAAAATCCGATTAGTATTTAATCGGATTTATAGTGTATTGTCAGTATTTACTATGGGTAAAGTTCTGCTGGTTTTTCTGTCAATCTTATTTTAATAAATTTTGATTTTCCTTTTTCTAAGTATTTAATTACGGCTTCATCATCTTTTAATTCAAATGGAAATTTAGTTTTTACAGGAGGTTTATTTCCATATTCTTGATCAGAATCGCTGTGCATTATTAATTCTGGTTTTTTATTGGCCTCAGTCATAAAACGACCTATATATAAATCTCCTTTTCTTTCTAGTTTTGCCTTTTTATTTCTAAAATATAGGCTATCCAAAACAATATTCTCATCAGTATTTGATGATTTAAACATAACGTTTATTCCACTTCCTCCACCTGCAACTCCAGCAATCCAAGATTGATAAATAGCTTCGGTTGTTTTAAAAATCGGAGTTTCCTGAAGTTTGTAAGACAATTCTTTACCATTACCACACTGTGCAAAACTAAATAGTATAGCGCTTCCAAAAAGTATATTTATTAGTTGTTTCATAATTAATATTTAAATGTAAAGATACTATTTCAAAATTAGTGCCAAAAAAAAGCCAAAATCAATTGATTTTGGCTTTTAGAAAATATTAAATAAATAAATTATTAGAACCCATAATTAAGTCCAAATAACCAATAAGATTGCAAGTCATTATCAACAGTATCAAATGTTTCCATTGGATTACTTGCCAATGCATATGAAAGTGCTTCTTGCTTGTTTTTTCTTAATCCTAATTCAAATCCAACTCCAATACCTTTCCATAAAGTATAACCTAAAGAGTTAACAAATGTCCAGTTAGATAAGTCACTACTTTTATAACTTTGGAAAGTAGATAAATTAGACTTTAAGTTTACTTTACCTAAAGTTGCGCTATAGTCAGCCACGATTTTTGCTCCCATTGAAGATTCAAAAACAGCATCCATATCACTAAACACAAAATTATAGTTTAATGGATGTATCACAACTATTAAATTATCTTGAGGTGTCCAAGTTGCACCAACTCCTAAATCTAAATATCCAGGATCATTAAAATTCTCGATAATGGTAGTTCTATATTCACCTAATCCAGATATAGCCCATTTATCGCTCAATTTATGTCCGTATAAAGAACTGATGTTGAACACATCTGTAGCAGATTTAAAATCTTTTTCATCATTTGGATCATCTTTATCATCCAACTTTACCCAATTTAAATTTACACCCAATGAGTTTCTCCAGAAATACTTTTCTTGCATCAAGTTAGCAAAACCATTAAAAGTAATACCAATATTTCCAGCGCTTGAATTTGCAGCACTTCTTGAATACCAATTATTAAATCCTGAAATGTTTCCTCCAATAGTACCAAATGCTCCTTTTTTCCAACCTGGAAGCGCATCAATTTTTGATTGTATAGCGTCAACTTCTGCTTGTAATGCAGCAATAGAGTCTAATTTTGGGCCTTGTAATGCTTTTAATTCTTCTTCTGTTTGTGCATTTACCGATATTAAAGAGAATACCATTAAAAATGCAAATACTATTTTTTTCATGTTATTGTTTTTTGTTAGTAAGCTGCAAAAATACTTTTTTTACAATAATTTGACACAAAAACTTAAATTAAGTCACTAAAGGCTTATTTTCTTTTAAATAAGGGAACTGTTGAGCATGCTTCACCAAACATGACTGATTTAGCAATTGGTGTAAGTTTAGTAACCAACTGCACATAAGAAGATTCTGGAATAAATTTATCAGAGCAACCTTTAATAATAATAGGCTTATCGATAAAATTAGTTACATCCATATTAGTAATGATTTCTTGAAAGATAGCGTTTTCTAGGTCAGTTAAATTACCTACAACAACTTTTTTGGCAATGGAAATCAATTTAGTAGTAATCAATAAATAAGCCCAAGATGGAATAATGGCATCAGAAGAACAAGTTAAAGCAACAAAAGTATCTTTGTATTGTGACCAATCATGTTGATTTATTGATGTTCTAAAATCTTTTTCTTTGAGTATTAATTCTTGAAATAACCATTGTTTAATATCCAATAATACTCTTTCTCCTTGAGGATAATAATCTTCAAGGTCAATAGTAACTAGTTTACTATTTGCAACTCTATTTACTATTTCATCAGCCATAATTTATAAAAACCCTAATTCTAATTTTGCCTCTTCACTCATCATTTCTTGAGTCCAAGTCGGATCAAACGTAATTTCAACTTCGGCATCTCTTACTTCTTCAAGTGTTTTAACTTTCTCTTCTACCTCTACAGGAAGTGTTTCTGCAACAGGGCAATTAGGAGATGTTAATGTCATCAATATCTTTACATCATTATCTTCACTCACCATTACATCATATATCAAACCCAATTCGTATATATCAACTGGAATTTCTGGATCAAAAATTGTTTTCAACTTCTCAACTATTTTATCACCTATATTTTGTGCATCATCTTGTGTCATAATTCTAATATTTCTTTTTTATGCTAATTTTGATTGATATGCCAATGCATATAATTTTATTTGCTTTATCATTGCTACTAATCCATTTGCTCTAGTAGGAGATAAATGTTCTTTCAATCCAATTTGGTTTATAAATTCAGTATCGGTATCCAAAATATCTTTTGGCAATTGATTTGAATATACTCTTAATATCAACGCAACAATTCCTTTTGTTAAAATGGCGTCACTATCAGCAGTAAAAATAACCTTATCATCATCAATTTCAGAATGTATCCAAACTTTTGATTGACAGCCTTTAATTATATTCTCATCAACCTTATTTTCTTCTTCAATCAAAGGTAGTGATTTTCCAAGTTCAATGATATATTCATAACGCTCCATCCAATCATCAAACATTGAAAATTCGTCAATAATTTCTTCTTGTATTTCTTTGATAGTCATTTTTTAAACTTATTTTTGCACTTCACAAACGTTTTGTACAATTATCGTGCAAAATTACTGATAAAAATTAAGAAATGAGTAAATTATTAGCAGTAGGAACGGTTGCTTTTGACGCTATTGAAACTCCGTTTGGGAAAACTGATAAAATCCTAGGAGGTTCTGGTACTTTTGTTGGTTTAGCGGCTTCACAGTTTGGTGTAAAAACTGGAGTTGTTTCAGTTGTTGGTGGAGATTTTCCACAATCATATTTAGATATGATGAATTCTAAAGGGATTAATACGGATGGTGTAGAAATCATAAAAGAAGGAAAAACATTCTTTTGGAGTGGTAAATACCATAATGATATGAATTCTAGAGATACATTAATTACCGAATTAAATGTATTAGAAAACTTTAAACCAGTAGTTCCTGATAGTTTTAAAGATGCTGGAATTGTGATGCTTGGAAATTTACATCCATTAACGCAAGCCTCTGTTTTAGATCAAATGAATGAAAGGCCAAAATTAGTCGTACTTGATACTATGAACTTTTGGATGGATATTGCATTAAACGAATTACACGATGTACTTAAACGTGTTGATGTTATTACGATTAATGACGAAGAAGCAAGGCAATTGAGTGGAGAATATTCTTTGGTAAATGCTGCTAAGAAAATTCATAAAATGGGACCAAAATATGTGGTAATTAAAAAAGGAGAACATGGTGCGTTATTATTTAACGAAGGAAAAATGTTCTATGCGCCAGCATTACCATTGGCTGAAGTTTTTGATCCTACAGGAGCAGGCGATACTTTTGCTGGAGGTTTCTGCGGATATTTAGCCAAAACCGAAGATATTTCATTTGAAAACATGAAAAATGCTATTATCTACGGATCAAATTTGGCATCCTTTTGTGTTGAAAAGTTTGGCACAAAACGAATGGAAGAATTAACTGGAGATGAAGTGAGAAGTCGCTTACAATCTTTTAAAGAATTAACACAATTTGATATAGAATTATCTTAAAAAAAATCCGCGCTAAAAACGCGGATTTTTTTATTTTTATACAACCTAAAAATAACCCAATTCAAAATGAGTGACGCTATAAAGCACGAATGTGGAATTGCACTTTTAAGACTTAAAAAGCCTCTTGAATATTACAAAAAGAAGTATGGTTCTTCTTTTTACGGAATTAATAAAATGTACTTGTTGATGGAAAAGCAACATAATCGAGGCCAAGATGGTGCTGGATTTGCAAGTATTAAATTTGACATGGAGCCTGGACAACGCTACATAAGTAGAGTTCGATCAAATCAAGCGCAGCCGATTCAAGATATATTTGGGCAAATCAATGAACGTCTAAATACTGTTTTAGAAAACAATCCTAATCAAAAAGATAATATTGATTGGCAAAAACAAAATATGCCATATTTAGGCGAATTGTATTTAGGTCATGTGCGTTATGGGACTTTTGGAAAAAATAGTATTGAGAGTGTTCACCCATTTTTAAGACAAAATAACTGGAAACATAAAAACTTAATCGTTGCCGGAAATTTTAACCTAACTAATTCTAATCAAATAATGCAAGAATTAGTAGAGTTAGGACAACATCCAAAAGAAAACACAGATACAGTTACTGTGATGGAAAAAATTGGTCATTTCTTGGATGATGAGGTTCAAAAAATTTATCAAAAATGCAAGAAAGAAGGAATCAATAAAAAAGATGCCTCAGAAATAATTGCCAAAAAATTGAAAGTTCATAAAGTGTTAAAAAGAGCTTCGAAAAGTTGGGATGGTGGTTATGCAATGGCTGGACTCATTGGTCATGGAGATTCATTTGTATTAAGAGATCCTGCAGGAATTCGCCCAGCATTTTATTACCAAGATGATGAAATTGTGGTTGTAGCATCTGAAAGGCCAGTGATTCAAACTGTTTTTAATGTTGATATTGATAAAGTTCAAGAATTAGAACGAGGGCACGCGTTAATTGTTAAACGTAGTGGTGAAACTAAAATCAAACCAATTCTTGAGCAATTACCAAAAAAATCATGTTCGTTTGAACGTATTTATTTTTCTAGAGGAAGTGATGCAGGCATCTATCAAGAAAGAAAAGACTTAGGTAAAAATGTATTTCCTCAAATATTAAAACGAATTGATAATGATATAGAAAACACGGTATTTTCATTTATTCCAAATACTGCTGAAACTTCTTTTTACGGCATGTTTGAAGCAGCTGAAGATTTTCTAAACAAACGCAAAACTGAAATTTTATTGGAAGGAAATCATCAACTTTCGGCTCAACGAGTAAAAGATATATTATCAATAAGAGCACGAATGGATAAAATTGCAGTAAAAGATGTTAAACTTAGGACTTTTATTGCCGATGATAATTCTAGAGATGACCTAGTAGCGCATGTTTATGACGTTACTTATGGAGTAGTAAAATCTACTGATAATCTAGTAATTATTGATGATAGTATTGTAAGAGGTACTACGTTGAAAAAAAGTATCATTAAAATTTTGGACCGATTAAATCCAAAGAAAATTATTGTAGTTTCTTCAGCACCTCAAATTCGTTATCCTGATTGCTATGGAATTGACATGGCTAAAATTGGAGATTTTATTGCTTTTAGAGCAGCCTTAGAATTATTACATGATACAAAGCAATATCATATTGTTGATGAAGTTTACGAAAAATGTAAAAATCAAAAGGAGTTACAAGATTCAGAAATTCAAAACTTTGTAAAAGAAATATACGCGCCATTTACTGATGAAGAAATTTCAGATAAAATAGCCGAAATGCTAAAAACAGAAGCTATTAAAAGCGATGTTGAAGTAATTTATCAAACAGTTGATAATCTTCATAAGGCTTGTCCTAATCATACAGGAGATTGGTATTTTACTGGCGATTATCCAACTGTTGGAGGAAATAGAGTTGTAAATGCAGCCTTTATGAATTTTTATGAAGGAAGAACTGAAAGGGCTTATTAATAAATTTAAATAAAAAGCCTCCAAATTTGGAGGCTTTTTTATTTATAAGTTGTTACTTACTTCGCTTCAGCATAACGTCTTTCAACTTCATTCCAGTTAATCACATTAAAGAATGCTTGTACGTAGTCAGGTCTTCTGTTTTGATAGTTTAAATAATAAGCATGTTCCCAAACATCTAATCCTAAAATTGGTGTTCCTCCACAAGAAACTCCAGGCATTAATGGATTGTCTTGATTTGGTGTAGAACAAACTTCAACTTTTCCGCCTTTGTGAACACATAACCAAGCCCAACCAGAACCGAAACGAGTTCCAGCAGCCTTTGCAAATGCATCTTTAAAAGCGTCAACACTTCCATAAGCAGCCTCAATTGCATCTTTTAATTCTCCAGACAAATATCCTTTTCCTTCAGGATTCATTACATCCCAAAATAAAGAGTGATTGTAAAAACCTCCTCCATTATTTCTTACACCAGCATTATTCATATCAAGGTTTGATAAAATATCTTCAATTGACTTTCCTTCAAGGTCAGTCCCCTCAATTGCTGCGTTTAACTTAGTTGTATATCCGTTGTGATGCTTAGAATGGTGTATTTCCATTGTTCTCGCATCAATATGTGGTTCTAGTGCATCATATGCATATCCTAGTTTTGGTAATTCAAAAGCCATATTAATATTATTTTAATAGATTAAACATTATTTCTTGCTCAAAGATACTGAACAAATTGCACACTTGGAAATTGATTGTTCTTATAAAGGTATTTGAAAAAATGATAGTTTAATAGTTAGCATCTTCAGGATACTTTGCCATAAAAGATTCTGCATCTTTAACCATATTTTTACTTCCACAAAAAAGAGGTACACGTTGATGTAATTCTGTAGGTTGAATTTCCATAATACGTTTATATCCATCAGTTGCAACACCATTTGCCTGTTCGGCTAAGAATGCCATTGGATTACATTCATATAGTAATCGTAACTTACCTTTTGGTGCTTTTGAACTCGTTGGATACATATAGATTCCTCCTTTAATCATATTTCTATGAAAATCGGAAACTAAAGAACCAATATATCTTGATGTGTAAGGTCTATCGCCTACTTCTTCTTGACAATATTTTAAATAATCTTTTACGCCTTGTGGAAAATGCACATAATTTCCTTCATTAATAGAATATATTTTACCGTCTTCAGGGAAACTCATATCAGGATGCGAAAGGTAAAATGTTCCAATTGCAGGATTTAAAGTAAACCCATTTACTCCATGACCAGTTGTAAACACAATCATCGTAGAAGTACCATAAATAATATAGCCAGCAGCTACTTGTTTTGTTCCTTTTTGTAAAAAATCTTCTTGCTTTACTGGAGTTCCGATAGGAGTTACTCTTCGATAAATAGAAAAAATGGTTCCAACAGAAACATTTACATCAACATTTGAAGAACCATCTAAGGGGTCAATCAAAACAACATATTTATTGTTATTACCTCCATTCTTACTTTTTATTTCTACATAATCATCTTCTTCTTCACTTGCCACTCCACAAACTATTTGACGGTTCGTCATAGTCTGCATAAAAATATCATTGGCATACACATCCAATTTTTGTTGTGTTTCACCTTGAATGTTTGTATCTCCAGCACTACCTAAAATATCTACTAATCCTGCTTTATTTACTTCATGATTTACTACTTTAGCTGCAAGTCGAAGTGAATTAATAAGTCTTGAAAGTTCTCCGGAGGAATATTTAAAATGTTTTTGATGATCAATAATAAATTCTCCAAGGGTTGTGTTCTTTTTAGTCATAACGATTTTAATCTTATGTTTACAAATATCGTATTTTTTTAAAACTAAATAGTTTAAAACAATGAAATTCTCATTAAGAAAGGCAGTTAAATCAGATTGTAAAGCAATTTTAGAGTTGATAAATGAATTGGCAATTTTTGAAAAAGAACCCGAAGCAGTAATAGTAACGGTTGCAGATTTGGAAAGAGATGGGTTTGGTGAAAATCCATTATTCAAAGTCATTGTTGCAGAAACTGAAACCGAAATTGTAGGAATGGCTTTCTATTATTACAGGTATTCTACATGGAAAGGGAAAACAATACATTTAGAAGATTTGATAGTTAAGCAAAGTGCTCGCGGAAAAAATGTTGGTTCTGCACTCTATAAAGAATTGCTTCACAAGGCTTATGACCAAGATGTGAAACGCGTTGAATGGGTAGTGTTGGATTGGAATACTCCTGCACGTGATTTTTATATTAAATCTGGAGCAAAAATATTGGACGGATGGGAAACAGTTCAAATGGATGAAGAAGGTTTGAAGAGTTTTATAATCAATAATTCATAAGATGAAAGTTTATAAATTTGGTGGTGCTTCAGTAAAAAATGCTGAAGGAGTTAAAAATCTTGCTAGAGTATTAAAACACGAAGGGTTTGATAACAAACTTATTGTGATTTCTGCAATGGGAAAAATGACCAATGCATTTGAAGAAGTTATTAAATCATATTGTAATAAAGCAAGCGATTTAAATAATAAAATTGCTGAAATTCGAAATTTCCATTCTCAAATTATTGGCAATTTATTTGAAGAGAATAACCATTCTATTTATTTAGACATTGAACAATTATTTGCACAGTTAACGGACTTTTTTATTCAAAATAAATCGACTGATTATAATTTCATTTATGACCAAGTGGTTAGTTTTGGAGAATTGATTTCAACGAAAATTGTAAGTTCATATTTGAATACTATTGGAATTGAAAATGATTGGATTGATGTAAGAGAATTTATTAAAACAGATACAACTTATCGAGATGCCAAAGTAGATTGGAAGGCAACTGAAAAAGAAATTCAGTCAAAAATTAATACTTCAAGATTAACTATTACTCAAGGGTTTATTGCAAGTGACGGGACGAATACTACTACGCTAGGAAGAGAAGGTTCAGATTTCACAGCAGCTATTTTTGCTTATTGTTTAAATGCCCAAAGTGTCACTATATGGAAAGATGTTGAAGGTGTTTTAAATGCCGATCCAAGAGCGTTTAGCGATACACAATTACTAACTCAAATATCATATAGAGAAGCCATTGAAATGGCATTTTACGGTGCTTCAGTAATCCATCCAAAAACTCTAAAACCTCTCGAAAATAAATTAATTCCACTTCATGTACGGTCGTTTGATACAATTTCTAAAAAAGGAACAACTGTTCAAAAAGGTGAAGATTTGATTCCAAAAACACCATGTTATATCTTAAAAAAGCATCAAATCTTAATTTCAATTTCTGCGCTAGATTTTTCTTTTATGGTGGAGCATAATATCAGAGATATTTTTAATTTTTTGCATGATTATAAACTAAAAGTAAACTTAATTCAAAATTCTGCGTTGAGTTTCTCTGTATGTATTGAAGATAAATTTAACAATTTTGAAAAGTTTTATCAATCCATACAATCTAAATATAAAATTAGTTTCAATAAAAACTTAACGCTATATACAATTAGGCATTTTGATGAAAACTCAGTTTCAAAAATTGAAAACTCTAATACTGTTTTGTTAAAACAAATTAGTCGTGAGACCTTACAAATTGTAGTAAGTTAGAATTTGTATATTTGCTTTCGTTAAACTTTAAAAATGGGATTAGTAACTGCAAAAGAAGTAGCAAATGTCATAAATCTTGATAAGTATGGATTTATGGGTACTTTTTTTGGTTGGATACTAATGAAAATTCTAAGAATTTCTACACTAAATAAAATTTACAACAAGCACAAACACCTATCTGAATTAGAATTTTTTGATGCGTTGTTAGATGATTTACAAATTCAATTTGAAATACCTGAAGAAGACTTAAATAGAATACCAAAAGATGG
This sequence comes from uncultured Flavobacteriaceae bacterium, assembly GCA_947501625.1. Classification (GTDB taxonomy): domain Bacteria; phylum Bacteroidota; class Bacteroidia; order Flavobacteriales; family Flavobacteriaceae; genus Urechidicola. The sequence goes on from CANMWN010000001.1 coordinate 538,244, forward strand.
GGCGTTTATTACTATTTCTAATCATCCTTTGGGCGGAATAGATGGTATACTCTTATTAAAATTATTGGTAAAAAAACGTCCTGATTATCGTATCATAGCGAACTTTTTGTTGCACAGGATTGAGCCAATGAAACCTTATATAATGCCTGTTAATCCTTTTGAAGATCGAAAAGATGCCAAATCAAGTGTAGCAGGAGTTAAAGAAGCTTTAATGCATTTACGTTCCGAAAAACCTCTAGGAATATTTCCAGCAGGAGAAGTTTCTACTTATAGAGATGGAAAATTGGTGATTGATAGACCTTGGGAAGAAGGAGCAATTAAATTGATTAAAAAAGCAAATGTACCTATCATTCCTATATATTTTCATGCTAAAAACAGTCGTTTGTTTTATGTGTTATCCAAAATAAGTGATACGTTCAGAACTGCAAAATTACCTTCGGAATTGTTATCTCAAAAACAACGAATTATTAAAGTAAGAGTTGGAAAACCTATCACAGTAAAGAATCAAAACGAATATGAAAATATAGATGAGTTTCATGAGTTCATTCGTAAGAAAACTTATATGCTTGCCAACCCATTCCAAAAAGATTCCAAATCTATTAAAGATGCTGCAACATCGGCATTAAAAGTTCCTAAAGAACCTAAAGAGATTGTTTCTCAACGCAATGTCGAAAAAATGATAAAAGAAGTAGAGCAATTAAGGAAAGGTGGAGATAGAATGATGGAAAGTAAAAGTTATGAAGTGTTTTTTGCAAGCGCCAAAAAAATTCCAAACATATTACATGAAATTGGTCGTTTAAGAGAAATCACTTTTAGAGAAGTTGGTGAAGGAACCAACCAATCAATAGATTTAGATGTCTTTGATAAACATTACCATCATTTATTTTTATGGGATGCAGCAAACAATAAAATGGTTGGTGCATACAGAATGGGGCTTGGAGTTGATATCTATAAAAAGTATGGAATGGATGGTTTTTATGTGCAAACTCTTTTTCGATTTGAGCCAGAAATGTACTCAATGATGAGTAAAACTATTGATATTGGAAGAGCATTTATTGTTAAAGAATATCAACAGAAACCAATGCCATTATTCTTCTTATGGAAAGGTATTGTACACGTTACACTTCGTCATCCTGAACATGAGTATTTAACTGGTGGTGTAAGTATTTCGAATCAGTTTTCAAATTTCTCTAAATCATTGATGATTGAATTTATGAAATCTCATTACTACGATCCATATATTGCTCAGTATATTCATCCTAAAAAAGAATATAAAGTTAAACTTAAAGATGCGGATAGAGAATTTGTTTTTGATGCTACCAAAGCAGATTTGAATAAATTTGACAAAGTAATTGACGAATTAGAACCAGGAAATTTAAGAATGCCTGTTTTGATTAAAAAATATATCAAGCAAAATGCAAAATTGGTTGCATTTAATGTAGATCCAAAATTTAATAATGCAATTGACGGTCTTATCTTTATGAAAATTGCTGACCTTCCTGAAAGTACTGTAAAACCAGTTATGGAAGAATTCCAGGCAGAATTGGAAAAAAAGGCAGAAGAAGCAGCAAAAGCCACCTCTTCTCCCAATTAAATGTTAGCAACAATTCGATAAAGATGCTAAACTAGTCTTCACTTTTTCTTTAGGGTTTATAGCTTTACATTGCGTTTTATCTGTATGCAATTTCACTATAATATTATCACTAAATTCTTCTATTGAATGTACAACTAAATTTGCTGTATGAAAAGATTTATTACCGTATTCAATCTTAATTTCGGTGTCAAGAAGTAAAGGTTTGATTGAATTTACTCGATCAAATATTTCGATTGCTTTATTAGATTTCATGTAGGTTCTTTTACCTATTTCTTTGGGGCTTTCCCATAATTGCACAATTGTTTCTTCCCAATTATTCTCTTTTCCTCCACAATCTACGGAATTGATAGTTACATTCTTAACTTCTGTAATGTGATAATTTGCTCCAACTAATAAATTAGAAGCATATTCAAAAATTAATTCTTTAGTAGAATTTGATTTTAACTTGTTTAAAAATTCTTTTGTTTTCATTTTCTATTATTTATATCGCAATATTACGATGTGTTAATTTAAATTTTTTTAGCAACAATTTATTCTTGTTTGATTAAAAAATGAGTTCAACAATTGCTGTAACTGTTCCCACTTTTTTACATTAATACAATAACAAATACTTTTGCCTTCTACTTCTCCATCCAATAAACCAATACTTTTAAGTTCTTTAAGATGTTGAGAAATTGTTGCTTGAGCAAGACCTATTTCGTTAACTAAATCATTACAAATACAAGCGTTTTGTTTACTTATATATTGCAAAATAGCAACTCTAGCTGGATGCCCTAAAACTTTAAAAACTTTAGACAACTCATTTTGCTCTTGAGTAAATATTTGATTTTTGGTAACTCCCATTTGTTATTTATATATTGCAATATTACGATAATAATTTAAATAAAAAAACTCATTCTAAAAAAAAATGAGTTTCTAAGTAATATTTTATTCAAAAGCACTATCAATAGGTTCCCATAATTCGATTTTATTACCGTCATTATCAAGGATCCAACCAAATTTACCATAATCATATTCTTGCATTTCACCTACAATAGTTACGCCTTCTTCTTTTAAAATTTTTAATAGTTCAACTAAATTTTCAACACGATAATTGAACATAAAATCTTTTTTTGAAGGGCCAAAATAATCAGTATTATCGGTAAAAGGGCTCCATTGAGTAGAGCATTTGTTACCGTTTTCATCTTTCCACCAAAAAGTGCATCCCCAATTATCGGTATTAAAACCTAAATGCTTTTTATACCAATCTTTAGTTTCATTTGGATCAGTAGTTTTAAAAAACAAACCACCAATTCCTGTAACTCTATTTTTCATTTTATTTCTTTTTTACAGCCGATTCATAAATTTCTATCCACTCATCAACTGTCATTTTTGTACATAATTCCGCAATTAAATCATAAGGGATTTCTTCAATTTTCTTAAATCGAATACAACTTTTTCCCATATCCAATTTTCTTTTTGAATGCTTTGGATATTCATTCACAAACCAATCATACAATTCCTTTTTTGCATAAATACCACTATGATATAAATTGATAGAGTTCTTCTGAGAAGCTACATTCATAAATGGTAAAGGGTCTTTTGGATTACAATGATAACCATCAGGATACTTAGAGTGCGGTACATAATAACCCAACATTTTATAATTGATACCCTCTTCAAAACCTTTTGGCAAATTGTCCTTGATTGTTACTCTTAGTTTTTCTACTATTGCTTTTCTTTCTTCAGGAATTTGAGCAATGTATTCTTCTGGTGTAGCTGCTTCGTACGTCATAATATAAATTTTATTTTCGTTGTAAAATTAATGCTGAAATTAATGAAATAATTATACCTGTTGCAAATATCAATGCAAACATAAATACTCCAGCAAAAGTTGGATTATCAAACATTTTCATTTCCTCCAACAACTTTGTTTTTTGAATCGCAAATTCTTCAGCAGATAATGTTTCTTTCATATTTTCTAAAGTATATTGAATATATTCAGAAGAAAAGTCAGGGTTAATGATTGTAACATAAAAAATATCTAAAAGTCCTATTGCTAAACCTGCAATTGCTGATATTCCTAATCCAATAAGTAATGCTTTACCAAATGTCACAACTCCATTATTAAGTTGATCCCTAAAATGTTTAATTCCAAAGAAAACAAAAGATAAAGATGTAAGAATAGAAACCCATCCCAATATTTCTCTTGTTCCCATATCAATATCCTTAAAAAGATAATGACTTATCATAAAAATAATTCCGCCAGCAAGGGCACTGTATCCTCCGAATTTTAAAATCGAGTTTTTCATAATGTATAAATTTAAAAAGTTTTAAGCAAAACTAGAGTAGAAAGGAAAATTATTATTCATACTAAAGTACCAATTCTATAGTACTTAAGTATAATTTCTTTAATTTTATGAAAGATTACTTAAACAAAATGAAACCAAAATTATTATTATTTCTATCAATTTTATTATTTACAACCAATTGTAGTATTCAAAAAAATGAAAATTCAACAACCTATTATTTAATTAGACATGCTGAAAAAGAAAATGATGGTACTAGAAATCCACATTTATCAAAAAAAGGATTAGAGAGAGTTGAAAAATTAACCGCTTTTTTTGCTGATAAAAAACTTGATATTATATATTCTACAGATTACTGGAGAACAAAAGAAACTGCTATGCCTATTGCTCAAAATAATTCACTTTCAGTTGAGTTATATAATCCTAGTTCTTTAAATATTGATTTACTACTTGAAAAACATAAAAATAAAACTATCCTAGTTGTTGGGCATAGTAATACAACTCCTATTCTTGTTAATCAAATTCTGAAAAAAAACAAATATCAAAAGATAAATGAAGATGTTTATAATAATATCTATATAGTTAAAATTGATAGTGAAGGCAATAAAACAGATAAAATCATTCAAATAGACTAGAGAATATTTAATTCTTGAGCAATTTGAATAGCTTGTGTTCGACGTTTAGCATTTAATTTCACCAACAAATTAGAAACATGGGTTTTGATAGTGCTTTCGGAAACAAATAGTTGCTCTGCTATTTCTTTATTTGATAGTCCTTCTGAAATTTTTTGTAATACTTCATACTCTCTACTACTTATTTCTAATTCTTTTATCTTCTTTTTATCTATTTCTGAAGTCATATTTGTGAGTTTTCTTAGACTTCCTTTATTAAGATATATACCAAGAACAAGAAAGACGATTGCAACAATAGTAGTTACAATCTCAACAGAAACTTTTCCGAAAAAAACAGAGTATTTACTTACTTGAAACAATAGTAACAAGGCAACAACTAATAATGAAAAAGTAAGAATCGTTTTTTTCATTAATCAAAGTTCACTTTAATTTTATCAACTATAGTTTGGGCCAATTTGATTTTAGATTCTACTGTCCAACCAGCAACATGAGGAGATAACAACACATTAGTTGCATTAATTAAATATTCAAAGGCGTCAGGCAAAATATCATTCTCAAAAAGGTTTTCAAATGAAGCTTTTTCATACTCCAATACATCTAATCCAGCACCTAATATTTTGCCTTTCTTCAATCCTTCAACTAAATCAGCAGTAACAACTGCAGTTCCACGAGCAGTATTTATGAGCCAAAATGGATTTTCAAATCCATTTATAAACTCACTATTAACCATATTGTGAGACAACTCATTAAAAGGTATGTGCAAACTTAATACATCCGTTTTTTCTTGCAGTTCTTTCAAAGATACTTGCTTGCAATTTTCATCACCTAAACCTTCTTTTATATCATAGCAAATCACCTCAACATCAAATCCTCGTAATTTTTTGGCAAAGGATTTTCCCATATTTCCATAGCCAATCAAACCTACAGTTTTTCCATCCAACTCAACACCACGATTGCCTTCTCTTAACCATTTCCCTTGGCTTATTTCATCATTTGCTTTATTCAATTTATTAAAAAGTGATAGTAGCATTCCTAATGCGTGTTCGCCAACAGCATTTCTATTTCCTTCAGGCGCAGCAATCAATTTTATTCCTTTTTGCTCAGCATAATCACAATCAATACTTTCCAATCCTGCACCTACACGTGCAATAAATTGAAGATTGGTTGCGGCATCAATAAATTGTTTATCAATTTTAAAACGACTTCGAATTACAATTCCATTGTAATTTTGAATTTTTTCTTCTACTTGAGTTTTTGAAGAACTATAATCTTCATCGTTTATATATCCCAACTCATTGAGTTGATGTATCAATAAAGGATGATTACTATCTAAGTGAAGGATTTTCACGATTAATATTGTTCACTTTCGTTAGGGAAATCTTGACTTTTAACATCATCAATATAACTTTTAAATGCGCCAGTCATGTCGTCATACAGATTTAAATAACGTCTTAAAAAACGTGGATTAAACTCGTGTGTCATTCCAATCATGTCATGAGTAACCAACACCTGTCCATCAACGCCTGGACCTGCACCAATTCCAATAACAGGAATCGAAATACTTTCGGCAACTTCTTGAGCCAATTTAGCAGGGACTTTTTCTAAAACTAATGCGAAACACCCTAATTTTTCTAGTAATAAAGCGTCTTCTTTTAATTTATTTGCCTCTTCCTCTTCTTTGGCTCTAACAGTATATGTCCCAAACTTATAAATAGATTGAGGTGTCAAACCTAAATGTCCCATTACAGGAATTCCTGCGTTTAAAATACGCTTAATCGAATCTTTTATTTCTTTTCCACCTTCCATTTTAACAGAATGCGCACCACTTTCTTTTAATATTCTAATTGCAGATCTTAACGCTTCTTTTGGATCGGATTGGTAACTCCCAAAAGGTAAATCAACAACTACCAAACAACGATGAATTGCTCTTATTACCGAACTTGCATGGTAAATCATTTGATCCAACGTAATTGGAACTGTAGTTTCATGACCAGCCATAACATTTGAAGCAGAATCACCAACTAAAATAACATCAACACCAGCATTATCAATAATTTTTGCCATCGTATAATCGTAAGCGGTAAGCATAGAGATTTTCTCTCCATTTCGCTTCATATCAACTAATGATTTTACAGTAATTCGCTTATATTCCTTTTTTGCTACAGACATTTCTTTATCAAATTTAGGTTGTAAAAATAGTGAAAATTTGATTGTTAAACTTTTCATAATAAATTTTGACTAAGAGAGATAACAATTAATTTTATTCCAAATTAAAATTCTTAATTATGAACAAAATTCTTTTTTTCTTACTAATCTCTCACTTATCATTTGCGCAAACGAATGAAGTAAACACAACAGAAAACCATCCTTCAGTTTTCCTTCCTGAATTATTTAAAGAATTTCCAAATGTTAGAGATATTACAATTTCTAATGATAGAAATGAAATGTATTTTACCGTTGAAAGTTTTAAAAAAGAGTTTTCGTTTATTGCAGTAAGCAAAAAAATTAATGGTAAGTGGAGCCAACCTAAAGTTGCTTCTTTTTCAGGGAAAGATAAAGATTTAGAACCTTTTTTAGCTCCTGATGGTTTAAAACTATTTTTTGCTTCCAATAGAAGTGTCGATTCAAATAATTCAAAAAAGAATATGGATATTTGGTTTGTTGAGCGAACATCATTAAAGTCAGTTTGGTCAAAACCAAAAAATATTGGATTCCCTATTAATACTGATAAAGATGAATTTTATCCTTCAGTTACTAATTCAGGAAACTTATATTTTACTGCCGAAAAAGAAGAAGGGAAAGGTAAAGAGGATATATACTTAAGTGAATATATAAATGGAAAATACACTTCACCCAAACCGCTAAGTGAAATGATAAATTCAAAAACTTATGAGTTTAACGCTTTTGTTTCTCCTGATGAAAACATAATTGTATTTTCATCTTATAGAAGACCTGATAGTAATGGTGGAACAGATTTATATATAAGTTATAAAGACAGTAATGGAAAATGGGAGAAAGCAAAAAACCTAGGTAATAAAATAAATTCTACAAGTATTGACTATTGTCCTTTTGTAGATTTCAACACCAATACTTTTTATTATACTAGTGAAAAAAGTCAAATGCAATCAAGTTTTTCTGAACAAAAAAACGCCAATGATATCATTAACAAAATGAATACTTTTCCAAATGGATTAAGTAGAATATATAAAATAAAAAACTTTAAAGAACTCTTCGAGTAAATTTTATATATTCGTACTTATAAACCAATTCAATAGTGTCTGTAATCACAAAACATACTTTATCTCCAGAAAAATGGGTGCAGTCCTATTCTGATTATCTATATAATTATACGATTACTCGAGTTAATAATGATGATTTAGCTAAAGATTTGGTTCAAGAAACATTTTTCGCTGGATTAAAATCAATGAAAAATTTTCAAGGAAAAGCCAGTGAACGTACTTGGTTAATATCCATCTTGAAAAGAAAAATTATTGATCATTATAGAAAAATAAACTCTACCAAAGGAAAGGCCGAGGTAAGAATGAATTTTTATAAAGATGGCGAGAATGAAGGGCAATGGATTGAAGAACGCGCTCCCAATTCATGGGCAAGCGATGCTGATAAGAACATTGAAAATACTGAACTAAAACATACATTAGAAGATTGTATAGACCATCTTCCAGAAAAATATAGTATGGTATTCAAAATGAAAACTATACAAGGCTTCGAAACTGAAGAAATATGTAAGGAACTTGATATAACAGCGTCAAACCTATGGGTTATCATCCATAGAGCAAGAACACAGTTAAGAAGATGTATGGAAGATAACTGGTTTAATAATTAAATGAAGTGATGAGTAAATTATTTATTTCTTGTGATGAAGCAACTACTATATGTGATAAAAATCAATATGGTGAAGCCTCTCTGTATGATAAATTAAGATTAAATCTTCATTTCTTAAGGTGTAAAATTTGCAGAATGTATACGAAGCAAAATACACTGCTAACCAAAATTTTTGGTGGCTATGCTGAAGAGCAATGTGCAAAAAACAGGTGCTTAACTACAGAAGATAAAAAGAAACTAGAATCTGAATTCCAGAAAAAGTTAAAGTAATTCTATTTCCTTATTTTTGAAATCCAATTTAACTTATTATGGATTTTATCCCTGAAAAAATAGATCAATATGTGGTAAGTCATACTGAAGACGAACCTCAACTTTTACAAGAACTTAGTAGAGAAACTTGGCAAAAAATAATGGTTCCAAGAATGTTAAGCGGTCATTTTCAAGGTCGAGTTTTATCAATAATTTCTAAATTAATTAATCCAAAAAACATCCTTGAAATAGGGACTTATACAGGTTATTCAGCATTGTGTATGGCTGAAGGTATGCGAAAAGACGGCATGCTACATACAATTGATAAAAATGAAGAATTGTTCGACTTTCAAAAAAAATATTTTGACAAATCGGATTACAAAGAACAAATAAAACAATATGTTGGAAACGCGCTGGATATTATACCAACGATTAATGCTAAATTTGATTTAGTATTTATTGATGCCGATAAAAGCAATTATTCAAACTACTTTTATGCAATTATTGAAAAAATGAATAATGGCGGTGTTATTTTATCGGACAATGTGTTGTGGAGTGGCAAAGTAATTGAAGAGTTACAACCTAAAGATAAAGACACTCCTGCGTTGATTGAATATAATAAATTATTGAAAGATGATCCTAGAGTTGAAACAGTTTTACTTCCTATTCGTGATGGATTGACAATAAGTAGAGTGAAATAAGAAATTACATTCCTCTCTTAATTGGACCAGTAATATCATCAATATCGTCTTTTACTTTATTGATTCCGTCTTGAATATCGCGCGTAAATTCAGTGTCTATTCCTTGATTTTCCGCACTGTCTTTTATTTCTCTTTTTATGTCATTAGTAGCATCTTTTACTTGACGCATAGTTTTTCCAAGTCCACGAGCAATTTCAGGAATTTTATCGGCACCAAAAAACATTACTACTACGAGTAGTACTAAGAAAATTTCTGGTCCACTAATAAATAAAACAGGCATACAATTATTCTAATTTGCTTGGCAAATATACTACAATTAACTAAAATTAAGTTTCATTTGTCTATCATACATCACAATACTTCCAGCAACAGAAACATTAAGGCTCAATTCGGATTTAAACTTCACCAAATGATGGGATTTTTCTATAGCTTTTTTTGGTAATCCATGATCTTCAGCACCTAATAGATACACACATCTTCTCGGATGTTCAAAGGTTTCTAAATCAACTGCATTTTCATTTAATTCCACACCAACCAACATTGCTCCTTTGGGTAAATTACTATAAAAATCATCAAAATTTTCATAATGAAAATATGGCATCGCACCTGTTGCTTTATGTGTATCACACGCTTGTTTTGCATATCTGTTTCCAATCGTAAAAATAAAACTCGCTCCCATATTTTGAGCCGAACGCCATAAAACTCCTAAGTTTTCAGGAGTTTTGCCATTTTGAATTCCAATACCAAAAAAACCTTGTTCTAAATTATTTACCATTTTTAGTCAACATTCGTTTAATTTCATTGAGTTTCATCAATGCTTCAATAGGCGTTAAAATATCAATATTGGTAGATAAAATTTCTTCTTTGATATCTTCAAGTAAAGGATCATCTAATTTAAAGAAACTTAATTGCACGTCTTCTTCCTGAGTTTGCTTTAATTTTTCTTTAATATCTTCTGATGAGTGGCTTTTCTCTAGATTTTTTAGCATTTTTTGCGCTTTATGCACAACTGTAGAAGGCATTCCAGCCAATTTTGCTACATGAATACCAAAACTATGTTCGCTTCCTCCTGCAACTAACTTTCGTAAGAAAATCACATTGTCTTTCAACTCTTTTACTGAAACATTGAAATTTTTGATACGTTCAAAAGTCTCTGTCATGTCATTCAATTCATGATAGTGTGTAGCAAATAATGTCTTGGCTTTAGTTGGATGTTCGTGTAAATATTCAGCAATTGCCCAAGCAATGGAAATTCCGTCATAGGTACTTGTTCCCCTACCAATCTCATCCAATAAAATCAAACTTCGGTCAGAGAGATTATTCAAAATACTCGCGGTTTCATTCATTTCTACCATAAAAGTAGATTCGCCCATTGAAATATTATCACTAGCGCCTACACGTGTAAAAATTTTATCTACAACACCAATTTTAGCATTTTGAGCAGGAACGTAACTTCCCATTTGAGCCAACAAAACAATCAAAGCAGTTTGACGTAAAATCGCGGATTTACCACTCATATTTGGACCCGTAATCATAATTATTTGTTGTTGATTTCTATTCAGCACAACATCATTAGCTATATATTCTTCGCCAATTGGCAATTGCTTTTCTATAACAGGATGACGTCCGTTTTTAATTTCAAGATCTGTACTTTCATCAATGACTGGCCTTACATAATTGTTCTCTTTTGCAGTCTTGGCAAACGAGCATAAGCAATCAATTTGTGCAATTAACTGCGCATTTTTTTGAATTTGAGGAATAAATTGCAGACAAAAATGAACCATTTTAGCAAATAATTCTTGCTCCAACTTCCCAATTTTCTCTTCAGCCCCTAAAATTTTGGTTTCATATTCTTTTAATTCCTCAGTAATGTATCGCTCAGCACTAACCAATGTTTGCTTTCTTATCCATTCTTCAGGAACTTTATCTTTATGAGTATTTCGAACCTCAATATAATATCCAAAAACATTATTAAAGGCAATTTTGAGTGAAGAAATACCTGTACGTTCAGTCTCACGAGCAAGCATAGTATCTAAATATTCTTTTCCTGAAGAAGAAATAGCGCGTAATTCATCCAATTCCTTAGAAACGCCATCAGCAATTACATTTCCTTTATTGATGTTTACAGGAGCATCATCATTAACTGATTGCGATATTTTGTCAATTAATAATTTACAGTCATCTAATTCTGTTCCAATATTTTTTAAAAACGAATTGTTGCTTTTCTCAGCAGCTTCTTTTATGGGTAAAATGGCTTTCAATGAGTCTTTTAACAATACCAATTCTTTAGGGCTTATTTTTCCAGTTGCCACTTTAGAAATCAATCGTTCAATATCACTAATTTGATTAATTTGATAGGTAGCTATTTCAAAAAATGATTCCGTATCAATCAAGTATTTTACAATTTCATGACGTTGTTTTATTTCTCCAGCATTTTTCAACGGAAGTGCTAACCAACGTTTTAACAATCTTCCTCCCATTGGAGAAATTGTTTGATCTATAATATTAAGAAGCGTTACAGATTCTACTGAATTTCCCGCATAGAGTTCTAAGTTTCGGATTGTAAATCTGTCCATCCACACATAATTATCTTCAGCAATTCTATTAATAGAAGTAATATGATCTAATTTCTTGTGCTGAGTTTCGGACAAATAAAATAATACTGCTCCAGAAGCGATAATTCCTTCATTTAATTCATCAATACCGAAGCCTTTCAAAGATTTTATCTTAAAATGATTGGTCAAACTTTCTATTGCATAGTCAGATTGAAAAACCCAATCATCTAAATAAAAACGATTAAATCGATCTCCAAAAGTTTCTAAAAATTTTGCTTTATACTGTTTTTGAACTAGTATTTCGCTTGGCTGAAAATTCTGAAGTAATTTATCAATATATTCTGCATTTCCTTGTGCCGTTAAAAATTCCCCAGTTGAAACATCTAAAAAAGAAATTCCAATCAATTTTTTACCAAAATGTAATGCTGCTAAAAAATTATTAGTTTTAGCGTTTAGAACTTCGTCATTGAGAGCAACTCCAGGAGTAACCAATTCGGTAACGCCACGCTTCACTATGGTTTTTGTCATTTTTGGATCTTCCAATTGATCACAAATAGCAACTCTGCATCCTGCCTTTACCAATTTAGGCAAATAGGTATTTAAAGAATGATGTGGAAAGCCTGCAAGCGCAGTCTCCGTTTCACTTCCAGCGCCGCGCTTTGTCAAAACTATACCAACAATTTTAGCACATTTCACAGCATCTTCTCCAAAAGTTTCATAAAAATCACCGACTCTAAACAACAACATAGCATCAGGATACTTTGCTTTGATAGCATTGTATTGCTTCATCAATGGTGTTACTTTTTTTGTTTTAGCCAAGGTTTTGATTAATTAGGAGTGAATTGCGAATTTACAGTTTTTTGAGAGGAAAATCACTTTTCCTTGTTCCTCATTTTATCTAAACTTTCTTTAGTAATCATATAATCTTTTACATCTTTATCTTTCCATCTATAGTAAGAAAATAATGGTATTACAATAAAGAAAATACCAACTGCTCCAAACCCAATAAATTTTTCAGAAAATTCAGGTTTAAAAAAATAGCCATAAATGACACTTCCAAAAGAGGCAATTGCTAAAATTGAAATTATATATTTCATAGAGGCAAATTTATAAAAAATCAATGGGTAACTTCAATCAATTTTCGTCTATAAACAGTTAATAGTTTTGATTTTGAAATAAACCCATAATATTTATTATCCTTAATTACTGGCAGATTCCAAGCGCCACTATATCTGAATTTTTTCATTATTTGTTCCATTGAATCGTTATCGTAATCAATAACATCAGGAGCACTATGCATTAAATCTGATACCATTGTAGTTTCATATAGATTTGTTTCAAACATTATATTCCTAATATCATCCAATAAAATAATCCCTAAAAATTCATTTTCATCATTAACTATTGGAAAAATATTTCTAGTTGATTTAGCAACACCATTCTTTAAAATTTCTCCCAAGTTTGCATCAACTGAAATCTTTTTAAAATTGGTTTCAATAATTTTATCAAGATTCATCATCATCAACACATTTTTATCTTTATTATGAGTGATTAACTGTCCTTTTTTTGCCAATTCAGATGTATAGATAGAATTTGGAACAAAATATTTAGTTATCGCAAATGAAATTGCTGTTACAATCATTAGTGGCACAAACAATTCGTATCCGCCAGTAATTTCGGCAATTAAAAATATGGCTGTTAAAGGAGCGTGTAGTACTCCAGCCATCAATCCTGTCATTCCAATAAGCGTAAAATTTGATTCAGAAACTTGAAAACCGAACCCAATATTATTAATCACTTTAGCAATTACATTTCCAAGCGCACTTCCCATAAACAATGTAGGTATAAAAATACCTCCAACTCCACCAGCAGCAAAAGTTGTTGTCATAGCTATTGCTTTAAATATTACAACACCCATTAACAATAAAATAACGACCCAAATATTATCTAAATGTTCGTCAAATGGTGTTTCTCCCAATGCAGCAATATGATTTCCGTCTAGCAAGTTATTTATCAAATTGTATCCCTCACCATACAATGGAGGAATAAAATATAACATCATTCCAATAGCAACTCCTCCAATTACCAATCTATGAACTGAGTTGGAAAATCGTTTAAAAAATTGGGTGATGAAAAAATACATTTTTGTAAAATAAATCGATGCTATTCCAGTCATCAAGCCTAAAAAAACATAAAAATGAATATCTTTTATTTCAAATTTATCTTGCAATTCAAATCCTAATAATACGTCAGTTCCTTGAAACAAATAAGACATAATTACTGCTGAAACAGATGCTAAAAGCAGAGGGATTAAAGAAGTAAAAGCCAAGTCTAAAGTGAAAATTTCTACAGCAAAAATAATTGCGGCAATTGGCGCTTTAAACATTGAAGACATTGCTCCAGCAGCAGCACAGCCAATTAGCAACATTCTTGTTTTTGTATCTACATGAAATGCTTGAGATAAATTTGAACCAATCGCTGAAGCAGTACTTACGGCTGGTCCTTGTAGTCCTACCGACCCTCCAAAACCTGCAGTTATTGGTGCTGCAATTAATGACGCAAAAATTTTAAAGCGCTCAATGATTCCATTTCGCTTAGAAATTGCAAACAAGGTAGAAGTTATTCCATGACTTATTTGCCTTTTCAGAATATATTTTTGGAATAAGAAAACCAGTAAAAGTCCAATAATTGGAAAAATAAAATATAACGTTGTTTGATAATCTTTTATAAATTTTCCTTCAAGAAGTGATTGAATAAAATAGGTAATGTTTTTTAAAGTTACAGTCACTAAACCAGCCAATAAGCCAACAAAAACACTCAAAATATAAACGAAATTTCGTTCAGAAATATGTTTATACTTCCAAATAAGAAAACGTGTTAAAATTTTGGATTGTGGCATTTGATAAAGATATTAAAATATGTTTTATTTTTATTGCATGAAAAAACAAATCAAAGATATTGTTGAAATAAACGATAATAAAAGAAGTCGCTACTTTTCTATTTTTATTCAATTTTTGATTTTACTATCAATTATTACTTTTTCGGTAGAAACTATTCCTGATTTAAAACCTCAAACAAGAAATATACTTCAATCCATAGAATTGATATGTGTTGTCATTTTTACCATCGAATATCTTCTAAGAATCTTTGTTGCCGATAATAAACCCAAGTTCATTTTTAGTTTCTTTGGAATTATAGATTTACTGGCAATTTTACCTTTTTATCTTTCTTTTGGTATCGATTTACGCTCACTTAGAGCCTTACGTTTTTTAAGATTATTTAGAGTATTAAAATTAGTACGTTATAACAAGGCGATGAAGCATTTCTCCAAGGCAATTAAATTGGCAAAAGAAGAAATTTTATTGTTTTTATTCATCACATTAATACTCATTTATTTCTCGGCTGTTGGAATCTATTACTTTGAAAATCAAGCACAACCAGAACATTTTTCTTCAATATTTGATAGTCTTTGGTGGTCAATTATTACTTTGACTACAGTTGGTTATGGTGATGTATATCCAATCACTGTAGGTGGAAGAATTTTTACTTTTTTTATGCTGATGATAGGTCTAGGTATTGTTGCAATTCCAACAGGAATTATTTCATCGGCACTTACAAAGTCTATTGAGAAAAAAGGAGATTAATAAATGCAATGGATTAGTTCTTCGAAAACAATTCTAAAATCATCTCTTAATCTATCTATATCTGCTTTTCGCGCTATAAATCTCCTATTGTGAGCACTTAAATCACCATTTTTTTTAATTTTAGGTAATGCTTCATTTATATTTCTTGAAAAGATTTTTTTAAACTTCTGCTCTTTCTGAAAACAAATAATTAATTTTTTCAACATAAAATAATTTCCATCTTCGTCTATTATCTTATCCTCTATTTTTTCTTTTTCAAACAATTCAATTATTAAAATTTCAATAATTTTTCTTAATAAAACAAAACACGCATCATAAGCCTTATATTTATAACAAATTATTACTTGCTGAGCATTCTTTTTTAAATAACCTTTAGTGCTTTCAAAAATTTCTATAGGAAATAATTCCTCTGAATCAGAATTAATAAATTCTCTTACAGTTTTGTGTTTTTTATTTTTTAAATTTTGATTCTCCAAATAATCTATAAACATCTGAATCGCTTCTACTTCACCACATCTGTCTTTTTTTACAAAATCATCAAAAAAATCTCTATTACCATCAACAAGAGCTTTATAAGATCTATAAATAGATGGCTTGTCTCCAAATGAAAAATCATATGTTGGTTTATTATTTATTAACTCCTTAACTCTTTTAATCTCATTTTGAATAAAAACTTCAGAATTAATTGATTTTTTTAGTTTAGAATTATAAGATTTTAGATTCTTTTTGTAATATAAATTTCTAAAGACATTTATTATTTCTTCTCCATATTTTTCAATATCAATTTTTAAATATTCTTTAAAAGAAATAAATGCATTATTTACAAAGTATTTTTTAATCCAAAATTCTAGCTTTTCAATATCGCTTTTTAATGTAAAAAAAACTTTAAAAAAAGAAGGCAACTCACTTAATAATAAAAACCTTGCATCGTCTTTCACATTAGTCTTATATTGCAGAATCCATTCTTCTAATATATCTGAATTATAATTATTAAGAGAGCATTGATTAAAAATAAACTTAGCATATTCATTAGAGTAATATTGCTTATTCTTATATTCTTTTACTACTTCAGCGTTAATTAATTCTTGTGTAATATTTTGGATTATAATTTCTCCATTTTTATATTCTAATTTTCTTTCAAACACAATATCAACATAACTTCTTTCTTCGTTGAGATACTTATAATTTCTTTTATTGTCAAAATTAGTGATGTCAGAATGATAATAATGTTCAAGAGTTTTTATGAAAATTTCTAATTCGAATATCTTCTCAGTAAAAAATTCAGTATCCTCATTTAAACTTATTAGAAGTTTTTTCTTATCAACTTTAGTATGAATTTTTAAACAGAAATCCATTAACTCTAAGGGAGACTTTTTAGAAACACCCCAAATATTTTTTGATGAAAGTTTATAAGTATTAGTATTCCAATCAGCAATTAAGTCTTCAATTTCTTTTTCCATAGAGAATAAAAGTAAATAAAAAATCCCGCTTTCGCAGGATTTAATTATTTTATGCTTTCAAATTCAGTTTTAAACTCAACTCTGTTAATTGTTCATCGTCAATTGTAGCAGGAGCATCAATCATGACATCACGTCCTGAATTATTTTTAGGGAACGCAATAAAATCACGAATAGTTTCTTGTCCGCCAAGAATAGCAACCAATCTATCCAATCCAAATGCCAATCCGCCATGTGGAGGAGCGCCATATTCAAATGCATCCATTAAGAAACCGAACTGAGTTTTTGCTTCTTCTTCAGTAAACCCTAAATGCTTAAACATAATTGCTTGTGTCTCCTTATCGTGAATTCTGATTGACCCTCCACCAATTTCGTTTCCGTTTAAAACTAAGTCATAAGCGTTTGCTTTTACTGCTCCAGGATTCGTATCTAACAATTCTATTTGTCCAGGCTTTGGAGACGTAAATGGATGATGCATCGCATGATAATGTCCAGTTTCTTCATCTAACTCTAATAATGGAAAATCTACTACCCAAAGTGGTGCAAATACTTTAGGGTCTCTTAATCCCAATCGTTCAGCCATTTCCATACGAAGTGCAGATAATTGGGCTCTAACTTTATTTGTTTCGCCAGAAAGCACACAGATTAAATCCCCTGCATTTGCTCCTGTTTTTTCTACCCATTTTGCTAAGTCTTCTTGATCGTAAAATTTATCTACTGATGATTTATAACTTCCATCTTCATTACATTTTACATACACCATACCTAAAGCACCTACTTGAGGGCGCTTCACCCAATCAATCAACTTATCGATTTCTTTTCTGGTATAAGATGCTCCATTAGGAACTGCAATTCCAACAACCAATTCAGCATTGTTAAATACATTAAATTCTTTGTGTTGCGCAACATCATTCAACTCACCAAATTCCATTCCAAAACGGATGTCTGGTTTGTCGTTTCCGTATTTGCGCATTGCTTCATCAAAAGTAATTCTTGGAAACTTTGCAACTTCGACACCATTAATTTCTTTTAGTAAATGACGTGTCATTCCTTCAAAAATCTCTAAAACATCTTCTTGTTCTACAAATGCCATTTCGCAATCAATCTGAGTGAATTCAGGCTGTCTATCGGCACGTAAATCTTCGTCTCTAAAACATTTTACAATCTGAAAATATTTATCCATTCCACCAACCATAAGTAGTTGCTTAAAAGTTTGTGGTGATTGTGGTAAGGCATAAAACTGACCTTCATTCATTCTGCTAGGAACCACAAAATCACGAGCTCCTTCTGGAGTAGATTTTATTAAATATGGAGTTTCAACATCAATAAATCCTTTATCAGAAAGGTATTTGCGAACTTCCATAGACACTTTGTGACGAAAAATCAAACTATCTTTTACAGGGTTACGACGAATATCTAAATAGCGATATTGCATACGTAACTCTTCTCCTCCGTCAGTTTCATCTTCAATAGTAAAAGGTGGTGTTTTAGCAGTATTTAAAATTATCAGTTCAGAAACTAAAATTTCTATTTCGCCAGTATCAATATTAGGGTTTTTTGATTGACGTTCAATTACTTTTCCTTTTACTTGAACTACAAATTCTCTTCCTAACTCTTTCGCTTTTTCAAAAACAACTTTGTCAGTACGTTCTTCATCAAAAATTAACTGTGTTATTCCATATCTATCTCTTAAATCTACCCATATCATAAACCCTTTGTCACGTACTTTTTGTACCCAACCAGAAAGTGTAACTTCTTCATTGACATAAGATAATCTCAATTCTCCATTTGTATGACTTCTATACATAACTTGCTTTAAAAAATTTGCTGCAAATTTATAAAGATAATTTTGGAAGAAATAGATTAAATCAAATTATTATACCAACAAATGAAGGTTTTTAAATTTTAAATTATTCGTAAAAAAACTTTAAAAACTAATTGCATTTTTACAATGAATAGCCTGTTTTGTTACTATATATTAGGTTAAAGAAGTTTTTTATTACATATTTGCAACATACTAATTTTAAAATTTAATTATGAAACTAACTTACTATTTAAGGATTATGATTGCTTTAATTGTTTTCTTTCCTTTAAGTATTTACGCTCAAGAGACTGTTTCTGGTACTGTTTATGAAAGTGGCAGTAACAGTCCTTTACCAGGAGCAAATGTTGTTGTTAAAGGAACAACTACTGGTACAACATCCGATTTTAATGGAAACTTTTCATTTAATGTTACTGGTTTTCCAGTTACGTTAGAAATATCTTCTGTTGGGTTTGAAACCACCGAAATAGAAGTCAACTCTTCAGAAAGCATTACTGTTTCACTTGAAGGAGGTGTGGCATTAGACGAGGTGGTCATCGTTGGTAACAGGTCTAAACCAAGAACTATTTTAAATTCTCCTGTACCAATAGATAATATAGGAGTTGAAGAATTAAAAAGCACTGGGCAGCCAACAGTAGATAAAATGTTAACATATAAAATTCCTTCATTTAACTCAACCAATCAAACAGTTTCTGATGCAACTGCACATTTTGACCCTGCTGATTTACGAGGTTTAGGGCCAAGTAGAACATTAGTGTTAGTAAATGGGAAGCGTAAAAACCAAAGTGCGCTAGTTTATATTAATGACACTCCAGGAAAAGGAGAAGTTGGTGTAGACTTAAAAAGTATTCCAGCAGCTGCTATTGAGAGAATTGAGGTTCTTAGAGATGGAGCTTCTGCACAATATGGTTCTGATGCAATTGCAGGTGTAATAAACATGGTTTTAAAAAAGAATGTAGAATATACAACTATTAATACCAATGCAGGAGTTACAACTGAAGGTGATGGATTTAATTTTGGAGTTGATTTAAATACTGCTGTCAATGTTGGTGACAATGGAGGTTATTTAAACTTTACTTTAGGGTATTATGATCAAGAAGAAACTAATAGAGCTGGTGAGCCAGGAGGAGATGGTCTATTTGGAGTAATCTTTGGTGATGATGATATTTTGAATGGTACACATCCTTGGTTGGTTGAAAATCCTGACATGGGAATGACAATTGGTCAACCAAAGTATAATAAATTTGATGCATTTTACAATGTAGGTCTTCCATTTAAAAGTGGAAATGGTGAAATTTATTCTTTTGGTGGTGTAGCTGCAAGAAAAGGTACAAGTTTTGCTTTATATAGAGCGCCTTATTGGGTGCCAGATCCACACAATTTACTACATTCTCCAGGAACAGAATATCAAGGGTTTCAACCAACTTTTGAAACTGATGTTGTTGATAACAATTTTACTATTGGTGCTAAATGGAAAATGCATGGATTTGATGTTGATTTAAGTGGAACACATGGTAGAAATAGTGTTGATTACGAAGTTAACAATAGTTTAAATCCAGATTTAGGAGCAGCAAGTCCGACATCATTTAATGTAGGTGGTTATGCTTTTAGTAATAACTTAATGAATTTAGACTTTTCAAGAAATTTTGGAACAATTAACTTCGCATTTGGTGCTGAAGTTAAAGGAGAGCGTTTTAAAGCGACTGCTGGTCAACCTGAATCATATGCTGGAGGTGGAGTTCAATCTTTCCCAGGATTACAACCAGCAAATGCTTTAACGGCTACTAGAGATAATTATGGAATTTATGGTGATGTAGAATTTGAACCAAGTGATAAAGTTTTACTTGGTGCGGCTGTAAGATATGAAGATTTTAGTGATTTCGGAGACAACACTTCTTGGAAAGTAAACGGAAGATATTCTTTGGACAAAGGAGCAATAAGAGCATCATATAGTACTGGTTTTAGAGCGCCATCTTTACATCAAATTTATTTGAGTAATATTCAAACATTAGTGTCAGGAGGAACTGTATCTAATCAAGGTACATTTAATAATGTAGACCCAGTAATTAGAGATGGTTTAGGTGTGCCACAATTAACTGCTGAGACCTCTAAAAATATTTCTGCAGGTATTACTTATAAGCCAGTATCTAACTTATCTTTATCGGTAGATTATTATAATGTAAAAGTAGATGATCGCGTATTATTTACAGGTGAAATTGGTTTTGACGGCGATAACTCAACATTAAATCCTGTGGAGCAAATCTTACAAGACAACTCTATAACCAGTTTAAAGTTTTTCGTAAATGCTGTGAATACAAATACAACTGGTGTTGACCTTGTTGCTAATTATAGAAACATAGAATTGGGTAATGGGAAATTAGCAGCAACACTTGCGGCAAACTTCAATGAAACTAAAATTGAAGGACAAATTGCTACGCCGGATTTATTAGCTGCAAACAATTATGAGATTTTTAATCGTAAGGAACAATCTAGAATTATTTCTGCAAGACCAAAATCTAAAGTGTTAATAGGATTTGATTATGAAGTAAATAAATGGAATGCAACTTTAAACAACACATATTTTGGAGAAGTAACTTGGCAACATGCAACAGATGTTGATAAAGATCAAACATTTGCAGGCAAAATAGTTACTGATTTAATTATTTCTTATGACTTTTCAGATAAAATTTCTGCAAGACTTGCTGTAAATAACTTGTTAGATGTTTATCCTGACGTAATTGATACAAAAGGTGATTTTGTTACCGACCTTGGAGGTCGTTTCAAATATCCTTGGGAAGTTAATCAGTTTGGATTTAACGGAACAGTAATTAATGGCGGAATAACATTTAAATTGTAAAACTCTTTTAAATAACAAATTAGAAAATCTCAAATCTATTAATTTAGATTTGAGATTTTTTTAGTTATTTTTCTTCGTAATTTTACATTGATAAAGAAAACACATGTCTAAACTATATTTAGTTCCTACACCTATTGGTAATTTGGAGGATATGACTTTTAGAGCCATCAAAGTGCTTAAACAAGTTGATTTAATTCTTGCAGAAGATACTCGAACTTCGGGAAAATTATTGAAACATTTTGAAATATCAACTCCTATGCAGTCTCACCATATGCACAATGAGCATAAAATGGTGAATAGACTTGTAGAGCGGTTGAAAAGTGGAAAAACTATTGCTTTAATTTCTGATGCTGGAACTCCTGCAATTTCTGATCCTGGATTTTTATTGTCTAGAGCAGCCATTGAAAACGGAATTGAAGTCGATTGTCTTCCTGGAGCAACGGCTTTTGTACCAGCACTTGTGAATAGTGGATTACCTAATGACAAGTTTGTCTTTGAAGGGTTTTTACCTGTTAAAAAAGGGCGTCAAACACGACTTTTATTATTGGCAGAAGAAACTCGAACGATGATATTTTATGAATCTCCTCATAAATTGGTAAAAACTCTAGGGCATTTTGGAGAATATTTTGGAGAAGATAGACCTGTATCTGTTTCTAGAGAATTAACTAAGATGTTTGAAGAAACCATTCGTGGAACTGCAACTGAAGTATTGGCGCATTATACCAACAAACCTCCAAAAGGAGAGATTGTGATTGTTGTTGGAGGGAAAAAATAATCTAACGTCATTCTGAACTTGTTTCAGAATCACATCAATAATAAATTATGAGACCCTCAAACAAGTTCAGGGTGACGAATTATGGAAAAACTCCTTTCTGAAATAAAAAACTGCACAATCTGTGAAGAACACTTGGCCTTAGGTCCTCGCCCTGTTCTTGCTGCACATAAGAATTCTAAAATTGTTATTATTGGTCAAGCGCCAGGAACTAAAGTACATGCTTCTGGAATCCCTTGGGATGATGCTAGTGGTAGACAATTACGAAAATGGTTGAATGTAACTGATGAAGAATTTTATGATGTAGAAAAGTTTGCTATAATTCCTATGGGTTTCTGTTATCCTGGGAAAGGAAAATCTGGAGATTTACCTCCGAGAAAAGAATGTGCTCCACAATGGCATCAAGAATTGTTTGACAGAATGCCAAATCTTGAGTTAGTTATTTTAATTGGTATGTATGCGCAAAATTATTATTTGAAAGAGACTGCAAAAAAAACATTAACCGAAACGGTTGATAATTATCCAGAGTACTTACCTAAGTATTTTGTGTTACCTCATCCTTCTCCTAGGAATCGATTTTGGTTCACTAAGAATCCATGGTTTGAAAGAGAAGTATTACCTGAATTAAAGAGGAGAGTTAAAAAAATCTTATAACTGCAAATCCACAAACTCAAATTTTTGTCCGCTAAAAAGTCCTTTATCAGAGAGTTTTAAATCAGGAATTACAAGTAAAGCCATAAAAGAAAGTGTCATAAATGGTGCGCGAAGTTTACTTCCAAGTTCTTTTGCCATAGCATCAATTTCTTGATAGTCTTTTCCCGCTTTCCATCCATTTTCAGCACTCATAATTCCAGCAACTGGCAAAGCAAGGTTTTTCTTATTATCTCCATTCACTACGCATACACCTCCTCGATTTTCGATAATTAAATTTACAGCGTTACATATTTCTTCGTCAGAAGTTCCAACAACCACAATATTGTGACAATCATGAGCTACCGAACTTGCAATGGCACCTTTTTTCAATCCAAAATTCTTAATAAAAGCAATTGATGGTTTTGTGTCTTGATAACGATTGACAACAGCCATTTTTAAAATGTCATTTTCAACATTCGAAATTAAGTTTCCGTCTTTTAAAATTGCTTCTGCATGAATTTCATTCGTAATCAATTCTCCGTCTAAGGCTTCAATCACTCTAACTTTTTCTGAATTTCCTTCAATTCTAAAATCGTTAATAGATTTTGGAGAAACATTAAAATTATTTGGTTTTTCAAACGGAATAGATTCAATAAATGATTGTCCGTTTTCAGCAACCAATTCACCATTAATATAGGTTTGCAATACATTGAAATTTTTTAAATCTTCAACTACAATAAAATCCGCAACATCACCTTCTTGCAATAATCCAACATTCATATTATAATGCTTCACTGGATTGATACAAGCGGCTTTCAAAACTTTAAAAACATCAATTCCTTTCGCAACTGCTCGCGCACATAATTGATTGATATGACCAACAATTAAGTCGTCTGGATGTTTATCGTCTGAGCAAAACATCATGTTCTCATAATGTTGAGGGAGTAAATCTATCAATGCCTCAAAATTCTTTGCAGCACTTCCTTCACGAATAATAACTTTCATTCCTAGCGATAATTTTTCTTTGGCCTCATCAAAAGAAAAACACTCATGATCAGTAGAAATTCCAGCAGCAATATACTTCTCAGCGTCTTTTCCTCTCAATCCTGGAGCATGACCATCAACAGGTTTATTAAAATGTTTTGCCCAAGTAATTTTCTTTAAAACCTCTTGGTCCTCAAACAAAACACCTGGATAATTCATCATTTCAGCCAAATAATTAATATCAGGAGAAGACAACAATTCTTTAATATCATCAGAATCAATAACTGCACCAGCAGTTTCAAAATTAGTTGCTGGAACACATGATGGTGCTCCGAAATGAAATTTCAATGGTACTTTCTTGCCATTTTCAATCATATAATAAACACCCTCTTTTCCAAGAACGTTTGCAATTTCGTGCGGATCAGAAATAGTCCCAAGTGTACCATGTATAACTGCCAATCTAGCAAATTCAGAAGGCACCAACATCGAACTTTCAATATGAATATGAGCATCTACAAATCCTGGAAGAATATAGTTTTGAACGTCGTGATTTTTTTCTATTACTGATGCTATTTTGCCATCAGCAATAGAAACCTCAGCAGAAAATATTTTTCTGTTTTCAATATCAACAAATTGTCCTAAAACTGTTTTCATTTAAATATGCTTTCCTTTATTCCAACCGTGTTTTCCTAAATATTGATTACCGCTTTCTACAGCGCCTTCTTCAATACTTGTTCCCATAGAATCATTCCAACGGTTTAAATATCCAAACAAAGAAATAACTCCTAACATCTCTACAATTTCACCTTCATCCCAATATTTATATAAATCTTCTTTTAGTTTTTCATCCACAGCATTTGGCACCATTGAAGCAGCCAAAGAAAAGTCTAATGCAGCACGCTCAGCGTTAGAAAAGGCAGGATGCGTTTTATATTCCCAAATATTGTCCAATTGCTCTTGTTCTGCTCCATATCGTTCAGCAGCACGAATTGCATGTGCTTGACAATAACGACATCCTGTTGCGTTGCTTGACACCCAAGCAATCATTCTTTTTAAGGCTGAAGTTACTCTTCCTTCATTTGCCATTACGGCTTTATTTAGGTTGATAAATGCTTTTGAAATTGCAGGTCTGCGTTGCATTGTAAGCACAGAATTTGGACAAAACCCTAAAGTTTCATTAAAAAATTCTGCTAATTCTTGTGTTTCCTTGTCATGTTCGGCTGATAATGGTGTTACTAATGGCATTTCGATTACTAGTTTTTGAATTAATTAGATTGTAAACAATATTACAAAAAAACGACACATAAAATGCTTAAATTTGAAACTTAATAAACATAAAAATATGGCAAAAGTAGAATTGACTTGGAAAGACAAAATGCTGTTTCAAGCAAAACACGACGATGGATCTTTTATGATTGATAATCCTAATGATGATTCAGAAAGTAGGGGGATGAGTCCAAAAGCATTAATGCTAAGTTCATTAGCAGGATGTGGAGGCTTAGACATATTATCATTATTGAAAAAAATGCGTGCTGAAGTAGAAGATTTTAAAATTGAAGTTACTGCAGATTTAACAGATGAGCATCCAAGAATCTATAAAAATGTAGTAATTAATTATCGCTTTTTCGGTACGGACTTTAAAAAAGATAAAATTCAAAAGGCTGTTGATTTATCGGTTGAAAGATATTGTGGTGTTTTAGAAATGTTCCGTAAATTTACTGATGTAACTGTGAATATTGAATATAATGAACAGTAACGCCTAATTAATAATTGCTATAAAAAATGCGTTGGACATTAAAACCTGTTCCTGAAAAAGAAAAAATTGAACATCTTGCAAAAGCATTATCAGTCGATGATTTGGTTGCACAATTGTTGATTCAACGAGGAATTGAAACTTTTGATGAGGCTAAAAAATTCTTTAGACCTTCTATAACCGATTTACATAATCCATATCTAATGAAAGATATGGAATTGGCTGTTGAGCGTATTGAAAAGGCTATTGAAAATCAAGAAAATATTTTGGTTTATGGTGATTATGATGTGGATGGTACAACAGCAGTTTCTTTAGTTTCATCATACTTAAAAACCTTTTATCCAAATGTTGCAACGTATATTCCAGATAGATATGAAGAAGGTTATGGAGTCTCATATAAAGGAATTGATTTTGCACACGACAATGATTTTTCATTAATCATAGCATTAGATTGTGGAATTAAAGCAATTGAAAAAGTCACTTATGCAACTAAAAAAAATATTGATTTTATTATTTGTGACCATCACAGACCTGGGAAAAAACTTCCGAAAGCAGTTGCTGTTTTAGATCCTAAAAGAGATGATTGTGATTATCCTTATGACGAATTATGTGGTTGTGGAGTTGGATTTAAACTAATACAAGCAATTGGAGAAAAAAGAGGTCAAACCATTGATGATTTGGCTTCGTATTTAGATTTAGTTGTAACTGCTATTGCTGCAGATATTGTACCGCTTACAGGAGAAAATAGAGTTTTGGCGTATTTTGGGTTATTGGTTTTAAATAAATCTCCAAGGGCAGGAATCAAAGCAATGATTCATCAGTTAAACAAAAAAGAACTTACAATTACTGATGTAGTTTTTATTGTTGCGCCAAGAATAAATGCAGCAGGAAGAATTAAGCATGGTCAATATGCTGTAGAATTATTGACTGAGGATAATTTTGAAACTGCTTTAGAATATGCTAAGGCCATAGAGCAAAACAATAGTGATAGA
This sequence comes from uncultured Flavobacteriaceae bacterium, assembly GCA_947501625.1. Classification (GTDB taxonomy): domain Bacteria; phylum Bacteroidota; class Bacteroidia; order Flavobacteriales; family Flavobacteriaceae; genus Urechidicola. Next base: position 565,020 of record CANMWN010000001.1, read on the forward strand.
AAAGAACTTGATAAAACAATTACACATGAAGCTTTACAACAAATTGAAGAAAATAATGAACAGCAAAACGTTTCGACTGTTGTTTATAGTGAAACTTGGCATAAAGGTGTTATTGGTATTGTGGCTTCTAGACTTATAGAAACCTATTATAAGCCAACACTTGTGTTTACTAAAAGTGGCGATAAATTAGCAGCATCAGCAAGATCGGTTAGAGGTTATGATGTATATAATGCAATTGAACAGTGTTCAGAATTTATTGAACAATTTGGCGGGCATAAATATGCCGCAGGATTAACATTAAAGCCCGAAAATTATGAAAACTTCAAAAAGAAGTTTGAAGAAGTTGTTAGTGAAACACTTCCAAACAAGTTAAAAACTCCAGAAATTTTAATTGATTGTGAATTAGAGTTGACTAATATTACTCCAAAATTTCAAAGAATATTAAAGCAGTTTGCGCCATTTGGACCTCAAAATATGCGTCCAGTTTTTATGGCAGATGGACTTAGAGACAACGGATATGGAAAACAAGTTGGAGAAGATAAAAGCCACTTAAAACTAAACCTTATTAATGGTGCAGACAAAAAAACCTATAATGCAATCGGTTTTGGGTTGGGAGATAGAAACAAATTAATTGCCAATGGCAAAACCTTTAAAGCGGTTTTTAATATTGATGAAAACCATTGGAAGGGAGTTACTTCACTTCAATTACTATTAAAAGATATTAAAGAAGAATAAAAAAAGGCTTGAAAAAATTTCAAGCCTTTTTTTATTCTTATAATGTATAATAATAATTAATAAGTCTAGCGACATCTTGTTCGTTACTGAACTTAATTTTCTTAGAACTTATATAAGATTTTAATTGGGAGGTTTTGTCATTAAGCGCTTTTAAAATTCCTTTCTTACTCAATTTAGTTTTTACATATTTACCTGACTTATTTTTCACATAATAATAAGTTTTCTTCTTGTATTCTTGTGGAATACTATTTTGCGTTTGGTAACCTCTACTTTTATTTGGGTCGAATAAATATTTAGTTTCTTCTTTAATTAGATAGTTATTGTTTTCAAGATTAGAAACTATTTGATAAAACTTAGGCTTTCTATATGAATCTTGAAATTCAGAAGAATTAATCTTGGCAAAGAATAATTTTTGAGCTGTATTTGCATCTTTGACAATAGCAAATCCTGTAACTGATTTATCTGTTATAACAACGCCTGTTTCTTTGTTTTTTCCTGCGCCAATAATTAATTCATTATTCATTAAATTTAATTGAATTCTTTCTTGATTAGAAATAACCGTATCGTTTAAAATAATATAACCTGATTTCCATTCATCATATAAATATGGTGTCCCTTTTGTATCAGGTTTATAATTAATCAAAATGTTATCAGAACTTTTGGCAACTGACTCGTTAGTGATAACATCATCATTCTGCCCAAATGAAATTAATGGTAATATAAATAAAATTAAAAGTGCTTTTTTCATAAAAATAAAGTTTAAATAGATACAAAATATATCAAAGATTATGCCGTAAAGGTAAACAAAAACTCATTCTTATTTAATAACTTCAGTAAGCTTATTGTTTTCTTATAAAGAAAAAAGGCTTGAAATAATTTTCAAGCCTTAACTAAATAATATTTTATAAAGTGTGATAATAGTTTACAAGCCTTGCAACATCTTGTTCGTTGTTAAACTTTAAACTCTTAGAACTTATATAAGATTTTAATTCAGAATTCTTATCATTAAGTGCTTTTAAAATTCCTTTCTTACTTAACCTTGTCTTCACATACTTACCTGACTTATTTTTTACATAATAGTATGTTTTGGTCTTGTATTCTTGAGGGATACTATTCTGTGTTTGATAGCCTCTACTTTTGTTTGGATCAAATACATATTTAGTTTCTTCTTTTATTAAATAATTATTGTTTTCAAGATTAGATACTATTTGATAAAACTTAGGTTTTCTATAGGAGTCTTGAAATTCAGAAGAATTAATTTTGGCAAAGAATAGTTTTTGATTTGTATTCGCATCTTTAACAATAGCAAATCCTGTAACTGATTTGTCTGTGATAACAACACCTGTTTCTTTGTTTTTCCCTGCGCCAATAATCAATTCATTATTGGTTAGGTTTAGTTGGACTTTTTCTTGAGGAGAAATAATAGTGTCATTAACAACTATATAACCTGATTTCCACTCATTGAATAAATATGGGCTTCCCTTTGTTCCTGCTCTATAATTTATTCTTACCTGATCAGCATCATCATACTGAACAACATTATACACATAGTTTTCTTGTCCAAAAGTAATTAATGGCAGTATAAATAAAATTAAAAGTGCTTTTTTCATAATAATAAAGTTTAAATTAGATACAAAATACATCAAAGATTATACCGTAAAGTAAAACATAAACGCCATTTATTTAACAATCACAGTAATCTTATCATATATTATAGACGCAAAATTGACTAAATGGTTGCTTACTCAAATTTATGCTCTTTTATATTATTTTCTTTTATTAAATATATATAAACTGGAAAGTGGTCACTATACCCTCCAGTAAATTTACCATTTGACCAACTTCTATATGGATATCCTTTATATTTTCCTTTTTTAGTTATTAAGAAATTAGGATTATAAACTTTAGATCTAAACAATTTATAGGTATTAAAATTGTTGCTATTTGTCACTAAATTTCCAGAAACAATAATCTGATCAAATAAATTCATTTTATCTCTGTAACCTAAGGTTCCAATACCATTCTTAAACAATATTTCATAAGGATTATATAAATGCTTAGAATTAAGATTATTTTTACTTATTTTAGTTTTTAATACTTTTTTTAAACTTTTAGAGTTTGGATTTTCATTAAAATCACCCATAATAATTATTTTAGGGTCACTAAACTCCTCTTCTATTTCTTTAATAATACTATTAGTTAATTCTGCAGATTTTTCTCTCAGATATTCTGTTTTCTTTTCGCCTCCTCTTTGTGATGGCCAATGATTAACAATAAAATGAATTTGTTCATTTTCCAAATAACCTGAAACTAATAATTGATCTCTAGTTTTTACTTTATATCCTTTACGGTTGTATACATTGAGTTTGAAACTTTTAAAATTTGATATTTCAAAATACTTTTCTTTATAAAGCAAAACTACATCAATGCCTCTCCAGTCTGATGAAGGAATATTTATAAAACTATAGCCTTCGTTTTTTAAAAAATCACTTTTTAATAAATCTAAAATAACTGCATCATTTTCTATTTCACACAATCCAACAATTATAGGGCTTTGACCAGATTTATTGCGACCAATTTTAGAAATAACTTTAGCAGAGTTGTCAATTTTATTCCAATATGCTTTTGATTTATTAGACTTTAATTGAAGTATAGGACTGTACTCGTCTTTAGTATCTGGATCATCAATAGTATCTAGAAGGTTTTCAAGATTATAAAATGCGACTGTTGCAATTTTATAAGTTTTATTTTGATTGTTTTGACAGTATGCAAAAACCGCAAGCCAAAAACTTATGGTAGTAATTAGGATTTTTTTCATAGCAATTTAAGTTGTGTTTTAAAAACACCACTTAAATATAATAAAAAAATAAGAAGTAAATTATTTTTCTCGAATCAAATACATATAAGAAGGATAATGGTCGCTATATCCACCAGTATATACTCCATAAGAAAAACTCCTAAATGGATAACCTTTATACCTTCCTCGACTATTAATTAAAAATTTTGGATTAAAAATACCAGCCTTAAGCATTTTATAAGTTGAAAAATCTTTAGTAGTAGTTAATAATTGAGAACTAATTAATATTTGATCGAACAAATTGATATTATCTCTATAACCTGCAGTATTAAAACCTCTTCTAAACATATTTTCAAAAGGATTATAGATATCATTTTCTTGAACATTTTTCTTTTTCATCTTAGTTTTAAGTATTTTCTTAAAACTAGACTCAATAGGATCGTCATTAAAATCTCCCATAGTGATAATTTTAGCATCTGGCTCTTTGGCTCTAATTTCAGCCATAATTTTTAAATTAAGTGCCGCAGCTTTTTCTCTAAAAGGTATACTTCGAGTTCCACCTCGTTTTGAAGGCCAATGATTTACTATTACGTGTATCATCTCTCCATCTAAATATCCAGAAACTAATAATTGATCTCTTGTATATACTCTTTCACCATCATTATCGTAAATTAACAATTCATAGCTTTTATGATATACTGGTTTAAAATATCTTTCCTGATATAACAATCCAACATCAATACCTCTTTTATCAGGAGAATCATAATGAACAAAACTATAGCGCTTATCTTTTAAATATTTTCCTTTAACTAAATCTTTTAATACAGTGTCGTTTTCAATCTCAACAACTCCTATGATTGCTGGGCTATTATTTGCTTTTTCTAGACCTATTTTAGATAATACGCTTCCTAATTTATCAATTTTATCCCAATAAACTTTAGATCTATTCCCTTTTAATTCCATCATTGGACTAGCCTCATCATTTTTAGCAGTATTATTAATAGTATCAAATAAGTTCTCTAAATTGTAAAAAGCCAAGGTTCTGATTTGATATTGTTTACTTTCTTTTTGCTGAGAAAAAACTGTATTTCCAATTAAGAATATTGAAAAGAAAATAATTAAAAAGCGATTCATATTTTATTGATTTATAACGTATCGCAAATTTAAGTACAATATTTGAGCCAAAAAATATATTAACAGTTAAAATATGCTTGATATTAAATAATTAACATTGGCTAAACCTAAAAAACACAGTAAATTAACATTTTTATGTTAGTTAAATTAGTACTTTTGCAAAGCGAAAAATTCGCCTATTAAACAATTAATTTAAATATGAAGAAAATTATTTTTACATTATTTTTTGTATTTGCAATAAATATAATTGCCAATGCACAAGCTAATGTTAAAGGAAATGTTTCGGACAGTGATAGTTCAAGTCCAATAGTTGGAGTAACTATTACCGTTGACGGAACTACTATTAAACAAATCACAGATGAAAATGGAGATTTTGAATTAGTTTCTGTACCTGTAGGAGGTCAATTAGTAAAAATTGAATACTTAGGATACGAAACTCAAAGTTTTCCCGTGACTGTGGTAGAGAATTCTACAATAGATTTAGGCTCAATTCTTTTATATAAAGATTTGAGTGTTCAAACAGATTTAAGTGTTATCACGCTTACAGATGATGAATTAAATGAAGACGAAGGAGGAGCAGATAATACTGCAGGACTTTTACAGTCATCAAGAGATGTATTTTTAAATGCTGCAGCCTTTGAATTTAGTTCAACATTCTTTAGAGCAAGAGGTTACAATTCCGAAAATGGTAAACTCTTAATCAACGGTATTGAGATGAACAAAATCTTTAATGGAAGGCCTCAGTGGAGTAATTGGGGAGGTTTAAATGATGTAATGCGTAACCAAACTTTTACTAATGGTTTAGCCGCTTCAGAGCATACATTTGGTGACATTGCTGGAGCAAACAACGTAACGATGCGTGCTTCAGAATATAGTGAAGGTGGTCGTGTATCTTATGCCGCAGCCAATAGAAGTTATTTAGGAAGAGTAATGGCAAGTTATTCTTCAGGGCTTAATGAAAATGGATGGGCTTATTCAGTATTATTTTCAAGACGCTATGGAAATGAAGGATATAACGATGGAACATTATATGATGCTAATTCATTTTTTGGATCGGTAGAAAAAAAGATAAATGATAAACACAGTTTAAACTTAACTGCATTTTATACACCAAATAGAAGAGGTAAATCTTCACCAAATACTCAAGAGGTATTTGATTTAGGTGGCAGAACATATAACTCTTATTGGGGATATCAAGATGGTGAAAAACGTAATTCTAGAATTCGTACTATTGAAGAGCCAGTTGTTATGTTAAATCACTATTGGGACATCAATGAAAAAACTACATTGAACACCAATTTTGCTTACCAATCTGGACAAGTAGGAAATAGTCGTTTAGATAACGGAGGAACTAGTCTTATTACTGATACTTCTGGAAATCAATATATTATTGGTGGTGGTTCTAATCCTGATCCAACATATTACCAAAAACTACCAAGTTATTTCTTAAGAGATACTGATAATCCAGATTATATCAATGCATATTTAGCTGAAAACGAATTTGAAAACAACGGTCAAATTGACTGGGCTTCATTATATCAAGCAAATATTAATAACGGAAACTCTGTTTATGCTTTATATGAAGATAGAAACGATGACACACAAATTACTGCAAATACTATTTTCAGAACAGAATTAAGCGACAATATCGACTTAAATGCTGCTGTGACTTACAGAAAGTTAAAATCTAAAAATTTTGCCAATATGCTTGACTTATTGGGAGGAAATGGATACTTAAATGTTGATTCTTTTTCTGAAACTATTGACGAAGCACAAAATGATTTAAGAAACCCTAACAGATTGGTACAAGAAGGAGAAAAATATAGATATAACTTTGAAATGGAAGCAAATGTTGTTGATGCCTTTGCTCAAGCACAGTTTAAATACAACAAAGTTGATTTTTATGTGGCGGGAAAAATTTCTCAAACTGATTACCAAAGAAACGGATTGTATGAAAATGGTCGTTTCCCTGGAAGTCGTTCATTTGGAAAATCTGAGAAAGTAGATTTTACTAACTTTAGTGCTAAGGGAGGATTGACTTATAAAATATCTGGTCGTCATTTAATAGATGTAAACGCAGGTTATTTAACTAAGGCTCCAACTATAAGAAATTCATTCTCTAATTCTAGAGAGAATAACGATATAGTTGTAGGCTTAACCGATGAAAAAGTAACCACTGCTGATATCAGTTATATCGTTAGAACGCCAAAAATAAAAGCACGTTTAACAGGTTATTATACCAAGTTTGAAGATGCAACAGAAATTTCATTCTTTTATGCTGATGGAATTAGCGGAATAAGTGATACTGAAACTGCAGCATTTGTACAGGAAGTACTAACAGGTGTTGACAAAAGAAATATTGGGTTGGAATTTGGAATGGAATATCAAATAACTCCAACCATAAAATTGAAAGGTGCTGCTGCTGTTGGAGACTATATCTATGACAGCAATCCAAGTTTATATTTAGCATCAGATGATTTTGATGATAACATTGATTTTGGGCAATCAGCATTAAAAAATTATCATGTAGCAGGAGGACCACAAAGAGCTTATAATTTTGGATTTGAGTATCGTGATCCTGAATATTGGTGGTTTGGAGCAACAACAAACTATTTTTCTAATGGATATGTTGATGTAGCACCAATTACTAGAACTAGTAACTTTAGTTCTGATCCTGTTGATGGACAAGTATTTAATGATTATGATCCAGTATTGGCAAGAGAGTTATTGGCACAAGAAGAATTTGATGATTATTTCTTAGTAAATGCCATTGGAGGTAAATCTTGGAAAATTAACGACTACTATGTAGGATTTTTTGCTACTGTAAATAATATTTTTAATACCAAATATAAAACTGGTGGCTTTGAACAATCAAGAAATGCAAACTTTAGAACCTTAAGAGACGATAAAGAACGTGACACTCCAGTATTTGGTTCAAAATATTGGTATGGATATGGAACTTCATATTACTTGAATGTATATTTCAGATTTTAATAACAGATAACAACACTAAAAAAATTAATAATAAACAAAATGAAAGCAATTAAATTTTTACAACTATTAACACTTACGACACTTACATTAACTGTAGTATCGTGTGTTCAAGGAGATGAGTATGATGTTCCTCCTACTGCTGTGCAAGTTGAACCAAATGTAACTATAAACTCTTCTATCGAAGCGGTTAAAGAGGCATTTATTCAAAACTATGAAAACAATGACGAAGCCGTTTATACATTTGAAAACGATTTTGTTTTTGAAGGTTATGTAGTATCAAGTGATTATGGAGGTAACTTCTACAAATCATTAATTGTTCAAGATTCACCTGAAAATCCAACACATGGTATCGAAATATTGGTAAACAAAACATCATTATTTGAAACCTACGAAGTTGGAAGAAAAGTATATGTACAATTAAACGGATTAAGTGTTACTTACGAAGATGGTGTTTTTGACAATCCATTAAATTCTACACCTGGACGTTTCAGATTAGGTTATTTAGAAGGAAATGATGTTGATGATATTCCTACATTTTTATTAGCCGATCATATTATGAGATCTACTGAAAGTGCTACAATAGTACCTAAAGTAATAACTACTGATGATTTTACTCAAAATAATGTGAATACTTTTGTACAAGTTCAAAATATGCAATTTGCAATTAGTGAAATGGGTAAAACTTATGCTGGAGAAGGAAGTGATGAATTTGATGGGTTTAGAAATTTATTTAACTGTGCTGATGAGAGTGAGGCTATCTTACAAACAAGTACTTTTGCTGATTTTAAATCAGTAGTTATTCCTTCTGAAGTTGGAAATATTAATGCTGTTTTAGCTAAAGATTTCCGTGCAGATTTCTTTGTAATGATTATTAACGACCCAACAAACGTTGACTTTACAAGTACCGATAGATGTGATCCATTATTTAACGATGATTTCTCTTCAGGTATTGATGCTTGGACTGCTTATAGTGTAACTGGTGATCAAGAATGGTATTTCAATTCATTTGGTAATCCAGATAATAGTGCGACTATGTCAGGTTTTTCAGGAGGTTCAAACGAAAATGAAGACTGGTTAATCTCTCCAGCAATTGATTTATCTGGAGTTTCTAGTGCAGTATTCTCATTTGATAATGTGAAACGTTATAACGGACCTGATATTGAAGTTTATATGGCAACTGATTATGCTGGAGGAGATCCAACTACAGATGGAACATGGATCGCTTTAAATCCTGCATTAGATTCTAATACAGGAAGTTGGTCATCTTGGGTAAACTCTGGACCATTAGATGTTTCTGCTGCTGCAGGAGGTAATTTATTTGTTGCTTTCAAATATACTTCTACAAACTCTAGTTCTTCAACTATCGAAATAGATAATGTAAGAGTTGAGTAATCAGCCTTATTAATAAATCATAAAAAAACCGAAGTTTCCACTTCGGTTTTTTTATTTACTTTTTTTCTAAAAAAGAATACACTGGAAAATGATCACTATAACCACCTTGATACCATTTTCCAATATATGTTCTAAATGGTTTACCTTTATTTTTTCCCCTATATACTTTTAAAAATTCTTTATCAAATACCTCAGCAGATTTAAAACGGTGAGCGCCTTTTTGCTCTTTTAAAAAGTTTTTTGAATATATTATTTGGTCAAAGAGATACCAATCTTCATTATGTTTTAAAGAACCCTCTCCTTTTGCTAAAAGACTTTGCATTGGGTTGTAAAAATCGTCTTGAATTAAATTTTGAATACTTTTATTTGTGGGATTGTCATTAAAATCTCCCATAATTATTATTTTGGCATCTTCATCCACCTCTCTCAAACTCCTAATAATTTTTCGGTTTAATTTTGAAGCCTCTAATCTTTTGTATTCCGATTCTTCAGTGCCTTTTCTTCGTGAAGGCCAATGATTTACAATTACTGAAATAAATTCGCCATTGAGATTTCCTTGCACTAATAACACGTCTCTAGTAAAATCTCGTTCTCCGTCAATATCATCAACATATAAAGGGAAAACTTCAGAGTTAAGTAATTCAAAAACTTGTTTGTTATAAATTAGTCCAACATCTATTCCACGCTTGTCTGGCGAATCATAATGCACATAATCATAATGATGATTTTGCAACTTTTTAGAATAAACTAAGTCGTTAATTACGTCCTTGTTTTCAACTTCAGCCACGCCAACTAAAACTGGAGGAAAATACGATCTTTCGATACCTATTTGCTCAATTACACTACTAATTTTTTTTATTTTCTTTTTATATCTTTTTAAGCGCCATTTTAGTTTTCCTTCTTCAGTAAAATCATCATCAAGTGTAGTTGGATCATCTACAGTATCAAAAAGGTTTTCTAAATTGTAAAATGCAATTGTAAAAGCATTCTTGTTTTTTCCTTTGGTTATAAAAAAGTTTGACATCAAATTTATTTAAAGACCGAAAATACAAAATATCATCTTAACTATACTGTTTAACTTATTTGTACCTTTGCAACCTATTTTAAGTTTGATTTTAAATGATTGATGAGAAAAAAGTTACTTCAGAGAAAGCAGTACTAATTGCTGTAATATCTCAGTATCAAAATGAAGAAAAAACGAAAGAGTATTTAGACGAATTAGAGTTTTTAACCTTAACTGCTGGTGGAATTACTACAAAACGTTTTACTCAAAAATTAGATAAACCAAACCCTAAAACATTCATTGGTGGCGGGAAGTTGGAAGATGTTCGAACTTATATTGAGCAAAATAATATAGGAACGGCGATCTTTGATGACGAACTTTCACCTGCTCAATTAAGAAATATTGAAAAAATTCTTGATTGTAAAATTTTAGATAGGACAAATTTAATCCTTGATATTTTTGCACAACGAGCACAAACTTCTTACGCTAGAACACAAGTAGAATTAGCGCAATGTCAATATCTTTTACCTCGATTAACTCGATTATGGACACACTTGAGTCGTCAAAAAGGAGGTATTGGTATGCGTGGTCCTGGAGAAACAGAAATTGAGACGGATAGGCGTATTGTAAGAGATAAGATATCGTTGCTGAAAAAGAAGTTAGTCACGATAGACAAGCAAATGGCTATTCAACGAAAAAATCGTGGAAAAATGGTGCGTGTTGCTTTGGTAGGATATACCAATGTAGGAAAATCTACATTGATGAATGTAGTAAGTAAAAGTAATGTATTTGCTGAGAACAAACTATTTGCAACACTTGATACTACGGTTAGAAAAGTGGTAATTAAAAACATTCCTTTTTTATTGACCGATACTGTTGGGTTTATTAGAAAATTACCTACACAACTAGTTGAATCATTTAAATCTACATTAGATGAAGTTCGCGAAGCAGATTTATTATTACATGTTGTAGATATTTCACACCCAAATTTTGAAGATCATATTACATCAGTAAATAAAATTTTAGGTGAAATTGAAAGTTTAAATAAGCCTTCTATACTTGTTTTTAATAAAATAGATGCTTATACACATAAAACTATTGATAGTGATGATTTGGTTACCGAAAGAACTAAAGAACACTATACATTGGAGGATTGGAAGAATACATGGATGAATGAAATGGGTGAAAATAGTTTATTTATTTCGGCAATTGAAAAAGAAAATATGGAACAGTTTAGAAATAAAGTATTTGATGAAGTAAAGAAAATTCATATGCAACGTTTCCCTTACAATGACTATTTGTATTTTGAATATGACAAAGATGGAAATGAACTTTAATAACTAATGTTCTAAAGTAATTGATGCTGAACTAATGTCCAAGTATACATATCTTTGCTCTCCATCATACCAATGTTCTAATTCTCCAGAAAAACTTGCTGAGAATTCTTCTTCATTATTTACTAAAACGTTGAAATTTAAGTTTGATGGCAAATAAGTTGCACCATAAGACCTAAAAGTAAATTGGTCATTATATAATACATTATTACCAACACTATTCTTTAATACTTTAAAACTTATATAATCTTGATTATCATTATCTGAGTATGCACTTATTTTATACAAGTCAACTGTTTCAGTAGAAGAGATTTGTTCGGTTATAGATGTAATTGCTAGATTCGTATAAGTATCTCTTTGATATGGTTGATCGAAAAAAACTTGATAATAGCCTTTATATCTAATCTCAAGATTATTGTTTTCTAAAGTTTCTTCTCGTTCAGTAGAATCATCACTTGAACAGGAAATAAAAAACAATACGATATATATAAACTTTTTATTCATAAGTGATTATTCATCAACTTTATCGTCTAATAAACCAAGTTTTTTAGCGCGCTGTTCCCAACGTTTTCTTGCTAAACTTTGTAAATTTTCAATACTGTCACTTTCATCCATTATTTCGAAGCCTAATAAAGTTTCAATAACATCTTCTTGAGTTACCAATCCGCTTACTGAACCAAATTCATCAACAACCAATGCAAGGTGCTCTCGCTTTTCAATCAATGTTTCAAACAATGTAGGAATAGACATATCACGACTAGTTATTATTATTTCACGCTTAATACTGCTCAACAATTCATCTCCTTTTCCTTCAACTAACGAAAGTAATAAGTCGTCTTTTAAGAAAAATCCTGTAATATTATCCGACTTATTAGAATATAATGGAATACGAGAAAAACGAAAATTTTTATTTCGTTCATAGTAATCTCTGATTGTTTCTGTTTCATCGGCAATAACTAATACAGTACGAGGAGTCATTATGTGTTTTGCTTTTACATCTTTAAAGTTCAATAAATTACGAATTATCAAACTTTCATTTTCTTGAAAAACACCTTCTTCGGTAGCAATATCTGCCATTGCTGTAAAATCTTCACGACTTAAAACACTCTCACCATGCGCACCTTTTCCTCCAATTAATTTAGTGGTAAGTTGTAAAACCCAAAGAATACCAGTCCATTTTAAAGGAAAAATTAACACATTTAATGCTTTTGCAGTGAAGTTTGCTAATCCTTTCCAGTAAGTTGCTCCAATAGTTTTTGGTATTATCTCAGATACAACTAAAATCAAAATAGTCATTATTGCTGATACTATTCCAACTATATTAACGCCCAATATTTCAAATTTATATGGCAATTGTTCAGCTTGAACACCTACCAATATTGCGCCAACAGTATGAGCAATTGTATTTAGCGTAAGGATTGCAATTAGTGGCTTATCAACATCTTTTTTAAGATTCTCTAGTTCTGTTGCAAATGCTTTCCCTTCTTTCTTTTTTACATTAATAAAAGTAGGTGTAACGCTTAATAGTACAGCTTCAAGTATTGAGCATAAAAAGGAAAAAAAGATAGAAAGTGTAGCGTAAAGAATTAGTATTCCCATTATAAGTTTAAATTTTAGTAAAAATACATAAAATAAAAAACCTCAAGAATATTCTTGAGGTTAATCATTATATATAATAAATATCTTTAATTATTTAATGCCTCAGCACCACCAACAATCTCTAAGATTTCATTAGTAATTGCTGCTTGCCTTGCTTTGTTATAGGTCAATAACAATTCATCTCTCAATTCATTTGCGTTATCAGTTGCTTTGTGCATTGCTGTCATACGTGCGCCATGCTCAGAAGCAAAAGAGTCTCTAATAGCCTTGTATAATTGAGTTTTCAATGATTTAGGAATCAATTGTAAAACAATTTCTTCTTTAGACGGCTCAAAAATGTAATCTAAATTCGCATTATTACTTCCTTCAATTGCTTGAATCGGTAAAAATTGCTCAACTTGAGTAATTTGAGTTGCTGCATTTTTAAATTGATTATAAACCAATTCAACTCTGTCGTAAGAACCCTCTAAGAAAAGATCCATAACTTTTTGAGCAATTTCTGCTACATTATCAAAGGTTAATTCATCAAAAATTTGAGTATTACTCTCGATTACATTGAATTGTTTCCCTAATAAATCTGATCCTTTTTTTCCGATTGCAAGAATATCAACTTGTTTATCGCTATAAGCATCAGCAGCATGTCTAATAGTTTCTTTAATTACCGATGAATTAAATCCTCCACAAAGACCTCTATTAGAAGTAACAGCAACAATTAATGCTTTAGAAATTTCTCTTTGTTCAGAGAAAGCGCCACCAGCACTAGCATCTAAAGTTCCACTTAAACTTTGTAAAAGTTCAGTTAACTTTTCAGCATAAGGACGCATTTGAGTAATTGCATCTTGAGCTTTTTTCAACTTTGCAGCCGATACCATTTTCATAGCACTAGTAATCTGCATCGTTGAACCGATAGATGTAATTCTGTTACGTATTTCTTTTAAGTTTGCCATACTTGTGTATAATTATTAAGTATTAAATCTTATTTAATGCTTATGATTAATTATGCATATTGTGCCGAAATTTCTTTAGCAGCATTAGTTAAAACGTCAATAACTTCATCTGTTAATTTTCCAGACTTGATTGTATTTAAAGTATCTCTATGCTTAGCGTTTAAATACTCTAAATAGTTCGCTTCAAATTCTTTTACTTTATTAACAGGAACATCCTTCAATAAGTTTTTAGATCCTGCATAAATAATTGCAGTTTGATCTTCAACACTCAAAGGACTTGCTTGTGCTTGCTTCAAGATTTCAACATTACGTTGACCTTTAGAAATTACATTCATTGTAGCAGCATCTAAATCAGATCCAAACTTAGCAAATGCTTCTAATTCACGGAATTGTGCTTGATCTAATTTTAATGTTCCAGATACTTTCTTCATTGATTTAATCTGAGCATTACCTCCAACACGAGATACTGAAATACCTACGTTAATTGCTGGACGTACACCAGAGTTAAATAAATCTCCATCTAAAAAAATCTGTCCGTCTGTAATCGAAATTACGTTTGTTGGAATATATGCAGATACATCTCCTGCCTGTGTTTCAATAATTGGTAATGCAGTTAATGATCCTCCTCCTTTAATTTTTCCTCTTAATGAATCAGGAACGTCATTCATTTCAGCAGCAATAGTATCATCATTAATAACTTTTGCAGCACGTTCTAATAATCTTGAGTGTAAATAGAATACATCTCCTGGATAAGCCTCACGTCCTGGAGGTCTTCTTAATAATAAAGATATCTCACGGTAAGCTACAGCTTGTTTTGACAAATCATCAAATACAATTAAAGCTGGACGACCTGTATCTCTAAAATATTCTCCAATTGATGCTCCTGCCATTGGTGCATATACTTGCATTGCGGCTGGATCAGAGGCATTAGCAGCTACGATTGTTGTATATGCTAAGGCTCCTTTTTCTTCTAATAATGCTACAATACCAGCAACAGTAGATGCTTTTTGTCCAATAGCAACATAAATACAATAAACTGGCTCACCAGCATCATAAAATTCTTTTTGATTGATAATAGTATCAATAGCAACAGTTGATTTTCCTGTTTGGCGGTCACCAATAATCAACTCACGTTGTCCTCTACCAACTGGAATCATCGCATCAACTGCTTTTACTCCAGTTTGTAATGGCTCAGTAACTGGCTCACGATATACAACTCCAGGAGCTTTACGCTCAAGTGGCATCTCGAAAGTCTTACCTGCAATAGGTCCTTTACCATCAATTGGATTCCCTAAAGTATCTACTACACGTCCAACAATTCCTTCTCCAACCTTTAATGAAGCGATACGCTCAGTACGTTTTACAGTCGCTCCTTCATAAACTCCTGTTGATGCACCTAATAATACAACTCCAACATTGTCTTCTTCTAAGTTTAATACGATTCCTTCTAGTCCGTTTTCAAATTGAACTAACTCACCATATTGAACATTTGCTAAACCGTAAACACGTGCAATACCATCACCAATTTGTAATACAGTTCCTACTTCATCTAAAGAAGCACTTCCGTCAAATCCTGATAATTGTTGCTTTAAAATTGCTGATACTTCAGCTGGTTTTATTGCTGCCATTTTATTTGTTTTTTAAAACTAAATTTCTCTTTTAATTTTTATGCGCTAAATTGTCTTTTAATAACATTTAACTTATTAGCAATACTTGCATCATATTGTATATCTCCTACACGAAGAATAAATCCTCCAATAATCGAAGGGTCTATAATATTTTCAAGAACTGCTTCTTTTCCTGTTAATTCTTTTACTTTACCTAACACTTGAGTTTTCAAAGTGTCGTTTAATGCCATTGCAGTAGTAACTTTTGCAATTTGTTTTCCTTTTTCAGTATCATATAACTTTACAAACTGTGAAGCTACTGTACCAAAATCAGCAATACGCTTATTAGAAATCAACAAATCAATTAAGCCTTTAGAAACTGCATTTAATTTTCCATCAAAAATTGCTAATAAAGCGCTCTTCTTAATGTCAGATTTTACAATCGAACTTCCTAAAACAGTTTGCAATTCTGCATTTTCAGCAATAGTATCATTTACAAGTTGCATATTGTTATATGTCTCATCAATGTTCTTTTGATCTTTAGATAAATCTAAAATTGCTTTCGCGTATCTTAATGCTGCTCTATTATTACTCATTGCTATTTTTTTAGCTGATTGTAACTTCTTTTAATAATTGCTCAATCAATTTTGATTGATCTTTATCTCCTGCCAACTCTTTCTTTACTACTTTTTCAGCAATCCCAACTGATAACTCTGCAACTTGACCTTTAATATCGCTAATAGCTGCTTGCTTTTCTGATTCTATTGTTGCTTGTGCTTGTGCAATAATCTTAGCCGCTTCTGCTTTTGCTTCGTCCTTTGCTTCAGTAAGCATAGATTCTTTAATCTCTCTAGCTTCTTTCATCATTGCATCGCGTTCAGTTCTTGCTTCTTTCAAGATACGTTCATTATCAGCTTGTAAATTTTGCATTTCTTTACGAGCGTTCTCAGCTGATGCTAAAGCATTTTTGATTCCCTCTTCTCTTTCACTAACTGCTCCTAAAATAGGTTTCCAAGCAAATTTTCTTAATATAAACAACAAAATCAAAAAAGTAATTGCTGTCCAAAATACTAATCCAAACTGAGGTGTAATTAAATCCATTTCTTTATAATTTTATTTTTTAATTCTAAATTTAAAAACACAGGAATAACCAACCGTTATCCCTGTATTTATTGTGTTTTATCCTTGTAAGAAAGCAACAACAACACCAAATAGTGCTACTGCCTCTACGAAGGCTGCTAAAATTAATGCAGAAGATTGAATCTTTCCGTGCATTTCTGGTTGACGCGCCATAGCTTCCATAGCTGATCCACCAATTTTACCAATACCAACACCAGCTCCGATAGCTGCTAAACCAGCTCCAATAGCTGCAATTCCAGTAATAGTCATATTTATAAAATTTAAAATTAATTAATAATGTTCTTCTTCAGTTGCCATTCCAAAATATAGGGCTGACAATATTGTAAATATATATGCTTGTATCGCTGTAACTATAA
The DNA here is from genome assembly GCA_947501625.1 of uncultured Flavobacteriaceae bacterium. Lineage (GTDB taxonomy): Bacteria > Bacteroidota > Bacteroidia > Flavobacteriales > Flavobacteriaceae > Urechidicola. The sequence continues at coordinate 582,058 of CANMWN010000001.1, forward strand.
TCTCAATCACCGTAATAAATAATGAGAATGCTACAGATACTGGTGCAATTGCAACAGTTTTAAATACAAATATTAATGACATTAATGCTAATATGATTACGTGTCCAGCTGTAATATTAGCAAACAAACGAATCATTAATGAGATTGGCTTTACAAACATTCCAATAATCTCAATAGGCATTAAAAAAATCTTCATTGGTACCGGTACTCCAGGCATCCAAAAAATGTGTTTCCAATAATTCTTATTACCACTTATTGTTGTAATAATAAAAGTAAATACCGCTAAAGTAAATGTAAAGGCAATATTACCACTCAAGTTGGCTCCATTCATAATAGGAATTAAACCAAAAATATTGTTAATCCATATAAAGAAAAATATGGTTAACAAATATGGCATATATCTTTTATACTTATGTTCTCCAATCATTGGTTTGGCAATTTCATCTCTAACAAAAACCACTAAAGGCTCTAAAAATCCAGCCAATCCTGTTGGAACACCATCTTTAGATTTTGCATAACTTCTTGCAGCAGAAATAAATAAAATCATCAACAAAAGTGCAGACACAAACAACATCATTACATTTCTAGTGATAGAAAAGTTTAAAGGTTTTGAAGCCCCTACAGGATGATGCTCTTCATCAAAAGTAAGTGATGTGGCACCTTCTTCTAATTGATAAATTTTTTCGTGATATTTTACAAACTTTCCACCCTTTGCTTCAACAACCACTTTTCCAGTATCATCATGATGAAATCTACTTGAAGAAAACGTTGTTAATCCATTATCGGTCCATAAAATAATAGGTAAAGAAATAGAAACTGGATGACCTTTCCAATCCCAAAGATGAAAACCATGTGCATCTTTAACGTGATGTAATATCATCTCTTTTGCATCAAACTCTTTATCTCCTTCAGTCTCTTTAGTTTCTGTAGCAAATCCTTCAAAAGAAATTGCCAAAAATATAACTGAAAATAATACTGTTCTAAAAGTCTTAAATGTCATTCTGTTCTTATTAAGAATACCTTACTTTAAATTCGGTGCAAATGTACATACATTATGTGAAATGACAAACTAAATTTAAATGATTATTTTAAGGCTATTTTAAGGTAGTTTTTTCTTCATTTTTTTGAAGAAATTTCACAACAGAATAGACTTCGAAAGTGAGGAAAACAAAATAGGGAATAAAGAAATTTGCTAAATCTACACCTTTACTTTCAGGCTTTGATAAAATCCAAGGCAACAAAAACAAAATAGCCAATATCATTTTTACCAACATGCCTAAAATAAAGGTATTAAACACGTCTTCTTTTCCTATTGAGTTCTTATAATTAATCAAGGTATAAACTATCAATACAGTAACAAACTGAAACAAATATATATGCCAAAGTGGGAAAAAAGTTTCAACATCATTAACAAAATGGTAATTCAAATATGAATGAATTAAAAACAATAATAACGTAAATGTTACTAATTGAATTAAAAAATTGGTTTGACGTTTCTTAAATATCGGATTCATTTACTAGTTGTCTTTTGATGCGGAAATAATTTGCCTTATAACATATAAAATTGAAATGATTACTGAACCAAGAGAAAATAACAAGGTATAAATATCATTCTCGTTTGGGTATTTTTCATCAATTTTAATACCTATATAAGTACCAATACCAATTATTGCTATCATTTGAAAAGCAATTCCGGAAAATCTTGCGTATTTATTAAGCGGTTTTTTCTGCTTTTTTTCTTCCATCAGAATTTAATTCTTTAACGCCAGATTTCATTGTACAAGTTGCGTTAAATACAGCATTTGGTTCCACAGAAAGTTTATTGATAAATACTTCTCCTGTGATTTTTGATGAAGACTTTAAAGAAAGTAATTCTGTAACAATCAACTTTCCAGAAAAAACACCTTCTATATCGGCATTCGAACATTCAATAATTCCTTTTACGTTTCCATTTGCTCCAATGACAACTCTACCTGAAGTAATAATTGTTCCATCAACCGAGCCATCAATTCTATAATCACCTTCTGATTTTATATCACCAGTAATTGCTGTATTAGAAGCAATAATATTTCTTTCTAAAACTTGATTCGGATTCTTTTTTTTGTCTGCAAACATAATATATGGGGATTTTGGTTAGTCTTTTTTTATTTTGCCGATAGTTTCTATTACTTCTGCGGCTTTCTTTCCTTCTTCAGTATTAGCATAATTTAATTTCACAAATTCTAATGCGCTTTTAAAAGCGTCTAACCCTTTTGTTTTACCTATTGCATAGGCTTTTAACAATTCGAATTTTGGCAATATAGGTAAATCTTCATAAGATTTAATAGCATTTTCACTTTTTGTAATTACTTCATCATAACGCTCTTCTTCATAATCACAATATACTTTTTCATAAATATTCTCTGGCGAATTTTCATCAGCAGCATCAAAAATTACAGATTTAGGGTTCAATATTAGTTTAGCATATTTAGAATCTCCGAAATTAGATGTGATGTCATTTTTAAATTTGTTAGCCTTTAAAGTGTCAGTTTCAGAATAAATTTTATACAAATGATACTTAGTTGGTAAAACAATTTTATCGGAAGGTGAAAAAGTTAATAAGGTTTCAAATCTATCGGCAGCTAATTCGTTTTCTTTAAACTGTTCTTTATATGCAAGTCCTAAATTATAATAAGCATCATTTCTTGTTACTTTTAAACTATCAATAATACTTTCATCTGTAGGAATTAAATCTAAATAGGTCGCTAAATCATATTTATTTGACGCGTCAATTTCAGCAATTGCGTTTTCTTCATCTTGACTTTCATTAGTTACTATACTCTTGTCTGATAATCTCCAATTATCTTCCAATGGTCTATTTCCCCATACTCTCGTAAATTCTTGTTGACCAAATCCTAATGCTTGTGTATTATAAAAATACCATTTACCATTTCCTGTATCAAAACTATTATCATTAAAAGTTCCAAACCCTGAATTTAACGTTTCTTCATTTTTTTCTTCAGCAGCTTTTAGTTTATCAATATATTCTTGAAAATATGTTTCTTGTTCTATTTTGGTCATTGCAACTAAATTTAAAACACTATCCGTTTCAAACCTTATAGTTTCAAAAGCAATTACCTCATCTAAATTTTGTCTTTTTCTTTTTAATCGTCTTATTCTTTTAGAATTATCTTCTTTGGAAAGGTTTATAACACTGTCATAATAAGCGCCTGCAGCAACAAAATCTGCTTTATCAAAATAGATGTTTCCTAACTCTTCATAAGACAAGCCTTGCTGAAACCTTTTAGCATTTTTAGCATGCACCGATTTTTCAAAATGCGATTTAGAGGCGTCTGTTCGACCATTAATCTTCTCTACTATTCCTGTTTGATAATGCAATTCATCTAAATATGGTCTATTATCGCGATCCTTAATTAATTTTTCAAGTGTCGCAATTAATTCATTTTTATCAGTGGTTTCAGAAATATTTTTTGCTTTTTCTATATATGAATGAATTCTATATTTGTATGGAATTTTCTTCATTTCAATTACGCTCTGAAAAGCAATTTGTGAAGAATCTATTTGATTTCTTTCTCTATAAATTTGTCCAAGAATAAAAAGGTTTCTTGCTTTTTGCTCTCTATTATTGTTGGTAAGTGCTGATTTTTTTAAATGGTGAACAACTTGATCAATACTATCCATTTCAGTATAAATCATTGCCATCGCTGTATGTGCATCTTCAAGAGTTTCTTCGTCCAATAATTCAGGCTTATTCAATAAATACTTGAGAGAATTATAGGCTTGATCTTCGTTTTTTAATCTCAGGTGAGTTTTTGCTTGCCAAATTCTTGTTTCGTTGACAAGATCGGCAGTAGGATACTTTCGAAGTACATAATTAAACGCTTCTAGTGCAGGTACAAAACGCTGAGAAAAATAGCGGGATTTACCTAACAACAAATATGCATCATCAATTTGTTTGTTTTTCTCTTTTCCTTTGATGTTCATAGAGTGCTTCTGAACAGCCTTTACAGCTTTTTCTTCCGCTTTTTCAAAAGATTCATTGGAATTATCCTTTGATGTTTCAATACCTGGAATAGCCAATTCATCTACCTTTAAAGGTTCAATTGGTAATCTTTTCCAATAATCATCTTTGTATTTAGAGTTTAATTCCTCTAAACCATTTTGAAAAGCAATATCACCATTATAAAGAGTGTTGTACTTGGTGTTTATAGAATGAAAACTTCGGTTTAAAAAGGCATCCTTTTTTGTTGAACAACTATAAATAAATAGTATCAAAAATGCTACAGAAATATATTTCAAAAACGGTGTTTTCAATCTAAAAAAATTTGTTATGTTTTTAACTTGTTTCCCTTGAATTTATTGTCAAGGGCTGTAAAAATACAAATTAAATCAGAAAAAGGGTTTTAAACCTACTTTTTTCGGCTACTACAAAGCAAAATGTGCTTCTAATTCTTTTAAGGTTGCTTCAGAAGTTTTGATGTCTTTAATAACGTTTCCTTTATCAAGCACAACTATTCGTTCACATACTTCGGTAACGTGACCCAAATCATGACTAGAAATCAATACAGTAATATCTTTGTTATCTACCAATGTTTTTAACATCTGTTTTAACCTAATTTGAGTCGTAGGATCAAGGTTTGCAAAAGGTTCATCTAAAATTACAACTTCAGGATTTCCAATCAACGCTGCAACAATTCCAGCCTTCTTTTGATTCCCTTTTGATAAGTCTCTTAAATATTTCTTTTTGCCAAGAATTTCGCCATTAAAAATATCATCAAATTGTTTAACAAATGCATCAACATCAGCTTTATTCTGACCTCTTAAATCTCCGATGAAATAGAAATATTCTTCAGGAGTTAAATAGCCAATCAAGAAACTTTCGTCTATAAAAGAACCTGTAAAAGATTTCCAATCTTCGCTTTTATCAACTTGAATACGATTGGATTCAATTCTACCTGTTGTTGGTTTAATCAAATCTAACAATAAATTAAAAAATGTAGTCTTACCAGCACCATTATTTCCTACCAATCCAAAACTTTGACCTTTTGGAATATCTAAATCATTGATGGTTAAAACTGTAGTTCCTGCGTATGTTTTACTAATGTCTTTTACTTGTATCATTTTTATTCTTTATTAGTTTTCTTGACTAAAGGCGTCAATCATTTTATATTTTGATGCAATATATTTTGCAGTAATTATATCCATTAATTTTTGATGGAATAGGATTCCTATTAAGCCCATTCCTATTAAAACCGCTACAGCAATTTCAAAACCTGCCAACCAGTTAGTCAATCCAAATATTCCCATTGGAATTAACATTAATGGAATTCCAATCAACCATTGTACTGCACCAGTTCCTTGATAATTAAATGCGGCTTTTTGGTCAAGGTTTATTTTCTTTCTATTAAACGAACCTCCATACATAATCACATGAGAATTTACTCCAATATTATAAATAGCAGCAGCAAAATGTGCTAGTAGTATTTTCCATCCAAAATAAATATAAGGGATTCCCAAAACAAACAGGATTACAACACTCATTCCCATTAACATAAATTTGGAGCGCAAATATTGCTTGTATTTAAAATTCTGACTCATCAACATTCTATAATATCCACTATCCCATGCTGGAATAAACTGCCCAAAATTGATTAAAAAGAAACCTGTTGAAAATATCCCAATAAACGCAAACATAAACTCCATGTCTCGATAAACAGGCTGTGGATAGAAGAACAAGCCGTATAATAAACCTATTGCCATTAAAGGTAATGTAGATTTAGAACGTTTATTACGCATTATCAACTTCAAATCTAACTGCATAAATGGTGCTAAAGAGCCAAAACGATTGGTCCAAGATAAATCGGTAGTTTTTGCTTCTTCTACTTTATTTTTAACCGAAATATCTACATATAAACTTTCTTTAAGAATCTTAAAATTATAAAAGTATAATCCAACTAAAATTAATACTGGAACAGCCAATAATATTGGATTAGCAGTTATTGCCATAATCCCTTTGGAAATCATACTTGAAAAAGAAATAATTTCAAAATAATTTAAAGCAAACAATGAACCTGCAATAGCAATAATTGGTAAAAACGACAAACTTGTTTTAGCCGAAAGACTTTCAATAATAAAATTTAAAAAATTATTAATTAATACAATTATGATTAAGGTCAATGCCCAAATCAAAACTGTTGAAGTGTCATAATCATTTCTAATTAATACTATGCTAAATGGAATAATAGCAAAAAGTGGTAAAAAATTAAAAAAAGAAGTGGCTGATTTCCCTAAGACATAGTTAACTACTTGATTTCTCTTTATTGGCAATGTCAATAATGGTTTTACAGACATTACTGGTAGTTTCTGTAAGAAAAATCGCATCATTAAATCGGCTAATAACCAATAAAAAATGAAACTAGTAACTACTACAAATGGATCAGATTCAGGAAGTGCTTTCTTGATAATAAAATACATTCCTGTTCCCATTAATAAAAACATGGCAACCATATAAAGTCCAAAAAGACCCATTAATATTTTTATTGCAATATTTTTTTGCCAATGAGAAGAACGGAAAAACTGTTTCCATTCTAGGTTTAAAAAACGCTTAATCATGTTTGGTTTAATTGATTTACTTTTAATAAGTATGTAAAGTTATTGAATTGTTACAAATTATCATGGCAGGTTTTATACTTTTGCATAAATTTTATTGAATGTCACAATATCACAAACTAAAAATAAAGACCTTAATTAAAGAAACTGCGAGCGCAGTATCAATAACTTTCGAAATTCCAGAACAGTTAAAATCTGAATTTAAATTTATTGCAGGTCAATATATAACTATCAAGAAAGAAGTAAACGAAAATGAGGTGAGAAGGGCTTATTCTATTTGCTCAAGTCCAGAAAGTGGTGAATTAAAAGTTGCTGTAAAAGCAGTTGAAAACGGAACCTTTTCTATTTATGCAACAACCGAATTAAAAGAAGGAGATATTCTTGAAGTTTCTAAGCCTGAAGGTAGGTTTAATTTAATTCCTGAAAACAATAAAAATTATATTGCAATTGCGGCTGGAAGTGGAATAACACCAATAATGTCAATGCTTAAAACAGCATTAGTTGCTGGTAATAATTTCACATTGATTTATGGAAACAAGTCAGAAAAAGAAACAATTTTTAAGGATGAATTAGATGTGCTTTTAAATCAATATTCTGATAAGTTAAACGTTCACTATATATATAGTCAAGAAAAAATTGAAGACGCTCTTTTTGGAAGATGTGACCATGGAAATATTAATTTTTTAATCAAAAACAATATTCAAAACACTTCATTTGATGAGGCTTTTTTATGCGGTCCAGAAAATATGATTGAAGTAGTTACCAATGCATTAATTGGGAATAATATTTCTAAAGAAAACATTCATTTTGAATTATTTACAACTCCAATAGAGTCTGGTGAAAATATTGATATTCCTTCAGGGAATACTCAAATCACAGTAATAGTAGATGACGAAGAGACTACTTTTATGATGTCTCAAAAAGATATAATCCTTAATGCAGCATTAGATAAAGATTTGGATGCACCTTATTCTTGTCAAGGAGGAGTTTGTAGCAGTTGCTTAGGTAGAGTCACCTCTGGAAAAGCAATAATGGAGAAAAATTCTATCCTTACCGATGGAGAAATTGAAGAAGGATTAGTACTTACATGTCAAGCACATCCAACTACCGAAAAAGTAACCATTGATTATGACGATGTATAATCTTATATTTGTTGGATGATAGAGGATATTCTTAAAGCAATTCCTATTGGTTTTGGACTGGCATTTATGATTGGCCCAGTCTTTTTTATGCTCATTCAAACAAGTATTCTTAAAGGTGCAAGAGCGGCAATAGTATTTGATTTGGGAGTTATTCTTGCCGACATCGCTTTTATCTTGTTTGCTTATTATGGGAGTCATCAATTTTTAACAAAAATTAAAGATGATCCAAACTTATTCTTTATTGGCGGAGGAATTCTTTTTATATATGGTCTTGGAATGGCATTGCAAAAACAACCTAAAGAAACCATTCAAAAAGAATTTGACTTACCTTCCAAAAACAACTATTTAGGGCTTGTTTTAAAAGGCTTCTTCTTGAACTTTATTAATATTGGAGTGTTGACTTTTTGGTTATTAATGATTGTTGGTATTGGACCTTCACTGGACATGAACGAATCAAGGATTTTTTGGTTTTTCACAACCATTCTTATAGCTTATTTCGCTACCGATATAGGGAAAATAGTACTCGCTAAACAACTTAGAAAAAAACTAACTCCACGCGTAATTATAAAAATTAAACGTGGAATGGGTATTGCATTAATGATTTTTGGATTAGCGCTTATTTTAAAGGGTTTTATTCCTCAAGAAAAAATGGATGTCAATACATTTATGTAAAAGATAGAATTACTCTACCTCAATAAAATTATTTTTCCTCTCTACATCAGCCATAATTTGAGATGAGTCTATCTCAACAGATTTTATATCCTTAGAAACCTTGAAAGTATAAGTCGGATGAGTCCAAGCCCAATTTTCTAATTTCGTTGCCGTAGTTGGTTTACTTCCAAGCATCATACGCAACGGAATATAAAAGTCTTCCGTAGTTCCATCAGTATACGTAACAGTTAGATCAATAGGCATTGGCATTTCGCCAATTCTTTCAAGAGTTATAGATTTATTTGCAATAACCTTAATTCCATAATCGATAGTATGTGTAGTTTGTGCCCATTCATTCAAATACCAGTCTAATTGTAATCCTGAAACTTTTTCAGCCGTTCGCATAATATCATTTGGTGTTGGATGTTTGAACTTAAAATCTTGATAATACTTTTTTACAGTTTTATCCAAGTTTTCTTGTCCCATAATATATGCTAACTGCGTTAAGAATAAACAGCCCTTTTGATACGCATTTGAACTCCAGGTTCTTTGACTTATATATCTATCCGCATGTTTTGCCAGCGCTTCTTGTCTTTTTTGATTTACTACATTAAAATAACTTCTATAAGATCCTGCATGAGGGTTTACATTTTTTGTTTCTAATATTAAATCACTCCATGCCTTGCTATCAATATAGGTTGTAAAACCTTCATCCATCCAAGAGTATTTAGTCTCATTTGTAGCAATTACAAACTGAAACCAAGAATGCGCTAATTCATGTTGCATCACGCCAATTAAACTTCCTAAAGTCCTTTTGGCAGTAATTAATGTACACATTCCATATTCCATACCGCCATCTCCTCCTTGAATTACTGAGTATTGCTTATATGGATAATCTCCTACCAATTCATTAAAATATTCTAGCGATTTAACAGTTGCCTGTTCCATCAACTTCCAATCATCAATATTTTGAATGTCTTTTTTATATAAAAAATGAAGATCAACATCATTAGGTCCTTTTAAAACATCATGTGCATAATTATCATCGGCTGCCCAAGTATAATCATGTACATTAGGTGCTTTAAAATGCCATCTTAATTTATCACCTTTAGGTAATTTTAAAGGTTTTGTTTTGTCTTCATATCCGTGACCAACTTCTTGAGGGTTTTGTAAATATCCTGTACCACCAATTGTATAGTTTTTATCAATATGGATAGTTACATCAAAATCTCCCCAAACTCCATGAAATTCTTGATTTATATAAGGATTTGCTTGCCATCCACTAATGTCATATTCAGCCATTTTTGGATACCATTGTGTCATAGATAGTGCAACTCCTTCTTTATTATTTCTTCCCGAGCGTCTTGTTTGTACTGGAACTTGTCCTAAAAAATCCATATCAAACCTTACCGATTCATTTGGTTGGATTGGTTTGTTAAGTGTTACTTTAAGAATCGTCCCTATTACTTCAAACTTTACTGCTTTTTTATCTTGTTTTAAAGAGTTGACTTTTATAAATCCTTGTTCTTCAGGTTTTAAATTAGGTAGATTTAAAACATTTTTCACAAATCTTCTATCAGGATCTGGAACATTTAAATAGTATTGGTACATTTCAGAATCTGGCTGAAAAGCATTTGGGTATAAATGATAATAAACATGCGTTAATTCATCAGGAGAGTTATTGGTATAAATCAACTTTTGAGTTCCTTCATATTGATAATTTTCAACATTCATGTCAATATCCATTGTATAGTCAACATGCTGTTGCCAATAAGTGGAATTTGTTTGCGCATTTAAACCTATAATAAAAGCACATAAAAATCCTGTAATAATCTGTTTATTCATTTTTTATTTTTAATTAAAAATCTCGTTAAATTTAAAAGTTTCTTTTAGTCGAACGCCTTTATCAGTATGCTGAACTGTGCAAAGTTCTGAATAAGCATCATGTTCTAAAAATAAGTAATATTCTTTATCAGCAGCAATCGTTAAAAATTGTTTTTTTTCATCCATTGTTAATAATGGTCTGGTGTCATAACCCATTACATAAGGCAAAGGTATATGTCCAGTTGTTGGCAGTAAATCAGCCATAAAAACTAGTGTTTTTCCTTGATATTTTATATGCGGAATCATCTGCTTTTCCGTATGACCATCGGCAAAGAAAATATCAAATCCGTGTTCGGAATTCTCTAAATATTTTTCTCCAGATAAGTTCACAAAATTCAATTGTCCGCTTTCTTCTATTGGGTTGATATTTTCTTTTAAAAAGGACGCTTTTTCTCTAGAATTTGGGTTAATTGCCCAATTCCAATGATTTTTGTTGGACCAAAATTTTGCGTTCTTAAATGCTGGTTCATAAAAAGTTTTACTGCCGTTCCATTGAATTGCCCCTCCACAATGATCAAAGTGTAAATGTGTCAAAAAAACATCGGTAATCTCATCTCGATGAAAACCATATTTAGCAAGTGAAGTGTCTAAAGAAAAATCTCCAAACAAATAATAGTAGCCAAAGAATTTATCAGACTGTTTATTTCCTATTCCTGTATCAATCAAAATTAATCTTTCTCCATCTTCTATCAACATTGTGCGCATACTCATACTAATCATATTCTTATCATCAGCAGGATTGGTTCTTTGCCATAAACTTTTTGGTACAACGCCAAACATAGCGCCACCGTCAAGTTTGAAATTACCTGTCTCAATAGGATAAATTTTCATTGAATGAAGTTTTTACAAATATGCTAAATTTCAAATAGTTTTTATGTTAAATAAAATAAAAAAACCGTTTCGATAAATCGAAACGGTTTTTAGAGGCGTCGAGCGGATTCGAACCGCTGTACAAGCTTTTGCAGAGCTCTGCCTAGCCACTCGGCCACAACGCCAATTGTGGTTGCAAATTTAATTATTTTTACTTGGCTAGCAAGTATTTTTATTATTTCCTTTCTCTATTTAAGACAATTGTTACTTTTTCTACATTCCCTCCAATAGGCGGATTAATTTTAGAAACCGAAATATCAGCTCTTTCAACCATTGGAAGTTCTAAAAAAATTTTATCAATAATCCTCTTGGCAACGTGTTCCAATAATTTTGCACGAATAGCCATTTCTTCTTTTACAATTTTATTCAAATGCACATAATCAACAGTATCGACTAATTCATCGCTTTTAGCAGACTTTTCTAAATTAGCCTCTACTACAACATCAACTACATAATCTGAACCTATTTTCCCTTCTTCGATTAAGCATCCGTGATAAGCATATATTCTTATATTCTCAACTTTTATTATTCCCATTTTTTTAAAAAAATTTTAGACAAATATACTCGTTTAAAATTTTAAAAATAGTTTTCAGATATTTGTAAAAAATTACAAAAAATGAAGTTTCGCGAAACATTCCTATTTATTTCTTTATTGATTATAACTGTTATTATTGTCATTGCGCAATTTTGGTCTCCAATTTGGTGGAGTTTAATAATTATTGGCCCACTTTTTTTAATGGGAATCTATGATATAACTCAATCTCAACACGCAATAAAAAGGAATTTTCCAGTATTGGGAAGAATGCGTTATTTATTTGAGTCTATTAGACCTGAAATCATGCAATATTTTGTTGAAACTGATACTGAAGGAAGGCCACTAAATAGGATTTTTAGATCATTGGTTTATCAACGTGCCAAAAAGGAAAATGATACTACGCCTTTTGGAACACAAATGAATGTTTACCGTTCAGGATATGAATGGATGGATCATTCAATGTATGCTAAAACATTGGACAAAAACCATGAAGAACCAAAAGTTACCATCGGAAATAGTGATTGCAAGCAACCTTACGATTGTAGTTTATTAAATATTTCAGCGATGAGTTTTGGGTCGTTGAGTAATAATGCTGTAATGGCTTTGAACAAAGGGGCAAAAATGGGAGGTTTTGCTCACAATACTGGAGAAGGAGGATTAAGTCCCTATCATTTAAAATATGAAGGAGATCTTATTTGGCAAATTGGTACTGGCTATTTCGGGTGCCGAAACGAAGATGGAACTTTTAATCCAAATGCTTTTGCTGAAGGCTCTCAAAAACATCAGGTTAAGATGATAGAATTAAAACTATCACAAGGAGCAAAACCAGGACATGGAGGAATATTGCCGGCAAAGAAGAACACGGAAGAAATTGCAAAAATAAGGCATATAAAACCTCATACTGATGTGCATTCTCCTCCTGCACATTCTTCATTCTCTAATTCCAAAGAGATGATGCAATTTATTAAGCAATTGAAAGACTTATCAGGAGGAAAGCCTGTTGGTTTTAAATTATGTATTGGAAAAAAGCAAGAGTTTATTGATATATGCAAAGAAATGCTTTCAAGTGGCATTAAGCCAGATTTTATTTCGGTAGATGGTGGTGAAGGAGGAACTGGTGCAGCGCCAGTTGAGTTTTCAAACTCTATGGGAATGCCTTTAAGAGACGGTTTAGTATTTGTTTATGATACTTTGGTTGGTTTTGATTTAAAAAAAGATATAAAACTAATTGCTTCCGGAAAAATAATTTCTGGGTTTCACATGGCTAGAGCAATTGCTTTAGGTGCTGATGTATGTTATAGTGCAAGAGCTATGATGTTGGCCGTTGGTTGTATTCAAGCATTGCAATGTAATAACAATACTTGTCCGACAGGAGTTGCTACTCAAAACAAATCGCTAATAAAAGGATTGGTAGTAGATGATAAAGCTGAACGAACCAAAAATTATCATGAGGAAACTGTTAAAAGTTTCTTAGAATTAGTCGCTGCTTGTGGTTTGAATTCTCCAGAAGAAATAACAAGAAGTCATATCAATAAAAGGGTTGGAATTAATAAAACATTAAAATTTAGTGAAATGTTTCCTGAAGTTGAAGTTGGAAGTTTATTGAATTAATAAATATTTTTTTAAGAAAACAAAAGAAGGAACAATAATGGAATTATCATTCCGGCAACTGCAAACTTCCAACCTCGACTTTTAAACCCATTTTTTCCTGCTGGTATTAAAATTCCAGTAATTGCAATAACTAACATTGCAACACCAAAAATATCGGAATACCAAATCCAAAAATTATTAGTCGATTTATGTAAATACATCGTATGGCCAATAAATGGAACTTTACGTTTATATTCAATTGTTCCTTTTCCAGTTTTTAAGTCGGTGTCTAAAATCACATTGTCCTTATAGTACACTCTTAATTTATTATCTCTAACTCTATGGCCATCATACTTAAGATTCCAGTCTTTAGAAAATGATTTAATAGTTTCTTCCGTAATTTCAATATTTAATAGTGACTTCTCAATTTCTACTTCTTTATTTTCATATGCATAATCCATTGGATACCAATCTTCTCTGTGGTTTAAAATAATTCCTGAAAAAGAAAAAGCGATTATTAATCCTACATAAAAAAAGGCAAAATCTCTATGTAAACTTCTATTTGTAACTTTCATTTAATAAAATTTAATCGTTATGATGAACAAACCAAAGATAAAAAATGTAACATAGTTATTTTATAAATAAATCTCATTATTTTCCCTAATTTTGCAGTTCATTTTTTACACTATGAGCGAAGAAACTAAATCATTAAACTTTATAGAGCAAATTGTTGAAGAAGATCTTTCAAACGGATTGGACAAAAACAAATTACGCTTTCGTTTTCCACCAGAACCTAATGGTTATTTACATATTGGTCATGCGGCATCAATTTGTTTAAATTTTGGTTTAGGACAGCGCTATAATGCACCAGTAAACCTTCGCTTTGACGATACAAATCCAGCTAAAGAAGAGCAGGAATACGTTGATGCTATCAAAAGAGATATAGAATGGCTTGGATTTAAATGGGATAAGGAATTGTATTCTTCAGATTACTTTCAACAATTATATGATTGGACAGTTAAATTAATCAAAGAGGGAAAGGCTTATGCTGATGAACAAACGTCTGAAGAAATAAGAGTTCAAAAAGGTACTCCAACAACTCCTGGAACTAATAGTCCGTTTAGAAATAGACCAATTGAAGAGAACCTTGAGTTGTTTGAAAAGATGAAAAATGGAGATTTTGATGAAGGGCAAATTGTATTGCGTGCCAAAATAGATATGGCGCATAACAATATGCACATGCGTGATCCTATTCTATATCGTGTGTTAAAAAAATCACATCATAGAACCGGAAATAATTGGTGTATTTATCCAATGTATGATTGGACGCATGGTGAATCGGATTATATAGAACAGATTTCACACTCTCTTTGTACGCTTGAATTTAAAAGTCATCGTGAATTATATGATTGGTATTTAGATCAAGTTGTTGATACGTCAAAATTACGCCCAAAACAACGTGAATTTGCTAGAAGAAACTTGAGTTATACTGTAATGAGTAAACGAAAGTTGTTACAGTTAGTTGAAAAGGGTATTGTAAACGGATGGGATGATCCAAGAATGCCTACAATTTCTGGTTTAAGAAGAAGAGGTTATACACCAGAATCAATCATTAACTTTAGTAAAGTTTCTGGAATAAGTAAAAGGGATAATGTGACTGATGTGGCGTTACTTGAACATAGTATCAAAGATCATTTAAACCATACTGCTCCAAGAGTAATGGCAGTTTTAGATCCTGTAAAAGTTGTTATTACTAATTATCCGGAAGACAAAGAAGAGTTCTTGGATGCGAATTTTAATGATTATGCTGAAGGGTTTGGAAGTAGAGAAGTTCCATTTTCAAGAGAATTACATATAGAAAAAGAAGATTTCAGAGAAGAAGCAAATAAGAAGTTCTTCCGATTAAAATTAGGTAAAGAAGTTCGTCTTAAGAATGCCTATATAATTAAGGCTGAAAGTTGTACAAAGGATGAAAATGGAAATGTAACAGAAATTCAATGTACTTATGATGCTGATTCCAAAAGTGGAAGTGGATCTGAGGCAAGTAAAAGAAAAGTTAAGGGGACACTACATTGGGTGTCTGCAAAACATGCAATAGAAGCTGAAGTGAGACTCTATGACCGTTTATTTAATGATGAGGCTCCAGATGGACATAAAGACAAAGATTTTATGGAATTTGTGAATCCAAATTCTTTAGAAATTATAACTGCCTTTGTAGAACCGAGTTTAAAAACAGCGCAAAAAGGAGATAAATTCCAGTTTCAAAGAAAAGGGTATTTCTGTGTAGATGATGATTCAACAAATGATAAACTTGTCTTTAATAGGACAGTTCCTTTAAGAGATTCTTGGGCTAAAAAAGATACTAAATAATTACTATTTTATAGTTAAAGTTTTTAAAATTGCTTCAACTTCAAACATAAAGTCTCGTTTATTGGTCGTTGGAGCATAAGCAAAACCTTCAATAACAATAAGTCTATTATTAGGTTTATCAACAAGTGTATAGTTTAAAAATGGCCCTGCCATAAAATCTCCTTTCACTTCCCATTTTCCTCTAGTTTCAAATGTCTTTTTACCCTCCATTTCTACAACAAAAGTATGAGGAGAATAAGCAGCTTCGGTAATTAAATAAGTCCCATCAAACTGACCTGGAATATATTTTTTCCCAATAGTATCTCTCGTTGAAACTATATTTTTTCCAAGTTCATCATCAATAGAGTTGATTGGTAGTTGATATACTAACAAGTTTATGCTTTGACCTTGTTTTATTTTATTTCTCATCCATAAAAAATCACCAGTATCATCGACTAATTTATATGAAGCTGGAATCTCTAAATCCATTCCAATATTCTGAAGTGTTTTCAAGGTTTTAGTATCAAATTGTTTTTCTCTCAATTTTTTTTGTACTCTATAAATATCTACTTCCTTGAATGTTTTAATAATCTCTTCCTTATTTTCTCCAATAATTTTTCCTAAGCCTTCTTTATCTTTTGCAGTAATGGTTATAATTGTTTGTGGAGCGGCATATTTATCTTTTTGAATAGTATACTCATCTTTATCGCCCAGTTTTACTATCAACACTTTACTTTGAGAAGTAAATAGATTTTGAAAGGCTTTTACAGGTATTTGAGTAACGTCAAATTGAGGTTCTCTTTGTGGAAGCCCTAAAACTTCTTCACCAGTAACTTTACGCAATTCATCTCCTTCTACACCTTTCCATAAATTATGATCCATAACTACTAAAAGTTGATTTATCGTTCCATTAGATTTTTGCAAAACAAATCCTCCATCCTTAGGCGAACATGAATTAAATAATATAAGAGCAAAAATTAGCATTGGTAGATTTTTCATAATAGTTAACTTTTAAAAATTTTAAGTTTCATTCCTGGTTTCAATGATTTAGCACTCCAAATATTATTCCATTCTTTTAAATTTTGAATAGAAACATTAGGAAACTTTTTAGAAATTGTCCAAAGTGAATCTCCTTTTTTAACAACATAAGTTGTATATACTCCTTTAGGCAGTGGTTTAGAAGTTTTCTTTGTTGTTGTTTTAGAAACTGAAGTGTTTATTTTTCTAGGATAAATTGTTAAGCGTTGTCCTATTTTTAATCGATTGCTTCTCAAACCATTCCAACGCTTAATAGAACTTACGCTAACACCATATTTGCTTGCGATTTTGCCTAAATAATCTCCACTTCTAACTCTGTAACGAATTCGATCGTTCATCTCAACATAAGCAGGAAGTGTTTTCTCTCGTTTCGCTTCTTCAGCATCAATAAACGCGTATAGTTCTTTTTCATTACTTATGTATTGCCCAACATTATATAATGGTAATCGCACATAATAATTCTTGTTTTTTCGATAAGGAATAATATCTAATTTATATTGAGGATTTAAGAATTTCAACATTTCTATATCTACATCTAAAAACTTGTTTATCTGTTCAAAGGTCATTTGCTTTTTAACGTGGATAGTATCGGTTTCAAACAAGTTTATTTTTTCTTTTTTAGGAGTAATGTTATGTTCATCAGCATAATTCATTATATACAACGTTGCGTAAAAAGCCGGCAAATATCCTGCAGTTTCTCTTGGCAAATGCTGTCTAATATTCCAATAATTTCTTTTACCTCCCGATCTTCTTATTGCTTTGTTTACATTTCCAGGTCCTGAGTTATACGCTGCTAAAGCCAAATCCCAATCCCCAAAAATTCTATATAAAGCTGTTAAGTATTTACAAGCCGCTTCAGTTGCTTTTAAAGGATCCTGACGCTCATCGACATAGGAACTCACGTTTAAGTCAAACTGTTTTCCTGTTTGGTACATAAATTGCCAAAGTCCTGTTGCTCCAACTCTAGATTTAGCTCTTGGTTTTAAAGCCGATTCTACAATCGCTAAATATTTTATTTCTAACGGAATATCATATTTGTCTAAATGCTCTTCAAACATTGGAAAATAATACTGAGCACGAGACATTAATACTCCATAAGATTTTTTTCGTGTTTTTAAATATGCTTTTATCAATCTTTCTAAGCCTTTATTGTACTCAACATTAAAAGGCGTTTCATTATCTAGTTTTTTAAGTCGCTCTTTTAAAAGTTCAGTTGGCAATTCATCTAACTGTATATCAACCAACTTTGTGTCATCAATTACATATTGTATAGTGTCATATAAAGGTGAATTATAAATTTCTTGTAACCAAAGACTGTCGAGAAGAGTCACTTCTACATCATCTTTTAATTTTAAAGAATCTTGTAAAAGAGTGTCAGTTTCTTTAAGAATAATCGCTTCACTTACTTTAATGGTATCTGTTTTGACAGCATCTTTAAGTGTATTTATTTTTGCTCTCAAAGAATCTTTAGCAGTACTATTTAATTCGTCTTGAGCGAATACAATTGTTGAAACACAACAAAATAAAATAAATATGTAAAAGTTTTTTTTCATTTAGTCAATTTCAACTGCAATGGGGCAATGATCGGAGTGTTTTGCTTCAGGTAAAATATAGGCTCTTTTAATTCTATCTTTTAATGGTTCAGCAACCATCGCATAATCCAAACGCCAACCTTTATTATTAGCACGTGAATTAGCACGGTAACTCCACCAAGAATATTCTTGTCGGTCTGGATTTTTATACCTGAAACTATCAATAAAACCGCTATCAATAAATTTGCCTAGCCAAGTTCTTTCAACTGGTAAAAAGCCTGAAACTCCTTTCATTTTTGGATTGTGAATGTCAATTTCTTCATGACAAATATTATAATCGCCACAAATAACAAGGTTTGGAATTTTTTTTCTCAATTCTGAAGCGTACTCTAAGATTTCATCCATGTAATTGAGTTTAAAATCCAACCTTGCGTCATTAGTTCCAGATGGTAAATACATACTCATTATAGAAATGTCATCAAAATCAACACGTAAATTTCGTCCTTCAAAATCCATTGTTTCAATTCCTGTTCCATACTCAACATAGTTAGGCTCTTTCTTACATAATACAGCAACGCTAGAATACCCTTTTTTTTGTGCCGAAAACCAATAATGATAGGGATATCCAGCATTTTTAAAGATTTCTAAATCCAATTGTTCTTTATGTGCCTTCGTTTCTTGAATACAAATCACATCAGGATTAGCAGCTTTTAACCAATCGATAAACCCTTTTTTGAGTGCCGCTCGAATACCGTTTACATTGTATGAGATTATCTTCATATTATAATTTCATTTCAGGAATCTCACCATTAACAATTAATGTTCCTTCAGTTGCATTTTGTATTTCTTCTACCGTTACTCCAGGAGCACGCTCCAATAAATGAAAAGCACCATCTTTAATTTCCATAACTGCTAAATTAGAAACTACTTTTTTAACACAACCAACTCCTGTTAAAGGCAAAGAACAGTTCTTTAATAATTTTGATTCACCACGTTTATTGGTATGCATCATCGCAACAATAATATTCTCTGCGCTTGCAACTAAATCCATGGCACCACCCATTCCTTTTACCATTCTTCCAGGAATTTTCCAATTCGCAATATCTCCATTTTCAGCAACTTCCATGGCTCCTAAAACTGTCAATTGAACGTGTTGCCCTCTTATCATTGCAAAACTTGTTGCAGAATCAAACAAAGAACCTCCATCTAAAATTGTTACCGTTTGTTTTCCTGCATTAATTAAATCTGCATCTTCAGTCCCTTCAATTGGGAAAGGTCCCATACCTAATAACCCATTTTCAGATTGAAATTCGACTTCAATACCTTCAGGAATATAATTGGCAACCAAAGTTGGTATTCCAATACCTAAATTTACATAGGTTTTATCTTGTAATTCTTGCGCTATTCTTTGCGCTATTTCTTGCTTAGATAGTGCCATTTTTTAAGATTTTGGAGTTACAGTTCGTTGTTCAATGCGCTTTTCATAATTAGTACCTTGAAATATTCGCTGTACAAATATTCCTGGTGTATGAATTTGATTTGGATCTAATTCTCCAACCTCAACTAATTCTTCAACTTCGGCAACAGTAATTTTTCCAGCCATTGCCATCATTGGGTTAAAATTACGTGCAGTCCCTTTAAAAATAAGATTTCCAGCAGTATCGCCTTTCCATGCTTTTACAAACGCAAATTGAGGATTAAATGCCTTTTCTAAAACGTACATTTTTCCATTAAACTCACGAGTTTCTTTTCCTTCAGCCACTTCAGTTCCATAGCCAGCAGGAGTATAAAATGCTGGAATTCCAGCACCTGTTGCTCTACAGCGTTCAGCCAATGTTCCTTGAGGAATTAAATCTACTTCCAATTCACCACTTAGCATTTGACGTTCAAACTCGTCATTTTCACCAACATAAGAAGAAATCATTTTTTTAATTTGTCGTTTTTGTAATAAGAGTCCTAATCCAAAATCATCAACTCCAGCATTGTTAGAAATACACGTTAAATCAGTCACTCCCAATTTTACCAATTGCGAAATACTATTTTCAGGAATTCCGCTTAAACCAAAACCACCAAGCATAAATTCCATTCCAGATTCAACACCTTGTAATGCTTCTTCAGCGTTTTTTACAACTTTATTTATCATTATTAAGTCAATTTTATTTGTTAAAACTATCGCTTTGTGACTAAAATTCTATTTCCTCTTCTTCGTCTAGAGGATTTTCATCATTATCAGTTATTTTAGTGCAATCCAATTCGATAGAAAGATCTTCAGGTTTTTCAAAGTCTGCCTTACTCACATTTAAATTCTTGTCTGCATAGCATTTCTGGTAAAACAGTGCCCAAATTGGTAGCGCCATAGTCCCTCCTTGACCTTTAGTAATTCCAGCAAAATGTGTTGCCCTATCTTCTCCACCAACCCAAACTCCTGTTGCTAGATTTGGCACTATTCCCATAAACCATCCATCAGATTGGTTTTGAGTCGTTCCTGTTTTACCTGCAATAGCATTTGTGAATTCATAGGGATATCCTGTAACTACTTTATCTGGATAACTTCCCCATTTACTTCGTAATCGAACTCCAGATCCAGATTTTGTAACACCTTCTAATAAATTTAAAACTACATAAGCAGATTCTTCACTTAACACTTCATCCGTTTTAGGAGTGAACTGTTCTAATATAGTTCCATTTTTATCTTCAATGCTTGTAATCACCATTTGATCTACACGCAGTCCTTTATTTGCAAATGTTGAATAGGCACCTACCATTTCAAATAAACTTAAATCAACCGACCCTAAAGCAATTGCTGGCACTTCAGGAATTTCACTTTTTATTCCAGATGATTGTGCCAATCGAACTACAGTAGAAGGATTAACCATATCTATCAAACGAGCTGTAACAACATTTGTAGATGTTGCCAAGGCTTGTTTTAAAGTCATCATTCCACCATATTTTTCTGTAGCATTTTTAGGAGACCAATCTTCTGGCATTCCATACTTGTCTTTTGGAATTGTATAAGGTGTATTTGGAAAACTATCGCACGGAGATAATTTTAATTGATTTATAGCAGTTGCATAGACAAATGGCTTAAAGGTTGATCCTACTTGGCGTTTTTGTTGTTTAACTGCATCAAATTGAAAATGCTTGTAATCTATTCCACCAACCCAAGCCTTTACATGGCCAGTTTGTGGTTCCATTGCCATCAATCCTGCACGTAGGAAATGCTTATAATATTTTATGGAATCATAAGGCGTCATAATAGTGTCTATATCACCTTTCCAAGAAAAGATACTCATCTCTGTTTTTTTCTTGAAAGATTCTCTAATTTCCTTTTCAGATTTCCCAGCCTTTTTCATTCGCTTCCAACGATTGGAGCGTTTCATTGCCTGATCCATAGTTGTTTTAACTTGGTCTTTGTCTAATTCATAAAAAGGCGCTAATCTATTTCTCTTTTGTTCTTTAAAAAATACTCGTTGTAAATTAGACATGTGTTCTTGCATTGCCTCTTCGGCATATTTTTGCATACGAGAATCTAGCGTTACATAAATTTTTAAGCCATCGCGATGTAAATTATAATTTGTTCCGTCAGGTTTTGGATTTTCTTTTATCCACTTTTTCATAAAATCACGCAAATACTCACGGAAATAAGTCGCATAACCATCACTGTGACCTTCTCTGTGTAAGTCTAATCCTAAATCAAGTTGTTGAAGCGAGTCTTTAACTTTGGTAGTTATAAACTCATTTTTTTCCATTTGTTTTAAAACAACATTTCGGCGTTGTTTTACCATTTCTGGTCTTCTAATTGGATTAAATAACGAAGAGTTTTTAAGCATCCCAACCAACATAGCCGATTCATCTTGAGATAACTCTTTCGGCTCTTTTCCAAAATATATTCTCGATGCAGAGCGAATACCCACAGCCTGATTCAAAAAATCATATTTATTCAAATACATCGTCAGAATTTCTGACTTTGTATATTGACGCTCCAGTCGAATAGAAATAACGTATTCTTTAAATTTCTGTTTTAATTTTTGAAATGTATTGGTGTTTGGTTCACGTTTATGAAATGTCAATTTAGCTAACTGTTGTGTAATAGTACTACCGCCACCTTTACTACCCATTGAAAGAATTGCTCTTGCAGTAGATTTAAAATCAATTCCTGAATGGCTATAAAAACGCTCATCTTCAGTAGCCACTAAAGCCTCCACTAAATTTTGAGGAATGTCTTTATATTTTACAGGCGTTCTATTTTCATAAGCATACTTCCCAAGTGTTTTTCCATCGCTGGAAATTACTTCGGTCGCTAAGTTATTTTCTGGGTTTTCTAAATCTTCAAAAGTCGGCATAAAACCTAATGCTCCAACTGATGCTAAAAAAAAAGGTAAAATGGCAAGAAAAAATCCTATTCCAATAATTCTCCAAAACCATTTGATATATTTTTTAAAATCTGATTGATTTGTAGTTTCCTTCTTTGTCATTTTTTAAATATTATTCAGTTGTAAGTTCAATTCTCAGCCCAATATCTGTAATACCTTTTAACGAGTCTAATCCTTGAATATTGCCGTTTTTACGCATGGCTTGTTCTATTTGAAAACGGTAATTTCCCTTCTCTAAAAACTGCACATTTTCTTTATAAAAAAGCTTGTTTTGCTTGATATCTGTATAACCTGAACCTAGAAAATTTCCTAATTTATCAGTCATTTCATACTCCAAAGTATCAATAATTTTGGTACCGTTTGGGAAATCCATTTTAGTAATCATAAACAGATTACTAAATTCATAATCTTTATTATTTCTAAGGTTTATAAAAATATTGTTTTTCGAAATAGTATCAGAAATTGAGAAGTCAAACGTAATAATATCACTTTGCAACCAAGTATTATCTTCCATTGATTGATATTCATCATACACTCTATTGGAGTCACATGAAATAATTGTAAAAACTATCACAATAAGTACTAAAAAATTACGCATTTTTCTGGTTTTTATTAGATGGTTTTTGAGGTTTCTTTTTATTCCTTGTTTGTTTATTCTGAGGTTTCTTGCCTTTTGGCTGTTGCTTATTCGAGTTTTGAGAATTTGTATTATTTGAAACCTTCTTCTTATTTCTATTTCTTCTTTTTTTCTTTCTTTTTGGTTGGTCAAATCTTGTCAAACTATCTTCACCAACAGCATCTTCAAAATCAATCTTAGTTTCGGTATAATTATCTAACTCAAACTCTTCTAAAGAAGTAATTAATTCACCGCCTTTATTCGTGTCAATAATCTCTCTCAATTGCTCTAATCCGAGATTAAACCATTTAAAAGATTCATCTTTGTAAGTGTACCAAAATTGTTCTTTAAAAATGTCCATTTTTACAAAAACCGCATCTCCTTTTTGAGTTTTTAATACCGTTTCTTTTTTAGGAAATTTTTTAATAGCATCTAAATAAGTATCCAATTCAAAATTCAAACAACATTTCAATTTTCCACATTGTCCAGATAATTTTTGCGGATTTAAGGATAGTTGTTGGTAACGAGCGGCAGCAGTATTTACTTTTCTAAAATCGGTAAGCCAAGTAGAACAACAAAGTTCACGTCCACAAGAGCCTACTCCTCCAAGTCTAGCTGCTTCTTGCCTCAATCCAACTTGTTTCATTTCAACGCGAATACTAAATGCACTTGCTAAATCACGAATAAGTTGTCTAAAGTCTACACGTTCATCGGCAGTGTAATAAAAAGTTGCTTTATTCCCATCTCCTTGAAATTCTACATCAGATAGTTTCATTTTCAGTCCCAATCTGCCTAAAATTTCACGACCTCTACGTTGTGTCTCTGTTTCTCTATCTCGTGCTCTTTGCCAAACTTCAATATCTTTTTGAGTTGCTTTTCGATATATTTTTTTGATTTCCTCACTATCAAGAGCAATTCCTTTTTTCTTTAATTGAATTCTAACCAATTCTCCAGTAAGTGAAACAGTCCCAATATCATGTCCAGGAGAGCCTTCTACAGCAACAACTTCTCCCATGCATAATTGCAAGTTTTCATTTTTATAAAAATGCTTACGTCCGTTTTTAAAACGCACTTCAACAATATTAAAAGGCTCCTGTCCATTAGGAAGAGACATATTGGAAAGCCAATCGAATACTGTTAATTTATCACAAGATCCAGTAGCGCAATTTCCGTTACTTTTACAGCCTTTTGGAACGCCACTTTTATCAGTAGCGCAAGAATTACAGCTCATAATTTATATTTTGTAAATGGTTAATTTTTTAAAAACTAACACATTGTAAGATTCGTTATTTTTTTACCTCTAATCTGTAAAGGTAAAGAATCTTAATAACTATTAAAAATAGATTTTTTGTAAAAATTGTTTGAAGTAATTATTGAACGGGATAAATAATTAGATATTGTTTTATTACCTTTTAAATTTCAAAACTTCTGAACGACCTTTTTTGAATATTTTATTGCTGTTATGTTTGCCTTTGCGTAACGCTTTTTGTTCTTCATAAGGCAAGGCGTTTATTTCTTTACATTCATCTGAACAACAAGTATTCATTTTCTCTTGACAAGACTTGCATTGAATAAAAAGTAAGTGACAGGCTTCATTTTCACAGTTCACATGCTCATCACAAGGTTCTCCACATTGATGACAATTAGAAACTACATCATCAGAAATACGTTCCGCTCTTCGATGATCAAAAACAAAGTTTTTCCCAACAAACTTATTTTCCAATCCTTCAGCTTTTACTTGTCGAACGTAATTTATAATTCCTCCTTCGAGTTGAAAAACATTCTTAAATCCTTTATGTTTATAATATGCCGAAGCCTTTTCACAACGAATTCCGCCTGTACAATACATCAGTAAATTCTTATCTTCCTTATTATCTTTTAGGTCTTCTTCAATAATATCTAACGAATCTCTAAACGTATCAACATCTGGAGTTACAGCACCATCAAAATGCCCAATTTCACTCTCATAATGATTACGCATATCCACACAAACAGTATTTGGATTGGCTAGCATTTCATTAAACTCTTTAGCTTTTAAATGTACTCCAATATCGGTTACATCAAACGTGTCATCATTCAATCCGTCAGCAACAATTTTATCTCTTACTTTGACTTTTAATTTTAAGAAAGATTTGTTGTCTTGTTCTACCGCAATATTCAATCGAACATTTTCTAGAAAAGTGATTGAATCTAAATGTTTTTTGAATTCATTAAAATTTTCAGCAGGAACAGAAAGTTGCGCATTTATTCCTTCATAAGAAACATAAATACGACCTAAAACTTCTAGTTTGTCCCAATTAAGAAACAGGTGATCTCTAAATACTTGTGGGTTCTTAATATTATGATATTGATAAAAGGAAATTGTAAGTCTATCTTTTCCTGCTCTATCTATTAATTCAGCGCGCTCTTTAGCGCTTAACTTATTGTACAGTTGCATGCTATACCAATTTTAGTTAAACAATAATTTTTGGCAAAAGTACATTATTTTATGAGTTCATTAAAATTGCTGATACTTTTTAACTCTTGTATTATCAAATTCATCAATGTCAATACTATAAACACCCTTGGAAGAGGAAGTAGTGGTGTTTGATTCAAGATATCCACCAACAATATATAGTTTGTCATTATAAAAATGCATTTCTGCATCGTTTAATTGTAGCCCTATTGAAAATTGATTTAACTCTTGTGTACGAATATTATAAGTAAATATTTTACCTTCTTCAAATAAGTATATCGTTTCACTGTTTGATGTGATCGCTGGTCTTCTTAGTTTAGTAAATAAATTTCCAATTAAATTCCATTTTCCAGTCATTAAATCAAAAGTTTCTACTTCTGATCTTTCTTCAAGTCTAAAACCTCCAAAAATGTAAATTTTATCACCTACTAATACGCCTTTACACTCTTTACCCTCTTTCATTTTTCCTAATTCATACCAATATCCTGTTTTAGTATTATACGTATGAATTTTATCAGAATAACGAACCAAACCGTTTTTAAATTTTTTTAAAGAACCTCCCATTACAATAATATTATCTTGATATATGAATGATTCAAAATCAACTGCTTGATGCGGATTCGTATTATCTATTTCTATTGTTTTCTTATTCACATCAAACACTTCAATTTGCGGCTCTAAATATTCAAAATTTTTATTGGGAGACATTCTCTTTCCTCCAAGTATATAAACTTTATTATTATTATAAACCACATTATGATTTGATCTTTTCACGGTAGTAGGCTCTTCAGCTTCCCATAAATCCTTTTCTAAATCGTAAACTTTTATTTTGGAATTAAAATTTCTTTTTTCAGAAAAATCTTTTAATCGACTTAAGGCCTCAACAATATCAAAATCATTATTTACTTCTGGGTTTGTATAATCAATTATGGCTTGTGAAAACTCGTCAAGTTGATAGGTTTCTTCACCGCCAAACACATAGATTTTATTATCAATAATTGTTGAGCCTAATGAATACAATCCTTTATCTAATGGAGCAAGTGTTGAGTAGCTTATATATGGTTTTAATTGTTTGTTTGGTATAATATTAACTTCACTTAAATTATTTACTGCATTAATTAAGTGTATATCATAATTATCTTTAGATTCTGAATAAATAGAGTGTCCAATTTTATAGCCCAAAAAAGAATAATAAATCGTATCACTTTCTTTAAGTGGAAAATTAATTCTTAATTTAAATTTTCCTTTTTTATTTGTTAGAGCAACATTCTTTTGATTCTTAGTGTATACATGAACTCCTTCGATTGGTTCTTGTGTTGAATTATCAAACACTTTACCAACAAGAGTTTGGGCATTTAAATTTGAAGAAAAAAAGAGAAAAGAAAAAAGTAATAGTAGTTGTCTCATAGTTGATTATTTTTCAATAAATGTATCAAAAATTATACCGTAACAATAGTGTAAAATACAATCGTTTTTCATAATCTTTGCAGTAAATAACTCCTAATAAACGAAAATCAATGAAAATAGCAGTAGTTGGCGCAACAGGAATGGTAGGAAGCGTGATGTTGCAAACACTTGAAGAAAGAAATTTTAATGTTACGGAATTAATTCCTGTAGCATCAGAAAGGTCAATTGGTAAAAAGATTTATTTTAAAGGAAAAGAATATACTATTGTGAGTATGCAAGATGCGGTAAATTCTAAACCTGATATTGCATTATTTTCTGCTGGAGGAGATACTTCGTTAAAATGGGCGCCAAAATTTGCTGAAGTTGGAACAACGGTTATTGATAATTCCTCTGCTTTTAGAATGGATGCTGATAAAAAATTGGTGGTTCCTGAAATCAATGCTTCAGAATTGACTAAAGAAGATAAAATTATTGCGAATCCTAATTGCTCGACTATTCAAATGGTGATGGCTTTAAATCCATTACACAAAAAATACAAAATGAAACGTGTAGTAATTTCTACTTATCAATCTGTTTCTGGAACAGGAGTGAAGGCTGTACAACAAATGGAAAATGAAATGAATGGTGTTGATGGAGATATGGCATATCATCATCCAATCCATAGAAATGCTATTCCTCACTGTGATGTGTTTCTTGAAAACGGATATACCAAAGAAGAAATGAAATTGGTTCGTGAACCTCAAAAAATACTAAATGACAGAACTGTTGCTTATACCGCTACTGCTGTTAGAATTCCAACTGCTGGAGGTCATAGTGAAGCAGTAAATGTGGAATTTGAAAATGACTTTGATGTCAATGATATTCGTAAACTCTTAAATGAAACTGAAGGTGTAGTTGTACAAGATAATTTAGAAACCAACACCTATCCAATGCCATTGTATGCCAATGGAAAAGATGAAGTTTTTGTAGGAAGAATCCGTAGAGATTTATCGCAACCTAAAACCTTAAATATGTGGATAGTTTCTGATAACTTAAGAAAAGGTGCTGCAACAAATGCAGTGCAAATTGCGGAATATTTAGTGAAAAAAAACTTAGTCTAAGTTGATGAGTAAAATTAATAACATATTCTCTTTTGTTCTATTAATTTTACTAGTAATATCTTGTAATAAAACTGAGAAAATCTCTTTATCTGAAGAGAAAAAGAAGATTTTAAAGTTACATAAAGCGCAAAGAGATTATCATTTTAACAAAGATTCGATTGCGTTTGTTAATCAACTTTCCGATAATTTTATCTCAATAAATAAAGGGAAAATTACTACTCCGCTAAAAGAAGAAACACAATCGAGATATCATGGATATTTTTCATCAGTTGAGTTTCTAAAATGGGACGATGTAACTGAACCTATCATTAAATTTTCCGATGATGGTACAATGGCTTATACTATTGTAGACAAAATTGTTTCGGTAAAATATTTAAACAAAAACGATAGCCTCGTTGTTGGGAAAACTCATTTTGCTTGGACAGCCATTTATAAAAAATATGGTGATGAATGGAAAATAGATGCTGTTACTTCAACGAATAAATAGTTCTATCTTTTACGCCTCTTTTTGTATTTATTTTTTCTTCTTGATGACTTTTTATGAGTAATTGTCTCGTCAAAAGTATTTCTGGTTTTTCCAGCCTTGTTTTTTCTCCACGAATTATTCTCAGGTAACAAAACATCCAACAAATCTTTACGATTTAGTTTTGACAACGTATTTTTAATCCACGCTTTGTTTTCCTTTTTATACCAAAAGAAAAAACGATGTTGTTCTTCTTTTTCTTTTCTAGTTTTAGGAGTTCTAGTAGGTTTCAAGGTATATGGATGATAACCACTATAATAAATAACCGTTGCAACTGTCATTGGCGTAGGTGTAAATCCTTGCACTTGTTCTAACTGAAAGCCCATATTTTTGGTTTCAGCAGCTAAATTCGCCATATCTTCAACTTCACAAGCAGGATGATTGGAAATAAAATAAGGAATCAATTGAAGGTTTAATTTCTTCTTGATATTAATTCTGTCAAAACGCTCCTTGAACTTATGAAAATACGAAAAAGAAGGCTTACGCATCAGTTTTAAAACAGGATCAGAGGTGTGTTCAGGAGCTACTTTTAAACGTCCGGAAACGTGTTTGGTCATAACCTCTTCAGTATAATCATCTAACTCTTTTGGATCAGCATTTTTATTAAATTCAGGCACTAACATATCGTGGCGAATTCCACTTCCAATAAATGATTTCTTTACTTTCGGATGACTATCCACTGCCTGATACAACTTCGTTAAAGGTTTGTGAGAAGTATCTAAATTACTACAAATCACTGGCGAAATACAAGATGGAGCAACACAACGATCACAAATTTCCTGCACCTTCCCTTTCATTTTATACATATTTGCCGAAGGCCCTCCAATATCAGACAAATACCCTTTAAAATCTGGCATATTGGCAACGGTATCAACTTCTTTCAAAATAGATTCTTGGCTACGACTCGCAATAAATTTCCCTTGATGTGCCGAAATAGTACAGAAACTGCAACCACCAAAACATCCTCGATGAATATTGATTGAGAATTTAATCATTTCATACGCAGGAATAGGTCCTCTCTTATTGTATTTAGGATGTGGCATTCGCGTATATGGCAACTCAAAAGATGCATCAATTTCATCTTCAGTCATCGTAGGAAAAGGTGGATTAATCACCAATTTTTTATCACCAATTCCTTGAAAAATTCGTCGTGCTTTTAACTTGTTCGACTCTTGCTCAATTACTTTAAAATTGGATGCAAAGGTCTTTTTATCTGCCAAGCAATCTTCATGTGAAGCAATTTGCACATCTTCCCAATCTTTTATAACAGGAACCTTTTCTTCCTTATCCAACATAACTGCCGTTTGTTTGATATTTTTGAGACTAGAAAAGGGTACACCTTTTTGTAATAATGTAACTATTTCACGCAAAGGTTGTTCTCCCATTCCGTAGACCAACATATCGGCTTTGGAAGTTTCTAAAATGGATGGTAATAATTTATCAGACCAATAATCATAGTGTGTCACTCTACGTAATGATGCTTCAATTCCACCAATCAACACAGGAACATCAGGAAACTTTTCTTTTAATATTTTAGAATATACCGAAGTTGCATAATCTGGACGGAAACCTTTATCGCCATTAGGCGTATAAGCATCTTTATCTCTTCTTCGTTTGCTAGCCGTGTAATTACTTACCATTGGATCCATACAGCCTCCAGTAGCAGCAAAAAACAGACGAGGTTTTCCTAGTTTTTCAAAGTCTTGCAAATTATCATGCACACTTGGTTGTGGCACTATCGCAACGCGCAAACCGTAACTTTCTAGAATACGACCAATTACTGCAGGACCAAAAGATGGATGATCAACATATGCGTCTCCGCTGAATAGAATCACATCTAGTTCTTCCCACTTTCGGAGTTTTACCTCTTTGTTGGTTGTTGGTAGCCAGTCTGATAGTTTATGCATCATGATGGCGCAAAGGTACGGTAAAACTATTTAGGTTTTTACATATCAATAAACAGCAACTAATTTAGTTTGTTTCTTAACTCGTAAAAAATTAACTTCGCTTATCGTTTGATATAGACAATTAAAAAAATTCATATCATTACATTGTGCATAATAAAAACGAAGAACTCTAATGGAAGAAAAAGAAAACGACAAAACAAGTAGAAGTCTTGATATAGTTGGATTAGGCGAAACCGCAAAAGCTATTCCGAAGGAAGTTTATGTTGAGACTACAAAGGCGTTAATTAATTCTTTTAATAAGATTGTTGCACCAATTACAGAGACAACAAGTGGCTTCGGAAGATACATTCGACAAAAGTTTGATAATATGGTTGAGGCTGAAAAAGCAGTTGGTGCTTATACTATTCAAAAAGCGGTTGAAAAAGCTCAACAAAAAGGACAATTGAATTCACCAAAACATTTGAAAAGTTTTGTAAAATCATTTGAAGAAGCGTCCAAAGAAGTTGACCCAACTTTACACGAAATGTGGGAAAACATATTAGCTAATCAGTTAATTGATTCCGAATTCCATCCAAGATACGTGAATATGCTATCCAATTTTAGTTCTGCAGAAGCTGAATTGCTTTTGAAATTAAATTCGTTTGGTAATATTGGGAAAGACCATAGTGGTTATCTTGGTTCGCCTCGTGATTTTACAAATTATATATTCAAGAATTACGACAAGGAATTAAATAAATGGACTTATTCCTGCAATTTGTTACTTGAGTTTGAATTAGCTGAAGTTCAAGCACCAAATAATGGCATATATGAAAAGGCAGATAATGTTACAATTCTTTACCGAACAAATTCAGGGAATAGATTTTTAAATGCTGTTACAATAAAATAAATACTATGCACAACAATGGCTATAAGTAATTGCTCGTTCTCGCTTACTTCTGAAAATCCTTTTGAATTTCCAACTTGGTGTGTACTTACAAAGTTAAATGCTAGCCCACGCAACTACTCATAGCCGAGACCGATAAGCATAACTACAAAAAACGCCCTCGAAATTTTAGGGCGTTCAGTATTTATATAAAAAGGTGTGAAAATGTTTATTTTTCTACACCCAACACATCTTTGATAATGCGTTCCATTTCTTGTTTTGGCAATGCTCCTTGTGCCATTTGAGGCTCAGCATCCATAGGACAAAATAACATAGAGGGAATACTGCGAATAGCAAAAGCTGCAGACAATTCTTGCTCTACTTCGGTATCTACTTTATAAATATTTATTTTGCCTTTATACTCTTCGCTTAATTCCTCAAGTAGAGGTGCTAACATTTTACATGGTCCGCACCAATCGGCATAAAAATCTATAATACAAGGAAGTTCACCTTCGTATTTCCACTCTTTATTTTCATTAAAATTGAATACTTTTTCTAGAAAAGTTTCTTTGGTCATTTGTTCTGTCATATCAGTAAAATTAATTCTCTGCAATTGGACGACAAAGTACTTAAATACTTACACTTCTGTTATCTATTGCAAAAATATTCTTATTCTACTTTTTTTCCTGGCATTTCACGACCTCCTTGGAGCAAGGTTATACTCTCCACTTTTCCAGAATCATCAGTATTAAAAGTAACACTTGCTGGAACTACTTTTAGATAAAATTCAGTTTGCGTTTTTGGAAATAATTCAAATTGCGGCTGACCAGTTGCTTGCGCAAATAATTGCTGCTCTTTACTAGTAATTGTTAAATAAAAACCAGGTGCAATCTCATATTTTCCATTATATGTTTCTAAAATTTCAGCAGAAACTTTTACTTCTTTTACCAAGTCTTTTTTATCTACACCCAAACTTTCTAATACTTTAATTCCGTTTTCATTTGCTGGATTTAACTCTACCGATTTTTTATAGTTAGTTATTGCATTAACTGTATCTCCTTTCATCAATAAGGCTTCTCCTAATGAATCATAAGGATTAGACCCTTTTGGATACATTTCAACATTCAACTTAAAAATAGTAATTGCAGTTTCTAAATCTTTGTTTCCTAAATATTCATATCCTAAATTATTCAATTGCCCTTCATCAAAATCATATTTATCGGCTTGCTCAGTTTTTGCTTTTTTATAAAAGGCAATTCCTTTTTCCAATCCATTCTTTTTTATCTCTTTCTTTAAATCTACAGCAATAGATTTCTTTGGCATTCTAAGTTTCGTAGAATCATCTAACAATTTCATTCCAATTCTACCAATTCCTTCAGTAGAGTTAGTTAAAACAACCACTCCTTTTTGAGTTCCTCTAACGAATCCTGCAAAAGCTCTATAGCCTCCTGTTGCTCCACCATGTTGAACTATTTCTCCATCATTATCAAAATGCCATGTAAATCCGATTTTAAATTTTTGATTTTCGTTTTCATATGCTTTTTTATGACTCCATTGCATCGCGTCATATAAAGGTGATTTGATTACCCCCATATTCGCCTGAACATATTTAGCCATATCCACTGCTGATGATCGGATTCCTCCTGCTCCAGTTAATCCAGAAATATCCCAATTTTCAACTTCTTCACCATTATCATGACCTTTAGCCAAATTCTTTTTCATGCTTGGCGTAAACACAACTCTAGTGTTATCCATTCCCAATGAATTTGTGATTTTATCTATCATTACGTCTTCAAAATCTTTATTGTATTGTAACTCCAAAATATGTCCCAACATCCCTAAAGCCAAATTTGAATACTCATATTTTTCACCAATATCTCTATCTAATGTTACACCTGAAATAAATTCATAAGCCATTTCAATCGTATAATCTGCATAAGGATTATTTGGATTGGCTGGTACAAAGTTATCAGGCATTCTTGGCAAACTCGATGAGTGTGTTGCAACATCATTTATGGTGATTTCTTTACCATTTCTTGTAGGTACTTTTATTGCATCAGGCAAATATTTAGAAATTGGGTCAGAAGGCTTCATGTTGCCTTTTACAATTTCATCGGCAATCATAATTCCAGTAAATGTTTTAGAGATAGAACCTATTTCAAAAATTGAATTTTCATCAACTTTTCTTCCTGTTTTAGAATCTGCTGTTCCATAACTAAAATATTCAACATTTTTTCCGTCAATAAGCGCCACTACAATTCCAGTATTGATCCCTTCATCAACACGCTCTTTTATATGGTTTTTAACTTCATCCGAGATTTTAGTTTCTTGAGCAGTTGTGATAAATCCAACAGATATGAATAATAATAAGGCGAAGAATTTTTTCATGAGTAGTAAGGTTAAATTAAATAGTTTTGTTTTCTTGAGTTGTTCAAGTTAGTGATTATTTGACGATATTTTTATAAATATGTTACAATAGATCTATAATTTTAAATGTATTATTATTAAAACTTACTTCATCCTTTTCTCTCTTTCCAATCAATATTTTACCAATTGGAGATTTTGAAGAAATTGTATAATAATTATCGCCTGCAATTGTAAATTGACCTGCGCTAATTGCAATAAAATAATTGATTTTATCTGTTTTAACAAGACTGCCAAGTTTACAAACTTCTGATGTTTCTGTTATGTTTATTCTTTCTAAAGTCTCTTTCATTTCTCTAACTGCCTTTAATTGCTGACCTGCTTTTTCCATTTCAAGTTGCAACATCGCACGTCCTGTTTCGTGCTTATCTCCTGCCGAACTCTTCGTCTCAGATGCTAAACCTTCTTGATTAGATCGAATGGTATTTTCAATGGTTGCCAATTTATTATTGACAAATTCTTTACACTGATTGTATAGTTCTTCTTTAAGTTGAAGATTATTCATTTATACTATTTCTGCTAATTCTTTTCCTATTAAACTTCCTATCGCAACTCCCATTCCTCCTAATCTTACTCCGCAATAAATATTATCCGAAACTTGTTTTACAATGGCTTTCTTTTGATTTCCTACACCCATAATTCCGCTCCATCGATGTTCGATTTCAAAATTTTGATTTGGTAAAATGGTAGTTTTTAATAGTTCTTCTAGTTTGTTTTGAACTAGTGTTGTCAATCCAAATTCATTAGTTTCTTCAGTTTTAAAATCAAGGTTTCTTCCGCCTCCAAACAAAATTCTATTATCAATGTTTCTAAAATAATAATATCCTTTTTCTAAATGAAAAATTCCTTTAATTTGAAGGTTTTTTATAGGTTTAGTGACTAAAACTTGTGCTCTTGCTGGTTGTAAATCTTCATTTAAAAACTGGTTGGCAAATCCATTCGTTGCAATTAATACTTTGTTGGTTTTGAAAGAAAAATCGTTGTTTAATTCTATTTCTCCGTTATCTGAAATATTAGTAACCTCAACATTATTTAAAACTTTAATTCCCTCTAGATGAGCGCATTTTATCAATTCACTCATCATTTTACCTGTATCTATCTGACCTTCATACTGATTGAAAAAATAGTTGTTTTTTACATTTTCAAATCCATATTTGTTCTCGCAAGTAGAAAAAACATTTTGCTTGAAAATAGGTTTTAAAAGTTGGTTGATTTTGATTTGATTTTCAACGCATTTCTCAAAAAGAGAATCTTTATTTGAAAACAATTCATAGCCTCCATATTGTCGGAAACCTATATTAGTATCTCCCAAATTCTCTCTCAACAATTGCAAACCTTTCCATCTTTTTTGAACTAAATTATATACTTCTTCTTCAGAGTGAGTCTTTAAATCATCAATTATTTCAGAAATACTTCCGAAGCATGCAAAACCAGCATTTTTAGTGCTTGCTCCATTTGGTAACAAGCCTTTTTCAAGCACCAAAATTTTACTTTTAGGGTATTTTTCTTGCAAATAAATTGCAGTGTTTAATCCCACAATTCCACTCCCAATGATTGTAAAATCAACATTAGAAAACCAATTCTTTAATTCCCAATAACTATAATTCATTATTAATAATATTTATTCTTCTTTCTCATGTTCTTCAATATCATTCCGTAAATCTAATTTTCTAAACGATGGAGATACTATTGCAGTTGTAATTACTGTAAGTAATGTCATACTTCCACCAAAAACAACAGCAGTAACTGTTCCCATTAGTTTGGCTGTTAAACCACTTTCAAATGCACCAAGTTCGTTAGAAGATCCAACAAACATAGAATTAACAGATGATACTCTTCCGCGCATATCATCTGGTGTTTTTAATTGCAAAATAGTTTGACGAATTACCATTGAAACTCCGTCCGTAACTCCACTAAAAAATAAAGCTACAACAGAAATCCAAAATGTAGAAGACAAACCAAACACAATAATACAAATTCCAAAACCAAAAATTGCTGCTAATAATTTCATCCCAGCATTTTTACTTATAGGAATATAGGCTGTAACCAACATGGTTATAAATGCACCAACAGAAGGTGCGGCTACTAAAATACCAAATCCTCGTGGCCCTACTTTTAAAATATCTTGTGCAAAAATTGCTAATAAAGCCACAGCGCCACCAAAAAGTACCGAAATCATATCTAAGGTTAATGCGCCTAAAATAGCCTTTGTTTTAAATACAAATTTAACTCCTGTTTTTAAACTTTGTATCACTGGTTCGCCAATATTCGGATTCAAAATTGGTTTATTTTCTATTCTAAAAACAACTAATAATGAAAGCATCACTAAACTAAAAACAATGCATAACGACCAATGTACACCTATCCATCCAATAGAAAAACCTGCAAAAGAAACTCCTAAAACACGTGCCATTTGCCATGTAGAACTATTCCAAGTTGCAGCATTAGGATAATTTTTTTTAGGAACAATTAAGGCAACTAAAGAGAAAATTGTTGGGCCAAAAAAGGAACGCAAAAAACCACCAAAAAAAACCAACCCGTAAATAGAGTATAAAATTGCGTTTGTAGACCAAGATTCTGTAATTTCACTTGATGTTAGCCAAAATAACGCAAAACTTATTAATGAAAATGCTGCAATACAAATTGCTAAAAGGTTTCGTTTTTCACGCTGATCTACAATGTGACCAGCAAATAAAGCCATCCCTAAAGCAGGAATTATTTCTGCTAACCCAATGATTCCAAGAGATAATGGGTCTTTGGTAAGTGAATATACTTGCCATTCTATAACAATAAACTGCATAGACCAAGCAAAAACCAATAAAAAACGCATGATTAAAAAGACATTGAACTCTTTAAACCTTAATGCAGCATATGGATCGTTTTTTGTCATTATTTAAGTGTTTCTTCTTATGTTTAGATTATTAAATTTGTTTTTCAAAACAAACACTCGTTAAAACGTTCTTATAAGGCTCATAATTTGATCTCAACTTATAACCATTATTCTGATACAATTTTTGTGCATTTTTTAATACTTTTCCTGTTTCTAAAATACATTTTTTATAGCCTAACTCTTTGGTCCAAATTTCCAATTCCTCCAATATTTTAGTTGCTATTCCTAATCCTCTACTTTCTGGATTTACAAACATTCTTTTAATTTCAATAGACTCATTGTCGTATTTTTTTATTGCTCCACAACCTAAAGGCTGCTTATCTTTATAAGCAATAACTACATGGTTCAATACGTCAATATTATTGTATTGATCATAAAAATCATGATCATCACCATCAGCGATCGTTAAAAAAGCGTCCAAAGATTTTACCAATTCAATAAAGTCTATGTTATCAGAATTAGTCCTAACTATTGTAATCATTAAAATTCCAATTTTAGTTGTACATCTATCACTTTCTCTTTCTTTTTGGTATTCACATTTAGATTAGTTACCGAAATTCCTAAAAGTCTTACAGATTCTTTCATTCTTTGCTGATATAATAACTCTCTAACTGTTTCTATTAAAATAGCCTTATCTTTAATAAAATAAGGAAGTGTTTTACTTCTTGTTTGTTGTGTAAAATCACTGTACTTAATCTTTAAGGTTACTGTTTTTCCTGCTAGTTTTGATTTTTTTAATCTGCGTTCAAGTTCATCAGCTATCTTCTCCAATCGTTCCATCATAAACACTTCAGATGTTAAGTTTTCTGAAAATGTATGCTCAGCAGCCACTGATTTTGGAGTATGATTGGGATTAACTTTTCCATTATGAATTCCACGAACAATTTTATAATAATGTCCTCCAGATTTACCAAAATGTTCGGTTAAAAACTCTAATGATTTTTCTTTCAAATCTTTTCCATAAAAAATTCCAAGATTGTACATTTTAGTTGCCGTAACTTTTCCTACTCCATAAAATTTTTTAATATCTAGTTTTTCTAAAAACTCAATTGCTTCTTCAGGAGAAATGGTTTTTTGGCCATTTGGTTTGTTGATATCACTAGCAATTTTTGCAATAAATTTATTGTAAGAAATTCCTGCTGAAGCTCTTAATCCTGTTTTTTTAAATATTTTCTCTCTTATTTCTTGAGCAATTAAAGTTGCTGAAGAATTCCCATTTTTATTTTGGGTAACATCGAGATAGGCTTCATCTAATGAAAGTGGTTCTACTAAATCAGTATACTCTCTAAATATCCCTCGTATCTCTTTAGATATTTCTTTATACCTACTAAATCTTGGTGGAACAAATATTAATTGAGGGCAATTTTTACGAGCAATAACTCCACTCATTGCCGAACGAACTCCAAACTTTCGTGCTTCATAACTTGCTGCAGATACTACTCCGCGATCACCGCCACCTCCAACAGCAACAGGTTTTCCAACTAACTCTGGATTATCCAATTGCTCAACAGATGCATAAAAAGCATCCATATCTACATGAATAATTTTTCTATGAGTATTTATTGAGTTCACACTCAAAAATACAAACTTCAACAGGAAAATTATTAGAAAATAGGATTAGTTAACAATTTTAATTGTAAACTGAATATTCTTATCAACCAATGTTTTATCTATCCAACTTCCGGTATATCCAACATTCCAATCGAATCGATTGATAGTAAAAGAAGAGGTGATTTTAAAATTTTTTTGAACTTTAGTAATTTCTGATTCAATTTGAATTTTCTTTGAAACATTCCTAATGGTTAAAGTGCCTGAAACTTGATTTAAATTTATTCCTTCTATTTCAAATGATGCGAATGGATATTCTGAAACAGCAAAAAAATCATCACTTTTCAAATGTTTATTTAAATTTCTCCTTGGTACTGTCTCATATTCGGGTATATCTGTCACATTTATTGTCGTCATATCAACAATAAATTTTCCACCAACAACCTTATCTCCATCAATCAAAAAAAAGCCTTCTTTCAATTTTACTTCACCTTCATGTTTTCCTAAACCTCTCATTTTTGTTCCTTTCCAGTAAATTTTTGATGCTGAAATATCAACAATTTCTTTTGTTAAATTACCATTTTGTGATTGGTCAACTAAAGCAAAATCAATTGGTTTATTAATTGTTTTTTTACATGAAAAAAATAAAATTGACGAGAATAATATGAGAAGGAATCTATTCATAATTTGGAACATTTTTACCTAAAGTAATATCTCTTTTACCTACATAAATACCGTCGATAAGTTCAAGTTTAAGAATTCCTGAACCACCTCTTTCTGTAAATCTACTTCGTTCATTGGGAGTTAATAATGAATCATCGTCAAATAAGAAGTCGTCTAAATAATATTCTTTTCTGTTTGGCTCTTTAACTGTTAAATGTATATGTTCAGGCGCTCTTCGGTTAGGATAAGCAGCAGGACGAAACGTATAAAATGTATATTTTCCATTTTGATTTGTTTTAATCCATCCTCGAATATATCCATGTCTTTTTGCCCAACCTTTTTCGTCACCTTTAGTTTCATAAACTCCAGCTCTATTGGTTTGATATACATACAAAATAACATCTTTAGCAGGAGTTTTTCCATCTTTTTTGAATACGGTTCCTGTAAGTTTTATTTTTGGTTTCGTTTCTTCAAATTTTGGAAGTGTATCAACATTTGATAAAAATTTATCTCCATATTCATAAATAGCTTCACAGCCTTCACAAGAATCTTGAGAAACAATTACGTTTTGTGTAAGGGGTTTTTGATTGTTTTTTTGATTACAACCAACAATTAATATCAAACAAAAGAAGGCGTATATTTTCATAATAATATCATAACTGAATCAAAATTAAGAAATTAAAAGAAAGTTAAACTTATAATTATCTTGACTTGAGTATTATTTAGTTTCAATTGAGTTTTTAGACAAAATCGAAAATGTATTTTTTCTATAAGTCCTACTCAAGCGAATTTTATCATTATTTTTTAAAATCACATCATAATCACCATTCGCTCTAGACACTAGTTTTAAAATAGCATTTTGGTTAACTATATATTTTTTATGAATCCGAATAAAGTTTGGGTTATTTATTAATGATAAAAACTTAGAAAGGCTTGAGTTATATACATATTTTCTATTTTCGGTTTTGATACTCAAGTAAGGTGTATTCGCTTCTATAAATAGAATTTTATCTACAGCAATTTTATAAATAGTTTTTCCGTCTTTTATATCTAAATGGCTCTTAATCTTATTTTCAAATTCGCTTTTTAATTCTCTCTTTCTAGTGCTTATAATAAAAGTCAAAATTCCAAAAATTAAAAGGCTTAAAGGAAGTTTCGTGGTAAGCATTTCCTTAAAAACATCTAAAAACAAAAAATCAATTTTTAAAATTAAAGCATATAAGCCAATAATAATTAGTGCCGAAATAAAAATATGTAATATACTTATTAACAACAATTTAAATCCTAAAATAATATTAAGTTTAAATAATTTTTTTCTATATAAAAATGAAATAAAAATAGATAACGGAGGGACTAAAATCCAAAATGATTTAAAAATTAAAGACTCTGACAAATAAAAACCTTCATTGTATATTACTGCATGAATAAAGTCTTGAAGTACATCGACAATGATAAATACAAGAATAACAGAACTTATCAAATAAGTACTTTGAAGTTTTATAAAATCAATATTTAAAATTTTAAAAAGCATCTAACCAAATATACAAATAAAAAAGCGCATCAACATTGATGCGCTTTTCAAATATTATTAAAAAGAGTATTAAACGACTCCTTGGTCTAACATTGCATCGGCAACTTTAACAAAGCCAGCAACATTTGCTCCTTTAACATAATCTACATAGCCTCCATCTTGAGTGCCATAAGTAACACAAGCTTCGTGGATGCTATTCATAATTCCATGTAATTTACTGTCAACTTCTTCTCTAGTCCAAGATAATCTTAATGAGTTTTGAGACATTTCTAATCCAGATGTTGCTACACCTCCAGCATTTGATGCTTTTCCAGGAGCAAATAATATTTTAGCCTTTTGGAAAACTTCAATAGCTTCAGGAGTTGATGGCATATTAGCACCTTCAGAAACACAAATACATCCGTTATCAACTAATGTTTTTGCTTCATCTCCATTTAATTCATTCTGAGTTGCGCAAGGTAAAGCAATATCTACTTTCTCAGCCCAAGGTCTTTTACCTTCAACAAATTTTGCATTCGGATATTGATTCACATATTCAGAAATTCTTCCTCTTTTTACATTTTTCAATTCCATCACATAAGCCAATTTATCAGTATCGATTCCATCAGCATCATAGATATAACCTTTAGAATCTGACAATGTAACCACTTTTGCACCCAATTCAGTTGCTTTTTCACAAGCATACTGAGCAACATTTCCTGATCCAGAAATTGCAACGGTTTTTCCTTCAAATGAATCTCCATTGGCATTCAACATATTTTGAGCAAAATATACATTTCCATAACCTGTTGCTTCAGGTCTAATTAAAGAACCTCCCCAAGTTGCACCTTTACCTGTTAATACTCCTGTAAACTCGTTTCTTAATCTTTTATATTGACCAAACATAAATCCAATTTCACGTCCACCAACACCAATATCACCTGCAGGAACATCAGTATCTGCACCAATATGACGTTGTAATTCAGTCATAAAAGATTGACAGAATTTCATCACTTCATTATCAGATTTTCCTTTTGGGTTAAAATCTGAACCTCCTTTTCCTCCACCCATAGGAAGTGTAGTTAAAGAGTTTTTAAATACTTGTTCGAAACCTAAGAATTTTAAAATTGATAAGTTAACAGACGGGTGAAAACGTAATCCTCCTTTATAAGGTCCAATTGCAGAGTTAAACTCAACTCTATAACCTCTATTTACTTGAGTTTCTCCGTTATCATCAACCCAAGGAACTCTAAACATCAACGTTCTTTCAGGTTCAACCATTCTTTCTAACAATTTTTTTCCTTGATACTTAGGGTTGTTTTCAATAAATGGAATTACTGTTTCAGCAACTTCGTGTACTGCTTGCAAGAATTCAGGTTCGTTTGAATTACGTTCTTTCACGTAATCCATAAAAGCATTTATTTTAGATTCCATAACTTTAACTATGTTTTTTTAAATGTTTAATAATTAACGAGGCAAATATACTTAAATTCCTAATTTTTGAATTTAAAATACCCTTTTTTTTACTGCATTTTTACTTTTACTACAACGTTTTCGAAAATTAGGTTTGTAAAGCCCAAAACTCTTGTAAAATCCAAGCCTTGTATTCATTAAAAAAATCCTAAATTTGCAACCTAAATTATTGAGAAAGATAAGATGTTAGACAAAGTAAAAGATTTGATTGGTGACGTACAAAGTTTTAAATCGACTTCAAAAGAAGAAATAGAAGCATTTAGAATTAAGTATTTGGGTAGTAAAGGTTTATTAAAAGAACTTTTTAATGAATTCAAAACTGTAGATGCATCTTTAAAGAAAGATTTAGGACAAGCATTGAATAATTTGCGTAATGCTGCTTCTAACAAGGTTCAAGAACTAAACGATTCTCTAGAAAATCAAATAGAATCAAAAAGTATATATGGTGACTTAACTAGACCTGCAGAACCTATCGAATTAGGTTCAAGGCACCCAATTTCAATAGTAAGAAATCGTATAATTGAAGTGTTTTCTAAAATCGGATTCACCGTCTCAGAAGGTCCTGAAATAGAAGATGATTGGCATAACTTTACGGCGTTAAACTTGCCAGAATATCATCCTGCAAGAGACATGCAAGACACGTTCTTTATCGAGCAAAATCCTGATATTTTATTAAGAACACATACTTCTTCTGTGCAAGTTCGATATATGGAAGAAAATGAACCACCAATTAGAACAATTTCTCCTGGAAGAGTTTTTA
The DNA here is from genome assembly GCA_947501625.1 of uncultured Flavobacteriaceae bacterium. Classification (GTDB taxonomy): domain Bacteria; phylum Bacteroidota; class Bacteroidia; order Flavobacteriales; family Flavobacteriaceae; genus Urechidicola. Next base: position 624,769 of record CANMWN010000001.1, read on the forward strand.
GAAATGAAGATATTTCTGCACGTGCTCACTGTATTTTCCATCAAGTAGAAGGATTGTATATAGATACTGATGTATCGTTTGCTGATTTAAAACAAACCTTATTATACTTTACCAAAGAAATGTTTGGTAAGTCTAAAATCCGTTTACGTCCTTCTTATTTTCCGTTTACGGAACCAAGTGCCGAAGTAGATATTTATTGGGGATTAGAAACCGAAATTGATCATAAAATTACCAAAGGAACTGGTTGGCTAGAAATTATGGGATGTGGAATGGTAGATCCAAATGTCTTAAAAAATGCCAATATTGATTCAGAAAAATATACAGGTTATGCTTTTGGAATGGGTATTGAGCGCATCGCTATGTTGTTATATCAAATCCCTGATATAAGAATGTTCTACGAAAACGATGTTCGATTTTTAGAGCAATTCAAATCTGTTTTATAAAAATTTACCGCTGTGAGAAAAGATATTGAAATACCTGAAGTTACAGGCATGATGATGGCTGTTGTGAAGGAGTACAATCCCGATTTTAGAACCGATGATTGGAATGTGTATATCATCAATAATAAGCCTTTAGAATTAGAAATGGTTTTAATTGTTTCACGCGGATTTGATGACCAAGATTCGACTTCAATCATGCGTCATAAAATTGAAAAACTTCCTGCTAATTCTTATGCCAAAGTAGAACTAATTCAGCCAGAATTATTCAAACTCAATAACGAATTTAAAGTTACTTTCTTTGCAGATAATCAATTGTTTGAAAAAACATTTTTATTCAAAAAAGACAGTATAAAAGATAGTGCTTTACGCATGATTTCAGACCTAAATAAAAAAGGAATTATAGTTAAATAAGAATTTTAATGAGTTCAAATTCCAATAAAAAAAGAAAAAAATCAAAGAAATCTAGGTTTAGATTACTGCACCAATATTATTCTTATACTGGCTTTTATGCATTTGTGCAAGAAAGTTTAAAAAAGGTGTTTTGGCCTATCACTATATTTATTTTAGTTCTATGGCTTATACATAGATTTGTATTAAATTTTAATGACTTGTTTGTGACTATAACCGAAACGTATAGTCCTTTGTCAATCTTGAGTATATTTTTGGCTTCTGAATCATTTTTGGGGCTTATTCCCCCTGAAATATTTATTGCTTGGGCTTCAAAGACAGCATCGCCTATTTTATATTTAACCGCTTTGGCTTGTCTATCTTATCTTGGTGGAATTTTTTCATTTTTGATGGGTAGATATTTATACAAAATTCCTTCTGTTTACAATTACATAGAGGTTAAAATGAGCAAGCATATTAAAATGATTCGAAAATGGGGAGGCTTTTTAATAGTTGTAGGTGCTTTGTTGCCTATTCCTTTTTCTATGACAAGTATCGCAGCTGGACTAATTCATTATAAATTTCGAAATTATTTATTGTTTGGCTTACTTCGTTTTGTAAGATTTTACCTATATGCGTTGGTTATTTTCAATGTTTTATAAAAAACCTAAAACCAAGTATCCAATAACAGTTAAAATCCCTCCAATCAAAGCATAAGGAAGTTGTGTTTTAACATGGTCTATATGATCACTTGCTGATGCCATTGAGGAAATAATAGAGGTATCGGAAATAGGAGAACAGTGATCTCCAAAAACACCTCCTCCAAGAGTTGCAGCTACAATTAGTGTAATATCAGTTCCGTGAATATTTGCCATTGGAATAGCAATTGCCATCATAATAGCGAAAGTTCCCCAAGAAGTTCCAGTAGAAAAAGCAATAAATGAACTAATAATAAACACAACAGCAGGTAATAATTGAGGTGTTAAAAAATCTTTAGTAACATTGGCAACATATTGACCTGTTTCCAATGCTTTACAGGCGTCACCAATCGCAAATGCAAGTACCATTAAAAGCGCTAAAGGCATCAATTCACTAATTCCTTTTAAAGTAATGTCAACCGCTTCTTTACTTTTTACAATTCCTTGAATTCTATACATCACAATAACAACCAAAATAGCAGTAGTTACAGCGTATAATACTGAAGAAGAACCCGAACCGCTTCCAATAGCTTGAGACAAATGATCTCCAAATGATGTGGAATTTTTTACTTCATTCCAACCAGTAAATGCAAGAAAAACTGGCATCATAACTATCATTGTAAGTAACGGAACAATCATATTAAATGCCTTTGGTTTTATACCTTCTTTTGGTGGAAAAGAGGTAACTTCATCAGAAACCATAGGCTTAGAACCTTCATTCATTAATTCTCCTGTTTCTTTTGTTCTTTTTTCAGCTTTTGCCATTGGACCAACATCCTTTTTAAAAATAATGACAATAAAAACTAAAATAAGCGCAATAATTGGATAAAAATTATACTTTATTGATGCCATCATAACTGTAAATGGCTTCTCAATTCCTTGCGTTAATAATAAGCCCATAATAAAGGCTCCCCAAGCATTAAAAGGTATCAATATAGAAGTTGGTGCCGAGCTAGAATCAGCAATATAAGCTAGTTTTTCTCTTGGTATTTTTAATCGATCAAAAATAGGTCTATACAATGTTCCAACGGTTAATGAACTTATTGTGGTTTCAACAAATAGTGCAATTCCAGTAACTGCCGCTAATATTTGAATCATTACACGACTATAGCCCGCTTGCTTATTTTCAAAATACTGAATTAATTTATTAACTCTATTTACAAATCCTTCAACACCTCTTGAATACTGAATAAAAAGTAACAGCGAACCCACCAAAGCACTAAAAATTACAGTTCGTGTATTTCCAGCAGATTTAAATACATTAATAATTCCTTCAATTGCTGCGAGTGTACCATCTAAAAAGTTCCAATCATTAATAATAATCCATGAAAACCAGATTCCGAACAATAATGCAATATAAACTTGCTTTGTTCTAAGTGCTAAAATAATGGCAATAATTGGTGGTAAAATTGAAAGAAATCCGTATTCCATAAAGTAAAGTTAGTCTAACAACTCAGTTAGTTTTTTAAATTGATTTTTTGCATTTTTTCCTTCATATAAAATTCGATAAACAGCATCAATAATTGGAGTATTGGCTCCATTTTTTTGATTGATTTCATATGCGCTTTTAGTAGCATAATAACCCTCTGCAACCATTACCATTTCTAACATTGCAGATTTTACGGTGTACCCTTTTCCAATCATGTTTCCAAACATTCTATTGCGGCTAAAAACAGAATATCCTGTAACTAACAAATCACCTAAATAGGCAGAATTGTTAATGTTGCGCTTCATTTTATGTACTTTCTTGATATAACGCTTCATTTCTCTAATAGCATTGGACATTAAAACCGATTGGAAATTATCTCCATAACCTAAACCATGAGCAATACCAGCAGCAATAGCATAGATATTTTTTAACATTGCAGCATATTCAGTACCAATAATATCATCAGAAGTCTTCGTTTTTATATATCTGCTGGATAAACTCTTACCTATAAAATTTGCTTTCTCTTCATCTTTACATGCAATAGTCAAATATGATAATCTTTCCAATGCAACTTCTTCAGCATGACAAGGTCCAGTAATTACACCAATATTTTCAAATTTAATATTCAAAATATCATGAAAATGTTCGCCAACAATCAATCCTGACTTAGGAATTATCCCTTTAATTGCTGAGAAAATAACTTTGTGGTCCAGTGATACTTTTATTTTATCTAATTCGTCTTGAACAAATGCAGAAGGAATAGCAAAGATTAAATAATCGGCATATTCAATCATTTTATTAATATCATTGGACAAGAATAATTGATCCATATGAAATTCAACTGAACTTAAATAACTAGGATTATGGTTATTCCTTCGTAAATGTTCTGCTGTATATTCGCTACGCATATACCATCCAACAGTATCAAGATTTTCACACAACATCTTTACAATGGCAGTTGCCCAACTTCCACTTCCAAAAACTGCTATTTTAGGTTTTACTTCCATTCAATTCTTCTATTTAATAACTCAAAAATACTGTTTTTTACTTTATGTTGATGTGAATTTATATATTTGTAACTACTTAAATTATTTCCTTGAGCATACTTAAACGTTTTTTTAAAGATACTGTTATATATGGTATTGCTGCAGTTTTACCTAGAGCAATAAATATCTTTTTAGTAAAGTTACATACCTCAACTTTAAATCCGGAAAAATATGCTGTTAACACAGATTATTATGTTTATGCAGCTTATTTCAATGCATTACTTACTTATGGCATGGAAACGGCTTTCTTTCGATTTTTTTCTAAAGAAAAAGAAAAAGGAAAAATTATATCAACCTCCTTTATAAGTCTATTAATTACAACATTATTATTTTTAATACTAATGTTGATTTTTAGTAATAGCATTTCTCAATTTTTTGGATTTAAAAACCCATTATTTTTTAAAATTTTAATTTGGACAATCACATTAGATACGCTTGTAGTAATTCCATTTGCTTACCTCCGAGTTACTAATAAACCTATCCGTTTTACTGCTTATAAAATTTTAAATATTTTAATTTTTGCGGTTCTAAATATATTCTTTTTATGGTATGTGCCTCATGCAATAGAAAGTGGAATGTATATTCCTGATTTCATTGCCAACTCTTACAACGACTATCCAAAAGTTATTTATATTTTCATCGCTGGTCTTGTTGCAAGCTTCATTACATTTTTACTATTGGTTCCTTTGGTATTTCGCTTCAAATTATCATTTGACTGGAAATTGCTCAAAAAAATGCTTGCGTATAGTTTGCCTATTATGATTGGAAGTTTGGCTTTTGTGACCAATGAAAATTTAGATAAATTATTACTAGGTGATCTTGTAGGAGAACAAGAAATGGGAATTTATGCCGCTTGCTATAAATTGGGTGTATTTATGACTATTTACATTATGGCATTTCGATTAGGAGCTGAACCTTTCTTTTTCAATCAGGCTGATAAAAAAAATGCTAAAGAAACCTACTCCAAAATTTTAACATGGTTTACTATCATTGGAGCACTATTTATGTTAATTATTGTTCTTTATATTGATTTATTTGCTCAAATTTTATTAGGTAAAAAAGAGTATTTCAACGCTCTAATAATTGTTCCTATTATCCTATTAGCCAATCTTTTTTTAGGAATTTACAACAACCTTTCTATTTGGTATAAATTGACTGATAAAACTAGATATGGAATGTATTTTTCTATCATCGGAGCGATACTAACAATTGTTTTGAATTTATGGTTGATCCCTAAAGTTGGATTTATTGGCTCTGCTTGGGCAACATTAGCTGCTTATGGAAGTATGATGGTCTTGTCATATAATATTGGTAAAAAGCACTATCCTATTCAATACAACCTTCAGAAAATGAGTATTTATCTTATTTCCTCAATTGTTATTTGTGGTATTTCTTTTCTGCTTTTTAGAGGAAATTTTTGGGTTTCTACACTATTAATTTTCCTTTTCGCTGGAATCATTTATTGGAATGAAAAAGAAGATTTAGCATTAATATTAAAAAACAAAACCTGAAATAACAAGTACTCCAGGTTTGTTCATTTAATAAATATTGCTTTTTATTTTTTAATAATCTTTATTGTTTCTTTAGATTCATTTATTTCAAAATTCATAAAATAAACTCCTGAACTAAGATTTGTTATATCTATTTCTTCATTGTTTCCATTATCAATACTCAACTCTTTAGAGTAAAAAGCTCTACCATTGATATCATAGATTTTTAAAGAAGCATTTTCAATCGTTCTTAATGTTTCAATATTTATGATTCCATCAGTAATGGTTGGAAAAATTTTAAGGCCATATTTACTTTCAAAATTTTCAACAGTTAACACACTTGCATCAAATTGTCCGGTAAACATTCCTCTTCCAAAAGTTGTGGCTAAAACAGTATTATCTGAAGTTCTTAAATCTAAATCTAATACTGGAACATCCGACATACCATTATTAGACTGAGTCCAAGTTGGTGCAGGTGGATTTAAACTTAAATCAGTTCCAAAACTATCAGTTCTCCAAACTCCTAATGAAGTTCCAATTATCAACTCATTTGGAAGTAAAGGGTTTTGTAAAATACATTTAACTGGTATATCAGGTAAGTTTCCTTCTAAATCATCCCAAGTAGTTCCTTGATCATCAGTATACCAAACACTTGACACTCCATAATTATGAATTGTTACAAAAATATGTTGTTCAGAGCTTCCAAATTCAACATCAGAAATACTTCCGACAAAACTTCCAATATTAGACCATGAAGGAGTTCCATCAGCATTGGTCACTAATAATACTTCTCCATCTTCAAGCCCAACCAACATTGTTGTAGTTGTTGTTGTAATTGTTGATATATCAAAAGCTGTTGGTTCACCTGTTAATAAAGCATCTGTTAATGTAGTTCTTGTAGCTACTGCACTAGTTAAGTTTCCAGAGCCATCTCTAGTAACAGTTGGTAAGTTTGTTAAGTCTTCATATCTATAAATTCGATTTGCTCCGTTTGAACCATTAGTATATAACATATCAAGGTTTGAATCCAATCCTGAAGGGTTGATAAAATCCCCATCATTATTACTATTTTCGGCTACAACTTTCCATGCTCCAGCTGAATAGTCATACAACTCAATACTATTATTATACACATAATTTCCTAATACATAATCTGTTGCTACTTGGTCATAAAAACTATAAGCACCATCGCCTCCTTTAATTCTTACACCTACATCGGGACCTGAAGTATTTCCGTCTTGAATCAATTGAGTTCCATTATCTTGCGCTCCAGCCACCATATAATCTCCAGCGGCAAAACTTCCAGGAGCAATATCACCAGAATAGAATTGTAGTACATTGTAAGTGTCATCTACATCGGTCATTACCGTTAAATTATTTCCTGTTGCAGAAAAATCGCTTACATAAGAGATTCCTCCATCATGACCTAAAACTCCTAAATTAGAATTTGTTGGATGAAAAGTCAAAGCGTGTTGATCGGCATGAACTAATGATCCAGCTGTTGAATAAAAAGTTGACCAATGCGAAATGGTATTCCAGTTTGCTCCTGAATCTGTAGATCTATGAACATTTATTCCGCCTATATATACAATAGCATCATTATTTGGATCGGCTTCTACAACCAAATCATAAAATGCCTGACCTCTTGTAAAATCTGCTGCGCTAACTGATCCATCCGGATCATTAGGAAGTGAAGTGCTACTTGGTGCAGTAGCAAAAGCATCTGTAGTCACATACATTACCGGATTTGAAGCACCTTCGGCTAATACATAAAACTTATTTGCATTGGTTGCAGAAGCTTCTATTTCGGTTCTAAAAACATTTGAAATTGTAGTAACCAAACCAAATGTAGTTGCGCCACCAGTATTTCTTCTATAAATTGCACCACCATTATCACCAAATCCATAAGAGTTTGTAGTTGCAAGCCATAAATTTCCGTTTGCATCAACTTCAAAATCATTTACTGAAACATTTACAACATTCGTGTCTTTAGTCCAAGTAGTTCCGCCATTAGTGGAATGGAAGAGACCTCTTTCAAATGAACCTAAAAAATTTGTTGGACTTGTGCTCCCGTCAAACCCAGCAGAAACACCTACATAAATTTCAGTAGAACCATTATTATCCCAAGCAACAATGTCATTGATAAAATGAACGCCTCCAAATACATTTCCGCTATCAGTATCAAAATCATAAACATCTAATACTTGCGTCCAAGTTGCACCTGCGTCAGTAGTTTTATATACACCTCTACCTACTGCACTTGCATAAGTAGACTGCTCTCCAGAACCTAAATACCATGTACTATTAGTATTGTCATTTGGGTCAATAGCAAAACAAGTTATAGACAAATTCGTAGGTAAACCTGTTACTAAAGACCATCCGCCATTAGTAGAAATATTTTCAGTTTTCCATAATCCGCCGCTTGCTCCACCTGCAAATACTCTATTATTAGTTCCGTCGGTTGGGTCAAAAAACACTACTCTAGTTCTTCCACCCACATTATTTGGTCCTCTTTCAATCCATAAATTATCAGAAGCATCTCCAGGAGCTCTAAATAAACTATTATCATTTCGCATTTCTTTTTGTAATGAAATCACATTTTGAGGTTCAGGTAAACCAGTATTTGGATTCATTGTCAATTCCCATTCGCGCTCATAGTATTTATTCGCTGGAATACCAAGATTCTTTCTCTCCTTTTTAGTCAATTTTAAGGTTTTCTTAAATGGACTATTAGCTAAAAATTCTTTATGCTTTTCTTTAAGTTTAGTTATTTCATCTACTTTATTAGTATTAAAAAGTACAAATGAAAATACGGCAATAGCTAGTACTACTCCGCTTATAATACGTAGTTTTTTTCTCATGAGGTTAGTTTTTAGGGTTAATTTTCTTTTAATTTGTGAGTGCAATTTATATTTTTTTAAATTAAATACAATTATCTACCTAATAAAATGAACATACAAATTATTAATAAATCAAAGCATCAACTTCCTGAATATGAAACAATCGCTTCGGCAGGAATGGATATTCGAGCAAATATTGAAGAGTCTATCACTCTAAAACCCTTAGAAAGAACTATTGTCAAAACTGGGCTATTTATAGCATTACCTATTGGAACTGAAGCGCAAGTAAGACCAAGAAGTGGATTGGCAGCCAAAAAAGGAATTACTGTTTTAAATGCACCTGGAACTGTAGATGCAGATTATAGAGGGGAAATAGGAGTGATTTTAATAAATCTATCAAACGAAGACTTTGTCATTAATGATGGAGATAGGATTGCTCAATTAGTTATTGCAAAGCATGAGCGTGCTGAATGGCAAGAAGTTACAATATTATCAGAAACAGAACGTGGAGAGGGAGGTTTTGGTAGTACTGGAGTATAAAAAAGCCTCAAATGAGGCTTATGTATTTTATTTTTCTGCAATTACTGCTTTTATCTTATCTTCTAGTTCTTCAGCAAGATCTGGATTATCTTTAATTAAATTTTTTACAGCATCTCTTCCTTGACCAAGTTTTGTCTCGCCATAACTAAACCAAGAGCCACTTTTTTTCACAATTCCATATTCAACTCCTAAATCTAAAATCTCTCCTACTTTAGAAATTCCTTGACCATACATAATATCAAATTCAGCGATTTGAAAAGGTGGTGCAACTTTATTCTTTACTACTTTGACTTTAGTACTATTACCTAATACTTGATCACCGTCCTTAATTTGAGTTCTTCTACGAATATCCAGACGAACAGACGAATAAAACTTTAATGCATTACCTCCAGTTGTTGTTTCTGGATTACCAAACATAACGCCTATTTTTTCTCGTAACTGATTAATAAATATTACTGTACAATTTGTTTTACTAATAGTTCCAGTCAATTTTCTTAAAGCTTGTGACATTAATCTCGCATGTAATCCCATTTTAGAATCTCCCATTTCTCCTTCAATTTCACTTTTGGGAGTCAAGGCGGCAACCGAATCAATTACTACTAAATCAATCGCTCCTGAACGTATTAAATTTTCTGCAATTTCAAGCGCTTGTTCTCCATAATCAGGTTGAGAAATAATTAAATTATCAATATCAACTCCTAAATTGGCAGCATAAAAACGATCAAATGCATGTTCTGCATCAATAAAAGCGGCAATTCCTCCAGCTTTTTGCGCTTCTGCAATTGCATGAATAGTTAAAGTTGTTTTACCTGAAGATTCTGGTCCGTATATCTCAATTATTCTTCCTTTTGGATATCCACCAACACCTAAAGCTAAATCTAAGCCTAAAGAGCCAGAAGAAATTGCATCTACTTCTTGATGTGCTACATCTCCCATTTTCATTACCGATCCTTTACCATAAGTTTTATCTAATTTATCTAAAGTAAGTTGTAATGCTTTTAATTTTGCTTCTTTTTCCTTATCTACTGCCATAATTTATTGAGATTTATTTAATTTTATTAAAGAGGTTAAAATTACTAAAAAGTATTGAGTATTTATTGAAAAAAAGACAATGAAAATTTTGGTTTATTATATTTAAAATAATTTTTATGTTAAAAAGTTATAAACAACTTGTTAATAAAATATATTGTTGTAATATTGCAGTTAACCTTAATTTAAAAATTTTACGACTATGATTAAAAAAATACTTTTTGTTTTTATTGCAGTTTTTGCATTTAATGAAATTAATGCTCAAGCTAATATTATTACACATACTGTTGCGTGTGGAAATGTAAGTGAAGATGTATATTATGAGTGGGAATATGAAACTGACAACGATATTAGTGGTAGTGATGATAGAATGCAATTTAGAAGATTAAATTCTCCTTCAGGAGATGTGATAACTTATCCTACAGGATGGGTAGAAACAGTTGGAGGTACTCCTGTATTAGCATCTGGAGGTACAAATGTTAGAATTTCTTGGGATTCAGCCAATACACGTTGGGTATATAGAAATGGTGCAACAATAATTTTTGAAGCAGTTGGAGACACTCCTTCACCACCTTCTGGTGGTTGGAACACTGTTATTAGTTGTCCTTCTGGTATCTCAACAAATAACTTTAGTGCTGATGCTAGTGCTGATGGTACAGTTTTACCTGTTGATAAAGACGAATTAGCAAATAACAAAATCAATATTTTCCCTAACCCATCTTCAGATTTTATTAGTGTTTCAAATATCAATGAAGCAACTGCGTTTAGAATTACTAATATTGCTGGTCAAACTGTAATTAATACAATGATTGATGCAAACAATAATGATGTTGATGTTAGAGAATTAGCAAAAGGTTTCTACTTTGTAGAAATTGCAGGAAAAAAGACAATTAAATTTATTAAGAAATAATAATTCTTAATCTTTAAAAAAAATTAAAACCACCATTTAAATGGTGGTTTTTTTATTTAATTTCTTTTCATTCTTATGTGTGGAATTCCATCTTCTAAATACTCTTCCCCTTCTTGGAAGAATTCATGAGACTCATAAAACTTTTTTAAATGTTTTTGCGCACTTAAAGTAATTTTAGATGTATTGTAATGTCTTTTAATTACTTCAATACTATCTTTCATTAAAACATGACCTAATCCATCTTTTCTATAATCTTGGTGAGTTACAACCCTTCCTATACTTGCTTCATCAAAATAATATCCTTTATCAAATAAACGTGTATAACCAATAACTAGGTCATCTTTTTTAATAAATACGTGTAAGGCTTTTTGATCTTTATCATCAATATCTAGATAAACGCAATCTTGTTCTACAACAAAAACTTCACTGCGTAGTTTAAGAATACTATACAATTCATCAATTGATAAATCATTGAATTTTTTTACAATTGTTCGCATAAAAAAATTAACAGTTACTAGAAATTTTTTCTACTCTTCTTTGGTGTCTTCCACCTTCAAAATCGGTTTCTAAAAAAGTTTGAACCATTCCTACTGCTTGCGGTATTGAAGTGAATCTTGCAGGAATACATAATACATTAGCATTATTATGTTGTCTTATTAAAGTTACAATTTCTTTAGTCCAACATAATCCAGCACGAATATCTTTATATTTATTAGCAGTCATAGCAACACCATTTGCACTACCACAAATTAAAATACCAAAATCGGCTTCTTTATTAGTTACTGCATTTGCAACAGGATGTACAAAGTCTGGATAATCTACACTATCCAACGAGTCAGTCCCATGATTTACTACAGTTATACCTTTAGATTCAAGATGTTTTATAATTGCAAACTTATAATCTGGACCAGCGTGATCGTTTCCTATTGCTATTGTCATTTTTAATTATTTAATAGTTTTAACAAAAATACGAAATAGCGCTTATTAACAATAAAAATAAACAGTGTTAATAGCTTTTAAGTAAACTATTGATTTATAAGTTAGTTAAGGATTTTATGAAATGTTGGTAAATAAACAACTAATAAGTATAAGTAAATTTGGTTGTTAAAATATTTATTTCAATACAAGATTAGTAATGAAACCACCAAATTAATTTGTAATTATTTAACGGCTATTTATACACAACGAATCACTAGTTTACTAACAATAAAATCTAAAATACTTATAACTATTAGTTGTTGATTAGGTTTATTAACAAACTGTGAATAAAGTATAGAAGAGTTATGATTTTTAAGTACTTATACTTTTATAAAATGTTTATTCTTTTTAATAAGTAACTTTTCAAAATATAAACTCATAAATTTATACCACTTATTAACAGACTATAATAACTATCATTTGTTTCTTTAAAATTTATAAATAAAAAATATATTATATAATATTTGTTAATAAATAGTAACGATAGATTTATTAACCGATGAAGATTGTGTAGAGATAACCTCCGTTTTAGTATCAGAAGAAACGGTATCATTAATACTTCTAACAGAAAAATAAATTCCTATTAAAAATATCAAGAAAAAAAAGATAATTATTTTATAAAGTCGTTTCATTTCAATGTGTTATCTATTATAAAGACGATAGATATGTTAAAATGTTACACTTTTTTTAAGAAAAAATTAACAAACTTTAAGAAATTACAAATTGAATTGCTTTTGGTACAATGGAAATTTCAAAATTACTAGAAGTAATCAATTCTCCGTCACTTTGAATAAAAGGTTTGGAAGTATCGTTAATAGTTAGGTTAATTTTATTAGTTTTATAAGTAGTTACTTTTTTATGATCTACGATTTTACCATTATATAATTTTAAAATATTTAATAAAACAGTACCAATATTAATATCTTTTATTATAGAAATATCTAATAATCCATCAGTAGAATTAGGATTTTTAGTCAATTGCATTCCACCACCAGAATAGTTACAAATACCTATTAAAGTCATTAAAGATTTAGTAACTATTTCTTGATTATTAAATACTATTTTAAATTCAGAAGATTTATAAGTAGAAAATCCCATAAGCGCACCAACGATGTAGGCTAAAGAACCTAATTTTTTATACTTGTTTATATAATTTACTACATGTCCGTCAAAACCTATTCCTGTTAAATTATTAAAATAGATAGGCTCTTTTTTATTTTCTAAAGTTACTTTTCCAATATCTTGTAGTATCGTTTTTTCTTGCTTTATAAGTTCAATACTTTTTAAAATGTTATTAGTAATTCCATAGGTTTTTACCCAATCATTACCAGTTCCAGTAGGAATTACAGCAACTTTAATTTCATTGGAATTTACATCATTTTGACTCATTATTCCATTGACAATATGATGCAAGGTTCCATCTCCACCAACGCTTATTATTTTTCTATAACCTTCTTTTATAGCGTTTTGAACTAACTCAAATTCATATTCCGAATATTCAGTAAGCCCATAGGTATGTTCAATATTATGTATAGAAAGTAAGTTTAATAATGTTGGTATTTTTTTCTTAAATCGTTTATTTCCAGAGGCTGGATTAATAATTACATACCAATGAGTATTCATAAAATGAAATAAAATTTATACCATCAAAATTACAAATACTTTTATATAACAATTCCATAACATTTTGGTAAAATAATAAACAGTACCTTTAAGCACTTAATAATAAGAATGATATATGTCGAAAAAGAAGAAAAAATTATACAAGAAAAAGAATAATGTAATCAAACACTTAACTGAAAATATTCTTAGAATATTTAATAAAAATAATACTCAAACCTTTAATTATAAGCAAATTGCATCAAAACTTACTATTACTGATGCAAATGGTAAACAACAAATAATTGAGAAAATTGCCGCTTTAAAAGAGCAAGGTAAATTAGAAGAAGTTGATAGAGGAAAGTATAAAATAATCCAAAAAGAAAATTATTATACAGGAAAAGTAGATGTAACCTCTCGTGGTAATGGTTATGTAATATGTGAAGATTTAGAACACGATATTTATATCCCTTCTCGCAATATGAATCATGCTTTGCACAACGATATTGTGAAAGTATATGTTTATAATAGAAAGCGTAGTTCTAAGCAAGAAGGTGATATTGTAGAAATATTAAACAGAGCTAAAACAGATTATGTAGGTGTACTACACATGAATAAAAATTATGGTTTTGTCATTCCTGATGATCCAAAAATGTATGCTGATTTATTCATTTCACAAAAAAAATTATTTGGTGCTCAAGATGGAGATAAAGTATTAGCATCTATAGTAGATTGGCCAGATAATTCTAAAAATCCGTTTGGAAAAATCAAAGAAGTTCTTGGAAAACCAGGAGATCATAATACAGAGATACATTCGATTTTATTAGAATATGATTTACCTTATCAATTTCCTGAAGAAGTAGAAAATGACGCTTCTACCCTACCAATTGAAATCACAAAAGAAGAAATTACAAAGCGTAGAGATATGCGAGGGACTACAACTTTTACGATTGATCCCAAGAATGCTAAAGATTTTGATGATGCATTGTCGTTTAAAAAATTAGAAAACGGAAATTATGAAGTTGGAATCCATATTGCCGATGTATCACATTATGTTCAAGAAGGAACGATATTGGATGATGAAGCATATGCAAGAGCAACATCAGTCTATTTGGTAGATAGAGTGGTACCTATGCTACCAGAAATATTATCTAATAATGTATGTTCTTTAAGACCAAATGAAGAAAAACTAACATTTTCAGCAGTATTTGAAATCAATGAAAAAGCACAGTTAATAAAACAATGGTTTGGAAGAACTGTTACCTATTCTGATGCACGTTTTGCTTATGAAGAAGCACAGCATTTAATTGAAAATCAGGATACTGATAGTATTCCTAAAGAAATATCTCTTACAGGAAAATCGTATAAAGTTGCTCCTGAAATCATTGAAGCAACACATATTTTAGATAGATTGGCTAAAAAACTCCGAAAGAAACGTATTCAAAAAGGGGCCATTACTTTTGATAGAGTTGAAGTGAAGTTTAATTTAGATGAAGATGCAAATCCTATAGGAGTGCATTTTAAAGAATCTAAAGATGCTAACAAACTGATTGAAGAATTTATGTTGCTTGCCAATAAAAAAGTGGCAGAATTTATAGGTTTTGAAAAAGGAAAACCATCAAATAAAACTTTTATTTACAGAATTCATGATGAACCAAATATTGAAAAACTAACTGCACTTCAAGGTATTATCGGAAAATTTGGATATAAAATTAATACCGAAAATAAGCAGCAAATATCAGATTCTTTAAATAAATTATTGAAAGATGTACAAGGTAAAGGTGAGTCTAATATGATAGAAACACTAGCTATAAGATCAATGAGTAAGGCTGTTTACACGACCGATAATATTGGACATTATGGTTTGGCATTTGACTATTACAGTCATTTTACGTCACCAATAAGACGTTATCCAGATGTGATGACGCATAGATTATTACAACATTATTTAGATGGAGGAAAATCACCTAAAGCACATATTTACGAAGAAAAATGTGAGCATTCATCAGATAGAGAACAATTGGCTGCCAAAGCAGAAAGAGATTCAATCAAGTATATGCAAGTGAAATATATGCAAGATCATCAAGACGAAGTGTTTAAAGGAGTGGTTTCAGGTGTTACAGAATGGGGAATTTATGTTGAGATTATCAAGAATAAATGTGAAGGAATGGTGAGGATTAGAGATATTAAAGATGATTATTACATTTTTGACGAATCTCAATATGCAATTGTTGGTCAAGCTACAAAAAACATGATTCAACTAGGAGATGAAGTGATGGTTAAAGTGAAAAATACCGATTTAGAACGCAAACATTTAGATTTTTCATTAATTTCTGAAATTTCGGATACTTAAAATTAAAATTATACATTTCAGCAAGCAATAATGGAATATTTATTGCATTAAAACCTCAAAAATATAAACTTACTAAAATGAAAAAATTACTAGCACTATTATTATTAGTTTCAACGTTTGCTTTTGCGCAAGAAACAGTTGAACGTAAATTAGGAAATTTTGATGAAATCAAGATTTTTAACGGATTGAATGTTACTCTGAAGAAAGCCTCTAAATCAAGTATAAAAATCACTGGAAAAAAATCGGAAGAAGTAGTGGTAAAAAACGTAAACGGACGTTTAAAATTATCGATGCGTTTTCCAGAAACATTTAATTCTGATGAAGCCGAAGTAACTATTTTTTATTCTGATGAAATTTCGGTGATTGATGCTAACGAAGGTTCTTATGTTACTGTTGATGGGACATTAAAACAAGAGCATGTAGAATTAAAAGTTCAAGAAGGAGCTATGATAGACTTGGACATTAAAACAAAGTATTTAGAAGCAAAATCTGTGACGGGAGGTACTGTTATAGTTTCTGGAAAGGCTGAAAATCAAACAATTGAAGCAACAACAGGAGGAAATTATAAAGGGTATGATTTAAAATCTATTTATACGACAGCAACAGCGGCTTCAGGTTCTTTGGTTAGAGTTACTGTTTCTGAATTATTGGACGCGAAAGTACGATTTGGCGGAACAGTGTTTTATAAAGGGAGTCCAAAAGAGGTAAAAAGAAAGAAAATTATTGGAGGAACAATTAAATCTAAAGACTAATTTATTTCATATATTTGTAGTCTAAAATTTAATAAAACAAATACATTATGATGTTGCCTTTAATGATTAGTGGACCACAGATAATAATAATAGTAGTCGTTATTTTGTTATTATTTGGAGGTAAGAAAATTCCTGAATTAATGAGAGGATTAGGAAGTGGAATTAAAGAGTTTAAAGACGCTTCAAAAGAAGACGAAAAAGAAGACGAAAAGAAGTAATATATACCTTTTATAAAATAAAAATCCTGCAAATAACTTGCAGGATTTTTTTATGAATATGATTTATAGGTTATTCATCTTTTTTCTTCTTAGCGTTTTTCATTGCTTCTCCTATTTGATTACTTGCAGTAAAAGAAGCTACCATATCATTTAACATTTGACTTCCAGCTTGTGGAGAGTTAGGTAACAAAATAAGGTTACTATTAGTTTCTTGACCTATGGATTGTAAAGTATCATAATGTTGTGTAACTACAATTAATGCAGATGCTTCTTGCGAGTTGATACCAACTTTGTTCAACACTTCAACAGATTCTTCTAAACCACGTGCAATTTCTCTACGTTGGTCGGCAATACCTTGACCTTGTAATCGTTTACTTTCAGCCTCAGCCTTTGCTCTTTCAACAATTAAAATACGTTGTGCGTCTCCTTCAAATTGAGCCGCTACTTTTTCGCGTTCCGATGCATTAATTCTATTCATGGCTTGTTTTACTTGTGAGTCTGGATCAATATCGGTAACTAAAGCTTTTACAATATCGTAACCATAATCAAGCATTGCTTCTTTTAACTCACGTTGAATAGCGAGTGCTATATCGTCTTTCTTTTCAAAAACGTCATCTAGTATCATTTTAGGAACTTCTGCCCTTACAACGTCAAATATATAAGCCTGAATTTGTTCGTGTGGATTTTGAAGTTTGTAAAATGCATCATATACTTTTTCACGAAGAATTTGAAATTGTACTGAAATTTTAAGTTGTACAAATACATCATCTTTCGTTTTAGTTTCTACAATTACATCAAGTTGTTGAATTCGTAAACTTACACGTCCTGCAACTTTTTCAAGTACAGGAATTTTCATATTTAATCCTGGACCATTAGTTCTTACAAATTTTCCAAACAATTCAACTATAGCAACAGTTTGTTGTTTTACAACAAAAAATGCGGCTAATACGATAAGTAATATTGGAATTAATATTGGTAAATAATTTAGCATGTTTTTTTAGTTTTAAGTTAATGAATAATTGTAAAGATACTAAAAAATAAGGTCATTTGAAATGACAAGAAGAACACTATTTTTAGGCTTTACTTACTATATGAGACGCAAAAGTTCAAATTTGTTACACAAAAAAACACTTGTATAATTGTTTCTTTTTAGAGGTGAAGTGGGTTTCACTTAATTTATGTTTCAATTATTAAAGTGTTTTTGAAATAATTTTGAATCGAAAAGTATGTTTATAACGTATCTATAGCATTTTTTATTCTAGCAATTGTTTCTTTTTTTCCTATAATTTCAGCAATATCAAAAAGGTATGGACCGCTCATAGCGCCAACAAGAGATAACCTAAAAGGAGGCATCACTTTTCCGAAACCTAATTCGTTTTTAGTTAACCACTCTTTTACAGTTGATTCAATACTAGAAGACGTGAAATTTTCTATGTTGGTTAGTACTGTAATTAAATCTTTCATGATTTGTGGGGTCGACTCTTTCCATTGCTTTTTTGATGCTTTCGCATCGAATTCTGCAGGGCAAATAAAGAAAAAATTACTTAATAACCAAAAATCTGATACAAAAGCTGCTCTTTCTTTAATCAAACCAACAACTCTTTTTACGTAGTTTTTATCTTTATTTTTAAAATCAAAAGGTCTAAAAGTATCAGTTTCTGGAGTAATTAATATCTCTAATTCAGTAGTATACAAATTAGTTAATGCTTCGTCAGATGTTGATTGAAGGTACTGTTGATTATACCATCTTGTTTTATCTGGATCAAAACGCGCACCAGATTTATTAACTCTTTCTAAATCAAATAATTGTATTAATTCTTTTAACGAAAATAACTCTTGTTCTGTTCCTGGATTCCATCCAATAAAGGCTAAGAAATTAATAACTGCTTCTGGAAAATATCCATCTTCTTTATAACCTCGAGAGACTTCATTAGTTGTTTCATTTGTATAAGCCAATGGGAAAACTGGAAATCCTAATTTATCACCATCTCTTTTGCTTAATTTTCCTTTTCCTGTTGGCTTTAAAATCAATGGTAAATGAGCAAATTCTGGTGCATCCCAACCAAATGCTCTATATAAAAGAACGTGTAAAGCCATTGACGGTAACCATTCTTCTCCACGTATTACATGTGATATTTCCATCAAATGATCATCTACTATATTAGCCAAATGATAGGTTGGCATACCATCAGACTTGAATAATATTTTATCATCAAGCACATTGGTATCTATTTTTATTTCACCTCTTATGATATCATTTATAATCAATGTTTCGTCTTGAGGAGATTTAAACCGAACTACATATTTATCACCGTTTTTGATACGTTTTTGAACTTCATCATCAGTTAAAACAAGTGAGTTTACTAGACGTCCACGCTCACGATTATGCCAATTGTAAATAAAAGTTTTTCCTTTTTCTTCATGTCCTTTTCGCTCTCTATCTAAGTCTTCAGCAGTGTCAAAAGCATAGTAAGCATTTCCAGAATCTAAAAGTACTTGTATATATTTTTGATAAATTTCTTTACGTTCCGATTGTCTATATGGACCAAACTTTTCATTTTTATTTACAGTTTCGTCGGGAGAAATACCTAACCAATCTAGCGAATCATTGATATATTGCTCAGCATTAGCAACATAGCGAGTTTGATCAGTATCTTCTATACGAAGTACAAACGTTCCATTATGTTTTTTGGCAAATAAATAGTTAAATAAGGCTGTTCTTACACCACCAATATGTAAAGGTCCTGTCGGACTAGGAGCAAATCTTACACGTACGTTTCCCATAATTTTGTTAAAATAAAGTGCAAAGATACTATTAGATTACAAAAATTGTATTTTTATGAGTTAAATAATGAGCAATTTCCAAAACATACAATCTAAATTACAAGAGTTTGTTAAAAAATACTATACCAACGAACTCATCAAAGGACTTATACTATTTAGTTCTTTCGGGTTGCTTTACTTCATTTTCACACTACTAGTTGAGTATTTTTTATGGCTCCAACCTACCATGAGGACAATATTATTTTGGGTATTCATTTTCGTTGAATTTGGCTTATTAATTAAGTATATTGTTATTCCAATCGCTAAGTTATTTGGAATACAAAAGGGTATTTCTATAGAAGAAGCCTCCAAAATTATTGGTAATCATTTCAAAGAAGTAGATGATAAATTGCTAAATATCATACAGTTAAATAATAGTTCATCACAATCTGAATTATTAATTGCCAGTATTAACCAGAAATCAAAAGATTTAGAGCCAATACCTTTTAAAAGAGCAATTGATTTTACAACCAATAAAAAGCATTTAAAATATTTAGCCATTCCGTTGATGATTTGGTTGGTTACTTTAGTCACAGGAAATAGCAATGTTTTTACTGATAGTTATAAAAGAGTAGTTAATCATCAAATTGCCTATGAACCTCCAGCGCCTTTTAGTTTTCATGTGTTGAACGACCAAATGAGTGTTGTTCAAGGAAAACCCTTTAAGGTTTCAATAGAAACAAGAGGAAAAGTTATCCCAGAAGATGTACAAATACGATTGGATGATAATAGTTATTTTATTCAAAATAATGGTTTAGGTTCCTTTGAATATTCATTTTTAAACCTCCAAGAGCCTGTCAATTTTTATTTTGAATCTAATGGAGTAAAATCTAAACCTTATTCTGTTGACATCATTAAAACACCTATAATCAATCAATTATCTATTAATTTAGACTACCCATCATATACTAAAAAACAAGATGAAGTTATAGTTAATACAGGTACGACGACAGTTCCATCTGGAACAAAAGTTACTTGGAATGTTAGTGCAATAAATACTGATACTATTGCTTTTATTTCTGATGATATTCAATATTTTAAACCAATCACTCAAGATAAATTTGAATTTAATAAAGCTCTTAATAGAAATTTAGATTATCAAATTTCTTCTTCTAACAGTAATTTAAAAAACTACGAATCTTTAAATTTTTCTATTCAAGTCATTCAAGACGAATATCCAAAAATTGAAGTTCAATCAGATATAGATTCTATTTCTAAAGGACCAGTTCAATTTATTGGGCAGTTAAGTGATGATTATGGTTTTAAAAGTTTAGAATTAATTTATTATGACAAGAATCAACCTAAAGATGTTTTAAAATACTCATTTGAAATTACTAATAGTTCATTTCAAGAATTCCATTATATATTTCCAGATGGGTTAAATTTACAAGAAGGAATTTCTTATGACATGTATTTTCAAGTATCTGATAATGATTATGTTAATGGGTTTAAAACTAGTAGAAGTAAAGTTTTTAGTTACTATAATAAAACAGAAACCGAGTTAAAAAATCAATTGTTAGATGAACAAAAAAGCACTATTGAAGATTTTCAAAAATCGATTGAAAAATCTAAAGAAGTAAAGAACGATTTTCAGAAAATGCAAGAGGTATTGCAGAATAAATCTGAAATGAATTGGAATGATCAAAAGAAACTTTCAAATTTTTTAAAGCGTCAAGAAGAGTATGAACAAATGATGCAACGTCAAACGGAACAATTAGAGCAAAACCTTAAAGAACAGCCATCTATTAATGACCCTTTATTAAAAGAACGCAAAAAAGATTTAGAACAACGCTTAAGAGAAACAAAAGAATTGGCTAAACAGGAAAAACTTCTTGATGAATTAAAAGAATTGGCTGAAAAATTAAACAAAGAGCAGTTAACCGAAAAATTAAAAAAATTAACAGAACAAAATAAGCAAAATGAACGTAGTTTAGAACGTATTTTAGAATTAACGAAGCGTTTTTATGTTGAACAAAAAATGAATCAAATTCAAGAAAAATTGAAAGAATTGGCCAAAAAGCAAGAAGAATTGGCTAATAATGATCAAAATTCTTCACACAAGCAAAAGGAGTTAAATAAGCAATTTGATGATTTAAAGAAGGAATTGAATCAACTCGATAATGATAATAAAGAGTTACAGAAACCAATGGATTTGCCTGATTTTTCAAAAGAAGAGCAAAAAGTTGATGAACAACAAAAATTGGCAACTGATAAATTAGAAGAACAAGAAGAAAAACAAAACAAAGATGATGAAGAATCTGACTCTGAAGAAAACAGTCAGCAAAAGAGTTTTAAATCGGCTCAAAAAAATCAAAAATCAGCAGCTCAAAAAATGAAGCAAATGAGTGGAAAAATGCAAGAATCTATGATGTCTATGCAAGGAGAAAGTATGGATGAAGATATTGCAGCATTAAGAGTCATTCTTGAAAATTTAGTTGAATTTTCATTCCAACAAGAAGATTTGATAGATAAGTTTTCATCAACCAACTCTTCTCATCCTGATTATTCAATTAACCTAAAAAAACAATATGTTTTGCAAGAATACTTTGAACATATTGATGATAGTTTATACACACTTTCTTTGCGTCAACCTCGAATAGGCTCATCAATTTTTAAAGATCTAGCCAAGGTTCACTATCATTTGGAAGAATCCATCACTCATTTTACTGATAATCAGTTTAATACAGGTGTTTCTGATCAACAGTTTGTAATGACTTCTGCCAATAATATTGCATATTTATTAAGTAATATTTTAGATAGTATGCAAAATTCTACACCTTCTATTGGCCAAGGAAAAGGAAAAAATGGCCAATCTTTTAGTTTGCCTGACATTATTCAAAAACAAGATGAATTAATGGAGTCTATGAAAAAAGGCATGAAAGATGGTAAACAAAATAAAGGAAAAGAAGGTAAGGATAGTGAATCTGGGGAAAAAGGACCACAACAAAGTGGTGGTTCTGGTGAAGGAGAGCAAATTAATGGAGAGTTATATGAAATATATAAGCAACAGTCTCAGTTAAGACAATTGTTTAATGATAAGTTAGGTGAGAATACTGGAATTAATTCTAAGGGTAATAATGCTTCTAAGTTGATGGAAGAACTAGAGCAAGAAATACTTGAAAGAGGCTTCACTAATGAGGTATTGGATAAAATGTTGAATTTGAAGCATGAACTGTTAAAATTAGAAAATGCTATCAATCAACAAGGAAAAGAAGAAAAGAGAGAATCAATTACCAATGATAATCAATTTAATTTAAGAACAATTGATAGTATTAAGTTAAATAGATTAAAATTTATTCAAAATGAAATTTTAAATAGACAATCAATACCTTTGCAGTCTATTTATAAAAAGAAAGTCCAAGAATATTTTAAATATGATACAATTCAATTATGAAATTAATTTTGAATTAGAAAACGCAATTAGTACTTCTAATTGGGTTTCTAATGTAATAATTGACGAAGATTTTCAAGAAGGTGAGATTAATTATATCTTTTGTGATGATGACTATTTACTTGAAAAGAACATTAAATACCTGAATCACAACACTTTAACTGATATTATTAGCTTTGATTATACTATGGGCAAACTAATTTCAGGCGATATTTTTATCTCTATTGATAGAGTAAGAGAAAATGCTATTGAATTTGACAATTCTTTTCAAGAAGAGCTACATAGAGTTATTATTCATGGTATACTTCATTTTGTAGGTTATAATGATAAATCTTCTCAAGAAAAATTATTAATGAGAAGTAAAGAAGATTTTTATCTTTCTAAACGTTAAAAATTGCGTTCCACGTGGAACAATCACCTTTTTTCAAATTTTACAGAGTCACTTTGCTGACTCTTTTTTATTGCCTTTTTTTTGTAGAAACTATAAACATTAGCGTGGAACATTTTGTGATTTTCTAATAATATATTTTTATATTTAATTTAAAGAATTGATAATCAATTATATAACTATATTTTTTTGAATTAAAGCTTTTAAGTTTATGCATCTGAATTTGATTTTTTATCTTTGCAAAAATTTTCAATCATTTTTAGGTTTCACGTGGAACAATTGCCATGAGTATATATACAACAACATACGATGTTATAGTAGTAGGAGGAGGACATGCAGGTAGCGAGGCAGCAGCTGCAGCGGCAAATTTAGGTAGTCATACGTTGCTCATTACGATGAGTTTGCAAAACATTGCTCAAATGAGTTGCAATCCTGCTATGGGAGGAATTGCAAAAGGTCAAATAGTTAGAGAGATTGATGCTTTAGGAGGATATAGCGCCATTATTACCGACAAAACAGCTATACAGTTCAAAATGTTGAATAAGTCCAAAGGACCAGCTATGTGGAGTCCAAGAGCACAGAGTGATAGAATGCGTTTTGCTGAGGCTTGGAGAGAGCAATTGGAGAGTATAGAGAAATTAGATATGTTCCAAGATTCAGTTAATGGCCTTTTATTTGATGAAAATAAAATTGTTGGTGTTAAAACTGCTTTAGGAATTGAAATTAAAGCTAAAACAGTAATTGTTACAGCCGGAACATTTTTAAATGGTTTAATTCATATTGGCGAAAAAACTTTTGGAGGAGGTAGAGCAGGAGAAAGAGCTTCTACAGGTATTACTGAAGATTTGGTGCAAAAAGGTTTTGAATCAGGTAGAATGAAAACAGGGACACCACCAAGAGTGGATGCTCGTTCATTAGATTTTTCTAAAATGATAGAGCAACCAGGAGACTCAAAGCCATCAAAGTTTTCTTATTTACAAGATATTGAACCTATAAAGCAACAGCGTTCGTGCTATATGACTTATACTTCAAAAGAAGTACACGATTTATTAAGAGAAGGCTTTGAGAGATCGCCAATGTTTAACGGCCGTATTCAAAGTACTGGACCTAGATATTGTCCTTCTATTGAAGATAAAATTGATCGATTTGCTTCCAAGGAAAGACATCAAATGTTTATTGAACCAGAAGGCTGGAACACTACTGAAATCTATGTAAATGGTTTTTCAACATCACTTCCTGATGATGTTCAAGATAAAGCAATACGTAAGGTTGCTGGATTTGAAAAAGTTAAGTTTTTAAGGTACGGATATGCAATTGAATATGACTATTTTCCTCCTACTCAATTGAAACATACATTAGAAACAAAATTAATAGATAATCTATATTTTGCAGGTCAAATAAATGGTACTACTGGTTATGAAGAAGCTGCATCTCAAGGATTGATGGCAGGAATTAACGCTGCTTTAAATGTGCAGAATAGGGAACCGTTTATACTTAAAAGAAACGAAGCTTATATAGGAGTTTTAATTGATGATTTGATAACAAAAGGAACAGAAGAGCCTTATAGAATGTTTACTTCAAGAGCGGAATATAGAACGCTTTTGAGACAAGATAATGCAGATTTAAGACTAACACCTAAGGGTTATAAATTGGGATTGGCTAGCAAAGAACGTTTAGATAGAGTAAAAGAAAAAAAGGAAAAAACAGATTTGTTCATTAAATTTTTACAAGAAACTAGCGTGAGGCCAGAAGAAATAAATCCTATTTTAGAGAAACGAAATACTGCGATTATATCTCAGCCTATGAAGATGATTCGTATAGCTTCAAGACCTCAAATTGACTTTGAAGATTTAAAGAGGTTGACAAAAGTTAATCAATATATTAAAGATGAAAATTTGGATGAAGAGGTTGTAGAACAGACAGAAATTCATGTAAAATATGCTGGATATATTGCAAAAGAAAAGAACAATGCTGATAAGTTGAATAGGCTTGAAAATGTTAGAATTCCTGATAATTTTGATTACGATAAATTAAAGTCTGTATCAATAGAAGCAAAGCAAAAATTGTCTAAAATCAGACCAACAACAATAGCACAAGCAAGCAGAATAAGTGGCGTTTCACCAAGTGATGTCTCAGTGTTGTTAGTATATATGGGCAGATAGCGTTCCACGTGGAACAATAAAAGAAGTCGCATGAAAAGTATATATTTTCCTCAAATAAAACCAACTACTGCCATGATTATTGGTTATGTTTTTTTGATATTCTCCTTTTTTTCATTTGACCAAATCAATCAATTTATAACACTATTTTTGTTAGGTATATTAATTGTTGGTTATAATATTAGGTATGAGATTACTTCAGATTTTAATAACAAAAAGGCATTTACTTTTTTTAGTGTGCCAATAATTAAATTCAAATTTAATTTAGATTTTCCTGACTATATTTCATTATTTGAAAGCAGTTATTCTAAGTCAAATACTTGGGGTCCAGTTTCAGCATTAGGCACATCATCTAAAGCAGATATGATGTCAATTCGTTTATTTTCAGCCACACAAAAAACGAGTATTTACAAGTCTGGAAATTATAAAAAAGTAGAAAAAAAGGCTAAAGAATTAAGCGAAATGTTGGGAGTAGAATTATACAATGCTAATAATTAATGAAAGAAAAACAGCAATATTATATTGAATCAGTTAAGGATTATTTAGTATCTAAAGAGCTATTTAATTTATTAAAAGACGAGAAATATGATATGTTAGTCACTTCACCTCAACCAAAGCTTGAAGTCTTATCAAACTATTACCAAAGTGATTCCTATATTTCACACACCGATTCTAAAAATACGTTTACTGACCGTCTTTACCAATTAGTAAAAAAATACACCATAGCAAAAAAAGTCAAACTAATTAATGAATTAGTTGAGTCAAATTTGAATAAAAAATCGATTTTAGATATAGGTTGTGGAACAGGAGATTTTTTGACAGCATGTAAAAAAAAAAATTGGGATGTAGTAGGAGTTGAGCCAAATGAAAATGCAAAATCTATTGCTGAAAAAAAACTGGATCAGAAAATAAATAGTAGGATTTCAAAATTGGGACTACAACAATTTGATGTCATTTCAATGTGGCATGTTTTAGAACATATCCCAAATTTAAAAGAATACATTATTGAGTTAAAGAAAAAATTAAAACCAAAAGGAATTTTAATAGTTGCTGTTCCTAATTATAAAAGTTATGATGCAAAACATTATAAAAATTTTTGGGCAGCTTTTGATGTTCCAAGACATTTATGGCACTTTTCAAAAACATCAATTAAACTCCTTTTTGGTGAAGTTGGAATGAAAGTGACTAAAACAATTCCGATGAAATTTGATTCATTTTATGTTTCATTATTGAGTGAAAAATATAAACATGGTAAAAATAGATTTGTGAAATCATTTTATATTGGGTTGAAATCAAACTTAAGTGCGATATCAACAAATGAATACTCTTCTCATATTTACATTATCAAAAACGAATAAAAATAGTTCTAAAGACCGTTGGTTGATAATAATAATAAAAACAACGATATACTTTAAAGAAATTTGAAAGTGTCTTAAAACGCTTTATTTTAAGTCTTTTTTTATAAAAATAATTTATATCATTTGATTTAATCTATAATAAAAATTGATATGTAAAAAAATCAAATTTTCAAGAATTAAATTTTATATCTTCGCAGCCAAAATAATTTTAGAATCATTAAAAAATATAGAATGAAAAAAGTAGCAGTATTATTTACAACTATTTTGTTGTTTACTTCTTGTACTCAAACAAAAATTGGATATGTAGATGTTGAAGAATTAATGAAAGAATATGATGCAACGAAAGATGTGGAAGCTTCATTAAAAGCAGATCAAGAAAAAATGGGTAAATCTTTAGATAGTTTGAGCACTGCATTTCAAACTAAAGTTCAAGCTTATTATCAAAAAGCAAATAGAATGTCGGCTAAATCTAGACAAACTAAAGAAGAGGAATTACAAAAAGAACAACAAGCGATTCAACAACAACAACAACAGGCACAACAATTATTACAACAAAAAAGTCAAGCTGAAATAGACAAGTTGACTAAAAAAGTAGATAGTGTTGTAAATGCTTATGCGATTGCAAATAAGTTTAATATAGTTTTAGGAACTCAAGGTAATGGAACAGTAATGTATGGAGATGATAATATTAATCTGACAGAAACAGTTTTAGACATTTTAAACGTTGAGTACGAAGAAAAATAATATATATACCTTAATAAATAAAAAGTCCGTTTATATAAACGGACTTTTTTTTATGGTAAAAAAGAAAGCCACAAAATAAGTGGCATTTCCTTTTCAATTCAAAATTATTACTAGACTCTCAATAAAAAGAAATGTAGTTGAGTCTATTTAGAAGGGGTTCTCAACTACAATTCTCTAGGGTATTAACTAACTTACTAACTATATAAAAAATGAGATTTATTGTATGGGTACAATAAATTTATCTAGTATAGTAGTAAAACAAGTAATTAAAAAAATACCCTACTTTTTTTATAAATAAAATAAAATTTTCTTTGGTTTAAGAACCTAAATTAGTTCTTGCATAGTTTCTGAGAGAAACCAATTCGTTATAAGTATACATGAATTCTATCTTTTGCTCAGCAATAGAATTTCCAGTTGCGCCCTCTTCTCTTAATACAAATGTAGCGAAGACATCAGCAATATCTTCTTCAGGGCTTATAGCAGAGTTGGGCAAAAAGAAATGATCACTATAAAAGTTATAAAAACTTAACATTTCAATTTGAGTACCATTTTTAGATACTAAGTAGTCACTCCAAATATCGGTCCAAAATTGTGATTGAAATTGGTTGATATATGAATTATTATTTGAACACCCAAGATTATTAAAATAATTTACACAATTTGATTCTCTAACCATGGTATCAATATGATCGTTATTTAAAGTGAGAATATGTGCAAATTCATGTAAAATAGTAAAAATTAATTTTTGTTGATCATCATCAGCATAATTTATAGCAATACCAATTCTCCATTTTGAAGCATCATTATTTATTTTTTCCGATAATCCAAAGGTGTCAGTAATAGTGCCATTATAAATCAAAAATTCTCCAATTTTAGATCTATAATTTAAAGGAATAATTTTTTTGATAAGCCTCCATAACCTTTGATGTTCTTGAATATCTTGTTGGTATATAAGATTTAAACCTGAAACTTGATAATCAACTATTTTTGAAATATCTTCTCCTTGAACAGAATAAAGAGTAATTTCTCCTTCTTGACCTGTTGGATTGTTGGTAGAATTATTACCATTGTTATTATTTCCATTATGATTATTACCAGATGTATTCGAATTTCCATTATTATTGGTTGGATTAAAATTATCATCACTAGTATCGCTACAAGATATTAGTAATAAGGATAAAGAAAACAATAATATTACACTGATATTTTTCATAAATTATTAATAATGAAAACAGTAATTGAGGTTGAATACTTTACAAATATAAAATAAAAAGAAATTATTTCATGTTTATAATTATTTTTTATTTTGAAAAACAAAATATTAAGTATTTTTTATTCTTGATATTTATATACTTTTGGATAAACTTTTTAAAGTATGCCTGAAAAACAAAAATCGGTATGTGAACAGAAGAATTTTGAATATATTTTCAAGAATTTTTCTGAGAGTATTAGGAATTTCATTTACTATAAGTGTGGAGACATACAACAGGCTGAAGATTTAACTCAAGAGGCATTTATTAAACTTTGGGATAATTGTTCTAAGGTAGTTTTTGAAAAAGCAAAATCATTCTTATTTACGGTTGCTAATAATGCTTTTTTAAATGAAGTTGCTCATAAAAAGGTTGTACTAAAACATCAAACAACTCTCCTAAAAGACCGTACGAATATTACACCAGAATTTTTACTTGAAGAAAAAGAATTTATGGTTAAATTAAAAACTGTAATTTCTGATTTGCCAGTAAAACAACGCGAAGTCTTTTTGTTAAGCAGAATTGAAAAAAAGAAATATAAAGAAATTGCTGAAATAACAGGAATTTCTATCAAGGCTGTTGAAAAAAGAATGAGTTTGGCATTAATAACAATTAGAGAAAAAATAGGAAATATATAAAAGAGTAGGGTAATTTATTATAAAACTGTTTTATTGTAGAATTGATATAGAAATGAATAAAGAAAAAATAAATAATAATTTTTTAGCAAGGTGGATTTCGGGAGAACTTTCATCTAAAGAATTAGAAGAATTTAAAAAGACAGAAGATTATTTAGTTTATAAAAAGATAAATGATGCTTCTGAAAGATTAAGTATATCTGAATATGATGTTGAAAATGAATTTAAAAAAGTTCAGAAAAAAATTAATTCTAAAAAACAAACAAAAATAGTAAAACTAATTCCTACCATTTTTTATAAAGTTGCAGCATCAGCAATTATATTATTAGGTATATTATACTTTTTTAATAAACCTACAACCTATGCAACTTCGTATGGAGAAAAAATAAATATTACGTTACCTGACAATTCAATTGTTCATCTAAATTCTAATTCAGAAGTTACTTTTGATGATAAGAGTTGGAATAAAAATAGAATTATTAAATTAATGGGTGAAGGTTTTTTTGAGGTAGAAAAAGGAAGTAATTTTATAGTTGAAACATCAACGGGAACAGTTGAGGTATTGGGAACCAAATTTACAGTTCTTTCTCAAGAAGATTATCTTGAAGTTCAATGCTATGAAGGCAAAGTACGTGTTAACTCAGATGATAAACAAACAATATTAAACCCCACAAACGCTTACCGCAATGTAAATTCTAATTCTGAATTATGGAATTTCACTAACCCAAATCCAACATGGTTATTTGGAGAAACTACATTTACAAATACGCCAATAAAGCAAGTTATAAAAGCATTAGAAGATGAGTTTGAAATTAAATTTTCAAATCAAAACATAGACATGACAAAACGTTTTACAGGTAGTTTTGCTCATAGCGATATCAATATTGCATTAAAAACTGTTTTTGTTCCTATGGATATTTCATTTACTTTTAAGGGCGAGAACTCAGTTGTTCTTGTTAATAGTAAGTGAGAAAAAAACTACTAATCTTATTTTTATTTTTTTATTCTTTTATTTTTTCACAAGAAAAAAAAGAACTTTCTTTTGACAATGTAGAATTAACAATAGCATTGGCAAAAATTGAAAGCGCGTTTAATATTAAATTTTCTTATAACTCAGATATAGTTGAGAACAAACACTTCTCATTTAGTCAACTTAGTACTTTAGAAGAAGTTTTATTTGCGATTGAATTACAGACTAATATAACAAGTGAAAAAATAAACAATAGGTATTACATTCTTAAAAAGAAAGATTCTTTTTTGATTTGTGGGTATATCAAAAACATAAGTTCCAATGAACCTATCGAAGGAGCATCAATATTAAACACTTCAAAAAAAGCAGGAACATCTTCAAATTCTGAAGGTTATTTTGAATTATTGATAAATGAAGAGGAAATAATTGAGGTATCCTTTCTTGGTTATGAAACTCAAAATTTTCCTAGCAATTATTTTAATACAAATAAATGCAAAGACATTTATTTAATAGAAGATACTTTTGATATTCAAGAAGTAATAATCAGTGAATATTTAACTACTGGTATAACAAAAAATAAGGATGGATCTATTACAATTATTCCAAAAGGTTTAGGAATATTACCAGGATTAACAGAGCCAGATATTTTACAAAACATTCAAGTATTACCTGGAGTTAAAAGTCCAAATGAAACAGCTTCAGAATTGTTTATAAGAGGTGGGACACCAGATCAAAATTTAATATTATTCGATGGTATTAAGATGTATTATTCTGGACATTTTTTTGGAATGATTTCAGCGTTTAATCCATATATAGTTAAAGATATTAATTTTTATAAAGGTGGAGCAAAAGCAAGATTTGGGAATAGAATTTCTGGAGTAATAGATATTTCTACTAAAGAGAATAATACAAATGAAGTTAAAGGAGGTTTTGGATTTAATTTGACGCATGCAGACGCTTATTTAAATACCAAAATAACAGACAAATTAGGTGTTGTCATTTCGGCAAGAAGATCAATTACCGATGCAATAGAAACTAAAACATTTGATAAATTTTCTAAGAAAGTGTTTCAAAACACTAAAATTTCAAATGGTAATAGAGTTTTTGAAGAAGATGTTGTAACGAATGTCAAAGATCTATTTTATTTCAATGATTATTATGTGAAGTTAAAGTACAATCCTAGTGAAAAAGATGAATTTTCATTTAGTAATATTTCTGTGAAAAATAAATTGGAATATGAGTTTTTGATTGAAGAATTTGATGAATTATCTAATGATAAATTAAATATTAATAATACAGGATTTAACTTTTTGTGGAACCATAAAACTTCAAGTAATTTTTCATACAATATCAGTTCTTATTATTCCGATTTTAATCTAGATTACGAGGGCACTAATTTATATATAGACGAAGTTCAAAATAAAACTATAAAGAAGAATACTGTTAAAGATTTTTATTTAGGGGTTCAAGCAAAATGGAAATTATCAGATTTTAAAAATTTAAGTTTTGGTTATCAATTCTCAAATAATAAAGTTGGTTATACATTAGGTTATGAAAACGTTTTTTTTGAAAATGATAATTTTAATGATGTTGTTTCTGAGACTAATAATACCCATACATTATATTCAGAATACGAAATCAATGAAGATAAATGGTATCTAAGTTTAGGTGCAAGAACTAATTATTATTCTATATTAGATAAATTGTATTTTGAACCAAGAATAGAAGTTCAAAGAAAAATTAATCCTCGATTAAATTTAAATTTTTCAGTTGAGCAAAATCGGCAAACATTGAGTAAAATAATTGAATTCAACACGAGTAGTTTTGGTTTAGAAAATGAAATTTGGGTTTTGGCAAATAAAAAGGATAAATCAATTTTAAAAAGCCATCAGTTTTCTACAGGATTAAACTATAGAAAAAACAATTGGAATATAGATTTTGAAGGATACTATAAAAAAATTGAAGGACTTACTTCTCTTACCAACGGATTTACAACCAGCACAAATAATTATTCAGAAGGGGAAAGCGAGATAGTTGGTTTAGATATATTAATTAAAAAGAAAATAAATAACTATAGAACATTCATGAGTTATTCATTGACCAATAATAAATCAACATTTTCTGCAATTAATAATGGAAATTCTTTTAGAGGAAACCAAGATATTAGAAACTCTTTTTCATGGTCTCATTCTTATAAAATGAAGGACTTTGATTTTTCTCTGGGTTGGACCATAAGAACAGGGATACCATATACCAATGCTGAAGGTTTGACAACCAATGACGAAAATAATACGGTAATAAACTATGAAAAGGTAAATGCTGAAAGGCTTCCAAATTATCATCGTTTAGATTTTTCGGCCTATTATAAATTTCAGTTTACCAAAAGTGAAAAGTGGAAAGGTAAATTTGGGCTATCGGTACTTAATATTTACGACAAGCAAAATATTTTAAATAGAGATTATGATATTCGATTTGATGACAATGGAGTAGAAACCTTACAAATTTTAGACAGATATTCTCTTGGTATTACACCAAACTTAGTTTTCAGAGTAGAGTTTTAATTAATTATTCCTTTGCGTGTAATAGTCTAGTCAATTTGATAGATAAGTCCAATAAAATTATTTTACCATTACCATTTCTTTCAATATGATAAATAGCATCATTTAGTTCTTTATTAATGCTTTCAATGTTATTCCCATGAATAAATGGTGCGAATTTTTTTAAATCAAATCCCGGACTTTTAGTTTCCAAAAAAACAAGATTAGAAGCATTATAATTGGTTAATAAAGCTTGTCTAAAAAACTGTAAACAATAATTTAAAAATCGTTTTTGAGTCTCTCTTCCGGTTTTGGCAATAGTTTCGCTCCAAGAAATAAGGTCGTTAATAACAGTGGCATTTCCTTTGGCTCTAAAAGCTGCTCGAATCCAAGTAATAAACCATTCTTCAAATTGTAAATCAGAGGAATCATTTTTTAATATATGAAGGGCTTTATTAAAATTTCCATCTGCTTGAAGTGCAATTTTTTTAGCCTCATTCTCATTAATGTTTTCTGAAGCAATTAAACCTTCTACAATATTTGATTCACTCAAAACAGGAAAGTGTAATGTTTGACAACGAGAACGAATAGTTCCTATTATTTGTTCCTCATTTTCGGTTACCAAAATGAAAATAGTTTTTTCAGGAGGTTCTTCAATAAGTTTTAATAATTTATTCGCTGCTGCAATATTCATTTTTTCAGCCATCCAAATAATCATAACCTTAAAACCACCTTCAAATGATTTTAATTTCAATGTTTTTACGATAGATTCTGCTTCATCAACACCGATATTCCCTTGTTTATTTTCTATCCCAATGGATTGTAACCAATTAAATAAATTTCCATAAGGTTGTTGAGAAACAAATGTCCTCCAATCGTTTAGAAACAAATTACTAATAGGATGCTTTTTTACTGATGAATTTGTAGCTACTGGAAACGCAAAATGCAAATCAGGATGCGCTAGTTTATCACATTGTAGGTTACAAGTATCGGCATTCGGATTGTTATTACACAATAGATATTGTGCATATGCAATTGCCATTGGCAAAGTCCCAGAACCCTCTTTTCCAACAAATAATTGCGCATGAGGTATTCTACCATTATTTGCCGATTGCTGTAAATGATTTTTGATATGTTCTTGCCCTAAGATTTCTGAAAATCGCATCGCACAAATATAACAAAATCGCTATAGCATTAACTTATGATAATTGTATATTTGTTACTTCAATTTAAAAAATCTAAAAAAGAAATGACAACAATCGATAATTTTAATTTTGAAGGGAAAAAGGCATTAATTCGAGTTGATTTTAATGTTCCTTTAGATGAAGATTTTAATGTTACTGACGTTACTCGAATTGAATCAGCAAAACCTACAATTTTAAAAATTTTGGAAGATGGCGGGAGTTGTATTTTAATGTCCCATTTAGGAAGGCCAAAAGGTGTTTCACCTGAGTTTTCTTTAAGTCATATTGTTGAAACAGTAAGTGAAATTATAGGAGTTCAAGTGAAGTTCGTAAATGATTGTATAGGAGAAAGTGTAGAAGAAGCAGTTTCAACATTAGAAATGGGTGAAATCTTATTGCTTGAGAACTTACGTTTTTATGATGAAGAGAAAAAAGGCGATAAAGACTTTGCAGAAAAATTATCAAAATTTGGAGATATTTATGTGAACGATGCTTTTGGAACAGCACATAGGGCACATGCCTCTACAGCAATTATTGCTCAGTTTTTTGAAGATAATAAGTGTTTTGGGTATTTACTTGCCAAAGAAATTGAGAGCATCAATAAGGTACTTAATAATAGTGAGAAGCCAGTTACGGCAATTTTGGGTGGAGCAAAAGTTTCTTCTAAGATTGGAGTCATAGAAAATATTATTGAAAAAGTAGATCATATTATTGTTGGTGGCGGAATGACGTTTACTTTTATTAAAGCGCTTGGTGGAACCATCGGAAACTCTTTAGTAGAAGATGACAAGTTAGCATTAGCATTAGAAATTTTAGAATTGGCAAAAGCAAAAAATACGCAAATTCATTTACCCGTTGATGCTATTATTGCTGATGACTTTAATAATGATGCCAATACACAAGTTGTTGATACCAATGCTATTCCTCAAGGTTGGATGGGATTAGATTGCGGACCAAAAACTTCAGTGAATTTTGCGGAGGTAATTGCTAATTCTAAAACAATTTTATGGAATGGCCCTTTAGGAGTTTTTGAAATGGAAAATTTTGCCAAAGGAACTATTGAATTAGGAAATGCAATAGCAGATGCAACAAGTAAATGTGCCTTTTCTCTTGTTGGAGGAGGAGATTCTGTTGCTGCAGTGAAGCAGTTTGGATTTGCTGACAAGGTAAGTTATGTTTCTACAGGAGGAGGAGCAATGCTAGAAATGCTAGAAGGAAAACAATTGCCAGGAATAGAAGCAATTTTAAATTAAAATGTCATTCTGAACGAAGTGAAGAATCTCAGTAATAATTAAATGAATGAAATACACAACACTACCAAATACTAATATTAAAGTTTCTAAAATATGCTTAGGAACCATGACTTGGGGAGAACAAAACACTGAAGCTGAAGGTCATGAACAAATGGATTATGCGCTAGAAAACGGAGTAAACTTTTTTGATACAGCAGAGTTGTATTCTGTTCCAGCGCGAGCGGAAACCTATGGTTCTACCGAAAAAATAATTGGAACTTGGTTTAAAAAAACAGGCAATCGAGATAAAGTAGTGTTGGCAAGTAAAATTGCAGGAGTAGGACCTTATACTGCACATATTCGTAAAGATGGTTTTAGTAAAAGAGCCATTTATGAAGCCGTTGAAAACAGTTTAAAGCGTTTACAAACTGATTATATAGATTTATATCAGTTGCATTGGCCTGAGCGTGGCGTAAACTGTTTTGGTGTAAGAGATTACCCTTATAAAACTTCTACTAAAGAAGCTGAGAATCATTTAGAAATTTTAGAAACGCTAAACGATTTAATTAAGCAAGGAAAAATAAGAGAAGTGGGATTGTCTAATGAAACTCCTTGGGGAACGATGCAATATTTACAAACTTCTAAAGAGCATAACTTACCAAGAATGTCTACCATTCAAAATTCATATTCATTAATTCATCGTGCTTATGAATATGGAATGTCTGAAGTTTCATTGAGAGAAAATATTGGTTTGCTAGTATATTCTCCTATGGCACAAGGTGTTTTATCAGGAAAGTATCTTCATGGAAAATGGCCAGAAGGAGCAAGAGGAACGATATTTCCAAATTACATTACAAGATATCAAACTAAACTTGCGGAAAAAGCAGTAATAGAATATCAAAAAATTGCTGAAAAACACGGAATCACTTTAGCAGAAATGTCTTTAGCTTTTGTAAACCAATTACCATTTGTGACAAGTAATATTATTGGTGCAACAAAAATGAGTCAGTTAAAAGAAAATATTGGCAGTATTAATATTGATTTATCTGACGAAATCATTGCAGAAATTAATGCAGTGCACGATTTAATTCCGAATCCAGCGCCATAATTTTATGAATATTGAAGACCTCAAAGAATTTTTGGATAGAAAAGTTGAACAATACAACAATCCTAAATTTATTGAGTCAGATCCGATTCAAATTCCGCACCTATTTTCAAAAAAAGAAGATATTGAAATTGCAGGTTTTTTAACGGCAACAATTGCTTGGGGAAAACGTCAAATGATAATCAACAACGCCAACAAAATGATGGAAATTATGGGTAATTCTCCACATGATTTCGTTTTAAATCATTCAGAAAAAGAATTAAGTTTAGCAAACACATTTGTTCATCGAACTTTTAATGGAGTTGACTTTCAGTATTTTATAAAATCGTTGAAGAATATATATCAAAATCACAAAGGATTAGAAGGGCTATTTTCTTTATTTCCAGATGATGAAAATAATAAACTAACAATCCATAATTTTAAGAAAGTATTTTTTGAAATACCGCATCAAAGCAGAACAACGAAACACGTTTCAGACCCAATGAAAGGAAGCGCTTCAAAACGAATTAATATGTTTTTACGCTGGATGGTACGCCAAGATAATGCAGGAGTAGATTTTGGGTTATGGAACGATATTCTAATGTCTAAATTATCTTGCCCTTTAGATGTTCACAGTGGAAATGTAGCTAGAAAACTGGGCTTATTATCTCGCAAACAAAATGATTGGAAAGCTCTTGAAGAACTTGATAATAATTTGAAAAAATTGGATGCAAACGACCCAACTAAATATGATTTTGCATTGTTTGGATTGGGTGTTTTTGAGAAATTTTAGTCGTATGACGACAGCAAAATAGAAAAGATTGTCATTCTGAATGTAATGAAGAATCTTACGGTTAATTTTTTAACTATCGTATTTAGGGATTCAATAACCAATTTTGGAACGTACTCTTTGAAGTACACTATCGGCTACTTTTTGAGCTTTTTTTGCACCAACTTTTAACGCTTCGTCAATTTTGTTGAGATTATTCATATAATGATTATAACGCTTTCTTTCTGTGGCAAACTTATCAATTAGCAACTCAAAAAAGGCTTGTTTCGCATGACCGTAACCATAATTACCACCTTCGTAGTTTGCTCTCATTTCAGTGATTTGCTCTTCAGAGGCAATCAATTTATAAAGCGCAAATAAATTACAAGTTTCAGGATTTTTTGGATCTTCTAAAGGCGTAGAATCTGTTTCAATTTTCATGACTTGTTTACGCAATTTTTTATCATCAAGAAAAATATTGATAATGTTTCCTTGAGATTTACTCATTTTTCCTCCATTTGTTCCAGGAACATACATAGTGTTTTCTTGAACTTTTGCTTCAGGCGGAACCAAAGTTTTTCCCATTTGGTGATTAAAACGATTAGCCACATCTCTTGTCATTTCCAAGTGTTGTAATTGGTCTTTTCCTACAGGAACAATTTCTGCATCATACAATAAGATATCTGCAGCCATTAACATAGGATACGTAAATAAACCAGAATTTACATCTTGTAATCTGTCAGCCTTGTCTTTAAAACTATGTGCAAGTGTTAATCTTTGATAAGGGTAAAAACAACTCAAATACCAAGATAATTCAGTTACTTGAGGCACATCACTTTGACGATAAAAAACTGTAGAATCTAAATCTAAACCACAAGCGAGCCAAGTTGCCGCAACACTATACGTGTTATTTTTTAATGTTTTTGCATCTTTTATTTGTGTTAAGGAGTGCATATCTGCAATAAATAAAAATGTTTCTCCTTTGGCTTCTTTTGCCATTTTTATAGCAGGCAAAATCGCTCCTAAAATATTTCCAAGATGAGGTGTTCCAGTGCTTTGTACACCTGTAAGAATTCTAGACATTCACTTTAGTTTTAAATCACAACAAAAGTAGTTATTTATATGGCATAAAAAAAGCGACTATCAAGTCGCTTTTTAAATTCATTTCAATTTCATTTATCACTTTTTAAAGAGTCCAGCAACAATAAGAATTACTACTGCTCCAATCACTCCTTGAACTAAATCTCCAACTACACCTTCAGCAAACCCAACACCTAAAGTGCTAAATAACCAACTACCTACAAATCCGCCTACAATACCAAGAATAATGTTAATAAGAAGACCGAATCCTCCACCTTTCATAGCTTTTCCAGCAATTAAACCAGCAATTGCACCAATAATAATAGAATACAACATAATTTAAATTTGTTAAGTTAATAATGCTCAATATAGTGATT
Organism: uncultured Flavobacteriaceae bacterium; assembly: GCA_947501625.1. Taxonomy (GTDB): domain Bacteria; phylum Bacteroidota; class Bacteroidia; order Flavobacteriales; family Flavobacteriaceae; genus Urechidicola. The sequence continues at coordinate 663,459 of CANMWN010000001.1, forward strand.
TTAAAATTAATGCTTTGAAAACTATTGATTTTCAGTTGTTTGAAATGATGAAAAAGTAATATAAAATAATGTATTTTTGACTTCGATGAAATTAATAAAATACATAGCCATTTTGATTTGGCGTATTTGGTTTTATGGATGGGTTGCAGGTACTATTGCAGTGGCTTTTCCGGTATTGTTGATTGTAACTTCAAAAGAGAGTTGGTATCCAACATTTTATAAGATTGCGCATGCTTGGGGAAAAACACTACTATTTATAATGGGTTTCAAAGCCAAAGTTACTTCACAACAACAAGTAGATACAAAAAAAAGTTATATGTTCATTGCCAATCATACTTCTATGATTGATATAATGTTGATGTTAGCAATTGTTAAAAATCCAGTAGTTTTTGTAGGCAAGGCAGAATTGAGAAGAACACCATTTTTAGGTTTCTTTTTTAAGCGAACTAGTATTTTGGTGGACAGAAGTAGTCCAGAAAGTAGAAAAGCAGTATTTGCTGAAGCGCAACGAAGATTAAATAGTGGATTAAGTGTCTGTATTTTTCCTGAAGGACTAGTTCCTAGTGATGAAAGTGTTGTGTTGAGCGAATTTAAAAATGGCGCTTTTGCATTGGCAATAGATCATCAAATTCCTATTGTTCCTATGACTTTTTATGATTGTAAGAAACGATTTTCATATACATTTTTTAGCGGTTCTCCTGGAGATTTAAGAGTTAAAATCCATAAATTTATTGAGACAGAGGGATTAACGATGGATGAAAGAAATAGAATTAAAAAACAAGCGTTTGATTTAATTCATACTGAATTAGTAAATGATATGAAAAAGTTTTCTTATGAGTAATAAGCCAATCAATATTTACGAACCTAAAGAAGAGCGTTTAAATGTTTTAACTCACGGTATTGGCTTGTTTTTTAGTGTGATTGCACTAATCTTTTTAATTATCAAATCTTTAAAAACTAATAATACCACAATTATTACTAGCTCAATTATTTATGGGTTGAGTTTAATAATTTTATATGCAGCATCTACGTTTTATCATGCTGCTAAAGATCCTGAAAAACGTTATAAATTAAACATTTTTGATCACGCTTCTATTTATGTACTGATTGCCGGAACTTATACGCCATTTACGTTAGTAATACTTGAAGGTTGGATTGGTTGGACCATTTTTGGTGTTTCTTGGGGATTAGCAATTATAGGAGTTATTCTTAAATTGTTCTTTACAGGAAGATTCGATAAAATATCAACGATCGCATATGTTTTAATGGGTTGGTTAATAGTATTTGCCATTAAACCCTTGATTGCAAGTTTATCAGCCGAAGGCTTATTTTGGCTTTTTGCAGGCGGAGTTTTTTACACCACAGGAGCTGTATTATATAGCATAGAAAAGATAAAATATAATCACGCAATATTTCATATTTTTGTACTTGCCGGTAGTTTTTGTCACTTCATGGCTGTGTACTATCATGTAATACCAAATTAAATAGAATTAAAATAGATAAAATGAACTTTAAACAATCACTACTTGTAGTAGCAACACTTATTTTTATGATTAGTTGTACAGAATCAAAAAAAGAACCAGAAGCATTGAAATATGTTGAAGAACCGCATTCATACGCACAACCAAATGAAGCCGTAATCACACATTTGAATTTAGATATCGATGTGAATTTTGATAAAGAAGTAATTAGCGGATCGGCGAATTATAATATCGATAATAATAACGCCAATGAAATCATTTTGGACGCTAAAAACTTAGTGATTGAAAAAGTGCAAGCAGATGGAAAAGACACCAAGTTTTCGTTAGGGTCTTATGACGAAAGTTTAGGGCAGCCTTTAAAAATTGAAATCACTCCAGAAACTAAAAAAATTACAGTTTTTTACCAAACTACTGATAAAACTGAAGCAGTACAATGGTTAAATCCACAACAAACTGCAGATAAAAAACATCCTTTCTTATTCACGCAAGGTCAAGCAATATTGACGCGTACTTGGATTCCAATTCAAGACAGTCCGCAAATAAGAATTACCTATGATGCAACAGTGAGAGTTCCAAAAGATTTAATGGCAGTAATGAGTGCTGAAAATCCGAAAGAAAAAACAGCTGATGGAGTTTATAATTTCAAAATGGTACAAAAAATTCCTCCATATTTAATGGCTTTGGCAGTTGGTGATATTGCTTATAAGCCAGTAAGTAATAGAACAGGAGTATATGCTGAAAATTCTATGGTTGATGCTGTTCAAGACGAGTTTTCTGAAATGGAAAAAATGATGGTGGAAGCAGAAAAATTATATGGAAAATATGCTTGGGATCAATTTGATGTAATTGTATTACCTCCAAGTTTCCCTTTTGGAGGAATGGAAAATCCTCGTTTAACGTTTGCTACACCAACATTAATTGCTGGAGATAAAAGTTTAACATCAGTAGTTGCTCATGAGTTAGCACATTCGTGGTCTGGTAATTTAGTAACCAACACAACATGGGATGATTTTTGGTTAAATGAAGGTTTTACTGTGTATTTTGAAAACAGAATCATGGAAGCCTTGTATGGAAAAGATAGAGCAAATATGCTTGGATTGATTGCACGTCAAGATTTAGATGAAGAAGTAGAAGGGTTTAAAGAAACTCCTGAAATGACTCATTTAAAGCTAGACTTAAAAGGAAAGAATCCTGATGATGGAATGAACAGTATTGCTTATGACAAAGGATTTTTGTTCTTAAAGACATTAGAAGAATTAGTAGGAAGAGAAAAGTTTGATGTATTTTTAAAAAACTATTTCCAATCCAATGCTTTTTCAACAATGACTACAGAACGTTTTGTGGAATATTTGAATAAAAACTTATTAGAAAAGCACCAAATAACTTTCAATACCGATGAGTGGATTTACAATCCAGGAGTTCCAAGTAATGCATTTGAAATTAAGTCTGATAAGTTTGAAAAAGTAAAGCAAACGATTGCTGATATCATGAAGAGTAATAAAGCGGACAAAGAGGTTGCTAAAGATTGGACTACTCAAGAATGGGTATATTTTATTCGTAATTTTCCAGAAGATATTACTCCTGACCAAATGGCAATTATTGACAATGCTTTTGACTTGACAAATTCAACCAATTCTCACAAAGCAATGGTTTGGTATGAGCAAGCAATCAAGCATGATTATAGAGGAAATGACGTAGATCAAAAGATTGAAGAATTCTTGATTAAAGTAGGCCGTCGTTGGTATGTTTCGACTTTATATAAGGCGTATGCTGGAGCAGATAAAGTTGACGAAGGAATGGCTATTTACAAGAAGGCCAGACAAAATTATCATTCTGTAACTGCGAATACTATTGATGGTGTTTTGGGGTATAATAAGTAAGAAGGGTTTATTTTTTTAAAATACTCTCAATGAAAAAACTTCAAATATCCGCATTAATATTTTTTATATTGAGTTATTTGAGTTTGATTCTATTTTTTGCTTACGATAATGAATTCCAACAAGTAGAATTTCCATATTTTTTCATTATTTGGATTATTGGAATATTAAATTTTACACTAAATATTTTTTACGGTTCAAAATTAGAATTGAATTTTTGGATTCTTATTTCATTAGTTATTAGTGGTGTAATATGGATATATATTCCATTGCTATTTACAATTTTAGGAATTCCGTTATTAATTATTTATTTGATAATAGGGATATATATACATACTAGAAAAAAGGGAACCATTTTGAATACAATTGAAAAGCCTCTTTTTTAAAGAAGAGGCTTTTTATTTTAACATAACTTTATAAAATAGCAAAACAATATTCTTTCAAGATGTATCGTTATTTTTAGTAACTTCAAGCAAATTTTATCAACTCTTAATCTTTCTATAAGATGAAAATCTACCAAGCAGTATATATGCTTATTCTAAGCGTGTGTATAATTTCGTGTACGTCAAAAAATCCGCAAGAAGCCACCGACAATTTATTTCAATTCAAGGAGTATATTTCCTACACTACTTCAGGAGAAATATCTGTAACCAACCCTATTAGAATAGGGCTATTAAAAGAAGTTGAGTCTTGGGTTCCTAACCAAGAAATTACCGAAAATATTGTAAATATTTCACCAAGAGTCAAAGGAACATTGACAGCGTTAAATTCACGAGCATTACTCTTTAAACCTTCAGAAAACCTACAGCCAAACAAAGAATATGAAGTAAGTGTAAATCTTGGTAAACTATATCCAAATGTGCCATCAGCATATAAAAAATATACGTTTAGATTTAAGACTATTGAGCAAAATTTCACGATAAATACCAACTCATTACAATCGTATTCCAAAAAATGGCAATATCTAGAAGGTGTTGTTAGAACTGCTGATGCAATGTCGCAAGAAGACATTGAGCAACTAGTTACAGCTTCACAAAATAATAATAAGTTGAAAGTAACTTGGCGAAATGAGTTAAACAGTCGCAATTACTATGCTTTTAAAATTGATAGTATTCAGCGACACGAAGATGATAGCAAACTTACTGTTGAATGGAAGGGTAGCAAGTTGGGAATTGATAACAATGGAAAATCTACGATTAATATTCCTGGAATAAATAATTTTTCGGTTGTCAAAGTAGAGGTTATCCAAAGTCCTGAACAATATCTAAAAATCAACTTTTCGGATCCGCTTAAAAAACAACAAAACTTTACAGGTTTAGTAGCGATAGAAAAAGCAAAAAACTTAAAATATATTGTTGATGGTAATGTCTTGAAAGTTTATCCAGCAAGTAAAATTGTTGGAAATTTACTGGTAGATGTTTTCCAAGGAATTAAAAGCGTTGACGGTTATAAACTCAAGAATCCATACAACAGCACAGTTGCTTTTGAGCAAATAAAACCACAAGTAAGGTTGATTTCCAACGGAGTTATTCTTCCAAACTCAAAGAACTTAAAATTCAATTTTGAAGCAGTCAATTTAAATGCAGTTGATATCAAAGTTATCAAGATATATGAAGACAATGTGTTACAATTTTTACAAGACAAAGACATTACCAATACCAATTCATATAATCTAAGACGTGTAGGAAGAAGAATTGCCAACAAGACGATGAAATTGACTAAAAATGGACAGAATGATGGCAAATGGAAAACTTACGCAATAGACTTGTCTAAAATGATTCAGACCGATCCTGGAGCTATTTATCGTATTGAATTAAGTATAAAAAAGCACTATTCTTTATACCAATGTAATGGTCAAGAAGTAGTTACCAATACAGATGATGAATACTATGACGATTATTATGAAGATGAATATTACTATAATGACAATCAGGAATATACGACTGCTGAGGCAAAAGAATTAGAAGAGCGAGAAGAACAATATTGGGATAATTTAATCTACAATTATCAACGCAGAAGTTATTATAATTGGAGAGATAGACAAAACCCTTGCAAGGACGCCTATTATGACAATGACGACAGAGTTGTTTCGGCAAATATTTTGGCTTCCAATGTTGGTGTGATTGTTAAAAAAGGAGAGAACAAAACGTATTTTTTTGCAGTTACCGATATTTTATCTACCAAGCCAATTTCGAATGCTACAGTAAAAATTTATAATTATCAGCAACAAGAAATTGCAAGTTCATTGACCGATAGTCAAGGGTTTACTGGATTTGATGTAGATAAAAACGCCTATTTCGCTATAGTTTCAAAAGGAAAAAACAAAACCTATATAAAAATAGATGATGGGCACTCATTGTCTATGAGTAAGTTTGATGTGTCAGGTCAAAAACTTCAAAAAGGGCTCAAAGGATTTATCTATGGCGAGAGAGGAGTTTGGAGGCCAGGAGACACGATTCATTTAACCTTTGTTTTAAATGACAAGACAAATCCTTTACCAATCAATCATCCAATAAAAATGGAGTTGACTGACGCAAGAGGAAAATTGGTTTACAAGAAAGTAAAAACAAATTCCGTAAATGGCTTTACAAATTTTTCAATTCCAACTTCCGATGCTTCTCCAACTGGAAACTGGAGAGCAAATGTAAGCGTTGGAGGTGCATATTTTAGTAAAAATATTAAGGTTGAAACGATCAAACCAAACCGATTGAAAATCAATTTTGATTTTCCTGAAGAGGTATTAACTTCACAAAATAACTTGAAAGGAGAATTATCAGTTAATTGGTTACATGGCGCACCTGCAAAAAATTTAAAGGCTGAAGTAAAAGCGAAATTTTCATCAATTTCAACGCCATTTAAAAAGTATAAAGCCTATCATTTTAACGACCCTGTTAGAAAATTTAATTCAGAAGAGTTAGTAGTGTTTGATAGTAAAGTTTCGGCAGATGGAAAGGCAAAAATTGATAAAAAATTAAATCTAAATAGCAAGGCTCCAGGAATGTTGAGAGCAACATTTTTAACTCGAGCGTTTGAAACAGGTGGAGATTTTTCTATGGATGTGTTTTCTAAAAATTACGCGCCATATAGTTCATTTGTAGGATTAAAATCACCAAAAGCAAGAGCCTACGGTTCTTATTTTACTGATGAAAATGTGGAGTTTGATATTATCACCGTTGATGCTCAAGGAAAACCAATTGCTAGAAAAGATTTAGAAGTTGAGGTATATCAAATCAATTGGCGTTGGTGGTGGAGTTCGTCCTATGATGATTTATCATCTTATGTTGGAAGTCAGTATCACAAGCCACATAAATCATTAAAAATTTCTACAAATTCGAAAGGAAAAGGACAATTTACATTGAATATTTCCGACAAAGATCGAGGCAGATATTTAATCAGAGTGTATGACCCAAAAAGTGGACATGCAACAGGAAGAACAACTTATTTTTATAAGAATTGGTGGCAACGCCCAAACTCGGATCCAGAAAGTGCTAAAATGCTGATTTTCTCTTCTGATAAAGATAACTATAATGTTGGTGAAGCGGCGAAAATTACGTTCCCTTCAGGGAGTGAAGGAAGAGCCTTAATTAGTTTGGAAAATGGAACTGAAGTTATTTCAAACGAATGGATAAAAACTGTAAAAGGAGAAACAACTATTGAAATTCCAATTACCAAAGAAATGGCTCCAAATGTGTTTGTAAATATTTCTCTATTACAACCACACGCAACTACAGCCAATGATTTACCAATTCGATTGTACGGTATTATTCCGCTAATGGTTGAAAATCCAACGACAAGATTACATCCAGAGATTTCAATGCCCGAAGTTTTAAGACCAGAAGAAGAATACACTATAAAGGTCAGTGAAAAAGATGGTAAAAAAATGACTTACACATTGGCAGTTGTTGATCAAGGATTGTTAGGATTGACAAGATATAGAACACCAAATATTTGGAATGAATTTTATAAAAGAGAGGCGCTGGGAGTTAAAACTTGGGATATATTTGACGAAGTTATAGGTGCTTATGGAGGAAGTATAGAACAAGTTTTTGCAATTGGTGGAGATGAAGAAGCAGGCGGGAATAAAAATAAAAAGGCAAATAGATTCAAGCCTGTCGTTACTTATTTAGGCCCTTTCTTGTTAGAAAAAGGAGAAACACAATCTCACAAAATCAAAATGCCAAAATATATTGGCGAAGTGAGAGCGATGGTTGTTGCTGGACGTAACCAAAACGAAGCCTACGGAAGTGTTGAAAAAAGTGTTCCTGTTAAAAAGCCATTGATGGTGTTAGCTTCATTACCTAGAAAATTGAGTCCTGGAGAAAAAGTAACACTTCCAGTTACTGTTTTTGCGATGGAAGACAAGGTCAAGAACGCTACAATTAGCTTAAAAGTTGATGATAAAATTAAAGTTATTGGTTCTAAAACTCAAACTATCTCATTTGCCAAACCAGATGAAAAAATGGTGTATTTTGAGTTAGATGTAACCAACAGTAAAGGAATATCGGAGATTGAAGTAATAGCGAGTGGAAACGGAGAAAAAGCATCCTATAAAGTTGAAATGGATGTTATCAATCCGAATCCAATAACAACGAAAAGCAAAACGGAATTACTGAATAATAAAGCTGCTAAAACTTTAGATTTTTCAACATTTGGAGTGAAAGGTTCTAATAGTGCATCGATAGAATTTTCAACAATTCCACCAATGGATTTTACTGGTAGATTACAGTACTTAATTCGTTATCCTCATGGATGCGTTGAGCAAACTACTTCAAGTGTATTTCCGCAATTATTCTTGAGCGATATTTTTGATTTAACTGCTGATAAAAAGCAAGATATTGAAACGAATATTAAGAAAGCAATAGAAAAATTAGGACATTTCCAAGTTCCTAACGGTGGATTGAGTTATTGGAGAGGTCAAAATACTGCGAATGATTGGGGAACTAGTTATGCAGGACATTTTATGATTGAAGCAGAGAAAAAAGGCTATGTTTTACCTTTAACTTTTATTAGCAATTGGTTGCGATATCAACAAAAAGCAGCAAGAGATTGGAGACCTAAATACAATCGATATTCTGCTGATGTTGCACAAGCATATAGACTGTATACATTAGCACTTGCAGGTCATCCAGATTTAGGAGCCATGAATAGATTGCGTGAGTTTAATGAATTGTCTAATACTGCTAAGTGGAGACTTGCTGCTGCTTATGCACTAGCAGGCCAAAAAGAGGCAGCAACGAAACTCGCTAATAGAGCCAATATTCATTTCAAACCTTCAAAATATGATTATTACAATTATGGATCGGTAGATAGAAATAGAGCAATGGCATTGGAAACAATGCTACTAACCAACAATGATAAATCAAGAGAATTAGCAGAATATATTGCTAAAGATTTATCTTCCAATCGATGGATGAGTACGCAAACAACGGCTTATAGTTTATTGGCTATGGCAAAAATGGCATCGAATGGCGGCGGTAAAGCATTAAATGTTTCTTACACAATCAATGGGAAAACATATCAGATTGATACACAAAAATCGGTAGCACAAAGAGATTTAATTATTAATGAAGGGGCAAATAAACTAGAAGTTAAAAACTTAAAAGAAAATAATGTGTATGTGAACTTAATTAATGCTGGGAAATTACCTCTTGGGAAAGAACTTCCAGAAAAAAGAAATTTAGGAGTCAAAGTAGTTTATAAAGATGCAAAAGGAAACCGTGTTGATGTTTCAAAACTAACACAAGGAACTGATTTTATCGCATCCGTTACAGTGAGTAATTTAAAACACGAACGAGTAAACGATATTGCTTTAACACAGATTTTTCCTTCAGGATGGGAGATAGTGAATACTCGTTTTACTGATTTTGGTAATGGACCAAACAATAGTTCTAATTATACAGATATTAGAGATGATAGAACCAATTTTTATTTCAATTTGAATAGCCAACAAAGCAAAACTTTTGAAGTAAATTTAAACGCTACTTATCTTGGAAAGTATTATTTATATGGCATTCAAGCAGAAGCGATGTATGACAATGATTATTTTGTAAGAACCAAAGGACAATGGATTGAAGTAGTTAAATAAAAAAATTATGGCAAGAAAATTAACATCAATAACTAAAAAGCTTCAAGAGTTTATAGAGGCTCAAAAAATATTTTTTGTAGCAACAGCAACAAAGGATAGTAAAATAAACCTTTCTCCAAAAGGAATGGACTCTTTTAGAATTTTAGATGAGAATAGAGTTTTATGGCTCAATGTAACTGGAAGCGGAAATGAAACAGCAGCTCATCTATTGGAAAACAATCGTATTACAATTATGTTTTGTGCATTTGAAGGTAATCCAATGATTTTGCGATTATATGGAACGGCTAAAGCCTATCATCCTAGAGATAAAGAGTATCAAGAGTTTATTGATATTTTTCCTTCCCATGTTGGTGCGCGTCAAATTATAGATATTCAGGTAGAAATGGTTCAAACATCTTGCGGTATGGCAGTTCCTTACTATGAATACAAAGAAGAAAGAAACCAATTGATAGGTTGGGCGAATGATAAGGGCGAAGAAGGTATAAAGGCTTATTGGGAAGAAAAAAACAAAGTAAGTCTAGACGGAAAAGAAACCGGTATTTTTTAGTTATTGATGAGATGGCGGAGGTATATCAAAAGAAATAAAATTAAGAGTGTTATTCTATTTTCGCTCTTGATTTGGTATTACTTTTCTTTACCAAAAAACCTATTTTCAATGCCTATTTCAACAGTTATTGAAAGTGCTGAAGGAGATTTATTGGGCGCAAAAATTGCAGACGATGGTCAATGGCGATTTCCAGAAACCGATAATATTTCTAGTAAGTTTGAACAATGCATAGTACAATTTGAAGACGCCTATTTTTATAGGCATCCTGGATTTAATCCAATTTCGATGTTTAAAGCCTTGCAACAAAACTTAAAGGCAAAACGAGTAAAAAGAGGAGGGAGTACATTAACGCAGCAAGTGATACGACTTTCTAGAAATGGTCAAAAACGCACCTATTTTGAAAAAATCAAAGAACTTATTTTAGCAACAAGGCTAGAGTTAAGATTTTCAAAAAAAGAAATTCTTAATTTTTATGCTTCCAATGCCCCTTTTGGAGGAAATGTAGTTGGTTTAGAAGCAGCATCTTGGCGATATTTTGGAAGAAAAAGTTTTGAATTATCTTGGGCAGAAACTGCAACTTTAGCAGTTTTACCTAACGCTCCAAGTTTAATTTATCCAGGGAAAAATCAAGAAAAATTATTAAAAAAAAGGAACAGATTATTAAAAAAATTGTTTGATGAAAAACTGATAGATGAGTTAACTTATCAATTATCTATTGCAGAAGAATTGCCTCAAAAACCGTATCCATTACCTCAAATTGCGCCTCATTTATTACAAAAAGTGGTAAAGAACAATAACGGTCAACGAGTAAAAACGAGTGTAAAAACTAATTTGCAGCAAAGAACAAATGAGATTGTAAAAAATCATTACAATGAATTAAAACAGAATCAAATTCATAATATTTCTGTTTTGATTTTGGATGTAAAAACTAGGAAAGTTTTGACGTATGTTGGGAATTCACCAACGACTCAAGCAAACCAGAAAGATGTTGATATTATTGACAAACCAAGAAGTACAGGTAGTATTTTAAAACCATTTTTATATACAGCAATGCTAGATGCTGGAGAAATTTTACCACAAACTTTAATTCCTGATGTTCCAACGACAATTGCGAGTTACAATCCGCAAAACTTTAATCAAGAATATGACGGAGCAGTTCATGCAGATGAAGCGCTGTCACGCTCTTTAAACGTTCCTGCAGTTAGAATGTTGCAACGCTTTGGCTTGGATAGATTTCATCATTATTTAAAAGAATTAAAACTGAAAGACATAAAATACAATGCCAATCACTATGGATTGTCATTGATTTTGGGAGGGGCGGAAAGTAACTTATGGGATTTATGTAAGTCTTATGCTTCTATGAGTTCGACGATTAATCACTATGATGATTTTCAAGGAAAATATTTTAAAAATGAATTTATTGAGCCCTCTTTTTTGTCAGATTTTGAACCAAATTTTGGAGAACAATCAACAGAAAAAACCATTTTTGATGCAGGATCAATTTATATGACTTTTGAATCGATGAAGAAAGTAAGTCGTCCAAATAGTGAGGGTAATTGGGAATATTTTGATTCGTCAAAAAAAATTGCATGGAAAACAGGAACAAGTTTTGGATTTAGAGATGCTTGGGCAATTGGAGTTACCAAAGATTATGTAGTTGGAGTTTGGGTTGGAAATGCCGATGGTGAAGGTAGACCTGGACTCGTGGGAGTTTCCACAGCCGCTCCAATATTATTTGATGTTTTTGAATTGTTGCCAAACAGTAAATGGTTTCAAAAACCATTTGATGAGTTAGTTGAGGTTGAGGTTTGCTCAAAAAGTGGATATCGAGCATCAGAAATATGTGAAAAAAAGGTAAAAAAAGCCATTCAAGTTTCAGGATTAAAAACAAAATCATGTCCTTATCATTTATGGGTACATCTAGATTCTCAAGAAAATTTTCAAGTAAATACTTCTTGTGAACCACTAAATAAAATAAAACATAAAAGTTGGTTTGCTTTACCACCATTGATGGAATATTATTATCAGAGAAAAAATGCAGTTTATAAACAATTACCAAGTTATAGAAGTGATTGTTTAGGAGAAAATAGTTTAGCGATGGATTTTATTTATCCGAAAGAAAATATGAGTATATTTTTACCTAAGGATATTACTGGAAAGAAGAATGAGTTGGTGTTAAAAATTACTCATAATACTCCTGACATAAAGGTTTTTTGGTATATAGATGATGAATTTATTGGTTCAACTCAAACATTACATCAATTGGCGATTCAGCCAAAGATTGGAAACTATACAATAACGGTTGTTGATGAATTTGGAAATGAAATAAAAAGAAAAATAGAAGTTAAAGGTTAATCGTTTTCGTTTAAAAAAGAATGAAATATTTGCTAACTTGAGTAAAAACAGTATATTGCGAGATAAAAATTGAGATACAAACCCCAAAGTTATGTTGAAAATTGTTATTGTAGACGATGAAAATGATGCGTTAGAAGCATTGGAATGGAAATTGAATCGTTACATTGAAGACGTTAAAGTAATTAAGTGCAACTCGCCAATACAGTCAATCAATATCATTGATACTGTCGAACCAGATATTGTTTTTCTTGATATCCAAATGCCAGAAATGGACGGCTTTACGTTACTTGAAAACCTTACTAATAGAAAGTTTAATTTAATTTTTACAACTGCACATGATGAATTTGCTCTAAAAGCAATTAAAGTCTCGGCAATAGATTACTTATTGAAGCCTGTTGATAAAGATGAATTAATGAGCGCTATTTCAAAAATTAAAGAGAAAAAGAAAGGTGAATTGCTTGAAGACAAATTGCAATTATTGTTAGGAAATATTGATGAAGCGAATAATGACAAAATAAACATTTCAGCTGACGGGAAAGTATATTTGCTTGAAAAAGAAGATGTTATAATGTTAAAGTCGGATAAGAGTTACACCACATTATTTCTTGCCAATGAACAACAAATAGTTGTATCAAAAACTTTAAAAGAAGTAGAAAAGAAATTTCAATTCCCTCAGTTTTTCAGAGTCCATAATTCATATTTAATTAACTTAACACACGTCAAAGAGTACCTTAAAGGTTTAGGAGGTGAGTTGATAATGAGTAATGGATTATCGGCATCAATAAGCCGTAATAAAAAATCTGAACTATTTAAAAAATTGTATTTAGACTAATTAACTTACTAGATGTTTCTTGATTTACATTCTGAAATATACTCGTGGATAAGAGGAGGTTTGTTAATTCTTTTTCTTTACCATTTACTGATTTATTTTCAAAATCTCAGAAAAACATACTTATATTATAGTCTGTTTTTGTTTTTTTTATTTATTTATTTTATAAGAGATTTATCTGAGGCAGAATCGTATAAAAATATATTTTTATATTTAAATTTTTCAGTACAATTTTTAGCGTATGCTGCTTTCGCAATGTTTGCAAGGCTATTGTTAGAAACTAAAGATAAGTTAATTCTTTGGGATAAAATATTAGATTTTGAAGCAAAAATCTTAGTTGCTTTTGCAATATTATTCCCAATTGTCCAGTTTTTTGGAGGCTATGAGTATCAGACTAAACTATTCTTAATTATAGGTCCAGCACTTACAATTTTTACTATAATTGCGATGTTTTATCTCTATAAGATTCCAGGACTTACCACTAAGTTTTTTATATTAGGAACGTTACTATATACAGTGTTGGCTAATGTAAGTTTTTCAGCTTATTTTATTGATTCCAATATGTTTTTAAACAATGGTATTAATCCTATGCTTTTTACTTATGTTGGAGCCTTTCTACAAAGTATTATTTATGCAACTATATTGGGGCAAAGTGTCAAAAAAATTGAACAAAAGAGTAAAAATGCTGAGATCAAATTAGCATTTAAATACAAGGAGTTAGAGGAATTAAAAATGACTGCATTACAAAGTCAAATGAACCCACATTTTTTGTTTAATTCACTAAATTCAATCAATAATTTTATTTTAAAAAGTGATATAGAAAAAGCTTCAGATTATATTACGAAATTTTCAAGATTAATTCGAGTAATTCTTAAAAGTTCATCAAGTTTAACGGTTCCTTTTTCCGAAGAACTGGGAATACTTTCATTATACGTAAAACTCGAACAAATGAGGATTAACGGTGGTTTTGAGTATGTAGTAAATATTGATAAAGACATAAATCTAGAAGAAATAAAGGTTCCACCACTTTTTTTGCAACCGTTTATTGAAAATTCTATTTGGCATGGTTTGACACATGTAGAAGGCGAAAAAAGAATTAATCTCATTGTCTCACAAGAAGAAGATTTTATAGTTTGTGAAATTATAGATAACGGAATAGGAATAAATAGAGCGAGAGAAGAGTCTCACAAAAAAATAAACCGTAGAAAGTTTTTTGGAACCAAAGCAACAGAAAATAGAATACGTTTGCTATACAAAAAAGCTAATGTTAAAATAAATGTTATAGATATATCCGATAAAGACTCTACAGGTACTAAAGTCCAGATAAAGTTTCCTCATATAGTAAAATAGAATTCCATTTATTTTGAATTTTTTACCATCTGTTTAATTTTTTTGAACACCTATATATTTTGCTATTTTCATTAAGAATTACAGAGTATTTTTGCACTTTCGGATTATTACTCTAGATATAGCAAAATTTTCATGACATTAATTTCTTTTATTATCCCCACAGACAAGGATATATTGAAAGACTTAGGATTAAAGTCACATGCGATAAAATTTATTGGTAAAGGTAGTTTTATTCAAAATCTTAATGAAATAAAATTTTCTAGAACTTTTAAGCATAACTTTGATAAGGACAATAGTCTAAAACAAGTTATTTATTTAAGAAAAGGTCTCATATGGGAATTTAAAAAAGTAATTTCTGTAAAAAAAGAAACAGTTTAAAGAAGTTCGAATTACCATTTATTTGTTTTTAATTACCATTTATAGTTTTTTACCTACTATTTTTTTATTTTATGAATTGGCTATATGTAAACCATATATATTTGTCGATGTAAATGAGTCTTTGGGGTTGATTTATTTATAACTCGAGTAAAATGTATATTTTCTCGAGTTTTTTTATGCCTTTTAATTTTATTAAATAATTCTACCACTTTATTTTCTGATTATTTACAAATAATAACCATTTATATATTTTTTTATGCAAATTTTATATTTAATGAAAATGCAATGAAGAAACGTTATATATTTGAAATGTAAATGAGTCTTTGGGGTTGATTTATTTATAACTCGAGCAGAATAAAATTTTCTCGAGTTTTTTTTATGCCCAATTTTTAAATGGGTTATTTTTCAATTCTGCATTGTAATATTTAATATCACCTGTAACTTCTTTTCCAAGCCAACTTGGATGATCGAAAGTTTCGCTCTCACTTTTTAATTCAACCTCTGCAATAACTAAACCTTTATTATCTCCCAAAAACACATCAATTTCAAATAAGTACTTTTTGAAATTAATTAAATACCTTTTTTTTTCTATTATTCCAGGCTCACATAATTTTAAAAGAGATTCAGCATCCTTAAGAGAAATTTCATGCTCCCACTCATATCTTGATAAACCGTTAGTAGAACTCAAACCCTTAATAGTTATGAAGCCTTTATTATCTGTAATTCGAACTCTTACAATTCTATTTTTGTCAGAATTCAAAAAGCCTTGTTTGATATTATAGGATTTATAACTTTCAGTTTTATAGTTGTCATTTAAAACCAAAAATTTTCTTTCAATTTCTATTGCCATAAATTTTTTATCTATTATGCTAAAATAATACTTTTCACAATTACGTTAATAATGGATATCTTTGAACCAAACTCAAAAACAATCATGAAACAGTTATTAACTTTCATTTTTTTTACAATTACAATTACAACTTGGTCTCAAATAGATTATTCAGATAATTGGGAAGATTTTTTTTCTTACAATAATGTAAAAGACTTTATAAAAGTGAATGATAAAGTTTATGCTGTAGTAGATAATGCTATTTTTATTTATGATGAATCAACTAATGAAACTAGTAAGTTATCATCAGTTAATGGACTTTCCGGAGAAACCTCAACAAGCATCTATTATAATGATACATTTGATAGATTGATCATAGGTTATGAGAATGGTCTATTAGAAGTAGTTGATGGGAATGGTGATATAACCATTGCACCTGACATCACAAATTTTGGACTTTCAGCCGAAAGAGGTATATTAAATATTACTGAATATGAAAATAAATTATACTTATCAACACCTTTTGCAATTGTAGTTTATGATATTGAAAATTTAGTTTTTGGAGATACTTTTTTTATAGGAAGTAACTCATCTGAAGTAAAAATAAATGAAGTAGTAATTGCTAACGATTTGATTTATGCAGCAACAGATAATGGTATTTATGTTGCGGATATTAATAACCCTAATTTAATTGATTTTAATAATTGGACTCAATATTTTAGTGGAAGTTTTAACTCAATTCAGTTATTTAACAATAAAATTTATACGTCACAAAATAATAATTTATTTGAGTTAACTCCAACCAATACAATTACGTTAATTCAATCTTATTCAACTAATGTTTTGAAGTTAAAATCTTCAAATACTCATTTTGCAGTAACGCTAGAAAGAAGCGCTTATTTTTATGACTTGTCTTTAAATGAAGTAACATTCTTAGTGTCTGATATTAATTCAGATTATTACTATGAATTAAACGCTTCTTATGCTGAAGACAGTTCAATATTTCTTGGCACTAAAGAGTTTGGTATTCTTAAAACAACTATTTCTGATAACTCTACTTTTCAAGAAATTCATCCAGATGGACCTTCATCTAATGCTTTATTTTCAATAAGTGTATTAAACAACAATTTATGGGTAGTTTATGGTGGTTATAGTGATTCTTTTGGACCGTTAAATAAACAACTTGGTTATAGTCATTATAATGGTGAAATTTGGATAAATAATCCTTATGATAGTAATTTTCCTGCTAAAAATTTAGTTCATGCAACGATTGATCCATTTCATGAAAATCGAGTTTATTTGAGTTCTTGGGGTGCTGGAAATAATTCACCAAATTCACCTACAGGAGGTATATTGGTTGTAGAAGGAGATGAACCATCTATTTTTTTAAACCATACTAATAGTGGATTAGAACAATTGATAATTACCAACCCTAATTATATCAGTCTTAGAATAAATGGATCAGCATTCGACAGGCAAGGAAATTTGTGGGTTGCAAATGCTTGGGTTGAAAATAAATTAAAAAAATTAAATACTTCTGGAACTTGGTCATCTTTTGATTTAAGTTCATTAGTTACCAATTCAGCCAAAGGTTTAACAGAATTAATTATTGATAATAACAATAGTATTTGGATAGGTACAAGAAGAAATGGCACTTATGTTTATAATGAAACTGGAGATAGAAAAAGAGCATTGACTACCGAACCTACCAAAGGCTCATTACCTGATGCCAATGTCAGAACAGTAGCGGCAGATGCAAGTAATAGAATTTGGATAGGTACTCAAAAAGGATTAGTTGTTTTTTATAATGCAGCAGGACTTTTTGATGCCGAAATTTATGATGCCGAACCAATTATAATTTTAGATGATGGAATACCAAAAAAACTGTTAGGTGATCAACCAGTAAATTCTATAGCAATTGATGGCGCTGATAATAAATGGTTTGGTACCGATGGAGGAGGTGCTTTACAATCAAACCCAAACGGTAGAGAAACATTAAATATATTCACCACATCCAATTCTCCCTTACCATCAAATAATATTTTAAAGATTAAAGTTGATACGAGTAATGGAAAAGTATATTTTGGGACAGCCAAAGGTATTGTTGCTTATAATAGTCAAGTTGCTCCTTTTGGTGATGTTTTAGGTGAAGTCTATGCATACCCAAATCCGGCAAGAAAAAACCACAATACCATTACAATAGATGGAAGAGACGGAACCCATTTACCACAAGGAACGAACGTAAAAATTTTAGATGCCGCAGGATATCTTGTATATGAAACTAATGTAGTAGAAGGTCAAGAATTGCAAGGTGGTAAGGTAGTTTGGGATAAGAGAAACTTGGCAGGAAATAAAGTTGCATCAGGTGTGTATATAGTTTTGTTGTCAAATAAGGATAACACTGAAACATCTAAGACTAAAATTGCAATAATTAATTAATGTTAATTTCTACTAAGGCCATAGTCTTGAATGCTATTAAGTATGGCGAATCAGACTTAATTGTTAAATGTTTTACTGATGAAGAAGGCTCAAAATCATATTTATTAAGAGGAATATTAAAGTCTAAAAAAGGGAAATTAAAACCAGCATATTTTCAACCACTTACACAATTAAAACTCACAGCAAATCATAAGACAGACAACAGTTTAAGTAGTATTAAAGAAGTAGAAATAGTTAATCATTACACATCAACATTTAATGATATTCGAAAACAAGCAATTACTCTTTTTTTATCCGAAGTTTTAGTATATTGCGTACAAGAAGAAGAGCAAAATAAATCTTTATATCGTTATATAGAAAGTTCATTAATATGGCTAGATATTAATTCAAATATTACCAACTTCCACTTATATTTTTTGATTAACTTAACCAAATATTTAGGTTTCTATCCTGATAAAATAAATACTAATGCAAATTATTTTGATTTAAATGAAGGTTTATTTTTAGATTTCCAACCAAAATTTGAATATATATCAGGAGAAAATTTAATTATTTTAAAACAGTTATTAGGCATAGATTTTGATGAATTAGATTTAATTCAAATTAATAGTAAAATTAGACATGAATTTTTGACTATTATTATTCGATATTTTGAATTACATTTGAGCGGTTTTAGAAAACCAAAATCATTATCAGTTTTAAAGTCTGTATTTAGTTGATTTTAAGAAATTTACTTTTATTATTATTTTTATTTCCTTCAATATTATTAGCTCAAGAAGTAATAATACTTGATAGCGAAACACAATTCCCTATACCAAATTGTTCCATATATGGTGAAAACAATCCAAATGTTATTTATTCGGATAAAAATGGGAAAGCAGATTTGTCAGTTTTTAAAGAAAATGAAATTGTAAGTGTTAACCACCTTTCGTATGTAGAAGTAGAATTTTTGAAACGCAAAATAGTTTCAGAAAATAATATTATTTACCTACATCGAATTGCTGAATCTCTAGACGAGGTAATTCTTTCAACCAATCGACAGAAAGAATTGCGTAAAAGAGTTGCCGAATATGTTGAGGTAAATCAGTTAAAAGAAATAAAGCGCAAGTCTCCTCAAACTTCGGCAGATTTATTAGCAACAATTCCAGGTATAAAAGTTCAAAAATCTCAATTTGGTGGCGGAAGTCCTGTTTTACGCGGAATGGAAGCAAACAGAGTATTGTTGGTAGTTGATGGCGTAAGAATGAATAATGCAATTTATAGATCTGGTCATTTACAAAGTTCAATTACAGTCTCTCCATCAATTTTAGAACGTACAGAGGTTATTTTTGGTCCTTCATCAGTAATTTATGGTTCGGATGCGCTAGGAGGAGTCATTCATTATTACACTAAAACACCAAAACCGAATAGAGACGATAAAGTGAAATTTGATTTTATGTCAAGGTATAGCAGTGTAAATAATGAATACACCAATCAAGCAAGTTTTGAAGTTTCTTTTGAAAAGTGGGCATCATTAACGAGTTTTTCTCATTCCAAGTTTGGAGATTTAAAAATGGGAAAAAACAGAAATCATGGTTATGAAAATTGGGGAAAAGTTTATGAATATTCAAACAACACTGATGTTTTTTACAATTCTAATTCTGTAATTAATACCAATCCAAATATTCAAAAGAATACAGGTTTTAATCAGTCAGATTTTCTACAAAAATTCTTCATAAAATTAAATGAGAAAGACAATTTAACTTTTAACTTACAGTATTCAACATCCTCAAATATTCCAAGGTTTGATAAATTAACAGAATTTTCGGATGGTAATTTAAGGTTTGCTGAATGGTATTATGGTCCACAGGAAAGGTTCTTATTGAGCACACAATTAAATATTAATCCAGGTAAGAAATGGTTAGATAAAGGAACAATTACTGCTGCATATCAAGATATTCATGAGTCTAGAGTACAAAGAAGGTTTAATAGTTTGGATAGGTCATACAGAGAAGAAGGTGTAGACCTTTTTAGTATTAATGGTGATTTTTCAGTTCAATTATCTGAAGCTTCTAAACGAAATTTTAATTATGGGTTTGAATTGGCGCATAATGATGTAAAATCTAATTCGTTTGGAAAGACATTGAATGTCAACGGAAATGAAGTTATTGGTTTTACCGATAATTTTGTTGTTCAATCAAGATATCCTGACGGAGGGAGTAAATATACTAGTTCAGCAATATATATTAATTATCGACAGGATATAAGTGAAAAATCTACATTAAATTCTGGATTAAGATTTACCAACACAAATTTAAAAGCAAGTTGGGTAGACGATACATTTATTAGTTTGCCGGAATCAACTATAAAACTTAAAAATTCATCATTTACTGCCACATTAGGCTATGTGTATAGACCAAATAAAGATTTACAATTAAATACTGTTTTGTCTTCTGGTTTTAGGTCTCCCAATATTGATGATGTAGGAAAAATAAGAGAGAAAAATGGTATAGTAACTGTTCCAAATATTAACCTCAGACCAGAATATGCTTATAATGCTGAAATAGGAGTGTTAAAATATTTTGACAACAAAAGGTTTAATATTGGCTTCAATACCTACTATACGTTATTTAATAACTACATAGCAAGAGAACCTTTTACATTAAATGGAAGTTCAACCATTTTGTATGATGGTGAATTAGCAGAGACAGTTGCGAATGTAAATAAAAAAAATGCCTACTTAGTTGGAGGAACTTTAAGCGCTAGAGGAAAATTAAGAGATGATTTGAAAATTCAAGGAAGTATAACTTATACTGAAGGAATGACATATGACACTAAAGTACCATTATCATCCATACCTCCAATTTTTGGTAATCTAGAATTATCCTATCAAAAAAATAAGTTTGAATCGAGTGTATCTTTTAATTTCAATGGATCTAAAAAAATAAAAGATTATAATTTAATTGAAGGAATTGATAATGTTGAGCAAACACCATTCAATAGTGGTACTGGCCAATATGAAGGCACACCAAGTTGGAGTGTACTTAATTTTCATTCTAGGTATCAAATTTCTGATACAGTTGGATTACAATTTAGAATTGATAATATTTTTGATACTCACTATAAAGAATTTGCATCTTCAATAAGTGCTCCTGGACGTAATTTTTCCTTCTCAGTTTTTGTAAATTAATACATTTTTCGCAATTTTTACAACTGTTGAAAAGTAACGAAAGCACCAAATTTATATGATTTTATTTTGTTAATAACTTTATTTTAATACATTTGTAGATAATAATTTCATTAAACCCCAAGAAAATGATAAAGTTAAGTCCCTACTTTCGCAAGAGTATTTCTATACCAGTACTTTTCCTATTTACATTTTTTTGTTTTACTTCTTATGCTCAAGATTTTAATGTACAGCATATACAAGATGACATAGGTAATTCAGGAGGGACAAATACAAGTTTTACAGCAGTTTCATCTTTAAACAATGCTGTTGCCCTTGCAAATAATAATAGAAAAGTGAACGCTGGTTCTGGAGGTGGAAATATGGAAGGTGATGATTTAGCTGGAGCAAGACAATTAACAGGTACAGGTACTTTAACTTACTATCGAGAATCAGGGTCGTCTAGTTTAAACATGAGGTTTAATACTTCAATTTGGGAATATATAGGAACTCCTGGAGGGAATAATGAAATGATTGTAAGAGGTAGATATGCCGTCTCATTAAACGGAACTACAAATAGTGTTACACAAGCGCTTACAGGAATAACAAACGCTAATGACTGTATTCCTTTTATTAACGGAATCATGAATAATGATAGTGGAAATGGTGCTGATTCTGGAACTGCAATAGCTTATTTAGAAAATGCTACTACTCTAAGAGTACAAAAAGGAACTACTTCAAATAATGTTACAGTATATATTACAGTTGTTGAATTTACTGGGAGTAATTGGACGGTTTTACACGGTGATTCAACTCCAACAGGCTCAAATACTGGAAACATCACTTTAACCACTAGTTCAACCGGTACAGGTACAACTGCAAGTGTAAGTTCTTGGAGCGATGCAATAATTTTTTCACACCATCGTGGAGATACAGCTGCAACAGGCACCAATGAAGCAATTGCAGATAACTGGCCTGTGATGTCTCCCGGTACCACAAGTCAAGTAGCTTGGACATTTCATTCTGATCATGGTTCTAATGGAACGAATAGACAATTTGTGCACGTACTAAATAACACAGGTTTAAATGTAACTCGATATACAGACACTGCAAATGCTGCAAATGAAAGCACAATAGATATTTCTTCGGCTAGTTTATCATCTATTAATGAAGCATTAATTGTTGGTACTTCAACATCTAGTGGAGGCGGGACCGCTTATGCTAGAGGGTGGAGAAATTATTATTTTAATTCTACAACTCAAGCTGCACATTGGTCTCATAGAAATAACAATACAATGTCTCATGAAATTCAAATTGTTGATTTAGCAGGATTAACCGCGCCTGCACCTGAAATAAACGTAACAGGTAGTGGGAATAACATTTTAGATGGAGATAGTACGCCAACAGGAACTGATGGTACTGATTTTGGTAATGTTGATGTAACCTCAGGATCACAAGCAAACACATTTACGATTCAAAACTTGGGAACAGTAAACTTAACTTTAACTGCCGATCCTTCATCTCCTTTTAATAATGTAAGAATTTCCGGAACTCATGCCAGTGATTTTACAGTAACAACTGATGCTACATCACCTATTTCAGGACCTTCAGGAACCAGTAATTTTATAATTACTTTTAATCCAAGTGCTACTGGACTTAGATCAGCAACAGTAACAATTATTAATAATGATTCTTCAGAAGGAACTTACAATTTTGATATTCAAGGTACAGGCACAAACACAGCATTTTCTAATGTAACAGTATCAGTTGATTGGCCAGCTTACTCGTCAGAAAATACTGTAGAAATATATTCACCTTCTGCAGTTTTATTGGGGACAATAACAGACCCAACAGGAACTGGGAACAGTAGTTATTCTGAAACACTAAATTTAGGTTGTCTACAAGATTTAAGTAATTATTATTTTATCATGTATGACTCTGCTGACGATGGTTGGGATGGTTCAGATAATATTACCATTACAGTCGATGGTGTAGCAGTTATAAACCAAAATGGAAATTCGGCTACAGCTGCTGGATTTTCGACTAACTTTAACGTATCTGGTACATCTACTCCAGAGATTCATATTTCAGGAAATGGTTCAGAAATTGTAGATGGAGACACTACACCTTCAAATGGAGATTTGACGGATTTTGGAAAAGTTGAATTAACGCAATCAAAATCAAATACCTATACTATTGCTAACCAAGATTGCTCTACATCATTGGTTATTTCAGGTATCGCTCCGCAATATGTTGCAATATCTGGAACTCATGCATCAGATTTTGCAGTTACTTTACCTTATCTATCAACTCCTATAGCTGCAGATACGAGTGATACTTTTGAAATTACATTTACTGCAGGTGGTCTTGGCTTAAGAACCGCTACCGTAACAGTTACTAATAATGATCCAACAGGAAGTGAAGGAACGTATAATTTTGATATTCAAGGAGAAGGTATCCCTCTTATTACAGAAGGTCCAGGAGGGGTAACAGCAGATTTGCAACTATGGCTTAAGAGTACAGATGGTCTTGGATATACGGATGGAACTTCAGTATCTACTTGGAGTGATCAAGCTAGAGGTGAAGACGCTACAGTTAACACTGTTGGTCAAGAGCCAACATTTAAAGATAATGCTACGGATAATATTAATTTTAATCCGGTTGTAGATTTTGATAATACTTATAATCCTGTGCCTATTGATAGTGATTTTTCTTATGATGATACAACAACAGAGTTTTTAGAAGGGACAGGAGGTTTCTATACGCAAGATATTTTTATGGTTTTGATACCTGATACCACTGTGAACAGTTCTTTTGGCAGTATGGATTTGTTTTGTGGCGACGAAGATGAATCAACTGACGCTACAGATGCATCAGGTTTAGGTTTTGGCTCTTACTCAATACGCTTTACTAATGAAGTGATTTCTTATGCAGTAGGTACAACCCAAGATATTGGAGGAGGAGTACAAGATGGATATGGTGTTGCGGAAACAGGTTCTGGGACTTACAATAATGTTGGTATTTTGAATGCAAGAAATAACTCTGGAGCAACACAACAAGAGTTATATTATAATGCTAACGACATAGAAGATACACAAAATGATATTCCTGATTTTTCCAATGTCAATGATTCAAGGTATTGGATTGGGCGTAGTGAAGGTTGGGAGGCAAGTACTGATGCAAGAATTGCTGAAATAATTACATATTCTTCTAGACAATCAGATGCTACATTAACAGACAATAGAAATAGAATACAATCTTATTTAGCCATTAAATATGGTATTACACTTGGAGTAAATGGTACTAGTCAAGATTATGTAAATAGTTCTGGAACTTTAATTTGGGATCAGGATACTGGAGTACCAGCAAATGATGTATTTAATCATGATATTGCTGGTATAGGAAGAGATGATGATTCTGATTTAAATCAAAAACAATCCAAAACAGTAAATACTGCTGATGACATAACTATCGGTTTGACTGATATAGCTACAACTAATAGTGCAAACTCAAACACTTTCTCAACGGATGAGAGTTTTGTTGTATGGGGTAATAATGATGGTGTTTTAACTGTTCAACCAGATGTTATTGTTGATATGAGTTCTGGGATAGGAGGTTTAACCACCAATGTTGATTTTAAACCATCAGGCAGAACTTGGAAGGTTGTTGAAACCGGAACTGTAGGAACAACTAAAATTTCTGCTCCTCACGCCTCTATATTAGCTCCATTAGGATTGCCCCCAGGAGATTATTTAATGTTCATTTCTTCAACGCCTACATTTTCACCAACTGCAGAATACAGAATTATGTATACCAATGATGGAGGAACTACTTATGAAACTGATTATGATTTTAGTAGTGGAGAACAATATATAACTTTTGGTTTTGCACCAGAATATACGTTTGTAAGATCCATTTATTTTGATGGAACTAATGATTATTTGGATGCAGATGATCCTGGTGCATCAAATGATAATTTAGATTTAACAGGGTCGTTTACAATATCTTCTTGGATAAAAAGAGATGCAGGTTCAGTAAATCAGGATATAGTATCTAAAAGAAATTCTGGATCTTTTACCAATGGATATGGCTTAAGAATTAGTAATGCTGGTAGAGCAACAATGTTTTGGAAAAATAATGGTGGGCCAACTCAAACAATTCAATCCACCAATATAGTTCCTGAGAATGAATGGCATCATATAGCCGTAACTTTTGTAGACGGTGGTGATACAAATATTTATATTGACGGAATATTAGAAGGTACAGAACCTTCCTTAGCAACACCAGTAGATAACACTGAACACTTTTTGATTGGAGCTGCTAATTATTTGAGTAGAACCAATTTATTTCAAGGAAATATAGATGAGGTTAGAGTTTGGGATGTTGCCCTTTCAGCAGATCAGTTGAGATATGTAATGAATCAAGAAATAGAAGAGAATGGTTCTATGAATGCTGACGGAAAAATTATTCCAACAAGTATTTCTAAAAATGATATTAGTAGTATTCCTTGGACCAATTTAAAAGGGTATTATCCAATGTCAAGATATACATTTACTAATTCAAAAGACGAATCAGGTTATGATAATACTGCTGCGTTAAAGAATTTAACCACGGTTGATGAGCAAACTGCACCATTACCGTATACATCTTCTGGTTCAGCTACTGATTGGAACTCGAATTCATCATGGACCAATGGTAGTATGCAAACTATTCCAGGAGGAGTTCCTTATACTTTTTCTGTTCCAGCCGATGAAAAAACAGTAGATTGGAATATAGTAGAAACAAATCATGATTTAACAATGGATAATAGTTCTCTACCTTCTTCAACTTTAGGTGATGATAATAGAACTTTATTAGCATTGATGGTAAAAAGTAATGAGATAACTGTTGATGGAGACACCTCAACTGGAGATGGAAATGGATTAACAGTGACTCATTATTTAGAATTAGATGGTGTAATAGATTTGGAAGGTGAATCACAATTAATTCAAACTAATGGTAGTGATTTAGAAACAACAAGTGCAGGTTCAATTGAAAGAGATCAACAAGGGACTGCAAATAGTTATACTTACAACTACTGGTCTTCGCCTGTGAGTCAAATAGGAACTACAGGGAACAACATACCATTTGCAGTAAAAGATGTTTTGAGTGATGGTACTAATCCTGCTGCTCCAGTTCCTGTTACTTTTTGCGATGGTGCTTTTTGTGCAGATGATGCAGCAATTAATACCTCTACTTACTGGTTATATAAACTAGTGAATAATGGAAATGCTTATACTAATTGGGAACACATAGGCTCTCATTTAAGCCTTAACGTTACAGAAGGATATTCGATGAAAGGAGTTTCTGCTGCGAGCTCAATAGCGACAGAACAAAATTATACTTTTATTGGAAAACCTAATAATGTTTTAAATGGTGATACAGAAATTACGCATACAACTTTTCCAGGCACTTTTGATGGTAATGGTAATGCGTTTATAACATTGACCGGAAACCCATTCCCATCTGCTATAGATGCTGATGCGTTTATTACCGATAATATTTCCATTCTTGGAGGTGGATCAGATGGTATTACAGGTACTTTATACTTTTGGGAACATTGGGGAGGTGGAAGCCATAATTGGCAAGATTATCAAGGAGGATATGCTACCTATACATTGGCTGGAGGAACTCAAGCTACTTCACATCCAGATGTTGATCAGACGGGAAGCGGTTCTAAAGAACCAGGCCAATACGTACCTGTAGGTCAAGGATTTTATGTAATGCAACAGCATGAGTTTGATGTTGATGATGATGGAATAAGTGACCTAACTGATCCTGATATAGATGGTGATGGTATTTTAAATGGAGCTGATAATTGCCCTTATACCGCAAATCCAGGTCAAGAAGATGCTGATTCAGATGGAACAGGTAATGTATGTGATTCTGATTATTCATCTACAGATACAGACGGTGATGGTATTTTAGATGCAGTTGATAATTGCCCTACTGTTGCAAATCCAGGTCAAGTAGATGCTAATTCAAATGGTATAGGTGATGCATGTGAAATAACTTTAATTAACCCATCATCTGGAAGTGTAATATTTAGAAATAGCCAACGTGTTTTCGAAAAAGAATTTGGAAATACTGAATCTATATTTACTAGAAGCACAGCATCAAATAGTAATAACATACAAACAAACTCTAACAAACAAAGAATTTGGATAGATTTTGAAACATCTGAAGGTTATCATAGACAATTGTTAGCGGCATTTGTTGAAGGTGCAACGGACGGAATTGATAGAGGTTATGACGGTAGAGCAAGTAGTTTTATGTCTAATGATATTTTCTTCTATCAAGAAAGTAAATATTATGTTATCCAAGCATTTGGAGAGTATAATGTAGAAAGAGAAATTCCATTTGCAGTATTTGTAGATGCAGATAATGATAATGAAACGCAAACATTATCTATTGATAAATTAGAAAACATTTCTGATGATATAGAAATTTATATTAAAGATAATGAAACTGGACAAACACATAGTATAAGAAATCAATCATTTGAATTCTCACTACCACAAGGTGAGTATCGAACGAAATTTTCATTAGTATTTAAAGCCGCTCAATCTTTATCGGTAGAAGAAGAGTTATTAGATGCTGGTTTAAATGTATTTATGAATAACAATACTTCTACTGTGGATATTACTAAAACAGTTGATACAGAAATTAATCAAGTAACATTATTTAATTATTTAGGTCAATCAATGCAAATTTGGTCAGATGATTTATCAAATAACGAATTACATTTACCTGTAAATAAAGTAAGTACAGGAGTATATATATTGAAAATTGAAACAAATAATAAAACAATAAGTAAAAAAATAGTTATTGAATAGAAAATTATAATTAAACCCCAAGAAAATGAAAAAATCCCTACTATTGCTTATCTTAGCGATAAGCACTACCCTTGTTTATTCACAAACAGAAAAGAAAAAAGCAGAAAAATACCTTCAAGAAAGAGGAAGTTTAGAATTTACTTTTACCGCTAATAATTTAAAAGAAGTTCAATCGTTAGCCAAGTTGATTTCTTTTGATCATGGTCAAGACCCTTCTAATCCTTTAACAATTAAAGCAATTGCCAACCAAAAAGGTTTTGACAAGTTTTTAGAATTTAATTTGCCTTATACTATAGATACTGAAAAAAATGAGCCAAAGAAAGGAGTTCTAATGTACAACCCAAGTATTCATGGTGATAGATTAACTAATAATAGAGCTTACACTTTATCATTTCCTTTAAGTGCTTATCCAACTTATGCACAATATGCAAGTCAAATGAATGACTTTGCTACCGATCATCCAACAATTGCTGAATTAGTTGATATAGGAGACTCTGAAAACGGTAGAGATTTATTATTTATTAAATTATCGGATAATGTAACTACTCATGAGCAAGAGCCTAGAATATTATTAACTTCATCAATGCATGGAAATGAAATTGCAGGTTACCCAATGATGTTATCATTGATTGATTTTTTAATAGAAGTATATAATGATACAGGTCATGCCAGACATACAGAAATAAAGAATTTAATTGATAATTCTGAGATTTGGATCAATCCAATGGCTAATCCTGATGGTACTTTTTTTGGTGATTGGACGAACTATGCTGATGTATCAGGATCAAGAAGAGAAAATGCAAATAATATTGATCTGAATAGAAATTATCCTGACCCAAATGGAGGCGCACATCCTGATGGTGAAGTATATCAAGCTGAGACATTAGCATTTATGTCTATGGCAGATTCTTATCACTTTGTGATTGCAGCAAATATGCATGGAGGCGTAGAAGTTTTTAATTATCCTTGGGATACATGGTCTGTTGCTCAAGGTAGACATGTTGATGATGATTGGTATAATTTAATAGTTGCATCAGAATATGCTACTCATGCTCAAAATGATGGTCCTTCAGGCTATTTTGATTATAGTGTTGATTCCAATGCCA
Source organism: uncultured Flavobacteriaceae bacterium (assembly GCA_947501625.1). Taxonomy (GTDB): domain Bacteria; phylum Bacteroidota; class Bacteroidia; order Flavobacteriales; family Flavobacteriaceae; genus Urechidicola. The sequence goes on from CANMWN010000001.1 coordinate 692,755, forward strand.
TGGCAGGTGTTACCCATGGAGCAACTTGGTATCAAGTACAAGGAGGACGACAAGATTATATGAACTACGAAAAACAATGTAGAGAATCTACTCTAGAATTGAGTGATGTAAAAGTAATTCCAGCTGGTCAAATTGAAAACCATTGGGACTATAATAGAGATGCTTTGATTGACTTTATGAAGCAAGGCACCTATGGGTTTAGAGGTTTGGTAAAAGATGTAAATACATTAAACCCAATTCAAGCAAAAATTTCTATTGTTGGGCGAGATAATATTGCAAATTCTAGAGGCTCTTGGGTAAATACCGAATTACCTATTGGAGATTTTTATAGACCAATTGAAGCTGGGACTTATGACATTTTAGTTGAGGCTGATTGTTATCAATCATATACATTGCCTAGTCAAGTAATTACCGATGGAACTACAGTAGACCTTGGTGATATATTATTAACACCTGCAAATCCTGTACCCACAAGTTTTTCAGCAAGTCCAATAACTACTACTACAGCAACAATTAATTGGACAGGATCTGGAGAATCGTATGATATTAGGTATAGAGTTAGCGGTTCAGGAACTTGGACAAACACTACTTCAAACACAACGTCATTAGATTTAACAGGTTTAACAATAAACACAACATATGAGTATCAAGTTAGAAGTGTTTGTGGTGGATCAAATTCTGCGTATAGTTCGACAAGTAACTTTACTACTCAATCGGTTAGTTATTGTACTTCTAATGGTAATAATAATTACGATACTGGAGTTACACAAGTATCATTCAATACGCTTTTAAAAGTAGATTTGGATAACACTAATAATAATGGATACGATGATTTTACTGCTGAAGGTGGAGCATCTACAACAACAGTTATTCAAGGTTCAACACATACGTTATCAGTAAATGTTAATACAGACGGAGGCTATACAGCGCATGCTTTTGCATGGATAGACTTTAATGCTGATGGTGATTTTGACGATGTTAATGAAGAATATGATTTGGGTCAAGTTACTGGTCCAGGTCCAAATGGAACAGACTCAAATATTACTACAAGTATAACTCCAGATATTGAAATTCCATTAACAGCAGCAATTGGACCTACAAGGATGAGAGTTGCTGCAAGATATAATAGTAATCCACAAAAATGTGGTACAGGCTATGATGGAGAAGTAGAAGATTACACTATCAATATAGAAGCAGTTTTAGATGTAGAGAATGAACTAGAGGTATTGGATAGAATCAATGTGTATCCAAATCCAGTATCAGATCAATTATTTGTTAGTTTACCAAATTCAATAGAATTAGTAGATTATAAATTAACAAATTTAATAGGACAAGTAGTATTGTCAAATAAGTTTGAAAACAACTCACAAATTGATGTGAGTTCTATAAACACAGGAGTGTATATGTTATCAATCAATACTGATATAGGAAAAGTAATTAAGAAAATAGTAATTCAATAATTACTAATTATAATAACAAAAAAGAGGCTTCAATTTGAAGCCTCTTTTTTTTGAATAATTTTTTAATTTTTATTTAAAAGCATTTTCACCAGTAATATCTAAACCAGTAATTAATAAATGAATGTCGTGTGTTCCTTCGTATGTAATAACACTCTCTAGGTTCATCATATGACGCATAATAGAATACTCACCAGAAATTCCCATAGCACCAAGTACTTGCCTAGCTTCTCTAGCAATATTTAAAGCCATAGCAACATTATTACGCTTTGCCATAGATATTTGTGCAGAAGTTGCTTTACCTTCATTTCTTAAAACACCTAATCTCCAAGTTAATAATTGAGCTTTAGTGATTTCAGTAATCATTTCAGCCAATTTCTTTTGTTGTAATTGAAAAGCGCCAATTGGTTTTCCAAACTGTTTACGTTCTTTAGAATACCTTAATGCTGTATCATAACAATCCATAGCAGCACCAATTGCTCCCCAAGCAATACCAAATCTTGCAGAATCTAAACAACCTAATGGAGCGCCTAAACCAGATTTATTTGGTAATAAGTTTTCTTTTGGCACCTTTACATTGTCAAAAATTAGTTCGCCAGTTGCTGAAGCACGTAAAGACCATTTGTTGTGAGTTTCAGGAGTTGAAAAACCTTCCATTCCACGTTCTAAAACAAGACCATGAATACGACCTTCTTCGTTTTTAGCCCACACTACAGCAATATCAGCAAATGGAGCATTAGATATCCACATTTTAGCACCGTTCAAGAGATAATGGTCTCCCATATCTTTATATTTAGTCTCCATACCTCCAGGATTTGAACCATGATTTGGCTCAGTTAATCCAAAGCATCCTATAAACTCTCCACTTGCTAATTTTGGTAAATATTTTTGTTTTTGTTCTTCATTTCCATATTTCCAAATAGGATACATTACCAATGATGATTGAACAGAAGCAGTTGAACGAACACCTGAATCTCCTCTTTCAATTTCTTGCATTATTAATCCATAAGAAATTTGATCTAATCCTGCACCGCCATATTCTTCAGGTATATAAGGTCCAAAAGCACCAATTTCTGCCAAACCACTAATAATAGAATCAGGAAATTCTGCACGTTGAGCAAAATCCTCAATAATTGGAGAAACTTCACGTTTTACCCAATCACGAGCAGCATTTCGAACTAGTAAATGTTCTTCGTTCAATAGTTCATCTAGGTTATAATAATCTGGAGCTTGAAATAAATCTTGAGCCATTTTTTTATTTTTTAAAAAGTTTTGTCAAATGTACAAATTATTGAAGATGCAATCATTAAATTTTATGACGAAATTGCACTAGTTTTTAAAAGGTTTTCAATTTATAAAACGTTTAATTAACTATCTTTGTTCAGATGAGATTTACATTTGGTAAAGAAGAAAAACTAAAAAGTAGGAAATTAATAGAACGGTTGTTTGTTGAAGGTAATTCTATAAAAGAATTTCCCTTGCGTATGAAGTACTTAAAACTTGAAAACGCTGATTTCTCTATCAAAGTTGCTTTTTCTGTTCCTAAAAGAAATGTAAAACTTGCTGTTGATAGAAATAGAATTAAAAGATTAATTCGCGAAGCATATAGATTAAATAAACACTTATTATTCAATAATGTAGATGGAAATTACGTTATTATGTTTATTTATACCGATAAAGTAGAATGGAATTATGAAGAATTAGAAAAAAAGATGATTGGTATATTAAATAAGTTTGTTGAACATAAAAAACTAGAATTATGAAAATATTAGGAAGTTTATTTATTGTTGGCACTATGTTCTTGGCTTGTAGTGGAGGATCTGGTGATAATTACTCTAAAGATTATAGTGAAGAAGATGCCCAAGGATTAATAGTTGAGTCTTCAAGAACTTCTTCTATAGAAAATTCAGAAAATCAAATAGAGCCTAAAATTATTAAAGAAAGCCATTTAAGGTTTGAAACATCATCATTAGAAAAAACTCATCAATCAATTATTAAGTTATTGGAGGTAAATAAAGGGTTTATTCAACGAGATGAAACAAGCAAAAATTATGGAAATATAGAAAGGAGTTTGGTTATACGAATCCCAACCAAAGGGTTTCAAAATGTGATAGATACTATATCGAATCAAGTAAAAGTATTTGATCGTAAAGAAATTTCGCAAAGAGATGTTACTGAAGAGTTTATCGATTTAGAAGCAAGGTTAAACGCAAAGTTGAAATTAGAAGCACGTTATCTTGAGTTATTGTCAAAAGCAAAAAATGTAAAAGAAATTTTAGAAATTGAAAGAGAGATAGCAAAAATTAGAGAAGAGATTGAAGCAAAACAAGGGCGCTTAAAATATCTTCAAAACAAAGTTTCTTTAAGCACTATCTATATTTCGTTTTATGAAACCGTAGAGTTTGATAAAGCAGAATCAAAAACTTATTTGAGTAGAGTTGTAAAAGCACTAAAAGGAGGTTTTACAGGGATAGGAAATTTTATCATTGGTATTTTATATCTGTGGCCATTTATAATAATTGGCATACTTATTTTCCTATTCGTTAGAAATAGAATTAGAAGAAAAAAAATAAAAAAATAGAAGTTTAAAATTTGGAAAATATATTAATAACTGGAGGTGCTGGATTTATTGGATCCAATTTTATACCTTATTTTTTGGAGAACAATCCGAGTATTAAAATTGTAAATTTAGATAAACTTACGTATGCAGGTGACATATCCAATTTAAAGGAAGTCGAAGATAATTCAAGATATACCTTTATTGAAGGAGATATATGTGATCGAAATTTAGTTGAACAAATATTTTCCAAACACGATATAAGAGGAGTAATTCATTTTGCTGCGGAGTCTCATGTAGATAATTCAATTTTAAATCCCGATGCATTTATTCAAACTAATGTTTTTGGTACTTTTACTTTATTAGATATTGCACGTCATTATTGGATGGAGGCCCCACATTTGTATAAAAAAGAATATTTAAACTGTAGGTTTCATCATATTTCCACCGATGAAGTTTTTGGTACTTTAGGTGAAAAAGGTTTGTTTACCGAAAACACTTCATATGCACCAAATAGTCCATATAGCGCTTCAAAAGCTTCTTCAGATTTTATTGTTAGAAGTTATTTTCACACCTATGGAATGAATGTAGTTACTACTAATTGTTCAAACAATTATGGGCCAAAACAACATAATGAAAAACTGATACCAACAATTATTAGAAAAGCACTTTCGGGTGAACAAATACCAATATATGGTGACGGTAAAAATATCAGAGATTGGTTGTATGTATTAGATCATTGTAAAGGAATAGAGTTGGTTTATAAAGAAGGGAAAGTAGCGGAAACTTATAATATTGGCGGAAGAAATGAGCGAAATAATCTTTATATTGCAACAACAATTTGTGAACTATTAGATAAAATTCAACCAAAATCTAATTCATATAAAGATCAAATTTCATTTGTTACCGATAGACCTGGACATGATTTTAGATATGCAATTGACGCTACTAAAATTGAGAACGAACTAGGATGGAAAGCTGATGAAAATTTTGAAACCGGAATAGAGAAAACAATTAATTGGTATTTAAAAAAATACAGTAATAGATGAAAGGAATAATACTTGCAGGAGGCTCAGGGACTAGACTTCACCCATTAACATTGGCGATAAGCAAGCAATTAATGCCAGTTTATGACAAGCCAATGATTTATTATCCTTTATCAACTTTAATGAGTGCTGGAATAAGAGAAATATTAATTATTTCTACACCTCATGACTTACCATTATTCGAAAAACTATTAGGTGATGGGAAAAGTTTAGGTTGTAATTTCCAATATGCTATTCAAAAAGATCCAAATGGATTAGCTGAAGCATTTATTATAGGAAAAGAATTTATTGGTAATGATAAAGTTGCTTTAATTCTAGGAGATAATATTTTTTACGGAACAGGTTTAGAAGAATTATTACAAGCCAATAATAACCCTAAAGGAGGAATAATTTATGCCTACCATGTTCAAGATCCAGAAAGATATGGTGTGGTAGATTTTGATGAAAAAGGTCAAGCAAAATCTATTGAAGAAAAGCCTAAAAAACCAAAATCAAATTATGCAGTTCCAGGAATTTATTTTTATGATAACTCTGTAGTAGAAATTGCAGAAAATATCAAACCAAGCTCAAGAGGAGAGTTAGAAATAACAGATGTGAATAGAGAATATTTAAAAAAAGGTAATTTAAAAGTTAGTGTTTTGGATAAAGGAACTGCATGGTTAGATACAGGAACCTTTAACTCTTTGATGCAAGCTTCACAATTTGTTCAAGTTATTGAAGAGCGACAAGGCTTAAAAATTGGAGCAATTGAAGAAGTTGCTTATAAAATGGGTTTTATTTCTGACAGTCAACTAAGAAAACTTGCCGAACCACTAATTAAAAGTGGCTACGGAAAACATTTATTAAGTATTTTGAAAGAGTAGTATGAAAGTGGAAGAAACAAACTTAAAAGATTGTTATGTTATTGAACCTAAAGTTTATGAAGATAAGAGAGGTTATTTTTATGAGTCCTTTAATAAAATTACTTTTTTTGAACATACTGGTTTAAAAATTGACTTTGTTCAAGATAATGAATCTTGTTCTAGCAAGGGAGTTTTAAGAGGATTGCATTATCAAGTAGGAGATTATGCTCAGGCAAAACTAGTTAGGGTTCTACAAGGGTCAGTTCTTGATGTCGTAGTAGATATTAGAGAAGATTCAGAAACTTTTGGGCAACATTTTTCAATAGAACTATCTTCCGATAATAAAAAACAATTGTTTATTCCTCGAGGATTTGCTCACGGATTTATTGTTTTAAGTGATTTAGCTACTTTTTTTTATAAGTGTGATAATTATTATAATAAAGAATCTGAAGGAGGAGTTATTTATAATGATAAATCACTTCAAATAGATTGGAAATTGGATGAAATTAAATATATTATTTCTGATAAAGATCTACAGTTGCCAACATTAGAAAAACGCCTTAAATGAAAACTGTATTAGTCACAGGAGGAGATGGGCAATTGGCATTATGTATAAAAAGTGAGGCTAAAAGCACAGAAGGAGTTAAGTTTATTTTTAAAAACTCCAGTGAATTAGATATTACCTCCAAAGAAAAATTAGACACTTTTTTTTCTGATAATATTATTGATTATTGTATCAATTGCGCTGCATATACAGCAGTTGATAAAGCAGAAGATAATATAGAAAAGGCTTTTAAAATTAATTCAGAGGCAGTAAGAAATTTAGCAGAAATTTGTAAAAAAAATAAAACTGTTTTAATACATATTTCTACAGATTTTGTTTTTGATGGTAACAAGAAAGAAGCATATAAAGAAAATGATATCCCAAATCCTCAAAGTGTTTACGGGAAATCAAAACTGAAAGGGGAGAAAGAAATTATTTCGGTTTTAAAAGAGTACTTTATTATAAGAACTTCTTGGTTGTATTCAGAGTATGGAAACAATTTCATGAAAACTATGTTGAGATTGGGCAATGAAAATTCAAATTTAAATGTTGTGGAAGATCAAAAAGGTTCACCAACTTATGCACGTGATTTAGCAGTACTTATTTTGAAAATTATTGATAATCAATCAAATAAATTTGGAATATACCATTACTCTAATCAAGGAAAAACTTCATGGTATGGATTTGCAAAAGAAATTTTTAGACTAAGTAATATTCATATAGATTTAAAACCAATAAGCACAAAGGATTATCCTACACCAGCAATAAGACCAAGATTTAGTGTTTTAGACACTACAAAAATTCAAAAAACTTTTAGCAATACTATTCCAAAATGGAATGAAAGTTTAGAAAAGGCAATAAAAACTTATCTAAGTAAATAATTCAGTATTTTAGTCAGACATAATTTTAAAATTTTATCGAACGATGAAAAAATCAATTAGACATAAATTTTCTATATTTTTTATAATAGTAGCAATACTATTTTCTTTTTCTTATAAGTCTGACTTTTTCGAAATAGCAAAACAAATTGAGATTTATACAACTCTTTTTAAAGAGTTAAATCTATATTATATTGATGAAATTAATCCAGCAGAAGTAACTGACAAGGCGATTAATAATGTGCTTGAAAATCTTGACCCTTATACACGTTTTTATGATGAGCAAGGAGTTGAGGAGGCAAAAATAAGAGCAGAAGGGAGATATGGAGGGATAGGTGCTTCCATAAAATACAGAAATGGGAATCTAGTAATTAATGAAATTTTTAAAGACAATCCTGCGCATAAATCAGGACTTATTCCTGGCGATGAAATTTTTATGATAGATGATGCTGTTTTAAAAGAACAATCAGAAAAGTCAGTCAGAGCAATGCTTAAAGGTTTGCCAAATACAGCCTTAAAACTCAAAGTAAAAAGACAAGGTCAAATCTTAGATTTTAATGTAAATAGAGAGACTATTGAGATAAATCCAGTTCCTTTTTATAATATGATTGATGATGAAGTAGGATATATTTCTTTTATTAAGTTTAATAAAAAAGCATCTTCAGAAGTTAAAAATGCATTTGAAGATTTGAAATCTCAAGGAATGCAAAAACTAATAATTGATGTGCGCCAGAATCCTGGAGGATTGTTAGGAGAAGCCATAAAAATTGTCAATTTTTTTATTCCAAAAAACAGAGTTGTTGTTACTACAAGAGGAAAACTTAATAAATTAAGTAAAACGTATAAAACTCAAAGAAAACCTTTGGATACCGAAATTCCAATTGTTATTTTGATTGATGATCGTTCAGCATCGGCTTCAGAAATATTGGCTGGAGCATTACAAGACTATGATAGAGCGGTGATAGTTGGAAATCGTTCTTTTGGGAAAGGCTTAGTACAACGCAGTCGAAAGTTATCATATGGTACACAGTTAAAATTAACAATATCAAAATATTATACGCCAAGTGGACGTTGTATTCAAGAATTAGATTATACCAATCGAGATTCTAAAACCGGAATTGTTCCTAGGTTTTCTGACAAAAAGGTAAATAGGTTTACAACACAAAACGGACGAGAAGTTTTTGATGGAGGAGGCGTAAGCCCTGATATAGAAATTGAAAGACAGCCTTTAACAGAAGCAACAAAAAAACTTTTTACTTCTGACGCCTTTTTTGATTTCGCAACATCATATTATTACAAAAACCCTGAAATAAAAAATTTAAGAACGTTTAAATTAAACGATTCAGATTTTATATCGCTCAAAGAATACTTGAAAAGAAACAATGATAAATTTTTGATGAATAACGAAATTGATTTAAAAGAAACTATAGAAAAACTCGAAGAAAATAATATTGACTTAACACAACAATCACAATTAATGTTTGATAAAATAGTTGAAGAAAAATTGATTTTATTGGATAAAAACAAAAGTCAAATTATAGAAAAACTTACTTCAAATATTATAACTCGCTATTATTTTAAAGAAGGGGAATATCAACGAAAATTAGAATTTGACAATGCAATAAAAGAATCAACTAAAGTGTTGAAAAATCAAAAGAATTACTTAGATATATTGAATTAGAATAATTGGCATTTAAAATGTATCTTTGCTGGCTAAATAACTATGAATAGATTGAAGAAACGAACACGCTCACAAGAATCATCTGCGGCAATTGAAAAACTATATATTTCAATGCGCCATCTTTTTAGTCGTGGATTTTATAAGCCTATGGGAGTTTCTGGTGAAACACTTAGAGAATCACTACTTTCATTGCGCCCCGAAATTTATGGTTCTATTGCTGAAGAGAAGGTAGAACTCAGTGGACTTTCATATGTTATTGATAGACTTCCAATAGGAATTGAAGAATGTAGATTTATTAAACTTACAGCTGATGAAGGTTATTCAAAATCTCACTTTAAATCAATAATTCCTCCCAAGAGGCGTAGAAATTGCTACAGGATAGATAAAGATCAAATGAATATTGAGGTAACTCGTGGAAGATCAGAAATCTATGATATATTAACCCATTTAACATTTTTATTTATTGAGTCTCATAAAATATTGAGTAGAGTCCAAATAAATGATGAGGGTAAAACTACACGAGAATGGAAGTTGCTTGAAGAAATTGTGTTGAGTAATAAAAAACTAACACAAAAAGAACGAGAGGTTACTTTAGCCCATTTGGGAAATATTTTGGGTAGAAGTTTTAATGAGGTTTCTTCTATTTATAATGAATTTTCATCTGAAAGCAATTCCGACAGGTTCTTTCAATTAATTTATTGGTTAGGAAAACTGGCGTTTAATGAAATTCATCATCAGCAAAAAAGAGAAATATCTTTTACTTCTTCATTAAGAGAAAGTATAGGTCATCATATTTATGGAGAAATTTGGGCTAATGATATAAAAAAACTACTTGATAAACAGAATTTATTACATAGACCTATTCATATTATTAGTGCTAATATGCATAGCGTAATGAATACAATTTACGCTCCAGTAATTTTGGAAGATAAATTGAAAAACAATGATTTTATAGGCCTTTTTGAATTGTTAAGCGAGGACAGTAATACAGCTTTAAGAAAAAAAGTGAAGTTGTTTGCTTCTAAGAAAGGGTTATATTATTTAGAAGATAAATCAGGGACTAATATTAATGTTCAAGTTGTAGATACTCGTAAAATTGATTTTGAAATAAAAGGTTTTGAAACTGAAAATGACATAGATAATAAGCCAGTAATTATAGTTATGGATTATGCGTTTGGAGAGCAGGCATATGAGACAATGGATGAATTATTAAAGCCATATTATTGTGAAAATAATAACATTCATCATTTAAATGTAGAATCGGTTTCGATAATGGGTAAAGCAGGTATTCTTGAAGGAGGTAAAGGAGATATTATGATTCCTTCTTCACATATATTTGAGGGAACAGCTGATAATTATCCTTTTAAAAATGAATTGAAAAAAGAAGATTTGGAAGGAATGGGAGTTGGGGTTTTTGATGGTGCAATGATTTCAGTTCTTGGAACCTCTCTTCAAAATAAAGATATACTAGAGTTTTTCCATGATTCAACTTGGAAAGTTATAGGTCTTGAAATGGAGGGTGCTCATTACCAAAAAGCTATTCAAGCAGCATCTAAAATTAGAGGGAATATTTCTAAGGACGTAAAAGTTAGATATGCATATTATGCTTCTGACAACCCTTTAGAAACTGGGAGCACATTAGCATCAGGAGGTTTAGGAACTTCAGGTGTTAGACCTACATATATAATAACACAAAAAATACTAGAACAAATTTTTTAAAAAATAAATAATGAGTGATAAAGAACATAAAAATCCAATAACAGTTAAAGAAGAAGAAATTGATTTAGGAAAAGTATTTTTGTTGATTGGAGATGGAATTAAGAACTTGTTTAATTTCTTATTAAAGTTTCTTAAAAACATTTTCCATTACCTTGTTCTATTCCTGATTTTCTTAAAATCACATATATTAAAACTTATACTAGCAATAGCGATAGGAGCTATTTTAGGGTTTGCAAAAGATTATATTAGCCCTAGTAATTACTCTTATGATATGATAATTCAGCCAAATTATAACTCCATACATCAAATATATGAGAAAATAGAATATTATAATGTATTAATTCAAAGGAAAGATTCTATAACTTTAGCTAATGAATTTGATCTTTCTTTTAAAGATGCAAATAGTTTATCATACTTTGAACTTATTCCTTATGAAACAGAGAAAGATAGAATATTAGCTTATGATGGCTTTGTTAAAAAAACAGATACGCTTACACAAAGGTATTTCTCTTATTCTACTTTTCAAGGTGAAGGAGCATCTAAGTATGACTCCAATAAATATGTATACAGGATAAAATCTTATGCTACTCATTTAAAATCACTTCAAAATAAAATAATTGGAGATATTGAAAAGAATGAAACTCTTCAAAAAAGAAGAAGAATAAAGTTAAATACTTTAAAATTAGATTCTCTAGCCACAGTAAAATCAATAAATGAGATTGATCAATTAAGAGATTTATACAAAGAGGTAACTCTTCAAGATGTAGAATTAAATAAATCTACACCAAGTACGTATATTGATTTTTCAAAAGAAAATACACCAAACAACGATATTGAATTATTTAATATAGCTAAAAATTTAAAAAATAATTTAATTAGAATAGAGTCTGAAAAAGAAAGTAGCGAAAATATTGTAAACATAATTACCCGATTTAATCCCGCTGGAAAAAAAATAGGAACAATATATGAAACCAATATGTTTAGATTTGGTAGTATATTTGGAGCGCTTGTATTAATAGTTGTATTGTTAAAAATATTGAATGAATATTTAAGTAAATACGAAAAAAAGAACATTTAAAATGCAAAAAATCGCATTAATAACAGGAGTTACTGGCCAAGATGGTGCGTATTTAAGTGAGTTTCTCTTAAAAAAAGGATATATAGTTCATGGATTAAAAAGACGTTCGTCTTTATTTAATACTGGTAGAATAGATCATTTATATCAAGATCCTCATATTGAAAATAAAAATTTTTTTTTACATTATGGAGATTTAACAGATTCTACGAATTTAATAAGAATTGTACAAGAGGTTCAGCCAATAGAAATATATAATCTTGCTGCTATGAGCCATGTTCACGTTTCATTTGAGATGCCTGAATATACTGCAAATGTTGATGGTATAGGAACTTTAAGAATTTTAGAAGCGGTTAGAATATTAGGATTAGAATATAAAACAAGGGTTTATCAAGCATCTACTTCTGAATTATATGGAAAAGTTCAAGAAGTCCCTCAGACAGAAAAAACTCCATTTTATCCAAGAAGTCCTTATGCTGTAGCAAAAATGTACGCATATTGGATAACTGTAAATTATAGAGAGGCTTATGGAATGTATGCTTGTAATGGGATATTATTTAATCATGAATCACCAATAAGAGGAGAAACATTTGTTACTCGTAAAATTACTCGAGCTACTTCAAGAATTGCCTTGGGAATGCAAGATAAAATATACCTTGGAAACCTTAATGCTAAGAGAGATTGGGGACACGCCAAAGATTACGTTAGAATGATGTGGATGATTTTGCAAGCTGATAAGCCTGAAGATTGGGTAATTGCCACAAATAAGACCACCTCTGTTAGAGATTTTGTAAGAATGAGTTTTGCGCATGTAGGCATTGAATTAGAATTTAAAGGTAATGAAGCGGATGAAAAAGGTTATGTAAAAGTTTGTAATAATCCTAATTATCAATTAGAGATTGGCAAAGAAGTTATCGCTGTTGATGAGAAGTATTATCGACCAACAGAAGTTGATTTGTTGCTTGGCGATGCTACCAAAGCTAAAGAAAAATTAGGTTGGGTACCAGAATATGATTTACCAGCGTTAGTAGATGATATGATGTCTAGCGATTTAAAATTGATGCAGAAGCAACAATATTTAAAAGATGGAGGGTATCGTATTAAAAACTACTTTGAATAAGAAAAAGTTGCATGGACAAAAGTTCTAAAATATATATTGCAGGTCATAGAGGGCTTGTAGGGAGTGCTATATTAGAGAATTTAACTAGTAAGGGCTACACAAATATTATAACAAGAACTCATAATGAGTTAGACCTAACGAATCAAGTTAATGTTGCTGATTTTTTTGAGGTTGAAAAGCCTAAATATGTAATTTTAGCTGCCGCTAAAGTTGGTGGAATAGTTGCCAATAACGTTTACAGAGCAGATTTTATTTATAAAAACATGATGATTCAAAATAATGTGATTCATCAAAGTTATTTACATAAAGTAAAAAAATTGTTGTTTTTGGGGAGTACATGCATTTATCCAAAAAATACCCCTCAACCAATGAAAGAAGAGTATTTATTAACCGATACTCTTGAATACACTAATGAGCCTTATGCTATTGCAAAAATTGCTGGAATAAAAATGTGTGAAAGTTATAATTTACAATATGGCACAAATTTTATTTCAGTTATGCCAACCAATTTATATGGGCCTAATGATAATTTTGATCTAGAAAAGTCACACGTTTTACCAGCTCTTATTAGAAAAATATATTTGGCTAAATTATTGGATGAAAATAGAATAGATGAAGTTTTAAGCGACACTAAATTTGAAACTATAGAAGAAGCGAATCAATATTTAAAATCATTTGGAGTTTCGAATACTAGCGTTGAAATTTGGGGTTCTGGAAACCCTAAAAGAGAATTCTTATGGTCCAAAGATATGGCTGATGCATGTGTTTTTATTATGGAGAATAGAGATTTTGTTGATACATATAATCCTGATTCAAAAGAGATAAGAAATACTCATATAAATATTGGAACAGGAAAAGAAATTTCAATAAAACAATTGGCTGAGACAATAAAGCAAATTATAGGCTATAAAGGAAAACTGGTTTTTAATACTTCTAAACCAGATGGAACAATGCGTAAACTTACCGATGTTTCTAAATTAAATAACTTAGGATGGAAACATACTATTGAGTTAGAAGAAGGTATAAAAAATATATATGATTGGTATGTTAAAAGATAATTTAAAAATTGCCATTGAAGCTTCTTTAAAAGCTGGAGAAGCAATAATGAAAGTGTATGGTAAAGATGATTTTGAAGTAGAAATTAAAGGAGATAATTCTCCATTAACTATTGCAGATAAGACTGCAAATGATATAATAAATACATTTTTAATACCAACTAAAATTCCAATTATCAGTGAGGAGAATAAACAAACTCCTTATGAAGTTAGAAGGGCTTGGGAAGAATGTTGGATTGTTGACCCTGTAGATGGAACTAAAGAATTTATAAAGAGAAATGGCGAGTTTACTGTTAATATTGCTTTTGTAAATAATGGAATTCCAAAATTAGGAGTTATTTATGTTCCGGTGGTAAAAACATTATATTTTAGTGATGTAGAAGAAAGAAAAAGTTATAAAGCAATTTTAAATTTTCATAATTCTTCCATTGAAGAAATTATTGAAAAATCTGAATTATTATCTCCAAAAAATAATAAGTCAAATAAGGTCGAGGTTGTAGGAAGTAGATCACACATGAGTCAAGAGACCTTAGATTATGTAGATAAATTAAAAAGTAAAGGCAAGGAAGTTGAAATCGTTTCAAAAGGAAGTTCTTTAAAATTTTGTTTGGTTGCCGAAGGAAACGCTGATGTATATCCTAGATTTGCTCCAACAATGGAGTGGGATACTGCTGCAGGGCAAGCGATATGTAATGCTTTAGATATTCATGTTATTTCTCAATCAACAAATCAAGAACTAATGTATAATAAAGAAAATTTATTAAATCCCTGGTTTTTAGTTTCTAAGAAATGAAAAAGTTATCTCATAAAAGGCATATTGTAAAAACAATAACTTGGAGGTTTGTTGGAACATTAGACACAATACTTCTATCTTGGTTAATATCTGGGAATCCTTTATTTGGGCTAAAAATTGGTTTTGCTGAAGTAATAACAAAAATGATATTGTATTATTTTCATGAAAGAGCTTGGTTTAAATTTAATATTGATAATAGTAAGAAAAGGCATTTTGTAAAAACAATTACATGGCGATTTATAGGAACTTTAGACACTATGTTTTTGGCTTGGCTTATAACAGGAAATCCATTAACAGGTTTAAAAATTGGATTTGCTGAAGTCATAACAAAAATGGTATTATATTATCTACATGAAAGGGCATGGTATAAAATAGATTATGGATTAGACAATCGTAGAAGATTTAAATAATGGAAAAAAATATTGTTCCCCATTCGTATCAAATTTCTGTTCAAGATAGGCAAAAATTAAATAACCAAAATTCTTTTTTAATTTGGTTTACTGGACTTTCAGGATCAGGGAAGTCAACAATAGCTAATGCTGTTGAAAAAGAGTTATTTAATAATGATGTAAAAACGTATACATTAGATGGAGATAATATTAGAAGTGGAATCAATAGTGATTTAACTTTTGCGCCTGAAGATAGAACAGAAAATATTAGAAGAATTGCTGAAATCGCAAATTTGATGATAGATGCTGGATTAGTTACATTAGCCGCATTTGTTTCACCTTATAAAAAAGACCGTGATAATATTAGAAGTATTGTTAAAGATGTTAACTTTGTAGAAGTTTATATTAACACCAGTGTTGAGGAGTGTGAAAGAAGAGATGTAAAGGGGCTTTATAAAAAAGCAAGAGCAGGTGAAATAAAAAATATGACAGGAATTTCAGCGCCTTACGAAGCGCCAGAAAATCCGGATGTAGAAATTAATACTGAAACAGAAACAGTAGATCAAGCAGTAAAAAAAATAATTGATTATATAAAACCTAAATTACAACTCAATTATGAGTAAATATTATTTAAATTATTTAGACGAATTAGAAAGTGAAGCAATCTTTATTCTACGTGAAGTTTGGGCACAATTTCAAAACCCAGTAATTCTATTTTCGGGAGGTAAGGATTCAATTCTTGTAACTCATTTAGCAAAGAAAGCATTTTATCCTGCTAAAATTCCTTTTCCTCTTATGCATGTTGATACTGGGCATAATTTTCCGGAAACAATTAAATTCAGGGATGATATTATTAAAGAATTAGGTGTTGAATTAATTGTTGGTTCTGTCCAAGAATCGATTGATGAAGGTAGAGTAGCAGAAGAGAAAGGTAAAAATGCGACAAGAAATGCTTTACAAATAACTACACTTTTAGATGCAATAGAATCTAATAAAATTGATTGTGCGATTGGAGGAGGTCGTAGAGATGAAGAAAAAGCGAGAGCCAAAGAACGTTTTTTCTCTCATCGCGATGATTTTGGTCAATGGGATCCAAAAAACCAAAGACCAGAATTATGGAATCTTTTTAATGGCAAGCACTTTCAAGGAGAACATTTTAGAGCATTTCCAATAAGTAATTGGACTGAAATGGATGTTTGGAATTATATTAAAAGAGAAAATATTGCTATTCCATCATTATATTTTGCACATGAAAGAGAAGTGGTGAGAAGAGAAGGAACTTGGATTCCGAATTCAGAGTTTTTGATTTTAGAAGATCATGAAGAAGTAGTTGTTAAAAAAATACGGTTTAGAACTTTAGGAGATATAACAATTACTGGAGGAGATGAATCAGATGCTGATACTCTTGAAAAAATTGCTGCAGAAGTAGCCGGAATGAGAAATACTGAAAGAGGAAATAGAAGCGATGATAAGCGATCTGAATCAGCAATGGAAGACAGAAAACGTCAAGGTTATTTTTAAAAATAGAAAAAATTATGATAGATAATAATCAATTATTAAGATTTACAACAGCAGGAAGTGTTGATGATGGTAAAAGTACCCTTATTGGGCGTTTATTATATGATTCTAAATCTATTTTTGAAGATCAATTGGCTTCAATAGAAAATACTAGTAAAAAGAAAGGGCATGATGGAGTAGACTTAGCACTTTTTACCGATGGTTTACGTGATGAACGTGAGCAAGGAATTACCATTGATGTTGCTTATAGATACTTTACAACCCCAAA
This sequence comes from uncultured Flavobacteriaceae bacterium, assembly GCA_947501625.1. Taxonomy (GTDB): domain Bacteria; phylum Bacteroidota; class Bacteroidia; order Flavobacteriales; family Flavobacteriaceae; genus Urechidicola. The sequence goes on from CANMWN010000001.1 coordinate 709,697, forward strand.
ACGTAAATTTATTATTGCTGATACACCAGGACACATTCAATATACAAGAAATATGGTTACTGGTGCATCAACTGCAAATGTAGCTACAATATTAATTGATGCAAGACATGGAGTGATTGAGCAAACTAAAAGGCATGCATTTATTGCATCGTTACTTCAAATTCCTCATATTATTGTATGTGTTAATAAAATGGATTTAGTAGACTTTTCTGAAGAAGTTTTTAATAAAATTGTAGCTGAATTTGAAAAAATATCTTCTAAAATGCTTGTTAAAGATGTTCGTTTCATTCCTATGAGTGCGTTATTGGGAGATAACGTTGTTAATAGATCTGAAAATATGCCTTGGTATTTAGGAGCTCCAATGTTGCATACGCTAGAAACTATGCATATTGGAAGCGATACCAATAAAGTAGATGCTCGTTTCCCTGTGCAAACAGTAATAAGACCACAAAGTGATTCTCATAGAGATTATAGAGGTTATGCTGGGAGAGTTGCAAGTGGAATTTTTAGAGTAGGTGATGAGGTCACAATTATGCCTTCTGGATTTACTTCAAAAATTAAAACCATAGATTTACATGATGAATCGTTAGAAGAAGCACATGCACCTATGTCGGTTTCTATTACATTAGAAGACGATATTGATATAAGTAGAGGAGATATGATTGTGCGTTCTAATAATAAACCAGATGCTTCTCAAGATATTGAAGTTATGTTATGTTGGTTAAATAATAATCCTGCAAGACCAAGAGCTAAATATACAATTAAACACACTTCTAACGATCAAAAAGCGATGATTAAAGAGGTTGTATATAAAATTGATATTAATACACTGGAAAGAGTTAATGACGATTCTTTAAATATGAATGATATATGTAAAGTTAAAATTCGCACTACAAAACCTCTTATGATAGATTCTTATAGAGAGAATCGGACAACAGGAAGTGTCATTTTGGTAGATGATGCTACCAATGAAACAGTAGCGGCAGGAATGATAGTATAAATAATAATTATAGATAAAACAATAAATAAATGTTAGATTTAAATAATAAATCAATTTTAATAACAGGAGGTACAGGTTCTTTTGGTAAAATGTTTACAAAAATTATTTTAACAAAATATTCAAACGTAAAACGTTTAGTAATTTTATCAAGAGATGAGCAAAAGCATTTTCAAATGGCTATGGAATTCCCAGAAAGTAAATATCCATCCATTCGTTATTTTATTGGTGATGTTAGAGATAAAAAAAGATTAGTTAGAGCTTTTGAAGGTATTGATATAGTAATCCATGCTGCAGCAATGAAACATGTTCATTTAGCCGAATATAATCCAATGGAATGTATTAAGACAAATGTTCTTGGAGCAGAAAATGTTATTCAAGCAGCTATTGAAGCAAAAGTAGAAAATGTTGTTGCGCTTTCAACTGATAAGGCAGCGGCACCAATAAATTTATATGGAGCAACTAAGTTAACTTCCGATAAATTATTTATTGCAGCAAATAATATTAAAGGAAATAGAGCGATTAAATTTTCAGTTGTTCGTTATGGTAATGTTATGGGTTCTAATGGTTCGGTAATGCCTTTCTTTATCAATAAAAGAAAAGAAGGTGTATTACCAATTACTGACAAACGAATGACTCGTTTCAATATATCTTTAGAAGATGGTTGTGAGATGGTATTTCATGCAATTGACAAAGCATGGGGCGGTGAAATATTTGTTCCAAAAATACCATCCTATAAAGTTGTAGATGTCGCAACAGCTATTTGCCCTAAATGTGAGCAAAAAGAAGTAGGGATTAGACCAGGAGAAAAAATTCATGAAGAAATGATTACATCTTCGGATTCTTTTACGACTTATGATTTAGGAAAATATTATGCAATTTTACCTCAAACACCTACATTTGATTTAGCCGAATATATAAAACACTTTAATGCAAAAATTGTTCCACAAGGATTTAACTACAATTCGGGCGAAAATGATGAGTGGGAAACAGTTGAAAGTTTGCACGATTTGATAATTAAAAACGTTGATCCTAATTTTACAGTATAAATAAATGACAAAATTTTCTATTCCTTACGGTAGACAATCAATTACACAAGAAGATATTGATGCTGTTGTTAATACATTACAGGCGGATTTTTTAACACAAGGACCAAAGGTTGCCGCTTTCGAAGAAGCATTTGCTAAATATATTGGTGTAAAATATGCGGTAGCAGTTAATAATGCGACTTCAGGTCTACATATTGCAGTTGCGTCATTAGGGTTAAAAGAAAACGAAAGAGTTATTACAACGCCAATAACTTTTGCAGCTTCTGCAAACTGTATACGTTATTGTGGTGGAGAAGTCTGGTTTGCCGATATAAATAAAAATACTTATTTATTATCTTTAGAAAGTACACGAAAACTTATTGAAAGCAAACCAAAAGGTTTTTTTAAAGGGATTATCCCTGTAGATTTTGCAGGACTACCAGTTAATTTAGAAGGGTTTAGAGAATTGGCTCAAGAGCATGATTTATGGATCATTGAAGACGCTTGTCATGCACCAGGAGGATATTTTATAGATTCACAACAAGAAAAACAATTTTGTGGTAATGGGAATTATGCAGATATTGGTGTCTTTTCATTCCATCCAGTAAAACATATTGCTTGTGGTGAAGGAGGAATGCTGACAACAAATTCTAAAAAAATATATGATAAGTTATTACTTTTGCGTTCACATGGTATAACTAAAGAAAACATGAAACAAAATCATGGAGGTTGGTTTTATGAAATGCAAGAATTAGGGTTTAATTATCGTTTAACTGATATTCAATCAGCTTTAGGAATAACACAATTGGCTAAAAATAGAGAAAGTGTTCTTAAAAGAAATAAAATTGCAGCCAAATATAAAGAAGCATTTAAAAATAAAGTGAAATTTCAATCTTTACCAAATGGAAGATATAATGCTCATCATTTATTTGTAATTGAAGTAGAAAAGCGTAAAGAATTATATGACTTTTTAAAAAACAATGGAGTTTATGCTCAAATTCATTACATACCTGTACATACTTTACCGTACTATGAACAAATTGGCTATGAAAATGCCGATTTAACAAATGCTGAAAATTATTACAAACATTGTATTAGTTTACCAATGTACCCAACCCTCAAAGACAATGAACAAGAATATGTTATTGAAAAAGTTTTAAATTTTGTTAATGCTTAAACTTTGTATCATACCAGCAAGAGGCGGCTCTAAGAGAATTCAAAAAAAAAACATAAAAATTTTTTTAGATAAACCCATTATTGCTTATTCAATAGAAATAGCATTAAGTTCTAATTTATTTGATGAAGTAATGGTAACTACTGATGATATAGAAATTGCTGAGGTTGCAAAAAAATATGGAGCGAAAGTTCCTTTTTTAAGAAGTAAAAAAAATGCAAATGATTTTGCTACTACAATAGATGTAATTAATGAAGTAGTACATGAATACAAAAAGTCTGGAAAGCATTTTGAATACGCTTGTTGCATTTACCCTACAGCTCCATTTGTCAATGAAATACTATTAAAAAGAGGTGAAAAATTAATTCTAGCAAATAATTTTGATTGTGTTTTTCCAGTTATGGAATTTAGTTTTCCAACTCAAAGAGCATTAAAAATAGATGATTCTCATAAAATGACTCTTATTCAACCTGAATATCAAAATACTAGATCTCAAGATCTAGAAAAAACCTATCATGATGCAGGACAATTTTATTGGTTTAATATTGAAAAGTTGTTGCAAAAAGGGAAATTATGGACAGATAATACAGGTGTAATTCCAATAAAACAAACTGAAGGTCAAGATATTGACACCCTTGAGGATTGGAAGTTGGCAGAAATTAAATATAAATTATTGCATGAAAAAAAAACTATTATTTAGAGCAGATGGAAATTCAGAAACAGGGTTAGGGCATTTATATCGTCTTTTTGCATTAGTAGAAATGTATAAAACAGAATGTGAATACACTTTTGTTACTAAAGAAAATACTACTTTAAATATAATTCCTAAAAAGTATCCCTTAGTATTAATACCTGAAATAATTAATTACCAAGAGGAACCTAATTGGCTTAAAAATAGGTTTGATTCAGATGAACACATCATTATTGCTGACGGATATAATTTTGATTCAAATTATCAAAAGAATATCAAAAATTTTGGATATCAGTTAATTTATATTGATGACTTAACTACAACACATATGTTTGCTGATATTGTTGTAAATCATTCACCTTTTGTAACTAAAAATGATTTTTCAGTAAATGAATATACAAAACTGGCATTAGGTACCGATTATGCAGTTTTAAGGCCATCTTTTTTGAATGCTGCAAAACAGCAAAGAGAGGTAAAAAAAATAGACGTTGCTTTTGTTTGTTTTGGAGGGTCAGATAATTATAATCTATCTCAGTTAGCTGTAAAGGCATTATTACATTTCACAAAGATAAAAAAAATATATGTGGTATTAGGCGCTGCCCATCAACACAATAATATTTTTAAAATTGTTGAAGAAAATCCTAAAGTGGTTATACAACAAAATTTGAATGAAAAAGAGTTAATAGGAATCATGTATCAATGTAATTTTGCAATTGTACCAACAAGCACAATTTTATATGAATTATGCTGTGTTAAAATGCCAATTTTAGGAGGATATTACGTTAAAAATCAAGAATTAATTTATAAAGGTTTTCTGGAAAAAGGGGCAATTTTTAATGGTGGAAATTTTAGTAATTATAACCTAAATACATTTAAAAATGTTATTAAGAATATATTTGCAAAAGAAAATTTTTCTGATCAAATCAAAGCGCAACAAAATTTATTTGATTCATTTATAAAAGAGCGATTCCTTAAATTATTAAAACCTAAAAGTGATTTAACTATAGGGGTATTATCTAGTGGAAGGCTAGGATTAGACTCACTTAAGAAATTAAATAAAACTCAAAATATTATATTTGTTTTTACCGACAGCAATTCAATAGAGATTGTTGAATACTGTAATAAAAAAAAGATTCCATTATTTAAAGGAAATCCTAGAAATGGAAATGCATATTCATTTATTAAAAACTATGATGTTGATGTAATAATTTCGGTTAATTACCTTTTTTTAATAGAAGAGGATATTATCAAATATCCAAAAAAATTAATCTTTAATATTCATGGATCTTTATTACCTAAGTATAGAGGGAGGACACCACACGTATGGGCAATAATTAATGGAGAAACAAAAACTGGAATTACCGCTCATGAAATTTCGATAGGTTGTGATACAGGTAAAATAATAAAACAGATTGAAGTCCCTATTTTACCAGAAGATACTGGTGCCATGATATTAAAAAAGTTTGAAGAATTGTATTTTGATTTAATTACGAATGTCATTAATCAGCTTGAGGAAAACAAACTCATTTTTACTACTCAAAATGAACAAGAAGCTACTTACTTTGGTAAAAGAACTCCAAAAGATGGTTATATTAATTGGTCTTGGAATAGTAAACGAATAAAAAATTGGATTAGGGCTCAATCCTACCCATATCCAGGAGCTTATACATTTTATAATGGAGTAAAAGTAATCATTGATAAAGTTTCTATTGTAAATACAATATCAATGGATGCTTCGAAATTTGAAAATGGTACGATTTTGCAAGTAACCCCAAAAATTAAAATTAAAACAAATAATGGTGCAATTATAGTTGAAAAGTTTAGAGATAAATTAAGTATCTTTGAGGTTAAAAAATTATTTAAATGAGAATTGCAAATTTTAAAATAGGAGCCGACAATCCTTGTTTTATTATAGCAGAATTATCTGCCAATCATAATGGTGATTTAAGCATTGCTATAGAAACTATTAGGGCTGCAAAAAGAGCTGGAGCAGATGCAATTAAACTTCAGACCTATACCCCAGAAACATTAACGATTGACTGTAATAATGATTATTTCAAGATTGATGGAGGGACTCTTTGGGATGGGAAAACCCTATACGAGTTATATGACGAAGCTTACACACCATGGGAATGGCATAAGCAACTATTTGATATTGCTAAAGAAGAAGGTTTAATTTGTTTTTCTTCTCCATTTGATAAAACTGCTGTAGATTTTTTAGAAGATTTAGACGTTCCAGCCTATAAAATAGCCTCTTTTGAGATACAAGATATTCCATTAATTGAATATACAGCAGCAAAAGGAAAGCCAATTATCATGTCAACTGGTATCGCAGATGAAGAAGATATTGCATTGGCCGTAAGAACATGTAAAGATGTAGGTAATAATGAAATTGTTTTATTAAAATGTACCTCATCTTATCCTGCTCCATTAGAACTAGCAAACTTAAATACAATAAAAGACTTAAAAACTAGGTTTAAAGTTGAAGTTGGATTTTCTGACCACACATATGGTCATATAGCACCTGTTGTTGCCTTAACCCTTGGTGCTAAAGTTATTGAAAAGCATTTTATTTTAAATAAGGAAATCGGAGGTCCTGATTCAGATTTTTCATTAGATGAAAATGAGTTTAAACAGATGGTTAGTGCTGTAAGAGATGCAGAAAAATTATTAGGTAAAATTTCTTATGAAATACCTGAAAAGGTTGTGAAAAACAGAAAATTTGCACGTTCATTGTTTGTAGTGAAAAATGTAAAAAGAGGAGATATTGTTACACAACAAAATATACGTTCAATAAGACCAGGTTATGGCTTACACCCAAAACATTATAATGAGGTTATAGGGAAGTCATTTACTCAAGATGTTATTATTGGAACACCTTTAAGTTTAAATATGATTAAGGAATAATGAAACTACTCTTCATAGAAAACAGATATAAAACCTATTTTTATGAATCAATTGCTAAAGAATTAGAAAAAATTGGACATCAAATTTTTTGGATAGTCCAAAATCATAATTTTAAAGTTAATGTTGGAGAAAGTATATTAATCAAATATTATACAAAAAATAATCAACTTGATAATGAAGTGTTTTTTAAAGAAATCATTGATTCAGATAGGCAGATTAATTTTTTCGGCAAAAAAGATTTGGGTTATATACTATACTATTATGAACAGATTAAAAAAGCAATCGAAGAAATACAACCTGACCATGTGTTTGGTGAATCAACAGCTTTTCATGAGTTATTAACTATAAAAATTTGCAAAGAAAAAAAAATTGAATATTTAAACCCAAGCACTTGCAGGTATCCTACAGGTCGCTTTTCTTTTTATAAATATGACACTTTAGAACCATATAAAGGCAGTAATGAAAACTTACCAAGAGAAGAAGTCATAACAATAATAAATTCTATTACTAATAGAAAAGTTAAGCCTGATTATATGGCTGTTAAAAGCAAGCCTATTAATAACAAAATCAAAGATAAAATTAAGTTAATAAAATCTTATTATAATGGAGAAGAATTTAATACACCATCACCAATAGTAAAATATAAAAAAGATAAAGAAATAAAACTAAACATACCAAAATGGAATCAAATCTCATTAACTATAATTGATCCAACAAAATTTGCAGTATTATACCCTATGCAAATGCAGCCTGAAGCAAATTTGGATGTTTGGGGAAGAAAATATAGAGACCAGTTAAGTACTTTAAAACAAATAGCGAAACAACTTGGAACTGATGAATTATTATATATAAAATTAAATCCTAAATGCAAATATGAATTAACTATAGATTTAATTGATTTTGTAAAAAACACTAAAAATGTAATTGCATTACACCTAGAAACTAAAATGGAAACTGTATTTAATGATGTAGATTTAGTTGTAACTGTTACAGGTACAATAGCGATTGAATGTATTTTAACAAATAAGCCAGTTGTTACACTAATTAAGACATTAAATAATACCAATGATAACTGTAAATTTATTTTTGAAATGAATGAACTAATTCCAATAATTAGAAAAATAAAGACCAAGGCTTTTCCAAAAATTAATATTGAAGAAAAAATAAACTTTGTAAATTTATTAACCAAAACAAGTTATAGAGGGATTATTAACGATCCATTTAGTGATGAAAATTGTATTTCCAGAACTAATATTGATAATTTAATAAAGGCATTTAATAACGTTCTAAAAATACACTAGGTAAATGTACACAAGAACGATAACTTTAAAATTTAGAAAGGTAATATTAAAATTTTCTGAATCTCCTTTTTTAGAAAAAAACAAATCAGTTGTTTTTGGTAACCCAACCAACTTTCAAGAATCAGATTTTCAACTTGATACATTTGAATTTGGAAACACTGTTAATGGCTATTGGTTAAAAATAGATTTTTATAATGATGAATTAAAATTCACCAATGATATTTTAGGTGGTTATAGAGTGTATTATTTTAAAAAAAAGAATGAAATATATATCAGTGATGACTATACATTTATTTTAAATTTTTATGTAGATAAATTAATTAAAAATGAAATAGAATATCAATATTGGATAAAACATGGTTTTACAACTGGAAACTCTACATTCATTCAAAACCTTAAAAAAATTAGCCCAGCAAGCATTTTAACTATTACGAGTGATGAAATAAAAGAGGAAAGTTATTTTAAGGATTTTAAAAGAAATTCAAACATTATTTTACATAAAGAAAAAGTTCATAAAGATTTATTAAACACTTTTAATTATATAAAATCTACCAAACAAAAAGTTATTCTTTTATTTAGTGGCGGCAAGGATTCTTGTTTGTTGTTACAATATTTATTAAAATTAGACATACAATTTACTCCAGTGTTTTTTAAATTAAATCCAATATCTAAATTTGGAGTTGAAGATTTAAAAAGAGTTAGAGCCGTTTCAAAAATGTTAGACTTAGATTTAGATGAAATAGAGGTTAATTTATTTGAGATAACACAAAAAATTAAAACACAAATTGTAAAAAAACAATTATTTGATAAGCACTTTTCTTTACTTCATTATATAGGAAACAAACAGCTTGTAAGTAAATATGGTAACGACTGTTTGATAATAAATGGTCAAAGTTCAGATAGTATTTTGTCATTTGGACCTTCAGAAAAAAGTTTAATGAGTTTTTTTAGGAGACATATAATGTATAATCAAAATAGTATTTACTCAAAAGTAGGATTAATATTATTAATCCTTAAAACTAAAAAGAGGTTTAAACTACCATTAAATGAAAAAGAAAAATTATTTGCACTCTTTGATGAATTTAAATATACAAGAGTTATTGATAAAAGTCTTGGCGATAAATATTACAACTATATTGTTAATTATATTAATAATAAAACGGAACATTTAACCTCTTATCACTCAAGAGAAATGTACACTAAAATTTTGTCTTTTAGTCAAGGATCAGATAATCAAGTTGTTGTGAATAGTTCGAAATACTATGGTCTTAATACTGTAATGCCTTTTGCAACACCAAAAATTATTTACGCTACAGTTACAAATAAGGATGAAAAAGAAGAGATAACAAATCCTAAATATGTTATTGAAAAAATTTTAATAGAAGAATTTTCCTTTTTCTATAAAGATTTGAAACTAGAATCAATAGAGATTGATAATTTGGAGGTAGATTCGAATGGAAATGCTTCTAAAAATATTTCAGAGTTATATATTAATTTTTCTCAAGACATTTTTAATTAATATAATCAGGCTTAACTATAAGATAATAGATATTTTATAAATTAGCTGTACATTTAAATACATTCAAACATGAGTATTATTGCTAAACTTAATATAAAGTTGATGAGAACTTTCACTATTTTTTCTTGGACAAGAAAAATAGCTTTAAAAATAATTACCTCCAAAAAAGGACTAGAATTAAAATCTATTGATAATAGTGATATTAATTATAATGCTCAAAAGATATTAAAAGAAATAGAAGAAAATGGATTTAGTAGTTTAGTTAATATTAGTCATGAAAGGTTAAAAAAAATCTTAGATTATACTAATACTATAGACTTTTTAAGTGTTGATAATAATATTCCATTTAAAATAAATTATGATAATCCAATTAAACCAGAAAAATCGTTATGGTATGGGAATAGTGATATTTTGAGATGTAAAGAAATAAATGAATTAGTACATGACAGTACCAACTTAGAAATTGCAACTAAATATTTAGGGAAAACCCCAATAATAAAAGATGTAAGAATATGGTGGTCATTTCCCCAGGAGAATAAAGAATATAATCATTTATATGGATTTCATTATGATATTGATTCATATAAATTTTTAAAACAATTTATATATTTAACAGATGTTGATGAAAAATCTGGACCACATGTAATAATATCAAATACGCATAAGAAAAAAAATTTTTTTGAAAAATACAACAGAAGATTAACTGATAAACAAGTTGAACAGCGCTATAATAAAGATAGAATTAACATAATGACAGCTAAAGCGGGAGAAGGTTTTTTCGAAGACACATTTGCTTATCATAAAGGAACATTGCCCGAAAAACCTAGATTAATTTTGCAAATTGAATATTCCATTTAAATGTTAAGACTACTAGCTCCTCAAAAATTATTACGGTATTCTATTTTGATATGGTTAATAGTTTATATAACTATACCGACTACATATCTAAATATTAAACCAATATTCTTCCCTTTATTAATACTGATTTCATACATTTCTGTTTTTGTTTTTGGTATGTATTTAATACGCGGAGATAAAAAACTAATAATAAGAGAAGTAACAGCAAGAGACAGGTTAATTACTTATTTATCCATTGCACTTGGATTTTTTGGAACATTATTAAAAACATATCAGCGATTTATTCAACAAGGATATTTATTTGCTGAAGATTACACTAAGCTAAGAATAGAATTAATGGAGGGAGAATTAAATTCTGGTTTTTTAGGGTTATTGACAGCATTAACGACTCCTTTTGGGTTAATTTCATTTTTGATAGTTTTATATTTTAGAAAGCAGTTTTCTAAAACTATATTTTTATTTACTTTTCTTCTCGCTTTATATCCCATCTTTGAATCTTATTTTACTCAAGGAAGAATGATAATTGTAATTGTTGTCTCAATGATATTAATTACGTTATTTTTTCATATAAATAATTTCACTACATTTTTAAACAAGAAAATTAATATAAAAATCTTCAAGGTTAAGATATTTGCTTTTCCCAAAAAACTACTTCAAAAAAAAATAATAATTCCATTTTTTCTATTAGGATTTATATTTTTAACTTTTTCTGTCAAGGTGGTTAAGGATAGACTTGATCTCTTTAATTATAAAAATGTTTTTGTAGTCTGGGAGAATCAACAAGAAATGCGTTTAGACCCAGAATTTAAAGAGTATGTCTCTAAAAGTGGGCAAGTGAATATTGAAATCGCTAAGTACAGTATTAAACATTATTTTGCTCATGGTATTTTTGAATATATCAGAATGGTAAATCATGTCGATAAGCCATTTGGGATGTATTATGGTCAATATATTTTTAACCCTTATTTTAAATCGTTAAATTTTTTAGGGATTAAAACAAAACCATTTTTAGAAATGGGAAAATCTATGCATAAGCAAAATGTATACACTACTTTTTGGGGCCCTTTTTATTTAGACTTTGGTATTTTTGGGATACCCATAGCATTAATTTTTGGAGCATTAATAAAATATATTTATATAAAAGCAAGGAAAGGCTATTTACCATATGTGTTATTATATTCTTATTTTGCCTTTATAATTTTAGGATCTATGTTTTTAAATTTAATGATAGGTTCATCAATTTATATATTTAATGCCTTATTATTAATTTTATTTTTATACAAAGTAATTCCGCAAAACATTAAATTTGTAATAAGAAATAAAAGTATATGAAGCCACTTATAACATCACTAATTACTCTATTAATTCCTATTAATTTTATCAAAATTTTTTTATTAAGATTGATTGGACATACGATACCTTATAGTTCTAAAATTGGTTTTAGTTTTATTATGGTTAAGTATATTAAATTGGATATGAATTCTAAAATAGGACATTTTAATTATATTAAAATAGATTCACTTGACATGAAAGAAGATGCTTTTATAAAGCATTTAAATATAATTAAAGGTCCTTTCATATTGGTAATAAAACAAAAAGGTTCAATGTCAAATCAAAATAAAATAAGAAGATCTAAATTTCCAATTACATATGGAGTTAGCAAATTTGAGATTGGAAAGAATACTCAAATTGTAAGTAATCAATTTTTGGACTTAACCCGATCTATTATTTTAGGTGAAAACACTCAAATTGCTGGTATAGGCGCCCAGTTTTGGACTCATGGCTATATGCATTTTGATGGGCATAAGCGTATAAGAATTGATGGTGAAATAATTATTGGTGATAATGTCTATATCGGATCAAGATGTATATTTAATGCTGGAGTTAAAGTTTCTAATGATATTATTATCGGAAGTAATTCTACAATATCTAAAAATTTAACCGAAAAGGGTTTATATGTAAATCAAGCATTAAGACACATAATAAAAGAAAAAAAGATAGATATAAGTAAATTTCAAAAAGTTAAATATAAAAATTTAATAGATGAAGTTTATGAAATAAACAAATAGAGATATTGTCAAAACGATCGATAAATATAATACTGTTATTAATTTTAGTGTTTTCATGCAAGCCTGAAAATAGAAATAACACTTTAAAACCAAAAAAAATATATAAAATTGATGATACAAAATATATTCAGAACTCTGAATATTCTAAAGGAGATTCAAGACGTTATGGAGTATTTCCAAACCAAAAAATTAATAATAAGGCATTAAATAACTGTATTGCTCTTGCGAATAAGGGGCTGCCAATTACTTTTTCAAAAGGATATTATAACACCAATATAGTTTTAAAAGGGGTTTCTAATGTTAATTTTTTATTTGATAATGTTATTTTATCCGGTTCTTTTCAAATTATCGAAAAAGAACAAAGACAATCACAACAAATAAATATTGAAGGTAAATTGACTGTTTTAGATAAACTATTTATAAGAAAATCTAGTAATATTAGTTTTGATTCTTTATATATTAGGTCAGATACGATTAATAATATATTGAATAAAAAAAACAGAGGGGCAAGTATATATGTTGGTTCAAAAAATATTAGTTTTGATTATTTAGAAATAGATAATACTGGAGGGGAAAAAGACATTCATTATAAATATGTAGCAGCAGCTTTACAAGTACATGGCTGGAATAATAATCCAGAATACATAACTATTAATACTTTACAAATTAATAATGCTGACAGAACTTCCTTGTATTTAACTGGTAAAGGACATTTGTTAAAAAAAGTTAGTATAAAGAACTTTGGTTTAGGGGTCGCTGATAACATGTATGGTTTAGAAGACGCATCTCAAGGTGAAGAAAGAATTTTTGCTGGAGCTTGGGTTAATAAATGTAATAACTGTGAGATTGACACATTAGAAATAAAAGGAACTTTTGATAAAAATTTAAATAGTTTAAAGTTGGGTGTAGGAAAATACCATCAACCTAGTTTTATCAACAATATACATTTTTCACCAAGTCTAAAAAAACTTCCTATTAAAGATGATGAATTGACAAATATACTTGTAAAAAATGAGTACTAAATTTTCATTAAATATAATTAAGTATAGAGAAAATATTTTTTTAATATTTTATTTCTTACTTTTTTTTTCGTTCATTGTCTCATATGCTTTAAGTAATATTTTAATATTTTTATTTCCAGTACTTTTTTTTATTGATAGTAAAAAAAGAGTTAAAGAAAAATATAGAACTTTAATTAAAAGTAAAATAACTATTTTATATATATCTTTTTTTTTAATCCAAGTGATTGGTATTTTTTATTCTGAAAACTTAAGTTTTGCTATTATTAGAATCAAAGTAATGCTACCATTACTTTTTTTACCAGCTATTTTAAGTGTTGAAATACTAAGTAATGAAACGTATAAAAAGTTACTTTTAATTTTAAAGTATTTAATACCCTTAGTGTTTATATTCTATATTTTTGTACATGTTTTTATTGATGGAAGAAGTATAAACACATTTGTGCATTTTACAATTAAAGAGAAAATAAAAGTAAGTCAATTTTACTTACTATTTATATTAATGATTCCAGTTTTAGAAACATTAAAACAACTATATTATAATAATAAAGTTATTGTAAATAGTTTTATTTTAATATTATCATTTATGATTTTATTAACTCTTGGAAATAAAACTACACTTATGTTTTTATTACTATTAAGTGTAGGGATGTTAATTAAATATTGGAAGAAGAGCAAAAAAAAAGGAATTAGTGTATTGTTGTCGATAATTATATTAAGTAGCATTGCACTTCAAATACCCATAATTAAAAATAGAATGGCAGTATTTGTTAAAACCACAGATTTAAATTTGCATACAGTAATAACTAAAAATAGATTTACAATAACAAAAAACACTTTTGAACATAGAGTTTTGATAAATTACCTTTCTCTATTAGAAATAAAAAAAGCATTTCCGTTTGGTGTAGGAACAGGTGACTTTCAGGATAAATTAAATGAACAATACCAAAGAGTGGGTTTTAAAGAAGGTATTAGAAGAGGGTTTAACAATCATAATCAATATTTATCAGAATTTTTAAAAACTGGGGTGTTAGGAGGGATATTTTTTATACTGCTTATTTTTTCTTTATTAAAGTTAATAAAAAAAGAGTATTTTTTTTATTCATACATAATAATATTTTTTACTATTGGATGTTTTGTAGAATCCTATTTAGATAGACAGCATGGAGTCATAATTTTTGCATTTTTAATTCCATTTTTTTTATACAATGAACGGAACTAAAATCTATACAAAGTTATTTACTTTTTTTAAAAGCAAGTTTTTGTTTTTACTAACCTTTGGAATAGCTAAATTGGCTGTTTATTTGGCTCCATTATGGCTTGCCGATATATTGTCTAAATATGACTACGGAGTCTTGGAATATGCTTTAGCAGGATTGGGAATTTTGATAGCCGCAAGTTTTAGTTTAGGTATTCCAGGAGCATATCCATATTTTATTTTAAGAAAAAAGAATTTTAAGGTGAAACATGCTTTTAAAATTCATCCATTATGGCTACTATTTCTTTTTGTAATTAATCAAATACTTTATATAGGTTTTGAAGTATTTAGTTTTAAAATATATTTAGCATTAAATTTTTCATATATAATTGCAAATCAGCAATTTTATTCAACAAAATTAAAATCTAAAGAATCAATATTAAAAGCAGTTTTTATTGATTCTGGGGTTTATTTTATGCTACTCATTTATGCTACTTTAGTTCTGTTAAATATTATAAAGCCAACTATAGAAATGGTTAATAAAACCATTCTTATTTATGCCTTTATATATGTTTTATATGCTATGGCACAGTTTATAAAAGTCAATAAAGAAGGTATAATAAGTAGTTATAAAAGAATATTAAAATTTAGTTTCCATATTTTAATAGCATCAATTTTAATTTTTGCAATTACAGTTGCAGGAAGGATTTTAACAGAATATTTTCTAGGTATAGAGTATGTGGGAACTTACGGATTTTATTATCGTCTGGCTAGTTTAGTAGTTGTAATTCATCAAGTAGTTAGTATCATTTTTTTTAAGAAAATATATACATTTGAACCAAAAATATTAGATAAATATTTTTCATTATTTTTTATCGGAATTTATATTCTATCAATTCTTTTTTATTTTATTTCACCATATGTAGTTGTATATTTTTCAAATTATTACAATGAAACATTTAAAGAAAATACAATATTGTATTTTATTTTATCATCTCAAATGGTTATGTGGATTGCATCTGCATTGAACTCAAGCATTATTGATAGGGAAGGTATAGCAAAAAAGAACAATTTACGGTTATTGACACTTATTATTATTAGCCTATTAATATTATTTTTACTAAAAAATTATTTAACCCTACCTCTTTTAACTTTTATTCATTTTACAGTTTTTTATATTGCAACGATGATCCAATATTTTTCGTTATCGAAAAAAAATATTTATTTTAAGAAAGCAACAATTGCATTAACATGCTCGTTTACAATTTCTGTACTAGTTGTGTTATTAATAAAATAAATCTTTATATATAAAAGAATATTTTGGCAGTATTCAAGTTAGTATTATTTTTACAATTAATTCATTAAAATTAAAACAAATGAAAAACTACTTAATAATAGTTTTATTAATATCTTTTATTTCTTGTAAAAAAGATAAAAAAAATGAAACACCATCATTAAAAGAAGAGCCTAAAGAAATCACTTTTGATGAATCAAAATATGTGTTGGATAGCACGTTTGCAATTGGAGATGCTAGGAGATATGGCTTGACAGCAGAAAACGCAAAGAGTTCGCATCCAACATCAGGTAAGAATAGAATGACTACAGTCATAGATCTTGCTGAAGAATCGGGGATGGAGATTAATTTTCCATCAGGATATTACGGAATGAATTTAACATTAGATAATAGAAAAAATTTAAAGTTACGTTTTAATAATTCTGAATTTAGCAATGTAAGTATAAGTCAGGGAGCAAAAGAAAATTCAATCCCTGAAAATATCACACTTAAAGGAACCCTTAACTTATATGGGAGATTAGGTTTAACCGAAGCAAAAAACATATCTATTGATTCAGTTATTTTAAAAACGGATACTGCTAAAAACTTATATAAAATGAGAAATACGGGTTGCCATATTTATCATGGATGCGATAATATAAAAATAAACTATTTAGAGGTACAGGATTTAGGGTCGGGTAGTGAAAAGTATAAGTATACTCATGCAGCTTTAGCCATTGATGGTTGGAATAACAATCCACAAAATGTAACCATAAATAAACTGTATATAAAATCTACTGATAGACATGGTATATATTTAACAGGTAGTGATCATATAATTAAAGAAGTAGTTATTGATAAATTTGGAGTAGGAAGTGCTAAAGAAATGGATGGAATGCAAGATGCGGATAATAAAAAAGGAGAACATAAAGAATTCACTGCTCTATGGTTGAATAAGTGTTATGATTGTTATATTGAAAAAATAACGATAAATGAGAAGGATAGTAAAGGAAAGTACACCGCATTTTTTGATTATGGTGATGAATCAAGACCTTCCGAAATAGATCAAATGATAATATTAAACGATAATCCATCTATTAAAATAAAAAAAGATTCAAATGCCAGAGTTGTTGTAAATGAGATGTCTAATAATTAACGAATAAAATATTTGAAGGCAATATTTCTTTTAAATATAACAAATAGTTTATCAATTTTCTAATGATAAAAAGTAGGACTAATTTTTTTTTTTATTTTAGTATTCTTGGAGGAATATTGATATGGTTTTTCATATTATTAATTTCACCTGTCTATATTGTTAACGAAATTTCAAATCAAACGTTTTTATTTATTTCTTTGTGCTATACTTCTTTAATTGTTGGATATGTTCTTTCTTTTAGAGTTTTAAAAAGAAAAGAAACAATAAACCCAAGAAAAGAGGTAGTCATACCAATTAATATTATAAAAGTTATTACCTATTTTATTATTCTTTGTTTTATAATTAGATACATTGATATTTTTTATTTTAGAAGTCTTCGTTTTTCAAATACAATCTATCAAAATAGGTTTTTATTTAAAAATGGAGAATATAACTTTATTTTTATTGTTTCTAACGTTTTTAAAACGTTATATTTTGTTCCTTTACTTTTAATTTCATTAGTAAAAAAGAAAAATAATTTTTTATTTTTCTTATCTATTAGTCTATTTTTCTTTCCTTTTTTAGAAGCAGTTTTAATGGGCTCTAGGTCCCCTTTTTTACAATCTTTTGTACTTTTAACAATAATACTTTTTTTTACAAAAAAAATAAAATTTAATAAAAAAACTTTCTTGTTTTTAATAACTAGTTTATTAGTATTGTTTATTATTTCAACACAAATATTAATTAGTAGAGAAGGGCCTAAAAATAAAAATCCTTACAGTCATTTAGTAAAAAATGCTATTTACAATGATTTTCTTAAACCAAAAAGTGAAATTGTGGATTTTATGATTGATCCAAATGTTTCTAACCTTAAAAAAAATGTTGCACTCTCGGGTTTACAAGTAGGTCAGTATTATACACATGGTGTTTTTGAGTTTGATAACCTTTTAAGATATTATGAGCATAATCACTTCAAAAAACAATATGGAAAGTTTACTTTTTTTGTATTTCCAAAGTTTACAAACTATCTTAATCTTACTAAGATAAATATAGATGAAATCAATAAATCATCACCGAGAGAATACGTTTTTATTACTTTTTTTGGAGGTTTGTATTTAGATTTCGGCTGGTCAGGTTTAATAGTTATATTTTTATTAGGATACCTGCAAGGAATTGTGTCTAAAAAAATAACAATTAAAAATTATTACTATGCTCCATTATTCATTTTTTTTATATTCACTAACTTTTTTTTATTGACAATTAATTTTTTTAGGGGTGCAGGTACATATACGTTTATAAGTTGTATTATATTTGCTGTTATATTAAGTTATTTAATAAAACTTAAGTTAAATGAAAAAGGCATTAGTACATGATTGGTATTATGTGAGTGGAGGAGCCGAAAAAGTTATTCACTCTATAGTAAACACATATGATGATTTAGAGCACTTTGCTTTAATTGATTTTTTAAATGATGCTGATAGAGATTTTATTTTAAGAGGAGCAAAAGTAAATACTAGTTTTATTCAAAGGTTACCAACAGCAAAAAGTAATCATAGGAAATTTTTACAATTTTTCCCTCAAGCTATTGAGCAATTTGACTTAAGTAAATTTGATGTAGTTATTTCTTCTTCAGCTTCAATAGCTAAAGGTGTTTTAACAAGTTCAAAACAATTACACATTTGTTATTGTCACTCTCCTATGAGATATGCCTGGGATTTTTATCACCAGTATTTAAAAGAAGCAAGGTTAAATAAAGGGCTTAAGTCATGGTATGCTAAAAGAATTTTGCATAAAATAAGGGTTTGGGATGTTGTTTCAAGTAATAGGGTTGATTATTTTATTGCAAACTCAAATTATATTGCAAAAAGAATAAAAAAGGTTTATAATCGAGACTCAACTGTTATTTACCCTCCTGTAAATATTGAGCAATTTAAATTGAACGAGATTAAAGAAGATTACTATTTAGCAGCTTCAAGATTAGTGTCTTACAAAAAAATCGATTTGATAGTTAAGACATTTTCAAAAATGCCAAATAGGAAATTAATTGTTGTTGGAGACGGTCCTGATTTTAGAAAAATAAAAAATATTGCGACAAAAAATATTGAGGTAAAAGGGTTTGTTTCAAAATCAGACTTGATTAAATATATGCAAAGAGCTAAAGGTTTTATCTTTCCAGCCGAGGAAGATTTTGGTATAATACCTGTTGAGGCACAAGCTTGTGGGACGCCAGTTATTGCGTATGGAAAAGGAGGTTGTTTAGAGACAATAATTGAAAATAAAACTGGAGTATTTTTTCATAATCAAACTGAAAAAAGTTTAACGGAAGCAATTATTAATTTTGAAAAAATGAAGTTTAATCCTTTTGAGATAAGAAAAAATTCAGAAAGATTTAGTAAAGAAAGGTTTGAAAGTGAATTCAGTAGTTTTATAAATAAAAAAACAAAAGAATTTTTTAATTGAAAGGGAGATATTCAAAATATTTAGTTCCAATTTCCATATTAATAGATTTATTAATCATTAACATTACTATGTTTCTGATTTCTAAAGAACTATATTTAGATTTTAATTATATTTTTTACATCAATTCCATTTGGTTAATCATAGCTTTTTATAGCAATTTTTATAAAGTGTATCGTTATACTAAAATTTCAAAAGTTATTTCGTTACTTATTGTTCAATTAGGAATTTTTTTCCTTGCCTATTTTGCATTTTTTGGATTATTTAAAGAAGGAGTCGAAATAGGGAAGCAGACCATTACTATAGTTTATCTATTTAGTTTTTTAATAGTATTTAAATTTTTGTTTATTTATGCATTAAAAAAATATAGAATTGGCGGAGGTAATTTTCGAGATGTAATAATATTAGGAGGAAATCAATCAATAGAATCCTTAACCAACTTGTTTAATCTGAGAAACGATTTAGGATATAGATTCAAAGGTTATTTTTCTGATAAAACTTCGACAAAAGAAAAGTATTTGGGTAATTTGGACGATAGTTTTGAATATATTATTAAAAATCATATTGATGAAGTGTTTTGTTCAGTATCTGAATTATCCAAAAAGGAAATAAATAAAACCATTGAGTTTTGTGAATTAAATAATATAACAATAAAATTAATTCCAAATTCTAAAGGACTTTTTAGTAAAGGGATGGTTTTAGATTATTATGATTATATACCTATTTTGTCATTAAAGAAATTACCCTTTGACAACCCTTTAATTAAGTATTCTAAAAGAATTTTTGATATATTTTTCTCCTTGCTTATAATAATATTTGTTCTATCATGGATAAGTGTTATTCTACTAATATTAATTAAACTTGAAACTAAAGGACCATTAATCTTTAAACAACTAAGAGATGGTTTAAATGGAAAACAATTTGAGTGTTATAAATTTAGATCTATGGGAATAAATAAAGATGCTGATAAGTTACAAGCAACAAAAGAAGATGCAAGAGTTACACGGATAGGAAAATTTATAAGAAAAACCAGCATTGATGAGTTGCCACAATTTATAAATGTTTTTAAAGGAGAAATGAGTGTAGTTGGTCCTAGGCCTCATATGACTAGTCAGTCAAAAAAATACGCGAAAGTGGTGGATAAATACTTTGTGAGAAATTTAGTAAAACCAGGTGTAACAGGATTATCACAAGTACGTGGATATAGGGGTGAAATAGAAGAAGTTGCAGATATGGAAAACAGAGTGAGATTAGATATATTTTATATCAATAATTGGTCTTTCTTTTTAGATATTAAAATTATAGTCCAAACATTATTTAACGCAATAAAAGGAGAAGAAAAAGCATATTAAATGAATGTATTAATCATTGGTTCTGGAGGGAGAGAGCATGCAATTGCTTGGAAATTAAAACAAAGCAGTATATTAGAAGAACTTTTTATTGCTCCAGGAAATGCAGGCACAAAAAGTTTAGGGACAAATTTAGATATTGGCGTTTCAGATTTTGATAGTATCAAGAAGGTAGTTCTAGAATATAAAATTGAACTTGTAATTGTTGGGCCTGAAGTTCCGCTTGTAGAAGGCATTCATGACTATTTTTTAGATGATCAAGAACTCAAAGGAGTACAGATAATAGGTCCTCAAAAATTTGCTGCACAACTAGAAGGAAGTAAAGAATTTGCTAAAGAATTTATGCAAAGACATAATATTCCAACTGCAGCATATAAAAGTTTCACTAAAGATAATTTGGAAGATGGCTTTCGGTTTTTAGAAAGTTTAAAACCGCCATACGTTTTGAAAGCAGATGGCTTAGCAGCAGGAAAAGGTGTTGTAATACTAGAAAATTTGAAAGAAGCTAAAGATGAATTAGCAGATATGTTGACCAATGAAAAATTTGGGACAGCAAGTAAAACCGTTGTTATTGAAGAGTTTTTAGATGGTATTGAGATGAGTTGCTTTATTTTAACTGATGGTGAAAGTTATATAAACCTTCCTAATGCTAAAGATTATAAGCGTATTGGTGAAGGTGATAAAGGGTTAAACACGGGAGGAATGGGTGCAATTTCACCAGTTCCATTTGCTGATCAAGAATATTTAAAGAAAATAGAAGATAGGATTATTAAACCTACTGTTAATGGACTTAAAAAAGACAACATAGCTTATAAAGGGTTTATATTTTTTGGTTTAATACGTGTAAATAATGAACCAATGGTTATTGAATATAACTGCCGTATGGGTGATCCCGAAACTGAAGTTGTCATTCCAAGAATTAAGTCAGATCTACTTGAATTGTTAGTTGCAACTGCTAAAAATGATTTAAAAAATGCTGTTGTTGAAATAGATAATAGATCAGCAACTACTGTGATGCTTGTTTCAGGAGGATATCCTGAAGCATACGAGAAAGGAAAAGAAATCCATGGAATTGAAAATGTTAAAGACTCAATTCTTTTTCATGCAGGAACTAAATTTAATGAAAGTAATAAAGTCATTACTAATGGAGGAAGAGTCATTGCTGTAACTTCTTATGGAGATGATTTTAAAGATGCCCTTAAACAATCTTATACGAGTATTCAGAATATTGATTTTGAAAAAATGAATTACCGAAAAGACATCGGTTTTGACCTCTAAAAAGAAGATATTAGTTGCTCCACTAAATTGGGGGATTGGTCACGCTACTAGATGTGTCCCTATAATTAATAAGTCAATAGAGTTAGGATTTAATCCAATTATTGCAAGCGATGGAAACGCATTAAAGTTACTTCAAAAAGAGTTTCCGAAATTAGAATCTTTAGAATTACCATCTTATAAAATCAAATACCCAAAAAATGGTACTTTTTTCAAGTGGAAAATTATTTTATGTATCCCATCAATTCTAAAAGCAATAAAACTTGAAAGGAAAATTGTAAAAAAGATTATTGAAAATGAAAATATTGCTGGAATTATTTCTGATAATAGACTTGGAGTAAGAAACCTAAAAATTCCGTCAGTAATAATATCACATCAACTTAACGTTTTATCAGGTACAACCACTTTTTTGAGTAGTTTTTTACATCAACTATATATCAATAAGTTTGATGAATGTTGGGTGCCTGATTTCAAAAATAAAAATAGTTTAGCATTTAAATTGTCGCATTCAAAGAGGGTAAAGCAACAGAAATTTATTGGCATTTTAAGCAGATTTAAGAAGAGAGAATCTTTGTTCAAATATGATATGTTGATTTTATTATCTGGAGTTGAGCCCTTGAGAAGTAAATTGGAAAAGAAATTAATTTCAGAATTAAAAAATTACAGAGGTAAAGTATTGTTTGTTAAAGGTAACATTTCTGAGAAACAAGAAAAAAGAGTAATTGATAATATTACATATTATAATTTTTTATTAGGTAGTGAATTGGAAAGTGCAATTAATGAAAGTAATATTATTATAACACGCTCTGGATATTCTACAATTATGGATTTGGCAATGATGAGAAAGAAAGCATTTTTTATTCCAACAAAAGGGCAATACGAACAAGAATATTTAGCAAAATATTTAGAAAGTTTAAAAATAGCACCTTATTCAACTACCGATAAATTTAAAATTGAAATGTTAAGAGAAGTAGAAAATTATAGTGGATTCTCTTCCAATTATGAATCGGAAATTAAACCAGAATTATTTTACCTTTTCTATGGTAAATGAAAATTCTGAACCTTTACCAAATTCGCTTTCTACCAATATTTTTTCGTTGTGCGCCTCCACAATATGTTTTACAATTGAAAGTCCTAAACCAGATCCACCTTGCTCTCTAGACCGACTTTGATCAACTCTATAAAAACGTTCAAATAACCTTGGCAAATGTGCTTTTTTGATTCCCTCACCATTATCAGCAATTTTAACTAAGAGTTTATTTTGTTGATAAGGATTAAGACTTATAGTGGTCATTCCATCTTGGGAGCCATATTTAATAGAGTTTACTATTAAGTTAATTAAAACTTGCTCAATTCTTTTTAAATCACCATTAACTAGTATTGGAACATCATAATTTTTATCAAACCCAAGAGTTATATTATTTTTTTTGGCTTTCATTTCCAATAAATCTAAAACTCCTTGAACCAATTCAACAATATTAAACTGTTCAATTTTCATTCCAAGTTCATTGGATTCCAATTTAGAAATCATATCTAAATCTTCAACTATTGACACTAATCTTTCAACACCTTTATTGGCTCTATCTAAATACTTTTCTCTTATTTGTTTGTCGTTTACAGCACCGTTTAATAATGTAAGAATGTAGCCTTGAACTGTAAATAAAGGCGTTTTTAATTCATGAGAAATGGTTCCTAAAAACTCTCTTCTATAGGATTCTCTTGCATTTAATGTAGCAATTTCGATTTTTTTATCTTCTGCAAATTTCTTTACTTCTCTGGAAAGGGTTTCCATGTTAGTTGTTATAGTAGATTTGTTAAAATCACTGGAATTAAGAAGTGATACTTCATCATAAATTTGCTTTACACGTTTGTATATAAAAGTTTCAACTCTTATTTGAATAACAATTACCGAAAGAATGAAAATACTAAGTAAAAGAACACCTAAAAAGCCAAAATCTATTTGTTTTTTTAAAAGGTAACTCATAAGAAGATACAGAAAGAAAACTATTGATGTAACAATCAAAGAAGACCAAAAGGCAAATGTATATGTCTTTTTATATTTCACTTATTTTTTTAATGAAATAAACTTGTAACCAACACCTTTGATAGTTTTAAAGTGATCGTCACCTATTTTTTCTCTTAGTTTTCTTATATGTACATCTATAGTTCTTCCCCCTACAACAACATCGCTTCCCCAAACAGCACCTAAAATTTCCTCTCTCTTAAATACTTTTCCTGGATTGGAAATTAATAATGACAACAATTCAAATTCCTTTCTAGGCAATGAAATATCAACTCCATCTTTAGTAATAAGGTATTTTTCTCGGTTAACACTAATAGAATCTACTTTAATAAGACTTTCATTATCAGTAGTCTTAAGTCGCCTAAGGAGTGATTTTACTTTGCTTATAAGTACTTTTGGTTTTACAGGCTTGGTAATATAATCATCAGCGCCAGCATCAAATCCAGCAACTTGAGAATAATCTTCCCCTCGAGCTGTAAAAAAAGCAATAATAACATCTTGGAGTTCTTTAAATTCTCTAATTTTTTCACAAGCTTCAATACCATCCATTTCAGGCATCATTACATCCATTAAAATTAGGTTTGGAACTATGTTTTGAGCAGTTTCAACGGCTTCATTTCCATTTTTAGCAGTATAGATGTCGTAACCTTCTTTTTTAAGATTATAACCAACAATTTCAAGAATATCAGGCTCGTCATCAACTAGAAGTATTTTAATATCTTTAGGATTCATGAACTATTAATAACTATTAAACTTTTCAAAGATACTTATTAATACACTATAAATAATACTTCTTAACATTCATTTAATGTAATAGTAAAAATTATTTTACAATACACAATATTAAGATTGTTAAAACGTTAATTGTGCTTTTTTCTTTCTTTTTTTAGAGAAAAACACCTATATTTGAAGTCCTTAATTCAAATAACAAAACATAGATTATGAAAAAACTTTACTTTTTATTTATATTATTAATTACTACAGGTGTCTCTTTTGGGCAAACTGTATATGTTGATGAACTTTTCAATTATAGTGATGGAAATTTGGTTGGTTCTGGAGGTTGGGCATCTCATAGTGGAGCAGGTTCAGTTCCAGTACAAGTGGTTTCTAGTGAAATAATTTTATCTCATGCATCTGGAGCTAGAGAGGATGTAAATATACCTTTTTCAGAAGTAACATCTGGTAATATATATGCTAGTTTTAATATTCAAGTTTCAGATACTGCACCAATTTCTGGTTCTGATTCAGAATATTTTGCACATTTTAATTCTGGAGCTTTTAGAGCACGTGTCGATGTT
This sequence comes from uncultured Flavobacteriaceae bacterium, assembly GCA_947501625.1. Classification (GTDB taxonomy): domain Bacteria; phylum Bacteroidota; class Bacteroidia; order Flavobacteriales; family Flavobacteriaceae; genus Urechidicola. Next base: position 735,268 of record CANMWN010000001.1, read on the forward strand.
GTTCCACCTTCGGGTTCAGGTACTGGAGATGATTTTTCCTTAGGAATTGCATCAACTTCGAGTACAGCAGAAGTCACTTGGGCTTCAGACTTAACGTTCAATACTACTTATAAAGTTAGTGTTAGATATAATATTTCAACAGGAGTATCTACTCTATGGGTTGATGCATCTGCGGAGTCCGATACATCAATTTCTACAGCTGTTAGTACAGGTACATCGATAAATGCTTTTTCATTTAGACAATCTGATTCGAGTTCTGATGAAACTATCACTGTTGATAATTTAGTTGTTAGTGATGATTTTGATAGAACTTTATCTGTACAGGGTGTTCGTAACGAAATAACAAACTTCTCTACCTATCCAAATCCAGTTACAAATGGTGAGTTTTTTATAAACTCGGCAAGTAATGCAGATAAGAATGTGCAGATTTATGATATGCTTGGAAAGCAAGTATATACTAAAAATATAACTGCTAACGAGAAAGTTGACGTTGCAAACCTTAATACTGGTATTTATATATTAAAAGTTGTTGAAGAAGGTAAAACTGCAACAAGAAAATTGGTGATTAAGTAAACTTAACCAAATAAAAATTTTAAAAAGCACTCAACTTGTTGAGTGCTTTTTAATTTTACAAAATATTTATTATCAAATTGTTAAATATTATATGATTTCGAAAGATATTATAAAAAAACGTATCTTTACAGTCCTTAAATTAAATTACAAACTATATATTATGAAAAAACTTTACTTTTTATTATTCTCAATACTTTTAAGTTCCTTTTCATTTGCACAGGATGTGGCAGTGAATGGAGATTTTGAAAGTTGGACAGGAGGGATTCTAGATACTTGGACTTCTGAATCTGGAACAACAATAACTGAAGAGACAACGACTGTAGCCCAAGGTTCTTCTGCGGCTAATTTTGAGGTTACAACAGGCACACAAGGGAATACAGATTTTAGACAAGCTATTACTGTAACAGCAGGAAACACTTATGATGTGAGTGTGCAAGTATATCACATGGATACCGAATCTCAAGCAAGATTATATGCAGGTGATTATAGAGGTTATTCAGATGAAACACTTACTGGGCAATGGCAAACAATTTCTTACCAATATATTCCTGGTACGAGTGGATCTGTTGAATTTGGGTTACGTTTTTATGACGTTGCTGGATTTGATGGTTCATCTACAATCATTATTGATGATTTTCAAGTAGTTGAAACTGCAGCACCAAGTTCATGCTTCAATCTTAGTTTAGGTTCTGATAATTTTGAATTGGTTAATGTTACTACTAATAGTGATGGTGATGTTTGGGAGTTTTCTTCAGGTGAATATAGTATGAACGGATATTGTGGTTCTGGATGTTCTGAAGCAGTAAATCAATGGTTAATTTTTGGGCCATTAGATTTGACAGGTGTATCAGATTTAGCTATGACTTTTAATAGTACTGAAGGTTTTGATGGCACTGACTTATTAGTCCAATATACAAATTCTTATTCTGGATGTCCAGATAGTACAACTTGGACTACTGCAGCAACAATTTCTGATGACGGAGCTCAAAATATAGATTTATCAGCAGCGAGCGGAACAACAGTTTTTGTAGGAATTCAATATGAAGATTCAGACGGTACTTATTCAGGTTGGGATTTATCAAACGTGATTCTTGATGCTACTACTTGTCCAACATTAGGAACTAGACCTACTTCTGATTGTGGTACTTGTGATATAACTTTAGGGTCAGAATCTTATTCATGTGCTACAAATACAGACGGAGATGATAATGATAATGTAACTATCATGATTCCTTATACAGGTGTTGAAGGAACAATTACTTCAGTTACAACTACTTCTGGAGGAACAGTTGCCGGAGACGATCCGTCAACAGTTACCGATGGTACAATAGAAATTACTGGGTTAATGGAAGGAGATGCCTGGGATTTGACAATTAATGGAGGAGATTGTGATGGAACTACTATTTCTGGTACAGTTCCTTCTGATCAATGTGATCCAGTTTATTTAGTAATTAATGAAATTTTAGCTGATCCTGATGCTACTAATGGTGATGCAAATGGTGATAGTACAGTTGAAACTTCACAAGATGAGTTTGTTGAAATTTATAATACTGACGCTTCAAGTATTGACATTTCTGGATATATATTAGCTGACGGGAATAGTGACAGACATGTTTTCCCTGCTTCAACTGTAATTCCAGCAGGAGGCTTTATTGTTGTTTTTGGAGGAGGAACTCCTACAGGCTTTTCTGTTTTAACTCAGACTGCTTCAACAGGAGCTTTAGGTTTAAATAATGGCGGAGATTCTGTAATTCTTAAAGATGATGTTGGTACTGTTCTTATTACCGAAAGTTATGGTAGTGAAGGAGGTAATAACCAATCATTAGGAAGAGAGCCAGATTTTTCAGGGGCTTTTGTTCAGCATAGTACTATAACTAATGCTGACCCTTATTTTTCTCCAGGAGCAGAAAATGTGGGTTCTTCATTATCAGTGGTTAAAAATGACATTGAAGGTTTTGCAATATATCCAAATCCAGTAAACAATGGAGAGTTTATGATGAATTCATTAAGTAATATGGAAAGAAGTGTACAGATTTACGATTTATTAGGGAAACAAGTATATGCTAAAAATGTATTGCCAAATGAAACAGTAAAAGTTATGAATCTTAATTCAGGAGTTTATATCTTAAAAGTTATTGAAGAAGGTAAAACTGCTTCAAGAAAGTTAGTAATTCAATAATTACAGTTTTCTAAATTATATTTTAAAAGCGTTCTGAATTTCAGAACGCTTTTTTTGTATCTTTATAAAAAATTGTAGTACTATGAACCAAAAAATTGACTTTAAGAATATCTTATTTTTAGACATTGAAACCGTCCCTGAATCAAAATCATTTTCTGATTTATCAGAAGAGAAACAAGAATTATTTACATTAAAAACTCAGTATCAACGCAAAGATGAAAAAAGCGCTGAAGAGTTTTATGAACGAGCAGGAATATGGGCTGAGTTTGGTAAAATAATTTGTATATCTGTTGGTTTCTTCTCACAATTTGATAATGAACGACTATTTAGAGTAAAATCGTTTTATAATGATGATGAACGCTTAATTTTAAATGAATTTAAAGATTTATTAGACAAACATTTTAATGGCGTAAATCACCTGTTATGTGCTCACAATGGCAAAGAATTTGACTTTCCTTACATTGCTCGAAGAATGATTATTAATAGTATAGAACTGCCTAAAAAACTGAACTTGTTTGGAAAAAAGCCTTGGGAAATCCCACATTTAGACACAATGGAATTGTGGAAATTTGGCGACTATAAACATTTTACATCACTTAAATTAATGACACATATTTTGGAGATTCCATCACCAAAAGAAGATATAGATGGTAGTCAAGTTGCTAAAGTTTATTATGAGGAAAAAAACTTAGAAAGAATTGTCACATATTGTGAAAGAGATACAATTGCAGTTGCACAATTATTACTTAGACTTAATAATTTGGAACTTTTAAACGAATTAGAAATTTTGAAAGTTTAATCTTCAAGTTTCAAAGAAAGGTCTAACCAACGCTCTTCTTTTTCTTCGATAGAGTTAATGATTTTTTGAAGATTTTGTGAAATTTCAGCAATATTTTCTGGTTGGATTTCTCCTTCAGCAAATTGACTTTCGATATCAATTCGTTCGGAATTTAGTCTTGAAATATCTTTTTCTAATTGTTCAAATTCACGCTTCTCGTTATAAGATAGTTTATTTTTTGTAGTGGCCTTAGTTTGAGGTTTTGTGTTCTTTTGAATAACAGTTTTCTCTTTAGGTGTGGAGTCTTCATATGCTCTAAAATCTGAATAATTACCAGGAAAATGTTCAATTACAGCATTACCTCTAAATACAAAAAGAGAATCAACAATCTTATCCATAAAGTAACGATCATGAGATACAACAATTAGGTTTCCAGGAAAGTCAAGTAAAAAGTTTTCTAAAACATTCAACGTAACTACGTCTAGATCATTAGTAGGTTCATCAAGAATTAAAAAATTAGGATTTTGAATTAATACCGTACATAAATACAATCGTTTTCGTTCACCTCCTGATAATTTTTCCACAAAATCATATTGCTTTTTTCGGTCAAATAAAAATCGTTCTAATAATTCACTGGCAGTTATTTTTCGACCTTTGGAAAGTGGAATATAATCGCCAAATTCACGAATAATATCAATTACTTTCTGCCCTTCTTTTTCTTTAATTCCTTTTTGAGTGTAGTATCCAAATTTAACGGTTTCTCCAATTACAACTTTACCTGCATCTAATGGAATTTTTTCAGTAATTATATTTAGAAAAGAAGACTTCCCTGTCCCATTTTTTCCAATAATTCCAATACGTTCACCTCTTTTAAAAACGTATTCAAACTTGTTTAAAATTGACAATTCGTCAAAAGATTTTGAAATTTTATGAAGTTCAAGAATCTTATTTCCAAGACGCTCCATATTTATTTCCAATTGAACAGTGTGATTATTTCTTCTTTTATGGGCTTTATCTTTTATTTCATAGAAATCATCAATACGAGATTTTGATTTTGTAGTTCTTGCTTTTGGTTGTCTACGCATCCAATCCAATTCTTTTTTAAAAAGATTTTTTGCTTTTCCAAGTTCTGTTTGCTCTTGTTGTATACGCTCTTCTTTTTTTTCTAAATAATATGAGTAATTCCCTTTATATTTATATAAAATCCCTTCATCCAATTCAAAAATTTCATTACACACACGCTCTAAAAAATAACGATCATGCGTAACCATAAAAAGAGTGATTTTTTCTTTTTTAAAGTAATTCTCCAGCCATTCAATCATTTCTAAGTCTAAATGATTTGTTGGTTCATCTAAAATCAACAAATCTGGCTTGTTAATTAATATAATTGCTAATGATAATCTCTTTTTTTGTCCTCCTGAAAGGGTTGCAATTTTTAATGTTAAATCAGGAAATTTAAGTTTTGTAAGAATCTGTTTGTATTGCGTTTCAAAATCCCAAGCATTGTGTAATTCCATCAACTCAAATGCTTTTTGATAAGCAGTTTCATTTTCAGGGATTTTTATTGCATTTTCATATTGCTCAATTATCTTTAGAATAGGATTATCAGAAGAAAAAATGGCTTCTTCTATTGTTGAATTATCATCCAGTTTATCCTCTTGCGAAAGATAGGCTAATTGTAAGCCTTTTCTTGAAGAAATTTGTCCAGTATCTGATGAGTCTAATCCAGCAACAATATTTAAAATAGAGGTTTTTCCAGTACCATTTTTAGCAACAAAAGCAATTTTTTGATCTTTATTTATTCCGAATGAAATGTTTTGAAACAAAACCCTTTCACCATAACTTTTAGAGATGTTTTCTACTGTTAGATAATTCATATAGCAAAGAAACAAAAAACCCAAGCAATTGCTTGGGTTTTTTCAGGTTATAATTAGATTAATTATTATTCTTTAATGAATTTTCTAGTCATTACTTCTTCACCATCATTTACTTCGATGATATAAAGCCCAACACGTAAATCAGCAACATTTACTGCGCTTTCTGAAACATTTCCAGATTTAACAGTTTGTCCAAGCATATTTACAATTTTATAAGTTCCTTCCGAATTATCTAATAATTGAATAGTTAAATAATTTTTAGCAGGAATAGGATAAATCATAAAGTCTTCTTCAGTTTCAATCGTAGATGACCTATCAGTACTTAAAGAACCTAATGGAGTAATTGTATTACCACTTCTAGTTGTTCTTCCCGAACCAATAATTCCTTTAATGGTAACTTGGTCAATATAAATCCTATCTGCATTTCCTGAAGCATCACATTGTAATCTAAATTGTGAGTTAGAAGCAAAGTTTACATTGTTTGCATCCAGCATTACAGTAGCAGAATAGAACGTATTGTTGTTAAAATCTGTTCCACTTGCGTAAGTTTCGATAGTAGACCATGAAGAACCATTATAGTAACGCAACCAAAAATCTTCACCATTTTCCATAGAGTTAGGATAGAAATGGAACATAAATTCAACTTGATCATAAGGAGTTAAATTAAATGTTTCAGACGTCATTGCCGAACTTGTTCCAGAGTTATCTCTAATTCTGATTGAATAACTTCCCTCAAAAGATCTAGATGAATTGACTCTAGCACAATCACTTCCGCCATCTTGCCATCCGTCCCATCCAGATTCAAAGAAACCTTCATGTAGAGTAGTAGTAGAACCACTATTAGGATCAGATACATTTACTGTTCTAATAACAGGAGTTGCAGCATTTCCAGCAGCATCACTTACATTATAAGTAATTTGATATGTACCAACAGTATTGGTATCAACAGAGCCTGTAGTTACAATACTAGAAGTTAGGTTTCCATCAACATTATCAGTAGCAGTTGCGCCTTGGTCAGTATAAGAATCTCCTAAATCAATATCAATTGTAGCATTACCAATTAGAGTAATTACTGGTGCTACATTATCAACAAATGCATTTACATTCACAGTTCTAATTACAGGAGTCGCATTATTTCCAGCAGCATCACTTACATTATAAGTAATTTGATATGTACCAACAGTATTTGTGTCTACTGAACCAGTAGTAACTATATTTGCAGTAATGTCACCATCAACATTATCAGTAGCAGTTGCGCCTTGGTCAGTATAAGAATCTCCTTCGGTAATATTAATAGTGGCTGCACCATTTAATGTTATTACAGGAGCAGTAGTGTCTGGCCCTGTACTTTGAACAATTACAGTATAATCTTCAACTTCACCATCAAAACCTGTTTCACAAGGAGATGGATTTGAGTTATATTTTGCAGACACTCTCATTCTAGTTGCACCAAGTTGTGCGTTTGCTGGAATAGAAATTGATAAAGTTGGTAATGCTCCATTAGCAACGTTACTTATATTTCCTAGGTCGTAAGCCTCTCCACTATCGGTAAAATCTCCATCTCTATTCCAATCTATCCATGCAAATGCATCGACTCTATAATTACCATCAGTATTAACATAGACAGTTAAATTTTCAGAAGAAGATTGCGTAACAGTTGTACTAAGATTTGTAAAGTCTTCATAAGCTACATCTTTAGCAGGACCGTCAGCATTATCAATAGAGCCAAAAATTACTCTTGATACAGCAGTTTGATAACTCATATTTCCGATTGAAGAGCAATAATTTAGTTGCACATCAGTTGTAGTAAAACTTACTGAATTGCTGTAAGCTGAATTACTTCCTCCACTACATTTGCTTCTTACTTGTGCTTCATAATTTGTTAGTGCAGTTAATCCACTTAATGAAGTTGAATTTCCTGTAACAGCGTTTGTTGTCCAACTTGAAGTTCCAACAACTCTATAACGTACATCATAAGTTGCTCCTGGAACAGCATCCCAATTCAAGGATGCAGAATTAGTTGCAACATTTGACGCGGCTAATCCAGTAGGAACCGTAGCATTACAGACAGCTTGACCAGCAATTGTAAAGTTAGTATTTGAAATATCAAAGAAAATATGGTTTGAACCTTTTACCATGATTCTATTAGCACTTCCTTGATTATTTGGAACTACGATATCGTGAGAACCATCATTTGGTACTCCAGAAGCTAAAGTGATAGGATATGTATCTCCACCATCGGTAGATAAATAGATGTCAACATTTGCTGCATTTACACCATTTCCAGTAGTACCAGCAACATCCCAAGTTACGGTTTGAGTTGTTCCAGCATTCCAAGATACATTGGTGTTTGGAGAATTTAGAATAAATGGCCCAGCAGTTCCATTAACTGTTACAACCATATCATCACTATTGTTGGTACCGCCGCCAGCAACATTATCTCTAACAGTTAACCTAAAATTTAGAGTCCTAGCAACATTTGGTACAACTTCCCACTTCCATGATGTTGCTCCAGTTTTTATAGTTTCTAATCTAGGAAAATATCTAGATGTATTTGAAGTTGGTTCATAAGCTCTAAAAGCTACACCAGTTGTGGCAGTTGCACTTGGAATAGTTGAAGAAGCGTTGTTTTCATCCATTTGTTCCCAACTATAAGTTAATGCGTTTGATGGAGTATCTGCGTCAGTTGCAGATCCATCTAAAACAAAGGCAGTGCCTTTAGGGATTGTATAGTTTGATCCAGCATTTACACTAGGAACAGCATTACCTGTATTCGTGTTAGTTTGACAACTAGTAGTTTTAATATAATCAGTTACTTGCTCAATAGAAACAGCATGAAAATTAGGAGTTACATTTTGTTCTACATCAGTATTTGAACCGGTAATTCCTGCATAACTCATGATTGTAGTTCCACTTCCAGGTTCTACTTGTACATTTGTACCTTCATTTCCATTAAATGTCCAAGTATGATTTGCTCCAAATTGATGACCCATTTCATGGGCAACATAATCAACATCAAAGAAATCTCCTTCAGGAGTATTTCCAGCTGTCCATCCACTTCCTTTACTACCATTAACACATACACATCCTATACAACCAGCATTACCATTATTAGATGTTCTTGCAAATAAGTGACCTATATCATAGTTAGCTTCTCCAATATTGCTTGTCAATGTAGACTGAAGTTGACCATTGTAACTTCCAGTTGATGTATATGGATCACTACCTGAATTTGTATAAATAACATCATCAGTATTAGATATTAATACCATTGTTACGTTAAAATCAACTTCAAAAATACCATTAACACGAGTCATAGTAGCATTGATTGCAGCGAGTGCTCCAGCCTTTGTTCCTCCATGGTAGGCAGTATATTCTCCTGTTGTAGAAACAGCCAGTCTATAAGTTCTTAATATTCCATCATCAGCATTTCTCATAGAAGTACTGTTATTAATATCAAACTTTCTGTTCATGTCTTCAGTTACCTGACATTCAAAATCATCTTTATAATTTGTTTTTTCATCTCTAGTAAATGCACTATATAATGAATTATCTTCAGTTAAAGACTCGATAAATGTTGCTGGTCTATTAGCGGAAAAAGCCATACTTTGAAAACCTTTTGGTGAGATACTAAATCTAATCACTGAAGTAGGATCGTCAATTCCTTGACCTGCATAAGATTTAATATTTGGGTATTTAGCAGCAAGTTCAGGGCTTAAAACAGGGGCTTCAAATATTTTATACTTTTCAAAATATCCATCAGAATTTGGAAAAGTTACAATTACTGATGATTGATTTCTCGCGACATCTCTGTGCGGTGAAGCTATTAAAGATTGTTTTAGGCTTTCAATATTCAATTGAAAAGTTTGATTGGTAGGTAAATTGATTTTACTTTCTTTTATTGGTTTTGAATTGTTAAAAGACGTTTTTTGCCAATGATTTTGAGACAAAAGAATTGAAGAACTCATTAAAAAAATGAGCACGAGTAGTTTCGTTTTCATAATAATTATTAGTTTAGGTTAGTAAAAATTTTAAATGAGCCTCAATTTACAACATTTTTATGAAAAACTTTAGAAAATCTTCATCAATTTCGTAAAAACTTAACAATATTTTTATCAAATTATTGATTTTTAATTTGATAAGAATAATTGATCTTTTAAGAGGTTTATTAATAATTCATTCAGAATTGTATATTTGCAGTAATTCAATTAAAAATTTTATGAAAATTATAGTCCCAATGGCGGGAATCGGATCAAGATTACGCCCACACACACTTACAACACCTAAACCACTTACACTAATTGCAGGAAAACCTATTGTTCAAAGATTGGTTGAAGATATTACACAAGTGGTAAATCAAAAAATAGATGAAATAGCATTTATTATTGGTCCAGTAGCAAAAGGTTTTCCTGGAGATACTGAAGAAAGATTATTAAAAATTGCAAAAGATTTAAATGCTAAAGGGAGTGTTTACGTTCAAGAGCAAGCTCTTGGAACTGCTCATGCAATTAATTGTGCAAAAGATGCCCTTGATGGTCCATGTGTAGTTGCATTTGCTGATACTCTTTTTAAAGCAGATTTCACACTAGATTCTAATTCTGATGGAGCAATTTGGGTTAAGCAAGTTGAAGACCCTCGTGCATTTGGAGTAGTAAAGTTACAAGACGGAATCATCACTGATTTTGTTGAGAAACCTGAGGAGTTTGTTTCTGATCTTGCAATTATTGGAATTTATTACTTCAAAGAAGGAAGCATTTTAAAAGATGAAATTCAATATTTATTAGATAATGATATTAAAGATAAAGGCGAATATCAATTAACGAATGCTTTAGAGAATATGAAGCAAAAAGGATTGAAATTTGTTCCAGGAACAGTTAGTGAATGGATGGATTGTGGTAATAAAAATGTAACTGTTGAAACAAACTCTAAAGTTTTGGAACTATTAGAAAAAGATGGTAAAAACTTGACTTCATCAGATGTTAAATTAGAAAATTCAACAATCATTCAACCTTGTTATATTGGAGCTAATGTGGTTTTAAAAAATACAACTGTTGGTCCATTTGTATCATTGGGAGAAAATAGTGTAATTGAAAATTCAACGATAAAGAATTCATTAATCCAATCTAATGTGCAAATATGTGATGCAAATCTAGACAACGCTATGATTGGACATCATGCTAAATATAATGGCAAGTTTACTTCAGTAAGTATTGGAGATTATTCAGAAATGATTTAAAAAACATGATTAAAAAAAGCGCAAATATTTTACTAAACGTACTGTTTTTTTGCGCTTTTTTTATGTCTTTTTCACAAGATGAAGGACTTACTTTATTAGAAGATGCCGATGACAATCAAATAAAGTTCGAAAATCATTATTTTGAAGCTCTTAAATATAAAGCTATAGGTAATTATTCAAAAGCAATTATTGAACTCGAAATATGTCAAGATTTATTTAAAAATAATAATTCAATTACTTTTGAATTATCAAAAAACTACTATTTACTTAATAAATTTTCAGAAGCTCAACTATATTTAGATAAAATTTTAAAGAAGGAACCAAATAACTATTGGTACCTTGAACATGCTAAAAATATTTATTTAAGATTATATCAATTGGATAATGCGATTGCTATCCAAAAAAAGTTGATTTCATTCAACCCAAAAGTTGCTGAAGAAATAATCCCTTTATATATTAGAAAAAAAGATTATAGCACTGCTATTAACTATATGATTGAACTTGAAAAGAAAGGGTTTTATTCTTCAAAATTTGACAGGTATCGAGAAGTTATTGACTTAAATCAAAAAAGAAATAGAGTCAAGGAAAAAACAAATGAAAATCAATTAAATTCATTGGTCGAATTGAAAGAGCAATTTGAATCAGAGAAAAAATATACTGTTTTAAATAAGATTTTAACTGAGGAATTGAAGGTGAAGAATTTTAATAATCTATTGATTTATAGTAATAAAGGATTGGATTTATTTCCCGCTCAACCATCAATATATCTAATGAATTCTTATGCGCTATCACATCAAAAAAAATATAGTGAAGCAATTGACGTTTTAAATACTGGCATTGATTTTGTATTTGATGATAATAAATTATTAATTGCGTTTCATCAACAATTAATAAAATGTTATCAAGAAACAAATCAACCTATTAAGAAGCAAGAACATTTAAAAATAATTGAAGAATTAAGAACTAAAAAGAATCAATGACTATAAAAAGAATTTCATATTCTATTTTACTATTATTACTAGTAATATCTTGTAAAACTCAAAAAGTTGTTACTAGTTCACCTGTTAAATCTATGTCTTCGAAAAAAATCATTAAAAATCATTACAGCAACACTTTTGACAAGAATACTATTTCTGCACGTTTAAAAGCAAAATATAAAGACAAGAAAAACTCTCAATCAATTACTGTAAAATTGAGAATGGAAAAAGATAAGGCTATATGGATGAGCGGAACAGTTTTAGGTATTCCGTTGGCAAAAGTTTTGATAACTCCTGATAGAGTTAGTTATTATGAAAAAATCAATAAGACATATTTTGATGGTGATTTTAGTTTGTTGAGTAATTTTTTAGGGACTGAAGTTGATTTTGAAAAAGTTCAAAACCTAATTGTTGGACAAACAGTACTTGACTTAAATGGTAAACGTTATGATTCATCAATCGATGTTGATTCGTACTTATTGGAACCTAAAAGACAGGATAAATTGTTTGACATCTTCTTTTGGTTAAATCCTACAAACTTTAAAGTAGAAAAACAAGAAATAAGACAACCAATAGAACAAAAAAAATTAACCGTTTCGTATCCAGAATATCAAAATATTGATGGAGAAATATTTCCGAAAAAAATTAATATTGTTGCTGTTGAAAAAACAGACAGAACTCTTTTAGATTTAGAATACCGTTCATTAGAGTTTGACAAAAAAGTAAAATTTCCATTTAGCATTCCATCAGGATACAAAGAAATAAAGTTGGATGAAAAAAGGTAAGTATTTTCTATTTTTTGGAGTCTTTTTTATTTGTTTGAGTTCTTTTTCTCAAACAAAAAAGGAATTGGAAACGCAACGAAAAGCACTTCAAGAAGAGGTTTCTAAAATAAGAAGTTTGTTGTCTCAAACAAGATCAGTTAAAAAAACAGAATTAGAGCTATTATCAGAAATTAATTTACAAGTTAACGCTCAAAAGAAGTTGATTGCTGCTTTTAATGCCGAAGGTAGAGCATTGAATAATGAGATAAGAAGTAATGAAAAGCAAATAAAAAATCTGAAAAAGGAATTAAAAGAATTAAAAGAAGATTATGCTGATATGATTTACAAATCTTATAAAAGTAAATCACAGAATAGTAGAATTATGTTTCTACTTTCTTCTCAAAACTTTCATCAAGCCTATAAACGTTTGCAGTATATGAAACAATATACTGATTTTCGAAGGGCTCAAGGACAACAAATAAGTAAGAAAACAACTGATTTAGAGGTATTAAATGACACATTAAACGTCAGAAAAAAAGAGAAAGAAGTTCTTGCAGCAGAAAGTAAAAAAGAACAAGAAAAAATTGAAGAACGTAGAGAAGAACAACAAAAAGTACTGGATAAAGTAAAAAAACAAGAACGAAAGTATATTGCAGAAATAAAGAAGAAACAGCGAGAAGAAAGAAGAATTGATAATAAAATTAAGAAGATTATTCAGGCTGCAATAAACAAATCTAACAACAATAAAGGAAGTTCAAAAGGATTTACTTTAACTGCTGAAGCGAAAGTGTTGGCGACAAAATTTGAAGAAAACAAAGGTAAGTTGCCTTGGCCATTAGAAAAAGGAGTAGTTACAAGGCGCTATGGAAAACAGAAACATGAAACTTTACCAGGAATAACGATTGAAAGTAACGGTGTACATATAAGAACCGAGAAAAACGCGATAGTAAGAGCAGTTTTTGATGGAGTTGTCTTACAAATTCAATCAGTAAGTGGAAAAAAAGCAGTATATATACAGCATGGAAACTATATTACGCTTTATAATAATCTCGAAACAATATTGGTTAAAAAAGGTGATAAAGTAACTACTAAACAGAAAATAGGGAAGGTTTATACCGATAAAATATCTAAGAAAACTATACTCAAGTTTCAGGTATGGAAAAACACAACACACTTAAATCCAGCAAGTTGGATTTATAAAATGTAATTATTTTTCAAACAAAGCTTTCAATTCAGTAGCTTGTTCTGGCTTCATTTTTCCAGAAAGCAATAAACTCAACTGTTTTCTTCTCAATGCGCCGTCAAAACGTTCTTGTTCCAACTCAGTTTCTGGAACAATCTGAGGAACTTTTACTGGCATTCCAGTTCTATCTACAGCGACAAACGTATATATTCCTTCATTAACCTTAGTACGTTGACCAGTTTCTCTATCTTCAATCCACACATCAACATAAATTTCCATAGAAGATTTAAAAGCACGAGAAACTTTAGCCTCAAGCGTTACAACACTTCCAACAGGAACCGCCTTGTTAAAAGCCACATGATTTACAGATGCTGTAACAACAATTCTGCGTGAATGTCTTTGCGCAGCAATACTACACGCTCTATCCATTCTTGCTAATAATTCTCCTCCAAATAGGTTGTTTAATGCATTAGTTTCGCCAGGCAAAACCATATCGGTAAGTATAGTTAAAGATTCTTTAGGGTGTTTTGAAGTTACCATCTGTTATTTTTTTTGCAAAGATATAGCAAAGGAAAATAGTTGCAAAGTAAGAAAGGAGTATTTTTTTATGAAGTCTGAAGCAGGTTTTTGACTAAAACTCTTTAACGAGTAGCCAAGCATCTGAAGAATCAGTGCGCTTAATTTTTCTAAGGCTTTTTAATGCTTCAAATTTGTCAGCATAACTTGCGTATGAAACTTGCGTTAGATTCCATTTATTTACACCAAGTATTTGTGCATCAAACCCTTTTTTAATCAATTGATTTACCTTCTTTTGTGCATTTGCTGGTTCTCTAAATGCTCCAGCAATAATATGATAATTTTGAACTTCTTTAGCAACATTTAAAGTAATAGCAGGAAGCGGATTTTGAATAACAAAAGTTGCTTCTTGAATTTTCTTTTCAACGCTTGCTTGCTGTTCTTGTTCGGCTAATAATTGTTGTTGGTATTGATTATTGTTATAGGTATTCCAACCAAAACTTCCAACAGCAAATAAGACTGCAGCAGTAGCTGCATATTTTAAGAAAACAGGAGTTTTTCTTCTTCTTTTTTCTTCACTAACAATAGGAACTACTGGCTCTAGATTTTTTGCTTTAGCCTTATATTCTAAGCGTTTAATTGCAGGTGAATTAAAAGAGTTAAGTCCAAAAGAGTTTGTTAGATAATTAACAGTAGTTGAAGGTTCAAAAATTAATTTTGCATCTTTATTTAAAGAAATTACACCTACGTTTTGAATTTCAATAGACTCCTTTTCAAGTGATTGTGTCCAGATAGAAATTTGCTTGTCAATTTTAGAAACAGCATCATTAAAAGGGATTTTTTCAACTGAAGCAATGTAATTAGCTAATAAACCATCATTATTTTTCAAGTGACTATTGAAAGTAATTTGTTTTTTTGGGGGATAGAAAGTATGCGTAAAATGATTGACTTTAGCAGAAATTTCATTAGTAATAAAACCTCCGAAATTAGGAATAATCACACAGTCATATCTGTATAAAAGGTCGCTTATGTAAGTGGCTAATTTCATTCGAAAACAAATGTAAAAAAATCATATTCTTGACTGAAAAAAAGTTATCATATTTATTAACAATAATTTTATTTGTATATTTAGGAGGTTGTAATTCAGACTTTTATAAATTTTTTAGAATTATTTTTCTAAAAATTACCATATACTAACCACTAAAACTAACCATTATGAAAACAAAACAGATTATTAGAACATTAACACTTCTCTTTTTTTTAAGTGGATATGTTAACGTTGAAGCACAAGTTAAAGAAATGATTGACTTGAATGATATTAAAAGTAAGGCACATAATAAATATAAATCTACTTCTGGCGAAGATGTAAGAGTAGATGAAGATATTGAAGTTACTGATGACTATGGTTCTTCTCAAGATTATGAGTGCCTTTCTAAAGCAATAAATTATGGAAGTTTATTAATGGAAACAGAGCGGATAAAAAGCGGAATAAAAAAGAGTGCTGAAACTACTGTAAAAGTTTTTGGATCAACATTAAAAACTTTTGGATTTGGTTACCTCACTGATGGTGTTAAGATTTTATCCCTATTAGACGAAGTGCAAAAAGAAGGTGGTGACGCTGATGATTTTGCTAAAGCAATTGCAAAATATGCTTTTGGAAAAGGGTCAAGTGCTTTATTGAACAAAGCCAAAGAGAAGGCTCCAAATTTATTTGATGGAGAAACTTTATCAGGTGAAGGTTTATCAATTTTAGCAGATCTTGCCAAAACTGAGTCTGGGAAATTTTTTGATAAGTTGATAAGCCCTTCAAAAGAAGTATTATTTGATTATGAAGGAACATCAACTTATTGCACTGAATATTACTATGGAGAAATAAGTTCTAATTCAGATAATGATGGGAATGAAATTATTGAAGATCATATAGGTCCTATAGTAATAATTAGAATAGGGTTTAATTGTAAATGTAGGAAAGATAAAACTAACGAACTCAAAAGAGGTATTGTAAGATATAATATACCATTAGATTTAGTTAAAAACCCTAACGCTTGGCCAATTGATAGTTGGAAAAGAAAAGCACCATTTGTAACTACACCTCCTGACTATATTTATAGTCCAATAAAAGAAAAAATTACAGTGAAAGTAACTGCTGAATGTTGTGATAAAGGCAATGATGATGAAGATGTGTCTTATATTGACCCATTAGAACAACCTGATCAAACAATTGGATATAATGTTGGTTTAGGCTTTCAAAATGATTTTGAAGATGTTAGTTATTGTGCAGGAGTAGAATATTTAAAAAGAATAAGCGATAAGAAAAGTGATACATATATTGGAGGAGGAATATCATACATAGGCACCAGTTTTAATGATTTTAAAACAAGCACAGTAATGGTTGGTCCAAAAGTTCAAATTCACACACCTATTTCTCATAGTGGTGATACGCAATGGGTCAATGGACTGAAAGGTTACTTTATGTTTGGAAATCAAAAAAATGGTAATTTAAAAGACAAAACATCTGGAGTTGAAGCAAGTATTTATAGTGGATTTAACATTCAATTAAATAAGAAAACTTCAATTGGAGTTGAATTTCCAGTATTTACTTGGGAAAAAATAAAAATAAAACCAGAAGTTGGTGCTGATTATGAAGTAGACGGCACATCATTATTGCTCAATAAAGGGAACCCTTTAAAGTTGAGTATAAGACATAGTTTTTAAATAGAAAATTATAACTAATCTCTAGTTTTTTCAGTAACTCCTACGGATAATAATCTGTGGGAGTTATACTTTTATTGAAGTTTTGTATCTTGTTCAAAAATTGTAAAATACTATGAATGAAGAAGAATTAATTGCTGTTTTGGCACTTCAAAAAGTCAAAGGAATTGGAGATATAAATGCTAAAAAATTAATTGCTCATTGTGGAAGTGCTCAAAATGTTTTTTCTGAAAAACGAACTATTTTAGAAAAGATAAATGGCATTGGAAGTTTGACTTTAAAAAACTTAACTGATAAAAAATATTTGTTGAATGCCGAAAAGGAGTTTAAGTATATTTCTAAACACAATATCAAAACTACTTACTTTCAAGATGATGATTTTCCAAACCGATTAAAACATTGTCCTGACGGACCAATTTTATTATTTCAAGATGGAAATATAAACCAACAAAATCAACGAATCATAAGTATTGTTGGAACCAGAAAAATGACCAATTATGGTCGAGACTTTATCAATCAATTTATTGAAGAGGTTGTACATTACAATCCAGTAATTGTAAGCGGTTTTGCTTACGGAGTTGATATTGCAGCCCAAAAAGCAGCGATGAAAAACAACTTGCAAACCATTGGAGTGTTGGCGCATGGATTGGAACAAATATATCCTAAAACACATAAAAAATACATAAACCAAGTAAATGAGAATGGCGGTTTCTACACTGAGTTTTGGCATGATGAAGAGCCACTTCGCGAACATTTTTTAAAACGCAATAGAATTGTGGCAGGTATCTCTGAAGCGACTATTATTATTGAATCTGCTGAAAAAGGTGGTTCGTTGGTTACTGCAGATATTGCCAATTCGTATAGCAGAGAAGTCTTTGCAGTTCCTGGGAAAACAACTGATAGTTTGAGTAAAGGTTGTAATAATTTGATTAAAAGAAATAAAGCAGCAATCTTAACTTCTGCACAAGATTTAGTGGAGGCTTTGAATTGGGAAGTAACCTCTCAGCAGCACGTTGCGAAACAAAAACAACTGTTTGTTGAGTTAACTACTGACGAACAAAAAGTTTATGACTATTTACTCAAAAACGGCAAGCAATATTTAGATGCTATTGCGCTAGAGTGTCAAATACCAGTTTATAAAATGGCGACATTGCTATTTAACTTAGAAATGAAAGGTGTCTTAAGACCGCTTCAAGGGAAGATGTTTGAGGTTGTTTGATAAATAAAACCCAACTGTTTACAATTGGGTTTTTATAATATATTAACTGTTATTTTAAAATATCTTTATTTATTAATAACGTATCTTTTTCAACTTTTATAGTATAGGTATAATTTTCAAATGAAGAGTTTGTATAATACCCAAATGTTTTACTTCTTTTTTTTCCCTCTTGTACTATTTCAATAAAATATGAACCATCAATTCCGACAATATTCATATCTAATATTGTTTTTAAACTATCGTATGAGTTAATATTTGTTTTTATTGACTCTTTATACTCTTTTTCGGTACCATAAATGATTTTTAAAGTATCAATTAACACTGTGGAATTGTTGTTAATTATCAGTTCTGTTTTTTTATCAGAGCTACAAGATGATAATATAATAATACTTAAAAGCAATAATTTTTTCATGAATTGTTCTTTTTATGTTAATAGTTAACCCTTTTTAGATCTTACACTCTCAATCACCACAGTAGAAAGAATCAACAATCCGCCCCAAAAGGTGTTCCAAGTTGGTATTTCGTTTAAGAAAAAATAGGCCAAAATAATTCCAAAAATAGGTTGTACACTCGCTATAATACTTGCCGTAGAAACAGAGAAATAGTTTAAAGAATGTACCAATAAACTATGACCAATAGCAGTAGTTAATAAACCTAATAAAAGTAAATATGGCAATTGAGTTTCCAATGCCGAAACATCAAAAATGAATAGTATTGGAACAATACAAATGGTGATAATTAGAGTTTGATATAGCATCAAAACGGTGCCGTTGTAGTTGGTTACATGTTGTTTTAATATCAATATCCTAATAGCATAACAAAAGGCAGATAAAACACCGAATAAAATTCCTTTAATTTGGTTGCTTTCAAGGTCAAAATTTGGCGCTAAAATATAAACACCAATAAAAACTAAAATTCCTAAAACTATGTGAATTGGATTGAATTTAGTTTTAATAAAAAGTGGCTCTAATAATGCAATAATTACAGGAAAAGTAAACAGGGAAAGCATTCCTAATGCTACGTTAGATAATTTCAAAGCATAGAAATAGGTAATCCAATGTGCAGCCATAAACAGTGCGCTAATTGTAAACGGCACATAATCTTTTTTGCTGTTCAACTTCAAATTAAACTTCTTGTACTTGCAAAAAATGAATAGAAAAATTGCTGCAAAAGCTGATCGAAACCACACAATCACTTCCGAAGGCATTGCAATATACTTCCCTAAAACACCAGAAGTACTAATAAAAAGTGTTGCTAATAGCAATCCAGATAGATGTTGTGTGTGATTTTTTTGCATCTATATTTTGCTTAAAACAGTTAATGCTTTTTCTACCGAATCTATATGAATAAATGTGATTAACAATCGTAAACCATTTTTGGTTTGCTTTTCTTTCATTACACACGTTTTAGAGTTTTGTTGCATATAAGTTAAAACTCTAGTGAAATTTTCGGTTTGATAAAAATCACTTTGCTGGTCGGAAATGAAATAACCAATCATTCTTTTTTGCTTTAAAATAATGCGCTCTAAGCCTAATTCTTTTGCAAGCCATTTGATACGAACACTGTTTAATAAATCGATAACTTGAGTTGGTATTTCACCAAATCTATCAATTAATTCGTTTTCAAATACTTTTAATTCTTCTTCGGTTTTTAATTCCCCAAGATTATTATAAAGACTAAGTCGTTCAGAAATTACGCTCACATAATCGTCAGGAATTAAAATTTCAAAGTCACTATCAATTTGAACTTCTTTTACATACTCTTTTTTAGTGTTTTTGTCATCATACAACTCTTTAAACTCATTTTCTTTCAATTCTTCAATGGCTTCATTTAATATTTTCTGATAGGTATCAAAACCTATATCATTTATAAATCCGCTTTGTTCTCCGCCCAATAAATCTCCAGCACCACGAATTTCTAAATCTTTCATTGCAATGTTTATTCCGCTTCCCAATTCAGAAAATAATTCGAGCGCTTCAATACGTTTTCGAGCATCAGTTGTCATCATGTGATAAGGAGGCGTGATGAAATAACAAAATGCTTTTTTGTTAGATCGCCCAACACGTCCACGCATTTGATGTAAGTCAGAAAGTCCAAAATTATTTGCATTGTTGATGAAAATAGTATTGGCATTTGGCACATCCAAACCACTTTCAACAATGGTAGTAGAAACAAGAATGTCAAACTCGTTATTCATAAACGAAAGCATTAGTTTTTCTAACTTTTTACCTTCCATTTGTCCATGACCAATCCCAATTTTAGCATCAGGAAGTAAACGCTGTAACATTCCAGCAACTTCTTTTATGTTTTCTATTCTGTTATGAATAAAAAACACTTGACCGCCACGAGATATTTCATATTGAATAGCATCACGAATTGTTTCTTCAGTAAATCTGATGACTTGCGTATCAATAGGATGCCTGTTTGGAGGAGGAGTATTTATGACTGATAAATCTCTTGCAGCCATTAAACTAAATTGTAACGTTCTTGGAATAGGAGTTGCTGTTAATGTAAGCGTATCTACATTGGCTTTGATAGTTTTCAATTTATCTTTAACTGAAACTCCAAATTTTTGCTCTTCGTCAACAATTAAAAGCCCTAAATCTTTAAATTTTATTTTATTACTTACTAGTTGATGCGTTCCAATCACAATATCTACAGCACCATTTTCTAGACCTTTTAAAACTTCGTTCCGTTGTTTGGTAGTCCTAAATCGGTTTAAATAATCTACGGTTACTGGAAAATCTTTTAAACGCTGTGTAAATGTTTTGAAATGCTGAAATGCAAGAATAGTAGTCGGAACTAAAATAGCAACTTGTTTACCATTATCAACTGCTTTAAATGCGGCTCTTATAGCAACTTCAGTTTTGCCGAAACCAACGTCTCCACACACCAATCTATCCATTGGCTGTTCGCTTTCCATATCAGTCTTTACATCTTTGGTTGCTGTGAACTGATCTGGAGTATCTTCGTACATAAAACTTGCCTCTAACTCATGTTGCATAGAGGTGTCAGGTCCATATTGAATTCCTTTTTGCATTTTTCGCTTTGCATATAACTGAATTAAATCATAAGCGATTTTCTTAACTCTAGTTTTGGTTTTTTGCTTCAGTTTTTTCCATGCTCCAGAACCCAATTTATACATTTTGGGCGCCTTTCCATCTTTGCCATTGTATTTTGAAATTTTGTGTAAAGAGTGAATACTGATGTACAACACATCTCTATCACCATACATCAATTTTATTGCTTCTTGCTGATTTCCTTCAACATCTATTTTTTGTAAACCTCCAAATTTTCCAATACCATGATCTATATGTGTTACAAAATCTCCAATCTCAAGACTGTTTAATTCTTTGAGAGTAATTGCTTGCTTTTTAGCATAACCATTTTTTAATCTGAATTTGTGGAACCTTTCAAAAATTTGATGATCGGTATAACAAGCAATTTTATTGTCCAAGTCAATAAAGCCTTGATATAAGGGGAATACAATCGTTGTATAGGTTACTTTTTGCTCAACATCAGCAAAAATATCATCAAAACGTTTGGCTTGTTTTTCATTGTCGCACAATAGGTAATTTTCGATTCCTTTATTCGTATTTTCAAGAAGGTTTTCAATCAATAAATCAAATTGTTTATTGAATGATGGTTGAGGTTTAGTGTTGAACTCTAAACTATCTTTTTCAACATTAGAATTATTTATTTTTATTAAAGAAAAATCATTTAACTGCTCTTCAATTAAATCTCCATTGCAAAATAATTCGTTTGGTTTTCCATGGTTTATCTCTTTTGAAAGTTCTTCAAAAGCAATTATTGCTTTTTCATAAAGTTTATCAAGCCTGTTTTTAAGAAGGTTAGTGTTTTTTACAAACACAACTGTTTTTGAATGGATGTATTTTAAAAAACTATCGCGTTTTTCATCCAACATTTTATTCTCAACATTAGGCATAATGTTGATTTTGGTCAGTTTTTCAGAAGATAATTGTGTTTCGATATCAAAAGTTCGGATACTATCGACTTCGTCTCCAAAAAATTCAATTCTATAAGGTTCGTCATTAGAAAAAGAGAACACATCAATAATTCCTCCACGCACAGAGAATTCTCCAGGTTCGGTAACAAAATCTGAACGTTTAAAATTGTATTCAAACAACATTTCGTTGACAAAATCCAAAGAAATATCTTCTCCTACACTTAATTTTAAAGTGCTTTTTTCTAATTCTCGTTTTGTGATAACTTGTTCAAACAGCGCATCAGGATAGGTAACAATGATTGCAGGTTTTTTACGTGAATTTATTCTATTTAAGACTTCGGCACGTAAAAGCACATTGGCATTATCGGTCTGTTCAATTTGATAAGGTCTTCTGTATGAGCCTGGATAAAAAAGTACATTTTTATCACCTACAAGTTGCTCTAAATCATTTAGATAATAGGCGGCGGCTTCTTTGTCATTAAAAATTAATAAAAAAGGTTTTTCAACGTTTTTAAAAGTTGTAGAAATAACAAAAGACAACGAAGATCCGACCAAATTCGATAGTTGAAAATGGTTTTTATCTTGTTGTAATTGTTGAACAATCTGCTTTATTTTTGACGATTGTTCATAAGCGGAAACAATGTTTTGTTTACTCAATTAATCATATTTTGAGCAAAGATAAACTTTAGGGATAAAAACCTTTGAGAATAATTTAAAAATTTACTTTGTTTAAGTATCTTTGTGGCACTAAAAAATTAAAAATTATTATGTCAATTTCAGATTTATATTCAAGTGGTGCTCACAAAAGAGATATTGGGCATTTTGCTAACATTGTTAAACTTGCTTTAGCAGATGAAATTATTACCGAAGGTGAGCAAAAATTATTAGATAGAATGGCGAGGAGATTAAATATTTCTGATAAGGAACAAAAAGAGATTCTTAAAAATCCAGATAAATATCCAATGAATCCTCCTGTAGATTATGATAGACGTATTGAGCGTTTATATAATTTAACTAAGATGATATTTATTGACAACGAAGTTATTGGTGATGAAGCATCTGTTTTGAGAAAAGTTGCTATTGGACTTGGTTTTCCAATTGACAATGCTGAGAAAGTTGTTGATGAAGCGATACATTTAGCATTAAATGACAATGATTTAGAAGATTTTACTACTGCTATTAAAAGAGTGAATAGACACTAAAAAGACTTTATAAATAAATTAGAAAAGCCGTTCTTTAAAATGAATGGCTTTTTTGTTTTTAGTCTTATATTTGAGAATATTCTTTTTTCCATGAAAAATTTTAAAATAACAAACTTTATTATCATTAGTTTACTGATTTTATTTAGTGGATGTGGAACCGTGTATAAATTGCAAAAAGAAATAAAAAAGGAAAACAAAACTTCTAATTCTTTTAAAGGATTTGTACTCTATGATCCTGAAATGAAAAAGGAATTGATAAATACCAACGGAAGTAAATATTTCACTCCTGCGTCCAATGTCAAACTTTTTACTTTTTATACTGCACATAAAAAATTAGGTGATTCAATAGTTGGTTTAAATTATTATCATACCAAAGATTCACTAATTATTCAAGGAACTGCTGATCCAACTTTTTTAAATGGATATGATAACTCTAAAGTTTTAGATTTTCTAAAACAATCAAAAGACACCATTTATTTAATTGACAAAACAATAGACGATAAGAAATATGGGAATGGCTGGTCTTGGGATGATTACCAATACTATTATATGTCAGAAAAGAGTTTGTTTCCAATAAAAGGAAATATATTTAAATATAGTATTACAACTGATTCTATTGAAACCAATTCAAGTTTTTTAGAAGAGAACTTGAAATTGGTTAGTTCTTTAGAGAGGAGAAGAGAAGTTGATAGCAACCAGTTTTTTGCACTACTGAGTAAAGAAAAGACTTACGAAACTCCATTTGTCACCTCTAATCAATTAACAGCAAAATTATTGGAAAATGAACTTGACAAACCAGTTAGGCTAGTTCAAAATAAGGATTATAATTTTGAAAAGATTTATAGTGAGAGTTTGGATTCTATTTACAAAAAATTACTAGTTGATAGTAATAATTTTATTGCTGAACAACTAATGTTAATAGTTGGAAATGAAGTGTCTGGTAAATACAATGTAAAAGAAGCAATAAACTATTCATTAAAAAACCACCTCAATAATTTGCCACAATCGCCTAGATGGGTTGATGGCTCAGGATTGTCTAGATATAATTTGTTTTCACCAAGTGATATGGTTTATTTGTTAGATAAAATATTGAATGAAATACCTAAAGAAAAGTTGTTGAACTATTTTCCAATTGCTGGAGAAACAGGTACTTTAAAAAATTATAAAAAGTCGAACACTCCATTTATATATGCTAAATCAGGATCTTTATCTAACAATTATTGTTTGAGTGGATATATAACTACAAAAAAAGGTAAAACTCTAATTTTTAGTTATATGCACAATCATTTTAAGAAGTCAACATCAAGTATAAAAGAAGAATTATATAAAAAATTAAAAATGATTTACGAAAATTATTAATTCAATCATTTTATAAGATTTAAAGATTTTTTCCGTTAATTAGCAAAACTATTAAACCCCAAATATATAGTTATGAACTTTTTACCCCACAAAAAAGTAGTTATAAGTATTTCACTTTTCTTCGTTTTTAACACTACATTTTCTCAAGATTCTCAAAATAAATGGATAGTAGGAATTGGAATAAATGCAGTGGATTTTTTTCCAACTGGCGAACCATCAGAATTTACTGGAAATAACGGAGGCTTTTTTAGCGGAATTACCAATGCAAAAGATCATTGGAATGTTTCGGCACCAACAGTAAGCATAACTCGACATTTAAAAAACCGTTTTTCAGTTGACGCTTCAATTTCAATGAATAACATCACTAAAATAGGTGTTTTTGAAACACAAAACACTTCGTATTTTGCAATAGATGCTACTGCTCAGTATAATATTTTACAAAATTCTGAAAAATTTAAACCCTATGCTTTTGTTGGAGGAGGTTATACTTGGATTGACTCTAAAGGTTGGGGATTGGTTGATGTTGGGCTAGGAACAAATTATTGGTTTGGTAAAAAATTTGGGGTAAGGCTACAAGGTACTTATAAACATTCGGGAGATAAAGAGCATAAGGTTTTATCTCATTTTCAATATACATTTGGTTTGGTAATGAAATTAAACACTAACTCTAAGTTTATTTGTAATTAATTTATAATTCTAAGAAGTTACATTATATTTGAGTATTCAATGCAAACTTCTACAAATTTTCAAATTTATAATGCTTCGGCTGGAAGCGGTAAAACATTTACGCTAGTAAAAGAGTACTTGAAAATACTACTTTCAACTGGCGAAAATTTTAATTTATATCGTTTTCAAAATATTTTAGCAATTACATTTACCAATAAGGCTGCAGCCGAGATGAAAGCACGAGTTTTAAAGAATTTAAAAGATTTTTCGGAAGGCAATAAAGTAGAGATGCTTTATAAAATTGAAGAAGAAACATCTCTAGATCAAGAGGTTATCCAGCAAAGGTCTAAACGAATATTAAATACAATTTTACAAAACTATTCAGGTTTCAATATCACTACAATTGATGCTTTTACGCATAGATTAATTCGAAATTTTTCTTTTGATTTAGGGCTTTCACTCAATTTTGAAGTTGAAATGGATGCTAATCAATTATTAGCTGAGGCCGTTGATTTATTAATTTCTAAAATAGGATCGGATAAGAACTTAACGAAGGTTTTAATTGAGTATTCGTTAGAAAAATCGGAAGATGATAAATCTTGGGATATTTCAATGGACTTAAAGGAGTTTGCTAAGATTTTATTAAATGAGAATGATATTAATCAGTTAAAAAAACTAGATGATAAGACCATTAACGAGTTTAAAAATTTAAAAAAAAACTTAATAGAAAAAAATACTGAGATTGAAATAGTATTTAAAGAAATTGGAAATGAAGGGCTTGAGGTAATTGAATCAATGGGCTTGGAGCATAAAGATTTTTATTATTCAATGCTACCAAAACACTTTTTGAATCTTTCTCAAAATTTTACAAAAGCAGGTTTTTTTGACCAAAACAAATTAAGAGAAAGAATTGAAGAAAACACTTTTTATTCCAATTCGAAATCAGATGATATAAAATCGGCAATTGAAGAAATTTTACCTCCATTATTAGAATTGTATTGGAAATCTGAAAAGTTGTATGAAAAATATACACTAAACAAGTTGGTATTAAAAAGTTTAATTCCATTGGCTACATTGAAGCATATCAACGACTCTTTAAACGAGATAAAAGAACAAAATAACATTCGTTTAAATGCTGAATTTAACCAAATAATATCGGAACAAATAAAAAATGAGCCTGCTCCATTTATTTATGAGCGCTTAGGCGAAAAATTTCAATATTTTTTTATTGATGAAATGCAAGACACATCAGAATTGCAATGGCAAAATTTAATTCCATTGGTAGAAAATGCTCTTGTGTCAGAGTCTATAGGTGGAGAAAAGGGAAAACTACTATTGGTTGGCGATGCAAAACAATCGATTTATAGATGGCGAGGAGGTAAAGCAGAGCAATTTATAGAACTAACCAATGATGCCAATCCATTTTCAATTCCAATGTCAAAGTATAATCTAGACACTAATCATAGAAGTTATTCAAATATTATTGATTTTAATAATGAATTTTTTAATCACATTTCTGAATTTTTTAATGGACAAGAATATAGAGAGATATATGTAGAAGGTAACAAACAGAAAATAAACACAAAAGAAGGAGGGTATGTGGAGATTTCATTAGTTGAAAAAAACAGAGACGATTCAGAAAAAGAATTAGTAATTCCAGATAAGGTTTTAGAAGTAATCAATAGCCTAGATTCAAATTTTAATTTGATTGATGTTTGTCTATTGGTAAGAAAAAAGAAGGAAGGAATAGCAATTGCTGATTTCTTGACAAAAAATAATGTGCCAATAATATCTTCAGAAACATTATTACTCAAAAATAATGCTGAGATACAGTTTGTAATAAATCTTTTAAAATATATTAATCGAAATGATGATAAACAATCATTAACAGATGCAATTTATTATATTTTAAACACTAAAAGTAAAGAGCTTGATAAACATGAATTTATCCATTCAATTATACATTTGGATATCCATAATGTTTTTGAAAAATTAAAAGATTTAGGTGTTAATTTTGATTTACAAAATTTCTTCGGTTTTTCATTTTACAATTCTATTGAATATTTATTAAGATCATTTGATTTACATATTAGTGCAGATGCTTATATTATTTCTTTTTTAGATGTTGTTCTAGAATTTCAAAACAAAAAGGGAGTTTCTTTACAAGAGTTTCTTGAATATTGGGACTTAAAAGAAAACAACTTAAGTATTTCTTTGCCCGAAGGTCAAAATGCTGTTCAAATTATGACAATTCATAAATCAAAAGGATTAGAGTTTCCGATAGTAATTTTCCCTTATGACTTGGATATTTATAGAGAATTAAAGCCAAAAGTGTGGTATGATAAATTGAATGAATATGAATTTTCAGGGTTTGAAACTTCATTAATTGATTATTCAAAGAGATTGAATTATATTGGGAATTTAGGGCAGGAATTGTATCAAAAAAGAAGAACTGAAATTCAGTTGGATAGTTTGAACTTATTGTATGTTGCATTAACTAGAGCAGAAGAACAATTATATATTATTACTGAAAAGAGACCTAAACCAAACCCAGTTAATAATGCTACTTTTTATTCTGATTTTTTTGTAGATTTTTTGAAGTCCAAAACCAATACGGATAGATGGAAGATTAATGAACATGAAGGGTGTTTAGGTAGTAAGAAAAGACATGCAAATATTTCGAAACTAGCGAATTCAATTGATATGATTACCCAAGAAAATCTTATTTCAACAACCTGGAACAATCATAATATTTCAATAGTTACAAACTCTTCAAAACTTTGGGATACAAAACAGGAAAAATCAATAGTTTATGGTAATTTGATTCATGAAATGTTATCAAAAATAATCTCTCATGAATATATTGATGAAGTAATTCAACGATATTTATTTGATGGAATAATAAATACTGAAGAAGAGGTAGAAATATCCAAAAAAATAAAAGAAGTTATTTTTCATCCAAGATTACAAAGATATTTTGATAAAAATAATAGGGTGCTGAATGAGCGTGAACTGTTATCTAATAGCAAGGAAATACAAATTCCTGACAGAATAGTTTTTATTGAAAACAAAGTATCGATTTTGGATTATAAAACAGGAAAACCTAAAAAGAAATATCATTTTCAACTCAATAAATATGAGAAAGTTATGAAAGAAATGGGATATGAAGTTGAGGCAAAAATATTAGTTTATATCGATTCAAAATTAGTTATTGAAAAGGTAAATTAATTGCACCTTTTTAGATTATAATTATCTATTAATCAAATTATAAGACAATTCTTTTTAAACTTAAGTTTTACAATAAGTTTTAAATTTTTAGGTTTTTTCATAATATTTTGTAGATTTGTTCTTGGATTTAAGCATTTAGAGCTTATCTTTGTATTAAAATTAGGAAACAAATTAAATTTAAATTTTTAAAAATGAAACATTTAAGAATAGCTTTATTAGCTTTACTTGTTGTTGCTGGATTTAGCAACGTTAATGCTCAGGATGAGAATAATCCATGGGCTATAGGTCTAGGTATCAACGCCGTAGATTTTTACCCAACTAACGACCCTTCGATGGTTAGTGAAACAGGAATTTCTACAGGTTGGTTTCAAGAGTTTGCAAACGCAAGCGATCACTATAATATTATTCCATCGTTATCTAGATTATATGTTGGAAGGTATTTAGATGCTGGTTTCTCTTTTGAATTAGGAGGATCTATTAACAGAATATCTAAAGTTGGAAATATGTCTGCTTCTGATTTAACTTACTTTGGAGTTGATGGAGCAATTAAGTATGATTTAAACTCATTAGTTAAATCTGATTGGTTTGATCCTTATGTATCTGTTGGAGGTGGTTACACTTGGATAGATTCTGAAGGTGCTGGAACAGTTAATGGAGGATTAGGAACAAACGTATGGTTAAGTGATAGTTTTGGGTTACATATCCAAACAACTTACAAGCATGCATTTGAAGACGATAACGTTTTGCCTCATTTCCAACATGCTGCAGGTTTACAGTTTAGATTTGGAGGAACTGATACTGATGGTGACGGAATCTATGATAAAGATGATGCATGTCCAGAAGTATTCGGTTTAGAAGAGTTTAATGGTTGTCCTGATACTGATGGTGACGGAATCATTGATTCAGAAGATGCTTGTCCAGATGTTGCTGGTTTAGCTGAATTAAAAGGTTGTCCAGATGCTGACGGTGATGGTATTGCTGATGGTGAAGATGCTTGTCCAAACGAAAAAGGATCTAAAGCTAACAACGGATGTCCAGATTCAGATGGTGACGGTGTTGTAGATGGAAAAGATAACTGTCCTAACGAAGCAGGTCCTGCTGCAAATAACGGATGCCCTTGGCCAGATACTGACGGTGACGGAATCTTAGATAAAGATGATAACTGTCCTAACGAAGTTGGTGTTGCGTCTAACAACGGATGTCCTGAAGTAGTTGAGCCTTCTGTAGAAGTTATGGCTACATTAAACAACTATGCAAGAACTATCTTATTTGATACTGGAAAATCTAGTTTCAAACAAGAAACTTATCCAGTATTAGTAGCAATTACTAAAATCTTAAAAGAATATCCTAAAGCTGATTTCTCAATTGGAGGTCATACTGATAGTGTAGGAAGTGCTTCTTCTAATCAATTATTATCTGAAAGAAGAGCTAACGCTGTAAGAGATTACTTAATCTCTAATGGAGTTTCTGCTGATAGATTATCTGCTGCAGGATACGGAGAAACTTCTCCAATTGATTCTAACGCAACTAGATCTGGAAGAAAAAATAACAGACGTGTTGAAGTATCTTTAGTAAAATAAGAATATATAAACACACTTATTAAATAAGTTAAAAAAACGCTCCGAATTTTCGGAGCGTTTTTTATTTTTATAAAATATAATTGTTTTATGAATACTTTTTTATCTCAAGTTATTAATGACGTTCTTTTAAATGAAAAAACACCACTTGTAGATATTAAGTTTGTTTTGCCAAGTCAAAGAGCTTGTGTGTTTCTTAAAAAGGAAATAATACAGCAATTACCCTCGTCTAGTTTTTTGCCACAAATAATAAGTATTGAAAATTTTATTCAAGAACTTGCCGATATTAATCAAATAGATAATGTCCAACTATTATTTGAGTTTTATACAATCTACTTATCCCAAACGCCTAAAGATAAACAAGATTCTTTTGACAAATTTTCTCAATGGGCAACAGTTATTTTACAAGATTTTAATGAAGTTGATAGAAACCTTATTGACGCCAAGGATATATTTAACTATTTAAAAGATATAAATAGATTAAAAAATTGGAATCCAACTACTAAACTTTCAACTCAATATTTTTCTTTTTTTGAAAAACTATATACATATTACCAAAATTTTTATTGTCATTTATTATCTCAAAAAAAAGGATATCAAGGTTTGATATATAGAGAAGCGGAAAATAATCTTCAATATTTTATTGAAAACAATCTTGATGCAAAAGTAATATTAGTTGGTTTTAACGCTCTTAATATTGCTGAAGAACGAATATTTCAAGAATTGCTTGAAAATGATTTAGCATCAATTTATTGGGATGCTGACAACAGTTATTTTAACAATTCTAATAGTACTGGACAGTTTCTAAGAAAATACAAACAAGAATGGAATTATTATCGAACTAATGAATTTAAGTGGAATAATGAATTTTTAAGTAATACGATAAGTAAAAAAATTAATATAATAAACGCCAATAAAAATGTTAATCAGATAAAATATGCTGGAGAACTGATAAGTGGATTATCTACCCATCAAAATACTGCAATGGTACTTTCTGACGAATCCTTGTTATCATTAACGCTAAATTCTTTGCCTAATAATGTTGAAAAAATAAACATAACTATGGGTTATCCATTGAGCGATATACCTTTAGGAGAATTATTTAAAATATTATTTAAACTTTATATAAATCAAGAAAAACTTGATACTGATTCACTGCAAAGGTTTTATTATAGAGAGGTACTTAATTTATTTGAAAACAACTATTTTCTTAAATTAATAGACCATGAGAATCATAACCTAAGAGAATATATTGAAAAAAATAACTACATATTCATTACAAAAAATCAATTGGTAAAAATTTGCCAAAAGTTAGAAATAACATTTACTGATTTTTTATTTTTTGAAAATGCTTCTTTGCCATCTACCTTTATTGAAAACTGCATTAAGATATGCAATGAATTGAAAGATAAGTCTGAGGGTTTAGAAAAAGAATATATATATCATTTTTATAAGATTTTTCAGCAATTAAAGACTTTAAATGATAAGTATAAATACCTAAAAGATTTAAAAACATTACATCAGTTTTTTTTACAACTGCTTTCTAACCAAAATTTATCATTTCAAGGCGAACCCTTAGAAGGACTGCAATTAATGGGAATGTTGGAGACAAGAGTTATAGATTTTGAAACAGTTATTTTAACATCGGTTAATGAAGGTATTTTACCAGCATCTAAATCTGAAAAATCTTTCATTCCATTTGATGTAAAAAAACAATTTGGATTGCCAACTTATTATGAGAAAGATGCTATTTTTTCCTACCATTTTTTCAGATTGTTACACCGAGCAAAAAATATTTATTTGATATACAATAATGAAGCAACTATTTATGGAACTGGTGAAAAGAGTAGGTTTATTAGTCAATTAGAATTGATGCGAAATGATATAAAGCATCAAATCCTTACACCTAAAATTGATTTAAAAACAACATCAGATAAAGAAATTATTAAAACTGAAGCTTTAATACAAGAACTTAAGAAATTAACAAAAAAAGGAATATCTCCTTCTTCATTAGCAACTTATATTAATAATCCTATTGATTTCTATTATCAAAAAATATTAAAAATTAAAGAATTAGATAATGTTGAAGAAACAGTTGCGGCTAATACTATGGGGACTATAATTCATGAAACTTTAGAAGAATTATACAAACCGTTTATTGACAAAATATTGATAAAAGAGAATATCCATCATATGTTAAAAAGTTATAAAGCAATTGTTGAAAATTGTTTTAAGAAAGTATATGCCAATGGAGATATTGAAAAGGGAAAAAATAAGTTGGTTTTTGAAGTTTCTAAAAATTATGTTCATCGTTTTTTAAAAATGGAATTAAATGAAATAAATGCTGGGAGGGAAATAAAAATTATTGCACTTGAAAAAGAATTAAAAACTGAAATAACCATTGAAAAATTAGATTTTCCTTTAAGAATTCACGGGATTATTGATAGAGTTGATCAAGTTGATGGAATCACTAGAATTATTGATTATAAAACTGGAAAAGTAGAGCAACGACAATTAAATATTAGTGATTTTAGTTTATTATCACAAGATTATAAATATACTAAGGCATTACAAATTCTATTATATTCTTATTTATACAGTCAAGAAAAGTCAACTGATTTATTAGAAGCCGGAATTATTTCTTTTAAGAACCTCAATAGTGGTTTTTTAAAGTTAAATGTGATTGAAGGAAAAGTAAAAAACAGTCTAATTAATGGTGAAATTCTTGATGAGTTTTTAGTTTCATTAAAAGGAATATTAAATGAAATATTTGATGACAGTATTCCTTTTATAGAAAACCCAAGCAAAGCATTTTAAATACATTTTATGCAAATAATAAAAAACAACATACTCCAAAGCACATACCATGAAAGACCTATTCTTACAGATGTGTTTTATAAACAAAATCAATTAAAAAAACCTATTGTAATATTTTGTCACGGGTATAAAGGATTTAAAGATTGGGGAGCCTGGGATTTAATGGCAACAGAATTTGCTAAAAGGAATCATTTTTTTATTAAGTTTAATTTCTCACACAATGGAGGAACAGTTGAAAAACCAATAGACTTTCCAGATTTAAAGGCATTTGGTGAAAACAATTATGTAAAAGAATTAAATGACTTGGAAAATATAATAGATTGGATTTCTAGCAATAATGAATATAAAAATGAAGTAACTACTGATAATATTACATTGATAGGGCATTCGAGAGGTGGAGGAATTGTAACAATTAAAGCATCAGAAAGTAAAAGAGTTAGTAATGTAATAAGTTGGTGTGGTGTATCAGATTATAAAGTTAGATTTGGAACCAAAGAAACTCGAGAAAAATGGAAAAATGACGGTGTAACTTATATTCAAAACTCAAGAACTAAACAACAGTTGCCACATTTCTATCAATTTTATGAAAACTTCATTGAGAATGAATCACGATTGAATATTAAAAGAGCTTGCGAGCACATGAAAACCCCTCATTTAATAATTACAGGAGAAAATGATACTACAGTTGTTCCACAAGAAGGTCAAAACATGCATCGTTGGAATCCTGCTAGTAAAATAGTTAATATTCAAGGAATGAATCACACATTGGGAGCAAAACATCCGTGGGAATTTGACGAATTACCGGATGAATTAGCCGAAGCAATTTCAGAAAGTATCCAATTTATTAGAAGTTAAATGTATAAAGATTCCAATCTTACTTTTAAAGGAATTAATAAGTTAGCAATTCCTGCAATTATTGCTGGTATTGCAGAGCCGTTACTATCCATAACCGATACTGCAATTGTAGGGAATGTAGATTTGAATCCAATAGAATCACTAGCTGCTGTTGGTATTGCAGGCTCATTAATATCCGCACTAGTTTGGATTCTAGCACAAACCCGTTCTGCTATTTCAGCTATTGTTGGTCGTTATTTGGGTGCTAAAAAATTGGAAGAAATAATGACGCTTCCTGCTCAAATTATTAGTATTAATATACTTTTAAGTATCATTATTTATATAGTTACAGTTTTTTTTGCAACTCAAATTTTTCAATTATATAATGCCGAAGGATTGATATTAAATTATTCGGTTGATTATTTTAAAATCAGAATCATTGGATTGCCATTTACATTATTTATTTTTTCCGTTTATGGAGTTTTCAGAGGACTTCAAAACACTTTTTGGCCAATGATAATAAGTATTGTTGGAGTAATTATCAATATTCTTTTAGATTTTGTATTGGTTTATGGAATTGATGGAGTTGTTGAGCCAATGCATATTCAAGGAGCAGCTTGGGCAAGTGTTATAGCACAAGCAATCATGGCGATAATAGCGTTGATATTGATGTTGAGAAAAACCCCATTTAATCTTAGGCTTTCTGTAAAAATTAATAAAGAAATAAAACATATTCTTTCTATTAGTTTTAATCTAATTATTAGAGCAGTTACGTTGAATGTGGCTTTGTTTATGGCGAATGCTTATGCAACGCGTTACGGAGCAAAATATATTGCTGCACAAACGATTGCTTTTCAAATATGGCTGTTTTTTGCTTTTTTTATTGATGGTTATTCAAGCGTAGGAAATATTGTTTCAGGAAAGTTGTTGGGAGAAAAAGCCTATGACAAAATGCGATTTTTAAGTGTCAAGTTGAGTAAATATTCCATAGTCATTGCTATTGCTTTAGCAATTATTTGCGGATTGCTTTATCAATCAATTGGAAGATTATTTACGCAAGATCAACAAGCGTTAGATGCTTTTTACGCTGTTTTTTGGATAGTTTTATTGATGCAGCCAATCAATGCATTAGCATTTGTTTTTGACGGAATTTTTAAAGGATTGGCAGAAGCAGTCACTTTAAGAAATTTATTGTTAGTATCTACTTTTTTAGGATTTGTTCCAACGTTGCTAATTACCGACTATTTTGATATGAAATTAGTAGGGATTTGGATTGCTTTTACAGTTTGGATGATTTTAAGAGGTTTAATATTGATTGTAAAATTTAGAAAAAGATATACACTAAAAACGTAACTTTGAGACATGGAAAACGGAAGTTTATATACACACATAGAGAATAATATTGGGTTGATTGAGTTTTTTCATCCCGCAAGTAATTCTTTTCCTAGCGAATTATTAGTGAGACTCTCCAGAGCATTTAAAGAGTTTAGTGAAAATGATGAAGTTCGAGTAATCATATTAAAAAGCCAAGGCGAAAAAGCATTTTGTGCAGGAGCATCTTTTAATGAACTAATTTCAATTGAAAATTTTGAAGAAGGCAAGCAATTCTTTTTAGGGTTTGCCAATGTTATCAATGCTATGCGAACTTGTAAAAAACCAATAATTGGTAGGGTTCAAGGAAAAGCAGTTGGAGGAGGAGTAGGATTGATTTCCGCTTGTGATTATGTGTATGCAACTGATAAAGCCGCTATAAAATTATCTGAATTATCCATTGGTATTGGTCCTTTTGTGATTGCTCCAGTAGTTGAACACAAAATGGGAAGAACTGCGTTGAGAGAATTGTCATTAAATGCTACCAAATGGCATAACGCATATTGGGCAAAAGAAAAAGGTTTATATGCTGATGTTTTTGATTCGATTAAACAAGTAGATGAGTCGGTTAATTATTTGGCAGAAAAATTAGCAAGTTATAATCCAGAAGCAGTAATACAAATGAAGCAAGTGTTATGGAGCGGAACAGAGCATTGGCAGCAATTATTAGAAGAAAGAGCAGAAATAAGCGGTAAATTAGTATTGTCAGAGTTTACTAAAGACGCTTTAAATAAATTTAAAAAATAAGATGAGTAAGATTCGAATTACTAAGCAGTTTGATTTTGAAACAGGCCATGCATTGTATGGTTATGACGGAAAATGTAAAAATGTACATGGTCATAGTTATAAATTATCGGTGACAGTTATAGGAACTCCAATTACCGATACTAATAATGTGAAATTTGGAATGGTGATTGACTTTGGTGATTTAAAAAAAATAGTAAATGAAGAAATTGTTGATAAGTTTGATCATGCAACCGTTTTTAATAAGAATACACCTCATGTAGAATTGGCTCAAGAGTTAGCAACACGTGGACACAATGTAATTTTGGTAGATTACCAACCTACAAGTGAGATGATGATAATTGATTTTGCCGAGAAGATTAAAAGTAAGTTGCCAGAAAACATCAAATTACATTCGTTAAAACTACAAGAAACAGGGACTTCACATGCTGAATGGTTTGCGAGTGATAATTAAACTATTATGAAAGAATTTTTTCTATTTATTGTTGTTAGTGTATTTATTTCTTGTGATAAAAAGGAGGCAGTAACAATTAAGAATAAACTTATAATAAAAGATAAGGTTTTTTTATGGGATAGTTTTATTATGAATGATAATGGTAAAATAAGTATAGATTCATTCCCAATTAATATAACTAATGATACTGTATATTTATTTGACATCTCATCGTATTGTAATGAAATTTGGGCAATAGGTTATTTGAAAAACAACGACAATCAATTAATGACCCTAAGTAACGAATGTGATGCGTCTACACTTATATATCATTTATTCTCAGAAACTTCACAGATAGAAGATGCTCAAGGAACTAAAAGGAAATATAAATTTCATTTGAGGTTAGGGACTAATGGAGCCTATGACGAAGAAATAAAAAGAAGTATGCTATTTTCTAAAAATAAAGGAATCATTTCCATGGTTAAAAACGATACTATTTTAATGCCTCCTTTATGGTGAAAATGAGAGAAACATTGAATTTTCTACTTTCCATTAAAAGTATTCATCGTATTTGCCATTCCAGCAGTTCCAAACGAGGTAATTACGTTACATGCTACAGGAATTCGCTCTATTAATTCGCTTGTTTCATCTTTAGTCCACTCGCTCAATACAAAATCTACTTGTCTCCCTTTCGAGAAGTTAGATCCAACTCCAAATCTAAATCTAGGATACGTTGCAGTATTTAACTTATCTTGAATATCTTTCAAACCATTGTGACCTCCAGCACTTCCCTTTCCTTTCAAGCGTATGGTTCCAAAATCAATATTTAAATCATCGGTAACCACCAAAAGATTTTCTACTCCTATTTTCTCTTTTGTCATCCAGTATTTCACCGCTTTTCCACTCAAGTTCATATAGGTATTGGGTTTTAAAAGAATAAATGTTCTTCCTTTAAATCGAAATTTAGCAATATCACCCAGTTTTTCAGTTTCAAACTTTGCTTCATGGTCTTTTGCCAATTGGTCTAAAATTATAAAGCCAATATTATGACGTGTATTGGTGTATTTATCACCTATATTTCCTAAACCAGCAATTAAATATTTTTTCATAGGATCAATAGTTGTTGTTTGTTTTGAAAATAGATTTTTAAAAAATGGAATGACACACATATTGTAAAAATAAAAAAAGCACTACATTTAAGTAGTGCTTTTTAAAATATTATTTTTAGAATAATTATTCTGCAGCAGGAGCAGTAGCTTCAGCACCTTCTTCAGCACCTTCTTCAGTTCCTTCATCATCATCTTCTTCATCTGCAGAAGCATTACGAGACATTCTAACTTGCACTACAACAGTATTATCTGGATGTAAGAACGTACAGTTATTGTTGTCAATATCAGTAATGAATAATTTACTTCCAATTTTTAATTTAGAAATATCAGCATTGAAAAAATCAGGTAAGTTATCAGGTAAACCTTTAACTCTTAGTTTACGCTTAGGAAAACGTAAAGAACCTCCATTCATAACACCTGGAGCATTACCAACTAGTTTTACAGGAATATTCATTGTTACTTCCTTATCGCTAAATAATTGGAAGAAATCAATGTGTAAAATTTTGTCAGTTACTGGGTGAAATTGAATGTCTTGTAAGATTGCGCTAAATTTTTCGCCACTTTCAAGTTCAATCGTTGCAGTATAAACGTTTGGTGTGTACACTAAGTTTTTGAATGATAATTCATCTGCTGAAAAGTGCAAAGCTTGTTCACCTCCGTATAATACGCAAGGTACCTTTCCAGCATTACGTAAGGCTTTAGTAGCTACTTTGCCTACGCTTTCTCTTTTGGATCCTTTGATTGTAATCGATTTCATTTTTATCGTTTTTGTTTTACATTATAAATTTATCACTGATGGATGTATTGCTATGAACATTATGCATCACATCGGCAAATAAAGGGGCGCAAGATACAATTTTTATTTTAGAACATGATGTTTTTAAAGGAATTGTATCTGAAATAATTAACTCAGTTAATTTTGACTTTTCAACACGTTCAATAGCCTTTCCAGAAAGTAGTCCATGAGTAGCTAATGCACGAACACTTAATGCGCCTCTTTCCATCATCAAATCTGCAGCAGTAGTAAGTGTTCCAGCAGTATCTACCATATCATCAACTAGAATAACATTCTTTCCTTGAACATCACCAATCAACTCCATATGCGAGATAACGTTGGCTTTTAATCGCTGTTTATAACAGATAACAACTTCACACTTTAAGTGTTTAGAATATGCATAAGCACGTTTTGATCCTCCCATATCTGGTGAAGCAATCATTAAATTATCTAGGTTAAGATTCTTAATATAAGGCATAAAAATAGTTGAAGCATATAAATGATCAACTGGACGCTCGAAAAAACCTTGAATTTGATCGGCATGTAAATCCATAGTAATTATTCTAGTTGCTCCAGCCGATTCAAGCATTTTTGCAACTAGTTTTGCAGTAATTGGAACTCTGGGCTTGTCTTTTCTATCTTGTCTTGCCCATCCAAAGTAAGGAATAACTGCCGTAATATGCCTTGCCGATGCTCTTTTTGCTGCATCAATAATCATAAGCATTTCCATAAGGTTATCAGCATTTGGAAAAGTAGATCCAATAATGAAAATTCTTCTACCTCTTACTGATTCTTCAAGTGCAGGTTGAAATTCACCATCACTATATTCTGAGAAGTTGACATTTCCTAATTCTGCTCCGTATTCTGATACTATTTTAGTTGCCAGTTCAGGACTTTGTCTACAGGCGAAAAATTTAGGATTTATCGTGTTTTTTTGCATTTTAAATTAGGTTTTGTGTTGTGACACAAAAGTAAAAATAAAATAGTTGTGATTATAGGATAAAAAATAAATTATTTTATAGATTTGCAGTCCAATTCAATAGATGCTCAAGTGGCGGAATTGGTAGACGCGCTGGATTCAAAATCCAGTTCTTTCGGGAGTGTGGGTTCGATTCCCACCTTGAGTACTATAAAAGTCTGCTAATTAATTGATTAACAGGCTTTTATTTATAAACAAGAAACAAAATAGCAACAAAAATACATGCCTTTTTGTTTTATAATCTTAGATTTCAATAAGTTTATTAAATACTTCTTTTGCTATTTCTTTTTCATTTCTTATTGTATTTTCATTTAATACATCTACAAATCCAAGTTTACATTTATTAGTTTCTTTATTTTTTGGGATATGATGATATTCTCCAAAAATACTATCCTCTTGATTGACTCTTGGATATAATAACATGCTCTTCTCTGATTTCCAAAATAAATTATAAGCAAACATTTGTTTTAAATCATCATCAGAAGGTTTATGAGAACTTACTATTTTCCATTTAGTATCAATAATAAATGTTTCTTTTAACTCATTTTTAATTACAATATCTGGTCTTATTCTTTTGTTTTCCCAAAATTTCTCTGAATTTTGTGGAGAAATATAATAACCTAAAGGCTTATTCTTTTGTAAGACTCTATAAATATACTCTTCCCATAACTTATTCATATCAAATAATAATGTTAGCATATTATCATTACCTGAATTTAAGTTTGGAGAATAATTTAAGATTATCATTTTTGCTATATCAATAGCCCTATTGTATGGTTGAGATTTTCTATTGACGATTAGTTTTTCAAAATGAGATGAAGTAATATTAATTACTTTAAAATCTGAAAATTGAAATAAGATTCTATTTAATTTATCTTTTAAAGTAGGACTGACAAAAGAAGTTAAAATTTTTAATGCTTTAAATATAATTTGATGTAATAAATGATTGGTGTCATACATTTGATGCTCACAAAAAAAACGTTCTTTATGTACTATGTTTTTTTGAATGTTTTGGGAGAAAACTAACTTACCTTTTAATGCTAATTGATTACTTTGAACTTTTCTATATTTCTTGATTAACCCTTTTTTTATTAAACCCTCTACTTCGTTTAAATACATTTCATAGTAGATCTCTAAAATGGAATTATATCTTTTCTCTAAGGCAGTTTCTGAAATATTATCAACATTTATATGCTTACAGACTTTTAGCATACTTAACAACACATTTTGCCAAGTTTTTTTTTGAGTGTTTGAATTTGAATTATTTTGATCTGCTTTTGGAAGAATTTCGACTGTTAATCCTCCAATTTGAATGACACCTACGTAACTATTAAATTTTATTCCTTTGTGAATTATTGTATAATATTTGTTATCATTTTTTTCATTAAACTTTACCATAGCATTAAAATGACTTTCAGTAAAATCATTTTCTTTATTATCAAACTTTAATTTTTGATATTCAAATACTTGTATAAGGCTTTTATTACTCAATTTTAATTATTGTTGTAAATTGAAATAAAAGATTCTGCACTCCAATTATTAGAGTCTTTAATTAGAAAAATAGATTTCTCTCTTAAATTTTGAGCATCTTCGTATTTTTCTGAAAAATTGTTAGCAAATTCAACCTTATCTTTATCTTCTTTTAATTCTATAAATTCACTTCCAAGCACTAAGCCTATTTTACCATAATTTCCGAAGAAATATTCTTCTAATAGTGGTATTACATTCTTTTCAAATGTTCGTTTTAAATCATTAATATTTTTAATATTTATAAAATAAGAATGCCCTATTTTATGATCTTTGTCTATTAATAACTCTATTCTATCATTTATTGTTTTTAATAGTTTTCTGATGTCAATTTCTTCAACTTCTTCTTTAGACAAAACTTCTATATTTGGAGTTACTTCCGTGAATGAAAATCTTCTTCTTAATGCAGTGTCTAAAGCCTCTACACTTCTATCCGCCGTATTCATAGTTCCAATAATATGTAAGTTGCTCGGAACTTTAAATAGTTCTTTTGAATAGGGAAGAGCAACTTCAATTTCTTCATTTGCACCACTACGTTTATCTTTCTCTAGTAAAGTAATTAACTCTCCAAAAATTCCAGAAACATTACCTCTATTAATTTCATCTATTATTAAAACATATTCTTTAGTCTTTTCATCATCTAATTTAGAGAATTTACTTTCTAAATCATCAATTTTAATATCATCGTTATTAAATTGATATATGGTTTGTTGAGATATTTTTTTGTCTACAAATAAACTTGGATTAGCATTGAGATTCGTTGCAATCCATTCCACATCTCGAATGTGATGATAAGGAAAACTTGGAAATCTTTCATACTTGTATTCCCCTTTAATAATTCCAATTGCGTCAATAATATTATTACCCAATGAAACTAATACTATATCACCTTTTTTCATCCAGTATTTAAAAGCATGAGTTGCTGTTAAACTATATGAAGATTTTTCTACTTCTTCTGGAAATAGATTTTGAAACTCTTGTTTATATGTTTTCCAATCCTTTGAATTAATCTGATCTAAATTATTATTACCTCCATAACCAAGCGCTATTTGATTGTTTTCTATACACCAATCATGAACATCTTTGCGATTTTTCCCACCAAGACTCATTTTAAAATAGTTACAATTCTTGAAGTCAGTATTATTAATATTTTGTCTTACTTCTCCTTCAACTCCTCTGGCTTTATTGGATAAAAGTTTGAAAATTCCATCTTCTACTTCATAAATAACTTTATTATTTTCTGTCTTTGGCTTTATACCTTCAACAAAATCTTCATAACTCATTGATTGATGAAATGTTGTGAAAACAATTTGACCTTGAGAAACTAGGTCTTTGTATCGATTATTTAAAACAGTCCTACTTTTTGGAACAATCCCATCAATAATTTTTAGAGCAATCTCTTTAGTTCTATAAGTTTTTCCAGTTCCAGGAGGACCATAAAGAATTTGATTTAAAGGTTTAGGGCTTGATTTTTTAATAAGACCTAATTTTTCTTTAAAAAAAGAAATGAAATTAGAGTAGCCTTTTCCTTCGTGTATAAAAGAAGTCCTTTTCTTAAATTCAAACCTACTAATCTTTGATAATTTTATTAAACACTCGTCTGTTAAACTTGGAAAGTTTTTATCATTTAAGTAAAAAATTAAATACTCTTCAAGATTGTCAGAATAGACCTCTATTGTTGAATCAGCATAATTGTTTTTGCCTAAATATTCTATATATTCCTCTTTAATTTCTGATATATTATAACTGCCCATAATATTGCTCTTTTTTTGTTCTTCATTCCAAATCCATGCCTCGTAGGATAATTGGTAAAAAGGCTTGTTGGTTTTTGATTTAATTTGTTTTAGTATATCTAGATAATCCTCAAAAGTTCTAAATTTAGGATTTATACCAAATATATTTTCTAAATATGGTTTTGTAGGTGCATTTATAGGGAAGTATTTTTCTGGATTAACATTAAATAGAGCTTCTGTTAATTTTGTTCTTGCAATACCCCTTATTTGAAGTAACTCTTCAAAAGAATCATTACTAATTTCATCATTTAAAACTTGAAAGTAAAAAGACCATAATCGTTCAATTTCATTATTTACCCTTAATTTTTTATAAGGAAATAACCATACTTTTTGCGCATTAGATGATGGAATCCCACACTCATCGGTTGGATAATGTATTTTTAGTTGTGTAGCAATACTTCGTAAAACTTCTAACCTTCTTTCTGCTCCATATTTATATATATAGCAAAAAAATGTAAAAGGATCTATAACTGTTAAATCAATATCTAAATCATTTTCTTCTTTATCCGAAAAACCAGTTACTCCTGCTTTTTTTAAAATTTCTATTAGTTGTAGTTGGTTGTCTTTATGATTTTTTAAATAATTGGATATTTCAAGATGTGTTTTAACCCATGTAAATTTATTATCATCATTTGATTTGAAATTGGAATAATACTCCTGAAGTAATTCAAGAGCTTTTTTATAATTCCCTTTTGATTTTGAATATTCATCAGAAAAAGTATTTTGTTTTAATATTCCTTTTTTATCACCATGTATTTCAAAACCGTGAAGAATTTTCATGACTTCATAACCACCACCTTTTTCACTAATATCGATATTTCTCTTTAGAACTTTAATTTCAATTGCTCTATGACTCATTGAGTCTTTTAGATATGCATATATTATTCTAACTTTATCTGGAATATTTGAAAGAACCTCAAAATTATGTTTTTTTATAAAGTTATTCGTTGGTTGTCCTCCTGCTAGGTTAGGTATAGGTATATCAGGATAATTAGATTCAATATATTTTGCAGCATATTTATAAACTAGTTTCGGAGGGTAACGTTTATTATTATGGAACACATCATATTTTGTGCTATTATTTTTAGATTCCCAAGATTCATTATCTAAAAATTCAAAGGCATGTACAAACGCTTCTTCCCAATACTTATCTTCTTGACTCATTATTTTGTTGTTAATTTTCTAAAACCTCTAATTATTTGAAATATAAAAACACCTAATATAATTCTATGAACTAAATCTAAAAAATGAAGCCAACCACTATCAATAATACCATAAGTTGAAGAAAATTTTCTTGCAGGATTAAATAGTTGCCAAAAGACTTTAAGATTATTAGTAAATTCGGACAATGTATTATATAAATCCTTCCAACTTTTTGAAAAAGTATAATCTAATTCTGTAGAAAATATAGGTAACATTATAAGGTAAAATCCTAAAGTTATAAGAAATATAATCCAAGTAGGTTTCCACCAACTAAGACCAAAATTATTAGTTTGACTGACTGTCATTATTAGTTTATCGCTTCCCTTGTAATCTTTCCCGCTACTTTTCAATTCATTTCTATAAGCCTGCATTTCTCTCGCTTTAAACAATAAACTATCAATTTGATTTCCAGAACTAGAAAGTGCGTGTTTTAATTGCCTAGA
This sequence comes from uncultured Flavobacteriaceae bacterium, assembly GCA_947501625.1. Classification (GTDB taxonomy): domain Bacteria; phylum Bacteroidota; class Bacteroidia; order Flavobacteriales; family Flavobacteriaceae; genus Urechidicola. The sequence continues at coordinate 779,309 of CANMWN010000001.1, forward strand.
AATTTCACGAATACCTCTTTGCCTTTCTTGTTCAGTTGAATTAGAACCAATTTCGAGTTTATCGTTTTCAAACCATGTAACATTAGATGTCTTAATTCTATCTAATAAACCATTATTGATTCCAATTTTATCAAATGAAGAAAAATCAAATTCATTGAATCTTGCTGAACCTAGATCACTATCAGTAAAATAAAGCGGGCTGTTATTTGTAGCAGAACATTTACTAAAACTTAAATCGCTATAGTTGGTAAAATTATTGAATAATACGAATCTAAAAATTATTCTTTTAAATAATAATTTTAGATTTTGATTAATTCCAGACACATGTAATTCATCAACATTCCATCCTTCAAAACTAGCAATACCCTGAAAACTAGGAGAAAATCGTAATGTTATTTTATCTATTGATTTACCAAGACCATTAAAATCAATACCCTCTACAAATTTAGCTTCAGTAATAAAGATCTCATTACAAAATGTTTTGTTTGTTCCATGAAGATCTCTGTTTTCTAGTTTGGCATTTTTATTAAATACATCTCGATGTATGAATACACCTTTAATTCGTGATCCATCAATATTAAAAGTGCCATTAAAGATATTGTCATTTAATGTAAAACTTGTAGGACATGTTATATTCCAAAATTTAACCCATTCTCCAATTTCACAAGTTATTAGAGAAACATCTCCATCTAGTGTACTTACTCTTAAATTTTTCGTTATTGAAGTTTTCCTTAAATGCAATTCAAATTTACCATTATGAATATCTAAAATTGTTTTTATTGTACTGTCTTTAATTCTAAGACCACCATCAATTGTCGAAGTGTTAACTTGTACACGATCAAATTCAGAATTATCGTTAATAATAAAAGCTCTCTTTAAATGATTATTATATGCAATAAATACCTGTTCACCCCTACATTTAGATAATAAAACTGTACAGTTATAAGGATTCGTTGTTTCTTCACTATCTGATGAATTAACCTCATTAAAAACTATACCAGAATTAAATTCACAATCAAAGAATGCTAATCCGTGTTTCAAATTAACATTGTTGATTTTTACTAATTTTTTGAATACTACATTTTTAATAATTCTAAAATTCCAGTTTATTACACTTGCATCGAGATTTACTTCAAAATCTATTTGGTATTTTTCACCTAGCAATTGATTTTCTTTTAAATTATTGTAAAATTGTTCCGGTCTTAAATTAAATCGTATCATATCATTTTTTAAACTAGCAATTTATTATCCCAAAGAGCCAAAACAACATCCATTTGGGAATTATGTTCTTTTTTATCTATAAATAGTTCTTTTTTTACATGTTCCCATAATTCCTTTTTAGAAAGAGTAGGGTTTGATTTTAGTATTTTCACAGCTGTAATTGCGTACTGCTTATTTAATTTTGATCGTGTATAGTTTCCTTTTGAAATTCCTTTTATTAAACCCTCTTCACACAAACCTAAAAAAGTGCTTTTTGGACAATTTTTTTCTCTTAAACTTTTGGTTTTAAATATTTCTTTAGTTGCCAAAATCCAAGTTTCAATAGGGTTTCCATTTTTCACGACTGCTTTTTTTGCTGTTAATCCATATTCATTGTATCTATTCATGGCGATATTTTTTAATTATCCTCAACTATTGCAATCTCCTCTTCATTCAAACCATATAGTTCATAAACCATTACATCTATTTCTTTGTCAGTTTGGTCGATTTGGGTTTTTAAAGCAACTGCTTTTTGTTGTTCACTATTAAAATACTCTTCCCACTCGGCTTCTTCACTTAGACTTAGTTTGATTTTCTTTTTTGATAATTCCTTTACAAAATCACCATAACTCAGCAAATACCAATCTTGTATTTTTTTTGGTAACTTTTCTAAACTTTCAAATTTACGCTGAATTGTACGTTGAAATTTTGAAGTTATATCTTGTAAATCTTTATTAATTGAAAGCATTATGTCTGCTTTTTCTATAAAAGGTTCTTGATTCTTTTTTGAGATTTTTTTTATTGGAATCTCTTTAACTTGTCCAATTCTTATTTTTGGAAAAATATCAGTATTTGCAGCAAATTTTGTTTGATAATAAAACTGTATGACTAAAGAATTTAAAATTGATAATATATATAATGGGTTAAAATCTTCTTCAATGTTTATTTTTATCGAGTATAAACTTCTGTTTTGTTGAGTAATATTATCATTAATAAATAGAGTAGTAATCCTATTGCCAGTTTCTCTAATAATAATTCTATTACCTTCGAAGTAAAAATTATTTTTTTTATATTTTTGATATGTAGATTTATTTATAAAACTATACTTTTTTATTCCGTACCTAAAGATATCTTCACCAGTCAAAAACTGAATGTCATTCAGAGAGTTTAACACTTTATCTTTTCCAATTTCAAGACCTCTCATTATTTTTGAAATGTCTTTAATTAATATAGTGTTTAGACATATTTTGTTAATTAAATTATTTCCTGGTATATAATTATTCCAATCCTGATTAATACATTTTTTATTTTTTAAAATAGTAATTGCAGTTGGCATTTGAACATCATCAAATATTTTATCTCCTTTATCTAAAATTTCAATTATTGTAGAATTATTTAACAAATATTCTCTTAGGGTAGTATACTTCATACCTTTTATGAATAAACTAGGAGTAATAAATGAAAAGAGTCCGTCTGGTTTTAGAATTTCCAATCCTTTTTCAAAAAAGAATGCGTATAAATCTCCACATTTTTCAGTTTTGTAATTTTTATAAAATGTATCATTTGTTTGAACATATGGTGGATTTCCAATTACCACATCAAATCCACCTTTTTTAAACACTTTTGGGAATTGTTCTTGCCAGTTAAAGGCTTTGTCACCTGCAACTGTTTTACTATCTATTAAAGAGTTACCACATTTAATATTACAGCTTAAATCGTTTAATTTACGTCTTGGTTGTGCTGTGCGAAGCCATAAAGAAAGTTTGGCAATTTCAACACTTTCTTCGTTAAGGTCTACACCATATATATTGTTTTCAAGTATGGTAGTTTCAATATCAGCAAATACCAATCCACCTCCTAACACATTGGCTTTGAGTTCGTCAATATATCTATGTTCTTTTATTAAGAAGTCTAATGCTTGGTTTAAAAACGCTCCTGAACCACATGCAGGATCACAAATAGTAAGTTGCAATAGCCAATCTCTATAAGTGTCTAATAATTTTACTAATTCTAATAATTTCTTTTTTGATCTGTTTTTTCGACTTTTAAAATATTCTTCTTCTTTAAAACCAAGTTCTTGTTTTTTCTCTTCACATAGTTCACCAACAGTATTTTCTACAATGTATTTTGTAATGTATTTTGGTGTGTAAAAAACACCATCTTTTTTTCGTTTACTTTTTTGTTTGTCAAAATCTCCACCTTCAATTTCGGCATTTACACTTTCAATCTCATTTAGTGAGTTTTCAAAAATGTGCCCTAAAATATTTACATCTACTTGACTCTCAAAATCATAGTTTGATAATTTTCGAGTATGTTTGGCTAATAGTTCATCATCAATAATAACAGCTTCAAGTATGGTGTCAGGTTTGAATAATCCACCATTGTAAGCGTATATTTCGGCTTTTTTGCCAGTTCCTTTTCTTCCTTTGTCTAAGAAATCAAAATAGAGTTTAAATCTATTATACAATGGAACAATTGCATCTAATTCTTTTAGTTTGTTCCAGTCGTCTAATATTTTTACAGTTGAGTTTGGTGGTAATAACCCTCTATCTTCTGCAAAAAAGATAAATAGAAATCTATCAATTAGTTTTTGAGATTTTTTAAAAAGTGTTCGTTTTACATTTTTTTCTAACTGTTCTAAATCTTTTTGTTCTGTTTCAGAAGAACTTTCAGAAGGGATTAACGACCTTAAATTTTTTGCATTTCGTTTTACTAAATCTCGATATAATTCACGTTTAAAAATAGAATAATCAGTATAAAAACCCTTTGTTATTTTTTCTTCAACAGTTATTGATTCTTCTTTTATTTTTAAAGGAAGGTTGTTGATAATATTATCTTTATGAAGGCATAAATACAATAGTTCAAAATCAATTTCTGTAAGTGTAAATAGATTAAATTCTAAAAATTCAGTTGCATCATTAATATAAAATCTAAGTTTTTCAAAATTGGAAGTAATCACATATACACATCCTTTTTGATTTGCCTTATAATCGAATGCTTGTCTGCGTATACTTTCTAAATCTTTTGTTTTTGTTCCTTTTAATTCAATAACACCTAAAGCAGTTCCATCTTTTAATATTGCTCCATCTGCTTTTCGAGAGTTGGTTTGGTTTTTATATTCTGCTACTAAATTGAAATTGGGTTTTGGACTTAATTCGTACCCTAAAATATTGACAAACAGTTCGGTTAAAAAAATACCTTGATATTCTTCTTCTTTAGAGTTTTTAATATTCTCTTGAATAGTGGCATTATGGAAATACTTACTATATTTTTTATAAGCCTTTTGAAGAATTTCTTTTTCTTGTAGTTTAAGATGCTTTTTTAATACAGAAACTTGGTATAATGACATTTATAGCGACTTTTTTAGACTATAAATTTAAGAAAAATACTTTGTAAAAAAATTCAGATTACTGATTATAATTATTTTTTAATTATGGTTGTTGATTTTGTAGCAGCTAGGTTGCTGTTATTATTCTTAGTGTTTTTCCTTTATTTATTAGGTTTAAATAATACTAAACGAACATTGCTTCATTCGTTGTTGGAATAGTTGGTTCTTTTTCATTAATTTTAATCTGAAAACATTAAACAAGTATTATTTCTTTGTAATTTTATAGTCCTCAAATTTTCCAAATGTTTGCTTTAGTAGATTGTAACAATTTTTACGCTTCATGCGAAAGGTTATTTAGACCTGATTTGCGAGATAAACCAATTGTGGTTTTATCTAATAATGATGGATGCGTTATTGCAAGATCTAATGAAGCAAAACCATTTGTTCCAATGGGTGCTGTATATCATAAATTTAAAGATGTAATAAAAAAAAACAATATTTATGTTTTTTCAAGTAATTATGCTTTATATGCTGATTTGAGTAAACGAGTAATGGACACTCTTCAAAACTATACTCCAGAGCAAGAAATATACAGTATAGATGAATCTTTTTTGAAGTTTGATGGATTTGACAATCACTTTAATCTTAGAGAGCATTGCCTTGATATGAAGTATGTAGTTGGTCGAAATACAGGAATACCTATTACAATAGGACTTGCCAATACAAAGGCTTTATCAAAGGTTGCAAATAGGGTTGCTAAAAAATATCCTACACAAACAAAAGGAGTACACATTATAGATTCCGAAGAAAAACGATTAAAAGCATTAAAATGGCTTAAAATAGAAGATGTTTGGGGTATTGGTAGACGTTATACCAAAAAACTTCAAAATATAGGCGTTAATACTGCTTATGACTTTACCAAATTGAATGATAGTACAGTCAGGTCAATAATGACAATTGTAGGATTAAGGTTGAAACACGATTTAGAAGGTAAACCAACTTTAGACTTAGACGAAATAAAAAATAAAAAAATGATTGCAACTACACGATCATTTGCAAAGGATATTGATTCATTTGATGGAGTTAGAGAACGTGTAAGTACATTTGCAAGTAGTTGTGCTGAGAAATTAAGAAGACAAAATAGTGATTGCACTTTTGTGATTGTCTTTGTAATGACTAATAGATTTAAAGATAATCACAAACAATATTATCGTAGTATTAAAATAAAGTTACCATTTGCTTCAAATTCAGATTTAACCATAAATAAACATGCAATATTTGGGCTAGAGCAAATTTTCAGAAAAGGATATTACTTTAAAAAAGCAGGCGTAATAGTTGGTGGAATAAGACCAATATTTCCAAAACAGTTAAATGTTTTTCAAGATGAAAACCCAAATCATATACAATTAATGAGTGCTATTGATAAATCAAATACTAGATATCAAAGAAAAATTATTAAATTGGGGAATCAGAATATATCAAAAACATGGATAATGAATAGACAAAAATTATCTCCATGTTATACAACTAGGTTTGAAGATTTAATTACAGTCAAATAATGTGTTTTCATTTATCAAATACTAAGAAACCTATGGAATTAGAAGATAGATTTGATTCAAGATTTGAAGACATTTCAATCTTTGAACCTTCTTATCATTTGAATGGTTTTGATTATGGTACAGTTTATATAATTAAACAAGATGATGAAGATATAATTGAGCCTTCTATTTGGGGTATGTTACCTGAATATTATAGTGATGAAAAAGAATTTAGAAAGAAATTTAACACTTTAAATGCTCGTTCTGAAAAAGCTTTGCATAGTAAAATGTTTTCAGAGCCTATTATTGAAAGAAGATGCTTAATTCTTGCTGATGGATTCTTTGAAAGTAAAGAGGTGAATGGAATGAAATACCCACATTTTGTCAGATATAAAAACTATGAGCCTTTTGCTTTTGCGGGAATATATAATGAACATGGACTAGGAGAGTACTCATGTTCAATATTAACTACAGAAGCAAATTCTTTTATGGCAGAAATTCATAACACTAAAAAAAGAATGCCTTTAATACTTGATAAGACAACAGAAAAATTATGGATTGACAATTCTTTAAATAATATTGAAATACTGGACTTAATTAAAACTGGATTTACTAAAGAAAAGTTTGAAGCTTATACTGTTTCGAAAGATTTAACTAATAGTAGAGTTAGAAGTAATCATTCTAATATATTAAAAAAAGTAGAATATGAAGAGTTAAAAACATTATTTTAATCTAAAAATTGGTGTTTAATTTTGGTAAATATTTATCTAAATATTTTCCATTTTTAAAACTCCTTAATTCATGAATTTCATTTCTTTTTCTTAAAAAAACAACTTCAACATAAAATTTATTAATTCCATATAAAGCACATCTTTCATTTGAAGTAATATAATTATCTATATGAGTACCGTAATTCCAAATAGATCTAAGTTTATCATCACGTTCCATTAAATTAAATTCATATAGTGTCATCTAATTTTTATTCTTTGTTATTGGGTACTCTAGGAGATCAATATATTCATCTGCTTTTTTTAGTTCAGAATATAAACTATCAACTTTTATTTGTAGTATTTTGTTTTTGACTACTTTATCTTGAATAATTATTTGGTATTCTCTACATGTGAAATCATCATTCTTTTTACAACTTAGTAAGAATATGAAAAAGCATAAAATTAATTGTTTCATAATATCTAAATATAATAAAAATTATTTTCCTCAAATATAATGGATGTTGCACAACAGTTTCATTTTTGTTAAAAACCAATATAACTTCATAATTGCAACTAGTTCAGTTGAATTAGTTGCAATTATTGATTGCATAATGATTGTTACTTATTCATATTTGAATACTATATACATTACTAGGTTTGTTTATTCAATTACAATTGTATTGATTAAAGTAATTGCAACTAGGTCAGTTGAGTTGTTGCAATTATTTATTGCATAATGATTGTTACTTTTTTATATTTGAATATTTTATACCTAGCAAGGTATTTTTAAAAAAACTGTTGAAATGTTGAAATAACTTATAAAGTATTGATAAATATAATTTTAACATTCAATTGTTAGATAACATTTATTCAACTTGACAGTAAATCACATCATAAATTTTTTTTGACGTGATTTACTGTTTCTAATTGTTTCCAAATTGTTGATTTAATTGCATTAAAATAAGTTTATACATATCAAATATTTAACGGTATTTTCAACAATTCAACAACTTAATCTGATATAAAATTTGACTTTTCAAAAGTAAAATAACGCCCTTTACAATTTGAGCTTTCAACAAAGTAATTATTTGTTGCAGGATTTATGGTTAAAAAGTGTTTAGAATACGATCCGTTTTTACTTGTTAATCCAAACTTTGACTTTAAAACTTCTGAAATTTTAAAAGTTGAAACTCTAATATTATTTTTAGATAATTGTTCGACCAAATCTCCTAAAGAATACTTTAATTCATCAACTTCAAATTTTATAAAATTATCAATTAAAATTTCCTCTATTTCTTTGTTTAAATAGGTTTTATTTCCTTTGACTAACTTTTGTAGTGCAACTGTAAATATTTGCTCTTTAGTAAACCACATTCTAGTTTTTCTAGGAGTTGTGATTTTCCGTTTGTCGATAAAATTTATAAACGAAGGCAATTCATCTAATAAGTCCTTTAATAAATCAGGATTTTCATTTTCATCGGCTAGCGTAGGTACTTTTCTTACCCAATATCTAATTTCATTTTTGTCTATAATAATAAAGTTCTCTTCATTATTTGAGCATAAAATAAATTTTCCAAAGAAAAAAGATTCAATTTTATCTACACCTTTTGATTCAGTTTTATAAGATTGTGCAGTAGATAGATTTTTGATTCTTTCACTATCTTCCTTTTTATCTAATAATACTTCATCAACAGAAATGATTAATTTAGAAGACCAATCAGAATTAAATCTACTTCTAAAGTCTTCATTTTTATTGATTGTCATATTGCCTTGAAAAATTAATTTCAACCAATTTAAAAAGGTGGTTTTTCCTGTTTTACGCTCTTCACTTACCAAACATAATATTGGCAATAATTGAGTTGGAAAATGCCATAAAATTGATAAATAATCTAATCCGATTTGTAATTGCTCTCCAAAAATATGTTTTAAAAATTGTTGTGTTTTAGGATAATCAGCATTCATAAATTCATGTTCAACTTTTTCATACTTATTATAGAAACCTTTAATATTTTGTTCATAATTTGTGTGAGAAGGAATTAAACAAAATCCATCATATTTTTCAATAGTTGCAATATAATCTTTACCTTCATCAGTAATAATTTCACTTTTGCGCCATTTCAATAACGTTTGGCAGGTATCTCCACTATGTAAGGGGACTTGCCCTTTTTTATAATAATCTGTACCGATTCTAAGATATTCCATTTTGATTATTTTTATTTATCATTACATTGAAATTTGCTCTTCTATGAGATTTACATTTTTTAAAGTCAAAATTAATTCCATATCCTGTTAGACTCTGGTCTTCTCCAAAAAGTCTATCCATTTCATCCTGTATTATTTTCCAGTCAAAACGAGGATCTTTATTAACAAGGTTTTTTATTAAGGAAATCCTATCTATTAAACTATTCAAATGTTTTACTAAAAAATAATTTCTGTTATGTTCTATCTGTAATCTCTGAAAGTCCGTTTGAAGTTTTTCAAGATGAAAAATAATATCTTTCGTGTTGCAACTTTCGGTGTTTTTGAATATATCCATCTTAAAAGGTTTTATTTTTAAGTGAATACTTAGTTGCAACTCGCTCCAACTCTTCTTTTGAAGATTGACGATTTTGTAATAACCAATGATCTAACTCTTCTTTTTTGAAGAAGATTAACTTTCCTTGTGGTTTGTAATAAGGAATGTTTTTGTTAGATGTATGTTTATACATTTTACTCTTTGACAAATTGCAATACTTACATGCTTCGTCAAAATTGAATACTGCTTTTTGAAGAAAAAGATTGTTTTTAATCTCCTCCAACGACTTTTTAATTTCTTCCATTTTTTTGATGGTTTTAATTGTTAAAAATGGAAATGCGCATTTCCTGTTTGTTGTTGTTGGAACAAAGGAAAGAAAGAGAATGCTAAAATGTATTCATATAAATTTGAGCTTATTCATATATGAATAAGTATGAATAAATTTAACAGTTTTATTTAAGTTTTGGTGCGATAATTATTTGAATTAATTCATCAACTATTTCTCTGTCTTTATCTGAAGAGTTGCGGATGTTATTAGAAAATGAGGTTTGGGAGAATGGATTGTCATCAAGACTAACAAACATTTTAGATTTTGCCATTTTAGTTTGTGTAAGATTTTTAAATATTTTTTCATTTCTCACTTTATCTAAAAAAAGAGTTGCTAATTTTGATTCGCAATTAAAGTAAATTTTTGAATCATGTGAATAAAAATTTTTAGTAAAAACATTTTTGAAGTCTTTTATTGTTGTTTTTTGAGGATCTATTATATATTTAGATAGTTCTGTATATAAATTGATAAATGAATCTTCATATCGCTTATTTAAATTAAAATTATTTATTTTTTTTGTTTCTACTTCACTTTTTGTTTCTACTTCTTTTTTTTTATCACATAATTTATGAAGTTTTTTAATTAGAGGATTTGATTGAATTGGACTATAAAATTCATTAACTTCAAATTCACTAAAATCATTCAATTCATACATCATTCTATATATTTGATGATTGTGTCTAAAATTTGAACTTAGCTTTGATAAAGCATGGTATTCAGCTAAATCTTTTAAAATTGCAACAAAAGTTATATCTGTATCAATTTCATTAAAAACTGGTTTTAACTTCTCAAAGATTCTATTTGGAAAATCGGGATGCGTTAAACTATCTCTATTGTCGTATGTTAAACGTATTTTTGAAAACTCTTGTTTTGAAATAATTAAATTGGTTTTTTCTTTATAAATAATTGTAGTTACAATATGATTATAGGTTTCATTTTCGCCATCACCTATAGATCTTTTCTCTTTATAATATTGTTTAATTCTTTCAGCGTGATGATTTAAACTTTCATCATAAAATTCTTGATACATTTCGTAGTAACGTTTTTCTTTCATGGGACTTAAAATTTTAATTCTGGTAAATTATCAACCGCATCATCTTTTAGGTTGTCAATGTAATTTAAGTATTTAGTTGTTTCTCTAGTTGATGCGTGACCTAAAGAGTCTGCAACAGTTTTAAGATTTGCACCATATTGCAAGAGTTGGGTAGCAAAAGTGTGTCTAGCACAATAAAACGTTATGTGTTTATTGATTTTGGCTCTTTTAACCCAATTTTTTATACATTTATTTACAGCAGTATCGGATATAAATTTTTCATTTCGACTTTTTAAATCAAAAACATGAATTTCGTTGTCTTGACGATTGCCTATTAACTTTATCAACCCTTCTTTTAATTTTATTTCAACTTTTTGATTTGTTTTTTCCCTTTTGGTTGTTAAACGATTATCTATTACATTAATCCATTTGAGCATTTTAATTTCAGCAAATCCCAGACCAGTATAACAAGCAAATAAAAAAGCATTTTTCACTTCACTATTACCACATTGAGTTTTTGCTAGTTTTCTTAACTCATTAGTTGTTAGGATGTTTTTTTTGATTGTATCACTTGTACTGCTTTTTTTAAATCTAATATTTAAAGTAGGATCTTCTTTTAGCAATCCTTTTAAAACAGCATCTTTTATAATTTTCTTAAATCTTGCAAAATAATTACGTGGAGTTTCTCCATTTAACCCAGATTTATCAGTCAAAAAATCTTTATATCCACTAATTATTGAAGGAGTAATATCAACAACTTTTAGCTTTTCGTTTTTAATATACCCCTTAAATTTACTCAAAGTTGCTTCAATCATACGCACATCTTTTTTTGTATAATTATCAATAAAAGTTTGTGCAAAGTCAAAAAAATTAACCCTTCTAAGATGTTTGGGTAGGTAGTTGATGTTTTTTGTAATTAGTTCAATTTCTCTTTGAGACCGAATAAAGTTTGCAATTTCTTTTTTTTCGGCTCTAATATTTTTTGAATCTGACGAAAGTAATTTAATATCTAAAAATTCATAATCCCTTTCTCCATCTACATAAATGTCAAGATAAAACCTAACACTTCCTTTGGCTAATTTTTTTTCACGAAGTTTTACTGTCATAAAATTGGTAACAAGAGAGTAACAAAAATATGAAAAATAGAGGTAAAAAAGAGAAAAAATATTTTTTTTGTTTTTTATAAAGCCTTATACTTATTGCCTTTGTGTATTTTTTGTTTTCCTTTATTAAATAGTTTGATTCCCACCTTGAGTACTAAAAAAGACCTTAGTTTTAATTTCTAAGGTCTTTTTTTATACTACTTTTTTATTATTTTTTGATAGTGTACTTGAATATCATTCACTTTTAGCGCACAAAAATAAATTCCTGAACTTAATTTTTTTTCAGGCTTCCAAACAGCGGTATATTTTTCGGGTGTTAATTGATTTTTATTAATATTAGCAACTAATACACCATTTAAGTTATATATTTCGATTTTAATATCAGCAGTTTTAAACACTCCATAGTTAATTGTGATTTCGTTTTCAAATGGATTAGGACTGACAGAGTAAATCATTCCATTGTTTAAATGAAGATTATCGACACCAAGAATTCCATTACCTTCAATAACAATATCCCAAGTAACTTCAATTGTTCCTTGAGCATTAACCGTATATGGTAGTATTCTATTAGTAGCATCAAATTGCCCAGAACTAACCGATGAAGCAGGATCGCTAGGAATATCACTATCGCCTTGAAAATAAGTTTGAGTTGTAAAAGTTGGGAAGCCAGGAGGCGTAATTTTAAAATGAAAGTGTCGTGGCCTAAACTGTCCAGCATTTAAATATTTTCCAGGAAATATTGTTTCAATAGAATAAAATCCTTGAGAATTAGTATAAGTTTTTCCTCTAAGTGTATAATCACTTCCCGAACTATATGCACCTGCATCGTTGGCGTGCCAAATATCAATTTCAGTATTAGGTATAATTTCTTGGCAATCAAGATTTTTAACTACTCCTGTAATGATTAACCGTTGTCCAGGTTCAGATGCACTAGCCAACATCCCATTTTGTATCTCAGGAGGGTTATCAGTATAAAAAGGACCTTCACCATAATAATCTTCAGTGACAGCATTACAACTTTGAGGAGAAATAAACTTTTCGTCATAATTTGTTCTTGCAATTACAGGTGCAATACCTGTACCTATAATTCCTAATGTGACATTTTTTAAAAATTGTCTTCTATTCTTTTTCATGTGAATTAATGTAAAAATATCTCTGCCAATATACAATAAAAATTGAATTTTATTGATTTTTAGTCTTTTAGACAAATATATTTGATAGTGCTTTTTAAATTATAATCTTGAAATTCAAAATAAAATTTGATAAAAAATTAACAAATTAATATTAGATTCTTAGTATCTTCGTACGTTTAAAATTGATGAAGAAGCAAGAAAAATATGACAATGCGTATATAAAAATGGCTCAAGAATGGGCTAAACTATCTCATTGTGAACGAAAACAAGTAGGAGCGCTTATTGTAAAAGACAGAATGATTATTTCTGACGGATTTAATGGAGCTCCAACGGGATTTGATAATTGTTGCGAAAATGATGAAGGTGAAACACATTGGTATGTATTACATGCCGAAGCAAATGCTATTTTAAAAGTTGCTGGTTCTACCCAATCTTGTAAAGGTGCTACGCTATATATCACTTTGTCTCCATGTAAAGAATGTAGTAAACTGATTCATCAATCTGGAATAAAAAGAGTTGTGTATTCTAGGGAATATAAAGACGATTCTGGGTTAAAATTTCTAAAAAAGGCAGGAGTTGAATTAACGTATTTAAAGATAAACGAATGAAAGAAAAATTAAATCTACCGTTATATTTAGGTATTGCGATTGCAATTGGAATACTTATCGGAAGTTCATTTAATTTTAAAAATAGAACGAATTCTATATTCAAGGCCAATAGTGAAGAGGCGAAGATTAAAAGATTGATTGATTACATTCAATACGATTATGTAGATGATGTAAATACCGAAGATTTATTAGATGGTGCAATTGATCAAATAGTAAATAAATTAGATCCTCATTCTCATTATTTTAGCAAGAGAGATTTTGAAAGAGATAATGAGCAAATGCAAGGAAATTTTCAAGGTATTGGAGTCCAATTTGTAATTCACAATGATTCAGTAGTAATCACTAAAATTTTGGATGGAGGACCAAGTAAAAGAGTAGGTTTAATGGCTGGTGACAGGATATTAACTGCAGATCAGGATACGCTATCTGGAGTTAAAATAAATAGCGATGATGTAATGACAATTCTTAAAGGAGATCCAGATACAAAAGTTAAATTGTCTGTTTATAGAGATTCAGAAGAAAAAGTGTTAGATTTTGATATTGTTAGAGGTGATGTCCCTATTGTGAGTGTTCCCGCTTCATATATGATTTCAAAAGATGTAGGCTATATAAAGGTAGATAGATTTGCTAGAACTACTTATAATGAATTCAAAGAAGCTTTGAATGATTTATTAGACCAAGGAATGACCAAAATGGTTTTAGATTTAAGGGATAATCCAGGTGGATTTATGGATATAGCAAATAAGATTGTAGATGAGTTCCTTGAAGAAGACAAATTGATTGTGTTTACCAAAAATAAAAAAGGAGAAATTGATAAGGATTTCGCGACTGCAAAAGGTGATTTTGAAAAAGGACAAGTTTTTATTTTGATTAATGAGAATTCAGCGTCAGCTTCTGAAATTGTTGCAGGAGCGTTACAAGATAACGATAAAGGGACCATAATAGGAAGAAGATCATTTGGGAAAGGACTTGTTCAGCAAACAATGAACTTAGGAGATGGCTCGGCAGTTAGATTAACTACAGCAAGGTACTATACGCCAACAGGTAGATCAATTCAAAAACCGTATGATTTAAATCACAGTAAAGAATATAGAGAAAGTTTTAATAAAAGATATGAAAGTGGTGAATTAGTATCTGCCGATAGTATTAAAGTTAATGATACTTTAAAATATATAACAGATAAAGGTAAAACTGTTTATGGTGGTGGTGGAATTATTCCAGATATTTTTGTTTCAATAGATACTACTCAGTTTATTGAAAATAAATATGTTAATGGTGATTTCTTAAATAGGTTTTCATTTGAATATGTAGATAAAAATAGAGACTCATTAGGTAAAATTAAGATTTTAGAATTTAAAGAATCATTTGATAATGACGATAAGGTTTATAATCAATATTTGACAAATATGGATATAAAAGAGCCAGTTTCAAATTACAAAAAAGATATTATTAGAAGATATTTAAAAGCAAGTATTGCCCAGGAATTGTATTCTCAACAAGATTTTTATAAAGTGATGTTGGAAAATGATAAAATGATTGAAAAAGTATTTTCTTTGGATAGTATAAGCAATGGGACACCGAAATAAAATATATTTTGCTTCCGATCAACATTTAGGAGCTCCAAACATTAAAGATAGTTTGGTAAGAGAAAAAAAGTTTGTTCGTTGGTTACATAAAATTAAAGAAGATGCCGAAGCAATTTTTTTATTAGGTGATTTATTTGATTTTTGGTTTGAATATAAAACCGTTGTTCCAAAAAGATTTGTGCGAGTTTTAGGGAAATTGGCAGAAATTTCTGATAGCGGAATTCCAATACATTTTTTCGTAGGAAATCATGACTTATGGATGAAAGATTATTTTCAAACCGAATTGAATATTCCAGTATATCACAAGCCAAAAGAATTTATTTTTTATAACAAGACTTTTTTGATAGGTCACGGAGATGGTTTAGGGCCAGGAGATAAAGGTTATAAACGGATGAAAAAGGTTTTTACCAATCCTTTTTCAAAATGGCTATATCGTTGGTTGCATCCAGATATAGGAGTTAAACTTGCCCAATACTTATCAGTAAAAAATAAATTGATTTCAGGTGAAGAAGATGTTCGTTTCTTGGGCGATGAGAAAGAATGGTTAGTTCAATATGCAAAGAAAAAACTAGAAGAAAAACATTATGATTATTTTTTGTTTGGACATCGTCACTTACCAATGGAAATTAACTTAACAGAAAATTCGAAATATATAAATACTGGAGACTGGATTACTCATTTTACCTATGCAGTATTTGATTCTAAGGAATTATCTTTAAAAACCTTTGAAGAATAAACCTTTTAGGTTTTTTTAAAGAGTTTTTTAACCAATTTTTAACAGCAAAAAAAAAAATTTTTCGACTACTTGCAAACCCAATTAAAGCATAGTATATTCACGCGTTAAAATATTAATGATGATAGAAGAAAATAATACAACAGTAGACATTAGAGCAATCAATGAAAAAATAGAAAAAGAGAGTGCTTTTGTTGATTTGTTGGTCATGGAAATGAATAAAGTAATTGTTGGTCAAAAACATATGATTGAACGATTATTGATAGGATTGTTAGGAAACGGACATATACTTTTAGAAGGAGTTCCTGGATTAGCCAAAACATTGGCAATTAATTCTTTATCTAAAGCTGTTAAAGGTGAGTTTAGTAGAGTCCAATTTACACCAGACTTGCTACCAGCCGATGTAGTTGGAACAATGATATACAATATTAAAGAAAATGATTTTTCGATAAAGAAAGGACCTATTTTCGCCAATTTCGTGCTTGCCGATGAGATTAATCGTGCACCAGCAAAGGTTCAATCAGCACTTCTTGAAGCAATGCAAGAACGTCAAATAACTATTGGAGATTCAACTTTTAAATTAGATGAGCCATTTTTAGTAATGGCAACACAAAATCCTGTGGAACAAGAAGGAACATATCCGTTACCTGAAGCACAAGTAGATAGATTTATGTTGAAAGTTGTGATTGATTATCCTAAAATTGACCAAGAACAACTAATTATGCGTCAAAACTTATCTGGAGGTTTTGATAAAATAAATCCAGTTATTTCTTTAAAACAGATTAACGATGCACGTGAAGCGGTAAAAGAAGTTTATATGGATGAAAAGATTGAAAAATATATTTTAGATATCATTTTTGCTACACGATACCCAGAAAAATATAATTTACCAGATTTACAAAATTTAATCAGTTTTGGAGCTTCTCCAAGAGGAAGTATCAATTTAGCCATGGCTGCAAAATGCTATGCTTTTATCAAGCGTAGAGGTTATGTAATTCCTGAAGATGTGAGAGCAGTTGTTCAAGATGTTTTACGTCACAGAATTGGGATTACTTATGAAGCTGAAGCAGAAAATATTACTTCATTAGATATTATCAATAAGATTGTAAATCAAGTAGAAGTACCTTAAAACTTCAATTAACCACATCATAATTTATTAAATAGCTCTTTTTAAATCCAAAGAGTCAATTATTCATAAATGGATACTAAAGAAATACTAAAGAAAGTTAGAAAAATAGAGATTAAGACAAAACGCTTGTCTAATCATATATTTTCAGGCGAATACCACAGTTCGTTTAAAGGTCGTGGTATGACTTTTTCTGAAGTGCGTCAGTATCAATATGGTGATGATATTAGAGCAATTGATTGGAATGTAACCGCTCGTTATAATGAGCCTTATGTAAAGGTTTTTGAAGAAGAACGGGAATTAACCATGGTTTTAATGGTTGATGTTTCTGGTTCTGAGTTTTTTGGAACTACTCAACAATTTAAAAGAGATACAATTACTGAAATTGCTGCAACGTTGGCATTTTCTGCAATTCAAAATAATGATAAAGTTGGATTGGTTTTGTTTTCAGATGATATTGAGTTATTCATTCCTCCAAAAAAAGGGAAAAGCCATGTGTTAAGAATCATCAGAGAATTGATTGAGTTTAAACCAAAAAGTAATAAAACAAATATTGGTGAGGCATTAAAGTATTTGTCAAATGTGATGAAGAAAAAAGCCATCGTGTTTGTATTGTCCGATTTTATGGATAAAGATTATGACCATTCACTTAAAATTCTTGGGAACAAGCATGATGTTACAGGAATACGAGTGTATGATAAGCACGATGAAGAAATTCCAAACTTAGGGATGCTGCCAGTAAAAGATGCTGAAAGTGGAAAAGTGATGTTGGTGAATACGATGTCAAAAAAAGTAAGAAATCAATATAAAACTAGTTATTTACAGTCTTTGGACTATTTCGAAAAATCATTTAGTAGAAGTGGTGCTGGAACTATTAATACTAGAATTGACGAAAGTTACGTCAAGAAATTATTAGGATATTTTAAACGAAAAGGAGGCAAATAAAGTGAGTAGAATAGTTACATATCTTATATTTTTATTTGGTGGATTATTGTTTGCACAAAATCCGATAGAAACTGCTATTGATACTTCAAGTATTAGAATAGGAGAGCAAATTGAGTACAAAATATCAGTAGATAAAGCAGATAATGTTGTTTTTCCAAAATTAGTTTTAGATAGTTTAAACAGAGTTGAAGTTGTAGAAGAATTAAAAATTGATACTACTCCAACAAAATATATCAAGAAATATCTTTTAACGAGTTTCGATAGCGGTCGTTATGTAATTCCAAGACAGCAAGTTCTTATAAACAATAGGAAGTTTATTACTGATTCTTTATTGATTGATGTTGCAACTGTTAAAGTTGATACGACCAAACAAAAGTTATTTCCTTTAAAGTCAATTAAGAATCAACCAATAGTTTTTGACGATTATAAAAGTTATTTGTGGATTTTATTAGCAGTATTAGCCTTAATTCTACTCTATTATTTCTTTATTTTCAGAAAGAAAAAAGAACAAATAGCTATAGAGAAACGTATTCCTCCATATGAATTGGCTATGCAAAGGCTAGGTAAGTTGGATGAACAAAAATTATTACAAAGCAATAAAGTGAAACTCTATTATATAGAATTAACTGATATTATTAGAACTTATATAGAGCGTGAATTAAATATTCCAGCATTAGAATCAACAACCGATGAGTTGATGAATACTATCAAGGATTTTAATAGTATTAAAACATTGGATTTACCAAAAGAGACAGTACATAATTTGCAGAAACTATTGCAAGAGGCTGATTTAGTAAAATTTGCGAAGCATAAGCCAATTCTTGAAGAAATAAAAGGACATAGAGTTGATACCGAAAATATAATTAATGATTTAAAACCTAAACAAGTAGAAGAAGATGAAGTTGTGGAATAATTTAGAGTTTACACATCCACAGTTTTTGTGGTTGTTGTTAATTATCCCATTGTTAATACTTTGGTATTTCTTGATGCGCAAAAAAGACATAGCCACATTGACTTTGTCAAGCACATCATCTTTTAAACCATCAATTTTATCAAGATTAAAGCCTTTGTTAAACTTATTGAGGTTACTAGCAATTTCAGCATTAATAATTGCGCTTGCTAGGCCAAGAGATGTATCGGTAAGTACTAAAATTAATACTAATAAAGGGATAGATATTGTCATGGCAATTGATGTTTCAGCAAGTATGCTAGCAAAAGATTTAAAACCTAATCGTTTGGAAGCATTAAAAACAGTTGCTACAAATTTTGTAAATAAACGACCAAATGATAGAATTGGAATTGTCGTATATGCAGGTGAAAGTTTTACGCAAACACCAATTACTAGTGATAAGCGAATTGTAAAAAATACCATTCGTCAAATTCAATGGGGACAATTGGATGGCGGCACTGCTATTGGAATGGGATTAGGATCGGCAGTAAATAGATTGAAAGAAAGTAAAGCAAAAAGTAAGGTTATAATTCTACTGTCCGATGGTGTCAATAATTCAGGTTTTGTAGATCCAAAAACTGCGACT
Organism: uncultured Flavobacteriaceae bacterium; assembly: GCA_947501625.1. Lineage (GTDB taxonomy): Bacteria > Bacteroidota > Bacteroidia > Flavobacteriales > Flavobacteriaceae > Urechidicola. The sequence goes on from CANMWN010000001.1 coordinate 798,730, forward strand.
GAACTTGCCAAAGAATTGGGAATAAAAACCTATACAATAGGAATTGGAACGAATGGAACTGCACCATTTCCTGTGGCAAAGGACATGAGTGGAAAACTAATTTTTCAAGATGCTCCTGTTGAAATAGATGAAGAATTGTTGAAATTTATTGCTCAAGAAACAGGAGGGAAATATTTTAGAGCCACTAGTACAAGCAAACTAAGTGCTATTTATAACGAAATTAATAAGTTAGAAAAAACAGAAATCGAAGAGTATAAATATTACAATTATAATGAGAAATATCGCTCACTAGTTATTCTCGCAGGATTGTTGTTATTACTTGAAGCCTTATTAAAAGTTACAATTTTTAGAAGTTTTATATAATTGAATGAGTAATTTATATCAAATAGAAGAACCATCATATTTTATTTACTTGTTAGTAATTCCAATATTACTAGTATTGTTTTTGCTTGTTTTTTTATGGAAAAAGCGAGTACAGAAAAACTTCGCTACAATTGGATTGTTAGATAGATTGAGTCCAGAAAAATCAACATTTAAGTATTTTCTTAAAATGACGGTATTTTTGTTAGGCTTGGCATTTTTGATTGTTTCATTAACCAATCCAAAGATGGGAACAAAATTAGAGACTGTAAAAAGACAAGGAGTTGATATTGTTTTTGCATTAGACGTTTCTAAAAGTATGTTGGCTGAAGATATTAAACCAAGCAGATTAGAAAAAGCAAAGCAAATTATCTCTAAAATTATTGACAAACTTGGAAGTGATAGAATTGGAATTATCATTTATGCAGGAAATTCATATCCTTTATTGCCAATAACTACTGATCATGGTGCTGCAAAAATGTTTTTGCAAAGTGCCAATCCTGATATGGTTTCGAGCCAAGGAACTGCCATAAATGAGGCTATTAAATTAGCAACATCATATTATAATAATGATGAACAAACCAATAGATTCTTATTTATCATTTCTGATGGTGAAGACCACCAAGATGATGCTTCAAGTGCCATAACACAAGCCACAAAAGAAGGAATTAAGACCTATACAATTGGAATAGGAACAGAAAAAGGTGGTCCAATTCCGCTGAAGTATAAAGGAGAATTTCTAGGGCACAAAAAAGATAGTAAAGGAGAAGTAGTAATTACTCGTATGAACCCAGAAACATTAAAAGATATTGCTGATAATGGAAATGGAAAGTATGTTGTAGGTAATAAAACTCAAGAAACAGTTGATTATGTGGAAGATATTTTAGTTAAAGCAGAAAAAAGTGAATTTGAAACAACAAAATTTGCCGATTATAAAGACCAATTTCAATGGTTTATTGGATTTGCATTATTGTTTATTATCCTTGATGCTTTAATGTTTGAAAAGAAAACAAAATGGATTCAGAAATTAAATCTATTTAACAAGAGATGAAAAGGATTGTATTTTTTATAATATTAGTTTTTCCGTTGATAATTTTTGCTCAACAAGATAAGGCTGCACTTGAAAAAGAAGCAAGACAATTGGTGCGTGAAGGGAATGAATTGTATAATCAATTGAAGTTTGTTGATGCAGAGGCGAAGTACAAAAAAGCATTAGAAAAAAATCCTGCTTATGAGATTGCAAATTATAATTTGGGGAATGCACTAGCACAACAAAATAGAAATAAAGAGGCAATTGAGCGTTATCAAATGTTGGCGAAAACGACCAAAGACAAAATGACGTTGGCTTCGGCAATGCATAATATTGGAAATGTAAATTTTCAAGAAAAAAAATATCAAGAAGCGGTTGATGCTTATAAAAACTCTTTGAGAGTCAATCCGAAAGATGATGAAACACGTTATAATTTGGCATTGGCACAAATGATGTTGAAAGATCAGCAACAAAATCAAGATCAAAACCAAGATAATAAGGATAATAAAGACAATAAGGACGACCAAAAAGATCAAGATAAAAAGGATCAAGAAAATAAAGACGATAAAAATCAGGATAATAAAGAAGATGATAAGGAGAATAATGAAGATGAAAAGAAGGATGATGATAAGAAAAATGACAAGGACAAGAAAGACAAACCTGAGGATAAAAAAGACGATAAAAAACAACAAAAAAAGCCTCAACCTGGAAAGTTATCTCCTGAACAGATTAAGCAATTGTTAGAAGCAATGAATAATGAGGAGAAGAAAACTCAGGAAAAAATGAACGCTAAAAAAGAACGAGGCAAAAAAATAAAACAAGAAAAAGATTGGTAAATTTGTTAGATGACTTTTAAAAAGATATACATATTATTTTTTTCACTGTTATTTTCATTAATTACAGTAGCTCAAGATGCTGAATTAAAAGCAACTGTGAGTAAAAATAAGTTGGGTGTAAATCAACGTTTGCGAATTGAGTTTATGGTAAATAGACAAGGAGCAGACAATTTTAAAGTACCAAATTTTAAAAACTTTGAAGTTATTGCAGGCCCTAGTTCCTCAATCAATCAGTCTTGGGTAAATGGTAAGGCATCTTATTCACAAGCCTATATTTATATCATTAAACCAAAAAGACAAGGAACTTTTACAATTCCTTCGGCAAGTATTGAATACGAAGGTAAAATATTGCAATCAAATACTGTTGAAGTCACGGTGGTAAGCACAGCGGAAATCCCTAAAGACCCAAATGATCCAACATATATAGCGAGTCAAAATGTTCATTTAACTACCGAAATTTCTAAAGCAAGTCCATATGTGGGAGAAGGAATTTATGTAGTATATAAATTATTTTTTAGCGAAAAAGTTGGATTGAGTGATTGGAGAGTGAATGAAATTCCACAATACAACGGATTTTGGAATCAAGATATTGAGGTTCCAAGAATTGAGGCAAAAAATGTGACCTATAAAGGTCAAAAATACCGCTCAATAATTTTAAAGAAAGCCTTATTGATTCCACAAAAATCGGGTAAATTAACAATAGACCCAATGAATATGGATATTACGGTTAATGTACCAACAGGACGAGGAGATTTTTTTGGAAACGCAATAACTAGACGTGTGAATTACTCAACTTCATCGGCTAGAAGAAGTGTTGGCGTTAAAGATTTACCACTTGATGGCAAGCCAGAAGGTTTTACAGGCGCCGTTGGAGATTATAATTTTACAGTGACAGCGTCAAAGGATATTTTGAGAGCCAATGAAACGACTCAAATAGATGTTGAGGTAAACGGAAAAGGGAATATAAAACTATTTGAAATCCCTAAAATTACGACTCCAAGTGAGTTGGAAGTTTATACGCCTGAACGTACAGATAAAGTTCGTACAAGTTCAAAAGGATTATCTGGGAAAATAAAAGATTCTTATACTGTTGTTCCTGAATATAAAGGAAAATATAAAATTCCAGAGGTTAATTTTTCTTATTTCAATCCTGAAGAAGAAAAGTATATTACTATTACTGCTGAACCATTAATTATTGATGTAATTGAAGGGAAATCGTTGCCTTCAAACAATACAAATTCAACTGTAACGAATAACAAGCAAAACGTTGTTACTTCTGGAAATGATTTTAGGTATATAGCCAATAAAACATCGTTTGTGTCCAAACAACAATCGGACTTTTTTAAGTCAAATTTGTTTTACACACTGTTATTATTACCATTTTTAGCAATTCCATTTGGAATATTTATTGGAAAGAAGAAGGTAGAGAGAGCTAATGATATAACTGGAAATAGATTGCGAAAAGCAGATAAATTGGCACGTAAGTATTTATCACAGGCTAAGAAAGAATTAGGTAAAAAAGAGACATTTTATCTTGCATTGGAAAAAGCCTTACACAATTTCTTAAAAGCACGATTGAATATAGAAACGAGCGACATCAGTAAAGAGAGGATTTCAGAAATATTAAGAGAAAGAAATGTTAATGATAGTACAATTGCTGAATTTGTTGAGGTATTGAACGACTGTGATTTTGCAAGATATACACCTACGACCAATGTGATGATGCAAAAAGAGTTTGACAAAGCAAAAATGGTAATCACTCAAATAGATAAACAAGTATAAATGAAAAAAGTAGTATTCATCATATGCCTCATTTTTACTTCGTTTGGATTTAGCCAAACGGCAGATAGTTTATTTGCCGATGCCAATACTTTGTATAAAGATGGTAAGTATGAAGAAGCGATTGAATTGTATAAAAAAATAGAAGAATTAGAAGTACACTCTGACGACTTATATTTTAATTTAGGTAATTCTTATTACAAGTTAAATAAGATTGCACCTTCTATTTATTATTACGAAAAAGCGTTGCAATTAAATCCTGCAAATACAGATGCTAGAAATAATTTAGCGTTTTCTAACCGTATGAAGATTGATGCAATAGAAGTAATGCCACAAACCATATTTCAAAAGTTTTCTCAAGCAGTTATTTACAAACTTACCTATAATTCTTGGGCTTGGTTAACGGTTGTTTTCTCATTTTTAGGTGCAGTATTATTCTTGTTATATCATTTCTCATATTCTAGCGGTAAGAAATTGTTGTATTTCAATACAAGTATTTTGAGTGCTTTGTTACTGATAGTAACTTTAGTATTTGCATATCAATCTTATAATTATAAAATGAGTTTAAAACCTGCTATTGTGTTTGCTCAAGAAACCGAAGTTAAGAACGCACCAACTTTAAATAGCGACACTACTTTTGAATTACACGAAGGAACGAAAGTAAATGTGTTAGATGCTATCGATAATTGGAAGAAAATTAAATTGGCTGACGGTAAAATTGGCTGGATAATTTCTGATGATTTGAAGGAGATTTAATTTTTTTATAAATAAGTAACACTAAAATTCTCATCTCTTCCACTAGTTCTCACAAAAGCATACGAAAAAACCTCTTTTCCATCAATTGTACTAGTTTCAATCAATTCTTTTCGTTGTTTTGGAGTAAGCGATAGTCGTTCAGTAATTCCAGTAAAGGTTTTAAAGGGTTTTTCCATATCAAACAGTTCCACACTCATGAGTTTTGTCATCAGTTTAAAATAGGCTTTAGAAGTTGATTTTAAGTAATTATCTTCGTTTAATATGTCATTCATTCCACCATCAGATGTGTCACATTCATAAGGGTCGTTTTGGAGAATATTTGCTACTCTTTTTTTCAATTCGGTTGCTCTTTTGGAATTCATTTCTTGCAAATAAGCAATCATTTTATTGGTCGTTCTCCCATTGTTAGAAAGTTCGTTTAACCACTTCCACCAATTAGTTGCATTGTCCATATAGTTACTGTCTACGGTAGTTTTCATAGTATCATCAGCACGTAAAATAAAGTCAATACAACACAATTTATGAGGGTTTACTTCTGTAATAATTGGGTCAATTTCAATTCCCATTTTTTCAAGCAAAGCGATAATAAAATGAACAGTTCCAAAAGGGTATTTTGTTGTATAGGAACTTGTAGGTAAGTGAAATCTTGGGTTAAGAATATTAGGATTTAATTTGTTTGTGTTTTGTTTTAATTTGTTGTGATGTTTTTCATTCACACTTACAATGTGTTGGTCAAGTGTCAAGATATCTGGATGAGCAATAAAAATATCTATAAAACACAATTCAGATAAATCTTCATCAATGTGTTCTTTTAGCCAAACATTTTCAGCACTATTGGTAAACCCAACAATGGTGCAATTCAAGTATTTTTTTAGGAGTAAACCACTTGTAATTCCATCTAAATCAGTATTGATAACAATTGGTTTATTTCGAAATTTTTCTAGCATTTTTTATTTCTCTGTTCTAAATATACAAAAAAGTGTCATTCCTGCCTTTGCAGGAATGACATTAAAATTCTTTTAAAACAATTTCAAATATCTTTTGAACAACGGTCACATTTACCGAGTTTCCAAGTTGTTTCATTGCAATTGTATTAGATGTTGGAAGTTTATAATTTTCTGGAAATGATTGTAAGCGTTTAGACTCATCAATTGTAATTCTACGTTTATATTTACCTATGATTTGCTGATGATTCATAGCAACCAACGTTGAGAATTTATCAGGTCTTTTCACTCGAACTCCAGAAGGTCTAAATTGAATGAGGCAATCAAACAAACTATCATAATCTTTTCCTGCTTGCCATTCCATTTTACGATGTGTTTTGGTACACCATTCCAAATTTTCATGCTTGGCTAACCACTTATCGATGAATTTTTTATTGCGTTGATATAAATCGATATTTTTTTGGATAAATTTTGCTTTCCATTCAGGATACTCATCTAGCATTCCTTCATGCTTAAAAAACTCCATCCAAATTGGAAATCCGATAACTTTTAAGTCAATACCTTTATAGAACTCATCCCACATTTTTAAAACACTCAATTCGTAAGGACCAACTTTATTTTTTCTGGTTTTATCTAATATAGTATCAATAGAATCAATGTGTTTAACATATTGTTTTTCTAATGCAGCAGCAATATGTTCAATTTTTTTAGAATTATTTCCAGCAATGTCTTTACGAACACAAGGAATATATACACGCGGTCGTAAAATTGGAATTCCAAACTTGTCAGGTGAAATAACTAAGGGTTTTTCAGGGAAATAATAACCTAATTCATCTAAGTTTTTGATAATAGTTTTATAAGTATTTCCTTGATCGTGCGAAGTTAAATTAGCAACATTCTCTAAAAATAAGTATTTAGGTTGGTGCTTTTCTATAATTTCACATAAATCGAAAAATAAGGTTCCTCGAGTATCTTCAAAGCCTTTTCTATGTCCGCCTTTTGAAAAGGCTTGGCAAGGAAAACCAGCACACAAAACATCAAATCCGTTAGGAATAGCAAACTTAGTTTCTGGCTTGGTAATATCACCATGAGGAATATCCCCAAAATTCTTTGCATAGGTTTTTTGCGCATTAGAATCCCATTCGGAAGTAAAGACACATTTTCCACCAAGATTTTGTAGCGCCAATCTAAAACCACCGATACCAGCAAAAAGATCGATAAACGTAAACGAATAGTTTTCGTGATGAGGAAAAAGTACCGATTTAGGTTTGGTTATGGGAGTCATTAAATCACTTTCAGAATGCTTTTGCTAAAGTAATTTATTTTTGAGAAAGTCTTACTATTTTTGTGCCATGAGTATTTTCGAATTATTAGATTATATCGGTACATCCGTTTTTGCCATTTCCGGAGCATTGGCAGCCATGAGAAGAAAGTTTGATTCTTTTGGCGTGTTGATTTTGGCTGCAGTTACAGCAATTGGCGGAGGAAGTTTACGCGATGTATTAATAGGAAATACTCCTGTTGGTTGGATGGTACATTGGGAATATTTGATAATTATTGTCTGTTCTACTTTGGTTGCTATGCTATTCAGAAAAAAGTTGGCTTATTTTCGAAAAACGATGTTTTTATTTGATGCCATAGGTTTAGGAATATTTACCATTATTGGTTTTGAATTGGGAATGGCAGCCAATTTACACCCAATTATTTGTGTGTTGTTGGGAACATTAAGCGCTTCTTTTGGTGGAGTGTTGCGTGATATTTTGTCTAATGAAGTGCCCTTAATTTTTCATAAAGAAGTTTATGCATCATTGAGTATTATTGGTGCTATTGTATTTTATGCCTTACTACAAACTTCACTAGACATCAATATCAATTATATCATTACAAGTGCTTTGGTTGTAATTCTGAGAATTTTGGCTGTAAGATATGAATGGGTGTTGCCAAAGATTTATAAAGATTTGTAGTTATTCTTTATCCTCCTCAACTTTTAAGAAATTTGGAAAAATCTTCGGTGCCAAGTCTTTTACAGGTTTGTAAAGAATAGATTCTTCAGTATTTTCTTTATTTACAAATGGAATAGTACTATTCAGTTTGTCAAAAACAATTAGAAGTACACTTAGAATTAATCCAACTTTCAAAGCACCAAAAGCACCTCCAAGGAGTTTGTTTAAAAGTCCAAGAGAAGCAAAATCTGCAATTTTGGTAAATAACTTTCCGAGTAAAGAAATCGCAATAACAATCACTACAAATGTTATGGCGAAGGCTACGATAGATATATAACGCTCCTCCCAATCAACTTGATCTTTAAGGAAATCACCAACAAAATACGAGAAGTGTATGGCTCCATAAACACCAGCAACAAGTGATACCAACGAGGCTAACTCTACAAACAACCCTTTCATAATACCTCTAATGAAACCAAAAAGTAGAAGTGCAGCAAGAATAATATCAATAGTAGTCATAAAGTGTTTATTTTTTGTAAATATAAAAAACGCAATTAAACAATTCAACAAATAAACGATTACACTATTTTTGTAGTATGATAGGAGAGCAGAATTTAAAAGAAAATTGGGAGAAAGTTGTTGAATTGATCTCTGAGAAATTTGGTGACGGAGAACGATTAGATTTAGATGCGATTATATATTTGATAGGTGTTCAGGAGTTAGGAATAGGCGCTAAAAAGTTTAAAAAAGATGAAAAATTGAACTTGATGCATATTGCTATTTGTAGATTGTTAGAGCCTTATGGTTATTATGAATTTGATTTTTTTGATGATGATGGATGGCCACATTATAAAACCAAAGAGCAATTACCAACGCTGAAACCTGGAGAACAAACCATATTGATGAAAGAAGCAATTGTACAGTATTTTGCGGAGAAGGAGTTGATTTAATTAGACGATAAATAATGATATATGCGAGTTAATATAATTTTTTTACTAGTGTTTATTTTTTCTATTTTAAATGTAAATAGTCAATATACTAAGCCTTTTAATGGAGAGCAATTTCCAGTTGAACTAATTGATACATCGATAATTAAAAAAAGAGGACTCGATGGTAAAATGAAAATGTTAAAAGAATGTAATTGGTCTAAAAGAAAAGGAAAAAAGATTGATGTTTTTTGGTTGAGAACAGAAGAAGGAGATTTTTTTGGACATGTTTATGAATATTTTTTGGACTGTGACAACTTAAGACTGATATATTGGTATCAAGGACTTGATACCAAAAAAATTGTTGACTTTATGATAGAAGACTTAGAAGATGAATCTCTTTTTGTTGTTGCTAAAAAAAGACACTTGAAAAACAAAAAGAAATACAAGAAGTATTTAAATGAAATTAATGATTAATTAAGTCACATTCACTTTCCTAACCAACTTCGCCAACATACTTGGAAAAAATCTTTTTAAATAAGTACTTCCTGTTTCTTTAAAACCACCAATCACCACTTCTTTTTTTCGTTTTGCAAAGGCTCTTATCATTTTTCGAGCAAACACATCCGCAGGAATACCATTTTTAGTTGCTTTGTCCATACTGTTTTGTTTGGTTCCGTTGCCAGTAAGCGCATTCATAGAAACGTTGGTTTGTACATATCCAGGACATACTAAAGTCACATCAATATTGTGTTTATAGGTTTCAGCGCGTAGACTATCAAAAAAGCCATGCAAAGCATGTTTGGATGCAGAATAAGTAGAACGTAAAGGCGTCGCAACCTTACCAACAACACTTGTAGTAATTACATAATGTCCAGCATTATTTTTTATAAAATGCGGTAACAATGCCTTCGACAAAGCAACTGTTCCTGTATAGTTTATATCCATAATTCGTTTGTCAACTTCCAATGAAGTGTCAATTGCTAGAGAACGCTGACTTATACCTCCATTATTAACAAGAATATCAATCTTACCAAAAAAAGCAATGGCTTTTGCAACTGTTGTATCAAAACTAGTGTAATCTTCAAGATCTAGAGGTAATATTTTTATTTGCTCACTATTTTCACACAACTCTTTAACGTCATTTAAAGTTGTTTCATTTCGTGACGAAAGGATTAATTTTGTGTCTAATTTAGAGAGTTCGATTGCGAGTGCTTTTCCAATTCCAGAAGACGCGCCAGTAATCCAAATAATTTTGTTAGTTAGAGCCATTTTGTACATATTTTTAGCAAAATAATCAATTATAATGTACTTTTGGTCTAATTGTTGAAATGATAGCATAAAAAACAATCAAATGATAAAAAAGATATTTTTCGCACTATTTTTTAGTTTCCTTATTACTGCAAATGCTCAAGATACTATTAACGTAAAATTGGAGCCAAACAGTGGTTATACATGGATGATGCTATATAAAATAAAAGGCGCAAAACAAGAGTATATTTCCAATACTACATCCGAAACAAACGAGTTTAAGTTAGAAGTTCCTGAAGGAAAAGAAGCAGGAATGTATCGATTGATGTATGATATGGAAAACGGAGGTTATTTTGACTTTTTGTATGACAACAAACCTATTTCAATTACGTTCAATCCCAATTTACCTGAAGAAACTGCTCAATTTGACGAATCGGACAATAATAAATTATTTCAATCTTATTTAAATTCGATACTAGAAAAACAAACAAAACTGGATTCTGTTCAAATGGTGTATTTTGGTTCTAAAGATGAAAAACTTAATAAATTATATACCGAAAGATTAGAGAGTTTAAATGCTATTCAAGAGCATTTTGAAAAAGAATCTGAAGGAAATTTATCGAACGATTTTATCAAAGTTACTAGGAAATATAATAGTCCAACGTTGCTAGCAACGCCAAATGATTATTTGGAAGTTATAGAAGGACATTTCTTTGATTATATAGATTTTGGGAATGAAAAATTAGCGAATTCATCAATATTGGTAGACAAAGTAATTGAGTATGTATTCTATATCAATGGCTCTGATGACCCAGAAACGCATAGAGCACTTAAAAAGAAATCGATTGAAGAAGCATTGTCTAAAATTGGAGATAATACAATTGTAAAAAGCGATGTATTAAGTTCGTTGCTATACACATTTGCCGGTCAAGAAAAATTACAAATGGTAGATTTTGTAAAAAGCAAATATGAGAAACTTCCAGCAGCGCAAAAAGATTTAAATTTTCTTACCGATATTGACAGAATGACAAGCCTTGCTCTAGGAAAAGTTGCGCCAGAAATATCATGGGAAGAAGCTGGAAAAACGAAGACTTTAGCAAGTTTAGAAGGAGCAGAAAATTATTTAGTTACTTTTTGGAGCACTACTTGCTCGCATTGTTTGGAAGAAATTCCAGAACTGTATAAGTTGACAAAAGGTAATGAGAAGTTAAAAGTAATTGCGATTGCTTTGGAAGAAGATAAATTTGGTTTTGAACATCATACCGAACCTATGGATAAATGGATTAACATTCTTGGATTGAATAAATGGGAAAATGAAATAGCAAGACGTTATGAGATACATTCTACGCCAAGTTATTTTGTACTTGATAAAGACAAAAAAATAATGGCAAAACCAGAGCATTTAAAGGATGTTATTGAAGTTTTAAATTTGTTAAACAAAGGCGACGAATAAAACTTAGAAATACAGAAAAGCATCTTCAATATGTTCAATTTTTGTTTCTTTTTCTGATTTAATAATGGCAATAATGTCAAATCGAACTTCGAGATCTAATTCTTTAGAAACTACATATTCGTTGATTGCTTTGACTGATAATTGTATTTTTTTTGGATTCACAAAATCTTGCGGATTTCCAAAATAGTCACTAGAACGCGTTTTCACTTCAACTACAGCCAAAACATCTTTTTTTTGAGCAATAATATCTATTTCTGCTTTTTGGAAACGCCAATTTTTATCTCGTATTTGATAGCCATTTTCTATCAAGTAATCAATCGCAAGTTGTTCTCCTTTTTTACCAAGTTCGTTGTGTTGTGCCATATTATTTAGTCTTTAAAAGACACACAAGAATTCTTGTCATCGACAGTTAATTCAATAGTTCTTCCGAAAATTAATGCTCTATTGTCAGGCTCATGACCTGCAGGAAACTTAAATAGGATTGGAATGTTTTCAGGAACAACATCTAAAATAAGTTGTTCAATAGGACTTCCCCAAGAAGTAGTATTTTTCTTGATACTAGTCATATCTCCAACAATAATTCCATTAACATTATCAAAGTATCCAGCACGTTTCAAACTTTGAAGCATTCTATCAATACTATATTTATATTCGCCAATTTCTTCAATGAATAAGATTTTGTTATCTGTAGAAATTTGACTTTTAGAACCAAGCATTGATGCTAAAATTGAAATATTTCCTCCAACCAATTGCCCTTCAATCTTCCCTTTTTTATTATAGGTTGATGAAGGAATTTTATAAGACAATTTTTCTCCAAAAAGTGCTTTTTTAAAGGTTTTAATAGTTTTAGGAATGTCTTTTGGCACATCAGACATGCTTGTACCCATCATAGCATGAAGAGTTTCTATTCCCATGTTATGTATATGATTGTGAAATGCTGTAATATCTGAATACCCAATTATCCACTTAGGATTTTTTAGAAATTCGGTATAATCTAATTTGTCGAGAATACGAACACTACCATAACCTCCTCTTGCAGCCCAAATCGCTTTGATATTTTTGTTGTCTAATGCCTTTTGAAAATCACTAGCGCGCTCTTCATCTGTTCCAGCAAAATGATTGCCTTGATTAAAAGTGTTTTGGCCAATTACTACTTTTAACCCCCAACTTTCCGCTAATTTTTTAGCTTTTTCAATAATAAGTTTTTTGTTTTTCAATATTCCTGCAGGAGCAATAATTGCTATAGAATCACCTTTTTGTAAATAAGGTGGATGAATTAATTTTATAGACATTTTTTGAGATTCTTGTATAGAATCAGATTGACTATACGTTGATATTGATAGTAATAAAATGAATATGAAAAATGAAATTTTAGGCATTTTAGCATGTTTTAGGTAAAAATACACTTTTCTAATTAAAGAAAAACCCATAGGATTATTGACATAACTAAATGAATGAGTATTTTTGTTTCTTGATAATTTAAAAATTCCATTTTTTGAGTAGATATATAATTACAGCAGCCTTACCTTATACCAATGGACCAGTTCATATTGGACATTTAGCAGGAGTATATGTTCCAGCAGATATTTATGCACGTTTTTTGCGAAATACAGGTCATGATGTTGCCTTTGTTTGTGGTTCAGATGAACATGGAGTGCCAATTACTATCAAGGCAAAGAAAGAAGGAATTACACCACAAGAAGTGGTTGATAAGTATCATGAAATTATCAAAAAATCATTTAGTGATTTTGGGATTTCATTTGATAATTATTCACGTACTTCAGCGAAAATTCATCACGAAACTGCATCAGATTTTTTTAAGAAATTGTATGATAATAATCAATTTGTAGAAGAGGTCTCAGAACAATTATATGACGAAGAAGCCAATCAATTTTTAGCAGATAGATTTGTCATTGGTACATGCCCAAAATGTGGGAATGAAGAAAGTTATGGAGATCAATGTGAAAATTGTGGTACAAGTCATAATGCCACAGATTTAATCAATCCAAAATCAGCAATTACAGGAAATGTCCCAACTACCAAACAAACAAAACACTGGTTTTTACCTTTAGATACTTATGAATCTTGGTTACGAGAATGGATTGTTGAGGGTCATAAAAATGATTGGAAGACTAATGTGTTAGGTCAAGTAAAATCATGGTTAGATGATGGTTTACGCCCAAGAGCAGTAACTCGCGATTTGGGTTGGGGAATTCCAGTTCCTGTAAAAGATGCAGAAGGAAAAGTGTTATACGTTTGGTTTGATGCTCCTATTGGTTACATATCTGCAACTAAAGAGTGGGCAGAAAGAGAAGGTAAGAATTGGGAAGATTATTGGAAGAAAGAGGATACGAAATTAGTACATTTTATTGGTAAAGATAATATAGTATTCCACTGTATTATATTTCCATCGATGTTAAAGGCAGATGGAAGTTATATTTTACCAGAAAATGTTCCAGCTAATGAGTTTTTAAACCTCGAAGGGAATAAAATATCAACTTCCAAAAATTGGGCAGTTTGGTTACATGAGTATTTAGAAGAATTTCCTGATAAGCAAGATGTATTGCGTTATGCTTTGACTGCCAATGCACCAGAAACAAAAGATAATGATTTTACTTGGAAAGATTTTCAAGCAAGAAATAACAATGAACTTGTTGCTATTTTCGGAAACTTTATCAATAGAGTAGTGGTACTAACCAACAAGTATTATGACGGAATAGTTCCAGAACAAGGAATTTTGACTGATGTTGATTCTCATACTTTAGAAAAGTTAAGAGAATATCCGCAAATAATTTCAAACTCCATTGAAAGATATCGATTTAGAGAGGCCTCTCAAGAATTAATGAATTTAGCAAGGCTTGGCAACAAGTACTTGGCTGATGAAGAGCCATGGAAGGTTATAAAGCAAGATGAAGAACGAGTTAAGACAGTTATGAATGTTGCATTGCAAATTGCAACAGGATTGTCAGTATTATGTGAACCATTTTTACCTTTTACTTCTTCTAAACTGAAAGGAATTTTAAAACTTGATACTAATTCATGGAATGATGTTTCGGAAAAAGAAATATTGATAACCTCAGATCATCAAATAGGAAAAGCAGAATTATTGTTTGCCAAAATTGATGATAAAGAAATCCAATTACAATTAGATAAGTTAGAAAGTACAAAAGTTGCAAATGAACAAGCAAACAAAACTGTTGAGCCTCAAAAAGAGGTTATTGAGTTTGATGATTTTACTAAATTAGATATTAGAATTGGAACAATTTTAGAAGCAGTTAAAGTTCCAAAAACTAAAAAATTACTACAATTAAAAGTTGATGTTGGTTTGGATGTTAGAACGATTGTTTCAGGTATTGCTGAAAGTTTTAAGCCAGAAGATATAATAGGACAACAAGTAAGTGTATTGGTGAATTTAGCACCAAGAAAAATACGAGGTGTAGAAAGTCAAGGAATGATTTTAATGACCGACACTGAAGACGGTAAATTAGCCTTTATTGAGCCGGAGAGAAGTGTTGAGAATGGTGAGAGTGTGAGTTAGTTATTATTAAATACACTTTTAAACTGTAAGAAAAAGCGTTCAATTAGACGTAAGTCTTCAGTAATAATCTCTGCTGAACCTATCATTTCTTGTTTAAAAATAATTGTTTTGTTGTAAGAAGTTTTCATGTTATTAGGGAGAATAGCATCAATTAGATACATATTGTTTTTATCAGGAACAGAAGAAATATTTGATATAGTCCCGTTTAATACTCCGAACTCATCACTTGGATAATTTTCTAATTTTATTTGTACAGATTGCCCTTTTTTAATTTTACCAGAATTACGAATTGGTGCCTTTAGTTTAGCAATATAGTTTTTAGTTTCTTTAGGAATAATAGTGAATACTAAATCTCCATTCTTTACAGTTTGATTTTCATTCCAATAATTTAAATAAGAAACTTGTCCGTCAATAGAGTTTTTTAATACAAATTTTCGCTCCCAATCTTTAATTCCTTTTTTTAATTGGTTAAATGATTGAATAACTGATTTTAATAATTGCATCTCTTCTCTTGTCTGGTTTATTTTAGTTGCTTTGGCAGTTTTATATCCATTACTGATTGCCTCATTTAGTTGCGAAATTGATAAGTTTAGGTTTTCATAAGATCGTTCTGCAAGTAAATATTCCTGTTGTTTGTTTTCATAAGTTTGAGCAGAAATGATACCTTTTCCAAAAAGTTCTTTTTGCCTATTCAAACTTTTCTTTTTGAAACCCAATTCAGTGGTATTTAATTTTTTTTGAGATTGCAAACTTTGCAATCTACGTTGCATTTCATTTAAAGATGTTTTGGTAGCAATAGATTCGTTATTAAAAGGCTGTAATTGTTTGTTTAAATGATATTGCAAATAACTGTTTTCAAATAAAGCAAAACTAGATTCTAATTCGCCAAGAAACAATAAGGGTAAATCATCTATAGGGAAAGTAAAAGAATGTTTGTTAAATTTAATGGTGTCAATAATAGATTTTAACAAAAATACATCTTTATAATTTGCAGTATTCTCTATTATTGCAATAGGAGTATTTTTAGGAATATCAATAGTATCTTGGATTAAAAAATGAGTAATTTTTCCATTATTTTGAGCAAATAATTTTTCAGGCGGAACCTGAGTTGTTACTATAGCTTCGGTAGTAATAATATCAGGATATTTCACAAACCATGAAATGAACAATAACGTTATTATTAAGCTTACTAGCAAAGTGTTTCCCCAACGAATCATCCAATTGGGAACTGATGTTAGAATTTCTTGAACTTGTTCGCTTCGTATTTCTATGTTTTGATTATTTGGCATATTATAGGTCTAATTTATTGTATCTAATTGAAGCAAGGAGTATAAGTATTACTCCTTGCCTCTGATTATTTAACCTAAACAGTACAAACACTAAAGTCGCCTGTTTGTTGAGAAAACCAACAAGTATATTCAAAACAACACAATGAAGACCCTTCATCACCGCAGTCAGAATCTGTTAAACATTCAACAATAGCTTTACCTCCACCAAAAATTCCTTTTTGTTCGTTTTTGTTTAGGATTGTTCCTAAGTTCATTAAATTTTTCATTATTAAAAATTTTAAATATTTATTAAATCCTTGATTATTTAAAGACACTCAAGGTTTGTGTCTATTCCTCGCGAGAGAATGTGTTTATTTTCCTAATTCTAATTGATTTTTTACTAAGTGGTAATAGTTACCTTTTAGTTTTATTAATTCCTCATGATTACCAACTTCTACAATTTTTCCTTTGTCAAGAACTACAATTTGATGTGCATTTTTCACGGTACTTAATCGATGAGCAATAACAACTGCAGTTTTGTCAGCAAAAAAAGTATTTAATTTCCCCATAATTACTTTTTCATTATTCGCATCTAACGCTGAAGTGGCTTCATCAAAAAATAAGTATTTTGGATTTTTATAGACCGATCTAGCTATTAATAAGCGTTGTTTTTGACCAGTACTTAAACCAGAACCTTCAGAGCCTATTTTGGTATTTATCCCAAGAGGGAGATTGTCTATATAATCTGAAATGTTTGCAACATCAATAGCATGTTGAATCTTTTTTTGATCAATATAATCTTCACCAACAGCAATATTTTGAGCTATAGTATCATTAAAAATATACCCTTCTTGCATCACAATACCGACTTCGTTTCTCCATGCTTTTTGAGATATGTTATTTATATTAAAATTATTGATGTTTATTTCTCCAGAATCAATATTATAAAAACGGAGTAACAATTTCATTAAAGTTGTTTTACCACTACCACTTACACCAACAATAGCAGTTGTTTTATTAGCAGGAATATGAAGTGATAAATCTTTGATTACAGGTTCAATAGCACCAACATATCTAAAGGATATGTTTTTGAGGTTTATCGAGGCATTTTTAGGAATGTTCATAATTTTTTCTTCATTATCATTCTCTTCATTTTCCATATTATGAATCTCTCCTAACCTTTCAATTGATATTTTGGCATCTTGCACATCACGCATAAAACCAATTAATTGAGTAATAGGCCCGTTTAATTGACCAACTATATAACTAATTGCCATCATCATACCAAGAGTTATTTCGCCATCAATAACCAACTTTGCAGATAATATCGTAACAAGCATATTTTTTAGTTCGTTGATAAGGTTTGAGCCTACACTTTGTGTTTGTTCTAAAGCAAGACTTTTTGTTGCAACTTTAAACAATCGTGCTTGAACATATTCCCAATTCCAACGCATTTTTCTTTCAGCATTATGTAATTTTATTTCTTGCATTCCATTGATAAGTTCAATGACTTTACTTTGTTCCTGACTTGTTTCCGAAAATTGTTTATAATCTAGTTCTTTTCGTTTCTTGAAAAAGAATAATACCCATGCGAAGTATAAAACACTACCAATCACAAATACTGTAAGTATTTGAATACTATAATATCCTAAAACAAGGCTAAAAACAATGAGGTTAAAAAATGAAAACAGTACTGTTAATGATGATGTTGTAAGTATTCGCTCAATACGTTTGTGATCATTGATTCGTTGTAATAAATCCCCAGTCATTCGTACATCAAAGTAGGAAAGAGGGAGTTTCATAAGTTTGATAAAAAAATCTGAAATTAAAGAAATATTTATTCGAGTACTTAGGTGCAATAAAATCCAACTTCTAATAATTTCTAAGGCTGCTTTTCCAATAAACAAGAATAATTGTGCAAAAAGAATAAGGTAAATAAAGTTAATATCTTGGTTTTTGATACCTACATCTACAACGCTTTGAGTCAAAAATGGAACAATTAATTGTAATAAACTTCCAGCGAGTAATCCAATGATTAATTGGACAATAAATTTTTTGTATTTAAAAAGGTACTTGAAGATAAAATGAAAGCCAAATTTTTCATCTTCTTCAAATTCCGATTGATAAAATAATGGAGTAGGTTCAATTAGTAATGCGATTCCTTCTTCAGTTTTTGTATTTGCATTGTTACCTATCCAATGTTTTAAGAATTCTTCTTTGGTAAAATTTGCTAAACCATGTGCAGGATCTGATATATAAAAAATATCATTTTTAATTTTATAAAGGACTACATAATGGTTTTTATTCCAGTGTATAATACATGGCAATGGAGCTTCTAATAATTTTTCATATGACAGTTTTACACCTAGAGATTTAAAACCCATTGACTCTACGGCATCACTTAGTCCTAGTAAACTACTCCCCTCTCTTGTTGTTTCACTAAGAGTACGCAATTGTTGTGTATTAATAGTTTTTCCATAAAATTTGGAAATAATTTTAATACAGGTTGGGCCGCAATCTTTGGCTTCTGTTTGTAAGTAGACTGGAAATTTTTTCAATGGTAAAATAAATTTTTAAAAAGGAGGGTAAAACCCCTCCTTATAATATATTAACAGCAATACCAATCTCCATTTGCATCCTGTGCACATTGCGCAGCTGTCATACAAACAACATCAGAGTCAGGAGAACATATGTAAAGACGTCTCCCTCCGTTAATTTCTTTTTGCTCATTTTTGTTTAGGATTGTTCCTAAATTCATTAAATTTTTCATAATTAAAAATTTTAAATATTTATTAATACGTGAACAATTAAAGACACTCACGATTTGTGTCTATTCCTCGCGAGAGAATATTGTTTATTTTGTGTACTCTAAGTTTAAGTTTGGAGTGTATTTTGATAAATTTGATTCAGATTCATTTATTAGATCTTCTATGAAGTAGATTAAGTCATCTCTTTCATACTCATTTGGGAAAGACAGTCCGTTGATTAAGATTTCAGGTGTAAAATTGATATTATGGGTATTACACCATTCTTTCTCTTTGTTCAACACTTTTAAATAGTATTCTTTTTCATTGCAATCTCCCCATTTTTTTAGCCATGTGTCTGGCTTCTCTTCTCCATAAATGTCATGCATTGCTTCTAAGCAAGTTGTAGTATCGTTTTTATAAATTTCTAAGAGTTTACTTGTAATTTTTACGACATCATTATTTGGATCATTTGTGTTAATATTAAAACGAACACATATTTGCACTTCTTTTCCATGCTTTTTTAGAATGTCTTCAATTAGTATATGTACACTTTTACAATGCCCACAAAATGGGTTGGTCATAACTGTAATATTTAGCGACGAATTTGTATTTCCAAAAACGATTTCAGATACATTATTTATTGTTGTATCAATAGATTTTGATTTTTTTAAAAGCGAATTGAATAAATTAAAATTTCGCTTGAACCTGAAATAGTCAAGTTTTGTTTGATTTAATTTTTTTAACGATTTCATTTTTGGAGAAATGTAATTCCATACGGTTGCTGTAATTATAAAACCCAAACTAGTAAGTAATATTGATTTTGCTGGAAAAGAAAAAGTAGCAATGTTTGAGTTTATCAAAACAATTGCTACATGTGCCCAAAGAATCGCAACAATACCCAAACATAATAAACACCATTTTTTCATTGTTACTGCTTGATAATAGATTGAATATATAGTGATTGGAAAAGCGGCAAGACTTATTGAGTATAGAGTGCTTAAATTACTTCCTTGAATGAAAAGCAATAAAGACACAAGTGTCATTCCTGTAAAGTAAACAAAACTAATGTTACTTAATTTAAATAGATTAAACAACAACGCTCCTTTTGAATTTATTACTGCATCACAATCCTTTTTCTCAGTATTACCAGAGCAAAATGCATTTCCTAAAGTGGTTTGATTTCCAAGTTCTTGCTGAATTATTGAATTGCTTATGAAGACACCAATTCCACTTAAAATTAAATAAAGGAGAAAAGAAATAGAGGCTACTGAAGTCGTTAATAAACCAACAAGTAATAGTGTTGTTAAGATTAATAATATTCTCCTAGAGTTGTTTTTAGTTGTTCTACTTTCTAATAAGTCGTCTTTTTCAACTGCAACAATAATCCCTGTAAATTTTTCTAAAAACCCTTCTTTTGTTAGTTTAAGTTTTTTTTTATCAGAAGTAAGAATTATGTAATGTAATTTTCTGTTGCTTACAACAACAAAGTCAACACCTTCTTTGGTTTTTATTTGAGCCAAAAAACTGTTAGGTAATTGCTCTAGAGTGCTTATATCTACTGGAATATTTAGAGCAATATTATTAATATTAAAATGTGATAAAACACCTGTTATGGCATGTAGACTTGGATAAGAAGGGTGACTTTGTATTTGAAAATCTAACTCTTTCTTATCAAAATTGATTTTGTTTTTTAATAATAATTGATGGACGAGGTAAGAAATTGAATCTTTCAAAAAAGAGAAATTTATAGGTTATTTCTCTTATGTTATTTTGACTTAAGTTTTGTTACCCTTAAATAATTACTTTTTTATTTTTCTATATAGAAAGAAAGTTAAAATTATTAAAAAAATGATTAATAAATATGGGTAAATTGTAATTGAAGTTATTGTGTTAGCATCACCAATTAAAATCATTGAAGCCCAATAGTAAGGTGATTTTTCACTTAATTGATGTGAATTAATATATTTTAATTTTGCGTTTCTTAATGCAACTGATTTAGTTTCTCCTTTTTTTAGATTTACATAAAAATCATTGATAATTTCTTGGTTTGATTTATCATTTACATTCCATAATGATGAAATTACACTTTTAGATCCACCATAGAAAAACCCCCTAGCTAAACTAAAAACCCCCTCACCAGGATTTATTTCTCCTAATGAAGTTTTACAAGCACTTAATACTACCAACTCAGCATTATTTTTAGTTGAATTAATTTCATTTAAATACATTTTGTCATCGTAAAATGCAATCCATGGAGCAATAGAATCATTAGCATTTGCATGAGTTGCAAGGTGTATTATTTTATATTTTTCGATATTGGAAGTGAAATTTTCTTTGGTTGCAAGGGTATCTAATAATACTAACCCATTGTATTTTAATTTTACGTCTAACACTTCTTTTGTATTGTTACCTAGACTTGATAGATTATCATAAGAAAAGTTATATGGAGCAATTCCTATAAATTGATTAAAAGGTTTTTTCCTTGTTTTGTTTTGATTGTTTTGTTGTAGAAATGAAAGTGAATATGCATAAGATATTTCATAATCATTGATTAGGTAACTACTACTATTATTATTAGTGGTTAAAAGTGCTTCGAAAGTGATATTCTGGATTGTGTAATCTGGAATTACTATGAGTTTAGTGATGTTTTTTAAACTATCTTTAGAAATAGGTAATAAAGATTGATATAGTTGATGCGCAACCATTTTATAATTAGCAGCATCTGACTTGGTGTTTATAGGTTTTGAAATACTTGAGATGTAAGATTCAATAGTAGAATTAATTTTTCCAATAGAATCAATTTCGTGAAGTTTCGTTGCATTTTTGGTGATAGTCAATATGTAGCCACCTTTATCATTCAAAATATATTCTAGTGCCATTGTATGGTTATCTAGATTTTTTTGAACTTCATTTAGGGTAATAATTTCAATTGGTTTTTTATAATCATGATATTCAGGATAAGTAGCTTTTAAAGATTGTATAAAATTTCCTAACTCTATTTTTGTTGCATAATATTCATTTTTAATTGAATCATTATTAAAGTTATCTTTGTTTATTAAATTTTCTAAGTGATTGATTTTTTGCTTTAATTCTAATTCTTGTTCTAATATTTTAATAGGAATATTTGCTTGCTTTTTTATTTCACTTTCAGAAATATTTTCTAATAATAACAAGGCTTTATTTTTCTCCATAAAATAAAATGCATCTTCATATTTATTTAATAATTGACATACTTTAACCGCATTAAAGTATACTTCAGATGCTTCTTTTTGCCAAAACAATTTAGATTGTTTTTCAATGTTTTCTTTTTTAATGAAATTTAATAATTGATCAGCAATACTAAAGTTTTTTAATGAAAACTCTAAATCTTCAATATTTGATTTATATTTAAATAATTTTAAATAAATTAAAGCTTTTTGTTTTATTATATAAAAAAGTTTAACCTTATTTGGAAGATCATTAATATTTAAATCAAAAATTGAATTATTTTTTAGGACTTTATTTAATGCTTTATTTAAGTACTTTAATGAATTGTTGAATTGTTTTTTGTTAAAGTTGTTTTCGGCTAATCTATAATATAAGTTTGAAGTATAAGAATTGTTTTTAGAAACGGAAAGGCCTTTGTTGATATAAAATAACGCACTATCATTTTTTGTTTTATTTAACAATGAACTTAAATTAATATAAACCTTAAGAGCTGTAATGGTATCTTTATTATTATTTGCTCTATTAAGAACTTTTAAATAATGTTTTTTTGATTTTGTAAGGTCAAATGATAAATCATTTTTATAATAGTTAGCTAAAGCAAAATTTAAAGAATAATAATTATTATCTGAAAGTTTAAATGAATTAATTTTTTCTGCCTTTTGCAGTAACAATATTTCTTTTTTTAAACTTAAAGGAGTATCTATTTTGTCATAAATTATAGAGTAATTAATATAATGACCAAACAATTCTTTATCACTAAAAACATCAGATTTAGACAACCCCTTTTTATAATAGTTTTCAGCTTGATAGTAATCTCCTAAACGTGCATAAATATCTCCAATTTTGCAATAAGTTCTGTATGTTCTTTTATCTATATCAAAACTGTCTATTACAATTTGATAAGTATTTAGGGATTTAAAATATTGTTTGTCTTTATATAAGAAAAGAGCTTTGTTAAATACACTTTTTTTATACCTTAAAGTGTCCACTAATTTTCTACGCGCTTCAATTTCTAAACTAGAATATTTAATGGCTTTTTTAAAATCATTTTTTCGATAATATTTAACTGAAGTTTTATAAGCAAGTTCTGCCAAACTATCTAGTTTATGCTCTTGTTGATATTTATTTAAAAGATTATCAACTTCTTTTAGCGTTTTAATAGATTTAGTCTGGCAAAAACTACTTATAGTAATAAAAATAAAAAACAAAAATATTTTTATTTTTTTCATGTATTACGGTATATCAACTCCTTTAACCTCTTCTTCACTTTCAATAACAACATCTAAAGGGTCACTACACGTTGCGCATGAGCCAGAATAAGATCTAAAAATATTTTCATTTACAGTCCAAATTTCTTCATCATCTCCATTGAATTCATAAGTCAATAAACCTGCAGTTGTTGCATAATAAGCCCTAATTATATCCATTTGATCTTTATCCACCCAATCTTCATAAGTTACTTTAACTTCCATTATACGAGGTACTCTACTTGTATTGTTCGAATCATCAACATTGCTAAGATCGATAATTTCAATTTGCTCTTGAGAAATAATTTCATCAGTCGAGCAACTTGTGAAAAAAAGCGTGAAAATAAAAAATACGCTAAAAATTTTAATAATTGTTTTTGTTTTCATAATTGTATTATTTAATGTTTATAGCAATGTGTTCAAAATTGTATAAATTTGTTACCCGAATTTTTATTGCAAAATAATATTTATTTTTGGTTTAGATAGGATAAATGAAACAAACTAACAGTTTAATTAAGGGCTTAGTAAATAAAGAAGAAAAGATCATTTTAAAGATTTATGAGCTTGTTTATCCAAAAGTTTTGAGTTTTATTATAAAAAATAAAGGACAAGATAGTGATGCACAAGATGTTTTTCAAAATGCACTATTACAGATTTCGGTAAGATATAACAAGGAAGCATTTGAAATTAAGAGTAGTTTCGAAGCATATTTATTTACAGTATGTAAAAATTTATGGAGAAGAGAGCTTAATAAGTCAAAAAAATGGGTAACAAAAAATGAAATAGTTCAACTTCAAAATGAACAAGAAAATGCGTTAGCGGCGTTAGAGCAAGAACGTTGGGAGTTGTTTACTGAACATTTGAAAACTATTTCAGAAAACTGCAGAAAAGTTCTTCTGTTATTTTTTAATAAAACACCATATAATGAAATTGTAAAAAAAATGGGTTATAATTCTGAATCTGTTGTTAGACAACGCGTTTTTAAATGTAAAAACAAGTTGACAGAGTTGATAAAAAGTGACAAGCGTTATAAATCTCTTATTGAATTATGAACTTAGAAGATGATATATTAATTGAAAATTTTTTGAGAGGCAATCTTTCTGAAAAAGAAAAAGAAGACTTCTTAATTAAACTTAAAATTGATTCAGACTTTAATGAAAAGTTTCTTTTTGAAAAAGAACTTTTTGAAACTTATAGTGAAGATGAATGGAATTCTAAAAACCTCAATCCTGAGTTAGTAAAAGAATATAAAGAACTTTTTCAAAATAGCGAAACACAACAGCTAAAAACAGTTATAGATAAGGTTCAAAACAAATTTCAAGAAAGCCCTAAAAAAAAGGTATTTACTAAAAGAATAATTTATTTGAGCGCAGCAATGATTGCGTTATTATTTACTGTTTACACGCTTATTCCAAAATCTATTTCAAATCAAGATTTATATTTTGCTTATATACAAAAAGACAAACTTCCTTCTTTAATATCAAGAAGTACTAACGAAACAGATTTAGTAATAGGACAAGAATATTTTGAAAATAAAAACTATAAAGAATCTTTAAGAATTTTTAAAAAAGAATTTGAAAACTCTAATGTCAAAAACGCTAATATTTATTTATACATAGGAATTTCTCAAATAGAATTAAATCAATTTGAAAATGCTGAGAATACGTTTGATTTATTAATAAACTCTGACTTGATTGATGCACCTAAAGGAAAATGGTATAAAGCCTTATTATATTTGAAAAACAATCAAACTGAAAAAACCAAAAGATTGTTACAAGAAATAGTTAATGAAAAATCTTTTAATTATATTTTAGCTGAAAAGTTGTTAATTGAGATCGACAACTAAAAAATTACTGCTCTTGAAATTCAAAATTCTCATAAAAATCTAACCAAGCCTTCCAAATTGCTACATACGCAAATTTTGGTTTCTCAAGCGTTATTCCATTTGTTCCTCTACCAAATATGTTATATTTAATACCGTTTGAATCTTCAAATACATAAGGAAATTCTCCATTTACAGCAGTATATTCATCAAAATCTTCAACCTTAAAAGCATTAATTACTTTTTTACTTGAGTTGCCATAAACTATATATTTTTGACCTTGGATAGAAATATTAATTAATGGACTAGAAGAAAAATCAGAATATTTAAAAATAGATGCTTTGTCGCCATTAATAATACCATATACAAATTCATTTACAGCTGGAGCATTAGCAGAATTTCCATTATTGTTTTCCTCTTCAGGAGGTGAAGAAGAACGAGTAAAAAATAAATCAGCAGTAACTACTCTTGCTTGCGGAAAATGATCTTTAACAGTTTTCCATGTTGTTTCAACTACAGGAATCGTGTTAAATGGAGTATTTTCTTTTTCTCCAATAATCCCTTTAAGTAACATTTGAGACCAAATGGTTTCTGTTTCTTCGTCCCAAGGAGTTAAATTATCATTCAATAAATATCCAGAAGCTCTAAATATTCCATTTCTTTTAAAAGCTACAGAACTTTTAGTAATAGGGCAATAACTAAAAGCATATTTTATTCCTTGAAATTCGTCATTTACTATTTCATTATGAGTCATAAAAACATAAGGAAAAACTCTAATGGAATTGCCAAAGTTTAATAATCCTACAAGTGAATCATCACCAATATTTACTTCTGAAACTGAAGTGAATTCTGGATTTAACGCCAATGGAAACAAATTAAAAGTGCCGGTTAAATCCGATTCATTAATTCCATCATTTGAATTTTCTGTATCTGAATCATCACTACATGAAATTAAGAATAGACAAAAAACAATAGCCAAAAATCTTCTCATAATAGTAGTTTAATGGTTTTTAGGTCGTATTAATAAGGTGATACTTTCAAATATTTTTCACATATTTGCACAATTATTGATTTAAAATAAATAAAATTATATCTATGAGTTTAATAAATAAAGAAATAAACGGGCGTTTTCAGTCTTTTTTTAGACATTTGAAATAGGTATATTTATATATAAAATTAACTAAAAGCGTCCAATTTAAAATTGGACGCTTTTTTTATCAGAAAAAAATAGTATAAAATTCTATTGATTGACAAATGTAATAAAAATGCCACATAACTCTCATTCAATGAGTTAAAAATCTACAACTTTGTGGACTAGAATTCTATTGTCTGTTTTCAATTTAAACTATTGATTGTCAATAAAATAAATTAAATTTTTATTTGTGTAATTCAAAAATACATTCTAAGTTTGCATCGCAATAATGCAACAGATAAGATTAAAAAACGAAGTACAATGTTCAATTATCAATTAAACAAAAACATACAAAAAGAACTAAGTTCTTTTGATTGTTTACTTCGCAACTTTCACAAAAATAAATAGCAAATACTATATATATGAAAAGTCCGAAGTTGTAAAATTTCGGACTTTTTTTATGGCTATAATTTCCTAAGGATTTTCCGAAACAAATTTTAAGAGTAAAGGGTTCAACCTAAAGTTAATCCCTAAAATCAAACATCTCAAAATTAAATTATGGGAAATAAACTAAAAGGAAAAGATCTAATCAAATTAGGGTTTCCAAAGAATAATAGTATCAATATTGCTTTAGGGCAAATAAATAGATACAGAAAAAGAGAAAAGAAAGAACGCATTTTAGAAGAAGCAAAAGAGGTGTTGAAGCATCCTGAAAAGTTCCAAGGAAATGCTATTTGGGGAAAAGTTGCAGAAGGGTTGATAAAACCTGTGGAAGTTAAATTTCATCAATTAAAAAATACAAGAGCGCCATTTTCTATTTACGGTGAAAATGAAATTGATGAGCAAGCAAAATACCAATTGTATGATGCTTTGAAATTACCAATTGCAGTTCAAGGTGCTTTAATGCCCGACGCTCATTTTGGTTATGGATTGCCAATTGGCGGAGTATTAGCAACCGACAATGCTGTAATTCCTTATGGAGTTGGTTTAGATATTGGCTGTAGAATGGCTTTAAGTATTTTTCCAATGAATGTTTCGTATTTAAAAGGGAAGCAACATCAGTTAGAAAATATCTTGAAGAATCACACCAAATTTGGAATGCGTGAAACACATGATAAAAAACAAGATCATGAAATTTTTTCAAGAAGTGAGTTTAAAGATATTCCTTTAATAAAAAGATTAAAAACAAAGGCATATCAGCAATTAGGAACATCAGGAAGTGGAAATCATTTTGTTGAATTCGGAATTGTAAACATAACTGATGAAAATAATGAATTTGATTTACCTATTGGTGAATATGTTGGGTTGTTAACTCATAGTGGAAGCAGAGGTTTGGGGGCAAACTTGGCAAAGCACTATACATATTTGGCAACAAAACAATGTCCGTTACCAAAAAATGTGCAACATTTGGCTTGGTTAAATATGGATTCTCATGACGGGCAAGAATATTGGCTTGCTATGAATTTGGCTGGAGATTATGCCAAGGCATGTCATGATAATATTCATCAAAGAATTTCTAAGTTATTGGGATCAAAACCAGTAGCAATGATTGAAAATCATCACAATTTTGCTTGGAAAGAAGTTGTAAATGGTAAAGAGTTAATAGTGCATAGAAAGGGAGCAACACCTGCTAAAAAAGGAGAATTAGGAGTGATTCCAGGATCTATGACAGCGCCAGGATATATCGTTCGAGGTTTGGGTAATACTGAAAGTTTACAATCTGCATCTCACGGTGCAGGAAGAGTGTATTCTCGAAGAAAATGTAAGGAGAAGTTTACTCAAAGCGATATTAAACATCAATTAAAAATGAATGATGTAACGCTTATTGGCGGCGGAATTGATGAAGCGCCAATGGCTTACAAAAACATTAAAAAAGTAATGAATAATCAGCAAGAATTGGTAGAAGTGTTAGGAACATTTACACCAAAGATTGTAAGAATGGATAGATAAAATGGAAACAAAAATAATACAGTTTACAGCTGCAAAAGGACCAGTCGAATGTGCTTGGGTTGTCGCCAAAGTATTAAAACTATTTTTAAAAGAGTTGATAAGTAATCAGATTGCATATCAAATTCTTCATAAAGAGAACGGAATAAAAAATACAACTGTACAATCAGCAATTTTAAAAATTGAAGGAAAAGAACTTTCAAAATTTTTAGAAAACTGGATTGGAACGATTCAATGGATTGGCACTTCTAAATTTCGAAAATTTAATAAACGCAAAAATTGGTTTATAGGATGTTATGAAATTAACGAGATAAAAGAAGTAAAGTTATTGGATAAAGACATTCAATTCCAAGCAATTCGAAGTTCTGGACCTGGAGGACAGCATATAAATAAGGTAAGTTCTGCAATTAGAGCAACACATAAACCATCAAGCATTCAAGTGCTGGTTATGGAAAGTCGTTCGCAACATCAGAATAAAAAAATAGCAATCCAGCGATTGCAAGAGAAAGTAGCGAATTACAATTTAGGTCAATTGCAAGAACAGGTAAAAAGAAAATGGGAGAATCATTTGAATTTGGAAAGAGGAAATCCAGTAAGAGTATATACAGGATCAGATTTTAAACCAAAGCGAAAGAAAGAAACCTTTAAAAAAGAAAGGAAATCATTAAAAAGTGATTTGCAAAAACAATTAAAAAACAAATGGAAAATTTAATTAACAATTATCTTTTCAAGGCTTTAGATGCCTATCCATATAATCTAGAAGAAGCAATTGAAGCATTGAATTATGCACTTTCTTATGATGATAAAAATACGGAAGCATTGTGTTTGATGGGTAGAATTTATGCTGAGACTTTGAAAGATTACGAAAAGGCAAAGGAATATTATGTTGCTGCATTGGCAGAAAATGTAAACGCATTTAATATATACCCTTTTTATATCGATGTTTTATTGTGGAACGAAGATTTTGATGAAGTAACCAAATTGATAGACTTTGCATTGACTGTAAAAGGATCTGACAAGGCTGTTTTATATCTTAAAAAAGCAATTTTGCATGAGCATAAAGGCAAGTATAAGAAAGCATTAGAAGTTATTAAAATCGCTAAGAAGCATACTTATGATTTTAGTTTTATGAGTGATTTGGATTGCAATAAAGATCGTATTAAGGGGAAATTGCCTAAGAAAAAGAAGAAGAAAAAAGCATCAACTAAAAGTTGATGCTTTTTAGTTTTCATAACTATTTCCCACCAAGCATTAGCAGTTCATTACAAACTATTTCAGTGATATATCTTTTGTTTCCATCTTTATCATCATAAGATCTTGAAGTAAGTTTTCCTTCAATGGCAATTTCCTTTCCTTTTTCAAGATATTTTTCTACAATTTCTGCAGTAGTATTCCAAGCAACAACATTGTGCCATTGTGTATTTTGGATTTTTTCTCCATTTGCATTTTTAAATGATTCATTTGTAGCAATTGAAAATTTTGCAAGTTTTTTACCACTATCTAAAGTGATGATTTCTGGGTTGTTTCCTAAGTTTCCAATTAACTGTACTTTGTTTCTTAACGTACTCATAAGATAAGTTTTTAAATAATTAATAAAATATAATTGTCAATTCGTTTTGACACTGCAAAGATGCGGAGATTGTTTTGTTTTAAAAGATTATTAAACGGTTACTTTCGGTTGTAAATGAAGTTAAACGACTACATTCAAATATATTTTTTGTATATTGGCATCTAATTAACTGTAAATCATAGGTTATGGAGATGTCAAAATCGGTTGAGGAGTATTTTGAAAAGAACCCAAAATGGCAAAAAGAATTAGAAAGGTTAAGGAGTATCTTACTTCAAACGGAATTTATTGAAACCTTGAAATGGGGAATTCCAACATATACTATCAATAAAAAAAATGTTGTTGGGTTAGCAGCATTTAAAAATTATGTAGGTCTGTGGTTTTTCAATGGAAGTTTTTTAAAAGACGATTATCAAAAATTAATGAATGCTCAAGAAGGGAAAACAAAAGGTATGCGTCAATGGAGATTTAATTCGCTAGAAGAAATTGATGAGCGATTGATTTTAGAATATTCTTATGAGGCAATTCAAAATCAAAAAGATGGGAAAGAAATAAAAGTTGAACGGAATAAACCATTAGTTATTCCAGTTGAATTAGAGCGTGTTTTGTCAAAAAACAAAGAATTAAAACTCCTATTTGAGGGTTTTACCAAATCAAAACAACGTGAATTTGCAGAGCATATAGCTTCAGCAAAAAGAGAAGCAACCAAAATGTCAAGATTAGAAAAAATTATTCCAATGATATTATCTGGTGTTGGATTGAATGATAAATATAGAAATTGCTAGTAAATGGAAGATCAAAAATGTTTAGAATGTAGTGAACCTTTTAAAGGGCGAATTGACAAGAAGTTTTGCTCTGATTATTGTAGGAATACCTATAATAATAAAGTGGATAAAGAAAGTAAGAATATGATTCGTAACGTGAATTATAGACTTCGAAAAAATTACAAAACGTTAGTAAGTTTAAATAAAACAGGAAAGACTAAAGTAACACGTGTAAAACTCTTAAGTCATAATTTTGATTTCAACACATTCACTTCTATTTATACTACCAAAACCGGCAATATATATTATTACGTGTATGATCAAGGTTATCTTGCTTTAGAAAATGATTATTATTTGTTAATTAAAAGAGAGTAATTTACCAAGTATTTCCCTTTTGCTCAATAGCCGCTTTTAAAATGTCTTTTTGACTTATTTGTCCTACCAATTTTCCGTTTTCAACAATAGGGAAACGTCTTCTTTTAGAATTCAAGAATTTATTAGCAGCATCAAATATATTCATATTGCCATCAATAACATCCACATTTTTTGCCATATGATTTTCCACATTAGTTTCAGCCATTGGCATATTGAAATAACGACTTTCAGAAATTTGTTTGATACAATCTCCTTCGGAAATTATGCCAACCAATTCTCCATTATTATTGACAACAGGTCCTCCTGAAATTCTGTTTTTAATCAATGTATTCATCACATCCATCACCGATTGGTCGGGTTTAAACGTTATTAAATTTTTAGTCATATAGTCTGAAACTAGAATAGGATTTCCAGTATTTTTTTCAGCTTTTTTTTGCGGTGCTCTAAAGTTTTTAATTCCCATAATAGTAAGTTTAAGTCAGTTAAATATAACAAAATTTATATTAAGAACTTAAAAATTACTGTTTTAGGTCAAGTAAAGTTTAATAAATGTGCAA
The DNA here is from genome assembly GCA_947501625.1 of uncultured Flavobacteriaceae bacterium. GTDB lineage: Bacteria > Bacteroidota > Bacteroidia > Flavobacteriales > Flavobacteriaceae > Urechidicola. The sequence goes on from CANMWN010000001.1 coordinate 830,179, forward strand.
TTATATTTGTGTTAATCTCAAGGTATTTACCATCCCTTTTTCTTTTACAGGCATTGAAGTAAGATTAATCACATAGTCCTCTTTTTTAAGGTACCCTTTATCTATTGCAATTTGATTAATTTCTTTAATTGTAGTGTCAGTGTTGGTAATATTACTGTAATAAAATGCTTTAACGCCCCAAAGTAGATTTAGCATTGTGAGAATGCGTTTGTTGGATGTAAATGCAAGAACATGCGCTGTAGGTCTCCATGCCGATACTTGGAAAGCAGTATATCCACTATTTGTTAATGTAGAAATAGCCTTTGCATCAATATCATTAGCCATTAATGCGGCATGATGACAAACGTTTTTTGAGATATAGCGAACCGTTTTCACATGAGGAGGTTTTACAGGTACAGTAATCAATGGAGAATCTTCAACACTTTCAATAATTTTAGTCATGTGTTCAATAACATTTGGAGGATTAATCCCAACAGATGTTTCTCCAGAAAGCATTACAGCATCTGCTCCATCCATAATAGAATTTGCAACATCATTAACTTCTGCTCTTGTTGGCACTTGATTGGTAATCATTGATTCCATCATTTGAGTAGCAATAATTACTGGAATTCTTGCTCTCTTTGCACGTAGAACAATTCTTTTTTGAATCAACGGAACCTCATTCATTGGAATTTCAACTCCAAGATCTCCACGAGCCACCATAAAACCATCAGAATAAGGAATCAAATCATCCATATTTTTTACAGCTTCCGGTTTTTCAATTTTTGCAATTACAGGAATTTTGTGTTTCGAATGTTTTTTAATTAAATCATGTAACATTTTCAAATCTTCACCAGTTCTCACAAATGATAAAGCAATCCAATCTACTTCTTGACCAATGGCAAAAATTGCATCTTTTACATCTTTTTCGGTCAGTGCTGGTTGAGAAATATTAGTATTTGGAAGATTTACTCCCTTTTTTGATTTTAATTCACCGCCAACAATTACTTTAGTTTTTACATTTTTCTTATTGTCAGATTCTATTACTTCAAACATCAATTTGCCATCATCTACCAATATTTTTTCTCCTTTTTTCACATCTCTAGGGAAATTTTGGTAAGTCATATATGCCATTTTGTTGTTCCCAATACACTCTTCGGTTGTGAAAGTAAATATGTCACCTTTTTTAAGTAATGCCTCTTTCATCACACCTACACGAAGTTTAGGTCCTTGTAAATCTCCTAATATAGCAGTGTAAATTCCAGTCTCTTTATTTATTTCTCTTATAGTTTTGATACGCTCAATCACATTTTCGTGTGTAGCGTGAGAGAAATTGATTCTAAAAACATTTACTCCAGCTAAGACCATTTTTTTAATAGTTTCCTTTTTGCTTGATGCTGGCCCTAATGTTGCAACAATTTTAGTCTTTTTTAGTAGTGACATAAATTAAAATATTAAATAATCCTTAGAATTTAATTTGTTGGGATTTATGGTATATGATGTAATAACTTGACTTATTTTATTTACTTTTTCAATCGTTCTAAACAATTCAACAGTTGTTATATCGCCTTCTATTTTTAGAAAATAATCTACGTTTTTTTTCTCAGGAATTAGCAATGAAGTATTACTAAACATTTCATTGATTGAAAATAGATTTTCAGAATTATTTTGAGTGGTTTTACCAGTAAATTTATTAGCTATTAAATAATAAGATAATTGGTTTTTCACATCAATAAATTCAAAAATAGGAAAAGAAACATTTTTATTTTTAAAGTCTAAACTATAAGCAGATTTTTTGAATTTCATATTTAAGTCAGCATTCAATAAATAAGCTAATTTATAATCTTCAATAGAACTGTGAATTCCAATTAAAGAGTATTCATCAACCAAATCTAACGAGTGAATATGCATAAAAGTGAGTTAAATACGAAATGCTAAAATAAGGAATATTTAAATTCCTAACTTAATAATTAACTAAATCGTTTGCGTGAATCGTTTATGAGATTTCGTTTTGAAAGGCAAAATAAGCTCTTTTTGAAGCAATTTCTTCAGCTTTTTTCTTAGAGGTTGCACGACCTTTGGCAATTATTTTATTGTCCAAAAACAACTTGACGCTAAAATGTCTAACGGTATCATTTCCAGTATCATCATAGACATCGTATAAAAAGTCTTTCTTTTCTTTTTGACACCATTCAATAAATAAACTTTTATAACTGGTTATTTTCCCCTCAAGTGTTGGGATATTTACATAAGGCTTAATAACTCGCTTGTAAACAAACTTTTTACAATGTTTATAACCTTTGTCTAAATAAATTGCGCCAATGAGCGCTTCAAAGATATTTCCATTAATGTTTTCACCAAATTTTGACCTAGAAACATTACTTTTTACAAATCTTATAAGATTTAAATCTCTACCCAATTCATTTAGATGTTCTCGACTTACAATTTTAGATCGCATTTTGGTTAAATAACCTTCACTTCCTGATGGAACTTTTTTAAATAGATAAGAAGCAATAACTGAGCCTAAAATAGCATCACCCAAAAACTCAAGTCTCTCATAATTCTGAGGATTTCCAAGTTTGGTAGTTTCTTTAATCGATCTATGAATAAACGCCTTTTTATAGATATCAATATTCTTAGGCTTAAAACCTAAAATATTTTTTAATTCACGATAAAAATCATCATCATTTTTAGTTCGAGATGATATTATTTTGCGAATAAAACCCATTAATAAATTACACTAATTTTTTAAAAAGTAAGCAAGCATTATGACCGCCAAAGCCAAATGTATTACTCATTGCAACCTTTATTTTTCTTTCTTGAGGTTTGTTAAGGGTAAGATTTAGTTTGTCATCAATTTCTTCATCTTTCGTTGAATGATTGATGGTTGGAGGGATAATTCCTTTATCTATTGCCATAATTGAAGCTATTGCTTCAATAACTCCTGCAGCACCTAAAAGATGTCCAGTCATAGATTTTGTAGAATTAATATTAATATTGTATGCGTGTTCTCCAAATACACGTAAAATAGCTTTAGTTTCTGCAATATCACCAAGAGGAGTAGAAGTACCATGAACATTGATAGCGTCAACATCTTCTGGCTTTAAATTAGCGTCATCTAAACAATTAATCATTACATTCATTGCGCCTAAACCTTCAGGATGTGGTGCAGTAATGTGATGAGCATCGGCAGATAAACCACCACCACCTACTTCAGCATATATTTTAGCACCTCTTGCAACAGCGTGCTCGTATTCTTCTAATATCAAGGCTCCAGCACCTTCACCTAATACAAAACCATCTCTAGTTTGGTCAAAAGGTCTTGAAGCTGTAGCAGGATCTTCATTTCTAGTTGATAATGCATGCATAGCATTAAATCCACCCATTCCAGCAATAGTTACAGCAGCTTCCGAACCACCTGTAACAAACATGTCAGCTTTTCCTAACCTAATGTAGTTAAAAGCATCAATAATTGCATTGGCTGAAGAAGCACAAGCAGATACAGTTGTAAAATTAGGGCCTCTAAATCCATGCTTAATAGAAATAAATCCTGGAGCAATATCAGCAATCATTTTTGGGATAAAGAAAGGGTTAAATCTTGGAGTACCATCACCTGAAGCAAAATTTAATACTTCATTTTGAAAAGTCTCTAAGCCACCAATTCCTGCACCCCAAATTACACCAACTCTATCTAGATTGAGTTTTTCCATATCAATATTAGCATCGGCAATGGCTTCATCAGTTGCTACCATAGCATACTGAGTGAATTTGTCCATTTTACGAGCTTCTTTTCTATGAATAAAATCATTGACATTGAAGTTTTTCACTTCACATGCAAAACGTGTTTTAAACTTAGAAGCATCAAAATGAGTAATAGGAGCAGCTCCGCTGACACCGTTAATTAATCCATTCCAATATTCTTCTAAATTGTTACCTATTGGTGTAAGAGCACCAATTCCTGTAACTACTACACGTTTTAATTCCATAATTAAGTGTGGTAAAGGTTAGTTAGAAATAACTACGAGTAGCATCTACTCGTAGTTATTATATAATAAGATTACTTATTTGCTTCTTCAATATAGCTTACTGCTTGACCTACAGTTCCAATGTTTTCTGCTTGGTCATCTGGAATTTGAATATCAAATTCTTTTTCGAATTCCATGATTAATTCTACTGTGTCTAATGAATCTGCTCCTAAATCGTTAGTGAAGCTTGCTTCAGTAGTTACTTCATTTTCATCAACTCCTAGTTTGTCAACTATAATAGCTTTTACTCTTGATGCAATGTCTGACATAATTTTTAATTTTAAAATTTTAATTCTCGGCAAAAATAAAAAACTTATTTTGGATAATTACATTTACCTTGAAAAATGTGAAGTCTAAAATAAAAAAAATAGTTTAATTTTTTAAGTTATTCTTCGTGTTTGTTAATATTTATTCTTTTTTTTGTTACACTACAAAACAATAGTAATTAGATGAAACGTATTGTAATTTTTGCTTCTGGTTCCGGAACGAATGCCGAAAATATTATTCGTTTTTTTCAACAATTAGAAATCGCTTCTGTTGTGTATGTTGTCACTAACAATAAGAATGCCAAAGTATTGGATAGGTGTAAAACATTAAATATCAATTCATTAACGTTTAATAAGGAAGAGTTTCTTGACGAAAATAAGTTGCTAAAATTCTTAAAAAAAGAAGCAGATATATTAGTTTTAGCGGGTTTTTTATGGCGTATTCCAGTCTCTATTGTGGAGGCTTTTTCTAATAAAATTATAAATATTCACCCAGCATTATTACCCAAATATGGTGGTAAAGGAATGTATGGAATGAATGTTCATAAGGCTGTAGTTGCTAATAATGAAGAGGTAACTGGTATTACAATTCATTATGTAAATGAAAATTATGATGAAGGTGCTATCATATTTCAGGCAAAAACACCAGTTTTACCATCAGATGCTCCTGAAGATGTTGCTCAAAAAATTCATGAATTGGAATATGAGTATTTTCCAAAAGTGATTTTAGACGTTATTAATTCTAATGAAAATGGCTAAAAAAAAGTTTTATGTTGTTTGGAAAGGGCACAAAACAGGAGTTTTTAACTCTTGGGCTACATGTAAAAAACAGATTGATGGTTTTGTAGGTGCGCAATACAAATCATTTGTTTCAAAAACTGAAGCTGAAAAGGCTTTGAAAGGAAACTATGCTGACTATGTAGGCAAGGACACTAAAAAAATAAAACTATCGGCAAATGAACAAGCGAAATTTGGAAAGCCAAACTTGAATAGTATTGCTGTTGATGGCGCTTGTAACAATAAAGGTTTATCGGAATATCAAGGAGTTTATACCGATACTAAAACTGAGTTGTTTAAACTTGGCCCATTTAAGGGTGGAAGTAATAATTTAATGGAATTTTTGGCTTTGGTACATGGATTGGCGTATGTAAAGAAGAATAAGTTAGAGTTGCCTATTTATTCTGATAGTAAAACCGCGATAAGTTGGGTTTGGAAAAAGAAACCAAAAACAACTATAAAAAGAACTAAGGAAAATCAGAAAATTTTTGAATTGGTCGATAGAGCCATTGAATGGTTGGAAAAAAATCCTGAAATGATTAGTAATCGAACGATTTTAAAATGGGAAACCAAAGCTTGGGGAGAAATTCCTGCAGATTTTGGGAGAAAATAATAATAAAAAAGGCTAACAAAACTCGTTAGCCTTTTTTATATAAATAACTTTTATTATTTATTGAACGAAACTTTCTCTTGCTCCTCCAGCAGTAAATAAAGCTCTCATTCTATCATTTTGTCCGTTAGTAAACATATACATACAGTCATCATAAACATAATCCATATAGTTCATAGTCATATCGGCAGAACGACAATGTACTGTTGGATATGAAGGACAACCTCCATTACTTCTGTCAGATCTTGGTGTATCATCTACAAAATCATCACGATTACATCTTCCATCTCCCCAAATATGTCTTAAGTTTAACCAGTGGCCAACTTCATGAGTTCCTGTTCTTCCATCTCCATAAACTCCACCAGTTTCACCAAAGAAACTTTTTCCAAGTACAACACCATCAGTTGAACTACTTCCTCCTGGGAATTGAGCATACCCTAAAATTTCACCGTTAGAAGTTTGCATTTGATTAACTACCCAAATATTTAAATTATTTGCTGGGTCAGTTACATCAATACCTCCTTGTGAAGCAAATTTCATAGAATCATTAGTTCCCCAATTTGATTGGGAATTTGTTCTTCTGTTTACACCTGCCAATGTAAATGTAATGTCAACATCAGCAACCAGTCCTGCAAATTCAGCAGGAGCATTTGAAGTATTTGGGTTGTTGTTATTAAAATCCTCATTAAGAATAGCAATTTGAGAATTAATTTGCGCTTGAGTAACGTCTCCTGAACTGGTTTCAATAATATTTACAATTACAGGAATAGTAATTGAACCAGTGTAAACTGGATCTCCTCCTCCGTCACCGCCGCCGCCGTTACCGCCGCCGCCATTTCCGTTTCCGTTTCCGTTTCCAGGCTTGTTAGCAATTGCTTTTCTAGTATGATATTCTATATCATACATTTTACTGTAAAGCATTGGGTTCTTCTTAAGTTTTTCATTTAAAACATTCATTGAATGACATTTTTTCTCATTACTGGCACTAGCAACTCTAGAAAATTCATCATTTGAAGTTTCTAAATAGAAATCACTCATATCAATATCTTGAACAGATTGAGTTTCTTGTTGGTTTGGAATGTTTTCATTAGTGTCATCACAAGACACGACAATTGCTGCTATAACAAACAGCATTAATACTACTTTTTTCATTTGTAAGTTTTAGTTAAAATGGGTTAAATTTTGAATAGTCTCAAAAAATGAGATGTGCGAATTTATTAAAATAAATGAATAATAACAAAGAATAATGTAATTTATTAACTTTAATACTATCAAATATATAATATTTTAAGATAAAAATAACACTTCCGTAGTGAAGAATACTGGCTTTGTATATTTAGAAAAAGTTTTATAAAAAAAGAAAACCATCAAAACAATTTGATGGTCTATATTCAAAAAAATAAAAAGTGTTTTTTATTAACTCAACATCATTTTAGCCTTTTCAACTGCACTAACAAGCACATCAATTTCTTCAATAGTGTTGTAAAATGCAAAAGATGCTCTTACTGTTCCAGGAATTTTATAAAAATCCATAATTGGTTGCGCACAATGATGACCTGTTCTTACCGCAACTCCTAACTTGTCTAAAATAGTTCCAATATCATAAGGATGAACACCTTCGATATTAAAAGAAACTACCGAAGTTTTGTTTTTAGAAGTTCCATAAATCTTTAAGCCTTCAATTTCTAATAATTTTTCGGTTGCGTAGTCTAACAGTTTTTGTTCTTGTTCTTGTATGTTCTCAAAACCAATAGCGTTTGCGTAATCTATGGCAACACCAAATGCTATTCCGCCTGAAATATTAGGCGTTCCTGCTTCAAATTTGTGAGGCAAATCGGCATAGGTGGTTTTTTCAAACGTTACTTCTTTAATCATTTCTCCACCTCCTTGATAAGGTGGTAATTTATTGAGCCACTCCTCTTTTCCATATAAGATTCCAACACCTGTTGGACCATATATTTTATGTGCCGATGCCACATAGAAATCGGCATTTAAGGATTGTACATCTGGTTTTATATGAGGACAGGCTTGCGCACCATCTATCAAAACAGCTGCACCAACTTTGTGAGCTATATTTATAATTTGTTGAATTGGATTTATGGTTCCAAGGGCATTTGAAATATGATTTACAAAGACTAATTTGGTATTGTTAGAAAGTAATTTTTCGTAAGCATCCATTAGCAATTCACCATCTTCATTCATTGGAATGACTTTTAGTTTTGCGCCAGTTTTTTCACATAGCATTTGCCAAGGAACTATATTAGAATGATGCTCTAGTGCCGAAACGATAACTTCATCATCTTTTTTTAAAATCGATGAAAAACCAGTCGCAACAATATTAATACTATGAGTAGTACCAGAAGTAAAAATGATCTCATAAGATTGATTAGCATTGAAATGTTTTTGAATCTTTATTCTTGCTTCTTCGTATTTGTCTGTTGCTTCTTGACTCAAAGTATGCACGCCGCGATGTATATTAGCATTGTAATTGCTATAATAATCTACAATTGCATCAATTACAACTTGTGGAGTTTGTGAAGTTGCTGCATTGTCAAAATACACCAAAGGTTTTCCATTTACAGTTCTTTTAAGAATAGGAAAATCATCACGAATTTTTGAAATATCTAGCATACTTATTTTATTAGCCTTAATGATTTACAAAACTACGAAATAAGTGTTATTTTTGTTAGGAACAATCAATAAACATCATCTTGGCTATGCTAAAAAAAATTCAACACTACTTTTTATTCATTTCTATATCATTATTCATTTTTGGATGTGGAACTACGAAGTTGAAAACTCATGACTTTCCAAACAAAAAAGATACTTCAAACAAACCGATAACCTATCAAGAGAAAAAGGAGTACAATATAGACGATACTTTTTTTGCTGATAATATGTTTGATGCCGCACGATTAAATGCTTTTGATAAGGTGAACGACACTATTATTCAGGTTACAATTCTTCCAGAAAATCAACCTATAAATGATAGTCCACATTTTGCATTTAGGATTTGGTCTAGTGATGATAAAGAGGTGAATTTGAAATTAAATTATCCAGTTTCTAAACATAGATATTGGCCTAAATTAAGTCATGATGGAAAAAATTGGACACCAATAGATAGTACGAAATTTGTGTTGATTGATAGCGGTAAAAATGCCTTATTGAAATTAGAATTAACCAATAAAAAATTATGGGTTGCAGCTCAAGAAATACATAATTCTACGGATGCGAAAAATTGGGCTAAGTCGGTTGCCAATCATCTGAATGTAAGATATAGTGTGATAGGTAAGAGTAAATTAGGTAAAGATTTAATTGCTTTAGATGTTTATGATGGAGATCCAAAAGGAAAAGAAATGATTGTGATTTTGAGTCGTCAACATCCACCAGAAGTGACAGGATATTTGGCAATGCAAGCATTTGTTAAAGAAATTTTAGAAAACACAAGATTGTCGAAAGATTTCAGAAAAAAATATAGAGTTTTAATATTTCCTATGTTAAATCCAGATGGTGTTGACTTAGGTCATTGGCGCCATAATACAGGAGGTATAGACTTAAACAGAGATTGGGCATATTATAGACAAGATGAAGTAAAAACAGTTGTAAATGCAATTGTTGATGCTGCAAATGAGTTCAAAAACAAGGTAATTTTAGGTCTTGATTTCCATTCTACACAACAAGATTTATACTACACATTTCCAGATGAAGTAAAACCTTCAATTTATCCTTTTAAAGATTATTGGTTAGGAGCAATTAACAGTTCAATTGCCGATTATACTCCAGATGACAGACCTTATGCTGTAGGAGATCCCATCTCAAAAGGTTGGTTTTATTTACAATTCAATGCCGATTCTATAACCTACGAAATAGGTGATGAGACGTCTCGGGATTTCATTAAATTAAAAGCCGAAGTTGCAGCACGAGAAATGATGAAATTGTTAATTTTTAAGTAAAATTTAGATGAAAAAATTTATCAAATATTTTTTCCTATTTCTGTTAATAGGATTTAGTTATATTGTTTACACTAATTACCCAAAACTGGTCTTAATTTCAGGGTTTTCAGCAAAGAGTAATGCTTCAGGAATCTTTATTGCCGATAGAACTTTGGAGTCAATGGAAGCAAAAGACAATGGTTTTTCTCCTGTTAGTTCTGCAACTAATGAAGTAAACATGGATGAAAAGTCTGTAGTTTCAAAAGTCTTTGGATTAAAACCAAGGAAAGCGATTTATAGAGAAGGGTTAGGAGCAGTTGTTATCAATAATGATTATGATCCAAAGGCTCCATATTTGGTTCCAAAGAGAAATAAAACTCCTAAAAATCTACCATTTCCTTATGGTAATTTGCCTCAAAAAGACACAGTATTTTCAAATGTTGATTATCAAAAATTAATACAGGTTGTTGATACTTATTTCAAACAAAATACAGAAGACGATACTACACGTTCTTTATTGATAGTTTATAAAAATCAAATTATTGCCGAAAAATATGCCGATGGATTTGATAAAGATACAAAGATTTTAGGTTGGTCAATGGCAAAAAGTATTGTGAGTACTGTGATTGGTGTTTTAGACCAACAAGGAAAAATAGATATTCATAGTCCAGCGCCAATAGAGGAGTGGAAGAATGATGAACGCTCTAAAATCACTATCAATAATTTGCTGCAAATGAATTCTGGATTGGAATGGGAAGAGGATTACACCAAAATTTCTGATGTAACTAAGATGTTGTATTTAGATAGTGATATGACCATTGCTCAACAAAAGAAATCACTTTCTGGAGAGCCTAATAAAAGTTGGAATTATTCTTCTGGAACAAGTAATTTACTATCAGGAATTGTAAGAAAACAGTTTGATACACATCAAGAGTATTTAGATTTTTGGTATTCTGATTTGATTGACAAGATAGGAATGCACTCTATGATTTTAGAGACCGACTTAGCAGGAAATTATGTTGCTTCATCATATCCTTGGGCAACGACACGAGATTGGGCTAAATATGGATTGTTGTATTTGAATAAAGGAAATTGGAATGGAGAGCAAATCATAAGTGAAGATTGGGTAAAATATACTGCAACACCTACAAATACTTCAGAAGGAATTTATGGAGCACAGTTTTGGCTGAATGCTCAAGGTCATTTACCAGATGTACCGAGAGATATGTTTATGGCTGATGGATATCAAGGACAGCGTGTGATGATAATTCCATCTAAAGATTTGGTGGTAGTGAGAACTGGAATTACCTATAGCAAAACTGATGAAAAACTAGAACAAAGAGGCTTAAAAGAAGGTGAAAATAAAGATGTTGTTGGATATGAATTGGCTAATCAATCGTATAATGATTTGTTGAAGGATATTTTTTCTGCAATAAATTGATATTAGATTGTCATTCCTGCGGAAGCAGGAATCCATAATTAATGAAGCCAAGATTCCTGTTTTCACAGGAATTCTCTACATCTCAAACCCAAGTTTCACGCCCAATTTATTGGCAATCAACTTCGTAATTCTAGATTTTAATTCAGGAATTTTAATTTTTTCAACCACTTCGTTTCCAAAAGCATATAATAATAAGGCTTTGGCTTCTTTGGCGGGAATACCACGAGATTGCATATAGAATAAGGCACTATCATCTAATTGTCCAATCGTACAACCGTGTGAACATTTTACATCGTCAGCAAAAATTTCTAGTTGAGGTTTGGCATTAATAGTTGCTTTATCACCAATTAAAATATTATTGTTTTGCTGAAAAGCATTGGTTTTTTGAGCCTCTTGGTCAACAATTACTTTTCCGTTAAAAACTCCAGTAGAAGCATCATCATAAATACCTTTGTACAACTCAAAACTTTCACAGTTTGGATATTGATGTTTTACAAGTGTATGATTGTCTACGTGTTGTTTTTTATCAAGTATTGAAATACCATTTAAGTGAGACTCGATATGTTCTCCTTCATGATAAAATTCAAGATTATTACGAGTCAATTTTCCTCCAAATGAAAAAGTACTAACAGACGCAATACTGTGCTCTTTTTGTTGCACAAAAGTGTTGTCAATCAAAGAAGCATTTTCGTTGTCATTTTGGATTTTGTAGAAATCCACAATTGCTTTTTTATTGACAAAAATTTCTGTTACAGCATTTGTTAAAACCACATTGTCACTCAAACTTTGATGACGTTCAATGATTTGAACATGTGAGTTTTCTCCAACAACTACTAAATTTCTTGGCTGTAATAAAATTTCTTTCTCATTACCAGTATAGAAATTTACTATTTGAATAGGTCTCGGAAGAACTGTATTTTTTGGGATATTTATATAAGCACCTTCGGTAGAAAAAGCAGTATTTAGATTTGTAATACTATTATTTTTATCGGCAATAGTATTGAAATAATTGTCTAAAACAATTTTGTATTTAGGTTTCTTTAAAGCAGCAGATAGCAAGCAAATATCGTATCCATCGTGAGTTGTTGATGATAAGAAAGAACTATAAACTCCGTCAATAAAAACAACTTTATAAGATTCTATTTCGTGTAAAAAATATTTTTTAACATCTTTAAATTCAATAGCACTTTCGGCTTTTGGAAAAACACTATAATCGTGATTTAAAACATTTTTTAAAGAAGTGTATTTCCACTCTTCATCTTTTTTAGTAGGAAAACCTTGCTTTTCAAAAGCAGAAATTGCTTCTGTACGAATTGTATGAATATTGGAATCCAAATCAAGTTTACCTTGATTTTCAAAAACCATAAATGATGATATTAATTTTTCTTGTAACTCCATTTTCGACACTATTTCAACCAATCGTAACCTTTTGCTTCCAATTCTAATGCTAATTCTTTTCCGCCAGATTTTACAATTTTTCCATTATGTAAAACGTGTACAAAATCGGGAACTATATAATCAAGTAATCTTTGATAGTGTGTAATTACAATAACAGCATTGTCTTTGTTTCTCAATTTGTTTACACCATTAGCAACAATCTTTAATGCATCAATATCCAAACCTGAATCGGTTTCATCAAGTATTGCCAATTTAGGCTCTAACATTGCCATTTGGAAGATTTCATTACGCTTTTTTTCTCCTCCAGAAAACCCTTCGTTTAATGAACGAGAAAGAAACTTACGGTCCATTTCTAATAATTCAGATTTTTCACGAATCAACTTCAACATATCTTTTGCAGGAAGGTCTTCTAGCCCTTGCGCTTTACGCTTTTCGTTGATAGCAGTTTTAACAAAGTTTGTCGTACTTACTCCAGGAATTTCAACAGGATATTGAAAACTCATAAAAACACCTTTATGCGCTCTTTCGTCAGGTGAAAGTTCAAGAATGCTTTCATTATCTAACAGTATATCACCTTCAGAAACTTCATACGTTTCATTACCAGCAATTACAGAAGAGAGTGTGCTTTTTCCAGAACCATTTGGTCCCATTATCGCATGTACTTCACCTGCTTTTACGTCAAGATTAATGCCATTTAAGATACTTTTATCTTCTATTCCAGCGTGTATATTCTTTATTTGTATCATTCTATATTTTTTATCCTACGGATCCTTCTAAACTTATTTCTAATAATTTTTGTGCCTCGACAGCAAACTCCATTGGCAACTTGTTTAGTACTTCTTTACTAAATCCGTTTACGATTAATGCGATTGCTTTTTCAGTATCTATTCCACGTTGATTACAGTAAAATAACTGGTCTTCACCAATTTTACTTGTAGTTGCTTCGTGTTCTATTTTTGCTGATTTATTTTTTGATTCTATATATGGAAATGTGTGAGCGCCACATTTGTTTCCCATCAATAATGAATCACATTGAGAGAAATTTCTAGCATTCTCAGCCCTAGAACCAATCTGAACAAGTCCGCGATAAGAATTCTGAGATTTCCCTGCCGATATTCCTTTTGAGATAATGGTACTCTTGGTATTTTTCCCAAGATGAATCATTTTTGTACCTGTATCTGCTTGTTGATAGTTATTGGTAACAGCAATAGAGTAAAATTCACCAACTGAATTATTTCCTTTCAACACACAACTTGGGTATTTCCAAGTCACTGCACTTCCAGTTTCAACTTGTGTCCAAGAAATTTTAGAATTTGTATGACAAATTCCTCTTTTGGTTACAAAATTGAATACTCCACCTTTACCATCTTTATCACCAGGAAACCAATTCTGTACCGTTGAATATTTAATTTCAGCATCATCTAATGCTATCAATTCTACAACTGCTGCATGTAATTGGTTTTCATCTCTGCTTGGCGCAGTACATCCTTCCAAATAACTTACATAACTACTTTCATCTGCAATAACAAGTGTTCTTTCAAATTGTCCTGTTCCACCTTCATTAATCCTAAAATAGGTAGAAAGTTCCATAGGACATTTCACACCTTTAGGAATGTAACAGAATGAACCATCAGTAAAAACTGCTGAATTTAAGGCTGCGTAGAAATTGTCAGTTTTAGGAACAACTGTTCCCATATATTTTTTAACCAATTCAGGATGCTCTTGAATAGCTTCAGAAATTGGCATAAATAGAATTCCTTTTTCAGCCAATGTTTCTTTGAATGTAGTTGCTACAGATACCGAATCAACCACAATGTCAACAGCAACTCCTGAAAGTCTTTTTTGTTCATCTATGGATATTCCTAATTTTTTAAAAGTTTCTAAAAGTTCAGGATCCACATCATCTAATGTTTTATTTGGATCTGCTGCTTTAGGAGCTGAATAATAAGCAATGTCTTGAAAATTAGGTTTTTTATAATTCACATTTGCCCATTCAGGCTCTTCCATGCTTTCCCAAATACGAAAAGCATCTAATCGCCATTCCGTCATCCATTCAGGTTCATTTTTCTTTTTAGAAATAGCACGAACTATATCTTCATTAAGCCCTTTAGGAAATGTATCTGATTCAATGTCAGTATAAAAACCGTACTCATATTCTTGAGTTTCCAGTTCTTTTTTTAAATCGTCTTCTGTATATTTTGACATAATTTGCTTAATTAATTAAAGTGAAAACGATTCACCACAGCCGCAAGTTCTATTGGCATTTGGGTTGTTAAAAACAAATCCAGTACCATTCAATCCACCAGAATATTCAAGAGTTGTTCCTACGAGATATAAAAAACTTTTTTTGTCAACAATAATTTTTACACCATTGTCTTCAAAGACTTTATCGCCTTCTATTGAATTTTTATCAAATTTCAAATCATAAGACAAACCTGAACAACCACCACTTTTAACACCAACTCTTACATAATCAGTTGCCGCATCAAAACCATCATCGTTCATCAACTCAACAACTTTCTTTTTTGCTATGTCTGATACTTTAATCATATTAATTTACATTTAGATTAGTTCTAAATTGGTCTGCAAATATAGTGACAATAAATGATTTATTTCATCAATATTAATCAATAAAATAGATGTGATTATAGAAGAATTAGATTGTAAGTCTTTTTAAGGAGCTTTAAAATCAGGATTGTTAATAAATTCAACATCCGAAAGAGATAATAAAAAAGCTTTTAAATCTGCTTTTTCACTATCAGATAATTGAACACCACCATTATCTACAGACTTCATTAAAGGGTCAATAGTTGGAGAGTTTACAAGCCCTTCAGAATAATGATTGATAACATCATCGAGTGTTGCAAACCTACCATCGTGCATATAAGGAGCGGTAAATTTTAGGTTTCTAAGAGATGGAGATTTAAATTTGCCATCATCATTTGGATCGCCAGTTATTTTACCCAATCCTTTATCCAAAAAAGTTGCATCAAGACCATTGTTATGAAAATCATTATCGGTCCAAAGAGGATTATTGGCGTTTCCATGGCAATGAAAACAATCACCTTTGGTTTCATCCATAAAAATATTAAATCCATTTAATTCTGATGGAGTAAGTGTAATTTCTCCCAATAAATGCTTATCAAACCTTGAATTACTAGAAATAAGTGTTCGTTGAAATTGCGCTAATGCTTTGGTAACCAAAGTTGAATCAATTGTAGAAGTTCCAAATGCTTCCAAAAACAAGTCTGGATATTCACTGTGACTCTGAAGCGTCTGCGCAACATTTGACCAAGTATTGTGTAATTCAATAGGATCTTTCACAGGTTCTAATGCTTGTTTTTCAAGCCCAAAAGAGCGCCCATCCCAAAAAAACTTATTGTCATAATTCCAAGCAAGATTGAATAACGGCATAGAGTTTCTATTTCCTAGTATGCCGTCAATTCCATCACTAAAGCGATCAATATCGGTAAACGCATTTTCAGGAGCATGGCAACTTGCACAAGATTGTGTATTATTGGCTGATAAAATTGGGTCAAAAAATAACTTACGACCTAAAGCAATACCTTCTACAGTTTGAGGATTATCAGGTGGAATAATAGGAGGCAAAATATTATCTGCAAAAATTTTAGGAATGTCTAACGGAGAAAGAGTAGGAGAATAGGGAGTGTATGTTTCTATTCCAGTATCATTACATGAACTGAAAAGTAACAATAAACATCCTATTTTTATCCATTTTAACATTAATTTAATTCTCCTAACCTAAATACAGTTCGTCCGTTTTGTCTCATCATTATTTGTGCATCATAGTTTGGCATTAATGGTGTGTCATACACATTTAAATCCCATGTGTTTGGATTTTTAAACCATTCATCGATGTTCATTTTTATTTCTAGAGTAGCATCACCAGTAGTAGTAAATCCATCTAATGTAACATCAATATAATTTTGTTCAAATACACCTGGACTTACTCTAGCAGTTCCCATATGATAAGCATAAGGGTTTTCAGTTCCTGTAGCACCATATTTACCTTCAAACTGCATAAAATGATAACCACCACCTAACATTTCTGGCCAATTCCAAGAAGCAGAATTCAAATCAGTATAAGCACCATCAACATTGTCAGTTTCATTAAAACCAAATGTGAAAGTAGCGTTAGAAAAGTTAGCAATTGGAACATCAGAAATAGTGATAGAGGTATTGCTGTTTAGTCCTGCCAAATCAACTAAATAATAATCACTTAATTTTGTACTTGTTCCATTTGCTTGATGCAAAGTAAGATTGGAAATTAGATAGCGTAGTTTACTTATAGTTAGTTTATCTCCATTAGCATTTGCAAATACTGTATTGTCAAAATCTGCAGAAGTTACTTTTTCACCATCCCAATAATGATTAAAATTGATAGTTAAAGTACCAAAAGTTGGTGCTGGTTCGGTATTGTCATCATCTTTATTGTCACATCCAATAAATGTTATAAAAAGAATTAGTAATATTATTTTTTTTAAGGGTTTCATAAGTAATAAGTTATTTAATATTTATTATAAGTAGATCTGAAAAGCCTTTATTTTCAGTAATATCATTATTTGAACTCCATGATTCGCCAACAACGATAATATTGTTGTTATTTAATTCAATGATATCGTTTGCAATATCAATTTCAGTTCCACCAATTGACTTTTGCCAAGTCACATTTCCACTTTCATTTATTTTGAGTACCCAAACATCATTATTACCTTTATTCGTTGTTAAATCATTGTTTGAACTTCTTGAACTTCCGACAATATAAAAACCACCTTCTTGCGAAGGAATTATTGATTTTGCAGATTCAAACGAACTTCCTCCATAATTTTTTTCCCAAATCTTTTCTCCAGTTTGATTAATTTTTATTGCCCAAGTATCAGCAGAACCATAATTAGATGAAACATCATCACTATTACTTCTAGAATCACCAACAATTATGAAATTACCATCATTAGTTTTAGTAATTGCATAGGCTTGATCAATTTCATCACCGCCATAAGATCTTTCCCAAACCTTAGTTCCGGCTGCATCAATTTTCACTGCCCAATAATCATAAGTTCCTCTATTATTTTGAATATCTACATCAAAACTATCAGAAGTACCTAATAAAATATAACCACCATCATCAGTAGTTGCAATATCATAAGGAGTATCAGTATTTGAGCCACCATAAAAACGCCTCCATTCCTTTGTTCCATTAGCATCCAACTTTATTGCCCAATAATCTCCACCCGCATGTCTACTTTGACTACTGTTTCTATCATTTCCTTGTTGGTTTGAAGCGGTAACATCCAATGTTCCAGCAATTAAATATCCGCCGTCTATTGTTTGAATTGAAGAAAATGCTTGATCATTTCCAGAAAACCCAAAACTCTTTTCCCATTGAACATTTCCTGTAGCATCTAATTTTGCAACCCAATAATCATTGGATCCAAAATTTATACTTACATCTTCATCACTACTTTCGCTAAAACCAGAAATTAAATATCCACCATCATTTGTTTGAATGATACCTTGACCTCTTTCATCATTTGTCCCTCCATAGGTGTTAGACCATTGTAATTGATTTGAGGCGTCAAATTTTAACAACCAATAATCGTAACTTTCGTTAAGTTTGTCAGTAATATCTTTATCATTACTTTGTGTGAAACCAAACACTGCATAACCACCATCATTGGTGTTGATTACAGCATTGGCAGTTTCGTTTTTTGAACCACCAAACGTATCTACAGATTCAATTTCACCTTGAAATGAACCGCTTGTAGGTTTATCTTCTTTAGTACAACTAATAATTGTGGTTAAAAAGAGTATATAAATATAATTAAATGGGATACTCTTATTCATTATTTATTCTTTCTTCTTAATAATAAAAAGACCACCTTCTATATCACTTACTAAAATATTACCGCTTTCAAAAAATGGATAAACATTCCAAACACCATTAAAAGCAGTATTATCATTCGCTGGGAAGGTATCAAAAAAACCAGTTTCAGTCATTGTTCCTGCAGCAATATTGGTAATATCATGCATTCTTACTCCTGCTCTGTAATTGGCTAAATAATATGTGTTTTCAACAACATATCCATTATGATCAATTGCTTCTGTAGGACCAAAATATTCAGATAATAATACAGGGTTATCAAGGTCTAAAACATCAAAAATTAAAATTCTTGTACTGCTTACATTTCCATCATTTTCATCTAATTCATCACCTGTAATAAAGTAACGTTGATCTTCAGTAAACCAACCTTGATGAGTATATCCTTCATTAGAATATGTCATATTAGAAATATGAACAGGATTCATTTTATCAGTTACATCAACAACTACAACTTCATTTGTACCAAATCTTTCTCCATTACTACCAACATATATTTCTTTTCCAGTATAGTCAGAATCTGGTCCAGAATAAGTTACAACTTGGGCGTCGTGTGTATATCCATCATTTGCATATCCTCCAGCCGCAACAGGAGTTGTAGGGTTTTGTATATTTATAAAGTGCGCTCCACCACTAAAAGTACTGGTACCTACAGCATAAGCAAACCCAGTATCTTCATTTATTACAATGTTATGCGCGTTCCCAAATCCAGTATAATGAGCATCTGCAGTAAATGTTTCAGGTGCATTAGTAACATTTCTTAATCTTGTTAAATCAAAAACTTGCATTCCATGCCCTGAAGCCTCACTAACAATAAATGCATGATCTTGATATACTTTTACATCTCTCCAAATACTGTTTCCTGTTGCTGTTGGTAGTTTACCTAAATAAATCAAGTCTTCAGTATTTGATACATCAACAAATACAGTTCCATTATTCATTCCCATTAGTGCATATTCTTTTCCAGTAGTTGGGTCTGTCCATCCCCAAGAATCACTTCCATCAACACCGCCGAATTCAGCCATAGTAATATGACCCATTAAATCATATCCATCACATGGGTAAATTCCTGCCATACCGTTTTCACAAGGGCTTAAAGGAATAACAGGATCACAAGCATCCCCATTTCCATCACCATCTGAATCTAATTGATTTGCATTGGCAACTAAAGGACAATTGTCATCAACATCTAAAACTCCATCATTATCGTCATCTGTATCACAAGCATCACCCATTCCATCATTGTCGGTGTCTAATTGATCAGGATTTGCTGTGTCTGGGCAATTGTCTAAGCCATCAAAAATACCATCTCCATCAGTATCTTCACAAGCGTCACCAACACCATTGTTGTTAAAGTCTGCTTGATCTGGGTTAGGGACAGTTGGACAAATATCATCGACATCTAAAATTCCATCATTGTCATCATCATCGTCACAAGCGTCTCCTTGACCGTCACTATCACTATCTAATTGATCCGGATTTGGAGTATCTGGGCAATTGTCTGCAGTACCTGTAATGCCATCATTATCAGGATCTGTATCGATAGTATCATCATTACACCCTAAAAAAAGAGCAAAACTCACTGTTAAAATGAATGTAAGGGAAAGAATTTTTTTAAACATGTTAATTTTATTTAGTTAAATATTTTACTTGGTTGTATTAGTTTATAACAATTTAGGAGTGTTTTACCCTAAATTTAATAACAATAAAATTTATAAAAAAGTAACTCACTTATTGATAAAAATTATTGAATTTTGCACTTGATTAACAAATGTATTAATTTATCATCTAATAACACATTTTCAAAATGTTAAAAGGTAAAAACGAAAAAAGAACTTCTTTGTCCGAATTGGGCGAGTTTGGTTTGATAAAACATTTAACGAAACATTTTACTATTAATTGTGAATCAACCGAGAAAGGTGTTGGTGATGATGCTGCTATATTGGAATTTGGAGATAAACAAACATTAGTGACTACCGATTTATTGGTTGAAGGTGTGCATTTTGATTTGGCTTACATGCCTTTAAAACATTTGGGCTATAAAGCAGTGATGGTAAATTTGTCAGATGTATATGCAATGAATGGTATTGCTAGTCAGATTACAGTATCTATTGCTATTTCTAATCGTTTTCCGTTGGAAGCAATTGAAGAGTTATATGCTGGGATTCAATTGGCATGTAAAAATTACAATGTTGATTTGGTTGGTGGTGACACCACATCTTCAGTTACAGGATTATTAATTAGTATTACTGCAATTGGTGAAGTTAATAAGAAAGATGTAGTTTATAGAAGTGGCGCAAAGCCTAATGATTTATTAGTAGTATCTGGAGATTTAGGCTCTGCATATCTTGGATTGCAAGTTTTGGAAAGAGAGAAGCAAGTTTTTCAAGCCAATCCAAATTCTCAACCTGATTTAGATATGTATTCTTACATAGTTGAACGTCAATTGAAACCTGAAGCACGAAAAGATATTGTGATATTGTTGAAAGAATTGGATGTAAAACCAACTTCAATGATTGATATTTCAGATGGATTATCTTCAGAGATTCTACACATTTGTAGTCAATCGGAAGTAGGATGTAATCTATATGAAGAAAAAATACCGTTAGATCCTCAAATGATTTCTACTTGTGAGGAATTTAATATAGATTCAACTACAGTTGCATTAAGTGGAGGAGAAGATTATGAACTACTTTTTACGATTTCTCAAGACGATTTTCCTAAAATAAAAGCAAATCCAAACTTAACAGTTATTGGTCATATTACAGATAAAAGTGAAGGCTCCCATATCATTACTCGCGGAAATCAGAAAGTAGAACTAGTTGCGCAAGGTTGGAATTCATTGAATGAAGGCTAAACAGTTGAAATAAAACTTTTTAAAGCACTCAATAATTCTTTTGGGTTTTCAATATGACTCATATGCCCTTCGGAAAGCGAAACATGTGGGATAATATTTTTTTTAGCAAACTTTATTATTGAATCATAATCCACAACCCAATCTTTTTTGCCAATAATAATTAATTTTTGGAAGTCGGCATTTTTATAAAATTCAGAAAAGTCATTTCGAATTCTCATACCTTCTTGCGAAGCAATATATCCTTGCAATGGAGTATTAAACGCTTCATTTAAAGCATTTTTTAGTTCATTTTTATATTTTTCTCTGCTTTCTTCGGCAAATAAATTGGTGAACGACATTCTAACCATGTTTTCATAGTTTGTTTGCGCCATTTTGTTGGCTCTCATTCTTAATTTCTTTCGTTCATCATCATCACTTTTATAAGTAGAATTCATTAAGCAAAGCCCTTTAACAGTTTTTGGAAATAATTCCGAAAATGCTAGTGCAACATATCCGCCCATTGAATGCCCAACAAGTGTATAGCGTCTTAAATTAAGTGATTTTAAAACGGCATACACCATTTGCGCATGGTCTTGCATTGTGTGAACATATCCTAAACATTCTGTTTTGCCATGACCTAATAAATCGATACAAATCACTCTATTTTTTTTCGACAATTCTGGTATTAAATTATTCCACATAGTGATGTTTTCTAAAAACCCGTGAAGTAAAACAACAACAGACCCTTTACCTGTTGAGGTGAAATGCACTTTAGAATTTTTATAGATAAAATAATTTGACATAGGCAAAAAGTAACTATCTTGGCGAAGATATTTTTAAAAAATGAATAATACTAAAAAAACTTTTATTGTTGGTTTTGCATTGTTTTCTATGTTTTTTGGAGCAGGAAACTTATTGTTGCCACCACTTTTAGGTTACAATGCAGGAGATGAATGGTTTTCTGTGACAATTGGTTTTGTAATTACCGCAGTTATAATTCCCATTTTAGGAATTATGGCACATGCTAAGTTACAAGGTACTATGTATGATTTTGCTAAGAAAGTTTCACCAGTTTTTAGCACCATATATTGCATTCTTATTTATATTATTTCTATTGCAATTCCATCGCCAAGAACGGCATCTGCAACACATGAAATTGCTATACATCCATTTTTTGGAACTAGTTCTTTAATCACAAGTTCAATATATTTTACATTAGTGCTATTATTTGCTTTGAACAGGTCTAAGATTGTGAGTTTGATTGGAAAATTCTTAACTCCTTTGATAGTTTTAATTTTATTATCTGTTATTGGAATAGCATTATTTTCTACCAGTTTTGGAGTAAATCCTTCTCAATTTGAAGTGCCATTAGTAAGTGGAATTTTGGAAGGTTATCAAACATTTGATGCAATTGGAGCAGTCGTTGTTGGAGCAGTGGTGATTATTTCATTAAAACATTATGATGTTACGACACCAGAAATTAGAAAAGAAGTTATTGCCAAATCAGGAATTATTGCAGGAATAGGTTTGTTTATTATTTATGCAGGATTGATATCAGTAGGAGCCTATTATAGCCAAGAAATAGCAATAGACTTAACTCAATCTAGTGATATGCAACGTTCAACATTGTTACGAGGAATTACAATTTCTACGTTAGGAAATATTGGGAATGCTTTTTTAAGTGTGTTAATTTCGTTGGCGTGTTTTACAACTGCAGTTTCTATAATTGTAGGTAGTGCAGATTATTTTAAAGGCTTGTTTAAAAATAGAAAATATGTGTATACAATTACTGCAATTATTGGAAGTGTTGTTGGTGTTGTGATAGGTCAATTGAATTTTCACACAATTATTATGATAGCATTGCCTATTTTGATGTTTATTTATCCAATTACGATTGTGTTAATTTTACTGAACAATTTGCCAGAAAAGTATGCTTCTAAAAGTGTGTTTAGAATGGTTGTTTTAGCAACATTTATTTTTAGCATTCCAGATTTTTTAAAGTTTCTTGTACCTCCTGAAAGTTTGCAAGGAATTAAAAGTTTGATACCGCTTTCTGATGTTAGTTTAGGTTGGGTACTTCCTGCCTTTGTGGTTTTTGTTTTGACGAATGTAGTTGTTAATGTGAGAGCAAAGCTTTCGTAAGTAAAGCGTGAACTAACTATTAATTTTATACGGTGCTGTAACACATTTTTATTCAAATAATTTCTCTTCAAGTTTTCCCTTTTCGTAGGCCTTATAAAACTTTTTTGTCTTAGAAGTCATTCGAACGTTATTTTTCTCATTTCCAATAAATTCCAATAAGATTTTTGCTCCACCAAGTTGAACTTCTTTAACATCTTCTTGTTCGCTATATTTTTCACCATCTTTTGGTTTGCATTCTAAAATTCGGTTGTGATTTATTTTTTGATTTAATCCATAGTTTATCATTGCAACAATGTAAAAGAATTGTTGGCTGTTCTTATTAGTCAGAGAAGTATGAAAATCTCCAAAAGTAGGAATACCCATACCGATGTCCTCATTCATCCATGAACTTACAATTTTAGCCGCTGCTTTAAATTCACTTCCATTCGGGTAAATTGGACCAGAAAAAATGAATTCCGTTGCGTCAAATACAAGCCTTTCGTAATTTTCAAATTGAGGATTCGTGTCATTTTCCATTTTAGTAAGAGACTCTTGAAACGATTCCTTTGATGAAGACGGGAAAGAAAAGGAAGTCCATAACCTTGATATTACTTCCTTGCCATTGTACTTTCCGACTTTCACTTTAATGTTTTCAGTGCCTTCTTTAATTTTTTGGTCTACATCTTCTGATTTTGGATAAGAACGTACATTAATGTCTCTAATTTCCGAATCTTTATTCACTGTTAAATACACATAAACACTACCACGGAAATTGATGTTATTTTCTAATTTTTCAAAAATCAACTTTCTTAATTTCTTTTCAGAACATTTAATCTTTTCACGTTCTTCAATAATTCCTTCACAGTTGTTTTCAAAGGGTAATTCTGTTAATACAGCATAATGGTAAATTCCTTTTTCTTTTTGAATGAATGGATTTAATTTCATTCCTTTCGGTGCAGAAGAGTCAGCATCTAGAAAATGATCTTTGGGAATTTGTCCAATTGATATTATCGGAATTAGAAATAAAAGTGCAAGAGAGGTTAATTGGAATTTCTTCATGTCTTTTTTGAGGGTTAAATGTGTTACAACGACATGATATAAACTTTTTTAATTGTTTATATCAGCCGATAAGCGAAGTTAATTTTTAAAAAATTAAGAACCAAATTAAAATATAGACAACTCGGTTTTAGTTGTAAACTCTTCAAGGAAACACATTCCTTTGTAGGAATTTCCTTTTTCGTTAAGGTTTGGACTCCATACAGCAATGACATATTGGTCGGGATGCACAGCAATGATTCCTCCACCAACGCCACTTTTTCCTGGTAATCCAACTTTAAATGAAAACTCACCAGACTCGTCATAGAAACCACAAGTTTGCATCAACGCATTCACTCTTTTAGATTGGCTCTTGGTTAGAATTTGTTGGGAATTATCTATGGTTTTACCGTCATTTGCCAAGTACATAAATAATTGTGAAAGTTCTTGACAACTCATTTCTAGCGAACAAAGATGAAAATAGAAATCTAAGACTTCAGAAGGCTCATTGTCTAGATTTCCAAAGGATTTTATCAAGTTGCATAAAGCAACATTTCTATAACCCACCGATTTTTCTGAAGTTACAACTTTAGTGTTATAATTGATTTCAGAATTTTGTGTAATACTTCTCACAAATGTTAGAAAATCTTCTTTAGGATTTTTTAAATGACTTAATAAAATATCACAAATGACATGTGCACCAGCATTTATAAAAGGGTTTCTTGGAATACCTTTTTCCGTTTCAAGTTGTACCAAAGAATTAAAAGCAGTTCCAGAAGGCTCAACATCTAGTCTTTTCCATATTTTTTCTCCAACAATGTTATAGGCCATTGAAAGAGAAAGTACTTTTGAGATACTTTGAATTGAGAATTTGTCTTGATAATCTCCAATTCCAAAATTAAAACCATCAATCGTAGAAATATGAACTCCAAATTTATTTGGGTCAATTTTAAGCAATTCAGGAATATATGAAGCTATTTGACCTTTGTTTTTAAGCGCAGCAGTTTTCTTGTATATATCTTCAATTATTTCTTTGAAATCCATAGTTTTTTATTGCATCAACGCTTCAATATCTTCTACTTCAATAGGAATATTTTGCATTAAATTAAATGGTTCACCGTTTTCTTGGATTACATAATCATCTTCTAAACGTATGCCTAAATTTTCTTCAGGAATATAAATTCCAGGTTCCACTGTAAACACCATATTCGCTTCCATTGGTTCACTTAAAATTCCATAATCATGCGTGTCTAAACCAATATTATGAGACGTGCCATGCATAAAATATTTCTTGTAAGCAGGCCATTTTGGATCTTCATTATCCACATCTTCTTGAGTTATTAATCCTAAACTAATTAATTCGCGAGTCATTATTTTACCAACTTCAACGTGGTAATCTGCCCAAATAGTTCCAGGAACTAACATCTTCGCTGCTTCATTTTTTACTCTCAATACAGCATTATAAACGTCTTTTTGACGTTCGGTAAATTTTCCCGAAACAGGGATGCAACGAGTCATATCACTTGCATATCTAGCATAACTTGCACCTACATCCATCAACATCATATCTCCACTTTTACACTGTTGGTTGTTTTCAATATAGTGTAACACATTGGCACTATCTCCACTAGCAATAATTGGCGTGTAAGCAAAACCATCAGCTCTATTTTTTATAAATTCATGGATGTATTCTGCTTCGACTTCATATTCCCAAACTCCAGGTTTAGTATATCCCAAAACTCTTCTAAAGCCTTTTTCAGTAATATCACATGCTTGTTGCATTAGTGCAATTTCTTCAGGTTCTTTGATAGCACGTAAACGTTGAATTATCGGTTGACTTCTCAAATAGGTATGTCCTGGAAAATCGCTTTTACATTTTTTTATAAATCTATCCTCACGAGTTTCAGTTACTACTGCTTGTCGATAGTGTTCATTCGTGTTTATATATACATTTTCGGCTTCAGTCATTAATTCAAAAAACACTTTGTCAAAATCTTGCAACCAATACACTGTTTTTATTCCGGCAGTTTCAAATGCTTTTTTCTTATCCAGTTTTTCACCTTCCCAAACAGCAATATGCTCATTGGTTTCTCTTAAAAATAAGATTTCACGATGTTCGGGTTTATTAGCATCAGGAAATAATACTAAAATACTCTCTTCTTGATCAACTCCACTTAAATAAAAGATATCTCTATGTTGTGCAAATGGTAAAACACTATCAGCACTTATAGGATAAATATCATTGGAATTAAAAACTGCCAACGAATTAGATTTCATTTTGGCAACAAACTTTTTGCGATTTTTAATAAATAGGTTTTTGTCTATAGGAAAGTATTTCATGATTGTTAATTTTGATAGATAACAAATTTATAGAATTGAAAGGATATCATCTAAATTTTAGTATAGTTTTTAGACTGTTTCTAAATATTTAAAAAATAAGTAAATCAATTTTTATGAGCAGATAAGTTATAGTATCTTTGTTATATAAACTAACAACAAAAATAATGAGTGGATTATTAAAATCTTCTATTGGAAGAAAATATGCAATGGCACTGTCGGCATTCTTTCTTATGTTTTTCTTATTACAACATTTTGTAATCAATGTAACTTCAATTTTTCCGGACAATGGAGAGGTATTTAACCAATTATCTTATTTCATGGGAACCAATCCTTTGGTGCAATATGTATTGCAACCGGTTTTGCTTTTTGGAGTGATTTTTCATTTTGTGATGGGATTCATTTTGGAGTTGAAAAACAAAAAAGCAAGAAAAGTAACTTATGCCAAGAATAATGGAGGTGCCAATTCTACTTGGATGAGCCGAAATATGATTTATAGCGGAATTGCGATTTTAGCATTTATGGTATTTCACTTCAATGATTTTTGGGTTCCAGAAATCGTAGATAAATTTATTGAAGGAAATAGCCAAGAAGGAAAAGATTATTTACATCACGTTCAAGAAATGTTTCAAAATCCAATTCGTGTAGCTGTATATGTAATAGCATTTGTGTTTTTAGCATTGCATTTATTACATGGATTTAATTCGGCTTTTCAATCGGTTGGAGCAAATAATAAATATACTAAAGGGTTGAAACTATTTAGTCAAATATATGCAATTGGTGTTCCTGTTGGATTTATCATCATTGCATTAGTTCACTTTTTCAATCATTAATAGAAAACAAGTATGGCTTTAGATTCTAAAATTCCAAAAGGTCCATTAAAAGATAAGTGGACTACTTATAAAAACAAAATTGACTTAGTGAATCCAGCAAATAAGCGTTTGATTGACGTTATAGTTGTAGGAACTGGTTTGGCAGGAGGTTCAGCCTCTGCTACGCTTGCTGAATTAGGATATAATGTAAAAGCATTTTGTTATCAAGATTCACCAAGAAGAGCGCATTCAATTGCAGCGCAAGGAGGAATAAATGCAGCAAAGAACTATCAAGGAGATGGCGATTCTTTTTATCGTTTATTTTACGATACTGTAAAAGGAGGAGATTATCGTTCAAGAGAAGCAAACGTTTACCGTTTAGCAGAAGTATCGGCAAATATTATTGACCAATGTGTTGCACAAGGAGTTCCTTTTGCACGTGATTATGGTGGATTGTTAGACAATCGTTCCTTTGGAGGTGTATTGGTTTCAAGAACTTTTTATGCCAAAGGTCAAACAGGACAACAATTATTGTTAGGAGCATATTCGGCAATGAATCGTCAAATTGCTCGTGGTAAGATTGAAATGTTCAATCGCCATGAAATGTTAGATGTTGTTATTGTTGACGGGAAAGCTCGTGGAATTATAGCACGTAACTTAATAACTGGAGAAATTGAGCGTCACTCGGCACATGCGGTGGTGATTGCTTCTGGTGGTTATGGAAATGTTTATTTCTTATCTACCAATGCTATGGGTTCTAATGCAACAGCAGCATGGAAAATTCATAAAAAAGGAGCTTATTTCGCAAATCCTTGTTATACGCAAATTCACCCAACGTGTATTCCGCGTTCTGGAGATTATCAATCAAAATTGACTTTAATGTCCGAATCTCTTCGTAATGATGGTAGAATTTGGGTGCCAAAAAACATGGATGATGTAAAAGCGATACGAGAAGGTCGTAAAAAACCTACGGATTTGTCAGAAGATGAAAGAGATTATTACTTAGAAAGAAGATATCCTGCTTTTGGAAATTTAGTACCTCGTGATGTTGCATCGAGAGCCGCAAAAGAACGTTGTGATGCTGGTTATGGAGTTAATGCAACTGGTGAAGCGGTTTATCTTGATTTTAAATCGGCAATTGAGCGTTACGGAAAAGAACAATGTAAATTACATGGAATTAAAAATCCTTCAAAAGAAAAAATAACTGAAGAAGGAGAAAAAATAGTTGAGGCTAAATATGGAAACTTATTCCAAATGTACGAGAAGATTGTAGATGAAAATCCATACAAAACTCCGATGATGATTTATCCAGCAACGCACTATACTATGGGAGGAGTTTGGGTTGATTATAACTTAATGACTACCGTGGATGGTTTATACTGTATTGGAGAAGCAAATTTCTCAGATCATGGAGCAAATAGATTAGGAGCGTCTGCATTGATGCAAGGTTTAGCAGATGGTTATTTTGTATTGCCTTATACTATTGGAGATTATTTATCAGACGATATTAGAACTGGAAAAATCTCTACTGAGACCAAAGAATTTGATGAGGCTGAGAAAGCAGTAAAAGAACGTTTAGACTTTTTCATTAACAATAAAGGAGAGCATTCAGTTGATTATTACCACAAAAAACTAGGAAAGATAATGTGGGAAAAATGTGGAATGTCTAGAAATGAGAAAGGACTGAAAGAAGCGATGAAAGAAATCAAAGAATTGCGTGAAGATTTCTGGAAAAATGTAACTGTTCCAGGAGATTTAAATGAGATGAATCCAGAATTAGAGAAAGCAGGAAGAGTTGCAGATTTCTTAGAATTAGGTGAATTGTTTGCCAAAGATGCTTTAGATAGAAACGAATCTTGTGGAGGTCACTTTAGAGAAGAATCTGTGGAGTTAGATGGTTTACAAAAAGGAGAAGCAAAACGTAATGATAAGGATTACGCTTATGTTGCGGCTTGGGAATATAAAGGAGAACCAGCAGATGCAGTTTTACATAAAGAAGAATTAGAGTTTAACGATATTGAATTAAAACAACGTTCATACAAATAAGATAGAATTATGAATTTAACACTTAAAATTTGGCGTCAAAAAAACGCAAGTGATAAAGGAAAGATGGTCGATTACAAAGTAACCGACATTTCTGAACATATGTCTTTCTTAGAAATGATGGACGTATTAAATGAGCAGTTAATAAACAAAGGTGAAGAACCTGTTGCTTTTGATCATGATTGTCGAGAAGGGATTTGTGGAATGTGTTCGATGTATATCAACGGAGAAGCACATGGACCAGATAGAGGAGTTACGACTTGCCAATTGCATATGCGTATGTTCAATGATAGAGATACCATTTATATTGAACCATTTAGAGCAGCAGCATTCCCTGTAATAAAAGATTTGGTTGTTGATAGATCTTCATTTGAAAGAATTCAACAAGCAGGAGGATTTATATCTGTTAATACTTCTGGAAATACGCAAGACGCAAACTCAATTCCAATTGCTAAGGATGCGGCTGACGAAGCAATGGATGCTGCTACATGTATTGGTTGCGGTGCGTGTGTTGCCACTTGTAAAAACTCGAGTGCCATGTTGTTTGTTGGAGCAAAAGTGTCGCAATATGCTTTATTGCCTCAAGGTCAGGTAGAGGCTGCTGACAGAGTATTAAACATGGTTAAGCAAATGGATGAAGAAGGTTTTGGAAACTGTACCAATACTGGAGCATGTGAAATAGAATGCCCTAAAGGAATATCTTTGGAGAATATAGCCAGAATGAATCGTGAGTATATGAAAGCGAGTATGAAAGGTTAATCTTATAACCATAAATAATAAAAAACCCAAATCAATTTATTGATT
This sequence comes from uncultured Flavobacteriaceae bacterium, assembly GCA_947501625.1. Lineage (GTDB taxonomy): Bacteria > Bacteroidota > Bacteroidia > Flavobacteriales > Flavobacteriaceae > Urechidicola. Next base: position 860,494 of record CANMWN010000001.1, read on the forward strand.
TGGGTTTTTTGTTTTAAAAAGTAATATTTTAGTAACAAATATAGTATTGATGCAATTTTCTTCTAAACTTTCAAATGTTGAGACTAGTATTTTTTCAGTAATGAGTGCATTGGCAAATAAACACCATGCATTAAATTTATCGCAAGGATTTCCAAATTTTGATTGTGATCCTAAATTGATTGAACTCGTAAATAAATCAATGAAAAAAGGGTATAATCAATATGCACCTATGCCTGGATTGTTGAATTTAAGAGAAGAAATTTCTAAAAAATTTGAGTCACTATACAATTCAAGTTATCATCCTGAAAGTGAAATAACTGTTACTGCAGGAGCAACTCAAGCAATCTTTACTGTTATTTCTGCATTTGTAAAGCAAGATGATGAGGTTATTATTTTTTGCCCTGCATATGATTGTTATGAGCCTACAATCGAATTGAATGGTGGTAAAACGATACCTATTCAATTAAAATCGCCGAATTATAAAGTTGACTGGAAAGAAGTAGAAAAAAAAATAAGCGACAAGACTAAAATGATAATTGTCAATACGCCTCATAATCCTTCAGGAACAATATTTTCTAAAGAAGACATGTTGCAATTACAGGAATTGACAAGAAGTACTGATATTACTGTTTTAAGCGATGAGGTTTATGAGCATATTATTTTCGATGAACAGAAACATCAAAGTGTTTGTTTATTTGATGATTTAAAAAAGAGAAGTTTTATAGTTGCTTCATTTGGAAAAACATTTCACATTACTGGTTGGAAAATGGGTTATTGCTGTGCACCAAAAGAGTTGATGAATGAATTTAGAAAGGTCCATCAGTTTAATGTTTTTAGTGTGAGTCACCCAGTTCAAATTGCTCTTGCTGAGTATTTAAAAAAACCATCGAGATATCTAGAGTTGTCTGAGTTTTTTCAAGAAAAAAGAAATTTGTTTTTATCTCTAATTGATAATAGTAGATTTGAATTTGTTCCTTCACAAGGAACCTATTTTCAAAATCTTAATTTTAAAGAAATAACCAATGAAAATGATGTTGATTTTGCTAGAAGATTGGTTTTAGATTTTGGAATCGCTTCGATACCGTTATCCGTTTTTAATATTGATAAAAGTGATGATAAAATGCTTCGTTTTTGTTTTGCTAAAAATGATGATACTTTAAAGAAAGCAGGAGAGCTATTAAATAGAATTTAATTCTGTTTGCAAATTTTCAACAATGGAATACAATTTGCTATTTTTACAAATAAATAAAATTTTAACTTATGAAGTTTAATAAAATAACACTGATACTATTCTTATTCTTTATTACTGCCAATACTTATGCGCAAGAAGTAATAGTTAATGAAGTGAAATATGAAGTAAAAAACGATACAATCTTTAAAGATGGAGTGGATGTAACTAATACTTTATCCGCAGTAGAACAAGAAGAAATAAAAAGGACTTTTAGTGAAAAGTTGAAAGAGGAAAAGAAATTGCTAAAAGAAGAAAAGCGTAAAGAAGTTGAGCGAAAAAATTCGGAAAAAAAATTAAAAAAAGAAGAGAAAAAACGTAAAAAGGCAGAGAAAAAATTAAAGAAGCAAGAACTAGCCATAAAAAAATTAGATAAGGCAAAAAAGAAGTATAAAAAGTCGAGTGAGAAATTTGAGAAATTAAAATCAAAAGGGAAATTATCTCCAGAAGATGAACTTGACTGGAATAAGAAATTGGATAAGTTGAAAAAGGATATTGAGCGTAAAAAAAGAAAACTATAAATTAGATGTCTAGTAATTTGAATGTTGCGCTTTTCCAGTTAGATTTAATTTGGGAATCGCCAAAAGAAAATTTAAAAAAGGTTTCGAATTTTATAGATTCACTATCAAATGATATTGATTTGATTGTACTGCCCGAAATGTTTACAACAGGTTTTACCATGAATCCCTATAATTCTGCGGAACTAATGGCAGGAAATACTATTGGTTGGCTACAAAATAAAGCAATTGAAAAGCAAATTGCTATTGTCGGAAGTTTGGTTATAGGAGATGGAGAGAATTATTTTAATAGATTAGTTTTTGTGCATCCAAAAGGTAAAATAGCAACTTATGATAAACGCCATTTATTTACTTATGGAGGAGAGGATAAAGTATATAATTCAGGAAATGAGAGATTGATAGTAGATTATAAAGGATGGAAAATATGTCCAATGATTTGTTATGATTTGCGTTTTCCAGTTTGGTCTAGGAATGATGTAGATTATGATTTGTTGATTTATGTTGCCAATTGGCCTAAACCAAGAATTTCGGCTTGGGATACTTTATTAAATGCACGTGCAATAGAAAATATGTGCTACACAATTGGAGTAAACAGAGTAGGAGTTGATGGAAATAGTTTAGAATATATTGGGCATTCTCAAACTATTGATATGTTAGGAAAGCAGTTAAATTTTTCGGTGAATGATGAAATTGTGAGCGTAATAAAGATGGAAAAAGAGAAACTAAACTCTGCTAGAGAAAAGTTTAGATTTTTGGATGATAAAGATTCTTTTAAGATACTATAATATCTTTTTTGACAGTTTCTTCAGTTAATTTAAAAAGGTCTTGAAAACTCAAAGAACTTACCTCAATCGGTTGATGCACTTTGAAATTTATTGTTAATCCTAATGGTAATGGAAATCCATCATATTGTAGTAATTTCCATGAATTATTAATTGAAATAGGTATTATCAATCCATCTGGAATATTTTTGACCAACATTTTCAATCCATTTTCAGAAAACCTTTTTGGCACGCCGTCTCTACTTCTTGTTCCTTCAGGAAAAATTACTGCTGCATACTTATTTTTTTGAATATATTTTCCAAAGTTAGTTATTGCAGTTAAGGATTGTTTTGCATCTTTTCTATCTATTAAGACACTTCCGCCATGTTTTAAATTAAAAGAAACACTTGGGATTCCTTTTCCAAGTTCTTTTTTAGAAATAAATTTTGGATGATGCTTTCTTAAATACCATATAATTGGAGGAATATCATTCATGCTTTGATGATTAGCTACAATTATCAAAGGTTTATCTTTAGGTATGTGATTTGGGTTGTCAAATTTTACACGACCACCAATAAAAAATATACATTTGGTTAAACATAAGTTTAATAATGCAACTGATTTTCTATGTGCATTGTAACCTCCAATTTTCAATGTAAGCCATTGAATTGGGTGAAAAACTAATAATGATAACCCAAAAAACAGATAGTATAGAATACTAAAAGGATATGAAATTAATTTTTTCAAAAAAGCAAAATTAATTTAGCCTACCAACCATTGATTCCAAGGAATACAGAAAAGTATTAATAACAATGCACAACTATAAAACAATGCAATAGTTTTAAACTTTGAAGTGTCATTAAGTTTCTTTTTATGTTTTGACCAGCCTATTGTAATAAGAACAATAGCAATGATCATAATAATTGGGTGTTCAACTCCTAATAATCTATTTGAGGCATCAATTCCTGAAGCCTTGATAGATTTATACCATGGAGACATGAAATACCATCCAAGACCTATTAATAATTGTATATGCATTACTATAAGAGTAAATAATGAAATACGCAAATCTCTATTTTTAAACTCTTTTTTAGAAGTGTAACCAATTATAGCATTTACAGTTGCAATTATTAACATTACAAGCGCTATAAACGCCCAATAAGAGTGAATAGTTTTCATCATAGTTTTGTTAGTTTAGGATAATAAACAAATGTACTAAATTTTGAGTATAAAAAAACCGCTCATATTGAGCGGTTTTAAATTTATTTAAGATTTCTAAAATTATTAGAATTTATAACTTACTCCAAAGTTCCATCTTCTACCATATCCAAAATAACCTTGGTTAGTAACATTAAGACCATCATAAGTTTCATCTCCTGGGCCAGCAAAATTAGCAGAACGTAATTCAGCAATGTAAATATTGTTGAATACATTATTAACATTTGCTCTTAATCTTAAAGATTGACCGTTTTCAAAAGGAAGTTTAAACGACACTCCCATATCAGCAAGACCATAAGAAGGAATCTTAAGATTTTCTTTTACAGCACCTACATTAGCATATAAATTATCATAAAATCTATAATCAAAGTCAGCAGCTAAATTTTCAACAATAGTATATTTAACACCTATACCTGCAGTAAGTTGTGCAGCATCACCAACTTTACCACCATCAACATCTATTCTTTCTTCAGAAGTAACATTTTGGTCTTCATCTCTTTCTTGTGAAATTACATCTCCAACAAATTCCCAATTACCTACAGATAAGAATCCGTTTAATTTTAATTTAGGAGTTGCTTTAGCAGATAAACTTAATTCAATTCCTGAGTGGTTTTGCTCTTGGCCAGAAGTTACAGTTGTTATTACTTGACCTGTATTAAAGTCAGTTCTAGCAGAACTTCCTACTCTATCTTTCCAATTAGTGCTATATAAATCTAAATTAGCAGTTACAAACTCACTTTTGAATGCATACCCTAACTCAAAACCTAATATTTTTTCATTTTGAGCATAAGTATTTAGTCTGTTAGTGAAATCTGGAGCATACACATTATCATGGTATGGTTGACGCGAATAATATCCTACATTAGCATATAATTTATTTTCATCATCAATAGTATAACTACCACCAGCTTTAACATTGAACCCAAAATTAGATACTTTTGGACCATCAGTACCAGGAGTAATGTTAGAAGGTAATGGAGATGTACCTTGAGATGAAGTTCCATCAATCAATGATTGATCTGCATATTGATAATGATCAAATCTTTGATTCCATTGGTTAGAAATTGCACCTTGGAAGAAAGCAGACATTTTATCGTTTGCATATTCTAATTGTGTAAATAATCCTCCATAAGAAATACGCTCATCATTACTATAAGCAATTTTTTCATCTTGATCAAAACTTGCAAAAGTAGCTGTCCATGGATTAGCAGCCATATCTCTAGTAGTAATTACATTCTTATAAGTTCCAAAAGAACCATAAGTATCATGATTATTATTTTGATCTCTCAAACGAATATTCTCTTGCCATGAAGTTAAACCATGGAAGTTTTCAACAACTCTAAAGTGTTCACCATAATAGGTTCTTAAATCTACACCAATATTGAAAGTTAAGTTATCAGATAATTGTTTTTTAAGGTTAGATACAGCACCATACCAACTATGTAGGTTCATAGATGCACGTGTTACATAACCTCCTTCAGCTGCAAAAAAACCACCTGCACCAGAAGTGCTTTCATTATATGCATAAATTGCATCATAATCAATATATCCATCAGCAGTTCTTATTCTGTTACCTCTATTTCCAGTACCACCACCGCGGCCCCAAGAAGCATAAAGAACAGTTGATAAATCAGTAGTTTCATTGATGTTTAAATCCCAGTTTAAGTTAGCAACAGGCTTATGATAGAAATTTCTTCTTTCTGTCATATATTGACCTTGATAAGTTCCCCAGTTATTGTTATATCTTCTACCTCTTTCTAAATAAGTAGATATTCTTTGTGAAAAAGCTTGATCATGCCATTGTGGAGCACCAGTAATCAAGAAATTAAAATTATTTTTTTCATTAGGCTTATATCCAAAAGAAACAAAATAAGTTTGACCTTGACCAAAGTTACCTTCGTTGTATCCATTACCTTGCCAGTGAGAAAGCATTACAGATGTTCCCCATCCTTTTTCATTCATACCAGTGTTATAGGCTAAAGTTGTTTTTAAATAACCGTTATTTGCAACACCAACATTGAAATTACCACCTTCTTCTTTGGCAGTTGTATTCATTACAAAATTTACAGTTCCACCAACAGAAGAAATAGCTAATTTAGAAGCACCTAAACCTCTTTGCATTTGTACTACACTAGCAATATCAGATAAACCTGACCAGTTAGACCAGTACATTCTACCATCTTCCATACCATTAATTGGCTGTCCGTTTAATAAGAATGCTGTATTTGTTTGATCAAATCCACGAACAGAAATTCTTGAATCTCCATAACCAGATTGACCTGCAACATAAACAGAAGGTGTGTTTACAAGCGTAGTTGTAATGTCTCCAGTTCCAATTTTATCTCTTATTTCTTGAACAGGAATAGTAGAAGTCGCTATAGGAGTTCTTCTAGTATTTGCTAAATCAACAATACCAGTTCCTACAACTACAATCTCATCTAATGCTTCTTGTGAAGCTTCTAATTGAATACTTCCTAAATCAATTGTTGCTCCAGAGGCAACCGTAAAATCAATATTTTTATTGGCATATCCAATAAATGATACAGTTAGTGTACCAGTACCTTCATTAACGTCAAGTGAGAATTGACCATTAAAATCTGTAGAAGCACCTTTTGTTGTACCAACTAAAATAACATCAGCTCCTGGTAATGGTTGACTAGACTCATCTAGTACTGTACCAGTTACTGTTTGACCATACATAGCAGTTGAAGTTACAATGAACAACGCTACTAGTAAAAATTGTGTAATTTTTTTCATCTTAAAGTAAGTGTTTTTAATAGTTATGCAAATATGCAAAATTTTTATGAGTCTTTTAGTAAAATATTAACAAAAAATTGGGAATTCAATATTTACAAGGGAAACACAGTTGTAATTGATAATCAAAGAGTTGATAAAATTACCTGAAATTTCAATAACGAGTCATTGTAGAGGTGTAATTAAATTATTTTTTTGAATAAATTTTATGAGCCAATTCTTTGCCTAATTCTACACCAAATTGATCAAAACTATAGATGTTCCAAATAACTCCTTGAACAAAAATTTTATGTTCATAAAGAGCAATTAAACTACCCAAGTTTTTTGGAGTTAATTTTTTTATTAAAATAACATTTGTTGGCTTGTTTCCTTCAAAAATTTTAAATGGAAGTAGTGTTTCAATCTCATCAATTTTTCCTTGAAATTTTAGGTCCAAATGCACTTCTTCTCTGGTTTTCCCTTCGGCAAGTGCTTGAATTTGACCAAAGAAATTTGCCATCAATTTTTCGTGATGTTCAATTTCGCCATAAAGTGATTCTTTAAAGCCAATGAAATCTGCTGGAATAATCTTAGTTCCTTGATGAATTAGTTGCATGTATGCATGCTGAGCGTTGGTTCCAGCACTTCCCCAAATCACATTACCAGTTTGATAAGTCACTAGTTTTCCATTTCTATCAACTGATTTTCCGTTACTCTCCATATTTGCTTGTTGTAGATAAGCTGAAAGTTTGTTTAAATATTGAGAATAGGGCAAAATAACTTCAGTTTCAGCATTAAAAAAGTTGGTGTACCAAATCCCAATTAGTGCAAGTATTACCGGAATATTATTTTGGAAAGTTTCGTTTTTAAAATGTTCATCCATTTCAGAAGCACCAATTAATAACTCCTTGAAATTCTTGTATCCAACTGCTAAACTGATGGATAAACCAACAGGGCTCCACAAAGAATAACGACCTCCAACCCAATTCCACATTGGAAAAATGTTTGATTTTTCTATTCCAAAGTTTTCAACAGCATCTAAATTGGTTGAGACAGCAACAAAGTGTTTTTTTATTGCCTCTTCATTAGCGCTTTCTAAAAACCACTTTCGAATTGTAGTTGCATTTGTTATTGTTTCTTGTGTTGTAAATGTTTTAGAAACAATAATAAATAAGGTAGTTTCAGGATTTAAATGTTTAATAGTTTCACCTACATGATCACCATCAATATTGGAAACAAAATGAACGTTTAGGTGGTTTTTATAAAATTTTAAAGCATCTACAACCATGCTTGGCCCTAGATCAGAACCTCCGATACCAATATTGACAATATCAGTAATTTTTTGGTTAGTATAACCTTTCCATTTCCCTGAAATTACTTGTTCAGAAAACGCTTCAATTTTTGAAAGTGCTTTATTTATTTCAGGTATTATATTTTGATCATCAACATAAATAGCGTCTTTTTTTTGAGTTCTCAACGCTGTATGAAGCACCGCTCTTTTTTCTGTAGCATTAATTATATCACCCTCAAAATATTTATTTATAGCATCTTTTAATTCAACTTCATTAGCCAATCCAATTAGTTGGTCTATTGTTTTTTGATTAAGTCTGTTGTTAGAATAATCGATTAAAAAATCATTAAAAGCAATTGAAAATTCTTCTTTTCTATTTGAGTTTGATTTGAAAAAATCTTTAATGTGCTTGCCTTTTATTTCTTCAAAGTGATTATTTAGTTCTTTCCAAGAATTAGTGGTTGTTGGATTGATGTTTTTTAATGCCATAGAAAATAATAATTAAAAAGTGTGTGCAATATTTGATATATCCTCATCAAATGACACTGCATCAAGTTTATGTTTTATTTCTTTAATGGAATTTAAATAAATAGGTTTTATTTCTTCTTTCATTGGTTTAGCTGCTGGAAGTTTTTGTTTTAAAGGGTCAACTTGTCTTCCGTTTTTCCAAAACCGATAACAAACATGTGGTCCACCTGTATTTCCTGTCATACCAACATATCCAATAACATCTCCTTGTTTTACAACATCTCCCTTTTTTACAGCCTGTCGACTCATGTGTAAATATTGAGTACTATAAGTTCCGTTATGTCTAATTTTTACATATTTACCATTACCGCCTCTTCGTCTAGACTCAGTAACCGTACCATTGGCGGTTGCAATAATTGGAGTTCCTATTGGTGATGCAAAATCTGTTCCTTTATGAGGTCTTACACGATTTCCGTAATAAGCAATTCTTCTTTTTAAGTTGTATCTTGAAGAAATTCTATAGTTAAATTTAATGGGAGCTTTTAAGAATTGACGACGAAGAACATTTGTGTTTTCATCATAATAATCTTCAATCATTTTGGTAGAATCAGCAATAAATTTAAATGCATAAAATGGTTTTCCTCCATGCTCAAAATAAGCAGCTTTAATCTGATTTATTCCAGCAGGAATAGTATCATCAATATATCGCTCTTCATATACAATTTTGAATTTATCATTTTTTTGAAGCCTGAAAAAATCAATGGTCCAAGCATAAATTGTAGATAATTCATTAGAAATTACTGCACTTAAACCTTGTGAGTCTAATGTTTCTGATAAAGAACTAGTAATGGTTCCAGAAGCAGTTTTTTCAACCAATTTTACGGGCTTTCTTTCTTTTTTTGCAATTATTGAGTCTGTAAAATCTATAACAGTATGTTCAATTTTATTGTGCTGATATATAAATACTTGTGCTTGTTCGGTAGAATCTTTTTTTGCAAGAATTGTATATGGTTTTCCTGCGCGTAAACGCCTTACATCAAATATACTTTTAATATCTGTGGCAATCTTATTAATGGTTGGGTATTCAACATGGTTCCTGTCCAATATAACCCCAAAACTTTCGCCTTTATCTATGGTATCTTTTATAACTTTGTAATCATTCAAGTTATATCCAAATTCAATAATTGAATCAGGTTTCTTTAAGATAATTTCTTCTTTTTCGCTTGGCTTTGGATTGTTGTTACAGCTTATGATTAGAAGTGCGCCAAATAATAGAGCAATATATCTTTTCAAGTGTATACTTTTTTAGGGTTAGTAAAATAAAAACCCAAAAGTACAATTTAATTATCAAAAATTATGTTAAAAGGATTTGCTAAGCCTTTGAATTGATCTAAATCGGCTTTTAAAGAACCAACAGCAAGATCAGCTTTAATTCTAATAGGAATTTTGTTTTTATCTGCTGTTATCCATACAGTTAAACTTTCTTCAGCTTTAAACACTCTTCCAGATTGAACTAAAGGTCTGAATCTAAGACATTTGATTTTGCCAAATTTGGTTTTAAGTAGGTCTTCACCAAGATAGCGCATTTTAAAACCAAAAGTTTCATAATCAAAAAACATATCTAATGATAATTCATCACCAACTTTTAAATCACTTATGTCTTGATTTCTAAGATAATAAAATGCCGAAATCATATCCTGAACATTATCAGCAGTTACAGTTTTTTCTTTATTCTTTTTATGATCTTTTATAAATGCAGTTTTCTCTTCTTGGTCAAAATATATATCACGTGAAATTATATGACCGCCTTCATTAACTCTTCTTCTAAAATGGTATGGTTTTAAATTATCTTTATAAAACCAAGTTTGATAATTATCTTTAACTTTAAAAAACCACCGAGTAACACCAGTTGTCCATCCTTTTGCAATAATATGAAAAGCTTCTCTATTATCTTTTTTGGCTCCTTTGACATTCACAGTTGTATAACCAGCATTAATGAGACCATAATGCATGCGATATTTCAACCACTCACCTTCTTTAAAAACGATATTTTTTTCTTGAGTAAAGGAGACTGTTGTGGAAATTAATAGTATAATTAATAATATTCTTTTCATATTTTTTTAGTTGATTGATCTTTTCTTTATTTCTGAAATTACAATTACCATTCCAAAAATAGAAAAAAGCCTAACGACATAACGTTAAGCTTTTCAAAAAATTATAGTTTTTTAATTCATTTAGTTAAAATTTCGTAGCCTTCAAGATTGGTAATTCCCCAATTTTTTAATTCATCTTCACTCCATAACTTAGGAAAGAAAATACGTCTTTGATATCTTGGGTGCATATATTTTTGCCAGTGACTTCCACCAGTAGCTTCAATATCGCCATCACCAAGATATTTATTGGCGGCGTTATAATGAGCCATTACCCATTTTACATTTACTGTATGATCATAATGCCTCATTGCATTAATCAAGTTAACATTTTCACGAGTCTTTTGAGGCAATTGCTGGAACTTTTTAGACAGATTGATTTCATTATAATCTTCCATAAAATCAATAAAGTCGCCCAAATATTTCTTTTCGAATAATTTTAAAAGAATTGATTTTTCTCCTGTGTTATAATTTTTACCAGCAGCTTGCCAATACAAATGATCAAACGCATGTTTAAAAGGGGTATCTCGGTTTATGGTATCTCTAAATCTAGCATCAATAAGGTTAATTAATTCTGTAGATGCAAATTCGATTTTTCTATATTGAGCACTTTGGAAACCACTTGCTGGAGTTAAAGTATTTCTAAACTTCAAATATTGCTCAACTTCCATTCCGTCTTGCATTACACTAAATGAATTGGCTAGCATATCAAAATACCTGCTTATCCTTGCTAGATGCATACTAAATTTTTCTGCAGAAATTTCTTCAGTTTTTGCTACTTGATCTATTTCCCATAATATCATTTTAAACAACAACTCATTTACTTGATGATACATAATAAATATCATCTCGTCTTTTTCAGTTGTTCTTGGAATTTGCAATCCTAGAAGAGCATCAGTTTGGATATAATCCCAATAGGTTGTTGGGTTGCTCCATAACAAACCTTCAAGCATTGTATTTAATGGAATATCTAAATCCTTATATTTTTGTTCTATTTGTTGAAGTAAATCTTCTCTTTTTAACATAAAAATTTAACTTTAAGATTATAGAGTTCCTCTATTTTCTTGTTCTCTTTCAATTGCTTCAAATAATGCTTTGAAATTACCTACTCCAAAAGATTGCGCTCCTTTTCTTTGAATTATTTCAAAGAACATTGTTGGTCTATCAACAACAGGTTTTGTGAAAAGTTGGAGTAAGTACCCTTCTTCATCTCTATCAATCAATATCCCATGCTGTTTAAGTACTTCAACATCCTCATCAATTTTGCCAACACGTTCTAACAAGTCGTCGTAATAAGTTTCAGGGACATATAAAAACTCCACACCCCTATCTCTCATTGCTGAAACAGTTTTTACAATATCATTCGTTGCTACTGCGATATGTTGAACTCCAGGTGATTTATAAAAGTCTAAATATTCTTCAATTTGAGATTTCTTTTTCCCTTCTGCAGGTTCATTTATTGGAAACTTAATTCTACCATTTCCGTTTGACATTACTTTAGACATCAATGCAGTATAATCAGTAGAAATATCATCATCGGTAAAGGAAATAATTTGTGCAAATCCCATAACTTTAGCATAAAATTCGCACCATTGTTTCATTTCGCCCCAACCTACATTACCTACTGTGTGGTCAACATATCTTAGTCCAACAGGTTCAGGGTTGTAATGTGATTCCCATTTTTGATATCCAGGTAAAAAGATCCCATTGTAATTTTTACGTTCAACGAAAATATGAACAGTTTCTCCATACGTATAGATTCCAGATCTCACTACTTCACCGTGTTCATCTTTTTCAATAGTTGGTTCCATATAAGATTTGGCACCTCTTTTGGTGGTTTCTTCCCATGCTTTTTTGGCATCTTCAACCCAAAGCGCCATGACTTTAACGCCATCACCATGCTTGTTTATATGCTCATTTATTGGTCCATTTTCATCTAATGGCGTTGTTAAAACCAACCGAATTTTATCTTGTTTTAAAACATAAGAAACTCTGTCTTTCAAGCCAGTTTCAAGACCTGCAAAAGCTTCAGATTGAAAACCAAAAGCTGTTTTATAAAAATGAGCAGATTGTTTGGCATTACCAACGTAGAGTTCTATATAATCTGTTCCTAAAAGTGGTAAAAAGTCTTCTGCTTCTTCAAATAGTTTTTCTAATCCGTAAGTTGTATTTTGTAAATTTTCTAAGTTTTTTATTTCTGCAGCCATAATTAATTTTTTTAGTGATTTTCATCTAACCAAGATTGATAATAATCTCCTGTATCTATTTTTAGTGCCTCTTCAGTAACCATCAAAGGTTTGAAAGTATCAACCATAACTGCTAGTTCAGCAGTTTCTTTTTGGCCAATACTGCGCTCCATTGCTCCTGGATGCGGTCCATGAGGTATTCCTGCAGGATGCAGCGTTATTTGTCCAATTCCAATATTATTTCTACTCATGAAATCTCCATCGACATAGTATAATACTTCATCAGAATCAATATTACTATGATTATAAGGTGCTGGAATTGCTGCTGGATGATAGTCATATAATCTTGGCACAAATGAACAAATTACAAACGCATTGGTTTCAAATGTTTGATGTACTGGAGGTGGTTGGTGAACTCTTCCTGTTATCGGTTCAAAATCATGAATTGAAAGTTTATAAGGATAGTTATAACCATCCCAGCCAACTACACTAAATGGGTGAGAAGCATAAATATATTCATGTATGGTATCTTGTTTTTTAACTTTGAGGATAAAATCACCTTTCTCATTATAAGTTTCTAATTCGGTTGGAGGATGCATATCTCGTTCGCAAAATGGAGCGTGTTCTAGATGTTGTCCAAACCAATTTCTATAACGTTTAGGTGTATATATTGGAGATTTTGATTCAACAATAAATAATCGATTATCTTCGGTATCAAAATCTATTTGATAAATCATTCCTCTTGGAATAACTAAATAATCTCCATATTCAAAATCTATATTACCTAAAAAAGTACGTAACTTTCCTGTTCCTTTATGAATAAAAAGTACTTCGTCAGAATCTGTGTTTTTATAAAAATAATCTCTCAAAGATTGTTTTGGTGCAGCAAGTGCAATATAACAATCAGAATTTGCCAAGACAATTTTTCGGCTTTGTAAGAAGTCATTAGTTGGAGAAACATTAAATCCGTTTAGACTCAATGATTTCATATTTTTTTCAACTACTATTTTTGGGGAAACATCATAGGATTTGAGAATTTCCTTTACTTGAGTTGGTCTTTGTGTATGGTATAATAGTGATGACATTCCGTCAAAACCAATGGTTCCAAATAATTCTTCATAATAAAAATTGCCTTCGGGACTTTTAAATACGGTGTGTCTTTTAGGTGGAATAGTACCTAATTTATGATATCTAGGCATATTATATGTTTTAAGTTAATAAATAATTTTGTTCGTTTTTTTGGGAGTAAAAAACAAAATTATTCTGGGTTTCTAATAATTAGAAACTTTAAAAGTATTGGTAATTCAGTCCAAGGTGTATTCATAACCAAACAAATATAAAGAAATTAATTTACTTTTATTTGCTGACTTACTTCAATTACTTTTTCAATTTGTGGCGCATGTCTTTTGATAGTTGCCTCAACACCATTAGTCAGTGTCATTTGATTTACTGAACAACTGATACAAGCTCCTTCTAATTGAACTTTTACAATATTGTTTTCAATATCAACAAGTGAAATATTTCCTCCATCGGACATTAAAAAAGGTCTTATCTCTTCTAATGCTTTTTCAACTTTTTCTTTTAATTCTTTTGCTGACATAATTTATTATTTTTTTACGGCACTACAACCACTCATAGTTGTAATTCTTACAACTTCGGTTGGAGGTAAACTTTTATTTCTTTTTACCAATTCTGAAACAACATTTTTAGTGATATCTATAAATGTGTTTTCAATTTTAGTATCGTTTTGCAATGCAGCAGGACTTCCATAATCTCCTGCTTCACGAATACTTTGAACTAATGGTACTTCCCCTAAAAATGTTGTGTCTAAATCTTCAGCTAAATTTTTAGCTCCATCTTTCCCAAAGATATAATATTTATTTTCAGGCAATTCAGGAGGAGAAAAATAACTCATATTTTCTACAATTCCTAAAACTGGTACATTGATACTTGGTTGCTTAAACATCGCTACACCTTTTTTAGCATCGGCTAGTGCAATGTTTTGTGGCGTACTTACAATTACAGCACCAGTGATTGGTAATGCTTGAACAATTGATAAGTGTACATCACCAGTTCCAGGAGGTAAATCGATAATTAAGAAGTCTAATTCTCCCCAAGCACCATCAAAAATCATTTGTTTCAATGCTTTTGAAGCCATTGGTCCACGCCATATTACTGCTTGATTTGGTTGTGTAAAGAAACCTAAAGATAAAATCTTAACACCGTAATTTTCAATGGGTTTCATTTTAGATCTACCGTCAACATTAACTGATAAAGGCTTTTCATTTGCAACATCAAACATTAAGTGAGTTGAAGGCCCATAAACATCGGCATCTAAAACTCCTACTTTAAAACCCATTTTTGAGAGTGTAACAGCAATATTAGAAGTGATTGTTGATTTTCCGACACCTCCTTTTCCAGAAGCAACTGCAATAATATTTTTTATTCCAGGAATTTCTTTTCCTTTTATTTCGTTTGTAGGTTTTTGAGTCGCTACACTTTTTACATTGACTTTTACATCTGCTTTTGGGTGTACTTTTTCATGAATTATCTTCATGATATCAACTTCGACTCTTTTTTTGGCTTGTAGTGAAGGGTTACCAATCTCAACATCAATAACTACTTCTTTGTCAAAAATGACAATGTTTTTTACCGAGTTGCTTTCTATTAAACTTTTACCTTCACCTGGAGCGGTAATATTTTCTAATACGTTTAGTATGTCTTTCTTAAGAATGCTCACAAATCTAAATTAAAATGATTCTAAACTACAAAGATACAGTTATTCAACTAATAATGAATAGTGAAAATGAATTATTGAATCTTATAATAATTCAGTAGAAGGATCCCAGAAAATAGTTTCAAAATTTTGAATTTGATTTTCTACAACTTTTACTCCTTCACTTTCTAATAATTGTTGCATTAAGTTAGTTCCGTCAAAATGATGTTTGCCTGTAAGTAGCCCTTTACGATTTACAACTCTATGAGCAGGAACAGAGTTATCATTATGAGAAGCATTCATTGCCCATCCAACCATTCTTGCCGATCTAGCAGCACCTAAATATTTAGCAATTGCACCATAACTTGTTACTCTTCCGAAGGGAATTAGCCTTGCAACTTGATAAGATTTTTCAAAGAAATTTTCATTTGATTTCATGTGTCTAAATTATAACATTTTAATCAATGAAAAAATGGCAACAAAACCAGTGATAAAAGATAAAATAAAGTTCAAGTATTTAGTAATTTTCGTAATCTTTGATTTTGTTTTTTCAGCAAATGAAATGTAATGATTTAAAATAAAATAAGTGCCTATTACGGCTCCAATAACAAACCAAAATACTGATTTTAAACTTAGTGATATCCAACCATACATGTTAAATAATGCTCCAACACCACAATAAAACGGAATAGAAAACATATTGATAAATGAAAGCCCAATACCTGTTAAAAATACATTTTTATTACCAATTTTTTGAGAGTCAGTTTTTTGTTCTTTGAGCGCCTTGTAAAGAAAAACTATTGACAAAATGAAAAAAACAGTGATGGAAATTATTTGAATAGAGTCAAGAATAAAAGGGTTTTTATGTATCTCTTTCAAAAAAAGAAGTGCAAGAAATGCTTGAATAAAAACAACAGATGAAACTCCTAGCGCAAATTTTAAAGCGGTTTTTTTATCTTTTTCAATACTAATTTTAGATGCGGTTATATTTAACATACTTGGAGGAATTAAACCAATATAACCGGTTAAAACTCCAAGTATTAAATGAGTAAGTGTCATTTAAAAATAAAATTAATAATTGATTCTAAATTTGACGTAAGTAATAGCTTTTCCTTTCTCTAAATATTGATTTTCATAGAAAGTTTGCGTTTCAATCACCTCTTTAGGTGAGTGTTGCGTATTATTATAAACATCATGATGAGCGTATATGATTTCATGATTTTCACCATGCAATAAACCAAGAGTATAACCATGCATAAATTCACTATCGGTTTTTAAATGTACAAAACCGTTGGGTTTTAAAATATGATGATATTTTTTTAAAAAATCTTGATTTGTCAATCGATGTTTGGTACGAGTATATTTTATTTGAGGGTCTGGAAAAGTAATCCAAATTTCATCAATCTCATTTTCATTAAAACATTGGTTAATTAACTCAATTTGAGTACGTAAGAATCCAACATTATTCATGTTTTCTTCAAGTGCTGTTTTAGCACCTCTCCAAAAACGAGCACCTTTTATATCGACACCGATAAAATTTTTACTAGGATTTTTTTCGGCGAGAGCAAGAGTATATTCTCCTTTGCCACATCCTAATTCTAAAACGATAGGATTGTCGTTTTTGAAAAAAGTATTCCATTTTCCTTTAAGTGAGAATTTTCCGGATAAAATATCTTCTCTGGTTGGTTGTACAACATTAGAAAATGTTTCATTTTCTCGAAATCGTTTCAATTTGTTTTTACTTCCCAAGAAAAAAAGTTAAGAATGAAATAGAAATAAGAGAGAGAATTATTCAGTTCCTTCTCTTTTAAATTTTTTAAGTTGCCCCATCCAATATAAAAAAGCAACTGTAGTAATAATGATAAATATCCAGTTGATAATGTTTTGTATAACCCAACTTTCTGTAAAACGGATATTGTCAAATGGTATGAATGCATAGTCAGTAAAAAAATTCCCAATAGCTCTCCAAATATTGTTTGTAATCATTGTATAATATATTTACTTTGCAAATGTATAAAAACTTACTAATGATTGCCAATTTTTTTAGAAAAACTAAACCAGTACATGCAATATTTATTAGCATCATTTTTTTGGTTTATTTTTTATTAGCAATAATATTGGTTGAAAAACCTGATTATACGTTGAGTTTAGTTGCAAGAAAGTTAGGATTACTTTTTCTTTTTTTAATACTTTTTTTTTTAATTAGGTTTATAAATCGAAAGAATCAATTATCAAGTCAAAATTCTTATGTTTTATTAATTTTAGCATTTTTATTTGGAATTTTTCCTAAAACCACTCAATTTCAAAACATTTTTATATCACACTTTGTTTTACTTTTCGCTTTTAGACGTATTTATAGTTTAAAAACCAATAAGAATACTAAAGAGAAATTATTTGATAGTGGCATTTTAATAGGAATTGCTTCTTTATTTTATAGTTGGTCTGTGCTTTTTTTTGGACTGATAATAGTCGCTTTATTTAATAGAAAACAAATAAATGTTAGAAATATATGTATTAGTTTGTTAGGATATTTAACCTTGTTGTTTATAGTATTTACCTATTATTTTTTTAATAATTCTACTAGTATATTTTTTGAAAAATTAGCGTTGAATTATAGTTTTAATTATGAGTATTATTCAGGCTTAACTGTTTATGTTCCAATAATAGTTTTATTCGTTTTAATTATTACAAGTATTATTGTATTAAGTGTTAGAATTAATGCAGTAACCAATGACTTAAAAACTTCTTGGATAATAATTTTGACACATTTATTCTTGAGTATTATCATCATATTTTTTACTGATTTAAAAGAAGGGTATGAACTTATTCTTACTTTTTTCCCTCTTGCTATAATCTTAGCTAATTTCCTTCAACTAATTGAAAAAATGATATTTAGAGAAATTATTCTTTTGATGTTTGTAGGACTTTCAATATTTACTTATTTAGGATAAGATTTTATTAAAAAAATTGTATATTAGGCTTTTATTAAACACTTAAACAATTAAATAGTTATGGGATTATTTTCATTTATTAAAAATGCAGGAGCAAGAGTTTTTGGCATTGGAAAAACAACAGAAGAAGAAGCGGCAGAAGCAGCAGCAAACCTTAAAAATGCAGTAGAAACTTTAGGTTTCAATGTTACAGATTTAAATATTGAGGTAGACGATGATGTTGCAACAGTTTGGGGTGAAGCGGATTCTCAAGCAACTCGTGAAAAAGTTGTATTGGTTGTTGGAAATACTGAGGGAATTGCATCAGTTGATGATAGAATGTCAGTTGCAGTTGCTGAGGTTGAAGAGCCAGTAGCACAGTTTCATACAGTAGTATCAGGAGATACACTTGGTAAAATTGCAAAAACTTATTATGGTAACGCAATGAAATATCCAGTTATTTTTGAAGCTAATAAGCCAATGCTTACCGATCCAGATAAAATTTATCCAGGTCAAGTATTGCGTATTCCAGCATTAGACTAACTTTAAAAATTAATGATTTTAAAAAACGCTTGTCATTGACAAGCGTTTTTTTATACAAATAAATCAAAAAGTGTACTTTTGCAGCATGATATTATCAATGACAGGTTATGGTAAGACCGAAATACAATTACCTACAAAAAAAATTACGATAGAGTTAAAATCTTTAAATAGTAAAAATATTGACTTGAATGTAAGAATGCCATCGATTTATAAGGCAAAAGAACTTGTAATAAGAAAGAAAATTGCAAAAAAACTAGTAAGAGGAAAAGTAGATTTTTCAATATATTCAGAAAATTTGGGAGATAATTTATCAACCGAATTAAATCAGGAGTCTATAAAAGCATATATGAATCAGTTAAAAGGGATTTCTGACGCAAGTGATTTGGAATTACTTCAAATGGCAATAAGATTACCAGAGACTTTGCAAAGTAATAGAGAAGAATTGAATGAAGAAGAGTGGAAATTGATAGATAAGGCAATAGATGAGTCGATTGATAAAATAATTGTTTATAGAACCGATGAAGGAAAATCGTTAAAAGAAGATTTTAAAGTTCGAGTAAAAAACATTCAAAATTTACTTGAAGAGATTATCAAACTAGATCCTCAAAGAATTGAAAATGTAAAGCAAAAATTACAAAAGGCTATTACTGAGTTAGAGGCAAAAGTAGATGAAAATAGATTTGAGCAAGAATTAATTTATTATCTAGAAAAATTAGATATAACCGAAGAAAAAGTTCGTTTAAAAAATCATTTGTCATATTTTTTGGAAGAATTAAATGACACAGGATCAAATGGAAAAAAATTAGGATTTATTACCCAAGAAATAGGAAGGGAAATAAATACCATTGGTTCGAAAGCAAACTTTGCAGCGATGCAAAAAATGGTCGTGCAAATGAAAGATGAGTTGGAGAAAATAAAAGAGCAAAATTTAAATGTACTTTAATGGAAAATAAAGGAAAGTTAATTGTTTTTTCAGCACCTTCAGGCTCAGGAAAAACTACAATTGTTCGACATTTACTGAAACAAGAAGAATTACAATTAGAATTTTCTATTTCTGCTACATCTAGAGTGCCAAGAGGAGAAGAAGTTGATGGAAAAGATTATTATTTTTTGAGTTCCAAAGAGTTTATAAACAAGATTAAAAGTGATGAATTCCTAGAATGGGAAGAAGTGTATCGTGATAATTTTTACGGAACTTTAAAAACTGAAGTTGATAGAATTTGGAAATTAGGGAAACACGTTATTTTTGATATTGATGTTTCAGGAGGACTACGAATTAAAAGAAAGTTTCCAGAAGAAACATTGGCAATTTTTGTTAAACCTCCGAGTATTGATGAACTTAAGATTCGTTTAAAAAAGCGTAAAACTGAAAGTGAAGATAAAATCAATATGCGAGTAGCTAAAGCCTCTGCTGAATTAGCAACTTCACCTTTGTTTGACGAGATAGTTGTGAATGAAGATTTAGAAACTGCTTTAAAAGACGCTTATAAATTGGTTGATGATTTTATAAATACTAATAAAGAGAGTAAATAATGAAAATCGGATTATATTTTGGCAGTTTTAATCCTATTCATGTTGGACATTTGATTATTGCCAATCACATGGTCGAACATTCAGATTTAGATCAAATTTGGATGGTAGTTACTCCACATAATCCACATAAAAAAAAGAATTCGTTATTAGATAATCACCATAGATTAATGTTGGTGAATATTGCTTTAGAAGATTACCCAAAAATAAAATCTTCAAAGGTTGAATTTGATTTACCACAACCTTCATATACTGTTAATACTTTGGCACATATTACTGAGAAATTTCCAAATAATAGTTTTAGTTTGATTATGGGCGAAGACAACCTAAAGAGTTTGCACCGTTGGAAAAACTATGAAACTATTTTAGAAAACCACGATATCTATGTGTATCCAAGGATTTCAGATGGCAAAGTTGAAACAAGGTTTGATAATCATCCAAAAATTCATAAAGTTGACGCTCCTATAGTAGAAATTTCTTCAACATTTATTAGAAAATCTATCAAAGAAAAGATCAATATTAGACCTTTACTATCTCAAAATGTTTGGGAATACTTAGATGAAATGAATTTTTATAAGAAGTAATAAACGATTTTCTTAATTCTCTCTTAAATTTTGTACTTCAACAAATAAAAATCCGTTGTATATTTGTTTTACAAGAAGCAAATGGCAAAAAAGGATCCAAATAAGAAAAAATTTAAACAAAAATTGATTGATAAATACCGTATGGTAGTTATCAATGAAAATACATTTGAAGAAAAGTTGTCTTTTAAACTCAGTCGTTTAAATGTGTTTATTTTCGGTGGCTTTTTCGCTATATTATTAATTGGCTTAACAACAGTTCTAATTGCGTTTACACCCATCAAAGAATATATTCCAGGATATGCTTCTACTAAATTGAAAAAGCAAGCAACTGATTTGGTTTTTAAAGTAGACTCACTTCAAAACGTGATTGAAGTAAATGATTTATATATTAATAAATTTAAAAATGTTTTAACTGGCGATGTTACTAATTTTGAGTTTGATAAGGATTCTATTTTAGAGACTATTCAAAACGAAAATACTTCTGAAGAAATTTATGCTTCAGAAACAGATTCATTGTTTAGAATTGAAGTAGAGCGTGAAGATAGATTTAGTTTTTTCAACGAAGCAAAAAAAGATGTTGATATTGTATTTTTTGCTCCAATTACTGGTGCAATTACTGCTGATTATAATGTAGATGAAAAGCATTTTGCAATCGATATTGCAGTAAAGCAAGGAACTCCAGTAAAAGCTGCTTCAGATGGTACCGTAATTTTTGCCGAATGGACCGCTGAAACTGGACATGTAATTATTGTTGAACATGCCAATGGTTTTATTTCAATTTATAAGCATAATGGAGCGTTGCATAAACAACAAGGAGATTTAGTAAAGTCAGGCGAAGTAATTGCCAGTTCAGGTTCTACTGGAGAGTTAACAACAGGACCACATTTGCACTTTGAATTGTGGAATGACGGTTATCCTGTAAATCCTATTAATTTTATTGATTTCGAATAAATGATAAAGTCAATTCTTGCCATACCTTATGCTAAGCGAATTACTAAACGCATCTATAAATGGGCAGATAATCCAGTAAAAACTCAAGAGAAAGTTTTAAAAAAGTTAGTTTCGACTGCCAAAAAAACAGTATTTGGAAAAGATCATCAGTTTTCAAAAATTAAAACATATGAAGATTTTAAAGCCAACGTTCCAATTAGAGATTATGAGGCGCTTAAGAGTTATGTTGATCGAGTAGTTGCTGGCGAACCTGATATATTGTGGAAAGGCAAACCATTATATTTTGGAAAAACTTCAGGAACAACATCTGGAACAAAATATATCCCGATTACCAAAGAATCTATTCCAATGCAGATTAAAGGTGCACGAAATGCTATTCTGATGTATATAAACCGCAGGAAAAATGCTGATTTTGTAAATGGGAAAATGATTTTCTTACAAGGAAGTCCAGAATTGGATGAAATGAACGGAATAAAGGTTGGGAGATTATCTGGAATTTCAGCCCATTATGTTCCAAAATATTTGCAAAATAATAGATTACCAAGTTATAAGACCAATTGTATTGAAGATTGGGAAACAAAGGTTGAGAAAATAATTGACGAAACTGTCAATGAAGATTTACGGCTGATTGGAGGAATACCTTCTTGGGTTCAGATGTATTTTGAACGAATTGTTGAAAGAACTGGAAAAAAAATAGGGGAGGTTTTTCCTAATTTTCAGGTATTTGTGTATGGCGGTGTAAATTATGAACCTTATCGAAAAAAGTTTGAAGAGTTGATTGGAAGGAAAGTAGATTCAGTGGAGTTGTATCCTGCCTCTGAAGGGTTTATTTCGTATCAAGATACTGATGAAATAGGAATGTTATTGACATTGAATGCTGGGATTTTTTACGAGTTTATTCCTGCTGATGAATTTTTTGATGAAAATCCAACAAGAATCTCTATTGCCGATGTTCAATTAGGTGTTAATTATGTGATTATTTTAAATACCAATGCTGGACTTTGGGGATATAATATTGGAGATACAATTGAATTTATTTCACTCAAGCCACATCGAATTGTTGTAACAGGTCGTATCAAACATTTCATTTCTGCTTTTGGAGAACATGTAATTGGAAAAGAAGTTGAAGAAGCAATGCAATTGGTAACAAAATCAATAGACGCAAGTGTTACAGAATATACTGTTGCGCCAAAAATTGAAGTTAAAGATGAATTACCATATCACGAATGGTTTGTGGAATTTGAAAACGAACCAAAAGATTTAGTAGCGTTTTCTTTACAGTTAGATGCCTATTTGCAAGAACAAAACTCTTATTATTTTGATTTAATTCAAGGGAAGGTTTTACAGCCGTTGAAAATTACTAAAATTGAAAAATCTGGGTTTCATAATTACATGAAGTCTAAAGGAAAGTTGGGAGGACAAAATAAGATTCCAAGACTTTCTAATGATCGTAAGATTGCAGATGAATTAATCAAGTTTAAAATTAAATAATATGAAAATTGTATCACTAAATCTTGGAGAACGCAAAAAAGTAAAATGGCGAAAAAAGGAAATAGAAACTGGAATTTTTAAATTTCCTGTTGATATGCCTGTTTTTCTTGGAAATGAAGATGTTGAAGGAGATTCGGTAGTTGATAGAGAGCATCATGGTGGAATTGAGCAAGCAGTTTATGGCTATTCAGAAAAGCACTATGATTACTTTAAAAAATTGCATCGAGATCTAGATTGGCAATTTGGAATGTTTGGTGAGAATATTACGTTTGACGATTTGAATGAAGAAGAAATTACTGTAGGTAGTGTTTATCAACTTGGAGAATGTAAATTAGAGGTTACTAAGCCAAGACAGCCTTGTTATAAATTGGGAATTCGTTTTAACAATCCAGGAATCATAAAACAGTTTTGGGAAACTACGATGAGTGGAATTTATTTTAAAGTGCTTGAAACAGGATATGTAAAAAAAGGAGATGAATTGATTGAACTAAATAAAGTTGAAGAATCTCTTACTATAGCACAAGTATATAATTCCAAAAAATAAAAAACCCAACTTTTAAAGTTGGGTTTTAGTTTTATTTGTTGAAAATTATTTTTGCAGTGCTTTTAAAATATCTTTCAATAAATCGTTGTCAGAAGGTCCTGCTGGAGCAGGCTCTTCAACAGGTTTTTTAGTTTTATTATATGCTTTAACTATCATAAACATTACAAAACCAACAATTATTAAGTTGATGATTGTATTCACCCATGATCCCCACATTATTGCGTTTTCAGGAGTTACAACTTTACCAGCCGCATCAACTACTGCTTCGTCCAACACGTATTTTTTGTCAGCAAAATCCATTCCTCCAGAGAAATGACCTACGAAAGGCATTACAATGTTGTTTACGAATCCAGTAACAACACCTCCAATTGCACCAGCCATAATAACAGCTACAGCAAATTCGACTACGTTACCAGTCATAATAAAATTCTTAAATTCTTTAAGCATTCCCATAATTATAATTAGTTTAAGTTAAAAATTGAATGCTAATATACTAAAAATTAAGAGATAGTTTCTCTTTTTACTCTTTGTGAGATGGCGGTAATTAGTTCGTAAGAAATAGTAGATGATTTGTTTGCTAAATCATTTATTGTTTGTTGATTATCAAAAATAATTACGTCATCGTTGATATTACAATCAATTGAAGTTAAATCCACCATAATCATATCCATACATACATTACCAACAATAGGTGCTTTTTCGCCATTAATTTTTACATAACCAACACCATTTCCTAATTTTCTATGAATTCCATCAGCATGGCCAATAGGAATTGTGGCTGTTTTCATATCATTTTGAGCGATAAAAGAGCGATTGTAACCAACACTTTCACCTTCTTTAATAGTGTGTATTTGCGAAATAACACTTGATAAGGTCATTACATTTTTCAATTGGTTAGTTATGGATTCTTCGTTTGCAAAACCATATAAACCAATTCCTAAACGTACCATATCAAAATGTGCTTCTGGATAATTAATAATTCCAGAAGTGTTACACATATGCATCATTGGTTTATAACCTATATTATTTTCAAAATTATCGCTAATTTCATTAAATAATGAAATTTGTTTTTTACTAAATTCTCGCTCATTTTTATCTTCCGATGCTGCTAAATGCGAAAATATTGAGGCTATTTTTATTGAATTTGTACTATTTATTTTTTTACAAATTTCATCAACATCCTTAGAGTTAAAACCCAATCTATTTAGTCCAGTATTAAATTTTATATGTACTGGATAATTTTTTAATTTTTGCGCTTCAGCAAGGTCAATGAAAGAATTTAGAATAGTATAGTTGTAAAGGTTTGGTTCTAAACAACGATCAATAATTAATTGTAAATTAGATAATTGTGGGTGTAATACTAAAATTGGATTGTTTATTCCGGCATCGCGCAATGCAACACCTTCGTGTGTATAAGCAACAGCAAAATATGAAACGTCATTTTGAATTTTTTTGGCAATCGAAATAGCTTCGCTACCATAACCAAATGCTTTAACTACGGCTAGTATTTTTGTGTTTTTTTGAAGTTTAGATTTGAAAAAGTCTAAATTAAAAGAAACGGCATTTAAATTAATTTGAAGTTTTGTAACGTGGTTATTTGTCATTTTTCACTTCTTCTTCAGTTACATCCATTTTGGCAACTTTGTCTTTCAACATTTCTTTGTAATAAGCTGCTCTACTTAATGGTTCATATTCTTGAACTTCACCTAACAACACTAAATCTTCATTTGCAGATTTTCTATGACTGTAATGTGCTAAATTTCCTGTTTTTGTACAAACGGCATGTACTTTAGTAACATATTCAGCAGTTGCCATAAGTGCAGGCATAGGTCCAAAAGGATTACCTTTAAAGTCCATATCCAAACCAGCAACAATTACACGAACTCCACGATTGGCAAGGTCGTTGCAAACCGCTACAATTTCATCATCAAAAAACTGTGCTTCATCAATTCCAACAACTTGAACATCATCGGCCAAAATTCTAATATTTGCCGAAGCAGGAACAGGAGTAGAACGAATTTCATTGGAGTCATGCGAGACTACTTTTTCTTCGTCATAGCGTACGTCAACTGCAGGTTTAAAAATCTCAACTCTTTGTTTAGCAAATTGTGCTCTTTTAAGTCTACGAATCAACTCTTCTGTCTTTCCAGAAAACATGGAACCGCAGATAACTTCTATCCAGCCAAATTGTTCGGTATGATTTACTGTATTTTCAAGAAACATTTTGTAATTTTCGGACTTGTAAGGTGATTTATAATCTACTTACTACAAATGTATCAAAAATAAACACTCGAAACTATATAAATCTATCAACTTATGCACAAAAAATTGGAAGCTGAATTGGTGAGTATCGCTCATAGTATTTTGCAAATGAAAAATCGTGATGAAATTGCTGCATTGCACAAAAGAGCACAAGAATTACATGAAAAATTATCCGTATTGATGTTTGTGGATAAATATTTGGTTACCACGCCGAATGCTACCGAAACTCGTGAAGAATTGGTAGATAAAATTGATACGGTACTTGAAGAAAAAGAAAAAGTAGAAAAACCAAAAGTAGCGAAAAAGAAAGTTGAGAAAAAAGTTATTCCTCTTGAAGAAGTTGTTGTTGAAGAAAAAAAGGTAGCAAAAGAAGAGAAAATTGAATTTGATTTGACACCTGCCAAGCCAGTTGCTGAAGTAAAAGAAGTGAAGAAACAATTATCGTTTGAAGAAGAATTAAAAGGAACAGTTTCGGTTGATGTTACTGCTGATTTATTTCAAAAAGATGAATCAAAAACCAAGAAAGCCTCATTGAATGATAAGTTAAAACAACAAAATATTCAAGTTGGATTGAATGATAGAATTGCATTTGTCAAACATTTGTTTAATCATTCCCAAGCCGATTTTAACCGAGTTTTATCTCAGTTAAATTCTTTTAAGACCGAAAAAGAAGCTCATAATTTTATCAAAAAAATGGTAAAGCCAGATTATGACTGGACAGGAAAAGAAGAGTATGAAGAACGTTTGATGGATTTAATTGACCGTAAGTTTCTATAAATAGATGAAAGGAACAAACTATATTTTCTGTATGAAATGGGGAACTCTGTATGGTTCAGAGTATGTGAACCGATTGTATTCAATGGTGTCAAAAAACTTGACCTATGATTTTAAAATGGTTTGTTTTACCGATGATGAAACAGGGATAATAGATGAGGTGCAATGTTTCCCAATTCCTGAATTAGATTTAGATTCCAACCTTCCTGAACGAATGTGGAAAAAATTAACCACATTAAAATCTCCATTGTATGGACTAGAAGGCAGAGCCTTATTTTTAGATTTAGACATTGTTATTGTAGATAATATCGATTGTTTTTTTGATGTTGATGGTGAATTTAGAATCATAAAAGATCACAGTTGGCGCTCGTGGAGAATTACTGGAAATTCGTCTGTTTATAGATTTGATATTGGTAAGCATGGTTATGTGTTTGATGACTTTATTACCAATCCCGATAAATATTTAGAACTGCATAGAAACGAACAAGAATATTTAACGCATGCTATAAACGATAAAGGGAATTTACAATACTGGCCAAAAGAGTGGTGTCCAAGTTTTAAATACGATTGTATTTCTCGTTTTCCATTAGCCGTTTGGAAAAAGCCAGTAATTCCTGAAGGAGCAAAAATCATTATTTTTCATGGAGAAATAAACCCTCACAAAGCCATTAAAGGTGGACGAGGAAAGTGGTATAGATATGTAAGAGCCGCACCTTGGGTTGCGGAGTATTGGAAGTAATTAATTTAATTTATCTTGCAATGCTTCCACATTCTTTTTACTATTTCCAATAAATATTTCGTTGTCAACTATTATTACAGGACGCTTTAAAAAAGTGTATTCGTCTAGAATTAATTGTCGATAATCACTCTCGCTTAATTCTTGATTTTTTAAATCCATTTGCTTGTACTTTTTGGCTCTTCGAGAGAAAAGTGCCTCATAACTTTCCGATAAAGTAGCCATTTCATCTAGTTGCTTGACTGTGATGGGTTCAGTCTTTATTTCTTGTAGTACAAAACCATCAATAT
Organism: uncultured Flavobacteriaceae bacterium; assembly: GCA_947501625.1. Classification (GTDB taxonomy): domain Bacteria; phylum Bacteroidota; class Bacteroidia; order Flavobacteriales; family Flavobacteriaceae; genus Urechidicola. The sequence continues at coordinate 888,399 of CANMWN010000001.1, forward strand.
TAATAGATTTTAATATTCGTGTACACGTATCACAAGTTTTTAAGAAGTATATTTTTTTCATAGGATAAATTTAATGCCTTTCCGTTTAAAATTATTTATTTTTATAAAAAATTTATTTGATGACCAACCAACTTGATAATCTGAAAAAATGCAGAATACTCATTTTAAAGTTAATTGAAAATTGCTCAATAGAACAACTCAATAAAATACCGGAAGGTTTTAAAAATAACATCGCTTGGAATATGGCGCATTTAGTGGTAACTCAGCAGTTATTGTGTTATAAATTTTCTGGAGTTTCTTTAAAGGTTTCAAACGAAATGGTTGAGTTGTATAGAAAAGGAACTTCGCCTCAAAAAATGATTTCAGAGCAAGAATTTGAGAAAATAAAAAAGCAGTTTATAGAAATTCCAAATCAATTTGAAGAAGATTATCATAATGGAATTTTTAAAACCTATAATGAATATACAACAAGTGTTAATGTTACATTGACTGATATTGATTCTGCAATCGACTTTAATAATATTCATGAAGGAATACATTTGGGATATATATTAGCATTAAAAAAACTTATTTAGGATGGATTTATTTGTAGTAATAACAGTATTGATAGTGCTTTCAGCACTTTTAGGATACATCAATGTGAAATTTTTAAAAATGCCAAATACCATAGGATTAATGGTTATAACCATACTATTTACTTTGGTTGTTTTAGCAATTAGTTATTTTGACACTACACTGTTGGAGCAAGAAAGGGCTTTTATAAAAAGTATTGATTTTGAAACAGTCTTATTGGATATTATGTTGAGTTTTCTATTATTTGCTGGAGCATTGCACACCAATTTTCAGCAATTAAAAATCCAACGAAAACCTATTTTGACTTTTGCAACATTAGGAACATTGACTTCTACATTTATAGTTGGAATATTTACTTTTTATTTGTTGAAATTATTGAACTTACCGGTAGATTTTATTTATTGCTTATTGTTTGGAGCCTTAATTTCTCCAACCGACCCAATAGCAGTTTTAGGGATACTAAAGCAAGCAGGAGCACCCAAAAAATTGGAAACAAAAATAGTTGGAGAATCATTATTTAATGATGGAGTAGGAGTTGTGGTTTTTCTAACCATTTATCAAATAGCAAAAGGTGGTGGAGAAATGACTGTTGGTCATATTGCTGAATTGTTTATTGTAGAAGTAGTCGGAGGATTGGCTTTAGGACTTGCTTTAGGTTGGATTGCTTATCGATTAATTAAATCAATTGACGATTATGATACTGAAGTAATAATTACTATTGCTGCAGTAATGGGCGGAACAGTGTTAGCTCAAAAATTGCATGTTTCAGCACCATTAGCAATGGTTGCAGCAGGATTGTTAGTTGGGAATGATACGGTTCGTGAAACAGCAATGAGTGAAATTACCGAACAGTATGTAGATAAGTTTTGGGAGTTGGTTGATGTATTATTAAATACTATTTTATTTGTCATGATTGGTATGGAAATATTAGTCTTAACATTTGATGGAAAATATATTTTAGCAGGTGTTTTAGCAATTCCAATGCTACTTTTTGCACGTTACTTATCATTATTATTACCAATTAAGTTTTTTGCTAAGAAATTAGACTTTGTACCAAAGACTAATCTAATTATGACTTGGGGAGGTTTACGAGGAGGTATTTCTATCGCTTTAGCCTTAAGTTTAACTCAAGAAATGCATCGTGATTTATTTTTGGTTATCACTTATATAATTGTAGTATTTTCTATAATTGGACAAGGCTTAACTGTTGGAAAATTAATTAAAAGATTTACGAATTAATAGTACATTTGTATTTCAAATTATTCATATGAAATTCAACACCAAAACTATTCACGGAGGTCAACAACACGAACCAAGCACAGGTGCAGTAATGACTCCAATATTTCAAACTTCAACTTATGTTCAGCAAAGCCCTGGAAAACATAAAGGGTATGAGTATTCTAGAGGAGAAAACCCAACAAGGCACGCATTAGAAAAAGCCTTTGCAAGTATTGAAAATGGAACGCATGGATTAGCATTTTCATCAGGATTGGCTGCAACTGATTGTGTACTTCGTTTATTTAATTCTGGAGATCATATTATAGCAGGAGATGATTTATATGGAGGATCGTATAGAATGTTTACACAATTGTTTGAGAAATATGGGTTGACATTTTCATTTGTTGATATGAATAACCCTGAAAATGTAAAAAATGCAATTACTGAAAATACAAAGTTGATTTGGTTGGAAACGCCTACTAATCCATTATTGAAAGTTGCAGATATTGAAGTAATTACATTGATTGCCAAAGAAAATAATTTGTTAACTGCAGTAGATAACACATTTGCAACTCCATATAATCAACGACCATTAGATTTAGGAGCCGATATTGTTATGCACTCTGCAACTAAATATCTTGGAGGGCATTCTGATGTAGTGATGGGCGCATTAATGGTAAAAGATGAAGAGTTAGCAAAACAACTTCATTTCATTCAGTTTGCTGCAGGCGCTGTTGCTGGGCCAATGGATTGTTTTTTAGCACTGCGAGGTGTTAAAACTTTGGCTTTGAGAGTACAGAGGCATAATGAAAACGGAATGAGAGTTGCTGAGTTTTTAAAAAATCATTCCAAAGTTCAATCAGTATATTATCCAGGTTTAGAAGATCATCCGAATCATGAAGTTGCCAATAAGCAAATGAATGGTTTTGGAGGAATGTTATCATTTAGATTGAAAGAAGATTCTCGTGAAGCAACGTTTAAAGTTTTAGAGAACTTTAAAATAATTACACTTGCCGAATCGCTAGGAGGAGTTGAAAGTTTGGTTAATCATCCTGCAACAATGACGCATGCATCAATTCCTGCGAAAGAAAGAGAAAAGTTAGGAATTACCGATTCTTTAATTAGATTGAGTGTTGGAGTTGAAGATGTTTATGATTTGATTGAAGATATAAATAATGCTATTGGATAATAAGATTGACTTAACTTATTAGTTTAAGTAGAATATATATCCCATATGTATAAACATATTCCAATCGTTGAATTTATTATTCGCAGCAGGATCAGTAGCGTTTAAACCGTCGACCCAATTGGTAAAGTAATATTGCCATTTTGCCTCAATAAAAATATCAGAATATTCTCCTAATTTATGTCTTGTCCCTACACCTCCTGTTAGTGATAGCGTAAAATCTGCTTCATCACTTACTGTTCCTGGAACAGCCCATTTTGGATATAATATACTTTGATCTTGTTTCCAATCTCCTAAGTCGGAATATAATTCGGGCTTGTAAAATACACCTAATACGCCAAAACTTAGGTAAGGTGAAAATTTCATTTTTGGAAATCTTCTTGAGCCAAAATCATTAATATTTTTAAAATGCCATTCTATTTGAGTACCAACATTAATAACTTTTGTTTTACCATGCATGGCTCTCAATTTATCAGCATCAACTGATGTTTGACTTTCATCTACATATTGACCAAAGTGATCTAAATCTGCACTCATAAAAGAAACTTCGTTTCTTAATCTAAAGTGCTCTCTAAAATAGTTTGACCTTTGGTTCCAACGATATCTATAATCGGTAAAAGTTAAATAATGAATAACTCCAAATCCTATACCTACATTTCCTCCAACATTACTTTTAAATAAATAACGCTCACCATAATCAGTAGTAAAGTGTGAAGATCCAGTCATAAATCCTATTTCATGACTATTGTCGCCTTGTCTTGACCAGTTTTGGGCAGAAGTATTTGTAACTGTTAAAAAAAGTACAAATATTGGGGTTAATATTTTTGCAATTTTTATCAAATCTATGATTTCCTAAAAGTTCAAATGTAATAAAAACTATTATATCTGCAACTTTATTTACAACGATTTATAATTTTCTTTATTTTATTTTAAGTCAAAAGTTTGATTTTCTTCCCAATTTGCGCGAATTTCAATCAATCTATTATAATATTTAACTTTTTCTGGCTGCACTCTATTTAAAAAGTTTCCAGTATCCCATTGTCTATTATTATTTTTATCATATATAACTCTTATTGAATAATTAGATGGAGTTAGATTTTCGAATTTAAACACTTGATTTTCAGTTGCATAAACTCTATCAATAATCTCATATGATTCATTAATTAAATCAACAATAATAGGGAATGATTCAACATTGGTTAGAGAAATATTTATAATACCATAATCATCAGGATGTTTTGTGGAAACATTAAAATTTAAGGTATCATTTACATCACCAAATAAATCTTCAATAGCTTCAGGTAAAAAAGTAAAATTATAACGATTATTATATTTTTTTTCAAAATTCAATCGTAATTTCATCTTTGATTCATCTAAAATAGTTGTAAAATTCACTTTTGTTGAATCTTTATCAATCAATGAAATTTTTGATTTATCAATTTTATAAATTGGAATATTGGTTTTTATTACAAAGGTATCTTTAAGGCTAAATTGTCCGCTAAGACCATTATTAACAATTAAAGAATCTCTTTCTTTGGAGCGTAATTTAACTGATACAGTATCTATTTTGTTTTTTAATGACACTTTAAATAACAGGGAGTCAAGTTCTACTGGTGTATGCCAATAACTTATACTATCCATATCCTTTTCATATACAATTGATGATTTAAAATCATCAGGAATAGTAGATAGAGGTTCTATATTTATTCCATTAACAATTCCTTCATATCCAAAAAATAGATGTCCTATTTTTTCTTCCGATGGACGCATCAATTTGTATGGAACGACTTCTTTAAATAATGTAAGATTATAAGTTGAATCAGTAGGCAAATTTATAAAGCTTGGGATAAAACCAATTTTATCAATTTTAGGATCAAATTTCTTATTATTGTTAAAATCATTTAAGGCAATTAATAAATATTTCCCACTTTTCAAATTAGTTAATTCATAACCAATACTATCAAGTGTATTTGCAACATAACTAGGTCTTTCTTTATATATTATTGAATCTTTATAAGTTTCATTAACTTCATATAATAATATTGATAAACCTTCATCAGGATTTTTATTAAAACCATCAGCAACAGTTCCTGAAACTCTTAAAGAATCAATATAATTTCCGGTAGAAAAAACATATTTAAATTGCTCTAATGGATTTCCTTCATTATTATCTTCAATACTGTTCCCAAAATTAAATGTATAAGTAGTATTTTCTTTAAGAGTATCTAATATTTTAATATTAATGAATTTACTTGCACTACCAACAGGAGTAATTATTGGCGCATTTTCCATAGGTGGAGAAATAACCAATTGTTTATTGATATCTTTTAGTTTAATGTATTCATTAAAATTAATTCTAATTTTTTCACTATCAAAATTTGTGGTTTCATGGTCAGGAGTAGCAATAATCATGATGGGTGCCTCTTTATCTATTTCACCACCAGTTGGTCTTCCACGACGAGCGCAACTAACCACAAGCAATGTAAAAATAAGGCTAAATAATAAGTTAGAATAACGAAAATTCATTCAAATAATATTTAGTACAAAGAAACAATATATTTTTTCATAGAACGAACAATTTAGGGAGTTATTTTATTCGGCATAAGCCATAACAGCAACACTTAATTTTACATTTTTTGATTTCAAAATTTCATTAGCGCAAGTTTCAATTGTTGCTCCGGTAGTTATAACATCATCAACAAGTAAAACATGCTTGTTATTAAAAATTGTAGTGTCATTTAATTGGAATAATTCATCAACACTTCTCCATCTTTCTATAAGATTTTTTTTAGTCTGACTTTCAGTTGATGCTACTTTGATTAATTTATCTTCACAAAATTTTGCATTAATGTTTTTAGCAATCATTTCACCAAATTTTGCTACTTGATTGTACCCTCTTTTCTTTCTTTTATTAGGATGAATTGGAACTGGAACTACGTAATCTATCGTTTTGAAACGATTGCTTTCAAGCATTTCATTGGCAAGCCAGCCTCCAAATAGAGTACTAATTTCTTCTTGATTTTTATATTTCAATTCATGAATTAAGGTTTGAACTTTCCCTTTTTTATGGTAAAAGAATAATGAAGTGGCCTCTTCTAATTGTACTCTACCATAAAATTTCTTCTCTAGTAAATTTTTTTCAATATTGGTGTAACAAGTTGTAGGTAAATCATGTCTACATAGAGTACAGATAGAAATTTCATTTTGTTTAAGTTCCAATTTACAACTTAAACAGACTTTAGGAAAAAATAAATAAAAAATATCTTTAAATATTTGCATCTTTGTGATAATTAAGAGAGCAAGTTAGATAAAGATACTAAACTTGAAAAATTAATTATTATAGATGGGGAAAAAAATAACTTTTTTTAAAGAAGCAGTAAGGACCTTAAAGACTTCTGGAACATTAATACCAAGTTCTAGATTTTTGGTAAAAAAAATATTAAAAAAAATAGATTTCTCTGATGCTAATGTAATTGTTGAATTAGGTCCTGGAAATGGAATAATTACTAAAGAAATATTAAAAAAAGTTAATCCAAAAGCAACTCTTATTTGTTTTGAAATTAATACTAAATTTTTTGAAGATCTTCAAAAAATAGATAATAATCAATTAGTTGTTTTGAATGCTTCTGCAGAACATATAAAAAGTGAATTAGAAAAATTAAATATTACGGAAGTTGATTTGGTTATTTCAAGTTTGCCAATGGCAATTTTGCCTAAAGATTTGTCTAAAAACATAACTCAAAATTCTTATGATATCTTAAGAGAAAATGGCCGTTTTGTTCAATACCAATACAGTACACAATTTTTAAAACCTTTAAAGAAAATTTTTAATAAAAAGGTGAAGCTTAAGTTTGAACCGTTAAATATTCCTCCTGCATTTATTTATATCTGTAAAAAATAACTTATTATATAATTTTTAATGATTTATTGCGTTAGGGATGCATCAACCCTATATAATAAAAGAAATCATGGAAAAAAAAGAAAACAAAGAAACGCTAAATCGAGTCATAATTGGTGGTTTAATGATATTACTTATAGCCCTTTTAGGTTATATGTTATACAATAACACCGAATTGAAAAAATCTAAAGCTTTTCTTGAAGATGAGAAAGTGAAAATCACTCAAGATTTAGATGATATGATTGCTAAATATGATGAAGCAATTAATGAAAATTCTTCGTTGTCTGAAGAATTAAGAATGGAAAGAGAAGATATAGTGCTTTTCAGAGATTCGGTAGCAAATCTAAAAAAGACTAATTATAATATTATTAGACGTTATCGAAATAAGATAAAGTCGTTAGAGAAATCTAACCAAGAATTATTTATGGCAAATGATTCTTTGAGAATATCTAATCAATTTTTGACAAGTAAAATTGATAGCGCTCAAGTTTTTATCACAACTCAAACGGCTGTTTTAGATTCAATTACTGCAGAAAATGTAGAATTGTTGGAAAAAGTTGGAGAAGGAGCAAAGCTTCAGGTGAATAGTGTTAAAGTATTGCCAATGCGTGAGCGAAGTAATGGTAAACTAGTTTCAACCTCTAGAGGTAAACGAACAGATGCATTAAGAATAAGTTTTACAATTGCCGAGAATGCATTAGCAAATAATGGCGAAGAAAATGCCTTGATTCAAGTGATTAATCCTAAAGGAGAAATTATCAATGTCAAAGGAGAAGAAACATTAGAGAATGGAGATGTTATTTCTTATACCGATAAAACAACTGTAGAATATAACAAAGCAAATATTGATGTTATATCATTGATTGAAGTAGATAGAAAACAAATGTCCAAAGGAATTTATAATACTAAGGTGTTTTTAAATGGAAGAATGGTTGGTTATGCTGTTTTTACATTAAAATAACTTAATATTCCCTTAATTTTTATTGAAGTGGATGTTCATTTTTTGAACATTCACTTTTTTTATTATCAATTAGATAAATCTTAAAACCTTTCCTATTTTTGCAGCATGGCAAAACAAGAAGACAAATTTAAAAATGTAATTTCACATGCCAAGGAATATGGATATGTATTTCAAAGTAGTGAAATTTATGATGGATTGAGTGCAGTTTATGACTATGCTCAAAATGGTGTTGAATTAAAGAAAAATATTAGAGACTATTGGTGGAAAGCAATGGTGCAAATGAATGAAAATATTGTTGGAATAGATGCAGCAATATTTATGCATCCTACTACTTGGAAAGCATCTGGTCACGTTGATGCATTTAGTGATCCGTTGATAGATAATAAAGACTCTAAGAAAAGATATCGAGCAGATGTTTTGGTAGAAGACTATGTTGGAAAATTAGATGCCAAAATAGAGAAAGAAGTAAAAAAGGCTGCGAAGCGTTTTGGAGATGCATTTAATAAAGAAGAATTTGTCTCTACAAATTCAAGAGTACTAGGTTATAAAGAAAAAGGCGAGAAAATATTAAAACGTTTAGGTCAGTCATTAGAAAAAGAAGATTTGGCAGATGTCAAAGCATTGATTGAAGAGTTAGAAATTGCATGTCCTTTATCTGGTTCTAGAAATTGGACCGATGTGAAACAATTTAACTTGATGTTCGGAACTAAACTTGGTGCATCGGCAGAACATGCGATGGATTTATATTTACGTCCAGAAACTGCTCAAGGTATTTTTGTAAACTTTTTAAATGTTCAAAAAACAGGAAGAATGAAAATTCCTTTTGGGATTGCACAAACTGGAAAAGCTTTCAGAAATGAAATCGTTGCACGTCAATTTATTTTTAGAATGCGAGAGTTTGAACAAATGGAAATGCAGTTTTTTATTAAGCCAGGAACACAAGGAGAATGGTATGAGCATTGGAAAGAAGCGCGAATGAAATGGCATTTATCATTGGGAATGGGAGAAGAAAACTATCGTTTTCACGATCATGAAAAATTAGCACATTACGCTGATGCAGCAGCTGATATTGAATTTAAATTTCCTTTTGGATTTAAAGAATTGGAAGGTATTCATTCTCGTACAGATTTTGACTTAAAAGCACATGAAGAACATTCAGGTAAGAAATTGCAATATTTTGATCACGCTGAGAATACTAGTTATACACCTTATGTTTTAGAGACCTCTATAGGGTTGGACAGAATGTTTTTAGCAGTTTTTTCAAATTCTTTAAAAGAAGAAGAATTAGAAAATGGAACGACAAGAACAGTTTTGAAATTACCAGCTGTATTAGCGCCTACAAAGGCTGCAATTTTACCATTGGTAAAGAAAGATGGATTGCCAGAAGTGGCTCGAAAAATCATGGAAGATTTACAATGGGATTTTAATGTAATATATGATGAAAAAGATGCTGTAGGAAGACGTTATAGAAGACAAGATGCAAATGGAACACCGTTTTGTATTACAGTAGATCATGATACATTAGAAGATGATTCAGTAACGATACGCCACAGAGACACAATGGAACAAAAAAGGGTAAAAATAAGTGAAGTAAAAGCTATTATTGCACAAGAAGTTTCAATGAAAACTTGGTTGTCAAAAATGTAATATTAAGAAAATATTAAAAAAAGCCTCCAAATTTTGGAGGCTTTTTTGATTAAAATTTTAAAAGCGCTTACCAATAGTAATCCCAATATTTGATATTGCTTTTGGTACATTATAATCATTATTAGAATTTAAAGAGTTATGAATGGTTCTACTGATGTTAATACTAGTGTCTATAAAAAAGTTTCTTTTAGAAACGTATTTGTAACCAATACCAAAACCCGCTTCAACAGAATTATACTTTTTAGAATTATTTAGAAAGTAGTTTGAAGTTATTGGATCTTGCATGAATACTTTTCCGTTATTATATTTTGCAAATGTTTCTATATAAAATCCTTTTGCATATTTTTTAGAAAAATAATGTTTGTAGTTTGCGGCAAAAGAAAAATTATCTTGAAAGCCTTCATTTTCAATATAATCTTCGTTTTTTGGGAAAAATGAAATTTCAGCACCTATACTTTCTGAGTCATTGAGTAAATAGTCATAAGAAAATTCAAATCGTTTAAGCCAGATTAATTCTAAAACATCAATTCCAACTTCATGTTTTGGTTGATCTTCTTTAGTTTCTTGAGCAAAAATTGCTGAACTTGCAATTAATAAAATTAGTGTAATTGTAATTTTTTTCATGTTATAATAATTTAGATTAATAATTGGTTCAAAACTAGATTATTAAACAAGGTCTAAAGTATAAGAGAAAGTTAAACAAGGTTAAACTTGGTATAAAAAAAGAAGCCTTAACATAATTTATGTTAAGGCTTCTTTTTTTAATATTTTATTAAGATTAGAATCTATATCCAATAGATAATCCACCACGACCAACTACTTCAAGGTCACTTTTGTTTAATAGATCTCTACCTAAACCAAGGTAAACTTCTGCAACAAATCCTCTACGGCTTACAATTTTAAAACCAGCAGAAACACCAACAGCAAAATCTGTGTAAGTCTCTTCTCTTTCTATATTAGTTCCTGAAGCACCGTCAAATTCAAGGTACTCATCTTTTCCACTATGCAACATGGTAAATGCTTCTACGAAAAAACCTTCAGCATATTTGTTAGAGAAAAAATGACGGTAATAAGGAGTTAATGAAAATGTTCTATATTCATCTAGACCAGTATCTTCATCATCCAATGCAACTAAAACACCAACTCCAAAAGAAGATTCTTCATTAATTATGTGTTCGTAAGTAACATCGACCCATTTAAACGCTATTAAATTGGTCATATTTATTTTTAGTTCATTGTCTCCAACGTTTTCATCAACTTCAGTAGTTTGAGAGAATGAAACGAAACTTGTGATTAATAAAATTAGTGTAATAGTTATTTTTTTCATGTTAAAAATTTTGATTTTTTATTAGATGGTAAATTTAAATAATAGTTGCGTTGTTACTAGCAATAATTGTGCCTAAAAATGAGCTCTAAGCTGAATTGTGCCAGTATGAATAGTTTTAGAAGTTTCACTTTTTCTGCCTAAGTAATTGACATTCAAGTCTAAATAGGTTGTTAGTTTTTGTTGCCATAAAAGACTCCAAGTAAAATTATTTCCTGGTTGTAAACCTTCAAGAATCTGATAAGCAACTGGAGAGTTTTGATTTCCTACATAATCATTTATAAAGAAGTTAAATTCGGCATTAAAAGAGGTGCCTTTTTGATTGGCAGATTTATAAGAAACACCCATTTTTTGAGAATTTAAACTTTCTAAATTCCCAACTTTATTCTTCTTGGTTTTGTATTCATAGAAAACATCAAAAATTTTATTTTGATTATATACATACGATAATTTTGGATTAATAGATTCATTATCCAAATCATAATTTCTACTATTATAGTTTTCAGATGTGTTTTTATTCCTCGATTTATTTGTTTTAATATTCATTAACCAAAACTTCCCAATTTTATGAGTAAATTGTAGTTGGTGCTGTTTCAAGTTGTTTTCAATATTGTCAATAGTGAAGCTAGACTTGTTTCGCGAATTGATATAACTATAGGTTGTTGAATAGTTTTGCTTACCACGATTGTAAAAAATTGAGTTTTTGAAATTGTAATTCAATGCCAATAAGTCATCATTATTTATTTTAAACGGATTCAAGTTAAATCCATCTGTGGTTCTTTTTTGCTTGTTGTCTATCAATATGAAAGTTTGCGTTTGAAAATGAGATAATACTTTTTTAAAATCCTTTAGATTACTCCATTGCTGGAAATTAATATTCAGCGATTGACTAAATTTAGTTTGATGTGTTTCTATATAATCAATAGTTGGTAATGCAACTCTTAAATAGTTGGCTTGGTCTTGAAATTGTGCAATTTCAAATTCGTTAAGTTCCTGGATATTATTACCATTATAATCAATCCAAGTATAAAATCCTTGTCCTGGCTCAACTTCAAGATAAGTAAATTCTTGTTGAGGTAAATTTCCAGAAATTGTTTCGTAAACGGTGTTTAAATGAACAATTCTATTAAATAATTTTTGATTGTATAGTAGCCTAGAGTTTAAAGATTTAGTGTCTTCAAAATCAATATTTTCAACAGTTCTATAATTGGCATAAATTGATAATTTTGAATTTTTATTTTGAATTAATTTTGAGTTTATAAAGTAGGTTTTCGCATTGTTAACTCGATCAATAGAATTGTTTTTTAAACTATCGTTAGATCTTAAATTAACCCCAACTTCTGTGAACACTTTTGCCGAATCCCCAACTCCAAAAAAGGCTTCATATTCTTTAAACTTTTGACTGAAAGGTTGTAAAGTTTGAGTTGAAATTTCTTTTATTGTATTATTTTCAGCATTTATTTTTGCTCCTAACCAACTTTTCTTGAAATCATATTTTGAATAGAAATTTAAGCGTGAAAACGAGTTCTTATTTATGTCAGATTCACTATTCATGATACTGCTTTGCAAGTTCAACTTAAGATTATTTAATTTCAAATTACCATTAACTTCATGTTTTATTCCATGAAAAGAATCACTAAATTTTAATTTTTCAAATTCATAAGAAAAAGCACCTTTTTTTTCGTTAGAATAGGTAAGCGAAGAATTAATTAATTGTTGATTGCCAAGTGTATTAATGATATTCCAATCTCTACTAAATTCAACATTTCTAAAACGCTGAATCGTTGTAAAGTTTTCTCCAACACTTTCAAAGTTTACTTGACTGGTTAAATCCCATTTTTTATCAATTAGTAATTGTTTCCAGCCAACTTTTGCAGCAATTCCATCGTTTTGTTCATTGTCTATTTGAGAAAATAAGTTTAAATCGTTTTGACTAAAAGCGATTTCTCCTTCTATGGTTGTTTTTTCTGAAGGAGTGTATGAAGAATTTATTATGGCCAATTGAAGTTTATTAGGTGCAACAAGTTGAATAATTGGATTGTAATCCCCTAAATTAGTTCCAGCATATTCATAAACTCTTCCAGTTGCAATAGTGTTATTTAGAATGTAATCACCTTGATTTGTGCCAACATTGGTAAACTTCACATTATATAATTCGTCATTTGGATCATTAGAAAATATAAAAATTTCAGTTGTTCCAATCGTTTCTTTTTTGTACAAGATTTTATTTTCATCATAAGAATCTAACACAGCACTTGGGGCTACCATCAATGAAGTGTCATTTCCTGCATTTGCCAAAATTTGTTTCTGGTCATCTGATAAATCTTGTTGTAAAGGCTGATTTTTTGAATCGCTTTCTAAATAAAATGAACCGCTAACTTTAAACTTTTCAGTTTTATAAGTTGCACCATTATGTGTAATAAATCGCGTGTAATTTCTGTCAGAATATTGAAAATCAACTGATATACGCATAGTTGCATTGACAGGAAAAGTAGGTGTGAATGTTAATTCAGCAGTATTATAATCAATAGTATAATCATTATTTTCTCCTCTTTTTAGCGGAATTCCATTTACATAAACAGTTTCACTACCAGATATAATAATAATAAATTGTTCATTATTTGCACCAAACAATCTATATGCCCCTTGATTATTGTCTTGACCATTAAAAACGTAGGTTGTAAACTTTCCTCTTACCAAAGCACCAGATGCAAAAAATGAAGTGTTGTTATCTTCATTTTCTATAGTTCCATCAATAGATATTCCAGCCACTTTTTTAGTGAAGTTTCCAAAATAACTATCATTTTCATCGAGGTTTAAATCTCCTGCTTTAATACTCCAATCTTTACTAAATAATTCGATAAAAACTCTATCAAATTCGTTTAATTGTTGCGTATAACCATTTTCTTGAATTGGAATATTAGTATCCGTAATTGAGGCTCTTAAAGTGACTTTATCTGATAATTTTCCAGCAATTTGAAGGTCTAGTGTAGAATTTAATACCGCATCTTGATTATTTCCAATAGTAATTCCTCTACTAATGCTTCCCTCGGTATTTAAACCATCGAATGGTTTGAAAAATCTATTTTTATTAAGTTCGGATAACGAGAATCTTGGAGATTCTCTAGTTGGATTTTCAATGATTAAGTTTTTATCAAATTTGAAATAGGTTTTAGTTAAAAATTCTGGATATGGAGTAAACTCTACTTCAATTTCAGGGTATTTTTTATGGTCGATAATTAGTATTGATTTCGCAAAATCAATGATGTATTCTGTCGAATCAATAACTGTCTTATCTTCATTTAAAATTTTAAAATAACTTGGATTGATACTTACAGAGTCAATTTGAATAGTATCTTTACTTGTTTGAAAAGTTTTTACAATATAATTTTTTGAGTTATCTTGAGAATAACTTAAAAAAGGAATAAGCAAAAAGCAAAAAAGTAAAACTTTTCTCATTAATTGAACAACGAATAAAAAACAAAAATAGTTTAAAAACTAACTTTGGTATTTAATTTGATTGATATTAACTAATTATTTTTTATATATTAGCATACTTGAACCCTTAACTTACAGGATTTAGTTTTTAATTCTGTTCGCTGCTTTGTGAATTTCGCAATAAAATAATCCAATAAGAATTAATTAATTTTTAAATTTATTTACATGTCAAGAATAAAAGTTTTTGCATTTATTTTAATCTCATTAACACTATATAATTGTACATCTGCCATATTAGAAGATGAAGATGTAACACCAATAGTTGAAACTGTGAAATACAATAATGATGTAAAAAATATTGTTTCGGCTAATTGTGTGTCTTGTCATGGAGGTTCAACACCTCAAGCAGGATTAGATTTATCTACTTATGTCAATGTGCGATTTGCTTCAGAAAATGGAAATTTGTTAAATAGGATTAATAATGTAACAAATCCAATGCCCCCAAGTGGAGTTATGCCTGCTGCTACAAGAGCAGTAATTGATAAATGGGTTACGGATGGATATTTAGAAAATTAAAAAATTTAAATTATGAAAAATTTAATATTGAGTATGCTGTTAGTATGTCTTTGCTATTCAGTGCATGCTCAAAAGTATTTTACAAAAACTGGAACTACCGATTTTAAAGCATCAGTAGAAGCATTTGAGCCTGTAGCAGCCACTAGTAAAAGTACTACCGCAATTTTAAATGTTCAAGATGGTTCAATTGCAGCCCTTTTGTTTATGAAATCGTTTCATTTCAAGGTTGCGTTAATGGAAGAACACTTTAATGAAAATTATATGGATTCTGATAAATTTCCAAAAGGGACATTTAAAGGAAAAGTTGAAGGTTTTAATTTGTCTGAATTATCAGAAACAGCTAAGGAATACACAATCAAAGGAACATTAAATGTAAGAGGTATAAATAAAGATATTGAAACTTTAGCCAAGATTAAAATGGTAAATGGGGCAATTTTATTAATTGCTGACTTTAGTGTAACACCACAGGATTTTGACATTAAAATTCCTAAAATTGTTAGAAAGAAAATTGCTGAACGAATCAATATACATATAGATTATGAGCTTGTCGAAAAAAAGTAAAAAGATACTATTAGGATTGTTAATTGTTTTAGTTGGCGCTTATGCTGTTTATAAATACACCTATAAACCACATAAAACTATTGATGATATTGAATTAAAATTTTCAGGTAATGCTGATGATTTTTTAATCAAAATCAAAGAAGATGGAGCTGTGTTTAATGATGCTGTTGTCCAGATAAAAGGAAAAATTACATCAATTGATGGTCAAGCAATAAATTTAAGTAATGCTATATTTTGTCAGATGGATTCAATTGTATCGTTGTCGGAATTGAAAGTAGGACAAACTATTGAAGTAAAAGGTAGAATGATAGGCTATGATGATTTATTAGAAGAAACAAAACTCGACAAAACTATAATTATTAAATAAAAAAGATGAAGAAATATTTACTCATTATTGCAATTTTAAGTTCAAGTTTAGTTTATGCACAAGATGATTTGTTAGAAGAATTGGAGAGCGAAACTACTGAAGAAAAATTTGAACAACCTGCTTTTAAAGCCATGAAAATTGGAAATTTACAATCAACCAAAGTTGCTGCAAAAGGAGATTTATATTTATACGTTTCACATAGATTTGGTACTTTAAAGGATGGAGTTGATACATTTTTTGGACTTGATAATGCCAATACTAAAATTCAATTTGTCTATGGTGTTTTTGATGGAGTACAATTAGGAATAAGTAGAGAATCTCTTCGAAAAACGTATGCTGTTAGTGCTAAGTTTAAGTTAATGAGTCAGAATGATAAATTTCCATTCAATGTTGTTGGTTATACTACAGCAAATATTAATTCTGAAGTAAGTACAGATAGATATCCTTATTTAGAGTTTGGTGATAGAGTAAGTTATGCATCGCAATTACTTATTTCTAGACGAATTAACAATAAGTTTTCAATAGAAATTGCACCTACTTTTGTACGTCAAAATTTAGTGTACGAACCTGAGCAGCCTCACAGTCAAGGTGCTTTAGGTATTGGTGGTAGAATGAAAGTGAGTAAGCGAATGTCTATCAATGCCGACTATGTATATAACTTTAGAAGATTTGATGATACGATATATAATAACCCTTTAACCATTGGTTTGGACATTGAAACTGGCGGGCACGTATTTCAATTGTTATTTTCTAATGCGCAATCTACCAACGAACCTGGATTTATAAGTAATGCAGAAGGCGATTGGAGTGATGGAGATATTTTCTTCGGATTTAATATTGTGAGAGTATTTTAAAACAGTGTTTGCTGTTTTACACCACTTTCGTGTTCTAGCAACCATTTTTTTCGCCACAATCCTCCAGCATAGCCAGTTAATGAACCATCTGAACCAATAACTCTATGACAAGGAATAATAATCCAAATTGGATTTTTCCCATTTGCAGATGCTACGGCACGAATTGCTTTTACATCACCTATTTCTTTAGTTTGTTCGAGATACGTTCGTGATTTTCCAAAAGGAATATTCAGTAATTCATTCCACACTTTTTTCTGAAAATCTGTTCCTTGAGGATTTAATTTTAAATCAAATTCTTTTCTTGTTCCATTAAAATATTCATCTAGCTGCTGCACACAATCTTTTGACCAATCTGGAATTGTTTGATTTGTTATATCGAGCACAGATAAGATATCTTCTTCTAAAACACTAATCGATTGTATGCCTTGTTCGTTACCAACAATTTCAGCAGTTCCAAGTGGAGTTTTATAATATGTTGTTAGATTAGATTCCAAAAACGTCTTTTGAGTTTTGAGTTGTAATATTTGCAATTTTCTGGAAGGTTAATCCATAAATATCAACTAGTTTATCTATAACATTGGTGATATAACTACTTTCATTTCTTTTTCCTCTATATGGAGTAGGAGATAGGTAAGGAGAATCAGTTTCTAAAACGATGTTTTTAATCGGAATTTCATTCAAAAATTTGTCAATTTTACCATTTTTAAAAGTTACAACGCCTCCAATACCAAGTTTCATATTAAAAGAAATAGCACGTTTTGCTTGTTCAATAGTTCCAGTAAAGCAATGAAATATTCCGAACAGTTTATCATCTTTTTCAGTTTCTAGCACTTCAAATATCTCGTCAAACGCATCACGACAATGAATTACAATCGGTAAACCTTTTTCTTTTGCCCATTGAATTTGAGTCTTAAAAGCATCTTGTTGTTGCTTTAAAAAAGATTTATCCCAATACAAGTCAATTCCTATTTCTCCAATAGCATAAAAATCACGAGCATCAATCATTTTTTTCACATGCGCTAACTCCTCTTCCACGTTTTCTTTGACCGATGTTGGATGTAATCCCATCATTAAGAACACATTTTCGGGATAGTTTTTTTCTAATTGCAACATAGATTCAGTATATGAAGAATCAATGGCAGGAATAAAAAAACGAGAGATTCCTGCATCAAAAGCGCGTTGCATCATTTCGTCTTGATCTTCATCAAATTGAGAACTATATAAATGTGTATGAGTATCGGTAATATTCATGGAGATTATTTACTTTTGGTAAAAATACTACTAAATGATAAGCCTTAAAAATATCCTATCTAAAAAAGGATATGTAAAGATAAAATTAAAGAAAACGATTACCAATCACTTCGAAGTAAAAGCAAAAATAAACGGTATTAAAGGCCGATTTATTTTAGATACTGGTGCTTCTAATTCTTGTGTTGGTTATGATATGGTAGAGCAATTTAAACTGGCAACTAAGGAATCTAAAATAAAAGCTGCAGGTGCTGGAGCCTCGGAAATGGAAGCGCATAATTCTTCTAAAAATAGTTTAAAAATTGGAGATTGGAAGTATCATAATTTGAATTTAGTGGTTTTTGATTTGTCACATGTAAATATTGCTTTGAAAAACCATGGAGCAAGTAAGGTACAAGGAATTATTGGCGCCGATATTTTAGATAAAGGTGAAGCTATTATTGATTATAAAAAGCAACGATTGTACTTAAAAAAGTTGATTTTTAAATTTTAATTTTTCTCCAGGCAACCTTTTGCATAAAATTTGCGTCTTTATAATTAGAAGGCACAAAATAGATTTCATTTGAAAATTATTCAACTTTATAAAAACGAAGCTCGTCTTATAAAAAGGGCAATCGCTAACAATAGAGAAGCACAAAATGTGCTTTATGAGTTGCATTCACCTAAAATGTTAAGTGTTTGTAGATATTATATAAAAGATATTCAGAAAGCCGAAGATGTAATGTTGAATGGTTTTTTTAAAGTGTTTTCTAATTTAAAGAAGTTTCAAAACAGCGGGAGTTTTGAAGGTTGGATTCGAAAAATAATGATTAGAGAAGCCATTTCTTTTTTACGAACTCAAAAGAACATTGAATTTTCAATAGAAGATGTTGGAGTTGATGAAACTCCATCAAGTACTATCAATGTTGAACTGGAAGTTTCTGATATTCAGAAATTAATAGATGAACTTCCCGAAGGATATAAAATTGTGTTTGTGATGTATGCTATTGAAGGTTATAAACATCAAGAAATTTCAGAGATGTTAAATATTTCAGTTGGCACTTCAAAATCACAATTATTTAAAGCACGAAACATGCTTCAGAAAAAAATTAATCAATTAAATAGAAAAAGTCATGGCGCCATTGAAATATGAAGACAACATGAGAGAAAAGTTGGAGAAGCGTGTGATAAAACCTTCTACAAGTTCATGGGATAAATTAGCCAATAAATTAGATGAAGCTGAAGAGAAAAAGTCTAAAAAAGGAATTTTGTGGTTTGCAGGAATTGCTGCAAGTATCATTGGAATTTTATGGGTTTCACTTACGTTAAACTCCTCTGAAAGTATTTATCCAATTGAGCAACAAATAGTTGATACACCAAAAATTAAAACTATAGAAAATCAACAAAAAGAGATAATTGATGAAAGCCCAAAGGAATTTATTGTTGATGTTCAAACTAAACCTCAAAAATCACAACCAAAGAAATCAGAATCAATTGTTGCAAAGGCAATTGATAAACAAAAGAGTAGAACTAATAATAAAGAAGAAGTAATAGTTGAGAATGCTATTGCAGAGGTTATAGAAACAAAGAAGATTGAAAAAGTGCAGACCAATTTAATGAGTTTAGATGATGCTGTAAAAAACGAGAATGTTGAGGCAGTTGTCGCTCAAATTGTTGAGTTGAAAGAGCAAAACAAAGAAATGACCGATGCTGAAATTGATGCTTTGTTAAATAAGGCTCAGGATGAAATAAGATTGAAAAAATTGTACAAAAATAATTCTAAAACGATTGATGCCATGGCACTACTTCAAGACGTTGAAGCAGATTTGGATAGATCGTTTAGAGAAAAAGTTTTCGAAGCGTTGAAAATTAATTACAAGAATGTAAAAACTGCAGTTGCGCAAAGAAATGATTAGTTAATTCTATTAAAAGTAACACAAATTTATGGGAACAATTACAAAATATATTGTGCTGATAGCACTAAGTTTATGTGCGCAATTTTTAAATGCACAAGAAGGAAATAACAGCGAACAAATAAAACAATTAAAAGAGCAAAAAGAACTCGTTTTAACTGAAGAGCGCGAATATTTAAAACAAGAAGTTGAAAATATAAATCAACGTTTGTCGGAAGGTGAGTTGACCAGTGAAGAGGCAGAAAAATTAAAGCAAGAAGTTGCTCAAAAAAGAGCGCTGAATATTGAAAATAGGACTGCGATTATTGAAAATAAAATCTCACTTTTAAGTCGAAATGAAGAAGGGTACAAGGCAAATGATGGTGAAGAATCTCTAGCTGGAATTCGTGTGAGCGAAGAAGGGTCGCTTATAGGAATAAAGATAAGAGGTAAAAACAAACCTAAGAAATATGATAGACGAACTACGAGTGATTTAGTTTTTGCAATTGGATTGAACAATGCAATTACTGATGGTGAAAGCTTGGATGATTCTCCGTATAAAATCGGTGGTTCACGATTTTTAGAATTAGGAATTGCTTGGAAAACGAGAGTGTTTAAAGAATCTAATTTTGTAAGATTGAAATACGGTTTTTCTTTTCAGATGAATGGTTTGAAACCTGAAAACAACCAGTATTTTGTGATGAATGGAGATCAGACGAACCTTGAAGAATTTCCACATGAGTTGAGAAAATCAAAGTTGTTGATTACCAATTTAGTTTTTCCAGTACACTTTGAATTTGGACCTTCTAAAAAGATAGAGAAAAAAGAATATTTTAGATATAGTACGACTAATAAATTCAAAATTGGAATTGGAGGTTATGCAGGATTTAATATTGGAACTCGCCAAAAACTAAAATATACTGTAGATGGAGATAAGGTGAAAGACAGAATTAAGAGAGATTATAACACTAGTAATTTAGTTTATGGATTGAGTAGTTATATTTCATTTGACGATGTTGCATTGTATGCTAAATACGATTTATCTCCACTATTTAAAGATCAAGCAGTAGATCAAAACAATATATCATTAGGACTTAGATTTGATATGGATTAATTAATTGAATTGTTGTTGTATAAAAACCCTCTTAAAATTTTAAGAGGGTTTTTTTGATTATAAAAGAATTGTATTTAAAGAAAGTGGTTTTATAGTTTAATAGAAAACTAGTCACAATTGATTATGCAAGTTTTTGGCAATTGCTTTTTCTCCATATTTTGCGCCGCTCTTTTTTCTAAATAAATATATGATTGAGGTGCACAAAAATTTTCAAAAATATCAGTTGGATCAATTCCATTTTTAAATTTTTGAACTCCATTAATTTTTATTGAGAACCCTATTTCAGAATTTTGATAATAATTAAAAAAATCATTTTTGTCAATTCCACCAACTTCATTGAACTCCTGCCAAAGTTTTTTAGGATTGTTTTGTACAATCTCTTTAATTGTAAAAAAACCAATAATTTTCTTTTCTGGAGAAGATGAATAAACAAAAATTTTGTCAACTGGTCTTTTAAAAATTTTTTTTCTAAATTCTACCTTTTTAGTTCCTGACATAATAGCCTGAGCATAAATTGGTTTAATTGATAATATAACGCTTGTCAAAGTATCCTTCATTATTTAGTTTGATGTAATCAGTTTCTTTTAGTTCAGTTATTGTTTGTAGTTTATTTTTAAAACTATCAATTGTTTTAATTTTTGGCAAACTAATATTTTTTTTCAAATATGCTATTAATCTAAATGTAATAACATGTAATTCACCTTTTTCTTTTAACCACTTTCTTAATTCTATTTCTGTAAAGACTGTTTTTTTTCTTACAATATTCCATAACTTTTCAAAGTCGTTAACAATTTCAATACTTTCTAAAATCCCAAAAGGTTCAATTACTTGATTTATTTTGGATGAGTAAAAAAATAGTAAATCGCCTTTTTTTGGCTTTTTATTTTTTGAATTTGAAATATACGCTTTTATAATTGTATTGCCTTGAATTTCATTAATACTATCTGGTGCTTTATCGAATAGAGTAGGAGGTCTTAACTTGCCATCCTTAAATAAAGAACCATAAAAATCTGGACGTATCGGAATTACATATTTTTTAACATTTGAGTTATTCAAATAAAAAGGATGAGCTGTAATATTATTTTCTAAAATATTCATTTTATCTTTATCTAAACATTTTATCATTCGAATTTCTAATAATCCTTGACTATTCTTAAATTCATCACGATAAAATCCAAATGTTTCTAGTAGTTTTATTAGATGTATTTGTTTGTCGTAAACTGTAAGATATAAATATTTGATTTTTCGATTAATACATAATTCAAACATTTTATTTAAAAAAAGTTCACCTAGTTTTATGCCAAAAGCAGTATCATCTACTTTTAAAGTACAAATTTTGAGTGCTTGATCAAAAATACTTGGTATTTGATGGTCTTCTACTTTTTCTAAATTATATATTAGTATTGCTTGTAAATTATCTTCAACGATTAGCGTATAACACTTTCTATTTTTTGCAGCACATTTTTGCAGCCATTTGTTAAATTCAATTTCTCCATAATCTTCTCTTAGACTATCAAAAAAGACACTATTAAACTTTGATTCTATTTCTCGAATACTGTGTTCACGAAGTATAGGATGTGATGGTATTTTAAAGGTAAACTGTTCTTGAAGGAGATTTAACGCTTGGTCAATAGTCAAAACTTTATCACTTAAGTTTATTTTTTTTGCATTTTTATGAATTCCTTTGTCTTGAGTAACAAAAACATCAACAAATTCTTTTTTTAATTGGAAAAGTTGCTTGTTATCAATTTCGTCGTTTATTTTATTGTTTTTTAAATTAGAAGTAAATTCTAATGTAGGCTTAGCATAATCTTGTAAGGATTGATATTTATTTAGCTTGGAAAATATTATTTCTTTTCGTTTGTTGTCTTTATCTCTGCCTACATCAATCGGTATTGCTTTTGGATGATAAACTATTTCACAATCATTTGTTATAGCAATTCTATAGAATTCAGAGAATGTTTCCGTAATTACTCGATTGTCTTCAAGTTCAATTAGAATGTTAGTGTCTATTAATATTCTCAAATTATAATTAATTTAAATTGCAACTAACACTTAAATATATGGTTTGTTGATAAGCGAATTTAGATTTTTATTAATTAAGAAACAAAAAACCCAAAACAATTGTTTTGGGTTTTGATATTTATTTCAATTCACTTCGACTCCGCTCAGTGAACTGTTTTGCCTACATTTCTAATGCTTTTTTAGTATCGTTGTCCATCAACAATTCTAAAGGATTTTCTAGCGCTTCTTTCACAGCCACTAAGAATCCAACTGACTCTTTACCATCAATAATTCTATGGTCATATGACAAGGCAACATACATAATCGGTTGTATCACTACTTCTCCGTCAACAGCCATAGGACGATTTACAATATTATGCATTCCTAAAATGGCACTTTGCGGAGGATTGATAATTGGCGTTGATAACATAGAACCAAATACACCACCATTGGTAATCGTGAATGTTCCGCCAGTCATTTCGTCAACCGTAATTTGACCGTCACGTGCACGAATTGCTAAACGTTTTACTTCGCTTTCTACACCTCTAAACGTAAGATCTTGTGCATCTCTTATTACAGGAACCATCAACCCTTTTGGTCCAGAAACGGCGATAGAAATATCTTGGAAGTCATAAGACACCATTTCTTTTCCATCAATCATTGAGTTCACTGCAGGATACATTTGTAAGGCTCTTACACAGGCTTTGGTAAAGAAAGACATAAAACCTAAACTTACTCCGTGCTTTGCTTTAAAATCTTCTTTAAATTCTTTTCGTAAATCAAAGATTGGCTGCATGTTCACTTCGTTAAACGTCGTTAACATTGCCGTGTCATTTTTTACAGAAACTAAACGCTCAGCTACTTTACGACGCAACATTGATAGTTTTTTACGCGAAACTCCACGAGGTTCACTTGATGGAGGAGTTCCCATTGAAGGAACTGCTTTGATAGCATCTTCTTTGGTTATTCTTCCGTCTTTTCCAGTTCCTTTTATGCTTTTAGCATCCATTCCTTTTTCTGCCAATATCTTTTTAGCAGCAGGAGAAGCCGAACCAGTAGCATAGGTTTTTGCTTCAGATTTTACAACTTCTTTTTTCTCTTCTTTTGGAGTGTCAACTTTCTTTGTAGCAGCAGCCCCTTCAGGCTTTTTAGCGTCCATATCAATTAGACAAACCACTGCGCCAACAGCGACAGCATCACCTTCTTCAGCTTTTAAAGTGATAATTCCACTTTCTTCGGCAGGTAATTCTAAGGTAGCTTTGTCAGAGTCAACTTCGGCAATTGCTTGGTCTTTTTCTACATAATCGCCATCTTCTACAAGCCAAGTTGCTATTTCAACTTCTGTGATTGATTCTCCTGGTGAAGGAACTTTCATTTCTAAAATCATCGTACTAATTTTTAGTTTTATTTATTGGCAGTATTGAAAATACTATCTATAACTCTTTTTTGTCTTCTCTTATCTCTTGCGCTAGATCCTGGAGCAGGCACTGCTGCAAATGGCCTAGAAGCACATTCTAATTTTACTAGGTCAAATCGTTGAAGCATATAACTCCAAGCACCCATATTCTTAGGCTCTTCTTGTGCCCAAACGTAGTTTTCTACATTTGGATATCTATCTATTACTTTCTGAATTTTTTCTAGATGCAATGGGAATAATTGCTCAATTCTTACCAATGCGATATCATCTCTTTCTAGTTTTTCTCTTTCGGCTTCTAAATCATAATAGAATTTACCAGTACAGAACACTAGTTTTTTAACATTCTTTGGGTTAATTGTATCATCAATTACCTCTTCAAATTGTCCATCAGAAAGATCTTCCATAGTAGAAATTGCCTTTGGATGTCTCAACAAACTTTTAGGTGTTAAAACAATTAGAGGTTTTCTAAAATCACGTTTCATTTGACGACGTAATAAGTGGAAAAAATTTGCTGGAGTAGTACAATCAGCAACCGTCATATTATCTACTGCACACAATTGTAAATAACGCTCCATTCTTGCTGATGAATGTTCTGAACCTTGACTTTCGTATCCGTGAGGAAGTAAAACAACGATTCCGTTTTGAAGTTTCCATTTATCTTCGGCAGCCGATAAATATTGGTCAAAAATAATTTGTGCACCGTTAGAGAAATCACCAAATTGTGCTTCCCATATGGTTAAGGTATTTGGATTAGCCATGGCATAGCCATAATCAAATCCTAAAACACCATACTCTGACAATAAAGAATTGTAAATATACATTTGCCCTTTATTTGCAGGATTGGTATTCAATAAATTTATTCTTTCCTCCGATATTTCATCACGCAAAATAGCGTGTCGATGACTGAACGTTCCTCTCTCTACATCTTGTCCAGAAATACGAACATCATAACCTTCTTCTAATAAGCTACCATAAGCCAATGTTTCTGCCATTCCCCAATCTAATGTATTGGTTTCAAAAGCCATTTTTGCTCTTCCAGCCAAAATTCTTTCTGCTTTTCTAACAAATTTAACTCCGTCAGGAACGGTTGAAATTACTTTTGCAATGTTTTTTAAATTAGTTGTTGGATAGGTACTGTCAACA
Source organism: uncultured Flavobacteriaceae bacterium (assembly GCA_947501625.1). Lineage (GTDB taxonomy): Bacteria > Bacteroidota > Bacteroidia > Flavobacteriales > Flavobacteriaceae > Urechidicola. The sequence continues at coordinate 913,799 of CANMWN010000001.1, forward strand.
TTTTTTAAAAGACCATCTATTCGTTGGCGATTAAAATCTGTCCAACGCTCTTGCATAAATTCTCTAACTTTTGAAGAAGTAGACTCTTTAGACTTTGTGTAATTTTCTTCTAGTTTTTGTTTAAACTCAGCAACAATATTTTTTGAATATGAAGCATCAATTACATTTTGAGCAATCAATTTATCGGAATAAATTTTTAACGGATTGTCATGTTTAGCAATTGCTTTATAAAGTTTTGGTTGTGTAAATCTTGGTTCATCTCCTTCATTGTGACCATATTTTCTATAACCCAATAAATCTATATACACGTCTTTCTTAAATTTCATTCGATATTTAAGAGCCAAATCCATTGCATGAACAACTGCCTCCGCATCATCGGCATTGACATGTAAAACTGGTGACAAAGTAACTTTAGCAACATCAGTACAGTAAGTGCTTGAACGCGCATCTAAATAATTGGTAGTAAATCCTATTTGGTTATTTACAACAATATGAATAGTTCCGCCAGTTTTATATCCATTTAGTTGACTCATTTGAGCCACTTCGTAAACAATTCCTTGACCAGCAATTGCTGCATCTCCATGAACGACAATTGGCAATATTTTTGAGTCGTCTCCCTGATAATCTTGATCAATTTTTGCTCTTGTAATCCCTTCAGCAACAGGAGCTACAGTTTCTAAATGCGAAGGATTTGGAACCAAATTCATTTTGATAGTTTTACCATTTTTATAGGTTTTATCTAAAGTTAAACCTAAATGGTATTTGACATCACCATCAATGTTTTGATCTTCAAAGTCTTTTCCTTCAAACTCACTAAACATTTCATGATATGGTTTTCTAAATATATTTACCAAAGTATTTAAACGACCTCTATGAGCCATTCCTAATACACATTCTTTTACTCCGTAGTTTTCTACCGAGTTATATAAAGCAACACTAATTGCAGGAATAAGCGATTCTCCACCTTCAAGTGAAAAACGTTTTTGACCTACATATTTGGTTTGTAAAAAACTTTCAAAAGTTACAGCTTGGTTTAATTTAGATAGTAAATATTTTTTTGTTTCAACGGAATATGATGGATGGTTATCATTATCATTCAACTCATTTTGCCACCATTTAATTACTTCCGGATTACGAATATACATGTATTCAACACCTATTGAGTCACAATATATTTGTTCAAGATGATGAACAATATTTTGGAGTGATGTATTCCCAAGCCCTAAAACTTCACCAGCATTAAAATAAGTTTCTAAATCATCATTTGATAAGCCAAAATTTGTAATATCAAGAGTAGGAGTATAAGTTCTTCTATTTCTTACAGGATTTGTTTTGGTAAATAAATGCCCTCTAGTTCTATAACTATTTATCAAATCTAAAATTTGAAATTCTTTATGAACATGTTGAGGGATTTCTACAGCAACTTCTTCTCCAGTAATATCATAATTTTCATTGGCTAAATCATACCCTTGAAAAAAACTTCTCCAACTTGGCTCAATAGCATCTGGATTTGAAAGGTATTGCTCGTATAAATCGGCAATAAAACCAGTATGTGCAGCATTTAAAAATGAAAATCTATCCATATTTTGTTTTGTAACGTATCGTTTTAATTAAAACAAAAGCAAAAATACGATTTTTACTAAAAAAGAGATAGTTTTTTTAGACGGAATTATTATCTAATTTTTTTAAAATTTTATTTGGCAGAAGTCTAAAAAGATATATATTTGCACACCGAATTAAAAAATCGGTTACATTCCTCCTTAGCTCAGTTGGTTAGAGCATCTGACTGTTAATCAGAGGGTCCTTGGTTCGAGCCCAAGAGGAGGAGCAACAAAAAAGCCTTTACAATTTTGTAGAGGCTTTTTTTAGTTTTGATAATTCACATTTTTTTCTTTAATTAGCAATCCCAAAATTTACAAGACTCCTCTTACTGTAAATTTATACCCCCCTTTTTTTAGATTAAATCAACCCAACGATTTTAAAATTTAAGTTTATATGCGAATTAAAATTTTAATGTTGATTGGAATGTTTTGTTTTTCATCAACGGTTTTGGGTCAAGAAATTGGGAGTGTTGTAAATGGAATTCATAGTGTTACTTTATTAAAGTCTGATAATTATTATGCCTGTGTTTATTCAGATTCTAATTCAGAAGTGAATTCTCACAAATCGTTTAACTTTCCTATCAAAGAAACTGTATATAAAATTATCATGGATGGTTTTGCTATCTATAATAATCATCAAGTATTTGTGCAAATGAACGAACAAACAATTGTGAAGTTTGAATATAAAATCATTAATGGGGAATTGAAACTAAAAATAAATCATAACGATTTGTTCAATAAAACTATTGGAACAAGTACTTACTTGACTAAAGCGCAAGTTAAAAGTCTTTTTGGGGAAGAAAAACAGAGTTTTGGTTAGAGAAAATTGGTTTAATGAGAGAAAGTGGAATCATCTTCTTTAAAACTTTTAAACTCAAACATATAATTGTTAGGGTCTTTAATAAAAAAAGAAAGGTGTTCTCCTTTTTTATCTTTCAAAAAAGTAGATTGAGTAACCAAATTTAAATCTAGTTCATTTAATCTTGAATAAATTTCTCCCCAAGTTTTAATCTCTACAATGATTCCGAAATGAAAAGAGGGTAAAATCTTGCCTTCAAAAACATAATTAGGATTATTAAAATCAAATTTTCCTGCTTTAATAAATGTTATTTGGTGATTGTAAAGGTTTATATCAAACCAATTTTCAGCTTGCCTGCCAATAGTTGCACCAATATCATTAATATAAAACTTCTTTGTTGATTCAATATCAACACACGGTAGTGATAAATGAAATAATGTTTTCATAACCTAAATTAATTTTAAACTTTCTACTCTATAAATAACCATATCTTGATCCAAATCATCATATTCTTCAGAAAAACGAAGTTCAAATTTTTTTCCAATAAGTGAAGAATCATTTTTTAAATCAAATTTTGATAAAACTCTTTGATGCACTTCTTCAAAAACAAAATCATTTCCATTTTCAAAAGTGAAAGTATAGTAGCCTTGACTGTATAATTTAAAAGTTACAATATCCATTTTTTTAAATATTTATTATTACTAAAAATCATCTTCATCTATTTCCTCTTCCAAATCAATATCATCATTTTCTTCTACTTCATCTTCTTCTATATCATCATCTTCGGTATGGTTTTCCATGGCTTCAACCAATCGAACTCCAACTTTTACAAGATATACTACTTGATCAGTTTTAATTTCAATGGCTTCAACAATTACATTCTTGGCATTTTTGAATGTAATAATATCTTCACGATCATATCCATCAGGATATTTTTCAACAATAAGATCTAAGATTTCATTGTTTAGTTTTTTATAGTCAACAATTATTCGTTTCATTTATAGATAAGATTAAAAGTTTTTTGAAATTTGATAATAAAGGGAAAGCACAATTATTTATTGTGTAAAGAAAGGTATTCAATAGTACGGAAGTTAGCTCTAAATTTCGGTTCCTTATACCATAAGTTGCTTTTGAATATGACTTCCTAATTTTCAAAAACCCGAACATATAAACACAATTCATAATGCTCAGCTAAAAGTTTAAATTAAACTTTAGTTATTACAAATGAAATAAAAAAAACAATACAAAAAATATTTTTATAAAAAATATTGAAAATAACCATACACTAAAAATGCAAAATTTTATATAAAAGTGAGAATTCATTAATACATTTTAATAATGCAAGTTGCCAAATCATAAACATATGTTAATGTTTGTTGTTTTTCATTATATTAAAAATATAAATAAGTTGGATGTAATAAAAAATATTGTATATTAGCACCTGTAGGTGTTAAAACCTACTTTCTTTTTCATAGCAATTTTCCCACTTAAGAGATTAAGTGGGTTTTTTTATGCTCAATTTTTAGTAAATAATTTGCTTAATCGTTCAGTTTAAGAACAGCCATAAATGCTTGTTGAGGAATTTCAACATTTCCAACTTGACGCATTCTTTTCTTTCCTTTTTTCTGCTTTTCAAGAAGTTTACGTTTACGTGAAATATCACCACCGTAACATTTGGCAGTAACATCTTTTCTAAGTGCTTTTACCGTTTCTCTAGAAATAATTTTTGAACCAATTGCTGATTGTATAGGGATATCAAATTGTTGACGAGGAATTAACTCCTTTAATTTTTCACACATTTTACGACCTATTTGTTGTGCATTATCAGTATGAATTAATGCAGAAAGTGCATCAACAGACTGTCCATTAAGAAGTATGTCTAAACGAACTAATTTAGAAACCCTCATTCCTATAGGTGAGTAGTCAAAAGAAGCATAACCTTTAGAAACTGTTTTTAAACGGTCATAAAAGTCAAATACGATTTCTGCTAGCGGCATATCAAAAGATAATTCTACACGCTCAGGAGTTAAATAAGTTTGATTGGTAATCATTCCTCTCTTTTCAATACATAACGACATTACATTTCCAACAAAATCTGCTTTGGTAATAATTGACGCTTTAATATATGGTTCTTCAATCCTATTAATTGTAGAAGGGTCAGGTAAATCTGATGGGTTATTTAAAATAAAAGCATCATCAGGATTTTTATTGGTAAATGCATGATAAGAAACGTTTGGTACAGTAGTTATTACCGTCATATTAAACTCACGCTCCAATCGTTCTTGAATAATTTCCATATGCAGCATTCCTAAGAATCCACAACGGAAACCAAAACCTAATGCTGCAGAACTTTCAGGCTGAAAAACTAAGGAAGCATCGTTTAATTGCAGTTTTTCCATCGAGTTTCTTAACTCTTCATAATCTTCTGTATCTACAGGATAAATACCAGCAAAAACCATTGGTTTTACATCTTCAAATCCTTCGACAATATTTGATGTTGGTAGAGCAGCATCAGTAATGGTATCACCAACTTTTACTTCTTTAGCAGTTTTAATACCTGTAATTAAATAGCCAACATCACCTGTTTTAACTGATTTTTTTACAACTTGTTCTAACTTTAAAGTTCCAACTTCATCAGCAAAATATTCTTGATCGGTTGCAACAAACTTTATTTTTTGACCTTTTTTTATCTCACCATTAAATACTCTAAAATATGTTTCTATACCTCTAAAAGTATTGTAAACAGAATCGAATATTAAGGCTTGTAATGGAGCATTTGGATCTCCCTTTGGTGCCGGAATACGTTCAATAATTGCTTGTAAAATATTATCTACTCCAAAACCTGTTTTACCACTAGCGTGAATTACTTCTTCTGCATCGCAACCTAATAATTCTACTATATCGTCGGTAACTTCTTCTGGATTTGCACTAGGCAAGTCAACTTTGTTTAAAACAGGGATTATTTCTAAATCATTTTCTAATGCAAGGTATAAATTAGAAATAGTTTGTGCTTGAATACTTTGCGCGGCATCAACAATTAATAACGCACCTTCACAAGCGGCAATAGATCTAGAGACCTCGTAAGAAAAATCTACGTGTCCAGGAGTGTCAATCAAGTTTAAAATATATTCTTGTCCTTGGTAGGTATATTCCATTTGGATGGCATGTGACTTTATGGTGATTCCACGTTCACGTTCCAAGTCCATATTATCTAATAATTGATCTTGTTTTTCTCTATCAGATACTGATCCAGTATAATCTAATAGTCTATCGGCAAGTGTACTCTTACCATGATCAATATGTGCAATTATGCAAAAATTTCTAATGTGCTTCATTCTATAAATAGTCCTTCTGTCAAGATTGCAAATATATAGGTTTTCTATCTTATTATTGTTTTAATGTAGAAATCTATTGTCAATATATTTATTTGCTTGTGATTAAGCATTGTAAATCCAATTTTTGGACTAAATTTGTTGATAAATAAATGCTAAAAATGAAAAAAATAATATTTATAATCGGTCTTATTTGTATCATGACTATCTCGTCTTTTGGACAAATTAATTCTAGTTCTATCATAGAAGAGTTTGATTTGCCTACAACTGTAAGTGAAACTTCTGGACTCATTTATTTTAACGACAAAATGATTACTCATAATGATTCTGGTGGAGCAAATGAATTGTATGAAATAGATTTAACAAGCGAAACTATTACAAGAACTATTGCAATTACCAATGCTACTAATGTTGATTGGGAGGATATTGCACAAGATGATACGAGCATTTATATTGCTGACATTGGAAATAATTATGGTAACAGAACCAATTTGGTTATTTATAAAATAAGTAAGGCAGACTATTTGGCTTCGACGTCAGTAACGGCTGAAATTATTGAAATAAGTTATTCTGACCAATCAGACTTTACATCAAACCTTAATAATAATGAATGGGACGCAGAATCTCTAACATCATACAACAGTACAGATTTACTATTATTTAACAAAAACTGGATTGATGGTGTAACTAAAGCTTATGTTGTGCCAAAAACTGCTGGTACTTACTCTGTTTCACCAATGACAACTACCTTAAATAGCGGAATAAGAATTACAGGAGGAACCTATAATACTATTTCTGGAAAATTATATTTAATAGGATATAACAGTATATTACAACCATTTGTTTGGGTAAGTGAAAATTTCTCTTCTAATGATATTTTTTCTGGAACTAATACTCAAACTCCTCTTTCTTCAGTTGGTTTTGAACAAACAGAAGGAATTGCCTATATAGATGAAAATGAGTATTATGTTTCTTCGGAGTCTATAACTTCTCCAATTTCAATAAATGCTAAACTTATTTCTTTTTCTACTAGTGATACTGCTTTAAGTGTTGATGAATATGATCTAAATAATGAATTAGGAATCTATCCCAACCCAACCCAAGATTATATTAATGTAACAAGCGACAATATAAATTTACTTTCATTATACGATATGAAGTCAACTTTATTACTTGATACTACTGAATCTAAATTGGATATAAGTAAACTAAGAAATGGTATTTATTTTCTCAGGATTGATTTTAAGGGTAAACCTTCAAAAATTAAGAAAGTTATCAAAATTTAGTCTTGCCATTCTGCAATAAAAAGATTGGTATCACGTCCGCCACCATTATTCCTATTGGATGAGAAAATTAACTTTTTACCATCATTGGAAAATACCGGAAACGCATTAAATGACTCACCATAAGTTATTCTTTCTAAGTTTTTACCATCAATATCGATCATATATAAATCGAACGGAAATCCTCGAGGACTATTAAAGTTTGAAGAAAAAATAATCTTTTTTCCCGAAGGATGAAAAAACGGACTCCAATTGGCATTACCAAGTTTAGTTAACTGTCTTAATTCAGTACCATCAGCATTACAAATATATAATTCCATATTGGTAGGTTGAACCAATCCTTGGGCTAATAAATCCTTATATTCTTTTATTTCTTCTTCAGTTTTTGGTCTAGATGAACGGAAGATAAGTTTTGTCCCATCTGGAGAGAAAAAAGCACCACCGTCATAACCCAATTCATTTGTAATTTGTTTTACATCGCTTCCATCAATATTCATGGTATATAATTCCAAATCTCCACTACGAGTTGAAGTAAAAACTATTTTATCTCCTTTAGGAGAAACTGTAGGTTCTGCATCATATCCTTTTTCATTAGTCAATTGCTTAACAATATTTCCTTCAAGATCGGCAACAAAAATGTCATAAGAATCATAGATTGGCCATACATATTTTCCATTTTTACGCAATGGTTCTTCTGGACACTCTTCACCACCAAGATGAGTAGATGAATAAATAATATGTTTATTGTTTGGAAGAAAATAAGAACAAGTCGTTCTTCCTTTTCCAGTACTCAACATTGGAGGTGTTTTATTTTCAAATGTTTCTCCAACATTCATTAAAAACATTTGATCACAATCTACATCCCATTTTTTATAATTGGATTGAAAGATAATTTGCTGGTCATCAAAACTCCAATAAGCCTCAGCATTATCACCACCAAAAGTGATTTGTTTTAATGACTTGAAATGTTTTTCTCCTTCAAGGATTAAAGATGTCTCTTGAGTTGTTTTAACATCTTCTTCTATTGTTTCTTCTTTTTTTTCAGTTTTACAGTTAGAAAAAAGACCAATTGAAAGTATGAATACTAAACTAAGTTTAATGGTTTTAAAATAATTTTGATGCAACATTATATCGTATATAGATTATTAACTAATTTTGTGCAAAATTAAACAGTTCTAATTATGAAACAATATTTTATATTCATATTTTTTATTGCATTGATTTCTTGTAAGCAAGAAAAATTTGATAAAAAAATAAAAGAAGATGTTATTTTTTTAGCCGATGATTCTTTAGAAGGAAGAGGTACAGGAACCGAAGGTGAAAAAAAAGCATCAGAATACATTGCCAAAAGGTTTAAAGAATTAGGGATTTCTTCAAAAGGAGATAGTGGTTATTTTCAAGAGTTTAATTTTATTCCAAAAGTAGGTCCGCATTCAGAGGCAAAATTCCTAGACAAGAAAGAAGATGGTTCAATAACTGGAAGAAATGTTTTAGCATTTATGGATAATAAAACTGAAAACACGGTTGTAATTGGAGCGCATTATGATCATTTAGGTTTTGGAAATGAAGGTTCATTGCATAGAGGAGAGAAAGCAGTTCATAACGGTGCTGATGATAACGCGAGTGGTGTTGCAGTGATGTTAAACTTAGCGGCTAAACTCAAAAATAATAACACGAATAATAATTATTTGTTCATGGCTTTTTCTGGTGAAGAAATGGGCTTATTGGGATCTAATTATTTTGTAAAAAATCCAACACTAGACGCTAAAAAAATCAATTATATGATTAATATGGATATGGTTGGTAGATTGAAAGATAGTACACTTGCTGTTTATGGAACTGGTACTTCACCAATTTGGAGTCAAACAATAAATTCTTTGAATGATAATTTCAAGTTGATAGAAAAAGAGTCTGGAGTTGGACCTTCAGATCACACGTCATTTTATTTAGCCGATATTCCAGTATTACATTTTTTTACAGGTCAACATGAAGATTATCACAAACCAAGTGATGATGAGGAACTATTGAATTATAACGGAATGTATCAAATTTCAGATTATATTTTTTCAATTATTTCCGATATGGATGATAATGGAAAACTGACATTTAGAAAAACCAAGAATGAGTCAGAAAGTGCACCAAGATTTAAAGTTACATTAGGAGTTATTCCTGATTATTTATTTGAAGGAAAAGGAATGCGTATTGATGGGGTTTCGGATGATAAACCAGCCCAAAAAGCAGGAATTATCAAAGGTGATGTAGTCGTTAAAATGGGAGATATTCCAATTACTGATATGATGAGTTATATGACTGGATTGTCAAAATTTGAAAAAGGTAGTACAACTACTGTAGAAGTATTGAGAGAAAATAAAATTGTAAAACTAAAAGTTACATTTTAGGTTTATAAACCTAAAATTTTGGCATCAACTCTAAATTTAGTATCAATAGTAATGTCATGGTTTTGGCTAAGAGTTTCATCAGTAGTTGATTGAACTCTTAAAGTATAACTATCGGCTTTTATATAATCTTTTAATTCTTGACCATTTGTAACCAATTCTAACATTCTAGAATTATTATTTTCCATATCTACTAAATAGGCTATTTCTACTTCCTCAACATTTTCTGCGCTAATAAATATGTGTATTTCATTCAAAAAATTGAAATTTCCACTCTCAGGTGAAGTTAAAGTTAATTTTAAAGTTTTTAATTTAATGCTTTCAATTAAATCTTTTCTAGTATTGTTTTCCTCAAATGTTGTTTCGGATTCAGTAGTAACTTCGGGAGTAAATAGATTGAACGGAGCATTAATAATAGTTGTTGATGATACTGTATAGTTAGTTTGATAATCTACATCAAACATAGTTAATTTGTCTAATTCTTTACATGAAACAACTAACAAACAATGTGGAGACTTTTTTGAACATCTTTTTTTTTGGGGTAAAAATATAAATTTTTAATAAAGTCAATAAATTTTTTAAAAAATATTGTCAATAAACCAAAATAATTAATTCTTATTTTTGCAAAAAAAAAGAAATTGGTAAAAATTGGAGATATAGAATTGCCAGATTTTCCATTGTTGCTTGCACCAATGGAAGATGTAAGCGATCCACCTTTTAGAGCCTTGTGTAAAGAGCAAGGAGCAGATGTAGTATATACTGAATTTATTTCTTCTGAAGGGTTGATTCGTAATGCTGCTAAGAGTGTTAAAAAATTAGATATCTACGAGAAAGAACGTCCTGTAGGGATTCAAATTTTTGGGGCAAATCTTGAATCAATGCTTCAAACCATTGATATTGTAGAAAGATCAAATCCTGATATTATTGATATTAATTTTGGGTGTCCAGTTAAGAAAGTAGTTTCCAAAGGAGCAGGAGCAGGAATTCTGAAAGATATTTGCTTAATGGAAAAATTAACTGCCGAAATGGTTAAAAGAACCAATTTGCCTGTGACAGTTAAGACACGTTTAGGTTGGGATCATAATTCTATAAAAATAGTTGAAGTTGCAGAGCGATTACAAGATGTAGGTTGTAAATCAATTGCTATTCATGGACGTACACGTGCTCAAATGTATAAAGGAGATGCTGATTGGAAGCCAATAGCTGAGGTTAAAAACAATCAACGAATGCATATTCCAGTTTTTGGAAACGGTGATGTAAATTCGCCAGAAAGAGCCAAAGAAATGCGTGATGATTATGGACTGGATGGTGCGATGATAGGTAGAGCAAGTATCGGTAATCCTTGGTTTTTCAAACAAGTAAAACATTATTTTAATACAGGAGAACACTTACCGGAAATTACAATTGCTGAAAGAGTTGAAATGGCAAAAAGACATTTGCAAATGGAGATAGATTGGAAGGAAAGCGAGATGCAAGGAGTTCTTGAGACACGACGTCATTATGCTACTTATTTTAAAGGAATACCACATTTTAAAGAATATCGTTTAAAAATGGTAACTTCTAATTCTTCTAAGGAAGTGTTTGATACCTTTGATGAGGTGTTGCATAAGTTTGGATAGATGAGAGAGTTGTTATTTTTCTAGAACTTCTTTCGTAATTCTACTACTTGCTATTAGAGCGGCTAAATAACCTAGAACAAGTATTGTGATAATTACAATACCAATATTTTCTAATTTCAACTCTACTGGAAATGCTAGAGAATGAGTAATCATAAAAAACCCAAACCGTTGTTGTAAATACACTAAAATTATAGCAAGAATTAATCCAACCATCAAGCCGAAAAGCGAGAGTAAAAATCCTTGATACACAAATATTTTCCGTAGTTCTTTGACAGTAGTTCCTAGATTGTACAATGTTTGTAAGTTGTTTTTTTTGTCAAATATCATCATGATGAGTGCACCAATGACATTAAATAAAGCAATGATGAGTATTAAAGTAAAAATAAGATAAGACACTAGATTTTCAATATTCAGCATTTTATAAAAAACAGCATTTAATTGCTCTCTTGTTTGTACTTTAAAGTTGTTTCCTAAAATTTTTTCAAGATTTTCAATAATATTACTTCTATCACTATTACTATTTACTTGTATTTCAATAGCACTTATTTGAGTTGAATTGTAATTCAGTAATTGTTGAGTTAATTCTAAGGGAATAAAAACGTATTTGTTGTCAATTTCTTCACTTAAAAGAAAGATTCCTACAGGTTGAGTTAGAATAGTGCTAATATCTTTTTTTACACTTTCTACATAGCCACTTCCAGGTTTTGGAACGTAAATTTTTAAAGGTTCAATGTAGTTGTTTATACCAAGTGATAGTTTGTTAGAAACACCATTTCCAATGACAGCATTGTTTGTGAATTCAAAATCAATCCAACTGCCATCAACAATTGCAGAATCGATATTATTGACTGTTAGAAAATTTTCTTCAACACCTTTTATATAGGCAAGATGAGTTTTGTCTTTAAATTCAAAAAATGCACGTTCTTCAATGACTTTAGTGTAATGTGCAATTCCCTCAACAGCATCAATTTTAGATTTTAGTTCATCATTAAAATCAAATGATTTTCCCTTAACGGCAGTAATTTTTAAATCAGGATCAGAAACTCTTAAGAAGTTTATGCTAAAAGTTTTGAGGCCTGCAAAACCAGACAAGACGATAAACAAAGCCATTGTACCTATAATAACACCTATTGCTGCAATAATTGTAATTATATTGATAGTGTTATTACTGCTTTTGGAAAACAAGTAACGTTTTGCAATGTACAGTGGAAAGTTCAAATATTATCTCTTTTGTCGTTTGTCTAAAATTTCAGGATTGTCTAATGGATTCTCTTTTTTGCCTTTTAATGCTTCGTCAATTCCATCGATATAATCTAAAGAATCATCAGGATAAAAAGTTAAGTTAGGCATTCTACGCAATTGATTTTTTGTGCGTTGTGCCATTTCATGTCTAATTACTGGTGTGTTGGAAATAATACCATTAATTAATTCATCTCTTTTTTCGGAAGGAAAAACACTTAAGAATACTTTTGCTTCCGATAAATCGGTAGTAACTCTAACTCTAGTTACCGAAATTATCACACCTTTCATTCCATCACGAGCTGCATTTTGAAGTATATCAACTAAATCCTTTTGAATTACTCCAGCAATCTTTTTCTGTCTATTTGTTTCCATAGTGCAAAAATAAGGTTAAAATTTGTGAATGTGACTCAAAAATGAAGCCAGAATACTGATTTTGTTGAAGATTATGGAAAATATATTTTGTTTTTTATGGCATACATTACCAAACCAATTCTATTTTTCACATCAATTTTTTCAAAAACTCTGTTTCTATAATTGTCAACTGTTTTGGGGCTCAAACTCATTTTGTCAGCAATTTCTTTATAGGTCATTTCGGTGCAAGATAATTTTATGAATGTCAACTCTTTTTCATTGAAATGAATTTCATCATCTTGAGGTTCGCCATGAATGGATTTTAATAATAGGTTTGTAACATTTTTGGTATGATAATAACCGTTTTTGGCTACTTGCAACAATGCACTTTCAAGTACTGTTTTTTCAGTGTCTTTTAATAAGTAACCTTTTGCTCCAGCTCGCAACATTTTAAGAACAGTAGCATCATCATTTTCGACTGATAGTGCAATAACATTGACATGTGGATGGCGTTCACTAAGCCATTTGGTAGTTTCAATACCATTCATAACAGGCATGTTAATATCCATCAATACAATATCAGGAATGTTTTGAAGCGAAGAAAACTTATCAGTTAGTTCCTTACCATTATTACACAGGTAAAGCACTTTAAATTTACTAAATGAATCTACAATATTTCCTATTGCTTGCGAAAGCAATAAATGATCTTCAACTATTACAACTGAGTATTTTTCCATTACTCAAATGTATGAATAATTTTTAAGGTTGTTCCTTTTTCAATTTCAGAAGATAATTCAATTTCGGCATTGATCAATTTTGCTCTATTTTGAATGTTATTCAACCCAATTCCATTATTAGTTTCAATAGAAGTATCATAACCAACTCCGTTATCTTTAGCCTCAATATATAATTTCTCTTTTTGATAATCCAAGGTCACATCTAAGTTAGATGCTTTGGAATGTTTAATAGTATTCGAGAAAAACTCTTGTAGGATTCTGAAAAGAATAATTTCTGATTTTGGATTTAGTTTTTTGGACTCTCCTTGAATTGTGAGTGTAGATTTTATAAAATTTAAACGATTAAAGCGGTCGATTTCCAATTGAACGGCTTCGTATAGTTTGATGTTTTTCACTACATCAGGATTAATAAGTTTTGAAAGTGCACGAACTTCCTCTAACCCTTTACCAATAGTATCACTTACTTCTTGGATGTTTTCTGGTGTGGCAATTTGCAATTGTATTTTGGCTAGTGTAAGTAATTGTCCAATATTATCGTGCAATTCCCAACTGATATTCCTGAGCGTTTGCTCTCGTATCTCAATTTGAGTTTCTGCAATTTCTTTTTCAAACTGCTTTTTGGCATCTTCTTGGTCTAGTAGTAGATTGTTTTTTCTTTTTTGAAAAGTTATAAATAGCCAGACTAATGCTAGCGTAATAAAAACAACCAATAAGGTTGCTAAAATAATAACTATTTGATTTCTTTCTTGCTCCATAAAAAACCGATGATTACACAAGACTGCGCAAATATTGCTAAAGAAATTTGTAAAAAATATAAATCTCTATTTTCAAGATAATTAATAATTGCTTGGAAAGGTATAGAACCTAAATAATAAACCAAAGAGCCTAAAGTAACCCAAAAGTAGAGTGATCTTGAATAGTTCAAAATCTTATCAGAATATAAAAATTCTTTTAGATACAGAATCAAGATTACACTAATTAATACCGAGCCAACAACTGTGGTTATTGAAGGCCAGTTATTAATTCCTTGTTTAAAGATTTCAAAAGCAAAAACTGTATTAGTTATAAGTATAAAAAACTTAATTAATTTTTGATTGGTTTTCACTTTAGTTAATGTTAGATACATTAAAAAAAGAAGATTAAATTCAAAAAAAGTATATAAAGTATATAGCGCATTTACGGTAAAGCCATATTTTGACACTTCAGAACTTAAAGTTTCAGTAAAGCAAATCATCCATAAGTAGGCTAATAGAATTGCAGTAAACTTTGAAGAAAACTTCTTATAAAATATGGTTCCAGTAATTGCGGAAATGTATTCTAAAGTAACAAGTATAGAAATCATAAACTTATATATTAGTTTGGAGGACTTCCTTTACCTCTATTCATTGCCGAACTTGGCATATCTTCAATATTTTCCATTAAATTGATAATATATTTTTTGATGTCTTTTTTTCTGTAAGTAATGCTATCAATCTCATTTAAATAAGGCAATAATAAATCACTTACAAAAGCAGGATTCCCATTTTCAGAGTATAAAGGGTCAAATGAAACTCTTGGGTTTCCGTCTTTAGTAGTAGTAGGATTTAGAATCAACGTCTGGTAATTTTTTTCTTTACCATAAATTGTTTTATCTGGATAAGCAGCCGAAATAAAATTAAATCCGGTAATTTCAACTCCACTATCTTTAGATAGTTTTTCTACATAGGCTAAATACTTCTTTAAGGAATCTATTTGAAACCAAACTTCTCTCGTGTCTTCATATCCTAAAGCATTTTTCAAAACGTTTTCTCGAGTAGATTTATATTGCGCTAATAAACTTGCCATCTCTTTATAAGTTATGACTTGCTCTGGCTTTCCATCATAATCTATACATATTTCATTTGGATCTCTGTCACCAGTTTTTTTCTTACAAGAAGAGATTGAAAAAATAAGAGTTACTAATAATAGGGACTTCAATAGTAGGTTTAGGGTTTTCATAATTGTAAAATTATATTGTTAACTAAGTTATAATGCTAATATACATATTTATACCATAAATTTTAACATAAAAAGTCAGTTGTAATTTAACTCATTAACAATCAGCGCTATAAAAATAAATTAATGGCAACGTTGAATTTTTAGGGGGTTTTTCCCCTCTAAAAAAAGGGGTTTTTCCCCTATCAAAAAGGGGGTTTTTCCTCTTGTGAGAATTTTAGAATTCGCTCAACTTTGTATCAGAGTTTAATTAGACTCTGTTTGATGATAAATTAATGTAATACATCAAAAAAAAGGGAAATTGCTAGAACCTATATATACGCCTTGTCAAGAAATTGATAAGGTGTTTTTATTTAAGATGTTTTATATTTACCACATGAAAAAAATTGAACATATTGGCATTGCAGTAAAAGACTTAGAAACTTCAAATGAACTTTTTGCTAAATTGTATGGCAAACCTCATTATAAAATTGAAGAAGTGGAAAGTGAAGGTGTTAAAACCTCTTTTTTTAAGGTTGGGCCTAATAAAATTGAATTATTGGAAGCCACTAATGCTGATAGTCCAATTGCAAAATTTATTGAGAAAAAAGGAGAAGGAGTACATCATATAGCATTTGCTGTAAAGGATATAGCATCGGAAATAAAAAGATTAAAGTCTGAAGGATTTATTGTACTCAATGAAAAACCTAAAAAAGGAGCAGATAATAAATTAGTTGCTTTTTTACATCCAAAATCTACCAACGGAGTTTTAATAGAATTGTGCCAAGAAATAGAATAAATAAGTTAGTATAAGCGTTAATGAATATTTGTATCTTGCAGCCAAATTCTAAATAATATGTCAAAGTCATTTGAAAAATATCAAAAAAGGAGATTGCGATCTTCGTATTTTTCAGTAATCGTAAGTATTGCTTTGGTATTATTTTTATTAGGTATGTTGGGCTTGTTGGTATTAAAAACCAAGTCTATTTCTGACCATTTTAAAGAGCAAGTTGCCATTACAGTTTTCTTGAATGATACTGCCAAGGAGTCTTCAATAAAAAAACTACAAACTTCATTAGAAAAAGAAGATTACACCAAGTCTATAAACTTTGTTTCAAAAGAAGATGCTGCAAAAGCATACAGTGAAGATATAGGTGAAGATTTTATTGAATATTTAGGAGAGAATCCTTTAAAAAACGCGATTAATATTTTTATTAAATCTGAATTTGTGACTCCTGAAAAAATGGGTGAAATCGCTGAAGCATTAAATAAGAACAAAGATGTTTTTGAAATTTCTTATGACAAGCCTCTGATTGATCTGCTCACCAAGAATATTCAAAGAATAAGTTTGTGGGTATTGATTTTTAGTGGTTTGTTTATGTTGATTGCCATTGTGCTAATCAATAGCGCTATTCGATTATCAGTATATTCAAAAAGATTTACTATTAAAACAATGCAAATGGTTGGTGCGACTAAAGGTTTTATTAGAAAACCATTTCTTTGGAAAGGTGTTCAATTGGGAGTTTTAGGTGCTATAGTAGCATGTTTAGGCGTATTTGGTATAGTATATTACATCCACAAGAATATTCCAGAGATCAATATTATGAACGACAAAGTGATGTTGTCAATTTTATTTACAGCAATCATAATTATAGGAATTATAATAACATTGATAAGTACATTTTTTGCAACGAGACGTTTTTTAAATTTAAGGACCGAAGATTTATATTATTAATATGAAAGATAAAAAGAACAAAGAAAAATTTCTTTTCGAGAAGAAAAACTATATGATAATGCTTGTTGGACTTGCTGTAATTGCTTTAGGGTTTATCCTCATGGCTGGTGGCGGAAGTGACGATCCAAATGTATTTAACGAAGAGATTTATAATTTTAGACGTATTCGTTTAGCACCAACATTAGTTTTGATTGGATTAGGAATCCAGATTTATGCAATCTTTGCAAAGCCTAAAAAATAATGAGTTATATTGAGGCTATTATCTTAGGGTTAATTCAAGGTTTAACGGAATTTCTCCCTGTTTCTTCGAGTGGTCATTTAGAATTAATGAAAGCCATTTTGGGAGACGAATCTTTACCTGAAGAGAGTTTGACTTTTACTGTTATTTTACACTTTGCAACAGCCTTGAGTACTATGGTAATTTTCAGAAAGGAAATTGCTGAAATAATCAAAGGACTATTTCAATTTAAGTGGAATGAAGAAACTCAATTTTCACTCAAAATTATTGCTTCGATGATTCCTGCTGCATTGATTGGTTTTATGTTTGAAGACAAGTTAGAATCATTTTTTGGAGGTCAAATATTATTAGTTGGTTTTATGTTAATTGTTACTGCGTTATTACTTTTATTTGCCGATAAAGCCAAGAATACTGATAAGAATGTAAGTTTTGGAAGTGCAATGATTATTGGTGTTTCACAAGCTATTGCAATGTTACCAGGAATTTCTAGATCGGGAGCAACAATCTCTACTGCAGTCTTATTAGGAATTGATAGAACAAAGGCTGCTAAATTTTCATTTTTGATGGTGGTGCCTTTAATTTTTGGAAAAGTTGCTAAAGATATTCTTGGAGGTGGAATAAGCTTTGAAAGTTCACAAATAGGAATTTTTACCATAGGTTTTTTAGCGGCATTTATTTCAGGATTGGTTGCTTGTACATGGATGATTTCGTTGGTAAAAAGAAGTAAATTATCGTATTTCTCTATCTACTGTGCTATTGTAGGTGTTATCGCAATTGTATACGCTTTAATGAATTAATAATGACACTTGAAGACTATAAAAACGGACAAGTTTTATTGATTGATAAGCCTTTGAACTGGACGTCATTTCAAGTAGTAAATAAATTGCGTTGGGAAATAAGACAACGATTCAATATCAAGAAAATAAAAGTAGGTCATGCAGGAACCTTGGATCCTTTAGCAACAGGTTTATTGATTTTGTGTACAGGTAAGTTTACCAAGAAAATTGACACCTATCAAGCGCAAGAAAAAGAATATACAGGAACGATTACAGTTGGTGGAACGACTCCAAGCTATGATTTAGAAACCGAAATCAACAAGACTTTTCCGATAGATCATATTACAGAGGAATTGATTCACAAGACTACCAAACAGTTTATTGGAGAACTAGACCAAAAACCTCCAATTTTCTCGGCAATAAAGAAAGATGGTAAAAAATTATATGAATTGGCTAGAGCAGGAGAAACTACTGAAATAAAAACTAGAAAAATTACCATTACAGAGTTTGAAATCACCAATATTGACTTGCCAAATATCGAATTTAGAGTTGTTTGCAGTAAAGGAACTTATATACGTTCATTGGCTTTTGATTTTGGAAATGCCTTAAATTCTGGCGCACATTTAAGCGCTTTGCGAAGAACAAAGATTGGTAATTTCTCAGTTGATGTTGCGCAGAGTGTTGAAGGTTTTATTGAAGGGTTGGGGTAATCACTTTAGTCTTATAGTTAATTTAAAAGACAAATTTTATGAAGCTATATATCCAAATGGTAATTAAAAAAATATTTAAAAAGATTAAATTTAGTTGAGAATTATTTGAGATATTTTTTCTTAAAAAAAGATATATAATTGTAAATAGCATACTAATAAAACATGCAATAATTAATATACCATTTACCCCATTCAATCCAGATTGAATTTCATGATCCCCCTTTTTGGTTTTAACAGTTTTAACAGTTTTAAATATTCGAGAAGTTACTATTTGAATTTGAGACTCATTAATTTTATATTTTAATGTAGAAAACCTATAATTATTAATTGTTTCATATTTATAACCTCTTTTCTTACTTTCAACTACTGGAGTTCCACCTGCACTTTGATTAATATATATAGGTTTAATAGAAATGATTGTGTCCATAATAATAGTATCTTTTATTAGAGTTTGATCAATCAAGTATAAAGAACTAAGTAAAAAAGGAATAGATATAAATATTAGAAATCTTTTTTTGAAATCTTTTTTAAAAAATGTATGGATTGAATCGGTAATTTTATTCATGATTTTTTTAAATAAAAGAACTCATATAAGAAACCGATTATGCCAACTTTCGGTAATTGGAATTTCCCAATTGCTTTCTAGTTCTAGTTTGGTGTTTATTAGATTGTTAAAAACAATCGTTTTTGCCGAAACGGCTTTCTTTTTAATCAGTTTTTGAAATTCTTTTAAGTCTTTGTATTGTACATATTCGCCTTGCTTAAAAGAGACATTGAGTTTGTCCAATAATTCAACTTCATAAGTGTGTTGTAAAGAAAAAATAAACCCAACACAATCATCAATAGCATTTACAGAGATTGGATCTAAAGTTTGGTCAACAGCAATAATAATAAAACGCTTGTATTTAATCTTGTAAGATGCTATGATTGGTTCTCCGCTATCTTTCCAAGTACTTAAAAACCCTTCTACTTGTTGGGTTATTTCTTCAATCTCATTTGGATAAAATTTTCTGCTAGACTGGAAAATCCAGATTTTTGCCTCATTGGGAAGTTTATCAAAGTCAACAAGCATTGTGAAAAATGTTTTGGAATCATACAAAAATAGTCAAACTATCGTTAAAACTTTTAGAAACACTAGAATAATTGTTACTTTTACAATCTTCATAAAACTATGATTAGAAAAATTGTTTACATATTTGTGGTTATTTTCTTGATGCACTCTTGCAAATCGGAAGTGAAGAGTGATGAAATAGCACAAGAAGAGGTTACTAAGCAAGAAGAAGCAACGATTAGTAATATTGGTACAACTTTATCGATTAGAGCCAAGCAAGAAGTTGAGGGTTGGTTGAGTTTTCAAATGGTACAATCGAAAATGAATGAATATTATAGTGTCACCAAGAGTCAAGCGCTTCAAAACGCTCGTGAATTGGCTGATTTAGTAAAAAACACTTCGGACACTATAAGAGTTGACAAATTGGATAGGCCAGATATTTTAACACGCTTTAATGTGCTTAGAAATCATGCATTACGGTTAGATGATATGTCTACTATTCCTAATATAAGCGATGAAGATGTGATGAGTGAAGTAGAGGATTTGTTGAATGCCTATTCATCAATCAATGAAAAAATAAATGTGATTTATAAGATTGAAGAATTGGAAAATGAATTGGAAATTGATTCTGAAAACGGAACAATTATTCGCTCACAATCAATTCCGAAAAAGAAAGAAATTAACAAAACTCTTGAAAGAAGGAAAAGAATAATAACTCCAAAAAAAGCATCAGAAAAAAAGAAAAAGGGTGTAATTCCACTTCAAAAAGGAAAAATTAAAACTACAAAAAAGTCTTAAATATATGTTAATAAAAGGTTCAAACTCCTTAATTAACAAAGAATTAAATTAAATTAGCAAACCAAAAATAAAAATCAAATTAATTATTCAACAATGAAAACAAATTATATCAAAGCTGGCCTTGTATCATTGGCAGTTGTAGTTGGTGTATCATTAAATTCTTGTAAAAAAGAAGAAGCACCGAAAATTCCAGGTATTGACTTGGCAAAAATGGATACCAATGTAAAGCCTGGAGAAGATTTCTTTAGATATGTTAATGGAAGTTGGTTAGAAAATACTGAAATTCCATCTGATAGAACAAGTTGGGGAAGTTTTAATGAACTACGTAAGAAAACTGATGCAGATGCATTAGCAATATTAAAAGAAGCTATTGCAAAAGGAGAATCTACCTTAAAAGATGCTGCAAATGTTAAGACGATGACCGATCAACAAAAAGCAGTTAACCTTTTTGAGTCTATCATGGATACAGTAACTAGAGACAAGCAAGGGATTGATCCTTTAAAACCTTATTTAGCAAAAGTTGATGCTATCAAAAATATTGATGATTTACAAAAATTATTAATTGAGATGGAGCCATATGGAGGTATTGGATTCTTTGGAGTTGGAGTTGGTTCGCATCCTAAAAACAGTAACATAAATGCTGGATATTTAGGAGGTGGAACTCTTGGTTTATCTAGAGATTATTATGTTGACATGGATGATGATACGAAGGCTAAAAGAGAAAAATATCGTGCGCATGTAGCTAGAATGTTGAAGTACATAGGAGATACTGAAGAAGATGCAAAAGTAAATGCGGATAAAATTTTAGCATTTGAAACTCGTATGGCAGCACCAAGAATGACTAAAGAAGATAGGAGAGATGCACGTAAGCGTTTTAATCCTAAATCTATGGCTGATTTACAAGAAATGACTCCTTCAATTAATTGGAGAGCATATTTTGACGGAATTGGCGCAAAAAGTTTAGATACAGTAATTGTTACTGATCCAGGATATTTTGTTGCGTTGGAAGATATCTTAAAAGAAAATAATATTGATGATTGGAAAAACTACTTACGTTGGTCAGTTATTGATGTGAATGCTGGATATTTATCTACTGATATTGAAAAAGCAAATTGGGAATTTTACGGAAGAGATTTAAGAGGAGCTAAAGCAATGAGAGATCGTGAAGAAAGAGCTTTAGGAACATTAAATGGAAATATTGGAGAAGCATTAGGTAAATTATATGTTGATGCTAAATTCCCGCCTGAAGCAAAAGAAAAAGCGAAAAAAATGATTGACAATGTTATGTTGGCATTCAGAAATCGTATTGATAATTTGGATTGGATGACTCCAGAAACTAAGGAAAAAGCAAAAGAAAAGTTAAATAAAATGACTGTTAAAATTGCGTATCCAGACAAATGGAAAGATTATTCGGCACTTGAGTCAAAAAGTGTAAAAGATGGTGGTTCTTATTTTGATAACACATTGAATTTAAAGAAATGGAATTATGCTGAAGGTCTTGCAAAATTAGGTAAAGAAGTAGATAAAAGTGAGTGGTTAATGGCTCCACAAGTAGTAAATGCTTACTTTATGCCTCCTTATAATGAAATTGTATTTCCAGCAGCTATTTTACAACCACCTTTCTATAATTATCAAGCAGACGATGCTGTAAATTATGGAGGAATTGGAGCAGTAATTGGGCATGAGATCTCTCACTGTTTTGATGATTCTGGTTCAAGATATGATGCTAATGGAAACTTAAATAACTGGTGGACTGAAGATGATTTAACTAAGTTTACTGCTTTAGGTAAAAAACTTGAAGAGCAATATAGCGAAGTTGAGGCTTTACCTGGAGTTAACTTAAATGGTAAGTTTACATTAGGTGAAAACATTGGAGATTTAGGTGGAGTTAGTGCTGCTTATGACGGACTTCAAATTGCATTAAAAGAGAGTGGAGAAACAGCACCAATTGATGGATTTACTCCAGAGCAACGTTTCTTCTTGTCTTGGGGAACTATTTGGAGAACTAAAATGCGTGATGATGCGTTGAAGAACTTAATTAAAACAAATACACATGCTCCAGGAATGTACAGAGCAGTAATGCCTTTACAAAATGTTGATTCTTTTTATGAAGCATTTGACATCAAAGAAGGTGATGAAATGTATTTAAGTCCTGAGGAAAGAGTTAGAATCTGGTAATAAAATAAATTAGATTTTTTAAAAAGCGTCCAAGAAATTGGACGCTTTTTTTATACTAAAATTTGATTTTTCAGGTTCATATTATTAATTTTAATTTATGAAATTGAATCTGCAAGAAATAGATAGAGTAACTTCCATTACTAAAGAAGACTTTGTGAAGAACTACTTAAGACCTCAAAAGCCTGTAGTAATTGAAAATTTAATTGAAGATTGGCCTGCTTTTAAGAAGTGGAATTTGGAGTATATGAAAGAGATAGCAGGAGATTTGACCGTTCCATTGTATGATGATAGACCAGTAGATTATAAAGATGGATTTAATGAACCACATGCAACTATGAAAATGAGTGAGTATGTAGATTTATTAAAAAGAGAGCCAACTAAATTCCGTATTTTTTTGTGGAATATTTTAAAAGAAATTCCTGCATTGCAAAATGATTATAAGTTTCCTGAGATAGGAATACGGCTAATGAAAAAGTTACCAATGTTATTTTTTGGTGGTAGAGATTCTTATACTTTTATGCACTATGATATTGATTTAGCGAATATTTTGCATTTTCATTTTGAAGGAAAGAAGCAAGTTATTTTATTTGATCAAACACAAAATGATTATTTGTATAAAATTCCACATTCATTGATTACTCGAGAAGATATTGACTTTTCAAATCCCGATTTTGAAAAATGGCCAGCATTAAAAAATGCAAAAGGTTTTGTTGCGAATCTTGAACATGGAAATACGCTTTATATGCCAGAAGGTTATTGGCATTATATGCGTTATATAACACCAGGTTTTTCTATGAGTTTAAGAGGAATTGCAAGAAAGCCTAAAAACCTTAGTAAAGCATTGTATAATATCTTTTTAATGCGACATTATGATAACTTAATGCGAAGAATGAAAGGGCAAAAATGGATAGATTGGAAGAATGAAAAGGCAATCACCAATACTAATAGAAAGAATAATATTAGTTGATTAACTCGGTAACTTTTTTATAAACCAAGTCTGATTCCCATCCGCGATATAAAAGATAATCAGCCAATTTTTTTCTTTTTTTATACTTGTTGGTTTCTGTAAGTGAGTCAAACTTTCGCTGTGCAAGATTATCAAAAGTTATATAGTAATCCTCTTCATTGATTTCTTTTAGTGCAGTTTTAATATTATAAGCCGATATATTTCGTAATTTCAATTCTCTGGTGATTCTGAGTTTACCCCATTTTTTAATATTGAATTTTCCTCTCGCAAAACTTTTAGAAAAACGTTCTTCATTTAAAAAATCATGTTCAATTAAATGTACAATTATAGTATCATGAACAGCAGGAGTCATATTGTAATCATATAATTTTTTTATGATTTCTTGATGGCACCTATCTTGATAAACACAATAACGTTCGAGTGCTCTTTTCACTTCTTCAACGGTATATGTTTTTTGAGATTTCATTAGTGCAAGATACTGGAATTGTATCAATAAAAAATCCGAAGTTTTAACTCCGGATTTTTATTAATATTCATTTTCTATTCTGTGACTACTTTTGGTGTAGCCTTAGATTTCAACCACATCTTAAAACGTGTTACTAAATAGAATAAAATTGGAACAACTATCAATGTTAAGAAAGTTGCAATGATTAATCCATAGATAACTGTTTTAGCAAGAGGTCCCCAGAAAATCACATTATCTCCTCCAATATAAATATGTGGATTGAACTCACTAAACAACGTAAAGAAGTTGATGTTGATTCCCCAAGCAAGAGGAATTAAACCTAAAATAGTTGTAATGGCAGTTAATAATACTGGACGTAAACGTGCTTTTCCACCTCTTATAATTGCTTCTCTTAAGTCATCAGTATTTACATAATCAAACTCGTCGATGTTCTTTTCAACCTTCTTCCTATCTATCAATAGTTGCGTATAATCTAAGAGTACCACACCATTATTCACTACAATTCCTGCTAATGAAATAATTCCCATCATAGTCATCATAATAACAAAAGGTACGCCAGTAATTACAATACCTCCAAATACTCCAATCAAACTTAAGAATATAGCCAACATAATAATTCCAGGTTTTGAAACAGAGTTAAATTGGAAAATAAGAATGAAGAAAATCAATGCTAAACCTGTAAAGAAAGCACCCATTAAAAATGCCATTTGCTTTTCTTGCTCTTCAATTTGACCAGTATAATCTACTTTTACTGTATCAGGTTTTTTAGTGAAATTTTTCATTTCACCCTGAATTTTTGTAACAATTGCTGCGGCATCAGTATATCCAGGAGCAAGAGCAGAATATAAAGTCACAACTCTTTTAGTAGCTTTATGCTTAATTGAACTAAATCCAGAATTGTTTTTCTGTTTGGCAACCGCAGAAACAGGAATGCTTTTTATTTGACCACTTGCTTGGTCTCTAAAAGTCATTTTTTGATTAAAGATAGCACTCTTGTTATATTTATCTTCTTCATTGAAGCGTACATAAATATCATAATCATCACCATCTTCTTTATATACACCTGCTTTAGCACCAAAAATTGCATTTCTTAATTGTTGTCCAACTTGACCAGTACTTACACCTAATTCTCCCGCTTTTTCACGATCAACTTCAACCAACATAGCAGGTTTAGATTTATTTACATCAATCTTTAATTCATCTACACCTGGAATATTCTTGGTATTCAAGAAATTCCGCATTTCTTCGGCTGTTGCAATTAACTCATTATAATCTTTTCCTTCCAATTCAATATTGATTGGATAACCAGCAGGCGGTCCAACAGGATCTTTTTCTACCGAAATAGTTACTCCTGGATAAATACCTTTAAGACCATCTTGAACTCTTTGGTATAATTGCTCACTATCAGCACCTCTTCGATATTTAAATTCACGCATAGTTGCTGTAACCTTTCCTCTATGTGGCATTTCTGCAGCAGAACCGCCTTCAGTCATAGGGTTAGCAGCACCTTCACCAACTTGTGAAACCGCACTTTCGGTCAAGAAATTATAACCATCTTTTATATAAACAGGATCATTAATAATATCATAAATACGTTGCTCAATATCAAGTGTAATCTCATTTGTTTTTTTGATATCAGTACCTTGTGGATATTCGATATAAGCAACAATTTGGTTAGGAATATTATTAGGAAAAAATTCAATTTTTGTTCTTTGACTAGCAATTGAAGCGCCAAAACCACCAAAAGCCACGAATAATAATATGACAGTTGTAACCGTAATTATAATTGGTTTCCAACCTTTTAAAGTTGAGCGAAGCATTCTTTCATAAAAGCGTTCCCAACGAGGAAGAACTTTGTTTTGAAATGTGTTTGCCCATCCTCTTAAAAACATTCTATAAGCCCAAAGCATTATTCCTGTAGTAAACATCAATGATCCTAAAGCACGGTAAGAACCGCCTAAGAACATTATTAATCCACCAATAAGAAATAAAATTCCAGAAATCAGTAGCATTTTTTTCATTGGCATTTCTTCATCTTCAGTCTTCATAAATTGAGATACCATTACAGAGTTAAAGAAAATTGCTACAAATAATGAAGAGCCTAATACAACTGATAAGGTAATAGGGAAGTACTTCATAAATTGCCCCATAACTCCAGGCCATAAACCAAGAGGGATAAACGCGGCAATGGTTGTAGCCGTTGAAATAATAATTGGGAAAGCAATTTCACCAATACCTTTTTTTGCTGCTTCAATTCTTGGCATTCCTTCATCCATCAATCGATAGACGTTTTCGACTACCACAATACCGTTATCTACAAGCATACCAAGTCCCATAATCAATCCGAAAAGAATCATGGTGTTCATAGTGTATCCAAGTGCATTTAATATCATTAATGACATTAGCATTGACATTGGTATTGCAAAACCAACAAATAATGCGTTTCTAAATCCTAGGAAAAACATTAATACGGTTACAACCAATATTACACCAAAAATAATGTTGTTTACAAGATCATCTACTTGACCTATAGTTTTAGAAGATTGGTCATTTGCGATGGTAACTTTTAAATCTTGAGGGAATACATTTTTTACGGCATCTTCTTTGATTTTAATAATTTTTTCTGCCGCTGCAACCATGTTTTTACCTGTTCGTTTTTTTACATCTAGCATTACAACAGGTTCGCCAAATTCGCGAGCGTAAGTCGTAGTTTCTTTTTCTTTGAAACTCACTTTTGCAACATCTCTAAGATAAATTGACTTACCTTTTTCAGATTTTACAACAAAAGTTTCTAACTCGCTTGGCTTGTCAATTTCTCCAACAATTCGAATTGTTCTACGTTGTCCACTTGTTACAAGATTACCTGCCGACATCGTCATATTCCCATTACTTATTGCAGAAATAATATCATTGAAACTTACCTCAGCAGCCATCATTTTATAAATATCTACGGCAACTTCAACTTCTTTTTCTTGAGCACCACGGATATCTGCTTTTTTAATCTCGTCTAAATCTTCAATTTCTTCTTGAAGATATTCGGCATATTCTTTTAATTTTTGAACTGGATAATCACCTGAGATATTAATATTTAGAATAGGCATCTCCTCAGACATGCTCAACTCAAAAACATTTGGCTCTACTTTGGCATTATTAAAAGTTGGCCAATCTTCACCTGAAGTTTCAGAATCTACTTCGTCTTTTACTTTTTGCTTAGCTTGTTCAACAGTAATATTTTCGTCAAACTCAAGAACTACCATTGAATAGTCTTCTTGAGAAGTTGAAGTGATTTTAATTAAATTACTTACAGTTTTTAATTTGTCTTCAAGAGGGTCAGTAATTAACTTTTCAATATCTTCAGCGGTATTTCCTGGAAATAATGAACTAACATATATTTTAGTTTCTTTTATTTCAGGAAAATTTTCTCTTGGCATGCTAAAAAAGGCAGAAACTCCAATATATAATATCAAAGTAATCAAAACATACATTGTAGTTTTGTTATTAATTGCCCAAGAGGATAATCCGAATTCTTTATCGACTTTTTTCTTTTGTTTAGTCATGATTTAATTCTTTTAGTTTTTTGGAGAAATACTTACTTCTTGTCCGTCTTTAACACTTCTTGCACCTTCTTGGATAATCTCAGAACCATTTTCTATACCTGTTAAAACTTCAATTACATCACCTTGAGTTTTACCAGTTTCAATGATGACTCTTTTAGCAACTCCTAAAGTTTTATCATTTTCAGTTTTTATATCATTTACTACATACACATATTGATTTCCTTCAGCATCTTCAGAAATAATACTCTGAGGGATAAGCAAAGCATTATCATTGGTATAATCATTAATTTTCAATTTAGCAGTAAGATTTGGTTTGATAGACTTGTCTTTATTTTTTAATCCTACCTCAACTTTAAAAGTTCTATTTGCTGGATTGATAAAGTTTCCTGCTTGACGGATTTTAGTTTCAATACTTGTACCTAAAATTGGAAATTCAACTTCAACTTTTTTCCCTTTAACTACATTAGTAATATAACTTTCTGGCACATCAGTTTCGATATACATATTGTCAAGGTTTACGATACGCATTAATTGAGATTGTCCTGGAGCAACAACACTTCCTTGTTCAGTTATTACATCGTCAATTACACCAGAAAATGGCGCTCTAACACTAGTTTTTTCTAACTGGCTTTTTAATTGATTTACAGCCTTTTGTTGTGCTTCGTAATTAGATTTAGCCTGTAAATATTGAATTTCACTTCCTATTTTTTGATTCCAAAGCCTTTCTTGACGTTCAAATGTAGTTTTTGCTAAGTCTGTCTGAATTTGTAGTTGTGCAACTTGTTGCCCTAAACCACCATCATCAATAGATGCCAATAATTGTCCTTTATATACTTTTTGCCCTTCTTTAACATATACACGATTTAAAGTTCCGCCCATTTCTGGGAAAATCACAATGTTTTGTTTCGTTTGAACATTTCCTTGTAATTCTAAATAGTGATTGAACACCGATTCAGTAGCTTTAAAAGTTGTAATTAAAGGTACTTTTTTTGAAGTATCCAATTTTGATATTTCATCGTCAAGTTGTTTAATTTGATTGTTTAATTCTTGTTGTTTTGCAACAATAGTCTCACGAGTTTTTCTGATAGACTCTAAATTGCCAGTTGCAATAACTTCATCAACAGATTGTTCTTGATTTCCTCCACAAGAAACTAATAGAATTGCGATTGTAAATAGTGAAAAAATATGTTTCATTTTTAGTTGATTTTTTATTTTATAAATGTGTTTAAAGCAGTTTCAAGAGCAGTTTTATTGTTGATAACATCAAGCATAGCTTGTAAGTACTCTTGTTGTGCATTGTAAAGTTGTATTTGTGCTTGTCTTAATTCGAAACTAGAAGTTATACCTTCAAAAAATTTTGTTTGATTCTTTAATTCTATTCTTTCTGCCAAGTTTAAATTTTGTTTTTTGTTTTCATAATCTTCAATAGAAAATTGATAATCACTTTTAGCTTTTGCAACTTGTAGTTTCAATTGTTGTTCAGTTTCTGATAAAAGATCTTCTGATTTTTCAAGATTTATTTTTGCTCTTTGAGTACTTGCATTTCTACCGCCTGAACTAAAGATAGGGATATTCATACTGACGCCAAGTAAAGAGGATCCAAACCATTTTTGGGAACTATTGGTAAATGTGAAAGAATCACTATTTGCAGTATAACCTCCATTAAGAAAAGCATTTAATGTTGGTAAAGCCTTACTTTTTTCAAGTTTTAATAATAACTCTTTAGAACGCTTATCGTTTTTAGCAATTTTATAGTCAATGTTGTTTTCAACATTATCTTGTATATTTAAAAGTTCAAGAGTAATATACTGAGTTGTTAAATTTTCTAAATTGTCAGTTAAAACAGTATTAGAATTTAAATCAATTCCAAGAGTAATGTTTAGCATTTTATAGGCTAAATCTTTAAGTCTTGTTGTTCTTTGAAGGTTACTTTTAACTCCTGAAAGAGTGATTTGTAATTGTTCAACACTTTCTTCTTCTTCCAATCCATTCTCAAAAATTTTAGTTGTTTCGTGAAGATTTTTTTCTAAAACCCTAATATTCTTTTCAAGAATTTTTACACTTTCATTTGCCAACAATACATTTCCGTATGCATTTATTACATTTTTTCTAATTTCTAAATCTGTTTTTTCTTTAGCATTTTCTGATATTTCTAAAAATACTTTTGCCGATTGTAAGCCTACAATATAAGAACCATCAAACAATAATTGATTTAAGGTTACGGTTCCCATCATCGTTTGTTTAGTTCCAAAAGTAACTTCAGTGAAATCAGTAGGAGCTGCAGGAATTGGGTCAATTACTGGCAAGGAACTCAAATCATAATAGTTTTGTAATTCTCTTATTTGACTAAATTGATCAGAAAAACTAGGAGGAAATAAAGATACTTGTTGTTTCAGCCAATTTTGATAATCTATTTTTGCGTTTATTTGTGGTAAACCTCTTGTAGTAGTTTCCCATTTTTGTTTTTTAGCCGCTTCAATATCTCGTTCTGCATTTTTTGCAGTTCTGTTATTTTCTAAGGCAAATTCAATAGCTTCATCTAAACTAAAGGTGTAATTTTCTTGAGCAAAATTTGGTAAAGAAAATAACAAGCTAAAAAGAATGATTAGTTTGTTTTTCATTGCTTATCTTATGATTAATTGTTTTTATAATTTATTAATTCTTGTTCTAATATTTGAATACCTTTTGGAGTAGCAATTGCTCTTGTGTGGTATTCAAGTATTTTTAATTCAGTTTTTATAATATCTTTCATTTGGTGGCTAAACATTTCATTTTCATAAGCCCCAAAAACAAGTGTGAAATAGAATTTCATAACCATTTCTTTATCAATTGAATCTCTATAAAGTTTGTTTTTTATACCTTTAGTTAAATTATCCATTACACAATCGCTAAAAGTGCAAATTTCAGCCTCCATTAATTTCGCATAAGTTTTAGGGTAATATTTTTTTAATTGAAACATTGGAGAAGTTTTTGCCTTTTTAAACATATTTTTAAAAACTGTTTTTATAGTAAAGTTTTCTTCAATTGCATTATAATTTTGCTCTTGTATATGCTTTATTGCGTTGTCGATTGTGTGTTGTACAGATATTGTACTTGCATCTACAAGTTCTACTTTGTTAGAAAAATACTTGTAAATTGTCTTTTTTGAAATCCCTAATTCTGAAGCAATATCATCCATAGTTACACTTTTGAAACCGTAACTCAAGAACATGTCAGCAGCTTTTTGAAGGATTTTTTCTTGCATATTTTTATAGAATTAAAATGCAAATGTATGCTGGAAACTTAAAATACACAAAAAGTTTTCAAAGTTTTTGCATTTTTTTAACGTTTTATTAAACTTTAAATTATTTTTACAAAAAAAACAGAAAGTGTTAGAACTTTATAAAAAAGAATTTCTTGAATATTTAGAAAAAAAAGTGTCGGTTAAAGAACCAAAAAATTTGTATGAGCCTATTAAGTATATTTTGGGCTTAGGAGGGAAAAAGATTCGACCAATATTAACTTTATTAGCTGCCAATGTATTTGGTGTAGATTATAAGAAGGCTATGGATGCTGCATTAGCAGTTGAGGTGTTTCATAATTTTACATTAATTCATGATGATATTATGGATGATGCACCGTTGAGAAGAGGAAAAATAACTGTGCATGAAAAATGGGATACTAATATTGGAATTCTTTCTGGCGATGCTATGTTAATTCAAGCGTATCAATATTTAGAAAGTTATGATTCAGAAATATTCAAGCGTTTAATGAAATTATTAAGTAAAACAGCATTAGAGGTGTGTGAAGGGCAGCAAATGGATGTGGATTTTGAAAGTAGGAATGAAGTTAGTATGGATGAATATTTGGATATGATCACTTACAAAACTTCAGTTTTAGTAGCTGGCGCGTTAAAAATGGGAGCAATAGTTGCAAATGCTAAAGAGGATGAAGCTAAAAAAATATATGATTTCGGATTAAATTTAGGAATAGCCTTTCAAATTCAAGATGATTATTTAGATGCTTTTGGAAACCCAGAGACTTTTGGAAAACAATTAGGTGGTGATATTATTGAAAATAAAAAAACGTATTTGTATATAAAAGCATTAGAATTAGCTAATAATGAACATAAAGAAATGCTGAAATCATTATTTAATGATAAAACGATTAATAATAAAGATAAAATTGAAAAAGTAATTAATATCTTTAATATTACAAATGCAACTCAAGAAACTAAAAATCAAATTAAGAACTATACTTTAAAAGCTTTTTCTATATTAAATTCTATTAACATTCCTGAAGAAAAAAAAGAAATATTAAGGAAGTTTGGAGAAAGTTTAATGAATCGAACGGTATAAAACTAGAAATATATTCTAAATACTGGAGTTACTGCTGAACTATAAATACTTTTATCTTCTTTGTATAATAAATCATATCTTAACCCTAAAGAAACTCCACCAGTTCTATAGGCTGCGCCTAAATATAAAGCAGGATTCCAATAAGAGTTTTCGGTTATTGAATTATTTATATGGATGTATAATTCTTCAAATTCGGCAGATAGTTGAAAACTATCAAGTACATTTTGTAGTGCAATAACACTAGCACCATATACATTAGCGTTTGTATTACTAATTTTATTTTTGCTATAAAGATAGCTAACACTTAGTCCAGCACTAAAATTATCATTAAAATCATAGATAGCACTTGGAGATATAGCAATTGTAGTAAAGTTATTTCCAAACCCAACGTTTACGCCTCCTCCATATCTAACATTATCCCAGAAATTTTCTTCAGCATTTTGACCAATGCTAATATTGTGATTAAAAAGAAACAATATTAATAGAATTAAAGAGTTTTTATACATGACGTTTTTTTGCTAATTTAAAAAATAAGTAAAAAAATATGTCAATAATGAGATATAAATTTTAATTGTAAAAAAATTGTGCAATACTGAAATTAGTATTAATATTGCACCCAGTTTTAGGACCCATAGCTCAGTTGGTTAGAGCACCTGACTCATAATCAGGGGGTCGAAGGTTCGAGCCCTTCTGGGTCCACAATTTTTTATAAAGTGTTACAAATTAGGTTTTTTTAAAAAAAATACTATATTTGTCAAACCCCAAAAAGTAAAAATGAAAAGGAGTACTAAACAACTTTTATTGTTTGTAGTATTTATTGCAATCACTTCTTTGACCTATTCTCAAGGTCCTGGACCATGTCCAGATCCTCCTTGTGATCCACCTAACCCTGTTGGTTTACCTATTGATGGTGGCTTAGTCTTTCTATTAAGTTCAGGTTTAGTTTATGCTATTTCTAAGTTGAGAAATAAGTAATTATTAATTCATTAATCTAGCAACATATTTTCCGATCACATCAAATTCTAGATTTACAATTGTTCCTTTCTTGAAATTTTTAAAAGTAGTATTTTCGTAAGTATACGGTATAATTGCTACGCTAAAACTACTTTTTTGTGAATTAACAACCGTTAAACTTACACCATTAATTGTAATTGAGCCTTTTTCTATTGTGACATTATTTTTGTCTAAATCATAAGAAAATGTAAAAATATAACTTCCATTTTCAACTTTCTTTTCAGTGCATATTCCAGTTTGGTCTACATGACCTTGAACGATATGCCCATCAAGTCTGTTGCCAAGTTTCATTGCTCTTTCTAAATTAACAATATCATTTACTTTTAGAGAGCCCAAATTAGTTTTTAATAATGTTTCGTGAATAGCGGTGACAGTATATTGGTCATCTTCAATTTTTACAACTGTTAAACATATTCCATTATGTGCAACACTTTGATCAATTTTTAATTCATGCGTAATTTTACTTTTAATAGTAATATGATAATTGTCTTTTTCTTGAACAATTTTAGTTACTGTGCCTAATGTCTCAATAATTCCTGTAAACATTTTAGTTAAATTATATTGATTACTTTTGTGAGTCTCAAAAATAAGAATAATATACTGCTTAAATGACTAGTGAAGATAAAATAAAAGTAGGAATCTCTATTGGTGATATCAATGGAGTTGGAATTGAGTTGATTATTAAAACTTTTTCTGATAAGCGAATGTTTGATTTTTGCACTCCAATAGTTTTTGGTTCTTCAAAATCTATGATGTTTTATAAAAAAATGTTGAACTCAAATATTCATATTCATAATATAAATAATTTAAATCAGATTACTGAAGGGAAGTTAAATGTATTGAATTGTTGGAAAGAAGATGTAGAGATAACTCCAGGAAAAACTAATGAAATAGGAGGTAAATATGCTCTTAATTCGCTTACTAATGCTGCAAATGCATTAAAAAGTGGTAAAGTTGATGTTTTACTTACTGCACCAATAAATAAAGAAAATATACAGTCAACTGAATTTAATTTTGCAGGCCATACGGAATTTTTGGAAGATAAATTAGACGGTAAAAGTTTAATGATTTTAATGACCGATGAATTAAAAGTAGGCTTAATTACAGGTCACATTCCAATTTCTGAAATTACTACATCAATTACTTCTGAATTGATAAAAAGTAAAGTGGAAATTTTGTATGAAGCATTAGTAAAAGATTTTCAAATTACTAAACCTAAAATTGCTGTATTAGGATTGAACCCGCATTGTGGAGATAAAGGTGTAATAGGAAAAGAAGATGATGAACTGATACGACCAACAATAAATGAAATTCAGCAAGAAGGAAAATTAGTTTATGGACCTTTTGCTGCCGATGGTTTCTTTGGTTCAAAGACGTATAAGCAATATGATGCTGTTCT
This sequence comes from uncultured Flavobacteriaceae bacterium, assembly GCA_947501625.1. Classification (GTDB taxonomy): domain Bacteria; phylum Bacteroidota; class Bacteroidia; order Flavobacteriales; family Flavobacteriaceae; genus Urechidicola. Next base: position 948,338 of record CANMWN010000001.1, read on the forward strand.
TGCTATGTATCACGACCAAGGCTTGGCACCATTTAAAGCATTGTCATTTGGTAAAGGGATTAATTATACAGCAGGATTGAATAGGATTAGGACTTCGCCAGATCATGGTACGGCTTATGAGATTGCAGGTAAGGGAGTTGCAGATTTTAGTTCATTTAAAGAGGCGCTATTCAAAGCAATTGAGATATATAAAAAGAGGGAAAATCACATGAGTTTAACTCAAAATGCATTAAAATAAAATAACGTTCAATAAAAAATGAAAATTGACAATATTTTTATGGATAATTTTATATATTTGCACGCTCAAATTGATTTTCAAAATGAATGACCTAAAAGAATTTGACATATCTTTTATTGGACTTAAATTAGGAAATCATCAATTTGATTATAAAGTTGATAATAAGTTCTTTGAGTATTTTCAATATGATGAATTTGAAAATGCCGACATTAAAGTAGCGTTAGATTTTGAGAAAAAAAACAATATGTTTAATCTCATATTTAATTCTCAAGGTATCGTAACTGTGAATTGTGATATTACTAACGAGCCATTTGAAATGGAAATTAATGGTAATTTACCACTTATAGTTAAGTTTGGAGAAGAGTATAATGATAATCATGAAGAAATCTTAATTATTCCACATAACGAATATCAATTAAATGTCGCTCAATTTATTTATGAAATGATTGCGTTGTCTGTTCCTGTAAAAAGAATTCATCCAGGAGTTGAAGATGGCACTTTACAATCAGAAGTAATAAAAAAATTAGAGGATTATCAACTTAAAAAAGAGAAAGCAATTGACCCAAGATGGGCAAAGTTAAAAGAATTACAATCGGATAAAAAAGAATAAAGATGGCACATCCTAAAAGAAAAATTTCGAAAACAAGAAGAGATAAGAGAAGAACTCATTATAAAGCATCAGTTCCTCAAATCGCTGTAGATCCAACAACTGGAGAGTCTCATTTATATCATAGAGCTCACTGGCATGAAGGTAAATTGTACTACAGAGGTCAAATAGTTATTGACGGTACAGTTGAAGCAGAAGCTTAAAAAACTAGAATATACAAAACACAAAAAAACTCTCAATTTTGAGGGTTTTTTTGTGTTTTTTGATTAAAATGTACTTAAAAAGCACTTTTTTTGTCATTTTTGTGAAATAAATTTCATTACTTTGACAATCCTTTTTAAAATAAAAATTTTAAAATATGACTAAAATAACTGCTGCAATTACTGCTGTTGGTAAATATCTTCCAGATTATGTATTGTCTAACAAGGTTTTAGAAACAATGGTTGATACAAATGATGAATGGATTGTAACGAGGACAGGAATAAGTGAAAGAAGAATTTTAAAAGAAGAAGGAAAAGGGACTTCTTTTATGGCTATTAAAGCTAGTGAGGATTTAATTCAAAAATCTCAAATTGACCCAAAAGAAATTGATTTAGTAGTTGTTTGTACAGCAACTCCAGATATGCAAGCTGCCTCAACCGCAGCTTTTGTTGCTTCTAGCATTGGTGCCAGCAATGCATTTGCCTTTGATATGGATGCAGCATGTTCAAGTTTTTTATTCGGTATGTCAGTTGTTTCAGGATACATTGAGTCAGGAAAATATAAAAAAGTCTTGTTGATTGGCGGAGATAAAAATTCTTCAATGATTAATTATAAGGATAGAGCCACGTGTATAATTTTTGGAGATGGAGCTGGTGCTGTATTGTTTGAAGCAAATACTGAAGGAAATGGTATTCAAGACGAATATTTAAGAACTGATGGGTCAGGAAGAGATTTTTTAAGAGTGAAAAAGGGTGGGTCTTCTTATCCGTTTCAAATTGGAGATGTTCACGATGAAGAAAGTTTTGTTTTTCAAGAAGGACGAACTGTTTTTAAAAATGCAGTATTTAATATGGCTGATGTGAGTGAAAAAATTCTTGAAAGAAATAATTTAACTAAAGATGATGTTGCTTGGTTAGCAGCACATCAGGCAAATAAAAGAATTATTGACGCAACAGCACAGAGAGTTGGACTAGACGACTCTAAAGTGATGATGAATATTGCAAAATATGGAAATACAACATCTGCTACATTGCCTTTATTATTGGCAGATTATGAAAATAAATTAAAAAAAGGAGATAATATAATTTTTGCAGCATTTGGTGGAGGTTTTTCTTGGGGAGCTATCTACTTAAAATGGGCATATTAATAAAAAACTAACTACTTAATTATATAATATTATGGATTTAAAAGAAATTCAAAGTCTTATTAAATTTGTGTCAAAATCTGGCGTAAGTGAGGTTAAACTTGAAGTTGAAGACTTTAAAATAACAATAAAAACAGGGCATGACAGTCCTGAAACTACAATAGTGCATCAAGCACCAGTAGCAGTTCAACAACCTGTTCCTGTTGCAGCCGCTGCACCACAAGTTGCTGCTGCTCAAGCAACAGAAACTAAAGAGGCTGCTGCATCAGATGATTCAAAATACGTTACAATTACATCACCAATTATTGGAACTTTTTATAGAAAACCTTCTCCTGACAAGCCAAATTTTGTTGAAGTAGGAGATACCATTCAAGCAGATTCGGTGGTGTGTATTGTTGAAGCGATGAAACTATTTAATGAAATAGAAGCTGAAGTATCAGGAAAAATTGTAAAAGTATTAGTAGATGAGTCTACACCTGTAGAGTTTGGTCAGCCATTATTTTTAGTTGATCCTTCATAAATTTTTGCATTTAATTTTTAATTCTTTTGAGTTATGTTTAAAAAAATATTAATTGCAAATAGAGGCGAAATAGCTTTACGAGTTATTAGAACTTGTAGAGAAATGGGTATCAAGTCTGTTGCTGTATATTCAACGGCTGATGCTGATAGTTTGCACGTAAAATTTGCTGATGAGGCTGTATGTATTGGCCCTGCATCAAGTAGTGAATCTTATTTAAAAATTTCAAATATAATTTCGGCAGCTGAAATTACAAACGCTGATGCTATTCATCCAGGATATGGATTTTTGGCTGAAAATGCTAAGTTCTCAAAAATATGTGAAGAGCATGATATTAAATTCATTGGTGCATCTCCAGAAATGATTAACAGAATGGGAGATAAGGCTTCTGCTAGAGCAACTATGGAAGAAGCTGGAGTTCCTTGTGTTCCTGGATCAGATGGACTGTTAGATACTTATGAAGAAGCAGAAGCATTGGCAGATGAAATGGGTTATCCCGTAATGTTAAAAGCATCTGCTGGTGGTGGAGGAAAAGGTATGCGTGCCATTTGGAAGAAAGAAGATTTGAGAAAAGGTTGGGATGGAGCAAGACAAGAATCCAAAGCATTTTTTGATAATGATGATATGTATATGGAGAAACTTATAGAAGAACCTAGACATATTGAGATTCAAGTGGTAGGTGATTCTTATGGTAAAGCTTGTCATTTATCAGAAAGGGATTGTTCAGTTCAACGTCGTCATCAAAAATTGACAGAAGAAGTTCCATCGCCGTTTATGACAAAAAAATTGCGTAAGGAAATGGGTGAAGCTGCTGTCAAAGCTGCAGAATATATTAAATACGAAGGAGCGGGAACTGTTGAATTTTTGGTTGATAAGAATAGAAATTTCTATTTTATGGAAATGAATACTCGTATTCAAGTAGAGCATCCAATTACTGAACAAGTAATTGATTTTGATTTAATTAGAGAGCAAATTTTAGTTGCTGCTGGTGTTCCGATTTCAGGGAAAAATTATATGCCAAACTTACATTCTATTGAATGTAGAATAAATGCTGAAGATCCTTATAATGATTTTAGACCTTCACCAGGAAAAATTGAAGTATTACATGCTCCTGGAGGTCATGGAGTTCGTTTGGATACTCATGTATATGCAGGTTATAGTATTCCGCCTAACTATGATTCAATGATTGCTAAGTTGATTACGACTGCTCAAACACGTGAAGAAGCAATCAATAAGATGAAACGTGCTTTAGATGAGTTTGTCATTGAAGGTATTCATACTACAATTCCTTTCCACAGGCAGTTGATGGATCATCCAGATTATGTTGCGGGAAATTATACAACAAAGTTTATGGAAGATTTTGAAATGAAACCAAAAGAGGATTAATTCATTTCAAACTTTAATAATATTTAAAAGGATACAAGAGATTGTATCCTTTTCTTTTTATATTTGATTTCATATTATAAAATAATGAAACAAAAAGACTTACATATTGACGGAATTGATAAAATAATATTAAAACAATTAATCAATGACGCAAGAACACCTATTTTAAGTATAGCAAGAGAAGTTGGAATTTCTGGGGCGGCTATTCATCAACGTTTAAGAAAATTGGAGGCTTCAGGATTAATTGCAGGTTCAAATTTGGTAATGAATCCAAAAGTATTGGGTTATAAAACATTGGCATTTGTAGGAATATTTTTAGATGCAGCAAGTAAATATTCAGCGGCAATAAAAAGACTAAAAGAAATCCCTGAAGTAGTGGAGAGTCACTATACAACAGGGAATTATGCTATTTTTATTAAGATTTTATGTCGCGATAACGAGCATTTAATGAATTTGTTGAATAAAGAAATTCAATCAATAAAAGGTGTTGCAAGAACTGAGACTTTTATTTCATTAGACCAGCAAATCAATAGACAGATTAATCTTTAATCTCTACCTAAATATATCATTACATAGTATAACAAGGTTGCTAAAGCACCAATTGCAGCAACAACATATGTTCTAGCAGCCCATTTCAAAGCATCTTTAGCACCAGCTTGTTCATCGGCTGTTAACATATTTTTATTGTCTAGCCAAGCAAGAGCTCTATTACTTGCATCATATTCAACAGGTAAAGTAACAAAACTAAAAGTCACAGTAGCAGCAAATAGTATTATTCCAATTGGTAATAATATTGGAAATGCTTGAATAAATAAACCAGCCATGATAATCCACATAGAAAGTTTACTAGCAATACTAACCATTGGAACCATGCTAGATCTAAATTGTAACCAAGAATAAGAAGTTGCGTGTTGAACAGCATGTCCAACTTCATGAGCAGCAACTGCAGCTGCTGCGGCATTTCTTTGATTGTATACACCTTCACTTAAATTTACAGTTTTATCCTTTGGATTGTAATGATCAGTTAATCTTCCAGGAGTTGAAATTACCTTCACATCATGAATACCATTGTCAGAAAGCATTTGCTCTGCAATTTCTTTACCTGACATTCCATTTTGAAGCGTGAGTTGAGAATATTTTTTGAATTTATTTTTAAGTGTTGATTGAACTATCCATCCAAATAGTGCGATAAGTCCAAATATTACATAACCGAATAACATATTGTCTAAATTTTATTTTTGTAAAGTTAATTAAAAATTGTTTTTATTATTAATAACTTTATAGCATAAATTATTCCAAATAATAGCATACGACAAAATGGCAAACATTCCACACATTTTATTGATTTATACTGGCGGAACAATTGGTATGACAAAAGATTATGAAACAGGCGCTTTAAAAGCTTTTGATTTTGATAAATTATTGAAATATATACCAGAATTAAAACATTTGAATTGTACTATTGAAAGTGAATCTTTTAAAAATCCAATAGATTCATCAAATATGAATCCTGAATATTGGGTTGATATCACAGAAATTATCGAAAGGCGATATGAAGACTTTGATGGATTTGTTGTGTTGCATGGTTCAGATACCATGTCTTATACTGCATCAGCAGTGAGTTTTATGTTTGAAAACTTGTCAAAACCAGTCATATTTACGGGTTCTCAATTACCAATTGGTGATTTACGAACCGATGCTAAAGAAAATATGATTACTTCAATTGAAATTGCTAGTGCTCAAAAGAATGGAAAACCAATAGTATCTGAAGTTTGTTTGTATTTTGAGTATAAATTATATCGAGCAAATAGAACAACGAAGATTAATGCAGAGCATTTTGAAGCCTTTTCTTCGCCCAATTACCCTCCATTAGCTGAAAGTGGTGTTCATTTGAAATTTAACGAGCAAGTATTGTTAAAATCTAGGAGGTCAAAAAGTATAAGAATTAGAAAACGACTAGAAAATAACATTGCCTTATTAAAGTTGTTTCCTGGAATTACTGAGAATGTAGTCAAAAGTATTTTGGAAATAGAAGGATTAAAAGGTGTGGTGCTTGAAACGTATGGTTCTGGAAATGCTCCAACTGATAAATGGTTTATAGATTTATTATCTACTGCTTTAAAAAAGGGAGTCAAAATTGTAGATGTAACACAATGTGCAGGAGGTAGTGTAATTTTAGGTCAATACGAAACAAGTGTAAAACTCCAAAAGATTGGTTTAATCAGTGGAAAAGACATAACAACTGAAGCTGCTCTAGTCAAATTAATGTATTTATTAGGAGAAGAAATTCCTAGAAGGAAGTTCAAATCGATATTTGAGAAGCCATTAAGAGGTGAAATGACCTAAATATGAAGTAATTAATCATTAATAAATAGAAATAAATTAATAAAAATTGATTTTTTTTAAAGAATTGATAATAAATTGCTTAGAACTATTGATTTGATGAAAATGAAATAATAATATTAAAATAGAAAATTAAATTTTCGAAACTCAACAATTTTTTGTTACTTGCTCTACTCAAAAAGTTGAGATTACAGAAGCAATACTCTGTTAAAAACAATAACTTGAAAAGAATCAATTTTCATTTTTTTGTAAAAATATTATATCTTTAACCCGTAAACTAATAATTAAATTAACTATTACACAATGAAAAAATTATTTACTATCCTAGCAATCACAGGTTTATTGTTTTTAGGAACTACACAAAGTACGTATGCACAAGAAGCGCAACAAACTGAAGAAGTTAAAACGTTTCATCAAGAATTAAAACAGCGTTTTATTCAAGGAGGGCCAGAATTTATGGGAATTGTATTGATTGCTTTAATTTTAGGTTTAGCTATAGCAATCGAAAGAATTATCTATTTAAATATGGCGTCTACTAATACTGATAAATTAGTTGCCAATGTAGAAGATGCACTTGCTTCAGGAGGAATAGATGCTGCAAAAGAAGTTTGTAGAAACACTAAAGGACCTGTTGCTTCAATATTCTATCAAGGTTTAAGCCGTTCAGATGAAGGAATTGAGGCAGTTGAAAAAGCCGTAGTTGGTTATGGTGGAGTTCAAATGGGATTATTAGAGAAAAATATTTCATGGTTATCTTTATTTATTGCATTAGCACCAATGCTTGGGTTCATGGGAACTGTAATTGGTATGATTAAAGCATTTGATGATATTGCAGTGTCTAATGAGATGTCTCCAGCAACTGTTGCAGGTGGTATTCAAGTAGCATTATTAACAACAGTATTTGGATTGGTAGTAGCAATTATCTTACAAATATTTTATAATTACATCATTGCAAAAGTTGATAACATTGTAAATAATATGGAGAACGCTTCAATTTCATTGGTAGACTTATTAGTTGACCACAAAAAATAAGAACTACTATGAATAATAAATTATATAACATCGCAAAAATTGGCGCTGGTATTTTAGGTGTAATTGGTATTGTATTACTAGTTATGGTTATGATGGCTGGTGACGCTGTGATTGATGATCCAGCAACACAATCAAGAGTAGTTGATCCATTTGTAACATTTACATTTTTTATGTTAGGATTAACTGTAATTCTTGCTATTGGTTTTACGCTTTGGGGATTATTAAAAAACCCAGCTGCATTAAAGAAATCTCTTATGACATTAGCTGTATTGGCTGGTTTATTTGCTCTTGCCTATGTTTTATCTAACGGTGATGCTGTGACAGATAAATTTGGAAATGTAATTGAGTATGGTGAAGCCGGACCAATATCTAAAAGAGTAGGAACTTTAATTAAATACACTTATATCCTTGGAATAATAGGTTTGGTATGTGTTTTGTGGGGTTCTTTAAAAGGAATGTTTTCTAAATAAAACCCAACAAGATTATGGCAAGAAGAGACACACCCGAAATCAATGCAGGATCTATGGCGGATATTGCGTTCTTACTATTGATATTTTTCTTAGTAACTACGACTATGGACATAGATGCAGGGATTTCTAGAAAATTACCGGAAAAACAGCCAGAAAATGTTGAGCCTCCAATTATCAAACAACGTAACATTTTTGAAATAAGTATCAATAGAAATGATGACTTATTGGTAGAGAATGAATACAAAAAAGTTGAAGATATCAAGCAAATGGCTATTGATTTTATAGATAATGGTGGAAAAGTAGGAAATCCTATTGAATTGTTTGGAGAGACTGAGGGTACTGAATGCACTTGGTGTGAAGGTGCTAAAGCCGAAGATTCATCAGATCATCCTAATAAAGCAATTATCGCTATAAAAACAGATAGAAGTACTAAGTATGGAACTTATATAGCTGTTCAAAATCAAATTAGTGAAGCATATTCATTTTTAAGAGATAGATTGGCTCAAAAGGAGTATGGTAGAAAGTTTTCTGATATGGTAAAAGAGGATAAGAACAATAAAATTAATCCTGATCAATCTTTGAAAGATAAAATCAAAAGGATTAAAGCAATGTATCCTGAAATTATCACAGAACAAAATAATTAAAAATATTAGCGTATGTCTAAATTTAGTAAAAAGAAAAAAGGACTTCCACCAATTAATACGGCTTCATTACCAGATATTGTATTTATGTTATTATTCTTCTTTATGGTAGCAACTACGATGAGAGAAACAGCAATTTTGGTAAAGAATGAATTACCTTCTTCAACTGAGGTTAAGAAGTTATCAGAAAAGAGATTGGTAAGTACTATTTATGTGGGAGCAGCAACAAACACTCCTAAAAATGCAGATGCTCCTGATTTAATTCAATTGAATGACAAGATAGCAAGTGTAAAGGATGTTAGGAACTTTATTTATAATGAGCGTCAAGATATTCCTTTGGCTGAGCAAAGTGCAATGACTACTTTAATAAAATCGGATGTTAATAGTACTGTTGGTACCATTACTGATATTAAAAAAGAGTTACGTGAAATTAATGCATTGAAAGTAACCTATGCTACACGTCAAAAAAGTGAAAGAAAATAATTTTTTCTAAGTAATATTTTATAACGGCAACCAAATATTTGGTTGCCGTTTTTCGTTATATTTGTTTTATGGTAGTTAGGCTTTGTTTACTCTTACTTTTTTTAGTTTCATTTATTTCTTATTCGCAACAAGAAAATAATAGTATATTTGTTGATACATCTTATCTAGAAGACCAAATATATTTAGGGATTTCATATAATATACTTACGAAACAACCAGCAGATTTTGAACAAAATGGATTGTCAGGTGGCATAGCCTTAGGTTTTATCAAAGATTTTCCTATTAATGAGGCTAGAAATGTTGGGTTTGGAGTTGGCTTAGGCTATTCTTACAATGCATATATTCAAAATTTAAAGATATCAAATTCTAGTTTTGAGATTCTAAACAACATTGATTTTAATAGTAACCGATTTAGTACTCATGTATTAGAAATGCCGATAGAATATAGATGGAGGACTTCTACTGCAACCAAGTATAATTTTTGGCGTATATATGGAGGAGTTAAGGTAGGTTATGTATTTGCTAGTAGTTCAAAGTTTACTGATCCAACACAAGTTGTAAAAACGACTAATATAAAGAATTTACAAAAGTTTCAATACGGATTAACACTAAATGCAGGTTATAATACCTTTAATTTAAGTTTATATTATGGTTTAAACCCTTTGTTTAAAAATATGAGTATAGATAACCGTAAAGTTGATTTGAAGCAATTAAACGTTGGTTTAATGTTTTACATATTGTAAATGATGCTTATTATTACTTGAGTTGAAACTGCTAAAATAAAACCACTAAAAACCTCTTTAGACTCATGTGCTTTTAATTTTAGCCTTGATGTAGCAATTAATCCTGCCAGAATAAATAAGAAAGCGAGAATTATAATTAAGTTTAAATGGTAGTTAAAACTAAACATTATTAAAAAACCTATTAAGCCTCCAATTCCTATTGTGTGCAGACTGATTTTAAAGTTCTTATACAATAATAAATAAGCCACTAATAACGTAATAGTCATTCCAAAATAATAGATGGCTAATTCATTTATCATATTGGTTCTGTATAGTAATATACCTAAGATATACGATAATATCGTAAAAAACAATAATGGAAATTTTCTTTCTTCAGTAGTTTCCATATCATAAGTTGTAATTAATTTCAATGCTTTGAGCAAATAAATGAAGATTAACGGAAGAAAATACGTTGTTATAAGAGTAGATAAGATGATTGAGTTTTTAACTCCGCTATCAATATGTCTTGGTAAAAAAATAAAATATAAAACAGTACCAATTATTGGAAAAATAATAGGATGGAATATATATGAGATAATTGAGTTAAATTTCATAGTGTTATAATTTTTTTCTTAATCTAGCAACGGGAATATCTAGTTGCTCTCGATATTTAGCAATTGTTCTTCTTGCAATTGGATACCCTTTTTCTTTTAATAATTCTGATAATTTATCATCAGTATAAGGTTTCTTCTTGTCTTCATTTTCTACAACTGTTTCCAAAATTTTCTTAATTTCTCTAGTTGATACATCTTCACCTTGATCATTTTTCATGGCTTCAGAGAAAAATTCCTTAATCAATTTGGTGCCATAAGGAGTAGAAACATATTTGCTATTTGCCACTCTAGAAACGGTCGAAACATCCATTTCAATTTTGTCAGCAATATCTTTTAAAATCATAGGTTTTAACTTACGTTCATCGCCAGTTAAAAAATATTCAGATTGATATTGCATAATTGAACTCATAGTCAATAATAACGTTTGTTGACGTTGTTTTATAGCATCAATAAACCATTTTGCAGCATCTAGTTTTTGTTTAATAAACATAACCGCATCTTTTTGAGACTTCGTTTTTTTAGTAGAATCTTTATAGCCTTTCAACATATTGTTATAAGTTGAAGAAACATGTAATTCTGGAGCATTTCTTGCATTCAATGTTAATTCCAATTCTCCTTCAACAATTCTTATAGTAAAGTCAGGTACAATTTGTTCTGCTATTTTGTTATTACCAATATATGAGCCTCCAGGTTTTGGATTTAATTTTTCAATTTCCAAGATTGCATCTTTCAATTCAATTTCTGAGATGTTAAATTTTTGCAATAATTTTTTATAATGTTTTTTTGCAAATGCCTCAAATGCTTCGTTTAAAATTTTAATAGCAGTAGTTCTACTTGGCTTTTCTTCTTTTCTTTCTAGTTGTAGAACAAGGCATTCGCTTAAATCTCTTGCGCCAACACCAGCAGGATCTAATTGATGTACAATTTTAAGAAGTTTTAAAACTTCATCAGTATCGGTAAATACATTTTGAGTAAATGCTAAATCATCAACTATATCATCTATTCCTCTACGTATATAACCACTTTCATCAATACTACCAATTAAAAATTCTGCAATAATTCTTTCTTGTTCATTGAAACGATAGGTATTCAATTGACTTTTTAAATGCTGATTAAAACTTGTGCCACTTGCATAAGGCACGCTTTTGTCATCATCGTCTGCAGAATAATTATTTGTTTGAGTTTTATATGAAGGCATTTCATCATCACTCAAATATTCATCTATATTGATATCTTGAGTATCAATACTTTCACTGTCAGATGAATCATCGTATTCATTTGCGCCTAAATCATCAAAGTTATCGGTTTCTTCTTTACCGCTTTCAAGTGCTGGATTTTCTTCAATCTCTTGTTTCAACCGTTGTTCAAAAGCCTGTGTAGGCAATTGAATTAATTTCATCAACTGAATTTGTTGAGGAGAAAGTTTTTGAGATAATTTATATTGAAGATGTTGTTTTAGCATAGAATTTTTAACAATTAAATCAAAAATACAATAAATTAATTTATTTTATGACTTCTAATTTAATATTAAAATTCAGCATTTTGCGGTGTTCTAGGATAAGGGATTACATCTTTAATATTACCCATTCCTGTTACAAATTGAACAAGTCTCTCAAAACCTAATCCAAAACCACTATGAACAGCAGTTCCAAATTTACGAGTATCTAAATACCACCACAATTCTTTTTCATCTATATCTAAAGCAGAAATCTTATCTTTTAAAACATCCAATCGCTCTTCACGTTGACTTCCACCAGCAATTTCTCCAATTCCAGGGAAAAGGATATCCATTGCTCTTACAGTTTTTCCATCATCATTTAATCGCATATAAAATGCTTTAATATTTGCTGGGTAATCGAATAAAATTACAGGACATTTGAAATGTTTTTCTACTAGAAAACGCTCATGTTCACTTTGTAAATCCGCTCCCCATTCATTGATTGGAAATTGAAATTTCTTTTTCTTGTTTGGTTTGCTGTTTCTTAAAATATCGATAGCCTCTGTATAACTTACTCGCATAAAGTTATTTTCAGTAACAAACTTTAACTTTTCAATCAAACTCATTTCACTTCGTTGATTGGCAGGTTTAGATTTTTCTTCTTGGAGTAACCTATTTTCTAAAAATATAATATCATCTTCACAATGTTCTAAGACATCTTTGATTACCTCTTTAATAAAATTTTCACCTAAGTCCATGTTTCCATCTAGGTCCATAAATGCAACTTCTGGCTCAACCATCCAAAATTCTGCAAGGTGGCGCGTAGTATTAGAGTTTTCAGCTCTAAAAGTTGGTCCGAAAGTGTAAACTTTACCCAAAGCCATTGCATAGGTTTCTGCTTCTAATTGTCCAGAAACAGTTAGGTTTGTTTCTTTTCCAAAAAAGTCTTGTGAATAATCTACTTTTCCATCTTCAGTTTTTGGAGCGTCATTAGGCTCAAAAACAGAAACTTTGAACATTTCTCCAGCTCCTTCGGCATCGGAACCAGTTATAATTGGAGCATGAAAATTATAAAACCCATTTTCGGTGAAGTATTTATGTATGGCATATGAAACTCTTGATCGAACTCTCATTACTGCCGAAAAAGTATTCGTTCTAATTCTTAAATGTGCGTTTTCACGCAAAAATTCAAGACTATGTTTTTTAGGCTGAATAGGATATTCTTCAGGATTTGAGACACCTAATATTTCAATCTTTGATGCTTGAATTTCAACTTTTTGACCTTTTCCTTGACTTTCTACTAAAGTTCCAGTAATTGCTACAGCCGCACCTGTATTTATTTGTTTTAAGACTTCTTCTTCAGTATTTTCAAAATCTACAACACATTGGATGTTATTAATAGTAGAACCATCATTCAAAGCAATAAAACGATTGCTTCTAAATGTTCTTACCCAACCTTTAACAAGTACTTCTTGTGCTATTTTATCTGAACGTAATAATTCAGCAACTGTATTCTTCATCATTTCTTAAAAAATTGAATGGCAAAGATACTGAATGAATTGCTAAAAATAAATCAAGAAAATAGATTTATTCTTCAACATTTTCATCTTCTAGCGGAAGGATTGGAACAATTGGTTTTTTCAATGTTTTCTTATTGGCAATTCTTGATTCTAATGTTAAAAGTAACGAAGGTAATAACAGTAAGTTTGATAACATAGCGAATAGTAAAGTGATTGAAACTAACCCTCCAAGCGCTTTAGTACCGCCAAAACTAGAAATGGTAAATACTAAAAATCCGAAGAATAAAACAATTGATGTGTAGAACATACTAACTCCTGTTTCTCTAAGCGCAGCATAAACAGATTTTTTTACTTTCCATCTGTTTACTTGTAACTCCTGTCTATATTTTGCTAAAAAGTGTATAGTGTCATCTACCGAAATTCCAAAAGCAATACTAAACACAAGTATAGTTGATGGTTTCAAAGGTATTTGAAAATAACCCATTAATCCAGCAGTAATTAATAAAGGTAAAATGTTTGGTAAAATGGATATCAATATCATTTTAACTGATCTAAACATAAATGCCATAAAAATAGCAATCAAAAGGATAGCCAGTGAGAGAGATAATACTAAATTGTTAATTAAATATTTTGTTCCTTTTAAGAAAACCAAGGCTTTTCCAGTCATCGAAACGTCATATTTTTCAGATTTGAAAACATTATCAATTCTAGAATTGAGACGCTCTTCAATGCCTTCCATTTTGGTTGTGCCGACATCTTTCATGAATGTTGTTATTCTTGCGTATTGACCTGTAGAATCAACAAAGTTTTTCAACATATCAGCATTACTAGCAGAATTCTTAGCATAGGATAAGATGTAGTTTTTATCTTGATTGGTTGGTAATTGATAGTATTTCGGTATTCCGCTATAAAAAGCCTGCTTTGAATATTTGACCAAATTCACAACTGATACAGGTTTTGATAGTTCAGGAATTTCATCAATAGTTTCATTTAGTTTTTCAATTCGTTTGAGAGTTGAAAGTTCCATAACACCTTTTGGTTCATTGGTGTTTATCAAAATTTCCAATGGCATTATTCCTCCAAATTCTTTTTCAAAAAATAAAATATCACTGTAAAATTCTTTACTTTTTGGCATATCATCAATCAAACTTCCAGAAATTTTCATTTGATATAAACCAATCATACTTGCAATAATTACTGCAACGGTACTCGCATAAATTGTAAAACGATGATTTCGTACCATGTTTTCCATCCAATTGACAATTACATCCATCCAAGTTCTATCTAAATGTTTTAGATGTTTGTGTTTTGGCATTGGCATGAAACTATAAATGATAGGAATCAAACATAGCGCTAATATGAAAATAGTTATAATATTTATAGAAGCTATTATTCCAAATTCGGCAAGTAAATCACTTTTAGTAAAAATAAATGTTGCAAAACCAGAAGCTGTCGTAATATTGGTCATTAAAGTTGCGCTACCAATTTTGGTAATTACACGCTGTAAACTTTTTGCCTGATTTCCATGATTTTTTATTTCTTGCTGATATTTATTAATAAAAAATACAGCATTGGGAACTCCAATTACAATTATTAATGGCGGAATAAGAGCCATCAAAACAGAAATTTCATATCTGAACCAGCCAATAAAACCAAATGCCCAAACAACACCAACCATAACAACAAGAAGCGTAATAAATGTTGCTCTAAATGATCTGAAAAAGAAAAAGAAAATGATTGCAGTTACTGCTAAGGCTAGTAATACAAACATCCGCATTTCTCCAATTATGTTTTCAGCATTCATTGTTCTGATATAAGGCATGCCAGAGACGCGAACATTTACATTATTCTCTTCTTCAAATTGCTTTATGAGTGGATTGAATTTTTTAGAAATTAAATCTCTTCTTATAGAAGTATTTACAACATCTTTTTTTATGTAAATAACCGTTTGAAGTGTTTCAGTATCTTTATTATATAAGATATTTTCGTAAAATGGTAAGTTTTCAAAAAGATCTTTTTTGATTACTGTAATATCTTCTTTAGTTCGTGGGGGGTTTTCGTAAAGTGAAGAGGTAATGAATTTTTTACCATCATCATCTCTTTCTAATTTTTTAATATCTCCAATTGCAATCGTGTAGTCTATTTCAGGAAAACTATCAATTTGTTTAGCAAGTTTGTTCCAGTTATTAAATTTTGTTGGATTAAAAATTGTAGAATCTTTTATTCCAATAACAATAACATTTCCTTCTTCCCCAAAATATTCTAAAAACTGATCATATTGAATATTTACTTCATGATCTTTGGGCATTAAATTTGCTTCTGTGTAAGAGAATCTCATATGCTCCCACTGAGTAGTCATAAAGTAGGTAGCAATACCTAAAAGCAATAAAATAAGAAATCTCCCTTTAATAATGATTCGGGAGATTCGAGTCCAAAAATCCATTCACAAAATTTGCCGTAAAGATAGGCAAATAGTTTAGTTTAATTTTTAAAAATCTAAACTAAGATGATAGGTTAATTTCACTGAAAGATTGTCACTCCATTCAGGATTTTTATAAGAACCATATCTATAAAAACCGCTAAAGCCTAAACCTTTAAATATTTTATTTAATTCAATTCCACTTTCAAAATAACCTTTTTGCATAGTTTTAAACTGAATTCCAGTATGATTTATGGGATTTTCTAAATCTCCAATAGCTGCTCTAGAAACCAGACTGATTTCAGGAGCGAAACGTTTACCTATTCTTAAGCGTTTAAAAAATTGATGCTTCACTTGCAACATCGCATATTTGTCAGAAATAAACTCATTATAACCCATTGTTTCAAAACTATTTCTGCCAGCAAAAGTTACTCTTTTTATAAAAGGATTTTTAAAAGTATAATTTGGAGTTGAATTATATAAATGAGAAATTGGTGCATCACCAAACATAACACCTCCTTGAAACAATAAATGTGTTGTAGCTTTTCTAACTCTTTTAATTTTATGAATTGCTTGAAAATTTACTTGCGTAAAATCAAAATCTCCATCCAAAACATTATCAAAACTCTTAGTAAGTTGTATTGTATATTGAGGGTAATCATTCTTGATTTTTGTTTTCCCAATTGGCGAATTCATGTATTCATTTTTGGGATTGAATTGCAAGCCAACAGTTGCTGTAGTCAATTTATAGTCAGTCAATAAATTAGAATTAGAAATATACTGATAGTTAAATTTAGGAGTGTATCTACCGCTACTTAATTTAACTTTAGCCTCTAAGTTTGGCTGTAAATCGTGTTCGAAATCTAAACTTGTCATTTTATAATTATAGAACTTACTTACATTAACATTTCTTGGATTGAACAATATAAAAGAATTGTTTTTTGCAATAAAATCAAGACTCGCTGCTTCTTTTATGTCATTGGTGTGACTTGCTCCTATCCAAGTATTATTATCTCGATTTAATCTGACTGCTCCGCCAACATGATATTTAAAATCTTTATCTTTAGTTCCATAGGCCAAATAAGATTCTAAGCGATATTTTTTAGAGAAGTTGGTGTTAGTAATTCCGCCAAAACCAACTCTTAGCCCTTCGTAATTATTTAAAGCCATAATTTTACCTAAATCTAGGTTGATGTATTTGGTCGATAAATACCCTTTGAGTAGATTTCTAGCAAAAGTGATTTTACTTTCTATACCTTCTTTTTCAATAATACTATCAATAACTACATAGGTTTCATTTCCTCTTTTAGTTAATGAATCGGTTCTAAATTTATTCCAAAAAGACTCATCTTTAGTATAGGCACTTTCATCAATTTCAATTGTATTAGAAGATTTCTTGACCTTTACAGGAGTGTTTATTTCTATATCGAAATGATCGGTTTTGGAACTAAAATAGGACACATCAGATGCGTCTTTAGTGTTGTTTTGAGTTGAAATAGAATCTTTTTTTCCTTTACTGAAACCAATCATTCCGCCAAAAAAAGACATTGCGTCATCGTTTTCTCCTTTTTTGATAGTGATATGTGTTTGAATAGGAAACCAAATGTTATTTTCGGATATATAGTCAAAGTTTTGAGTTGCTTTAACATCAATAATACCTCTAAGTTCTGCAATTGCACCTGTGATAGCATACGATTGATTGTCTAGGTACAATACACCTTCTAAACCAACTACTTTTCCTTTTTTTAAAGGTTTGAAATAAATCATATAAGAACTTCCATTAGCATTAGAAACAGTATCTAAAATTTGATAATCATAATGTTTTAATGCATTTTTTGCTATTGGATTAACATATTTGGTTCCAGCAATTGTGTAGGTTTCATTATAAAACGAAAAATCTTGAATATTTAGTGCAAGCAGCTCATAAATTGGCTGTTTGAAACCAGCCATTCTTGAAGCAAGTATTTTCTCTTTTTTCTTTTTGCCTTTTTCAAATAGATGTTCAGCAATTTTTTCGGTTAAATATAAGTGGCTTCTATCTATTTGTTTTTTGAATTTATAGTTTGTTGAATCTACTTTTACAAATTCTTTGACACCATTATTTAGTTTGTAAATAGTATCAATATTTCCAGTAATAGAGTCAGGATTTGCAGTTACTAATAATTTATTATAAGCATTGAATTTAAAAGAATTAAGGCTTGTTTCAATATTATTTTGCTTCTTGTTTTTTATAGCATTCCTTATAATTCTTAATGCAGGGTTTTCAGCATTGGTAATGACGACTTCATTTAAACTTTCAATACTTTGATTAAGCTTAATTTTTATAAAAGAAGTATTTTCTTTTATGATTACTTTTTTTGATTCATAGCCAATATATGATATTCTAAGTTCAGTAATTTTTAATGGAGATTCTAAAGTAAATTTCCCATCAACATCAGTTATAGTGCCTTGATTATTGTTGGTAAGTATATTTGCAAACGGTAGAGGTTCATTCGTTTTATTGTCTATTAATAACCCAGAAATTTGTTCTTGTGACAATGCTATCAATGGTAAAAAAATAATGAATAGTAATACTTTTTTCATAAGTTGTCTTTGAATTAAAACGACAAGTAACGCAAAATGTTACAATAAAAAAATCCGCAAATAGCGGATTTATATTTTTTAGCAAATGTTTAACTAAACAGTTAAAATATCAATTTCTTTTTTAGCATACATTTCATCAATTTTTTTGATATAACTGTCAGTTAAATCTTGAACTGTTCCTTCTGCATTTTTTTTCATATCATCAGAAACATCAACTTTTTTAATATCGTTATTAGCATCTTTTCTAGCATTTCTAACACTTATTTTGTCGTGTTCACTTGCAGCTTTTGCTTGTTTTGCAAGTTGTTTTCTACGTTCTTCAGTTAATGGAGGTACATTGATGATAATCATTTCACCATTACTCATTGGATTAAAACCAAGATTTGCAATCATTATACCTCTTTCAATTTCTTGTAGCATTGCTTTTTCCCAAGGTTGAACAGAAATAGTTTGACCGTCAGGAGTATTGATATTTGATACTTGAGAAAGAGGAGTTTGCGAACCATAATAATCAACCATAACTCCTGCAAGCATTGATGGAGTAGCCTTTCCAGCTCTGATATTTCGTAACTCTTTTTCTAAATGCAAAATTGCATTATCCATCTGCTCTTTAGCAGTATCTATAATAAAATCAATTTCTTCGTTCATTTTGATAATTTTTTATTTCCGACTATTAATTAGCAACAATTGTTCCAATATTTTCTCCAGAAACTACTTTAAGTAAGTTTCCGCGAGTATTCATATCAAAAACTATAATAGGTAATTCATTTTCTTGACTTAATGTGAAAGCAGTTGTGTCCATTATTTTTAGGCCTTTCTTAAGCACATCAGTAAAAGTAATATTTTCATACTTTATTGCATTCTCATTCTTTTCAGGATCTGAATCGTAAACACCATCAACTCTAGTTCCTTTTAAAATAACATCAGCATTTACTTCAATTGCTCTCAACACTGCTGCAGAATCCGTAGTGAAAAATGGATTCCCAGTTCCAGAACCAAAAATTACGACTCTACCTTTTTCAAGATGTCTTACAGCTTTTCTTTTTATATATGGTTCGGCTATTGCCTCAATTTTTATGGCAGTTTGTAGTCTTGTTTGCACATCAGCATCTTCTAAAGCACTTTGTAATGCCAATCCGTTAATTACTGTTGCAAGCATTCCCATATAATCTGCTTGAACACGATCCATACCATTACTTGCTCCAGCAACACCTCTAAAAATATTTCCACCACCAATTACAATTGCGACTTCAATGCCTTTGTCAACAATTTCTTTAATATCTATTGCGTACTCTGCTAATCTTTTTGGGTCTATACCGTAGTTGCGTTCACCCATTAAAGCCTCACCACTCAGTTTTAGAAGTATTCTTTTATAATTCATAATTTATTTGAAAGTTATGCAAATATAATAAATAGGATGTTGGATTTTAAAATTTGTTATTGGATTATTTTTTCTGAATTTATTGCAAATAAAAAGTCTCGATAAAAATCGAGACTTTTAAAAATATTATTTAAAGAAGTTTATCCTAAAGCTACTCTAGAAAAACTTACAACTTCTACATCACCAATAGTTTTTACGTATTGAGCAACACTTTGTTTGCTGTCTTTAATAAATGCTTGATTAACCAACGTATTGTCTTTAAAGAAACGTTTGATTTTTCCTTGAGCAATTTTATCTAACATTGCTTCAGGTTTTCCTTCTTGACGTAATTGATCTTTAGCTATTTCGATTTCTTTTTCGATAACTGAAGCGTCAACTGAATCTTCATTTAAAGCAACAGGATTCATTGCAGCAGCTTGCATTGCAACATCTTTTGCAACAGCAGCAGCACCATCTACATTGGCAGATAAACCAACCATTGTAGCAATTTTGTTACCAGCATGAATATAAGATCCAACAAATGGAGCATCTAATTTTTCAAAACCGTTTATTTCGATTTTTTCTCCAATTACACCAGTTTGCTCAATTAATTTATCAGCAACAGTCATTCCATTAAAATCAGCAGCCAAAAACTCTTCTTTTGAAGCGTAGTTCAATGCTAATTCAGCTAATTCATTAGCTAAAGCAACAAAACTATCATTCTTTCCAACAAAATCAGTTTCACATCCTAAAACGATTGAAACACCTTTAGTAGCATCTGCGTTTACTTTCGCAATTGCAGCTCCTTCAGTTGATTCTCTATCTGCTCTTTTTGCAGCTACTTTTTGTCCTTTTTTACGCAATATTTCGATTGCTTTTTCAAAATCACCATCAGCCTCAACCAATGCTTTTTTACAATCCATCATACCAGCACCTGTGGTAGTACGTAATTTTTTTACATCTGCAGCAGTAATATTTGCCATTTTTTTATTCTTTAATATATGATTTGAAATAATTATTTAGCAGCTACTTCTTTCTTAGCAGCTACATCTTTTTCTTTACTAGCTTTTCTGTTAGCCAACCCTTCAGCGATAGACTCAGAAACATAAGATAATACTTTATCTATAGATTTTGATGCATCGTCGTTTGCTGGAATTACAAAATCAACTGGTTTAGGGTTAGAGTTTGTATCAACCATTGCAAAGATTGGGATATTTAACTTTTGAGCTTCAGTTACAGCAATATGCTCTTTCTTGATATCTACTACAAATAATGCTCCTGGTAAACGTGTCATATCAGAGATTGAACCTAAGTTCTTTTCTAATTTTGCACGTTGACGGTTGATTTGTAATTTTTCTCTTTTAGAAAGTGCATCAAAAGATCCATCAACTTTCATCCTATCGATTTGAGCCATTTTTTTAACAGCTTTTCTGATAGTGATGAAGTTAGTTAACATTCCTCCAGGCCATCTTTCAGTAATGTAAGGCATATTTACACTTGTTGCTTTTTCAGCTACAATGTCTTTTGCTTGCTTTTTAGTTGCAACAAAAAGGATTTTTCTTCCAGAAGCAGCAATTTTTGATAATGCTTTTCCTGCTTCTTCCATTTTTGCAGCAGTTTTGTAAAGGTCAATAATATGAACTCCATTACGCTCAGTATAAATATACGGAGCCATGTTTGGATCCCATTTTCTAGTTAAGTGCCCGAAATGAACACCAGAATCTAATAAGTCTTTAATTTCTATGTTTGCCATTTTTTATAGTTTACGTTCGTTGCGATAGCAATAACTAAGTAGCGATTTTTTCGGTCTTAATTATTTAGATGCTAAACTTTAACAACATTTTAAATTTATTAATAATTAATTTGAAAGGATTAACGTTTCGAGAATTGGAATTTCTTACGTGCTTTCTTCTGACCAAATTTCTTACGCTCAACCATTCTTGGATCTCTAGTAAGTAATCCTTCTGGTTTTAAAATTGAACGATTTTCAGGGTCCAATTCACATAATGCTCTTGAGATTCCTAAACGAATTGCTTCAGCTTGTCCAGTAACTCCACCTCCAAAAACATTTACAGTAATGTCAAATGCTTTTTCATTGTCAGTCAACATTAATGGTTGATTAACTTTGTATTGTAAAGTTGAAGTTGTGAAATAATTCTCTAAAGTTCTATCGTTTACAACGATTTTTCCTTTTCCTTGTGAAAGATAAACACGCGCTACAGCAGTTTTTCTTCTACCTATTTTATGTATTGTTTCCATGATTATCTAAGATCGTTAAGGTTAAATGTTTTTGGTTTTTGAGCTTCTTGATCGTGCTCAGCACCTGCATATACATATAAATTTCTATACAATGCGCTACCTAATTTGTTTTTTGGTAACATTCCTTTTACTGCTCTTTCAACAAGACGTGCTGGATCTTTTCCAAACATTTCTGTAGCAGTTAAAGATCTTTGACCTCCTGGATAACCTGTGTGACGGATATAAGATTTATCAGTCCATTTTTTTCCAGTTAAATTGATTTTTTCAGCGTTAATTACGATAACGTTGTCACCACAATCCACGTGAGGAGTGTAGTTAGGTTTGTACTTACCTCTAATAAGCATTGCTACCTTAGAAGCAAAACGACCCAATGTTTGTCCGTCCGCATCAACAACTAACCACTCCTTATTTGCAGTCGCTTTGTTTGCCGATACTGTTTTGTAACTTAATGTGTTCATACACTTTTAGTTTTTGTCTAATTAATAATTTGTTTTATCCCTCTAAAAAGGGAGTGCAAATGTACAAACAATTATTTAGATAACAAACAGAGTTTCAGAGTATTTTAGGATATTGTTTTAGAGAAGTTTTAATATTGATTTTATGGATGAAATTCAGTTCTAAAGGAGTCGTTTTTTTTAATACTTGAGTAAGCAATAAATCATTTTTTGAAGCTATATTTTTTATTGAATTAAACTCACAATCTTCTGATAAAATCATGAAACAATTAGTAGTATCTGAAAGGTGGGAAGTTAGTTGATTAAACAGTTTATGAAAATATTCAAAGTTTCCTCCACAAAACCAAGCCTGTTCACTTATGCTATTTGCATTTTTTGGATAGTAAGGCGGGTTTATAAAGATATAATCAAAAGGTCTGTTTTCTATTTTATCAAATAAATCAGAAATAATAGTTTTGATATTAAAATTTTGATCACGAGCAACTTTAGAAAGTGAGTCCATTGCAATTTCATTAATATCTGTTGCTGTAACTTTTCCATTTTTACTTGCAGAAAAAATTGAGATAATTCCACTACCACATCCTAATTCTAAAACTGTTTTATTTTTTAATTCAAGTGTATCGATAAAATCTAAAAATACTTTTGTGCTTATTGTATTTATAGGCGAGAAAACACTAGGTTGAACGACGGTATATACGTTTTTATAAGTATATTTTCGAGGTTTTCTATGATACCAAAAATGGTATCGTTTATATAATGGATGTGTTATTTTTCTAATTATTTTTTTCATTCGCTATAAAAACCTTCAATTTCTGGTTGTCGGTATTTCCAAATTTTATGTAATACTTTAATTTCGTAAGGAAATTTATAAAATCCAGTTTTGTATCTCCAATTAGAGACTAATTTTAATAACTGTTTTTTATAGCCTTTTATTCTAAAGTCAGAAACAGTAGGGTATTTTCCATTGAGTACTGTTTCGAAATCTTTAATAGTATCTACCATATAAGGTTTCAACCAAGGTGTTAATGGATTTTTTCTTAAATCAAAGTTTTCCCAACTTGGTGAAATCCATTCTTCCAATGTTTCAGGAAAAGAAAAACCTGCATTCAAAATCTGTTTATACAAATCTGAGCCTTTGGTTGGAGTTGGACTATAGAGATAGATTATTATTTCTGTATCGGCATTAATTTCTTTTATCTCTTTAATGAAATTTATATCCCAAAGAATTTGGTCATAAACCTGTTTTTCTGTCTCGGCTGGCATTCCTAAAACAAAAGACATTTCAGGAATTATACCAACTTTTTTCATTCGAAGTGCAAAATCTTTAATCATTTGTCCAGTTTGTGTACCTCCTTTATTCATTTGCTTTAAAACAGCATCATTTCCAGTTTCAGCACCTAAAAATATCATTTCACAACCTGCTTTTTTCATTAATTTTAATTCATCATCTGAATATTTATTAATGGTATCAATACGTCCTTCTCCCCAGTATTTGATATTGTCATTCAATATTAGTTTTGAAAACTCTACAACTCTTTTCTTTGATGTGAAAAAATTATTATCATGAAATTCAATTGCATCAATATGATAGTTGTCTTTAAAATATTTAATATCCTTATACATTCTTTCTGCAGACATTCCTTTCCATCGAGCATTAAATATTGGGACAATCCCACAAAAAGAGCATGAAAATGGACATCCCATACTTGAGTGATAAGAAAGTGTTGTAGTTCCCATGAATGTTTTTGACAGATAATTTTTTAATGGATATAATGAGTCTAAAAAGGAATACGGAAGATTAGGTAATGTATCTTGATCTAATAAATCTTCTTTTTTAGTTTTAATTAATTCGCCTTTTTTATTTTTATAAATGAGGTTCTTGATTTCATTTATTTCATCAGTATTATTATTTTCTATATTATCAATTAATAATGGGAAAGTATTATCTCCAGGACCATTAACAATATAATCTACGAATCCAGAATCTAAACATACTTGTGGTTGATTTGATGGAAAGTATCCTCCCCAAACTGTGATAATGTATGGAAATAATTCTTTTATTTTTTTAGTGAAAGGGATAGCTTGACGTAACTGTGGACCAGGCATAACCGTAGAACAGAAATACTTATACTCTCCCGATTTAATTAAACTTATAATTTTATCTAAAGGATTTTGCTCTAAATTTCCATCAACAAGAGTATAATCATATTTGTCATGAATTGAAGCGCCAACTTGCAAAATAGAATTTGGAATCCTATGTTTAGCATTAGCGCTCTTGGGATTGAATATGATGAGCTTGTTTTTCATTTTTATACAGCGCTACAACATCTGCTACAACCAGGAAATAACCCTCCAGCATTGGATAAATTTTTCCTAAGATTGTTTAAAATAGATGAATTCCAAATTTCTTTAATATTTTTTTTGTAGATGTTTCCAATGGTTAAATTATAGCACCTTCCATGTGCAGGAATAACACTTCCATCTGATTTAATCATTAAATTAGTGTAAACAGCATTACAAGACTTCCCAATAAAAGTTTGGGGATTTAGATAATAGGTTTTTAATTGTTCTAAGGTTGATATTTCTGGTGAAAAGTAAATTGAAAAAGGATAATTTGATTTTTTAATATTAGAAATTTCTTTTTCAAGTTTTTTTAAATCCATCTTAGAAAAATCTATAAAATCCATATTTGAATCTGTTGATGGATATTCAATTCCCCATTTTGACTTATTGTGAATTTCAGCAGATTTTTTTGTGTTAAATTGCGTATGCATAAATGCAACTTCTTTAACGG
The DNA here is from genome assembly GCA_947501625.1 of uncultured Flavobacteriaceae bacterium. Lineage (GTDB taxonomy): Bacteria > Bacteroidota > Bacteroidia > Flavobacteriales > Flavobacteriaceae > Urechidicola. Next base: position 973,564 of record CANMWN010000001.1, read on the forward strand.
GTAACAATTCCAATTCTGACAATAATAATTCTAAAAATCCAATATTCCACTCAGTTATAGCACAGATTATTGAAATTTTAGGAATATGTTCTTGTTCAGATAATTTTTGAATGCCTAAAAGTGCTTTTTGAAATGATTTTTTATGACCTCTAATTTCGTTGTGAATTACTTCAGGACCATCTAATGAAATATACAATTCATCTAAATTAGTTTGTGATAGCGCTATTGCTTTTTGATTTAATGTTAAAGCGTTGGTCGTTAATGTAGTATATAAATTATTTTTTTTTGCATATTTTAATGACTCAATTAAGTGAGGGTAAACCAATGGTTCAGTAAATGCATAGGCTAATTTTGCATTAGGATAATATAAACTTGTTTGTTCTATTATTTTTTTAATTAACTCTATTGGCATATTTATAGGGTGAGTGCCTACTAAATTTTGAGCAAAGTTACTGTCTAAATTTTTGGTTCCAACATCACACATTTTGCAATGTAAATTACAGACATTATTAACTCCTAAAACTACCCATTCTGGAGCAAATAAATATTTTTCGGGTAAGTATTTTTTATTTATTTTTTTTAATGTTTGCATTTAATTTATCTCTTTTACAAATTTAGATTAAAGATGATGATTTTGTGACTTTCATGTTTAATATTTCTTTAATACAATTTTAGTATACTACATTTATATAGAATTAATACACAAAATTGCGCTGCCATAGCACCTAATAAACCTCCAGTAATACCTAACCTTTTTATTAAAATTAAAGTAATTATTGAGTTTATTGCTGCCCCAATAAAACTAACTAAAACTACTTTGTTTTCATTATTATTTTTGAATTCTATTTGTACATCAATTACATATAAATAAATTGGGATACAAGTGACGAACCCTAATAAATAGAAATTATTATTCAAATTTAAATGAACTATTTCTTCTAATATATACCAAATAAAAATAGATCCTATAATTAATATTGGAATAGAAGCAAAAGCGATTTTATTTTTTATTTTTTTAATCGTAGAGTTTTTTAATCGATAAATGTGTTTGTTAAACGGCAAAATAATTAAGTATGCTAATGATTGCAACATTAAAAAGGAGGTGATACCAATTTGGTATTCTGCAATATTTTCTTTACTTAAATAGATATTGATGATAAGTAAATCTACTTTAGAAACTAGAAAGCCAGATAAAATAATTAAAAAGAAAGGAATCAAATCCTTTAACTCTTCTATAGAAAAACGAGTAGATTTAAAACTAATTTCCTTTTTAAAAGAGATATAAATAATCATTATTTTGATTAAGAAAACTGCACAAATTATCAATAGAAACTCTTCAAGATCTAAATTTTGATTACTAATTATATATAGTGTAATAATGGAAAATCCAATCAACTCAACTATTAATTGTAATTTGAATTTCTGATAATAAATAATTAAACATTCAAAACTTTGGTAGATGTATATTAAAAAAATCAAGACACTTGACCAAAGTGCTATTTTGAAACTAAATAGAAAAAAAAATGGAACAACAATAATAATCAATATAAACCTAGAAATAAGATTTTGACTAAATATTGCACTAATTTTTGATGGCTTCTTACTAAATTTTCTAATTAGATATTCTTTATTGCCAAAATTTAAAATGAATGCAGCAAGAATTAACCAAGTGTTTATATAAATAAATTCTCCCCAAGATTGCTTTCCAAAATATTTTATTCCTATTATAGATAATAAAAAGGTAAACAACGGAGTTGAAAAACTTCGCATTATATTAAATAGAATTTTATATAGTTTACTCATACATCTATTCAATAGTTAGTTTTATTTGTTTTAAAGTGTAAAAACCTAGTCCTCTATTATTATCGGATAAATAAATAATGACCTTATTGTCAACTAATATAGGTTTTACTTTGTTGCTTTGGTTAAATGTTAATTGTGTGTTTTTATAATATATTTGGTTATCAACTAAACTTAATTCTTCTTGAATATTGTAGTTATATGGAGTAGTCTTTTTCATCTCTCCATTTTGACTCCAAAAAACATATTCTAAACCACTGTTGTTTAAATTATAATTATAAATTAAAATTGGACTATCTTCTAATAATAGTTCGCTATTATCTATTTTTTTTGTAGAAAACGTTATCACCAATAAACTACCAATTAAACTTATTAATCCAATTTTTAGAGCATATTTTTTTATATAATTATAAAAGTAAAGTGTCATCATTGTTATTAAAAGAAATAATCTTAAATATGAAAACGGAAACTTAAAATCTAAATAAAAATGGGCAGGAATATTACAAATTAAAAATAATAAGATACAAATAGCAATCTTAAAGTAATTGCTATGGTTACTCTTTGATAAAGAAAAGAAAAATGGTATTAATAATACTAAATAATAAGTGCTTCCACTTGGAGACAATAAAACAAAAAGGGTTAGCCAATATGAAAACAATACTAAAGGGTTGAGAGACTTTTTATTAAGTATATAACCAAACGCAACTGCTATTAATTTAATAATTAACAAAAAATAAATTGTTAAGGCTGGAGAGTTTATTAAAACATTTTTATTAACCACTTCATCATATATAAAACATCGCCTTAAAAACATTAAAACAGATTGAAAATTATCTGCGTAGGTGTTTATTATATTACCATTATTTGCTTTAGTAATCACCTCTAAAAAATAGAATTCCCACACTTTATATTCAACAAACAATAATGAGGTTAAAACAATTAGGAAACATGATAATGCAAGTTGAATAATAGTCTTAATATCTTTTTTATAGGCTAGATAAATAAATAGTAAAATAGGAGTTAATTTTATGGTAATGGCAAGACTCCAAAAAATTACTGTTCTTATTTTATTGTTCTTTAAATATGCTAAGAAGCCCTCAATAAGAAGAAATAGGAGGATGAAATAAAACTGCCCAAATAAAATATTGTTCTTTATTGGTACAAAAAAAATAATAGGAATAAAAAATAAATATACTCTGTTTATTTTAAAATGATTAACTAGTTTATTTAAGGATGATAATAATAATATACTAATAGTATTAAAAATAAACTTAGCTATTAATATATTAAGACCAGTAAAAGGTAAAAATAGGGTTGCTAAAATTGGTGTCTGAGGCGAGTAACAACCAAAAATGTTTTTGTACCCTAAATCATGTATTTTATAATTAAATTCATAGGGAAAATAAATGTTGATATCAAACAACCCTTCTTTTAAGAAAAAAGCACCAAAATAATAATTTGCAAAATCATGTATTTCAAAATTAAAAGATTTAATTAATATAACAACCGATAATAATATTAACGGTATAAAGTGCGCTATTTTTTTTATGACTTTCAACTAGTTAACTGAATCATTTTTTTCATAATATTCTTCCTCGGTATTTATATCCCAAATATTTTTTTTACATAACACACCGTTTTTTATATTACTAACTGTTTGAATAGCAGTAAGCATAGAGTGGTCTTGATTGTTATATTTGTGCATTCCATTTCTACCTATTAAAAATAAATTTTCATAACTATTAAAGTAATCAATAAGTTTTTCAAATCTAGAATATGTGCCAAAATAAGTCGGATATGCCTTCTTTTGTTTAATAACGATAGAATCTAAAACCTCTTTTGAATTAATCATTTCAATACTTTCAAGTTCTGAAATTGCAAATTCTTTAAACTCATTCTCAGATTTTGACCAAAGAGCATCACCTTCATTACAAAAATATTCTAATCCTAACCATATTTTTGAATTATCTTTAACCATATATGGACTCCAATTATTGAAAATCTGTAATCTTCCAATGTTCACATTTTTTTCTTGAATATAAATCCAATTATCTTTCAACTGTTTTTGTTTCTTAAAACTCATTTTTTCAACCAACAAACCTACAGTTATAAAATCTCTATATACCAAGCCATTTGCTATTTCATGGATTTCTATAGGTAAACTTTTAGTGAAACTATTGACTAAATTCTTAATTGGCATTGAAGAAATAAAATAATTGCTCTTAAAACTTTTTATATCACCATTTTTTTGTGTTATAGATGCTTCGGTTATATTATTATTTATATTTTTTACTTGAGTTACTTTAGAATTGTAATGAATTTCTCCCCCATTTTCAATTACCTTTTTTGCCACTAAATCCCATAATTGCCCTGGACCATATTTTGGATATAAAAACTTTTCTATTAATGATGTTTCTAAATTTTTTTGGTTAATGGAGTTCTTGTTACTAAAAAAGTGTACTATTATTTTAGTTATGTTTAATCCTTTGATTCGCTGTTTTCCCCATTGAACTGGAATTTTTTTACAGGGAATTCCCCAGACTTTTTCGGTATAATCTTTAAAAAATGTATAGTATAGTTCTTTACCAAATCTATTTATAAAGAAGTCTTCTAGATTTTTTTCTTTTTTAATTGGGAATAAAACCGCAATTAAATAAGAAAAGCAAATTTTAATGCTTCTAACTACTCCAACTTTATGAAGTGTGTCAAAATTTAACTTTAATGGATAAAAAAATAATTTTTTTAGAAATAGAATTCTAGACAATCTATTTCTTACTAAAAAAACATTTTTTTCTTCTTTCAATGTCTCATCCGCAGTTTGTATTATTTTAGTTTTGTTGTGATAAGTTAATTCTATAGTTTCATTTCCTTTAGACTCTATTGGCATTATTTCTTTCCACCAATCCATAACCACATCAGATTTAGAAAAAAAGCGATGCCCTCCAATATCAATTAAATTGCCATTATGATTTATGGTTCTAGAAATCCCTCCATTATGTTCAGACATCTCTAAAACTATTGGTTTTATATTTGTATGTTTAATAAATTCATATGCAGCTGTTAATCCTGCTGGTCCAGCTCCAATTATTATTGCTGTTTTAATACTACTCATTTATAATTTTTTTAAAACAGCCCATTGACTAAGTTGCATTTTATATTTAATAATTTCAGGTTTTAATAATTTTATTTTTTTTAAGTAAATTAAGTTACTATGAGCAGAAGTTCGCTTTTGATTTAATCCTATTCTTTCTAAGAGATAAAGAAACCAATCCATATGTGGAAGAGGTGTCGTTATCAATAATTTCCCATCTTTTTTTAATAGTTTATAACAATCTTTAATTATGTCAACATGTTCAACAACCTCAAAAGCTATTATGTAATCATAATATTCTTCTTTTAACCCTAAGTTTTTCCAATTCCTTATATCTCCTACTATATCTGCAGGAGGTAATATATCTATACCAGTATAATATTGGTAGTTCTCGTTTTTAAAGTGTGTTTTTACCCAACCAGAACCAGAACCTATCTCTAAAATTTTTGAAGTTTTGCTAATCTTTTTTAAAAAAAACTTCTTTTTTTCGTTTTTAGCATATTCGCTTAAAATAGTCATATTATAAATGATTTACTTCAATTAACGACTCTTCTCTAATACTTGATGAAACTGATAGACTAGAAAATGGCGCAAAATTTTCCACTTCATTTCTGTTATATAAATTTCCTAAAAAAGGAAATTCAGAATGTACATGAGTTGAAAGAGTAGAAAGTGAGTTTTGAACTTCAATTTCACTCATATTCCATTCGTTACTTAATCTAAATGCTGAAGGTTCCATGAATGAAATATATGCAAGTTCCATCATCACATGGTCTTGTGTATTGCTAAAGTTTACACCATCAGTTAATAAAAGTTGTTGCTGTTTTAGTTTATTATTAAAATTGATTAAAGTATCATTTAATTGCTGACTTGTTAAGAAACCTGAAAAGTTATTTTGTGGGGTAAACAGTTGATTAATATTACTTTCATGACACCACATACATTTTGCTGGTTTTCCAGCATTAGTATGCTCATTATTTGCAACATTAAGTCTAATACCATTAGAGTCAAAAATTCCAAATTTAAGTTGACCATTATCCATAATTTCAATAGTTTCAAACTCAACTATTTCATTATTTTGGGGGTCAATTTCAGTAGAAACAAAAAGTTGATTTAAACCCTCTTGATTAGAATATTCTAAAACACGATGTTTTAAAGAAACAGTAGAGTTATTTACATAGCCTTTTGAGGGTTTTAATTCATAATTCGACAAGATGTCATCTAAATTTTCAGGAACATTGGTAATTGTATAATAATGCTCTGAAGCACCAATTAGTAAGGAAATATATCTTCCTAGATCTATAGAGTTATTTAGTTTATATTCTTCAGTATCTTTTAACTTATTATGTAAAATTTTAATTTTTTCTAGAGCGTTTTCATTAAACCCTAAATTATCTATTTCAATGATAAATTGATTTTCAGAATCAGGTAAAACAACAGAATTTAGAACTCTTGCACCTATGTTTGAGTAACACCAAGATAAACCTATCCTTGCTTTTTCAATAGTATCATCTTCATAGGATTTATTCCATTTTAGGTTTATTGAACTTTCATTTTCTGATAATTCTTCTAAATTAGTACTTGTACAAGAAAGTACTAATAAAAACATAGCGATATAATATACCTTTTTTATCATTTATTCAACTTCATCAATAAGTTAGCTGTTAGAGATTTTGTCTTTAACTTTAAAGCATTAAAATGATTTCCATTCAGTTTCTCTCTATGTTGATTCACTTCATTAACAATTCTTTTCACAGCATAATCATAATATTTCCTAGAATATGTTCTCTTAAAGTCAATATCTCTGTCAGTAGATATTTCCCAATTTGGTTGTAAAGTTATTTTATCTTCAATTTCATTATACAATGATGTTCCTTTTATTGGATATGCAATTGTAATAGTATATTGTGTTGGGTTTGCATCTTTAAGATATTGAATTGTATTGTTGATATCAATTTCATCTTCTCCAGGATAACCAACCATAATAAAAGTGCCAGATTCAATACCAAGTTCATTTGTTTTTTTAATGGCATTTTTAACAACGTCAACATCTACACGTCTGTCCATAGCATCAATAATTTTTTGTGAGCCACTTTCGGCTCCGATCCAAATTCTAAAACAGCCAACATCTTTTAATAAATTTAAAATTTTATAATTTAGTCTTTCTGCTCTCGTAATACATTCAAAATCTATTTTAAAATTTTGAAGTTTCATTTCTTTATGGAATTCACGAATCCATTTATGACTTACTGTGAATACATCGTCTACGAACCAAATTGCATCAGGATTATATTCATTTTTCAACATCATTAATTCTTCAACAACAAGTTTTGCCGGTCTTCTTCTATAACTTTGCCCGTAAACGGCAGTGCTACACCACTTACATGTGTATGGACAACCTCTCTGTGTGCTTACAGTCATAGAGTTTTTTCCATGATATTTTTTCCATGTATCTAAATAAGGTTGAAAGTTGATGGCGCCTCTGTTAGGAAGCGGTAAATCTTTCATTTCTTTCATTCTCATTCTAGAAGTTGTTTTGATAACTTCGTGTTCTTTAAGATAAGCAATGCCGTTAATTTCTGAATAATTAGTTTTATTTAATATCGAATTGCAAAGTTCAAACATAGTTTGCTCACCTTCACCAATAATGAGAAAATCAACGCCAGTATTTAAGTAGTTTTTAACATTGTAAGTGATGTCTGGGCCGCCTAAAATTATTTTTGGCTTTCCATAAACATAATCATTTTTTAATTCTTTTATCAATTTAATAACATTGATTTTAGTCATTAAATTGGTGTAAATAGCGATAATTTCTGGCTGATTCTTTTTAATGAACTCTAATTGCTTTTTAAATGTCGAAAATGTACTGTCAAACACTGCATTTTCTTGTCCTTTTTCTTTTAAATATGCCGAAACATATAATAGGCCTAAAGGAGCATAAGGCTTCATTATTTTAGCCTCTTTATCATCTTCGAGTAAGAAATATGAATGTGTTAAAAGTATATTCATTTTAACTGTATTGAGATGATGAAATGATCAGAAAAGCGTGCCAAAAAAGACCAGTTTTTTATTTTATTTTCAAGCCAATTCAAAATGTTAAGCAACCAAACTTTATTTTTAAAAAAAGGCATTAAATAAGAAGGAGGAATATAAAATCCAATAGGTTTGTAATTTGTTATCTTATAGTAATTTCCAATATATTCTTTAATATTTTTTGGGTTGTAAAACCAAGTTTTAACTAATTTTCCTTCCACATTTACATCTAAAGAGTTTTTAGTGTTTCTTCTAAAAAGTTGCTTCCATTTACCAGAAAAAAACAGATATTTATTTTCCCAAATACAATTTTTGGGCATAATTACACAGATGATTTTTCCGTTTTTATTTAATTTTTGAACTGCTGCTTCAAAGAACGTATTAAGTTCAATAGGAGATAGACAATTTAAACCACCAAAATTTGAAAATATCAAATCAAACTTTCTGTTTTTCAAGTTTTCATTTTCTGAAATCTTATTTATGTCGAGTTGGAAATAGTTAATATTATTTTTCCCACTTTTACTCTTAGCAATATGAATCATTTCTTTAGAAATGTCAGTTGCAATAACTTTGTTGTTATTATTGAAAAGCCATAGAGCATCTTCGCCAGTTCCACAATTTAATTCAAGAATAGTTTTGCCCTTTATATCATTTTTTAATAAAAAACTGTAAACTAGAGAACGCTGTCTTTTACCAATTTCAGAATAAGTGAAATCAGTATCATAAGAATTGGCAATATGGTCAAAACTTGCTTGAATAATTAAGTGCTTTTTAAATTTTCCATTTTTCGCAAACTTATTTTGTCAAAAAAGGAAGTTGGAATATAATAAATTAGTAATAAAATTGATCGGAGTTTGTTGTAATTAATTGAATTTTGAAATAACTTTTTTAAATTAGAAATACCCTGAGTTTTTCTAAACTCTTTGTGCGTAAATCGCTGTAGTTTTCTATAATAAGAATCATTGAAAGTGCCTTTAAATAACATTGCTAAATCATCGCTATCGGTCCAATTTTCTTTTCCTTCAAATTGATGTTTAACTTTTTCATAGAAAGGAGTTTCTGGTAAAGGATAGGAGACCGAAACACCAATATTATCAGGTTTTAAGTTCTTTATCATATTAATGGTCAAGTCAATATCTTCTTTTGTTTCACCCAAATATCCATATTGAATAAAAAAAGCTACTTTAACTCCTTTATTTTGTAAAATTTTAGTGGATTCTTCTATTTGAGCGATAGTTGTCCCTTTATCCATTGCATCTAATATTTTTTGTGAACCGCTTTCAGCACCTATCCAAACTTCTTCTAATCCACTTTCGACCAACGCATCAATAGTGTCTTCTTTTAATAACAAGTCTGCTCTTGATTGTATGTAATAGGATATATCTAATTTATTTTTTTTCAATTCTTTATTGAATTCTTGAACCCAATTTGGCTTTAATCCAAATATGTCATCACACATCCAAAAACGATTAACATCATAATTTTTAACTAAATAATTTATCAATTCAGTTATTCTTTTTGGTGAATGCGAATTGTATCGCTGACCATAAATAGGTTTGGCACACCAATTACATTTATAAGGACATCCTCTAGTAGTAGCAATATTTAAGGTGAATTCTTGTTTAGAATTTTTCCAAATTTGTTTGTAGGAATCTACATCTATCAAATCCCAAGCAGGAAGTGGAAGTTGGTCAAGATTTTTTAAAACCAGTCTTTTATTAGTTTTAATGTATTCGTTTTTTTCTCGATAAGCAATTCCAGTTACATTGGAATAATTAGTATCATTCTCAAGCGAATTAATAAGTTCTAATAAAGTTTGTTCACCCTCACCAATAATTATAAAATCAGCGCCTTTATCTATATATTCTTTATAGTGATCTGTCGAATCTGAACTAGAAACAATTACGGTACAATTTTGCGCTTTTCCATAAGATATCATTTCAAAACATGCTTCACGCATTTTGGTCAAACACATCTTTGTGAGATAGTTAAAACCGTCATCATATATCACCAAATAATTTGGTTTTGATTTTTTTAAAATTGATTTTAACTCACTTGGATTTTCTTTAAGGCCTACATCATAAAGGGAAACGTTATATCCATTTTCTCTAAGGTTACTTGCAGCATAGATTGTGCCTAAAGGAGGAAAAGGAGTTTGATTTTTCCATTGTTTAGGGTCCATTTGGTAAAAATAGGAATGTGTAAAAAGTACATTTTTCATTTTTCTAACGGAATAGAAAATTGATGTTTGTTATTAAACTCTTGAATACTTATATTCAAAGAGTCTATCACTTTTTTCTGGTGATTTCCAGGATGATGCTTTGAAACATGCTTTTGAGCTTTAAACGCTACTTTAAAATCTTTAAGTTTAAATTTTTTAAACTTATTTTCTTGATGCCTTTTAGTTATTTTCATCGTTAAAGCATCTAAATAATCACCAATTATTCCACTAAAAACGAATTCTAAAGATTTTCGCACTAAATTTTTCTTGATGTTTTCTGAAACTTTATTTTGCTTTGAAAATGCTGGAAAATAATTTAAAACCCAAGAATTATTTTCTTTCAAACTATTATAAATTCCATTACCACTCATTGGAATAAGTGTTACAAACTCTGTTGCTGTAAATCTATTTTTTTCTGAAATTTCTAAAGCATTAGAACTCATAAAATAATTGACACAAAAATATTTTTTTGAGTTAAATAGAAATATTTTTTTATACAAAATTAGTAGTGTTCTTGTAAGCCACAATCTATTTGGACTTGTGATGATAAAATAATCTATATCATCATCTTCTCCTAGAAAACCTTTAGAAATAGATCCTGATAAAAAAACACCTTCAACAAATGGAAATTGGCTAATAAACGCTGACATTTTTTTTGCCTTTTCGAACGTTTTTTCAGCTTTTAAATTCCCTTTTTTTCTTCTCGAAACCAATGAAGTATCATTTATAGTTGTATAAAATTCTTCATTAGAATAAATAACTTCTTTTTTAATCAAATTTTTAAGAACAGATTTTATTTCAGTATCTTTAAATTTACTGTAATAGGCTAATTCGTCAGAAGTTATAGGGTATTTGAACGTGTCAAAATATAACAATGTCTTTATGACATCATGGGTAGAATTTTCTTCTATTAAAGGGGTTTTGGTTTTTAACATGCAATTGTATAAAGACTGTACTAATTAAATATTATTAATAAAATACTTCATAATTAATAGTATTTATCAATTATAAATTTACCGTCGTGAAGTTAGTTAGTTAGCCTGAAGTCAAATTTAAGAAAAAAAATTTAACATTTCATATTCTTTTTAATGCGCATCCAACCAATTTTCTCCAATATCTAAATCTACATCGAGAGGAATAGAAAGTTTATAGGCGTTTTCCATTTCATTTTTAATGATAGGTTTCAATAATTCAAGTTCATCTTTATGGATATCAAAAACCAATTCATCATGCACTTGAAGTAACATCTTAGACTTATAATTTTCTTTTTCAAATAGGTTTTGAATATTTATCATTGCAATTTTGATTATATCTGCAGCACTTCCTTGAATAGGAGCATTTACAGCATTTCGTTCATCACCTGAACGAACTATTGCGTTTTGCGAATTTATGTTTTTTAAATATCTACGGCGACCTAAAAGTGTTTCAACATAACCATGATCTCTTGCAAAATCTACTTGTTTGGAAATATAATTTTTTAGTGTAGGATAGGTTTGATAATAGGCTTCAATCAGTTCTTTAGATTCAGTTCTGCTTAAATTGGTTTGATTGCTTAATCCAAAAGCAGAAACACCATAAATAATTCCAAAATTAACTGTTTTGGCATGACTTCTTTGTTCACGAGTCACTTCATCAATTGGGACATTAAATACTTTTGCTGCTGTTGCTCGGTGAATATCTTCTCCGTTTTTAAACGATTCTTTCATAGCTTCATCACCACTTAATTCAGCAATTAAACGCAATTCAATTTGAGAATAATCGGCAGCTAAAAGGATGTAATCATTGTTTCTTGGAACAAATGCCTTTCTCACTTGTCTTCCGCGTTCAGTTCTTATAGGAATATTCTGTAAATTAGGATTGTTGGAACTTAACCTTCCAGTTGCTGCAACTGCCTGACTATAAGTTGTATGAATTCGATGCGTTTCTTTATTTATTTCATTTGGAAGCGAATCAACATATGTATTTTTTAATTTCACCAATCCACGCCATTGAAGAATATTAGCAACAATTTCATGATCTTTGGCTAAATATGAAAGTACATCTTCACTCGTTTTATATTGACCAGTTTTTGTCTTTTTTGGTTTGTCAACCAATTTTAAATGATCAAAAAGCACTTCACCAAGTTGTTTTGGAGATGCTAAATTAAACTCAACTTTTGCTTCTCCGTAGATTTTGCTTTCAAGTTCCAAAATATCTTTGGTTAAATCTTCAGAAAGGCTTTTTAGGAAATCGCCGTCAACATTAATTCCTTCAATTTCCATCTCTGAGAGTACTTTTACTAACGGAATTTCAATTTCTTTAAACAGTTTCGTTAAGTTGTTTTTTTCTAACTCTTTTTCAAAAACTTCTTTCAATTGAAATGTAATATCAGCATCTTCAACTGCATATTCAGTAATTTCTTCAATGCTTACATCACTCATCAATTTTTGATTCTTACCTTTTTTACCTATCAAGTTTTCTATAGCTATTGGTTGGTAGTTTAAGTAAGTTTCAGCAAGAACATTCATGTTGTGTCTCATATCTGGATTAATCAGATAATGTGCTAACATGGTGTCAAAAATTGGTCCTTTAACTTCAATATTATATTTATGTAAAACCTTAATGTCATATTTTATATTCTGACCGATTTTCTCAATGGTTACATCTTCAAAAAATGGTTTAAATTCATCTAATATTTGTTTGATTTCATCTAAGGTTCCATTAAAGGGCACATAATATCCTTTTCCTTTTTCGTATGAAAAAGCTATCCCAACTAAATCGGCAGTTAAAGGATTTAATCCAGTTGTTTCGGTGTCAAAACAAACAGATTTTTGCTGAATTAGTTTTTTAATTAGTAATTTTCTTGACAACTCATTATTTATATATTGATAAAAATGATTGACATTTTTTGCTTCTTTAAATCCAGTTATATTTTCTTCTTCAGTATTTGTTGTAGTTGGAGTTGCAAATAAGTCTAATTGAGAGGGCTCAGAAGTTGTTTTTTTAGTGTCTTTTGTCTCAGTTTCTTGAGTAGGCTTTTCTTCAGTTTCAGTTTTTAATGCAAATGTATTATTGAAATTAACTATCAATCTTCTGAATTCTAATTCCGTAAAAATTTTAGTGACTTCTTTAGAGTCTGGTTGCTCAAGTTCAAAATCATCAAAGCTAAATTCGACTGGAACATCTAAAATAATTCGCGCCAATTCTTTGGATAGCAAACCTAATTCTTTGGCGCCTTCCACTTTTTCTTTCATTTTACCTTTTAACTCATGCGTATTGGCTAATAAATTTTCCATGCTTCCATAAGCAGCTAGGAATTTTTTAGCTGTTTTTTCTCCTACTCCAGGGAGTCCAGGAATATTATCTGCGCTATCTCCCATCATTCCCAAAAAATCGATAACTTGCTCTGGCCTTTCTACCTCAAACTTTTTTTGAACTTCAGGAATTCCCCAAGTCTCATAACCGCCACCAAAAACTGGGCGATACATAAAGATATTTTCACTTACTAGTTGCGCAAAATCCTTATCAGGTGTTACCATAAATGTTTGATAACCTTCTTTTTCGGCTTTTTTTGCCAGTGTTCCAATTACATCATCAGCTTCGTACCCTTCTTTTACCATAATGGGAATATGCATCGCTTTGAGAATCTCATAAATATACGGAACTGCAATTTTGATGGCTTCTGGAGTTTCATCTCTGTTGGCTTTATATTCAGGGAAAACTTCATTTCTAGCAACACTACCACCTTTGTCAAAACAAACACCCAAATGATCTGGGCGTTCACGCTTTATAACATCTAATAAAGAGTTCATAAAACCCATAATTGCAGAGGTATCCATCCCTTTAGAGTTTATTCTTGGGTTTTTAATAAAGGCGTAGTATCCGCGGAAAATTAATGCGTAAGCATCAACTAAAAAAAGACGTTTTTTTTCTGACATTTGGTATAAATAATAAAGTTATAAAATTACGAAACTTATTTATCTATTTGAATTACTATTTGTAATTTTCCGTTTTTAAAATACAATATGAATACATTTTCAATAGCCATACATGGAGGAGCAGGAACTTTGGTCAAAGGAATGATGACTCCAGAAAAAGAACAAGAATATAAAGGCGCATTAAAAGCAGCATTAGATATAGGATATAAAGCCCTTGAGGTTGGAGGTTCAGCAATTAAAGCAGTAGAGGCAGCAGTAATTGCATTGGAAGATTCGCATTTATTTAATGCAGGAAAAGGTAGCGTGTTTACTGCAACAGAAACGCACGAAATGGATGCTTCTATAATGGATGGTAAAACACTAAATGCTGGAGCAGTTTCTTTGATAAGCGGAATTAAAAATCCGGTATCTTTAGCCAGAGATGTCATGGAGAAAAGCGAACATGTTTTTTTGGCTGGTGAGGGAGCGATGCAGTTCGCAAAGCAACTAGACTATAAAGTTGAAGATGACACATATTTTTATGATGAATTTCGTCACGAACAGTGGAAAGAAATAAAGCATACGGATAGTTTTCAGTTGGACCATTCGGTGAAAAAAGATTCTAAGTTTGGAACCGTAGGTGCAGTGGCTTGTGATCAACATGGGAATATCGCAGCAGCAACTTCTACTGGAGGAATGACTAATAAAAAATGGGGAAGAGTAGGAGATAGTCCAATGATTGGCGCTGGAAATTATGCCAACAATAAAACGTGCGCAATTTCATGTACAGGTAGTGGTGAGTTTTTTATTCGCGGAGTAGTAGCCTATGATGTTGCTTGCTTAATGGAACATAAAAATATGTCATTGCAAGATGCTTCAGATGAGGTGATTAATAAACGTATTATGGAAATTAACGGAGATGGTGGATTAATTGCTGTAGATACACAAGGAAATATTGCAATGCCTTTTAATACCGAAGGCATGTATAGAGCAAGTAAATCTTCAAATGGGAATGAAGAGGTTTCTATTTATAAGTAAAATTCCTGCGAAGGCAGGATCTATTTTAATAATAACTATAAAAGTATGAGATTCCTTTTTTCAAAGTAATTTATATAAAAGGCGCTTCAATAGGTAGCACTTCTACTTTTCTGTTTTTAATATCAAACGAGTCTCCATTAGAAAGTACATGCACAGTAAGGTTTGCCATTGTCATAGGCGTACCTTCTTTTAATACTTTTTCGTTATTGTGAGTTAAGTTACTCCCATCAAATAGTATAACCATTCCAGAGCCAATAACTTTACAGTCATTACCATTTTTAATAATCATTCCAGTATCTTCAGCAAGGCCAATACCAAGAAGGTTTGGAAATTTTGCTACTGCTTCTGACTGTCTTCCAAAACGACCTCTTTGAATAAAGTGTGTGTCGATAATTAATTCAGGAATCAAGCCTAAACCTTTATACATATCAACAGCACCTTTGATAAAAGCATCAGTAGCACTTCCGCCAGCAATCATTTCATTTGCCATAGCCATAGCGCCAGCACTAGTTCCAGCAATTACAAATCCTTCTTCGTTTTTATAACGATCTAAAAGAATTTCATGAATGGTAGTTCCGCCAATTTTATCAGTAATTTTAGATTGGTCTCCTCCAGAAAACATAATTCCATTAGCCGATTTTATCAATTCAATTGATTCCTTTTTTTCTGAATCTTCTTTACTTCGAATGTCTAAAATATGAATATTTGTACAACCTAATTTCGTAAAAGCGTCAAGATAATTTTGACCAACTTCAACTGGAATACTGGATGCAGTTGGGATTACAACAATTTTAGAGTTGATACCTCCAGATTCTTTAACTACGTGGAATAATATTCCATCATCAATAAATTCTAAAGTGTAGTTTTCGTTCGATTCATTTCCTTTATCTTCATTTCCTCCAATAGGAATAAGCGTTCCTTTAATCAATTGCATTTGTGGGTATTTCTATGTATAAAATAATTAGGGCAAAAATAAACTAATTTTTTTACTGAAAATTTATATATTTATAATCTTTCACAAAAAAATTAAACTAAAAAAACTAATCAACATGGAAATACGCAGTATAAATGCAATGAGAGGACCAAATTATTGGTCTGTACGACGTCATAAATTGATAGTAATGGTCTTGGACCTTCAAGAAATGGAAGAATTTCCTTCCAATAAGATTGATGGTTTTCCTGAGCGATTGAAAAAAATGTTTCCAACAATGTATTCTCATCGTTGTTCAGAGGGATGTGAAGGTGGTTTTTTTATGCGTGTTGATGATGGGACTTGGATGGGTCATGTAATTGAACACATCGCTCTTGAAATTCAAACATTGGCTGGAATGGATGTTGGTTTTGGGCGTACTAGAGGTTATGGTGAAGAAGGCGTTTATAATGTTGTGTTTGCATATATGGAAGAATCTGTAGGGCGTTACGCAGCCAAAGCAGCAGTTAGGATTTGTGAGGCGTTAATTGCTGGAGAAGAATATGATATGAGTGAGGATATTCAAGAAATGCGAGAATTACGTGAATCTGATAGGTTAGGGCCAAGTACAGGTTCAATAATTGCTGAAGCAGAAGCAAGAGGTATTCCATGGATTCGTTTGAATAAATATTCTTTATGTCAGTTGGGTTATGGAGCAAATCAAAAGAGAATTCAAGCTACTGTAACAAGCGAGACAAGTAGTATTGGAGTTGAATTGGCTTGTGATAAAGAAGATACCAAATATTTATTAGAACAAGCTGAAGTTGAGGTTCCAAGAGGAGACATCATCAGAAGAGAAAGAAGTTTAGAAGATGCTTGTGATTATGTAGGATTTCCATTGGTTGTTAAGCCTATTGATGGGAATCACGGTAGAGGCATCACAGTGAATATTCAAAATTATGATGAAGCGCTTGTTGCTTTTAGACATGCCAAAGAAAGTTCACGAAGTGGAGCCATAATTATAGAAAAATTTATAGTTGGAGATGATTATCGATTATTGGTCATAAATAATAAATTAGTTGCTGCGGCAATACGTACACCAGCACATGTAATAGGTGATGGAAAATCTACAATTCAAGAATTGATTGATGAAGTAAATAAAGATCCTCGTAGAGGTTATGGTCATGAAAAAGTGTTGACGCAAATCACTACCAATGAATTGACACAGACAATTATAAAAGATGCAGGATATACCTTAGAGTCAGTTCTTGATAAAGATGAAAGATTGGTATTAAAGGACACTGCGAACTTAAGCACTGGTGGAACGGCTGAAGACGTGACAGATATTGTTCATCCAGCAAATATTGCCATGGCTGAGCGTATTTCAAAAATTATTGATTTAGATATTTGTGGAATTGATATTATGACCACTGATATTTCTAAACCACTTTCTGAAACTGGCGGAGCAGTTCTTGAAGTAAATGCAGGTCCAGGATTTAGAATGCATTTGGCGCCAACAACTGGATTGCCAAGAAATGTTGCAGCACCAGTGATAGATAAACTATTCCCTCAACAAGGAGATACAGGAAGAATTCCAATTATTGCTACTTCTGGAACCAATGGAAAAACTACAACGACAAGATTGATAGCACATATTGCTAAAATGAAAGGGCATAGAGTTGGTTATACAACTAGTGATGGTGTATATATTCAAAACAGATTATTAATGACAGGAGATTGTACGGGTCCTGCAAGTGCAGAGTTTGTATTAAAAGATCCAACGGTGAATTTTGCTGTGTTAGAATGCGCAAGAGGAGGTTTGTTGCGCGCAGGTTTAGGGTTTAAAAAATGTGATGTTGCAGTTGTAACTAATGTTGCAGCAGATCATCTTGGATTAAAAGGTATTCATACCATCGAGCAATTGGCAAAAGTAAAAGCAGTTGTTCCTGAAACAGTTTTACCTGACGGTTATGCAATTTTAAATGCCGATGATGACTTAGTTTATGATATGCGTAGAAATGTAGATTGTAATGTAGCTTTATTTTCTATGGATGAAAATAATCCAAGAGTAAAAGCATTACAACGATTAAATGGTATTACAGCTGTTTATGAAAATGGTTTTGTGACTATTTGTAGAGGTGAATGGAAAATGCGTTTAATGAAAGCAGAGCATATTCCATTGACTTATGGCGGAAAGGCTAAATTTATGATTCAAAATGTATTGGCGGCTGTTCTTGCTGCTCATGTACAAGGAATAAGTATTGAAGATATGAAGGCTGCTTTAGAGACCTTTATTCCTTCAGCTTCTCAAACTCCAGGGCGTTTGAATTTATTTAAGTTCAATGACTTTAGTATTTTATTGGATTATGCTCATAATCCTGCAGGAATGAGAGCGCTTCAAAAGTTTACTGACGAATTGGAAGCAACTGTAAAAGTTGGAATTATCGCTGGTATTGGAGATAGAAGAGTAGAAGATAATAATGAAATGGGAGGAATTGCCGCTGAAATGTTTGACGAAATAATTATTCGTCAAGACAAACGATTACGTGGTAAAACCGAGGAAGAATTGATAAAAATGTTAAATGACGGAATTAAAGCAAAAGATCCTAATAAGAAAACTACAATCATTCCATCAGAAAAAGAGGCAATAACTTATGCAGTAAAAAATGCTAAAAAAGGTTCCTTGATTATTTTATGTAGTGATGTTATTCCGGATGCATTAGACTTGGTCAAAAAGTTTAAAGAACAAGAAGCAAAAGGAGAATTGCAGTTTGCTGATTAAAAACAAAAAAGCCGGAGTTAAACTTCGGTTTTTTTTAAATCTGATAATTTTAAGATTGATTTAACAAATAGGTGAAGCAATATTTCTTGTAAATATTGATAAAAATGCTATATTTGTTAATCTTAAATGATATTGACATACAGTCGTTTACAATATTTTAATTGTATTTTGAGTTTAATAAAAAAGTTGATTGAAAAATTTTATGGCAAAGTTTGGAGAGATAATTAGTTCAAATATTCCAGTTTTAATAGATTTCTATACTGATTGGAAAGATAATAATTCGAATGATTTGCATTCTGTTTTAAGAGATGTTGCTGCTGCTCTTGGTGATAAAGCAAAAGTAATTAAAATAGATGTTGATAAAAACGAAATACTTGCTAATGCATTGAGAATCAAGGGCAATCCTACTTTTATAATTTACAAGGAAGGCGAGATGAAATGGCGTCAAACTGGCGAGCAAGATGCTAATACTTTGATTAATCTTGTAGAGCAATACGTTTAAACTCAAAACCTTTTTCTGAAAAATGTGCTAATACTTTTGGTAAAGCATATTTTAAATTACTTTCTGCTTTTTTACTATCGTGAAAAACAACAATGCTTCCGTTATTAGTATTTTTAGTTACATTATCTAAACACTTTTCAACAGTTATTTTCTGGTCAAAATCGGCGCTTAAAACATCCCACATAATTATTTTATAACCTTTTTTATTTAAATTTTTTGCTTGCGAAGGTTTTATTTTTCCATATGGAGGACGGAAAAGAAGTTTTGAATTTCGAATTCTTTGTTCTGAGTTTTTGAGAAGTTGAAGTGTTTTTTCAGCACGCTCAACATTTTTAAAATAAGTAGCATTGCGACTTTTCCAACCGTTTAAATGATTGTGAGTATGATTTCCGATAGAATGACCTTCATCAAGAATTTTTTGACAGATGCTTGGATGGTTAACTACATTTTTCCCAATGCAAAAGAATGTTGCTTTGGCATTATATTTTTTTAATTCTTTTAGTGTCCATTCTGTTATTTCAGGTGTAGGACCATCATCAAAAGTTAGAAAGATTCTTTTTTTTTGGTCTTTAGAAGATGAAAAACTCCAAACATAATTCTTGAAAATACGTTGAATTATGTTTGGAGTTTTAATTGGAAAAAAAGCCATGATTTATTCTTCAATAAGACTACTAAAAAGTTCTAGTTGTTTAATATATCTATCTTTAATTTCATTAGTATATTCTTCGGTATCATACTGAGCAGTAGTTTTAACCAATTGATCATACATCAATAAATTGTTTTCAATTTTGTCAAATACCAATTCAATATCATTGTCTTCAAATTGACTGTAATATTCCAGATTTTGTTCAAATTTTTCAATCAATTCTAGACTAACTTTTCTTGCTTTGTCTGTTTTTTTAAGTTCATAATAGGCATCAGGATAACCTAATAACATGCCATAATGTAAGAATCCATCAACTGGCATTTTTTGAAGAGCCATATCTAATAATTCTTCGGCTTTATCTAGATCACCTTGGTTAATCAATGCTTCAACAGTTCGAGTTATATTATTACGAACTGACACAGCATTTTTCCTAGTTTCTGGATCAATATAAATTTTTCCATCATTGATGTTTTTCCAATCAATGTTCTTATAATACTCATAATTTAAATCCGCGTCAATTCTTCCCATATCAAAAAGACTTGCACCATTTAATGGCTTATATATTGGCACTAATTTGTAAGCAAGACCATCTAATTGTAAGTAGTCTTTCAACCATATATATTCCTCATCAGCACTTGCTCCACCAGTAAAATATATTGGACGCTCCCATTTATTATTTGCAAGCATATCAAGCATTAACAATCTATTTTTTGATAATGAACTTGGATCGATTTCAATATCTATATATGGTACAATTAAATCTGCGTCTTTTGGTTTTACAATTCCACTTTTTAAAACGGCTTCTTTATCTACAGGAATTCGCAGTTTGTTTGAAGGATAGGTTTTTTCTAATTTATCATTGATAGTTTCAACTAAAGTAACTTCATTTTTGCTTTGTATCCATCTCATAAAATAATCTATAGGGATAATACTATCTACAAATTTCTCGGTTGGAGGAACATGATAAATTAAATCCATAGTTCCATATTTATACTCATCATGCGTAAGTTGAGATGGAATAGGAGGAGCATCATAGGTTGCTCTCTTCATTTGGTCAATATACCAATCGGTAGCAAAAAGACTTGAGTTAACCAATTTAATATCGGTTCTGTAATTTTCTACTTCTTGCATATACCACAGAGGGAAAGTATCATTGTCACCAATAGTAAACATAATTGCATTTTCTTGACAAGAATCTAAATATGCTTTAGCATTTAAATGTGAAGTGTAACGACCTGAACGATCATGATCATCCCAATTTTCAAAAGCCATTAACAAAGGTACCGCAACTAAACAGGCTGCAGTAACGCCAATGGATGCTATTTTTTTAGGGACAATTTGTTTAAATGTTTCAAATAGTGATAATACTCCAAAGCCAATCCAGATTGCAAAAATGTAAAATGAACCTACAACAGCATAGTCACGTTCTCTAGGCTCAAAAGGTTTAGGATTGGTATAAAATATAATAGCTAAACCAGTAAATGCAAAAAATACTAAGAGTGTATAAAAATTGTTTTTATCTTTCTTTAATTGATATATGAGTCCGATGATGCCTAGAATAAATGGTAAGAAATAATATGTATTTCTACCTTTATTATTTGCAATATCGTCAGGCAAATCTGATTGTGGTCCAAGTCTCATTTCGTCAAGAAATTTAATTCCGCTAAGCCAGTTTCCATCATGAATATCTAACTTTCCTTGAATATCATTTTGGCGTCCCACAAAATTCCACATAAAATAGCGACCATACATATAGCCAAATTGGAAATCGACCATAAACTTGATATTTTCTAAAAATGTTGGCCTACGTTTACTACTTTGAGGAATTCCTGCAATTGCTTTGTAATTTTTAACAACATTTGGTGAAGGGTCTACCATCCTAGGAATAATTCCTTTATGACGATTGCTAAAATTAGGGTTTGCTTTTTTGTAGTCATTTACAATTACATATTTTCCAGACTTTTTATCTTTTTCATATTTTGGTTTATCATCTACAAAAGGCTCTTTCTTGTCTTGCTCTCTTTTATAATATAAGGAGTAATATTTGTCATAAAAAACACTTGCATCACCATATTGTTCACGATTATAATAGGCTAATAATTCTCTAGCACTAGATGGATTATTCTCGTTTATAGTAGTATTTGCATTAGCTCTTATTGGCAACATTAACCAAGAAGAAAATCCAATCATTACAAATAGTATTGAGAGGATTAAGGTATTTGCTTGAATGAACTCTTTTTTTCTTGTGTAATTCAAACCAAAATAAAATGCGATGACTAATAAAATTAGGGCAATTATACTTCCTGAATTAAATGGTAGTCCTATAGAATTGATAAAAAATAATTCTAATGCACTAAAATATTTTAGCGTAAATGGGAATAAAAATTTGAAAACAAAAAGTAGAACAGCGATCGCAACAACATTGGCAATAATAAAATTCTTAGCAGTGATTTCTTTATAGTTTTTAAAGAAATAAAGTAGCACTATCGAAGGTATTACAAGCAGTGATAATATATGTACACCAAATGATAGACCTACTACAAAACTTATAAGTATTAACCATTTATTTCCTTTTGGTTTATGCATTTCTGCTTCCCAACGTAATCCTAGCCAAAATAATAGTGCCATAAGGAATGAAGACATGGCGTAAACTTCACCTTCTACGGCGCTAAACCAAAAACTATCTGAAAAAGTGTATGCTAGAGCACCAACAATACCGCTTCCTAAAATTGCATAAGAACTGCTTAATGAAACTTCATCATCTTTCACCATTATTTTTTTAGCCAATGCAGTAATTGTCCAAAATAAAAATAAGATGGTGAATGCACTTGCCAATGCCGACATAAAATTAACCATATAGGCAATTTGTGATACGTCAGTTGTGAACATTGCAAAAAATGCTCCTAGCATTTGGAATAATGGAGCTCCTGGAGGATGTCCAATTTCTAATTTTACTGCAGTAGAAATATATTCGCCACAATCCCAGTAACTAACTGTAGGTTCTAGAGTTAAAGTGTAAGTTATCAGTGCAATTGCAAAAACTAACCAACCAATAATGGTGTTTAGTTTGTGATGATTTAATTTGGACATACGTATTTTTTTACAGATGCGAAATTACTAAAAATTAATTTTGGACTAAAACGTTAAATACATTGATTTGATATTAAAATCTTGTTAAAATTTTAATGGATATGAAAAAATTAAAAAAATCTTTGTCTAATTAAAACTTTGCTTTAAATTTGCACCCGCAATTGTCCCATGGTGTAATTGGTAACACACCGGTTTTTGGTACCGACATTCAAGGTTCGAGTCCTTGTGGGACAACAAAAAGGCTTCAAATAAATTTATTTGAAGCCTTTTTATTTATTCTAAATTTAATCTCAATTAAACTTTAAAAGTAACTACAGGTCTAATAGCATGGTTGGTTATTCCTCCGCTAACACTGTTGTTAAGAATGTGAGTTAAACCTCTTTTTCTGTGAGTATTTATAGCAATAGCATCTGCGTTCATTTCTTTACCAAAATGAATAATGCCTTCTTCAATTGAAGTGTCATTGTAGAGGTTGATAGTGTAATCTTTAATGTCGCTATTTTCTACAAATGATTTGATTTTTTCTTTAATTTTATATGAACTTTCAAAATGTGTTGGTGTAATTACTCTTAATAAATGGACTTTAGCATCAAATTTATTGGCAAATTCAACAACATTTTTAAATGAAGGTTTATATTCTTCATCAAAATCCGAAGCAAAAACTAAATCATTTAATTGAAAGTCATCAATTTCGTTTTTCACAACCAATACTGGAACATCAGAGTGTCTTACAACTTTTTCAGTATTAGATCCAACAAACATTTCTTCAAATCCCGAAATACCTTGAGATCCCATAACTATTAAATTTGCTCCTAATTTTTTACTTTCTTCAATAATACCATCAAAAGGATTGTGAAATAGTACAGACTTTTCTATTTCAACATTTCTCAGGTAATACCTTTTGGTCAGTCTATCAAATTTCTCTTGAGCTCTTTTCATGTAGAGAAGCGTAGTTGGAGAATTGCTGTTTTTTCCATAGTTTGATGGATCAATCACATCAGAAGGTAGGTCTAGCATGTGAAGGAATAATAATTTTCCGTTAGTGCGTTCGGCGATTTTAGCAGCAACTTTAGCAGCATATTCTGCTTGTTCTGAAAAATCGATAGGGACAAGAATTTTTTTCATGATTAAGTTGTTTTTTAGTTGCGGGATGTATTGTAAATGTAAGAAAAAATTATTGAAAATAAAATCATTTTTTAGAATTAAAAATAAATTGTATATTTGCACTCGAAAACAAACAAATTTGGATAGTGGAGGGGACATCAAGTCCCCTCTTTTTATACTAAAAAATGAATCAGGAAAAGGTAAAAGAATTAGTAAAAGAAGCGCTTGACGAAAATGAAGATTTGTTTTTAATTGAATTGTCTTTTCAGTCAAACAATAAGATTTATGTTGAGGTTGATGGTGATAATGGAGTTAATCTCAAAGAATGTATTAGAATCAGCCGTCATGTTGAGCATAATTTAGACAGAGAAGAAGAAGATTTTGGTTTAGAAGTTACCTCTCCTGATGTTTCAAACCCTCTAAAAGTTGTAAGACAATATAAAAAAAACGTTGGAAGAATTTTAAATGTAGTAACATTAGATTCTGAAAAATATGAAGGGAATTTGACGGAGGTAAATGAAGAGGAAATAAAATTGGAATGGAAGGCTAGAGAGCCAAAACCTATTGGAAAAGGAAAAGTTACTGTATCAAAATCAGTAGTATTGAAATACGATAAAATAAAAGAAGCAAAAGTGAAGATTATTTTTAATTAGAAAAATGGAAAATTTAGCATTAATAGAATCATTTTCAGAATTTAAATCTGACAAAAGTATTGATAGAGTTACGCTTATGGCGTTGCTAGAAGAGGTTTTTAGAACAGCTTTAAAGAGAAAGTTTGGGTCGGATGATAATTTTGATATTATTATCAATCCAGATAAAGGAGATTTAGAGATTTGGAGAAATAGAATTGTTGTTGCAGATGGAATGTCTGAAGATGATAATGAGGAAATTGAATTAAGTGAAGCTCGCAAAATTGAACCAGATTTTGAAATAGGAGAAGATGTTTCGGAAGAAGTAAAGTTAATGGATTTAGGTCGTAGAGCAATATTAGCACTACGACAAAATTTGATTTCAAAAATTCACGAACATGATAGTACCAATGTATTTAAACAATTTAAGGATTTAGAAGGAGATTTATATAGCGCAGAGGTTCATCATATAAAGCACAATGCAATTATTTTATTGGATGATGAAGGTAATGAAATTGTGATGCCAAAAAGTGAGCAAATTCGTTCAGATTATTTCCGTAAAGGAGAATCGGTAAGAGGGATTATCAAGTCTGTAGAACTTAGAGGTAATAAACCTGTAATTATTTTATCTAGAACCGAGCCTAAATTCCTAGAAAAGTTATTTGAACAAGAAATTCCAGAAGTGTTTGATGGTTTAATTACTATTGAAGGTGTAGCAAGGATTCCTGGAGAAAAAGCAAAAGTTGCAGTAGATTCGTATGATGATAGAATTGATCCAGTAGGTGCTTGTGTTGGAATGAAAGGTTCGAGAATTCACGGTATTGTTAGAGAACTTGGAAATGAAAATATTGACGTAATTAATTATACTAAAAACGATCAGTTGTTTATTGCACGTGCATTGAGCCCAGCAAAAGTAACTTCTATGGAGATTCATACTGAAGAAGATAGAGAAGATGGTAAAAAAGGAAGAGTTGACGTATATTTAAAACCTGAAGAAGTTTCTAAAGCTATTGGTAGAAATGGTGTTAATATTAGATTGGCAAGTCAATTGACAGGTTATGATTTAGATGTTCAGCGTGAAGGAGTAGAAGATGAAGATGTAGAATTAGCAGAATTTTCTGACGAAATCGAAGAGTGGATCATCAAAGAATTCCAAAATGTTGGTTTAGATACAGCAAAAAGTATTTTAGATAAAGATGTTGCTGAATTAGTGAAAAGAACTGACTTAGAGGAAGAAACAATTATTGAGGTTCAAAATATTTTACAATCAGAGTTTGAAAATTAATTAGTAATTTTCATCAAAAAAAGAAAAAATCAAAGAGTAACAAAATAGTATGGCGGAAAACAAAACAATGCGACTTAATAAGGTTCTACGAGAGTTAAACATTTCGTTAGATAGAGCTGTAGAGCACCTTTCTAGTAAAGGTTATGAGGTGGAAGCGCGTCCAACAACTAAAATTTCTGAACAAGAATATGAGGTGTTGCTTGATGGTTTTCAAACTGATAGAAGTAAGAAGGCTGAATCAAAAGAAGTAGGAGAGGAGAAACGAAAAGAGAAAGAGGCAATTGCTCAAGCTAGAGCTGAAAAGCTAGAGAAAGAAAGATTGGCTGAAGAGGCAAAAATGCAAGTTTTAAAAGCCAAAGCTGAAAAACTTGAATTAAAGACTGTTGGTAAGATTGATATTGAGCCCAAAAAGGTCAAGAAAGTTGTTGAGGAGAAGCCTGCTGAAGTTATAGAGGAAAAATCTGTTGTAAAAGAGAAAGTTGCAGAAGTTGTTAAACCAAAAACTGAAGAAAAGGTAGAAGTAAAGCCAAAAGAAGTTGCTGAGTCAAAAGTTGAGAAAACAGAAGTGAAAGAGGAGGAAACCACTACTGAATCTGGAACTATTGAAACAAAGTATAAAAAGTTAGATGGTCCTAAATTGGCAGGAAAAATTGATTTAAAACAATTCGAAAAGCCAAAGAAGAAAAAACCAGAAGAAACTAAAAAACCTGGAAATAATAATGCTTCTGCTGATAAGAAGAAGCGT
Organism: uncultured Flavobacteriaceae bacterium; assembly: GCA_947501625.1. Classification (GTDB taxonomy): domain Bacteria; phylum Bacteroidota; class Bacteroidia; order Flavobacteriales; family Flavobacteriaceae; genus Urechidicola. The sequence continues at coordinate 1,000,336 of CANMWN010000001.1, forward strand.
AAAAGAATCAAAAAAGATTTCAAACCAAATTCTGGTCAAGGAAATAATAGATTTGGAAATAAATCAGGAGGTTATAAAGGAAATAATGCTGGTGGAAGAAGAAATGTAGTTAAAGAAGAGCCATCTGAAGCAGAAGTACAAAAACAAGTTCGTGAGACTTTAGAAAAACTTCAAGGGAAGTCTAAAAAAGGAAAAGGAGCTAAATATCGTAGAGATAAAAGAGATCAGCACCGTCAACAAGCAGAGGCTGATTTAGAAGCCCAAGCAGCAGAAAGTAAAGTGCTTAAAGTTACTGAATTTGTAACTGTAAGTGAAGTTGCAACAATGATGAATATTCCAGTAACTCAAATTATTGGAGCATGTATGTCATTAGGAATGATGGTGACAATGAATCAGCGTTTAGATGCAGAAACATTAACTATTGTTGCTGAAGAGTTTGGTTATCAAGTAGAATTTGTAAGTGCCGAAGTTGAAGATGCAATAGTAGAAGAAGAAGATGCTGCTGAAGATTTAATTTCGAGAGCACCTATTATTACAGTAATGGGTCACGTAGATCATGGTAAAACATCTTTATTAGATTATATCCGTAAGGCAAATGTAATTGCGGGAGAATCTGGAGGTATTACCCAGCATATTGGAGCTTACGGAGTTGAATTAGAAAATGGTCAAAAAATTGCATTTTTAGACACTCCTGGTCACGAAGCTTTTACAGCGATGCGTGCTCGTGGTGCTCAAGTAACAGATTTAGTAATTATTGTTGTTGCTGCTGATGATGATGTGATGCCACAAACAAAAGAAGCAATTTCACATGCGCAAGCAGCAGGAGTTCCTATAGTATTTGCTATTAATAAGATTGATAGAGAAGCAGCCAATCCTGATAAAATTAAGGAGCAATTAGCAGCAATGAATCTATTGGTCGAAGATTGGGGAGGAAAAATTCAGTCACATGATATTTCTGCAAAAACCGGTCAAGGAGTTGAAGATTTATTAGAAAAAGTATTATTAGAGGCTGAATTATTAGACTTAAAAGCTAATCCTAATAAGAGAGCAATAGGTACAGTAGTTGAGGCTTATTTAGATAAAGGTCGTGGTTTTGTTTCTACGATTTTAGTTCAAGAAGGAACATTAAAAATTGGAGATTATATACTTGCTGGTAAAAACAGTGGAAAAATTAAAGCAATGTTTAATGAGCGTGGAAACCCAATGAAAGTTGCAGGTCCATCAACACCAGTTTCAATATTAGGTTTAGATGGAGCTCCGCAAGCAGGAGATAGATTCCATGTATTTGAAGACGAGCGTGAAGCAAAACAAATTGCAACAAAACGTTCTCAATTACAAAGAGAGCAATCTGTAAGAACTCAAAAGCATATTACGCTTGATGAGATTGGAAGACGTATTGCACTTGGAGACTTTAAAGAATTAAACATTATCTTAAAAGGTGATGTTGATGGTTCAGTTGAAGCCTTGACAGATTCATTCCAAAAATTATCTACAAGTGAGATAGAATTAAACATAATTCATAAAGGAGTTGGAGCAATTACGGAGTCTGATGTGTTATTAGCATCAGCATCTGAAGCTATTATTGTCGGATTTAATGTTCGACCAGCAGGAAATGCTCGTATGATTGCTGACAGAGAAGAAATTGATATTAGAACTTATTCAATTATTTATGATGCAATAAATGATTTACGTGATGCAATGGAAGGAATGCTTTCTCCAGATATGAAAGAGGAAGTTACTGGAAATGTTGAAATTAGAGAGATTTATAAAATTTCTAAAGTTGGAAACATTGCCGGATGTATGGTTGTGAGCGGTAAGATTTTCAGAAACTCATTGATTCGTATTATACGTGAAGGTGTAGTAGTTCATTCAGGTGAATTAATGGCATTGAAGCGTTTCAAGGATGATGTTAAAGAAGTTGCAAAAGGATATGATTGTGGTATTCAGATAAAAGGATTTAATGATATTAAAATTGGAGATGTTATTGAAGCTTATCAAGAAGTTGCAGTTAAAAAGAAATTGAAATAATTTTCAATAGTTATAAAACAAAAAAGCCGATGAAATTTCATCGGCTTTTTTATTTCGTTGCTCTAATTTCTATAATCGAATATCAGTTTCTAAAACAATTGCACCAGCAAATTTTTCTTTAATTTTAAGTAATGCTCTATCGGCTTCCAAACGTGTTTTGTAGTTTCCAACACGTACTTTCCATTCAGGAGATTCGTAACTCAAAACAGCTACAATTCCAAAAGTTGCTTCAAAATTTCCTTTAATTCGATACGCTTTAGATTCACTGCCATTATACAACTGAATTTTAAAACCTTTACCTTTTCTATTGTTTTTGTTATACTCAATACGTTTGTTCAGCACATCATTTATCTCGCGATCTTCTTGAGCCTGAATAGATGCAATTCCTAACATGAAAATACTAAGGAATAAGGCAGTTTTTAGTTTAAAATTCATCATAATTTTATTTTATGTCTATCATTGATTTTTCTAACGATTTATGAAAAAACTCTTATCAAATGCAAATCTAGTCTATTGTCTATTAATTTGTTATAAAAAATAGTTATTTAGAATAAATATAAATTACATTTAACATTATTTTTAGATTTTAAATCTTACTAATTAATAGTACTTTTGTACATCATTTTAATCTATACGAGATTGCAATGAAAATATTGTACCAAACTAGAAAGAAACATATATTTATAAGTATGAAAAGTGTGAAACAACACAATCTATTTTCAAGATTGACCCTTAGTAGTCTAGCTTTCCTTTTCTTTTTCACAATCAATTTATCGGCTCAAGGCGATGCTAAGAATGGTAAAAAACTATTCAATAGTAACTGTGCTGCGTGTCATAAACTGGATAAAGATTTAGTAGGGCCAAAGTTAAGAGACATTACTGAAAAAAGGACGAACGAGTGGTTAAAAGCTTGGATCAAGGACAATGCTGCATTTCAAAAAGTAGATGCAGACGCTAAAGAAGCGGCAGAGTGGAGTCCAACAGCAATGACGGCATTTCCTCAATTTTCTGATCAAGATATTGATGATATTTTAGAATATACAAAGCCAGTTGTAGTTGAAGAAGGAGCAGGTGGTTCTGGAGCAGTATCAATGGTTCCTGTTCAACAAGAAAAGGATAATACTTTGTTATATATTCTTGGTGCTATTGTATTGGTAATGTTGTTGATGTTATTCAACTTATATCGTACAGTAAATGAGTTGAGAGGTGATGCTCCAAAAAGGCAATCATTCTCAGAGCAAGCAAACGATGTTTGGGAAGCTTTCAAAGCAAATAAATTCTTGCACTTCTTAATGGTGATTTTCTTCTTGTTAGCAACTGCTTATTTTGTGTTCGGTTGGTTGTCACAAGTTGGAGTTGATCAAGGATATCAACCAATTCAACCAATAGAATTTTCACATAAAATTCACGCAGGAGATAACAAAATTGATTGTCAATACTGTCACTCAGCAGCGAAGCACAGTAAGACATCAGGAATACCATCTGCCAATGTTTGTATGAACTGTCACATGAACATTTCAGAAGTTGCTGATGATACTAAGATTGGTAATCACGGAAAAGATATTTTGGATAAAGAAATTCAAAAATTATATGACGCAGTAGGTTGGGATGCTGACAAATTGCAATATACAGGTGAAACGAAACCTATAGAATGGGTGAGAGTTCATAATTTGCCAGACTTTGCATATTTTAATCACTCACAACACGTAACTGTTGCAGGATTAAAATGTCAAAAATGTCATGGACCTGTTGAAGAAATGGATGAGGTTTATCAATATGCTCCTTTAACTATGGACTGGTGTATTACTTGTCATAGAGAGACAGAAGTTGATTTAACTGAGAATGGTTATTATAAGAAAATTCACGAACAATTGGCTAAGAAATACGGTGTAGAGAAAGTTACCGAAGCACAAATGGGTGGATTAGAATGTGGTAAGTGCCACTATTAATATTAAGATTTTAGAGAAAAAATAACGATATGGCATCAAACAAAAAATACTGGAAAAGTGTTGAAGAACTAAACGAGAATAGTTCTATTGTTGATACGTTAAGACAGAATGAGTTTGTAGAAGAAATTCCTACTGATGATTTTTTAGGAGATAAAGAAACATTAGAGAAATCTTCAACAACACGTCGTGACTTCTTAAAATATGTAGGTTTTTCTACAGCAGCAGCATCATTAGCATCATGTGAAGGTCCTGTGAAAAAGGCAATTCCTTATGTAGTTAAACCAAATGAAATTACTCCAGGAGTAGCAGATTATTATGCGTCAACTATTGCTGATGGATATGATTTTGCAAGTGTTTTAGTAAAAGTACGCGAAGGGCGTCCAATTAAATTAGAACCAAATAAAGATACAAACGGAAGTACGAATGCTCGTGTTCAAGCTTCAGTATTGTCTTTATATGATAGTCTACGTTTGCAAGCACCTTCAAAAGCAGGTTCATCGATTTCTTGGGATACTGCTGATAATGAAATTGGAAAGGCGTTAACATCAGTTGCTGCTGCCAATAAAACAATCGCAATTTTATCAAGTACCGATGCAAATCCAACAACAACTAAATTAGTTGCAGATTTTACTGAAAATTATGGGAATGTTCGCCATGTAATTTATGATGCGGTTTCTGAATCTGCTGCTATAGATGCATTTGAAGCAATGTATGGAAAAAGAGCATTGCCTTCATATGATTTTTCAAAAGCGAAAGCAATAGTTTCAGTAGGTGCAGATTTCTTAGGAGATTGGCAAGGAGGAAACTTTGATAATGATTATGCTAAAGGACGTATTCCAGATCATGGAAAAATGTCTCACCATACACAATTCGAATCAAACATGACACTTTCAGGTGCCAATGCTGATGTTCGTGTAATGGTAAAACCTTCTGTTCAAAACGCAATTTTGGCAGATTTATATAATGCGTTAGTTAATGGTGCTTCTGCTAAAGATGCAAATGTTGCTAAAGCAGTAAAAGAAATTAGAAAAGCAGGTAGCAATGCAGTAGTTGTTACAGGAATTCAAGATAAAAATGCTCAATTATTAGCAATGGCAATTAACAATGCTATTGGAAGTGAAGTTATGAATACTTCAGTAACTAATAATACGCGTCAAGGAAATGATACAGAAGTTGCTCAATTAGTTGCTGATATGAAAGCAGGTAGAATTGGAGCAATTTTGATTAACAATTCAAATCCAGTTTATACATTACCAAATTCAGCAGATTTTGTTGAAGGACTAGGAAAAGTTGACTTATCAGTTGCATTTTCTATGGTAAACAATGAAACTGTACAGGCAACTCAATATGCATTACCAACACCTCATAATTTAGAATCTTGGGGAGTTGTTGAAATGAAGAGTGGTCAGTTTAGTTTAATGCAACCTACAATTAGACCGTTATTCGATACGCGTCAATTCCAAGATTGTTTATTAAAATGGACAGGTAATACACAAAAGTATTATGACTATATAAAAACGGAAATTTCAGCTTTAGGTGCCGATAAGTCTTTTAACAAAGCATTACAAGATGGTCATTTTTCTGCAAGTTCATCAGAAGAAGTAACTACTGGAGAGGTAGATTTAAGCGCTGCATATAGAAGTGTTGCAAATGTTAAAGGAAACGGATTAGAATTACAATTATATACTAAGACAGGATTAGGAGATGGTCAACAAGCTAATAACCCTTGGTTACAAGAATTACCAGATCCTATTACTAGAACAACTTGGGATAATTATTTAACTATTTCACAAGTAGATGCGGATAAATTTAATTTATCAATGCCTTTAAGTTCTTTGACTCAAAGATCTTTACATGATGCGGATGGTGGGTTGAATGGTTATTATTGCGAATTAACTGTTGGAGATGTTAAAGTGACTATTCCTGTATTAATTCAGCCAGGACAAGCACCTGGATCTGTTGGTCTAGCACTTGGATATGGTCGTAAGGCAGGATTAAAATCTGAAATGCAAGTTGGAAAAAATGCTTATCATTTTTATAAAAACTTCAATACTTCACAATCTGGAGTTTCGCTTAAAAAAGTTGATGGTGTTCATGAATTTGCTTGTACGCAGTTACACAACACTATGATGGGACGTGGAGATATTGTTAAAGAAACTACTTTAGCAACTTATAATGACCATAGTCTTGACCCAAAACACACTTGGAACCCAGTTCCAGTGGTATCGTATAAGCATCAAGAAGTAGAAGCTACTACAGTTGATTTATGGGATGAATTTGATCGTTCTGTTGGACATCACTTTAACTTATCTATCGATTTAAATGCATGTACAGGATGTGGAGCATGTGTGGTAGCTTGTCATGCCGAAAATAATGTACCAGTAGTTGGAAAAGCCGAAGTAAGAAAATCAAGAGATATGCACTGGTTGCGTATTGATAGATATTATTCTTCTGATATGACAGAAGAAAAAGCGCATGAAGAAGGTATTGGTGCGATTGAGAAATTTAGTGAGATGGAAAATCCATCAGCAAATCCTCAAGTTGCGTTTCAACCTATTATGTGTCAACACTGTAATCACGCACCTTGTGAGACAGTTTGTCCAGTTGCAGCAACTTCTCACGGTCGTCAAGGTCAAAACCAAATGGCATATAACCGTTGTGTAGGTACACGTTATTGTGCAAACAATTGTCCTTATAAAGTACGTCGTTTCAACTGGTTTGATTATGCCAACAATAAAGAATTTGATTTCAATATGAATGATGATTTAGGTAAAATGGTATTAAATCCAGATGTAACTGTTCGTTCAAGAGGAGTTATGGAAAAATGTTCAATGTGTATCCAAATGACACAAGCAACTATCTTAAAAGCGAAGAAAGAAGGAAGACCAGTTGGTGATGATGAATTTGAAACAGCTTGTTCAAATGCTTGTGGAACTGGAGCCATGGTGTTTGGAGACCTAAATAATAAGAATAGTAAAGTTGCAAAACTTAAAGAAGATAAAAGAGCGTATCACTTACTTGAACATATTGGTACAAGACCAAATGTGGTGTATCAAGTGAAAGTAAGAAATACGGAAGCATAATAAAATTAATAATAATTAGATAATTTATATATAGATTATGGCGTCGCATTACGAAGCACCTATAAGAGAGCCTTTAATAATTGGAGATAAAAGTTACCACGATATTACTGTTGAGGTTGCTGCTCCTGTTGAAGGAAAAGCAAACAAACAATGGTGGATAGTTTTTGGTATATCGCTTGCCGCTTTCCTTTGGGGAATTGGTTGTATATTATATACTATTGGAACTGGAATTGGAGTTTGGGGATTAAATAAGTCTATTGGTTGGGCTTGGGATATTACCAACTTCGTTTGGTGGGTAGGTATTGGTCACGCAGGAACATTAATTTCTGCAGTATTACTATTATTCCGTCAAAAATGGAGAATGGGTATTAACCGTTCTGCAGAAGCAATGACAATTTTCTCGGTAGTTCAAGCAGGTTTATTCCCAATTATTCACATGGGTCGTCCATGGCAAGGGTATTGGGTATTACCAATTCCTAATCAATTTGGATCTCTTTGGGCCAACTTTAACTCACCATTACTTTGGGATGTATTTGCAATTTCAACCTATTTATCTGTATCATTAGTTTTCTGGTGGACAGGTCTATTGCCTGATTTTGCTATGCTACGTGATAGAGCAGTAAGACCATTTCAAAAGAAAATATATAGTTTGTTAAGTTTTGGATGGACTGGACGTGCAAAAGATTGGCAACGTTTTGAAGAAGTATCTTTGGTATTAGCAGGTTTAGCAACACCATTAGTACTTTCAGTACACACCATTGTATCAATGGACTTTGCTACATCGGTAATTCCAGGATGGCATACTACGATTTTCCCTCCTTACTTTGTTGCTGGAGCAATTTTCTCTGGTTTCGCGATGGTGAATACGTTATTGATAATTATGCGTAAAGTTTCTAATCTTGAAGCATACATTACACGTCAGCATATAGAATTAATGAATATTGTAATTATGATTACAGGTTCTATTGTTGGTTGTGCATATATTACTGAGTTATTTATTGCTTGGTATTCTGGAGTAGAATATGAGCAGTATGCGTTTTTAAATAGAGCTACAGGACCATATTGGTGGGCTTATTTATTGATGATGACTTGCAACGTGGTTTCTCCACAAGTATTCTGGTCAAAGAAATTAAGAACAAGTATTGCCTTTTCATTTATTATATCAATTGTTGTAAACATTGGAATGTGGTTTGAGCGTTTTGTAATTATTGTGTCTTCTTTACACCGTGATTACTTACCATCTTCTTGGACAATGTTCTCACCAACATTTGTAGATATAGGAATATATGTAGGTACCATTGGATTCTTCTTTGTATTGTTCTTATTATATGCAAGAACATTCCCTGTAATTGCACAAGCAGAGGTGAAATCAATCTTGAAATCTTCGGGAGATAATTATAAAAGATATAGAGATGCTGGAGGAGCAAATCCTGCACCATCTACACCAACTAAAACTAAAGAAGTTGAAACAGTTGCTGATGTAGACGTAGATGCTAATACTTCTAGTTTGTTAAGTAGTTTGGGATCTTTTGATGCAACTTCTCAAACTGCAGATGACTTAAAATTAATTAGTGGTGTTGGACCTAAATTAGAAAAAACATTGAATACTATTGGTATTTATACTTTTGATCAAGTTAGTAAAATGACCAATAAAGAATATGACTTGTTAGATTCATTAATGGACTCTTTCCAAGGAAGAGCCAAGCGTGATGATTGGGCTGGTCAGGCTAAGAAATTAAAAAAATAGTAGATATGAGTTCTAAAGTAATACAAGCAATGTATAATGATGACGACGTATTAATGTCGGCAGTAAAAGAAACTAAATCTGCACATCATCATATTGAAGAAGTTTATACACCTTTTCCAGTTCATGGTTTAGATAAAGCAATGGGATTGGCACCAACTAGAATTGCAATTACTGCATTTATGTACGGTCTTTGTGGTTTGTCATTTGCTATTTGGATGACTAATTATATGATGATACAAGATTGGCCACAAGATATTGGAGGTAAACCAAGTTTTGCTTGGATTTATAATATGCCAGCATTTGTTCCAATTATGTTTGAAATGACTGTATTTTTTGCAGCGCACTTAATGGTTATTACATTTTACATGCGTAGTAGATTATGGCCATTTAAAGAAGCTGAAAATCCAGATCCAAGAACTACAGATGATATGTTTGTGATGGAAGTAGCAGTTGAAGGAAACGAAAAAGAATTGACTTCATTTTTGAAAAAAACTGGAGCAGTAGAAATTAAAGTAACTGAAAAGCATTAAATTGATGAAAAGAGTTATCCAAATACTAATGTTATTGATGTTTGTTGTAGTTGTTTCTTCGTGTGACAACAAGAGAAAGCCAAACGTTCAATATTTCCCTAATATGTATGAACCTGTGAGTTATGAGACTTATGGAGTTAATGATATTTATGAAAATAAAATGGCTTCTAGATTACCAGTTCTAGGTACTATTGCTCGTGGTGACGAATTACCATATGAATATCCAAATACAGAAGAAGGTTATGCTGAAGCAAAATCTAATTTAATAAATCCTTTAGCATCAGAAGTTTTAGATGCCAAGAGAGGAAAAGCATTGTATGATATTTATTGTGCTACTTGTCATGGAACAAAAGGTGATGGACAAGGAGATTTAGCAAAAAGAGAGAAGTTTTTGGGGATACCTAGTTATAAAGACAGAGATATTACTGAAGGTAGTATATATCATGTAATTATGTATGGTAAAAATATGATGGGACCTCACGCATCACAATTAACAGAAGAAGAGCGTTGGCAAGTTGTTGCTTATGTTCAAGAATTAAGAAACAATTAAATAATTCTTTATAATTAGAATTTAGAAGATATGTATAAGTTTTCAAAAAAATTAAAGACATTATCATTTGCATTAATGATTGCTGGATTTGTTGGGATAGTTTGGGGTTTTATGAATGCTCCAAGTACTGTTGAACAAGCAAAAGAAATTGTTGCTAAGAGTCATGATTCTCATGGTTCAGGGCACGGAGAAGCAACAACTCATGCTGATGAAAAGTCAGGTCACGGAGAAGTAAAAGTTGATGATCACGCAAGCGAGGCTTCTCATGGAGAAGAAGGTCATAGTGCCGCCCATGATGAGCATGTATTTCATCAATTACAAAATAGACCTTGGTCTGCGTTATATGTAGCCATTTTCTTCTTTATGATGTTGGCTCTTGGTACTTTGGCATTTTATGCTATTCAACAAGTAGCGCAAGCAGGATGGTCAATAGTACTATTTAGAGTAATGGAAGGAATTACTGCTTATTTGCCAGTAGGTGCTGTTATTTTATTTGTCTTTTTAGTATTGTCTGGTATGCATATGAACCATGTGTTTGCTTGGATGGATCCTGCGTTAGTAGATCCGACTAGTCCTAAATATGATCATTTATTGGATGCAAAGAAAAGTTATTTAAATGTACCTTTCTTTTTAATTAGAGCTGTAATTTATATTGCAGGTTGGATTTGGTATCGTCAATATGCCAGAAAGAGAACTTTGGCGTTAGATAATGCTCAAGAAGGAGATATAAAGCAATACAAAAAGTTATTTGGTGCTTCAGCTGCATTTTTAGTATTCTATTTAGTTTCAGAATCAATGATGTCTTGGGATTGGTTAATGTCAATAGATCACCACTGGTTTAGTACATTATACGGATGGTATATCTTTGCTGGAATGTTTGTTTCAGGAATTACAACAATAGCTTTGATTACAATTTACTTAAAATCTAGAGGGTATATGGAATATGTAAATGATAGTCATTTACATGATTTAGCAAAATTTATGTTTGGATTTAGTGTATTCTGGACATATTTATGGTTCTCTCAATTTATGCTGATTTGGTATGCTGATATTCCTGAAGAAGTTACTTACTATGCGCAACGTTTTGATGAAATCAAAGGCTTATTTTTAGGTATGATTGTTATGAATTTTATTTTCCCTGTTCTAGTATTAATGAACAGTGATTATAAACGTTTGCCTTGGTTTATCGTAATGGCTGGTATTGTTGTATTAATTGGACATTATATTGATGTTTATATTTTAATTACTCCAGGATCAGTAGGTGAACACTGGAAATTCATTTCACCAGAAGTTATCGGTTCAGCATTGTTCTTCTTAGGCTTGTTTATATTCGTAGTATTTACTGCCTTGACCAAAGCACCATTGAAAGTAAAAGGAAATCCATTCATGAAAGAAAGTGAACAATTTCACTATTAATATTTAGAAAATAAAAAAATATGTTAGCGTTAATTTATATTTTAATAGCAGTATTCATCGCAAGTACTTTTTGGCAATTGACCAATGTGTTTAATTTAAAAAAGGATATTGCAACAGAAGAAGATAATGATCAACAAGGGAAATTGATGTTTGCCTTTATGGTTTTCTTTTATGGATTGATGATATTTTCTTTTTGGAAATATTGGGCAGTATTATTACCAAAATCAGCATCAATAGAAGGGGAACAAACAGATCAATTATATGATATTACAATGTTGTTGATTTTGGTTGTTCAAGCAATCATGCAATTTTTATTATTCTATTTTGCTTATAAATATCGTGGAATTAAAGGAAGAAAGGCATTGTTTTATGCCGATAGTCATAAGTTAGAAACAATTTGGACAGTAACTCCAGCTGTTGTTTTAGCAGGATTGATTATTTATGGCCTTTCAGTTTGGATTGATATTACAGATACTTCTGATTTAGAAGACCCTTTAGTCGTTGAATTATATGCTAAACAATTTAGTTGGGAAGCAAGATACGCAGGAAAAGATAACACACTTGGAAAAGCAAATGTTAGATTTATTGAAGGGATAAATACTATGGGAGTAGATATGACAGATTTAAACTCTGTAGATGATATTCCTGTTCGTGAATTGCACTTGCCAAAAGGAAGACCGGTAATTTTTAAATTCCGTTCACAAGATGTTTTACACTCAGCTTATATGCCACACTTTAGAGCACAAATGAACTGTGTTCCAGGAATGGTTACTCAATTCGGATTTACACCAACAATGACTACTGAAGAAATGCGTGCTGATGAGAAAATTGTTGCTAAAGTTGAAAATATTAATAAGATAAGAACAGAAAAGGGTGAGGATCCTTATGAGTTTGATTACCTATTGTTATGTAATAAAATTTGTGGAGCATCGCACTATAATATGCAAATGAAAATTGTTGTTCATGAAGAGGCTGATTTTAATAAATGGTTGGCTGAACAACAAACAATGGCTCAAGTAATAAAAAATTAAATATACTATTATAAAAAAGATATAGATTATGTCAGATCATCATCATAAAGAAACATTTATCACTAAATATGTTTTTAGTCAAGATCATAAAATGATTTCTAAACAATACTTGATTACAGGTATTTTTATGGGAGTTATAGGTGTTTTTATGTCTATGTTATTCCGTTTACAAATTGCTTGGCCAGATCATTCGTTTAGTTTGATTGAAGCATTTTTGGGAACTCATCAAGATGGAGGAGTTATGAGTCCAGATATTTACTTGGCTTTGGTAACGATTCACGGAACAATAATGGTCTTTTTTGTATTGACTGCAGGATTGAGTGGAACTTTTAGTAACCTATTAATTCCATTGCAAATTGGAGCAAGAGATATGGCATCAGGATTTTTAAATATGATTTCATATTGGTTGTTTTTCCTATCAAGTATATTAATGGTAATATCATTATTTGTTGAGGCTGGACCAGCATCAGCAGGTTGGACAATTTATCCACCTTTAAGTGCATTGCCACAAGCAATTCCAGGTTCTGGTGCAGGTATGACGCTTTGGTTAGTATCTATGGCAGTATTTATTGCTTCATCATTATTAGGAGCATTAAATTACATCGTTACAGTTTTAAACCTTAGAACTGTTGGGATGAAAATGACTCGCTTACCTTTAACAATTTGGGCATTCTTTATTACTGCAATTATTGGTGTAGTATCATTCCCTGTATTATTGTCAGCAGCACTCTTGTTAATTTTTGATAGAAGTTTTGGGACATCATTTTACTTGTCAGATATCTTTATTGATGGTAGTGTGTTACATTACCAAGGAGGATCTCCAGTATTATTTGAGCACTTATTTTGGTTCTTAGGACATCCTGAAGTATATATTGTATTATTACCAGCATTAGGTATTACATCAGAAATTATTGCAACCAATTCTCGAAAACCTATTTTTGGTTATAGAGCCATGATTGGATCAATTATAGCAATTGCATTCTTATCTACAATTGTTTGGGGTCACCACATGTTTATTACAGGTATGAACCCATTTTTAGGCTCAGTATTTACATTTACAACATTATTAATTGCAATTCCATCTGCTGTAAAAGCATTTAATTATATAACCACCTTATGGAAAGGAAATCTACAGATGAATCCCGCCATGTTATTTTCTATTGGTTTAGTCTCTACTTTCGTTTCAGGAGGTTTAACGGGATTAATCCTTGGAGATAGTGCATTAGATATCAATGTACATGATACGTATTTTGTTGTAGCGCATTTCCATTTAGTAATGGGTGTATCAGCAATTTATGGAATGTTTGCTGGAGTTTATCATTGGTTCCCTAAAATGTTTGGAAGACTAATGAATAAAACTTTAGGTTACTGGCATTTCTGGATTACGGCAATAGCTGCTTATGGAGTTTTCTTCCCAATGCATTTTGTTGGATTGGCAGGTTTACCACGTAGATATTATACGAATACAGCTTTCCCATATTTTGATGATTTAGCAGATATAAATGTTGTAATAACAATGTTTGCAATTTTGGGAGGATTGGCTCAATTGATTTTCTTAGGTAACTTCTTCTGGAGTATTTATAAAGGTAAAAAGGCTGGAACAAACCCTTGGAATTCTAACACGCTTGAATGGACAACTCCTGTTGAGCATATTCATGGAAACTGGCCTGGAAAAATTCCAGAAGTTCATCGTTGGGCTTATGATTATAGCAAGCCAGGACATGAAGAAGATTGGGTTTGTCAAACTACTCCATTAATGGACGGTGAAGAACCTTCTTAAATGAAAAAATTAAAAAGCATAAAAACCTTTCTATTGATTTAGAAAGGTTTTTTTATTTGTTATCTTTGTTAAAATGAATGAGAATTTAAACCCAAATAATGATCACTACACTAATGAAGAATTGGATGTAGAACAGAAATTAAGACCCCTATCTTTTGATGATTTTACAGGTCAAGATCAAATATTGGAAAACTTAAAGATTTTTGTTCAAGCAGCTAATCAAAGGGGAGAAGCTTTAGATCATACATTATTCCATGGGCCTCCAGGATTAGGAAAAACTACATTAGCACATATTCTTGCCAATGAGTTAGATGCAGGAATTAAGATAACATCTGGACCAGTACTGGATAAACCAGGAGATTTGGCTGGATTGTTAACCAACCTTGGAGAAAGAGATGTTTTATTTATCGATGAGATACATCGTTTAAGTCCAATTGTAGAAGAGTATTTATATTCTGCAATGGAAGACTACCGTATTGATATCATGATTGAAACAGGACCAAATGCAAGGTCTGTTCAAATTGATTTAGAACCATTTACTTTAGTTGGTGCAACTACTCGTTCAGGATTGCTTACAGCTCCAATGAGAGCTCGTTTTGGGATAAGTAGTAGACTAGAGTATTATAAAACGGAATTACTAACTACAATTGTACAACGTAGCGCAAAAATTCTTAATGTACCCATTTCGATGGAAGCTGCTATTGAAATTGCAGGTCGAAGTAGAGGAACACCAAGAATAGCAAATGCACTATTGAGAAGAGTACGTGATTTTGCTCAGATAAAAGGTAATGGTAGTATTGATATCAAGATTGCTAAATATGCCTTAGAAGCTCTTAATGTTGATGCTCATGGCTTAGATGAAATGGATAATAAGATTCTAACGACTATTATTGATAAGTTTAAAGGCGGTCCTGTTGGAATCAGTACGCTTGCAACTGCAGTAAGTGAAAATTCTGAAACTTTAGAAGAAGTATATGAACCTTTTTTAATCCAACAAGGCTTTATTATTAGAACTCCAAGAGGTAGACAAGTTACAGAACTTGCATATAAACATCTTGGTAAAATAAAAGGAAGAGCCTCTGGAGAATTATTTTAAAATTATTATAAAAATGAAAAAGTTTAAATTATTATTTGCAATTATATTATCAGTTTCACTTTTTAGTTGTTCTTGTAAACAAAAAGAAGAAACACAGTCAGTTATTAATTCAATATCTGTAGAAGATTTATCAGCTGCAAGTAATAAAATTCAATTATTGGATGTTAGAACGCCAGAAGAGTATGAAGGAGGATATATTAAGAATGCTATTAATATTAATTTTTTTGATGATGATTTTGTAAATCAAGTTTCATCAAAATTTGATAAGAATAAACCTATATTTTTATATTGCAAAGTTGGAGGAAGAAGTGGAAAAGCCTCTAAAAAATTAAAAGAAGCAGGTTTTAAAAATATCTTTGACTTAGAAGGAGGTTTTGATAAATGGAAATCAAGTTTAAAAACGGTAACTCAAAATAAGTAGAAATGACAACAATACAAATTGAAAATTTGAAATGTGGTGGTTGTGCGAATACTATCATTAAAGGGTTACAATCAATTTCTGGTATAGATAATGTGGAAGTCAATGTTGATGCTTCTGAAGTTCAGTTTGATAACAATGACGAAAGTCAATTAGTAATAGTTAAAGAAAAATTATCTAAAATGGGCTATCCAGAAGTTGGTGAAGATAATACTGTATTTAAACAAGCAAAATCATTTGTAAGTTGTGCGATAGGTAGAATAAGTAAATAAACAATAATTATATATTATGAAAAAAAATGTTGGAAATGCGGATAAACTTCTAAGAGTCATAATTGCATTGGTTGCAACTTATTTTGCCTACACCAAAGCGTTTGATCCATCATGGATTACTTATGTTTTATATGCCGTTGCAATTATACTTTTATTTACAGTTCTAACTGGCAGTTGTCCATGCTATTCAATGTTAGGTAAAAGCACTTGTAAAGTTGATTTAGAAAAGTAGAACTAATTTTAGTTTATAATAAATATTTAAATGAAAAAATATACCAATCGGTATTTTTTTGTTATATTTGTAATATGAATATTTTTCAACTCTTATTTATTTGCGGAATTTACAATTTGCTTTTAACTGTATTTCATATTTCGTTTTGGAAAGTTTTTAAGTGGAATGAAACTTTAGATAAAGGGTCAAAAGCGAATAAATATGTAATTCAAATAATGAATATTCAATTAATTTATTTGTTTTTATTTATGTCGATTGTTTATTTGTTTTTGCCAAATGAGTTGTTGAATTCAATATTAGGATATTGGATTATGTTTGGTTATGCTGGTTTTTGGATTTTAAGATTTATTCAGCAATTTATTTTTCTTAAAATCAAAGGTAAGTTCGTTATTGGACTTACATTGTTATTCTTTATTGGTTCAGTTGTACATTTATTACCAATTTTACTATGAAAACTAAATCAGATATAACTAAAGAATTTATTATTAATAAAGTTGCTCCAATTTTCAATAAAAAAGGATATGAAGCAACAAGTTTGACTGATTTGATATATGCTACTAAACTCAGTAAGGGTGCAATTTATGGTAATTTTGAAAATAAAGAGGATCTAGCAATTCAAGCTTTTCATTACAATGTCAATCGTGTGATGATTCCAATTAAAAATGAATTAGGAAAATATAGTAATTCAATTGATAAATTATATGCTCTCACCAACTTTTATAGAGAGTATTATGACTACGCATCGCATCTTGGAGGTTGCCCAATCTTAAATGTTGCAACTGATACAAATAATGTAAATTCGAAATTATTCAAAGCAGTTAAGAGTATATCAAAGGATATTGAAGAACGATTAATTAAAGTAATTCAAAGAGGTATAGAAATGAAAGAAATTTCGAATAGCATCAACGCCAAGTTAACGGCTAAGAATATATATTCAATGATTGAAGGTAGTATTTTTATGGCTTTCATGCATAGAGATAAAATATACATAACCGAAATGATGAACCATATAGATAATACACTATTAGATAAAATAAAAGTGTAATTTTTTTTAAATAAAAAAATACCGTACGGTATAAAAAAGTAATTATGAATAAAATATTAGAAAGTAAAACAAAAGTTAGGTTTCAAGATTGTGATCCATTTAATCATTTAAATAATGCAAAATATATAGATTACTTTATTAATGCCAGAGAAGATCAATTGGTAGAAAATTTTGATTTAGATATTTATAAAATAGCATTTACACAAGGTGTTGGTTGGGTTGTTGGTTCGAATCAGATTTCATATATAAAGCCAGCAAATACTATGGAGGTAATAACAATTCAATCACAGTTGTTGAATTATACACCTTATAGTATTCAAGTAGAATTAAGAATGTATAATGAAAACAAAACGGAATTAAAAGCAGTAATGTGGTCAAAATTTATACATATAAATATGAAAACTAAAAGAGCCACAGAACATTCTGAAGATTTTATGCAATTATTCGCTGATGTTCAATTACCAGTCAAAGAAGAAGTATTTGAACAACGAATAAAAACAATCTTAAAAAAATAATTATTAGTTGTCAATCAAGAGCGTAGTAATCAAGTACTCTCATAATATAGTTACTACGCTCTAATTGATTATTAAAACTTTAAATTAACTCCAATTAAGAAGTTTCTTGTTGCTTGTGGATAGTAACCTGCACCATCTAATGTTGTAGTTTCACCTGGAACTGACCAAGTATCATCATAGGTATAATAATAACCTCTGTCAACATATTCTTTATTGAAGATATTGTTTATTAAAGCAGTAAATACAATTGATTCAAAAACCTTTGAAGTTTCAAGTTCATAAATTGCATTTATATCGCTGGTAAAAAAACTATCTAAAACATCATTTTTTGAAACTTCACTATCCAAATTACTCATATATTGCTTGCCAACATATTTAGATAAAAATGAAAACTGTAAATTTTCTGCTGGCATATAAGTAAACATATTACCAATAACAACATCAGGAGAAAAAGATAAGTTAGTATTTCCAAGATTTGCTAATTCACCATCAATTGTAGTTACAAAATCTTTGTTTTTGTTACTGCTAAAAGAGGCGTTTGGTTGGATAGAAAACTTATCAGATATTCTAATCGCAGCATCAATTTCTAAACCAAGTCTATAACTTTTACCAGAAGTTGCTCTAATTGGAGCACCAACATCATCTATTGCACCAGTTAACACCAATTGATTTTTATAATTCATATAGTATATATTGGTATTCAGTTTAATGTTGTCTCTTCTATATCTCCAACCTAACTCTAAATCATTTAAGGTTTCGTAAGTAGATACTCCGCTTTCAAAGTCATTTCTGTTAGGCTCTCTATTTGCTACTGCAAAAGAAGTATACAAATTGTTTTTATCGTTTAGTTTATATGTCAAACCAACTTTGGGATTGAAAAAATTAAACTTGGAATCAACATTAATTGGAGTAATATCCGAAGTGATACCTTCGGTTTGATAGTTGACGAATCTTCCTTGTAAATCAACATAAGCGGCTAGTTTGTTATTCAAGTTAAAATTTGCTTTTGCAAATACAGAAAAATCAGTTTTTTTTGCATCTGAAAAATAATATCTATCGTTTATCGAAACATTAGGTGCTAGTTCTGAACCCCAAATAACTTCTCCAAAATGATCTCCTTTATAGTTTGAATATGAAACTCCTGTGATAAGGTTTAGTTTATCCGTCTTATAATTCGTATTAAAATTAACTACATAAAAATCATTATCTAACCATCTTCTAACAATTACATCACTTCCATCAACAATTAAATTACTAAAATCGGCAGCATCTTCTTCATCCTTATATTGCTCAAAATACCCTTCGCCATGAGTAAAGTTTAATCCTAGATTTGTAGACCAATTTTCATTCAATTTTTCATTCCAATGTAGTTGATAATGATCTTGTTGGTAATTGTCCGTTTCATTTTCATACGTATAAGGATTTTGTCTTCTATCCTCTTCTAATTCATCGGCAGTTAAACCAGCCCAAGCTTGATATGTTTGTTCTTTACCGCCAAATACCAATGCCTTAATTAATGTATTTTCATCAGTATATGAACCTTGCAAAAAGTAAGATTTAAGATCGGTAAATGCTCTATCTATATATCCATCAGAATAAATATTTGATAAACGTGCAGAAAATTCTAAATGGTCATTTAACTTTCCTGTCGAAAATTTTACCGTGTGTTTTCTAGTACCATACGAACCAAACGAATTTGAAATTTCTCCATTGGCTTCTTCAGAAACAGCATCCGTAAGGATATTCAAACTAGCGCCAAAAGCACCTGAACCGTTAGTAGATGTTCCAACACCACGTTGTAATTGTAAACTTTGCGTTGAAGAAGCAAAATCTCCCATATTTACCCAAAACGTTCCTTGACTTTCAGCATCATTGTAAGGAATTCCGTTTACGGTAACATTCACTCTAGACGCATCTGAACCACGAACTCTAATGTAAGTATAACCAACTCCTGCACCAGCATCTGAAGATGTGATAACATTTGGCATATAGTTCATCAAAATAGGAATATCTTGCCCTAAATTACGTTTAGAAATTTCTTTTTTTGACAGATTTGAATGCGTTACTGGAGATTCAGAGTTAACACGAACAGCAGAAATCAATACTTCATCCAATACATTAATAGTATCTTTTTTAGTTTCTTCTTGCGCATTTATAGCACTAACAAATAATAAAAAAATAACAATTATTTTTTTCATTTTAAATTTAATTAAAACGAATAAAAAGAGGTAATTATTCGGTGTTGTTGAATAATTCATATTGCAAAACTAAGCTTTGCTTTTTGCATCGCTAAACAAGTCTTTGAGACTTATTTAAACGCTCGCTCCCTAAACAGCATTACCTGTTCTAGGTTCAATGGGTATGATCTCAGCCAATATAGGCACCCCTTTATGAGAACGGTGCAAATGTATAAACAATTTTGATTTTAGAAATGAGTATTGTGAATTATTTTCTATATCTATAATGACCAATAATTTTGTAATCAAACAGACAATCTTCTAAGACCTGTCCTGCGCCAATGTTATGAACGATTAAATTTCTCTTACCATCATTTGATTTCTTATCAATAACAATTCCAATATGAGTTGTTCCGCCACCCAAACTCCAACTAACAATATCTCCAGGTTTATAATCTTCAGGATTATTTGTAATTGGTTTGTCAGCGTTTTTTCTTTTAAAATAGGTCATTAAATTCGGCACTCTTCGATGGTCAATATTTTTATCGGTGGTTTTTAAGCCCCAAATTTTTGGGTATTTATGAAAATTAGATTTCATGTCTTCATGGACCTCTTTTTGAAGGTCAACTCCTAGTTTTCTATAAGTTCTTATGATTACATCCGTACACACACCTTTATTGCTTGGAACATCTCCATTCGGATAATCGATTGAGAAATAACTTGGATCATAAACTACATTATCTTTGGTCAATGAAATGGCAGCATCTGAAATAGAAAGAGTTTCAGTAGTTGATTGACCAAACCCAAAGTGTATTGAAAGTAAAAATAAAAGTATTATCAGTTTATTCATAAATATTTGAACATAAAAACTTAGATTTTATTGTTTAAATTTTATTTACAACTACTACCCAATAAAATAACCTTACTTTTGTGGTATACAAATTATTATATGTCATTTAAATCCTTAGGATTAATCCCAGAATTACTAAAAGCAGTAAAAAAACAAGGTTACACTACGCCTTCACCCATTCAAGAAAAAGCTATTCCGAGAGTATTAGAACGTAAAGATGTTTTGGCCTCTGCACAGACAGGAACAGGTAAAACTGCTGGTTTTACTTTACCAATTTTACAAATATTGCATCAAACAAAAAAGGAAGGAAGAAGACCAGTAAGAGCATTGGTTTTGACTCCAACTAGAGAATTGGCTGCTCAAGTGCATAAAAATGTTGTTGATTACAGTCAGTATTTAAATATAAAATCTACGGTAATTTTTGGTGGCGTAAATGCCAAGCCACAAATAAAGTCATTAAAATACGGTGTAGATGTTGTGGTTGCGACTCCTGGACGTTTATTAGATTTAATAGACCAAAGAGCCTTGTCATTAAAGCGTGTAGATATTCTGGTGCTAGATGAAGCAGATAGAATGCTTGACATGGGATTCTTAAGAGATATTAAAAAAATTATTGCTTTGATGCCAAAGCGAAGACAAAATTTATTGTTTTCGGCAACTTTTTCTAAAGAGATAAAAAAATTGGCTGAAGGGATTTTATACAGACCCGTTTTAGTGGAAGCGGCACCTGAGAATTCAACTGCCGAAATGGTGGAGCAAAAAGCCTATAGAGTTGATAAAGCCAATAAAATAGAATTCACAATAAAATTAATTTCTGATGGAAATTGGAAACAAGTATTAATTTTTACACGTACCAAACATCGAGCTAATCGATTGAGTGAAAAATTGGTAAAAGCAGGAATTTCCTCTGCTGCAATACATGGGAATAAAAGTCAAGGAGCAAGAACGAAGGCACTATCGGGTTTTAAGAGTGGTGCGGTTCGTGTTTTAGTAGCCACTGATATAGCTGCACGTGGGTTGGATATTCCATTATTGCCTCACGTAATTAATTTTGAATTGCCAAATGTTCCAGAAGATTATGTCCATAGAATTGGAAGAACTGGTAGAGCAGGGGCTAGTGGTGAAGCAATCTCTTTGGTTGATATTGACGAAGTCGAATATGTAAAAGGTATAGAAAAACTATTAGGTCAAAAGTTGGAAGCTGAAGTTGTTGAAGGTTTTGAACCAACAGCCAAACCATCTGAAAATAAACCAAAACAAAATAATAGGAATAGAAATAAATCACGAAATTCTAAACCAAAAAATTCTAATTCTGGAGGGAGCAATAAAAACCGAAGAAATAATAACAGAAGAAGGAGAAGATAATTAAACTTCTTTATACTCTGAAGTTCCTTTTTCAAAAGGTTCATTTAACCATTCCCAATTTAAGGTCAATTTAATCTTGCCTAATGTATTAATAGAAACATTTGCAATCGCTTTGCCTGCTTTTAACTCATTATTGGTTGTGAAGCATTGGTATAACATATGAAGTTTATCATCAACTAAATGTGCAATAATTTTACCATATTTAATTGTTCCGCCTGAATAATCAGCGGTTACTAAATTGCCATTTTGTTGATACTTGAATATGGTATTAGAATTCACCTTTCCATTTTCTGAATTTTCAACTAGTAGAAATGTTTTGTTATTGAAATTTATTTTACCCATAATGTCAATTAGAACATATCCGGATTTATATTTTGATGCATAAAATGCATATCTAAATCAATTAAAGAATCAGAAAAACTGTCTAAGTTTTCTCTTTTAGAGAGAATTTCATCTATAACTTTTTTTGCAGTTTTTAATCGCGTCTCTTTATCACCTTTTAATAGAATATAAGGTCTATTATATTTTTTTAACGTACTTTCAAAAGCATTAAACATTTCTAATCGTTGTTCTGGTCTATCTCTTAAATCGTCTTCTTCCCAAGGAGTATCAATATAGGTTAAGAGATATAAATCATAGGTGTTTTCAATGGCTGCTTCTTCAAGTTTCTTGTCAACAAATCCACCATAATACTCTTCGGAATACACTTTAGTTTCCAATAAATCAGTATCACAAATAAGTACTTTGTCGGCTTTTTTTGCGAGTGTGTTTTCCAACTTCATTTGTCCACTAGCTATAGGGATTAAGTCAGAATTTTCACAAGTTTTACGCTCATTATTCCACTTGTTTTGTAAATATTCTCGAGCATATTCAGGTGCCCAAACAGTATTGTAATGTCTTGCAAGTTGTTTCGAAAGCGTAGTTTTTCCAGTAGATTCAGGACCAAATAAAACTACTTTAATAATGTTTGCTTCTTCTTGTCTAAGTTCTTTTTCCATGTTGTATATCCTAAAATTGCCAAGATTAAAAAAATACTATACTGAATTCCAGTAAAACCTAATCCTTTAACAAAATATAGAGGAATAGAAATTATATTTCCTGCAATCCAAAGTGTCCAATGTTCTATTTTTTTATTAGCCATGAGCCACATAGCGGCAAAAAATATTCCTGTTGTAAATGTATCTAAATAAGGTGTCCCTTCTCTAAAATTAGTTAAATTTCCTGAGAATAGTTTTTCTGAAGCGTAATTTATACTTTCTGTAAAATTTAAATGATTGGGCATCACGTTATAAT
Organism: uncultured Flavobacteriaceae bacterium; assembly: GCA_947501625.1. Lineage (GTDB taxonomy): Bacteria > Bacteroidota > Bacteroidia > Flavobacteriales > Flavobacteriaceae > Urechidicola. Next base: position 1,023,713 of record CANMWN010000001.1, read on the forward strand.
AACGATAAACTATGATGACAAATATGGAGGTAAAAGCAAAGATTCCAAATGCTTTAAGTTTGTCTAGTTTTGATGTTCTAGATATTGGAATATGACCTTTGTCATCATCTATTATTTTACTCCACATATACCATCCATAAATACTCATAAACGTATAATAAATGTTAACAATCATGTCACCGTATAAGACAAAACGATAACAAATAAAAATATATAGAAAAGTACTAATAATCCCAGTTGGATAAACTAATATCTTCTCTTTTTTTGCATACCAAACACTTAAAATTCCAAAAATAGCTGCGGTAGCCTCAACTAATATATCAGTCAAAGTTGAATTTCTGTAAGGCTCTAAAAAGAAATCTATAACTTCATTCATTGTATATCATTTAAAAAGTTAGAATTTTTTTCAAATGCAGTTCCTATAACAACTATATCAGCGCCAGCATTATAAGCGTTTTGTAATTGTGTTTTACTTTTTATTCCTCCACCTACGATGAGTGGAATTGAAATGTTTTCAGATAAATTCTTAATAATTTTTGCGTCTGCAGGCAATGCAGCTCCACTTCCGGCTTCAAGATATATCAGTTGTTTACCCATCAATTCTCCAGCCATAGCAGTGATGGTTATGCCTTCAATATTAGTTTGAGAAATAGGTGTAGTTTCACTCACTTTTTGTACTGATGTTTTTATGCCTCCATCAATGAGGATATAGCCTGTTGAGATTACTTCCAAAGAAGTTTCCTTAAGTTTTTTAACAGATTTTACTTGTTGACCAATTAAATATTCAGGATTTCGGCCAGAAATAAGTGATAAAAATAGAAGCGCATCTGCTTCATCAGTTATCTGAGAATGATCACCAGGAAATAATATGATAGGTAAAGTTGTTAATTTTTTAATTTCAGAGATTAAAGCGGATGTTTTTCCCAAGGCCACATTACTACCTCCAACAAAAATAAAATCAACTTTGTTAGAATTAATATTCTGAATTGTAATTGCTAATTCTTGAATAGATAATTTATCGGGATCTAACAAAATTGCCAATAGTTTTTGACCTTTTAATTTACAACTTTTAATATGCTCAAAAATATTTTTAGACATAATTATTTGATAGCATAAACACAAGTGAAGCCTTCAAACTCTAAAAAAGAGATGTTATAATTAGAGTCATCATCAATATATTTAATGAAAGCAATTGTTCGACCATCATCAAATGAAAAATCTTTCACATCTATATGGTGTAAAAAACTCAACCCTTTTTGTTCATATATTTTATATAATGATTCTTTTGCACCCCAAACTATAGTAAGTTTTCTTACAATCGCATCGTGATTTGCCAATGTTTTGTATTCTTCAAAAGGAGTAAACTTATGTGCAATTCGTACAATTTTATCGCGTTGTTTCTCAATGTCTATTCCTACGGGATTAGCGTCACTAACAATAATTGCAGAGAAATTAAAAGAATGTGTGATTGAAATAAACTTTCCATCGGTTAAATGAGGTTTTCCTATAGCGTCATAATACAAATCTTTGTCTTCGTATCCCAATTGTGCCAAAAGTTGTCTTATACTCATAAATCCTCGTCTATGCATCTCCGATTTCATAGAATCAACTCTAATTTGACACCTATTTGTCAGTTCAATACCTTTAGAAAGTTCTTCAAAAGTCTCTTCAATTTTCCAGATTAAGATTTTTGTTTGATTTGCAGCTTGTATTGATTTATAAAGAGGCATATATTCTCAAAGGTATTTTGTAATTTTGCACTTCAAAAATATACAATTATGAACACAGAAACATCAACTTATGTGAAATTTAAGGTAAAAGACATCAGTTTAGCTGATTGGGGAAGAAAAGAAATAGAACTTGCCGAAGCTGAGATGCCTGGATTAATGAGTTTGAGAGAAGAGTATAAAAACGAACAACCTTTAAAGGGTGCAAGAATCGCAGGATGTTTGCATATGACTATTCAAACTGCAGTATTAATAGAAACATTGCAAGCTTTAGGTGCTGAAGTTACTTGGAGTTCTTGTAATATTTTCTCAACACAAGATCAAGCTGCTGCTGCTATTGCTGCTGCTGGAACTCCAGTATATGCATGGAAAGACATGACTGAAGAAGAATTTGATTGGTGTATTGAACAAACATTATTCTTTGGAGAAGATAGAAAGCCATTAAATATGATTTTGGATGATGGTGGAGATTTGACTAATATGGTTTTAGATCGTTATCCACAATTGGTAGATGGAATTAATGGATTGTCTGAAGAAACTACAACAGGAGTTCACCGTTTATATGATCGAGTTAAAGCTGGAACATTGCCAATGCCAGCAATTAATGTAAATGACTCGGTAACTAAATCAAAATTTGACAATAAGTATGGTTGTAAAGAATCTGCTGTAGATGCTATTAGAAGAGCAACAGATATTATGTTGGCAGGAAAAAGAGTTACTGTTTGTGGTTATGGAGATGTTGGAAAAGGAACTGCTGCTTCATTTAAAGGCGCTGGTTCTATAGTAACAGTTACTGAAATTGATCCAATATGTGCTTTGCAAGCGGCAATGGACGGTTTTGAAGTTAAGAAATTAGAGACAGTTGTTGGTAATTCTGATATTGTTATTACAACTACAGGAAATAAAGATATAGTTCAAGGACGTCATTTTGAAGCAATGAAGGACAAAACTATTGTTTGTAATATTGGACATTTTGATAATGAAATTGATATGGCTTGGATGAATAAAAATCATGGACATACCAAAGATACTATTAAGCCACAAGTAGATAAATATACGGTAAACGGTAACGATATTATCATTCTTGCAGAAGGACGTTTGGTAAATTTAGGATGTGCAACAGGCCACCCAAGTTTTGTAATGTCCAATTCGTTTACTAACCAAACATTAGCACAAATTGAATTGTGGAACAATGCTGATGCTTATGAAAATGACGTATATATGTTACCAAAACATTTAGATGAGAAAGTAGCAAAATTACATTTAGCAAAAATAGGTGTTGAATTAACTGAGTTGAGAGAAGATCAAGCGGAATATATTGGTGTAACAGTGAATGGTCCTTTCAAACCTGAGCATTATAGATATTAATGACATTCCTGAATAGGTAGGAGTCTCATTGTAAAATAGTAAAGCCGATACTTTTGTATCGGCTTTTTTAGTTTAAAACTTTAACATTTTTTACTTTCCCAATTAACAGAATCTTAACGGATGAGCGATTTATTAATTTATAATATTGTTCATATAATTATAATTCTACACACTATTATGAAAACATCTACTAAACTTATGATGTACTCAATGATGATTTTAGCAATCACATTAAGTTCATTAAATGTACAAGCGCAAACATTGAAGACGCCAAGATCAGCAAGCCCAGAAGCTCAAGTGTCTCAAACAATCGGTTTTACTGATATTACAGTAAATTATTCTAGACCAAAACTAGTTGATAGAAGAGGACAAGATAGAAGTGGTAAAATTTGGGGTCAATTGGTACCTTATGGTTTTAATCAAAATTTTAGAGGAACAGTTACTCCGTGGAGAGCTGGAGCAAATGAGAATACCTTAATTACTTTTTCTGATGATGTAAAAATTCAAGGTCAAGATTTGGCTGCTGGAACTTATGGATTACATATGGCAGTATATGAAGATGATAAGGCAACGATAATTTTTTCAAAGAATACATCTTCTTGGGGAAGTTTCTTTTATGACAAAAGCGAAGATGCACTTCGTGTAAATGTAATTACGAAGAAAGCACCAAAAACAGATGTTTTGACTTTTGATTTTGTTGAATATGGAAATGACTATACAGTATTGGCCTTAAGATGGGATGAGAAAGAAATTCCTTTTAAAATAAGTATTGATGGTAAGGCGCTAGTTATGCAAAACTTTAGAGACCAATTACGTTCTTTAACAGGTTTTGGATGGCAAGGACATCAACAAGCCGCTGCTTATACACTGGCCAACAATGTAAATCTAGAAGAAGGTTTAAAATGGGCTGATATTGCTGTCCAACGCAATAGTAGTTTTCCAACATTGACTACCAAAGCAGGAATTTTAAATGCTTTAGGGAAATATGAAGAGGCAAACGCCATTTTTGACAAAGCAGGAGAAACAGCTACAGTTGCTCAAATTAATCAATTAGGATATCAATTTTTGGCTGCTAAGCAATATGAGAAAGCAATTGAATATTTCAAGAAGAATGTAAAAAATGATCCTAAAAATGCTAACAGTTATGATAGTTTAGGTGATGGATACAAAGCAAAAGGTGATAAAGCCAATGCAATTAAAAACTATAAAAAAGCGTTAACATTAAATCCGGCTGCAAATGTGAAAGCAGCTTCAGAGGCTTCTTTAAGAGAATTAGGAGCAATGTAAAATTTAGTTTTTTCTTTTTTTTCTGAAAGGCAACGTTGATTTATTAATGTTGCCTTTCTTTTATTTTTAATTTAACTGAATCAGATCAATATCGCTATCTTTCACTTTCTGATTTAATTCTTTGACTCCGTTATTAAATAATACATTTAGTTTTGCTAATTCAGCATCAATTTTTTGAGTTATTTCATTTTTAAAATCAATAGCTTGTTTTGTTGGAGCATAATTTCCAATTCTTGTTAATGAATTTAAATGCCCTAATTTATTATTTAATCTAATAGGGAAATTCAAAGGGTCTTGATTACTTTTACTTTTTGTTTGATATAGTGTTTCCTCAATTTTTGTCATATCTTTTACTAAAGTATCTGCAAAATCGATTAAGTTTTTGTGCTTTTCTTTGTCTTTAATAGATTTTTTTAGTGAACTTACTTGCGCTCTTACTGTCTTAATATTTATTAAGGCTTTATGAATTTCAGACATTTTATTATTTATTTCATTAATAAAATTAAATTGAGCTTTCATATCATCTTCTGTTGCTTCTGAAATAGGATTTTTTAAGATATTAAAAGTTTGAGTTTCTTTTTTACCATTAACTGCTAATTCAACCTTGTAAGTTCCAGGCAATGCTTTTGGTCCGTTTAAAGAAGCCCACCATAAAATCATACCTTTAACTTTTTCAGCACCAGGATATAACATATTCCAATTGAAGCTATTATTACCTTCTTCAACTTTCAATTCTCCAACCTCTTTTCTCTTATCATTAACTTTGTCGAAATTCCGTATGTATTTTTTGATTAAATTATCATTTGAATCAAATATAGATAGCGAAATAGAATCTTTTTCATTTATAGTTTTAATATAATAATTGATAGAAACTCCACCTGAATGATTTGTTCCTGCTGTTTTAGAAGTTCTACCGCCACCGCCATTCATATTATAAGCGTCTTTTGGTTTATATAAAACCATTTCTTTTTTTAAAGTTTCAGCATTTAATTGATGTAAGGGAGTTAAATCGTCAATAATCCATAAAGATCTGCCTTGGGTTGCAGCAATTAAATTATCATCTTTAATTGTTAAATCTGTAATTGGAACAATTGGTAAGTTCTGTTGAAAATTTTGCCAGTTTTTCCCATCATCAAAAGAAATATACATACCTCTTTCAGTACCAACATATAATAAGCCTTTTCTTTTAGGGTCTGCCCTTAAGGCTCTTGTAAAATCTTCATCTCCAATACCATTCGTTATTTGTTTCCAAGATTTACCATAGTTTTCAGTTTTATATATATATGGTTTATAATCTCCAGTTTTATATTTGGTTCCTACAATATATGCTCCACCTTTAATGAAAGGATCAACTTCAATACAATTTATCATCATCCATTCAGGCATTTTTTTAGGCGTTACATTGTTCCAGATTTCTCCATTGTTTTTACTAATGTGTAACAAACCATCATCAGAGCCAGTCCAAATTAATCCTGGTTCATAATCAGATTCTACTGCAGCAAAAATAGTTCCGTAATATTCTACGCCAGTATTATCTTTGGTAATAGGTCCACCTGAAGGACCTAGAGTTTTTGGGTCATTTTTAGTTAAATCTGGACTTATTATTTTCCATGACTGACCTTCATTTTCTGTTATATGTAAATGATTTGATGCGGCAAATAATTTCTTTTTATTATTAGGAGAAAAGAAAACAGGAAAATTCCATTGGAAACGATATTTAAATCCTTCTGCCCCATGACCCATTGGATCATCAGGCCAAACATTAATGGCTCTTTCTTCATTGGTTTTGTGATTTACACGACTTAAGAATCCTCCGTAACTTCCTCCATAAACAATATCGTTATTTAAAGGATCAACAGCAATATGAGCACTTTCACCACCTGCAGTAGCTTCCCAATCTGATTCTGTAATATAACGACCATTTGTTCTGTGAGAAATTCTTACAGTTGAATTGTCTTGTTGTGCGGCATAAATTCGATAAGGAAAATGATTGTCTGTTGTAACTCTGTAAAATTGTGATGTTGGTTGATTCATATAAGTACTCCAATTTTCTCCTGCATCAAAAGAAACTTGAGCGCCACCATCATCTCCAATAATCATTCTCTGATTATTTTCTGGAGCTATCCATAAATCATGATGATCTCCATGAGGTGCATTATAGGTTTTGTAGGTTTTTCCTCCATCAGTCGATTTATGATAACGTACATTTAATACATACAAAATATCTTCATCCTGTGTGTCTGCATACAGACGTGTATAATACCAAGCTCTTTGGCGTAATTTTCGTTCAGAATTGATAAGCTTCCATGTTTCACCTCCGTCAATTGATTTGTAAACGCCACCTTTTTCATTTTCAATTAAAGCCCAAATAATATCAGAATTTACTGGCGAAATGGTAATACCACTTATTCCCCAAATTCCATTTGGTAAGCCTTTATTGGTAGAAATATTTGTCCAAGTTTCACCTTCATCAGTACTTTTCCATAGTGCAGAACCTTTACCGCCTGAAGACAAACTATAAGGAGTCCTTCTAACATCCCAAGTTGTAGCAAATAATATCCTAGGATTATTAGAGTCAATGATTAAATCAACAACTCCAGAATTTTCATCTGAGAATAAAACTTGTTTCCAATTCTCTCCACCATCAATAGATTTATATACACCTCTTTCTTGAGTTGGTTTATATAAATCGCCTAAAACTCCAGCAAATACAATATCAGAATTTTTAGGATGTATTCTCATTCTTGGAACATGTCTTGAGTTATTTAATCCAATATGACGCCAAGTTTTACCAGCATTTTCGGATTTCCAAATTCCATCTCCAGAAGAAACATTTCCACGAACTGTTTTTTCTCCCATTCCAACATAAATCACGTTATTATCATATTCAGATACAGCAACAGAACCAACTGAACCTCCAAAAAATCCATCAGAAATATTTTCCCAAGTATTACCTGCATCATTTGTTTTCCAAATTCCACCACCTGTTGCGCCCATATAAAATAGGTTTGGTTTACCTGAAACTCCAGTCACTGTTGCTGACCTACCACCTCTAAAAGGACCAATATTTCGCCATTTAACAGCACTAAAATATTCCTCTGGAATTTCGGTTTGTTTTTCTTGAGCGTTAATCGTATGATTTCCGACAAAAAATAAAAAAGCAATAAATAGAAATATATTTTTCATGAAAATGAAGTTTGGTTATAAGATTCTAAATTAAGAATTTTTATTGACAGAAGAATAGATATATTATTAAGTTCCTTTATTAAAAATGATTAGATGAATAAAAAAAGCAACGTTGGTGTGACGTTGCTTTTTTATTATTATAAATCTTTTAGTAATTCATCAACAGCCTTCTTCAACTGTGTATCTCTTCCTTTTGCTTTGTCATCAGGATTGTTAGCAATGATAATATCTGGAACAGCAGGATGAAAATCCATATTTTTTTCAGAGGATTTTACAAACCATCCTCTAAAAGGAATACGTACATACGAACCATCAATCAATGTTTGTCCTCCTGTTGAGATTACTGCGCCAAAAGTTGGAATTCCAACTAATTTGCCTAACTCCAATTCTTTATAAGCATGAGAGAAAATTTCGGCATTTGAATAACTATTTTGGTTACACAAAGCAATTGATGGCTTAGTCCACGAAGCCAATGGTAAACGCTCGCTATAAGGATAGTAACTTTTAAAGTTTTTGTGCTCTTTGTCCAAGTTTTTTGCAGCTCCTCTAGGAATAGTATAAGCGTGTTGCTTTACATTCAATACTGCCATTAAATAATCGGTTGTCCATCCACCGCCATTATAGCGTACGTCAATCACTACACCTTCTTTTCCATATCCAGCAGCCATCAACTCTCTTTCAAATTTTTCAAAACTTGTCCAGTTCATTCCACGAATATGAATATAACCTAATCTACCGTTAGAGTATTTTTCAGTCAATCTTTTACGCTCTTTAACCCAAGCATTATAGTTGTCAGTTCTAGCGCTCGATTTTGGTCTAATAACGATTTCTTTGGTTGCGCCATTTGAGACAACTTCCAATAATACTTTGTCATTAGCCGTTCCGTTTAGAAGTTCGTAAATGTTTTGGTTTTTGCTTAATTTTTCACCGTTCACACTAGTGATAATATCACCAACTTTTAATTTGTTGGCTTCTCTATCGGCAGCAGAATTAAGAACAATCGAACTCACTTTTACCGATCCATTTGATTGCGGTTCAAACTCAACACCTAAAATTCCTGTGCTTTCTTTTTGTACACTTTTTCGGTCTTCGCCTCTATACATTCCCATGTGACTAGCGTTGATTTGTCCAAGCATTTTGTTAAATACTTTTTTGAAATCGGCTCTAGTTGACGCTTTCATAGCCAATGGCTTGTACGTGTTTTTTAATGAAGCCCAATTTCTTCCATGATGATTTGGATCATAGAATCTTTTTTCAATAGCGTCCCAAGCCTCTTCAAATATCTGATTAGATTCAGCATAGTAATCTATCTTCATTTTTGCAGAAAATGGTAATGATTCTTTCTTTGAGTCAGCAATTTTAATTCTTGCCAATTTCCCTTTTTCTACCAAATAAAGGTAACTGTATTTTGAATCCATGCTGATGTTTCGAGGACTTGCATTTCCTTTTGTTAAGGCTTTTCTTTCTTTTCCGTTCCACTTGATTTTGTAGAGGTCATTTTGTACGTCTGGGTTTCCTCTAGTGCCATTTCCAGTAGTATAAAAGAAAGTTTTACCGTCTTTAGAAATTCCTTGAACAAACTCAGAACCAGTATAAGATGTTACTTGTACTTGACGCTCGTGAATATCCTCAAAATCTATAGTAATATCAGCAACAGTTTTTTCTTTTTTGTCATCTTTTTTGTCTGTTTTTTTACCTTTTTTTGCTGATGATTTATCATCTTCCTCATCCCAATCTTCTTTCGTTTTTTCCCAATCTTTTTTGTTCAGCCAAACAAACCACACATCATAATCACCATTATTTCTGTTGGATGAAAAGGCTAATTTACTTCCATCTTTGCTCCAAGTTGGATAATAATCGCCTTTTGGGTGCATCGAAACATTAACAGCATCTTTTGTTCCATCTGCTTTTTGGATAAATATCTCGTCATTAAAGTTTAAGTCTGAAATACTATAGGCTAGCCATTTAGAATCAGGAGACCAAGAAACATAAGAAGGTGTGTCCCAACTATCTGTTAAGACTGTTTTATTGCTCAACTTTCCTTCTTTATCAATAGCACTTACTAAAAGTTTAGAGCCTTCGATATAAGAAATGAACTTGCCATTTGGTGATAATCTTGGGTTTTTAATTCCTTCTTTGCTCTTTGTTAATTGTTTTACTGAATGCTTCAGAGAAGTAAAAATATTTTTGTCTTTAGTATCACTAGAAGAAACTAAATATAGGTTTTTAACACCATTTCTATCAGAGATAAAAAACAAACTCTCATCATTCAACCAACCGATATCTAAATCTCTTGATGCAGAGTCTGAAAGATTAACCGTTTTACTTTTCTTTGGGTCGTTTTGAGTTACGAATATTTCTCCTCTCACTACAAATGCACTTAGTTTTCCATTAGGAGAAGGCTCTATTTCTGAAGCGCGATTAGAAAACGTTTTGCGCTCAATTGGATCAAACCTGTAATCACTATTAATAGTAATATTTAATGGTTTTTTAGATTTAGTTTTTCTGTCAATCAATGAAACTTTATCACCAACTAGCATCACAATATCATTACCATTTGAACTCAAGTCAAAAGACGATAAGCCCATTTTTTTAAGATTGGTGATTGGCGATACATTACCAACTTTATTGCCATTTGCGTCAATTTTTAATTCATGAATATTGTAAACACCATCTCTTGCCGATTGAAATAAAATTGTTGAATCATTTGCCCATTCTGGCGCTAAATCTTGACCGTCAAAAGTTGTTAATTGATGATAAGAATCATTTGAAGTGTTATACAACCAAATATCTCTATTAGCAGGACCTCTGTAGGCTTCTCTTTCAATTCTACACGTGCCTCTTGTGAACGCAATAAACTTTTTGTTTGGCGACATGACTGCGTCAAAACCAACAGCATCTAAATATCTTTTTGGAGTTCCACCATTGGCATTTACTGAATGAATTTCACGCTCTCTTTCGACTTGTACAAAATGTCTTACTGTTGAAAAAAGAATATCATTATCCGCAGTGAAATCTGTTACAATATCACTTCCAGAATAAAAAGTTAATCTTTTAGGGTTTCCTCCATTTGCCGGTATAGTAAAAACGTCTTTATTACCAAACCTATCACTTTCGAAAGCCAGTGTTTTTCCATCTTTGCTCCAAGTTGGATTTTCATCAAAACCTTCGTGAATAGTGAGTCTTTTTAAGTTTTGACCGTTGGTTGAAACTGTCCAAATATCACCTTGATAATTAAACGCAACTGTATTTCCATCAGGACTTAAAGTTGGCGTGTTGATTAAAGGATTGGATTGTGAAAATAAGAAAGTAGTTGTACTAACAAATGCTAGTATAAAAGAGGCTATTTTTTTCATTTTTAATTTGTATGATTTGTTGTAAACCAAAAATACAAAGTTGACAAATAAGTATTAAATGAAAATAGGATTTTAACATATTTTTAGTTTATCCCAACCAACCTTCTCTATCCAAACTTCGGTATTGAATTGCTTCTGCAATATGATCTGGAGAAATGTCATTTTTATTATCTAAATCTGCAATAGTACGTGCAACTTTTAAGATTCTGTCATAGGCTCTTGCTGATAAGTTCAAACGTTCCATAGCATTTTTAAGAAGAGTTTTAGAATCGTCGTTTAATTCGCAATATTTACGAATTTGCTTCACACTCATTTGTGCATTGTAATGCACATGTTCATTGTCTTTAAAGCGTTTGGATTGAAACATTCTTGCTTTAATCACTCGTTCTCTAATAGCATTGCTTGGTTCACCACGTCTTTCTTCGGTCAGTTTTTCAAAAGGCACAGGTTGAACTTCAATATGTATATCAATTCGGTCGAGGAGAGGCCCAGAAATTTTACTTAAATATCGGTGCATCTCGGTAGGAGAAGAAGAAATAGCATTTGGATCGTCAGAAAAATAACCACTTGGTGATGGGTTCATACTCGCAACCAACATAAAACTACTTGGATAAGTCACCGTAAACTTGGAACGAGAAATCGTCACTTCTCTATCTTCCAGTGGTTGACGCATCACTTCTAAAACAGTACGCTTGAATTCTGGTAATTCGTCTAAAAACAAAACACCATTGTGTGACAACGAAATTTCTCCAGGCTGTGGATACGAGCCACCTCCAACGAGTGCAACATCTGAAATTGTGTGATGAGGACTTCTAAAAGGACGTGTGCTCATCAAACCAGAATGCTCTTTTATCCGTCCAACAACACTATGGATTTTGGTAGTTTCCAAGGCTTCATGTAATGTCATTGGTGGTAAAATTGTGGGTAATCTTTTGGCTAACATCGTTTTTCCGCTTCCAGGAGGACCAATCAAAATAATATTATGTCCGCCAGCAGCAGCAATTTCCATACAACGTTTGATGGACTCTTGTCCTTTTACATCGGCAAAATCAAATTCTGGATTTTCTAGATTGTCATAAAATTCTTTTCGAGTATCAATAACCAAAGGTTCTAATGTCGATTTGCCTTCAAAAAAGTCAATCACTTCTTTGATATTTTCAACTGCATAGACATCTAAATCATTTACGATTGCGGCCTCTTTTGCGTTTTGTTTTGGTAAAATGAACCCTTTAAAACCTTCTTCACGTGCTTTTACAGCAATTGGCAATGCACCTTTTATAGGTTGCAAACTTCCATCGAGTGAGAGTTCGCCCATAATAATGTATTTGTCAATCTCGTCTGCTTTTATTTGATTAGATGCTGCTAAAATTCCGACAGCAAGCGTAAGGTCATACGCACTTCCTTCTTTACGCATATCGGCAGGAGCCATGTTGATAGTGATTTTCTTACCTGGAAGTTTGTAGCCATTATTATTGAGCGCAGCAGAAATTCTATACGAACTTTCTTTAATGGCATTGTCAGGAAGACCAACGAGATGATAACCGATTCCTTTGTCAATATTAACTTCAACGGTTATGGTTGTTGCTTCTACACCAAAAACGGCGCTTCCTAAGACTTTTACTAGCATATTTTTTAATTTCTATAAAAGTAAGGAAAATATGGAAATTAATTATCGTTAATAAAAAACCAATAATGACATTAACACTAACAATTGTTATTATTCACTACCTAATCTATATTTTCATCTGATTGTTTTTAAAATAATATTCTAAATCTTTTATAAACTTTTCTTTTTCAAAACCATTTATAGTTTTTTTCATTAGACATTCTTTAGTCTTTTTTAAAAATTCATCAATTAATAATGATTTTCTTTCTTCTTTATTAGACAATTTAAAAGTTTCAAAATCTAATTTTAACTCATATTCTAGTGCTTTTTCAGTTTTATAAATTTTTAAAGGGCGTATTTTAAAAAACGGTTCAAAGCCTTTTGATACACAAATAACTCCAATGTAAACCTTGTTTATTCTGTTTCCGTAATTTTTATTTTCAAAAACTATATTTAATTCATCCTTCAATATATGAGTTATATTACTTTCCTCATGAGAAAACTCTCTTGAAAACTGTGAACCTATACTAAAAATCATTATTTTATATTTTTTATGTTAATAAAACCTGTGGTTTCCTGAAGGTAATTTTATGCATTGTTGATGTTCTCATCTACAAATTTTATTTACTCCTTTTGCTTCATCACCAACTTCGTAGACACCTTTTCTATCTCTTCTTTGTTCAGTTTCATTTTTCTAAACTCACCATTGACAAACATTTCTGCTTGGTCTCTATAAAACTTACTAAACGGGTTTCCAGAATTTCCTGTAGGTAATATACTCACACTATTTTCAACATCAGAAAAATCAACAATTCTACGTGTAGATGGTCCAGACATCACTACATTTATTGGATTGTCGGTCAAGTCAAATCCTTGGTTGTTTAACACAGCGTTTGAGCCGTTAATTTCAAAGTTTCCAACATTGAATTTAAAAATTCTATCCAATAATTTAACCGTTCCCAAAGGATGATTGTGCGTTACTGTATGCACTCTGTTCCAAGTCCATGTTTTAGGGTTTTTTCCAAGTTGGTTTTCAAGAGAAGCAACTGTTTTAGAAAATGATTTGGTTAAAATTTGAGACTTATTTTCTTTGATAGCATCAGTATTGATATCATCCCACCAAAGAGAGTTTTGTTTTTCAAGTTGCAGTGCAATGGCACGTGACATTACATGCGTATTCATAAAATTCACAAAAGCCTCTTTTCCTATTTCGTCTTCAAAAGTATTCTTCAAAAAGAAATAAGTAAACTTGTTGTAAATCGTTGCGCCAACACTTGATTTCACAAAATTTCCATCCCATTTTTCAAGTAAACTGAACACTTCTTTTTCTTTGTCATTAACTAAGTTTGGTTTTACATTCTTGCTAATAATTTTTACCAACTCTTCAGCAGTAGAAGATTTAGAATCGACCAACATTTTCATATAATCATCTTTAGTCCAATCGTTTTTTGATTCCATTAATTCGACCACGCGTTTTCCTCTATCTTCAGGTAAATAATATCCAGGATATAACATTCCTGCAATAGAATCTGGTTGGTTGTTGGTAGAATACACATAATTCCATGGCGGATTGTGTGCTTGAGGATTTTGATTAAAATCCAAATATTCTACAATTTCATTTTCTCCACTTGCACCATCCAAAAAGAGTTTTGTACTCACATTTTCTGGAAATTTGTAGAGTTTTCCTGCAGCAGTCCAAGAAATATTATCATTTGCGTCACCATACATCACGTTCAGTCCTGGAGCATGAATGAGAGAAACACCTTGGTCAAATTCAGTTTTGGATTTTGCGTGAGACATTTGAAATAAAGCATTTAAACCTTTGTTTGGAAGTTTGGTGTAAATCCAAGACATTGCTATTGGTTTGTCTGAATCAATTGTTGCAATCAAATCATTCATTATAGGTCCATGGTGTGTTGATTTTACAATTAGTTTTACATCTTCAGTATCTTTTACTTTGATGATTTTCTCTGTTGTTTTATAGTTTTTATAACCATCTTTAAATTTATACTTAGTATCATCAGTAGGATGATTTTCTTCTGTATAAAAATCCACATCATCATTTTCAAACATCGTTAATCCATAAGCAAATTCTCTATTATGAGACAACACTGGAAATGGAACACCACCTAAATAATAACCATAACTTTCATAAGTAGGCGTATGTACATGTGCTTCATACCATACCGAAGGTGAAGCATAGCCAATATGTGGATCGTTAGCGAAAAGTACTTTGCCATTTTTTGCTTTTTCTGGTGCTACAATCCAACTATTACTACCTATAAATGCTGGAACAGGAGAGTTGCTCACAATATTACTAATTGCAGTTGCAATTTGTTCATTTGCTTTGTTATAATTTTTTATCAATGTTGAGTTTGGATCAATGTCAATTCCTAATTCTTTAACATATTCATTTCCATATTTCGCTTGAATATTGGTAAGTATAGGATCAATTTTTTGTGCAGCAGCAAAACTAAATGCCATATAACCGAAGGTATTATATACATCAATCAAGTCAAATTTTTTCTTGTCAATTCCTAAAATTATGAATTCAATAGGAGTAGGACCATTTTCAATAAATTGATTTACACCATCTAAATAGGCATTAGAAAGTCTATAGTAATCACTATTTTTATCTAATGAATTAACAGTTTCTATAGAGGCTTCTTCGATTCCGAGTCCAGCAAAAAAGAGGTCGTTTTCTAGGGCTTTATCACCAAATATTTCAGACAGTTTTCCTAGTGCAATTCGGCGAAGTAATTCCATTTGCCATAATCGGTCTTGAGCATGAGCATAGCCAAGAGCACGTTGTGCATCTTCTTCATTATTGGCATAGATATGGGGAATACCATAATCGTCATAGAAAACGTTTACTTCATTTTTTAAACTCTGAAGTTCAACGGTACCTTGATAAGTTGGTTTTAAGAAATAAGAAACTAGATATTTGGCAGCGAATAAGAGTACAAATAATACGATAAGAACTCTTATTACTTTCCTGATTTTTTTAATCATTTTGTGAGATAAATTGTTGTCGCCTAAAAGTAACTAAATTATTTGTGATTTAGTTATTTAAACAAAGTCAATCTATAAAATGATTAAAACTAAAAGTTTATTTAAAACTTGAAATACCTTCAGTAAGCCAATTGTGATATTCGTCAACATCAGGAGTGTAACCAACAGGATCAATTAAATTTTCTTCATCATGTCCCATAAGTACATAAAAAGGCTGGGTATTTGTTTTATACTTTACAGCTTGTAATTCACTCCATTTTTGTCCTATATACTTTAATTTTTTTCCAGGTTTTAACTGAGAATCAACAATCTCGTCTTCTGCTAATTTACGCTTGTCATCTACATATAGAGAGATTAAAACAATATCATTCTTTAGAATTGGTAAAATATTGCTTTTAGCCCAAACATTTTGCTCCATTTTTCTGCAATTTACACAAGCCCAACCTGTAAAATCTATCATCACAGGTTTATTAATTTTTTTTGCGTATGCCAATCCTTTGTCATAATCATTGAATGCTAAAATATCGTGTGGCGCAAGTAAATGTGCCCCTTCAGGAAGATCTTGATGTGATTCTGTACTTCCGCCACCAGTTTTTGTATATCCTACACCATAAGGTGATTCACTATATTCTTGCGGTGGAGGAAAGGCGCTAATTAAATTCAATGGCGCGCCCCAAAGTCCTGGGAGCATATATATGGTAAAAGATAATGATAATAGTCCTAAACTTAGTCTACCAACAGAAATATGTGTAAGAGGAGAATCATGAGGTAATCTGATTTTGCCAAAAAGATAAAGTGCTAATGTTCCAAAGATGGCTACCCAAATTGCTATAAACACTTCTCTTTCTAGCCAATGCAGTTGTAACACTAAATCTGCTTGCGATAAGAACTTGAAAGCCAATGCTAATTCTAAAAATCCTAATACAACTTTTACTGTATTTAACCATCCTCCTGATTTAGGAAGTGAGTTTAACCATCCAGGAAAAGCAGCAAATAATGCAAAAGGTAAAGCTATTGCTAATGAAAATCCAAGCATTCCAATGATAGGGCCAATTTGATTACCACCTGAAGCTGCTTCTACTAATAAAGTTCCTACGATTGGACCAGTACAAGAAAAAGATACAATTGCAAGAGCCAAAGCCATAAAGAAAATACCAATCATTCCGCCTCTATCGGCTTGTGCGTCAACTTTTGTTCCCCAAGAACTTGGTAGAACTATTTCGAATGCTCCTAAGAATGATGCTGCAAAAACAACTAATAACACAAAGAAAATTAAGTTAAACCATACATTAGTTGCCAAAGCATTCAAGGCATCTGATCCGAAAATTGCACTTACTAATAATCCAAGGAAAACATAAATTATAACTATTGATAAGCCATAAATTATAGCGTTTCTCATTCCAATAGCTTTGTTTTTACTTTGTTTAGTAAAAAAACTTACTGTCATTGGTATCATAGGAAATACACAAGGTGTAAGTAAGGCTGCAAAACCTGAAAAGAATGCGATTAAAAAGATGGTCCAAAGTCCTTTTTCTGAACCTGAGTTAGTTTTTTTTGAAGTAGTTTTTGTTACTTCATTTTTTTTTTCTTTAGTTAGGTTTTTTATTTCATCTTCAGTTGCCAATTCTCCTGCTTTTCCTTGAAGTGAAAAAGATAAATCTTTGAAAGTTGGTGGAGTACATTGACCATCATCGCATGCCATAAATTCAATTTCACCATTGATGTCAATTTTATCATTGGTCAATAAACGAATACGTTGCTTGAAAGTAGTGGTTTCTTCGAAATATTTGATATCCATTTGAAATGTTTTATCAAATGAAGTATGACCTTTTTCTTCAATTGGTTTTCCTATTAGCTGGAATGTTTTTGTAGAATCAGATTCTGTAATAAAAATGGTTGTTGGTATTGGACCATCATCTGGAACCGTTTGAGAATACAAGTGCCATCCATTATCAATAGCTGCTGTGATAACTAAATAATAGTCGGTATCAGAAATTTTTTCAGTGGATGTTGAAAATTTTACTGGGTCTAATATTTGTGCATTAGCTGTATAAAACGCTAAAAGTAAAACGAATAGTCCAAATATTTTTTTCATTATTTTAGGTTTATTTTTAAGACTTTGTTTGTGCTGTTTGTTGTTTTGTATCTATTGTCAAGGCGTTTGCCAATCACCCAAATAATATCTTTGTTGGCGTTGCAAAGTAACCAAGTTTTTTCTTTTTCCAAAATCGAAATTTTCTCATCTTTAAAGTATTTACTTAACTTTTTCTTGCCTTGCATTCCCAATGGATAAAAGTAGTCTCCTTTTTCCCATTTTCTTACAGTAAGTGGAAATTTTAACAAACTTTTATCGATTGATATAGATTCTCTTTGGTTAGTAAAATCGTTAATACTATCTATTGTTTTAAAAGTTAAATGAATGTCTGAATTAATGAAGTCATTTAAATTTTCGCTTATATAACATTCTTTTGCTGATTTACCCTCAATGTTGGATAACAATAAATGAGTTCGATCTTTCACAAGTCTGTGTGTTTTACTAATCACTTGTTTTCCACTTTGAGCGATTAAAAGATTTTCGACATCATTCCATTCAGTAAAATTGTAGTGTTTTAGAATTTCAAATAAATAGGCTTTTGGATTTGAAAGTGCTTTTAATTTTTCAACATCAAACCGAGTAATTGAACCTTCAATACTAATAATTGAATTCTTAACTTCTTCAATTCGGTCTTGAATAATTTGTTGACTTGCATTTAAATTTTCTAAAGTTGAATCAAAAGTTTTTAATAAACTTGGATTTAATTCTTTTAAAACAGGAATGACTTGATGGCGTATTCTATTACGATAATATTTGGTTGATTCGTTGCTTATATCTTCTCGCCACTCAATTTCATTTTCTTTAGCAAATTCTTCAATTTCAATTCTTGAAAATGGTAATAATGGTCTTACTACTTTCCCATTGATTGTTGATATTCCAGTAAATCCATCTAATCCTGTACCTCTTGTGAAATTGATTAAAAAAGTTTCTAATACGTCGTCTTTATGGTGAGCAGTTAGGATATAATCAAAATTATTTTCTATTAAGATTTCTTCAAACCAAGAATACCTCAATTCTCTAGCCGCCATTTGTATAGATTGTTTATATTCTTTAGCATAATTATATGTTTCAAAAGAAGTTGAGAAATATTGCAAATTTAATTTTTCAGCTAGATTTTTAACAAACTCTTCATCAAGGTCACTATCGTTACCTCTTAGTTTAAAGTTACAATGTGCTAATGAAATATCAAATGACAAACGAGATAGCAAATGAGTAAGCGCCACACTATCAATTCCGCCAGAAATAGTGATTAATAATTTCTTATCTTTTAAAAAAGAAAGATTTTGATCAATATGTTTTTTAAATTTTTGAAGCAAAAAAATATTTTTAAATACAAAGGTACTAATTAGGAATTCAATAATACTTCACGTAAGGCTTTGGCTTTCAATAAACATTCTTCGTATTCTTTTTCAGGAATTGATTTTGCTGTAATAGCTCCTCCAACAGAGTAGGAGATATATTTTTCTGTTTGGTTATATAGAATACTGCGAATAATAACATTAAAGTCAAAATCTCCAGTAGGAGAGAAGTAACCAACTGCACCTGAATATAAGCCTCTTTTGGTTTCTTCCAATTCTTCAATAATTTGCATAGCAGCAATTTTAGGTGCTCCAGTCATACTTCCCATTGGAAATAAACTTTTTATAATATCTACAGAGTTAGTTTTACTTTCTACTTCCGATTCTACGGTTGAGATTAATTGATGCACTTGTTTAAATGTATAAACTTTGCATAATTCGGTAACCTTTACACTTCCTTTTATGGCAGTTTTAGAAAGGTCGTTTCTAACCAAATCAACAATCATAATATTTTCAGCACGTTCTTTTATATCATTTTCAAGTTGAAACATTAGTGCTTTATCGACTGTTGAATTTTTACCTCTTTTTATAGTTCCTTTTATTGGTTGTGAAATAATTGTATTGTGATCTCTTTTTATAAACCGTTCTGGAGAAGCTGAAAGTAGAAATTTGTCATCAATTTTCAAAAAAGTTGCAAAAGGTGGAGAAGATATTTTATTTAAGTTGTGATAGGTTTCAATTGGGTTTATAGTTGAATCTTCAGCAAAAAATTCTTGGCAAAAACTCACTTCATATATATTTCCTCTTAAAATGTGTGCTAAAACTTTATTTAGTTTAGAATAATACTCTTCTTTATGGATTCGAAGTTTGATTTTTATTTCATTTGATTTCTTTGATTCAAAAGTGTTAGTAGTGTTGTTTATTGCTTCTAAATCAGTTTCTATTTCAGTTTCAAACTGCTTTAAATATTTTATATCAACAGTATTCTCTTTTATGAAAAATAATTTTTTAGGCTGAAAAAAATAGAGGTCTGGAAATTTTAATCCGTCAAAATTTTTAGATTGTAATTTCTCAATATCATTTTTCAAATCATATCCAAAATAACCGAAAATATAATCGTTGGTGTTTTTTTGATACGTTTTGAGTTTAGAAAATGAATCTTTATAATCAGATGTTATTTCTGTTAAAGCATCAACAGCAAGAACTGCATCAAATTCCGATTTGATTGGGTTAGAGTTTAGATTGTTTTTGGTATTTGAATCTAACCAAATGGTTTTTTTATAGGCTTGAGACCAATTTAATAATTTGACTTTGAAATCATCAATGTTATCTACCGAAATTATTTTTTGAGTTCTTTTTGCCATTCGTACAAAAATACAAATCTTATTTTTTGGAGTATAAAAAAGCACCTAATAAAAATTAGATGCTTTAACAATAAATTGTTTTTATTTTTTTAACTATGAATTGCTCTTCCGGCAACAGCAAGACAGGCTTCTTTTATTGCTTCAGTATAGGTTGGATGTGCGTGTGAACTTCTTGCAACATCTTCAGATGATGCTCTGAATTCCATCGCAATCACTGCTTCAGCAATCATATCTGCAGCACGAGCGCCAATCATATGAACACCTAAAATTTCATCAGTTTCAGCATCTGCCAAAACTTTGATTTGACCATCAATATCCATACTTGCGCGAGCACGTCCAAGTGCACGCATTGGAAAACTTCCTGCTTTGTAGTTTACACCACTTTCTTTTAATTGCTCTTCTGTTTTTCCAACCGATGCTACTTCTGGCCATGTGTAAACCACTCCAGGAATTAAATTATAGTCTATATGTGGTTTTTGACCAGCAATAATTTCAGCTACCATAGTTCCTTCTTCTTCTGCTTTGTGAGCAAGCATTGCACCTTTTACAACATCTCCAATGGCATAAATGTTAGAAATGTTAGTTTGTAAGTGGTCATTTGTTTCAACTTGACCTCTTTCATTTACTTTTATACCTATATTTTCTAATCCTAATTTATCCGTATAAGGTCTTCTTCCTACTGAAACTAGGCAGTAATCTCCTTTGAATTCAACAGGATTCCCTTTTTTGTCATCAGCAGTAATAACAACTTCATTACCATTATTTGCAACTGAAGATACTTTGTGACCAGTGTAAAATTTTATCCCTTGTTTTTTCAAAGATTTTTGCAATTCTTTAGATAACATTCCATCCATTGTTGGAATAATTTTAGGCATATATTCTATTACAGAAACTTCAGAGCCAAGACGTTTATAAACTTGGCCTAACTCTAATCCGATAACTCCTCCACCAATAACAACCATATGTTTAGGGATTTCAGTTAATGATAATGCTTCAGTTGAAGTAATAACTCTTTTTTTATCTAATTTTATAAAAGGCAATGTTGATGGTTTTGAACCAGTGGCAATAATTGTATACTTTGATTCAATAGTTTCTGAATTATTTTCAGCATCTATATTTATATGTGTAGCGTCTTTAAAACTTCCAAACCCTTTAAATACAGTGATTTTGTTTTTATCCATCAAAAAATCAATTCCACTACATGTTTGAGAGACTACTTCAGCTTTTCTATCAATCATTTGTTTGAAGTTCACTTTTACATTAGATGCTTCAATTCCATGTTTTTCAAAGTGATTGATAGCATCGTGATAGTGGTGTGAAGAGTCTAAAAGTGCTTTGGATGGAATGCAGCCAACATTCAAACAAGTTCCACCTAAAGTATTGTATTTTTCTATAATTGCAGTCTTTAAACCAAGTTGTGCGCATCTAATGGCAGCAACATAACCTCCTGGCCCTGAACCGATAACAGTAACATCAAAAGTACTCATAAAATTGTGTATAAAATTGAAAGGCAAAAGTACATTTTTTTGATTTATTTATTTGAACTATTGCTGTAAAATTTACTTCGATTTATAGGAAATATCAAACCGTTTGTTAAAAAAAAGTAAAATTATTTTTTGTTTATATATTTATTTTACTATGTTTGCTTCGAAATTTTGACATAAAAATCAATTTTTTAATCCTATCAACCCCCCACGATATCATAGAACATATTTTGTTGAGACATATGATCTCAATTTAGTACGCTAAAACTTTAGATCCCACTAAATTAAAGTTTTAGAATTATTGTAATTAAAAAATGTGGGCTATATGATGAAAGGATTTAAATTATTTAAAATTGCACTGATCTCATTATTAGTTTTATTGTCTACAACTTCTTTTGGACAAGAAATTAATAAAAGAAAAATAGATGGCGAGAATGATATTCTTAACTCATCTAAATCTAAATATTCTTCTGAATATATTGAGAATTACAATAAGTTATTAAAAAAGAGGGCTATAAGTTATAATCAATTTAGGAAAGTTAACTTACAAAATTCTAGAATTGATAATCCAGTAGGAACTTGTAATGTTATTACTTGCGGTTCATTTAACTATGAGGATACTGACCCTGATGCATCTTGGGGAGGTTTTGTTACTGCAGTAGATGGGAGTACTTATGCAGCAAATGTAGAGTATGATTGTTGGAATGATGTTGGGACAGTTGATTATTCTGAAGGTCAATACATTTCTTATTCCAATTCAAATGCAGCAATGGATACACCTGCTATAATTTCACCTTCTCCTGATGGAGGAGGATTTTCTATTTTTTCTTTTAGAAATGAAGCTATTAATCAAACATTAACAGTACATCCTAATACGGTGTATACTGTTTGTTTTGAAATTGCTGTTATACCTAGATATAGTAACGATGATGGAAGTCTCGTTGAGTTTGTGCCTAACTTACAATTTGGTATAAATGCTGGAGGGGTGCAAATTACAGATCCTCTTACTTATACACACAATGATTTAACTATTCATCCCTTAACTGATTTTCCAACCGAATTATCTACTAGTCCTACAGGGCCTTTTCAGAATCCTGGAGATGGAGTTTCTGGATGGACAGAAATAGATCCTTTTTGGGAAACTGTTTGTATAAACTTTATGTCTGATGCTACAGGATCTGTAAATGTTTTCTATCAAACAGGAAATCCAGGAAGATCAGTAGTTTTAGTTGATGGTTTGAGGCTTGCTCTTGAAGGTTATGCTAACTCTCCAGAATTAACAGTTAATGGTTTAGTTACTAATAATGGTACTGATACATTTTGTGAAGATTCTTTTTCTGTAGATTTAAATGATTATGTTACCTCAACTACTCCTACGGGTTCAATATTAACTTGGACAACTAACCCAGATTTATTAGATACTAGTGGTCATTTAACAAATACAACTGTTTCAAATACAGGAGTGTATTATGTTTTTTATTATAATTCAGTTGATACATGTGCTTCTCCTGCAGCAGTACTCACTTTAGAAGTTACTGATTTAACTATTCAAATAGATTCAATAACCAATGTTAATTGTCCAGGAGATAATAACGGTTCCTTTACTGTTAGTGCAACAGGCGGTTCTACACCTTATAGTTTTAGTCTAGATAATATTGACTTTTCTAATACTTCAGGTGTTTTTAATAATGTGACATCTGGAACTTATACTGCTTATGTTAAAGATGCAAATGATTGTACAGATAGTATTGAGGTTATTGTTGGTGTTGTTGATAATGAAAGTCCAACGGCTTCAAATCCTGATCCAATTACAGTAGAATGTAGCACTGAAGTGCCTTCTCCTGATGTTTCAGTAGTAACTGACGAGTCTGATGATATTACAACTAATCCTATTGTAGAATTTGTGTCAGATTCTTCTGACGGAAATACTTGTCCAGAAATAATTACAAGAATTTACAGTGTTACTGATGATTGTGGGAACTCAATTAATGTTACACAAACAATCACTATTCAAGATATTATAGCACCAACTTTTAATGAAACATTGCCAGGTGATTTAGATGTAGATTGTGATGATGTTCCAACTGCACCAACATTAACTGCAGATGATAACTGTGGGACAGCAACAGTTACTTTTGAAGAAGAAGTAATTAACAATGTAGTTTATGCAGGTTGTCCAAATGGCTTTAGAATATTTAGAACATGGACAGCGACGGATGAGTGTGGTTTGACTACTGTTCATATACAAAAAATTGAAGCTCATGATACGACAGCCCCAACGTTTGATGGTACCTTACCAGATGCAACAATAACAGCGGAGTGTGATGCAGTACCAACAGCAGCGACATTAACAGCGAGTGACAACTGTGGAAATGCAGTAGTGACGTTTAATGAAACAAGAGC
>CANMWN010000002.1 GCA_947501625.1 uncultured Flavobacteriaceae bacterium
GGTACTGCCAATCGGTGGGAGAGTATGTCATCGCCTTTCTTTTTAAAAGCCTTCACTAAAAATAGTGAAGGCTTTTTTTGTTTTGGAATGTAGGTATGGGAGTGTAATTTGTGTAATTAAAACTATACACTGACTATACAAATTTAAAATTTAATCATATTTATTAGTATTTACACTATATTAGTGCCATTACATTAATGATTTGCTAATGTTTAGTTTGGTTTCTTTTTTTGGATTTACAATTTTGGTTGCATTTATAGCGTATTATGCATCAAGGAATACTAATGAAAATTCATCTGAAGGATATTTTTTGGGTGGTAGAAGCTTGACGGCAGGAGTGATAGCAGGGTCCTTGTTATTGACCAATTTATCTACAGAACAAATTGTTGGATTAAATGGCTCGGCATTTGAAAACGGACTTTCTGTAATGGCATGGGAAACACTTGCTGCTATTGCAATAGTCGTTACAGCTTTGTACCTATTACCAAGGTATTTAAAAAGTGGTTTGACTACAATTCCTGAATTTTTGGCTAATAGGTTTGATGTAACTACAAAAACTATTACTTCGATTTTGTTTTTAACTGGTTATGTAGTGGTTTTGTTACCTGTAATTTTATATTCTGGATCTGTTGTTTTGAGTGGAATGTTTGATGTTCCATCATTATTAAAAGTGACTAAAGAACAGTCAATTTTGATTTGTGTTTGGGGAATTGGTTTAATTGGTTCTATTTATGCTGTGTTTGGTGGTTTGAAAGCTGTTGCAATTTCTGACTCTATAAATGCGGTAGGATTATTAGTAGGTGGAATTTTAATTCCAATTTTTGGATTGTTTTATATAGGAAATGGTAATATTATTGACGGAATTTCTACACTAATGATTAATAACTCTGATAAATTTAGTTCTTTAGGAACAGATAATTCTCCTGTGCCATTTCATACTATTTTTACAGGGATGATGTTGGTTCAATTATTTTATTGGGGTACAAATCAACAAATAATTCAAAGAGCACTAGGTGCAAAAAACTTAAAGGAAGGACAAAAAGGTTTATTACTTGCTTCTTTTTTGAAAATATTAGGACCTCTAATTGTTGTTTTACCAGGAATTATTGCTTACCATATATTTAATGGAAATATTTCTAATATAGATGATGCTTATCCAATGCTAGTAAATAAAGTATTACCAAAACCGCTTTTAGGCTTTTTTGCCGCTGTTATTTTTGGTGCAATTCTAAGTTCATTTAATAGTGTGTTAAATAGTTCAGTAACATTATTTGGAATAGATGTGTATAAACAACATATTAATCCTAATGCTGATGAGAAAACTATAGTGACTTATGGAAAACTTTTTGGGGTTGTTTTAGCAATTTTCGCAATGATTATTGCTCCTCTTATTGCAAATGCAGATAGTTTATTTGATTATCTTCAAGAAATAAATGGAATTTATAGTATTCCTATATTATCTATTATTGTTATTGGTTTTACAACTAAGAAGGTTCCAGCAATTGCAGCCAAAATAGGAATCATTTTAGGGTCAATAATGTATATAATTAGCCAGTTTATTCTAAAGCCACTAGTTTTTGGAGAAGAAAATTATCTTCACTTTTTAGATATTATGGCAATTTTATTCATATTAAATATTTGTATTATGTTGCTTGTTGGAAAATTGTATCCAAGGAAAGATGACTATATTCAAGAATATACTCGAAAAGTTGATATTTCTCCTTGGAAATACTCTAAAAGAATAGGGTTATTGATATGCGCAATTGTAGTTTTTATTTATATATATTTCGCTTAATTATGGATAGATTTTTTACATTGATATATGCAATTTTACTTGTAAACTTAAGTTTTGCTCAAGAAAGACCACCTATTCAAGAGTATAATACAGATGTTTATAATGCCGAAAACCAAAATTGGTCAATATCTCAAGGTGAGAACCAATACATTTATGTAGCAAATAATAAAGGATTATTGGAGTATAATGGCGCAAAGTGGAAATTATATCCAACACCTAATGAAACGATTCTTAGATCTGTTTGTGCAATAAATAATCGAATTTACACAGGTAATTATATGGATTTTGGTTATTGGGAAAAAGATGAAAAAGGAATCTTAAATTATACTTCTTTATCTGATAAATTGAAAATACCATTAGTAGAAGATGAACAAATATGGAAAATTATTCCAATAGATAATTGGATACTTTTTCAATCACTCAATAGAATTTATATTTATAATACTAATGATTCATCTTATAAATTTATCGAAACTGATACATCAATAACAGGAATGTATAAGTTTAATAATGATATATATTTTCAACAAATAAATAAAGGACTTTATATATTAAAAAACGGCACTTCTGCATTGATAAATGATAATGATATTGTTAAGAATAACATTATAGTTAATTTATTTAGACTTAACGACTCTTTTTTACTCTTAACTCAAGATAAAGGGTTTTATCAGATTAATAATGATAAATTACTTGAATATAGTAAATTAAATAATGAAGTTATTTTATCTTCTAGTATTTATAGTGCCCTAGAATTGGAAGATGAAAGTTTTTTATTGGGCACTATATCTAATGGAATAATACAGTTGGATAAATACGGTAAAGTTATTTATCAAATTAATATTTCAAATGGATTGTCAAATAATACGGTTTTATCTGTTTTTGAAGATCAGGAAAAGAATGTTTGGCTTGCGTTAGATAATGGTATTAATTGTATAAATTTTAAATCACCTTATAAAATATTTAATGATAAAAAAGGTATGTTAGGGACGGTATATGCTAGTAAAATATTTAATGATTATTTATATATAGGATCTAACCAAGGTTTATTTTATAAAGATATTAACTCAGCCAGTGAGTTTAAATTTGTTAATGGCACCCAAGGCCAAGTATGGTGTTTGGTTGAGTATGATAATACTTTGTTTTGCGGAAATAATTTTGGGACATTTATCATTAAAAATGGTACTGCAACGAAAGTTGCAAACATTCAGGGAACTTGGGACTTAAAACCTGTTTTAGGTAAACCAAATTTTTTGTTACAAGGTAATTATAACGGTCTTAATATATTAGAGAAAGTAAATGGTGCTTGGAGTTTTAGGAATAAAATACAAGGCTTTAATATTTCTTCAAGGCACTTTGATTTTTTTACTGATAATGAAGTTTTTGTTAATCATGAGTATAAAGGTGTGTTTAAAGTTATTTTAGACAAAGAATTACAAAAAATTAAAAAGGTTTTGAAAGACACATCTGTAGTTAAAAGTAAAAACTCTAGTCTTTTCAAATACGGAAATAAAATCATGTATTCTAGTAATAAGGGGATATTTGAATATGGTAATGACTCGTTTAAGAAAAATATTTTTTTGAGTAATATTTTTGAAACAGGAAATTATATATCTGGTAAAACTTCATTTGATAAAAAGAAAAATAATCTTTGGGTATTTACTGAAAAAAATATTAATAGAATAAGTCAAGGTACAATTAGCAATCAACCAAACCTTTTAAGTGTGCCAATACCCTATAGTTTAAGGAATGGATTTAGCGGTTATGAAAACATAACACATATAAAAAATCAAGAATATCTATTAGGAACTTCTTCTGGTTATATTGTAATAGATTTAGATAAACTCGAAGAAAGTAATAAGAATTTTGAAATTGAAATTACTCAAATAAGAGGAGTGAACCATAAAAATAATGATATATTTAAAAGAATAAATAAAGATATAAAGGGTGAATTCGTCAATGAATATAATAATTTCGAATTCTCATATAGTGTTCCTGATTATGACAAGTATCACGAAGTTCGTTACCAACATAAATTAGAAGGGATTTATAATCAATGGAGCGATTGGACTACAAATTCAACAGCAACTTTTACTAATCTACCTTATGGTGATTATAAATTTATTGTAAGAGGAAAAGTTGGTGAACTACTAACTCAAAGTAAATCATACGATTTTAGAATTAATAGACCGTGGTATTTGTCAAATTTAATGATTACCTTATACATTGTTAGTATAATACTCTTTTCTTTATTAATGCATAATATTTATAAAACTTATTATAAAAGGCAGAGAATTAAGTTGTTAGAGAAATCTCAAAAGGAAATGCAATTAAAAGAGTTGGAAATTCAACAGCAATTAATGTATTTGAAAAATGAAAACCTCGAAAAAGATATTGACGGTAAAAATAGAGAATTGGCTGTATCAACAATGAGTTTGATTAAAAAGAATGAGTTTTTGAATAGAGTTAAAAATGAGCTTAATACAATAAAAAAACCGAGTGATGTTAAATCAGTTATACAGTTGATAGATAGAAATATAACTAATAACGATGATTGGAAACTATTTGAAGAAGCGTTTAATAATGCTGATAAAGATTTTTTAAGTAAAATAAAAGAAAAACATAATGATCTTACGCCAAATGATTTAAGATTGTGTGCTTACTTAAGACTTAATTTATCTTCTAAGGAAATAGCACCATTATTAAATATTTCACATAAAAGTGTTGAAGTTAAACGATATCGTTTGCGTAAAAAATTAAATTTACCTCACAAGGTTAGTCTGGTAAGTTATATTCTTGAGATATAACAAGGCTTTATTCTTGATATGTACACAACATTAACTATACAGTTACTTTTATGTTAATTGAATTTTTGATTAATTTAATCATTTATTTTTTTAAATAAAATTCTGATTATCAATATTTTATATTTATTATGTATGGTTATTATGTTTTTTGTATAGTTTTTTTAATGTTAATTTTTTCACAACACATTTGAGGATTAACTACTTTTATAAAAACTAAATTAGTATTCATGAAATATTCAATTAATTTAATCTTTGCACTCCTTATTACTGTGAATTTATTTTCCCAAAATGAAATTTCAGGAGTTGTAACTGATAAAGAAGATGGAACTCCCATTCCAGGAGTTAATGTTGTAGTAAAAGGCACTACAATAGGTACGCAAACAGACTTTGATGGTAATTATACTTTAAGTAATGTAAGTGATAGTGCTACTATTGTTTTTTCAAGTATAGGCTATGAAACTATAACTATAGTTGTTGGATCTGGTGTAGATTATAATATACAATTACCTCAAAATGTTGATAAATTAGATGAAGTAGTTGTTATTGGTTATGGTGCATTAAAAAAGAAAGAAGTTACAGGGGCTGTTGCTATTGTTTCTAGTGAATCAATAGAGAAATTGAAACCAACTCGAATTGAGCAAGCGCTTCAAGGACAAGTAGCAGGGGTTAATATTACTTCAACATCGGGATCGCCTGGTGCAGCATCGAGTATTAGAATTAGAGGTATTTCTACCAATGGTGATAATCAACCATTAATTCTTGTTGATGGTAACAGAATTGAAGATTTGAGTGTTATTAATCCTTCGGATATTGAATCTATTAATGTTTTGAAAGATGCAACAGCAGGTATATATGGTGTACAAGCTGCAAATGGAGTTATTATTATAACTACCAAATCTGGTAGAAAAAATTCAGATTTTAAATTTATTTTTAACAGCTATGTTGGTTCACAAAGCACAACAAGAAAAATTCCAGTATTAAATGCTACAGAATATGCACTTTTGGCTAATGAAGCATTTGCGGCTAATGGTGATCCAATACCATTTAATGATATTTTATCATTAGGTCAAGGTACTGATTGGCAAGATGAAGTATTTCAAAATGCTTTTGTTAGTAGTAGTGATATTAGTGTAAGCAAAGGAACAGAAAAAGCAGCATATAACTTTAGTGCATCTTATTTAGATCAAGACGGTATTGTTGGCTTAGAAAAATCTAATTTTAATAGGCTTACTTCTAAGTTAAATGTTAATGTGGATATTTTTGAAGATTTAAAACTCAACTCTTCAGTAATTTATACTAATACTAAAAGTAGTGGATTGAATGAAAATAATATTGGTTCGGTATTATTTAATGCATTGAATTTTGGGCCAAATTTAACGCCTACTGATGCTAATGGTGATTTTACTTTAACTCCTGCTAGTGGTTTTGGTCAAGAAATTATTAACCCATTAGCACAAATTGCAACTACGTTTAATAGAACTGAGGTTAATAAAATTGCACCAACTGTTGGTTTAAATTATAAGTTTTTAGATAATTTTTCAGCCGATGTAAAGTTTCAATATAATTATGCAAATGTTTTTTCTAAAGCATTTTTCCCAATAAATTCTTTTGGTGAAAGTTCTACTGTTTTTGATAAGTTAAATAATAGTTTAACGAATTACAAAGTTGCTTATGAAGATTATATTTTTGATGCCTATGTAAAATATGAAAAGGTTTTTAAAGATGTTCATGATGTTAAATTATTATTAGGTACATCGGTTTCTAGAAATAATTTTTACAATAAAATAAATAGACAAGGATTTGATTTTACCGACGGAAACTTAGATTCAAGTTTGAGTGATGCCGATAGAATTGAAGATTATAATATATTAAACAATGCGCCAAGCAAGATAGATGGTTCGCGTTTATTGTCTTACTTTACTAGACTTCAATATAGTTATGATGGTAAATATTTACTTTCAGCTGTTTTAAGGCGTGATGGTTCTTCAAAGTTTGGACCAGCAAATAAATTTGCTTACCTACCATCAGTTTCACTTGGATGGGTGATTTCAGATGAAGAGTTTTTACAAGATTCAAAATCGATTAATTTCTTAAAATTAAGAGCAAGTTATGGTGTAGTAGGAAATGATAGAATTGCACCATTTAGATTCGTTTCATTATTAGATGGCGAAGGCGAATACATTTTTGATGATGAGATTAATTTTGGAATTGCTACAGGTGCTCTTTCTAATCCAGAGATAAGATGGGAAAAGCAAAAACCACTTGATATTGGTTTAGATATTAAGTTTTTAGATAAGTTTGATATTACAGTGGATTATTTCAAAAAAACTACTGAAGATCTATTAGTTCAGCCTCAAGTTTCTGGAATTTTAGGAGTAAATGCTCCAGGTTCTGGATTGCCATTTGTGAATGCTGGAACTGTTGAAAATAAAGGTGTTGAGTTTTCTATTGGTTATAAACAAGATGTTTCTGATGATTTTGATTTTAGTATTAATTATAACTTTACAACGCTTGATAACGAAGTTTTAGAAGTAAATGGTGACAATTCTTTTGTTGCTGGTGGTTCTTTTGGAGTTGGTCAAGAAGCCCCATCAAGGATGGAAGCTGGTTTTCCAATAGGTTATTTTTATGGATTGCAAACTGATGGAATTTTTCAAACACAGGCTGAAGTTGATGCACATGCTACACAAGTTAATGCTAATCCTGGCGACATACGCTTTGTAGATATTAATGGTGATGGAGAAATAAATGAAGAAGATAGAACTTATATTGGTGATCCAATACCTGATGTAACAATGGGACTTAATTTAAGTGGAAATTATAAAAACTTTGATTTTAGTGCCTATGCATTTGCTTCAATTGGTAATGAAATTGTTAGAGATTATGAAAGAAATGTTGCTTTAGCAAATAAATCAGTATATTACTTAGACAGATGGACAGGTCCAGGAACAAGTAATTCTTTCCCAAGAGTTACCACTGGAGCAACAAGCAATACTTTATTCTCAGATTTTTATGTTGAAGATGGC
The DNA here is from genome assembly GCA_947501625.1 of uncultured Flavobacteriaceae bacterium. Lineage (GTDB taxonomy): Bacteria > Bacteroidota > Bacteroidia > Flavobacteriales > Flavobacteriaceae > Urechidicola. The sequence continues at coordinate 7,629 of CANMWN010000002.1, forward strand.
TCTTTTGTGAGATTGCAAAATGTTCAAGTTGGATATACCTTGAATAGTGATACTTCTCAAAAAATAGGATTAGATAAATTAAGATTTTATGTTTCAGGAAACAATTTATTTACAATTACTGATTATAAAGGTTATGACCCTACAGCATCGAATGGTGCTCCAATTGGTGGAGGAATCGATAGAGGATTTTATCCATCACCAAAAACATTCATTTTTGGATTAAATGTTAATTTTTAAAAAATAGAAAAATGAAAAATATAAATTTAAAATATTTACTTGTAAGTCTCTTTTTTATAGGGTTAACAAGTTCATGTAGTGATGATTTTGTAAATGTTGATTCATTAGATGAAAATTCAGAAGACTATTTTAATTCTGAAGAAGATTATCAAAATGCATTGGTAGGAGTTTATGACTTATTGCAAGCAACTTACTTAAATGCAATGCTTGGAGAAATTGCATCTGACAATACGCTCGCAGGCGGTGAAAGTGCAACAGATGTTATAGGTATTCAAGAAGTTGATGACATGATTCACACTCCAGTAAATGCTCAGTTGAGAGATATATGGGGATGGATGTTTTCGGGAGTTAATAGAGCTAATTTTATTTTAGAGTTTCAAGATAAAACCGACTTTGCTGGTAAAGAACAAGTTTTAGCTCAAGCAAGGTTTTTAAGAGCCTATTATTATTTTGAATTAGTTAAATGGTTCGGTGATGTCCCATTGGTTGTTGACAAGCGTTTCTTATTTGGTGACCAATTTAATGTTGATAGAACTCCAAAAGCAGAAGTGTATGCACAAATTGAATTAGACTTGATATATGCAGCTGAGAATTTATCATATACAGCTTCGCAGCAAGGTAGAGTTACAAAAGGTGCAGCACAAGCTTTATTAGGAAAAGTTTACTTATTTCAAGACAAGTTTCCTGAAGCATCTCAAGTATTGGATGATTTAATTATCAATGGACCTTACGATTTAGTTTCAGACTATAATTCAATATTTGAACATGATGGTGAGAATGGCATTGAATCAGTTTTTGAAGTTCAATATAATGATGATCAAGGTGCAAGTTTTGATTGTTTACAATGTAGTGAGGGTAATGTTGCAGTAGGATTTAGTGGAGTTAGAAGTTATGTTGCAGTACCAAATTCTTCTGGTGATATTTTCTCTTCAGGATTTAGTTTTAACGTTCCTGTTCAAGAAGCATATGATGCATATGAAGATGGAGATATGAGAAGAGATGTAGCAATTTTAGACATTGAAGCTTGGGCTGCACAAACAGGAATAGAATATGGAACAGGCTTTGAACACACTGGTTATTTTAATAGAAAATATTTACCTCGAAAAAGAAGTGATACTGCAGCAGGAGATAGAAATTTAACTAACCCAAATAATTACCGATCAATTCGTTTTGCAGATGTATTATTAATGGCTGCAGAAGCATTTAATAGAGGTAATATAGATGATGGGAAAGCACAAAACTATTTAAATAGAGTTAGAGAACGTGCTTTTGGTGATACTATGCATAATGTTACTGCTTCTGGAGCAACTTTAACAACTGCAATTTATCATGAAAGAAGAGTCGAATTATTGGGCGAAGGTCATAGATTTTTTGATTTAGTAAGAACAGGTAGAGCCGCTTCAGAAATTGATGGCTTTGTAGCTGGTAAACACGAAGTATTCCCAATACCTTTAATTGAAATTCAATTGACAGGTAATAGATGGGAACAAAATCCTAATTATTAAAATTAAGACAATGAAAAGAATTAAAAGTATTTATAAATCGTTATTCTTATTGCTACTTATAGTAGCATGTACAGAAGACAATAGAAACCTATCTTATTTAGATTCGATAGCGATTCCTAGTGAGCTTGGTCTAGCTTATAATGTAACTCAAGATAATACCGGATTAGTTACATTGACACCAACTGCAACATCAGCAGAAAAGTTTGAAGTGTATTTTGGAGATAATACGCTAGAACCTGAAGAATTGACACAAGGAGAAAGTACTAATCATACCTATGCTGAAGGAACTTATGATGTAAGATTAATTGCTTTCAATATTAAAGGGGAATCTGCAGAAATCACACAACAATTAGTGGTTTCATTTATGGCCCCTCAAAACCTAGAAGTAACTATAGAAAATGATCCAGCGATATCAAAGCAAGTAAATGTAACTGCTACTGCTGAATATGCAGCAATGTATGATTTTTATACAGGAGAGTCAGGATCAACGGATCCAATTTCTGCAAATATTGGTGATACAGTTTCTCATTTATATACCAATCCAGGTATTTATACAATAAGAGTAGTTGCAAAAGGGGCAGCTATTGAAACAACAGAATATACAATTGATTTTGAAGTTACTGAAATTTTGCAACCAATTACTGCAGCTCCAACACCACAATCTGCTGAACAAGATGTTATATCAATTTATAGTGATCAATATACAGGAGTTCCTTTAAGTGAAGTAAACCCAAATTGGGGGCAATCAACAACATTAACAGAGATTCAAGTTGACGGAGATAATATTTGGGTGTATAATGCTCTAAATTATACTGGAATTGTCACTGATTATGGCAATCCAACAGATTTATCTTCAATGGAAAGTGTACATTTTGATTACTGGACCTCTAATGCAACCACACTTGGATTAAAATTAGTTAACACTTCATATGCTGATGGAGACCCTCTTAAAGAAGATATCGAAGAAGTTGGTACTGTTACTCAGGGAGAATGGGTTAGTGTTGATATACCATTGTCTGATTATACTACAGATGTTTCAGGAATTACGCAATTACTTTTTGATACACTTGGAAATACTTCTGACGTGTTTATCGATAATTTATATTTTTATAGAGCCCCAACTACAACTAGTGGTGTTACACCAATTGATTTCGAAGAAGATTTTGAGTTAAGTTCATTTGATGGTGGTGATATATCAGTAGTTGCAAATCCTGATACGAATGGGAACTCATCATCTATGGTAGCACGTATGATTAAAAATGCTGGGCAGCCTTGGGCAGGTTCTAAAATAACAATTCCTGAACAATTCTCTTTTCCAAACACAACTGTTACTGCTAAAGTTTGGTCTCCAAGAACAGGATTAAATTTATTAATGAAATTTGAAGATGCAGTTCCTTGGCCTAATGTAACAGCCTCAGCTGAAATTACTGCAACTACAACTGTAGCAAATGCTTGGGAGGAATTAACATTTGATTTTTCTGGAATAGACACATCAATTGAGTTTTATAATCTAGTAATGATTATGGATAATGGAACTCAAGGTGATGGTACAGATAATTATACAATTTATATAGATGATATTTCAACTACTCCTAGTTTAGATTTTGAACCAAATTTTGAATTAAGTTCATTTGATGGTGGCGATATATCAGTAGTAGCAAATCCTGACACGAATGGGAATTCATCATCTATGGTAGCACGTATGATTAAAAATGCTGGGCAGCCTTGGGCAGGTTCTAAAATAACTGTCCCTGAACAATTCACATTTTTGAGCGGTACAAGTGTAAGTGTTAAAGTTTGGTCGCCAAGAGCAGGATTGAATTTATTAATGAAATTTGAAGATGCAGTTCCTTGGCCTAATGTAACAGCCTCAGCTGAAATTACTACAACTACAACTGTAGCAAATGCTTGGGAGGAATTAACATTTGATTTTTCTGGAATAGACACATCAATTGAGTTTTATAATCTAGTAATGATCATGGATAATGGAACTCAAGGTGATGGTACAGATAATTATACAATTTATATAGATGATATCTCACAATTTTAAACTTAATTAAAATGAAAAAATTTAAAAATATTTACTCAATACTTTTGATTGCAATTATAGTACTTATTGGTTGTGAAGAAGATAAAGATTATGAGTTTGGAGATATTATTGCTCCATCCAATATTAATATAACGATAGATATACTTGGACAAGATGCTAATAATCCAAATGGTGATGGTAGTGGTAAAGTAACGTTTAATGTTACTGCTGATAATGCCTTAAGTTATACAATTAATTTTGGAGATGGATCTGAAAAAACTATTCCATCTGGTACTGATACTCATGTATATTCAAGTACGGGTGTTCATACCTATACTGCAGTTGTAAATGCCATAGGTACTGCGGGTGTAAAGTCTAGTCAATCAATAGATGTTACTGTATTTAGTTCTTTTGCTGATGTTGAAGCTGAAAATTTATTAAGTGGAGTTAATGTTGGAGATAGTAAAACTTGGTTTTGGGCAGCAGATAGACCAACTCATGTTGGTTTAGGACCAGTTACTGATGATTACGGTAACGGAGAATTTGCTTATGAAGCTTGGTGGAATTCTATTGGACCATGGGATACTGAAAAATCATGTATGTATACTAATGAATTTGTATTTACTAGAACTAATAACGGATTGACATTTGAACAAACAGTTGGGCCAGCATTTATTCCTGGTGCTTATGCAGATGTTTTAGGAGTAGGAGGAGATCAATGTCACGATGAAACTGTAGCTACAACTATGTTTGGTGTGAAGAATGTCTCTTTTGCCCCTTCTTCTTCAAAAGCAGCAGTTGAAGGAAGTTATAATAATGAACCATATAGAGGGACTACTTTTGAAATTTCCGATGGCGGTTTTATGGGCTGGTATGTTGGAGCGAGTACCTACGATATTATATCTCTTACGGCTGATGAAATGATTGTTAGAATCATTCAAGATGGTGATGGTTTTGCTTGGTACCACAAATTTGTTTCTACTAGACCTACTCAAGGACCAAATTATGTTCATACAAATTTAGTTTGGGAGGATGATTTTAATACAGATGGCGCACCCGATGCTTCAAAATGGACATACGACCTTGGAGCAGGTGGTTGGGGTAATGGCGAGTCTCAAACCTATACTAATAATTCAGAGAATGCAGTTGTACAAGGAGGCTCTTTAATCATCACTGCCAAAGATGATGGTAGTGGAGGTTACACATCAGCAAGATTAAAGTCTCAGGGCTTATATGAATTTACATATGGTAGAGTAGAAATTAGAGCTAAACTTCCTTCAGCACAAGGAACCTGGCCAGCTTTATGGATGTTAGGTGCTAACTTCCCAACTGTTGGATGGCCTCAATCTGGCGAAATAGATATAATGGAACAAACAGGTGGAGATAAAAATACAGTACTTGGAACTTGTCATTGGTATGACAATGTAAATTCTCAAACTGCAAGTTTTGGTGAAACAACCTCTATTTCCAATGCAGATTCTGAATTTCATTTATATACAATTGAGTGGACAGATACAGCCATTAAAATATTTTTGGATGATGTAGAATATTATGTTTTAGCAAATAATTCGGATTTACCTTTTAATGCAGACTTTTTCTTGATTATGAATATAGCAATGGGAGGAACGCTTGGAGGTACTATTGATCCAGCATTTACTGAAGATACTATGGAAGTAGATTATGTAAAAGTTTATCAATAGTTATTAATTATTTTGAATGATAGAAATAGTCGAGTATGAAAGGCTACTCGACTATTTTTTTATCAAAATTCTGACACTAACTTTCAATTATAAAATATAATCGATTATTAATTTATTAAGTATTTAGCCTCTATAATTTAATGTAGAGGTGTCATTATAATGAGTAAAAATCCAATATACATAGGGAATAAAGTAGCTTCGTTTGGAAACAAAGAGGTTAAAGGAAAATTAATTTCTTTTGATAATGAAGTTTATTATAAAATTTCTAATAGTGATCAAATGAGACCATTTTTTATGAGTCTTGTAAGTAATTCTAATCACTGGATGTTTATCGCTAGTAACGGTGGTTTATCTGCAGGTAGAAAAAATGCAGAAAATGCACTTTTCCCATATTATACCGATGACAAGATTATTGAATCTGCTGATATTACTGGTAGTAAAACAATACTGCTTGTTCATAAAGAGCAAAAAACTTTTTTATGGGAGCCTTTTTCTAATAAGTATTATGGAATCTATAAACTAACTAGAAATCTCTATAAAAACAATTACGGTAATAAAATCATTTTTGAAGAAATAAATGAAGACCTTGGATTGACTTTTCGTTATCAATGGAATACTAGTAATCAATTTGGTTTTGTAAAAAAGTCTTCAATAATTAATAATTCTTCATCTTCTATTTCAGTAACAATTGTTGATGGAATTCAAAATATTATGCCTTATGGAGTTAGTTCTGATTTACAAAATGCAAGTAGTAATCTAGTTGATGCATATAAGAAAAGTGAATTAGAAGTTGATACAGGTTTAGGGATTTTTGCATTAAGTGCAATTATAGTAGATAAAGCTGAACCAAGTGAAGCATTAAAATCAAATATCGTTTGGTCATTAGGAATAGATAATCCAACTTATTTATTATCATCATTGCAATTAAATAATTTTCGGAATGGAAAAAAAATACATCAAGAGGAAGCTATAAAAGCTGAAAAAGGAGCGTATTTTATTCACACAAGTTTTGATTTGAATGCCAATCAAAAAAAGAATTGGATGTTTATCGCAAATGTCAATCAATCAATGAATGATATTTGCGAAATTAAAGAGAAAATAAAAAACGATAATGACTTAATGTCTATTGTTCAAACTAATATTGAACTTGGGACTAAGCATTTGTTAGAACTTGCAGGCTCATCTGACGCAATACAATTGGGTGAAAATAAATTAAGAAATACAAGACATTTTTCCAATACTCTGTTCAATATTATGAGAGGAGGAATTTTTGATAACAATTATAAAATTGAAAAAGAAGATTTTGTAAAATATATAGCCAAAGCAAATAAAAAAGTATTTAAGAAAAAAAATCAAATTCTTACCAATTTACCTTCTCTTTTTGATCTTAATTTTATTTATAAAATAGCCAAAGAAGATGATGATAAAAATTTTAAACGCTTGTGCTTTGAATACTTGCCTTTAAAATTTAGTAGAAGGCATGGTGATCCTAGTAGACCATGGAATAAATTCTCTATCAATACAAGAAGCGAAGTAGATGGGTCTAAAATACTAGACTATGAAGGTAATTGGAGAGATATTTTTCAAAATTGGGAAGCGTTGGCACATTCTTATCCCGAGTTTATAGAAGGTATGATTCATAAATTCTTAAATGCAACTACTTTTGATGGATATAATCCATATAGAGTCACAAAAGGAGGTTTTGATTGGGAAGTAGTTGAAGAAGATGATCCATGGTCATATATTGGTTATTGGGGAGATCATCAAATAATTTATTTACTTAAATTTTTAGAGTTTATTGAAAATTACTACCCAAACAGATTGGCAAGTTATCATAATCAAGACATTTTTGTTTATGCCAACGTCCCTTATAGAATAAAAACCTATGACGATATTTTAAAAAACCCTAAGGATACTATTGATTTTGATTATGAAAATGATGCTAGAATCAATCAAAAAAGAAAAGAATTAGGCGTTGATGGTGCATTATTGAGAGATGAGAATTTCTTTATTTATAAGGTTAATATAATAGAAAAATTATTGGTGCCTGTATTGGCTAAAATTTCAAATTTTATTCCCGAAGGTGGAATCTGGTTAAATACTCAAAGACCTGAATGGAATGATGCTAATAATGCTCTGGTTGGTAATGGTGTTTCAATGGTAACATTGTATTACATAAAACGATTCTTGAATTACTTTGAGAATTTTATTGATACTATTTCAGCAAATCAATTTGAGATTTCAGTTGAACTTTCAATATTATTAAAGGCTATTACAAAAGCATTGGTTTCTAATGAAAAAATTCTATCTAATAGAATATCTGATGCTGATAGAAAAACATTAATGGATCTACTTGGTAATGCAGGTAGTATTTACAGAAACAGTATATATTCTAACGGTTTTTCTAGCGATAGAGAAAAAATTTCAAAAAGCGAAATTATTGACTTTATTAGAATAACTAATAAATATCTTAATCATACTATAGCGGCAAATAAAAGAGAGGATAAGTTATATCATGCTTATAATTTAATGACTTTGAAAAATGAATCAGAAGTTTCAATTTCTTATTTGCCAGAGATGCTTGAGGGTCAAGTAGCTATTTTAAGTTCTGGTTACTTATCTTCAATAGAAGCATTAGAGGTATTAGATAGCTTGAAATCAAGTAAATTGTTTAGAGAAGATCAGTACAGCTATATTTTATATCCAGATAAGGAATTGTCAAGATTTGTTGATAAAAATAATATTTCTTCACAATCGGTTGAAAAATCCAAATTACTTAAACAATTAGTTGCTGAAGGTAACACACAAATAATTGAACAGGATAGTTTAAGAAACTATCATTTTAACGGTAATTTTAATAACGCTGATAGTTTGTTGAGCGCTTTAAATGAACTTTCGGAAGAAAAATATGGTACTTTAATAGAGCAAGAAAAACCTTTGCTGTTATCAATTTTTGAAGACATTTTTGATCATAAATCTTTTACTGGTCGTTCAGGTACATTTTTTGGCTATGAAGGCTTAGGTTCAATTTATTGGCACATGGTTTCAAAATTACTTTTAGCAGTTCAAGAAGTATGTATGAAAGCCGTTAAAGAAGAAGAAAGTGAAGAAGTTATTGGAAGGCTTTTGGAACACTATTATGAAATAAACGAAGGAATAGGTATTCACAAGTCTCCAGAATTGTATGGAGCCTTTCCAACCGATCCTTATTCTCACACGCCAGCTGGAAAAGGCGCACAACAACCTGGAATGACAGGTCAAGTAAAAGAAGATGTGTTATGTAGGTTTGGTGAGCTAGGTGTATACGTAAAAAATGGAATTTTACAATTTAACCCAAGATTGTTAAGGCAAAAAGAGTTTTTAATAAACCCTCAGGTTTTCAATTATACTGATGTTAATTCGAATGAAGTAAGTATTCCATTAGAAAAAAACTCTTTTTGTTTTACATATTGTCAAATTCCAATTATTTATAAACTTTCTAATAAAAATAAAATTGAAGTAATAACAAATAATGAAGATAAAGTATTTGAAAGTTTAATGCTAGACCTTAAAACAAGTCAAAAAGTTTTTCAAAGAACTGGAGAAATTAAATTTATAAAAGTTGAATTAAAAATATAATTGACTCTTAGATGAAGTTAACGATTAAAATATTAGTTTTTTTATTCGGAGCACTTATAGTGTTCTCATGTACTAAAGTTAAAAATAATAATTCAAAAACTATAAAAGCACAATCAAGTTTGAAAGCAAAAGATATTTTAGGTAATCCAGATTATTTAGCAATTTCTTACGGTGGTTATAGAGCCAATACAAGAGATGTTCAACCAACAATTGAAGAGTTGAAGGAAGATATGAAACTTTTGAATGCTATGGGAGTAAAAATATTAAGAACCTATAATGTTCATTTTAATCAAGCAGCAAACTTATTAGAAGCTATTAATCAATTGAAAAAGGAAGATGTTAATTTTGAAATGTATGTAATGCTTGGTATTTGGATTGATTGTAAAAATGCTTTCAATTGGGAACAAGGAGAGCCAAATCATAATGAAGAAAGTGAAAGAAATATAACCGAAGTTAAAACTGCGGTAGAGTTAACAAAAAAATATCCTAACATAGTTAAAATATTAGCTGTAGGTAATGAAGCAATGGTAAAGTGGGCGACTAGTTACTATGTACGTCCAGGAATAATTTTAAAATGGGTAAATTACTTACAAGAATTAAAAATTACTGGAGAACTTTCATCCGACTTATGGATTACCAGTTCGGATAACTTTGCTTCTTGGGGTGGCGGTGGAAAAGAATATCATGTTGAAGATCTTAATAAATTAATCCATGCAGTTGATTATATCTCAATGCATACATATCCAATGCATGATACTCATTATAATCCAACTTTTTGGGGACTTATAGAAACTGAAAAAAAACTGACGAAAGAAGAAAAATTAGATGCTATAATGTTGCGCTCCAAGGAGTATGCAATTGCTCAATATGATAGCGTATATAATTATATGAAGAGTCTTGGTGTTGAAAAACCAATCCATATTGGTGAAACTGGTTGGGCAAGTTTATCAGGTGGTTTATATGGTGATAATGGTTCAAAAGCATGTGATGAATATAAGCAAGCAAAATTTTATCAGTATATGAGAGAATGGACAGCAGAAGCTGGAATGTCTTGCTTTTATTTTGAAGCCTTTGATGAGAACTGGAAAGATGCCAGAAATGTGGAAGGTTCTGAAAATCATTTTGGATTATTTAAAATAGATGGCACAGCAAAATATGCACTTTGGGAAATGGTTGATAAAGGAGTTTTTGATGGATTAACTAGAAATGGTAAACAAATTTCTAAAACTTATGACGGTGATCTGAATAAATTATTACAAGATGTTTTAATCCCAGAAGTTAAAATAAAGTGAAATGAGAAATTATCTAATATATATTGTAATTAGTTGTTTTTTGGTTTCTTGTAAAAGTAACTCTCAAAACAATAACGAAAATCAAATTGATAGACACATTTATGTAAATGATTCAATTTATATAATTAAAGGGATTTGCTATCATCCGGTTCCAAAAGGGAGTCCAAACCAAAGAAATTTTAATAACCTCGTACAAGATTTGAAATTAATGAATGAGGCTGGAATTAACACAATTAGAGTGTATGAACCTATTGATGATATTGAAATTCTTAATCAAATTGATAGTGCAAGGATTAAAGTAATAATAGGTTTTGGTTATGATCAAGGAGGTAAAAATGATATTGTGTCTGGAACTTTTATCGATTATGTAAACAAATTCAAAAATCATAATGCGATTTTGATGTGGGAATTGGGCAACGAATATAATTACCATCCTGAATGGTTTGAAGGAGATATAAAGAATTGGTATAAGGCAATGAATGATGCTGCTAAATTGATTCAAGAAAATGATTCAAAGCATCCAACAACTACTGCCCATGGAGATTTGCCAGATGATTTAGTTTTATCAATGAGCCCCAATATTGATGTTTGGGGAATGAATGTTTATCGATGGGATAACCCAACCTCAATTTTTAATGAATGGAAGGTAAAAAGTAATAAACCAATGTATTTGTCAGAAGCAGGAGCTGATAGTTATATGAAAATATCTAAAGATGGGTATTCACAAGGAGTTAATCAAATAGCACAGGCTAATGCAACCTCTAATATTTTGAATGCTGTTTTTGAAAATCAAGACATATGCTCAGGAGTTACACTTTTCTCATTTACTGATGGTTGGTGGAAGGCTGGAAATAATGACATCCAAGATGTTGGCGGCTCTGCTCCAAATAGTACAGGAGTTCCTTATGATGGTAGTCCAAACGAAGAACATTGGGGAATTGTTGATATTGATAGAGAAAAAAAGCAAGCATATACGGTTGTTAAGGAGATATACCTAAACACAAATAATCAATAAAAAATCAATGAGAATTATTAAACACGGCATATCAATACTTTTATTAATTTTTATAATGAGTTGTAGTAATAAAGATACTCTTTTGAATGTTGAAGTATTCGAGACTTCAGCAAGTGGAAATAAATTAACTAAGATTACCGATTTTACTTTAAGTGAAGTAAGTGATTCAATCACAATATTGCCAAATCAAAAATTTCAAAAAATAACAGGTTTTGGAGGGTCATTTACAGAATCTTCTGCCTATTTGTTAAATAAATTAAGCGAAAAAAATAGAGATACAATTTTACAAGCATATTTTGGTGAACAAGGTGCTCGTTATTCACTTACACGAACTCATATAAGTTCTTGTGATTTTTCTTTAAACAATTATACATATGCACCAATTGAAGGTGATTTAGAGTTAAAAAACTTCTCAATAGATGAGGATAGAGATGATTTAATTCCAATGATAAAGGATGCGATGAAAATTTCAAAAGATGGGTTTAAAATTGTTGCCTCTCCTTGGACTGCACCTCCATGGATGAAAGACAATAAGAAATATGTTGGTGGAAAGTTACTGCCAGAATACTATGATAGTTTCGCATTGTTTTTTTCTAAATATATAGAAGCTTATAAAAAAGAGGGAATTAATATTTGGGGAATAACTCCAGTTAATGAGCCACATGGAAATGGTAATAACTGGGAAAGTATGCATTTTTCTCCAAATGAAGAAACGACTTTTGTGCAACACCATTTAGGACCAACATTAGAAGAAAAAAAATTGGGACATGTGAAAATTTTGGGTTATGATCAAAATAGGGATGGTTTGAAAGAATGGGTAGATGTGATGTACAAAGATGAGGAATCTTCAAAATATTATGCCGGAACGGCAATACATTGGTATGAGAGTACTTATGATTTTTTTCCTAAAGCATTGCAATATGCTCATAATAAAGCTCCAAATAAATATTTAATTGAAACTGAGGGATGTGTAGATTCAGAAATACCAAAATGGAAAGATGATGATTGGTATTGGTCAAAAGAAGCAACAGATTGGGGTTTTGATTGGAGAGAACCAGAAAAAAAATACTTACACCCAAAATATGCACCAGTAAATAGATATGCAAGAGATATTATAGGTTGTTTGAATAATTGGGTTGATGGTTGGATTGATTGGAATATGGTTTTAGATAAGCAAGGAGGTCCTAATTGGTTTGAAAATTGGTGTGTTGCTCCAGTAATAGTTGATCCAGATAAAGATGAGGTTTACTTTACACCACTATATTATACAATGGCTCATTTTAGTAAATATATTAGGCCAGAATCTCAGATTATAGGGATAGAAAATAAAAATGATTCTTTAATGATGGTAGCTGCTAAAAACCCTGATGACTCTATTGTTGTAGTTGTTTTTAATGAAGAAAACAAACCTAAAGGTTTTGCATTGTCGTTAAATGAAAAATCTATTGGACTAAATATTAATGGGAGAGCTATCCAAACGATAGTTATAAAAAAATAAAAATATAAGTTATGTCAAATTCTAAATATAAAGTTCCTTTTGGTCAAAAAGTAGCCTTTGGTATAGGGATGTTTGCTAACCAAATGTTTCCTGCAATTATGGGAATATTTATGGTAGTTTTAGTACAAGATTTGGGGTTTCCTGGCTGGATGTGGGGAGTAATATTCTTTGCGCCTCGTATATTTGATTCAATTACCGATCCAATAATGGGTTTTATTTCTGATAATACAAAATCAAAATGGGGACGTAGGAGACAGTATGTGTTATTAGGTGCTATAATTATGGGAATTTCTTATATTTTTATGTGGCAACTGTTTAAAGAAAATACATTACAATATAATTTTTGGTATTTCTTTTTATGGTCAATAGTATTTTATTTGGGTCTTACTTTATTTAGCGTTCCTTATGTTGCAATAGGTTATGAAATGAGTGATGATTTCCATGAACGTACACATATTATGGCTGTTGCCCAATGGATTGGTCAATGGGCTTGGGTAATTGCGCCGTTATTTTGGATTATTATGTACGACCCTAATTGGTTTGCTTCAGCAGAAGTTGCTGTAAGACAATTGTCTATTTGGGTTGCAATTCCTTGTGCAATATGCGCTATGGTTCCTGCATTATTTATAAAAAGTAGATCTACTTTAAATGAAGATTATGAACCACTGAATAGCGCTAACATTGGTAATAGTTTAAAGAAAATTTATTACAGTTTTGTTGAAGCCTTTAAGATTAAAGAATTTAGAAAAATATGCGGAGCTACCTTTTTAATTTTTAATGCGTTTAATACAGTTGCTGCACTTACATTTTTTGTAATTGTATATAAATTATTTAATGGAGATGCAGGAGCAAGTGGTATCTGGGTTTCATTATTCGGAAGTTTAGGAGCTTTAGGAACTACATTTATTGTCATTCCTGTTGTGACCTGGATGTCAAATGTATTTGGGAAGAAGAAAGCATTTCTTATGGCACAAGGGATTTCCATAATAGGCTATATTATGCTTTGGTTTTTATTTGTTCCAGGGAAACCATGGTTGTATATAATTGCACTTCCATTTTTCTCATTTGGTATAGGAAGTTTATTTACGATAATGATGTCAATGACTGCCGATATTATTGATGTTGATGAACTTAATACAGGAAAACGTAGAGAAGGAATTTTTGGAGCAATTTATTGGTGGATGGTTAAAGTAGGTTTTGCTATTGCAGGTGCACTTAGCGGAGTTATTATTGGTTTTGTTGGATTTAACCCTGAATTAGCAACTAGTGACCAACAATCAGCAGTTGATGGATTACATGCATTCTTTTGTTTCTTTCCTCTAGTAGGTACATTAATTGCAATGTATATTATGCGTAATTATGCTATTACCGAAGAACGTGCTAATGAAATTAGAGCAGAATTAGATAAACGTTCTAATGAAAAAAAAGTATTAAAAAATGAAAAAGTTGTTGAATCTGACACAATTAAAATATTAACTAAAAAAGAAAAATATAATGTCAGTAAGAGCTGGTAAAATAATGTCATTAGCAGGTATAGAACTTGCTAATAAATCTAGTAAAGAACTTGGAGAGTTGTTTAGAATTTCATTAGAGAATGGAATGCATGGTATATGTTTTAGTCCTTATGAAGAAGGCCAGGAAGCAGGTGACTTAATTAATGAGGATCAAATTCGTAGAAGAATGGCAATTATTAAACCGTATACGAAATGGATACGAACTTTTTCTTGTACCGATGGAAATGAACTAATTCCTCGAATTGCTCACGAATTTGGAATTAAAACGTTAGTAGGCGCTTGGTTAGGTGATGACAATGAAATTAATAAGCGTGAAATAGCAGGGCTTATTAAATTAGGTAATGAAGGTGTAGTAGATATTGCTGCAGTTGGAAATGAAGTGATGTATAGAGGTGATCTTGAAGAAGAAGAACTATTGGACTTCATGCAGCAAGTTAAATCAGCAATACCTAGTATACCGGTAGGCTATGTTGATGCATATTACGAATTTACTGACAGACCTAAAGTAACTGAATTGTGCGATGTTATTTTAGCAAACTGTTATCCTTTTTGGGAAGGTTGTCCGCTGGAATATTCATTGCTTTACATGAAGGAAATGTTTAATCAAGCTGTAAGAGCAGGAAATGGTAAAAAGGTAATAATAACAGAAACTGGTTGGCCAAATTTAGGGACAAGTTTTAAAGGTTCTCATCCGACAAAAGAGAATGCAATTAAATATTTTATTAATGCACAACAATGGTCTAATGATGATGAGATAGCTATGTTTTATTTCTCATCCTTTGATGAGTCATGGAAGGTAGGAGATGAAGGAGATGTTGGTGCATATTGGGGAATATGGGATAAAGATGAAAACTTAAAATATTGACACAACTTATCAATATAGTGTATAATGTTGTTAATTCTTGCCACAATAGAACTTTACACTCGTTGTATTTTACTATACGAATTAAAAACTTGCCTATACATTAACACTACAAAGTTGGTTATTTGGAATTTATTTAAAAGTTTTAAATATCCAATGAGTCCTATTTATTGCTGGTAATTTAGATTTTTTTCAGCTTGTATGTTTTTTGTAGTGTGTTAAATCTTTATATTTTTTTATTGTCTACATATATTTACAAAAATCAAAACTATGTTTAGTTAAATGTTAAACAAATAGTATTGATAATATTAATTCTAAAATTTATTATAATTATGAAAAAAATTACTTTATTATTTTTATTTCTCTTAACTATAGGATTTGGTTTTGCCCAAACGACAACTTATAACATTACGTTTGAGCCAGGAACTGATGGAAGTGATCCTAATGAATGGAGTACTTTTGAAAATGCTGATGGCGATAACGCAGATGCAATAGTTGCTAACCCAGATACTTCTGGAATAAATACGAGTGCAACTGCATTGCAAATGGATACTAATATCCATGTGAACAATGGTGGTGGTTCTCAAATTTATGCAGGATTGCAATCTCAACAACCAGGAATATTTGGAACTTGGGAACTAGAATCTGGGCAAACAATGAACTTAACTATGATGGTTTATAAAGAAGAGATTAGTGAAACCAGAGTACAATTTGTTAATGCAACAAATGGTACTGTTTTTCAAATTGCTATGTCAAATACTGTAGTTAATCAATGGGAATTATTAACATATGATTTAACACCTCATATTGCAAGTGCTGAAAATGTAAATATTAATAGAATAGTGGTTTTTCCTGATTGGCAAGAAAGAAACCAGATTAATACAAATCTAATTGATAATATTAATTTTGTTGCAAATGCTATTGCAGCTCCAACAGAACCAACTGATGCTCCAGAAGCACCAACAGAGGATGCAATGGATGTTATTTCAATTTATAGCGATGCATATACTGATGTTACAGTTAATGGATTTAATCAATTTGGTGGATCTACTTTGACTGATGAAGTTATAGCTTCTAATAATGTAAAAAAATATGTAAATTTAGATTTTACTGGTATAGAATTTACCGGTGCTAATCTTATTGATGCTTCAAGTATGAATACTTTTCATATTGATGTTTGGAGTCCAGATTCAAATGATTTTAAAGTAAAATTAGTTGATTTTGGAGCAAATCAAATTTATCAGGGAGGAGATGATACGGAATTCGAAATTACTTTTGCTTCACCTACTGCTGGTCAATGGAATGCTTATGATATTCCTTTAGCAGATTTCACTGGAATAAATACTGATAATCTTGCGCAACTTATATTAGTTAAAGGCGGTGGTACTGCATTTGTCGATAATATTTATTTTTATAGCGCACCTGCAACTGACCCAACTGTTGCTGCTCCAGTACCTACACCAATGCAATCTGAAGTTATAAACATGTATAGTAATACCTATACTTCAGACGTTGCGGTTAGCTCATGGAGAGCAGCTTGGAGTACTAGTACTTATACTGATAATGTACAAGTTGATGGTTCAGCTGGATCTGAAGCTAAAAGATATATAGATGCTGATTTTGTTGGAGTTGAATTTTATGGAGATCCTGTAGATGCAACTTCAATGAATTATTTTCATGTAGATGTATGGTCGCCAAATGCAACAGTATTTAGAGTTAAATTAGTTGATCTAGGAACAGGTAGCCCTATTGAAGGTGAATTACCATATAATATAGCTCAAGGAGAGTGGGTGTCATTGGATATTCCTTTAGCAGATTTTGCTGATGGTACAAAAGTTACTAACCCAGCAAATCTTTTAACAGTAAGAAACTCTATTCAGCAACTTATATTTTCTGGACAGCCTACAGGAACATTTGATTTCTATGTAGATAATATTTATTTTTCTACAGTAGCATCTTTGAGTGTTGAGGAGAATAATATTATTTCTGATTTTAATGTTTATCCAAATCCATCAAGTTATAAATGGAATATTAAATCACTTTCAGAAGAAATTACATCAATCCAAGTTTATGATATTCTAGGGAAGGAAGTAATGACTATGAAACCAAATGCTTTAGAAACAGAAATTGATAATTCTAATTTAAATATAGGATTATACTATGCAAAACTTAATACTGCTATAGGTAGTAAGACAGTAAAACTTATTAAAAAATAGTTTGAATTAAATTAAGGTTGAAAAGGAGTGTGCTTTTAAGTACACTCTTTTTTATTACATCAAATTTCAAATTTCATATATTTACTTTTTCTAAAAGTAATTTTATATGAGCCATCACAAAACAAGAAGAGATTTTATAAAAAAAACTGCGGTTGCTAGTGCAGGAATTACATTATTACCACATTTATCTTACGGAATGTCAAAAAAGGACCAACCTAAACTACGAGTTGGTTTAATTGGTGTAGGATTAAGAGGAACCAATCATTTAAATAATTTATTAAATCGAGATGATGTAGTTATAACTGCTATTTGTGATATTGATTCTAGACGAATTAAAATTGCTAATGACATTTTTTCTAAAAAAGGAGTAAACCTTCCTAAAGTGTTTGGGAAGAATGATTATGATTACCGGAATTTATTAGAATTAAAGGATGTAGATGCTGTTATAATTTCAACACCTTGGTTATGGCATACAAGAATGTCAGTAGATTCAATGAAGGCTGGGAAATATACAGGAGTAGAAGTGTCGGCGGCTAACACTTTGGAAGAATGTTGGGATTTAGTAAATGTGTATGAAGAAACAGGATCTCATTTAATGATTTTGGAAAATGTAAATTACCGTAGAGATATTATGGCTGTGCTTAATATGGTACGTCAAGATGTATTTGGGGAATTAGTACATTTTAGATGCGGATATCAGCATGATTTGAGATTCGTGAAATTAAATGATGGTAAAACTGCTTATGGAAAAGGAGTGGAGTTTGGTGAAAAAGGAATATCTGAATCGGTTTGGAGAACTCAGCATTCTGTAACTAGAAATGCAGATGTATATCCTACACATGGAGTTGGACCAATGGCAACGATGTGCAATATAAATAGAGGAAATAGATTTTCATCGATTACCTCTAACGCAACAAAAAGTATTGGATTGCACAATTATATATTAAAACATGGAGGCAAAGATCATCCAAATGCAAAAGTTAAATTTAAACAAGGTGATGTAATAACTTCAACTATTGAAACTACTAATGGTGAAACAATTATTGTTACTCATGATTGTAATTTGCCAAGACCTTACTCTCTAGGTTTTAGAGTTCAAGGTGCCAATGGACTTTGGGAAGTAGATGGTAATAGAATATATATAGAAGGGAAATCTGATCCTCACAGATGGGAAGCAGCAGATAAATGGCTCAAAGAATATGATCATCCTCTTTGGAAAAAATATGGTGAGTATGCTGTTGGTGCTGGACACGGCGGAATGGATTTTTTTGTAATTAATGCTTTTGTTGAGTCAGCAAAAAGAAACATTGCACCACCTTTGGATGTATATGATGCCGCAGCTTGGAGTGCCATAACACCATTATCTGAAGTATCTATTGAGAATAATGGAGAACCACAGAATTTTCCAGATTTTACTCGCGGACTTTGGATTAATAGAAAACCATATAATTGGATGAAAGACACTTTTTAGCCAATGATTCAATTATTTGCTCCTGGAAGAATATGTCTTTTTGGCGATCATCAAGATTATTTGGGTTTACCAGTTATTGCTTGTGCTATAGATAAAGGAATTTATTTAAAGGCTGCAAAAAATGATGATTTCATTTTCCGTATTTCATTGCCAGACATTAATAAAAAAAGAATAATTGTTCTTGATAATAATTTTTCTACTGATAATGTTATTGACTATTATTTAAAAACATTGGAAGTATTAAAACCTTTAGGATGTGAATTTAATATAGGTTATGATATTGAGATTAATGGTGATTTGCCTATAAATGCTGGTTTGTCAAGTTCCTCAGCAATAGTGGTTGTTTGGACTACTTTTTTATTACAGGCATTCGGAAATCATCTAAATATTACTCCAGAATTAATTGCTAAACTTTGTTACAGAATTGAAGTGCTTGAGTATAAAAGTTCAGGTGGTTTAATGGATCAATACACTATAAGTATCGGTAATTTATTATTTCTAAATACAGTTAATGGAGATTATGAATTGCTTCCAAAACCTAATATATCATTTGTAATTGGTGAATCTGGAATTCCTAAAGAAACATTATCGGTATTAAAAAACTTGAGAAGTTTTGCTCAACAAGCAATTGAAATAGTTCAGTCAAAATTTCCTGAATTTAGAATTGAAAATTCCAAATTATTAGATTATGAAAAATACAATCATTTACTTTCTGATGAGTTGAAACCAATTTTTTATGCAGCAATTAAAAATTATCATATTACAAAAGAGGCTAATAAAGAATTTTGTAAAAATGATATCGATATAGTTAAGGTTGGGAATTTGATGAATGAACATCATTATGAATTACAACATAATTTAAAAATTACGGTTCCAATTATTGACAACATGATTGACGGAGCATTAAATAATAATGCTTTGGGAGCAAAAATTGTTGGTTCAGGCGGTGGCGGATGTATAGTTGCAATTTGTACTAAAGATAATGAGCAAAAAGTTATCCAAGGAATAATTAATAGTGGTGCTAAAAGTGCTTATAAAGTAGAAATAAATAAAGGTGTTTCAGTAATATAATATGAGTGATATTAATAGTTTAGTAATATTGGCAGGAGGTGCTTCTTCAAGAATGAAAAAACAAATCAACTCTGATATTAATTTAACAGAAGCCGAAAAAAAGCAAGCAAATAATAGAAGCAAAGCATTAATATCAATTGGTGAAAATGACCGACCTATTTTAGATTATCTATTATTGAATGCTAAGAATGCTGGTTTTAAAGTAATTTATATTGTTACTGGAGAGGGTAATTCATTATTTAAATCTTTTTATGGAGATAATAATGAGGGTAATAACTTCAATGGTTTAACAATTAATTATGCAATTCAATATATTCCTAAAGAAAGAAAGAAGCCTTTTGGAACTGCTGATGCCCTTTGTCAAGCGATGATGCAATATCCTGAATTAAAAAAATCTTCATTTGTAGTGTGCAATAGTGATAACTTATATTCAAAAAATGCTTTTGAATTATTGAGAATGCAACCAAAAACTACTAATGCTTTAATTGCCTATAATAGAGGCTCCTTAAAATTTACTCTTGAACGAATTTCAAGGTTTGCACTGTTATCAATTGAAAATAATTTATTAATAAACATTATTGAAAAGCCTGAATTAAATCAAATAGATAATTTTAAAGATGAACAAGGGAGCTTAAGAGTTAGTATGAACATTTTTAGGTTTAATGGTAAAATGATTTTTCCATATTTAGAAAACTGTCCTGTTAGTGAAGAACGAAATGAAAAAGAATTGCCAACTGCATTGCTTAATATGATTAAAGATTATCCAAAATCGACAATAACAATTCCACTGTCAGAACACGTTCCTGATTTAACCTCCAAAGAAGATATTCATGTCTTGAAAGAGTATGTAAGAGAAATTGATATTTCTAGGTTTAGATAAACACTATTTGTTGACTTCTTGCGTTACTGTAATAGTATAAAATTTTTAAGGCTAACAATAAAATAAGTTTTAAGTTTGCAACTGCTTATGAAGTTGATAATTCGCTTACTGTTTTTAGTGTCATTTACAAGTTTTTCTCAGGTAGGAGGAGAGAGTGTTTATAATTTCTTAAATGTGCCAACTTCGGCACGTCAAGCAGCACTTGGTGGTAAAGTTATTACGTTGTTAGATGATGTAAATCAACCACTTTGGAATCCTGCAAGTATCAATGTAGAATTAGACAATCAATTTGCCGTAAACTACCTTAATTTTTTGACCGATATTGGTTATGCTTCGGTTTCCTATGCACATATGATTAATCGAAATTTCGGTACACTTCACGGAGGAATAACCTATGCCAATTTTGGTGAGTTTATTGAGGCAAACGAAACAGGCGAAGAAATAGGAACCTTTAAAGCCTATGACATTGCACTTTCATTAGGATATGCCTATCAAGTACCTTTTTCTAATATCAGTATTGGAGCAAGTGCCAAATTTGTAAATTCAGTAATTCAAGATTTTTCTTCTATTGGTGTTGTTGCTGATTTTGGAATAGTCTATGAAAATGAATACAAACCTTATGTGTTTTCTTTGGCAGCAAGAAATGTTGGTTATCAGATAACAACATTTGATGGCACAAAAGAAAAAGTGCCAATTGAAATTTTATTTGGTGCTTCATATAGATTAGAAAATGTTCCTGTACGTTGGTACTTAACGGTTGATAATCTTCAAAAATGGAATGTTGCTGAACCAAACCCTTCTAATTCTGTGACCGATATTAACGGAACTGTAATTCCAGAAGATATTAGTTTTTTAAACAACGCTATTCGCCATATGGTCGTAGGAGCAGAGTTTTTTCCTGAAGGCGGATTTAACTTACGTTTAGGTTATAATTTCCGTAGAGCAAAAGAATTACAATTAGATGGTGTAAGAACTTTTGCAGGATTTTCTGCAGGTTTTGGTTTGAAAATGAATAGAATTAAGTTAAATTACGCTTTTACTAAATATCATCCTGCAGACAATACGAGTACGTTTAGTTTACAGATTGATTTAAACAAACGCTAAACCATTTAAAATTGAATAAGATTATCATTGCTATTGACGGTTACTCTTCAACAGGTAAAAGTACACTTGCTAAACAACTTGCTAAAGAATTACACTACGTGTATGTAGATACTGGAGCAATGTATAGAGCCGTTACTTTGTACGCTATGGATAATGGCTTTATTACCCAAGAATCTTTTAATAAAGAGGCTTTAATTACCGATTTAAAAAACATAAAATTGCATTTTGTCTTTAATGAGGATAGAGGTTTTGGCGAAATGTATTTGAATGGTAAAAATGTGGAAAAGGAAATACGAACATTGGAAGTTTCCCAACTAGTAAGTCAAGTTTCTACAGTTTCTGAAGTACGAAAAAAACTAGTAGAGCAGCAACAAGCGATGGGTGAAGAGAAAGGTATAGTGATGGATGGTCGTGATATAGGAACGGTAGTTTTCCCCAATGCTGATGTAAAACTATTTATGACAGCCTCTGCCGATAAAAGAGCCAAAAGACGTTATAAAGAATTGTTGGATAGAGGTGATAAAAATGTTACTTATGCTCGTGTACTTAAAAATGTAGAATCTCGAGATTATATTGATTCTACACGTGTTGATTCTCCATTAACCAAAGCTGAAGATGCTATTGAAATTGATAACTCTGATATGGGACTTGAAGAACAGTTTGAGCGAATTATGAGTTTGATTTCTACGAGGGTTTGATAATTTTTTGTTTATGAATACTATTTGGGGAAAAATAAATAAATTATTAGGAATAATTAATTTGATTCTTGGATTTACTCTTTTGTATAATGTTATTAAATATACTAATAGACAATTTTATTTAATTCAAACTATATCAGTACAACAAAATTTTTCAAAAAATCAAATTTCATTTTTTGACCTTTTAATAAGTAATTGGTTTTTCCTACTAATAGCAATATTATTTGTAGTATCTGGAATTTTAATTCTAATTAAGAATCGATTTGGTTGGTTTTTTGGTTATTGTTGTTGGATTATACTAATTTTTGCTTTGAATTCAATTACAATTTATAGAATACGAGATGTTACTATTACAGTTATTGGAGACAAACATTGGATTCAGATTTATGGAGGATTAGGCCTTTTATTAAGTTTTATTGTTTTAATACTTTTTTCATTATATCCAATTAGAAAACTTAATATAGTAAGTAATAAATTTTGGATTCAAAGTTTAGTATTTACAGTATTACTTTATTTGTTGTCAAGTTTTTAATAACCTAAGGAATATTCAAATACTTATGCGTTTGTAAAGAAATTTTCCATTTAGGATTCTTCATTACATAGTCCACAATCATTGGCGTCATTTTCTCGCGATTGCTCCATTCAGGTTGTAAAAACAGTTGACAATCTTTATTCACTTTTGAGGCTTGTTCTTCGGCAAACTTAAAATCGTTTTTGTTATAAATGATTGCTTTCAATTCATTGGCATTGTCATGTACTTCTTGTAAGGGCAATTTATTTTTCTTTGGCGATAAACAAATCCAATCCCATTTCCCCGATAATTTATAAGCACCTGAAGTTTCTATGTGTGTTTTAATGCCTTCGCTTTGTAGTTTTTGAGTTAGATAGTCCATACTCCATATCAATGGTTCTCCACCTGTAATTACTACAGTGTTAGCATATTTTTTGGTATTTTCTACAATCAAGTCAGCATGTGTTGGAGGATGTAAATTAGCATCCCAACTCTCTTTTACATCACACCAGTGGCAACCAACATCGCAACCACCAATACGTATAAAATAGGCAGCAGTTCCTGTATGAGAACCTTCTCCTTGAATGGTATAAAACTCTTCCATCAAGGGAAGCATTTTCCCTTCTTTTACCAGTTGTGTAGTTTGACTATCCAATATCCTATAAATTATTTTGCAAATGTAAGGATAGTTTAATTTTATACTTTAAAACTTTTGAAGTATTTTTATAGCATTAACTTATTTATAAACAGTATGTCATTCCTGCGAAAGCAGGAATCCATTGGGAACTTAAGTTTAGACTCCTGCCTTCGCAGGAGTGACAGCAATAAATCAATACTATCATAATGAGTAAAAAGGAGACATTTTTCAATTATATCAACGAAGGATATAAAACTAAAGGAGATTTTTTAACGCTTGGAGCAGCAATGCTTGGAGAAGAAACAATTACTGATGCGTATGTGAAAATCCCTTTAAAAACAATTAATAGACACGGTTTAATTGCTGGTGCTACTGGTACAGGAAAGACTAAGACGTTGCAAGTATTT
The DNA here is from genome assembly GCA_947501625.1 of uncultured Flavobacteriaceae bacterium. Taxonomy (GTDB): domain Bacteria; phylum Bacteroidota; class Bacteroidia; order Flavobacteriales; family Flavobacteriaceae; genus Urechidicola. Next base: position 31,894 of record CANMWN010000002.1, read on the forward strand.
GCAGAAAATTTATCAAATAAAGGAGTTCCAGTTTTATTAATGGATGTTAAAGGTGATTTAAGTGGATTGGCACAGCCAAGTCCTGGCCATCCAAAGATTGATGAGCGTCATGAGAAAATCGGTTTTCCTTTTGAAGCCAGTAAATTTCCTGTTGAAATATTGACAATTTCTGAACAAGATGGAACAAGAATGCGTGCAACGATCTCTGAATTTGGGCCAACGTTATTATCACGTATTTTAGATTTGTCAGAAACACAAAGTGGTATTGTGGCTGTATTGTTTAAGTATTGTGATGATAAGAAATTACCATTATTAGATTTAAAAGACTTTAAAAAGGTACTGCAATTTGCTACTGATGAAGGAAAGAAAGAGTTAGAAGCAGAATATGGAAGAATATCTACGGCTTCAACTGGAGCAATATTGCGTAAAATCGTAGAAATAGAACAGCAAGGAGGAGATTTATTCTTTGGTGAGCGCTCTTTTGAAATTGATGATTTGGTGCGTGTAGATGACGAAGGAAGAGGAATTATATCAGTATTAAGATTGACTGATATTCAAGACAAGCCTAAATTGTTTTCTACGTTTATGCTACAATTATTAGCGGAGATTTATTCAACTATGCCTGAACAAGGTGATAGTGGACAACCAGAATTGGTAATGTTCATTGATGAAGCTCATCTTGTGTTTAAAGAAGCATCTAAGGCTTTATTAGGTCAGATTGAAAGTATTGTGAAACTAATTCGTTCTAAAGGCGTTGGAGTTTATTTTGTTACTCAAAATCCTAGTGATATTCCTGCATCGGTTTTATCTCAATTGGGATTAAAGATTCAACATGCTTTACGTGCATTTACGGCAAAAGATAGGAAAGCAATTAAATTAACGGCCGAGAATTATCCAGATTCTGAATATTATGATACAGCCGAAGTCTTGACTAAATTAGGAATTGGAGAGGCGTTAGTTTCTACCTTAAATGAGAAAGGTATACCAACTCCATTGGCAAGAACAATGTTACGTGCTCCAATGAGTAGAATGGATGTTTTGACTCCAAAGGAATTAAAGACACAAATTGCTATGTCGGATATTGCTGAAAAATACAATGAAGTATTGGATAGAGAAAGTGCTTATGAAATATTAAATGGAAAAATTGAAAAAATTCATGAGCGTGAAGAAAAGGAAGCAGTAGCAAAAGAAAAAGCCAAGGCTAGGAAAAGAACAACTTCTCGAAGAAGTACAAGAATGAATCCAATAGTAAAAGTTGTGACTAGTGCAACATTTATTAGAGGAGTATTGGGTGTTTTGAAAAAAATTATGAAATAAATTTAATTGCTTACAACATTTTGTTGACAGAGAAGTTAGTATATTACAACTAAACTAAAATTACATTGAAAAAGATAATTAATAAATTAAGTTACATTTTCTTGATTCTCATTCTCACCCAATGTACTAAAGAAAATAGATTTTTGATAGAACGAAATAGCGTTGGTAATGTAAATAATACCCATAAAGTTTCAGATTTAAAAGAATTATTTTCTTCTGATTCTTTAGTAGTGAGATTGAGTGAAGGTGATCTTGGAGATGAAGATTCTAAATATTTACAAGATGATGATAAGTACTTGGTTTATTCAAAAGGTGATGGTAAACTATTACTAACTATTGTACCTAAAGTACAGTTAGATTCTTCTTCTTTAATCAAATATGTTGAGGTAAATAATAGTGTATTTAATACCGAGAAAAAACTGAATTTAAATTCTCCTTTTAAAGAGATAAATAATAAGTATACAATTGGCAAAGTTGAAACTTCACTTTTTTCTGCAACTTTATATATTGATGAATTGAATGCTACTATTGCAATGCGCAAAAAAGATATTGGCGTTAGTGAATTTAGTACCGAGTTAGTGAAGTTAGATCAAATTCCAGATATGGCAAAAATGAACCATTTTACTGTTTGGTTTGATTGATATGGCTAAAAATTATCACATACAAAACAAGCCTTTTATTGTTCCAACCAATGATGGGAAACTAATTGAAGAGCATTTTGGCTTAGCAAGTATTAATTCTCCTGTTAGTATTGCTAGAATGGTTGCTCCTCCAAAATGGAGTGAACCTTTTCAAACTCCAGAATTTGAAGAATACACTTATATAATAAGAGGAAAAAAGCAATTCAATATTGATGGTGAAGTTATAATATTGAATGCTGGAGAATCAATAAAAATTGAAAAGAATGTGCGAATTCAATATTCAAATCCATTTGATGAAGAATGTGAGTATATTTCAGTCTGTTTCCCGGCGTTTTCTATAGATAAAGTTCATAGAGAAGAAAAATGAGTCAAATAAAATTCAATACGACCTTTTATGTTATTCTAGGTGTAACTTTCTTAATAGGAATTATTGTTTTTGAAGCCTTTCAACAGTTATTTTATATTCAACGTTTTAATATAGGAAATACTGATGCAATTTCATTATTAGAATTATTTAAAGGGCAGTCTTATCGTTGGGGGACTTGGTTGGTGTTAACCCCTTTTTTATGGTTATTTACAAAGAAAAAATCTATAAAAACAATCTTCTCTGCGGTAGATTTGTTACAATATATGGCTGTAATATTAGTATTGTCATTCGTGGCAATACTATTGATTTCATTATTAAATATCATATTATTTAATGATTCATTCGATGAACTACTTTCAAATTATTTGCCTTATTTTCTTTTTCAAAAAGGACTGATTTTTTTAATGGCCTATACTGGTCTTGCTGCAATTTCTTATCAATATTTAATTAACAAAAAACTGCAAATAAAAGTTCAAGAGTTGGTTGATGTGAAAAATGATAATATTGGATTGTATAAAAAACTTAAAAACAAAATTGAAGATTCTTCTAAGGTTCTAAATATTAAAATTGGAAATAAACATAAAATTATTCCAATTACTACTATTTGTTGGATTGAGTCAGATGATTATTGTGTTAAAATACATACTAATGATGCTATTTCTTATAGTATGCGAAGTACCTTGAAATCACTAGAAGATAAATTGAAAGATAATAGTTTCCTCAGAGTACATAGAAATGCGTTGGTAAATATGAAAATGGCTAAAGAAATTGATCTTTCTAACTCTCCAAAATTGATTTTAAGCGATTTAAGTGAAATTACTATTTCGAAAAGTAAAATTAAATCTGTAAAAGACTTTTTATCCTAAAATTTCATTAAGATTTTCTTAACAAACTTTACTGCAATTTTATTCCCATTCTCTGCAAAACCCTTATTTTAATAAGTAGTATTTTGTTTCTTGGTCTAAACTTTAAATCATTTAACATTATGAAAAAAAATATTATTTACTTATCATTTTTATGTATTTCATTTATTGCTTTTTCGCAAAATGAATATGAACCTTCAGATAAATACCCTTTTGGGAGATTAAATCCAGATGCTCCAAAACAAACTGCTGATTATGAAAAATTAATTGGAGAGTGTAATTGTGAGTCAGTATCAAGAAATCCTGATCAAACTTGGGCAGAACCTGTGGATATGATATGGAGATGGAAATATATAATGAATGGAAATGGTGTGCAAGACGAGACTATAAAGTCTGATTACACCAATTCTGGAAGTATACGACAGTATAGTAAAGATAGTGCTCGTTGGTATGTTCATTATTACACCTCTAGAGTTGTTGTGCCAAAATTACCAGCATGGGAAGGTAACAAAAATGAAAATGGTGATATTGTTTTGTATAAAGAACAAAAAGCCCCAAATGGCACTGAAGGTTATTCGAGACTAACTTTTTATGATATTACTGATAAAGGTTACAAATGGAAAGGAGAATGGGTAGATAAAACTGAAACAGTTGTATTTCCATTCTGGAAAATAACTTGTGTGAGAGAAGAAAATTAAATATTTATATAATAAGTCATTAAGTATTTTGTTCTATATTGAGCAATATTAAATAAATTGCTCAATATGGATTTTATTAACCCTTTAGTTTATGGTGTTCCTTGCTTTTTGGGTTTCATATTGTTAGAATATACTTATAGTCATACCAAAGACAAATCAAGAAAATTATATAATAATAAAGACCTTATGGCTAGCCTTGTCATGGGAATAGGCTCAGTTATTATATCTCCACTTATAAAAACTGTAATTGCGATTGTATTATTTGTATTTGTGTATGAAGTATTTAATCCAATTGTAGGTGGTGTAAGGATAAACGTTTTTGGATGGCAATCTTTTAGTTATGCTTGGTATGTATGGTTGTTATGTCAACTTGCCGATGATTTTAGTTATTATTGGTTTCATAGGCAGAATCATAATGTACGTATTTTATGGGCAGCACATATAGTTCATCATTCTTCAGATAATTTTAATTTGGGTACAGCAGTAAGAAATGGATGGTTTACTATATTCTATAAACCTTTTTTTTATTTATGGATTCCAGCAATAGGTTTTCCTCCCGAAATGTTACTAGTTTGTTTAGGTATTGAAGCTCTTTGGCAGTTTCAATTACATTCAGTTTATATTCCTAAAATGGGAATAATAGAAAAAGTTTTTAATACTCATACAATGCATCAAGTTCATCATGCTCAAAATATTGAATATATGGATAAAAATCACGGAGGATTTTTAAATATTTTTGATAAGATGTTTGGTACATGGAAAGAATTAGATGAAAATATTGATATTAAATACGGAGTAACACATCCACCTAATTCTTATAACCCATTAGTGATATTAACACATGAATACAAAGATATTTGGAATGACATGAAAAAGTCTTCAAATTGGCGACATAAATTCATGTATGTATTTGGACCTCCTGGATGGAGCCATGATGGAAGTACATTGACTATTAAACAAATGCAACAAAAATATAAAGATCAATTATCTTTAAATAAAATTGAAGCAAAAACAAGTAGTGTTTAGTGGCCTCTTTTACAAGAAATCAGCGTATTTTTTAATAGCATCGCTATTGTCATAGGACCAACTCCTCCTGGAACAGGAGTAATATAAGAAGCTTTTTTACTTACACTTTCAAAATCTACATCTCCTGCCAATCTATAACCGCGTTTTTTGGTAGTATCATCAACTCTTGTAATTCCTACATCAACAATAGTTACACCTTCTTTAACCATATTGCCAGTTAAAAACTCTGGTATACCTAAAGCAGCAATAATTATGTCGGCTTGTTTGGTAATTTCTGCTAAGTTTTTTGTTCTACTATGTGCAATTGTTACTGTAGCGTTTCCAGCAGGTCTTTTTTGACTCATCAAAATACTCATAGGACGTCCAACAATATGACTTCTTCCAATTACTACAACATTAGCTCCAGATGTTTCGATTTTATAGCGTTCCAATAATTCCATAATTCCAAAAGGAGTAGCAGGAATAAAACTAGGTAAATCCAACGTCATTCTCCCAACATTAGTAGGATGGAAGCCGTCAACATCTTTATCAGGATTTATAGCCATCAATACTTTTTGTTCGTCAATATGTTTTGGTAAAGGTAATTGAACAATAAAACCATCAATTTCATTGTCTATATTTAAGATTTCAATTTCATTTAACAATTTCTTTTCAGATGTATCTTCAGGTAACTCAATAAGTGTTGATTCAAAACCTACAAATTCACAAGCCTTAACTTTTGCTCCTACATAGGTCATACTTGCGCCATCAGTACCAACTAAAATAGCAGCAAGATGAGGTGTTTTCTTACCTTCACTTTTTAATTTAGAAACTTCAATTGCTATTTCGTTTTTTATATCTGCTGATGTTTTTTTACCGTCTAGAATTATCATTATATTGAAATTATTTTTAGTTATAAAAAAGGCTACTTATAACAAGTAGCCAAATATTTTATCGTCCCATTCCTTTCATCATTTGCATCATCTTTCTTCCGCCACCTCCTTGCATCATCTTCATCATTTTGCTCATTTGGTTGAATTGCTTCATTAATTGGTTTACTTCTTGGATACTTGTGCCAGATCCTTTTGCAATTCTCTTTTTTCTACTTGAATTTATTAAAGATGGTTCGCTTCTTTCTTTTGGAGTCATTGAATGAATAATGGCTTCAACACCCTTAAAAGCATCATCGTCAATATCTACATCTTTCATTGCTTTTCCAGCACCAGGAATCATACCTACCAGGTCTTTCATATTTCCCATTTTCTTTATTTGCTGAATTTGCTTTAAGAAATCATCAAATCCAAATTGATTTTTAGCGATTTTCTTTTGAATTTTTCTAGCCTCTTCCTCATCATATTGTTCTTGAGCACGTTCAACAAGTGATATTACATCACCCATTCCAAGAATACGCTCAGCCATACGATCTGGATGGAAAATATCAATAGCTTCCATTTTTTCGCCAGTACCTATAAACTTGATTGGTTTATCAACAACAGATTTGATAGATAATGCGGCTCCACCGCGAGTATCACCATCTAGTTTAGTTAATACAACTCCATCAAAATTTAAAATATCATTAAAAGCCTTGGCAGTATTTACAGCATCCTGACCTGTCATAGAATCTACAACAAATAATGTTTCTTGTGGATTTATGGCTTTATGGATGTTGGAAATCTCGGTCATCATCTTTTCATCAACAGCCAATCGTCCAGCTGTATCAATAATAACTACGTTCTTTCCTGTTGCTTTTGCATGTTTTAAAGCATTTTGTGAAATTTGTACAGGGTTTTGATTACCAACTTCGGCATAAACTTCAACGCCAATTTGTTCTCCAACAACTTGTAATTGATTAATTGCGGCTGGACGGTATACATCACAACCAACTAACAATACTTGTTTTGTTTTTTTTGTTTTTAAGTAATTGGCTAATTTTCCTGAAAAAGTAGTTTTACCAGAACCTTGCAAACCAGACATTAAAATAACAGTTGGCGACCCTCCAAGGTTTATTCCTACCGTTTCTCCACCCATTAATTCAGTTAACTCATCTTTGACAAGTTTTACCATCAATTGTCCAGGATTTAATGTAGTTAATACATTTTGTCCTATTGCTTTTTCTTTAACTTTTTTGGTAAATTCTTTGGCTATTTTGAAGTTTACATCGGCGTCTAAAAGTGCTCTACGAACTTCTTTTAGCGTTTCTGCAACATTTACTTCGGTTATTTTTCCATGCCCTTTAAGAACATGAAGGGCTTTATCTAACTTATCACTTAAATTATTAAACATAGTATCTTACTTCAATTTTTAGAAGTGACAAAGATAATTAAAAGTTCGAAAAAATCTATAGTAATTGGTAGTTATAAATAATATGTAATTATTACTTTTATGTTAATAATTTAACATAATTTTTGCTTTAAATATGATAACTTTGTTCATCAAATTCTAATTTCTATTAGAATTATAATTAAAAACTCAATTCAGATTATATAAATTTTTATTAGCCTGTAATTTGGATGCTAACCACTTTAACACATACTAAAACAATGAAAAAAACAATTCTTATTGTATTCACGTTCTTTTTTTTAAGTCTACAATTTACTCAAGCACAAAAAACAAAAAAAGAAGATACTCAACCTTTAGACAAAATTAGAATTGAAGGTCTAAAATGGAGAAGTGTTGGGCCTTCTTTAACTTCTGGTCGTATTTCTGATATTGCTGTTAACCCAAATAACCCATTTGAATATTATGTGGCTTCTTCATCAGGAGGTGTTTGGAAGACTATTAATTCAGGAATTGAATATACACCTATATTTGATAATGAGGGTTCTTATTCAATAGGTTGTATAACAATGGATCCAAATAATAGTAATGTGATTTGGGTAGGTACAGGAGAAAATAATAATCAACGTTCAGTAGCTTATGGAGACGGTGTTTATAAATCAATTGATGGAGGTAACAGTTGGAAAAATATGGGCTTGAAAACTTCAGAACATATTGGAAAAATTATTGTACATCCTGAAAACTCTAATATTGTCTATGTAGCAGCTATTGGCCCTCTATGGAGTAAAGGTGGAGATAGAGGTTTGTATAGAACTACTGATGGAGGAGAAAATTGGGAAGCGGTCTTAACTGTGGATGAGCATACAGGAGTAAATGATGTAGTTATGGATCCAAGAAATCCAGCAATATTATATGCTTCAACATTTCAGAGAAGGAGACATGTTTATACCTACGTTGGTGGTGGTCCAGGTTCTGGAATGCATAAAAGTACTGACGGAGGAACTACTTGGACAAAAATTAACAGAGGCTTACCGACTACTGAATTAGGAAGAATTGGTTTAGCAATTTCTCCAGCAGACCCTGAAATTATTTATGCAATTGTTGAAGCAGCAGATAATAAAGGAGGTTTTTTTGCATCGACTAATAGAGGTGCTAGTTGGGAAAAAAGAGGAACGCATAAAACAAGTGGGAATTATTACCAAGAAATTATTGCAGATCCAATTGAACCAAATACTATTTACTCAATGGATACATGGATGAGTGTTTCTAAAGATGGTGGTAAAACTTTTAATAAAGTTGGTGAAGTTTATAAACATGTTGATAATCATTGTATGTGGATAAACCCAAATAATAATAAACATTGGCTTGTTGGATGTGATGGTGGAATGTATGAAACTTTTGATGCTGCTAAGAATTGGGATTTTAAAGAAAATCTTCCTGTTACTCAATTCTATAAGGTTGCAGTTGACAATGATTATCCATTTTACAATATATATGGAGGAACTCAAGATAATTTTAGTATTGGTGGCCCTTCAAGAGTTCTTACTGATCATGGTATAACTAATTTCGATTGGTTTATTACAAACGGTGGCGATGGTTTTGAATCTCAAATTGATCCTAATAACCCAAATATTGTTTACGCACAATCGCAAAATGGTTTCTTAGTACGCTATGATAAAAAAAGTGGAGAAATAGTTGGAATTCAGCCAAGTGAAAGAGATGGTGAAAACTCATACCGTTTTAATTGGGATTCGCCATTGGTAGTTAGTAAACATGTGTCTGGACGCTTATATTTTGCAGGGAATAAAGTGTTCCAATCTAATGATTATGGAAATAGTTGGAATGTTATTAGCGATGATTTATCTCAACAAATTAATAGAAATACTTTAAAGGTTTATGATCGTATTGTAAGTATAGATGCAGTTGCTAAAAATGGGTCAACATCGCTTTATGGAGCTGTAGTTGCTTTATCTGAATCTCCAATTGATAAAAATTTGATTGCTGCAGGAACCGATGATGGAATGATTCATATAAGCGAAAATGGAGGTGCTTCTTGGAATAAAATTTCTAACATTCCTGGTGCTCCAAAGTTATCATATGTGAATAGTGTTTATTTGTCTAAGCATGATGTAAATACAATATATGTTGCTTTTAACCATCATAAGTATGGGGATTTTAATCCTTATATATTTAAATCTAGTAATAAAGGTAAAACATGGAGTAGTATTAGTAGTAATTTACCAAAAGGTAGTGTGTATTCAATTGAAGAAGACCATGTAGATTCAAATCTTATATTTTGTGGTACAGAATATGGTGCTTACTTCTCGCCAAATAAAGGTAAACGTTGGAAAGAGTTAGCGGCTGGATTACCTACAATTGCCGTAAGAGATATAACTATCCAAGAAAGAGAAAATGATTTGGTACTAGGTACTTTTGGTAGAGGATTTTATGTTTTGGATGACTATTCAGCCTTGCGTTCTGTAGAAAATTCTAAACCAACTGAATTAGCAAAAATTTATTCGGTAAGAGATGCTTTATCATGGGAGAAAAGTCTTCCATTGGGTCTTCCTGGAAAATCATTTCAAGGTGATAATTTTTATACTGCACCAAATTTAGGTCCAGAAGCAATGATAACGTATTACTATAATGAAGATTATAAATCATTAAAAGATAAACGTTCAAAGAAAGAAAAAGAACTTATTAAAAATGGAAATGACACTCCTTATCCTAGTTATGATCAATTGAAGGCAGAGAGTGATGAAAATGCTGAAAAGATAGTATTTACTATTAAAAACAGTAAAGGAGAAGTTGTAAAAAAAGAGTTTAAAAAACCTAAAAAAGGTCTACAACGTTTTCATTGGGATTTAAGATATACACTTCAAAACCCTATTGATTTAAGTGTGCCAACCTTTTATAATCCATGGGCAGGGAAAGATGAAGGAACTTTAGTAGAACCTGGAATGTATACTGTTGATATGCAATTATTTAAAAATAATGAGTTAACAAAACTTGCGGGTCCAATAAAATTTGAAGTTAAGGCACTTGATAACACTGTTATGCCTGCTGAGGATAGAGCGGCTAAAGTTGCATTCCAAAAAGAAGTCATGCAATTAGAGGCAGAACTGGGAGCATGCCAAACTATTATTAGAGAAACAAATACTAAACTTAAATATATCAAAGCTGCGATTAAGCGTTCTGAGCAACCTTATGGTGAACTAACTAAAGATGTAATAGTGATAGAAAATAAGTTAAAACAAATTCGTTTAGAACTATATGGTGATAGATTGAAGTCTAGATTAGATATTAGCCAGCCACAATCTCCTGCTAATAGAATAGGCCTTATTGGTTATGAACAAAAGTACTCTACATCGGCACCTACCAAAACTCATAAAGATAGTTATGCAATTGCAAAAAGAGAAATTTCGGTATTAAAGAAAAGAGTTGAATCTGTTTTCAATGTTGATATTAAGCAATTAGAAGATAAGTTGATTAAGTCAGGTGCTGCATATACTCCTGGACGTGGATATAAAGATTAATTAAGCAAAAAGTTATTTTAATGAATGAAAAAGGGAAATTGTAGTTATTACAATTTCCCTTTTTTTATGTCTAAACAAATTCAACTATATTATTGTTAATGATTTTCCTTTAATATTTTTGTGTGATGTTCCGTATGATAAGCAGTCCACATGATGACTTCTCGTATTGGCATTTTTCCCATCAATGGATGTGGTAAGATTAGATTGTCAAGATGCTTGTCTTTAAATTTATTGGTTTTGTGTTGTAATTTTTTATTCTGAATTTGAAGCGTAGTCAGCAATTGTTTGAATTTCTTTTCCGATGGTGATTGTACATCTTTATTAAACACTTTTGCGCGTTCTTGATTTTTTGCTAACTTTTCTTGGTATCTGTTAACAATAGTATCATAGTCTCTTAATTCACGATTAGATAGACCAAATTTACTTTTCAACATAAATTTTGGAAAACTCAACGCATGATTTAGTTTTTTTATAGAATCAACTAAATGTTGGATATGTTGACCAGCAGTCCATTTGTTTTCAGGACCTTTTTCAAAACAATCTTGAGGTTGTGAGGCTATCCAATTAAATAATTCTTGATGTTTGTTTTCTAATAGTTGGTTGATGTTTTCTTTTTGCATATTTCGAAAAGATTGGTTTTCGAAATATACGAAAATCAATACAATTTTCTTTTTTTAAATCCAATGACAAGAGAAATTAATCCAATAAGAAGCATTAATCCAAAAATAATTAGAGCAGCGGTAGCCGTATTAAAAAATTTTGGAATAGGAGTGAGGATTAAGAAAATTAAACCAGTGATTTGCCAAAGAGTATCATTTTCTAACCTTTTCCTATAATCCAATTTAATATTTTTATTGACCAAAACTCTAAAAACGTTCCAATCCCAATACAATAAAAACATACTTGATAATAAGATTAAACCAGTAATAATTGGTGTGCCTCTAAACTCATAGGAGATAGTTATCACAAAAATATTAGCGATAATTGGAATAAATAGCAATAATCCTAATTTTGCATAGCGTTGAGTTAATAATAGCGCTCCAGCAATGAATTGACCAACACCTATAAAACGCCAATATATTCCTGATTGATACATGGTCTCAAAATAATGCCAGGCCGAATTTATTGGACTGTTTATACCATCATTGGTAGTGAAAGGTAAGCCTTGAATTTTAACAATACTTGCGAAAATAAATGAGAAACCAAGAAGGTAGCGCAAGTAAATAACAAAGATTTGAGCGTAAGTGTTATTCTTCATGTCGATTGGTTTATTTATTGACGATTGAATATAAGTTTTGTAACTTTTTTTGAATATTTAATATTACATTTGAATTGTATTAAAAATATATAACTAGTTATGAAAAAAGTATTTCTCTTATTGTTGTTTGTGTCTTTTGTGAGTTGTGGTGGTGGAGATGATGATGAAAATGAACCACAAGTTGAAATAACAACACCCCAAATTTCAACAAAACCAATAATTAATATAGAAAGTAATTTTGCATCTAGTGGAGGTACAATTATTAGTGATGGTAATAGTCCAATTTTACAAAAAGGTGTTTGTTGGAGTAAAAACCCAAATCCAACTATTTCAGGGAATTTAGCAAATGATTTTTCTGTTGATGGAAGTGGTACAGGTTCGTTCGTTAGTGAATTAGATGATTTAGAGCCAAATACTACTTATTATGTTAGGGCATATGCAACCAATGCTGTTGGAACTGCTTATGGAAGTGAATTGAGTTTCACTACACTTGATGGAGGTGCTCCAATGAATATTTATACTGGGACGGTATATTTACACAATCAAGGGGATGTAATTAGTTTTGGATCAAATAATTATACGCATATTAATGGTAGTTTAATTATTGGATCTGCTCCTAATGGAAATGAAATAACCGACCTTTCGCCTCTAGGCGCATTAACTTCAGTTTCTTCTCAACTTTCTATTTTTGGTTGTGATTTGATTCCAAATTTAGAAGGGTTGAATAATCTTATTACTGTTGGGCAAAATTTTCAAATTGAAGGAAATTCAAGTTTGACGGATTTAAGTGCTCTTAGTAATTTAACAACTGTTGTTACAGAATTTAGAATTGGTAGTAATCAATTAACTAATTTGAATGGACTTTCAAGTTTAAATTCAGTTGGTTTATTAAACCTTTTCGTAAATGAAGAATTAATAGAAATTTCTGGACTTAGTAATCTGACTGAAATAACTGATGGAATTAGTATTACATGGAATAATAATCTAACTAATCTAAATGGATTAGAAAACATTAGTAATCTTGGAGATTTTTTAATTATCAATGGTAATGTGAAATTAGAAAACATTGATGGATTGAGTAATATTAATTCTGTTGGAGGATTATTAGATATTAGATATAATGATATGTTGTTAAATATTGATGGATTAAATAGCCTTGAGTCTATTGGTGGTGATTTGACATTATTTGGTAATAATAATTTATTAAATATTAGTGGTTTGAGTAATCTTTATTCTGTTGGTGGAGGTAATATTAGATTTGAGCAAAATCATTCAGTTAATGATTTATCTGGTTTTTTAGGGTTAAATTCTATTGATGGGCAATTTTTAATTAAGCAGACTGGTCTAACTTCACTTAATGGACTTAACAATTTATCATCTGTGGGTAGTTTAATTATTGAACAGAACAATCCATTGATTAGTATTGAAGCATTGTCTGGATTGACTACAATTAATGATCACTTTGCAATTATTGAAAATGGTAATTTGTCTAATTTAGAAGGTTTAAATAATTTAACATCAGTAAGTTCTAGTATTAGTTTTTCTAATAATAATTTGTTAGATAACTTTTGTGCTCTGCAACCTGCTTTACTTTCTAGTTTTACGGGAAGTTATTATATGGTTGATAACGCTTACAACCCTACTCAACAAGATTTGATAGATGGTAATTGTAGTTTTTAATGCAATAATTTTAAAATATAATAATTATGAAAAAAGTATTCCTCTTATTGTTGTTTGTGTCTTTTGTGAGTTGTGGTGGTGGAGATGATGATGAAAACGAACCACAAGTTGAAATAACAACACCCCAAACATCAACAAAACCAATAATTAATATAGAAAGTAATTCTGCATCTAGTGGAGGTACAATTACTAGTGATGGTAATAGTCCAATTTTACAAAAAGGAGTTTGTTGGAGTAAAAACCCAAACCCTACAATTTTAAACAATTTTTCTGTTGATGGTAATGGAACTGGTTCTTTTGTCAGTGAATTAGATGATTTAGAGCCAAATACTACTTATTATGCTAGGGCATACGCAACCAATGCTATTGGAACTGCTTATGGAAGTGAATTGAGTTTTACTACAATAAATCAATATTATGGAAATATATATTTGGAAACGCAGGAAGAAGTTAATGCATTTGGAGTTAACAATTATACCCATATTACTGGGTTTTTGCATATCGGGAAGCCGGTAACAACAACTTCAGGGTATACAAATATAACAAGTTTAGATGCGTTACAAAGTATAGTTAGTGTAGGGGAATTAAGATTAAACAGAAACAATTTAATAGAAAATTTAAATGCTTTGTCTAATATTACCTTAGCTGAAAGAATAAATATTCTTAATAATACTAACTTATCTGATATTGATGGGTTGATAAATGTTGCTGGAGTAATTGATGTGTTTATTGCTAAAAATGATGTTTTGGCAAATATTGATGGATTGGCTAACTTAACGGAAGTAAGACATTTAACAATACAAAATAATGATAGTTTAACTAATTTAAACGCGTTAATAAATATTGATGAAGTTAAAGGTCAATTGGTAGTGGGTGATAATTCTTTATTAAATAATATTGATGGTTTAAGTAATATTACTTCAGTAGGAAGTGAAACAGATGGTGATCTTTTTATTTTTAAGAATCCTTTATTAACAAGTATAAATGCTTTAAATAATTTATTGACTGTAGGTGGTGATTTGAGAGTTTTTGAGAATAATTCATTAGTAAATTTAGATGGCTTAAGTAACATAAATAATGTAGGCTTACATTTAGAAGTTAGTAGAAATAGTTTGCTTGAGAATTTAAATGGATTGAATAACATTCCTTTTGTCAATAATTTAATTATTATTGACAATCAATCTCTTTTGAGCCTTGAAGGTCTTAATAGCTTGACAAATATTAATGGAAATTTATATATTATGAATAATGGTTTATTGACTAATTTTTGTGGAATTCAAGCCTTAAATTTTAGTGGCTTTACAAATTTATTTGATGTTAGTGGTAATGCTTACAACCCAACACAACAAGATTTAATAGATGGTAATTGTAGTTTGTAAAATAATATAATTGTAAACTAAAAAAAGCACTCAATTTGAGTGCTTTTTTATATTTAACTAGTCTTTACTTCTTCTTCGACCTTTATTGTTTCTGTCTCTTCCAAATTTCTTTTGAAACCCTCCAGAATCTTTGTTTCCTCTATCTCGGTCAAACGTTTTTTCTCTACGTTTCCCGCCACCGCCTCCACGATGACTTTTTCCTCCACCACTTCGTCTTCTTCCACCGCGACTTCCAGCACGTTTCTTTTCTGTAACTTCTACATTTACACCACGACCTTCAAATTCTATGTCGTTGCTTCTTGTAAATGCTGCTAAAGTCTCTTGCGTAAAGTTTTTATCTAATTCAAAGAATGAAAATGTATCTAAAATTTCAATTTGACCTATTTCAATATTTTTAGAAATATTTTGTTCGTTAATTAATCCAATTAAACGAGCTGGATTTAACTTGTCTTTTCTTCCAATATTGATAAAGAAACGCGTCATATTCTCATCATCTCTTCTTTTGCCTCTAGAATCTTTTTCACGACTTCTACTCAAATCATTTAAATCACCAGCATTTTCATAATAGCTCAAGAAAGTATTAAATTCTAGAGAAACGAATTTTTTGATTAACTCATCTCTATCTAAATCTGCTAATTTATCTTGAATTTCAGGTAAATACTCACCAATTTGACTTTCATTAACTTCAGTATCTTTTACTTTGTCAATTAACTTTAATAATTGTTTTTTCAAAATTTCCTTACTATCAGGAACTTGCATTTGAACAAACTTCTTACCTATAATTCTTTCAATAGGAGATAGTTTTCTTCGTTCGCCTGGAGAAACAATAGCAATTGAGATTCCTTTGCTTCCTGCTCTTCCTGTACGTCCACTTCTATGAGTATAAGACTCTATTTGATCAGGAAGTTTGTAATTAATAACATGTGTTAAACTATCTACATCCAATCCACGTGCAGCTACATCAGTGGCAACTAAAATTTGTAATGATTTTTTACGAAACTTTTTCATTACTATATCACGTTGCGCTTGAGATAATTCGCCATGAAGTGAATCCGCACTATAACCATCTTGAATTAATTTGTCAGCAACTTCTTGTGTTTCTCTACGTGTTCTACAGAAAATAATTCCGTAGATATCAGGATTGATATCTGCAATACGTTTTAACGCAGGATATCTATTTCTATCTGTTACAACATAATATTCGTGTGATACATTGTCTGAACCTGAATTGCGTTTACCAGCATCAATTTGAGCAGGATCATGCATGTAATTACGTGCAATCCTATCAACTTCTTTTGGGAATGTTGCTGAGAAAAGTAAGGTTTGTTTAGTTTCAGGAGTTACTTCTAATACTTGATCCAATTCGTCTTTGAATCCCATATTCAACATCTCATCGGCTTCATCTAGAACCAACCATTCAACGGTATCTAAACGTAGTTTTTTACGTTTGATTAAATCTACTGTTCTTCCTGGAGTTCCAACTACAATTTGAACACCTTTGTTTAATTTTCTTATTTGACCATTGATGTCCGAACCTCCATAAACTGCGGCAACTTTAAAACCTTTTAAATGAGTAGAGAATTCTTCAATATTTCTTGCAATTTGGATGGCAAGTTCACGAGTAGGTGATAGAATAATCGCCTGAACTTCACTATTGTCAATATCAATTTTTTGTAAAATTGGTAAACTAAAAGCAGCAGTTTTTCCGGTTCCAGTTTGCGCAAAGGCTTTTAAATCTTGATCAGATGCAATTACTTGTGGTATTGCTTTTTCCTGAATTTCTGTTGGGTTTTCATAACCCAAATCTGTTAAAGCCTTAACTATTTCAGGTTTAAGGCCTAATTCTTTAAATGTCGACATTATCTGTGTTTAATGATTCACAGACACGCCCGTACCTATAAATCTGATTTTGAGGTTGCAAAAGTATGGCTAATTAATTGATTTATAAGTAAAATCGAAGTTTATTTTAAAAACCACTATTTTTCTAACAATTTAGTCAATTGTTTCTCGAGATGTGGAGATGATAGATATGTGAAACTATTTGAGATAACACCATTTTGGTTTACAAGTATAGTTCTTGGTTCTAAACTTTTAATAAAATCTTTTGCTTGACTGTTTTCAGTAAGTTTGTACTGATTTTTTAATGAGTTGTATACTTTAGTGCTTTTAAGTTCGGGTTTCATATTGATACCAACAAAAAGTAGTGATGGGAATTTCTCATTAAGTCTCTTTACTCTTTTTACAAGCATATCTTGACTCATAATTTCTGGAGACCAAAAATAGATGACAGATTTTTGATTTTTTATTATTCTATTTAACCTAGTTTTAGAACCAGTAAAAGTTGCAATTTCAAAATCTTTAATAGGACTTTTATATTTGATTTTTTCACAATCATCAGCCAATTTATTTATTTGAGAAATGTATTTTTGATTTGTACAGTGATTATTGAAAATTGTCAATGCTTTTTTATTTATAGCACAAGACTTTTCAGCTTCTCTAAAATCATTATACATTGACTGGTATAAAAGGTGGTTTTTAAATTTATCAATCGTAATTGTTTTAATAATTTCACGAAGCATTTGCTCAGTAAAACTGATGTTTTCATCTCTATCCATATGTACTTTGCTATATAAATAACTACTCACATAATTGTGATATGGATAATAATCAATAAGGTTTTGGTCATTTAAATCGATTCCAGATCTAAAGTCATAATAATCTTTAGGAAGTTCAGGGTAATTGTCTAATTGAAAACGATTTTTATGGACATATGGGTAAATTTCTTTTTGACGATATAAACTAAAGTTTGTAGCTACTTCAGCTAGTTTTTTAAACCGACCAGTTAATTCAACTCCTGAATTCAATAATTGCTCGTAAAAATGGTTATTTATTGAAGTTGTGTTTTTAATTTTATTTGAAAACTCTTCACTTTTTAAATTGTAATAGCGACTATAAGTTTTTTCGTTTTTTTCGTTTTCAAGATATAGGTTGATTAAAAAATTATTCTTTTCTGATCCGTTTCCGCTAAAAACAAGTGACTCATCAAAATCCCAAGTATTTAGACGGATAGAAATGCTATCTTTTGGTTCAAAATAAATGTATTGAAATTCAGGTCCATGCTTGAAAACATATAACCCTTCAGAAATTTCATCAATTCGTTTAGAAAAAGTATTGTTTGATTTTATAAGTAGTGTGTCGATGATATCATCTCCTTTCATCAAAAATACATATTTTGATTTTGGGTTTTTAATCTTACCACCAAAATAAATAGAATCATCACTATTTTTAGTTGATTTACAACTAATTAAAGTTATGATAATAAGTGATATAATTGTGAGGTTTCTCATTAAACGCTACTAAAGTTAGATTGAAAACAAAAGTACAATTATTGAGTTTACATCTTGTTAAACAGATGTTAAAAAAAACAGTTGATTTTTGCTTGATTTATATCTATTTAAATAGTTATTGTTTTGTAGTTAAGTGTTTAATTTTTCATAGTTTTGCAAAAATTTTTTAATAAAATAATTTATCATGTTATCAGTATCAAATTTATCAGTTCAGTTTGGGAAAAGAGTTTTGTTTGATGAAGTAAATACACAGTTTACTCAAGGGAATTGTTATGGTATTATTGGTGCGAATGGTGCTGGTAAATCTACTTTTTTAAAAATATTATCTGGTCAAATAGATCCTACTTCAGGCCATGTGCATTTAGAAACAGGGAAAAGAATGTCTGTTCTATCTCAAGACCACTTTGCTTTTGATGAGTTTCAAGTATTAGAATCTGTAATGATGGGTAATAAACCTTTATTTGAATTAAAAAAGGAGTTAGATGCTATTTATGCTAAACCTGATTTTTCAGATGAAGATGGTATTAAAGCAGGAGAGTTAGGAGAGAAGTTTGAAGAAATGGGAGGATGGACTGCAGAAAGTGATGCTGCATCGTTATTATCTTCATTGGGAATAAAAGATGATATGCACTATACATTAATGGGCGACCTTGATGGGAAATCAAAAGTTAGAGTTTTGATGGCTCAAGCACTTTTTGGAAATCCTGATGTATTGATTATGGATGAGCCAACAAATGATTTAGATTTTGAAACCATTGGTTGGTTAGAAAATTTCTTAGCGCATTATGATAATACTGTTATAGTTGTTTCTCACGATAGACACTTTTTAGATGCAGTTTGTACACATATTTCTGATATCGATTTTGGAAAAATAAATCATTATTCTGGAAATTATACTTTTTGGTACGAATCTAGTCAACTTGCTGCAAAACAAAGGGCTCAACAGAATAAAAAAGCCGAAGAGAAGAAGAAAGAATTGGAAGAGTTTATTCGTCGTTTTTCAGCCAATGTTGCAAAATCTAAACAAGCAACTAGTAGAAAAAAAATGATAGAGAAATTAAATGTGAGCGATATTAAACCATCTAGTAGAAGGTATCCAGCAATTATTTTTGAGCGTGAGCGAGAGGCTGGAGATCAAATATTAAACGTCGAAGGTTTGTCTAAAACTATTGATGGTGAAAAGTTATTTAGTAATATTCACTTTAATCTAAATAAAGGAGATAAAGTAGCATTAATTTCTAGGAATTCTAAAGCAGTAACTGAATTTTATGAAATTCTGAATAGTAATTCTAGTGCCGATTCTGGTAAATTTTCTTGGGGAGTTACTACAAATCAATCATATTTACCACTTGAAAACTCAGAATTCTTTAAAAATGCAGAATTGAATTTAGTGGATTGGTTAAGACAATATGCCAAAACTGAAGAAGAGCGAGAAGAAGTTTATTTAAGAGGGTTTTTAGGTAAAATGATTTTTAGTGGCGAAGAGGCATTGAAAAAATGTAATGTGCTGTCAGGAGGTGAAAAAGTAAGATGCATGCTATCTAGGATGATGATGTTGAGAGCCAATGTTTTAATGCTTGATGAGCCAACAAATCACTTGGATTTAGAGTCAATTCAGGCATTTAATAATTCTTTGAAAAACTTTAAGGGAACGGTTATTCTGTCTACTCACGATCATGAGTTTGCTCTAACTGTTGCTAACAGGATTATTGAGATTACGCCAAATGGTGTTATTGATAGATTAGCAACTTTTGATGACTATCTTTCTGATCCAAAAATAAAAGAATTGAGAAATAAAATGTACTCATAAAAAAAGCGGAAATTAAATTTCCGCTTTTTTTAGTTTTTATTTTGCCGAATTGCTCTTCGCTTTTTTAATTGCTCTAAGATTTTTCTATTAAAATCACTTTCTGTTTTGTGTAATATCAAAATCTTTTTGGAAGGTAATACAGATTTTAGTTCTTGATACATCTGCATTTCTTCCTGATGAATTTTAGATTCAAATTCCATGAACTTATCTAATAACTCTTCGGCATTTTTATCACTAATATCTTTAAAACCGCCATTTAAACGAATATTTCTTCTAGATTCTTTAAGTGATTCTCTATGCGAGTGAATTTTTTCTTGGTGTTTATTATATATTGGCCAAAATCCTTGAGCTTCTTTAGAAGTTAACTCTAGTTTTTGAGTAATAAACCCAATTTTTAAAGATTTTAATTTTTCATTTTCATTATTCCTGTTTTGTGCTTTTACTGATATGCACAATAAAAGACAGAGTGTAAAAATTAACAACTTTATAGTTTTCATTATATTTATTTTAGTCGGTTAAAATAAGGGTTTCAATATCTATATCGTCCAGATATTCAATTAAACTCTCATCATTATAAGTATTTTCTAGTTCTATTTCATCAAGTTCTTCATCTGTATATAAATACTCAATATCATATGTTTCTATATCGATGTATCCATTGTCAAGCCAATTTTCAATTTCAGCAGTATTTAAAGCTGCCATTAAATCAGTATCTTTATTTTGATTCAAAATTGTTAATGTAAATAATAATAAAATAGATGCAGCAATAGCAATTGGAATATAGCGCTTTATAATTTTATCTTTTAAAGAAACTAATTTTGACTCATCACCTAATTTTTCAAAAACTCTATCCTCAATAGTGTCAAAGTAGTTTTCAGGGATATTAAATTCTTTTTCCTTTTTTTCAATATTTATTTTTTCAAATACTGAATTTTCAAGATCCTCAAAGTATCCTTTTGGAGCGTCAAAACTACTTTTCACATTGATATTTTGTAGAAATATTTGTGAACTTAGAGTGTCTTCTATATTTTCAAAATAATTTTTGGGAACAATAAAGCCAGTCCCAATTTTTTTTAATTGGAAAAGGGTAGGAGCAATATTTTTTAACTCTGTTGACTTCATTATTAGGTTGTTATAATTTTTTCTATTTTTTTTACTGCATGAAAATAAGATGCTTTTAGAGCACCAACACTTGTATCTAAAATTTCAGACATATCAGCGTATTTCATTTCGTCAAAATATTTCATATTGAAAACCAATTGTTGTTTTTGCGGAAGCGTAGCTATTGCTTTTTGCAAAACTAACTGGATTTCATTTCCATTATAGTAAACATCATCCTGTAAAGTACTAGCCATTGACTGATGGTATTCAGTTATATCAACGTTTTTTTCTTTCGCACGTTTATTAATAAATGTAATAGACTCATTAGTTGCAATGCGATACATCCAGGAGTACAATTTACTGTCAGCATTAAAATTATGGATATTTTTGTAAATCTTTACAAATGTGTTTTGTAAAACATCATCAGTATCATCATGTGATATAACAATTTTTCTGATATGCCAATACAAACGTTTTTTGTATTGAGACATCAATTCTCTAAAGGCTATATCTTGAGTATCCTTATTTTTTAACTGTTGTACTAAAGTTTGTTCGTCTAGCAATGCTTACTATTTTATAGTATGACTCTCAAATGTACAAAAGGTTTAATAAAGAATAGAATTTTAAGTCTTATCGTCTTTTTGTATAACCAAAAAGGCGATGATTCTGAATCATTTCTGAAATACCTTCAGGTAACATTTTCTCCCAACCTTCTTCGCCAGTAGTAATCATTTTAAGCACTTTTCTAGAGAATATATTAAGAATATCTGGATCGTAGTTGTCTATATCAACAACTTTTCCATTATATTTAAAGAACTTGTATAATTCTTTCATTCTAGGATGTACCTTAAGGTTTTCGCTATTAATTACAGCACCAGTTTTTTCATCAACAAGTGGATATAAGTATATTTTTAAATCCTTGAAGAAAAGCTTTCCAAATGCCTCTAATATTCCACCGCTTAAATTTCGGTAATATTTTTCATCAAATATTTGCACTAAATTATAAACTCCCATAGCTAATCCCATTCTTGCTTTGGTGAATTCAGAGAAGTATTCTACAAGTTTATAATATTCCGAAAAATTCGAAATCATAACAAACTGTCCAAGAGAACAAAGTAACTCAGCTCGATCTAAGAAGTCTCGTTCATTAATTTCTCCTTCGGCAGATAAATTGGATAAAGTAATTTCAAATATTGTCCTAGAATTTTCAGGATCAACTTTACTCTCGGCATAAAAAAGTTCAGTTGCTTTTTGATAAATATCCATATTTACCTTTGTAACAGGCCTAAAACTACCTCTTAGCGTCAGGATATTTTTCTTGTATAATTGTTGCGCAGGTAACAAATTGTTTCCGTCTGGTCCAAACATTACGGCATTGGTCATTTGATTTTTAACCAATTGCAAACTCATTAACCTATTATCAACATAGGCAAATCTTGGCCCAGAGAAATTTATCATGTCTATTTCTATCTGATCTTTGTCAAGATTGTCATAGAATGATTTTAATAAATCTTTTGGGCTATCATGCATATAAAAACCACCATAAATCAAGTTTACACCAAGTGTTCCAAGTGTTTCTTGTTGTAATTTCGCATCGTTTTCTTTAAAACGAATGTGCATAATAATTTCATTATAATCTTCTAGAGGGTCTAATTGGAATTTTAGACCAACCCAACCGTGACCTTTGAATTTTTTTGCAAAATCAATAGTTGCAACAGTATTAGCATAAGAAAAGAATAGTTTTTCAGGATGTTTTTTTCGACTTAAACGCTCTTCAATAAGGTCAATTTCATGGGTAAGCATTCTTTTCAACCTTGCTTGAGTTACATACCTTCTGTCTTGTTCAATACCATAAATTGCATCAGAGAAATCTTTATCATAAGCACTCATTGCCTTTGCTATTGTTCCAGAAGCGCCACCAGCTCTGAAGAAATTTCTTGCAGTTTCTTGACCAGCGCCTATTTCCGAAAAAGTACCGTAAATATTATCGTTTAAATTAATTCTTAATGATTTCCTTTTTGTTGAAGGAACTGCTGCAATATTTTTATCACCTTTACTTACCGAAGACATGTGTGTTAATCTTATATTATAATCTATACAAAAATACTAAATTCCTATATTTGATATAAATTTTTAGCGTTAAATTTGTCAAAAAACATTATCATTTGAAAGTAACTTTCCTAGGTACTGGAACCTCTCAAGGAATACCAGTAATAAATAGTAATCATCCTGTTTGTTTATCTTCTGATAAACGCGATAAACGATTAAGAGTATCCATAATGATTCAATGGGATGATTATACTTATATCGTTGATTGCGGTCCTGATTTTAGATATCAAATGTTACGCGCCAATGTTACTAAGATTGATGGAATTTTATTTACTCATGAGCACTCTGACCACGTAGCAGGATTAGATGATATTAGGCCTTTTTATTTTCAAATTGGAGCAGTGCCAGTTTATGCTTCTCAACGGGTTTTAGATAATTTAAAAATGCGTTTTGACTATATTCTCAATGATGAAAATAAATATCCTGGTTCGCCAAGTGTAATTCAAAATATTGTTACTCTTGAATCATTTCAATTAAAAAATAAACAAGTTATTCCTATAGAAGTGTTACACGGAGAACTACCTGTTCTAGGTTTTAGAATTGATAATTTCGCTTATTTAACTGATGTTAAAACTATAAGTAATACTGAGAAATCAAAATTACAAGGCCTTGATGTTTTGGTAATTAGTGCTCTACGTATTGAGGAGCATCGCTCTCATTTAAATTTAGAGGAGGCATTAACTATCATTGAAGAATTAAATCCTAAACAAGCATATTTAACCCATATAAGTCATAAATTAGGTTTTCATGCCGAAGTTGAAAAAAAGTTGCCTAAAAATGTTTATTTGGCTTTTGATGAGTTATCGATTCAACTTTAATTCAATTTTTCGAATTCCGAAACTTGTATCCCATTGTTTGGTTTCTTTAAAGCCAAATTTTTTATATAACTTTATTGCAGGTGAGTTTAACAAACCTGTTTCTACTTTGAATTTGTTACAGTCAAAATTGTTTAATGTGAAACTCATTAATTTAATTGCAATTCCTTGCCTAAAATTATTTGGATGCACTACAAGACTTTGAATGTGAATGAAATCATGCTCAATTTTTAATTCAATAATTCCGCCTAGAATATCATTTATAAAATATCCATAAAATTGAGTGTTACTATTGATGAAATCTTTTACAGTTCTTTTTAAAGGTGGAAAATCAACTGCATTTAATAATTCTGCTTCAATCTTATAAGAGGCTTGGAAGACTTTGTAAATTGATTGAGAAATCACTTGTTTTTTATTTTCTAAAAGAGAAATCATAATCTTTCTTCCATCCACTTTTTAAAATCATAAAAATTTTGAGGTGCTACGCCATGACCAACCATATATTCTTGGTAACAATTTTTAATATTCAGTTTGTTTAAAAATTCAGGGGCATTTTGTGCCCAATCGACTGGAATTACTTGATCAACTGTTCCGTGAGAAATAAAGAAGTCTAGGTTCGAATAATCTTTTTCACTTAGAGTTTCGGGAATTAAATCTTGATTGATATAGCCACTCAAAGCAATGATATTTTGAACTTTATTAGGATAGTTAAGTGCTACACTATAACTGAGAATTGTACCTTGACTAAATCCTAATAGAAAAACTTTATTTTTATTTACATTATACTTTTCAATTATTTGATCAATAAAAATAGAAATTTGTTCTCTAGCTTCAATTGCCTCGTCTGTATCAGAAAACTTGCCATTAGTTGTGTCAAAATGAATAGTGTACCATGCGTAAGAACCATAATTAATAGTCAATGGTGCTCGAGCACTTATTATTAATAATTCTTTTGGAAGTTCACTTGCAAACGAGAATAAATCTTGTTCGTTACTTCCATAGCCATGAAGTAGAATGAGTAGTGGAGGGTTTTCGCTGTTATTCTTTGGCTCTCTTTTAATATATTCTAGTGCTAGTTTTTCTGACATTTGTGTGTGCTTAAAAATAAATGTCATTTTGAACGAAGTGAAAAATCTAAAGAGATTCTTCGTTTCACTCAGAATGACATTGTTTTATAGTTTGGTGTTTTGTTATACTGATTTAAACCACTCTTGGAATTGATCGCCTAATAATGGTATCTTTTTCTCTTCTCCTTGTATTGCTCCAATGAAGCCTATAATCCATAATACTAAAATTCCAACGCCTATAATTGCAGCAATCCAACCCATTCCTGCTAATCTTCCAATTCCCCAACTATTTGCTATTGATAAAAGTGTTAATCCTAACATTTGACGAATGTGAAATGAAGCAAAGGAATTCTTTGAACTATTATTCATAATGAATGCAACAATAGTGCCTATAATAGTTATATAACTAATTATTGCGGCAGTTTTTCCTTCGTTTACTGTTGTGTTTTCCATGTTTTAGTTTAATTTTAAGTTGATACGGTAAATATATTAAAAAATTAATTGAGTATCAATTTGTTCTTTGCAAATACACCATAAACCTTACCTTTTATTTCTTTGTCTATAAAGGCTGAATTTTTGGAAGTCGATAATATGTCATTAGAAGTGAAAGTTGCTTCGAAAGATGGATTAAATAATGTTAAGTTGGCTTTTTCACCTTCTTTTATTTCTAGTAATTCTAATCCGAAAATCTTTCTTGGATTATCGGTAATTGTACTAACGAGAGTTTCAAGTTCAATTTCTTTGTTAGCAATTCCAAAAAAACTTTCTAAGCCAATAGTTCCGTCTTTAGCATTGCTAAATTCAACTTTTTTGTGCTCTATATCTATAGGATTGTGATCGCTAGTAATAATATCTATTGTGCCATCTATAATACCTTTTTTAAGCGCTTTAATATCATTGTCGGTTCTTAAAGGTGGTGAAACTTTGTAATTGGAGTTGAAGTTGTTGAGTTCATCATCGGTGAGTGATAAATGATGAGTAGTTACGCTACAACTTACATTCAAACCTTTCTTTTTAGCATTTTTTATCAATTTTACTGAATGGGCAGTTGATATAGTTGGTATATGTAATTTTCCTCCTGTATATTCTAATATATATAGATCTCTTGCTATTTGTAATTCTTCAGTCAAGTTAGGTATTCCTTTAAGTCCTAGTTTAGTACTATTCTCTCCTTCATTTACAATTCCATTTGAGCAAATTGAATTGTCTTGTGGAAAACTCAATACCAAGCCATTAAAATTTTGAGCGTATTGAAGAGCGACTTTTAATAAATTTGGGTTAGAAACCGGTTTATTGTAATCTCCAAATGCAATAGCTCCAGAATTTTGCATATCAAACAATTCAGCCATATCTTTTCCTTCAGCATTCTTGGTTAAGTTTCCAATTGGAAATAGTTGAATATTACTATTCGAAGCTTTGTTAATTAAATATTCTACACTTGCTTTATTATCAATTTTTGGTAATGTGTTTGGATTCACTGCAATAGCGGTAAATCCAGTTTTTGCAGCAACTTTCAACCCATTTTCAATAGTTTCTCTCTCTTCAAATCCTGGTTCTCCTAGACTGACACTTGTGTCAAACCATCCGTTAGAAATATGTAGATTCTTAAAAGAAATTTCTTTATAATTGTTTTCGTTTGTAATAGAAGCAGCTATACTTTTGATTATTCCTTTTTCAATGAGTAAATCTCTCTTTTTTAAGTGATGCTTACTTTTAGAATCAATAATTGTTGCAGATTTTATGAGTAGATTCATATTTTAAAAAATTTTAAAATGCATATTTCTACCAGCAAAAATAATATAGCCAAACCTAAAAACCATTTAAAAAGTGTTTTGATTTCTTCTTGCTCTTGTATTTTGCTGAAAGTTTTTTCAATATTATTACTTATAGTGATGTTTTTAGAATCTTTGAAAATAGAATCTAAATTTGAATATGTTAAATTGTTTTCTATCCTATTGTAATTAAAAGCGATAGTTCTAATGATTTTGTTGGCTTTCTTGATTGTATAGAAGCCACTTTTAGTAATTTCTTCACCAAGATTTAATTCGATTTTATTGTTGAATGTAGTTTGTCGAGGAATTAAATTTTGATTTTCAATTACAATCTCTAACACTTCATCATTATTCGTTTGAGTGTCAATATCAATGCTGTTGTTTTCTCCTGCTGTATAATATAATTGCGGTATTTTGAAACTATATTTAGCAAAATTGTAAAATATAGGTACTATAAGTGGCGAGTTTTGAAAATTTGAAACTTGTTTGCTTAAAGGAGCATTAAATAAGTACACGGAACTGTTTTTTTGCTTAACTTCTGATATGAAAGTATCGTTGTTGTCAAATTTAAGAATAGGAGAAGAGTTGGTTAAAGTAGATTTATAGTGTTGATTTACTGTTGGGTAATCGAAATTTTTCACTTGTTTTTCAAAAACATTTTTTAAAATAGGGTGTTGGTAGTTAATCTCGTTTATAGTGAGTTTGTTTTTAACTTCATTGATAACTTTCCCAATATTGAGAGTTTTATATAATGCATTATAAGAGTTTAAATCTGTTTTAGAAGATGGTATAATTACAAGACTACCTCCATTTTTTGAAAAATTCACTAATTGGTTTATCAATTTAGATGGAATTTCATCAATTTCGTTTAGTACAATTAGATGTTGTTTTTTAATAATATTGTAATCTAAATTATTTAGGTTTTTATCAATATAATCAAACTCGTTTTTAGTGTAAATTTTCTTTAAATAATTTGCTTGTTTTCCGATAACTAAAACACTAATTTTTTTGGGTGAAGATATCGTAAAAAATAGTTCGTTGTCAAAAGATAAATTGGAGTCATTTATTTTAATAATTCCATTTATGTTTTTTTGATTTTGAATTTTAAATTCAATAACGTTTGATTTGTTTTTTTCTAGGGTAGTGGAAACTTTACTCATCAAAATTGAACCATTATATAACGAAACTGGTACTGATTTTTGTTCAGTATTTGTATTGTTTATTATTACTTTTAAGGTTAATTCTTTGTTATTTTTTTCTGAAACAAAAACACTATCTATTGAAATATTAAAATTACTATTTGATTGTTGTTTTATGAGTGAAATTGACGAGTTTACATTTGTAACACTTTCTTTTTTTATATTATTAATATTTTGAAAATCAGATATTAAAATTAATTTATTTAAACTATTAGTTTTATTAAATTTCAATTGTTCTGCTTTGAGTAAAATGGTACTAAAATTTACTTTATTTGTAGAAAAATCAGTTTTTATAAGTTCATTTTTAAGTTCTTTTGCATCAATATTTTTAAAAGTTTTATCATTTGTAATTAAAGAAACTACATCATCATTTTTTACATTATTGATAATATTTTGAATTGTATTTTTTAGAATAATACCATCTTTTCCTTTCGCCTGCATACTCAATGAATTATCTAAATATAGAATTTTGTGAAATTTTTTTTCAATTGAATTGTTGGAAAAATATGGTTGTGAAAAAGCTAAAATTAGCGCTGAAAAGGCAATCAATCTAGTGAGTAAAATTAACCATTTTTTTAGCCTAGAACTTTTACGAGTTTTGAGTTCTATTTGTTTTAAAAATTCAACGTTGGTAAATGGTGTTTTTTTGAAGCGTTGTAATTGGAATAAATGAACAATTATCGGGATGATAAGTAGAATTAATGCGAATAAAATTTCAGGATGCTTAAATTGCATTGTTCATAAGATTGGTCAAAGATAAAAATTAATTTAACTATTTATCAATTTTCCATCTTTCATTTCAAGTTTCCTATCTGCCATGTTTGCTAAATCATTATTGTGTGTAACTATCACAAACGTATGACCAAATTCATCTCTTAGTTTAAAAAACAATTCATGAAGATCTTTTGCGGCTTTAGAGTCTAAGTTTCCACTTGGTTCATCTGCAAATATTACCGAAGGGCTATTTATTAGTGCTCTTGCAACTGCAACGCGCTGTTGTTCGCCTCCCGACAATTGGTTTGGCTTATGATTCATACGATTTACCAACCCTAAAAAACTCAATAATTCTTTTGCTCTTTTTTCTGCATCATTTTTTGAAGCATTACCTATAAATGCTGGTATGCAAACATTTTCAAGAGCAGTAAATTCAGGCAACAGTTGATGGAATTGAAAAATAAAGCCAATATGCTTATTTCTAAAACTTGATAACTCTTTATCAGATAGTTTTTGAATACTTTGATTGCTAAAAATGATTTCGGCATTGTCAATATTAGTAGGCTTGTCAAGAGTTCCTAAAATTTGTAAAAGAGTTGTTTTACCTGCTCCTGAAGGGCCGACAATAGAAACAATTTCGCTTTTTTTTATATGAAGATTGATGTTTTTAAGAACTTCAATTTCTCCATATTGTTTAGATATATTTTTTGTTTTAATCATTTACTAAAAAGCCTAAAAAACAAAAATAGTTTAAAAAATGCTTTTTAAGTCGTTGTAATCAATAAAATATACCAACCTCAGTGATAATAGGTGTTGTTTAGGTTGGTTAAATAATTCATCGATATTTTCAGTAAAATTCAAGTTTGAGTTTGTATTACTGTCGAAAATTGAATTTCTGTAAAATGCTATTAACTGACTTCCTGGAGCAAACTGCCATGTATAATTTAAATCTAAGTTCCAACTGTTAAAATTCACATCATCTCTAGTGTAACTTGTTGTATTTAATCCACCATTACTGGTGTCCAAATCAAAGAATTGATCGCCATAGGCAACAGTTTCCCAATTGTGTCTAAAAGTTAATGATAAAGAAGACTTCACGTTGAAATTATAAATTCCTGATATAGAATTAGTAATACTTTTTCTGTTTCGTACTCCAAATATTATTTCATCATCAACTTCACCATCAACTTCAGCATATCCTTCTTCGTAATTTGATTTTCGATAATTCAAAGTATAGAAAAACGCTAATTGATTGCTTGGACGATATCTTGGCATTAAATTAAAGCCATAAGTCCTTCTATCATTATTTATAAAATGATTATAATATTGTTGATAATCAATAGCAAACTTCTTTTGATAATTACTTGATAACCATTGAAAAGTTCCTACCCTTGCAGGTCTTTCAAAGTAAATACCGCTTGTAGATCCTTCTCTTGGCTCAAAGAAGTCTTTATTTTTACTAGAATAATTGATGTTTCCACCAAACCCCAAACGTTTTTTTAATTGGCCACTATATTCTATACCAGTATTGATGCCAGTGTATACGCCTGAACTATTTAAGTAGTTTGAATTAAACCACGAACCAATATAGTGTCTGTTAAATTTACCTTTTGGTTTTAAAGTTCGATAAGAAAGATTACTATATATTCTACGTTCGTTGTTACTAAAAAGAATTCCTAGATCATTTGGATTGTAATTTTCATCTTCAAATGTGTAACCTATTTCCCCTCTCCAATTGCCAGCAATTTTTCCAATACTAGTGTCAAATGTATACCCATGTTTAGTATCTTCAGTATCATGTAATCTTGTTGTTTTTACTGAGCCATCAATAAAATATTTATTGTTTTTTGTTTTTACATTGTATAAAAATCCAGTTGCATTGGCGTCTCTAAATTCGCCTTCTCTTAATACGTTGGTATTTATTAGAGTTACAGATGAATTTTTATTAAATACTTGATCTAAGACCATAATATTATAATTTGAAAGTGGATTCGTAATCACCTTTCGAGTATCTCCAGTATCGTTATTTTTAACAATAGCTTTTGTTTCTTCAGTTATTGCATTAAAGAAACCAATTCCTAAACCATTTTGTGTTCTTCCAGATATCTTTACTGCATTTAACATGGTTACTTTTCTTGGATAATCAGTATATTCTTCGTTTTCATTAATACCTTCAAGTGCGCCAATTGGTTTTCCTCCAATTCTACGAGAATAAAATAATCTCCCTTTAGTAAATAAGTCAGTTCCTTCTGTAAAGAATTGTCTTTGTTCGGAAAACTGTTGTTCAAATGGCCCTAAATTAAGTTGAACATCATCAAAACCAACTTGACTAAAGTCAGGTATTAAGGTAGCATCTAAAGTAAAGTTTTCTGATAACCCGTATTTTACATCCATTCCTATACTCCAATTATTTTCAGTAACACCGTCATAAGTATCTGAAGTAACTGAAGCGTAAGGGTAAAAACTTAAACGAGTTGGTGGTTTTAAATCTTTAAACCCTTCAATTAAGCCATCATATTGTGTCCAACTACCAACTGAATTATCTATATGATTCCAAGTGTATTGTGAATTTAAATTTTCTAATCTTCTATGAAAGTTAAAGCCCCAAGATTGAATTGGTTGGTTTGAAAATCGCAGCGCTCTGTAAGGAATCATCATTTCAACTCCTAAACCTTTTTCGTTTACCTTAACATTGCTTTCCCAAACAGCACTCCAATTAAAATCTTCATTTCCGTTAGAAATTTTTGAATCTGCTTGGTTTCCAGTACTTTGAACTACGAATTCAAAACCGTTTTGTCCATCATCATTGGTGTTAATTGTAACCAAGAAAAAATCTGCTTGCCCAAAATTGTCACGTGAAACAAATTGCATTGGAATGTTATTAACGTCTGGATAATAGAGCATTGCTCCAATATATATTCCTTTATCGTTGTATACTACTTTGACTTCAGTTTTATAATCTTTATGAGCTGGTTTGCCATTATCTGGTCTAAACTCAACAAAGTCTGTCATAATTTCAGCATTCTCCCAAGCCTTGTCATCAAGTACTCCATCAATTTTTGGTGCTTCAGTAATTCTAGTTGTAGTTATTGTTTTCCGGTTTGCCTGGTCTTGTGCATAACTTATTGAAAAACAAAATATTAATGAGAAGAAAACTATTTTTTTCATAAAAATACTGAATTGATTAGTCAAGTTTATAATGCGAAAGTATTTAAGATATTACTTTAGAAGTCTTAAATAAATCATAAATTAATGTTAATTGAACTAAAGACCTATAAAAAAACTTGATGTTACAATTTTATAAAAAAAGCAGTTAAAAATCTAAAATAGATTAAGTACATTTGCATAACAATTAAAATCAATTATTGATGAATTTACACGAATATCAAGGGAAAGAAATGTTAAGCAGTTTTGGCGTTAGAATTCAACGTGGAATTGTTGCTGACAATTATAAAAAAGCAGTGGAGGCTGCGAAACAATTAAATGCTGAAACTGGTACTAGTTGGTATGTTGTTAAAGCTCAGGTTCATGCTGGTGGACGCGGAAAAGGTGGAGGCGTAAAACTTGCTAAAAACTTACAGGAGGTTGAGAGTATTTCAAAGGATATTATCGGTATGATGTTGGTTACACCACAAACATCGGCAGAAGGTAAAAAAGTAAATCAGGTTTTAATTGCCGAAGATGTTTATTATCCTGGTGATAGTGAGCCTGAAGAGTATTATATGTCGGTTTTATTAAATCGCGAAACGGGAAGAAATATGATTATGTATTCTACTGAAGGTGGAATGGATATTGAAACTGTTGCTGAAGAAACACCACATTTAATTTTTACTGAAGAAATTGACCCTGCTTTAGGTTTATTGTCTTTTCAGGCTCGTAAAATTGCTTTTAATCTTGGTTTGAGTGGAGGTGCAATGAAAGAAATGGTAAAATTTGTTTCAGCATTATATACTGCTTATGTAAAATCAGATTCATCATTATTTGAAATCAATCCTGTTTTAAAAACATCAGATGATAAAATTTTAGCTGTTGATGCAAAGGTAACATTAGATGATAGTGCATTATATAGACATAAAGATTATGCGCAGTTACGTGATTTAAGAGAAGAGAACCCAATTGAGGTTGAAGCAAATGCTGCAGGGCTTAATTATGTTGATTTAGATGGAAATGTTGGTTGTATGGTTAATGGTGCTGGATTAGCAATGAGTACGATGGATTTAATTAAACAATCTGGAGGAGAACCAGCAAACTTCCTTGATGTTGGTGGTACTGCTGATGCCGAACGTGTTGAAACAGGTTTTAGAATTATTTTAAAAGACCCAAATGTAAAGGCAATTTTAGTAAATATTTTTGGTGGAATTGTTCGTTGTGATAGAGTTGCGCAGGGAATAGTTGATGCTTATAAAAACATGGGTGATGCAATTACTGTGCCTATTATAGTTCGCTTACAAGGAACAAATGCTATAGAAGCTAAACAATTGATTGAGGCAAGTGGATTACCTGTACATTCAGTAGTAGAATTTCAAGAAGCAGCTGATAAAGTTCAAGAGGTATTGGCGTAAAATATTGAAAAGCATAAAAAAACCGAAACAAATTGTTTCGGTTTTTTTATGCTTCTTTTTTTGTTCCTAAAAGATATAAAACAACTCCAGGTCCAGATTTAACTCTTCCAATTTCCCAATTGAATTTTTCAGAATCATTTAATGAGTCAACTAATTCATTCATTTCTTTAACTGAATAGGTTCGTAAACAAGAAACAACACCGTCCCATAGAACAAATAACGGAACAATAGGGATTAAATATGTAAAGATAATTCTGCCAATTTTAAACGGTCGTATAAATGGTGTTGTAAAAAGAACGGTTAATGGAGAAAAAATCATTGCCAAAATACTTGAAAAACTTCGTTCTTGTGCTTCAAATATTGTAATTGGACTAGAAGTATCAATTGCATTTTGAAGTATTTTTTTTGCATCGGTTGGGTTAAAATGATGTAAAGATAAAAATTGTGTGCGTAGACCTTTTAAATCATTTGGGACATCTCTTGCATCAATTGGATTTTGAATAAAGTCAAAATTTGAAGACAGCCTTTTAGTTCTTTCAAATGCATGAATGTTTGGGTAAAAATCAGTTAAAAGTATTTTTAAATCAGGATTTGATTTTTTTAATTCTTCATTGAGCCATAATAATCCACCTCCGCCACCAGAACCTAGATCAATTATTTGATTTGTTTTTGCTTCTTTTAACCCCTTTTCAAGTATCGGTATAGCTGGTTTCCAAAGCTTAGTTTTGTTGGATAAAAATTGTAAAAAATCTGTTCCGTAATTTCTTAAGTTGTTTGGAAACCACGATAAATCTTCAAATTCAAATAAATGTATTCTTCCCATTTTGCAAAATTAATCCTTGCGCTGTTTGTTTAACTCATCTTGAAGTTTTCTTCTTAGTTGTTGTTCTCTTTCAAGTGATCGCTGTCTGTGACCTTCATATTCACGCTCCAATTCAGCAAAATTATCTTTCGTTTCTTTAGTTATTGAATTACTTCTATTAAATCTTATGATATAAGTAATCAAACCTAAAATTAAAAAACCTATAATTGACCACAAGATAGTATTATATAATCCTTTTGAAATAAGTGTTCCAAAGAAATTAATATTATCTTTTTCGTTATTTAGCGTACTAACTTTAGAATTTGAAGTATCTAAAGAACTTGTAAGTTGATCAATCTTACTTTGCTTTTCGTTAATAATACTTTGATTAGCATTTAACTCTTTTCTCATTGAAACTAATGAGTCATTTACTGAACTTTTGAGTTGATCTAACCAACTACGCTTAACAACTTTAAATTCTTGATATCTATTTGATTTTTTGATTAAATACTCAAACTGATTATCAATAGTACCTTCTTTTAATGATTTTGTTTTGGTAATTGCTCTATTTTGGGCATTTATTGAAATGCAGAAAATAAATAAGAAATAGAATATAGGGTTTTTAGTTAGTTTCATTTTTTTAGGCTAATTAGGAAATTTGTATAAAAGTAGATAACTTTTTTAAAAGGAAAAAATTGTGTATAAAAAAAAACCGTTGACTTAAAGTGCAACGGTTCAATAATTTAAGATAAAAAATTTATATATCATCAAAACTTACATCGGTAAAACTTTCACTAGTTACTTCAGTATTTTTTGATTCTTCTTTATTATAGTCTGCTTGGTGACGCTCGCTAATAACTTCTTCACCTTTTTCATTGACTATATAGTCTGTCGCTGCTTTTAGCATTTCATTAAACTCTGAAAAATCTTCTTTGTATAAATATATTTTGTGCTTTTTATAATGGAATGATCCATCTTCGTTTGTGAACTTTTTACTTTCAGTAATAGTTAAATAATAATCGTCTGCTTTTGTTGCTCTAACATCAAAAAAATAGGTTCTTCTTCCAGCTCTTAATACTTGTGAGAAAATCTCTTCTTGATCATTGTAATTCTTTTCACTCATAATTTTCACTAATTTTTGGTTAAATTTTTAGGATTGATTTGACAAATCTAAAAAAATAAATTACTTCTACAATATTTTAACTTTTAAATAATGAAATACTTTGTATTTATATTTAATCAATTAGTTGTTGTTCTAATAATTCTTTGTAAAAACCTTTTTTATTAGAAAGTTGATTATGAGTTCCTTGCTGTATTATCTTACCTTCTTCAAGTACAATGATTTGATCGGCATGTTTAACGGAAGAAATACGATGACTCACAATAATAGTAGTTCTATCCTTGGTTACTCGTTCAAGATTGGTTAAAATAATTTCTTCTGTTTCTGTATCAACAGCCGATAAGCAATCATCAAAAATTAAAATTTTTGGTTGGTTTATAATGGCTCTAGCAATTGATACACGCTGTTTTTGACCTCCGGATAGTGTTACTCCACGTTCACCAACATAAGTTTTATAACCATCTTTAAACTCAATAATATTATGATGGATATATGCGTCTTTTGCAGCATTTTCAACTTCTTTTATTGTAGCGTTTTTAACTCCAAACCGTATATTGTTCTCAATAGTATCGGAAAATAAAAAGGCATCTTGCGGTACAAAACCAATGTTTTGACGTAGGTTATTTAGATTATGTTTTTGAATGTTTTTACCATCAAGAAAAACATGTCCATCACTTGAATCATATAATCTTGCTATTAGATTTATAATAGTTGACTTTCCAGAACCAGTTTTCCCAAGAATAGCTAGTGTCTTACCATTTTCAAGTTTGAAATTAATGTTCTTTAACGCAGTTATATTTGTATCGTCATAGGTAAATGAAACACTTTTAAATTCTATTTCTCCATTTATTTTATCAATACTTTCATTATTATTAACTATTTCAGGGACTTCTTTTAGAAACTCATTAATTCTCGCTTGTGATGCATCAGCTTGCTGTACTATAGAAGTTACCCAACCTAAAACAGCAACAGGCCAAGTTAAAATATTTACATACATAATAAATTTAGCTATATCTCCTAAAGTGATATACCCATCGATATACCTTAAGCCGCCAATATAAATTACCAAAAGGTTGCTAATTCCAATTAGTAAAACCATTAATGGGAAGAACAATGCTTGAATCTTGAATAATTCTATATTTTTTTGCTTACTAGTTTCAGCAACCGTTTCAAATTCCATTATTGAATCTTGTTCGGTTGTATATGATTTAATAATTCTAATACCTGAGAAAGTCTCTTGTGCAGCGGTGGTTAATTTTGATAAATATTGTTGAACAATGGTTGTTTTTTTGTGAATTAACCTACTTAAGTAATAAATTGAAACTGATAATATAGGTAATGGTATTATAGTGTAAAGTGTAAGAGTTAAGTCAGTCCTAAGCATTAAAACAAGCGTAACAATAAATGCAACAATCATATTGAGGCTATACATGATTGCAGGGCCAAAATACATTCTTACTTTTCCTACATCTTCACTTATTCTATTCATTAAATCGCCTGTTCTGTTTTTTTTATAAAAGTTGAGCGAAAGTTTTTGATATTGTTGATATATCTCATTTTTTAAATCATATTCAACTAATCTAGAGGTTACAATTATCATTTGGCGAGTAATAAAGGTAAAAATACCAGATAATAAAGCTGCTCCAATGATTAATAATATATTGATTAATAAAGAAGATTTTACATCAGCAATTTCGGTTATCAATCCATTTTTATAGTCATCTGCAGCATTTATTGAATTTTTTATAAGGTCAGGTATTTGTAATTTAAGAACATTAGAAAGTACACAAATTACAATACCAATTAAGTATCGATATTTATATTTTGCAAAGTATTTATGTACTTGTTTTAATGCTTCCATTTATTCAAAAAAATTCCAATGGCGAAGATAGTAGATTAAAAATTAATAGTACTTTTGCAATTCAGTTTTAACATATTTTAAACGTTCTTTCAAATGATTAATAGAAGACACATTAGAATTAAAGTGATGCAATCTGTTTATGCTACCTTGCAATCTAAAAATGATAATTTAGCTAAAGAAGAGAAGTTTTTAAAACATAGTATTGTAAAAATGTATGATTTGCATGTACTTCTTCTTAACCTTTTGATTGAAATTCAGAATATGGCCTCTGCGCATATTGAAATTGCTAAGAAAAAATACTTGGCTTCTAGTGAAGAAAAAAATCCAAACACAAAATTTATTGATAACCAAGTTATTAATATTTTTAGGAATAGTGTTTCATTAAGTGATTATACAGAAAGTAAAAAACTAAATAATTGGAAATTAGATGATGAGTTTGTTCGCCTTCTTTGGGATTTAATTAAAGATAGTGAGATATATAGTTATTATATGAACTCTCCTAAAAAATCATTTGAAGAAGATCAAAAGTTTGTTTTGAAAATCTTCAAGAAAATAATTGCTCCTAACGATAAATTAGCCGATTATTTTGAAGACAAGCATATAAGTTGGGTAGATGATATTCCATTTGTGAATACGTGGATAGTTAAGGATATTAACTCTCTCAAAGAAAACGGACAATATTTCTTGAGTGATTTATATAAGGATAATGCTGATGAAAAATTTGTAAT
Source organism: uncultured Flavobacteriaceae bacterium (assembly GCA_947501625.1). GTDB lineage: Bacteria > Bacteroidota > Bacteroidia > Flavobacteriales > Flavobacteriaceae > Urechidicola. The sequence goes on from CANMWN010000002.1 coordinate 69,922, forward strand.
TGAACTATATAGAAAAGTGGTTTTGAATCACGAAAAGTATAATAAAGAAATTGATACTAAAACGCCAAATTGGGATACAGATAGAATTGCAGATATTGATATGATATTAATGAAAATGGCTATATGTGAATTTATAGAATTTTCATCAATTCCAACACGCGTTTCAATTAATGAATATCTTGAAATAGCTAAAGATTATTCATCACAAAAGAGCAGTTATTTTATCAACGGAGTTTTAGATAAAGTTTTAAAAGAATTGACAAATTCAAATAGAATAAAAAAAATAGGTAGAGGATTGTTATAATTTTTTATTTTTACACCTCATTAATTGATAAATTAAAATTTTAATAAAATGAAAAAAGTATTATTTATAATGGCATTGTCAGTAGGTTTTGTTTTTACTTCTTGTAAAAATGACAATGCTAGTGCTAAAATAAAAGCTGAAAATGTTAAGACTGCTGCGGATAGAGATGCAAAGATTATTGAAGGATCACCAATGATTGAGTGGAACAAAACAGAGCATGATTTTGGAACAATTAAACAAGGAGAGAAAGTAGAAACTATTTTTACGCTTACCAATGTTGGGAAAGGAGATTTAGTCGTAACAAATGCAAAAGGAAGTTGTGGATGTACAGTTCCAGATTGGCCTAGAAATGCAGTAAAACCAGGTGAAAGCGCTGATATTAAAGTGGTATTTAACTCTAGCGGAAAAAAGAATAAAACGACCAACACAATTACATTAACTACCAATACTGAAAAAGGGAATGAGATTGTTAGAATAAAGGCTTTTGTTGAAGCATCAGACAATAAAGTATCCAATGTAAATAAATCAGTAGTTAATGGTAAAAAAGTTGTGCCAAAGAAACTTTAAAAAATATATTTAATATGATTTTATTGCAAACTGAAGGAGGAGGATTAGTATCATTATTACCAATATTGGCAATGGTAATTGTAATTTATTTATTCATGTTAAGACCTCAAATGAGGCGTCAAAAGAATGAAAGAAAATTCCAAACCAATATAACTAAAGGTGCCAAAGTTATTACAACTAGCGGAATACATGGAAAAATAGTTGAATTGAATAATGATGGTACTGTGCTTATTGAGACTGGAGCAGGAAAAATAAGATTTGAGAGAACTGCAATATCAATGGATTTGACTAATAAGTTGAATGCACCAAAGAAAAAGTAGTTTTTACGGATTGTTGAAGTAAAATTAAGTGAGTTATTAAACTCACTTTTTTTGTATATTTATTTTTTTAAAACTTATAGCAAATTGAATAGAAAATCATATAAAGGAAAGTCAACTGGATTTAAAATTAACACATTTTTAATTTTTTTGATTATATCTTTTCTTTTTTGGTCTTTGACTAAATTATCAAAAAACTATTCCGATGAAGTGACATTTAAAATCAATTATATCAATCAAGGTTTTAAAAAGTTATTGCAGAATAAACCTTTGGATGAAATTAATGCATCAATTGAAACTACAGGATTTAACTTATTATCATATAAATTTTCACCTCATAAATTGAAAATAGATTTGACTGATTTAGATGCTATAGATGATAAAAACTACTATTATTTACCCAATAAACATTTACCTGAATTAAAATCTCAGTTAGAGCCTGAAACACATATTAATAAGATTGTACAGGACACTATATTTTTTGTTTTTGGACAAAATTCAAGTAAAAAAGTACCTGTAAAATTAAATGCTAATGTGCAATTAAAGTTTGGCTATGACTATACCGAAGAAGTTAAAATTGAACCAGACTCTATAATTATTTCTGGTTCCGAAGCGCAATTAGATTCAATTAATAATATTGAAACTACATATATTGAGTTTAATGAAGTTTCAACAAATATTATTGAGAATATTAATTTGGATATTGAAAAACATGACAATCTTTCTTTTTCTAATTCTGATATAAAATTGGAAATAAAAGTTGATAAGTTTACTGAAGGGTCATTAAAAATACCTATAAAAGTAATTAATGTTCCTGCCAAATTTAATATTACAACTTTGCCGAATGAAGTTACCGTTATTTATAAAGTTGGTCTGAGCAATTTTAATAAGATAACCTCTGATAATTTTGAAATTATCTGTGATTATAATGAAACTAAAAATAATAATTTGTCGTATTTAGTTCCAAAAATCTCAAACAGTTCGGTATTAGTTACTACTGCTAAAATAGTGCCCAAAAAAATAGAATTTTTAATTGTTGAGAAATGATAGTTGGTATTACAGGAGGAATTGGTAGTGGGAAAACAACTGTTTTAAAAATGTTTCAAAAATTTGGAATCGACTGTTATATAGCCGATGTTGAAGCAAAATTTATTATGAATTCCTCAGTAATAGTTAAAACCAAAATAATTGCAAGTTTTGGTGAAGAATCTTATATAGATGGTGCTTTAAATAGACGATATTTGGCTAGCCAAGTTTTTGCAAATGAAAAAAAATTGGAATTGTTAAATTCAATTGTACATCCTGAAGTTGCTAAGCATTTTGATGAGTTTGTTAAGCACTCAAACAGTGAATATATTATTTATGAGAGCGCAATTTTATTTGAAAGTAAAACTTTTAAGAAGTGTGATTTTATAATTACTGTCACTGCTCCCATAGATATTAGGATAGAACGCATTCTAAAAAGAGATAATACAACTAAGATTGATGTTTTAAATAGGATGAAAAATCAAATTTCGGATGAAAAAAAGATTGAAAAATCTGATTTTGTAATCCAAAATATAGATTTAATTGAAACCGAAAAGAATGTTGAAGAAATTCATACCAAACTACTTTCATTTCTTTAGAATTTAGAAGAAATTAACCAGTCTTCTTAAATTATTGTTAAATATTCACTTTTTTAGTTAATTAATATCATATTTTTTAAAAGTAGCCTATAAAAAAATTAACTTTGTACTATGAATAAAAAGGTATTTGTACTCATTATTTTATTAATGAGTATTTCCTTGATTGGGATTGTTGCTGTACAGGTGTTTTGGATAAAAAGATCCTTTGAATTGGCAGAAAGCCAGTTTAAAAGTGATGTTGGAGCTGCTTTAATTCAAGTTTCTGAAAATATAAGTGAACGAGAATTAAATGATTTTTATCAAAAAGTTTCTCGATATGCGCAAAGTCGTGAAAATATAACCGAATCGGAATTAAAAAATTATTTTTATCAGCAAATAGACACTATTAAAAAGGAAACTTTTGAATATGCACAAACCATATTGGAAGAAAATTATAAGTTCCCAACACAGTTCTTTGAAAATGATTCTATAGAAATTAAAAAGTTTTTCAGTAAAGAGAAAGTTCGTATTGTAAAAAATGTTGGTTTAGATGAAGACTTGATGCCTTTGTCTCCCACAGAAAATTTTGTAAGACATCAGCAATTGACAAATATTGAAAAGATGTTGATTGAAAACCAATCGCAAGTTATTCTTTCGAGATTGCCTATTTTACAGAGAGTTAGTAATCAAGAAATAGTTTTAAATTTAAATAGAGAGCTAGAGCAGAGAGGGATTACAACTGATTATAAATACGGTGTATATAATAACGATTTTGCAACAAAGTTAAAGTCTGGATATTTTAAAATTGAAGATGATAAATCATATATGATTCCTTTATTTTTAACTAATAATGGAACTAGTGAATATCAATTATATGTTAGTTTTCCTCATAAGAAACAATATTTATTATCATCGGTAGGTAAAATTTTGGGATTGTCAGCATTGTTTATTGTCATTATTATTTTGGCATTTATTAGTTCATTATATCAAATGCTTAAACAAAAGCAGATATCAGAAATAAAGACTGATTTTATTAATAATATGACACATGAATTTAAGACACCAATTGCGACAATAAACTTGGCTTTAGATGCAATTAAAAACCCCAAAATTATTGACGATAAGGGTAAGGTGATGAATTATGTGAAGATGATAAGAGATGAAAATAAGCGAATGCACGCTCAGGTAGAGAATGTATTACGAATCTCTAAACTCGAGAAAAATCAATTGGATGTGAGTAAGGAGAAATGTGATTTGCACGACCTAATTGATGAAGCGATAACACATGTAGAACTATTAATAGAAAGTAAAGGAGGGAAGATTACGAAAGATTTTAAGGCTTCTTTATCCGAAGTTTTGGCAAATAGTTTTCATATGACCAATGTAATCGTAAATATATTGGACAATGCTATTAAGTACTCAAGTGAAGCACCAATAATTGATGTATATACTGAAAGTACTGCCAAGAATATTATTATGAAAGTGAGAGATGAAGGTGTTGGTATGAGTAAGAATGTTCAAAAAAATATTTTTAAAAAATTCTATAGAGAAGAAACAGGAAATATACACAATGTGAAAGGGCATGGATTAGGACTTTCATATGTAAAAAAAATTATAGAACTCCATGAAGGTACAGTTTTTGTGGAAAGTGAAAAGGGTAAAGGGAGTACTTTTACCATAAAATTACCATTGATATAAAAAATTAAATATGGCAAATACAAGAATTTTATTAGTTGAAGATGATCCAAATTTTGGAACGGTCTTAAAAGATTATTTAACGTTAAACGATTATGACGTTACATTGGCAAAAGATGGATTAGAAGGATTAATTATGTTTAAAAACAATGATTTTGATATGTGTATTTTAGACGTGATGATGCCTAGAAAAGATGGGTTTTCTTTAGCCAAAGATATTCGTTCAACAAATACAGAAATTCCAATTATCTTTTTAACAGCCAAGACAATGAAAGAGGATGTGTTAAAAGGATATCAAGCAGGAGCAGATGATTATTTAAACAAACCTTTTGATTCCGAAGTCTTGTTACATAAGATGAAAGCCATATTACAAAGAAAAGATTCTTCTGCCAATGCTGAGGAGGAAGTATTTGAATTTAAAATTGGTAAATTTCATTTAAACTCTAAATTAAGACATCTATCTTTTGAAAATGGTGAAGCTGTAAAATTATCGCCTAAAGAGAATAAATTATTAAAAATGCTTGCTGAGCATAAAAATGATTTGATGCCTAGAGAATTGGCTTTGACAAAGATATGGAGGGACGATAACTACTTTACGTCAAGAAGTATGGATGTATATATTGCTAAACTTAGAAAATATTTAAAACTCGATTCAAATGTAGAAATATTAAATATTCATGGAGAAGGGTTTAGATTATTAGAAAACTAATAAACTTTGTATAAGAATTCAAAGAGCCTATTAATAATATTGATAGGCTTTTTTATTGGAAATGTATATTAATAAAATTACTTAACTTGGTATAAGTTGCTTCTCTATTTTCCGAACTCCAATTTCCATGACCTTCACCTTCATATAAAGTTAATTGATTTATAATATTTAGGCTATTTAATTTTGCATGCATTTCAACACCTTGTGAAGTAGGGATTAAATGATCACTATCACCATAAAATAGAATAGAGGGTGGAGCAGAGGGAGTAACCACATGGTAAGGACTTAAACTTTCAAAGTATTCAGGATCATTTTCAAAACTATATCCAAAGATAACTTCATAGGCTTCTAATTGCTGTTCAAAATCAGGATTGTCAACATAGTTTGGGTCTGTAAAATTTGTAGGCCCAACAATACTACACACCATATCAACTTCATTATTATTGTCATGTTTGTAAGAATATAACATTGCTAGTTGACCTCCAGCACTTGTTCCAATAAACCCATAATTATTAGAAATTTGATACGTGTCTGCTTTCGATTTTAAATCAGTAATTACACTTTTAATATCATCAATTTGCATTGGAAAAGGTGGATTCCCAATGGTTGCCAATCGGTAATTAATATTGACTATAGCATGATTTGTAAAATTGGGTTTCAAGTAATTTACAAACTGATTCATATCATTCTTGTCACCGCTTATCCAAGAGCCTCCATGAATTAAGAAGAAAACCTTGGTAGTTTCTTTTGTTCTTCCAGCAGGTAAATAAATATCATATTTTTGTTGCGGACTTGCACCATAAGAAACGTTAAGTAGTTGGCTAACTGCAAGAGGTTCAACATCAACAACGATATCATCACCAGTATTTTCATCAACATTAGAAATCTCATTACTCTTTGAGCAAGAAACAATAGATATTACAATAAAAACTATAAGTATTTTACTAAATTTGTAATAGTATTTTTTCATAATCATAATTGTTGCTTTAAACAAAGTTACTATAAAATGTCCCAACTCATAAAAATATTCGAAGAGAATCCTAATCAAGATGCGATTGATAAGGTAGTTAAGGTGCTTCAAAAAGGAGGATTAATTATTTATCCTACCGATACTGTTTATGGTTTGGGTTGTGATATTACTAACGTTAAAGCACTTGAAAAAATTGCTCGAATCAAAGGTGTGAAGTTGGAGAAAGCCAATTTTTCTTTTGTTTGCAATGATTTAAGCCATTTGTCTGATTATGTACGTCAAATTGATACGGCTACCTATAAAATACTTAAAAGAGCACTTCCAGGTGCTTATACCTTTGTATTACCTGGAAATAATAATTTGCCAAAAGTATTTAAGAAAAAAAGAACGGTTGGTATTCGCGTACCTGATAATTCTATTGCTCGTGCGATTGTTGCCGAACTTGGGAATCCAATTGTATCAACCTCTATACATGATGAGGATGAGGTGTTGGAATACACAACCGATCCTGAATTGATATTTGAAAAATGGCAATCAAAAGTTGATTTGGTTGTTGATGGTGGTTATGGAGATAATTTTGCTTCTACCGTAATTGATTTAACTGGTGATGAACCAGAAATATTAAGAGAAGGTAAGGGCAGTTTGGATATACTATAACTTGTTAAACGTCTTTTTACCGTTGATAAAATATTGCCAAACAATACTGCGTAAATAGTAATAATTTCTTTTCTTTTTTGGTCCTTTCTTACGCTTTTTTAAGTTTTTGATAAGATTAAAATAAAAACTCACATGAGATTTTAATATTGCAATTGTGTGTGCAGGTTTTTTTTGGAGTAGAAAACGTATTCCAGCAATTCCATCTTGTGATAAACGGATAAATAACACTTGAAATAGAAAACGTTTTGGAACATTTTTGGTCAATGAAAATAAACTATTCCTAAAGTTCAAATATGTTTTCTTCGGATTGGTTTCGTTGAGTGTTGCTCCACCAACATGATAAACAGTTGAGTTGTTGATATACTTAATTCTATACCCTAAGTTTTTTGCTCTCCAGCAAAGGTCTATTTCTTCATAGTGTGCAAAATAATCTTCATCAAACTCCAATTGTTTAAAGACTTCAGCGCGAATAAAAAAACAAGCACCAGAAGCCCAAAAAATATCTACATCACTGTCATATTGTTGTTTGTCAGTCTCTAAAGTATTAAAAATTCGCCCTCTGCAGAATGGGAAACCATACTTATCAATAAATCCTCCTGCGGCTCCTGCATATTCAAAGGTATTTGGTCGCTTGTAATCCAATATTTTTGGCTGAATAATTGCAATGTTTTTTTGTGATTCAAATGCAGTAATGATTGGTTGCAACCAACCTTTAGTAACTTCCACATCCGAATTGATAAGACAGAAAACATCAGCGTCAATTTGTTTAAGCGCCTCATTATAACCTTTGGCATAGCCACCATTTTCAGTATTTTGAATAATATTGACCGATTTGTATTTGTTTTTTACAAATTCAACAGAAGCGTCGGTAGATGCATTATCGGCAAGGTAAATACTACAATTTTTTAGTTTACTGTATTTGATGATACTTGGTAGAAATTGCGCTAACAATTCTTGACCGTTCCAGTTGAGTATGACAATGGCTACCTTCATTGTTACAAACATACACTAAATGCAAACAACTAAGAAAACTAGAGGAAAATTTATTAGAAAAAATGGAGTTATGCTTACTATCCTTGTGCTATTTTTTCATATTATTTCAAAAAAGTAAATTCAAAATATTACGTTAAAGTTATAATGAAAACATGTCATTTATTTAGGAGAAAACATGTCAAATAATCATAATTATGACAAAATTTCATTTAATAATGTAGTGAAATAGCTTGGAATCCAAATTTATTCTTAATGGCATTTTTTTTGTATAATATTGAGTGAAGTCTTAACAGATTTCAATTTGAAATAATGTTTAATTTAAAATTTTGTAATTATGAACAATTTAGTAAATGTTCCTAAAAACGGAAGTTTAGCAAACACTAATTCAAATGCAAACTTCCCATCTTTGTCTAGTTGGTTAGATGACATCTTTAATAGAGATTTGCCGTCAGTATTTACTTCAAATTTTAATACTGGAATTACTTTACCAAAGGTAAATATTAAAGAAACTGCAGATGCTTTCATGGTAGAAATGGCAGTTCCAGGTCTTAAAAAATCTGATTTTCATCTTGACTTAGACAATCAAGTATTATCTATTTCAACAGAAACAAAAGAAGAAAATGAAATTGAAGAAGAAAATTATACTCGTAGAGAGTTTGGTTATTCTTCGTTCAAACGAACCTTTACTTTACCTGAAAGTGTAAATGATGAAAAGATTAATGCGAATTATAAAGATGGAATTTTAAGTATTCTTTTACCTAAAAAAGAAGAGGCAAAACAAAAGCCTCCAAGAACAATTAAAATTTCATAATTGTATCACTGAATTTTATTGAAACTAATAAAGATGAGACTGATTTTACAGTCTCATCTTCAATAATGTTTTGCTTTTAAATTAAGAACAATGAAAACGTATGCTTTTTTATTAATAATTGCTTTATGGAGTGTTAGTTGTAGTGGTCAAGAAGATAAAGTTATAAAAGAAGAATCAAAGCAAGCAGAGAATAAAATTGAAGATCCTAAAGGAACTTGGAGAGTAGATAAAGAGTTTGATGAAAACGGAAATTTAATACGATACGATAGTATTTACTCTTGGTCTAGCAGTAAATTTGATGATATCGCATCTTTAGATAAAGATAGTTTGATGCAATCTTTTAAATCAAGATTTTTTACTAATTTTTCAAAGTTCGAAAATGAAAGATTTGAAAATGTTTTTTCTCAAGATTCACTATTTAGTAATCGTTTCTTCAATGATGATTTTTTTATAAGTCCTTTAGGTAAGGAAATTATGGATATAGATAAAATGAGACAACAAATGATTGCTAGACAGAAACAGTTTTTGGAAAAATATCAATCTGAATTTGTAAAACCAAAAGACGAAAACTAGATAGTTTTCGTCTTTTTTTGATTGGTTTATGTTTTTCACACAATGACAAGATATGGTTTGGTATGAATAAACAATTTCTTTGCGATACTGAAACAAGGTAGTTTTAAAAAGTAAAAAGTCAAGAATTGTGAATAAGTTGGTTTAATCAAATTCTTTGATAATTGCTTGTGTTCTATAATCAAATATCTCGTTCAATTTCTTTTTTATAAATAGGGAGTTGGCAATACTTCCTAAAAAACCAAAAGGAGGCTGATAACTTATAATATCGCGCATTAAAATCCCATTATCAGTTTGCTCTATATGGTGCTGATGATGCCATATTTTATATGGTCCTACACGTTGCTCATCCACAAAATATGCTTTCTCTTTTATGTGAGTAATTTCAGTAACCCAATTAGTCTTAATACCTAGCATAGGAGTAACTATATAACTAATAATCATGCCGCTGTACATTTTTTCTGGTACATCATCGCTAGTTATGTCAAAACCCATATAATCAGGTGTAATTTTCTTCAAGTTTTCGGGTCTAGAGATGAAATTCCATACATCATCCATACTTGCCTTTATGAGTTGTGTTTTTTTAAATTGGTAAAAAGCCATACTATTTAGAGTTATATGGGTAGTTAGTTTCTTTCATAATTTTTATGTGCTGTTCGCACATTTTATAAATTTCATCATAGTTTTTTGAAAAAAATAATTCAAAAAAATTAGTAGTTTCACAACTTACTCCAAGTAAGTAACCCTTTGCTATTTTTTTAAGACAAACTGCAGATTCGGTCATATTGTTTTCTTCTTTTATTATAACTGACCAAGTAGTATCATTTTTTGTAATAAGTTTTGCTTCGTCTTCACTTATCCTTTGGATCATTTTGAGTGATATTGGTTGTGTAAATTTACAAAAAAAGCCTGTAATTTCTTACAGGCTTTGAGTCTTTTAAAAAGTGGGTAAATATTAAATTGCTTTAACGTTTACTGCGTTTAAACCTTTTCTTCCTTCTTTTAATTCAAATTCTACTGCGTCACCTTCTGCAACTCTGTCAATTAAGCCAGAAATGTGCACAAAGTACTCTGTGTTTGAACCTTCTTCGATAATAAATCCAAATCCTTTTGATTCGTTGAAGAATTTTACTGTTCCTTGTTTCATTAAATTGATAAATAATTAATTAAGCTACAAAAGTAGTGTTTAAATTCTTGAATAAGCATTAATTCTACTAGATTTTTATAAAGTTTGCTAGTTTGAAAATGCATTTTAAATATAAAAAATTGATTATCAGAATTTTAAATCGTAATCTTTTATGCCTTTCAGGAATTTATATTGCTGATTTTCAACGTCAATCTGGCAATAATAATGCGATAATCCATTGGTAACCACCAAATAATTACTATTTAAAGCCATATTATACCTAGCAATTTGATCAAAAGTGTCCTGATTTATGCTAATATTTGGCGCTTTACACTCAATAATTACTTCTGGTTTTCCATCAGTATTGAACACTAAAATATCAAAACGCTTTTTTAAGTTGTTTACAACCAATTGCTTTTCTACTGCTATTAATGAAATTGGACAGTTCTTGTGATGAATCAGATAATTTACATAATGTTGGCGTACCCATTCTTCGGGAGTTAAAACCACATATTTTTTTCTGACAATATCAAAAATAAGTTGCTTATTTTCTTTATTTTTGATGTTGTAATTATATGTAGGCAAATTCAACGGCTGCATACTACAAAAGTGCATATTTTTTTCATTTTATGACAGATGTTAAGCAAATAGTTTCGGATATAAAACAAGGTAATATTAAACCTATTTATTTTTTGATGGGTGAAGAGTCTTATTATATAGATTCTATTGCCGATTTTATCGAAAATTCTATTTTGACCGAAGAAGAAAAGGGTTTCAATCAAATGGTACTTTATGGCCGAGATGTAAGCGTTGAAGAGATTGTATCTAATGCCAAGCGTTTTCCTATGATGGCTGAACGTCAAGTGATTATTGTAAAAGAAGCTCAAGAATTATCAAGGACTATTGAGAATTTAGTTCCCTATACCGAGAATCCGCAACCGACAACGGTTTTGGTGCTATGTTACAAATATAAGACGCTTGATAAACGTAAAAAGTTAGCGAAGATAGTATCAAAAAATGGTTTGCTATTTGAGAGTAAAAAGTTATACGAAAATCAAGTTGCTGACTGGATTCGAAGAGTACTATCTGGAAAAAAGTACTCTATTGAACCTAAAGCGGCTCAAATGTTAGTTGAGTTTTTAGGAAACGATTTGAGTAAGATAAATAATGAGTTAACTAAATTAACTCAAATTGCAGCGCAAGATCAAAAAATTACTGCTGAATTCATTGAAGAGAATATTGGAATAAGTAAGGACTTCAATAATTTTGAATTACGTAAAGCAGTAGGAGAGAAGCAAATAGTTAAGGCAAATCAAATTATTAATTACTTTGCTAGAAATCCAAAAGGGAATCCTATTGTAATGACTGTTTCATTACTCAATAGTTTTTTTACGCAATTGTTGCAGTTTCATGGATTGAAAGATAAATCTCGTGGAAATGTTGCACGTGCACTGAGAGTCAATCCATATTTTGTGGATGATTATTTAACTGCTGGAAGAAATTATCCAATGCGAAAAGTATCTCAAATAATTGGTTTGTTAAGAGATGCTGATATGAAAAGTAAAGGTGTTGGCGCTAGTAGTTTAGGGCAATCTGATATTTTAAAAGAGTTGCTCTTTAAAATAATGCACTAATTATTCAGTATCAGTTACATCAACTACCAATCTATCTTTTCTGTTTGCTATTTCCCATGCTGTATGGAAAACAAGTTTTGTGCGTTTTACTAATAAATCCAGTAATATTTTGTCTGGTGTGTCACTCGGTTTGTGATAATCTTCATGAACACCATTGAAATAAAATATAATTGGAATTCCATTTTTAGCAAAGTTGTAGTGATCAGAACGCTTATAGAATCTATTAGGATCACTTTTTTCATTGTATTTATAATCTAAATCTAGTTTTGTGTAAGTAGCATTCATTCGTTCATTTAAATCATGTAATTCGGTACTTAATCTATCTGCGCCTATCACATACACATAATTATCATCTTCAGGATGCTCATATCCCATTCTTCCAATCATATCTATATTTAGATTCGCTACTACGTTTTTTAAAGGAATAATTGGATTGGCAACAAAATACTTAGAACCGAGTAAACCTCTTTCCTCTCCTGTGAAATTTACAAACATAATAGACCTTTTTGGACCATGCCCATCTTTTTTTGCTTTGGCAAATGCTTGTGCTATCTCAAGAACAGCAGTAGTTCCAGAAGCATTGTCGTCTGCTCCTAAATATACTTCACCGTCTTTTATTCCCATGTGATCGTAGTGAGATGATATAATTAGAATTTCTTCTGGCTTTTCAGTTCCTTCTATAAAAGCAACTACATTTTCAGAAGGATGACTAGGAGTAAATTTTCTTCTTTTATTTGTTAAGTTTTCGATTGGAATTGTTTGAAAATAATTTTTCTCAAAAAACTTTGGAATTCCGTTTATTCCATATTTGTAAGCAAGATATTTTGCTGCTTTTTTTTGCCCTTTTTCTCCTGTACTTCTACCTTCAAATTTTTCGGAAGCCAAAGTGAAAACTAATTCTTCAGCATCGTCAACAGTTATAGTATTTGCATATTTTATAGCAGTTTTATCTTTTTTTAGTTTTGAAGTTGTAGTTGAAACTTCTTTTTTCGATTTGCACCCTATTAAAATAAATGATAATAATAAGAAGAAAGTAATTTTATTCATGTAGGTTGTTTTTTGCTAAAATAATGAAATTGAAAGAATTAATTAAAATTTTAACTTTTTAGTTTGAATCGCTTGGTATCTTTATTAAATGCAATTAAATCTGAATTAAATAATTGTTCCAACTCTCCATTTTCAATAAGTATATCTTTATTTCCGGTTTTGAAATTGTCATTTGTCATGAGCCATAAATCATCACTGGTTTCAAGTGCTAAGTGAATTTCGTGGCTGGAAATAATAATTGTTTTTTGTAATTTTTTGGTCAAACTTTTTAATAATTTAAAAGTTTCCATTTTATGTAATACATCTAAATGTGCAGTTGGTTCGTCAAGAATAATAATTTCAGTGTCTTGTGCTATTGCTCTTGCAATCAATACTTTTTGAAGTTGACCATCACTCAATTCATAATATTTCGAGTGTTTTATGTGTCCAATTTTTACTAACTCAATTGCTTCATTGATTTTTTTAATATCTTGTTCGTTTAATTTCCCTAACCAATTGGTATATGGTTGTCTTCCTAAGGCAATTAATTCATAAACTGATAAATTACTTTCTGGCAGCCGTTCAGTAAGTACTACACTTACTTGCTTTGAAAAATCTAATTGGTTAACCTTTTCAATAGATTTGTTATTAAAGAAAATAGTTCCATTTAATTTTGGCTGTACTTTGGTGAGTGTTCTTAAAAGTGTTGATTTCCCAATTCCATTTTGACCAAGTAAACAAACAAATTTTCCTTTTTCTAACGATATATTTATGTTTTTAGAAATTGAATTGATACTTTTTTTAGATTTATATCCAATCTCTAAATCGTTGGTTTTTAAAATTATATGCTTGTTTATTCTGCTCAAATTAAATATATATTTTTCTTTTTCTGATGAGTAACCAAATAACAATTGGCGCTCCAAATAATGATGTAATTGCATTTATTGGCAGCATATATTCTAAAGATGGTAATTGTGAAATTATATCTGCAATTAACATTAATATAGCACCAACTATCATAACTGCTGGGATTAGTACTTTGTGATTTGATGTGTTAAAAATCAATTTTGTTAAATGTGGAACTGCTAACCCAACAAATGCTATAGGCCCTGAAAAAGCAGTAATAATTCCTGTTAGTATGGAAGTAATTACTAAAATTAAATTCCTGGTCTTTTTTATATTAATCCCTAAACTTTTAGCATAATTTTCACCCAATAAAAGACTATTTAAAGGTTTGATAATAAGTACCAATAGTGAGATGCCTATTAAATAGATGATTGAAAAAATTGATAATTCAGACCAACTCAAATTTCCCAAACTACCAAATCCCCAAAAAATAAATTGTTGCAATTGTTCTGCACTACTAAAATAAATTAATACACTTATAATGGCAGATGTGAGACTTCCAAACATTAAACCGATTATTAATATTGACATGGTATTTCTTACTTTGTTTGCAGCAATCAATACTGCTGAAAGCACCATAAATGCACCTAAACTTGCTGCGAAAGCCATTCCAAAGTTTGAAAATGCCAAAGAACTTATTCCGCCTATAAGTGATACACCTAAGATGAGTAAGGCCACACCTAAACTTGCTCCTGAACTAATTCCAAGTACAAATGGGCCTGCTAGCGGATTTCTAAATAAAGTTTGCATTAACAAGCCGCTTATTGATAATCCTGAACCAACTAAAACTGCGGTAATCGCTTTAGGAAGTCTATAATTTACAACAATATTCCTCCAACTATCTTTGGTAACTTCTCCATTGAATAATGATGTAATAACCTCTTTAAGAGGTATATCAACTGATCCTAAACTTATATTTAAAAACCATATAATAACTAGAGAAATTATAATTATTATAAATGAAGTAGTATATGATTTTTGTTGGTTCAATTTCAAATAGTATTTAAAAATGTGATCAATTCTTGAATTGCTTTTCCTCTATGTGATATTGCTCCTTTTGCATCCATACTCATTTCAGCAAATGATTTAGTAAATCCATTTGGAACAAAAATTGGGTCGTATCCAAAACCTTTTTCTCCTTGTTTTTGCTGAGTTATATGACCTTTGCAAACTCCCTCAAAAAGATATTGATGTTTATTTAAGTTTAATGCAATTACAGTTCTGAATTTTGCAATTCTATTCTTTTCTTCTTTCATTTCTGAAAGTAATTTTTGAATATTTTTTTCAGCATTGGCTGGCTCACCAGCATACCTTGCAGAATAAACTCCTGGTTTTCCGTCCAATGCTTCAACTTCCAATCCTGTATCATCTGCAAAACAATCGTATCCATAATTATTAGAAATATAATCTGCTTTTAATTTAGCATTTCCTTCAAGAGTAGTTTTTGTTTCTTCTATCTCTTCAAAACAATTGATGTCTTGTAAACTCAAGATTTCTAAAGTTGGTAAAAGCGCTCTGACTTCTTTTAATTTATTCTGGTTATTGGTCGCGAAAACAATTTTCATAGAAACAAAAATACATCAATTTTTACTGAACTGGTATATTGGTTGTTGAAATAACCTCAGTCATTACAAATGCACTTTGAACTTGACCTAAGTTTTCGATGGATGCCAATTTATGAGCCACAAAATTTTGATAAGCATCCATATCTTCAACCATTACTTTGATTAAATAATCATATACTCCAGCCGTATGGTAACATTCAATAACTTCATTGAATTGTAAAATGTCTTTTTCAAATTTTTTAATATAATTTGCTTCATGGCTTTTTAATGAAATATTACAAAAAGCGAGTAGTAAAAGCCCAACTTTTTTTCTGTTCAATATGGCTTTGTATGAAGATATGTACTTTTCATTTTCCAACCTTTTTATTCGTTCAAAAATAGGAGTAGTTGTTAAATTTAGTTTAGAGGCCAACTCCTTAATAGTATATTTTCCGTTGGACTGTAATAGTTGTAAAATTTTCTTATCCGTTGAATCAAGCATAGATTTTTATTCTTTACTAATTAATTATTTTACATATAAATAGAATTATATTCTTCAAATATATTTAAATAAGAAATATTTTCCAAATTTATAGTTAAATTAAGAATATATAACTAATATTTATAACTTTGATGTAAAATTCACACAAATGAAAGCACATAAGTTCAGTCCAGAAAGTTTAATGATGTCACATGGTTATAAGCCAGAATTATCAGAAGGAGCTATCAAGTGCCCTATATTTCAGACATCAACATTTGTTTTTAAAACTGCAGAAGAAGGTAAAGCCTTTTTTGAGTTAGCATACGGACTAAGAGAAAAAGATCCTAAAGAAGAGTTAGGATTAATTTATAGTCGTATAAATAATCCTAATTTGGAAATTTTGGAGAATAGATTGTGTCTTTGGGATAATGCTGAAGATTGTGCTGTTTTTGAAAGTGGAATGTCAGCAATTTCAACAGTTTTGTTAGAGTTTTTGAAGTCAGGAGATTTATTGGTGTATTCTAATCCTGTTTATGGTGGTACAGACCATTTTATTAATCATTTTTTACCTAGTATTGGTGTTTCTGTGTTGGGAATTCAACCAAATCAAACGGCTGATGAAGTGAAAGATTTAATTGAAAATTCTGGAAAGGCTGAAAATTTAGCAATGCTATATTTAGAAACTCCAGCCAATCCTACAAATGATTTAATTGACATTGAGGCGTTTGCTAATTTAGCAAAGCATTATAGCACAGCTGAAAGGAAAGTGTTGACTGCAGTTGATAATACGTACATGGGACCTCTTTGGCAGCATCCATTGAAACATGGTGCAGATTTAGTCTTGTACTCTGCTACGAAATATATAGGTGGTCATAGTGATTTAATTGCTGGTGCTGTACTTGGAAATCAAGAAGTGATGACTAGAGTAAAAGTGTTGAGAACTTTTCTTGGTAATATGATTAGTCCTAATACTGCTTGGTTGTTATTGAGAAGTTTAGAAACGTTGAAAGTTAGAATGGATCAGCAAACAAAAGGAGCACAAGAAGTGGCTGAGTTCTTGAAAAACCACCCTAAATTAGAAAGTGTAAATTATTTAGGATTATTATCTAAAGATTCTGAACAATACAAAATTTATAAAAAGCAATGTTCTGCTCCAGGAGCAATGATTACCATAAATGTAAAAGGTGGAGAAAAGCAAGCATTTGAGTTGTTGAATAATTTAAAGTTAATGAAATTGGCTGTGAGTTTAGGAGGAACAGAGAGTTTGGCACAACATCCAATGACAATGACACATGCTGGTGTATGCCCAGAACAACGAGAGAAAATGAATGTTACTGACAAGACTGTAAGATTATCAATAGGAGTTGAAGATGCTAAAGATTTAATTTGGGATTTAGAACAAGCCTTAGAAAAAGTTTCGAAGGTTGAAAAAGTTTTATCTCATTCTTAATATATATTGTAACAAAGTTTGACTTGTAGCTACCTATAGATATGAGAAAACATATTTTACTAAATGCCATTGTATGGGCAATTGCAATTTTAGGGTTATCTTACTTTTTTAAAGAAAGCGAATATTGGAACTATATTTTTGGTTTTTTGTTAGTTGCTTTTTCTTTTGCGCAGGCATACATAACCAATAAAGTAAATAAGAAACGTAAAAATTGCCGGTAGTTATATTTTTACGACCTATTCATGATGATAAGGCTCATTTTTTAAAATAGTAAATCCGCGATACAATTGTTCAACAACAAACAAGCGAATCATTTGATGGGAAAATGTCATTTTTGAGAATGATATTTTCCCATTACTTTTTTTGTAAACTTCGTCAGAAAAGCCAAAAGGGCCACCAATTACTAAAACTAATTGTTTAATACCAGAATTCATTTTTTTCTGAAGATATTTTGAAAATTCTATTGAACTAAACTCTTTTCCTTTATCGTCTAGTAAAATTAATTGATCAGTTGGTTGTAATTGTTTTAAAATTAATTCACCTTCTTTTACTTTTTGCTTCTTTTCAGATAAGTTTTTTGAATTCTTTATATCAGGAATAATAGTTAACTCAAACTTTATATAGTGTTTCAGTCTGTTTTGATAATTCTCAATAAGTTTGATGAGGTTTTTATCATCTGTTTTTCCTATAGCAAGAAGTTTAATTTTCATTTTGTAAAGATAAAAAGTATTTTTGTTATCAAAATTACATACATGATAAGTAAAGAACAATTTCAAAAAGAATTAGAAATTATAATTTCAAATGCCATTCGTGAAGATGTTGGTGATGGTGATCACAGTTCATTGGCTTGTATTCCAGAAAGTGCGACTGGGAAAGCAAAATTATTAGTAAAAGACGAAGGAGTTATTGCTGGTATTGAGTTTGCTAAAATGATTTTTGAATATGTTGATGATTCTTTAGAGGTAGAGACTTTGATTAATGACGGAGAAGAAGTGAAATATGGCGATATCGTTTTTTATGTTACTGGAAGTTCGCAATCAATTTTAAAAGCCGAGCGTTTAGTATTAAACTCTATGCAGCGTATGAGTGCTATTGCTACTAAAACACGTTTTTTTATGAACTTGTTAGAAGGTACTAAAACCAAAGTATTAGATACTCGTAAGACAACACCTGGAGTTAGAGCCTTTGAGAAATGGGCAGTGAAAATTGGAGGAGGAGAAAACCATCGTTTTGCATTGTACGATATGATTATGCTTAAAGACAATCATATAGATTTTGCTGGTGGAATCACCAAGGCAATTCAAAAAACACAGCAATATTTAAAGGATACCAATCGTGATTTAAAAATAATTGTGGAAGCGAGAAGTCTTGCTGAAATAGAAGAAATCTTACAGTCTGATGGGATATATAGAATCTTGATTGATAACTTCAACTATGAAGATACACGAAAAGCAGTTGAAATGATTGGAAATACTTGTTTGACAGAGTCGAGTGGAGGAATCAACGAGAAGACAATAAGAAAATACGCTGAGTGCGGTGTAGATTATATTTCTTCAGGCGCATTAACGCATTCGGTTTACAATATGGACTTGAGTTTAAAGGCTGTTTAATGACTAAGCCAATCGAAGACAAATTATTAAAGATTCCAATAGTCAATATCTTGGTAAGATTTGGAAAAAGAATCAAAGTTCCTGGATTACAAGGAATGTCTTTGTATGATTTGCTCGAAATGTATTTTATTGGTATTATCAACGGTGCATTAACTTCAAGAGCAGGAGCCATTGCATTTAGTTTCTTTATGGCGTTATTTCCTTTTTTGTTATTTATTCTTACGCTTATTCCTTTTGTGCCAATAGAAGGCTTTCAAAAAGATTTTTTGATGGCACTTGATCAAATATTGCCACCAACAACATCAGAATCTGTAAATGTGGTAATTAATGATATTTTTAATAATCGTTATAGCGGATTATTATCTTTTGGAGTGCTGACCTCAATTTTCTTAATGACCAATGGTGTGAACGCAATTTTTGGTGGATTTGAATATTCTTATCATATCAAGGTAACCAGAAACATGTTTAAACAATTTATGGTTGCTTTAGGTGTTTCGGTAGTGCTTTCTATTTTGTTATTGCTTACAGTTGCTATCACAATTTATTTCGAAATAGGTATCGAAAATTTAAAAACCAATGGTTGGGTTGAAAATGATGTATTTTGGATACGAGTTGGTAGAATTGCATTTTTCTTGTTAATGATATATACTTCTGTGTCAATACTTTACAATTATGGAGTTAAAGATTTAAGTCAACGGCGATACTTTACGCCTGGAGCAATCTTAACGACGATTTTGACGATATTAATGTTTTATTTATTCGGTGTTTATGTAGAAAAATTTGCGCAGTATAATAAGTTGTATGGCTCTATCGGAACTTTGTTAGTATTGATGTTATTCGTTTGGCTTAATTCCATTATTTTATTACTTGGTTTTGAATTAAATGCTTCTATGAATCGATTGAGATTAAAGCATAAATTGAAAAATAAATAATACTTTTAAAAACAATTAGAACTCTATGAAAGTTATTGCAATGATTCCTGCTCGCTTAGAAGCAACTCGTTTTCCTCGCAAGTTATTGCAAGATTTAGGAGGTAAGTCGGTTATTAGAACTACGTACGATGCTGCAGTAAATACTGAACTTTTTGATGAGGTTTTTGTGGTAACAGATAGTCAATTAATTTATGACGAAATTACTTCCAATGGTGGAAATGCTGTTATGAGTGTTGGAGTTCATGAATCAGGAAGTGATAGAATAGCTGAAGCGGTTAAAGATATTGATACTGATATCGTGGTAAATGTACAAGGCGATGAACCATTTATTGACGAACAATCATTGAGAGATTTATTATCAGTATTTGTTACTGATGTTCAAGAGAAAATTGACATTGCTTCATTGATGTTTCAAATTACCGATACTGAGGAAATAAATAATCCTAATAATGTGAAAGTGGTAACTGATACTGATGATTTTGCAATGTATTTCAGTCGTTCACCAATACCTTTTGCTAGAGATGATAAATATGCAATTTATCATAAGCATATTGGTGTATATGCTTTTAAGAAAGATGCCTTATTGCGTTTCACTGAATTAGAAATGACTGATTTAGAGCGAACAGAAAAGTTGGAAAACTTACGGTTTTTGGCCTACGGAATGAATGTGAAGATGGTTAAAACAACGCATCAACCAATTGGGATTGATACACCAGAAGACTTGGAAATGGCACGTAAATTGTTGAAGTAATTAGTAATAGTTATGAGAATAAAACAACTCATAATTAGTAATTTTAAAATTCATAATTAATAAATGACACCAGAAACAATATTTAGTATTCTTATCGGAATTGGTTTAGCAGCATCCGTAGGATTTAGAGTCTTTGTTCCACTTTTTGCATTAAGTATTGCTGCTCATTACAATGTGATTCCGTTAAATGAATCTTGGGCTTGGGTTGGAAGTAATACAGCCATCATAACACTTGGAATTGCTACTATTGTCGAGATTGGAGCCTATTTTATTCCTTGGTTAGATAATTTATTAGATACGATTGCTGTGCCTTTGGCAGCCATTGCTGGAACAGCAGTTATGGTTTCTACCGTTGCAGGATTAGATCCAGTAATGACTTGGGCTTTGGCAATTATTGCAGGTGGAGGAACAGCAACAGCCATTCAAACTTCTTCTGCTGCAACAAGAGCAACATCAACTGTGACAACTGGAGGAATAGCAAATCCATTAGTAGCAACTGTTGAAACAGGAACTTCTATTGCTATGTCGGCATTGTCAATTTTTGTACCCATTCTCGCAGTAATTATTGTTGCGCTGTTACTCTGGTTTATATTCAAAGTCTATAAAAAATTAAAAAAATAACTATGGAAAGCAATTCTTATTCCGCACAATTTAAAACAATGCAAATCATTTATGGAGCCTTGATTATTGGTGTGTTAGTTTTTTCAGTGGTAGTATATCTAAAATCTGATAATTTGCATTTTATATTTGATGGAGAAAGTATGTATGGCATACTTGTACCGATGGTAGCGATTATAAGTTTGGTTGTAAATACTATGATATTTAAAAGCACTTTGAATTCTATAAATCCTCAAGATGCTTTAGGTTTAAAAATTACTAAATACCAAACCGCAAATATTATACGTGGAGCCATCTTAGAGGCGCCTGCGTTAATAGGTATAGTTGTAACATTGAACACGGGAAATTATTATTTTTTAGTGTTTTCTTTATTTATGATTGCTGCTATGATTTTTGCTTTTCCAAGTAAGCAAAAATTTATTGAAACGATGCAATTGTCATTTGAAGAAAAATCGAAATTGAAATAAGAGCAAAAGCATTGTTTTTTTTCAGATATTTGCATCTTATTTAAGTAATCAATGGCACAAAAACCAAGCATACCTAAAGGAACTAGAGATTTTTCTCCTACCGAAGTTGCACAGCGCAACTATATTTTCAATGTGATACAATCTTCTTTTGAAAATTTTGGGTTTCAACCTATTGAAACTCCGAGTTTTGAAAACTCTTCTACGTTGATGGGAAAATATGGTGAAGAAGGGGATCGCTTGATTTTTAAAATATTGAATTCTGGGGATTTTTTAAAGGGAACAAAACCATATCGAGAAGCATTGAAAGAGTCAGGATTAGTTCCTACTAATTTTGATGACTTTTTCATGAACATGGATGCTACAACTTTTAGCAATTATATTTCAGGAAAAGCATTACGCTATGATTTAACTGTTCCTTTTGCACGTTATGTTGTACAACACCAAAACGACATCTCATTTCCTTTCAAGCGCTATCAAATGCAGCCAGTTTGGAGAGCAGATAGACCACAAAAAGGGCGTTTTAGAGAGTTTTATCAATGTGATGCCGATGTTGTAGGTTCTAAAAGTTTATTGCAAGAAGTGGAGTTTGTACAGTTATATGACGATGTTTTTACCAAGTTGAAATTGGTTGGAACGACTATCAAATTAAACAATCGTAAAATATTAGCAGGAATTGCTGAGATTATTGGCGCTTCTGATAAGTTGATTGATTTTACTGTTGCCTTAGATAAATTGGATAAGATTGGCTCAGAAGGAGTAACCAATGAGATGCTATCCAAAGGAATTACTGAAGATGCTATTGATAAAGTGCAACCTTTATTTGATTTCACTGGAAAAAACAAAGAAAAGTTAGCGCAATTGAAAGTTATGCTTGCTACTTCCGACGAAGGCTTGGAAGGTGTGGATGATTTAGAATTTGTGATTGATACTGTTGAGGAACTAGGTTTGCAATCTGCCAATTTAACTATTGATGTGACGCTTGCTCGTGGCTTGAATTATTATACAGGAGCAATCTATGAAGTAAGTGCACCAGAAGGCGTAAAAATGGGGTCTATTGGAGGCGGTGGACGTTATGATGATTTGACTGGAGTGTTTGGTAAAGATGATTTAAGCGGAATTGGTATTTCATTCGGATTGGATAGAATTTATTTGGTATTGGAAGAGTTAGGTTTGTTTGATGAAGTGATTTTACCAAAACCTAAAGTGTTATTTTTAAATTTTGATTCAGAAGATAATTTATCGAAATTAAAAGCGATAAAAGCATTAAGAGCACAAAATATTAAATGCGAAATCTATCCAGATGTCGCAACTAGTAATAAACAGCAAAAGAAACAGTGGAAATATGTATCGAATAGAGGCATAGAATTTGTAGTTTCTAAAATAGAAAACAACGCGTTTGTTTTAAAAAAGATGTCTGATGGAGAGCAGAAAAACTGCTCTTTATCAGAATTGATAAACACAGTGCAATAGATTGGTTGTAAAACCGTAACTTTGTGCACTAATAAAATAGAATGAAATGTTTGAAGTGAATAACAACAAAATGAATGACGAAAGAATTGAAGAAATAGGAGAGGATCATGTAGGAACATCGGCTGTAACGCCATTGCGACAAGATGCTTTTGAAATTTCTGACGAAGAAAAAATTGCTAAAATCCAAGAAAGTGTTAAGGATATTCTAGAAACTTTAGGAATGGATTTAACAGATGATAGTTTGCAAGGTACTCCAAAAAGGGTGGCAAAAGCATTTGTTAATGAATTATTTATGGGATTGAATCCTGCGAATAAGCCTAAGGCTTCTACTTTTGATAACAACTACAATTATGGTGAAATGCTGGTAGAGAAGAATATCATTGTATATTCTACGTGTGAGCATCATTTATTGCCTATTGTTGGTCGTGCTCATGTTGCTTATATCTCGAATGGGAAAGTGATAGGCTTATCAAAAATGAATAGAATTGTAGAGTATTTTTCTAAAAGACCTCAAGTTCAAGAACGTTTAACTATGCAAGTTGTACAAGCAATGCAGGAAGCTCTTGGAACCCAAGATGTTGCGTGTGTTATTGATGCGAAGCATTTATGCGTAAATTCTAGAGGAATTAAAGATATAGAGAGTTCAACGGTAACTTCTGAGTTTGGAGGAAAATTCAAAGAAAAAGAGGTGAGAAGAGAATTCTTAGATTATATCAAAATGGATACTGATTTCGAATAGAAATGGATATATAATATAAAAAAGCCGAAACTAAATGTTTCGGCTTTTTTATTTAAAGTTGTTGTGTGTAATAGTTATAATCGTTGATAACGACATCTACAAAGTCAATTGGTTTTAACTCAGTTTTTATTCCAGTTATATCAATAATTTTGACATACAGTTTTAAAATAATTTTGTGATTGCCGTTTCTTTTGGCTTTTTTATAAAGTTGCTTAATTGTTTGTATATCACTGTCCGATAGTGTGGTAACTTGTGGAAAAGTAGGCTTGTAATCATCTGGTAAATCACTAATAAGCGTATCTTCAATTGTAATTCTCTTTTTTTCACTTATCACCGTAGTTCCCGCTGCTAGGTCTCCCAATCTTTGCCCTTTTCCATTCAATAAAATTGTTAATAATGCCACAGAACCTGAAGCAAGGCTTATATCAATTACACGAAGCATCCATCGAATTAAATAACTTCCAAATGTTGGTTTTGAGCCATCTATTTTTACAACCCTTATTTGATTAAAACGTTTGCCAGGAGTTTGACCATTCCAAAATGCTTCAAAAAATAAATAATAGAAGAAAATAGGCAAACCAAAAAGCATCATAACTGCCCATTGATTTCCTCCAGTTAAGGATAATGCTGATGTTATATAAAATATCACAATAACATAAGCAGCAATTATCAAAGTGTCAATAAGAAAAGAACCAATTCTTGTACTCAGGTGAGCAACATTTTGTTGAATACTTACATTTTGTGCTGTTTCTATTTGAAAATTATCCATATTTTGCGTTTATTTGATAATCTTAATATCAGATAGCGAATATAGAAATATTTCTTATGTTTTCTCGCTGATGGCAAATTAAAAAAAGGCTAGATTTATATGCGCGAAGCAGCATTTGTAAAAAGAAATAAAGAGCGTTGGCAATTATTTGAAGATGTGCTCAATAACAAGTCAAATATTTCACCAGATAAACTATCCGATTTATATATTGAAATTACTGATGATTTAAGTTATGCCAAAACTTTTTATCCAAACAGCAATACTTCTTTTTATTTAAATTCTATTGCAACTAAGGCACATCAAAAAATCTATAAAACAAGAAAAGAAGGTAAGAATAGATTGGTTTCTTTCTTTAAAACTGAATTTCCTTTAGAATTTTATAATTATCAAAAACAATTATTAATAGCATTTATAACTTTTGCTTTTTTTACGATTGTAGGTATGTATTCTGCTTCGGTAGATGGTGAATTTGTTCGTTTGATTATGGGCGATGCTTATGTAAATATGACTTTGGAAAATATTGAGAAAGGAGACCCAATGGCTGTTTATAAAAAGATGAATGAAGTAGATATGTTTATTGGCATTACTATCAACAATATTCGTGTGGCTATGTATGCTTTTTTGTACGGAATGTTATTTTCAGTTGGAACACTTTATATCTTGATGCGCAATGGTATAATGCTAGGTTCTTTTTTATATTTCTTTTATGATCATGGATTGTTATGGGAATCATCAAGAACTATTTGGATTCATGGAACAATAGAAATATCTGTTATTGTGATTGCTGGTTGCGCTGGAATGGTATTAGGTAATGGATTGTTATTCCCAGGAACCTACTCAAGATTAGAATCGTTTAAGAGGAGTTTTAAAGCCGGATTAAAAATTATGATTAGTACAATTCCATTCTTTATAATTGCTGGTTTTTTAGAAGGATTCGTGACGCGTCGTACAGAAATGCATGACTGGCTTGCAATACTTATTATAACTTCATCATTGGCGTTGATAATTTATTATTACATACTTTACCCAAGAATTGTATATCAAAGAAAACAAGAAGAATTAAAAGAAATAGAACTAAAAAAGAATTAACTAACTAAAAAAATATGGAAACAACAAACTTTGTGGAATTTAAAAAAACAAGAGATTTAGGAGCAATTATTTCCGATACGTTTAAATTTATTAGAGAAAACTGGAAAGGTTTTTTTGGAACAGTATTTAGAATCGCTGGACCAGCAATGATATTATTTATTGTTGCAATGGGATTATATATGCGATCTGCTTTTGGAATGGTAGGTGATCTTGAAAGTGGTGGAAGTCCTAATTTTCCAGCAGATTTATTTGTGTATTTATTTGTGGCAATGATTTGTGCATTAATTTTTTATGTTCTTATGCAAATGTCTTCATTGTATTATGTCAAAAGTTACATCAATAATAATGGCTCTGCAGATAGAGATGAAGTTATTACTAATGTAAAACAAAACTTTTTAAAGTTTCTTGGTTTAGGATTTTTAATCATGATTATTGTTTTAGTTGGTGCGGTATTATGTTTTTTCCCTGGAATTTATTTGGGTATTGTACTAAGTTTAGCAACTTCAATAATGGTGTTTGAAGGCAAGAGTATAGGTGATACTATAAGCCACTGCTTTACGTTGATTAAAGACCATTGGTGGGAAACTTTTGGAGTAATTTTTGTTGTAGGGTTGTTGGTTTCGATACTTGGGATGGTGTTTTCTGTGCCTAATATTATTTACCAAATGGTCTATACTATTTCTAGTGTTGGGAATGAGGACCCAACAGCAGTGCTCGGTTTATTTTCAGATCCAGTTTATTTAATTTTAACTGTATTTTCTTATGTAGGTCAATTTATGTTATCATCGGTAACGTTAATTTCTTCTGTATTTATTTACTATGATTTGAATGAACAAAAAAACTTAACTGGAACTTTTGAAAAAATTGATAGTTTAGGTTCATAGGTGTAGATGAGGAATTTATATATATTCATAGGATTTTTATTTATATCGTTCACTATTAGTGCTTCACAACAAGATTCCTTGGTAGTAAATTATGATAAAAATAGTCCTGTTGAGCTTAAAAAGTTCGACACTGATAAATTGGATAAATATAAATCTGATGATGATTTTGACTATACAATTTATGAGTCTAAGCCAACAGTTTTTTCAAAAGTTTGGAGTTGGTTTAAACGTAATTTGTTGCGATTTTTAGAGTGGATGTTTGGGATTGAGAAAGCAGGAAATATATTGGCAATGATTTTAAAATCAATTCCTTATATAATTTTATTGGTTGTACTGTTTATCATTATTAAACTCTTTTTAAAGGTAGATACCAAGGCATTAAGAACTGGGGGTGTACAATCAGCATCAGTCCAGTTGACTGAAGATGAGGAGATTATTAATAGTCAGAATATTCCTAGCCTTATTGAAAAAGCAATAAAAGATAAAAATTTCCGATTGGCAGTGCGCTATTATTATTTGTTGATACTTCAGAAATTGCAAGAAAACCAATTGATTGAATGGGAACAGCAAAAAACAAACGAAGATTATATTAGAGAAATTAAGCAGTCAAGTATCACCAAGAAATTTTCTGATATTACTCATTTGTATGACTTTGTTTGGTACGGGAATTTTGAAATAAATGAAGTGGAGTTTGCCAAAGTCGAAGCAAGTTTCAATTCTTTAACCAAAAGCATTAAATAACCTTGGATAGAAAAACAAAAATATATATAGGATTATTTCTGCTATTGCTATTTTCAATAGTTTATTACGAAAGTAGTAAGCCAAAAAAAATCAACTGGTTTCCTAGTTATGCCAAGAAGCATAAGATTCCTTATGGAACTTATGTGCTTAGAAATGATTTGCCATCAATGCTTTTTAGTGATACTGAAATTGAGGATGTTACTATATCGCCTTTTGTATTTTTAGGAGATTCTACTAAAACGGGAACTTATGTTTTTATTGATGATAATCTGAATTTTGGAGATGCTGAATTTACACGTTTAATGAATTTTGTTGATAGAGGGAATGATGTATTTATTTCTACTCATCGGATTGAAATAGATACTTTTAACATCAAAACAAAAACCTTGTTTACAACCAAATATGATGAAAATGTATTTTTCAAATTGGTAAATAAAAATTTATCCAAAAATGAATATTCTTTTGATAGAAGATTTGAGCACAGAATATTTGAAAGTATTGATACACTTAATACAACTGTTTTGGGTATTACAGGCTATCTTGATAAAGAAAATGAAGAGCGCTTGGGCGAGGAGGTAAATTATATTAAGTATAACTATGGAAAAGGAAATTTTTATTTTCATTTGTTTCCTGAAGTTTTTACAAATTATACTATTTTAAAAGATAACAATAGTCAACATACAGCCTCAGTATTATCTTACCTATCAAAAAGTAATACTATTTATTGGGACGAATATTATAAAACAGGAAAATCTAGAATTTCATCACCCATGCATTACTTGTTTTCCAATGCTAGTTTAAAATGGGCGTATTATACAGCACTTACTGGTATTTTGTTTTTTGTAATTTTTGAAGGGAAAAGAAAACAGCGTTCCATTCCAATTATCTCACCTTTGAAAAATCAAACATTGGCATTTACAAGAACTATTGCTAACATGTATTATGAAAAAGCAGAACACAAAAATATTGCAGAGCATAGAATTAATTATTTGTTGGATTATATAAGAACGCAATTAAGAATTCCAACAAATAAAATCGATAAGACTTTCTATAAATATGTGGCATCTAGAAGTGGAAACGATATAGAGTCTGTTGAAAAATTATTTAAGTATTGTGATACAATTCACTTAAAAAATACCGTAACTAAAGAAGAATTATTAAAATTAAACACATTGATTGAAGAATTTAAAAATTCAACAAAATAAATTGTCTGTTCGAGCGCAGTCGAGAACTATAGGGCAAATAATTTAGGTCTCGACTGCGCTCGACCTGACATAATAAAATAATTATAAAATATGGATAATCAAGAAAATACATCAGAAGAAAATAAAGAATTGAATTTTGAAAACCGAATTGATTTAAGCAAATTAAAAACTGCTGTAAGTCAAATTAAAGCCGAATTGTCCAAAATTATTATTGGTCAAGAGGAGTTTATGGATTTGTTATTAGTAGCATTATTGTCCGATGGTCATGTGCTTATTGAAGGAGTTCCTGGAGTTGCTAAGACAATCACTGCAAAATTGCTATCCAAAACTATCAAAACTGACTTTAGCCGTATTCAATTTACGCCAGATTTAATGCCAAGTGATGTATTGGGAACTTCGGTATTGAATATGAAAACATCAGAATTTGAATTTAAAAGCGGACCAATTTTTTCAAATATGGTGCTGATTGATGAGATTAATCGTGCACCAGCCAAAACACAAGCAGCATTATTTGAAGTGATGGAAGAAAGGCAAGCGACTGTTGATGGACACACTTATAAAATGGGACAACCATTTATGGTTATAGGTACTCAAAATCCAGTTGAACAAGAAGGAACATACGCTTTACCTGAAGCGCAATTAGATCGTTTTTTATTCAAAATAACGGTGGATTACCCTTCTCTGAAAGATGAAATCAAGATAATTCAAACACATCATGACCGAAAAGGTAAGTTGCCACAATCGTACATTGATGCTGTAATGACCGAAAAAGAATTATTGGATTATAAATCTAAAGTTCAAGATATAATAGTAGAAGAGAAAGTGATGAAATATATTGCAGAGATTATTCATAAAACCAGAAATCATCCGCATTTATTTTTGGGGGCTTCTCCAAGAGCAAGTATATCAGTTTTAAATTCTTCTAAGGCATATGCTGCTATTAACGGACGTGATTTTGTGATTCCAGAAGATATTAAAAAAGTATTGTTTCCAGTATTGCGCCATCGTATTATTTTGACTCCAGAGCGTGAAATGGAAGGAGCAACGACCGATAAAGTTATTGATATGATTGTGCAATCTGTAGAAATACCTAGATAGGAAGATTTTGAAACTCATAAAAGGATTATATATACACGAACGTTTTTTTCATGCAATAGCCTTCATTGCTGGAATTTTCTTGTTGTCTTTTTGGTTTCCAGTATTATATACCTTTTCATGGATTTTATTACTCTCAATGCTGGTTTTATTCATTGCAGATGTATTTATTCTTTTCCGATTTAAAGACGGATTTAGAGCCAGACGATTATTAACCGAAAAGTTTTCAAACTCGGATGAGAATCCTGTGCCAATTACACTCGAGAATAAATATCCATTTAATGTTGAAGCGAAAATAATTGATGAATTGCCGATACAGTTTCAAAAAAGAGATTTTGAGCATATCACTTCAATAAAAATAGGAGAGAAGCAAAATTTTGAATGCTATCTTAAGCCTGTGGAGCGAGGAGAATATCATTTTGGGAAATTAAATGTTTTTGTTTCTTCTCCACTTAAAATTGTTGCTAAACGATACGACTTTGATGCTAAAGCCATGGTAAGTGTATACCCTTCTTTTATACAAATGAAAAAATATGAATTCTTGGCAATGAGTAATCGTTTGACTGAGTTTGGCTTGAAAAAAATAAGAAAAATTGGTCATACGATGGAGTTTGAGCAAATTAAAGATTATGTTTCTGGTGACGATGTTAGAACTATCAATTGGAAGGCAACGGCAAAGCGTGGACAATTGATGGTTAATCAATACCAAGATGAGAAATCACAGCCTATATATTCCATTATTGATACAGGTAGAGTAATGAAAATGCCTTTTGAAGCCTTGAAGTTATTGGATTATGCAATTAATTCCACATTAGCATTTTCTAATATTGCCTTGCGAAAAAATGACAAAGCAGGAATGTTGACTTTTTCTAAAGAAGTTGGAAATATTGTGCAAGCAAGTAATAAGAAAACTCATTTGAATGTGATAAATGAGGCTTTGTATAATATTGATACCCAATTTACCGATTCTGATTTTAGTCTGCTCTACGCAGTTGTAAAACGTAAAATAACACATCGTAGTTTATTGATTTTATATACCAATTTTGAGCACATGAGTGCCATGAAGCGTCAACTACCTTATTTGCAAGCATTGGCAAAACAGCATTTAGTTGTTACAGTCTTTTTTGAGAATACTGAGTTGGATGAATTAATTACTACCAATGCTGAAGATTTACAAGATGTATATCATAAAACAGTTGCCGAGAAGTTTGCTTATGAAAAGCGCTTGATAGTTAAAGAACTACAAAAAAGAGGAATCCATGCTATTCTTACCAAGCCTAAAAACTTGACTGTCAATGTGATTAATAAATATTTAGAATTTAAAGCAAAAGGGTTTATTTAGATAAATTAATAGGTTAAATATTAAATTTGAAAACCGTAAACAGGAATAAAAGTTCCTTTTATCCGGAAATATAAACCC
This sequence comes from uncultured Flavobacteriaceae bacterium, assembly GCA_947501625.1. Classification (GTDB taxonomy): domain Bacteria; phylum Bacteroidota; class Bacteroidia; order Flavobacteriales; family Flavobacteriaceae; genus Urechidicola. Next base: position 101,076 of record CANMWN010000002.1, read on the forward strand.
AAAAAAGAGTACTTTAGTATTTTTTATAACGATTTATGCTTCATCATCAGAATCCACTAACCAATGATAAAATTCTTTAGAAAAATTAGACAAAACTTGCTTTCAGAAGGAAAGACTGGAAAGTATTTTAAATATGCAATTGGTGAAATTATTCTTGTGGTTATCGGAATTTTAATTGCGCTTCAGATTAATAATTGGAATGAAAACAGAAAAAGTAATGTAACTAAACACGATTATTATAATCAACTTTTGCAGGATTTAAAAAAGGATACTGACTATATTAAAGGAAACATTGTAATAATAGACTCAAATATCGTACTTTATGATAATTATATGAAGGGGTTTCAAAATCAAGATATAAACCCAAAAATAGTTTTATACAATCTAACAAAACTCAATCCTGAATTTAATTATTTTGGATTTAAAACAAACACTATTGAAACCCTACAATCCACAGGAGATATTAAATTAATTCCTACAGAAATCAGAAACAAGCTAATTGACTTAAAAAACGCTCAAAATTTTTTAATAAAAGCAACATCAAATAACGATGCTGTCTATTTAAGAGACTTGACAAGTGTAGTAAATTTAGGGTATGCACCGAATTTTAATTTTTTAACAAAAAAGAATAAAATAATTGAAGATTTGAATGTGGAAAATAACATTCCCGAAATGGTTTTAAAACTAAATGGAGCGTATTTATTGAAAAATTTTACTGAAAAATTGGCGGAAAGGCATTTAAAAGCAATGTTATTAGAAATAGATGATTTGACGGAACAAATTAATGCTGAACTAGAAAAATAGCGAAAGCACAACAATGTACAACCGCTAACTAATGATAAAATTCTTTAAATTATCAAAACATAATTTTGCAAAGCAAAATCAAAAGTCTAGTTGACTTTTGGTGGAGATAGCCGCTTGCGGAAAAAATAAAAGTTCTAAACATGATTAAGTTTTTTAGAAAAATTAGACAAAATTTACTTTCAGAAGGGAAAATCAGAAAATATTTTAAATATGCAATTGGAGAAATTATCCTTGTTGTGATTGGAATTTTAATTGCCTTATGGTTAAACAACTTAAACACAATATCTCAAAATAAAGAAAAAGGAGATATTATGCTATTAGAAATTAGAGAGAATCTTATATCTGACACCTTATTAATTGGTGAAATATCTACTTTCAATGCTGAAAAGGTTTCTGATATAAATAAATTTATGCAGATTGCAGCAGAAAAGAAAATATCCCAAGAACTTGGTGAAAAAATGTTCCAGCTTTTATCAGAAGGTAAATTATTTACAAATGCAAGTTTCAAAAGTAATAGCACAGGCTACAAAACTCTAACCAGTTCAGGTAATATCGAAATAATCGATAACACAGAATTAAGAAATCAACTGACTCAATACTATCTTACAACCTCAATAGCAGCATTTGATGAATTAATAAACTTAACAAGGTCTTTTAAGTATTATATTTTACCAAAAGTCATAAATAAGGAGTTTGTAAAAAAGGTTACTAATCTTGATTTTCAAATACGAAATATCGAAGACCTTAAGCTAAATGAAGATGAAAAATTAGTTAGCGATTTGATCTTAATTCTTGCTAATATCAATCAAAATGAACAGGCATTAGTAGAACTAAAGAAAGAATTAATTCATCTCATTGCATTAATTGATGAAGAACTTAAAAAATAACGAAAGCGCAACAACTTGTATAATTAATGGCTGGTTCTCGCAACTTACGAAAATTCTCGCGGATTTTCTATTCGGTTTGTATTTGCTAATTTAGTTGCTGAAACACGCAACCAAATCATACATAAAACCGTTGGCTTAATTTCAGAAAATGGGAAAAACTGCCACAAGTAAATTAATAGGTTGAACTTTTATTAATAGCACTAAAGAAAATAATTATGAAAGAAATACTTGAAGAATATGCTTTGATTGCAGAAATCATTTCAGCGCTTGCTGTTATCATTTCACTGATTTTCGTAGGATTACAAATAAGGAGTAATACAAAAGCAACACAAGCATCAACTTTTCATGAGATTGCGGCCTTAGATATTCATATACTTCTAAGTTTAGGTTCTTCAAAAGAATCATCAAGAATAATTTCAACTTTCCGAATGAATCCAGAAGCCTTAACCGAAGAAGAGCATAATCATGGTTTTCATTTATTTGCTGCTGAAATAAGGCACGTTGAGAATTTATTTTTACAGAACGAAAACAAAATGTTGAGTAAAAAAAATTGGGAATCTAGAAAATCATTAGTTGATGGTATGGTACTAACTCCTGGCTTCGGAGCACTGCTAGAAAGTCCAAATAAACAATTTTTTGATGGCTCTTTCATTCAATACGCAGAAAGTTTAAGAAAAAAACACTTACAAGAGGATGGTGATTTTAAAAACAAAAGCTAAGCACAACAATGTGTATAGTTAATGGCTGGTTCTCGCCAACTTACGAAAATCCTCGCGGATTTTCTATTCGATTTTTATTTGCTAAATTACGGGCTAAACCACATAGCTACTCTTAACCGAAACCGTTGAAACCACTAACCAATGATAAAATTCTTTAGAAAAATTAGACAAAATTTACTTTCAGAAGGTAAAACTGGGAAGTATTTTAAATATGCAATTGGTGAAATTATTCTTGTGGTCATCGGAATTTTAATTGCACTTCAGATTAATAATTGGAATGAAAACCGAAAAAATAATATTGCTGAAGCTGATTATTACTGTAGAATTTTAGATGACTTTGAACTCAATGAAAAATTAATTGATGACACTTCTGAACTGATAAACAAAAAAATAGAGCTCTGCAAAGAATTGATATTTGATTTAAACAAAATACCAAATGAAAGAGGTGAAATACTTAATAAATTTGTAATTGCTTTAAGACAAGACGTTTTTGTACCTAGCAATATCGCTTTTGAAGAAATAACATCGTCGGGACAGTTAAAACTGTTGACAGATTTGGAACTTAAAAACAGACTCATTCAGCACAGTACATTTTTGAACAATATTTTAAATCTACTTAAAGAGAATAGGAATGAAATTCTTAAAAGAATGAGCGATTATGAATTAATAGTTGATTTTGGATATCAAGATATTAATTATTTGAATCAAGTGCTCGGTAAAGAATTAGTGAGTCTATTGCCAAAAAATGATTGGACAAATGAGCCAAATAATCCAATATTCGTGAAGTTTCAAGATAATCTTGTAGTATTTATTGCTATGCTAATAAGACAGAAACAACACTTATATAATCTTAAAAAGGAAATGGAAGAGCCAATAAAACTTTTAAAAGCAAAATGTAAATAACGAAATGATTCACTTGATAGTCGGAAATACAGGTTCAGGAAAAACTACATACTCAAATAAGCTGAAAACAAAAACTAATGGAATAGTATTCTCAATAGATAAATGGAATAATATACTATTTCTTGCTGATAAAAAAACAACAGATAAACTGGAATGGTATCTTGAAAGAATAGAACGAGTTGAAAAAATAATTATTGATTTAGTTAAACAATTGGAAAAATCAAAAACCGACTCAATTCTCGATTTAGGGCTTTCAAAATTTGAACATCGCGAAAAGTTTAGAAAATTTGCGGAGTTAAATAATATTGAATTAACAACTCACTTTTTAGATATAACAAAAGAAACTCGACTGAATAGAGTAATGAAAAGAAATTCAGAAAAAGGAGAAACTTTTGAATTTGAGGTTAGTAAAGAAAATTTCGATTTTATGGAAAATTGGTTTGAAAAACCAACTGCTAAAGAAATGTTTGGAGGAGTGATTATTAAAGAATAAAAACGTGTGGTAACTATCTGCATAAGTAATTGATTATTCTCGTCTACTTTTGAAAATTCTCGTGGGTTTTCTATTCGTTTTTTATTTACTAACTTCGTTGCTAAACTAAGTAAATGACATTCTACGAATCAGAAATAGAAAGGATAAGAGGTATTTGTTATTCAAACGAAAGTCAGTTAGACACTATAATAGCAACTAAAAAATTTATCGACACTAATTTTGATAAAGATTTAAAATTAGATTTACTATCACTCAATCAATTCAAATCAAAATTTCATTTATTAAGACTTTTTAAAAGATATTATGGTCAAACGCCAAGACAATATTTAATGGATAAACGTATAGAAAAGTCTAAAGAGTACTTAAAAGAGGGCATGCCGGTAACTGAAACTTGTTTTGCTGTTGGGTTCGAAAGTTTGGGTTCATTTAGTAAATTATTTAAAACAAAAATTGGAAAATCTCCAAGTCAATTTCAAAAAGAGCAATTTTCGAGAAGTTAATTAGAATTTATTTCTTGAATTTTGAAAAAAATACAAACACATGAAAGTAACTATAGTTAGTATTCCTGTAAGAGACCAAGAAAAAGAATTTCAATTTTATACCGAAAAATTGGGCTTTATAAAAAAGAAAGATATCCCATTGGAAGGCGGAAATCGTTGGTTGACCTTAGTTTCGGCTGATTGGCAAGACGGTCCAGAAATTTTGTTAGAGCCTGCACCCAATCATTTTGAGCCATGCAAAGTTTATCAAGATGCTTTGATGGAAGCAGGTTTCCCTTATACACAATTTGATGTTGATGATGTTGATGCTGAATATGATAGATTGACAAAGTTGGATGTTGAATTTAGTGTAAAACCAACTAAAATGGGAACTGTAAAATTTGCAGTATTCAATGATACTTGTGGAAATAATATTCAAATTGTAGAAATGCTTTAAATAAATACCTAGAGATATGAAAAGACTTATAGTATTAATACTAGTTTTATCAATAATTAGTTGTACAAATAATAGAAATAATAATGAAGAATTAAACGCTTTAAAATCCGAACTCGATAGTTTAAAAAAAATGAATACTAAATCAACTAATGATATGAATGAGCAAATAGCAACATTTTTGACATTTCAGGATAATAATGCCGAAAATGCGATGAATTTCTATGTAGAATTGTTTGATAATTCTAAAATAATTGAAGTTCAGCGTTGGACAGTAGGCGGACCTGTTGAAGAAGGAAAAATAATGGTAGCAAAGTTTAATTTAAATGGAAGTTTATTTATGTGTAGTGACAGTCCACCAATTCATGAATGGAATTTTACTCCAGCAGTTTCTAACTTTATTAATTGTAAGGACGAAAAAGAATTAGAAACTCTTTTTTCTAAATTGTCTGATAATGGGAAAGTTATGATGCCATTAGATAATTATGGATTCAGTCAAAAATTTGGATTTGTTGAAGATCAATTTGGAGTTTCTTGGCAACTAAATTTGCCATAATAAACGAATCTTTTTGCTTTTTGATTAATGTTTATGCAACATGATGTATTTTATTCGTTATATATTAAAATCAACTAAAAATAAAAATGAAAAAAATCTTAATACTGCTGCTAGTTATAACTTCTATTTCTTGTAAAAAAAAGAATGAAAATGAGGCTATAAAAGAAATAATTACTGATAACAAAGAACTTATTGAAATCTATAATAATGATCAGGCTGATCGAAAGGCACTGAATATTGATTGGAGTTTAGTTTCTAAAAGAGATAGAGAAAGAGAAGAACGCATTTATGAATTATTAGATTCTAATAAAGTAAGAACTTCTAAAGATTATTATAATGCTGCAATGATTTTTCAACATGGTCTAGATTCAACTGCCTATGGAATGGCTGTAAAAATGATTAAAAAGGCAATAGATTTAGACTCTACGACCAATAAATGGTTGTATGCTGCGGCTGTTGATAGGTATTTGTTGAGTAAAGATGAACCTCAAATTTACGGAACTCAATACCAGCGTCCAAGTATGGATGAACCGTGGAGATTAGGTGAAATTGATACTACTAAAATTTCAGATGCCGAACGAATTGAATATGGAGTAGAAACTTTAGTTCAACAGAGAGAAAGAGTTAAACGAATGAATAAAAGAAAACTTTATGAATTAATTAATGAAGGTAAAACTATTGATGAAATAGTTGAGCTTGTAAAGTCAGAAGATTTGAATGGTTCAAAATTTGATCTTTCTGAAAGCGCGATTAATAGTTTTGGTTATGCAGTAATGTCAGAAGGAAAAGATAATGATGCGTTAAAGATATTTAAACTAAACACAGAGTTATATCCAGAAGGATTCAATACATTTGATAGTTATGGTGAATGTTTATTAAAATTGGGTAAAAAGGAAGAAGGAATTAAGGCTTATAAAAAGTCATTGGAATTAAACCCCAAAAATAAAAATGCTGAAACTATAATTAATGAGAATAAATAATTTTATTTAATTGATATTATTATGATAGCACGTATTTGGAAAGGGAAAACAAAAATTGAAGATATAGACGAGTACACTACGTTTATGAAAACTCGTGCAATTCCAGATTATAATGGAACAGATGGATTTGTTAAATTGTCTTTTTTGAAACGTGCTGATAGTGAATATGCCTATTTTGATTTAATCACATATTGGGAGAATTTAGAAGTAATCAAAAACTTTGCAGGAGATGATTTTGAAAAGGCAAAATATTATCCGGAAGATAAAAAGTATCTAATTGAGTTTCCTGACAAAGTAACACATTATGAAGTGTTTGCAGAATAAAAAAGACGTTCATTTGAACGCCTTTTTTATTTTTGTTGATATTTTGAGGTTTTAATCTTCAGTTAAAACCCATTCACCTTTTTCTATAAGCGGAATCGCTTGTTTGTATTTTACTTGTTTGTTTTCACCACTCATCACATTTTTAATCGTAACTCTATCATTACGACCAATCTTACGCTCAGTTCTTACAAAAGTCTCCACTGGTTTACGCTCTTGTTGTTGATTAGTGTTTGTTTGTGTTTGATTTTGGAAATCTTCCTTAGTCAATTGTACTTTCTCTCTTTTTGGCTCTCTCGCTGCAGATACTTGATTTGCATTTTGATTAGGTAATTCACCTTTGAATAAGAATGATAGTACTTCTTTATTTACTTTATTCAGCATAGTGTTGAATAACTCGAAAGACTCAAACTTATAAATCAATAAAGGATCTTTTTGTTCCCATCTAGCATTTCTTACCGATTGTTTTAATTCATCCATTTGACGTAAATGATCTTTCCATGTATCATCAATAATGGCTAACGTAACATTCTTTTCAAAATCTTGAACTAATACTTTTCCTTTAGATTCATAAGCATCTTTTAGGTTTGTTACAACTTGAATTGTTTTTGAACCATCAGTAAAAGGTACCACGATGCGTTCGTATTTATCTCCTTGATTTTCATATACATCCTTGATAACTGGGAATGATGCAGTCGCATTTCGTTCAATTTTATCTTGATAATGTTTATAAATCACTTGATATAATTCGTCAATCAATTCTTCTTCACCTTTTGTTTTAAATTCTTCTTCACTAAATGGTGATGAAGTAGAAGAGAAGCGAATTAATTCGAACTCAAAGTTTGTATAGTCATTATTTGGCTTGTTTTCATTTACCAAGTTTACACACGTATCATAAATCATATTTACAATATCTACTTGTAAGCGTTCTCCATATAATGCGTGACGACGACGTTTATACACAACTTCACGTTGAGAATTCATAACATCATCGTACTCCAATAAATTCTTACGAATACCAAAGTTGTTTTCTTCCACTTTTTTCTGTGCTCGCTCAATAGATTTTGATATCATTGAATGCTGAATCACTTCTCCTTCACCAAGTCCCATTCTATCCATCATCTTGGCAACACGTTCACTATTAAATAAACGCATTAGATTATCTTCAAGTGACACATAGAATTGAGAAGAACCTACATCTCCTTGTCTTCCAGCACGTCCACGTAACTGTCTATCTACACGTCTAGAGTCATGACGCTCTGTGCCAATAATTGCCAAACCTCCTGCAGCTAATACTTCATCTGATAATTTAATATCAGTTCCACGACCAGCCATATTTGTTGCAATAGTTACAGTTCCAGGATCTCCAGCTTCAGCAACAATATTTGCTTCTTTTTTATGAAGTTTTGCATTTAATACGTTGTGTTTAATCTTACGCATTGAAAGCATTCTTCCTAATAATTCAGAAATTTCTACTGACGTAGTACCAACCAACACTGGTCTTCCTTGATCTACAAGTACATTTATTTCTTCAATTACTGCATTGTATTTTTCACGAGCAGTTTTATAAACTTTATCTTGCCTATCGTCTCTTGCCAATGGTTTATTAGTAGGAATTTCTATAACATCTAATTTATAGATTTCCCAAAATTCTCCAGCTTCAGTAATCGCTGTACCAGTCATTCCTGATAATTTGCGATACATTCTAAAATAATTTTGAAGTGTTACAGTTGCAAAGGTTTGTGTAGCAGCTTCAATTTTTACATTTTCTTTTGCTTCCAATGCTTGATGTAATCCGTCTGAATAACGGCGACCATCCATGATACGACCAGTTTGCTCATCAACAATCAAAATCTTATCTTCCATTACTACATATTCTACATCTTTTTCGAAAAGAGTATAGGCTTTTAGTAATTGATTCATCGTATGAATACGCTCACTTTTTACACCAAAATCTCTATATAGAACTTCTTTTTGTTTAGTCAATTCTTCTGCAGCCAAATTCTGCGCTTCTAATTTTCCTATTTCAACACCAATATCTGGCATTACAAAGAAATTTGAATCGTTGTGATCTTCTGACAAATGAGCAACACCTTTGTCGGTCAATTCTATCGAATTGTTTTTCTCATCAATAGTGAAATATAATTCCTCATCAATTTTATGCATCTCACGATTGTTGTCTTGCATATAGAAGTTTTCTGTTTTTTGTAACAGTTGTTTTACTCCTTCTTGACTTAAAAATTTGATTAATGCTTTGTTTTTTGGTAATCCACGATAAACTCTAAGTAGTTGAAAACCACCTTCTTTTGTGTCTCCACTAGCAATTAATTTTTTGGCTTCAGATAATACTCCAACTAAATACTTACGTTGAATATTTACCAGTTTGTCAACACTAGGTTTGAGTTCATTAAATTCATGTCTATCTCCTTGCGGTACTGCTCCTGAAATAATTAACGGCGTACGAGCATCGTCAATTAATACTGAATCCACCTCATCAATAATTGCATAGTTATGAGGTCTTTGTACCAAGTCTTTTGGCGAGTGTGCCATATTATCACGCAAATAATCGAAACCAAATTCGTTATTTGTTCCGTAAGTAATATCTGCATTGTAAGCCTTTCTTCTTGCATCTGAATTGGGTTGGTGGTAATCAATACAATCAACACTTAAACCATGGAATTCAAATATTGGAGCCATCCAAGCAGCATCACGTTTTGCTAAATAATCATTAACTGTTACTACATGAACACCATTTCCTGTTAAGGCATTTAGATAAACTGGTAGTGTAGATACCAAAGTTTTACCTTCTCCAGTCATCATTTCGGCAATTTTACCTTGATGTAATACCGAACCACCAATCAATTGTACATCATAGTGAACCATATCCCAAAGGATTTGTTTTCCAGTTGCATCCCAAGAATTATAATAGACCGCTTTATCTCCTTCCAACTCTACATTATCTTTCTTGGCTGATAATTCTCTATCGTAAGGAGTTGCAGTAACTGTTATTGTTTCGTTTTCAGTAAATCTTTTTGCAGTTTCTTTGACCAATGCAAATGCTTCTGGTAGAATATCATTTAGTACTTTTTCTGATGCTTCGTAGGATTCATCTTTTAGTTTATCAATCTCAGTATAAATTTCTTCTTTGCGATCAATATTAGCACTTTTTACTTCTTCATTTAATGCGTCAATTTTTTCATTTATTGGTTTTATAGCATCAGCAATTAAACTTTTGAACTCAGTAGTTTTTGCGCGTAATTCATTGTTGGAAAGTGATTTTAATTCACTTTCATGTTTTAGTACTTTATCTACAATTGGTTGTAATGTTTTAAGGTCTTTTTTGGTTTTGTCACCAACAAAAATCTTCAAAACAGAATTTAATATACTCATAATTTATATCGTAAATTTATTGCTCAAAATTAAGCAAAAAAAAAGCCTCAAAAGAGACTTTTAGTTGTTATTTTTTTAGATGTTTTTAGTATTCTTCTTCATTCCAAAGATAATCTTCTTCGGTAGGATAATCAGGCCAAATTTCAATGATTGAATCATAAGACTCTCCTTCATCTTCTAGGTCTTGTAAGTTTTCTGCAACTTCTAACGGTGCTCCTGTTCTAATAGCATAGTCAATAAGCTCGTCTTTTGTTGCTGGCCAAGGCGCATCGGCTAAATATGATGCTAATTCTAATGTCCAATACATGCTATAATATATTTTTAATTTTTTGCAAAAATAATTTTTTTAAGCAGAAAGCCAAGTTATTTCCTATTTATTTTTAATTAATTTTAAAGAACTTACTTTTTTCTTTCAGGAATCCAAGGGATTTCTGCAATTTTATTGTCATAAGTCAATTTCCGTGCCAACACAAATAGATAGTCAGAAAGTCTGTTTAAATAAACTAAAATGTCATTATTTATATTCTCATTTTCACTTAGTTGTACTGTAATTCTTTCTGCTCTTCGGCATATGCAGCGTGCAATGTGACAATATGACACTGTAGTATGACCTCCTGGTAATACAAAATGTGTCATTGCAGGTAAATGTTCATTCATTGCATCTATTTCCTTTTCTAGAAATTTAATTGAATCAGTATTTATTTTTGGAATATCTAAACGTTCTTTACCGCTTTTTAATACCTCTTTATTTTCTGGTGTTGCTAGCATTGAACCAATTGTGAAAAGTTCGTTTTGAATTTTTAAAAGAACTTGACTTGAATTTGTATCTAAACTTTGTGAGTTTACTAAACCAATATAAGAGTTCAATTCATCTACAGTACCATAAGCCTCAATTCTCAAGTGATATTTAGGTACTCTTGTGCCTCCATATAATGAGGTAGTACCTTTGTCTCCAGTTTTTGTATAAATTTTCATGTAGTAAAATTAAGATTTTAAACGCGAATAGTAAAGTGTTCTTTGACTTGTTCTTTTCTAAAAAAAATGATTCCCCAAAAGAAGATGTCTATGCTCACAGTTACTTTTGGATGTTCTTTAATAATCTCCCATGTTTCTTTCATTTCTTTGGACCAATGTATATCATCAAAAATGAAAATTGTTTCATTATTGATGCCATTTAAGCATTGATTGAAATAATCTAAAGTTGCTTTTTTTTGATGGTTACCATCAAAATAAATCAAATCAAAATTATTGTTTTCAAGAGAATTTTGCAATGTAGTTTTAAAATCTCCAATTTCAATTTTTACATTTTTTGCTTTTGAATTTTTAAGTTCAGTTTGAGCAATTTTAGCAGTTTCTTTACAGCCTTCCAATGATTTAATTGTAGCATTTTCATTCCCAAGATGCATATTATAAGTGCCAATTCCTAATGAAGTCCCAATTTCAAGAATTTTATTTGGTTTTAAATACTCAACCAATCTAATCATTAATGCTGCTTTTTTTCTAGGCATTCCAGCAACTTTAGCAATTTTTGATACTTTTCTTTCGTTAGATTTGAATACTTGAGAGCCTTTACCAAAATCTGTAACAGAAATAATGTTATTATTATTTTTAAGACTATTATAATATTTTCTACTAAGATTAGTTTTTTGAGTGTTAGTTTTAGTATAAAAACATTTGGTAATCAAATTGTAAACAAATGGAGAATGTACTCCATGTTGATTGGTAGATTTTAATAAAAATTTAATATAAGATAAAATTTGAAAAATCATTGTATATATTGTTAAGCGAAAATAAAAGAAAAATTATTTTAATAGGCTATTAAAAATTATATTTGCCATTATACCTAAATTGTTTAAAAAAGTAATAATGAATAGATTTTTATTGTATCTTTTATTGGTAGGATGTTTTTCATCTTGTCTATCAACCAAAAAAACACAATACTTTCAAGGTGAACTTTCTGCTGAAAAAGTGATGAAAGAGTTGGATAATTCTCCATATAAACTTCAAGTAAATGATGTGCTTTCTATAACTATAAAGGCTGAGGATCCTAAATTGGTAGCATTATTTGGAGCCGCAGAAAATACAGGAGGTATTGTTAATAATAGCGCTTTATATTTTAATGGATATACTGTAGATCGCCATGGAAATATTAGAATACCATATATAGGAGAAGTAAATGTTTTGGGCTATACTGAAAAAGAAGTTAGAGAAAAAATAGAAACTGAATTAAAGAATTTTATTAAAAATCCAGAGTCAATATTTGTAACAGTAAAACTTGCTGGTATTAGGTTTGTGGTTGCTGGTGAAGTTGGGAGACCTGGAAGTGTAAGTTTATTACAAAATCAAGTTTCTATTATTGAAGCCGTTACCAATGCTGGAGATATTTCAACATTTGGAGATAAACAAAACGTAACAATAATTAGAAAGACAATTGATGGTGTTAAGAAGTTTACAGTTGATATGACTCAAATAGATGTTTTTAATTCGGAGCATTTTTATATTCAACCAAACGATGTAGTTTTTGTTCCTTCGCTTCCGCAAAAAAGTTGGGGTACAGGTTCGACTGGTTTTCAAGCGTTTAGTACTATTGCTAGTATAGTTACAGCAATTGCAACTACAATATTATTGGCTAGAAATTTATAAGTTTTATGTTAGATTTGAATTCAATAAATAATTCTCAAGAAAATATTAACGATATTAAGAGTTATATTTTTAGAATTTTGAATAATTGGAAATGGTTTTTAATTACTATTCCATTGGGATTAATAATTGCGTATTATATCAATCTTTCTACTCAAAAAAAATACTCCATAAATTCTACTATTGCTATAAAAGAGATGCAAAATCCTTTATTTTCTGCTAGTACTAATATTGCGTTTAATTGGGGCGGAGTAAGCGATAAAGTTGAATCAATACGTAGAGTAATAAGAGCTAGATCTCATAATGAGCAAGTGGTGAGCGAATTAGAGTTTTATATTAAATATTTACGAAAGGGTAGATTTAGAACAGAAGATGCTTATGGAGAAACACCTTTTGTAGTTCGTTTAGAGCCAAACACTTTTCAATTGTTAAATAACCCAATAAAAATTGATTTTATAGATAATACAAAATTTAAATTAGAAATAAATTTTGAGGACTCTGAAGTTGAAAAGATTGCCAACTACAATCGAGATTTGATTTATAAATATGATGTAGAAAACTCGTTAATTTCTAAAGAGTTTGAATTAAATGAACCAATTAAACTTCCATTTTTAAATATTACATTAGAGTCATTAGAGGGTTTTGGTAATATAACTGGTAAATCCTACATTATTGGGTTTCAATCATTGAATGATGCTGTTAAAAAATATAGTAGAGTTTCAGCTTCTTCCATAAATAATACTTCATTACTTAATGTAAGTTCAACAGGCTCTAATAAGAAAAGATTGGTTGATTATATTAACAAATCAGTAGAAGTATTGATTAAGAATCAATTGGAACAAAAAACAAATTATGCCTCTCAAACATTGGCTTTTATTGACGAGCAATTTAAAAACACTAAAGATAGTCTTCAATTAATTGAAGATGATATAGGTAAATACAAAGAAGAAAAAGATATATATAATTTATCCGCCGAAGGTAGCCTTATTTTTTCTGAAACTACCAATTTAGATAGGGCCCAAACCTCATTTTTGGAGAGGTTAGAATATTATGAAAATTTAGAGAATTATATAAAAACAAGTCAAAGTTTATCTAATATACCTGCACCAGCAGTTATAAATATTGAAGATGCGACTATAAGTCCTAAAATTACTGCCCTAACTCAATTAGCAACACAAAAAGAGAAGTTAGATGCTGAGGTTACTTCTAATCATCCAACATTGATAACAATTAATCAAGAGATAGAGACGGCAAAAAATGTGCTGTTAGAAAATATTTCATCTGTAAAAAGTGTTATTGAAGTAAATTTAAAGAATAGTAAAAAGAGGTTAAATAATTATAATTATCAATTAAAAAAGTTACCTGCTAAAGAGCAAAAGTTGTTGACTTATCAGCGTAAATATGCAATGACTGAAGCTAATTATAAGTATTTATTGCAAAAAAGATACGAAGCCGATATTGCAATTGCTGCAAGTGTTTCTGATATTACAGTATTAGATAAGGCAAAAGACATTGGTCAAATTTCAACTGAGCCTAGAACATCGTTTAATTATGTTATTGCTCTATTGTTAAGTACTATTTTGCCACTATTTGTTTTAATTGGTATAGAAATGTTTGATACAAAAGTGCAAACGGTTGAAGATATTGAGAAATTAACTTCAGTACCAATATTAGGAGTTGTTGGTAGAAGTGAGGCCGATAGTAATTTAGCGGTTTATCAACAACCTAAATCTTCTGTTTCTGAAGCATTTAGAGCCTTGAGGTCAAATTTACATTTTCTATTTGATAGAGATAAAATTGGGCAGTCCAAAACGTTGTTGGTGACATCATCTATTGGTGGAGAAGGAAAAACATTTACTTCAATTAATATAGCAACAGTGTTTGCAATGAGTGGGAAGAAAACCATTATTGTTGGTTTAGATTTAAGAAAACCAAAAATATTTGATGATTTTGAGTTGAAAAATGATTTTGGAGTTGTAAATTATTTGATAGGTAATATGCCAAAAGAGGATATAATCCAAAACACGCATATTGAAAATCTTGACTTTATTTCTGCAGGTCCAATTCCGCCTAACCCTTCTGAACTTATTTTAAACAAAGCAACTGAAGAATTAATGACTTATTTGAAAGGTGCTTACGATTACGTTATTTTAGACACTCCGCCAATTGGATTGGTTGCTGATGCCTTTGAATTGGTTAAATATTGTGACTCAACTTTATATATTGTTAGGCAGAATTTTACGGATAAAGGAATGTTGAAGATGGTAAATGATAAATATAAAAAACAAGAATTATCTAAACTAACTATAATACTTAATAATTTTAAATCCAAAGGTGGTTATGGCTATGGTTACGGATATGGTGCTAATTATGGATATGCACAAGGATATCACCAAAAGAAGAAAGTTCCATTTTATAAAAGAATATTTAATAGAAGATAATTTTGAATAACCCTAATAAAATTAAATTTGCTGTAGTTGGATGCGGCCATATTGGTAAACGTCATGCAGAAATGATTTATAGAAATTCTGATGCAGAGTTAGTTGCATTAATTGATATTAAACCTAAAGACTTACTTAATATAGGTCAATATAATATTCCATTTTTTGGAAGTTTATCTAGTTTTTTAGAAAGCGATATTGAAACTGATGTAGTTACAATTGCTACACCTAATGGCCTTCATGCTTCACAAGCAATTGAAGCCTTGAATGCCAACAATCATGTTGTAATAGAAAAACCATTGGCGCTCTCTAAAGCAGATGCAGAGGCAGTTATATTTAAAGCACTTAATGTGTCAAAACAAATTTTTGCTGTGATGCAAAATCGATATTCTCCACCTTCAGTTTGGATAAAGGATTTGATAGATAAGAAGGCTTTAGGTGATATTTATTCGGTTCATATAAATAGTTTTTGGAACCGTGATGAACGCTATTATACTGAAGATTCTTGGCATGGTGATAAAGAGTTAGATGGCGGAACATTGTTTACCCAATTTTCTCATTTTGTCGATATCATGTATTGGTTGTTTGGAGATATTACAAACATAAAATCGGCGATGAAAGATTTTAATCATCAACAAATGACAGATTTTGAAGATGCTGGAATTATTAATTTTGAATTTGTAAATGGAGGTATAGGAAACTTTAATTTTTCTACAGCAGTATGGAATAAAAATTTGGAAAGTTCTATGACTATCATTGCTGAAAAGGGTTCAGTTAAAATAGGAGGACAATATATGAATGAAGTTGAGTATTGTCATATTGAAGATTATGAAATGCCAACTTTAGAACCTACTAATCCTGGTAATGATTATGGCGCTTATAAAGGATCTGCCCAAAATCATCATTATGTAATTCAGAATGTCATTGACGTATTACATGGTAAAAAATCAATTACTACCAATGCTCTTGAAGGAATGAAAGTAGTTGATATTATTGAACGAATTTATCAAAGCGCTAACTGATGCTTACAAGAAAGCAAAAAGTTATTAAAAGAATTTTTGATTTAGTTCTTGTAGTCGTTTGTATTGTTATATTCATTGTTCCAACAATTATATTAGTATTATTAGCCTCATTTTCTACTCGTTCTTTCGGAATTTTTTCTCAAAAAAGAGTAGGGAAGGACTCAAAATTATTTACACTATATAAAATAAAATCTATGCGTAAAAATGTTGCTGAACATCATGTAACAACTGCCAATGATATGCGTGTAACTAAGTTTGGAAAATTTTTGCGAAGAAGTAAATTGGATGAGTTACCACAATTATACAATGTGTTAATTGGTGATATGAGTTTTGTTGGCCCAAGACCTGATGTAGAAGGATATGCTGATGAGTTGAAAGGAGAAGATAGGATTGTACTTTCGGTAAAACCTGCAATTACAGGACCAGCAACTATTAAATTTGCCGATGAAGAGATTATTCTTGCCGAACAAGAAAATCCGTTAGAATACAACGATACTGTTTTATGGCCTCAAAAAGTGGCTATCAACAAAGAGTATATCCAAAATTGGAGTCTAACTAAAGATTTAGGATATGTTTTTGAAACTGTGTTTGGATATTTCAAGTAAATCTTTAAGGATGATAACCCATTTCTACAATCACATCTCCCATTTCATTTTTAAATACCTTTTTTTGCTCTTGTGTTAATTCCTCCTTATATCTCTGTATTTTTGCTTTATTAAAGTGTAAACCTTTCATTTCAGCATTTTTATTATCTTTATTATATTTGGTTAAGATATTTTGAATATTTTTTTTTGAGATTTTAACACCTAAATAATTGCATATATCTTCCATAACATTAGTTGGATTTGTTAAAAGTTCCTCATAACTAACTGTATAGACATTATTTACCTTTTTATATGATTTAAATATGTTAACCCATGTTTTCACATTTTCTAAAGCACTATTAAACTCAACACAATTTGCAAAAGTGTGATTTTCTCCATTAGCAATTATTTTCTTTCCATGATCTTGAGCAGAAAGTAGCACGTCTCTTGGATCACGATAAATATAAATTGTTTTTATTAACCCAAGCTTAATTAAAAAATTATGAAATTTTGTTGGTTCAGCATGAGTTTTTACAGCAAATTTTCCAGTTTTTTTACTTAACAATAATAATTTTAGTAGTATGGGAGTTGTTAATTCGCCAATATTATTATTGCGCCATTGCATTACTTTTTCTAAACTATGTTTTTGTTTGATATCTCTTGCATCATTATAACCAGAAGAGATAAGTAAATCATTGATAAGATTATAAATATAAGCGCTTCCGGATTTTTGCATTCCTGCCGAGATGATGAACATAGTTTTTGTTTTTTTAATTAATACTTTTAATGATCAGTAAAAGAGTAAACTACTTTAACCCTCCTGTCATATCTGATGGAATTACCCATTCATCATACTGTTCTTCAGTAACATACCCTAGACGAACCGCTTCCTCACGAAGTGTTGTTCCGTTTTGATGTGCAGTATTTGCAATTTCTGCGGCTTTATAATAACCAATCTTAGTATTCAGTGCTGTAACAAGCATTAACGAGTTGTTTAATAATTCCTTTATTACTTCACTGTTTGGTTCAATACCTTCTGCACAGTTATCATTAAATGACACACACGCATCTCCAATTAATCTAGCTGATTGCAATAAATTGGCAGCCATCATTGGTTTAAAAACATTTAATTCATAGTGTCCTTGAGTCCCTCCAACTGTAACAGCAACATCATTACCTATTACTTGTGCACAAACCATTGTAATAGCCTCACACTGTGTAGGATTCACTTTTCCAGGCATTATTGAACTTCCAGGTTCATTGGCGGGAATAATTAATTCTCCTATACCTGAACGAGGTCCTGATGCCATCATTCGTATATCATTAGCAATTTTGTTTAATGATACCGCAATTTGTTTTAATGCACCATGTGTTTCTACAATTGCATCATGTGCAGCTAGTGCTTCAAACTTGTTATCAGCAGTAACAAATGGAAGTTTGGTAAAGTCAGCAATATACTTGGCAACTAAGACATCATATCCTTTTGGAGTATTTAATCCAGTTCCAACTGCTGTGCCACCTAAGGCTAATTCAGAAAGATGTTCAAGTGTATTTTTTAAGGCTTTTAATCCATGATTGAGTTGTGATACATATCCAGAAAACTCTTGACCTAGAGTTAATGGTGTTGCATCCATCAAGTGTGTTCGACCAATTTTTACAATATCTTTAAATTCTTCAGATTTTTTTTGTAAAGTATCTCTTAATTTCTCAATTCCAGGAATGGTGGTTTCAACAACCATTTTATAACATGCAATATGCATTCCTGTTGGAAACGTGTCATTTGAAGATTGTGATTTGTTTACATCATCATTTGGTTGAATTGTTTTTTCACCTTCGCCAATAACTTTTCCAGCAATTTCATGTGCTCTATTTGCAATAACTTCATTAACATTCATATTGCTTTGTGTGCCAGAGCCAGTTTGCCATATAACTAATGGAAATTGATCATCATGTTTACCGTCCAAGATTTCATCGCACACTTGAGCGATTAAATCTCTTTTTTCAGTAGTTAAAACACCTAATTCGCAATTAGTAAATGCTGCAGCCTTTTTTAAATATGCAAAGCCGTACACTACTTCAAGTGGCATTGAGGCTGGCGAACCTATTTTAAAGTTGTTTCGAGAACGTTCAGTTTGTGCTCCCCAATATTTATCAGCAGGGACTTGAACAGTTCCCATTGTGTCTTTTTCTATTCTGAAATCCATGGTAAAATATTTTGATGCAAATTTACTAAAAAATTACCCTAATTTTTTTTCTTTTAGGTGGAATTAAATAAAAATAAATACTATTTTTGCTGAAGTATTTAAAAGTTTACAACTATGATGGATTTTTCTCAATTTTCAGGATTTTTAGCATTCTTAACTATTTTAACAATGGGATTCTGGTTAATGATTTTTTTATTAACGTTTGTAATTCCTTATTGGATTATTGGATATTTGAGAGAAGAGTGGAAGTATAGAAAAGAAGAAAGACCAGTTATTAAATAAATAATAACTAAGTTATATATAATAAAAAAGGTTTCGAAATATCGAAACCTTTTTTATTGCTTTAAAATGCGCCTTCACCGCCTTCAAAGTCACCACCTTCTTGTCTTGTTCTTTCTCGTTTTTTCTTTTGATTGAATCTATATGTAAAACTTAAACTTATTTGACGCTCTCTCCATTGGAAAGTACCGTCATTGATAGATCTTAAATTGCCTAAATCATCATATAAATATGTGGTGCTTTCTCTTTTACGAGAATTAAATAAATCACTTACATTTAATACAAGTGATGCTTTTTCTTTAAATACATCTTTACTAAATGATAGATTTGTCATAAACATACCTTTTCTTTCACTTTGGGCATTCTTTTGAGGTCCTCGATACATAATTCTTGTTTGCCATTGAATTTTGGCAGGTAAAGTAATTCGAGAATTAAAACGTGTGAACCAACTACTTTCATTTACTTCGTCTAAATTAGTTGTTACTTGAGACCCGTTTCCAGCAGTATATACATATGTAAAGGCATCAGTATTGAATTTAAAGTAGTTGAAAGATGCAGATAATCGCACTTTTTTTGATGGATTATAGTTGGTTGTAAATTCAAAACCATATCTATTTTCATCATTTAGATTAATTGGTTGGGTAACCGTAACATCAGTTTGGATACCATTCACATCTCTTTCTTCCAAAATTGAAACTCTTTGAATAATATCAGTAGAATATTGATAATATACAGATGCTCCTAAATTAAATTTATTTATTTTGGTATTGTATCCTAAATCAAAAGAACTTGTAAATGTTGGGTCTAAATCTGGATTACCTCTAAAAACATTAGTAGCCGAACTCCTGCTTTCAAACGGATTTAAAAACCAATGTCTTGGTCTTCGTAAACGACGGCTATATCCAAGAGTGAAATTTTGCTCATCATTTACTTCGTAACCTAAATTTATTGTTGGGAACCATTCAGTATAATTTTTATCTGAAAATTGATTGGTTGTCAGAACATTTAAATCGATGTCAGTAATTTCGGTTCTTAAACCTAATAAATATGAAAACTTATTAATTTTACTTCCATATTGAGTATAAAAAGCATATATATTTTGTTTGAATTCAATAGCATTTGATGGGTCGTTAGGTAATGGATCATTATTTGCATCTCTAACTCTAAAATCAGAATTCAAATCTTGTAAAGTAGATTTGTGACCTAGTTCAAATTGACTTTTTTCACCAATAGGTAATACATAATCAATTTGTAATAATTTTTCTTGAGAAGTAGTTATTTGAGAGTTTTGTTCTGATAAAGCGTTATTTACATATACATTGGCTGGCTCAGACTCTTCACTATCGCCATACTGTAAATCAACTGATAGTTTTTTTCCTTTTCCATCAAAATTGTTGGTGTAATTTATAGAATATTGTTTGTCATTCCCATCTTCTTTTTCATTTTCTATTCTATTTTCGGTATTTAATAAAACGCTGTTGGCATCAAAAAAAGTAGAAATGTTTGTTGCAACATCATCATCATTAGAATTTCTATAAAAAAAGGAACCTGTAATTGAACTATTTTTATTGATATAATATTCTAGTCCTAATGACGCATTAAAATTATTACTTTTTCTATCAAACACTCTGTCTTCATTTCTAAACCCAATAATTTCATCGTTGTCATAATTAGTAAAATAACTTTGTGAGTTTCCAGGACCTTTTCTATAAGAATATCCAAAATTAGAAAAGAGATTGAGTTTTTTAGTTCTGTAATTTAGATTTGGTGATATTCTTACCATATCAGGATTACCGACAGTTAAATTTATAGAGCCATTAAAACCGGTTATTTTTCCTTTACGTAATACAATATTTAATATTCCTGCAGTTCCTTCTGCATCATATCTTGCTGAAGGAGATGTGATTACTTCAACTTTTTCAATAGCCTCGGCAGGTAAATTCCTTAAAGCGTCCGTTCCTGTTAACCCAACGAGAGCTGATGGCTTGCCATCGATAAGGATTCTAACATTTTCATTTCCTCTTAAACTTACTGCACCTTCAGCATCTACATTTACTGAGGGTACATTGTCTAAAACATCGGAGGCTGAACCACCTTTAACAGTCATGTCTTTACCAACATTATATATTTTTTTATCCAATCTTATCTCAACCGTACTTTTTTCAGCAATTATTTCAACTTCATCCAAGGCTTCAGCACTTGGACTAAGAGAGATAACTCCAAGATTTGTATCTTTATCAAGGGTTTTGTTATTAAAAGTTTTGGTTTTCAATGAAAGAAACTCAACAGATATATTGTAAGTTCCTGGTCTTACATCGATATTGAATTTACCATTTGAATCAGTAATTCCTCCTGTAACTTTTTTTCCATTAATAGGAGTGAAGACAATTGTTGCATATTCTAATTTTTGATTTGTTTCGGCTTCAATAACAGAACCAGAAACTGTAATATTTTGAGCATTGGTATTGATAATGAAAATAAATAGGGTTAAAGAAAATAGAATCTTTTGCATAAAAAAATGTAATTAGTTATTAAGTTATGACTGCAAATTACCGGCGAAGTTTAATGGAATGCAGTTAAAATTTTGTTAAAGAAATTATAGGATAGTAGTGATGATTTCAGGCGGTCTTCCAATAACTGCTCGGTTGTTACTAATTACTATAGGTCTTTCGATTAATTTAGGATATTTAGCCATTGCCTCAACTATTTCGGTATCAGTCAATATTTTTCCTTTGAAGTTTTCTTTCCAAACACTCTCTCCTGTTCTAATTAATTGAATAGGAGAGATGTTTAGAAGTTGAATTAATTCATTTAATTCTGCTATTGTTGGGGGATTTTTTAGGTACTCTTTTATACTATATTCTTGATTTGAATTTTTTATTATTTCTAAACCTTGACGGCTTTTACTACATCTTGGGTTATGATAAATTCGTATCATTAATAATTTGGATTTGTATCTTTTTTATCAAAATTAATAACTCTATTAGATTTACTTTGATTAAACCTATAAGTAAATGATAAAATGATATCAGGATTTTTATTTTTTTTATTGATGGTAGATAAGAAGTTTGCATCAAATCTATTTCTGTCTAATTGATTTGAGTTTGCTATATCACTAACATTTAAACTTAGCGTTGCTTTTTTATCAAATAAATCTTTACTTGCTGCAAAATTAGCATAGGTATATGCTTTTCTTGTTGAAACAGGTCCTTTTGATTCTAAGTAATGATTTATATTAGTTTGGAATTTTATAATACCTGGAAAATTAAATTGACTCAATAATGAAAAATTACCATTAAGGTTTTCATTTGTATAATCGATAGTAATTGGTTGACTAGCAGAATTTGTTATTTCGAAAACTCCACGCTGGTCAAGATTATAAATTGAAGAATTGAATGTTAGATTTAAGTTTTTAGTTGCTTTGTATACGGCAGTAAGATTTAAACCATAATAATTTAATTTTCCAACATTGTGAGGTGTTGTGATTAATTTGTTAACTCCATCAATTTGTTCACCAGTTTCATAAGTAACATCTTGCCAGTAATTATCATATTGGCTAAAAAATAAAGAAGGAGCAATCGTAATATTATCACCAGAATATGTGTAATCTAAACTATAATTATCTATAAACATTGGTGTTAACAATTCATTTCCTTTGTAAAAAAAAGTTTCACTAAAACGCTCTTCAAATGGTTGTAATCTTCCATAATCAACTCTTTGAATACCTTTACCATAAAAAAGAGAAATTGATTTTGAATCACTAATGTAATATTCTAATATTGCTGATGGGAATAATTTATTTATATCAATATTTTGCTCAATACTTTGGTTTAAGTACTCAGTAGTAGCTTTAGAAAATTCTCCTCTTATTCCGGCACCAGCATAAAACTTTCCTTTTTGATATTCATAATCTATATATGCTCCATGAATATTTTCAGTATAGTTGATATTTTTATTAGGCGTACTATTTCTAAAAGGAACTTTACCGAGCACACCATTATACCCTATGGTATAAGTAGAGGTTTTGGAAAAAGGATTGACATACTTTATATTAAATTCAGTATTTATTATTTTGTTATTCTGAGTAAAAATTTCATCTGTAAAACTTGAGTTTGAATTCATTACATTGTTGGTAATTGATTCAACATCATTAGTATGTTGTATTGAAGCACTAAAACTTTTACCGTTATCATTAAATTGATGTTCAGTTTCAACAACAAATTCTGCAATATCATCTTTAAAATCTCTTAGGTTTTTTCTATTGTTTGTTGAGACTAGATTTCGAGATGCATCTAAAATATCACTATCAGTATTAGTAATACTATTGTAGTTTAAGTTCGAGTAATTGATATAAGTTGTAAGTGTTGTTTTTTTTGACAATTCAAAATCTGCACCAACAGTTGTGTATAATCCATTTTTATTATTATCAAATATCAAATCTTCATTTAAGAATGAAGAACTCATACCACTCGTAAAATATTGATTATTGAATTTACTTAGTTCAATTTCGTTTTTATGGCTGTATGAAGTATTTGTGAAAAAATTTACACCTTTGGTTTTATAATTTACAGATAGTAAACCACCATATATTTCACGATGACCAAATGAACCAGTAATTGATGCATTCAGCCCTTCATCTTTTCCTTTTTTTAAGATAATATTTATAATTGAGTTATATGATGCTTTATACTGTGCTCCTGGATTGGTAATAACTTCAATTTTTTCAACCGTACCTGCAGGTAATGATTTTAGTGCATCTTCTTTGGTAAGTGATGATGTTTTTCCATTAATCATGACAGTAGCTATCTGGCCGCGAATTACTGCATTGCCATCTTGCACTGAAACTGATGGGACATTGTTTAAAACATCCATAATCATACTTCCCTCAGCAGCAATATCTTTAGTGACATTATAAACAAGTTTTTTTGGTTTTATTTCTACAGTTTTCTTTTCAGCAACTATCTCAATATCTTCAAGTAATTCAGTATCTTCACTTAATTCTATTGAGCCGTAATGAACATTGTTTGTAATATCTTGAGATTTAAAAGTGATAGTTTTGTAAGCTAAATATTCTACAGTTACATTATATTTTCCGCTAGGAACAATGATTTCAAATTTCCCTTTTCTATCTGTTACACCTCCAATTATACCAGAATTTCCTTTGGCTTTAAATGTTACTGTAGCATATTCCAGAGGCTCTTTAGTTATTGCATCAATAACTTTGCCCTTAATAGTATGTGCATTTTCTTCTTGAGAGTAGGTAAATGATATACCGATAAGCAAGAAGAGTAGTATAAAAACTAATTTCTTCATATGTTTATAGTAGGTGGTAACTTTATTCTTAGCAATTTAAATTTTCCACAGCAACAAATATAAATAAATTTATAAAAAAGACGCCGTTTATTATAAAAAACTTACCGTTTATTATAAAAAACTTACCGTTTATTTGCTTTAGTAGAGTTAATATGCTGTAAGTCAATAAGTAATGTTGAGTTTTTTTAAATCGTTTTTTAACTGTGCAGGAGATGTAAAATGTATAGCCTGTATTTCATTCCTTTTTGCAGCAATGGTATTTTCAAAATTATCATCTATAAAAATTGCTTTTTCTGGAATAATCGAGTAGCGTTTTATGATTAATTGGTAAATATCATCAAAAGGTTTTCGTGTATTTTCTTGACCTGAAACTATTACTCCTTCAAAATCATTAAAGAAAGGAAATAACTCTTTCCCTTTTTCCCATTTCTCAGCACTCCAATTGGTAAGTGCATAGACACGATAATTAGGATTTGCTATAAATTTTTGTTGTATTTCTACAGTTTCAGAAATTGGGACTTTAAACATTTCATCCCAACGTTCATAAAATAGTTTAATCTCATTTTTATATGCTGGAAACTCAGCAATTTTAAGAGCATTGGCTTCAGCTATAGTTCTACCAGCATCTTGTTCTTCGTTCCATTCTGGAGTGCAAACGTTGTTCAGGAACCATTCAACTTGCTCGTTGGTGTCAAAGATTTTTTTATATAAGTTTCTTGGGTTCCAGTCTACTAAAACACCTCCTAAATCAAAAATTATAGTATCTATTTTAGAGTTCATTTGTTTCTTCTTTTTGACCGTTGAGCATCAAAAATGCTTTTAAAAATTCATCAATATCACCATTCATAACTGCATCAACATTTCCAGTTTCATGAGCAGTTCGAACATCTTTAACCAATTTATAAGGGTGCATCACATAATTTCTTATTTGACTTCCCCATTCAATTTTCATTTTATTGGCCTCAATTTCACCTCTTGCTTCTTGACGTTTTTGTAACTCTATTTCATATAGTTGAGACTTTAACATTTGCATGGCTCGATCTCTATTCTCATGTTGCGATCGAGTTTCTGAACATTGAATTTGAATTCCAGAAGGTTTATGAGTCAATTGAACTTTAGTTTCAACTTTATTTACGTTTTGCCCACCTGCTCCACTAGAACGAGCAGTTGTTATTTCTATGTCAGCAGGATTTATTTTAATTTCAATACTATCATCAACCAAAGGATATACATATACTGACGCGAAACTTGTATGACGTTTGGCATTACTATCAAATGGTGAAATTCTAACCAATCTATGAACACCATTTTCTCCTTTTAAATATCCAAAAGCAAATTCGCCGTCAATTTCTAAAGTAACTGTTTTTATACCAGCAGTATCTCCTTCTTGATAATTTAGTTCTCTTAATTTAAAACCTTGTTTTTCTGCCCACATCATGTACATACGCATCAACATTGATGCCCAATCACAACTTTCTGTCCCGCCAGCACCAGCAGTAATTTGAAGTACTGCGCTTAAATTATCACCTTCTTCTGATAACATATTTCTAAACTCTATATCTTCCAAGAGTTTAATAGTTTTTACATAGCGCTCCATAACTTCGTCATTGGAAGCTAATTCATCTCGGTAAAATTCAAAAATGACTTCAAGATCGTCTCTAAAAGTTGATACTGTATTGTAATCTTCTACCCACTTTTTCTTGCCTCTCAATACTTTCATGAAAGCTTCAGCCTCTTTTGGGTTTGACCAAAAATTAGGATTAGCAGTTTGCTCTTCATCATTAGAAATTTCTATGAGTTTTTTATCAATTGATAGATAAACTTTTAGTTTGTCAATTCGTTCAGAAATATCTTTTATGTGGTCATTTGTAATCATAAAACAAAAATAGAATAAATTATTAGTTAGTTATTTTATTATCTGCCTAAAATGTCAATCGAATTTTATAGTTTTATACAAACTTTTAGATAATGAAAAAAATTACATTCCTACTGATTTTATTACTTGTAGTTTCTAATTCTTACGCACAATTTTTTAAAGACAAAGATGGGATAACCAAGTATAATGGTTATTTCTCATTTTACTACGATGATAATCAAGATAAAATTTTTCTTGAAATCGATAAATTGAATCACGAATTCTTATATGTTAGATCGCTTTCCGAAGGTTTAGGTTCTAATGATATTGGACTTGATAGAGGACAATTAGGTGATGGAGTTGTGGTAAAATTTAAAAAAGCAGGGAATAAGTTATTATTGGTTCAGCCAAATCAAAAATACAGAGCAATTACCAATAATGCTGAAGAAAAGCAGTCAGTTGAAGAGGCGTTTGCAAAATCTATTTTACACGGATTTATAATAAAAGAGCATAAGAATGGAAAATACTTAGTTGATGCGACTAGTTTTTTTATACGTGATGCTCATGGCGTTGCGAACAGATTGTTAAATAACAAGCAAGGGAAATACAAATTAGACGTATCACGAAGTGCTTTTAATATGGAGCGTACCAAAGCATTTCCAAAGAATGTAGAGTTTGATGTCGCTTTAACTTTTAGTGGAATTCCTAAAGGAAAAAACATAAAAAGTGTAGTTCCAGATGCTAATTCAGCAACGGTATATCAACACCATTCATTTGTTGAATTACCTGATGATAATTATAAAAAAAGAAAATTTGATACGCGTTCTGGTTCGTATGCAATGTCTTATTTAGATTATGCAACACCTGTAAATCAGTCAATAGTTAAAAGATATATTTATAGACATAGATTGGAAAAGAAAAATCCAAATGCTGCAGTAAGTGAGGCGAAAGAACCAATTATTTACTATTTAGATAGGGGAGCACCAGAACCTGTTCGTTCGGCTCTGTTAGACGGCGCAAGATGGTGGAATCAAGCGTTTGAAGCAATAGGTTACAAAGATGCATTTCAAGTAAAAATGTTACCTGAGGGTGCAGATCCATTAGACTTGAGATATAATGTCATTCAATGGGTGCATCGTTCAACAAGAGGATGGAGTTATGGCGGAAGTATTTCTGATCCAAGAACTGGAGAAATTATTAAAGGTCATGTGAGTTTAGGTTCTCTGCGAATCCGTCAAGATTTTATGATTGCTCAAGCATTGCAAGCACCTTATGCGAATAATGATACAGATGATAATTTTGCACTAAAAATGGCTTTGGCTAGAATTAGACAATTATCTGCTCATGAAGTTGGTCACACACTTGGTTTTGCGCATAATTTTTCAGCAAGTACTACTAATAGAGCCTCTGTGATGGATTATCCGCATCCTCAAATAACATTAAAAAATGGAAAGATTGATTTTTCTAATGCTTATGCAGTTGGTATTGGTGATTGGGATAAAGTTACTGTTGCCTATTCGTATCAAGAGTTTACTGATAATGAAGAAAAGCAACTAAATAAAATTTTGGATGATGCTTTTAAAAGCGGATTGAAATATCTTTCTGATGCCGATGCAAGGCCAAAAGGTAGCGCAAGTGTTACTGCACATTTATGGGACAATGGTGATGATGTGTCTGCGGAATTAGAAAATGTTTTGGCGGTCCGTAGAACGGCAATTAATAATTTTTCTGCTAATAATATCAAGTCTTTTGAGCCATATTCGGTTTTAGAAGACGTATTTGTACCGTTATATTTCTTTCACCGTTATCAAACGGAAGCGGTTTCTAAACTAATTGGTGGATTAGATTATAACTATGCAGTGAAAGGAGGAGTTCAAACAATTGTAAAGAGAATTGATGGAAAAACAGAGCGTAAAGCATTAAATGCAATCTTAAAAACAATTGATGTAAATACAATTGCTATTCCAAAAAGCAAGTTGAGTTTATTCCCTCCAAGAGCTATGGGATATAGTCGTTCTCGAGAATCTTTTAAAAGCAAAAATGGTGTGGCTTTTGACCCTTATGGTGCAGTTGATACGGCTTCAGAAATGACGTTGTCATTGTTATTGAACCCTCAAAGAGCATCTCGTTTAGTTCAGTATAAAAGTTTAAATAACAGTCAATTAGGATTAGTAGAGTTAATTGACACTTTAATAAATAATTCCTTTAAAAAGAATCATAAAGACTCGTATTATCAAGAATTGCAAAATGTAGTTAATGCTCAAGTGCTAAATCAATTATTTTATTTAGCAGCGAATGAAAATAATTATATGCAAGTGACTGCAATTGCAAATAGTAAACTAGATGAGATTGCACAATTACTGAAGTATAATGCAAGTGGAATTCAGCAAATATATAATAATCAATTATTAAAAAAGATTGAGAGTTTTAAAGAGAACTTATCTAATTATAAAAAAGTAAAAGCACCAAAAATTCCTGATGGTTCACCAATTGGAATGCACTAAAATAGTATGATAGTTAATTTAATAAGTGATACGGTTACAAAACCAACTCCTGAAATGCTGGAGTATATGATGAATGCCGAAGTTGGTGATGATGTTTTTAAACACGATCCAACTGTAAACAAACTTCAAGAGAAAGTAGCACGAATGTTTGGAAAAGAAGATTCCTTATTTTTTCCTTCTGGGACTATGGCAAACCAAGCAGCAATAAAATTGCATACAAATCCTGGAGATAAAATGTTTTGCGATAAATGGGCGCATGTATTTAATTATGAGGGAGGAGGAGCAGCCTTTAATTCTGGTGTTTCAAGCCATTTAATTGACGGTCATCGAGGAATGTTTACTGCAGAGCAATTGGAAAAAGCAATTTCTGGTCGTGCCGATATTCATGTTCCTTACTCTAGATTGGTATGTATTGAAAATACAACTAATAAAGGAGGTGGCGCTTGTTGGGATATTAATGAACTCAAAAAGATACAAAAATTAACGGTTGATAATAATTTGGCTTATCATTTAGATGGTGCAAGATTGTTTAACGCATTGGTTGCCAAAGATGAAACTCCAGTACAATACGGTGAGTTGTTTGATACTATTTCAATATGTATGTCTAAAGGATTAGGAGCACCAATTGGCTCGTTATTAGTTGGTTCTAAAGAGCATATTGCGAAAGCACTGCGCATTCGTAAATTGTTTGGCGGCGCAATGCGACAAGTGGGTTATATGGCTGCGGCTGTTGATTATGCACTCGACAACCATGTTGAAAGATTGGCTGAAGACCATAACAGAGCAAAACATTTGGGTGAAGCATTGGAAAATTCTCCACTAATTAAAAAAGTGGAGCCAATAGAAACCAATATTGTTATTTTTTATGTCGCTGATGGAGTTGATGAAAATGAGTTTGTCAACAAACTTGCAGCAAAAGATATTCTACTTATTTCTATGGGTGAGGGTAAGCTGCGAATGGTTACACATCTTGATTTTACGGATGATATGTTAGAAAAAACAGTTAGTGAGATTGGGAAATTGAAACTGTGATTTTTGAGTTGCGCTTGTCGGTATTGTGTATGGTTTGTTGCGGTCTAGTGCGTAATTATTTTTCCGCCATAACCGAAAGATAGTGAATTGCATTGAATTCCGATTAGGAATTCAGCCGCAATGAGTTATACACGTTGTTGTAACACGTTTTTTATTCCGCTAAATATTTTATTCAGTTTTATCTCTCGTTTTTCAATTCCGTCCATTTTGTCAATTTTTTTTCCAAATAGTTTTTTCCAAAAATTCCGTTCAGTAAAATCATAACTGTAATTAAATCTTGGGTCAGATTCAAGGACATATAATTTTGATTTTAAAATCTTGCCGTTTTTCACGAATTGGGTTTCTTTTCCTGTCAATCCTTTTTGCAGAATTGATAAAATTCCATTACGATTCATTTCGTTAAATTCCAATGCTGGGTCTCCGTAAGAATTATTTTCTTTAAAGTCATTAGCGTAAAAATAAATTCCCTCAACATACTTGTTGTAACCTGGAACTGTTGGATTAGTGAAATTAAAATAAATCAGTCTGTCATTCAGATAGCCAACTTCAAGTTCCGTTTGCGGATTTTTTTTAAATGTAAAAAATTCAGTTTCTGTTTGGTTTTTGAGTTTCCGTTTTGGTTTTTCAAATTCTCCACTGTCAATTAAAACTTGGTTAATAAACTCTTTCCAATCTTTAAATTCCTGCATTTTCTTGATTTGGTCAAATATGTTACAACTTCTTAATGATATGAATAGTTTCAATGATTTATATCGGACTATACTGAAACAAGTTCAGCACTGGTAAGCGAAGTTAGTATTTTAAAACTAAAAGTCAAGTATATAAATTTTGTTTTAATAAATTTGTAATCAAACAAAAAAAGGAACGACCTAAAGTGAAAATATGATATAATGAAACAGTTAGGAATATTTATTTTAGGTTTGGTAACCATGTCTTGTACAACACAAGCACAAAAACAACAAGAAAAATCAATAAAAAAGGAAATAGTAATGAATAATGATAATTTAGAATTTGCAACATTTGGGAATGGGTGTTTTTGGTGTACAGAAGCCATTTTTGAGCAACTAGAAGGAGTGCATAAAGTAGAATCAGGTTATTCAGGAGGTCATGTTAAAAATCCTGGTTATAAAGCAGTTACTACTGGAAGGACAGGACATGCAGAAGTTATTCATATCGCATTTGACCCTAAAGTTATATCATTTAATGAATTGTTAGACGTATTTTTCAACACACACAACCCAACTACTTTAAACCGTCAAGGTGCTGATGTTGGTACTCAATATCGTTCTGCAGTTTTTTATCATAATGATGCCCAAAGAGATGCGACAAACAATATGATAAATGCCTTAGATGAAAGCGGTGCATTTGAAGATAAAATAGTTACTGAAGTTACTGAGTTTGACAAATTCTACGTAGCAGAAAACTATCATCAAAACTATTATGAAAATAATTCGACGCAAGGTTACTGTCAAGTTGTAATAAATCCTAAATTGGAGAAGTTTCAAAAAATGTACAAGGAGAAATTAAAGAAACAATAATGGCACTTTATTTGTTATATACTAATTAAAATTATCCGTTTCGTCATGCTGAACTTGTTTCAGCATCTCATAACAAAATGATGAGACTCTGAATGGTTCGAAATGACGCAATTTTTTTTTGGATATTTACTTTTAACTTAAATTATATAAATGAATAAAAAATATAAAAAATTATTTCTTGGTTTATTGTTTGACGCACTTGGCTATGTGTCTTTCGTATTTCCACCATTCGATTTTGTTTGGGCGCCATTATCAGCCTATTTAATGACCAAATTGTATAAAGGAAGGAAGGGTAAAATTGCTGCGGCTATAACATTTGTTGAAGAGGCATTGCCAATGTTAGATGTTGTACCAACATTCACTTTGATGTGGCTATACACCTATGTATTTGAGTCTAAAAAAGTAACTACAATCTTAGATGTAGATTAGTCATTAAAAAATCGTTTAAAACCGATGCGACTCAACATCTTTTTTTCAATATTCCAAAAGAATTTGAATTGACCAAATAACCACCCAAAAAACACGAGCATTATTTGGTAGAAAATAAAACTGATTATGACATAGAGAATCCAATATACTGTTATATTGAGGTTCTCTTTTGTTATTCCAATAAATTTTATAATTGGTTTTGCAACAAATAGAGAAGAAGAGCCTGTAATACTAAACACAAATAATATAATTAGTATTTGCCAATTTGATGTAATTTCCCAACGTTCTTTTAAACTAGCCATCTTTTAGATAAATTTGCTTGCAAAAATACGAATTCAAATAAAAAAGGCTGGACAACGTCCAGCCTTTTTTTAATGATCTACAGTAATTTATCTTTTTCCAAACAGTCCTCCCAAAAGTCCTCCTAAACCACTTTTTTTCTTTCCGCCACCGCTTAAAAGCATTCCAGCAACATCATCAATGATGCTTCCGTCACCATCGGCATCTAAAAGACGGTTTACAAGACTTTGTTCTTGTTGACCTCCGCCACCAAGCATTCCTCCAAGTAGATTTCCTAAATCTCCTTGACTAGATACTTGTTTTTCTCTTTTTTGCTTTCCTAAATATCCCATAACTAATGGTCCAGCAATTTTTAAAATATTCATTGCACTTCCTAAATCAATTCCACTTGATTTACTTACTGCTTGTGCAACATTTTGTTCTTTACCACCAAAAACGTGACCTAATATCCCAGCACCATCATCCAATACATCTTGATCAATTCCGCCTCCTCCTAAGATGCTTCCAAGATTATCCAAAATTCCTCCACTATGGCGGTCGTTTCCTAATGCTTTTAATAAACCTGCTGCTCCATCAGAAGTAGAAGCATTATTTTTCATAGCACCTAATATCAATGGTAATGCAGTGCTTAATGCAGATTGTGTTTGTTGTTTTCCTTGTCCTAATTGTTGACTTGCACCGTTAATAAGTGTTTTTCCAATTGGACTATTTAAGAGGTCTAAAATTCCGCTCATGGTAATAATTTTTTAGTGTTAAGTGTTAATACATAGTATAGGACACAATATATGAAAAAAAGTCACATGATTTAACTGTATTTTTTTAATTATATCAATCTATATTTTTAATAGTTTATTAATTATTGAAGTTTTTTCTTTCATCACTTTATTGTTTACTGATGAATATCCTAAAACTAAACCATCTTTTTTTTGCTTAGTTATATAATAATTACTGAGAGGATAAGCAATAACATTCTGATCTTGAAGTTTTTTAAATGCTTCAATATCCGGAATGTTACTTTTAATTTTGGCAATTAAATGTAAACCTTCATTGGATTTATTAATATCCAAAGTTTTTTTAGTCAATTCAATAAATAAATTTCTTCGCTCATTAGAAGTTTTAATTACATTCCTTAAATGCTTATTTAAATGTTCGTTACTTATAAACTCACTCATTATTGCTTGTGTAGATGAAGGTACAAACCTGCTTGATTGTTCATAGATGGCTTTAATTGACTCGATAAGATAGTTTGGAACAATCATATAGCCAAGCCTCAATGATGGATGTAAAAGTTTATTAAAAGTTCCTTGATAAATTACTCTGTTTTGGGTGTCTAAACTAAAAATTGAAGGTATGGGTTTTTCCCAATTACTAAATTCATGATCATAATCATCTTCGATAATTAATGAATTTTGATTTTTTGCCCAATCTAATAATTCTAAACGTCTTTGGTGACTCATTTTCACTCCTGACGGATATTGATTTGATGGAGTTGTATAAATTAATTTTGTTTTTTCTTTAGGAATTGAGTCAATATTTATACCCTCAGTATCTAAATCACATGCAATAATGTTGGCTTTTAAACTTTTAAAAAGATTGTGAGCTCTTGGAAATGTTGGATTCTCCATCACAATTCTATCACCCTTATTGATAATGCTATTTCCAATTAAATAAAGTGAATGTAACGAGCCAGATACTATGATAATTTGTTTATGATCACAATTAATATTTCTATATATTTTTAAGTACGTTGCTATATTGACCCTCAAAGTTTCTAACCCTTCTGAAGGAGCGTATGATAGGTTTGTTGGAGTTGATTCTCTCCAATATTTATTAGAAATAGTTTTCCATGTTTTTACTGGGAATAAATCAAGAGGAGGTAATCCTGGTCTAAATGCAACGCTATCTTTTGAATAATTATCGGTTGAAATATATCGATATTTAGAAAATAATTTTGCTCTTTTAGAAATTGTTGGGTATTTATATTTTTTTTCTGAATTAGTATCTGCAGTAATTTTTTCTAGTTCATTTTTTTTGGGTAGTATATAGTATCCAGCACCTTGTTTTGAAATTATATGCTTTTCCAATAATAATAGTTCATAAACTTTATTGACTGTGCTCCTAGAAATGTTTAAATCTTTAGCTAATTTTCTTGTTGCTGGTAATTTTAAATTTTCTGGCGCACCATTCGTAATAATTTCATTTTTTAAAATTTTATATAAGTTTTGATAAATAGGTATATTGTCATTTTTCCATTGATTACTTGTTGTTATGATATTTTTAATATTGTAGTACAAATTGGTATGGTTTGAAAAATTAAATTGGTAGGTGCAATATAGTATATTATTGAATTAGTTTTAACAATATTTTTTAAAGTAAGAATGAAGTTAATAGCTAAACAAATTATTCCATTTATTCATCTTCTTATTATCAGTCTATTAATTGGCTGTAATAGTTTAAAAACTGTCTCATTCAAAACTCCAGTCGATACAACAACAAAAAAGATACATATACTCGAAAAGCAAGTGTTTGAAGTGGAAGATATGGGTGTGTTTGCTAGTAATGATTTTGATGCTGCACATTTAAATGACATTAAAAAAGTTAATGATAGTACTTTGTTAATTTCTATAAAACCAGAAAACACTCCAATTAACAATAGCGCTTATTATGCCTTTAAAACTTGGTCTAGTATTCCTAAAACTGTTTATTATACATTTAACTACCCAAAAGGCTTTAAACATCGTTATATTCCAAAATTGAAAAAGAATAAAGAATGGTATGTAATTGATTCTTCAAATTTTTTCAAAAAAGATTCTATTATTACTATAAAAGTAGAATTGGATGATAAACCTTTAATAATTGCTGCTCAAGAAATCCAATCATCTAAAGATGTAAAAAATTGGTATTCTAATTTAATAAAGGGTAAAGAAGAATATGTGCATTTTCAAAATTTTGGAAAATCTATTTTGGGTAGAGATTTACCAGTACTAGATATTTATAAGGGCGAAAAGAAAAATAAGCCAATAATAGTTTTGTTAACACGTCAACATCCGCCTGAAGTAACTGGCTATTTTGCATTTCAAGAATTTATACAAACTATACTGAATGAATCAAAATTGTCTCAAGATTTTTTAAATAAATATAGAGTATTGGCTTTTCCAATTATGAATCCTGACGGTGTCGATTTAGGTCATTGGAGACATAATGCTGGAGGTGTAGATACCAATAGAGATTGGTCGGTTTATAATCAGCCAGAAGTAAGACAAACAGTTAAGTTTATTACTAAACAATCTAAAAAATCAGATTCAAAAATTATTTTAGGAATAGATTTCCATTCTACTTGGTATGATGTGTTTTATACCAATAAAAAGAGAATTGGTACAACATTGCCTAACTTTATAGATGATTGGTTTGAAGCATTAGAAAAGAATATCGAAAATTATAAAGTAAACGAAAAACCTGGAAATAGTAATAAGCCTGTGTCTAAAGGTTGGTTTTTATATGGACAAAATGCTACAGGAATTACTTATGAAATTGGAGATGCAACACCAAAAGAGAAAATTAAAATTATCGGTAGAGTTACTGCCGAGCAAATGATGAATATTTTACTAAACAATTAATATTATTAACTAAACACAAATTTTAAAACATGATTAGGAAATTATTTTTATGTCTTTGTGCACTGCTACTGTCTAGCAATTTGTTTGCACAGATAACAGTTACAGGGACAGTAAGCGACAGCACAGGACCATTACCTGGTGCTTCTGTTATTGAAAAAGGAACCACTAATGGTATCGAAACAGACTTTGATGGAAATTATTCCATTACAGTATCTGACGGTGCAACTTTAGTGATTAGTTTCATTGGCTACACCAATAAAGAAGTTATTGTAAATGGTCAAACTCAAATTAATGTATTACTTGAAGAAGATGCACAAGCATTAGAAGAAGTAGTAGTTACTGCGCAAGGTATTAAGAAATCTAAAAAAGCTTTAGGTTATGCAATTACTAAATTAGATTCAGAAGATCTTGAAAAACGACCTGAAGCCAATTTAGCAAAAACAATGCAAGGTAAAATTGCAGGAGTTAACATTGCAACTACATCTGGTCAAAGTGGATCTGGCTCTAGTGTTGTAATTAGAGGAACAGTTTCAATAAATCAATCAAATGATCCTTTGATTGTCGTTAACAATGTGCCTTTTAACGGTCAATTAGCTGACATCAATCCAAACGACATTCAAAGCATGAATGTTTTGAAAGGTTTAAATGCAGCAGTATTATATGGTAGTGAAGGTAGAAATGGTGTGATCTTGATTCAGACTAAAAGTGGAAATGCAAATTTAGGAGAGCCAAGTATTTCAACTTCGTATTCTACCACCGTATATACAAATACGATTTCTCAATTACCAAATTTTCAAAATACCTATGGTCAAGGACAAGAAGGGAATTTTATCCCTAGTTTTTTATCGGTTTGGGGACCTAGTTTTTCTTCTTTAGATGAAGTTTCGCATCCGTATGCAAATCTTGGAAGTATTTTTCCTGAATACGATGGATTGATGATTCCTTATACTGCTAAGCCTGATAATGTAAAGAATTTCTTTAATACAGGTTCTGGTACTATTCACTCACTTTCTTTTTCTTCATCTCAAGAAAAAACAGGATTTAACCTTTCAGCAGGCTATACTGATGAAGAAGGTGTTGTTGCTAATAATAATTTAAAACGCTTTAATATTGGTATTGGAGGTAATGCTCAAGTAAGTGATAAGTTAAATGTTTCAGCAACGTTAAACTATTCTACACGTAAATTTAATTTTGTGTTATCACAATCTAGTACAAATAGAATTTTCTATTTGCCTAGAAATATTGATTTAACAGAAATGCCTTATCAAAATCCATTAACTGGAGAATCGGTATATTATAGAAATGATACAAATCCTTTATGGATTCTAAACAATTCTGGAATTGAAAATGATGTAGTTCGTGTTTTCGGAACATTTAATACCAATTATAAGTTTAATGATAATTTAAATGTAACTTATAGAGTTGGTTTGGATAGTGAAACTAGAGAGCGTTTTAGTTATTCTAATAAAGGAGGATTTAGCGGAGATTTTTTAACTGGTTATCTTAACATAGATGAAGTTAAAGAAGTTATTGTTGATCAAACATTAATGTTGGGTTATAATAAAGATATAACTGATGATTTGAATTTTGAAGCCCAAATAGGTGCAAATTCTAAATTAACCAATGGTCAGGTGCTATCATCTGATTCTGATGGACAAATTGTTTATGGTTTTCTAAGACCTAGTAATTATACAACAACGGAATCATTATATGAAAAAAGTAGAGTGAATTTAGCCGGTGTTTTCGGTCAATTACAATTTGCCTATAAGAATTATTTATATGCTACTGTATCTGGTAGAAATGATTGGGGAAGTACTGTTGAAAGTGAAAACCAATCTTTATTTTATCCTGGAACATCTATTTCATTTATTCCTACATCAGCATTTGATTTTGGAACAGATAAAATTAATTACTTAAAGTTGAGAGCAGCTTATGCAACATCTTCAGGTTTTCCCGATCCATATAATACAAGAAATACTTTGATAATTGACGCTTTACGTTTTGCATCAGCTGATGGTGCATTGCCAGTAACAAATAGATTTTCAACTGTTTTTGCTAACCCAGATTTAAGACCTGAATTGCATAAAGAATTTGAAATAGGTGTTGAAGCAAAATTATTTAATAACAGAGTTACTTTAGAAACATCATTATATAAGAGAATTTCTGAAGATCAAATCGTAAACACTCCTGTAGCTCCTTCAACCGGATTTAGCACGCAATTTGTAAATTTAGGTAGAATTGACAACGAAGGTATTGAAGTTGATTTAGGTATCGATGTTATTAAAAATGATAATTTTAAATGGAATTTAAGGAATATTTTTACTGCTGATGAATCGTTAGTAGTTGAAACACTTGGAGGAGCAAGAGTTCCATTAACTGCAGATAGATTTGCAGTTGAGGGATATCCGTTTGGAGCAATAGTTGGAGATTATGCATTAAGAGATGATAATGGAAATTTATTAATAGCTGCAACAAATGCTGGTAGTACAAGAGTAGGAGAGGTGATTGTGAGTTCAGATATTGGATTGCAAGATGAGGTTATTGGAGATCCAAATCCAGATTGGAAATGGACTACCATTAATAGTTTAAAGTATAAAAACTTTACACTTTCAACTCAATTTGAGTATACGCATGGAGGGGAAATTTCTTCAAGTGCTGTTGAAGATTTATTGGAAAGAGGTGTAACTAGAGATACAGAAAATAGAGATGGCTCTTTTGTGATTCCAGGATTTTTAGCTGATAATGATACTGGAGAGATACTTTTAGATGCCAATGGTAATCAAATACCAAATAATATTCAACTAAATGGATTGAGAACAGTATTTTCTAATTATTATAATGCTAATGATTTAAGAATGTTTGACGCTTCTGTTTTTAGAATTAGAGAAATTGCATTGGGATATACGTATAATCGAAAAGAAGGGCAAAAATTGCCTTTTAATTCAATTAGTTTTTCATTGACTGGAAGAAATTTATGGTATAAAGCACCTAATTTCCCAGAGCATATAAATTTTGATCCTGAAAGCGATGGCGGTTTAGGTAGAAATACAATTCCAACCAACAAGCGTTTTGCTTTAGGTATATCAGCAACATTTTAATTAAATAAAAAATATAAAAATGAAAAATATATATAAATACTGTAGTTTAAGTCTACTTATTTCAGTTTTCTTTTACTCATGTGAAGTGACCGATTTTGATTTGCAGGATAATCCAAATCGATTAAATCCTGAAAGTGCGAATCCTGAATTTTTAATAAATGAAGTTCAGTATCTGTTTCAAGATATTATGCAAGATTTTATTCTCAATACTGATGATGTAATGAGATATGAAGCAATGACGGATACTTATGGAGATGTAGTTGATACAGATGTATTGGATATTGAATGGACACGCTACTATAGAGCACTGACAATTTCTAGAGCTATAGATAATTTAGCTGCTACTGATGAAAAATTATTATTTCATAATGGAATTAATAAATTATTAATGGGCTATTTAACAGCAACATTTGTTGATTATACTGGTAAAATACCATATTCTGAAGCTACACAGCCTAATGAATTTCCAAACCCTAATCTAGATGAAGGAAATACACTTTATAGCATGGTACTTGATAATATTGATCAAGCTATTGTTGATATTAACGCTGCTACTTTTGGCGTAGATTCTGATTTGTTTTATGATAGTGATAAAGCAAAATGGATAGCTTTTGCTAATTCACTAAAATTGAGATTATTAATCCAAACAAGATTGGCAAGTGGTGAAATAGGCGTTACTAATTTAAATGCCGAAATAAATTCATTATTAGGGATGGATATAATTGATTCTGAAGCTGAAGATTTTGTTTATAATTTTTCGGCAGTTGAAGAGCCTGAAAGTAGACACCCATATTTTCAAAGAGGGTATGTTAGTGGTTTTTCTCAATATATAGGAAATTATTTCATGTGGATGCTTAAAGATTCTAAAGCTAATATTGATCCAAGAATAAGATATTATTTGTATAGACAATCTGATGTAGATCCATTTAGCGGACCACCTTACTTGGCTTGCCAAGGTGATCCTGATGTAGATTATTGTTATGTTGGTGACCAATATTGGGGCTTAGATCATGGAGAAACAAGAACAGGTAGAGGAGATAATTTGTTAAGAACTGTTTATGGAATTTATCCTGCAGGAGGAACTTTTGATGAAGATCAATTTGAAGGTGCTCCGAGTACTGCTAGTTTAGGTGGAACAGGCTTTTTGCCATTATTGACTTCTTCTTATATTAAATTTTTGAGTGCCGAAGCTGCTTTAGTTTTAGGAACAAATGGAAATCCAGCCGTATTATTGGAAGAAGCAATTAGAGCCTCAATAGGTAAGGTGTTAAATTATGGTGGTGTTTCATCTTCGTTTGCTTCATCTTCTTCTGATGTTGATGCTTATGTTGCTGAAGTGATTAATAATTATAATAACGCAGCTGATAATGATGAACGATTAGATATAATAATGACTGAATACTATTTGGCATCTTTTGGAAACTCAATTGAGTCTTATAATGCTTACAGAAGAACAGGTTATCCATCTAATATGCAAATACCAATTGATAATGACAACCCAACATTTCCACGTAGTTTTCCTTATTCGGAAAATGCTGTAGATGTAAATACATCACTAATTCAAAAATCAAATAGTGATAAGGTATTCTGGGATACTAATCCAGATTCATTTATTAAATAAACTAAACAATTTATAATTATGAAAAATATATTAAAAATATTTATTTGCTACCTTTTAGTTGTTGGTTGTAGTAGTGATGACAACAACTTATTAGAAGATATAGCAATAAGAGGAGGCTTTGTGCAATTTACAGAGGCACCTACAACATTAGACATAAATATACTTGATTTGGATACAGCAAGTATAACAGAAGGGTTAATTGATCCTAATGAGAATATTATTAGTTATTCCTTAAATCTTTTTTATGAAGATCAGGTAATTACAGATTTTTTAGTACTAAACTCATTTCCTAATAATTTAAATATCCCAATTTCTGATATACTTTCAGCATTAGGATTAACAAATGATGATGTGAGTTTGAGTACTGAATTTACTTTTATTGCACTAATAAATACTACAACAGGAACTTTCTCTGGAGAATCTCCAAACTTCGATAGTAATGGAGTGAATTTAGGAGGAGATTCTACAGTAAGATTAAAATCTAATGGTTTAAGAGATGCTATTGAGTTTGATGTAACCTTTTTCCAACCACCTGCAAAAACAATTAAAGGAACTTCTTTTGAAGAAGTACCAGTTGGTGACGAAAATGCAGAGTTTGTAAATAATTTAGGTGTTAATGTAGATGGTAATTTAGTTAATGGTGCGAATCCACCATTTGTAAATTTCGTTTCTGCTGGAGGTGAAATCGGATTCAGTTCTGAGTTTGTTGGTGTATCAGGAATCAGTAGTTCTAGTCTTGGATTTAGTTCAGAGCGTATTGGAGTTACAACTGCTTTAGAAGATGTAGACCCTTTTCCAGACGGAACACATGCATTTCATATTGAAGATCCTGATGGTGCAATAAGAATTACATTTGATACTGTTGATGTTCCTGCAGGTCAAGAAAAATCAGGAGTTTCTTTTCAATATTTTTTAAGAACTACAAGTTGGGAAACTTTAGATGGTATTATTGCTTACGCTAATATAACAACTGATACTGGAAATGATGTAGTTCAAATTTTACACGCTTTAGATGACGATGCTGAAGATGCAGAAGGTATTTGGAATACTGCAAACACTGGTTTTTTAACAGGTGTAAGATCATATCAATTAGTAATTGAAATGCAATCAGGTCACGACACTGAAGATATTTATATAGACAATATCATTGTATATGAACCTGAACCATAAAATTTAATCGAATTTGAATTTAAATTAAATTTTGTTTAGTTATTTGAGGTTGTTCGATATCTTTTTGAGCAGCCTCATTTAAAATATATTGTAAATGAAATATTTGAAATTAAAAATATTATTTCTTTTCTCATTGCCGTTCTTTTCTTGTACTAAAGAAAAAATTGACGCTGATATTTTAATAAAAAATGGAATAGTTTATAACGGTGTTGATAAAACTTCAACCAATAATACTATCGCCATTAAAGATGATAAAATTGTTTTTGTAGGTAATGAAAATTCTGTGTCAATTACAGCAAATAAAATAATTGATGCTAAAGGATTAATTGTTTCTCCTGGATTTATAGATCCCCACACACATGCAGATAGAGATTTAAAAAACCCCAAAAACTCACATAATAAACCGTTTTTATTTCAAGGGATAACAACGGTAATTACAGGAAATGATGGTAATAGTTTTTATCCAACTTCAAAATATGTTGACTTATATAATAGTCACAAAATAGGCACTAACGCTGTTCCTTTAGTTGGTCACGGAACGGTTAGAGAACAAGTAATGGGTAAAAGTGATAGAAAAGCAAC
Source organism: uncultured Flavobacteriaceae bacterium (assembly GCA_947501625.1). Classification (GTDB taxonomy): domain Bacteria; phylum Bacteroidota; class Bacteroidia; order Flavobacteriales; family Flavobacteriaceae; genus Urechidicola. The sequence goes on from CANMWN010000002.1 coordinate 143,291, forward strand.
CGCTGATGAAATTTCTAAAATGCAAAACCTTGTGCAACAAGAAATGGACGCTGGTGCTTTTGGTATTTCTACAGGTTTGTTTTATTCTCCTGGAAGTTATTCTAATACTGAAGAAGTAATTGCACTTGCAAAAACTGTTGCTAAAAACGATGGAGTTTATGATACGCATTTACGTGACGAAAGTTCGTATACAGTAGGTCTAATTCCAGCCATTGAAGAAGCTATAGAAATTGGGAGACAAGCAAAATTACCTATTCATATTTCTCACATAAAATGTTTAGGTGTTGATGTATGGCGTCAAAGTGATTCAATTGTAAAAATAGTTGAGGATGCTCAAAAAGAAGGAGTCAAAGTTTCCGCAAATCAGTATCCATATGATGCTTCTGCAACAGGATTAAAATCAGCAGTGGCACCGCGTTGGGCAGAGAGTGGAGGAAAAGATTCATTGTTTATACGTTATAAAGACCCGAAATTAACTCAGAGAATTTTAGAAGACACTAAAAAGAATATTACTCGTCGTGGAGGACCTGACAAACTGTTAATTGTGAAATCAGAAGAGTCAAAATTTGTTGGGAAAAACTTATTTGAAATTTCAAAAATGTTGAATGTTTCTCCAGAAGTTGCTGTGTTTAAAGCGTTAGAAACGGGTTATGTAAGAGTGGCTTCTTTTAATATGAATTCTTACGATATTCATAATTTTATGAAACAAGATTGGGTTGTCACTGGTTCTGACGGAAATACAGGTCATCCAAGAAAATATGGTTCTTTCCCTAGAAAATACCATAAATATGTACAGCAAGAAAAAGTATTAGATATAGCTTCATTTATCAATGGAAGCACTTCAAAAACTGCTGATATTTTCAAAATTAGAAACAGAGGAAAACTGCTTGAAGGCTATTTTGCCGACATTATCATTTTTAATCCAAAGACCTTTAAAGATCTTGCAGATTATACAGATGCATTTCAGCTATCAGAAGGTTTAGAATATAGTATTATCAACGGGAAAATTTCAGTTGAAAACGGAAAATTTACAGAAAAATTAAATGGAAAAGTTTTAAATAAATCATCATTATGAAAAAAAATAGACTAATAATTTCATTTTTTACACTACTGTTTTTAGTGAGTTGTAAAGAAAATTCGAAGAAAAATGAAGTAGCAATTAATAATTCTACGGACATTGTTTCAACAATTATTAACGATTCGGATAGTTTTTATCATATTGATATGGCTAATTACCCAAGTGCTGATAAATCATTACCAATTGGTGTTTTTGATTCAGGAACTGGAGGGTTAACCGTTTTAAAAGCCATTGTAAATTATGATCAAAATACAAATGAATCTCATGAAAAAGGAAGTGATGGACAGTTAGATTTTGACAAGGAATCTTTTATTTATCTTGGAGATCAAGCCAATATGCCTTATGGAAACTATTCAAAAGAAAACAAAGTTGATTTATTGAAAGAACACATTATTAAAGATGCGCAATTTTTAATGGGAAATAAATACTATTCCGATGTAAACGACAATTCTGTAAATATAGATAAAAAACCAGTTAAAGCCTTGGTAATTGCTTGTAACACTGCAACTGCCTATGGAAAAGAATATATTGAGGATTTTTTAAAGAAAGCCAATTCTAATTTAAAAGTAATCGGCGTTATTGATGCTGGAGTTCGCGGTACTTTAGCGAGTATTAAAAAAGATGAAGATGCTATTATTGGTGTATTGGCAACTGCTGGAACGGTGGCTTCAAAAGGGTATAGTAATACCATTTTGAAAATGAAAGATGAGTTGGATTATACAGGAAGTATTGAAGTGTTTTCTCAAGGTGGCGTTGGTATAGCTGAAGCGGTGGATGAAGATCCAAATTATTTTAATAAAAATTTAAAAAAACCTCGTAAAGATTATAAAGGTCCTAGTTTAAATGGCGATGTTCAAATTGATAAAACCTTGTTTGATGTTTATAACTTTGATTTTGAAGATAGCAAAATGCTCTGTGATACCGAAAAATCTGATGATTGCTCTATTTTGCAAATAAATGACGCCAAAAACTATGTGCGTTATCATTTAGTTACGCTAATGGAACAAATTCGTTTGTCAAAAACTAAAAACAAATTAAAATCTATTATTTTGGGTTGCACACATTATCCTTATATGACAGATGAAATTGATGCTATATTAAAAGAATTATATAGTTATAAAGATAAAAATGGAAAGTATTTATATCGTGATTTTATGGTAGAAAATGTGCAGTTAATTGATCCAGCAGTTGATACTGCTAAAGAGTTACACGAGTATTTGAAGCAAGAAAAATTATTCAATCCTAATGGAAATATAAAAGATAGCGAGTTTTATATTAGTGTAGCAAATAAAGATAATCCAAATAATAAAATAGATAGCGATGGACGTTTTCCTTATGATTACAAATATGGAAGAAATGTAAATGAAATACAAGAATACGTAAAGGTAGTTCCTTTTAGTAGAGATAATATTTCTTATGATATATTAACTCGTTTTCAAAAACAAATTCCTTATGTCTATCAGTTGATGCAAAATTTTAATCAGCATAGTGAAAAAACAACTCATCTTGAAACTAAACAAAAGATTTAAAAGTTATGATAACAAATAAAAAAGCATTTATAATAATAGTTATTCTTTGCTCATTTTTAGTATTTAATTGCTCATCAGGAGGTGGAGACGATGAAGAAATTGATATATCAGCACCAACAATTCCAACAAACCTTCAAGCAACAAATATTACACAAACTACAGTGAATTTATCTTGGTCTGCATCAACCGATAATGTTGGAGTTTCCAGTTATTCTATTTATAACAATAATACAGCCTTAGTTAGTTCAGTAAATACATCTACTACCATAAGTGGTCTTACTGAAGACACTACTTACAATTTTAAAGTTACTGCAAGAGATGCTGCAGGTAATGTGTCTAATTTTAGTAGCACATTGAGTGTAACTACCGAAGCTGATAATAGTACTTTGTTAACAGCATCTGGAGATATTGAAAACTATATTGGTAATTTAATAGATACTTTCCCAGGAAATTCAGGCAATGAATATTCTGCACCATTACTCACCGAATTAAATACTTGGAATACGGTTATTGATAATATATTGCAAGAAAATCTTACAAATGCTGTTGCTGATGCTGGAAGTTTAGGTTATCAAATAACCGAATATACCGATACAACTATTAGTCCTAATCAAATATTTTATATTCTTGAAAAAAAATCGAGCCAATCAAATTATTGGGGCACTTATGTTTTTAGCAAAACACCAACAAGAGATAACTTGGTTTTAATGGCTCCGCATTCAAAATATGACACTAATACTGGTAAAGAAGCAGTATATTGTTTTAAAAATACGCTTGCTAAAGCATTATTTATTAACGGTACTCACAGATGTAATAGTAGCGAAGCATCTTCTTGTTCAGGTTCAACAAGTGCTTGTGGTTCAAGCGCATCATACAGAATTTCTGACTTGGCACATACTACTACTTCAGCATATCAAAAAACTACCGAAAATTTATTTAATAATGTTAGTAATTCTGTTTTTGTTCAATTGCATGGTTTTGCTATGCAGCCAACAGATCCTTATGTAATTATGAGTAATGGTACTAGAGAGACACCAACAACAGATTATGCAACTTTACTTAAAGATGCTTTATTTGCCGAAGATAATATGTTGACTTTTAAATTAGCACATATTGATACAGATTGGGATAGATTGATAGGTTTTACTAATACTCAAGGCAGACTAATAAATAATTCGGTAAATCATTGTAGTAGTTCAGCAACAACTACTTCAGGAAGGTTTATCCATGTAGAGCAAGAACGAACAAGATTAAGAGAGAATGAGAGTGGGTGGATTAAAATGAGTAATGCACTGAAAAATGTTTTTTAAGTTCCTAATTATTTTTATTTAATTGTTAAAAAACCGAGTGAATTCACTCGGTTTTTTTTATCTTTCCACTTCAATTAATTTAAAAGAAACTAACACATGAAAAAACTAGCACTACATTGGAAAATTTTATTAGGAATGCTCTTTGGAGTTATTGTTGGTATTATTATGACCAATTTTGATTGGGGAATGAAATTTGTGCAAGATTGGATAAAACCATTTGGGAAAATTTTCATTAACTCTTTAAAATTAATTGCGATTCCATTGATTCTAGCTGCATTAATAAAAGGAGTTTCTGATTTGAAAGATATTTCTAAACTTTCGTTAATGGGAGGTAGAACAATAGGGATTTATATTTCAACAACTATAATTGCAGTAAGTATAGGTTTATTACTGGTAAATTTAGTTGATCCTGGAAACTCTATTTCTGAGAAGACTAGAACTGAAATGGTTAAAAATTATAGTGGAGATACTACTAAATATAAGGAAACTGCAAAAAAGCAAAAGGAAAGTGGCCCTTTGCAAGCGCTTGAAGATATTGTACCTCAAAATATTTTTTCATCAGCAACTAGTAATAGAAATATGTTGCAAGTAATATTTTTTGCTGTCTTTTTTGGAGTGGCTCTAATTTTAATTCCTGAAGAAAAAGGTAGAACAGTCAAAGATTTTTTTGATGGGCTCAACGAAGTCATTTTAAAAATGGTAGATTTAATAATGTTGGCTGCTCCTTATGGTGTTTTTGCATTATTGGCAGCGCTAGTTGTAGAGTCTCCAAGTATAGATTTATTTAAAGCGCTTGGTTGGTATGCATTGACAGTTGTTTTAGGATTAATTGCAATGATTGGAGTTTATATTATGTTGGTGAAAATATTTACAAAAAAGAACCCAAAGTTTTTTGTAAACGGAATTTCACCTGCACAATTGTTAGCGTTTTCTACTAGTTCTAGTGCGGCTACATTACCAGTTACAATGGAAAGAGTAACTGAACATTTAGGTGTTGAAGAAGAAGTCGCAAGTTTTGTATTACCTATTGGAGCGACAATTAACATGGACGGAACAAGTTTATATCAAGCTGTAGCTGCTGTGTTTATTGCACAAGCATTTGGAATGGACTTAACTTTTGGTACTCAATTGGGAATTATAGCTACAGCTACATTAGCATCAATTGGTTCGGCGGCAGTTCCAGGTGCAGGAATGGTTATGTTAGTTGGTGTTTTGGGTTATGCTGGGATTCCTGAAGCTGGATTGGCATTGATTTTTGCAGTTGATAGACCATTAGATATGTGTAGAACGACTGTGAATGTAACTGGAGATGCAGCTGTTTCGATGATTGTTGCAAAATCGGTAGGGAAACTTGGCGAACCTCATGTGAAAAATTGGGATGATCATTATGATGAAGTAAAGTAAATTATAACTAAACAAACTTAATATGAATATCTGTTTTTTGATGTATCCTTGGGAAGATATTAAATCTCCCGAAAATGATACTAGTTTAGCATTGATTCATGAATGTGCTAAACGTGGTCATGGTGTAGCGATCTGTACACCAGCAAATTTGACAATTAGAAATAGTATTACAAATGCATTTTGTACCATTATTGAGCGAATGGAAAAAATTCCAGGTTCAATTAAATCTTATTATAAAAAAGCGACAACTAGAGAAGAAATGTTACCGCTTGCTGGTTTTGATGCTATTTTTATGCGTGCTGAACCGCCTCTAGATCCGTTAATGCTCAATTTTCTGGATTCTGTAAAAGATGATGTGTTTATTATCAATTCTGTTAGAGGAATGCGTGAAGCAAATAATAAATTATATACAGCAGTTTTTGAAGATCCTAATAATGAAATAATCCCTGTAACTCATGTGTCAAAGAACAAAAATTATTTGATTAGAATGATTGAAGAATCTAATTCTGACAAAATGATTTTGAAACCATTAAACGGTTTTGGAGGTTCAGGAGTTATATTGATAGAAAAATCTGCAATGGGAAATATTAATTCTTTATTAGATTTTTATATCAGTAAACAGGATGGAAATTCTGATTATGTAATTTTGCAAGAGTATATTGAAGGAGCAGATAAAGGAGATGTGAGAGTTTTAATGCTAAATGGTATTCCAATTGGAGCTATGAAACGTGTTCCAGGTGATAAAGATCATCGTTCAAATGTCTCGGCAGGAGGAAGAGTAGAAAAGCATAGACTTACTGCTCAAGAAAAATTACTATGTAAAAAAATTGGGCCTAAGTTGATAAAAGATGGTTTGTACTTTGTTGGAATTGATGTAATAGGAGGTAAATTGGTAGAGGTCAATGTTATGAGTCCTGGAGGTATAACTTACATAAACAAAGTTTATAAAGTAAAACTACAAGAAAAAGTTATCGACTTTTTAGAAAGCAAGATTTTAGAAAGAAGTGCTTCTTTTAGAAGAGTTAGTGACTTAAAACGAAGAGTAGAAGAAGCATAGTATATAATGGTTTTGTCAAAGTCTCTCGTTACACCTGAGTTTTTATTTGAAAGTTTAGACAATCAAAAATTAATAATTTTTGATGCTACTCTAAATAAAGTTAGTTTAAATCAGCAAGTAGAAAAAAAGCAAAAATATCAAATTAAAAATGCTATATTTTTTGATATTAAAAATGCTTTTTCTGAAACTGATGCTCAATTTCCAAATACAATTTTAACTCCTGAAAAGTTTCAAGAAAAAGCTCGAAATTTAGGTGTAAATAAAGATAGTTCTATCATAGTTTATGATGACTATGGTATCTATTCATCTGCAAGAGTTTGGTGGATGTTTAAATTATTCGGGTTTGATAATATAGCCGTTTTAGAAGGAGGTTTGCCATTATGGATTAGTAAAGATTATCCAACAGAATTAAAACAACAAAACAGTTTACCAAAAGGTAATTTCATTTCTCGTTATAATTATAAACTGATTAGATTTAAAGAAGATATTTTGTTTAATATTGAAATAAAAAAAGAACTATTAATAGATGCTCGGTCTGAAGAAAGATTTATGTCTAAGACTCCTGAACCAAGAAAAAATATTAGAAGCGGGCATATACCAAACTCTAAAAGTTTGCCATATTCATTAGTTTTAGATAAAGGTAGACTTAAAAGTAAGGAAGAGTTGAATAAGATTTTTGAAAAAATGAATCCAGATAATAAAAAATTAATATTCTCCTGTGGTTCTGGAATAACGGCATGTGTTTTAGCATTAGCAGCTGAAATTACTGAGAAATATAATTTTGCAATATATGATGGTTCATGGACTGAATGGGGAAGTTTAAACGAGTTGCCAATTAATAATTAATTTAAAATAAAATGTTACGTCTATCGGTTAATCAAATAATTAATAAAATTCAAGCTGAAGAAACTTTTGAAGCAGTTTCTGAAGATTATTCATTTACTTTAAAAATAGAGGGATATGTTCCTCATATTTGCGGTGCAGTTCATGACGGACATCAATTTAGAAAGTCTTTATGGAATAATTGCTTGCATTCGGAATATGATAGATGGTTTGAAGAAGATCCAAATACTAAAGAAATGGTACAAACATTTCCAATTGTAATTGCTGGTTGTGATTCTCGATTTGAATATGACTTAAATAGAGCGCCAGAATCTGCAATTTATGAAGATGCATGGGGAAAAAAATTGTGGAAAAAACCATTAACTAAAAATGAGTATGAATTAAGTTTGAGTAAACATCATAGCTTTTATAAGGTTGTACACGCTCTTGTAAATAAAATCGAAGATAAGTTTGGTGTGTCAGTAGTTTATGATATGCATTCTTATAATTGGAAGCGCTGGGATAGAGAAGTACCAACTTTTAATATTGGCGCAATGAATGTTGATGTTTTGAGATTTGGCGATGCAGTTGAGGATTGGAGAAAAGCACTTTCTGAAATTAAATTGCCACACAGAATTAAAAGTACCTCTTTGATTAACGATACATTTAGAGGAAACGGATATTTTTTAAAATATATTACTTCAAATTTCAAAAATACTTTAGTTTTGGCAACCGAAGTTAAGAAAATTTATTGCGACGAGTATAAACAAGTAATATATCCTGAAGTTGTTAGAGCAATTGAAATACAATTAAAAGATATTTTACTGAATCACGCAACAAACTTCTACAAGACTCATAAAAAATAATATGAAGATAATTAAAGATTCTTTATTGCAAGATATTGATAGTCAGATTGATTTGCTGGTCAAGCAAATTGAGTTACTCAATTATATCAATCCTACAAATATTGAAAAGCAGCGAAAAAAATTCTTTAAGTCTAAATATACTTTAGAACCCAATTTCAAATACCCAAAAATAGACTTTGACACATTTGAATTACAGCGTGAGTTATTTGCAATAAATATTAATGATATTGATGACCCAATAATTAGAAAATTATATGAAGATATTATTTATGAATATTCGGGTTTAATTGAGTGTATTGACACTATTGGTCAAGGAAAAAAATTCTATTACAATAGTTTAAGATGTTTTGGAACTCCAACAGAAAAAGATGTTGAAAATGCAAAATTTATCCTACACTTTGAGGATCAAGACGATGACAGGCTAATTCCTCAGTATTCTAATATAGAAACCGAACAATTTTTTAGAGAATATTCAAAACGATATGAATTTACCTATACTATTAGACATTCTGATAAGTTATCGTCTATTGCTATGGTTTTGAATAACGAGCAAACCTTGGTTCTTAATTCAAATTACACCTATTCACAGGCAGATATTGATATATTGACTAACCATGAAATTGGAGTTCATATGGTTACGACTATGAATGGATTGTTAAATCCGTTAAAAATATTTTCTCACGGATTCCCAAATAATACTGAAACACAAGAAGGATTGGCAGTGTATGCAGAACATATGTCTAACAGTTTGAATTTGAAAAGATTAAAAAGAATTGCTTATCGTGTTTTAGCTGTAGATTCTCTTGCGAAAGGGTATAGTTTCTCGCAAACATTTAGAATGCTTCGAAATTATGGAATGAAAAAGAATGATGCTTTTTCTGTGTCAGTACGTGTTCATAGAGGAGGAGGTTTTACCAAAGATTATTTGTATTTAACAGGTTTAAAGAAAATTTACAATTATCATAATAAAGAAGGTGATTTAACAGCATTATTAACTGGTAAAGTAACTTTAGAATATAAAGACTCAATAGACTATTTGATTTCTAAAAACTATGCTGTATTACCAAAACACTTGACTGATTCTTATCAAAAAAATGATAATGAAAATGAAACAATTTCTTTTATTTTAGAAAACTTGAAATAGTTTATTCAATAAATTTATTTTTAAGTTCGGGAGTTGGAATCATACAACTTTCTTTTTTGCCAAACCATTTATAACGATTCTTTGCAATAATTTGATAGATGTAATCCCTTATAGGTTTTGGTATAATCCAAAAAATTAAGAAAACTTTATAAATTCCACCTAATAGCTTCAATATCTCAATAATAGCTGAAGATTCCGAATATAATTTATTGTTATTTAGGACAATTATTGATTTTAAATCAACTTTTTCTACTCCAAATTGTAACAAAATTTGTTTTGCTGCGTCTGATTGTAATGAAGCGAACTTCAAAATGTTCTTTTTGTCTCTTTTGATAAAATAATTTACCGATGAGTTGCATAGATTGCAAACACCGTCAAAAAAAATTACAGGTTGATGAACATTGTTTTTCATAATTCAAAGTTACAAAATGAATTGAAATTCGTCTTTTAACAAAATCTTAATATTAGTTAAAAAGCTAATTATTAATTTCGTTTAAAATTAACAAACCAAATGATAGAGTTTAAAAAACTTCACAAATCTTATCCAATAGGAAAAAAGGATTCATTGCATGTATTAAAAGGACTTGACTTAAAAATTAATGAAGGCGAGTTTGTTTCCATTATGGGATCTTCGGGTTCAGGAAAATCTACATTATTAAATATAGTTGGTTTATTGGATACGCATGACGAAGGCGAGTATTTTTTGAATGAACAGAAAATTGAAAAATTGGATGAGAAAAAAGCGGCAATTCTAAGAAATAAATTTTTAGGGTTTGTTTTTCAATCATTTAATTTAATTGGATATAAAACAGCACTAGAAAATGTTGCATTGCCATTGTATTACAAGGGTGTTGGTCGTAAAGAACGCCAAGAAACAGCTTTAAAATACTTAGACAAAGTTGGATTAAAAAATTGGGCAACACATTTGCCAAATGAATTGTCAGGTGGTCAAAAGCAACGTGTGGCAATTGCTAGAGCTTTGGTTACCAATCCTAAAGTAGTACTAGCCGATGAGCCAACAGGAGCATTAGATTCTACAACTACAGATTCTGTAATGGAATTGTTGACAGATATTAATAATGAAGGAATGACCGTATTTGTTATTACACACGAAGAAGAAGTTGCAGAGCAAACAGATAGAGTTGTTCGTTTAAAAGATGGTGTAATTATTAGCGATGAGATTACTGAAAAGGGTAAATTAACTGGAAGATATGTTTGATTTAGATCGTTGGCAGGAAATTTTTCAAACACTTAGTAAGAACAAATTAAGAACAGTTCTTTCTGGGTTTACAATTGCATTCGCCATATTGTTGTTTACTTTATTATTTGGAATAGGTAATGGTTTAAAAAATACTTTTGCTCAACAATTTGCTGGTGACTCTGACAAGTCAGTATATATACGCGGAGGAAGAACAACAAAACCATTTAAAGGTCTTCAAAGTGGACGAAGAATTCAATTTAAAAATGATGATTCAAAATTTATCAATGAAAATTTTGAAAACGAAATAGAATTTTTTAGTCCTAATGTTGAGAGATTTAATGTTTTAACTATATATAAAGGAGAACAAAATAGATATGTTGTAAGAGGAGTTTATCCCGATTACCAACCATTGGAGTCTGCAGTAATTGAACAAGGGCGATTTTTAAGTTATTTGGATTTAGAAAAAAAATCCAAGGTAGTTGCTATTGGTAGAATGGTGGAGAAAGACTTGTTTGGTAAGTTTAGTGCATTGGGTAAAAATATCACTATGGATGGAATTTCTTATAAGGTTATAGGTGTTTTTAGTGATCCAGGAGGTGATAGAGATGAACGTTTTATTTATACGCCATTTACAACTGCTCAAGGAATGTATAGAACCAATGACTATTTAGATAGGTTTGGCTTAACATATAATCCCAACCTAAGTGTTGATGAAGCATTAGCATTTTCATCGCAACTAACTAAACTGTTGAAAGAAAAACATAATATTCATCCAAGAGACCAAGCGGCAATACGAGTTCAGAACTATGCTGAAGGAACAAGAAATGTTCAACAGTTTATGGGTGTATTAAATGTTATTATTTTATTCATTGGTATTGGTACTTTGGTTGCTGGTATTATTGGTATAAGTAATATTATGGTATATATAGTTAAAGAGCGTACCAAGGAATTAGGAATTAGAAAATCTTTAGGAGCAACTCCAAGATCTATTATTGGAATGATTATGACTGAGTCAATTTTTATTACAGCGCTGGCTGGATATGCTGGATTGATGATAGGAATATTTTCTTTAAAAGCTATTGGTTCTTCATTAGAAGATTATTTTATTGTAAATCCAAGTGTTGAAACTTATGTTGTAGTTGGTGCTACTATAGTACTAATTATTGCAGGAACTATTGCTGGATATATTCCTGCTAAAAGAGCAGCGAAAATTAAACCTATTGAAGCCTTAAACGCAAATTAGTATGAAGTTTTTATTTGACAAAGATACATGGCAAGAAATTTATAGCAGTATTCGTAAGAATAAATTGCGTACTGGTATTACTATTATTGGTGTAATGTGGGGAATATTTTTACTTGTAGTTTTACTTGGTGCTGCTAGAGGAGTAGAAAATAATTTTAATAGACTATTTGGAAATTTTGCTACCAATAGTGTTTTTGTTTGGGCACAATCTACAAGTAAACCTTTTAAAGGGTTTCAAGAAGGGAAAGGCTTACGGCTTAAAATGTCTGATTTAGATGCTATTAACAGAGAAATTGAAGGGTTGGAATTTGTAGTGCCTCGCCATCAAGGTCAAGCACAAGCAGTTCATAACTTTAAATACGGAAATTTTGGAGTGTTTGGAGATTACCCAATGTTAGATAAAGTTCAGAAGAAAGATTTGGTATATGGTCGTTTTATAAACGAAAATGATATGAAAGACCGTAAAAAAGTCTGTGTAATTGAAGAAGAAATTTATAAGCAACTATTTGATGCTGATGTTTATCCTATTGGAGCATATATAAAATTAAATGATATTAATTTCCAAATTGTTGGAATGTATAAAGAAGGTGCGATTGGAACAGGAGGTCCTCAAGGTGCAATCCACATACCATTTACAACTTTCCAACAAGTATATAATAGAGGTGATAGTGTAGGATGGTTTATGATTACTGGAAAAAAAGAATATGATATTAAACAGATTGAGGCTGATGTAAAATTATTGCTGAGAAACTTGCATAGTGTGCATCCACAAGATGAAAGAGCATTTGGAAGTTTTAATCTAGGTGAAGCTTTTGGGAAATTTATGGGCTTTTTAAAAGGTATGCAGTTTTTAACTTGGTTTGTTGGTATCGCAACCTTGATAGCAGGTGTTTTTGCAATTGGAAATATACTCTTAATTACAGTTAAAGAACGTACTAAAGAGATAGGTATTAGAAGAGCCATTGGAGCAAAGCCTTGGGAGATAAAACGTCAGATAATTTTAGAGTCAGTTTTCTTGACAACATTGGCAGGTGCCTTAGGAATTATATTTGGAGGATTAATTTTAATGTTAATTGATTCCACTGTTGGTAGTGGACCAGAAGCAACATTAACTAATCCAACTGTGGACATTCCTGTTGTTTTAATAGCTGCTGTAGCTTTAATAGTTTTTGGGACATTAATTGGATTAATTCCTGCCCAAACCGCAGTGAGTATTAGACCTATTGAGGCATTAAGAGAAGAGTAATAAAAATATAGAAATAAAAGAAATAACCAACTTGAATAATAAATAAAGAAATGAAGAAAAAAATAATTTTTGGTAGTATAGCAGTAGCTTTAATAGCAGTTTTGTTATGGTTTGGATCTAAAAACAAAGAGTCTGTTGAGGAATTTGAAACAGACAAACCATTCAAAGCAACAATTGTTACGAAAACTGTAGCGACAGGTAAAGTTACTCCATTAGAAGAAGTTGAAATTAAGCCTCAAATTTCTGGAATTATTGATAAAATTTATCTTGAAGAAGGTGAGATTGTTAAAAAAGGTGACTTAATTGCAACTGTTCGAGTTGTGCCTAACGAACAAAATTTGATTAGTGCTAGAGGTAATGTAAGTAACTTACAATTGACTGTAAATAACTCAAAAATCAGTTATGATAGAAACAAAGCATTGTTTGAAAAAGGAGTTATTGCTCGTCAAGAATTTGAAAATGCTGAGTTGGCTTACAATCAAGCAAAACAGAATTTAAGGAATGCACAAAATAATTATCAAATTATTAGAAAAGGATCGACAAATTCTTCAGGATCTGCGAATACCAATATTCGCGCAACAACTTCTGGAATGATTTTAGAAATTCCAGTTAAAGAAGGTTATCAAGTAATTCAAAGTAATAACTTTAATGCTGGTACTACAATTGCTTCAATTGCCGATATGAGTAAGATGATTTTTGAAGGACAAGTTGATGAAGCTGAAGTTGGTAAATTAAAAGAAGGAAGAGAGATTGAAGTTTCATTAGGAGCTATTGAAAAAAAGAAGTTTCCTGCTAAATTAAACTTCATTGCACCAAAAGGAACTGAGCAAAATGGTGCTGTACAATTTAAAATTAAAGGTGATGTTACCTTGGATGAAAATTACTTTGTAAGAGCTGGTTACAGTGCAAATGCCGAGATAGTATTGGAGAAAAAAGATAGTGTTTTATCTATCAAAGAATCTTTATTATTGTTTGATAAGAAAGAAGAAACACCTTATGTTGAGGTTAAAATAGGTGAGCAGGAGTTTGAAAGAAGAGATGTTGAATTAGGAATTTCTGACGGAATCAATGTGGAAATTTTAGATGGAATTACTGCTGATGATGAAATAAAAATTTGGAATAAAACTTCTAAGAAAGATAAAGAACCTGGAGATAACTAGATTGCATATTAAGTTAATAGTACAAAAAAAGACCAAATCTATAAATTTGGTCTTTTTTTGTATTAGGTTTTAGTTTTAAGAAAACTGTTTCGAAACTTTTTCTGCTTTTCTACTTTCAGAATAATCATAAAAGCCTTCACCAGATTTTACTCCAAGTTTCCCTGCTCTTACCATATTTACTAACAATGGACAAGGAGCGTATTTTGGATTTTTAAACCCATCATACATTACGTTTAATATTGATAAACAAACATCAAGTCCAATGAAATCGGCTAATTGAAGTGGTCCCATTGGATGTGCCATCCCAAGTTTCATTACTGTATCAATTTCTTGAACGCCAGCTACACCATTATATAATGTTTCTATGGATTCATTTAGCATAGGCATTAAAATTCTATTTGCTACAAATCCTGGATAATCATTTACTTCTACCGGAATTTTACCTATTTTTTTAGATAAATCCATGGTGAATGTTGTTACTTCGTCTGAAGTATTATAACCTCTAATGATTTCGACCAATTTCATTATTGGAACTGGATTCATAAAGTGCATACCAATTACATGTTCTGGTCTGTTAGTAACAGCAGCAATTTGTGTAATTGAAATTGATGAGGTGTTGGTTGCTAAAATGGTATCTTCTGGACAAATTTCATCTAATTGCTTGAAAATTTTTAGTTTTAACTCAACATTTTCAGTAGCAGCTTCTACCACTAAACTAGCATATTTTACTCCTTCATTTACCGATGTGTAAGTTGTAATATTTGATAGTGTATTATTTTTATCTTCTTCAGAAATTTTTTCTTTTGCAACCATTCTATCTAAGTTTTTAGTGATAGTTGCCATTCCTTTATCTAAAGAATTTTGCGATATATCAATCAATTGGACATTGTATCCAAATTGAGCAAATGTGTGCGCTATGCCATTTCCCATAGTCCCTGCACCAATTACTGCAATATTTTTCATGTAGTATGTTTTAATTTATTTTATTTAAAAAGAATTTATTATTTGATGGGCTACTCTTAAAGCTTTGGTTCCATCTCCAAGTGTAACAATAGGAGTAGTGTTATTCTCAATAGCTTCAGCAAAAGTTTCTAACTCATCTAAAATTGCATTATTCGCTTCAACAGTTGGGTTTTCAAAATAAATTTGTTTTTTGATACCTTCAGCATTTTGAAGTATCATAGCAAATTCATCAGGATTTTCTGGTACATCTTTCATTTTAACCACTTCACTTTTCTTTTCATAGAAATCTACTGAGATATATGCATCTTTTTGAAAGAAACGTGTTTTGCGCATATTTTTTAGTGAAATTCTGCTTGCAGTCAAGTTTGCAACACATCCGTTTTCAAACTCAATTCTGGCATTTGCAATATCTGGTGTTTCAGAAATTACAGAAACGCCACTTGCACTAACATTACTTACTTTAGAATTAACTACACTTAAAATAATATCAATATCATGAATCATTAAATCTAGTACAACTGGTACATCAGTACCTCTTGGATTAAATTCAGCTAATCTATGACACTCAATAAACATTGGGTTGTCAATTACATCTTTTACTGCAGTAAATGCTGGATTAAATCGCTCAACATGTCCTACTTGACCTTTTACATGATTTTGACTTACCAATGTTCTTAAGGCTTCCGCTTCTTCAAGTGTATTGGTAATAGGTTTTTCAATAAAAACGTGTTTACCTGCTAGTATTGCCTCTCTTGCACAGTCAAAATGAGAAAGGGTAGGAGTTACAATATCAACGACATCAACACTATTAATTAAATCACTTACATCTTTGAATAGTTTATATCCAAATTCATCAGCAACTTTTTGTGCATTTTCTGCAAATGGATCAAAAAAGCCAACTAATTCATATTTAGTCGATTGATTTAATAATTTTAAATGAATTTTTCCAAGATGACCTGCACCTAAAACCCCAACTTTAAGCATAATTTAAGTTTTTTCAAAAATAATAATTTTTTGTTGGTAATTTGTTATTTTTAGACTTCTAAATTTTATGTAATTGAGAGATACTTTAAAGCATCAAGGGCTGCGAAATAGACTAGTTAATACTTTGATAAATAAAGGAATAAAAAATGAAGGTGTTTTAACAGCAATCAAAAAAATCCCTAGACATTTATTTATGGATTCTAGTTTTGAAGACTTTGCTTATCAAGATAAAGCGTTTCCAATTGCTGCAAATCAAACAATTTCTCAGCCATATACTGTTGCTTTTCAATCGGAGTTGTTGGAAGTAAAGCCAACTGCAAATATTTTGGAAATTGGTACAGGTTCTGGTTATCAAACTGCTGTTTTGTTAGAGTTAGGAGCAAAAGTGTATTCTATTGAGCGTCAAAAGGAATTGTATAGAAAAACAAGTAGTTTTTTACCAAAGTTAGGGTATAAACCAAAATCTTTGATTTTTGGAGATGGATATAAAGGTATGGAAGAGAAAGCCCCTTTTGATGGTATTATTGTAACTGCTGGTGCGCCATTTGTTCCAAAACCATTGTTAAGTCAACTAAAAGTAGGCGGTAGATTAGTTATTCCTGTAGGCGAAGAAAAACAGATAATGACACTATTTATTAGAAAATCAGAAAAAGAATTTGAGAAACATGAATTTGGGGATTTTCGATTTGTGCCAATGCTTAAAGAAAAGAATTAATCTCCCCATCTACTTCTTGGAATTTTACCAATAATAAATACTTTATTTCTAAACTGCCAAGCATTAATTGCATAAGGTTTATCTTTCTTGTGTTCAATAAATTTCTTTTTGGTATTGAAATTTTCTAACATATAATTTACTGCTTGCTCTTCATTATCAAACCTTAACTCAACTTCAATGAGTTTCAATAAGTTAATGTCAAACTTGTAAAAAACACTTTTGTAAGGTTTATTAGCGACACTTATAACAAAAGTAGTTTTACTTTTATTAGAATTATGATTAATATTATTTTCAATCATAAATTTATTAAATGTGTTTGCCATTAATCCAAAACCAATATTAGTTATTTCTGCAGGTAAAAATTTTCCATAGTGTACAGATTCGTTATTTTCAACTTTTTGACTATAAGTGAAAATTGAAACGATTAAAAGGGCGAAAAGTATTAATTTAGTTTTCATATTTATGTTTTTATTTAATAATTTGATAATTAAAATAATCTAATAACTCTTTTTCTTTTTCAAAAACAGTATTGATTATTTTTAATTCTTCTTTGGTAATAAGTTTAATCTTTTGATTATTTAAATTAGTAATCTTCATTTTACTATTCAATAAATTGTGAGCAGAAAACTTCTTTTCAATATCAATATCGTTTAATTCAGGTAATAAGGTTGATATTTTTGATACCAATTTTGATGGATCATTTGTAAATTCTTCATAAGATATAACAATTGAATTGTCTAAAGTTTCTATGTTATGTTTTTGAAACTTCAAACATTTAATTGTAAACTCTGCAGCACTTTTGGGAGTATACATATTATCTCTTCTCATTAAACTTTCATAGTGAGCATAAGGGTTTCGATAAGAAATAATAAAATAACTAGGTGAAAATACCTTTTTAATATCTTGGGCTCTTAATAAATTAGGCGGGCTTTTTTCCAACAAAATAGGTTTTCTTAAATCCCAATATTTCATCCATATTTTTTTTATGTATTTCCAATCATATTTTACTGATTCATCCCAGCGATTATCTTTAAACATTACTTCACGTACTTTTGGGATTTGTTGCCCTTCTCTAGTTAAGTTGTGGTTGTTTTCAGAAACAGATTTTGAGGTGCAAATTACCTGATTCATCAAAGTAGTACCACAAAATTTAGAGCAGAGAATAAATAGAAATTTGTGATCTTTTTTAGAGTTAAAAAGGTTATTAATTTTGTTTTTAACAAGTTGTTTTACAAATCCTGCATAAGTTGGAAAAAAAAATTGAATTGTTTTATATTTAAATTGCTGTAATCCCATTTTTTAGTCGTACTTGGAATTAAAATTTCCATTCCATTTCTCTTGTACTTTTAGCACCTGTTCAATAACATCTCTTGCACAGCCTTTCCCACCTTTTTTTTGAGAAATATATTTTGAAATGTTTTGAATCTCAGGAGCAGCGTCTTTTGGGCAGCATGGTAAACCAACTTTTTGCATTACAGGATAATCTGGAATATCATCTCCCATATATAAAACATTGGTAAGATTTAAGTCATACATATCTTTTAATTCGTACAATTGTTCAATTTTATTATGTGCACCTAAATAGATATCAGTTAAGCCTAATCTCTCTAATCTTTTTCTTACACCTTCATTACTTCCGCCAGAAATAATACAAACTCTAAATCCAGCATCTACTGCGGTTTTAAGAGCATAGCCATCTTTTATATTCATTTGTCGTACTAGTTCACCATTTTCGAATACATGTACAATACCATCTGTTAAAACGCCATCTACATCAAAAATTAAAGTGTCGATTTGTGGCATTATTTCTTTATAACTCTTTTCCATTAATTATTATAAGTTTTTAAAATTGAATCTGTTAAAACGCTATATATTTCTTTTTGACTGTTAGTTAATTGCATCAATTGATGATTAATTGTTTTTCTATCATTCCTTATCGCAGGGCCTGTTTGAGCATCCTTTGGATTTAATTTTTTGATTTTTTTTGAAGTTTCAATAATAAGCGGGTATAAAATCTCAAAAGGAATCTTATTTTCTTTACATATGCCATCAGCAATATGATAAAGATGGTTTACAAAATTATTTACGAAAACTGCACTTAAATGTAGTTTTTCGCGCTGTTTTGAATCTATAATGTAAACGTTTTTAGAAATTGAAGAGGCAATTTCTTCAAGTTTAGGCAAATCATTATCAACTTCAGTTTCTATACAGATGGGAACTTTTTTAAAGTTCACTTTCTGACCTTTAGTAAATGTCTGTAGAGGATAAAAAACTCCTTTATTAAAATCACCATTCAGAGCGTTCATTGCAATACTTCCTGATGTATGAACTACCAATTTACCGTTTAACAATAATTTTTGGGAAAATTCATGTATGGCATCATCAGTTATTGAAATGATATATAAATCGGCATCTTTTAAGTCTGATAAATTATCAGTAATTGCTGTTTTCTTTTTTATTGATTTAAGATTCCCAATATTTCTATTATACATTTGAATCAAGTTGATTTTTTTTGACTTGATAAATGCTTTGGCTAAATGCAATGCTAAATTTCCTCCTCCTAGAATTATTACTGAGTTCATAAGGCGAATATACTCATATTCTATTATTTTTCTTTCTAACTATTGAAATTTGTATTTTTGTTGTTATAAAAATTAAATAAGAATGAAAAAATTAATTGCAGTTTTTAGCATACTTTTATTAGTGTCTAGTTGTAAATCAGAAAAAAAAGAAAAAAAAGTAATTGATAAAGATGAACTAAAAAAAGAAGTTGTGAAAGGTAATATATATGATTATAAAGTATTTAATTTAGTAGGAAAGGAGTTTGATTTTTCAGTATTGAAAGGAAAAAAAGTGATGATTGTAAATACTGCTTCTAAATGTGGTTTAACACCACAATACAAACAATTGCAGGAATTGTATAATAATTATAAAGAGAATGATTTTGTAATTGTTGGTTTTCCAGCAAATAATTTTATGAGTCAAGAACCAGGCACAAATGAGGAAATTGCTGCATTCTGTCAAGAGAATTATGGTGTTACTTTTCCAATGATGAGTAAAATATCGGTAAAAGGAAAGGATATGCATGAAATTTATAAATTCCTTACCGAAAAACAGTTGAATGGAGTTGAAGATTCGCAAGTATCTTGGAATTTTCAAAAATATTTAATAAATGAGTCAGGTGAACTCGAAAGAGTAGTAAGCCCTCAAACTTTACCAAATGATGAATCTATAATAAATTGGATAAAAGGTTAAAAAAAGAATCCGTAAAGAAGAACACTTTACGGATTCATTTTTTGATTAAAAAAATTGCTAGATAGATAACTACCGTTTTTAATCAGACACAATAGCATTATTTATGCTCATGGTCGCTTTTATCCTTGGGGACGATATAAATTTAAAATCTACTAACGTTGGGATTTGTGCGATTCTTACATCAATGTCGGGATCTAAATCATTGTTGTTTAACATTAATGTAACTAAGTTGTTAAGGTTTGCAATTTCAGAAGGAACTGTACCTTCAAAAGAGTTGCTAGCCAATGATAATTCTGATAATTGAGTTAAATTTCCAATTTCTGAAGGGATCTCACCATTCATATTATTATCATATACACTCAATGTTTCTAATTGAGTTAAATTTTTTATTTCAGTAGGGATTGCACCAACTAACTGATTACTGCTTAAATGTAATGTTTTTAGTTTTGTCAAGTTTCCAATTGACTTTGGTAATTCGCCTGATATATTATTATTAAATAAAGTTAATTCTTTTAAATTTTCAAGATTACCAATTTCTTCAGGCAATTCACCTTCAATTCTGTTCATAAACAGCACAATGCTCTCAAGTGATTTAATATCAAATACACTTTTTGGTAATTCACCTTCTATTTGATTAAATGAAAGATTTAACTCTTTTAAATCTTCAATTTCACCAACACTCTTAGGGATTTTACCTTGTACAGCATTCATGTGTAAATTAAGTACTTGTAGATTTTTTAAGTTACCTAAACTTTTAGGTAATTCACCAGTTAAATTGTTGAAACTTAAATCTAATTCAACAATAGTGTTGTTAATTACTGTAACACCATACCAAGATTCTACTGGTTGATTTAAATCCCATTTTTGATTCCAATTTTCTCCATTAGTCGAATTATAAAAATCGATTAATACGTCTTTTTCAGACTTAGAAACAGAAGAAAAACAAAGTGTTGAAAATGCTAAAAATAGCGGTAGGAATACTTTTAAAGTTTTCATCGTTGTGGGGTTTTTGTTATTAATGACTACTTAAATACGTTACAAATATATACAAGAAATCCAAATAACCAAATAATTTTGCAAAAAACTTTACCATTTATTTAAGTTTTTATACCATTTGTTGCTTTTGTAGGCTTTATCTTGTTGCTTGTTAATTTTAGTATATTTGTTTAAAATTTTGATAAATGAAATTAGACATACTTGCTTTTGGTGCTCATCCAGATGATGTTGAATTAGGCTGTGGTGCTACTATTGCTAAAGAAATTTCTCTTGGTAAAAAAGTTGGACTAGTTGACTTGACTAGAGGTGAATTAGGCACTAGAGGTTCTGCTGAAATAAGAGCTGAAGAAGCAAAAAATGCTGCAAAAATTTTAAAAGTTTCTGTTAGAGAAAATTTAGGTTTTGCTGATGGATTTTTTGCAAATGATAAAGAACATCAACTAAAAATAATTGAGGTTTTAAGAAAATATCAACCAGAAATTGTGTTATGTAATGCTATTGATGATAGGCATATTGATCACGGAAAAGGTAGTAAATTGGTATCTGATGCCTGTTTTTTGAGTGGTTTAAGAAGAATAGAGACTCAAATTAATGGTAAAAATCAAAATGCATGGCGCCCAAAAGTAGTTTATCATTATATACAGTGGAAAAACTTAACTCCTGACTTTGTTGTTGATGTTAGTGGCCATGTAGATAAAAAGTTAGAAGCGGTAAAAGCATATGCTTCGCAGTTTTATGACCCAAATAGTAAAGAACCGGTTTCGCCTATAACTAGTAAAAACTTTATTGATAGTATAGTTTATAGGGCGCAAGATTTAGGTAGATTGATAGGAGTAGAGGCTGCAGAAGGTTTTAATGTAGAGCGTTTTGTTGCTGTTGATAGTTTGGATGATTTGAAATAATTTTTTCAAAAAAAGCCTTGTAAAAATTTAGAAATAGATTACATTTGCATCCGCAAGTTACATGGTGGTTGTAGCTCAGTTGGTTAGAGCATCGGTTTGTGGTACCGAGGGTCGTGGGTTCGAGCCCCATCTTCCACCCAAAAGACAAAGCCTTCTCATTATGAGAAGGCTTTTTTTGTTTTTATGAAGAAATTCTAAACAATGTTTTAATCATTTTCATTTTTTTCTTTGTTAAAGGATAATATTTCAATTTCAGTTCAAACCATGTTGGTCTTTCTAAAATGCTCTTGAAATGTGTAAACGCTCTAAATCCTGCAATTCCATGGTACGAACCAATACCACTGCTACCAACACCTCCAAAACTAAAATGACTATTGGAAATATGCATTACAGCATCATTTATGCATCCTCCTCCGAAAGAAATTTCTGTTAAAACTTTATTTTTTAGTTGAGCATTTTTTCCGAAATAGTAACAAGATAAAGGTCTTGGGTTTGATTTAATATAAGCTATTGTATCTTCAATATTTTTATAAGAGATAACAGGTAAAATAGGTCCAAATATCTCTTCTTGCATCACTTTGTCTTCTAATGATACATTATTTAATATAGTTGGTTCAATAATCCTTTCATGTATGTTATAATTTCCTCCAAAATATATATTGTCTTTATCTATTAGTGAAATTAGTCTGTCAAAATTCTTTTGATCAATAATTTGCACAAAATTATTATTCTTTGGGTTGTAATTTGAGTTTTCAATCTCCTTTTTTAAAGCACTCAATAATTCATTTTCAAACCCTTTTTCAACCAATATGTAATCTGGTGCTAAACATGTTTGTCCAGCATTGATGAATTTTGACCAAACCAGTCGTTTGGCTACAATTTTTAAATTACAGTCTGATGAGATTATTGCTGGACATTTCCCTCCCAATTCTAATGTTACAGGAGTTAAATGTTTTGCTGCTGCTTGATAAACTATTTTTCCAACAGTAGTACTTCCGGTAAAAAATATTTTATCAAACTTTTCATTCAACAGAGCAGTAGTTTCAGGGATTCCACCTTCAACAACCTTAAAATAATTGGCCTCAAAATTTTCATTTACAATTTTAGCAATTGCTGAACTAGTATTTGTTGGAACTTCGCTAGGTTTTAGAATAATAGTACAACCCGCAACCATTGCTGAAATAACAGGAGCAAAAGATAATAAATATGGATAGTTCCAAGCACCAATAATTAATGACACACCCAAGGGTTCAGCAAAAACATAACTTTTTCCTGGCTGATTAATTAAATTGGTTCTTTTCCTTCTTTTTCTAGACCATTTTTTGACGCTTTTTTTGGCTTCTTTTATATCGTTGTAAATCAGTGCTAATTCAGTGGTGAAAGTTTCAAATTCCGATTTTTTGAAATCCTTATAGATAGCATCATACATCAATTGTTCATTGGCCTTTAAGACATTTTCAAACTTTTGAAGTTGCTGCTTTCGGTAATTAATATCTTTAGTGGTATTGGTTTTAAAAAAATCTCTTTGAGATTGAATGATTTGTTGCATAGTTTAATATGAGGAAATTTGAAGCAATTTACGATAAAAATAAAAATATAGTTGCTGTAAAATATATTTATTAACTTGGCTTTTATAATATAACTATTACATAAACTATGTACACTAAAAAAACCTTTACTACTTTTCAAATGGCAACGTGGACACGTTATGAAACGTTTTTATTTTTTGCCATCATTATTGCTTGTGTTTCAGCCTATTTCTTTTTTGAATTATCGTGGCTCAAGATACCTTGGACACCATTGGCACTTATTGGTACTGCTGTTGCTTTTGTAATTGGGTTTCAAAATAATGCTGCATATGGAAGGATATGGGAAGCAAGAAAAATTTGGGGAGGAATTGTAAATACTTCTAGAACTTTTGGTATGTATGTTCAAGATATGGTTACTAATGAGCATGCTGATAAGCCTGTTAATCAGGCTTCACTAGATAAAGAAATTAAGACATTAACTTATCGACATATTGCATGGATGACTGCGTTAAGACATTCCATGAGAGCTCCAAAACCTTGGGAAACTACTTCGGCACATAAGACAAATACCGAATGGGATGTACGTCCACCAGAAAAAGATACTACTTTAGAAAATGATTTGAAGCCTTATATTTCTGATGAAGATTTTAATTATGTGATGAGTAAAAATAATAAGCAGACGGCCTTATTGTATTTACAATCTCATCATTTAAGAAAACTGAAAGAAAAAGGAATTATATGGGAGTTTTCATTTTTAGAATTAGAAGGAATTATTGAAGAATTATTTACACTACAAGGAAAAAGTGAACGTATTAAAAACTTCCCTTACCCAAGGCATTTCGCAACGTTAAATCACTTGTTTATGTGGGCATTTGTTTTGTTATTGCCTTTGGCATTGGTACCTCAATTTGCTGAAATAGGTATTGGTCTTCTAGATAATCATCCATTTATAGGTAAATATTTTGTTTGGCTCACGGTTCCTTTTTATGTAATTGTGGCTTGGATTTTTCATACAATGGAGCGTATTGGTAGAACTGGAGAGAATCCTTTTGAAGGAACAGCAAATGATGTGCCTATTTCTACCATTGCAAGAGGTATAGAAATTGATTTACGTCAAAACCTAGGTGAAACTGATGAAGAAATTCCAGAACAATTTCCTATGCGATTGAATACGCAGTTTTAAGAGTTTATATATATAAAGACAAAATGTTTAAAACGATATTTGAAATTACCAAAATGGATTGTCCTTCAGAGGAAAATCTAATCCGAATGAAATTGGACGGAATTTCAAGTATTGCGAATTTGGACTTTGATATTCCAAACCGAAAACTGACCGTTTTTCACTGCGGACAAATTGACCAAATCGAAAAGTCCGTTATCGAACTGAATTTAGGCGGAAAAAAAATCTCAACGGAACAAACCGACCAAACGGAATTTAAAGAAAACGAAAATCAGAAAAAACTACTTTGGTCTGTCCTTGCCATAAATTTTGCGTTTTTCATTATCGAAATGACGACAGGAATTATCTCAAAATCTATGGGACTTGTTGCCGATAGTTTGGATATGCTTGCCGACAGTTTTGTGTACGGAATTAGTTTGTTTGCGGTTGGCGGAACTTTAATTAAGAAAAAACGAATTGCCAAACTTGCTGGATATTTTCAAATAATACTTGCGATTATTGGGTTTGTGGAAGTTTTGAGAAGATTTTTCGGAGCCGAGAAACTTCCTGATTTTTCGACTATGATTATCGTTTCGATTTTTGCACTTATCGCAAACGGAATTTGTCTTTACATTTTGCAAAAGTCAAAAAGCAAAGAAGAAGCACATATGAAAGCGAGTATGATTTTCACTTCTAATGATGTCATTATAAATTTGGGAGTAATAATCGCTGGAATTTTAGTAAATTGGTTGAATTCAAATAAGCCTGATTTGATTATCGGAACAATCGTTTTTGCATTGGTTGTTCAAGGAGCATTTCGGATTTTGAAATTAAGCAAATAAATTCTACAACTTCTCTTTCAAATAACTCGCCGTAAAACTATCTTTGTTTTTTGCTAATTCTTCTGGAGTTCCTTGAAATAATAGTTCACCACCTTTTTTCCCACCTTCTAAACCAAGATCAATAATATAATCGGCACACTTTATGAGTTCAATATTATGCTCAATCACAATAATTGAATGTCCGTTTTTAATCAAGGCATCAAAAGAGGCTAATAGTTTTTTAATATCGTGGAAATGAAGTCCTGTTGTAGGTTCATCAAAAATGAATAAAGACTTACTTTGTCTAGAGCCTTTAACTAAAAATGAGGCTAACTTTATTCGCTGTGCTTCACCACCAGAAAGAGTAGAAGAGGATTGTCCTAAAGTTACATAACCCAATCCAACATCTTGCAATGGTTGTAATTTTCTCGCAATTTTTGTTTCGTTATGCTCTTTAAAAAATGCAATAGCATCATCAATTGTTGAATTTAAAATATCGTTTATGTTTTTATCGTAAAACTTAACTTCCAATATTTCTTTTTTGAAACGCTTTCCTTTACATGTATCACATTGTAAGTGAACATCGGCCATGAATTGCATTTCAATCGTTACTTCACCATCACCTTTACAAGTTTCACAACGACCACCCTCAACATTAAAAGAAAAGTGTTTTGGCTTGTAATTTCTGATGACAGATAATTTTTGTGTAGAAAATAGACTTCTAATATCATCATACACTTTGATATACGTCACTGGATTTGAACGACTAGATCTTCCTATCGGATTTTGATTGATAAACTCTACGTGCTCTATTTTATCAAAATTCCCTTTCAATTCTGTAAACTGACCTGCCTTTTCTCCATAACCATTTATTTTTTTTTGCAATGCAGGAAATAGAATTTTGCTTATCAAGGTACTTTTTCCACTACCAGAAACTCCAGTTACTACTGTTAGTGAATTCAATGGAAACTTCACATCAATGTTTTTCAAGTTATTTTGGCGTGCACCCAAAACCTCTACATAGTTTTTTGTTGCTCTCCTTTTTTTTGGTACAGCAATTTCTTGCTTACCATTGAGGTATTGAGCAGTTAGAGAATTGGATTTTAAAATTTCTTTAAATGAGCCTTCAGCAACTACATTTCCTCCAAATGTTCCTGCTTCTGGACCAATATCTATAATCATATCAGCGGCTTTCATGATATCTTCATCATGTTCTACAACAATGACCGTGTTTCCTAAATCACGTAGATTTTTTAATACACTAATTAGGCGTTCAGTATCTTTAGGGTGTAACCCAATACTTGGTTCATCCAAAATATACATTGAACCAACCAAACTACTTCCAAGAGATGTAGCCAAATTTATTCGCTGACTTTCTCCTCCTGAGAGCGTATTTGAAGTTCTATTGAGCGTTAAATAGTTCAGTCCAACATTTGTCAAAAACGCTAGTCGATTATTGATTTCAATCAATAATCTTTTCGCAATACTTTGTTCGTGCTCAGTGAGTTGTATTTCTTTAAAAAAATCTGAAAGTTCATCTAGCGGTAAATCAACCAGTTCGGATATGTTTTTACCATTAACTTTAATATAATCAGTCTCTTTCCGCAATCTTTTTCCGTTACAAGTTGTACATTTTGTTTTGCCTCTGTAGCGAGAAAGCATTACTCTATACTGAATTTTATAACTTTTAGATTCAAGATATTTAAAGAAAGCATGCAAGCCTTCAAAATATTGATTTCCATTCCATAACATTTCTTTCTGCTCCTCGGTCAGTTCAAAGTATGGTCGATGGATAGGAAAATCAAACTTATAGGCATTGTCAATCAAATTACTTTTGAATTCCAAAAAACTATCAGATTTCCAAGGCAATATGGCATTTTCAAAGATTGATAAGCCAGTATTTGGGATGACTAAATCTTTATCGATACCAATTGTGTTTCCATAGCCTTCACACACAGGACAAGCGCCATAAGGATTGTTGAAACTAAATAAATGTGTGTTTGGTTCTAAAAACTGCAAACCATCTAATTCAAACGAATTACTAAATACTTTGGAACTAGGTTTAGTAATATTTTCTAGTGTACAACTGCCTTTTCCTTCAAAGAATGCAATTTGGACAGCATCAGCTAATCTGTTGTAAAAATCTTCATCATGGCTAACTACAATCCTGTCAACAACCAATTCAAAATCATCAATAAATTCTTCTTTAGCAATCTTAACTGTTTTGACAAAATCTTCAATTCTGATAATTTTATCATTGTATTTTATCCTTGCATACCCTTGTTGCGATAATATGGATAATGTTTTATCAAGACTTCTCTCTTTTGGTATTTCTACAGATGCTAATAGTAATAATTTTGTTTTCTCTTCTAATGTTTTTACATAGTTAATTACATCAGTAACTGTATCTTTTTTGACTTCGTCACCAGAAATAGGAGAGTAGGTGCGTCCAATTCTTGCATATAACAATTTTAAATAATCATAAATCTCAGTAGTTGTTCCAACCGTAGAACGAGGATTTGTACTATTTACTTTTTGTTCAATGGCAATTGCTGGAGCTATACCTTTAATATAATCAACCTTTGGTTTGTTGAGTCTTCCTAAAAACTGTCTAGCATATGAAGAAAGACTTTCAACATATCTACGTTGCCCTTCGGCATATAAAGTATCAAAGGCTAAACTTGATTTTCCCGAACCTGAAAGACCAGTAATTACAACTAACTTATTTCTTGGAATAGCAACGTCAATATCTTTTAAATTATGAAGTTTAGCACCTTTTATTAAGATATTTTCTTTCGGATTTAATGTAGCAATATTTTGAGTCATTGTGGTGCTAAAAATTGAATAACTACAAAGATAAAAATAAAGAATTTGAATTCACTCTTAGGCTTATAATAAATTAATAGTTTTTTCCGCATAACAGAAAAAATCAAAAAATATTGTTAAACAATTTGGTTATTACATAAATAATATACATATTTGTTGCTTACTTATAATACTTATACCCTATTACATACTATTACTTTTAAAAATTTAACGTTTAATTCTGGCTTATAGCCCAGTATTTCTTGTTTTTTAAATTTATAGTTATGGATAAATTAAAGGTATTAGACAGCACACTCGTTTCAAACTACATTAAGGGTGATGAACAATGTTTTGAAGTATTAGTTACAAGACACAAGCAAAGAGTTTACAATTTTATTTTCTCAAAAGTTTTGGATAGGGATGTCACAGAAGACATTTTTCAAGATACTTTTATTAAAGTTATTAATACTTTAAAAAGAGGGAAATATAATGAAGAAGGAAAGTTTTTACCTTGGGTAATGCGTATTGCACATAACTTAGTTATTGATTATTTCAGGAAAAATAATCGTATGCCTACGTTTAAAAACACGGATGAGTTTGATATTTTTTCTATTTTAGGTGACGGACAGTTAAATGCTGAAAATCAATTAATTAAAGAGCAAATTCTATCTGATGTGCGTAGATTGGTTGATGACTTACCTGAAGATCAAAAAGAAGTTTTGATAATGCGTATGTACAAGGACATGAGTTTTAAAGAAATATCTGAAACAACAGGTGTAAGTATCAATACTGCGCTAGGAAGAATGCGTTATGCATTGATTAACATGAGGAAATTAATAGAGAAATACAATATAATTTTGGTGAACTAACAATAATAAGTTTAAAGTTGCGTTATATAACCAATTACTAACATCTAAAAATTGGGGTTTATGATGAAACTTTACACAGAAAAGTCTTCTGAAAAGAAGCAACCAAAAAAAGAAACAATTCAATTCTTACTCAACTATTCGAAGGCGCTGAAGGTAATTAAAACTGAGAGTAATAACTACATTGAATTGCATTTGAATTAAGGGAAAAAAAGGCTTATTAAAAAATAAGCCTTTTTTTATTTCTTTAAATTTTTTCTTCCAATAGTTTTATAGATAATATCATTTTCAATATTCCAATTTCTTGCAGTAGAATATTCACGGCCGTAATAGATGATTTGAAGGTGTAGTTTATTCCATAGTTCTTTAGGAAATAACCTTTTTGCATCTTTTTCAGTTTGAACGACATTTTTTCCATTAGTTAATCCCCAACGATACATTAATCGATGAATATGAGTGTCTACTGGAAACGCAGGAATGCCAAATGCTTGACTCATTACAACACTTGCTGTTTTATGCCCAACTGCAGGTAATGCTTCTAAAGCTGTAAAGTCCTGTGGAACTTCACCATTGTGTTTTTCAATTAATATTTTTGATAACCCATAAATACCTTTTGATTTCATTGGTGATAATCCACAAGGTCTAATAATTTCTTTTATTTCCTCAACCGATAATTTTATCATATCGTAAGGATTATCAGCTCTTGAAAATAGAAGAGGAGTAATGGTGTTCACACGTACATCAGTACATTGAGCAGATAGTAAAACGGCTATTAATAAGGTATATGGATCCTTATGATCCAAAGGTATTGGTGTTTCAGGATATATATTTTCTAAAGTGTCAATAACAAATTGAACTTTCTCTTTTTTAGTCATCTTTTTGATGTATTTTTACTTTACAAAAATAAGAAATATGACTACACTAAAAATAGGAGATAAGGCTCCAGATTTTAAATGTTTTGATAATGCTGGAAATGAATTGCAATTAACTGATTTTAAAGGAAATAAACTAGTTTTATTTTTTTATCCTAAGGCAAGTACTCCAGGATGTACCACGCAAGCATGTAATTTGCGTGATAATTACCATGCCTTTCTAGCCAAAGGCTATAAAGTTCTTGGAGTGAGTGCAGATTCTCAAAAGAGGCAACAAAACTTTATTAATAAGTATGAGTTTCCTTTTCCATTATTGGCTGATGAAGATAAAAAGGTTATCAATGCTTATGGTGTTTGGGGGCCAAAGAAGTTTATGGGACGTGTGTTTGATGGAATCCACAGAACTACCTTTGTAATTGATGAAAATGGTGTTATTGAAGATATTATACTGAAAGTAAAAACGAAAGAGCATACTGCTCAAATATTGAAATAAAAAAAGGCTCTAATACAGAGCCTTTTTTTATTATTTATAAAGAAGTTTATTATTCTATTTCCTCTAATTCTTCATCCAACTCCTCTTCAAGTTCTTCTAATTCTTTTACAGCATCCTCTTCAGATTGTTCTGTTTTTTCAATAAACTCAGTATCATTTTCTACTTTGTCTTCAAACAATAATTGTTTCCCTGTTAAAATAATGATTGCCAAAAGCGATAATAGGACTACAATTCTTGGAAATGATGTGTTTCCATTCTTTTTCTTGGTAGATAAGTAGGCAATCAAACCTAAAATAAACCCAATAACTGCAGGAAATATTGCTAAGTTACTTATGGGTAAAAAAGAGATGATTAACCCCAAAATTGCTCCAATAATTCCTAAAATTGATAAAAACTTATTCATAATATTATTTGTTATAATTAGTTAATCTAATTTGAATGTTTCCAACAGGTACACTTGCTTTTATTAAAGCTGGCAATCTATCATTATCTGCTGTAATCCAAATGTATTTACCGCCTTTTACATTTTTTAACCCTGCACCAACACCAACCGAGAGTTTGTAACATGTTTTAGTACCATATTTTCCAACTTTGATATCTTCTTTACCTAAATATTTTACTGTAACTGTTTCTACTTTTGAATCTACAACCAATTGTTTGGTAACTCGTTTTCCAATATTAAAACTTTCAAAATCAAGTGTTCTGATTGAATAAATTGCCGAAACAATATCCATAGTATTATAATCAATTGGAACATTGGTTTTAAAATTTACACGCCCTTTCTTGTTTAATGTAGAAATTGCAACTTTCGACTTACGCTTGAATAAATATTTTAATTCTTTTTTATAAGTTCCTTCTTCAATATTTCTTTTAAATAATGATGGTATTAAAGTTTCTGGATTTACGTATGATTCATATAAATCACGAACTCTGAAGTAAGAGTCAAATTTTGCATAAGTTGATGCCGTACACTTTAACCTTAGCAACTCTCTTGTTTTTGTTTTAACTGTTGATGTTTGCATTTTTACTTCTGCTACATCGGTCATAATCCCTGAAACATTAAATGATGCTGTAAACGTTAAGTTTTCGCCACTTTTAATGTATTTGTTTTCAACTGAAGTTGATGAAGTTGAAAATAAACCTACTCCTATGAATAAACTGATATATAGTATTTTTTGAAACATAAGTACCTAAATTTTGTTTTATAACGAAATAGTTTTTCAATAAGTGTGCCAATCACTAAAATTTCATATCTAGTTTTAAATTTAACGTTCTTGGAGTCATATAATTTGGTATTCCATAGGACCTTTTAGTATATACATCTCTTACCCATGTATTGGTTATTGAGTTTTGTATATCAAACATGTTATACAGTTCTACACCAATTGAAAACTCTTTAAAGTTTTTAAGAAAACCAGTATCAATTTGTTTGTTAGCATCAGTAAATACATAAGAAACACCTAAATCTGCACGCTTATAAGCATTTAATCTGCTTTGAAATCTATAAGGGTCAGCATATGCTGGTGAACCGCCAGGAATTCCAGAATTATAAACTAAATTTAAATACATCTTCATATCTGGAATTGTAGGAACATAATCTTGAAATAAAATTGCTAATTTAAATCTTTGGTCAGTTGGTCGGGCAATATTTCCTTGATTGTCAATATTCTCTTCGGTTTTCATTAATCCAAGACTCACCCAACTTTCAGTGCCAGGAACAAACTCTCCATTTAAGCGCATATCCAATCCAGCAGCATAAGCTGTAGCATTATTATTTGCTGCATATCGAATTCTTACATTATCTACTGTATATGGATTTACGTTTGTTAAGTTCTTATAATAGACTTCACTCACCAGTTTAAATGGTCTATCCCACATTTTAAAACTATAATCATTACCCAATACAAAGTGCAATGATTTCTGTGCTTTTACATTTGGCTGCACAACACCATTAAAATCTCTTAACTCTTTATAAAATGGAGGTTGATAATAAAAACCAGTAGAAAAACGGAAAAGCATATCTTTTTCCCAATTAGGTTTTATAGCAAACTGTGCTCTTGGACTTATAACTGTTTGACTTTTACTGTTAGTAATTCCATCGCCTTTAACATTCCAGTTATGTGCTCTCAAACCAATATTATACCATACTTGATGCTCATTCCATTCGTCTTTTTTACTCCATTGTAAGAACCCAGTAAATCGATTTATTTTGACATTGTTTCTTGCTCTTACATCCTGAAAAGGTACGATGTCACCTTCATAAGGGTCGTAAGGCTGATTGTTTGATGAATGACCTGGAGGTCTTATTGAAAACCCTACTGAATCAATTACTTCCCATTCAATCAATCGATCTCTAATATCTTCAACTTGGTATTTTAGTCCAGCATCAAATTGGTTATTTCGGACTTTATATGTCGCTCTTAAATTTAGATTGCTAATTAATGCATCTAAATCGTTTCTTGCATGGTTTAATTGAGATCCAATTCCTTGAGAAAATTCTACTTCACCAAAAGTTTCAGAACCTAAATTTGAATCAACTTCACCAAGACTATAAGAGGCTAAAATGTCAAAATACTCTGCTTCTTTGGTGTTATAAGTCGATGTTGTTAAACTGACTTGTAAGCTATCATTAACTTGGTAAGTTCCTTTTAATGCTCCAAAAGCAGTAGTGTAACGGTCTCTTTCTTGTCCGTCATAAAATACAATTAGTTCAAGAGGCTCAGCAATAGTACCAAATTTTGTTCTCCTGCTTACAGGTGTATAGTTGTATTTATTAAGCGAAAAATTACCTAAAAAGTCTAATTTGAATTTTTCATTAACATCATAAGATAAGAATGATTGGATGTCAGAAAACTGTGGATTGTAATTAGTCTCAATATCTTTTCTATTGACTAATAAACTATTGTCTCTATGCCTTATCCCTACTATTGCTGATAACTTATCTTTAAACAGTTTCCCTTCAACAGTTGCACTACCTCCCAAAAGACTTAAACCAACATTTGCTGAGAATTTTTGAGGAGTTTTATAAGCAATATCAAGAACTGAAGAAAGTTTATCCCCATACTTTGCTTGAAAACCACCGGCAGAAAATTTTACATTTTGTGTCATATCAATATTTACAAAACTCAAACCTTCTTGTTGACCTGAGCGAACTAAAAAGGGTCTATAAACTTCAATACCATTGACATAGACTAAATTCTCATCAAAATTTCCACCTCTTACATTATACTGTGTGCTCAATTCGTTGTTATTATTAACACCGCCAAAAGTCATTAGGATATTTTCAACACCAGCATTAGCGCCTGGAATTTTCTTTACTTCATTTACATTAATTTTAACTGTTCCTTGTGCATCATCTTTTCTATTTTCAACAACTACCTCTTTAATTTCTTCAGTTTTAGGCTTAAGCCTTGGTGAGAAACGAACAGTTTTTCCATTTGGGACATCAAATGTTTTGCTGATTGCAGTAAAAGATATATGGCTAAAAGTAATTCTCACTTTTTTCTTTGTAGGAATAGAGATGCTGTAACTTCCAATCGAATCAGTAGTTGAACCTTTATCTTCAAATGTTATAGATACATTTTCTATGGGATTACCATTATTATCTTTGACTGTTCCTTTGACTGTTGCCTTTTGTGCAAAGCCTAACAAAGAAAACAATAGTATAAAAGCGGTTATTAATTTAATTTTCAACTTTTGATTAATTTAATAAGATTAGTTATCTTTTCTATAAAACGTTGTTTCTAATGTATTCGTATTTCCTACATTGTCTTCAACTATAACTTTTAGTTTGTGTTTAGAGCCTACTAATTTTTTGTCAGAAAAATCATAAGTTAACGTTCCATATTTTGGATTGTATTCTAGCAATATCCATTCATTATCAATTTCTCCTCTATAGGATTTAATTCCAGATAAATTGTCAGAAGTTTTTAATACAAGTTTTTTATAATTCGTTACCCATTGCTCGTTTTTAATGTTTTTTAATTTCAATTTAGGTTTTTCATTATCAGTTAACAAAGTGTATTCACCTAATTTTTTAGTAGAAGTATAAAAAGTATTTTCTTTTTTCACAGTTTTACTATAAGATGGGTATCCTTTACTGTTATAACTCGCAATAAATAAGTTTTTTCTTGCTTCTTTTGGATAGTTTGAAACATCAAAAGTTAACGTATATTTTTTATGTAAAGGCTTGGTTTTTTCATGTACAAGTACTTCATTATTTTCAACTTTAAAATCTAAAAAGAAATCATCATAAAAAGTGTTTTTAGGAAAAGCAATAGTAACACCATCCTTTGAAAATTTATTGAACTCCTTGTGTTTAATGAAATAGGGTGTTTTTTTAATGCTTTTTTCAATTCTTATTGTGTCGTTTTTCCCTTGAATAGGTATAATTAGTTTTTTGGTATTTCCAACAAAATCCTTTGCTATAATTTCGACATTATACGAATTACCATCTTTAATATCTATATAACCTTTTGAAGGATTTTGATTATAGATGCTTAACTTACTTTCTGGATGAATAAAACACTGTTGAATACGTTGTTTAAGATTTGCATTTCGCTCATAATCAATCAGTAAGTTGATATATTTTGATTCGGCAAAAGAAAATTTCTCAACTTCGTGTTTGTAATATTGCTTACCATTTACCAGCATTTCTAAACTATAAATACCATTTTTGTTTAATGCTCCATTCAATCTGTCAAAAACATTAATACCAAAGCCAATTTTGCCTGAAGCACTAATTTTATTGGCAAGTAAGTTGCCGTTATTCAATTTTTTGAAAGGTAATTGTAACGCAGCATTGGATTTATTGACTTGTGATGAACTATCAATAGGGTAAACCATTAATGTATTTATACTAGGTTTTATATCATCCTTAACAGTAATACCAAAATACATCGGATTTATAGGTCTTGATTGGTTATCTCTAATTTCAAAATGTAGGTGAGGTCCTACAAAACCTCCAGTGCTACCTGTATATGCTATTACTTCTCCTTTAGTTAATTGTAATTCTGTAGTATTTGGATACAATTGAATCTCAAAACTTTCCTTTTTATACTGATGTTTTTTTATGTAAGCCTCAAGTTTAGGGCTAAATTTTTTTAAATGTGCATATACCGATGTATAACCATTAAAATGAGTAATATAAACAGCCTTACCGTAGCCCCAATGTGAGATTTTAATTCTAGAAACATAACCATCGGCAATTGAAAAAACTTTAAAACCTTCTTTTTGTTGGGTTTTAATATCTAAGCCAGAATGAAAATGATTTGAACGTAATTCGCCAAAAGTTCCTGATAATAATAAAGGAATGTCTAAAGGGCTTTGAAAATAGTCTTTTGGATAATTTTTTTGAGAGAAAGTACTCGTAAAAATGAAGAAAAATATACTAAAAATTCGTAAGTTCAATGTTTTCATAATTTTGTGCTAAAATAGGAATAATAACTTGATATCACAATGAGTTATTATATTGTTGTAAGTAAATGTTTTAACCAATTTTATGCCAAAAAAGAGTAAAAGAGTTGTTTTATTAAGATAACTATGTTAAATTTGATGCATAGTTTTGATATTTTGATAAAATAGATGAGTAAAATAATCGAAGTAACTAATTTACTGGAAGATAAACTCGAAACACTTTTAGAAGCATATACATTTTTAAAAGAAGAAAATGATTTCTTACATCATAAATTAGTAGATTTAGAAACTAAATTATCAAAAAGTAAAGAGCAATTGATTGAAAAGGAAGAATCATATCAATTACTTAAAGTAGCCAAAACTATCGAAGGCAGTAATGAAAGTACAAGAGAAACAAAACTCAAAATAAATGCTTTAATTCGTGATATTGATAAATGTATAGTTCAATTAAGCGAATAAGTTCTTTAAAATTAGTATGAATCAAAAACTCAAAATAAAAATTTCTATTGGCGGTCGTGTTTACCCATTAAGTGTAAGTGGAGAAGCCGAAGAAGAAGGTATGAGAAAAGCAGCGAATAAAATCAACGCTTTAATTAGCCAGTTTGAGCAAAATTATGCTGTAAGTGACAAGCAAGATGTATTGGCTATGTGTGCATTACAATTTGCTTCGCAAGCAGAAATTCATTCTATTACTAATAACGAAGATTTAGAAAAAGCAACAAAAAAAATTAATGCAATTAATGATAAGTTAACTGCGTTATTACAATAAATAAGTTCTTTAAAATAAATATTTAATAATACTGCCTACATTAGTCATTGTTCGTCAAACTCAACAGGAATAAATTCTGAAGGATGAGTCGTAATAGTTAAAGCAAGCCGTCTTGAACGGATCCTTGATCTATTAGTTAATCCTATTTATGTTAAAATTGGAGTTTGCAGAAACTTCACTAATGTGGGCTTTTTTTATACTTAAACCTAACCTAATGGAAGATATGATGTTGCCAATAATAATTGGTGTAATTATAGGCGTAGCAGTTGGATTTTTAATTGCTAAATCTATAGAAAAAAAGAAGGCTTCAGGTACAATAAAGCGTGCTAATAAATCAGCATCAGCTTTATTGAAAACTGCCAAGGCAGACGCAGAAGCATTTAAAAAAGATAAAATATTACAAGCGAAAGAAAAGTTTATAGAGTTAAAAGCGGAGCATGAGAAAGTAATATTATCTAGAGAAAAGAAAATAAACGAATTAGAAAAGAAAAGTAAAGACAAAGAAAGTCAAGCACATAATGAATTAGAAAAAACTAAGCGTCTAAACCAGCAATTGGAAAAGAAAAATGCGGATTTAGATTATAAACTAGACTTCATTGAGCGTCGCGAAAATGAAATAGAAAAACTGCATAAAAAGCAAGTTGAAAACCTAGAAGTAATTTCTGGTTTATCAGCTGATGATGCTAAAGAAGAACTGGTTAAATCTCTAAAAGAAGAAGCCAAAACTGATGCTATGGCATTTATTCAAGAAACTTTAGAGGAAGCCAAGTTAACTGCCGATCAAGAAGCAAGAAAAATTGTTTTAAGCACTATTCAAAGAGTAGGAGTTGAACAAACGGTTGAAAATTGTGTATCGGTATTCAATCTTGAATCTGATGATGTTAAAGGTAGAATTATTGGTAGAGAAGGGCGAAATATACGTGCATTGGAATCGGCGACAGGCGTAGAGATAATAGTGGATGATACTCCTGAAGCAATTATCTTATCTTGTTTTGATCCTGTACGCCGTGAAGTTGCTAGATTGTCATTACATAATTTAGTGACCGATGGGAGAATTCATCCAGCAAGAATTGAAGAAGTAGTTAAGAAAACTGAAAAGAAAATTAATCAAGAGATAATTGAAGTAGGAAAGCGTACGGTTATTGATTTAGGAATTCATGGTTTACATCCTGAACTAATAAAAACTGTTGGGCGTATGAAATTCCGTTCTTCATATGGTCAAAACTTACTACAACACTCTAGAGAAGTAGCAAATTTATGTGGTATTATGGCTTCCGAATTAGGTCTAAACCCTAAAGTTGCTAAGCGCGCTGGTTTATTACATGATATTGGTAAAGTTCCAGATACTGAAAGTGAATTGCCACACGCATTGTTAGGTATGGAATGGGCTCAAAAGTATGGTGAAAAGCCTGATGTTTGTAACGCCATAGGAGCGCACCATGATGAAATAGAAATGAAATCAATGATTTCTCCTATAGTTCAAGTGTGTGATGCAATTTCTGGTGCAAGACCAGGAGCAAGACGCCAAGTGTTAGATTCTTATATACAACGTTTGAAAGACTTAGAAGATGTTGCATTTGGATTCTCTGGTGTACAAAAAGCTTATGCTATACAAGCAGGAAGAGAATTGAGAGTAATTGTAGAAAGCGAAAAGGTGAATGATATGAAAGCTGCTGAGCTTTCGTTTAATATCTCTCAAAAAATTCAAAACGACATGACCTATCCAGGACAAGTAAGAGTAACGGTAATTCGTGAGACTCGTGCTGTGAATGTTGCGAAGTAAAGAAACGTAATTTTATAATTTAAAGCATCCTTATAGGATGCTTTTTTATTTTCTAGGATGAAATTGTTCCATCACATTTCTTAAATGACTTTTGTCTAAGTGCATATATATTTCGGTAGTAGTAATACTCTCATGACCCAACATTTGTTGGATAGAGCGTAAATCAGCGCCATTTTCTAATAGGTGAGTAGCAAATGAATGCCTAAAAGTATGTGGACTGATATTTTTTTTGATTCCTGCCTTTATCGTTGCATTTTTAACAATAGTAAATATCATTACTCTCGTTAACTGTTTTCCTCTACGGTTTAAAAACAAAGTGTCTTCAAACCCTTTTTGAATCTTAATATGACGTCGGATATCATCTATATAAAAAGTAATATATTTTTGAGTTTTTAAATTTATAGGAATAAGTCGTTGTTTATTTCCTTTTCCAATGACTCTTATAAACCCTTCGTCAAAAAATAAATCAGAAATTTTTAGCGTTATCAATTCCGAAACGCGTAAGCCACAACTATACAAAGTCTCTAATATTGTTCTATTTCTTTCACCTTGAGGTTTACTTAAGTCAATGGTAGAGATAATTTTATCAATATCAATTATTGAAAGTGTGTCTGGTAGTTTTCTACCAATTTTTGGAAATTCAAGTAAATCTGTTGGGTTAGTAGTTCTGTAGTTTTCAAATATTAGATAATCAAAAAAACTTCGCAATCCTGAAATTAATCTTGCTTGCGTACGCGCATTGATATTTTTTGAAACATCATATATAAACTGTTGAATGGTATCATTAGTAATTTTAATTGGCGATACAAGTATTGAATTACCTTCTAAGAAAAGTGTTAGTTTTTTAATGTCCCTTGCGTAACTATCAATAGAATTTTGAGATAAACCGCGCTCTATTTTTAGATGAAGTTTGTAGTCATGTATCGCTTGTTGCCATTTCATAGTGTAAATATAAAAAATAAAAAAGCCACCAAAATGGTGACTTTTTTTATTATATATTGATAATAATTACCATGCATAACCTAATGATACACCAAGTCCTATAGTTGTATTATTTACATTTAAGTTATCTGCTTTGCTTGCTGCTACAGCAACTCCTGCAAAAACATCTAATGCAAAATGTTCACCAAAGATCCATTGATGACCAACTTCACCACCTACATTAAAAACACTACCAGAATTGTCAAATTCATCTTCAAGAGAAAAATAACCAATGCTTGGTCCAGCATGCCATCCTTTTAGAGCAGTATCACTAAAATAAAACCTATACTCTGCACCAGCTCCAAAACCTGATATTGAAGAGCGATCATAGTATAAACCAGCGATTGTAACAGTTTGCTTGTCGTTCACTGAGAATTCGTAACCAGCATTTGCTACTCCAAACGCAATTCCTATTGGATTGACTTTAACTGCATTGTTTTGAGCTTGTGAAAATGTGATTGATAATACTGCAATAGCAGCAAAAAGTAATTTTTTCATAAATTTAATTTTAATTGATTATTAATCAAACATAATGAATATATTTGGATATTAGTTGTCTAAAATTTTATTTTTTTGCTTTAATGGAGTTACTAATTTTAAATGGGCCAAACCTTAACTTGTTAGGTAGAAGAGAACCAGAAACTTACGGGAATACTTCTTTTGATGATTATCTAGAATCTTTGAAAAAGAAGTATGGAAATATTGATTTTACTTATTATCAATCTAATATTGAAGGCGAGATTATTGATAAATTACATGAAGTTGGTTTTTCATATGATGGAATTATTCTAAATGCTGGAGCGTATACGCACACTTCAATTGGAATCGGTGATGCTGTAAAAGCAATTGAAACACCAACTATCGAAGTTCATATTTCTAATGTATATAACAGAGAAGAATATAGACACCACTCTTATGTTTCCAAAAATGCTGCAGGAATTATAGTTGGATTTGGTTTAAAAGGTTACGAACTTGCTGTACAAAGTTTTTTAAAATCTTAAAATCATTTTTATATCACTTCTTTCATAAGGGCTGTCCTTTTCTAATTCAACTTCCATAAAACCATATTTTCTATAAATATAAATGGCGTTTTCAAGTTTTTTATTAGAGTAGAGTAGTAGTTTGTTCCAATTTTTATTTTTTGCAAATTCAATACAATGGTCCATCATTTTTTGCCCAATTTTTAGTCCTCTGTATTTTGGAGAAACTGCCATTTTACTTAATTCATAGCCTTCAGGTTCATTCATAAGTGCAACAGTGCCAACAATTTCATTCTGATACTTTGCATAAAAAATATAACCGTTATTGTCAATAATATATGACTTTGGATTACTTAAAACTTCTTTGTCGTGATCTTCTACATAAAAATATGTTTCTAGCCATTCGATATTCAAATCATGAAAAAGGGAATCGTATTTTGAATTATACTCAATAATTTCTACTTGTTTTTTCTGATGCTCTATGATTCTTTTATATAATGAGTTCTCTTTTTGTTTCTCCTCTGTTAATTTTAAATGATTCATAAATGTTGTTGATTCATTAGTAATCAAGTCAGTTAATTGATTTCCTATAACTTCCCAAATAGGAATTAGTTTATCAATCATAATTAGACCTTTATTTGATAACTGTACAATCTTCTTTCTTTTATCCAATTTATTAGTTACAATACTTATTAACCCTTTTTTCTGTAATGCATTTACAAATTGTGTTATTGCTGGCTGACTTAACTCTAAAAATTCTGATAGTTTACCAATATTTACTTGCTTTTCTTCATATATAGTTTTGAATACTGGAAAGTGTGTTGGTTCAAAATCTATATAAAGATCTTTATACACTTGCTTAACATCTTTCATTAATACATCGCTCAATCTTTTTATTCTTGATCCAAATGCTAATTCTCCAAATTGATATAATTTATCCATACATAATTATTTATATAAGTACTTATACAAAGATAATATTTTTACCTTAATTTTATAATATTTGAATTGGAAAATTTATAACTATTTGGTTGTTAGAGTATTATTTACTATATTTATCTCACTAACTATAAAAATTTACAATTATGAAGAAATTTATTTATTTGATGGTTATTGTTTTTTTGTCATCTTGTGTTACTCCTAAAGCAGGTTTTACTTCAGTTAAGTTGTGTCAAAAAAATTATATGGGAGATGATTGGAACAGTTTTAGTGAATCAGGATTTTATGCAGGTTTAGAATTTGATGATTTAGACCTTGGTCTAGGTGAAATCAAGTTGCAACCAAGTATAGTTTATCTAGGTGGAGTACGAGATTTAAGTCAGGTACATGCACCTATTCAATTTAATTACCCAATTAGTGAAGATTTCCAAATTAAAGCAGGACCAAGTGTTGGGTTTTTGACTGAAAAACCAATGTATTATAAGTCACTTAATCTTGGATTTGATACAGGGTTGTCTTATAAAATTTCTGATAAAATTAAATTGGAAAGCGATTATTCATTTGGTTTATCAAATTTATCCGATAATGAAGCAGTTTATCGAGATATAAAAGTAAATAACCTTAGAATAGGTTTGTCCTATTCATTTTAACTCATAAAAAAGCGAAAGTTGAAACTTTCGCTTTTTTTTAGATTTTACTATCAATATATTCAATTACATTTTTTTCTTTATCAATCGTTTTTTGATAGATTTCTTTTGCTTCTGTTAAAATACGATTAACAAATTGTTGGTCTTTTATATCTTTAGCGTTAATGCGAACATTAAAATAGCCTCCTAATACTGCCGAACGAGCACAAAGAACACCAACTCCTGCATCGGATAGCGAACTCTCCATACCTTCTTTTAGCATTGCTTCCATAACTTCAATAGAGTTATAGGCAGTTTTCATTACTTCTAGTGGAATTTCAGTAGCGTATTTTGTTGCATCTTGAATTGCTTTTTGTCTAATTTCTTTTTCCTCAGGAGTAGATTTAGGCATTCTAAACCCGTTGATAATTCTATTAAAAGCATTTGTATCTTCATCAACCAAGAAAAGTAATTTGTCTTTATATGCTTGACCTTTCTCAGCCCATTTTGAATAAAATTCCCATTTATCATCCCATCCTGCTTTATGTGCAGATAGGTTTGCAACCATTGTTCCCAAAGAAACCCCTAAACTTCCAACATAAGCAGAAATTGAGCCGCCTCCTGGAGCCATAGACTCGCCAGCGGTTTCATCAGCAAAATCAGTTAATGTTAAATCAACCAATTTTTTGGAATCACTATCTAAAAGATATTCGATAATTTTTTCTTGCGGATTAAATGATTTCAAATCATCTAATCCAAGAGATTTAACTGCAATTTTAATTTTTTCACTTTCCGATACTCCTAAAGAACGTTGTTGTTTGATTAAAAAATAATCTGCTGCATCTAACATTGCTTGTAATGGAATTAATCCAATTAATTCCGATCCTGTAACTCTAAGTCCTCTTTTTGTTGCCGATTTAACAGTTTCGTCAAAGGCTTCATGCATTGAGGTTATGCTAATATTAGTGAGATTATATGAAATTTGAGCAATTCCATACTCTTCAATATACCATCCTATTCCTTTGACTGCTTTTAATTTTCCAGGAATTCTAACTGGCTCACCATTTTCATCTAGTACTTTCTTTCCTGTTATTGGATTTCCTTCTCTTTTAACTCTTCCACCTTCTCTAATATCAAAAGCGATAGCATTTGCCCTTCTAGTTGAAGTAGTATTCAAATTGATATTATATGCAATTAAAAAATCTCTTGCTGAGATTGCTGTCGCTCCTGTTTTTTGTACAGAATTGTTGAATTCTGCTGGACCAAAATCTGGTTTCCAATTTGAATCTACTAATTTTTCTTTCAAACCTTCATATTCTCCAGACCTACAGTTTGCAAGGTTTTTTCTTTTTTCTTCTTGTGCCGCATTTTCATAAAGATAAACCGGAATGTCTAATTCATTACCAACTCTTTCTCCTAATTTTTTTGCATATACTGCAGTTTCATCAAGTGAAATTCCAGAAATAGGAACTAGAGGACAAACATCTGTTGCGCCAAACCTAGGATGCTCACCAGAATGTTTACTCATGTCAATTAATTCAGCAGCCTTTTTAATAAGTCTAAATGCAGCCTCAATTACATTGTTTGGCTCACCAACAAAAGTAATAACAGTTCTATTGGTTGCTTTTCCAGGATCAACATCTAATAATTTAACGCCTTCAACTGTTTCAACAATTTTAGCAATTGTATTTATTTTTGCTAAATCTTTTCCTTCGCTTATATTAGGAACACACTCTATTAATTGTTTTTTCATTCTTACATTTATTTTTACAAATCAAATGTATAAAGTTTAAGTATTCCGACAATAATTTTTTATCAATAAATTGTTTAAAACTTCGTTAAATTATTAGTTGAATAAAAGAGTATTTTCTTTATTTAATTTTAAATTTGCTTTAACCGAAAAGAAATGAAAGAAACTAAGATTGCAATTATTGGTTTAGGCTATGTTGGATTACCACTTGCTGTAGAATTTGCAAAAAAATATAAAGTTATTGGTTTTGATATTGATAATTTTAGAATTGACGATTTAAATAAAGGTAAAGACTACACTCTAGAAGTTGATGAAAATTCATTAAATGATGTGTTGTTTAATAAAACCCTTTATCTAACTAGTAATATAGAAGATTTAGGAGACGCTAATTTTTATATAATTACAGTTCCTACACCAATTGATGAACAAAAAAAGCCAGACTTAAAACCTCTTTTTAGCGCTAGTGAAACTGTTGGAAACGTTTTAAAGAAAGGAGATG
Source organism: uncultured Flavobacteriaceae bacterium (assembly GCA_947501625.1). Lineage (GTDB taxonomy): Bacteria > Bacteroidota > Bacteroidia > Flavobacteriales > Flavobacteriaceae > Urechidicola. Next base: position 187,453 of record CANMWN010000002.1, read on the forward strand.
TTGTTGTTTATGAGTCAACGGTTTATCCAGGAGCTACTGAAGAAGAATGTGTTCCTATTTTAGAATCTGCATCAAATTTAGTTTTTAATACCGATTTTTATGTTGGGTATTCCCCTGAAAGAATAAATCCAGGCGATAAAGAAAAAACCGTAACTAAGATATTGAAAGTAACTTCTGGATCAACTCCAGAAATTGCCAATAAAATTGATGAAGTGTATGCTTCAATAATTGATGCTGGAACTCATAAAGCACCTTCAATAAAAGTTGCTGAAGCTGCGAAAGTGATTGAAAATGCCCAAAGAGATATTAATATTGCATTTGTAAATGAATTATCTAAGATATTTAGACTTATGGATATTGATACTAATGAAGTTTTAGAAGCAGCAGGCACTAAATGGAATTTCCTTCCATTTAAGCCTGGATTAGTAGGAGGGCACTGTATAGGTGTTGATCCATATTATTTGGCTCAAAAAGCAATAAGTCTTGGATACAATCCAGAAATAATTCTATCTGGTAGAAGGCTTAATGATAGTATGGGTAAATTTGTAGTTATTGAGACTATTAAGATGATGGTGAAGAAGGAAATAGCAGTAAATAATGCCAATGTATTGGTTTTAGGGATAGCATTTAAAGAAAATTGCCCAGATATAAGAAATTCAAGAGCCATAGATATTGTGACTGAACTAGAATCATATGATGTCAATGTTGATGTTTACGATCCTTGGGCTACTGTTGCAGCAGTGAAGCATGAGTACGATATTGATTTAATATCTTCATTAAATGATGTTAAGAATCGATACCAAGCAGTAATAATTGCTGTTGCTCATGATGAGTTTAAAGAAATAAATTTAGAACAATATTTAGATAATCCGCATGTAATATTTGATGTGAAAGCGATGTTACCTAAAGAAAAATCACATATTCGATTATAATGAAAAAAGTGTTAATTACTGGAGCCGCAGGATTTATTGGGTTTCATTTGTCAAAAAAATTAGTAGCTGATAGTTACCAGGTTATAGGTATAGATAATATTAATGATTATTATGATCCTAACTTGAAACTAGCCAGACTTAACGAACTTAATATTAATACTTCTGATATTAAAGATAATGAAGAATTAACTGGAGAAATCACTTTTATTAAATTAGACTTAAAGGATCAAGAGGCTTTAAAAGGTTTGTTTGAAAAGTATAAGTTTGACTATGTGGTGAATCTTGCAGCGCAAGCAGGAGTTAGATATTCTTTGATAAATCCGCATTCTTATGTAGATAATAATATTACTGGTTTCTTAAACCTTTTAGAATGTTGTAGAAAGCATCCTGTTGAGCATTTAGTTTTTGCTTCATCTAGCTCTGTTTATGGTATAAGTGAGCAAATACCTTTTCATGAAGATAATTCTACGGATCATCCATTAGCAATGTATGCGGCTAGCAAGAAAGCAAATGAAATGATGGCACATTCTTACGCTCATTTATATGATATTCCAAGTACTGGATTACGTTTTTTTACAGTTTACGGGCCTTGGGGAAGACCAGATATGGCTTTGTATATATTTACTAAAGCAATAATAGAAGGAAATGAATTCCAAATTTTCAATAATGGTGAAATGAGTAGAGATTTTACGTATGTTGATGATATTGTTGAAAGTATTAAACGTTTAATTCCATTAAAACCTGAACGAGATAATCCAAAATTTGATATAAAAAACCCAAAGCCTTCCAAGAGTAAGGCCCCTTATCAGATATTTAACATTGGTAATAATAGTCCTGTGGCCTTAATGGATTTTGTAAGAGCGTTAGAAAAGGCATTAGAAAAAAAAGGTAAAAGTGTATTTAAGCCTATGCAGCCAGGAGATGTAGTTTCAACTTATGCTAATGTTGAAAGTTTGTTTGATTATATTGATTTTAAGCCTCAAACTAATTTAGAAGACGGAATTAAAGAATTTGTGAAATTTTATTTAAAGTATCATCAAGTAAATGTCTAATAACTCTCACATTAAAGATGACTGGTTATTTGAGATAACTCCTAAAAACAAACTTTTAGATTTAAATCTAAAAGAAGTTTGGTCGTATAGAGATTTATTGTTTTTATTTGTTAAAAGGGATGTTGTAACTGCATACAAACAAACTATTTTAGGCCCTTTATGGTATTTAATACAACCTTTGTTTACTTCAATAATCTTTACACTGATATTTAATAATGTTGCGAATATTTCTACAGGAACAGTGCCTCCTTTTCTATTCAATTTAGCAGGAATTACTATTTGGAATTATTTCAAGTCATGTTTTACTTCAACATCAGATACTTTTAATAAAAATGCTGGGATTTTTGGAAAAGTTTACTTTCCAAGAATAATTATGCCTATGTCAGTAGTAATTTCCAATTTGTTAAGGTTTGGAATTCAGTTGTTAATTTTTTCTGCTTTTTATATCTATTTTTATTCTTTAGGAGCTGAAATAAGTTTAACAAAGTATGTGTTCATGTTTCCTGTTATGGTTTTGTTAATGGGATTGCTAGGTTTGGGCTTAGGAATGATTATTTCATCTTTGGTAACTAAATATAGGGATATTAAGATTTTAGTTGGTTTTGGACTTCAATTGTTAATGTATCTTTCAGCTGTTATGTATCCAATCTCATTTTTTGTTGAAAAAATGCCAAAATATGCTTGGGTAGTTGAATATAACCCATTAACTTTTATTATAGAATCGGTTAGAGGTATGTTGTTGAATGTAAGTGATTTTGACTGGTCAAAGTTTGTATATGCTACATTTGTAACATTAGTTATTTTATTTTTTGGAATAATTATATTTAATAAATCTGAAAAAAACTTTATTGATACAGTTTAATGAATGATGTAATTTTAAAAATAGAAAACGTTTCAAAACAATATAAACTTGGTACTATAGGAACAGGTAATATTAGTGACGATTTAAAGCGTTGGTGGTATTCACTTAGAGGAAAAGAAGACCCTTTTTTAAAAGTAGGTGATGTAAACGATAGAACAAAAATTGGAGACTCAAAATATGTTTGGGCATTAAAGGATATAAATTTCGAGTTGAAAAGGGGGGAAGTTATGGCAATTATTGGTAGTAATGGTGCTGGTAAATCAACTCTCTTAAAAATATTATCAAAAGTTACAGGTCCAACAACAGGAAGTATTAAATCCAAAGGACGAATAGCTTCGTTATTGGAAGTTGGTACAGGTTTTCATCCTGAATTAACAGGACGCGAGAATATATTTTTAAATGGAGCTATTTTAGGGATGACTAAAAAAGAAATTGCTTCAAAATTAGATGAAATTATTGATTTTTCGGGCTGTGAAAAATATATTGATACACCAACAAAGCGGTATTCAAGTGGAATGACGGTTAGATTAGCATTTGCTGTTGCAGCATTTTTAGAACCTGATATTTTAATAATTGATGAAGTTTTGGCAGTAGGAGATAAAGAATTTCAAAAAAAGGCGATTGGTAAGATGCAAGATATTTCTTATGGCGATGGTAGAACAGTATTGTTTGTTAGCCATAATATGAACGCTGTAGAGAGTTTATGTGAGAATGGAATTGTATTGGAAAATGGAAATATAGTTTTTAGAGGAACTGCTAAAGAATCGGTAGATTTTTATTTGAAAAATAATAATATTGAAACCGCCAAACATTTGAGTTTTGATGATTTAGGAAATGATTTTGTTAAAATTAATTCAATTTCAGTCAATAAATCGAAAGAACAAATTAATATAAGTGATGATTTAAATATTGAAGTTGATTTTACCATATTAAAAGAAACCAATAAGAGAATTGATATTTCAACAGCTTTTTATAGCGAAAAAGAACAATTAATTTTTAATGTGGGAACTGGATTTTCAAATAAATCTCCTATTTCCAATGTAATTGACATTTCTCAAAAATTAAATTTAGTTATTGAAAGACCAAACCTAAATGTTGGTGTTTATAGCATTAAATTAAGAGTTGTTGAGAATAGATCTGGCCATGCAAAGTTTAAAGTGAATGATATTATTTCATTTGAAGTGAAAAATGATTTGAAGAGTGATGTATTTATTCAAACTAATGGTGTTATTCAACCTGTAATTCAAGTAAATGTTAAGTAAACTATGTTGATTACTAAAAAATTTGTCATTATTAATTTTCCAAAAACAGGAAGTACTTTTGTTAGGGAGACTTTGAAAAAAATACATTCTGATATTGATAATAATGATAGATTTTTTTCCTTTATTAAAAAGAAAAATAACTTATTGAATTTGTGGTTACCAAATATAAGAGCTGATAAATTGAGATATGGTGTTGAAGATGAACATGGATTATGTTGTCAAATACCAAAAGAGCATAGTTATAAAAAGATTGTATCAGTAAAAAGAGATTTATTTGAAAGATATATTTCGGTTTTTGAGTATGGTGACTGGAAGGTTTCACCATGGTTGGATGAAAAAGTAATCTTAAATAAGTTTAAAAACTATCCTAATTTATCCTTTAAGGAATTTATACAATTAATGTTAGAATTTAACCCTTGGGAATTGCATCCTAAAGTAAATCGAAAACTGCCGATTGGCGCAGCAAGTTCCCAATTTATTGCATTTTATTTTAAAAAACCTTTTGAAATACTTAGTAAGATTGATGAAAATTATTTGTCAAGTAGTTCCTTTAAATCTGATATGTTTGATGTTCATTTTTTAAATCAATCAAATTTAAATGATGATCTATATAATTTTTTGTTGAGTAATGGTTATAAGAAGAATGATTTAAAAGATGTAAAAACAGCCAAAAAAATTAACAATTCTACACCAGAAGATAAAAGTATAAGTGATTATTTTGATGAAAGTCTTAAAAATAGAGTAAAAGAGAAGGAAAAATTGCTTTTTAAAATATTTGATAAATATGAAGTATAATTTACTATGATTAACGTTGTTAAAACTTTTTTACCGCCTCAAAATGAATATCACGATATTTTAAAAAAAGCATGGGAGACTAATTGGTTAACAAATAGAGGGGTTTTAGTTAAAGAACTAGAAAAAAAATTAAAATCGTATCTAAAGATTGATAATGTTCTTATTACAACAAATGGAACCTTACCATTACAAATAGCTATTAAGGCATTGAAATTAAATGGAGAAATAATTACAACACCTTTTAGTTATGTAGCTACTGCTTCTAGTATTGTATGGGAAAATTGCAAACCAGTTTTTGTTGATATTCATCCAGAATATCTAACAATTGACGAAACTAAAATTGAAGGTGCTATAAATAAAAATACCTCAGCAATATTAGTTACTCATGTTTTTGGTAATCCATGTAATGCTATTAAAATAGATCAAATTGCTAAGAAATATAATTTGAAAGTGATTTATGATGCTGCGCATTGTTTTGGAGTAAAATATTTAAACCAAAGTATTTTTAAATTTGGTGATATAAGTACATGTAGTTTTCACGCAACTAAATTGTTTCATACAGGTGAAGGTGGTGCAATAATTAGTAATAATAATCTGCTAGATGATGAGATCTTTAAAATGCATAATTTTGGTCATAAAGGAAAAGAAAATTTTTCTGGCATTGGAATAAATGCCAAAATTAGCGAGTTACAAGCAGCAATGGGATTAGCAGTATTACCCTACATGAGTAAAATACTTAATGGAAGGAAAAAAGTTGTTGAACTTTATAATTCATACTTTAATGATTTAGATATACAGTTATTAAAAATAAGAGAGAATACCGAATGGAATTATTCTTATTATCCTGTGATTTTTCAAAATGAGGAGGTGTTAAAAAGAGTAGTGATTAAATTAAATAACAGTGATATATATCCACGCCGATATTTTTACCCAAGTTTAAATAGATTAGATTATGTTGATTTTTATAGTTGTCCAGTTTCAGAATCTATTTCAAGTAGAATATTGTGTTTACCATTGCATTATGATTTGCCAAAGAATATAGTAACTAAAATATCAAATATTGTTATATCACAATTATGAAAATAGCTATAATGCAACCATATGTGTTTCCTTACTTGGGTTACTTTCAACTTATTAATGCTGTTGATACCTTCGTGTTTTATGATGATGTAAATTTTATAAAAAGAGGATGGATAAATAGGAATAAAATATTGTGTAATAATAAAGATTTATTATTTACCATACCATTAGCAAAAGCTTCTCAAAATAAAATAATTAAAGATGTTGAGATTTTAATAGACGAATATTGGATTAGCAATTTTCTTAAAACTTTAGATCAAAATTATAAGAAAGCACCGTATTTTAAAGAAACTTTTCAGTTAGTTTCATCAGTATTTAAATTAGAATATAATAGTATTTCAGAACTAGCGATTGCTAGTATTATATTGATTTCTAGATATTTAGAAATCAATATAAATTTTGAAGTTAGTTCCAGGAAATACTTTAGTACTCAAGGGCAAGAAAAGTCTGAAAGATTGATTAATATTGCTAAAGAAAGTGGATGTGAAAATTATATTAATCCAATTGGAGGATTAGAATTATATAATAAAACTGCGTTTAAAAAAAAGGGAATTAATTTACATTTTATTAAAAATGAATTAAAACCTTATAAGCAATTTAATAATGAATTCGTTAATGGTTTATCAATCATTGATGTTTTGATGTTTAATTCTAAGATTGAAATAAAAGAACTAATAAATAATTATAAACTTATTTAATTATGGCTAAAGTGATAATTTTTGGAGTTTTGGATACAGCAGAATTGGCGCATTATTATTTAACCAATGATTCTGAACATAATGTTGTCGCATTTACTGTTTCAAAAGAATATTTGACCGAAAATATATACAAAGGTTTGCCAGTTATTGCTTTTGAGGAATTAGAAAAGTATTTTCCTCCTTCTGAATATAAATTATTTGTCCCAATGACTGGTAGAAAAATGAATACACTAAGAGAGAAAATATATAATGAAGGAAAATTAAAAGGCTATAACTATATATCCTATGTAAGTTCTAAGGCTACTTTATTTAATAATGAAATTGGAGAAAATTGTTTTATATTAGAAGACAATACTATTCAGCCATTTACTAAGATTGGTAATAATGTGATTTTGTGGAGTGGTAATCATATAGGTCATCATGGAGTTATTAAAGATCATGTCTTTTTTACTTCGCATGTTGTTATGTCAGGTCATTGCGTTATAGAATCAAATTGTTTTTTTGGGGTCAATGCTACTATTCGAGATTATTCTAAAATAGCAAAAGGGACGTTACTTGCTATGGGTGCTAGTTTGACCAAACAAGAAACAGAAGAATGGGGAGTTTATGTTGGTAATCCAGCAAAAAAATTGGATAGTAAAATAAGTTATAATTTGTACTAATTATGAATTGGGAGAAAAAAGGGTTAATATTTAATCCAAAAAAAAATAATTCAAATTGGATAAATCATTATGCAGCACTACCAGTTTGTTATAAAATATCTGAAGATATTTTGAGAATATACTTTTCTACAAGAGATATAAAAGGTAGAAGTATCCCTACATATATTGATGTAAATCCAGAGAATCCTTCAGAAATTTATAAAATAGCTGACAATCCTATTTTGGATTTAGGATTTCAAGGAACATTTGATGACAATGGTATTATGCCTTCATCAATTGTAAATGTTAATGGAATAGTTTATTTGTATTACATTGGATGGAATCCACAAATTACAGTTTCATACCGACTTTCAATTGGACTTGCAATAAGTCGTGATGGAGGAAATACATTTAAAAAATACTCTTTAGGCCCAATATTAGATCGAGATAAAGATGAACCATATTTTAATACTGCACCATATGTGATTTTTGAAAATGGTCTATGGAAAATGTGGTATGTTTCATGTACTGGATGGAAAAATGTAAATAATTGGCCTGAGCCTTTTTATTTAATTAAATATGCAGAATCTAATGATGGTATAAACTGGACTAGAAAGAAAAATATATGTATTGATTATGATGATTTTACCCACGCCATTGGAAAGCCTTGTGTATATAAGACTGATGATGTTTATAAAATGATTTATTCTTTTAGAAATTCAGTAAACTATAGAATTGATGCATCAAAAAGTTATAGAATTGGCTATGCTGAATCAAATGATGGATTGAATTGGGTAAGAATGGATAAGAAAATAGATTTTAAAAATTATGTTCAAGATTGGGAAGATATAATGCAAGAATATACAACAACATACTTACATAAAGGTACAAGATATTTAGTTTATAATGGAAATGGCTTTGGAGAAAGTGGTTTTGGTTATGCCGTTTTGAAAAAATGATTGAATGAAAAAAATTAAATATATACATATTGGAATGCCAAAAAATTTATCAACTACTCTTCAGAGAGATTTTTTTTCTGCCCACCCTGAGATAATGCATTTAGGTGTTGGAGTTGGTAGTAATGTTGATTATATTTCTTCCAATATTAGTGCAGCTTGTGAAAATCATTTTCAATACAGTAAAAATTTATCCTATAAAATAAATGAAAAGATGATCAATGAAAATTTTGATTTTCAATTCCAAAAATTTTATCAAGATTCAAGCAAAAAGGCTTGTGGTATATCCTTAGAATTGCTTTCATTTACATTTACTCCTGATCAAATTGAAATTGAAGAAAAAGCTAGAAGAGTTTTTAATGCATTTGGAAAGAATAGTAAAGTAATAATAATAGTCCGTGAGCAATTTAAATTGATAGAATCTTTGTATAAAGAATCAATAAAAATAGGTTTTTATGGAACTTTTCAAGATTACTTAAACTATATATATTATTCTAGAGATAAGAACTTTATTTATGATTTTAATTATGATTATTTGTTTGATGTTTATTCCAAATACTTTGGAAAAGAAAATATGATAATTATTCCAATTGAAAACTTTAGACATAGTTCAGGAGAGTTAATTTACGATAAAGGTGTTTGTGCTTTAACTAATCATTTGTCAAAAAAATTAGAAATTACTTCTATAAATACTACTTTGAATCATCATAATAAGCCTTTATCCAATTCTGAATTATATTCTATGAGAATATTAAATAGAGAAAATATTCATGGCATTGGAAATCAGTCTTATAGTACAGGTACCAATTTTCATAGGTTAAAAGATTATTTTAGAGAAGAACTTAATATTAATATTCATGATGATTTTTTATATCATGATGCAAGAGTAAAAAATAGTAATATCAAAAAAGCTCAACAATTAAATAATAATAAAGAAATTGAATTTGAATACCCTTTAAAAATTAAAGAGTTTTTGAAAAATATGTTTGTTGAGTCTAATCAAAAGTTTCAAGAAAAAATTGGGTTTGATTTGCCTGAAGAATATTTAACGAATTAGAATGCAGCCTCTAGTTAGTGTTATTGTTACAACATATAATCATGAAAAATATATAGAAAAGTGTTTAGATTCAATTCTATTTCAAAAGACTAATTTTAAATACGAAATTGTTTTAGGGGAAGATGAAAGTAATGATAAAACTAGAAAGATTTGTATTAAATATTCTGAAAAATATTCGAACAAAATTAATTTGTTTCTCCGTTCACGTAATAATGTGATTCTAATGAATGGCAAGCCAACAGGCCGTTATAATTTTGTACAATCTATTAAACAAAGTTCAGGAAAATATATAACAATTTGTGAAGGTGATGATTATTGGACCGACCCTTACAAACTTCAAAAGCAAGTTGATTACTTAAGAGAGAATCCTAAAGCTGTTGGATGTTTTCATAATTCTATTACGGTAAATCAAAATAATGAAATGATAAACAAGCAATATTTCGTAAATACTGAAGCAAAAGTATGGAATCAAGAAGATTGTTTGAAAATATTAAAAAGTAGTTATTCAACTGCTTCAATTATGTTTAAATCTGTTGCAATAAAATCACAACTTGATGAATATATTAAGATTGGGTCTGATTTTATTTTAGATATTTTGATAACTAAGCATGGTGATTTACATTATTTGGATGAAAATATGTCGGCATATAGATTGCATCAAGGAGGAATATGGCAAGGCCAGTCTAAACAGCATAATTACATTATTACGCTAATGAGATTTTTGTTTTTATACAATCAAAGAGACATTAAATCAAAGTATAAGTATTATTTGAAAGCCAAAATAATAGATTTTCATGATAAAATAATAGAAAATTCAACATCTTTCAATCAAAAGTGGAAATATAAAATTAGTAAACTTAGGTTTCTCAATTATTCACCTAAATATTTAGCAAATAGATTGATGCAATCATTGCATTATAGAACAAAATCAATAAGAAATAAAAAATAATTTTTTTGAGAAAAAGCAAGTTTTTAATATCAATAATTATCCCAACATTCAATTCTGAAAATACAATTGATAATTGTTTGGATAGTGTTGTAAATCAAAATTTTAAAGATTTCGAAGTTGTTATTATTGATGGTTTGTCAACTGATGCAACAATTGATAAAGTAAATGAGTTTTCAAATAAAATTGAAAATTTAAAAGTTGTTTCTGAGAATGATAAGGGTATTTATGATGCAATGAACAAAGGAATTAAATTCTCTAGCGGAGAATGGTTATATTTTATGGGTAGTGATGATAGTTTTTATAATCCTAATGTTCTTAATCATATCTCAAAACTTGATGAGTTAAAAAATAATGATGTGATTTATGGAAATGTTACATCGCCAGTTTTTAATGGAACGTATGATGGAGAATTTGATTATGCAAAAATTGAAAATCGTAATATATGTCATCAATCTATTTTTTTAAATAAATCGGTCTTTAAAAAGATTGGTCTATTTTCTTTAAAATATCCAATACTTTCCGATTGGCATCATAATATTAAATGGTTTTTTTCAAACCAAGTTTCACATCAATATGTAGATATAATTATTGCTAATTATGGAGATTCTGGAATTAGTTCTACACAAGAAGATTTAGAATTTCAAAAGGATAAGTATCATTTATTGTTTAAGTTCGGACTTAAAAGATTAACTTACAGTAAGTTAATTCATTATTTAAATAATATACTCGATGATAGCAGTAATAAAATTAATGAATATTATTTTAAATTTATTAGATTTATTTTAAGACAATTGAGAAGAAATAAGATTTATTTATATAAAGGAAATGCTATATGAATAAAGAACAAATATGTATAGTGATACCAATTTATAAAGAGATTTTAAATGAATATGAAGTTATCTCGGTAAAACAATGTATCAGTATTCTTTCCGATTATCAAATTCATTTTATTTGTCCTAATGGATTAAATTTAGAATTTTACAAATTAAACTTTCCTCAAATAACCGAATTTCGTTTTTTTGATCCAAAGTATTTCAAAGACCTGTTTGCTTATAATATGTTAATGCTGAGAGACAGTTTTTATAAAACATTTTCTGATTTTGAATATATGCTCTTGTATCAAACAGATTGCTATGTTTTTAAAGACGAATTATTGAATTGGGCTTCAAAGGGTTATGATTATATTGGTGGGATATGGTTCGAAAAATTTAGAGGAAATCCAAATACTGGAGCAAAAATGTGGTTTCCAGGAAATGGAGGTTTATCTCTTAGGAATATTCCAAATATATCCAAACTATTGAATTCAAAGGCATCATTAGGTTTTAAAGGACTCCAGAGAGAAAGAAAACTATTAAAAGAGCAGAATAAATATAATTTCTTTAAATGGACTTTTCGATTGCCATTAAGACTTTTAGGGTATAAGAATAATTTCAATTATCTTTCCAAAATAAATAGAATAAACGAAGATGTTTTCTTTATGGAAGCAAGTGTGAAATTCAATAAATTGATTTCGCCAACTGCTAAAGAAGCAATTTCATTTTCATGGGATAGACATCCTGAATATTTGTATAATTTGCATGGAGAATTACCATTTGCTTGTCACGCATGGTATAGAGATGAAGAACCCTATGAAACAAATAAACAGTTTTGGTTAAGTAAAATATCGATATAATAAGATGTTGGTTAAAAAAATTAAGAATGGAATAAATTTTGGTTTAAGTAAGTTTGACTATAAAATTAATAGAATAAAACCTATACCTAAGAATAAGTTCTCTATGTTTGAAGCCTTGCAAAGACAAAAAAATAGAGGACTCTCTATAGATTTTGTGATTGATGTTGGTGCATCTAATGGTAGTTGGTCAAGGGAATGTTTAAAGTATTTTCCATATGCTCAATATTTATTAGTTGAAGCACAGTCAGGGCATGAAGACAGTCTTGTTTCTTTTAAACAAGAATTTAAAAATATTGATTATGTAATTGCTGCTGCAGGAAGAGAAAATGGGAAAATTTATTTTGACAATACTGGTTTGTTTGGAGGAATTGCATCAGAAACTAAACTTGAAAAAAATTGTATTGAAGTTCCTGTTATAAGTTTAGACGAAGAAATTAAAAAAAGAAATTATGACGGTTCATTTTTGCTTAAATTGGATACACATGGTTTTGAAATTCCAATATTGGAAGGAGCAAAGGAATTGATAAAAAAGGCAGAATTAGTAGTTATTGAAGTTTACAATTATAAATTGACTAAAGAAAGTCTTAAATTTTTTGAAATGTGTTCCTACATGGAAACTTTAGGCTTTTCACCAATCGAAATGGTAGATTTTATGTTGAGACCTCACGATGAATCTTTTTGGCAAATGGATATTTTCTTTGTGCCAAGTACCAATAAATCATTTGATTATAATGCTTATAAATAATTTATTAATTTGAATAAATTACCTAAAATATCAATTGTTACACCTAACTTTAATGGTGGAAAGTTTTTAGAGCAAACTATTCAATCTGTTTTAAATCAAAATTATGCCAACCTTGAATATATAATCATTGATGGCGGAAGTACTGATGATTCAATAGAAATTATAAAAAAATATCAAGACAAACTTGCTTATTGGATTTCTGAACCAGACAAGGGTTTGTATGATGCTGTTCAAAAAGGTTTTGATAAATCTACTGGCGAAATTATGGCTTGGATTAATTCTGATGACATGTATGTTAAAGGTTCTTTTTCTATTGTTTCTGAAATATTTTCAAACTACAACAAAGTACATTGGTTAGTTGGTATGCCATCTGCCTATGATGAAAGTGGAAGAACTATAAGAATTGACGGTTTCAAGCGTTGGTCAAAATTTAATTACTATACGTATGATTATCAATGGATTCAACAAGAATCAGTTTTTTGGCGTAGAAATTTATGGGAACAAGCAGGTTCAAAATTAAATACCAATTTAAAATTGGCAGGAGATTTAGAACTATGGACACGTTTTTTTAGACATCAAAAACTATTTACGATTGATGCTTTATTGAGTGGCTTTAGAGTTCGCTCAAGTAATCAGTTGTCATTAGAACACTTAGATGATTATCATAAAGAGGCTAGAGAAATATTAAAATCTGAATTAAAAAGTCATGTTTCTAAGTCTGATAAAGAGATCGCAGATAAAATTATAAATTTGAGGAATAAGAGTGTAAATTCTCATCATTTGATCCGCTTTTTTTATAATTATTCAGTTAAAAAACTGATTAAAAAGCACTTTGATTTTGCACCATTGTTTTATTTTGATCGCACTTCTCAAACGTTTAAATTATCAGAACACTAATGGAAAGCAATTTACCTAAAATATCTATTGTTACTCCTTCCTATAATCAAGGCCAGTTTTTAGAAAAAACTATATTATCAGTTATTAATCAAGATTATAAGAATTTTGAATATATTGTTATTGATGGAGGAAGTACTGATAATTCAGTTGAGTTAATTAAAAAATATGATTCGCAAATTGATTATTGGGTTTCAGAACCTGATAATGGTCAAAGTGATGCTATAAATAAAGGCTTTAAAAGAGCAACTGGGACTATTTTTTATTGGATTAACAGTGACGATTATTTGTTGCCAAATGTATTATCAAAAGTTGCTAATTATAATTGGAAAAAAGAGATTGGTGCACTAGTTGGAATAGGTCATATAATTAATCTTAATAATGAAATAATTTATACGCCTAATTATTATAAACCAATTGATACTCAAAGTTTGTTTCAATGGACTGATGGAAAAGATTTTATGCAACCAGCATGCTTCTTTTCAAAAAGTGCGTGGGATGTATGTGGACCACTAAATGAAGAATTGTATTTCTGTATGGATGTTGATTTGTGGATAAATATTTCTAAAAAATATAAAATTGATCGGATAAATGAAGATTTTGCACATGCATGCGCACATGAAAATGCCAAGACTACTGCTGAAGAAAATAAAATGAAATTGGAAACCTATTTGATGATTTCCTATCATGGAGGTTTTGACACTTCTAAGAAAGGATTATTTAGTTTTTTTGAAAATAGTCAGAAAAGAAACATTACTTCAAAAGAAGTTTTGCAACATTTTAGTCTTAAAAAGTTGATTAAATTAGTTTTAAAAAAAGCATTTGGCAGCAAATGATTTTGAACAAAGAGTAATGTATGAATGTTTTTATACCTCATAAAAAAGATTTTAATATTTATTTCGATGAAATAATGAATTACTCATCTTGTATGTACACTTTTGGAACGTTTACTGATTATAATTCGAGTTTTGACGTAGTAAACATTCAATTTCCTGAAGCAATTTTTAATTGGGAGAAACCTAGCCAAACTCAATTAGAAGAATTAGAATACAATATCATTAATTGGAAAAAATCATCAAAATTAGTATTGTTATTCAATGATCATGTGTCACATTACGATAGTAATAATAAGTTTAAAAAATTATTTGATTTAGTTCATAAACATTGTGATGGAGTGATACATTTGGGGAAATATTCTTTAAAAAAGTACAATTCACTTTTTACTGATTTGTGCTTGCAAGAAGTAATATATCATCCTCTTTATCAGAGTTTAACAGGTGATTTTAAAATTAAAAATATTAAATATAAATTTGATATTGGCTTAAGTGATAAGTATGTCGTATCAGCAATAGGAAATGTAAGGTCTAAGGAAGAGATGAAATTTATTATTAGTGCATTTAAGAAAGTGTCAACAAAAAATAAATTTCTAATTGTTCCGAAAATGTATGATTTTTTAAGACTTCCTAAATATTTTCCTTACCGTTTTAGAAGGGTTTATAAGGCACTTATTGAAAAATGGTATTTCTATCCTTTAAAAAGAAATCAATATGCTTTTGGACTCACTTTTATTGATTATAATATGATTGTTGACCTTTTAAATAAGACATCATTAATGATAATTCCAAGAATGAGAAGTTTAAATTCTGGAATTGTATTTTTGGGATTAACATTTGATAAACCTATGTTGGTACCTAAAATTGGAAATCTGACCGAAATAGGCGAGCAGTTTAAATTTCCATTATTGGATATTAATAAAAAGAATTTTAAAGAAGTAATTAATAAATTGACAGATAAAAATTTTAACAAAATTTTTAAAACTAAAGAGTATAAAGAAAATAAGCAACAGTTTCATCCTCAAAATATTGCAAGTAAATATGAAGTGTTTTTTAATAAAGTAATACAAAAATAGCATGTTAGTATCAGTAATCATTCCATGTTATAACCAAGGAACGTTCTTAAGCGAAACATTAGAGTCGGTATATAAGCAAACTTATACTGATTGGGAATGTATTATGGTTGATGATGGAAGTACTGATAATACTCGAATAATAGCTGAACAATGGGCTGAAAAAGATGTTCGTTTCAAGTATTTTTATAAAACGAATAATGGTGTAAGTAGTGCTAGAAATTATGGAATTGAAAAAGCAAAAGGTAAGTATTTACAATTTTTAGATTCTGATGATTTATTGCATAAAAGTAAACTTGAAGTTTCAATTAATGAGATTAAAAACGATGAGAATGTAAATATTGTAATTACTAATTTTAAAATGATTTCATCTGATTCTAAGTTAATTACCGAGGCGTTTTGCAAATTAGAAAAGGATTTATTCACTCTTGATAATTTTTTATATAAATGGAATAAATCGTTTTCAATTCAAGTTCAATGCGGATTTTTTGAAGCAACTCATTTTGAAACTATTAGGTTTCCAGAAAATTTGTCGGCTCAGGAAGATTGGATTGTTTGGGTTGAATTGATGAAAGTTAATAGCAAAATTGTATTTATAGATAAGCCATTGGCATTTTATCGTAATCATCCAAATAGTAGAATGAATACACTCGGAATTGATGATAATCAAATAAAAATGTTAGAAAATTTTAAGAATATTCTCTCAAATAAAGAGTATTTTAAATTTTCTAAACATCTTTTAAATGAATCTTATATTTCAAATGATAGTTTGAAAAAGAGACTTAAGAATATTAAAATGTCTAATACACATCAAACTGGACTAATGATTAAAAAGTTTTTAAATACTATTGGTTTAATAAAGCCAGCACGAGCTATTTTTAAAGAAATATTAAAGTTAAAAGCGAAATAGTATTTCTGCATATCATATGTCAAAATTATCCATAATACTACCATCATATAACCACAGTAAGTTTTTAAAAAAAAGACTTAATTCTATTGTTAACCAGTCTTTCAAAGATTGGAGGTTAATTATTATTGATGATAGATCAGATGATGGAAGTATTGATATTTTAACACAATTTGCTAACGAGTATAAAGATAAAATTGAACATTTTATTATCAATAATATAAACTCAGGAAGTGGATATAACTCTTGGGAAAAAGGAATTGAATTAGCAAAAGGCGACTATATTTGGATTGCTGAAACAGATGATTATTCTGATGAAAAATTTTTAAAAAAATCAATTGAAGTTTTAGATAAAAATAAGAATTGTGCTCTTTCGTTTTGTTCAAGCAACTATGTTGATACCATAGAAAATCAACTATATGATTCAACAAATAGGACTAAATCGTTGAATGTAAATGAAGGTGATTTCTCTTTTTTTGATGCTTCAATCTTAAATGATAAACTGCCATTTAGTACTTATATTACCAATGGAAGTAGTGTGGTTTTTAGAAAGCCTAAAGAGAAAATACCTTCTCAAGTTTTTGTAAATAAGCAATCATCAGATATCTTTTTATGGACCTATTTAGTTAATGGCAAAGAGTTTGCCTTCATTAATCAAAAGTTGAATTATTTTAGACGTCATGATGATTCTACTACTACCAAGAATTCAAAATTCAATCAAGAATCTCTTTATCATGAGTTTGCAAACTATTTAAATTATTTTAATCAATCCGCTAAATATAAGGAGTTTGTGAATCATTATATTCAGTATTATATAAATCCAAATAAGTCTCAAATTTTTAATATAAATTCAATTTTAAAAATTGAAAATGTAAAAAACTTGCGCTTTAAATATTTGAAATCTTTAATTGGATTTTATTGGAATAGAATATTTAATATCTCAAAATGAATCAACTAATTAGTGTAATAATTACTACCTTTAATCGACCAGATTATTTGGAATTGGCAATAAAAAGTGTTGTTGACCAGACTTATAAGGATATAGAGATTTTGGTTGTTGATGATGGTTCTAAAGTGAATTATGCTGAAGAAATCTGTAATAAATATGAGCAGTGTAATTATTTATATAAGGAAAATGGAGGTGTTTCATCAGCCAGAAATCATGGCATTTTAAATTCGCAGGGAGACTTTGTAGCTTTTTTAGATGATGATGATTTATGGAAGAGAAATAAACTAGAAATTCAATTGGATTTATTGAATTCTGAACCTGAAATTGATTTGGTTCATGGTCCAGCTGAAGTGATTGACGAAAAAGGATTGGTAACTGGCAAACAAATTGGAGCATCGGTAAATAAAGTTTATAAACGTTCAGGATATGTTTTTTGGAACGCTTTAGGGACTTGGTTGGTCAAATCACCAACACCATTGATTAGGAAAAAGGTTTTTAAAGATGATTTAATGTTTGATGAAAGTTTATTTGCAGGAGAAGATGCTGATTTTTATCAACGACTATTTTATAGACATAAAGTAAAATATTATGAGGAACCATTAGCTTTTTATCGTGAATACTCTGATTCTAAAAGGCTTTCCACTCACAATGAGAAATATAAACTTGTAGAAAAAACTACCTATAACAATCTTTTGAAAATGGGAATTAATAACCCAATTACTAAGCATAGAATGGCAATAAATCTTTTAAGAGGAGCAGTAAATAGAAAAAATAAAATTAATTCTACTAGTAAATTCAAGTTGAGTATATTTGATGAATATATAAGGCCAATTAAGACTTTGCATGAATTAAATTGAGCAATTTTTATCTAGTAACTATTTTATAATGCGTAAAGGGTTTAATCCTAATAAAGACAAAAAAACGAATGAACTAGAGTATTATCATCAAGTGATAATTCCTGTTTATATTCCTCATAATTCTGATTATTTTAAAGATAGTTTTAAAATTCTTCAACTGACGATAAATTCACTTTTGAAGACTTCACATGACCAAACTTTTATTACTATTGTTAATAATGGAAGTAGTATAGAAGTCACTCAATATTTGGATGATTTGTTAAATGTCAATAAAATTCATGAGTTAGTTCACACATTGAATATTGGTAAATTAAATGCAATTTTAAAAGGACTTAGTGGAAGTAATTTCCCACTGATTACTATTTCAGATGCAGATGTGTTGTTTCTTAATAATTGGCAAAAAGAAGCATATAAAGTCTTTGAATCTTTCCCAAGAACAGGTTTTGTGTGTCCTTCTCCTTCTTCTAAATTACTAAGACATTATACTTACAACGTCATAGTTGAAAACTTGTTTTCTAACAAAATGAAGTTTACAAGTGTCAAAAATCCAACTGCTATGAAACGTTTTGCTAATAGTATTGGAAATCCTGAATTTTATAATGAGCATCAATTAGAAAACTATTTGACAATAGAAAATAATAATATTGTTGCAGTAATTGGAGGCGGTCATTTTGTAGGAACCTATCGTGGAGAGGTATTTAAAAATATAACTCAAAAACATTCTGAATTTGCTCTTGGTGGAACCAGTGAATATGAAATTTTAGATGCTCCAGTACCACAAAATGGCTTTTGGAGATTGTCAACTCATGATAATTTTGCATATCATTTAGGAAATACTTTTGAAGATTGGATGGATGCTGTTGAAATTAAAAACTCAACTTCAAAGATTGTAAAGCCAATTTTAAAGCAAGTTAAAAATTCAAAATTACTCAATAAGTTTAAATCATTAATTTTTTCATTGCTTTTTAGAAAAAAATGGATTTGGAAGAAGTTTTTGGTATTTAAAGGATTAAGTAAAGAAACTGCACAAAATTACTAAGTGTTACATTAATTATGTCTGTTAGAAAACATTTGATAAGTTCGTAAAGTTGCTTTGTTTTTATATAGATATTACCTAAATTTTTAAGTATTTTTATATCTTTAAAAACCTCTAAAGACTATTCTTCATTGATGAATAAAAACTTAGCCATAATTCCAGCACGTGGTGGTTCCAAAAGACTACCATTTAAAAATATTAAACTACTTGGTGGAATTCCATTAATTGCGCATAGTATAGTATATGCTAAAGAAAATAATGTTGATAAAGTTATAGTTTCTACAGATGATGCTAAAATTAAAGAAATAGCTTTAGAGTATGGCGCAGAAGTAGTATTAAGACCAAAAGAATTAGCAACAGATAATTCGCCTACAATCGAAACATTAAAGCATGTTATACAATCAACTTCTCAAGAATTCGAAAATGTTATTTTATTGCAACCTACGAATCCATTAAGACCTAAAAACTTATTGAGCGAGGCTTTAAAAGTGTTTAATCAACAGAATCCTGATAGTTTAATGACAATTACTAGAAATCATCAAAAATTTGGAAAAATTGATAACAATAAGTTTAAGCCTTATAACTATAAATTTGGTGAACGTAGTCAAGATTTAGAACCCTTATATTTTGAAAATGGATTGTTATATATTACTAAATCTAGCTTGATTTTAAAAGGTAAGATATTGGCTGATAATAATTATCCAATGATAGTTAATCATCCTTACTCTCAAGTTGATATTGATACTGAGGAAGATTTTAATTTTGCTGAATATATTTTAGAAAACTATCCAAATGAATAAACCATATATAGAAATTTCGGGCAGAAAAATTGGACAAGATTTTCCTCCATTAGTCATTGCTGAATTGGGTATAAATCATGAAGGGTCACTTAAAACTGCTTTTGAAATGGTTGATGCTGCTGCAAGAGCAGGAGTTGAAGTATTAAAACATCAAACACATATTGTTGAGGATGAGATGAGTGGAGCAGCAAAGAAAGTGATTCCAGGAAATGCTGATGTTTCAATTTATGAAATTATGGAGCGTTGTTCATTAAATGAGAGTGATGAAATTGCATTGAAAAAATATGTTGAAGAAAAGGGTATGATATTTATTTCTACACCTTTTTCAAGAGCTGCTGCTGACAGATTGATTAAAATGGATGTTGATGCTTTTAAAATAGGTTCTGGAGAATGTAATAATTATCCATTATTAGAACATATTGCTCAATTTGGAAAGCCTGTAATTTTAAGTACTGGAATGAATACTATTGAAAGTATATCTAAAGCACTTAAAATATTTGATGATTATAAAGTTGATGTGGCAATTTTGCATACAACCAATTTATATCCAACTCCTGCAAGGCTAGTTCGTTTTGGAGCAATGACTGAAATGCATGAATCGTTTCCAAACAGAGTTTTTGGATTATCAGATCACACAACCTCAAACCATGCATGTTTTGGAGCTGTTGCACTTGGAGCTAGTATTTTAGAAAGGCATTTTACTGATCATATGCAGCGTTCAGGACCAGATATTTGTTGCTCAATGGATGAACAAGAAACTAAAAATTTGATAGAAGGATCAAAACTTATTTGGGAGATGAGAGGAGGCACCAAAAAGCCTGCAGTTGAAGAGCAAGTTACAATTGACTTTGCATTTGCAACTGCTTGTACAATTGCTGATATAAAAAAAGGAGAGATATTTACTAAAGAAAATATTTGGGTTAAACGACCAGGAACTGGGGAAATTTTGGCAGAAAATTTTAATGAAATATTAGGAAAGAAAGCAACTAAGGATTTGAATGAAGATGTACAACTAACTTGGAATGACATTGAGTAACTATAAAAAAATAGCGTTTTTAACTGGTACTAGAGCAGATTTTGGTAAAATAAAGTCTCTTATTCAAATATTGCAAAATAACAATGAATTGGAGCCACATATTTTTGTTACTGGAATGCACATGATGGATAAATATGGATTGACATTAATTGAAGTTCAAAATTGTGGATTCAAAAATATTTCTACGTTTGAAAATTATACTAATGAGTCAACCATGGATTTAACCTTGGCTAAAACCATTGAAGGTTTTTCCACATATATAAAACAATTAAATCCCGATTTAATAATTGTTCATGGTGATAGACTAGAAGCGATGGCAGGAGCAATTGTAGGTAGTTTGAACAATATTTTGGTTGCTCATATTGAAGGTGGAGAGTTATCAGGAACTATAGATGAACTTATAAGGCATTCAGTAAGTAAATTATCACATATTCATTTTGTTTCCAATGATAGTGCTGAAAAACGTTTAATTCAAATGGGAGAGTTACCAGAATCTATCTATAAAATTGGTTCTCCTGATGTTGATATTATGTTTTCAGATAATTTACCAAATTTGAAAGAAGTTAAATCTTATTATGATATACCATTTGATAATTATGGGGTTGTTATGTTTCATCCTGTTACAACCGAAGTAGATAAGATGAAAACACATGCTTTAAATTTTGTTGAGGCGTTAAAAAAATCGAATAAAAACTATGTAGTTATTTTTCCTAATAATGATTTAGGAAGCACATTTATTATTGATGCATATAATCAATTGGAAAATAATAAGGCATTCAGGATATTCCCTTCAATTAGATTTGAATATTTTTTGATGTTATTAAAGTCAACAGATTTTATTATTGGAAATTCAAGTGCTGGAATTAGAGAAGCACCTTATTACGGTATTCCAACTATAAATATTGGCACACGTCAAGAAAATAGATCATTACATTCTCATATTATAAATGTAGGTTATGAGGTTGACGATATTTTGAATGCTTTAGATTCAGATTTAAGTAAAGTAACCACTAATACCGAAAGTTTTGGTAGTGGTAATAGTGCTGAACTTTTCTTAAAGAGTTTATTATCAACTAAGTTTTGGGAGTTAAATCATCAAAAACAGTTTAGAGATAATGCGTAAAGTTTGCTTCATTATTCCTGATGGAACTGGTATTCGAAATTATTTATATTCCAATCTTCCAAAAAGACTTATTGAAAATGGATGTGAAATAATTTTATTGCATGCTATATCTACAGCTGCAATTGATGAAATAAATGCAGTAAACGCGATTAATTTTAAGTCTATCAAATTGCCTTTATATGCTGAAACAAAATATCAGAAGTTTCTACGAGAAGTAATTTGTTATGCAAGATTATCGAGAAACAAAAAACTTACCAATAATGAATCTATACTAACTAATTGGAAACCGAAAAAGAACTCGATTAGTAAAAGTATTTTTTATGGTTTAGTTGAATTTTTTGGAAAGAAAATATCGAGTGATTATGATAAGATATTGAAATACGAAACTAAATATCAAAAATCACTAGAAAGTAGTATTACTGCATTTGAAGATTTGTTAAACGATTTAAAGCCAGATCTAGTATTCTCTACTCATCAACGATCAATGAATGCCATTCCAATAGTTGCTGCGGCTCATAAACTAAATATAAAGACCATTGGTGCTATTTTTTCTTGGGATAATTTACCAAAGGCAAGGTTGTCGGTTAGAACAAATGAATATGTTGTTTGGTCTGAATACATGAAAAAAGAATTGATTTCTTATTATCCTGAAATAAATGATAATAATATTACAGTCACTGGAACACCTCAATTTGAATTTTATTACAATAAAAATAATATTTATGAAAAGGACGTTTTTTATAAAAAATTTGATTTAGATTCAAGTAAAAAAATCATTTGCTTTTCGGGAGATGATGAACTCACTTCTCCTTATGACTCTATTTTTTTAAATGATATAGCTGAAGTTATTGATGAAGAAAAATTAAATGCCCAAATTTTATTAAGACGAGCACCAGTAGACATCTCTGGACGTTTTGATGTTATAAAAAATAAATTCCCTGAAATTATTAAAGTTGCAACTCCTCTATGGAATTTTGATAAAAATAATTTAGAAAATTGGCAAATAATATATCCAACATATGAAGATATTAAACTTTTAATCAGTACAGCTTATTATTGTGATGCAGTAATAAATTTGGGATCTACGATGGCTCATGATTTTGCTATGTTTCAAAAACCGGCAATTTACTTCAATTATAACCCTGTGTATTCTAACGATTGGAATGTTGAAACAATTTATCAATACCAGCATTTTAGGAGTATGGGAGATTTAGATCCAGTACTTTGGCTGAATTCTAAAGAAGATACAAAATTGATTTTAGATAAGGCTTTGAATCAACCAACATTAGATAACGAAAAGTGGTTAAATCGTATTGCTGAATTTAGAGAAAACGCTTCTCATAATATTGCAAATAAAATAATAGCATGCATATAGTTTTTTTGACAAATGAATATCCAAATAGCAAAGATTCTCATGGTGGAATTGGAACTTTTGTGCAAAATTTGGCGAGAAAACTGGTTGTGAATAATATTGCTGTTTCTGTAGTTGGTATTTCAAGTTCTTATGATGATAGTACCGAAGTTGATAATGGAGTTAAGGTTTTTAGAATTGCCAAATCAAAAGCAAGGTTTGGGAAATTTCTTTTCAATTCATTGAGGATAAAAAATAAACTAACAGAATTAAATTCTAAAAATAATATAGATATTGTTGAAGGTTCTGAATTATCCTTTGCTTTTTTGCCTAAAAAGACATTATATAAAAAAGTAATACGCATGCATGGAGGTCACCATTTTTTTGCGGTTACATTAGGTAATAACACTGCTTTTTGGAGATCTTATCAAGAAAAAAAGTCTTTTAAAAAAGCTGATACTTTAATAGCTGTTAGTGATTTCGTAGGCAATAAAACTAAAGAACTTTTAAAGTTTTCTAAGCCTTTTAAAACTATTTATAATTTTATTGATTTTACTAAATTTCAACCTAATAATTCAATTAAGATTACTGAAAATTCCATTTTATTTATAGGAACTGTTTGTAAGAAAAAGGGAGTGAAAGAATTAATACAAGCATTTGAAATTGTAAAAAATAAAGTTCCTAATGCTGTTTTAGATATTGTTGGTAGAGATTGGAATGATGCTAAAGTTGGTTCGTATACAAAATATGTAAAGACTTTTATTAGTCATAAAAATAGTAATTCTGTAAAATTTCATGGCACTATACCTTATAATCAAATATCAGAATTTATTTCTAGTTCTCATATTTGTGTGTTTCCCTCACATATGGAATCTTTTGGGTTAACATTGATTGAGGGAATGGCTATTGGCAAACCAATTGTTGCAAGTAATATTGGCCCATTCAAAGAAATAATGACCAATAAAACCTCAGGTTTGTATTGTAACTCTTATTCTCCTGAAGATATTGCTGAAAAAATAATTGAATTATTATCTGATATTAATGCCGCAAATATAATGGCGTTAAATGCCAAAAAAGAAGTTGAAGAAAAATTCAATTCCGATAGAATAATTGAAGAAAATATTAATTTTTATAAGTCAATAATTTGAAGTTTGCCATTATTACACATGTTATGCATATGAAGCATAAGGAACAGTTTGTTGCTTATGAACCTTATGTGCGTGAAATGAATTTGTGGATTAAATATGTGGATCAAGTAAAAATTGTTGCACCTTTCTCTGGTAATAATTCAACTTCAATTGATAGCGCTTATATTCATCAGAATATTGATATAGATAAAGTGCCATATTTTGATATTACTTCAATAATTAATAGTATAAAATCGATATTTACTATTCCATTAATTTTAGTAAAACTATTTAAAGTAATGCGTTGGGCAGATCATATTCATTTGCGTTGTCCAGGAAATATGGGGTTGTTGGGATGTTTTGCCCAAATATTTTTTCCATCCAAACCCAAAACAGTTAAATATGCAGGAAATTGGGATCCAAATAGTAAACAACCTTTTACTTATCGAATTCAAAAGTGGATACTTTCAAATACTTTTTTAACTAAAAATGTTAAAGTTTTGGTATATGGTGAATGGGAAAATCAAACAAAAAATATCAAGCCATTTTTTACTGCTACATATTCTGAAAACGATATAGTTGAAATAGAAAACAAAAATTTAAAGAGTAGAGTTAAATTTATTTTTGTTGGTGGATTTACTAAAGGAAAACAACCTCTTACGAGTGTTAAAATTGTTGAAAAACTTAAATCAAAAGGGTATTTGGTGTCACTAGATATGTATGGCGATGGGTTAGAAAGACAAAATGTTGAGAATTATGTTTCGCAAAATAATTTGAAAGAATTTATTACTATTCATGGAAATGTAAGTAAAGAAATAATTAAAAAAGCATTTCAAGACTCACATTTTTTATTATTTATTTCTAAATCAGAAGGGTGGCCTAAAGTAGTAGCTGAAGCAATGTTTTGGAGTTGTTTGCCAATAACAACCTCAGTATCTTGTGTGCCTTATATGCTAGATAATGGAAGTAGAGGAGCAATTGTTGATGATTCTTTAGATACTATTGTAAATACTATTGAGAAGTATTTAACGAATGAAATTAATTATACAAAACAAGTAGAAAGGGCTAAAGTTTGGTCACAAAACTATACTTTAGAAAAATTTGAATCAGAAATAAGTATATTATTAAAAAATTAAAAGTCATACAATTGATTGATTCCCTTGCAGTTCGCGGTGCAGAAGTGGTGGCTGTTAATATAGCCAATTCATTATTGACCAAGAATGTTGATTCGTTTTTATGTGCAACAAGAAGCGAAGGTGATTTAAAAAGTAAAATTAATGATAAGGTTGGTTATTTATATTTGGATAGAAAGCAACGATTTGATTTTAAGGCAATTTTTAAATTAAAAAGATTTATCAAACATAATAAAATAGATATTATTCACGCTCACTCATCTTCCTATGTTTTTGCAGTTGCAGTAAAGGTATTATATCCAAGAGTAAAAGTTATTTGGCACAATCATTATGGAAATATTGAAAACTTGAGAGGTTTTTTCTTATCACTTTTAAAGTTGTTATCTAAAAAGTTTCATGCTATTATTTCCGTTAGTGAAATTCTTAAAAAGTGGGCAATAAATAATTTGAAAGTAAAAAACGTAAATTATTTACCAAATTTCGCCTCACTTCAAGACACAAATGAAGTAACAAAATTGAAAGGAAAAGATGGATTTAGAATAATTTCTTTAGCAAGAATTAGCCCTGAAAAAGACCATTTGAATTTATTGAGAGCTTTTAAATTAGTTAATGCAAATCATCCAGATTGGAGTTTGCATATTGTTGGAAATCATAATTCTGATGAATATTTTAATTTAGTAAAACTGTTCGTTCAAGAAAATAATTTGATTCATAAAGTATTTTTTTATCACAACTGTATTGATGTGAAAAATATTCTGTCTCAAGCCTCAATTGGAGTTTTGTGTTCAAAATTTGAAGGTTTACCAATTACATTGTTGGAATATGGTTTGGCAAAATTACCTGTGATAGTAACTGATGTTGGTCAATGTAAAAAAGTTGTTATCAATTCTAATTATGGATTTATCGTTCCAAAAGAAGATGAAATTGCATTATCTGAAAAAATGAAGTTATTGATGAATGATAAAGACTTGAGAAATAGTATATCTATTAATTTTAATAAACACATAATAGATAATTATTCTGAAGATAAAATAATAGAAAAATTAATCAAAATTTATAATTCTTAAAAAGTTATTAGAGGAATAAAAGTCATACAACTAATTGATTCTCTGGCGGTAGGCGGAGCAGAAATGATGGCGATTAATATTGCTAATTCATTATCTGCCAATGGAGTTGATTCGTTTTTGTGTGCTACAAGATTAGAAGGTGATTTGAAATCAAAAATAAACGATGATGTTGAATATTTATTTTTAAATAAGAAGAAAATAATTGATATAAAAGCAATTTTGAAACTTAGGAAGTTTATAGCGTTAAATAAGATTGACATTATTCATGCGCATTCTTCGTCTTATTTTTTAGCAGGTATAATTAGATTACTCTATCCAAAAGTCAAAATCGTTTGGCATGATCATTATGGGAATAGCGAAGAATTAGATAAAAGACCTAAACAATCACTAAAATTGTTTACTAAATTTTTTAAGGATATTCTAGTTGTAAATAACTTGCTTAAAGATTGGTCAGTCAATGTTTTAAAATTTTCTAGTGTGCATTATTTGCCAAATTATGCTAATTTAAAAACTACTTATGGAGAAATTACACTCAACGGAGAATCTGGCAAACGTATAGTTTGCGTTGCTGGACTTAGACCTCAAAAAGATCATTTGACGCTCTTGAGTGCTTTTAAGAACGTTAACGATCAGTTTCAAGATTGGTCATTGCATATAGTTGGAAATCATTATAATGATGAATATTATAATTCTATTCTTAAATTTATTTCGAATAATGGTTTAAAAAATACAGTTTTCTTATATCACGGAGTTACAAACATTAAAAGTGTTTTGGAACAATCAACTATAGCAGTATTAAGTTCTAATTCTGAAGGCTTACCAGTATCATTGTTAGAGTATGGAATGGCTAAGTTACCAGTAATAGTTACTGATGTTGGTGAATGTAGAAATGTTGTTTTAAATTCTGATTACGGTTTTGTTGTCCCAAAAGAAAATATTATTGCTATGGCAGATAAAATGAAATTATTGATTGCTGATATTGGTACTAGAAAAAAAATTGCATCAAATTTTAATAGACATATTTTGGATAATTATTCAGAGCAAAAAATTATTCATAGATTGCTAAAAATTTATAATTCTTGAGAAAACTCTTTAAAAATACAAGATTTTTTTTGGTGATTTTTCACTTGCTCTTAGGTTTCTTTTTATTGAATCAAAATTTTGCTAAACTTTATTCTATTGTTATAGTTTCTATTGGGTTTTATCATATATATAAAACTAAAAACAGAAACCAAGAAGCCGTCTTGTGGAGTGCATACCTTGCGGGAAGTGATGTCTTATTTAGAATGAGTAACGGAATGATATTTCATGAGTTACATAAATATGCAATTGCAGCCTATTTAATTTTTGCTTTGCTAATTGAGAAGCAAAGAAAACCAATTTCACCCATATTTTTATTCTATATTTTATTGCTACTTATTGGAATTAGTTTTAGTGACATTCCTTACCCTGAATCTATACGTAAAGCGAT
The DNA here is from genome assembly GCA_947501625.1 of uncultured Flavobacteriaceae bacterium. GTDB lineage: Bacteria > Bacteroidota > Bacteroidia > Flavobacteriales > Flavobacteriaceae > Urechidicola. The sequence goes on from CANMWN010000002.1 coordinate 215,811, forward strand.
TACATTTAATTTAAGTGGACCAATTTCTTTGGGTTTAATTGCACTATACTTTTATAAAAGAGAAATTTCAGTGAAAAGATTACTAGATGTTCTTTTTTATTTGGGGCTTCCTAGTATTGCAATGCTAAGTTTGTTATATCTAAAAACACCCGATTTAAAAACAATAATTTTTGGAGGTGTTGCTAATTTTGCAGCTTCAGGTGGTTTTGGACCTAATCAAGTTTCAACAGTTTTAGGTGTTGGTGCTTTTGTTTTGTCAGTCCATCTTTTTTATAAAAAAAGTTATTCTACTTTTATTATTTTAGATGTTTTATTAATCATCTATTTGTTTTATAGAAATTTATTGACGTTTTCTCGAGGAGGATTTATTACCGCAGTATTAGCTTTAGGTTTTTTTATAACTTTTTTTGTGTTAGCAGGAAAAAACACTATTAAAAACATTATAAAATACGCAGGCATAATTGGTATTGTAGGAATTTCAATTTGGCTTTATACTTCTGATGTTACTGGTGGAATGATTGAGAATAGATACACAAATAAAAATGCAAGAGGTGTTAAAAAAGACGATGTTACTTCTGGTAGAACTGGAATTTTTGAAAGCGAATTAGATGGTTTATATGAAAACCCAATTTTTGGTATGGGAGTTGGGAGTGGGAAATACAAGCGATTAGAAGAAACAGGTATGGTCATAGCCTCACACAATGAAGTGAGTAGACTTTTAGGGGAACATGGTTTGATTGGAATTATAATTCTTATTATTCTCTTTATAGTTCCTTTATTTAATAGTATTAATCAACCACTGTTTGCCAAGGCATTTTTAGGTGCATTTTTTATATTTTGGTTTTTGACGATAAACCATTCTGCTATGAGAGTATCTTTCCCAGGATTTATTTACGGATTAAGTCTAATTAGAATTAAGCTAAATGAAGAGAATATTATACATAGGTAATCATTTATCAGAAAAGACTAAGTATAATTCTACTTTAGATACCTTATCCAAATTGTTGATATCTGAAGGTTTTGATGTTAAGATTTCTTCAAGTAAGCAAAATAAATTGTTTAGATTATTTGATATGTGTTTTTCATTGTTCAAAAACCGAAGTAATATTGATATTGTTCTGATTGATACTTTTAGCACCAAAAACTTTTACTATGCTTATATAATAAGTCAATTATCGAGACTTTTTAGAGTACCATATATTCCTATTTTGCATGGAGGTAATTTGCCTAATCGATTAGTTAAATCACCGAAAATGTCTAATCAGTTATTTAGCAATTCTAAAATAAATGTTTCTCCATCCAATTATTTAAAGATTGCATTTGAAGCACTAAATTATAAAGTTCAATTAATTCCAAATACACTTGAAATAAGCACTTATAAATTCAAGGAAAGAAAAGAATTTAAACCAAATTTGCTTTGGGTTCGTGCCTTTGATAGGACTTATAATCCTATGATGGCAATTAAAGTGTTAACTAAATTGAAAGAAAAATACCCTAACGCAAAATTATGTATGATTGGTCCAAAAAAGGATGAAACATTAAGTGAAACTTTAAAATTAATTGAAAAATATAGTTTAAATGACTCTGTTGAAATTACTGGAGTGTTGACTAAAGAAGAATGGCATCTAAAATCTGAAGATTATGATGTTTTCATTAATACTACTAATTTCGACAATATGCCTGTAAGCGTTATAGAAGCGATGGCTTTAGGTTTGCCAGTAGTTTCTACCAATGTTGGGGGATTACCTTACTTAATAGAGCATAATGACACAGGAGTTTTAGTAGATGCAAACAATGCTCAACAAATGGCCGATTCTATTATTGATTTTATAACATCTCAAAAAAATGCAAGCGTAATAACTAAAAGAGCTAGACTCAAAGTGGAGAAATATGATTGGAATGTAGTGAAGAAAAGTTGGATGGATATATTAGCATAAATGTATAGAATAGTTAGTAAAATATATGAAAAAAGCCCTGTATTCTTCCAGAATACCTATATTTCTATGTATGGTTATTATTGGAAAAATAGACGCTTTGGCTCCGTTTTTAAAGAGCAATTGAGTGAATTTAAAAATAGAGAATCTTTCTCCAGTGATGATTGGATAGAATATCAAACAATAGAATTGAGAAAACTATTAATTCATGCTTATACAACTGTTCCTCTTTATACCAATAAATATTATGAGGCTGGATTTATGTTGGCTGATTTCGAAAATTTTAATTTAAGTGATTTAAAGAGATTGCCTTTTCTGGAAAAAGATGAGTTAAGAAAATTTGGCAAGTCTTCACTACTTTCATCAAAAAGAGATAAAGGTAAATTTTATTCAAGTAGTGGAAGTACAGGAACTCCAATATCAGTTTATTTTTCAAAAAAGTTTCATCAAACTTGGAATGCAGCCTATGAAGTAAGAGTTAGAAATTGGGCAGGTGTAGATTATAAAATGGCACGTGGAATGATTGGAGGTAGAAGAATTTTGCCTGAAGCAACTGCTAATTCTCCATATTTTAGATATAATTCTGCCGAAAATCAAACATACTTCTCAGCCTATCATTTGTCTGAACAAACTGCATCTAATTATGTTAAAGGCATTGTTGATAACAAAGTTGAATACCTTGTTGGATATGCAATGAGTATTTTTATACTTGCAGATTTCATTTTAAAACTCAATCTGGATACTCCAAAATTAAAAGCAGTTTTAACCTCTAGTGAAAAGTTAACACCTCACATGCGTTTAATTATAGAAAAAGCATTTAAGTGCAAAGTATTTGATGGTTATAGTGGAGTAGAGGCTTGTGGTTTGATTTCTGAAAATAATAATGGCGAATTTTTGTTTAGTCCTGATACTGGAATTATGGAAGTACTTGATGAAAAAGGTAATCAAGTGAGAAATGGTGAGACTGGAGAAGTTATTGCTACTGGCTTATTAAATTTTGATCAACCATTAATTAGGTATAAAATCGGTGACAGAGTGAAAGTTTCCAATAATCAGGATAATAACTTTTTAAAAATAGATGAAATAGAAGGAAGAGTAGAAGATGTTTTAATTGCTTTAAACGGTTCGAAAATGGTTCGTTTTCATGGATTGTTTATTGATATTCCAAATTTAAAAGCATCTCAGATTATTCAAAAAGAATTAAATTTAATTCAAGTAAATTTAGTTCCCGATTTTGGGTTTGATCATAAGAATGAAACTGTAATTGTTCAAAGATTGAAAAGCCAATTAGGTGAGGTTAATGTTGAGTTTAAATATTTAGATAGTATTCCAAAAGAGGTCAATGGAAAATTCAAAGCAGTAAAATCAAATTTGTAACTCAATATTTATGAAAAAAAACATTTGGATTATAAATCAAACTGCAGGAACTCCGAATTCTGGTTGGGGAGAACGACATTATTTTTTAAGTAAATATTGGGTAAAACAGAACTGTAATGTTACTATATTTTCAGGTTCTTATAATCATTTGTTTAATAATCAACCAAAGACTTCAGGTAAATTATTTACTTCAGAAAAAATAGAAGAAGGGATTGCTTTTTGTTGGGTGAAGATAAAAAGATACAACCCGAATAGTGTTTTTAAGTTATGGAGTATGATTGTATTTGCTTTTAAAATGTTATTTCTTCCAAAGGATAAATTTGAAAAGCCACATGCAATCATTATTTCATCAATGCCTTTGTTCTCTATAATTCCAGCATATTTTTTGTCTAGAAGATTTAAAGCAAAATTAATATTTGAAGTAAGAGATCTTTGGCCTCAAACACCAATTTATTTAAAAGGTTATTCAAAATATCATCCAGTAGTTATTGTTATGGCTTGGTTAGAGCGCTTCGGTTACAGGAAAGCAAATCATATTGTTTCAGTACTGCCAAATGCATATCATTATATAAATAATATATCTAATAATCCAGATAAGTTTAATTATATTCCTAATGGAATTGATGAAGATTTAGTTGGAAATGAAATTTTGCAGACTTCAATAATTAATAAAATTCCGCAAGAAAAATTTATTGTTGGTTATACAGGTACAATAGGTATGGCAAATGCTATGGAATTTTTAATTGAAGCAGTAAAATTGCTAAAGCATAATACTAAAATTCATTTTGTTTTAGTTGGCGATGGTTATTTAAAAAAACAATTTATTGGCGATACTAAAGGCTTGCCTAATATTACATTTATTGATAAAATCAAAAAATCTCAAGTTCAGAATATGATTTCATATTTTGACGTTTGTTATGTTGGAAGGTATAATTCACCTCTTTACAGGCATGGAGTTTCTTATAATAAGTATTTCGACTATATGTTGGCTAAAAAACCAATATTAGAGTCTTCTAGTTTGATAAAAGATCCTGTCGAACTTTCTGACTGTGGAATTATTGTTGAACCTGAGGATCCAAAAACCATTGTAGATGGTATTTTAACTATTTATAATAAATCTTCAAAAGAATTGGATAACTTTGGAATGAAAGGATATAAATATGTGAAAAAATATCATAATTTTGAGTATCTGAGTAATCAGTATTTAAAATTGTTATAATGTCACAAAAGCCAAAATATAGTGTTTCTGAGCGTAAATTCTTTTTAAGAGTATTTGACGTTTTAGTAGTTATATTTTCAGTTTTTGTATTTGCTAATAGTTTTAACTTACACTATTTCAAATCATTAGATTCTAATTTAATGCTTTGGTTTATTACATTAGGTGTTTACATTTTATTTTTTGGGCAAGTTTTTGAATTGCATAACTTAAAAGTTTCTTCTAGTCGCTATTTATCAATTAGAAGTATTGGTTTGACAGCTTTATTAGTTACTGTTTTTTACATTTTCACACCTATAATTTCCCCAGAATTACCGGAAAACAGACTTCAAATATTTTATTTATTTCTGCTAGTGTTTATTCCAATGACATTATGGAGGTTTTTATATATAAGTTTTGTTACACTTCCTAAGTATCATAAATATATCCTTATTATTGGTAATAAAAGTAAGATTACGGATTTAGTTCAGTTAATTAAGGACAAGGTATCAGATAATAAAATAGTAGGATATATAAGTGATGGTGAAATTGATGATTTGAATGATTCTTTATTGTTGGATTATAAAACTATAGATATTAAAAATGTTGTTGATAAATATTCAATAACTGATATTGTAGTTGCAAGGAGTGAAATATCTGCTAACGAATCAATTCATAAACAATTAATCTATTTGTTTGAAGATGGAATCCCAATTATTGGTGCAAGAAAGTATATTGAAAAGATAACTGCTCACTTTCCTGACTTGAATTTTGATGACGCTTTTTATGATTATTTAAATTTTAGTAAGAGTCATGAAAGCAACCTGTATCTTGTTACAATAAGAGCTTTTGACATCTTTATTTCTTTGATAGGAATATTGTTTTTTTCAATTATACTACCATTTGTTCTATTAGGAAACTTGATTGGAAATAGAGGAAGTTTATTTTATTTTCAAGAACGTGTTGGAAAAAAAGGTGAAAACTTTAATATTCTTAAACTTCGTACAATGGTTCAAAATGCAGAGAGAGATGGTGCTGTTTGGGCCGAGAAGAATGATTCGAGGATTACTACTTTCGGTAAGTTTTTAAGGAAATCAAGGTTTGATGAAATCCCACAGTTTATAAATATACTTAGAGGTGAAATGAGTTTAATAGGGCCAAGACCTGAAAGACCAGAATTTGTTACTGAACTAGAAGAAAAAATACCATATTATGCCATTCGACATGTAGTAAAGCCTGGATTAACAGGTTGGGCACAAGTTATGTATCCTTATGCAAGCACTCTTGAAGAACAGAAGGTAAAACTTCGTTATGACTTGTTTTATATAAAAGAAAGAGGATTATTTCTTGATTTTAAAATCCTAATTAAAACAATAAGTACTGTTCTATTTTTTAGGGGAAATTAATTGAATTTCCAAAGGTAAAAATATCGAATTCCTAAAAAGATAATTATTGGAAGTACAGCAATTGAAAGCACTTGAATTCTTACTATCCAAATTAATAGACTTAATACAAGTAATATTAACAACCAAAGATTGTATTTTTTTATCCAACTTGGTAGTTTGTTTTTGAGTAAATAAAAACTAACAACAAGATTTGGTGCAAATGCCCAAAGCACATTAAAGTTGTTTTTAGCCGATTCATGATTGGTTGCAAACCAAATTAAAGTAATCACTAAACCAATAACTCCTGTAATAAAGTAAATGCCAAAGTCAAGCCATTTGGAACGCTTGTTTGATTTAATATTTTTTATTGTTATTGCTATAACTAAAAGCCCAAGAATTGCGAATAATAGGAGAGGAGTTAACCATGTTTTAGTAGTTTCTTTTTTAGTTTCAGGTAATATTATTTCAGTTCTTTTGACTATTGGTTTTATTTTAGCATCCTCAGTTATTCTTAAAGTATTGAAAAAGTTAAATACATTTTCAGGCAAAAATAAATACTCTTGCGCATTTGCTGTATCATCAATGGTTGAACCTAAACAAACATCAATACCAAAATCTCCCCAAGGTTGATTGCCTAAATAGAGTTGCATTAATTCTCTGTGAGAAAGTGGATTGTCTGTTTTTGTTTCTGAAATTATTAATTTTTCGCCTAATACCTCTTTAATAACATCATACAATTTTGTTGAACAATTGTTATAAAAATAATCATAAAGATATTCTCTATTTTCAGGTTTAGCATTGGATTCTAAAAAGTCAAATATTTTTTGAGTGTCATTAATTTCTAAATCTAAAACTTGACCCTTAACCCAACGTTTTTCCAAATAATAAACTCTCAAAAATCTATTAGTGTCTACTTTTCCTAAGAAATAAAGAAGATTTCCTTTGGCAAAATTTCCATAAAAATTAGGTTGATCAAAATCAAAAACCCCATAATTATAAACTCTATCAATACCTAATTTGGTATCTCTAACTCTAAAAGCTGAATGCCCAAATGCAGCATATAATTCAGTGCCTGGACCACAAGTAATAATACTTACTTCAGCACTTGGAGTGAGTTTTATGTTTTGAGAATAAACATTAAAAAAAGAAAATGTAATAAAAAGGAGTAGTAATTTTCTCATTTTACCTAAAATAATCAAAATCTACTTTTACAGAAAAAACATTAGAATACAAGGCATTGCCAACACTACCTATATTAGTTAATGCATAGTCTACTTGAATACCTCTATATTTAAAACCAACACCTAAGTTTGGTTGTATAGAAAGAGAAGTGGAATCATCAAATTCAGTAATATTTTGAAAATTTCCAACACCAGCTCTTACAAAAACCATATCTAAATAATCAGCCTGAAAACCTATTGCAGGATCTATACTTACAAAATCAGTTGATATGATATCATTTGTTTTAGTAAATCGCATGTTCAAATCAATTTCTGAAAGTAAGCCAATATCACGAGTTATTTCAAACTTCTTTGCAATTCCAAATTGCGCTTTTGGAAGTGTTAACTCAACGGTTTCTGGTAATTCTTGGTTTTGATCAGGAATTGCATCTTTGATATTGTTAAACTTATCTTCATCGATACTCCAAGCATTAAATGTAGTAGTAATATCTCTCAACATCAAACCAAATAACCAATCATTTCTTTCAAACTGTAATGCCGCATCCAATCCAAATCCCCAAGAAGAGGCAAATTCTCCAATACGTCTATGGACTACTTTTGCATTTACCCCAAGATTTAAACCTTGAACTGGTAGTTTTCGAGCGTATGCAAAATTTAAGGCATAGTCAGAAGCAGAAAATAAATTGATTCGATTATAATCTATATTTCCTTGACTGTCAATTAATTCAGTAGTGTCTAAGATGTCATCTACTCCAAAACGGATTAAAGATAAACCAATTGCACTTTCACTATTTAGTGGCATAGCAAAACCAGCGTAATCATATTTTGCAATACCAGCAAAATATTCGTTGTGCATCAATGCTCCTTGATAATCTTTTATATGAACTAATCCTGCTGGATTCCAATATCCAGCATTTACATCATCAGTACTTGCAACTACTGCTTTACCCATACCAAACGCTCCAGCATCTACACCAATGTTTAAGAACTCATTAGAGTATTTTCTAACAGTCTGACTGTAAGTAATTTGCGAGATTAAAAATATGAATAAAAGTAGTTTTTTCAAGTATTTTTTTTTAGTATTTGCAAATATCTAAATATATATATTAATTAACACGTTTTTAATAAAGATATTGTATGCTAGTTGTTAATGATACTTGTTGAAAAATCTAAAACTCTTTTTTCTAACCAAAAACCATTTTTTCCAATCACTTTGGAGTTAAAACCAACATGTCCTCCATATTTAGGAACTTCTAACAAAATATGCTGATTTTCTTCAACAATTTTGGTTGGATAGCATTCATTGGATAAAAAAGTATCATCTGCTGCACTTAGAATTAAAGTTGGAATAGAAATAGTATTTAAAAATTGTTTGCTACTATTTTTTGCCCAATAATCTTCCACATCTTTAAACCCATGTGCAGGAGCAGTGTAGGCATCATCATAATCTTTAAAATTCTTGGCTGCTTTTATGCGTTCAATATCTATAAATGAATCGGGAAATTTTTGAGATTTTAGTAGTATTTTTTTCTTCAATGTTCTTAAAAACTGCTTCATATAAAGTTTATTATGCTTTTGTGCCAATACGGTTGAAGAACTTGCCAAATCACATGGCACAGATATAGCAATCGCCGATTTGACATTCATCGGAATATCAAATTTTTGTTCTCCTAGATACTTTAAAGTAACATTTCCACCCAAACTATAACCTACAATTAGTATGTTTTTATAGTCATGTTTAGCATTGATATATTGAATTACCTCATGTAAATCCTCAGTTTTTCCACTATGATATGCATATAGGAATTTATTATCTTCACCACTGCAACCTCTAAAATTCACTGCACAAATGTCAATACCTTGTAAGTCAAAATGTTTTGAAATTGCTTTTATATAAGGTGAATTTGAACTTCCTTCCAACCCATGAAGCGCAATCAATAAAGTTTCAGAATTATTGCGAATAAAATCTAAATCCAAAAAGTCACCATCACTTAAATTCATTCTTTCACGAGTATAATTAACTGACTCCTGTGCAAAAAATGTTCTAAAAATAGTATTGAAATGAGTATTCTTTAAAAAATACGATGGATTGTAAGTTGATTTTATTGTTGGCACTAGAATTCTATATTTTTATAATTTCAAAAATAGTATATTTACTTAAATTTTTATGCAATGACCAAACACATTCCAAATTTAATCACACTACTTAATTTATTATCAGGAACTATTGCCGTAATCCTTGCCGTTGAAGGTAATTTAGTTTTGGCAGGAGTATTTGTTTTAATTGGTATTTTCTTCGATTTCTTTGACGGTTTAGTAGCTCGCTTATTGAATGTTCAAAGTGAATTAGGAAAACAACTCGATTCATTGGCAGATATGGTAACGAGTGGAGTAGTACCAGGAATAATTTTGTATAAGTTATTGGAAAGTAATATACCGTTGTGGTTGTCTAAGGAAGTTGTTGAAACAGAAAGCATGCAAATGGTAGCAGTGAAGTTCCAACCCTTAGTTTTAATAGGTTTACTATTTACATTAGCTGCAGCTTATAGATTGGCTAATTTTAATATTGATGAGCGTCAAACAACTTCGTTTATAGGATTGCCAACACCAGCCGCAACCTTATTTGTGATTTCTATGCCTTTTATTTTAAGATATAGTTCTTGTGATTTTGCCGAAGAGTTGATAAATAATCACTGGTTTTTAATTGGCGTTACTGTAGTATTGAGTATTTTAATGAATGCAAATATTCCTTTGTTTTCCTTGAAATTTAAAGACTTTTCATTTAAAAACAATGCCTTAAAATATATCTTTTTACTAGTTTCTATTACGTTGCTAATTTCGTTGCATTTTATTGCAGTACCAATTATCATAGTATTATATGTGTTCTTTTCAGTTGTTGAGAATATGATGAAAAAATAAACAACTTGAAAAATATATTTACCTATATAATATTATGCCTAATTCTTTCCTCGTGTAATAAACAAATTAATTGTACGAAAAAGTATAATGACTCAAGGTTTATTGATGAGTATGTTGTAGTTAAAAATACATGTAAAAAATTTAAAAATAATTCATTTGAAAGTTACTATTTAAATGACACTATAGTTATGGAAGGGTATGGAGATAGAATAGTTAAACAAGGTGAATGGAGATATTATAACAAAGGAATTAAAATAACAAGTGGTAAGTTTAAAAATTCAAGCCCTTTAGGGCTTTGGAAATATAAAGGCTTTAAGGAAATTAGTTGGAAAAACTATCAAAATAACGAAGCAAAATATCGAATAGATATTCCTAATGACTGGATTGTTAATAATAATTATATCAATGCTGTTTCGATTGTAAACGATACAATTTTAAAAAAATTTACAACTAAAATTGACATTCAAATTGGAACTATTAAAACATCATTTAATGAATGGGTAGATAGTCTTAAAGATGAAATGAAGATTGACAAAACAGTATCAAATGTTAAATTAAAAAAACTAAATTTATTAGATATAAATAATAGCCTGCAAATTGAGTCTACTAGAAATTTTAATGATTTTGGGGTTTTTGAGGTAAATCAAATTAATATAGAGTATGATAATAAAATTTACATGATAACTATTATGGTGAAAACTAAATCAGATTATTCTTATAAAATTATTGGAGAACAGATTATGCGTTCTTTTAAGTTTGTTAATTTTGAAAATAGAATAGATATTTAGAGTTCTATAATATAACTCTATGAAATTGACTATCGCTCAGTGATTAAAATTTCTTCTTCTTCAATTCAAAGTCTTTTCCAAGATATACTCTACGTACTGTTTCATCTTGTGCCAATTCTTCAGGAGTTCCTTCTTTCAATATGCCACCTTCAAACATTAAGTAAGTTTTATCAGTAATAGCAAGAGTTGCTTGTACATCGTGGTCGGTAATTAAAATACCAATATTTCTATTTTTAAGCTGCGCTACAATACTTTGAATATCTTCGACAGCAATTGGATCAACTCCTGCAAAAGGCTCATCTAATAAGATAAATTTTGGGTCAGAGGCTAAGCAACGCGCAATTTCAGTTCTTCTACGTTCACCACCAGATAATAAATCTCCACGGTTTTTACGTACGTGTCCTAAGCCAAACTCTTCAATTAATTCTTCCAACTTTTTCTTTTGCTCTCGCTTAGAAAGTTTAGTGAATTGTAAAACTGCCATGATATTATCTTCTACCGATAATTTTCTAAATACCGAGGCTTCTTGTGCCAAGTAACCTATACCTTTTTGTGCACGCTTGTACATTGGAGCAGCAGTTATTTCTTCACTGTCAAGATATATGTGACCGTCATTTGGTTGTACCATACCAACAATCATATAGAAAGAAGTTGTTTTTCCAGCACCATTTGGTCCTAAAAGCCCAACAATTTGACCTTGTTCAACCTCAAGAGAAATGCCTTTTACAACTTTTCTACTTCCATATTGTTTTTGAATATTATCTGCTCTTAATATCATAGTTTTTTGAACCTATTTTTTGCTTTTCTCTGCTTTTTTGACAACTCTTTTCGATATAAAAATACTAATTTCATATAATATCATTATTGGTATCGTAACAATAATTTGACTCGCAATATCTGGAGGAGTAATGATTGCCGAGAGTATCAATACTAGTACTAACGAAATTTTTCGGTATTTCTTTAAAAATGCTGGTGTAACTAATCCCATTCTTGTAAGAAAGTAGATGATTACTGGTAATTCGAACATCAATGAAACACCTAATAATGTATTGGTTATTAGGTTAATATGTGTTTTAAAGTCAAACTTATTTTCAATTAAATCTGTTATTTCGAAATTGTAAAAAAAGTAAACTGATAGCGGTGCAATAACAAAATAACTAAACAAAACACCAATGAAAAATAGGAGTGAAGCGTAGAAAATAAATGCTCTCGATTTTTTACGTTCAGTTTTATGCAGTCCTGGACTTATAAATCGCCACAGTTCCCAAAGTACATAAGGAAAAGCAACAATAAGTCCTAATATCATTGAAGTCCATATCAAATTCATGATTTGACTTGCAGGTGCTAAACTTATAAGATTATCAGATAGTTGTACATTACAAAAATCACTTTCAAAACCAAATAATTGTGCGCCTTTGCATAGCCAATCATAAGTTGGGAAGTCGGAACTTAAATGTGCTAAAAGAAATTCATCATAAACAATGTTTGAGAATGAGAAAATCGCAATAGCTACTATTGTTATTGCAACAAATGAACGAACTAAATGCCATCTTAATTCTTCTAAATGGCTCAAAAACGACATGTCATTTTTATTTTCAGCCATCTAAAATATTCCTTCTTTAATTAAATCATGGATATGAACAATTCCTGCATAAGAGTCATCTTTTTCTGCAAGTATTTGGGAAATATTATTTGACTCCATGGTTTCTAATGCATCTACTGCCATGGCATCTGCTTCGATAGTTTTAGGGTTACTAGACATTATATCTGCAGCGGTAAGCGTACTAAAGTCATCATTATTTTTGAGCATTCTTCTTATATCTCCGTCAGTAATAATTCCAACTATTTTTTGATTATCAATAACAGCAGTTGCACCTAAACGCTTTTCTGAAATTTCGATAATTACATCTTTTACTGATGAATTCACCGAAACTTCTGGCTTATCATTTTTTTCAACAATATCTGATACTCTTAGATATAATTTTTTTCCTAATGCTCCTCCTGGATGATACTTGGCAAAATCTTTACTACTAAAATCATTTAAGTTTAATAAACAAACTGCAAGAGCATCTCCAATTACTAATTGCGCTGTAGTGCTTGTAGTAGGTGCTAAGTTGTTTGGACAAGCCTCTTTTTCAATAAATGAATTTAATACATAATCGGCTTCAGTTCCTAAAAAAGAAGAAACATTTCCAGTTATTGCAATAATTTTATTGCCATAATTTTTAATTAAAGGAACTAAAACTTTGATTTCTGGCGTATTACCGCTATTTGAAATGCAAATGATTACATCATCTTTTTGAACGTTTCCCAAGTCTCCGTGAATGGCATCTGCAGCATGCATGAAGATTGCTGGAGTTCCAGTAGAATTAAATGTTGCTACAATTTTGTTAGCAATTATTGCACTTTTGCCAATACCAGTAACAATGACACGACCTTTTGAATTGTGAATAAGTTTAACAGAACTTTCAAAAGAATCGTCAATAAAATTTATTAAATTCGCAATAGCGTCACTTTCAATCGTGATAGTTTGTTTGGCAAGCGCAATTATTGAAGTGTCAGTTTTCAAAAATGTTTTTTTTGGAATTAAAAAATTGTTATATCTTTAGTTGCAAATGTATCTAAAAATAGATAAATAATATATAGTTTGTGAAGGAAATTGATATACACGAGGCCCTCAAAAAATATTTTGGCTTCACTCAATTTAAGGGATTACAAGAACAAGTCATCAAAAGTTTACTGGATGGACACGACACCTTTGCTATTATGCCTACTGGTGGAGGGAAATCTATGTGTTATCAATTGCCAGCATTAATGCAAGATGGAACCGCAATCGTTGTTTCACCTTTGATTGCATTGATGAAAAATCAGGTAGATGCTATTCGTGGTGTTTCCTCTAATGATGGTATTGCACATGTTTTGAATTCGTCATTGAATAGAGGAGATGTTGCAAGAGTTAAGGAAGATATAGTTAATGGCGTGACTAAACTATTATATGTTGCACCAGAATCTCTTATTAAAGAAGAGTACGTTGATTTTCTTAAAGATCAAAAAATTTCTTTTGTTGCTATTGATGAGGCGCATTGTATCTCGGAATGGGGACATGATTTTAGACCTGAATATCGAAATCTTAAGAAAATAATTAATAAAATTGATGATGTTCCTATCATTGGTTTGACTGCAACAGCTACTCCTAAAGTTCAAGAAGATATATTGAAAACATTGGGAATGTCTAATGCTAATACTTTTAAAGCATCGTTTAATAGGCCAAATCTTTTCTACGAAGTAAGACCAAAAACAGATGATATAGATAAGGACATTATTCGATTTGTAAAAAAATATGAAGGAAAATCAGGTATTGTTTATTGCTTGAGCAGAAAGAAAGTGGAAGAAATCGCACAAGTATTGCAAGTAAATCAAATTAAAGCAGTTCCTTATCATGCAGGATTGGATGCAAAGACACGAGCAAAACATCAAGATATGTTTTTGATGGAAGATTGTGATGTTGTTGTCGCTACTATTGCATTTGGAATGGGAATTGACAAACCTGATGTTCGATTTGTTATTCACCATGATATTCCTAAGAGTTTAGAGAGTTATTATCAAGAAACTGGACGTGCAGGACGTGATGATGGTGAAGGATATTGTTTGGCGTTCTATGCTTATAAGGATATAGAGAAACTTGAAAAATTTATGGCTGGTAAGCCAGTAGCTGAACAGGAAGTTGGACATGCGCTGTTACAAGAAGTAGTTGGTTATGCTGAAACTTCAATGAGTAGGCGTAAATATTTGTTGCATTATTTTGGTGAAGAATTTGATGAGAAGAATGGACTTGGTGCCGATATGGATGATAATGTCCGAAACCCTAAGAAAAAGGTAGAAGCAAAGGAAGACGTTAAATTACTAATTCAAACTATACTTGATACAAAAGAAAAATACAAGCCTAAAGAAATAGTTAATACAATTGTTGGTAAAGAAAATGCAATGTTAAAATCGCATAAAACTACTGAACAACCATTTTTTGGAAGCGGAAAAGAAAAATCTGCTCATTTTTGGATGGCTTTGATTCGACAAGTTCTGGTTGCAAATCTTGTAAGAAAAGAAATTGAAGAATATGGAGTCGTTAAAGTAACTGATTCAGGAAAAGAATTTTTGAACAAACCTTCTTCTTTTATGATGACTGAGGATCATGTATATGATACAAATGATGAAGGAATTATAGTTAATGCTAAAAGTGCTGGAGGTGGAGTTGATGAAAAATTAATGGCGATGCTTAAGGACCTTCGTAAAAGAGTAGCAAAACGTCAAGGTGTTCCTCCGTTTGCTGTTTTTCAAGATCCTTCGTTGGATGACATGACTCTGAAATATCCAATAACTATAGAAGAATTATCAAATGTGCATGGAGTAGGAGAAGGAAAGGCAAGAAAATTTGGTAAAGATTTTGTTGCGTTAATTGCTAATTATGTTGAAGAGAATGAAGTATTTAGACCAGATGATTTTGTTGTTAAAAGTACTGGAGTTAATTCGTCATTAAAATTATCAATTATTCAAAATACCGATAAGAAAATTCCTTTGACTGATATTGCAAAATCTAAAGGCCTTGAATTTGATGAATTAATTGTAGAAATGCAACGTATTGTTTTTATGGGAACTAAACTAAATATTAGTTACCATATTGATGAAATATTGGATGAAGACCAACAAGAAGAGATATTTGAATATTTTATGGAAGCAGAAACGGATAAGATTGATGTTGCAATGGAGGAATTTGATGGCGATTATGATGATGATGAATTACGTCTCATGCGAATAAAATTTATTAGTGAAGTTGCAAATTAAAAAAGCCTACTGAAATTCAGTAGGCTTTTTCACTAATTTAAAACCACCCTCTTGTATTATAAGTGTGTGCTTTTTGGTTATTTCCATAAGCCATTCCTACATCTCTTGCTGCTTGGACTGTTGTTGCATCAAGTTCTAATTCTTTTAATTGATAATTCCACCCTCTATCTGAAGTTTCTTTAACTCTTTTGGCAACATCATCGTACAATTTCTTTACATCTCTAAAACAAGACGAATTGGGATCAACACTTGCTAATAATTGTCCTACTTTATTGGCTGCATTGACATCTTGGTTAGCAGCCCATAAACCTGAAGCAGTATTCAAACGCTCCTTGCAATCTTGGTCGATTGCTTTTTTATACAATGCTTTCATTTTTGCAACTTTTTTTGAGTCAAAGCATGAACTACTTTCAGGAATATTGGCTAATACCGATAAAGCTTCTATTGAATCACCACGTGCTTCTAAACTACTTACTTTATTACTTATGGTTTTACAATTAGAATCATAATATGAGATAATTTTTTCTTTACCCTTTTTTATGAAATTTTGTATATCAGTATTTTTTGAATTTAACCTTTTTATTGCAGCTATATAGGCCTTATTTTCATTTGATCCAACTCCTTTAACAGATACAGACTCAGTAGAAAATAAATTTCCACCAACACCATCACCAATATAAAGTGTGATATCTAAATTTAAAGCAATTCTTAAGGGTGCAGAAGCAATAATATCTTTACTCAAAACTGTAACATTTGGTACGAGAATAAATCGAGAATTATTCGTGTCGTCTGTAATTCCATTTTCAGTAATTATTTTCCCAAGTTTATTAACCAACATTTTTTTTGCCACTGAAGGCATTTCTTCTGCTTGTTCTGGAACATAAGCTCCTAATGTAATCCCATTGTTGTTTTGGGAAACCATTGATATAGTTGCTAAAAGCAAAACAATATTTATAATTTTTTTCATGATTGTATATTTTATTTTCTTCCTAAGATTAATGTTACTCTTCCCAAACCTTTCGTTACAAGCTTGTTAGGTATTGAATATGGTGAGTTTTTAAGATATTTACTTAAATCTCTTATATATCTTCTAGCATCGATTGCTCTACCTTTGTCATTATATAAAGGAATTCTTACTTGTTCGAATAATGCCATGCTTTCTGTCATATCGGTTGTGCTGAATCTTCCTTTAACTGTATGGTCAGCAAGCCAATCTTCAATTATTATTCCTAATTCTTCTCCGTCAAATTCGCTTTCTAGGTCTTCATCCCAATCTTGCCAAGTTTGTATTCTAAGAATAATTTCCCTGCCATTATTAAATAAATCATCAAAATGAGATTGCAAAGTTGATGAGAAATTGTCAATATGTGCAATTACAGCTTCAGAAAGTAAAACTGGTAATTCAGCTGTGAATGATTGTGCTCCAGTTCCTGTTGAAGTAGCTATTTGTTTATCAGTATAAGCATCAATTCCTTGTAGATTAAAACTGATAGATCTTTTTGGACCAACTTTATTTACAGTCCAAGTAAGTTGAATAATAATATCTGCTTTTGCAATTTTTCTAAGTGCATCAATAGGACTTTCATTGGTATCACTTCCACTTTTTGAAGTCATCATATTATCTACAGCCGAATTAGACTCTAGTGTTTTTATGGCTGATTCCATATTTTTTAATGGAAAACCTCTCTCTGCCATCATACCGTTTATTTGACTTATAACTTGAAGTACATCAGTATTTTCTTGAAATGCTCGTTTATAATCAGGTATGGTTTGTATTGAGCCTTGATTCTCAAATTTTGTTGCGTAGCCATTTTGTATGCACCATGCATCACTTGGAACTATCATTAGAGTAGGTTTTTTCGCTTGGCTATATAAGTTTATTGAAATAAAACTTATACAGATAATAGTTATATATATTGCTTTTCTCATCATTTGTTATTTTAAAATCCTGAACTTAATCCTGTTATTATCCCTTCTTCTTCAAGCCTTTTTCTCAATAAATCAGTAAGGACATTTACGATAATTCCAATCTTGTAAGTTTTTCTATCAACTTTTAATACATCACCTGGCGCAACATTTCCATCATTTGCAGCAGTAACATATTTACTATACTCGCCACCATATTTGCCGTCTTTAAAAAAATCGTCAAAGAATTTATCATATTCTCTTTTTGTCATTTGATTGGTAATTAATGGTTTAAAAGCTGTACAACTTCTTCCTACACCAGAGAAACCTTTGAATAAAATTCCGTGAACTGCATTTTTCATTGCTTGTGAGGTAGCATATTTTTTCTTTTTTGAGTAAGACCATACTTTAATAAGTTTAGACCCTTTTTTCCCAGTGTTTACACACTCTATATCATATTTACATTCTTTGGTAGCTTTGTCAGCTAGTTTTTTCTTGCGTTGTGCATTGACATTTGTGCCAATTAAAAATATGAACAAGAATGTTAAACTAATTTTTAGTATATGTTTCATTTTATTGTGTTTGATTAATTTATTTGTCTAATAAGCATTCCAGGGATGAATTTATTTTTAGGTCCTTTAAAAGTGGTGTATTCAAATTGTGAATCTCCATTTTCTTCGGTTGCCATAAATCGATTATCCCATATTTTATGTTTGTCAACTTTAATGACACCAACTCTTTTATATCGTCTATTTCCATTTTCATCTTGAATAATTTCTAAAACTTCATATTTATCTCCTTTTTCTACACCTTCTTTTAAACCAATTTTTGCAGTAATTGGATCTCCTGATAGAAGAGGCGATTTAGTTCTAAACAATTCAAATTTTCTTTGAAGTTTTGCAATTGCTTTATTTGTTGCTTTGATTGTAGCAATTTCAATTAATTCTTCATTGCTCTTACTAGTAAATACAGTGCTTTGTATATCAGCCCAAGCGTTTTCAGAGCCAATTAATTCAAGTCTAAATAAATTACTGTTATCAAAAGCACTTTTCTTATTTGGATTATAGTTGTCCTTATCAATCCAATAATCGTTATAGAATGTAGTTGAAATTTCATCATTCCATACTAATTTATATAAGTATGAAGTGGTTTTTATTACATAACCTTTTCCAAAAACTGAAGCTCCTACAGATGTGTAAGAAGCAACATTAGATACAGTTGAGCCGCCAGGAACATACGCAGCAACATTAGCAATTGTGTTTAACCAACCGCTTGCTTTTTTGGCAACCCCTTCTTTATTGGTAAATTTATAGTCATTTACAATTACAAAAGTGTTCCCTATTAGGTTTTCTCCAGCATCAGCAAGCATTGACATTCCTCTTTCAGAATTCTTAGCTATTGAAATGTCAATAGCTTTGGCATCATAATAACCTCTTTCAGTAACTAAATCCATATTAAATTCCCCTTTTTCATTTCTATTAAACCATTTAGCAACCATTTCTTTTGCTATTTCGTTTTCATCTAAAAAATTGGTTATTAAACTAGATTGATCTCGTTCTTGATATTGAATGTCAATTAAATATGGGCCAATATTATGGTCATTAAATTTATCTAGCATTTTAGTATTACCAAAAGCATC
Source organism: uncultured Flavobacteriaceae bacterium (assembly GCA_947501625.1). Lineage (GTDB taxonomy): Bacteria > Bacteroidota > Bacteroidia > Flavobacteriales > Flavobacteriaceae > Urechidicola. The sequence goes on from CANMWN010000002.1 coordinate 234,973, forward strand.
TTTTATAGTATTCGCATGCTCTCTATTTTGATTATTAAGCATGAGAGTATATAAAGAACTTCTACTGTAACTTGTAACATCAGCAGTTCTATTATTTTTTGATTTTGAAATTTTTTGAGTCCTATACGAATTAGCATAATTTTTAGTAAATCCAGAACTGGAATTATTTATGCTAGTGTTTTTTCTTTTTGTGAAAGCAGCTAATGATGCTTCTCTTTGATTTGAAAAATTACTTAAATCAATACTATTTTCTTTTTCAGTAATAGTAGTTAGTTTAAAATCCGTTTCTTTAACTTCAGCAGTTTCTTCTTCTGTATTATTAACGCTTTTAAGTACGCTAATTTTTGCCTTTAATTCTTCTGCTAAGATGTAGTCTTCATTTGCAATAGCTTCTGCTTTTTCTTTTTCAAGGGTTTCTATTTTTGCTTGATTTTGTCTAGCTAACTCTTCATCTGTATCTTTTTCCTTTAATGATTTTATTTGTTGATTTAATTCTTCGGCTAACAAGTAATTTTCTTGAGAAATAGCTTCTTCTTTTTGAGCGTATAATTTCTCAATATTAATATTTCCCTGCTCTTTTTTCAGCGCAATAGCCTCTTTTTTTGCAAGAATAGCCTCTTTTAATTCGTTTGCCAATTGATAATCTTCATTTTCAATGGCTGCTTGCTTTTCATATTCTAATTCTTCAATTGATTTATCATTATAACTTGTTTGAATGTTATCATCCTCACTATTTCTATTATTTATTTCTTCTTGTAAGATTTGAGCAGCCGAAAAATTCCCAACTTCTAGTAACTTTTGCTTACTTTTCTCTAATTGATTCAAAGAATAACTCGAATAATCTGAGTTAGAATTATTTACTTGAGTTATATTTTTTTGACTTGAAATTTGTGGTTTATGGCTTGAATTGCCTTTGGTTTTATTGTATTCGTATAATGAAGTAGCAATTTCAGAATATAATTCTTCATTGTACTTTTTCATTTTTTTTGGTTTAAACTTTTCAGGTTTTTTTTTGTCAATTATGGAGTTAAATTGACCAATTGAATTATTGTCATTTACTAAAATCAGTTTGTGAATTAAATTCCCACGATCTTTTTTAAAACTCTTAGTGATGTTTTTGCCGTCAACAGTATAAGTTTTTGTGTCTAAATAATAGGTTTTGTTGGCCTCTATATCGAGTTCTAAGAAACTTTCAACCCTTGGAGAATTTTTGCTTATTGGAAAAATTTTACTCCAAAATAGTTGTTTGCCAGGTGAGCACTTATATATAAAATAATCATTTTTTTCTGTGAAGCCTATTAATTTTTCGTTATGAAAATATTGAATAAGCGTTGGGTTTTTTTCAATAGAACCAATGTAAATAATTGCATTGCCACTATTTGAATTTTTGTGTTTACTATTTCCTATTTCAACATTGTTTGAAATGGATGCCATTATAAGACGTGACTCTTTTCGTTGCCCTTGTGATGTAGAAATGAATAAAACTAAAAGAATGCATAATGAAAGCGATTTTATATTTTTCATAATATATAGTTTTAAACAATTCTATAAAAACCCAAATCCTATCCCGAAGTTGAAAACGAGTAATCCTGATTCACTTAATCCAGGAATTTCGGGAAATTCTTCAACTGTCATTTGTGATGAAGTTGTACTTTGCACCACAATTTCTTGTGGTATATCACCAAAACCATACCCTATTTCAGACCTGATATAGAATGTTTTGCCTATTTTGGTTCCAAGTTTTACATTTAGTGTGTTGAATTTTAATTCTCCAGTAGCATTACCAATTGATCCGTCATTGAATTCTACATCCGGAAAAGTTCCGTCAGCATTAAATGAAAAATATGAGGCAGAAACATAAAATCCTTTTCCTTTTTTATTGAAGTAAATATTAGTGCCAATTTCAAAATTATCATAATTGATATCTGTTTCATCAATCGTTTTTGATAATGACATGTAATCAGCAAAAAGAGCCACTCTGTTTCCTAGAAGAGGAGTGAGGTATTCGGCATTGATTGTAGCAATATTTGGCACTCCAATTTTTGCACCAATTCTTAATGGTTTCTTTGCTCTTTGTTCTTGAGCAGTTATATTCAACGAATAAATGAAGATTCCAAAAAGTAATAAACTTTTTTTAATGAATGAATGTTTCATGATAAGTAGGTTTTAGTTATTTGATATTCAAAAATAGGAGTGATTGTAAAGCAAAAAAATACCTAATAGTAGGTATTTATTTAGTTTCAAAGTCTAAAAAAAACCTTCAAGAGAAGGTTTTTTAATAAAATATTTGAAATTTTTATATAAATAGAAGTTAGTTTTTATCTATTCACTTTCTTTGCTCAGAATTGTTATTTTGTAGCCAAAGCCGAAACCTAACCAAGATTTGTTTCTATAATTCCATTTTTTTCCATTACTTCCTAGTGTTTTATCCCAACCATAAAAAAGACCTAAGTTGAAATCACTAATATTTGCAAGAGCTCCTATCCCAAAAGAAAGGGTTGGAACATTTACTTCTTTTTCGAGAGGTATAGGTGCAAGTGAAGTTTTTACTGAATCCAACTTTTGTGAACCCAATCCAATAAAACCTCCTAAAGAAACACTATTATTGAAAGTTTTCATTCCATCATACTTATCATATACATAGGTTACTTTTCCAATTCTTGTACCTATAAAAGTATTAATATTTACATTGGTAGTGAATATAGGATCAATTTTTTGGTTATTTTTTTTAAATCCAAAGTGATATTTAAATGGTATTGTTAATGCTCCTAATTCATAGTTAGTAAAAGTAAAAGTTTGAGATTGTCTGTTCTTTAATTTAATAAAATATTTTGATTGTGGATTGAAATTAAAATTTGACTTATCTTTTGATTTATAGTATGATTTGCCATTTATTATTTCTAACCAAAAATTGATTAATAGGCTATCTTTTGAAACAGAAATATTTGCATCATATTTACCAGGAGTAAATGTAGTTCTTTTTACTTTTGAAATATTTTTTTTGAAAACTAGATTACTATTATCTTTAATTAGTGAATCTTTTTTCTGTTTATAGTTTATACCATTCACATTTTTTGATTTAGATTTAGTTAATTTATAACCTTTTTTTAATTTTAGTGTGTCATTTTCTCGTTGGTTAACTATTTCATAAATAATCATGTCACCTTTTTCATATTCATTTAGAATAGAAAATTCTATACTTGGTTCAATTTCCACCTTAACTTTATGCTTAAAAGTAGTTTGTGAATAAGAAGAAATAGAGATGATGGTTAGTGTTAATATTAAAATTAGTTTTTTCATAATATGGATATTTTAGGTTAGCGTAAAATTATTAGAACTATCACTGCTTTTATATACCTAATAGAAGGTATAATTAAAATTCGTATTTTTTTTCTAATGCATATCGCAATAGTTCTCCTTTACCTTTTAAGCCTAAGATGCGTATCATATTTTTGCGATGTGTGTCAACTGTTTGAATACCTATAAATAATTCATTCGCAATTTCTCTCGAAGTTTTTCCTTGCGCAACTAACGCTAAAATTTCAATTTGACGCTTAGTTAATACACCTTTTTTCTTGTTTTTTGAATCTTGGCTTATTGCATTTATATTGACATTTTTTCCGAAGTATTTTTCACCTTTTGACACTATATTTATCGCATTTAAAACTTCTTCTAATGAAGAGTTTTTTAAGATATATCCTGATGCACCAGCATCAAGCATTTGCTCAATGGCATCTGTTTGCTCAAACATTGTAAAAGCAATTACTTTAATATGAGGATATTCTTTTTTAATAATTTTTGTAGCAGCAATTCCATCAATTTTTGGCATTCGTATATCAGTTAAGACTACGTGTGGCTGTTTTAACCTAACAATATCAATTAGTTTTTCACCATCATTGGCTGTACCAATAATTGAAACTTCTTCATTATATTTTAATAATAATTCTATGCCATCTATTAAAGATTGATGGTCTTCGGCAATTGCTAATCGTATCATAACGGTATATCTATTATAACAGTTGTACCTTTTTCTATTTCTGATTCAATAGTCATTGTTCCATCTAAGTGTTCAATTCGCTTATCTATACTATGTATTCCCATACCCTTTTTTGAAATTTTACTGGCATTAAAGCCTTTTCCATCATCTTCAACCATAATATTTAGTGTTTGGTCATGATTGGTTAGATGGATTGTAGTGTGTTTGGCTTCGGCATGTTTAATAATATTGGTTATTAATTCTTGAATGATTCTAAAAATTGTTAATTCAAGACTGTTTTCTAGTCTATTTTCTAATCCGTGATCAACAACATCAATTTTTATTTTTTTAGATGCCGAAATTTTTTCAGCCATACTTTCAATTGCAACTAATAACCCTTGATTAGCTATTACACCTGAATTTTTTGCATGTGCAATACCTCTAACTTTTGTATAAGCCTCATCTAATAAATTTTCAGTTTTTTCGATTAACTCATCTTCTGAAAACTTTTGCTTTTTCTTGTTAGTTTTAAAATTTTCAAAATGTAATTTTAAAGTAGTCAAAACACTTCCCAAATCATCATGTAAGTCTTCTGCAATGCGTTTGCGTTCTTTTTCTTGACCAGCTATCATAGCATCAATACTAGTAAGTTCTTGTTCTTTGAGTAAGGTTACTACTTTTTGTTGCTCAATTTCATTATTTTTCTCAGCAAGCAATTGTTTTCTTCGTGAATTTTTGATTATCAATGAACCAGTTATTCCGCCAAATAATAGTAGTGAGAGAGAACCTATCCATAAATTTCTTTTTTGCCTTTTTTCTTTTTCAATATTAGATTGTAATTGCAGGTTCTCTTTTTCCTTTTTTTCAGTTTCATATTTTGTTTGAATTTCTTCTACTTTCTCTACAATAGACTTTTCTTTTATTTCTTCATTTAATTTAAAATATTTTTCAAAATAAATAAGTGCTTCTTGAGGTTTATTTAACTTTTTGTAATTATTGTATAGTGCAAAATAAACATCTCTTTCATGTGGTTTATAACTATCTTTTAATATTAAGTTTAATGATGATTTTAAAAATAAATTTTCGGATATAAAATCTTTTGATTCCGCAGATATTTTTGAGAAGTAATAGTCAATATACGATAGTGTTTCATCAGAACTATCTATATTTTTTGCTTTACTGAAGTAGATTTTTGCAGAATCTAAATCTTTAATTTTATTTAAAAATAAAGCTCCAATATTTAAATTTACAGTATTTCTAATGTTAGTATCTTCAAAATTATTTAATGCTTTTTTAAAATATTCAAGAGCTAATTTTATGCTATCATTATCTTGATGAAATAAAGCTAGATTATTATATGCGGTCCCTATATAATAAGTGTTATTTGATTTTTTTGATTCTTTAAGGTATTTTTTTAAAAATAGCAGATGTCTTTTTTTATCAGATAGTTGCCTATATATTGAATATAAACCAGCATAAATTCTAGCCTTTTGAGGGGAATACTTGCTATTGTCATTTTCAAAATATTTAAGCGATTTGTTAAAATAATATGCTGAAGAATCTAATTGATTTTTCCCTTTAAACAAATATGCCAAATCAAAGTAATAATTATTTAATTCAACTTTTGTGAGTTTATTTTTGTCAATTTTGTTTAGATAATATGAGCAACTATCATAACTTTTCTTTTTATAGTAATAGATAAAGTAATTTTTATACACCCAATTTTTTTCAGATTCAAAGTTTGATATTTTTTTATTAAGTATATCGTTTAATTTCTTTCCTTTTTCGAAAGAATGAATTTTAAATAAAGATTGAATCGAATCATTAATAGTTTTATATTCACTTTTTTGCCCAAATGTGGAATGTGAATAGAAAATAATTAGTATGAACAATGAATAATATTTCAATATTTAAATATTTTTATTAAAAATACTGCCAAGTTCTTGGTAGTATTAAAAATTTTGAATGTCCTATGAGTTTTTTGGTGGTATTATTGGCGGATATGGATCAATTGGTCTTCCTGGCGTTCTACTAAAATTTGGTAAACCCTCAACAGGAATAATTTCAGTATGTAAAACAGCATTTGGGTTGTTAAAATATTCCTTTAAAGTTTCACTAGCCTTGCCATCAATAACAATTTGCGTTATGTTATTTTTTCCAGGTTTACTAGCGTCTTGAGATTTTAAAAATATTTTTAAATCAAAGACTATTTGTGAATTTGTTAACTTTATGAACTCGCTTGAAAATACAGATTCACTAGTTTTAACTTCTTCATATTTTTCTAAAGTTACTTTTTCAATATTTGTGTTTTCATTAGTTAAATAGAGTATCTTGATTAGATAAGTTTTTAAATTCAGATCTTCAATGACTCTAACATTGGGTGCAAATAATTCTCCAAATAAGTACTTGTCAGTACTTGAACTCACACCTGATCCAAAATCTTCATTTATTATATAATTTTCAGATTTGCATTTGATTTGTTCACTCATAATTTATTGGTTTTAATTGATTGTGTTAAATAAATATACTAATACAAAAACCGCTATAGCTCCTGATGCAACAACTTTTGGTGCTTTCTCAGCCATAGTAGTACTAGCGCTATTAGTATCTAGCTTTAACATTCCTGGAATAGAAATGCTAATTGCACTGGCTGATAAAGAAACTACAACTCTTATAATCCATTTATTGGTATCTGTTTCATTAACAAAAAATACTGCAATTAAAGCTACTATTGAAAAAAAGAATAATATAACTGGTGATACAGTTTTTGGAACCATAATATTATATGTTTTGGTTAGTAAATTATTAATTCAAAAATGAAAAAAATGGGGTAGAGATAAAATACCTAATAAAGGGTAATTTATATGTATTAAATCTACTAAAAAAAATTAAAATAGTAAGGCAGTACCAAAACCAATAAGAATAGCGATAAATTTAGTGAAGTTAAACTTGTGATTTTCAGTGCTCTCGAAAATAATTATGGTAGAGATATGTAGGAATATACCTATTATTAAAGCAGTAATTTCTGTTTTATAAGTAATTAATAATTGCATATTTGATCCAAAATAACTTCCCAATGGAGACATTAATGCAAAAATCAGTAAGAGTAGTAAAGAGTTGTTAATAGAGGTTTTGGAGTGTAATAAAAATCCACTTAATACTATTGCAACAGGTATTTTATGAATGACAATAGCCCACAACAACTCTTGTTGATGCTCATTTGTAATCGGAATTCCTTCCATAAATGCATGAAGACATAGACTGATAAATAATATTATTGGAAATTTTTCTCCATGATGATGGATATGCCCATGCTCAGCACCTTTTGAAAAATAATCCATAATTAATTGAATTAAAAGCCCAAGGATAATATATAAACCAATATTTTTGGTATTATTTTCAAAAACTTCAGGTAATAAATGAGTTATGGTTATTGCCAATAAATAAGCACCACTAAAAGATAACAAAAGTTGCGTAAATTTTAATTTAGGTTTTAATAAATAAACAATTAAAACACCTATTATAACCGAAAGAAATAATATTAATAAATTCATTTAGTCAAAATTAAGATTAACCTATTGGATGTATTCTCATTAAAAGACTGTAAATCATAATCACCAAAATTAGATTTTAAATTCAATCCAACCTTAGTTAAGTATTTTTTTATTTTATCAAAATCCAAATATTTTACGCGTTCAAAAAAGTGTTTAGTTTCATTTTTGGTGATTACTTCAATCTCTTTTATAATAAATCCATCCTTTAAGTGCTTGTGAATATTAAAGGTAATCCCATCACGCTTTATAGTTTCTTTTGAAGGCAAATTGTTTGCGGCCTTTTTTACATTTAAATAATCAATTACGGCAACACCATTTTCATTTTTTAGTCCATTCTTAATATTTTTAAGTACTCTTATATCTTCTACATCATCAATAAAATAACCAAAACTTGTAAATAGATTAAAAATAGCATCGAATTTGGATGTAAATGAATGGCGCATATCATGTTGAATAAATTTCAACTTTTCATTTTCATATTTTTTTGCAAATTGAATACTGTTTTTAGATAAATCTGCACCTGTAACATCTAAGCCTAGTGAATTTAAAAATATAGAATGACGTCCCTTTCCACATGCTAAATCCAAAACGGTATCATTGATTTTTAAATTAGTATAACTCACCAAATTTGCCATAAACAATCTTGCTTCATCAAAATCTCTATGTTTATAGAGTATGTGGTAATATTCAGTATTGAACCAAGTTGAAAACCAATCTGCAGTTGTACTCATATATTCTAATTGCCATAACAAAAATACGCTATCTTTGTATAAAATTAGAATAGATGAGTAAAAACTTTAAAATGGTTGCTACAACCATGTTTGGTTTGGAAGAAGTGCTAGAAACTGAATTAAAAAATTTAGGTGCTGTTGATGTAAAGAAAGGTGTGCGTAATGTATCATTTTATGGGGATACTGGTTTTATGTATAAGGCAAATATTTCTTTGCGAACTGCTATTAGAATTTTAAAACCCATTAAAACTTTTAAAGTTTTTGATGAAGAAGATTTATATAATGGTTTGCAAAAGTTGAATTGGGAAAAGTATATGTCTACCGACTCTACTTTTTCAATTGGAGCAGTTGTAAACTCTAAATTTTTCACTAGTAATTCACATTATATTTCTTTAAAATCTAAAGACGCTATTGTAGATTATTTTAGGCATAAGTATCATAAACGACCAAATATTGATGTTAAGCATCCGGATCTAAAAATTCATATTCATATTCAAAAAGATGTTTGTACTGTTTCTTTAGATTCTTCTGGAGATTCTTTGCACAAGCGTGGTTATAGAACTTCTACTAATATTGCACCAATCAACGAAGTTTTAGCTGCAGGTTTAGTGTTGCTTTCTGGTTATGATGGGCATAGCAATTTTATTGATCCTATGTGTGGTTCAGGAACAATTTTGATTGAAGCAACTATGATTGCTTGTAATATTCCTGCAAACATTAATAGACCTGAATTCGGTTTTGAAAAATGGGATGATTATGATGAAGATTTATATTTTAAAATTCAAGATTCATTGCTTAAAAAGATTGTAAATCCTCAGTTTAAAATTATGGGCTTTGATAAGGCACCATCAGCAGTGAGAAAAGCAAAAGAAAATGTTGAAAGTGCTAATTTAGATGAGTTTATTGGAATACATCATGTGAATTTTTTCAATTCGGTTAAAGAAGTATTCGGTTCCACAACTATTTTATTTAATCCACCATATGGAGAGCGTTTGAATATTGATACTGAAGAGTTTTATAGAAAAATAGGCGATACATTGAAACATGGTTATCCAGATTCAAGAGTTTGGTTTATCACATCTGATATTGACGCACTTAAACATGTTGGGTTAAGAACTTCTAGAAGAATTCCTTTAAAAAATGGAGATTTAGATTGCCGTTTTGTTCGTTATGATATGTATTCAGGAAGTAGAAAGGCTAAAAAGCAAAATCCTGATAATTAAAAAACCTACAACTTTCGCTGTAGGTTTAATGGGGAAGGGGAATAGGGACTGATTTTAATTATCTCCTAGCAGTTCTCCTTCTTGTATTTGAACTTCTTTTTTGAGGCGTACTTCTTTTTACTGTGCGCTGTTTTGAAACGTTTCTATTGCTACGTTGTCTTACATTAGGCTTTCTTTGAGTTGTTCGAGTGGTTTTTCTAACTGTTGTTGTTTTTCTTGTCGGACTCGTTCTCTTTACCCTTGTCCTAGTAGTATTCGTTCTAGGCGTTCTATCTTTTATTGATCTCGTATTACGAACAGTTGAATTTCTTCTTTCAGTATTTGTTTTTCTTATGTTTCTATTTTCAGAATTTCTCGTTGTACGCACTCTTCTTGTATTATCTCTATCATTAATAGTACGTTGACGTCTTGTATTTTCTGTATTTCTCCTTGCAATTGAAGAGCGTTTGCTATCTCTTGCTTGTCTTCTAAAGTCACTATGAGATCTTCTTTTACTTGTGTCCGCTCTTCTAGTATTGTAAGCAGTTCTCTTACGTTGTCTTATATCGTATCTATTTCTACTGTGCTTATAAGCATATCGATGGTCTCTATAATAAGTATATCTATAAGGTCTGTAGTTATATCTATAAGGATTTGATCTAACAATTGTAAATCCGACTAGAGGTCTAACGAACCAGTTATGGTATGGATGGTACACATAATGTCTATTAAAGGTATTTATATATCCTGAACAATGAGAATATCTACCATAACTATTATAGAAAATATTTAGGCCTCCAATTCGGTGTAACCTACCTGAATTATAGTGTATATTTATATTTCCGGCTCTTTTAATGCGACCATAGCGATCATAATAAATCGGTGTGTTTTCTATTTGAATAATTGCTCCATAACTATCATATTGCACATATGGATCATAATCATATCCTGAATTAAAACTTATGCTTAGTCCTGGACTACTATAACTTACATCAAGTCCATCAGAAATAGAATTCAGATAAAAATCAAACTCTCCATTTTGAAAAACAGAAAAAGTAATCCCATTTTCTTGAAATGTCATTGAGTTATCTGAATAATTATAAATAGTGTTGGTAAAGTTAGTTGCATACAGTTTTGAAGTTTGCATTGATATTGCTGATAAAGCAAGAACGGCAACTAATAAAAATCTTTTTTTCATGATATAAGTATTTAAGAGATTAATAGTACTTGGTTAGTATTACAATTGATACTTTACAAACAGCGTGCCAAAAAAATATTTAGTTAGGGAATGAACAAATTAAAAATTGATTTTTAAAATCCAACGTCTTTAAAAATGTGTAAATTTGAAAAACAATTTTAAAACACTTTTTATGGATTTAGTTGGAAACAAATTTTATCAAAACTTAGGAAAATTATTTTTCGCTGTTGCAGCATGTGACAAAGTAGTAAGAGGTGAAGAGTTTGAATCATTAAAGAAAACTGTAACGAATCATTGGATGGAAATTGATGATACTGAAGATGAATTTGGAAACGATGCTGCTTATCAAATAGAAATAGTATTTGATTTTTTGCATGCTAGTGCTTTTGAAGACCATGCTGATGATTTTGTAAATGATTTTGCTGAGTTTAAAAGTGAAAATGAAGAATTATTTCCGCCTAAAGTTGAAAGAATAATTTGGAGAACTTGTATTGCAATTGCCGATGCTTTCTATGGTCGTAATAGTGCTGAAAAAGAAATACTTGCAAAAATTAAAAGTTTACTTTTAGGCTAGATTTATCTATTTTATAAACGTCATATTACCAATTCCTCTCCCTAAACTTTTTACCTATGAGGTCACAGAGGCTGAATCACAATTCTTAAAAAAAGGAATGCGTGTTGCAGTTGAATTTGGTAAAAGTAAAATATATACTGCGCTTGTTTTTGAAATTCATCAAAATGCTCCTACTAGTTATGATGCTAAACAGATTCACCAAATACTAGACGAAAGACCTATTGTAACCGAAATTCAGTTGCAGCATTGGAATTGGATTGCTGATTATTATATGTGTACACTTGGAGATGTATATAGAGCAGCATTACCATCAGCATTTCTATTAGAAAGCGAAACTGTAATCTTATTAAATTCAGAATTTAAAAATGAAGCAGAACTAAGCAATGATGCATTTTTGATATACGAAGCCTTGCAACATCAATCGGAATTAAATGTAAATCAGGTTGTTAGTATTTTAAATAAGAAAACTGTTTTTCCAATTTTAAAAGATATGCTTGATAAAGAAGCTATCTTTATTAAAGAACGAATTTATGAGCAGTATAAACCAAAATTAGAAAAATATGTTCGTATCAATTCATTATATACCGAAGAAAAATTAAACGAATTATTGGAGTCATTAACTAGAGCCAAAAAGCAACGAGAAGTAGTATTGTCTTATTTTCAACTGGCTAGTTCTAAAAAACCAATAAAAGTTAAAGATTTAATTCAATTTTCAAATGTTTCTGCTGCTGTAATTAAAGCGTTGGTTGACAAGCAAATTTTTGAGTTTTATTTTATACAAACTGATAGAATAAATTATGAAGGAATAAACAGTAAGTTAAAAGAGTTGAACTCTTATCAACAAACTGCTTTTGGAGAGATAAAAACTGCTTTCAAAACTAAAAATACAGTGCTGTTAAATGGAGTTACAAGTAGCGGAAAAACAGAAGTTTACACCTATTTAATTGAAGAAAAATTAAACCAAGGAAAGCAAGTTTTATTTCTACTGCCTGAAATTGCTTTAACAACACAATTAATTACTCGTTTGCAAAAATATTTTGGTGATAAAATAGCTGTTTTTCATTCCAAATATTCAATAAACGAGCGAGTAGAAGTATGGAATAATGTGCTCAATAATAAACCTAAAGCACAATTAATTTTAGGAGCTCGTTCTTCACTTTTTTTGCCATTCCATAATTTAGGCTTAATCATTATTGATGAAGAACATGAAACTTCGTTTAAACAATTTGATCCAGCACCTAGATATCACGCGAGAGATGCTGCAATTGTACTGGCAAAAATCCATAAAGCAAAAGTTTTATTAGGCTCAGCTACACCTTCAATAGAAAGTTACTATAACACCAAAGAAGAAAAGTATGGTTTAGTTAATCTGAATAGGCGTTTTGGAGATGTTTTGTTGCCAGAAGTTGAATTGGTTGATATCAAAGAAAAGCATAGAAAAAAGAGAATGAATGGCCATTTTTCTGACCGATTAATTTCTTTGATTAACGATGCTCTTGAAGAAAAAGAACAAGTAATATTATTTCAAAATAGGAGAGGATTTTCACCAATTGTAGAATGTGAAACTTGTGGAGTCTCACCTCAATGTACCAATTGTGATGTGAGTTTGACCTACCATAAGTTTAAAAATGAATTGCGATGCCATTATTGTGGTTACAGACAAGCAATGTTGCAAAATTGTGGTGCTTGTGGAAGCGAGAAACTAAACACTAAAGGTTTTGGAACTGAGCAAATTGAATTGGAATTAAAAGAATTATTCCCTCAAGTAAATGTAGGTCGAATGGATCTAGATACAACTCGTGGTAAATATGGTTATCAAAAAATAATTGGGCAGTTTCAAAACCAAGAAATAGATATCTTAGTTGGCACGCAAATGTTATCAAAAGGACTAGATTTTAGTAATGTTTCTTTAGTTGGAGTTTTAAATGCCGATACCATGCTTAATTTCCCTGATTTTAGAGCCCATGAACGTAGTTTTCAATTAATGGTGCAAGTTGCTGGTAGAGCAGGTAGATTGAAGAAACGTGGAAAAGTAGCTATACAAACCTTCAACCCTTATCATAAGATATTGCAACAAGTCTCTACGAACGATTATCTAGAAATGTATAAAGAACAGTTGGATGAGCGTTGGCAATACAAATATCCGCCTTTTTATAGAATGGTTAAGATTACCTTGAAGCATAGAGATTTTAATAGAGTAGAAGAAGGCGCACAATGGCTAGGAACTTCGTTTAACAATGTATTTAAAGAACATGTTTTAGGACCTTCAACACCAACGATTGGAAAAGTAAGAAATTTGTATATACGTGTACTCTTAATTAAAATACCTCCAAAGCAGTCTTTAAAAGCAACAAAAGAACATATTTTAAAAATTAAAAATGTATTCCAAGCAGTGAAAGAATTCCGATCTATCCGTTTTAATATTGATGTGGATAATTATTGATATTTTTTGGAAGTTTCGCTAACAGACCTGCTAAACGTAGTTCTGTAATTTTTGAGTAAATATAAGGAATTTGGGCAATTATTATCAGATATTAGACTTCCTATATCAATCTGATAATAATTTATCGAATAGCAAGCGAGTCTTGCGTTATTTGCCAAATTTCGATTATTGGGAGCAAAAATTGCAGAGCCAAATTATGTTTAGTAAAAGTTGGTGCATCGTTTTGGCTCGATGCCCAGCAAAGGTGATATTAATTTTAAATATCACTATACTAAATAATTTGGTTTAGCAGGTCTGTTGAAGCACAATCTTTTGGGATGGGAGTGCGAAGCACGAAGAAACAAAAGTTCAACTTTGCTGAATGTGCTTCAACGTCTTCGTATATGAAATGTAGCGTGTTAAAAGACGCTATTGTTTCGGATTTATACACGAGTAGAATTTTTAATTTTTTCTTTTTATCTTTTCTATTTTAAAAGCCAAATTTAAAAATTTGGCGACTTTGTAAATGTATACGAACCTCTTGGAAAGCCTGTATTAGTTATGTTTTATATACATTGTTATGCTTTCGTTATTTTTTCTAAACAATTTAATCATTTTTTATCTCTGAATTTATAAGTTCAAGCATTTCAATAATTCTAGATCTTAGTGTAACTGATTGAATATTGGCGTTTTGATGAAATGAGATGACCATAGCCGCAATACTCTCTTGTACAGGATCTACCAAAATCTCTTTGAAGTCTATTTTCCTTTTAGATGGGTATATTTTAAATTTTAAACTAGAAGATTTATCTAAAGCCTCTGCTGGAGAATAGCCATCTTTCCAAAGATTATTATTTAGATTTCTTGATATGCCGGATTCAGTAATCAATGGCGTAATAAATTGGTTTCGAAATATTTGATATTGATTTTCCTGTTCTTGTACTTGGTATACTTCAGATGACCAGTTTGATAAAAGCGCTGCAAGTTTTTCGTTTTGTATCAGCTGTAATTTATCTGTGCCTATTATGTCATTTTTGATTGGATCAAAAGTGGGGTCTATCATGATGTGCCACCATGATGTATAAAAAGTCTCTTCATCAAAAGTTTCCGGATTGTCTACAAAACTTAACAGTTTATGAGAGGCTTCGATGGCTCTATTTCGCATAAACATTTTTTCTTCCAGCTGTGCAAGATTGGATTCGTATTCACTTTTTAGTTGTACCAATATTTTTTGCTCTAGAATTCTGCCTTTTCTCCTCTCATTCCAGTCGTTCACCTGTAGTGCTAAAAGAATACCTATCATCACGAGAACTATTTCACCTAAGGCGTATTTAAAATACTTTCCAGTTTTCCCTTCTGAAAGCAAGTTTTGGCGTATTTTTCTAAAGAATTTTATCATTGGTTAGAGGTTTGTCATAATGAAGCACAATGTTAAGATAAATTCAGTTTTAATTGACTTTATCGTCCGTTAGCGAAGTTAGTTTTTTAAAATGGTAAAGTCAAGAATAGTTTTTAACAATTAGTTGGTTTCTAGGTTTATAAATTCTTTCTTAATCCAACACGGCTACTTCCATCAGAATACCAGTTTTCCATTTCTGTAAATTTTTGATATTCGTGTCTTTTATAAAATTTAAGTGCCTTATCGCCAGAAGTCCAAAGGTAAATATGTTTTAAACCTAGATTTATCGCTTGCTTTTCAATGCTTTTTAATAATTTGGCTCCAAGTCCTTTAGAACGGTATTTCTTCTCAACAAATAAATCTTTCAGATAAAACCAACCAGAATATGTGTCTCCGTTTTTATATGCTTGTCCAGATGTACCTCCAATAAAAGTTTTTCCATCTAGAGCCACAAAACTAATGGTATCAGAACTTTCTATTTCTACTCCTTCTTCTAATGAAAGTTGATCAAATCCTACATCCATCTGCTCAATTTCTTCAGATGTCATTTCACGATTAATAATATTGATTTCTTTCATGTTTAATAAAACTTGGAACAAGCAAAGTTAGTTTTATTTATTATAATACTAAGAATTGTTGTTGGAACCTAAGTAATATGATAAATAAGTATTAATTTCTAGTTGCAATCGCTTTTATAATTTTCAAGGCCTCAGGAAGTTTACTATTCATAAAGTCTAAATGCTCTTCAAGTATATCGATATCTATAGTGAGGGTGCTAAAATTAAGATTTTGAGTTAGAGTATAAACTTCGGTAGTTCCAGACCATTTTTTAGTTTCCTCATCTATTGGTTGTTTTTCACCGTTCAGTACACATCCAATATGTTTAAACGTAATAATTTTGTTAGGAATGTGTTTTTCAATAATACTATAAATTCCACTTTTATCCTGCGCAAGGAATAAAATTTGGTTGCCTTCTTCCCAATTATCGCAAGAAGCATAAGAGCCTTCTGAAAAGATACATGACCATTCGCGATACGAATTATCATCCCAAAGCGCATGCCAAATCTTACTTTTTTCAGCATTGATATTTATTGAAAGCTGTAATCGATGTATCATTATTTTTTATAGTTGTTTACTACTTTTCTACGTTTTCCAGAAGATAATGGAGGTATTTCATCAACAATTACAATATTAATAATAGCATCTTTGCCAAAATCTTTTTTTACATCTTCTATTAAATCATTATAAAATTCAAAATCTCCAGAATGCGTATTTAATTTTATAGAATATTCTGTTTTTGACTCTTGTATAAATTGGTATTGCTTTAATAAATGATAGTATTTATAAAACTTAGTATATACAAGATGAGAAGAAATTATTTCTCCTGATGTACTGTAAATGACATCCATTTTTCTTCCTTCTATTCTCTTAAGTGTAGGATAAGGATTTTTATTAGATGGTAATTGAGTAAACATTGATATATCACCTGTATCATATCTAATTAGCGGCATGCAATAATTAAATAAATCGGTGATAACTATGCGCCCCATTTCACCAGGTTTTGCAGGACTGTCAGAGTTCATATCCAAAATTTCTATATGGTAACTTGCCCAATTAATATGAAAGTCTTCATCTGACGCATTTGGTAATTGTTGCGCAAGAATACCTAATTCTTCATTTGAATATCTAGATACAACACTAGTGCTAAAATATTTTTGCATTGATGATTTTACATAGTCATTTAAATATTCAGATATAGAAATAATTGCATTTACTTTTATATCTTTTAATACTTCTGAATTGTTTTTATCAAGATACATACAAATACTTTCGTAAGCCGAAGCAAATCCAATTAAATTTTTTTGAGAAGTATCTTTTTTAAGTTTATTTAAAAATGCTTCAATTTCTTTATCATTAAATTTTGAAGTATCAACATAGACTAAATTTTTCATCCAAGATTTTATTGGACTGTTCATGTTTATGCCTCTCCAAACTTCAATATCATATAGTTTTTCGCCAAATTTATAGTTTGCTTGCTCAAGAAAATAAAGAGTGTCTGCGGTGTTTCTTAAGCGTTTGTTTGCATCGTGATATAAAAAAAACGGCACTCCTGTAGAACCACTTGTTGCAACTTTGTGATAGGGTTGCTCGAGATGTTTAGATGATCTAAATTCTTTAAAATTGTTTTGAACAATAGTTTTTTTTATTACTGGAAAATCAGTAATGGAATTAAAATTTCTGTATTTTTTATAAAAAGGAGTAGTAGAAACTGCATGTTTGAGAATGCTATTTATGTTTTTGTCTCTTATAGAATTTACTAAAAATGCGTTATCATTTTTATTGATAGTTTCAATTTCATCATAATGATTTTTTACTTTCTTTCCTTTCAAAGTATCTAATGCCCAAAATGCCTTTGCTCTTAGTTTATTGATAGCCATGAGTATTAATAGTTTTTTAAAGTAAAATTCTTAGTATACTTTTTAAATAAAACAATGCTAATTAATAATTTTACAGGCCTTGATTTTAACTTTTTCTTAAACTTAATAGTTGATTTATTAAAATATTCTGTGATACTATAATTTACGTCAATGCCTTTTTCTTTGGCAAGTTCATAGCAATTGTAGCGTAGAAATGGCGCTAAATTTTTCCCTCTATAAGATTCAAATGTATACATACTATGCATGTACGATTCATTTTCTTTAAGGTCAAATGTCTTCTCTCTAAAAGTGAAACTATCTCTCTTAATAAACATATATGCTGCAATCTTTTCATGGTGCTTAATACCGATACATAGTTGCCCATTTTTAAGGTCATTTAGCAAATCTTTACCTTCAATTCCAATAATAGTATTTTTTACTTCAGTGATTTCTTTTTCACCAAAATATGAAACGGAATATCCAGATGCATCACCTCTTATTTTTGGTGGAATTATAGATTCTGTAGCTTCTTGAACCCAATAATAAGGCATGATATCAATACCTATTTTTGCCATTTGATTTCTTACGCCATGTAAGAATAAACCATGACGAATGATATTCCAAAACCACTTAATTTTATAAAATTTATCTTCTCTGCCTAATTCCATAATTAAAAATTATAAACGACCATAAAGTCCATTGCCTGGAGCAAGATTCATTTTTTTTCTAAACTCTTTTGGAGACATTACTTTTCTATTATTGGCCTTTGCAATGATATGAATTCGTTCAATTAGTTCTGAATTTGTTGCTAGTTTTGTTCTTTCTGCATCAAACCAAATGTTATCCTCGATACCTATTCTTACTCCGCCACCAATAGCTATTGAAAGCGAATTCATCATTAATTGATCATTTCCTATTCCAGCCAAACTCCAATATGAACTGTCTGGAAGGTCATTAATCATTACACCTGCATGTAAAAGATTTGCTTGAGAACAAGCTATATTTCCAAAGAGTAAATTGTAATAATAAGGTGCTTGAATTATAGCCTTTTTTTTAAGATATTTTGCGTAATTTATCATTCCAATGTCAAAAACTTCAAGTTCAGGAACTATTCCTTTTTCTTTCATTCTTTTAGCCAAGTTAGTGACCATTTCTGGAGAGTTGATACTTGCAGTTTTATTAAAGTTTAAAGAACTTAATGTAAGACTTCCCATATCAGGTTTTAAATTTCCTTCAAGGTTCAGTGGATCAGCCCTTTGTTCTAATTCACCAAAATTTCTTCCACTTAGCGAAACACAAATAACTAGTTCAGGAGCATACTTTCGTATACCTTCGATAATTTCAGCATACACTTCTTTTTTATAAGTTGGAATACCTGTAATTTCATCTCTTGCATGTAAATGAACCATAGTAATTCCAATTTCTGAAACTTTATGAACATCTTCAACTATTTCCGATGCAGTTATTGGAACATGCGGAGTCATATTTTTAGTAGGAATCATGCCTGTAGGCGTGAAATTGATAATTAAGTTATCATTCATATTTAGCAATTTATTTAGTATTGATTAGGGACTTTAAAAATTGAATTTCTTATTGAATCAATTATTAGTAATTTTTTGCAATATATAAATTTTGAAATAAATCAATAAACTGTTAATTAATATGCAGTTATCTATTGAAATTTGCTTTGCAGCCTTCAATGGTTTTTCGAATAAATTTGTTGTTTTTAATAATCAAAATTTCACCATACTTTCCATTTTTAATACTAGAATCAACGACAATAATTTTTTTGTCAAATAATTGCATTACTTCATTTTGCGAAGTATGACCAACAATAATATGATTGACATTTAATTGTCTAAGAAGATTATTAAGTTCATGCTCATTAAAACCTTCTTTAAAATAGCCTCTATACCATATTGGACCATTGGTTCCATAATACTTTTTATAAAACGGAACTGTTTTCATTTCTTCTTTTTTGCGATCTATTGATTCTCGCATTAATCTGTTTGTGTCATCAATATTGAATCCATTAGAAATAAATTCTTTAGAAATTCCACCATGAACAAATAACTTGTCATTAATGGTAATAATTGTTGATTTGGACCTTAACCATCTACCAAGGATTGTATTTTTATCTATTAATTTAGGAAAAGGAATAGCTAATAGTTTTGATGATTTTATATATTTTGTATGTAAATACCGTAAATCATTATGGAGAACCATATATTCATGATTACCAAGTAAATAATGAACTTTCCCTCCGCTTTTTTGTGCTTGCTCTTCTAGTTTGTATATAAACCAAAGCGTTTCGGTCACTTTATCACCTCTGTCAAAAATATCACCAACAATAACTAAATGCCCTTTTCCAAAAGACCAATTCAAATTTTTATCTATAACTTTATTATTCTTTAGAACTTTAATTGCAATATCATATTGACCATGAATATCACTCAAAGCAGCTATTTTTTTGACGCCTGTATATGAAGAATGTTCAGGTTTAAAATTTA
This sequence comes from uncultured Flavobacteriaceae bacterium, assembly GCA_947501625.1. Taxonomy (GTDB): domain Bacteria; phylum Bacteroidota; class Bacteroidia; order Flavobacteriales; family Flavobacteriaceae; genus Urechidicola. The sequence continues at coordinate 254,956 of CANMWN010000002.1, forward strand.
TTTTTTTGGAGCTAATTGGAAGTTTAGAAGTAATGACTTTATTATTAATGATATTTTTTTCAATCAGAATAGAATCTTTAATGAAAATATAAGGCCCATCATTAATGACTACACTATCAATTTTGTTATTGAAACCTGTATTTGAATAACAATATAATGATGAAATCAATAAGAAAAAAAGAGAGATAGTTTTTTGCATTAGGATTCGGTTATGAATTATTGTTATGCAAGATAAACTTACAAAATGATATACAAAGCAAAGTTATTATAAATTATAAGTTAGTTACAAGTACTTTTTATATCTTTGATTTACAATTTATCAATTTTGAAAAAATGAAATTATTACAAGACAAAACTGCACTGATTACAGGTGCTACACGTGGAATTGGAAAAGGGATTGCTCAGGTTTTTGCTCAACAAGGTGCAAATGTAGCATTTACTTATAGTTCTTCGGTAGAAGCAGCCAAAGCATTGGAAAATGAATTAATTGAAATGGGTGTAAAAGCAAAAGGCTATCAATCAAATGCAGCTGATTTTGATGCGGCACAAGAATTAGCAGCTTCAGTTTTAAAAGAGTTCGGCTCAATAGATGCTTTGATTAACAATGCAGGTATCACTAAAGATAATCTTTTAATGCGTATATCAGAAGAAGATTTCGATAAAGTGATAGAAATAAATTTAAAATCGGTTTTTAATTTGACCAAGGCAGTTATTAGACCTATGATGAAACAACGTGCTGGATCAATTATCAATATGAGTTCTGTAGTAGGATTGAAGGGAAATGCTGGACAAGCTAATTATGCAGCTTCCAAAGCAGGAATTATAGGTTTTTCTAAATCTGTAGCATTAGAATTAGGTTCAAGAAATATTCGTAGCAATGTGATTGCTCCTGGTTTTATTGAAACTGAAATGACAGCAAAACTGGATGAAGAAACTGTAAAAGGGTGGCGTGCAGCAATTCCTTTAAAAAGAGGAGGAAAGCCTGAAGATATTGCGAATGCTTGTGTGTTCTTGGCATCAGATATGAGTTCTTATATTACAGGACAGACTTTAAGTGTAGATGGAGGAATGTTGACATAATTCATGCAATTAAATAATTTATTATATATCATTGGAGCAGCAATTATAGCACTTTTAATTGCTGTTTTTCATTATTTTTATAAAACTAAAAGTAAACAAAGAGTCAATATAATATTGGCTTTTTTACGTTTTTTAAGTTTGTTTTCTTTGTTTTTATTGTTGCTCAATTTGAAATTTGAAAGCACAATAATAACTGAGTTAAAACCAAACCTCGTTGTTGCAGTTGATGATTCTAAATCAATAAAATATGCAAATAAAAATGAAGTTACAGCAAAAATTATTGACGATATACAATCTAGTGATGATTTAAATAATAAGTTTGATATTGATTTTTATTCTTTTGGTAAAAATTTAAATTCTTTAGACACACTCAATTTTTCTACTGCCTATTCTGATATTTCAAAACCATTAACTGAAGTAAAAGAGTTGTATAAAGATGTAATTTCTCCTATAATTTTAATTACTGATGGCATACAAACTTATGGAAAGGATTATGAATATGTAGATTTTGATAAACCAATTTTCCCAATAGTTGTAGGAGATACAACTTCTTATTCAGACTTGAAAATTTCAAAACAGAATGTTAATCGATATACTTATTTAAATAATAAATTTCCAGTAGAAACATTTATAAACTATGCTGGAAATGATAATGTTAGCGCTAATTTTGATGTTTTTAAAGGTCAATCTAAAGTGTATTCCAAAAGATTGATATTTTCAAAAGAGAAAAATTCTCAACGATTAGAATTCTTTTTAACTGCTTCGCCCATAGGAAAACACCATTATACTTCTAGGATTAGTTATTTGGAAAATGAAAAGAACACCCAAAATAATAGTAAAGATTTTTTAGTGGAAGTTATTGACGAGCAGTCAAAAATTTTACTACTCACATCATTTTTGCATCCAGATGTAGGGATGTTAAAAAAATCGATAGAAACAAATATTCAAAGAAAAGTTGATATTAAATTAGTTGGAGATAATTATGATTTTGAGGATTATCAGTTAGCAATATTGTATCAACCAACATCCAATTTTTCAACTATTTATGATAAGTTAAATACTTTAAATTCTAACTATTTAGTTATTACAGGTACTAAAACGGATTGGAAATTTTTAAATACAACTCAGGATTATTTTTCTAAAAATTGGATAAACTCAAATGAAGTTTCAAAACCAATTTTAAATGATAAATTTTCATCTTTTGTTTTAACAAAAATGGATTTTAATAATTTTCCACCATTAATTGATAAGTTTGGTGATATAGCGTTAAAATCTAAATCTGACGTACTACTTTTTAAAAATCTTGAAGGAATAGCCACTTCAAAACCATTAATGACTTCATTTGAAGAGGATGAAAAAAGAGTAGTAGCAATATTTGGTGAAAATATTTGGAGGTGGAGACTTAACTCTTTTACTGACACTTCGTCTTTTCAAAATTTTGATGATTTTATTTCAAGAATCATCCAATATTTATCGGCAAATAAAAAAACTAATAGGTTGGAAGTTGATTATTCAGCAATAAATTATGCTGAATCTACAATAGATTTTAATGTAAAATACTTAGATAAAAACTATCGTTTTGATCCAACTCAAAAAATTTGGATTAATGTTATCAATAAACTTGATAAATCAACTAATAAGTTTCCTTTGATTGCTTCTTCTAATAGTTATTCAACTTCTTTAAGCGGATTAACTCCTGGATCTTATGATTTTACTATAACTGTAGACAACGATGTAATCAAGAGTTTAGGAAGTTTTGAAGTTTTATCTTTTGATATCGAAAAACAAAATTTGACTGCTAACTATAAGAAATTGAAGATGTTGAGTGATAAAACCAATGGAAGATTATTTTACAGTTCCAATCATAATATCCTATTTGATGAATTAATTAATGATAATCGATTTAAAACAATTCAAATATCTGAAAAGAAATATGAATCATTGATTGATTGGAAGTGGTTATTAGGGCTAATTGTATTATCTTTGAGTTTGGAATGGTTTATAAGAAAATATAACGGATTAATTTAAAAAACTTACACTATGGCAAATCAACAATTACAGTTACCTAAAGGTTTATTTGGGATAATAATGATCGCAATAATTGCATTGGTATTTCTATCAAAATCGGCAGTTACAATTGGCTCAGGAGAAGCAGGAGTCTTATATAAAACATTTGGAGGTGGAGTAGTTACTGATGAACCACCATTAGGTGAAGGTTTTCATATTGTTGCTCCATGGAATAAAGTATATGTTTATGAAGTTCGCCAGCAGGAATTGTTTGAAAAGATGAAAGTGTTGTCTTCTAATGGTTTAGAGATTCAGATTGATGCTTCGGCTTGGTATCAACCAGTTCAAAATCAATTAGGTAATTTACATCAAACTCTAGGGGAAAGTTATTTGCAACGTGTTATTCAACCTGCAATTCGAAGTGCAGCAAGAAGTGTTATTGGTCGTTACACGCCAGATGATTTATATTCTACCAAGAGGGATGCAATTCAAATTGAAATTTATGAAGAAACTAAAAAAATACTTGATAAACAGTACGTTCAATTAAACGAGGTTTTAGTAAGAGATGTTACTTTACCACCAACTATTAAAGATGCTATTGAGCGTAAATTAAAGCAAGAGCAAGAATCATTAGAATATGAGTTTAGACTAGTTACTGCTGAAAAAGAAGCAGATAAACAGCGTATTGAAGCGCAAGGTAAAGCAGATGCAAATAAGATTTTAAGTGCTTCACTGACAGATAAAATATTGCAAGATAAAGGTATAGAAGCTACTTTGAAATTGGCTGAATCACCTAATTCTAAAGTAATTGTTGTAGGTGGAGGAGAAGACGGGCTGCCTTTGATTTTGGGTAATAATTAAAATACTTATTTATAAATAAAAAAACTCCGCTTGATGCGGAGTTTTTTTATTCTTTTCGTTTTGTACTTCCTTTTTTCAAGGCCTTGTGATTTTCGTAGCATTCCAAAACTGCTTCAATCACTTGAATATCACTGGCTTTTCTTATAAAGTAATTTGAGTAATTACATTCTCCAAGTAATTCATCTAACTCTTTTCTACTTAGTTCTAGATATTCGAGCATTATTTCTCTATTCACTTTGGCGTCCAGCATATCTCGAATTTCATTATCCTTTTTAAGTTGTTTTAACCTCTTTAACTGCTTTGGTTTTTTTCCAAACAAATTATATACAAAATCAATAGGATGGAATAGCGCATCAACAGGTGAATTATAGGTTTTTTGGGAAGGTCTTCCAACTTCATAAGTTTGTGGTAGTCCATTGATATGAATTCTTGTAAATTTATCTTTAGGAATATTTTTTGCATCAATTTCCAATACTCCAATTAAATCGGTAGATTTTACAATTACTTCAGCAATATTTTCTGCTTTTTCAAACAATGCAACTTCTAGTTCATTACCTTTCAATAAATCATTGGTAATTTTAATTTTTATGGATTGAAAACCTATATGTGATAAGAAAATTGTGTCATTAACTTTAGTTGCTATAGAAAACGTACCATCATTATTACTGATAGTTCCTCTAACCGTATTCATATTGTAGATATGAGCACCTGGAAGAGGTTTTTTGTCAAATCCATTTACAATTTGACCTTTTAAATCAACAGTTTCAACTTCTTGAACTTTTAAACTGTCTTGTGAATACCCAATACTTATTGAGAAAATAAATAATGTGAGAAATAAATTTTTAAGCATATGCAATAATAGGAATATTTAGTTAAGCAGACGTTAAAGTAATGTGAAACATACAAAATAAACGAAAAAAACCTGCTAAAATTATTAACAGATTTTTTTAGTGCGCGTAACTGGAGTCGAACCAGCACGTCCTTACGAACACAAACCCCTCAAGCTTGCGCGTCTACCAATTCCGCCATACGCGCTAGAAACTATTATAAACTAAAAAAGTCAAGTAAAAACTCAACTTTTTAGTGACTTGGCTGGGGCTCGAACCCAGGACCACCTCCTTAAAAGGGAGGTGCTCTACCAACTGAGCTACCAAGTCTTTGCTCATTAGCGAGTGCAAATATACTATCAAATATTAAGAACGCAAATCATTATTATAATTTTTTTATTAGATATTTGTAATAATTAAAAATAGAATATGAAAGTTGTTTTATTGGGTTATATGGGTTCTGGAAAATCTTCGGTTGGGAAGATACTTGCGCAATCATTGAAGATTAAATTTTATGACCTAGATGATTATATTGAATCAAAAGAAAAATTAACTATTTCTCAACTTTTTTCGACCAAAGGTGAAATATATTTTAGGTTAAAAGAAAGTGAATATTTGAAAGAATTATTGGATGCTGATGAGAGTTTCGTTTTGGCTTTAGGTGGAGGAACTCCTTGCTATTCTAATAACATGGATCAAATAATTGAAAATTCAATTTCAGTTTATTTAAAAGCATCTTTAAATACACTAACCAATCGTTTGATAAAGGAAAAAGATAAAAGACCTTTAATTTCTGAATTAGGAAAGGATAAGTTTAATGAGTTTATAGCCAAACATTTATTTGAACGATTATTGTTTTATGAAAAAGCAACGTATTCATTATCAACAGATGAAAAATTAATTCAAAATTTGGTTGATGAAATTAAAACTTTGTTAGTCTAAATAGGCAATAGAATTATTTCCTTTAAATTCGACAGTAATATTGTCGTGTAATGTAGTTGATAAGGAAACACCTTTAAAATCTGCTTTAATAGGATATTTTTTATGATTTCTATTGACAAGTACTGCAGTTTTAAATTGTTTTAACGGTACTTCAAGAAAATGTTTAACCGCATACATTAATGTTGTACCAGAATTTAAAACATCATCAACTAAAATCAATGAGGAGTTTGCATATTCATCTTTATTTAATGACGTCTCAATTGTTTTTAAAGGATTTTTTTTATCAATTTTAACTTCACATAATTTTGTGTCTATTTCGGAAATTGAATTAATGATTTTTTCTATTTTTTTGGCAAATAAAAATCCATTTTTAGCAATACCTGCTATTACAATTTCTGATTCACCTGTATTTGTTTCAAGAATTTGATAGGCAATACGACGAATTTTATGATTTATTTCTTTATTGGTAAGTATAATATTATTTTCCATCTTTAATTTTCTTCAGTATAATTATCAATATCTCTTCTGTCTTTTTTGGTTGGTCTTCCAGCACCTTTTTTGCGATAATAATCTTTCGAATATTTTAATAAGTCAAACTTCTCAAATTCTTCTTTAGGTGTTTCGTCTTTTCTATATAAATCTACAAGTTTTGCACCAATACGGCTTTCTGGAGTATCAATAACAACAAATTTATAATTAATTTGGTTTTTACGAACTATAATTTGCTCTCCTTTATACACTTCCTTTGAAGGTTTTGCAATATTATTATTTATTCGAACTTGTCCTTTTTTACAGGCTTCGCTAGCCATATTACGAGTCTTAAAAACTCTGATTGCCCATAAATATTTATCTATCCTCATACAAAAAGTTAAATTTTACCGTTAGGCTTTTAACAAAGGTATGAAAATTGTATCTTGCGCACTTAAATAAATAGCAATAATGAGAACAAAAATTTTAGGTTTATTAATATTATTAACGGTTCTAATTTACTCTTGTGATGAAGAAAATAATCAGTTTATTTTTGATCATGAAGCACAAGCATTAATTGATGATGAAGACTTGGTTGAATACCTATCTACACACTACTATGATTCAACTGAAGATGCAATTAAAGAGATTGATGCCGGTCAAACCTCTTTTCTTAGTCAAGCACAGGTTATGAATGTAGTTGAGAATGACATAGATTATAAAATATATTATATAGTAACTGATGAAGGTGTAGGTTATCAACCGAGTTCAGTAGATGATGTCCTAATTACCTATAGAGGCGAAACAATGGATGGCGTAATTTTCGATGAGCGTCAATCTTTGGCAGTTGGAAATCCTTGGATTAATTTAACTGGAGTTGTAAAAGGTTGGTCTTATGGAGTTCCAAATTTTAAAGCCGGAACTAATGCATCCATGCCAAATGAGCCATTGATGTTTGAAAATTATGGAGGAGGATTTTTATTTTTTCCTTCAGGATTAGGCTATAGAAATGCTCCACAATCAACTATACCTGCAAATTCACCATTAATCTTTAAAATTGATTTGCAATTTGCTCAAGCAGCTGATCATGATAATGATAATGTAGTTTCAAATGATGAAGATGTTGATGGTGATGGTGATGTAACTAATGATGATACAGATGGAGATGGTACTCCTGACTTTTCTGATAGTGATGATGATGGAGATGGAATCTTAACTAAAGATGAAGATACCAATGAAGATGGTAATCCTATGAATGATGATGATGATAATGATGGTACTCCAAACTATTTAGATTCCGATAGTTAAAAAATGATTTAATAAAAAAAAATCCTGTAATAAATTACAGGATTTTTTTATGATATAAATGTATATGCTAAAATTTTAAAGCTACACCTAATATTAATTGTGTAGGTCTTGTATCAATTCTGTCAGGGTTTAATCCACTTATTTCTGCAAGATTTTCAGAAAGTCCTTTTTCATATCTTAAATCAACTGTAAGTTTATCACCAAGTTCAACAGCAGCTCCAAATTGCACACCAACAGTAAATTCATTTTCGGCATCATTTAAATTAAAACCTTTTAAATCTGTATCTAAAATATATTGTAGTGATGGTCCAGCAAAAATACTTATTGGGTCAAAAACATGGTATCCAACTAAAATTGGAACATCAATTTTGTTCATAGTAAACTCACCTCTACTTTCATACTCACTTTTTGTTGAAGTATAAACAATTTCAGGTCTTAGGTAAAAATTATCACCTTTTGTTTGATAAAAAACACCTAAATGATAACCAGTTTTATTTTTGGCATCTTCTCCAATTTCTTTTAGTTTACCATTGGAATTAAAATTTAGACCTCCTTTTACACCAAATTGTGCATTACTAACCAAAGTAGCACTACAAATAAATGCAACTACTAAAAATAATTTCTTCATAATTTATAAATTTAATATTTACAGTTATTTAACGAAAACTGTGCCAAGTTATTTTCTAGCGATAACTTTTTGAACTGCTTTAATAATATTTGAAGAACTAAGTCCGTACTTTTCCATTAATTGGTCTGGAGTTCCTGATTCACCGAAACTATCATTGACAGCAACAAATTCTTGAGGAGTTGGACTGTTTAAGGCTAACGTTCTAGATACACTTTCACCTAATCCACCCAAAATATTATGTTCTTCTGCAGTTACAATACAGCCAGTTTTAGCAACCGATTTTAAAATTGCATCTTCGTCTAATGGCTTAATAGTATGAATATTAATTACTTCTGCAGAAATTCCTTGTTCGTCTAATTTTTCTGATGCTTGTAATGCTTCCCAAACCAAATGCCCAGTTGCAACTATAGTAACATCTTTTCCTTCAGTAAGTTGAATGGCTTTGCCAATTACAAATTCTTGATCTTCTGGCAAAAAAACTGGAACTTTTGGTCTTCCAAATCTAAGATACACAGGACCATGGTGTTCAGCTATAGCAATTGTAGCAGCTTTAGTTTGATTGTAATCACAAGGATTGATAACTGTCATTCCAGGTAGCATTTTCATCAATCCAATATCTTCCAAAATTTGATGTGTTGCACCATCTTCACCAAGTGTAATTCCTGCATGAGAAGCACAAATTTTTACATTTTTATCTGAGTAAGCAATAGATTGCCTTATTTGATCATATACTCGCCCTGTAGAAAAATTAGCAAATGTTCCTGTAAATGGAATTTTGCCTCCAATAGTAAGTCCGGCAGCAATTCCCATCATGTTTGCCTCTGCTATGCCAACTTGAAAAAAACGGTCAGGATTTTCATCGATAAAAGTTTGCATTTTTAAAGATCCGATTAAATCTGCACAAAGGGCAACTACATTTGGGTTAGTACGTCCTAGATGTGTTAATCCATCTCCAAAACCAGATCGTGTATCTTTTTTTTCGGTGTAAGTATATTTTTTCATGTGTAAGTTATGGTGTTTTGAGCAAAAATAAAGTTTTGAAATAAATTAAAATTAAAATTTTGACAATTCTATATACAACTTATGAACAGGTAATCCCATGACATTAAAATAACTTCCTTCAATTTTATCAACACCAATTAATCCAATCCAATCTTGTATTCCATAACTTCCTGCTTTATCGAAAGGCGAATAGTGATTAATATAAAAATCTATTTCTTCACTAGTTAATTCTTTAAAATATACAGTAGTAATATCATTAGTAATAACTTTCTTATCTATAGTTCTAATGCATATTGATGTTATCACTTCATGTTTTTTCCCTGATAATTCATTTAAAATTCTTATGGCATCTTCTTTATCTTTTGGCTTTCCAATTGCAGAATTGTTGAGCCAAACAATTGTGTCGGAAGTGATTAAAATCTCATTCTCTTTTAACTCTTTAAATTGTTGTGATTTTAATTCTGCCAGAAAATCAGTTATTTCAGAACCTCTTAGATGTTTAGGGAAAACTTCATTTACTTCTTTTAATTGTATAGTAAATTTTAACCCAAGATCTTTTAAAAACTGTTGCCTTCTTGGTGAACCTGATGCCAAAATGATATTATAACTATCTAGATTATTAAACATTTAGAAAATAATTTGAAATGAGTGGTATTGATAAAACTCCTGTAAATATTATAATTTTTAGAAGGGTACTGATTTTGGTGTAATGTTTTTTCTTTTTGGCTTTATTAAGCAAATAAATGGAATAGAGTAGTGGAGAAAAAATCAGTAGAAATATATATCCAAAAACTATGGTATCAATTTTAAGTTTGTTGAAAACAATAAAAAGAAATGTAAGGGATGATAAAATTCCTAGAAAAATAGCTACATTTTTCGCACTTTTTCGCCCGAATATTATTGGTAACGTCTTTAGATTGTTGTTGTAATCTCCGTTTACATCCTCAATATCTTTGACTATTTCTCTAATTAAATTGATTAAAAATGCTATGATTGCATAAATAATTATAATGTGTTGAGTTGTATTTGTTAGGTTTATTTGCTTTAAATTAATTGGGTGCATTTTATCAAAAATTAATACGATTAAGATGCTTAAGGCAAGTAATAATGAAACAGTTATATTTCCAATTAATACTCTTCCTTTTAAATACTTAGAGTAGATAAAAAGTATTGCAGAAATAATAACAAAATATAGCGAGTATATGGGTTTGTTTATCTTAAAACTTAGGAATGCCCCTAAAATAACTCCTAATGTATTTAATACAAAATATAATTTCTTCGAGGATTTTATTGAAATGTACTTTTCAATAATAACTTTATTTGATTTATTGATTAAATCAATTTTATAATCATAAATATCGTTAATTATGTAGCCACTAGCAGTAATACATATGGTAGCAAAAACTAAAAGATAAAATAGTGAATAGGTGAGTGTAGTTGCAAATTCAAAATTGGATAAAAAATAAAATTTGATTAGAAATTGCATTAAAGCTATTAAAACTAGATTTTTCCATCGAACTAATTGAAAAAAATACTTTAAATACATTAAAAGTCTTTTTTGATTCGTGCTAAATCTCTTTTATTATCTCTATCCTTCATAGTTTGTCTTTTGTCATACAATTTTTTCCCTTTACAAAGCGCAATTTCAAGTTTTGCCCAACCTTTATCAGTCATAAAGAGTTTTAAAGGAATAATTGTCAATCCTACATTTTGGATTTCTTTTTGGAGTTTTTTTAATTCTCTTTTATTTAAAAGTAACTTCCTTGCACTTTTTGGATTATGATTGTAGAAATTACCGTGAGAATACTCTTCAATAAACATATTTATTACAAATAGTTCTCCTGCCTCATTAAATTCACAAAAGCTCTCAGCAATTCTCGCTTTACTTGCTCTAATACTCTTAATTTCAGTACCACTCAATTTTATTCCTGCAACATATTTGTCAAGAATTTCGTACTCAAATCGAGCCTTTTTATTTTGTATGTTTATTTTATTTTGCACGTTTACAAATGTAATTAAATGCAATAAAAAACTCTTAGAATTTTCTAAGAGTTTTGTTTTTTAAAGTTTTTCCATCCATTTATTTCGCAACTTTAATTGTTCTTCAGTTGCTTCAGTATTTACTTCAAATAGAAATTTCTCAGGAGTGTATTTAATTCCTATTTTCTGATAATACTCTTTTAAAGGCAATGGCGTTGCTTTTTTAATATATAAATCAATAAACTCTTTTATTTCAGGATAAGTGAGTTCAGTAAACTCATTAAAGAAATTCTCCTCATTGAATGCCTTGTTTGGGCCATACATCTTTGCTAATTCGTTAACAACATCAATTAGACCTCTTTCACCGTTTGAAAGCTCTAAGAGTCTAATATCTAACAATCCTCCGATTAAAGCACCTTTCATATAAATGTTTGGATATTGCTTTTGACCATCTTCAGTAAATGAATCTAATGATAAATCCAATAAACTATAATCGATATCGAAATAATTTTGTGAGATATAACTTTTACGTCTCAGTGTTGCTAAATAACTATCTAAATCTTTTTCTCTCGATCTAAATAACATCATATGTGAAGCCCATTCCGTGATTCCTTCATATAGCCATAAATGTTTTGAAGCAACAGGTTTTATAAAATTGAATTCTTGAATAATTTCACTATGAATATTCAATGGCGTTACAATATGAAAAAACTCATGAGCAGCAATATCTTTAAAACTTTGTTCCATTTCGTTCCATGGCTTTTCATTAAGGGTATATTCAGAACTATAAGAATGCTCCCAAGCACCTTTTGGCTGAAGATTATTAGTTTCCAAAAACACTAAAAAAGTATAACGATCAACAGGCAATCCTTTTAAAAATTTGCTTGCAGATTTTAGCATTCCTTCCATTGATGCTAATATTTGATGTGATTGCACTAATCCTTTTTCTGAATAGGTATAAATATCGATTGCAGTTCCTTCAACATTAGTTGTTGCTTTAGTAAGTTCACCTAAAAGAATTGGCGAGTCTACGGCATGATCAAAATTATTAGCAGTATACGAACCGTTATCGTTAAGTACAAGTGCAGTTCCTGCTTCCCAAGTGTCTGGATAATCAATGCTAATATTCATTGGCAATGATTGTAAACCTTTAATATAACCAAAAACACCTTGACCATTTATTAATGCATGGTTTTCTTCAATAGAAGTACCTGCCATTGCATAAATTTTGTTTTTTTCTACAGGATTATCGTAAGTTTCAGCAATTTCATAAACAATAGTTTTTACCTTTTTTGGGTTAGAAATTTTAAATTGATTTGTAGAGACTTGTGTAGTTTGTATAATTTTTCCTTTTTTATCAAGTGCAATAAACGATCGAACAAAACGACCAATGTCCATTATTTGGTATGTTCCTGGAGCAGTTGCGGCAAATTGAAAAATATTATTTTCATCCTTTAATTTTGGAACGGTAACTTTAACTTTAAAAGTATCTTTAAATCTATCATTTAAGTTAATATTAAATTTTATTTCTTTTGTATTAGTTGCAACTGTATTGTTGTTTGTGGTAGTTTTTGAACTATTACAAGAGATTAATAGTAGTAAAAACAATGTGAAAATTGAGGTCTTTAGTTTTGTCATTAGTATGTATTTATAGATTTAACAAAGTTAACTTTTAAGCAAGTATTCAAATAATAATTTTTTGTTAAAAAATATATAGAAAACCTGTTTCGAAATTTGTGCTATTGTAGCCACTATTTGGGTTTTTTAATTGAAAATTTGAAACATGACGAATACCATATCTAAAATCAACAATTACTTTTTTGAATTTGTGTGAAAACCCAAAAGCAAAAATATCAGAAAAAGAAAAACCTTTTGCCATGCGTTCTGTTTTTGTATCAATAGTCATTGGACCAACACTTCCTAATGCATATATACTGAGATTATTGTTTACATGATATCTGGAAATTACGCCTAAATTCAAGACATATTCTTTCATGGTCTTGTTTTTAGTCATTATTTCACGTTCTTCAATATAGTTAGGGTTTTCTTGTGGAGTTATAAAATGCTTGTTAAGAAGTTGATGTTCAGAGATATATACGCTCGGCTCAATATTTATTTCAAAACTAAATTTTCCAGATTCTTTAAATGTATAGTTAATTTGACCTTTGTAAAAAGTAGTTTCATATTTATAATCTTTATCACCAAAAGGGAAGATACTTTGCTTTCCTTTTCCGAAATTAAATCCGTATTTAAATTTTGTTTCTTTTTCTTTTTGCGAGTACATAGTTATGGTGAAAAATGAAACTGCAATGATTAGTAGAGTTTTTTTCAAACTATAATTTATTATGGTTGTTATTCACTAAATTTGTACAAACTTAATTATTAAAACATGAAAAAAGTATTTTTTTATTTATTTCTAGTTACATTTTTTGCTTGCAAAAAAAATGACAATAAAATTGAATTTAATATAGTCCAAGTAAATGATGTATATGAAATTGGCACTATGGAAGGTGGTAAAGTGGGAGGATTGTCTAGAGTTGCAACAATAGTTAATGATTTAAGAAAGGAAAATGAAAATACATTGTTAATGCATGCAGGAGATTTTTTGAACCCTTCATTAATCGGTACATTAAAAGATGAAAACGGTGAAAGATATAGAGGGAAACAAATGATAGCTGTAATGAATGCTATGAAATTTGATTTAGTTGTTTTAGGTAATCACGAGTTTGATTTATCGTATCCAGATTTGCAAAAACGTTTTAACGAATCAAATTTTCAATGGATTGCTACGGATGTGAAATTAAGGTCAGATGGAAAAACTATGCCTTTTTATAAGATGAAGGATAGTGTTAAAGAAGAATTCCCAAAAACATTTACTTTCAACTTAATTGATGATGATGGAACTGAACTAAAACTTGGATTTTTTAGTGCAACTGTACCATCAAACAACAAAGAGTATGTTGTTTATGGAGACTTGTATCAAGATGCTATAAACGCTTATAAAAAATTAGAACCAACTACTGATATTGTTTTAGGGCTTACACATGTTGCATTAAACCAAGACAAATTAATTGCAAACTCACTTCCTAAAGTACCTTTACTTATTGGAGGCCATGAGCATACCAATATGTTAATTCCAGTTGGTGATGCTGTTATCGCCAAAGCAGATGCAAATGCAAGAACAGTATATATTCATCGAATAACTTATGATAAAAAAACAAAAGAGACTACTGTTAATTCTGAGTTGAAACATGTAACAGATGAGATTCCTGATGATCCCGAAGTTGCAGCAGTTGTTGATAAATGGACTTCAATAATGGATGAAAAACTGAAAGGAATAATTAATGATCCTTATAAAGTTATTTATACAACCAATATCCCACTTGAAGGCCGTGACAAACCAATAAGAAGTGTACAGACTAATTTAGGTCAGTTAATTGCCAAGGCTATGGAAAATTCTTATGAAGAATTGGATTGTGCTATAATTAACGGAGGTTCAATAAGAATTGATGATCAACTAAATGGTGATATCACAGGAGTTGATATTTTTAGAGTATTGCCTTTTGGTGGCGGAATTCAAAAAGTTTCTATGACTGGAGAACTTCTAGAAAGAGTTTTGAATTACGGTCGTTTAAAAGCTGGAACTGGCGCATATCTTCAATATGCAAGTATTACATACAATAACGATACTAGGCAATGGCAAGTAGGAGGGAAACCTATCAAAAAATCTAAAGTTTATAAGTTGGCTTTAACTGATTATTTATTGCTTGGATTCGATATTCCTTTTCTAAAAATTGGCGTTAATGGACTTATTAAAGTTCATCCAAATCCAGAAATTTCTGATAATAATGACATTAGAAAAGTTGTTATAAACTATATTTCAGAGATTTAAAATAAACCCTTATTTTTATTTAAAATAAATCTAAATAAAGTTTGCAAATATTATAATATATGATATTTTTGCCAAGAATTTATAACCTTATTTTAAATAAATCTAAATAACAATAATGAAAAAATTATTATTTGCTGGAATACTTTTAAGTTCAATAATCGTATCAGCACAAACCTCAAATGATAGTATACCGCAATTAACTGTTAATACTGCAGATAGGCTTTTAACTACCGTTCAAAACTCTCCTCTAACCATTGGTGGATATGGGGAAATAACTTATAACCAACCAGAAAGTGCAAATGGAGAATTGGATGTACAGCGATTGGTATTAATGTTTGGTTACAAATTTAACGATAAGACGCAGTTTATTACTGAGATTGAGTTTGAACATGTAAGCGAAGTATTTGTTGAACAAGCATTCCTACAATATAGTTTAAATGATAATGTAAATTTAAGAGGTGGATTGATGTTAGTACCTATGGGAATTGTGAACGAATTCCACGAACCAACAACTTTTAATGGTGTAGAGCGTCCATCAATAGATGGTTCTATTATCCCTACAACTTGGAGAGAAATTGGAGTAGGTGTTGCTGGAAAAAGTAATGAGGCTTCATTGAGATATCAAGCATATCTTTTCAACGGTTTCAAATCTGTTAATGGAACAAAAGTTCTGGGAGGAAAGAATGGATTAAGAAATGGACGTCAAAAAGGAGCAAGATCAACGATTAATAAACCAAACTTGGCAGGAAAGTTAGATTATTACGGAATTAATGGTTTGCGTCTTGGTTTGTCTGGATATTTCGGAAGAACTCAAGCTGCAGATGATGTTGATGATTTAGATGGTTCAGATGTTGGAATTGCCATGGTAGGTCTTGATGCAAGGTATACAAACAAACGTTTTGCTGCAAGAGGACAATTTATCAATGCAAGTTTAAAAGATACGGATGCTTATAATTCTTTAAATTCTGCTGAACTAGGAAGTAGGTTAATGGGTTGGTATTTAGAGAGTTCGTATAATTTATTATCACAAGATAAACAACAACAATTATGGGCATTTGTGAGATATGAAGATTATGATACTCATGCAGATGTTGAAGGAAGTTTGGTGCGTAATAGGGCATACGATAGAAATGATATCACTTTTGGATTGAGTTATAAACTAGCTCCAGGAGCAGTAGTTAAAGGTGATTATCAAATAAAAAGTAATGAAGTTGCTGGAAGCGACTCAACAGGACAACTAAACTTTGGAATAGGAGTTTGGTTTTAACAAATAGTATATTGAGTTAGTTTTTTAATGGAGCAAATAGTTGAATTCTACATTGGATTTGGCTATTTGCTATTTAAAAAAAATTTATTTTTGCAGTATGAAATATAGAAACGTTTTTTTAGTTTTTTTCTCAATTTTAGTGTTGACATTGATGTCATTTGACTTGCCAAAAAACATCAATAAAAAAGTGACAAAAGAGATAAAATCGGTATATGAAATAAGTGATTTTAGTTTAAATTCAGTTTCTATTTCTTCAGAATACACAAAAAACTTATATTCAATTATTGATTCAACTACATTATTTCAAATAATTGAAAAAGAAATTGTTATAGGTTACGCTTATGTTGCCAAGGCTCCGAGTAAAACAGATCATTTTGATTATCTTGTATTGTTTGATAAAGATTTTATCATCAAAAAAGCCAAAGTACTAGTTTATCGAGAAGATTATGGTGCAGAGATTGGAAGTAAGCGTTGGTTAAAACAATTTATTGGCAAAGAAAAAAATAGTGATTTAAAATACGAAAGAGACATTATTGCTATTTCTGGAGCAACTATTTCTGCAAAATCAATGACTATTGCTGTAAATAACTTATTAAGTTCAATTGGTCAATTACAAAAACAAGAAGTATTATAATGCAGTTTCAAGGTAGCATTCATCAATTCCCAAAAGAAATCAAAGTGTTGATTGCAGTATTTTTAGTGGTATTGAGTATTGGTTTTTATACAGGATTGACTTTTGTAAACGAAACTACTAGCACGAGTCCTGAAGGAATAGAAGCTAACTATAATGGGAATGAGAGTGATGAAGATGCCAAAGTGATGAAATTTAAAAAATCAAAAAGAGAAATTTTAACTTTGGTTCATAATCATATATTATCGCTTTCAATTAATTTCTTTATTGTTTCATTATTATTATCAACAACGAGTATTAACATGAGATTAAAGTATTTTTTAATGGTTGAACCATTAATATCTGTACTATTGACTTTTGGCGGAATATATATGCTATGGCTTGGTATTTCTTGGATGAAATATGTGATTATGATATCAGGAATGTTAATGACAGCATCATTTATAGTAGCAACTAGTATTATCTTTATGCAATTATTAAAAAAACAATCTAAAGTTTCTTAATTTTACACAAAATTAGATTTATTATGGATAAGCAAATTGAAAAACTATTAAACGATCAAGTAAAATTTGAAGCAGATGCTTCTATGCAATACCTTGCTATGGCTTCTTGGGCCGATGAAAACGGCTATAATGGTATTGCAGATTTCTTCTACAAGCAATCGGAAGAAGAAAGATTGCACATGACTAAGTTGGTTAAGTTTATCAATGAGCGAAGTGGAAAGGTTTTGATACCACAATTGGACAAGCCTAAGAGTGATTATAGTTCTATTAACGAATTATTTGAAGCTTTTTTGGCTAGTGAAATGTTCGTGACTCAGCAAGTAAATCACGTAATCCACGAATGTTTACAACACAAAGATTATAATGTTCATAATTTTATGCAATGGTATGTAACTGAGCAACTTGAAGAAGAAGCGACAGCTAGAACATTATTGGATAAGTTGAATATTATTGGTAGTGATAAATCTGGTCATTATTTATTTGACCGTGATATAAATCAAATTACAGCAGTCACACCTGAAGAGTAAATTATGGCTGGAAATGAAACTTATGGTTTAGCAAACGCTTGTTTTGATACTTCCTGTTTTATGCCTTATACTAACAAGAAAAAGAAGTGCTGCAAGAAGTTTAAAAAGAAAGGAAAAACGAATTGTAAGCGTTGTCCAAAAATTTAGTTGCTATTCCAATTTAAAAGCGTAAATTTGCTTGCAATTAAATCTTAATTGCATCATGATTTCACACTCATCAAAATTTGTCGGCGAAGGATTAACTTATGACGACGTACTTTTAATCCCTGCTTTTTCTGAAGTTTTACCTAGAGAAGTAAGTATTCAAACACAATTTACTAAAAACATTACCTTAAATGCTCCTGTAGTTTCAGCAGCTATGGATACCGTTACAGAGTCTGCAATGGCAATAGCCATGGCACGTGAAGGCGGAATAGGTGTCCTACACAAGAACTTAACCATTGAGCAGCAAGCAGCGGAAGTACGCAAAGTAAAGCGTTCAGAGTCTGGGATGATTATAGATCCTATTACAGTAGAAAAAGAAGCTACTGTACAAGATGCAAAAAATTTGATGCGTGAATATAAGATTGGCGGAATTCCAGTAGTTGATACGCAAGGAATATTGATTGGTATTGTAACTAACCGTGATTTAAGGTTTGAAAGAGATAATACTCGTAAGATTGCAGAAATCATGACTTCGAGCAATTTAGTGACAGTAGCAACAGGTACTTCATTGAAACAAGCCGAAGTAATACTACAAGACAATAAAATTGAAAAATTACCAGTCGTTGATGCTGACAATAAATTGGTTGGATTGATCACTTTTAGAGATATTATAAAAGTAAAAGAAAATCCAAATGCAAATAAAGATTCTTACGGACGTTTACGTGTTGCTGCTGCAATTGGCGTAACAGGTGATGCTGTGGATAGAGCAGAAGCCTTGATAAATGCAGGTGTAGATGCTTTGATTATTGATACGGCTCATGGACATACTAAAGGTGTGGTGAATGTATTGAAAGATATAAAATCAAAATTTAAAGGAGTAGATGTGGTTGTTGGAAATATTGCTACTGCAGCGGCTGCAAAATATTTAGTAGAAGCAGGTGCAGATGCGGTAAAAGTTGGAATTGGTCCAGGATCTATTTGTACAACACGTGTTGTTGCTGGAGTTGGTTTTCCACAACTAACTGCTGTAAACGAAGTTGCCAATGCTATTAAAGGTTCTGGTATTCCTGTAATTGCCGATGGAGGAATACGCTATACTGGTGATATTCCTAAAGCCATTGCTGCTGGTGCAGACTGTGTAATGTTGGGTTCTTTATTAGCAGGAACAAAAGAATCTCCTGGAGAAACGATTATTTTTGAAGGGCGTAAGTTTAAATCATATCGTGGAATGGGTTCGGTAGAGGCGATGAAAAAAGGTTCTAAAGATCGTTATTTCCAAGATGTTGAAGATGATATCAAGAAATTAGTACCTGAAGGAATTGTTGGACGTGTGCCTTATAAAGGTGAGTTGGAAGAAACTATGCACCAATTTATTGGAGGTTTACGTGCTGGAATGGGTTATTGTGGTGCTAAGGATATTGACACGATGAAAAATGCACAGTTTGTAAAGATAACTTCTTCTGGTATTGCAGAGAGTCATCCACATAATGTGACGATAACTAAAGAAGCACCAAATTATAGTAGGAGGTAAGTTGTAGAAATTTAATTTTATGAGTCGTTTTTTTTCTTTTTGAATAAGAATTCATCTAGTTTATTAAGACTATTCCCTATAAATTTCCAAAATCTCAATATTATTCCTTCAAATAGTATTTCAACAAAAATCTTTATTAAAAATTCAAATATTGCCATTAATTTTTTATTGCGATTTCAGTATTTCATTCCAGATTAATATTCAAAGAAAACACTTCACCTTGTGAAACCATTGGCTTTATTGTTTCAACTTTATCCCAATTTTCTTTAGCGCTTGGAATTTGCTCAGTGTATAAATGATATACAGCAAACATTTTTGCGTCTATTTCAACTTCTTGTTCTTTGGCATTTTTAAGAATCCAATAAGGAACAAAAGCCCAATCAATATTTTTGATATTGCCTATTGTTTCAGGTTCTGTAGTATCTCCAGATAGATAAATTCTTTTACCGTGCCAAGTTATTAAATAGGAGTAATGTTTAAATGAAATACCAAAGACTTTATGTTCTGTTTTAAATGCTTTGATAGTAAAGTCTTGTAATGAATCTCCAAGTCGTTCTAATTCAGGAATATTCCAAGGACCAAAAGTTCGCCCTTTTTTTGCTTTCAGCACTTTGTTTACATTCTTTTTTGAATAATGATCAGCATGTTTATGAGTAAAAATAAACGTTGAATTGGATTTTATGCTATCAAGTTCTGCAGCATCAAACTCCATATAACCGTGAGCGCCAGATTTATACGGGAAATCTATATAAACATTTGAAGTTCCATCGGTCATGTGCAAACCACAATTTCCAATAAATTCTACTTTAATTTCTTTGGACTGTGAAAACCCAACAGTTGAGATTAAGATGAAAGATAGTGTGAAAATTAGTACTCTAAGTGTTGTTGTCATTTTCGTGCTATTAGTATAATTGATTGTATAAATATAAGGAGGAGGTTAATAAATTTATTGCAGAAATCTATCTGCATCATTAGTCAAAATAAAATTATTTTTTATTCATAATTTCTAAGGTCTATTTTTTTCAAGGATATACAAGAGAGAAAATACCAATTTTTAAAGATGAAAAACACCTTTATTGAAATAGAAAAAGTATCTTAAAAAATACGCCTATTGAGGTGCGTTTCTAATTGTTGATGCTCATTTTTGGCGATATTTTTTTAAAACCTTCTTTAGAAAGATACTTTGTATATACGCCACCTTTAATACTATTAACGTCAAACTCAATTATAAAAGCATTTTTATCTATTGAATCAATTAAAACATAAGTCCTTCTAATATCTATTCTATTAATTACTGTATGAATAATATCATTTTCATTTTGTTCGCCTCTTTTTCCAAACCCTCCAGAACCCTTGTATAAT
This sequence comes from uncultured Flavobacteriaceae bacterium, assembly GCA_947501625.1. Taxonomy (GTDB): domain Bacteria; phylum Bacteroidota; class Bacteroidia; order Flavobacteriales; family Flavobacteriaceae; genus Urechidicola. Next base: position 275,916 of record CANMWN010000002.1, read on the forward strand.
GTTGTTCCTGTTCCTACTACTTCAATAAGTTTTGAATTGATTTCTTTCGATTTTTTTGAAACAATCATTAAACCAACATAGTCTTCAAAACCTTCTATCATCAGGTCAATAACTTTTGCTGTTACAATGAATGTTAGTATTGAATACATGGCAACTTCTAAAGAAAGTAATATTGCAGTTGCTCCAAATAAAATGATGTTAAAAAAGAGGATAACTTTACCAATACTTATTCCTAAACGCTCGTTGATAAAAATTCCCAATATTTCTGATCCATCTAGAACAGCACCATTTTTTATTGTCAATCCAATTCCTGAACCTAAGAAAAGACCTCCAAAAATTGCAATTAGAAGTTTGTCATCTGTTATTGAATTGAAGTTTTCATAATGAATAATAATTGCCAATAAAATGATTGACAAAACAGATTTTATAAAGATTCTTTTGTTAAGATTGAACCAAGCCAATATGAGAAACGGAACACTGACAAACAAAAGAAAATATGACATTTCTATATCAAAAATTTCACTTAATAGTATGGCAATTCCTGTTACACCGCCATCTAAAAATCCATTAGGAAGTAGAAACATTTTTAAGCCAATACTTGCAAGAAGTATTCCTAAGGATATTTGAAAAATTTCTGATATTATTCTTTTCATATATATTATTTAATTTTTTCTAGAAATTCATTAACCACTTTCCAAGTATCACTTACATCGTTCCCTACACGTTCTTTCACAAGCATTGATGAGCCGTGAACACCATGTTTTGCAACATAAGTTTGGTGACCATTTTTGTTTGCCAATTTAAACTGTGCTTTTGCATTTTCTCGTTCCATTTCATGAGGCGGTCTTAAAAGAAATAGAGGAACTTTGATAGCTTCCAAATATTCCGTGGCAGCACAATCTTTCATTGAATTTCCTGCAGCAGGAGAAAAAGCAAGCACGCCAGTAATTTTATCAGCATTTTTTGCAGCAAGTTGGATGGCTAAAGTACCACTATAACTGCTTCCCCAAACAATTTTATTACCTGTAAATCCTGAATTAATAACATACTGTAGCGCACTCTCTAAATTATTATAAGCATCACAATAATCATAACCATCATCATAGCCATGTGTTGGTACATTGGCAAGTGTACGATTGTAACTCCCATAATATTGACCTCCTACACGTTGGTCTATGGCTAGTATGTTGAAGCCTTTTTCTAAAAGTGTAGGAATAATTGGTGTATATTCTCCTCTTGCATTAGAACCTCCTTGGTGAAACAATAATATAACAGGACTTGTTTTATCTAACTCGTATAAGTCACCCACTATTTTAATATTGTCCTCTGTTTTAAAACTGATTTCTTTTGCTTGTGTGCCTTTAGAACTTTTAGTCGATTCATTGTTTTTTTTGCAAGCACTAACAAGTGTAATAATACAGATGGAAAGTATGATTAATTTCTTCATGATTAGGTGTTTTTTGTACAACATTAAAAATACTGGAATACACAACTTGAAACCGTTAAAAGGAGGTTAAAGTTTAAAATATTAGTTTACTCTTTCACACCTTCATATCGCTCAGGCCCCATAGAAAGTATAATTTTTATTTTACCACCATCAGTGCTTGGTACAAATTCAACTTTGGCAGGAAAATCTTTTACAGCAAATAATGTTTTAGTTTCAGCAGCTAATTTATCAGGCTTTTGACCGTCTACAGAAACTGCTAATTCTAAACCATTTCTAATTACTTTTGCACTGCCACCATCTTCTAATTTATATTTTCCTACATAAGTTTCTAGTAATTCTTCGGTTAATTTTGGAGTTCCATCTTTATAAATTTGTGTAGCGATATCAAAAATTAATGTGTTGGTATTAATTACATTTATATCGCTAATATTTGTTGCAACAAGAATAAGAATATCATCTTCTGGAAAATACATGTCGGAAGTTGAATAGCCAAAAATAAATCCATTATGAAAAATGGCAGTTCTATCAAACTTACGATTGTTATAAAAACCATAACCATATATAGAGTTTGAGCCATCATTCAGTTTATAAGGTATCCAAGCTTTCATTAAACTCTCTCTTGAGATAACCTTAGAATTCATCAAACCTTCATACCATTTTGATAAATCTCCAACAGTAGAATGTATTGAACTTGAACCTCTTGTTTGCTCTAGTGAATGGTATCTTGCATAAACAATTTTATTATCCTTAAGTTCATATCCTATTGCCAAATTAGGAACTGATTGTCCTTCGTCTGGAATGTATGAATTAGTCATATTTAGTGTATCAAATATGTTTTTTTGGACATATTCTTTATATTCCATTCCTGATGCTTTTTCAATAATATATGCCAATAAATTAAAATTAACATTACAATAGTCATGCTTTTCTCCAGGCTCAAATAAAAGCGTATCTTTTTTAAAATAATTAAGTACTTCTAGCATTGATTTGAAATATTTTCTTCCAGTGGTATTTGCCCAAATAGTATCGGTATGACTCTTTAAGCCCGAGGTTTGAGAGAGTAAATGCTTAATTTTAATCTTATCACCATATTTTGAATAGTTTGGAAGAAACTTATTAAGATTATCTTCTAATGAAAGTTTTCCTTTTTCTGCTAGTTGCAAAGTACTTATTGTTGTAAATTCTTTACTTATACTACCAATATTAAAAGCATTGTTGGTTGTCATATTTACATTAAGTTCAATACTTGATTTTCCAAAGGCTTTTTCATAGATTATTTCTCCTTTCTTTTTAACCAATACTGTGACTCCTGGACCATCATCTTTTACTACTTTACCAACAATTGTATCAATTTCATTCTCAAGAATATTAGTTTTAGAATTTTCAGTTTTATTGCACGAAATAAATAACAGTAAAACAAAAAATTTGAAAATTGGTTTCATAAGGTTAGTTTTTATAATAATTATTTTAAATGATGATTTTGTAAGCAGCTATTTTTCAAATACATACAAATTTCATTTGCTAAATTAGAGTTTCTTTAATAGTTGTGCAAGGGGGAAATTCTCCTTTTTTTTATATTAAAAGAAAAAAGCGCTCAAATTATGAGCGCTTTCTATTAATTATTTTAGTTGACAAATTTATTTTTTTATAAACTTCTTTAAAATTCGTTGATTGCTGTTTAAAGTTAATTCAATAAAATATAATCCACTAAGTAGATATGAAACATCAATCTCATTATCAAAGTTATTAGTTTTAATAACAATTCTTTGACCTAGTTGATTAATAATATTAATATTTTTAATCCCAATCTCATTTCCTTCATTAATTATATTTAAAGTTTTTTCAACAGGATTTGGAAATATTTTAACATCATTTAATTCATTTTTTGGGACATTTAATGAACCATATTCAATAATATAATATATATCGTTGGATTCATTTATATCATTCCATTGACTTGCACTTCCTAATGAACCGCTATTAATTGGCCACTGAGTAAGCGCTAATCCTAAACAATGCTGAAAATTATTGAAATTATCAGGTTCATTTCCCCAATTACTGTACAAGCCTCCAACAGGATTTCCAGAAGCATTTCCCATCCAAAACTGAGTTGTAGCATTCATATTGTTTCCATCCCAAACCCAATTTCCTTCAACCGCTAAATCATTTCCGCCTAACCAAACATAAGAGGCATTACCACCATCTAAAGCAGTTGTATTAGCTAATACAATTCCTGCGTTAGTACTTAATTCATTATATATAGCATCTTGTTCTAGAGAGTCATTAATCTCTGCTAATATTCCACCTCTTTCTACAGCACATGCTGCTGCATCAGCCCAAGTTTTATTTTCTTTAACAACTTCATAAGTTTTTCCATTATAAGTGAATGAATAAATATTGTTAGTATCAGCGCATTGTGAATATATATAATTGCAAGAAAGCACAATTAAAAAATTAATGAGTAGTAGTTTTTTCATAATGTTAGTGTTAGTTGTTACTAATAGGATGTAGAAAAAGTAAAAGGTTGCGTTAATATTTTCAATACCAGCGTTTTTTCTTCTTTTTTGATGCTTCAGATTTACGCCCTTTTCGATATTTACTTCCCTTTTTTTTATGTATGGGAGGTTTTGCTTTAGGATCTAATGGATAAGGATGTTCATTGTCAACAGTTAGTTGCAATTGAATAAGTTTTTGAATGTTTTGCACATATACTTTTTCATCGGCCGAACAAAATGAATGCGCTCTACCTGTTTTATTTGCTCTTCCAGTTCTTCCAATTCTGTGTACATAGGTTTCAGGGATATTTGGTAAATCAAAATTTATAACAGCATCTAAATTGTCTATATCAATTCCACGAGCAGCAACATCAGTTGCTATCAATATGTTTACTTCATTGTTTTTAAATTTATTTAGGGCATCTTGCCTTAAATTTTGAGATTTATCTCCATGTAAACTTGTAACATTATAATTATTTCGAAGCAATGTTTTTTCTAGTTTATCAACACCAAATTTTGTTCGCCTAAAAATAAGTATACTACCCTTTATTGTATTTCTTAATAAATGCAGACATAATTCTATTTTTTTAGATTTAGGAACATAATATAAAATTTGATTAATATTTTTTCCAGTTGATGAAGTAGGGGAGATTTCAATTTTTTCTGGATTATGTAATACTTTTTTGGCTAAATCAATAACTTTATGAGGCATTGTTGCAGAGAATAATAATGTTTGCTTTTGCTCAGGACATAAACGCTCAATTTTTCTCACATCATCAATAAAACCCATGTCTAACATTAAATCAGCCTCATCCATCACCAAAGTTTCTACATAGTCTAAATTGATATAATCTTGCTTATGTAAATCTAATAGTCGTCCAGGAGTTGCAATTAATATATCAACTCCTTTACTTAAAATATCTTTTTGTGGTTCAATTGATGCACCACCATAAACTGCAGTAGTTCTTAAATTAGAATATTTTGAATAGGCTTTAAAATTTGCTTCAATTTGTAGTGTTAACTCTCTCGTTGGACTTATTACCAATGCTTTTATTTTTTTTCCTTTTTTTGAAGAATCTTGTCTGTCAAATAATAATTGAATGATTGGTAATGCAAAGGCTGCAGTTTTGCCTGTTCCTGTTTGTGCAGAAACAATAAGATCTCTTTTATTCAGTATTAGTGGAATGCTTTTTTCTTGAACTAAAGTCGGCGTATCATAATTATTTTCTGATATGGCTTTTAAAATAGATTTATTCAGTTTTAGTTCGTTAAAATGCATGTATAATTTAGGATAAGAGATTAAAGTTTTGAACTAATATAACTAATTATTGTTGAAGTATCTTCGTTATAATCAAACCATTTGATATCAGGATATTTTTTAAACCAAGTATTTTGTCGTTTAGCAAAACGGCGGGTATTTTTTTTAATTTCAGCTATTGCAAATTCTAATGAAAAATTACCGTCAATATATTCAAACAGTTCTCTATAACCAACAGTTTGTAGCGCGTTAAGAGTTTTATATTGGTGTAATTCTTTTGCTTCATCCAATAAGCCACTTTCAATCATTAAATCAACACGATTATTTATTCTGTTATAAATAATTTCTCTATCAGCATCAATTCCTATTTTGATAGGAGTAAATTCTCGCTTAGCTTTTGGTTTATTCTTAAAGTATGAAAACGATTTTCCTGTACCGATACAAATTTCTAAAGCGCGTATAACTCTATGAGGATTTTCTAATTCTATAGTATTATAACTATCTATGTCCGACTCTTTCAATTGATTTTGAAGAAAAATCAGCCCTTTTTCTTTTAGTTGATAGTTTAACTTTGCTCTGATTTCCGAATCAACATCTGGAAAATAATCTAAACCTTTTAAAACAGCATCAACATATAATCCGCTTCCGCCAACCATAATAATTATGTTGTGCTTTTTGAATAATTGGTTTAATTTATCTAAAGCATCTTTTTCAAACTGCCCAACATTATAATCTTCATGTATACTTCGATTTTGAATAAAATGATGCTTTACAGCACTTAATTCTATTGAAGTTGGAACCGCAGTTCCTATGGACATTTCTTTAAAAAATTGGCGAGAATCTGAAGATAAAATTTCTGTATTATAATGTTGTGCAAGTTTTATACTCAATGCCGTTTTTCCAATAGCAGTAGGACCAACAATTGATATTAAAAATTTGCCATTTGACATTATGGATTCAATTTATTTCCACATTTATGGCAAAAGATAGCATTATCTTTATGCTTATCTTCTAAACAATTTGGACATGATTGTGTATTTATTTGTACCTCATGCTTTCTTATTTTTGTCATTTCAGAGGTTACAATTCCAGTAGGTACTGCTATAATACCGTAACCCATTATCATAATTAAAGAAGCTATTAATTGCCCAAGAGGTGTAGCCGGAGCAATATCACCATATCCTACCGTTGTTAAAGTCACAATTGCCCAATATACACTCCGTGGAATACTGGTAAAACCACTATCACTATTGCCTTCTACCAAATACATTACTGTTCCTAAGATTACACAAAGAATAACTACTGCAAAAAGAAATACTGAGATCTTTGCTTTGCTGGCCTTTAGTGATCTTACAAAATTTGTAGATTCACCTATGTACCTTGTTAATTTTAAAATTCTAAAAATTCGTAATAATCTAAGTGCTCGTAGCGCTACTAAATGATGACTTCCTACTAGGAAAAGCGATAAATATTTTGGGATTGTTGAAAGTAAATCTATAATACCATAAAAACTAAAAATATATTTTTTTGGATTTTTAACTGAAACTATTCGTGCTAAATATTCGAGTGTGAAAAGTATAGTAATTATCCATTCGGTAGTATTAAGAAAGTCATGATATTCTTTATCAATCCACTCAACACTTTCTAGCATCACGAAAATGATACTAATGATAATTACAATCAATAAAACAACATCAAAAAGCCTTCCAGCAGGTGTGTCTGCTTCATAAATAACTTCATGAAGTCTAGATTTCCAATTTGATTTTTGTGTTGATTTAGTCAATTACTAATTTTTAGTTAACACGATTGATTCGCTTTGCGCAATTATAGCTTGCTTATAAAATTCTTTCAAATATAAATAATATTGGCTAGTAAACTCTACTTCTTTGATGTTGAAACTATAATTTACCATGATTTTAGAATTTTTATTGACAACTTTATACATAAAATAACCTTTTTCTTCAGGCAATTTTACCACTCGGCTTTTCGGTAGGGTTTCAATAATATAATTGCTTGGTAAAGTTATTGAAGTGGTAAAATCAAATTTTAAAGGATGCCCAAAATTTACAGGATATTGACGCGAATTCAGTTTAAAAGGATTCTCAGTTAATTTATCAATAAAAAATGGGTTTAACAATATCTTATTTGTTATTGATGATTCGTTTTCAATAATAACTTCAAACTCCTCTTTGACAGTTTCTTCATTTTTATTTACATTAAAATTTTTATAAGTTACTATTTCTAAAAAATCATTTTCGTCTTCATAATCTTCAACATACTTATTCTGTTCAATAGTTTTGAGTTTTCTTCTTTTTTCTATTGCCGAATATCCATTGTGAACTATTCGCACATTACCAACAAACTCATCATCTTCATTAAGTTTTAAGAGCATTTGTGTTTTTCTTCCATTGTTTTTATTTGGTAGTATATTTTCCCAATAACTACCATTTTTAAAATCCATAACCCTAAGGTCTTTATTTAAACATTTATATGGAAGCATACCAAAAGGTAAACTCTTTTGTGTAGCATCTAAATAATATACTTTTTCATTTATCACTACTCTTGCAATGATGTAGTTAAAGTCTGATATTACCGGATAAAGTTTTGTTGGATATCCATTATTTCGTGTTGATAGAAGACCCATTTGAGCATTTATTCCTGCTGCTTTTAATGCATTAATTAATGAGATATTAATTTCTCCAACATTACCAATTTTACTCTTGAATGCTTTAGTTACATTCATTTCACCAAATAAATTATATTTTTCATTCCAAGTGTAATGTTTTTGAATGCTGTAATATACTTTTTGGGCTTTAATAAATAAATCTTTTTCATTTAAAACACTTTCTGGAATTTCTTTTTTGAAAAAGTTTTTTTTGTTTAACTGTCCGCCAATATCTCTATCTGATTTATAATCTCTATCAACTGCTTTCCAAGTCTTAGTATATTTTTTATTATGACCATCAAATCCTTTAAACTCCGATAATTCAAAATCAATTCTTGATAAATAATTCCATTTTGAAGTCATATAATCTTCTTCAATAAATGCTGGAACATCTTTCATTGAGTAGGTGAGAACCTCACAATCTGAAAAGCCTGCAATACCGTCAATATTAAAACAACGCTTTTTTACTCGCGATTCATTTTTTACCAATGGATAATAACCAATTAACTTTCTGTTGTAAATATAATTGCCTGGAATTTCGGCAATAAAAACACTTTCAATAGTTGGTATGTCGTTTTGAAATGTCCAACCAGAAAAATTAAATAGAAACGGTGATTCTTTAGTATATGTATATTCAATTACGCTACCGTCCTTGATATTTGGAAGTGTAAACGTAATTTCATCTCTATATTCACTTTTACTTGTAGTAAATATTTTATCTTTTGATAAATATGATGACCTTCCATTATTATGGGTTATTCCTTTAACATTTTTTATAAGTTCTTTTCTTTTAGTTCCTTTTTGCGCATTAATTGTAATATTTGCTTGATCAAAACCATCTTTATTAAATATCTTCACCTTACGATATACTTTAGTACGTATATAAATCCAACTGTCATTATAAACAAAAAAATCGGTGTTGGCTTCCTCATATAATACTACAGCACTTGCAGTTGAATCTTTTTCATAATACTGCATTTCCAATTCCTTTTTTGAGAGCTCTCCAAATCGATAATTTTCTTGCGAAAAAGAAGTGAAAGTATTAATTAAGATATATACTATTAAAAAGAATATTTTTTTCATAGGCTTTAAAATCTAATGATTCGTTCAACTTTATTTTTTTTCAAATGATTTTTGACAATACTTCGATTTTGATCATTATTCTCAAGAGTAATAATCAACGTTTTTAAAATATCAATATTATTTATTTGATATTCTAAATCTACAAAACAATAACCGTAAAGTAGGTTGTTTTCTATTAAAACTATAGATTTTTCGGTTGTATGCCTTCCTTTATCAACTATAATTAAATTATCATTACTAAACTCAATTTGAGCAACTTTTTTAGGTCTATAAAAGTTGAATTTTGGTTTGTGAATGGACACTTCTTTATGAAATTTTAATTTGCTTATCAATTCATTACCTGTATTTTCAAAAGAAACTGAAGTCAATGTTTCTTGTAATAATTTTGCTCTTTTAGAGGTTTTTAAAAACAATTTATTGACTACTTGTTTGATGTTTTTACCCTTGCCTAAATAAATGATTTCATTCTCATCATCATGTAAATAAAATATACCAGTTGTAGATGGCAAAGTATTTAGAATTTTTTGAAATTTTTCTGATAATTTTAAATTTATTGGGTTTTTAACTTGGCTTTTAATAATCGATTTATCGATATCTTTATCGATCAACAATTTAAAAAGTTTAACTGTAGCAAGTGCATCCCCTTGTGCTCTGTGACGATTGGAAACAGGAATACTCAATGATTTACATAATTTTCCAAGACTGTAAGAATTAAGACCTGGAATCAATTTCTTAGTCAACTGCACTGTACACAATGTATTTCTTTCAAATTTAAACCCAAGTCTATCAAATTCAGTTTTTAAAATTCTATAGTCAAAACTAGCATTATGAGCAACAATTATGCAATCTTCAGTAATCTCAACAATGCGCTTAGCAATCTCATAAAATTTTGGTGCATTGCGTAACATTGCTGAATTGATGCCTGTAAGTCGTTCTACAAAAGGCTGAATTTCTTTTTCAGGATTTATCAATGTAATTAACTGATCAACAATGGTATGGCCATCATATTTATAAATGGCAATTTCTGTAATTCCCTCTTCATTATACTTACCACCAGTAGTTTCTATATCTAGTATTGCGTACAAATTAATTATAATTTCGGTTACCAAATATTGAACTTCCTACTCGTATCATTGTACTACCTTCTTCAATTGCAATTTCATAATCACCACTCATTCCTATAGAAAGAATTTTGAATGCTGAATTTTGAGTTTTGAGTTGATCAAAAAAGGTTTTTAAACCTCTAAATTCTTGTCTAATTTGGATTTCATCATCAGTAAAACTAGCCATTCCCATTAAGCCAATAACATTCACGTTTTCAAGTTCTTTATACTCAGTTGATAGAAATATTGATTCTAATTCGTCAATATTAAGGCCAAACTTTGTTTGCTCAGTAGCAATTTTTACTTGAAAGAGGCAATCAATAATTCGATTATGCTTCTTTGCTTGTTTATCAATCTCTTTAAGTGTTTTAAAACTATCAACACCATGAATTAAATCAACAAAATGCGCCATGTATTTGACTTTGTTTCGCTGTAAATGTCCAATCATATGCCATTTAATATCTTTAGGTAGTGTATCATATTTTTCTACCATTTCTTGAATTTTATTTTCGCCAAATACTCTTTGACCAGCATTATATGCTTCAATAATTGAAGTAACTGGTTTTGTTTTAGATACTGCTACTAGAGTGACAGTAGTAGGTAATGAAGATTTAATTCTTTGCAGATTTTGTGCTATTGACATTGATTGGGATTAAAATTCGTATAAAGTTAAAGCACTTCTTAATTTTGGTTCAATATACGTACTTTTTGGTGGCATTTTATAATTTGCATCAGCAATTGCTTTTAACTGTTCAACTGATGCTGGAAACAAACCAAAAGATACTTCATATTTTCCTGAATCTACAAAAGTCTTCAAGTCAATTTCGGCATTTTTTCCAGGCTTGTAATTTATTTTTTCTACATCTCGCAAATTTTCAATCCCAAGAATTGGTTTTAGAACTGTGTCATATAATAATTGCGCATCAAGATCACTCAACGGATTGTCTATTTTGTATATAGTTTTTCTTAGATATAAAGAATAAAACTCTCCATCTATATACATACTGAAATGATGTTTCTTTGAAGGTTTGTAGAGTTGCTGCCCTAAATTTTTAATTCTAAAAAGTTTATCTAATTCAATCAAAAATTGCTCTTTACTTAAGCCGTTTAGTGATTTAATAAATCTGTTAAAAGAGGAAATTTTCAAATGAGATTCTGGAATCAAATAACTCATAAAGAAATTATATGGTTCTGTTCCATCATGCGATGGGTTGTTCTTCTTAAAATAATCAGTAACTAAAGAAGAAGATGCACTTCTATGATGGCCATCGGCAATATAAATATCACCAATTTTTTCAAATTGATTACTAATTGCTGTAATATCATTCTCATCCGATACTTGCCAAAGATAATGTGACTTTAAATCTCTACTTGTAAATTCGTATTCAGGTCGATTATGAGTGTATTTTCCAATAATTTTTTCTATCAAATTGTTTTCTGGATAGGTAAGGAGTATTGGCTCGGCATTAAAACCTACTGTTTTTAAATATTTGCCAAAAAGTATTTCACGATCGTGAATAGTTTCCTCATGCTTTTTGATGATATTATTTTGATAATCTTCCGAAGTTGTTGCTGCTATGATTCCGCAATAAAAAGTTGAATCAGTTTTTTGCTTATATATATAATAACTTGGGACTTCATCTTTATGTAAAATGTTATTTTCTTTATATTCTATATAACGATTTTTGACCATTTTAAATCGTTCCTTTGAAGAAGTTTCATGCTGAAACTTATAACCTGGATTTACAATATGCAAAAAAGAATATGGATTGAATTCCAATTGTGCACCTAATTCTGAATCAGAATATGATTCATATGGTCTAGATGAAACTAAAGAAACCTTATCTCTGTGTGCTCTTACTGCCTTGAAGGGAACGACTTTAGCCATTTATCAATTTAAAATTGAAATAATTTGCCCTGCCAATTCACTACCAATTCTATCTTGTGCTTCACTTGTTGCAGCACCAATGTGTGGTGAGAGGGATAAATTTGGGTTCATCAATAATTGTATTTCAGGAGTTGGCTCTTTTTCAAAAACATCTAATGCTGCTTGTGAAACTTTACCACTTTCAATTGCATTTATTAACGCAACTTCATTAATAACTCCGCCACGAGCTGCATTTACAATGATTACTCCATCTTTCATTTGGTCAAATTCAGTTTTGTCAATCACATATTCTTCTTGAGCTGGGACATGCAGTGTAAGGAAATCTGCTTGCTTTAAAACGTTTTCTTTTGAAATAGTATCTATATCAAATTCAACAGTTTGGCCGTCAAAAAAATCTAATTCAAGATTTACATTTTTTATATATGGATCATAGGCAACAACTTTCATTCCAGCACCTAAAGCAATTTTTGCTGTAGCCTGACCTATGCGGCCAATACCAATTACACCTAAGGTTTTTCCTTTTAATTCAACACCTTTTCCAAATGCTTTTTTCAAGCCTTTGAAATTAGAATCTCCTTCAAGAGGCATTTCTCTATTGGCATTATGCAAAAAACGAGCCATCCCATACATATGTGCAAAAACTAATTCAGCAACTGAGTGCGAAGATGCTGCTGGAGTATTAATTACCTTAATTCCCTTGCTTCTTGCGTAATCTACATCAATATTATCCATACCAACTCCGCCACGACCAATAATTTTTAGAGTAGGGCAACCGTCAATAATATCTGTTCTTACTTTTGTTGCGCTTCTAACTAATAAAACAGTTATTTCATTTTTATTGATATAATCTACTAATTGATTTTGGGCAACAGTTGTTAAAATCACTTCAAAACCTGCACTTTCTAATTCGGTTACACCGCTTTGTGCAATTCCGTCATTTGCTAATACTTTCATTCTAATTTAATTTTTTCATTACATCTACCAATACTTGAACACTTTCAATTGGTAAGGCATTATACATACTTGCTCTATAGCCTCCAACAGATCTATGTCCTTTTAATCCATTAATTCCAGCTTCATTCCATAGTTTATCAAATTCTTTACTTTTACTTTCGTCTGTCAATGTGAAAGTAACATTCATTGAAGATCGATCTTCTTTAGCAGCAAACCCTTGAAAATGAGGATTAGCATCAATTTCGGCATATAGCAATGCTGCTTTTACTTCATTTTCTTTTTCTATAACGCTTATCCCACCTTTTTCTTTTAACCATTGTAAAGTTAACATAGAAGTGTAAACAGCAAAAACAGGTGGAGTATTAAACATACTATCTTTAGAAAGATGGACTTGATAATCTAACATTGATGGTATTTTTCTCCCTGTTTTTCCTAAAATTTCATCTTTTACAATTACCAAAGTTGCTCCAGCAGGTCCCATATTTTTTTGGGCTCCTGCATAAATTAAATCAAATTGTGAAAAATCTAATTGACGTGAAAAAATATCTGAGCTCATATCACAAACTAACAAACTATGAGTTTTAGGAAACTCTTTAAGTTGAGTTCCAAATATGGTATTGTTACTAGTTAAATGTAAATAATCAATATTATTTGGAATAGAGTAATCTTTTGGAATATAACCGTAACCTTTATCTTTTGATGAAGCAATAACAGCTACCTCACCAAAAATCTTAGCCTCTTTTAGCGCTTTAGAGCTCCAAGTCCCAGTATCTAAATATGCTGCCTTTCCATCAACTTTCATTAAGTTATATGAGGTCATTAAAAATTGCATACTTGCTCCACCTTGCAAGAATAAGACTGAGTATCCATCAGGAAGATTTAATAATTCTTTCACAAGAGATCTTGCATTTTCCATTACTTCTACAAAATCTTTACTCCTGTGAGATATTTCAATAAGCGATAATTCTAAACCACTAAAGTTTTGAACTGCATCAGCTGCTTTTTTTAAGACTTCTTGTGGTAATATACAAGGTCCAGCACTAAAATTGTGTTTTTTCATTTCTTTTATTTAGATAAGCAAATTTGAATAAATAAAACGATATTTTTATTTATTTACTGCTTTAAAATTAGTTTGTTTTTAACAGTTTATAAACTATTTATAAATTCAAGGGTATCAACACCATCAGCATAATCAGAAAGGCTTGGGTTTTGAGTTTCACCAAAAGAAATGCAATTTTCATAATCAATATTTCCAACAACACATTGAATTTTATCTTTATCTTCATTAAGTTTTTCAATCAGTTTACTTTCCGACTCATAATACTCATAAAACAAAGTTGCAATAGGAGAAGAGTAATTCTCATCTTCTTTAAGCATTAAGAATCCATTTTCTTGTAACTTGAATAAGCTCATCAAATAAACTGCTTTATTGTAGTCATAATTGTTTTGATACTTATTATAGTTTATGACATCGTTGTATTTATAAATTGCTTTAAATAACTTGTCAAAATCATAATTTTTTGGTAGAAATATTTTTGAGACATTTCTACAACCAAGTCCAAAGTATCTAAAAACATCTTCACCTAAACTCCCCAACTCTTCTTCTGTTTCATTACCAGTAAGCACTGCTACTGAATTTCTGTTTTTTCTTATAATATTTGGATGTTTACCAAAATAATAGTCAAAATAACGTGCAGTATTATCACTTCCAGTTGCAATGACTGCATCAAAATTTTCTAATTTTTCATCAGTAAATGAAATTTTTCCTTTGAATTTAGGTTCAACATGCTCCAAATACTTTGCTATTAACGGTAAAAACACTTTGTCATTTGATGATAACTTTGCTAGTACATTGTTTCCTGAAATGAGTACAGATAAAAAATCATGAAATCCAACCAACGGAATATTTCCAGCCATCACAATTGCAATTGTTTTACTGGAATTTTCTTTAAATTTATAGTTTGATGTCCAATTAACTAAATTTTCTTTTGTCAAACTTTTAGACCAATTATTCAAAGAAAACAAAACATTTTCTTCAGTAAACCATCCATTAGTTTCTTTAGCTCTTTTTATTTGAGTTTTAAAAACATCAAAAAACAATTCATTAAATTCAATATTTTCTTTCTTTTCAATAGATTCAATAGAAAATTGGCTAAAAAAGTCGCCTAATTTTGAAAATGCAGATAATCTATTTTCTAATGTCATATTTTAAAACTTTTGCAGTATTTTTGTGGCAAATTTAATGCAAAAAATACAATGGCAATAATAATAACAGATGAATGTATAAATTGTGGAGCATGTGAGCCAGAATGTCCTAATAATGCAATTTATGAAGGCGCTGAAGATTGGAAGTATTCTGAAGGAACTGAATTGACAGGTAATGTAGTATTACCAAATGGGAATCAAGTTGATGCTGACGCTTTACAAGAACCTGTTGACGATGAAGTTTATTTTATTGTTCCTGATAAATGCACCGAGTGTATGGGCTTTCATGAAGAACCACAATGCGCTGCTGTTTGTCCTGTTGATTGTTGTGTTCCTGATGAAGATGTCGTTGAAACTGAAGATGAATTATTGGCTAAAAAAGCATTTATGCATAAGGAATAATTAGTGATTTAATTATATTTTAAAGTCGAGATTATATCTCGACTTTTTTTTATGCTTCATTAAACCATTGTATAATTATGATGTCTTAACAATAAACCAAAAATACTGATTATGAAAAAATCAATTCTTATCTTTTGTTTATTTGTTTTAGGATGTATGTTACAGTCCTGTGTAGTTAAACCTAGACCAGTTAGTTATAGAGCAACTAAAGTTGTTGTTGTGAAAAAAGCACCCATAAATCATAAAATTGTAGTAGTTAAAGGTAAACGTTATTATTTTTGGAATGGAAATCATTACAGAAAAACATCTAAAGGGTATGTTTTTGTAAGGATTTAATCTTTATTCATTCTCAGCTATGTTTTTGATATCTTTAACTGCTTGCTTGATGATTTTGTCCATTTCTAAATCCCATTTATCATTTGAATTCACATCAAACAATTTATTGTTAATGGCATAATTATAGGCTTCTGGAAACATCATTTTAAAGTTTGACATTCCTTTACTATCCGTAATTTTCCATTCGCCATCAACTTCATTGAGTTTTAAAATGAAATCGGTTTTGTAAAAACGGGCTCTTTTTTTGTAAGTTGTAGCAACATTAACAATAACATCGTCATTTTCTTGATTGATAGATTCTATCGTATATTCGCCAACGGTTGGTACTGAGTGAAATGAGAAACCAACATAATGTTCTTTCATTTTTTTGAAGTCAACAGGTTTTTTCATAGCGTCTAAAAACTCGGTTAGAGTTTTGTTGACAGCTGCTTCGTCATAAGAATTTTTGCATGACGTGATTATAAATGCAATTACAAATAGTGCAATAATTGTTTTTTTCATGATACTTATTTTAAGTTTATATAAATATATATTGAGGCAATAATTACTGAAATAATCATTGCAACCAATTTTATATTAAAGCGTTTTTTATAATTTAGTTTTGATGACATTATTTAATCATTTGATCTAATTTGGTAACACAATCTTTATAGAAATGAAATGCAGTATCATAATTTTTATTTTCAATTAGTTCAACAGATTTTGTCACCAAGTTTTTATAGATATAATCATATATTTCTTGTTTATTCGAACGATTATCAATTCTTTCAACAATATTTGGTGCATTTAAATAATACATTTGAACCCATTCTTTTCCTTTAGGAGTATTAACTATATAATTATCTCTGAATTCCCTTAGAGTTTCTAATTCATAACAATTGTCTGGTAAATTTTTTGCTGTAATACAAGCAGTAGTAATATAACATCCTGTAGTACCAGATCCGCTATTTGTTTTAGGCAACTTAGGCTTTAAAGTTGTGATTTTTTCTTTTTTATTATTCTGCAATTCAATTGAACTATTGGTAATTGGTTGATTCATTTGAATATTAAAATAGATTTTCTTACTAATTTCTTTTGGTACTTGACCAGAATTTACAGATTTCGACTTGTATTTTGCCTGTACTTTAAAAGTCGTGTTCAATCCTTTAATTTTTTTGACTTTTTTTATGGTATAATTATAAATTGAAGAACTTGTTTCATTACTTGCTTTTAGAACTATATCTCTTTTAGAATCACTAGATGATTTAAAATTATTGATAGTGCTTGGATACAATGTTAAATTGTAATAACCATATTTTCCTATTGATGGACTTGCTAGTCCTGACTCAAATGTTACTTTTTTTTCAACTTCTTCTTGTAGTGTATTAGCATTTAAGATTTGGGGTAATCCTACAAGTGCTGAAGTTGTTAATATTGTACTTGTGTTTTTAATAAATTGTCTGCGCTCCATTTTTATATAGTATTTGTATTTTCTTTATTTACAATAATATTGAGTTGTATTTGCTTATGCAATACGATGTTTTTCGTATATTTTAATTTGTTAATATACCAAATAATAATCGCATTCCACTTGTAGCGCTTTCTTGAATAACAGTTAGATTTGAAAAATGACTTTCATTAATATTAGGTTTTGGGTCAATAAAATAAATTGGAATATCGTTTTTACAGTGATAAATTAAATTTGCTGCTGGATATACTTGCATTGATGTACCAATTATAATAAGTATATCAGCCGTTTGAGTAATTTCTTCGGCAAGTAATAAATTCGGAACAGCTTCACCAAACCAAACAATATGTGGTCGCAATTGTGATTTTTTACCGCATAAATCTCCAATATTCAAATCTTCATCCCAATTATATATTAAATTCTCATCAACTGTACTTCTTACTTTTCGCAACTCGCCATGTAAATGAAGTACATTGTTGCTTCCTCCACGTTCATGCAAGTCATCAACATTTTGCGTGATTATTGACACCTCATATTTTTCTTTAAGTTTTGAAAGTAATTTATGAGCTTTATTAGGTTCAACTGTCAGTAATTGTTTTCTTCGCTGATTATAAAACTCTAGTACTAATTTTGGATTTCTTTGCCAAGCATCAGGAGTAGCAACATCATGAATACTATGCCCTTCCCATAATCCATCAGCATCTCTAAAGGTTTTTATGCCAGATTCTGCACTCATTCCAGCACCAGTCAAAACAACAATTTTTTTCATTTTTTGATGATTAAATTTTCCAATCTAAATATAAGATTAAATTTAAAACGATACATTATATTTGCAGCACCTTAAAAATCATATTAAATGAAAGCTGGAATTGTAGGATTACCAAACGTAGGAAAGTCAACATTGTTTAATTGTTTGTCAAATGCAAAAGCACAAAGTGCAAACTTTCCATTTTGTACAATTGAACCTAATATTGGTGTAGTAAATGTTCCCGATCCAAGACTTCAGAAATTGGAAGAATTGGTAAATCCTGAAAAAGTAGTTCCGGCAACTGTTGAGATTGTTGATATTGCTGGATTGGTAAAAGGAGCAAGTAAAGGAGAAGGTCTTGGAAATAAGTTTTTAGCAAATATTCGAGAAACTGATGCTATAATCCATGTGTTGCGTTGTTTTGATAACGACAATATTGTACATGTTGATGCAAGTGTTGATCCTGTAAGAGATAAAGGTACAATTGATGTTGAACTACAATTAAAAGATTTAGAAGCAGTTGAAAAGCGAATTGATAAGGTGAAGAAAGCAGCAAGAACTGGGAATAAGGAAGCTCAAAAAGAGTTAGATGCTTTGACTAAAACTGCAGAAGGATTGGAAGGATTTAATTCAGTGAGGGCCATTGAACTAACTGATGATGAAAAGGAGTATTTGAAGCCGTTGCAATTATTAACCGATAAACCAATTTTATATGTATGTAATGTTGATGAAGGTTCGGCAGTAAATGGGAATACTTATGTAGATGCTGTTAAAGAAGCAGTGAAAGATGAAAATGCTGAAGTTATTATTTTGGCAGTTGGAACTGAGGCGGATATTACGGAGTTAGAAGAATATGAAGAACGACAAATGTTTCTTGAAGATTTAGGTTTAGATGAACCAGGAGCATCAAAATTGATTCGCGCAGCCTATAAATTATTAAACCTGCAAACATACTTTACTGCAGGAGTAAAAGAAGTTCGTGCATGGACGATTAATATTGGAGATACAGCACCGCAAGCCGCTGGAGTTATTCATACCGATTTTGAAAAAGGCTTTATTCGAGCTGAAGTTATAAAATATGATGATTATGTGCATTATGGAACAGAAGCAAAAGTTCGTGAAGCTGGAAAATTAGGTGTAGAAGGAAAGGAATATGTTGTTCAAGATGGCGATATGATGAATTTCCGTTTTAATGTGTAAAAGTTTACTGATTAAACACTTTACTACTTGTTGATAACTATTCAATAAGTCTATTTTGTTTTTTATCTCTAAATAGTATTTTAGCATTTCCTCAATACTTTTAGATTTAATGGCCAAAGAAACAAAATATACCGAAGACAATATACGCTCACTCGATTGGAAGGAACATATCCGTATGCGTCCTGGAATGTATATTGGAAAACTAGGTGATGGTTCTTCTCCTGATGATGGTATCTATATTTTGATAAAAGAAGTTCTTGACAACTCTATTGATGAGTATGTGATGGGAGCAGGAAAAACTATAGAAATATCAGTAAAAGAAACTTCAGTAACTATTCGTGATTACGGTCGTGGAATTCCACTTGGAAAAGTAGTGGATGTAGTTTCGAAAATGAATACAGGAGGAAAGTATGATTCTAAAGCATTTAAAAAATCTGTTGGGTTAAATGGTGTAGGTACTAAAGCTGTAAATGCGCTATCATCTTCATTTAGAGTTCAGTCAGTTAGAGATAACCAAACTACATTTGCTGAGTTCGAGAAAGGGGTTTTAGTTAACCAATCTGATATTGAACAATCATCTTTGCGAAAAGGAACCAAAGTTACTTTTGTTCCAGATTCTGAAATTTTTGTTAAGTATAAATTCCGAAGTGAATATATTATCAAAATGATTAAAAATTATGTCTATCTAAATACTGGATTGACGATAATTTATAATGGAGAAAAATTTGTTTCTGAAAATGGACTAAAAGATTTATTAGACGAAAATATTGCTGATGAATCAAAACTATTTCCAATCATTCATTTGATGGAAGATGATATTGAAGTCGCAATAACATATAGTAAAGCACAATATAGCGAAGAATACCATTCGTTTGTAAATGGTCAGCACACAACACAAGGTGGAACACATCAAAATGCATTTAGAGAAGGAATAGTTAAAACTATTCGAGATTTTTTTGGAAAAAATTATGATGCTTCAGACATAAGAAAATCTATAGTGTCAGCTGTGAGTATCAAAGTAATGGAACCCGTTTTTGAAAGTCAAACAAAAACAAAATTAGGTTCGACTGAAATGGGAGGAGGGCTACCAACGGTTAGAACTTTTATTAGTGATTTTCTTAAAAGGCGTTTCGATAATTATTTGCATAGAAATCCTGATACTGCTGAAAAAATTCAGAAGAAAATTATTCAAGCAGAAAAAGAGCGTAAAGAACTTTCTGGAATTCGAAAATTGGCAAAAGACAGAGCCAAGAAAGCGAGTCTTCATAATAAAAAACTAAGAGATTGTCGTGTACATTTAGGTGATATGAAAAAAGACAATCGTTTAGATACAACACTTTTCATTACTGAGGGTGACTCGGCAAGTGGATCGATTACAAAATCTAGGAATGTAAATACGCAAGCAGTATTTAGTTTGAAAGGGAAGCCATTAAACTCCTATGGACTAAGTAAAAAGATAGTTTATGAAAATGAGGAATTTAATTTATTGCAATCTGCATTGAATATTGAAGATGGAATTGAAAACCTTCGCTATAATAATATTGTAATTGCTACAGATGCCGATGTTGACGGTATGCATATTCGTTTATTATTGATTACTTTTTTTCTACAATTCTTTCCAGAATTGATAAAAGAAGGGCATTTATACATATTGGAAACGCCACTATTTAGAGTACGCGATAAAAAAGAAACGTTTTATTGTTATTCTGAGCAAGAACGTAAAGATGCTATTAAAAAATTACGAGGAAAGCCAGAAATCACACGATTTAAAGGATTAGGTGAAATTAGTCCAAACGAATTTGTTCATTTTATTGGAAAAGATATCCGTTTAGATCCTGTAATGCTAGATAAAGATATGACCATTGATAAGCTGTTGCAGTTTTATATGGGTAAGAATACACCTGATAGACAGAAATTTATCATAGAAAATCTTAAAGTTGAATTAGATTTAGTTGAAGAATTATAATGGTAGAAACTCCACATAAAGGTAGGGCAATTATTATTCAAAATTTCAATAATTTAGTTATTGAGATTCCATCAAAGAAAAATATTTTTCAATTAATTTTTATCTCGTTTTGGCTTTGTGGTTGGGTATTTGGAGAATACTTTGCAATTAATCAAGTTGTTAATTCAGAAACTCCAATTTTCGGAAATTTGTTTTTGTTATTTTGGCTTTGTGGCTGGACTATTGGAGGTGTTTTTGCAATGCTATCTTTATTGTGGATGTTGTTTGGTAATGAAGTTGTAAGTGTAGAGTATAATAAATTGACTATTGGTCGATTAATTGGTAAATTGGGAATTAAAAAATCTTATGAAATTAGAGAAATAAAGAACTTTGATGTTGATAGTACTCCGCTAAATCTTGATATATTTGGTAATGAAAGAAGAGGCGATATCTCTCAAGTTTTTAAAAATAACAAGGGTAAATTAAAATTTGACTATGGAATGAAAACTATAAGATTTATAAACGAAGTTGATGAGTCAGAAGCGAAATTTATTTTTGAAAAACTTAAGATAAGTTCTAAGTTTACTAAGGAAAATTTTAAACAAGTAATTCCTGAATAGTATAATATTTAATAATGAGTGAAGAAAATAAGGAATACGAACACGAAGAGGAATTAAATACTTCTGAAGACAATATTGAGGCAGCAGAAACTATTACAAGGGTAACTGGAATGTACCAAGAATGGTTTTTAGATTATGCATCTTATGTAATTCTAGAGCGTGCAGTGCCTGCTATTGATGATGGCTTTAAACCTGTACAGCGTAGAATCATGCATTCTATGAAAGATTTGGATGATGGTCGATATAACAAAGTAGCAAATATTGTTGGTCATACTATGCAATATCACCCTCATGGTGATGCAAGTATTGCTGATGCAATGGTACAATTAGGTCAAAAAGAGTTGCTGATCGATATGCAAGGAAATTGGGGAAATACCCTCACTGGCGATAGAGCAGCAGCATCAAGATATATTGAAGCTCGTTTATCAAAATTTGCATTAGAAGTCGTTTTCAACCCAAAAACAACGGAATGGAAATTGTCGTATGATGGTCGTAGAAAAGAACCTGTAGATTTACCAGTAAAATTTCCATTATTACTCGCACAAGGTGCTGAAGGTATTGCTGTTGGACTTTCAACCAAAATTTTACCACACAATTTTAATGAGTTGATTGACGCTTCCATCAAAATATTAAAAGGTAGAAGTTTTAAGTTAGTGCCAGATTTCTTAAACGGAGGAATTGCTGATGTTTCTAATTACAAAGATGGAATGCGAGGTGGAAAAATTCGTGTTCGAGCAAAAATTTCTCAACTTGATAAAACGACTTTAGTTATTACCGAAATTCCTTTTGGAACAACTACTAGTTCATTGATTGATTCAATCTTAAAGGCTAATGATAAAGGAAAGATCAAGATAAAAAAGATTGAAGATAATACTGCTGCTAATGTAGAAATATTAGTGCATTTGCCAACCAATGTTTCTCCTGATAAGACTATAGATGCCTTATATGCATTCACCAATTGTGAGAGTTCAATTTCGCCGTTAGGATGTATAATTGAAGATAATAAACCAATTTTCATTGGTGTTTCTGAAATGCTGAAACGATCAACCAATCATACAGTAGATTTATTGAAGCAGGAGTTGGAAATTCAATTGGATGAATTGGAAGAACAATGGCATTTTGCTTCTTTAGAACGTATATTCATTGAAAACAGAATTTATCGAGATATAGAAGAAGTTGAAACTTGGGAAGGTGTAATTGAGGCAATTGATAAAGGATTAAAACCTTTTACTAAAAATTTAAAAAGAGAAGTTACTAAAGAAGATATAGTTAGACTTACGGAGATTCGTATTAAAAAGATATCTAAGTTTGATATTGATAAGGCCAAACAGCATATTGAATCATTAGAAGAGAAAATTGCTGTAGTCAAAAATCATTTAGACAACTTAATTGATTATGCAATTGATTATTTCAAAAACTTAAAAACTAAATACGGTAAAGGAAAAGAGCGTAAAACTGAGTTAAAAGTTTTTGATGATATTGTTGCTAGCAAAGTAATTATTAGAAACACAAAACTTTATGTGAATAGAGAAGAAGGTTTTGTCGGAACATCTTTAAGACGAGATGAATATGTTGCAGATTGTTCAGATATAGATGACATTATTATTTTCCGAAAAGATGGAAAAATGGTGGTTACAAAAGTTGGTTCTAAAACTTTTGTTGGAAAGGATATTATTCATGTTGCTGTATTTAAAAAGGGTGATAAGCGTACAGTTTATAATATGATTTATCGTGATGGTGCACGTGGTCCATCATTAATGAAACGCTTTAATGTTACTTCTATTACTCGTGATAAAGAATATGATTTAACTGCCGGAAACAAAGGGTCAATTGTTCATTATTTCACTGCCAATCCTAATGGAGAAGCAGAAACTGTCACTATTTATTTGCGTGCTGTTGGTAGCATTAAGAAACTAAAATGGGATATAGATTTCTCTGAATTGCTGATTAAAGGTCGTGGTTCAAAAGGGAATAGAGTTACCAAATATTCAGTAAAGAAAATTGAGTTCAAAGAAAAAGGAATATCTACATTAAAACCTCGCAAAATATGGTTTGATGATACTGTGCAGCGTTTAAATGTAGATGAAAGAGGTGAGTTATTAGGTGAATTTACTCCTGAAGACAGACTGTTAATAGTAAGCCAAAAAGGAATTGCGAAGACAATTACTCCTGAACTTTCTACGCATTTTGATGATGATATGATTGTGCTTGAAAAGTGGATTCCGAATAAACCACTTTCAGTTATTTATTATGAAGGGGAAAAAGAACGCTATTATGTGAAGCGTTTTATGATTGATAACCCAAACAAAGAAGAGTTATTTATCTCTGAGCATTCTAAGTCACAATTAGAATATATAGCCACCGATTTTAGACCAATGGCTGAAGTTATATTTTCAAAACGAAGTTTAGAAAATATGGAAGTGAATTTAGAAGAATTTATTTCAGTAAAAGGCATTAAATCACTTGGAAATCAATTAACTACTGATAAAATTAAACAAATAAATCATTTGGAATCTTTGCCATATGAGGCGCCTGAAATTGAAGAAGTAGAAGTGGTGGAAGAGGAAATTGTCGATAATCAAATTGAAGAGTTAGAATTAGAAATTCCTCAATTAAAGGAAGATGAAAAGGAAGGAAATAACAATCCAATTATCGACCCAAATAAAAAACCTCCGACAATAAAACCTAAAAAGAAAAAGATTGATAATGATGATCCTGATCAAATAACCTTATTTTGATAAATGAAATTTAATGATTTTACATATAATCTAGATTCATTTTTAAATATTGCAATTTTCATTATTGTAGTATTTTTTGTTGCATGGATTATTTCTAGAATTATTCGTTTCATTATTGTTAAATTAATTAAGCGCAGTAATCAAAAAAGAGAAAGAGATTATAGTACTACAAGTCTTAAATTCTTAATGAACTCGGTAAAATTTCTTGCAGGAGTGTTTGCAATTCTTGTAATTATTTTTACAGTTCCTATTTTTAGAGCCAAAGCTACTTTGATCTTCTCTGGTGCAGGAATTTTAGCGGCAATTCTTGGTTTTGCTGCACAAGCAGCAATTTCAAATTTAATCGCGGGAGCATTTATTGTGATTTTTAAACCATTCAGAGTTGGTGACTTCATTAAATTAGATGAAAGTAGGATGGGTATTGTAGAAGATATTACGTTGCGCCATACTGTTATAAATAATTTTGAAAACAAAAAATTAATTATTCCAAACTCTGTGATAAGTACAGAATCTATATTAAATAATACAATAGATGATTCTAAAGTGCTTAGTTTTAATAATTTCAAGATTGGTTTGTATGCCGATATTGATCTTGCAAGGAAAATAATTCAAGAAGAGGCTCAAAAGTTAAATCATGTAATTGATAATCCTGATAGTACTATTTCAATGTATAAAGATAAAGTCGATGTAAGAGTTGTTTCTACACTAGAAAGTAGTGTGCATTTACGTGCTTATGTTTGGATTAATGAGCCATTCTCAGAATATAGAAATAGAGCCATATTAACCGAAGAAGTGCATAAAAGATTTATTAAAGAAGGTGTTGAAATGCCTAAAGAAATGCGCAGAATTTACACAAATTAAAACCTACTTATTTTATGAAAAATTATATTTCAATTTTACTACTTGTTTTAACAATTTCTTTAAATGCGCAAGTAGAGAACAAATCTGAACTGACAATAGATCAAATAATGCAAGGTGAAAAATTTGTCGGATATGCTCCAACAGGAATTTTTTGGAGTGATGACAGCAAAACGATTTATTTTCAATGGAATCCTGAAAATCAACCTATAAAATCATTGTATAAATACGATTTAAATTCAAAAAAGATTTCTCCAGTTTCGGCAAAAGAAGAAATGAATTTGACTTCTAGTTATGATATTGATTATTCTAAAGATAAAACAAAGAAACTATTTGTGAAGAATGGCGATGTTTTCTTGTATGATTTAAATACTGGAAAAACAACATCAATCATCAATACGTTTAGTGATAGGGAATCAAATGTGTTGTTTGTAAACAACGATCGTAGCATTCAATATCAAAAAGATAACAACTTGTTTCAGTTAGATTTAAATAACGGAAAAGTAACGCAGTTGACCAATATAAAATCAGGAAGTGAAAGTGGAGAGCGTTCTTCTAACGAACAAGATAGTTGGTTGAAACAACAACAGGAAGATTTATTTGAAGTTTTGCGTCATAGAAAAGAGCGTAGAGATTTGAAAAAAGAGCGTTCGGATGAAATGGTGGTTAAAAAGCCTAAAACTATTTTCTTAAATGGTAAATCTATTTCAAATATCACTTTGAGTCAAAACAATCGATTTTTGACCTATAAATTATCTTCGTATGCTTCAAATAAGCGAACTATTGTCCCACACTTTGTAACAGAATCTGGATATACTGAAGATCAAAAAGCATATGCTAAAGTAGGAGAAAAGCAGGATTCACACGAGTTATGGGTGTTTGATTATAAGCGCGATTCTGCTTATCAAGTGGATGTATCTGGATTGAGTGGAATTTACAATAAACCTTTGTATTTAAAAGATTACGATAAGGAGTTCAATCCAAAATATGATGAGCCAAAAGGCGTAAACTTCTTTGGAGTTTCTAATAATGGTGCTGATACTAATTCAGTTTTGGAAGTTCGTTCGGATGATAATAAAGATCGCTGGATTGCTAAAATTGATTTTGAAACTGGAAAATTAATCGAAGTGGACCATCAACATGATGAGGCTTGGATTGGTGGGCCTGCAATTTCTTGGTGGAACGGACAATCGGATATTGAATGGTTGGATAATGAAACAATTTGGTATCATTCTGAAAAAACAGGATTTAATCACATTTATAAAGAAAATGTAAATTCTGGAAAGGTGAAAGCCTTGACTTCAGGAAACTGGGAAGTACACAGTGCAGAATTATCAAACGATAAAAAAGCAATGTATATCGTTACTAATGAAGTACATCCTGGAGAAAGGCAGTTATATAAACTAAATTTGAAAAACCTTAAGAAACAACAACTAACCAACCAAGTTGGTAATAGCGAGATTACGATTGCTCCAAATCAAGAATCGTTTGCCATTCGTCATTCTTATAGCAACAAGCCTTGGGAGTTGTATATATTGAAAAATGAAAAAGAAGCAAAGGAGACTCAAATTACACGTTCCACTACTGATGAATTTAAAAAATATAATTGGAAAGTTCCTCAAAACATTACGTTCAAAGCATCAGATGGTGTGGATGTACATGCACGTTTATACGAACCAGAAGGTGGCTCAAACGGAAAACCTGCTGTAGTTTTTGTTCACGGAGCAGGATATTTACAAAACGCTCATAAATGGTGGAGTGGCTATTTTAGAGAGTATATGTTCCATAATATTTTGGTGGACAATGGTTACACGGTTTTGGATATTGATTACCGAGCAAGTAAAGGTTACGGTCGTGATTATAGAACAGCAATATACCGACACATGGGAGGAAAAGACTTGTCCGACCAAGTTGATGGTGTAAATTATTTGATTAAAGAATTAGGAGTTGATAAAGATAATGTTGGAATTTATGGAGGTTCTTATGGCGGATTTATCACGATTATGGGAATGTTTAATGCTCCTGAAACCTTTAAATCTGGAGCGGCAATTCGCTCAGTGACGGATTGGGCGCATTATCACCATGCATATACATCTAATATTTTAAATACGCCTGTAACAGATCCAAATGCTTATCAAAAAAGTTCACCAATGAATTTTGCTGAAGGTTTGGAAGGTAATTTATTGATGTTGCACGGAATGGTTGATGACAATGTTCATTTTCAAGATGTGGTGCGTTTAACGCAGCGTTTGATTGAATTGAAAAAAGAAAATTTTGAAATGGCTATTTATCCTGTTGAGCGTCATAGTTTTATTGAACCTAGTTCTTGGACCGATGAATACAAGCGTATTTTTAAATTGTTTCAGACTACTTTGAAGGAGTAATCAAATTAATTAGTGCTATGAAGTTTTCACAAAAGATTGGTAAAACTCCTATTCGGGAAATAATTCAAATTGAATCAATAGATTCAAGATTAGAAAATCGTTTATGGAACTTAATACTATCTGTTTTTAATAATTTAAGTGATTATAGTTCAAGTTATTCAGCTTCACATAAAGTAAATACGTGTATATATATTTGGTCAGAATTTTTTAATAATAAAATTGATGAGATACCTACTATAGGTATACACAATAAAATTTCTCCATCTAGAGTTTTAGATTATATAAAAAAATGGTACGTAAATTCTGAATGGTATGAGAAATATGATTTGGTTGAGTTTTTCATAACAATTGGATATTCAGATGATTTTGTTAAAAAATGCAATGAAGTTTTGCAAATTGAAATGTCTGCTTTTAGAATTGTAAATGATAAAATAGCTCAGTTTACTTCAGAAGAAGAAATAAATGAAATTGAACAAGCAACTGTCAATACATCTAAATGGACTTCAGTTAATACACATTTAAATTCTGCGCTTGCATATCTTTCAAATAGGGAAAATCCAGATTATAGAAACTCAATTAAAGAGTCTATTTCTTCAATAGAGTCTTTTTGTGCAATTATTACTGGGAATAAACAATCTACACTTGGAAGTGCTTTAAATGAAATTGAAAAGAATTACAAATTACATGGTGCATTAAAAAATGCATTTTCATCTTTGTACGGATATACAAGTGATTCAGGCGGAATAAGACATAAATTACTTGAAGATGATATTGAAGTGAAATTTGAAGATGCTAAGTTTATGTTAGTTTCTTGTTCAGCATTTATTAACTACTTAAAAGTTAAAACTTCTAATTAGTTTTTTTACTAATCATTGCAGTTAATAAAATAGAAAGCACTCCACAAACCAAAAACCCAACAAATAAGGGTAGTGCAGTAGTGTCCACAAAACTTCCAATATAGGTTGCAATAGGCACAGCCATAATTGTAGAGAAGAATCCATTTATTGCCGCACCAATACCTGCAATATGACCAATTGGTTGCATCGCTAACGAACGTGTATTACCAAAAATAAAACCTAAAGAGAAAAACTGTAATCCAAAGAAAATCAATAAGAAAACGACACTAGGATTTTCTTTTCCGTAAAAGAGGAAAATATAAATTAGAGAAATTAAGGTGAATGCAATTAATGAAATAGTCACCAATTGCAGCATTCCATATTTTAGCACCAATGTTCCGTTTAAAAAAGTGGCAAAACCAACAGAAATGGCTAGTCCAGCAAAAATGTATGGAAATTGTTCTGACAAGCCATATTGTTCTCTAAATATCCCTTCTGAAGCGCTCAAATACACCATAAAAGAACCTGTAATAAAACCAGAAACTAAGGTAAATATAATGGCTTGCTTGTGTTTTATGAACTCTTTTGTTCCATCAACAAATAAAGATAGCTTGAACTTCTTTTTATTTTTTTCAATCAACGTTTCTGGTTGTCGTTTCCAAAGCCAAAGCATCACAAAACCACCAAAAAATAGTTGGCTATAAAAAATGGCTTTCCAGCCATAATTGTCCAATATCACTTTCCCAAGTGCAGGAGCAACCACAGGAACGAGAATAAAAATCACAACAATAAATGACATAATTCTAGCCATATAATCACCACTAAAAGTATCTCGAACCATTGCAATGCTTATGGTTCTTGGAGCAGACAAACCAATTCCTTGTAATATTCTACCAAAGACCATCATTTCTAAACTCGTTGCTGCAACACATATAAAACTTGCAATCACAAAGAGTATAAAGCCAAAATAAACCATGGGTTTCCGTCCAAAACTATCAGAAAGTGGTCCGAAAATAAGTTGTCCAAAGCCTAAACCCAAGAAAATCATAGTAATCAATAATTGATTATCTGTAGATTGTTGAATACCAACCGAAAATCCTATTTGTTCTAGTGCTGGAAGTAACGCATCAATAGACAAAGCAACTAAAGACATCAATGATGCCATCAAAGCAATAAATTCTAATTGTGATTTCTTTTCAATAGTTTTTTTACTCATCTATTAATTTTTTTGTCATTCCTGCGAAGGCAGGAAGGTACTTTTTTATATTACTTGCGAATTTTCTTTAATAGATTTTCTTTCACAGTATCAAACCATTCGTCTTTTAAAATGCTTAAAATGATACTATCACGTCTTCCATCAACAGCTTTACAGTTACTACGCAAAACTCCTTCAACTGTACAACCAATGCTTTTCATGGCAGCAATACTACGTTGGTTATTATTATCGGCACGAAATTCAACTCTTTCTACACCAAGTGTTTCAAAAGCAAACGTTAACATTAAGTATTTACAATTTTTATTTAATCCAGTACCTTGAAAATCTTTTCCGTACCAAGTATATCCTAACTGTACTGTATTATGTGTTGGCTGATAATCATAAAAACGTGTAGTTCCTGCATATAAGTTTGTTCGCTTGTCAAAAACGATGAAAGGGTAGGACTTTTGCTCTTTTTTACTTTTGAATGCTACATCCAAATAGTTTTTCAAGTTTTTTAAACCATTGGCTGGTAAAAGGGAATACGTCCATAAATCTGGTTCTTCTAAAGAAAATTTTGATAAAATATCCAAATCACTTTCACTCAAAGGTCGCAATTGAGCAACATCGTTTTCTAAGATATAGTTGGTATTGAAATCTAGTTTTTTCATTTATCAAATCAAAATTTTAGCCACTTTGCTATGCAAGTCATTCATTCCCATTAACGCTGCTGAACCATACCATTCTTTTAATTCCATTACTAGACTTCCTGCTTGTATTGCTGGATCAGAATTGGTCAATGCTTCTGCTTCTTCTAAAGAGGTGACATCAAAAATATACAAACCTCTCAAGTCTCCATCGCCAAAGAAAGGTCCAGCCATTACTAGTTTTCCTTCTTCTGCCAATTTATTTATATTATCCATATGTGCTTTCTGTAATTCGGCTGCTTTTTTCTTATCTTCAGTACGATTTGGTCCTCGTTTCAAAAAAGCGATTACATATTTTTTCATTCCATATTGGTCTGCTCCATATTTTTGAGCAAGTATAGAATCATAAGTAGATTCTTTAGTAGCTTCTTCTTTAGTCACTTTGAGAGTTTCTTTTTTACATGAAGCAAAAAAAAGTATTGATATTGTAAATAAAACACTTAAATAATAGTTAGTTTTCATAATAGTATATTTTTAATTCATTTTTATTAAAATTTGTCATTCCTGCGGAGGCAGGAATCTAAACTCAACTTATTTATGGATTCCTGCCTTCGCAGGAATGACATTTCGTTTTAAGAATTATCAATCTAATAAGTTTTGTTACTATTTCATTTTCTCAAAGAAAGTCAATTCGTAATTTGTCAGCAAACTCGGATGAGCGATCTTAATAATATCTTTTAAAACTAAATCTGGTCGTGTAGGAGCCAACTCGTAATAAATTACGCCTCCTGTTTCTCCTTTTTTATTGGCAAAAGTGTATAATTCATCGTTTTTGAAAGCGTCAAACTGTTTGTAATGCTCACTTGCTTGCGTTAATTGTTCTTTGGTGCTAAAATATCCTGGAGCAATCCATAAGTTTGCATTTTGAGCCTTGTCTAATACACTTTCATAGCTCAGTTGTAAACTTCCTTTACCTTTACTATCACTCCATAAATAATAAGTATTGGCGTCTTTTAAGAATTTGGCAACAAAACTTTCTCCTGCTGGTAAATTCCATATGTCTTTGAACATAGCACCTGATAAAATAGTTGGTTTATTTTTTGACTTCTTAGCGATTAATTTTGCTTCTTTATATTGCCTTTGAATATTGTTGAATATTGAATCTGCTTTCTGCTCTTTGTTAAATAATACTCCAAAGAATTTAATCCATTCAACTCTTCCTAAAGGTGTTTCTTCTAACCAATCTCCATTGTATATGACTGGAATTCCACTTTTTTCAATAGTTGCTAAAGATTTGTTTGTTCCACTTACAGAAAAACCAACAACAACATTAGGTTCAATATCAATTAAAACTTCGGTGTTTAAACTAGCATCCATTCCTAATTCTCTGACACTTCCATTATCAATTAACTCTCTAGTTTTTTCTGATGAAACGTATTTGGTATTAGGGAAGCCTATTAAAGCGTTTTCCACTCCCAATAATTCCAGCATTGGAATATGAGTTGTGCTTGTTACTACAATTTTGTTGATTGGAGTTTCTATAATTTTATCAGTTTCTGAAAATTGTGAACGGTTAGTTTCATCAGTAACTAATATATATTCATATTTAGTTTTAGCATCCTTATATGGTGACTTTATTATTAATTTATTGTAATCGTTAAATTTTTGTATTTCAAATCCTTGCGCTAATTTAATTGAAGTGTTCGTAGTGTTTTTTAAAGTTGCTTTTGAAACCTCTTTTTTACAAGAAACAAAAAGAAAAACAACAAGAATAAAAACAGAATTTAAAGTGTATTTCATTATGTATTAAATTAAGTTTCGAAGGTATTAAAAAACTTGTCATTATTTAGATTGTCAAAGAGAATATTTATACTTTTGCGGCGATTATGGTTTTCAAATCTATAAATTCTTAGATGCGAAATTAATAGGGAATTTGGTGAAAGACCAAAACTGTACCCGCAACTGTAAACTAAGTCACTATGTGATGGTTACTGTTACATCTTATACCACTGTTCAATTGAATGGGAAGGTAAACAGTAATACGTAAGTCAGGAGACCTGCCGTAACCATTGAGTAACAAACTTTCGGGAAGAAAGGTTTGGTATAGAAAGATTCTATTCCCAAATTTTTACCTGATTTATATCGCAGGGCGATAGCCGCTAAAAAGAGCATTGTGGTGTCTCCCTTAATTGTCATTTCTGCCAAGGCAGGAAACTAAATCATTAAAAATGAAAAAATCAATTATTAAATTAAGTGCTTTAGCACTAGTTTTTTGTGCAAACACTGTTTTTGCGCAAGAAGAACAAAAAGAAAAAGTCGAGCAATTGGACGAAGTAGTCTTGTCCGATTCGAGATTTGAATTGAAAAAAGAGAACTCTGGAAAAGTTATTTACAAGATAACAGCAAAAGACATTAAAGAAAATGCTGGTAAAACAGTTGTTGACCTATTAGACAACATTGCTGGTGTCGAAATTAATGGTAACAATAATGCTGATGGAAGCAACTTAGGACTTTATTTTAGAGGTGGACGAAATAGACAAGTTGCAGTTATGATTGATGGCGTATTGGTTAGTGATCCAACAGGTATTGCATCAACATACAATCTAAATTTATTGAACGTAGATCAAATAGAATCTATCGAGATATTAAAGGGTTCTTCAAGTACTTTATACGGTTCTGGTGCTGCTACTGGAGTAATTAATATCAAATTGAAGAAATCCTCAAAATCACCAATAAACTTTAATTATACAGCAAGTATAGGAACAAATAATACACAAAGAAATAGTAAAACTAATTTTGATGAATTGAATCAAAATATTGGTGTTAGAGGAACTTTAAACAAGTTTAACTATACTGCAAACTATACGATTTCAAAATCAGATGGGATGTCGGCAGCAAATGATAAAAATGAAACAACTCCTTTTGAAGACGATTCATTCTTAGGAAATAATGGAATGTTGAAATTGGGATATGAAATCAATGACAAAGTCAATGTTGAATTATTCGGAAACTATAATAAGTATGAATATGATTATGATGGCGGAGCATATTCAGATTCAGATATTAATAATGGATATGAAGAAGAATTAAGATTTGGTTTAAAATCAAACTTTAAATACAACAAAGGTGAATTGGTTGCTATTGTTTCTAAAAGTGATTTAGAAAGAGGGTTTGATAGTTTTAATGGTTGGACACTTGCAACTGATAGTTATTTATATAAAGGAAACAGTTTATCGGCTGAGTTGATTAACAAATATGATATTTCTGAAAAGGTGCATGTTATTGTAGGTGCTAACTATCAAGATTTTGACAATCAAACGAATACTCCATTTGGAAATATTGATGAAGACTTAGCAAACTACACAATATTTGATCCATATGTTAGCGCTATTTACAAAGGTGCTAATGGTTTTAATATGAATGCTGGAGTTCGTTTAAACAACCATAGTGAATATGGAAATCATGTAGTGTATCACGCTAATCCATCATATAATGTGATTACTAAAGAAGACACCAAAATAAAAGTCTTAGGTTCTTATTCTACTGCATTTATTGCTCCAAGTACGTATCAATTATTTTCTGATTTTGGAAACTTAGATTTAAATCCTGAAGAAAATACTACTATTGAGTTTGGTATTGATGGATCTTATAAAGATTGGTTAACTGCTTCAAGTGTTTTCTTTTATAGAGAAGAAGACAGTAAAATTATTTTCGTAACTGATCCAACTACTTTTGCAAGTCAATATGAAAATGCAGTCGGCACCTCATACATAAGAGGAGTAGAAACTGCAGTGAATATTATACCAACTGATAAAGTAAATTTGAATTTAACACATACATTGACTAACAAAGGAGATGATTTAAACTATATTCCTAAAAATAAATTTACTGCAAGAATTTCAACAACTTTAGTAAAGAACATGAATATTGCAGTTGGTTATAAAAATGTTGGCGAACGTACTTATTTTGATCAATATGGTTCTTTTGGAACTGCAGGAGAAGATGTAGTTTTAGATGCTTATAATTTGATTGATTTAAGTGCAAACTACACTTGTAACAATGTAACATTCTTTGCTTTGTTGGACAATGCTTTTAATGAAGACTATGAAGATGTTCTAGGTTTTTCTACAAGAGGTAGAAATGTGAAATTAGGATTAAGACTTAATTTCTAAATGAAAGAAATACTATATAAAAAAAAGCCTCAAACAATTTGAGGCTTTTTTATGTTAAAACAATTCTTTTACTTCTTCTTTAATAAAAGTCAGTCCAGTTGTTGAAGGTGGATTTCCTTCAACCATACGTTTTAAAATTCCTTCTCGTAGTTGTTGTGCTGTAGTGATACTCGAATCTTCAGCAGTTTTTTTAACTATATGTGTTGTTGCATTTTTTGAAGTAACTAAAACACTCCAACATTCTTCGCTTATATAAATTTGCTGCGATAAATTATGTTCAAATTCTTGTTCAACACTCTGTACCAACTTTTGAACATACAATTCTTTATTATCATCAGTAGGAGTAACTCTAACCAATAACTTTGAAGGATTGATGCGCTCCATAAACAAAGTCATACGCTCATATGCTTGCAAGCGCATATTCAACAACTGTTTTTTGTCCTCTCGCAACAGTTTAAAGTTTTCTCTATTTTGCTCTTTTCTAAACTGGTAAGAAAAGAAGTAATAAGCTACTAAACCTGTTACGATTGATGGAATTGTATAACTTAGTATTTCTATAATTTGTTCTTTCATTATTCATTAATTTTTTTAAATCTAACTGCAGCACAATCATCTGGATCGCCAACTCTAATATATATTACAGCATTTTGATTTTTTTGGTATATTTTCCATGATGTTGACGTAAAATTATTTATATTATTTTTAGTAGAGTCTAATAGAAAAGTTACATCCAATTCTGCCTTTAATTCATTACTAAATTTGGATTTCCACTTTCCACTAATATTAATCTTTTTTCCTTCAGAATAATGCAGTGTATTAAAGTCTATCGTACCTTTTGGTATATTTATTAATTGAAAAGTTCCATCAGTATTTATTTGCATTTGAGCACTATGGGAATTTTTATAGCCTTGAGTGTTATTTAACGTCCATTCATCAAGTTTATAGGTTCCAATTAAAAAGTCAGGTTTAGGGTTATTGTTAAGATAATTTAATCCAGAATCAGAAAAACATGGAACTAAAGTACAACTTGAATATGTTGATAATATTAGCATTATTATCAAATAGCAACTTATTTTGGGTGAATTATTTTTCATTTATTTCTCTATAAATTTAAAATTTATAATCCTTTTAGCCAACTTTTAATCAATTGAATCCCTTCAACAACTTTCGGAGCATCACTTGATAAATTAAAATTAGTATTCATTGTTGGATTTTCAAAGTCTACATAGGCTAACCTTGCTGCAAAATATTCTTTTTCAAATCCAAATGCAACAGCAGGAAGCAATACAACTCCAGTATCTTTCAATAATTGTTCACACATTTCATTGGAAGTGTATATATTATTAGCATGAAGTTTACCAATGTAATTTGAAAAATCTGGAAATAAATAGAATCCACCTTCTGGTTTACACAACTTAACATTAGCATCTGTTAATTCATTATAACAATAATTTCCTATCTCTTTTAATATATCAATTTGCCAATTCAAATAATTCATAGCATCACCATAGTATCCATAAGCAATTTTTGCAGCCATTTGAACGGGAATAGGAGCACAAGAATATGTTTCAGACCCAATACCTATAAATGCTTTTTTGAATTCATCAGAAATACCTTTTGATAACAATGCTATTCCTAATCTCCAGCCTCCAGCGCCACACCATTTTGAAATACCAGTGGTAGTTATCGTTTTTTCTGGATAATACTTTGCAATAGAATCATGTGCTTTAATATGATTTAGCAAACCGTAAATTTCATCTGAAATTATATATATATCATGCTTGCGAGCAGTTTCTGCAATATTTTTTAATTCTTGTTGACTGTAAGTCAATCCATCAGGATTTCCAGGATAATTTAAAATTAATACTGTTGCTTTATTTTTCTTGTTTTTAATTGCTTCCTCAATAATATCAGTAGTTATTCTCCATCGCTCATCAAAAGAAGTTTTTAATAGAATTACATTATGACCAATTAATTCGGCTTGTGGAGCATAGGAAACCCAAGCTGGAGCAGGAATTAAAACATCGGCACTAATAAAAGATTTTAATGTATTGTATAGAAGTATCTTTGATCCAGGCGCAACAACTATATCTTCAGGATTAGTTTCTAATCCGTTATACTTACGATGAAAATCAGAAATATTTTCTCGCAGTTCTAAAATCCCTTGCACGGAAGAGTATTCTTTTCTATCTGCAGAATTTTGTAATTCATCAATAATATAATTAGGAGGTAAAAATGGAGATTGACCAAAACCAAATTTGATAACTTTCTTGTTTTGACGCTCCATATTTTTTGACTGATTGTTAATCAGTAAAGTCTGAGATTCTGCTACTTTATGAAACATTAGTAATGAAAATTTTGTGATATGTAAATGTATTTATTTTCTAGTATTTATAAATACTAAATTGCTAATATTTTGTCAATAACTTTTGTTGCTACTAAGTATCCATCGTTGTATTTTTGACTTTTAAGAAAATTGAATTGTCTGATTACCTAAACGAACTTAACGAAGCTCAAAAACAAGCTGTTTTGCATAAGAATGGACCAATGATTATAATTGCTGGTGCTGGTTCTGGAAAAACACGTGTTTTAACCTATCGTATTGCACATTTGATGAATCAAGGTGTTGATGCATTTAATATTTTGTCTTTGACATTTACCAATAAAGCAGCACGT
Source organism: uncultured Flavobacteriaceae bacterium (assembly GCA_947501625.1). Classification (GTDB taxonomy): domain Bacteria; phylum Bacteroidota; class Bacteroidia; order Flavobacteriales; family Flavobacteriaceae; genus Urechidicola. The sequence continues at coordinate 313,218 of CANMWN010000002.1, forward strand.
GAAATGAAAGAACGTATTGCAAAAGTTGTGGGCTCTAGTGAGGCTAAGAATTTATGGATGGGAACATTCCATTCAGTATTTGCGCGTATTCTACGTTCTGAAGCTGACAAACTAGGTTTTCCTTCCAATTTTACGATTTACGATACGCAAGATTCTGTTAGGTTATTATCTGCCATAATCAAAGAAATGCAGTTGGATAAAGATAGATACAAGCCCAAACAGGTTTTAAGTCGAATATCTCAATTCAAGAATAGTTTAATTACTGTAAAAGCATATTATAATAATTCAGATTTAATTGAGGCCGATAAAATGGCTAGTCGACCTAAAATGGGAGAAATATACCAACAGTATGTTGAGCGATGTTTTAAGTCTGGCGCCATGGATTTTGACGATTTGTTACTTCGAACCAATGAGTTATTAACACGCTTCCCAGATGTTTTGGCTAAATATCAAGACCGATTTAGATATATCTTGGTAGATGAGTACCAAGACACAAATCATTCGCAATATTTAATTGTTCGAGCCTTGGCTGATCGTTTTCAAAATATTTGTGTAGTAGGTGATGATTCACAGAGTATCTATGCATTTAGAGGTGCTAATATCCAAAACATTTTAAATTTCCAGCGCGATTATGAAGATGTGAGTATTTTTAAATTAGAGCAAAATTATAGATCATCAAGCAATATAGTCAAAGCTGCCAATAGTATTATTGAAAAAAATAAAACAAGATTAGATAAAGAAATTTGGACAGCCAATAATGAAGGTTCAAAAATAAAAGTGATGCGAACTTTTTCGGATGCTGAAGAAGGTCGCTTTGTTGCCGATTCTATTTTTGAAAATAAAATGAATAAGCAATTAACTAATGATAATTTTGCTGTTTTATTTAGAACCAATGCGCAATCTAGAGCCATTGAGGATGCATTAAGGAAAAAAGATATTGCTTATACTATTTATGGAGGTTTATCTTTTTACCAACGAAAAGAAATCAAAGATGTACTAAGTTATTTACGACTTATTATCAATCCTAGCGATGAAGAAGCACTAAAACGTGTTATCAATTATCCTGCAAGAGGCATTGGCGCAACTACAGTGGATAAACTTACTGTTGCAGCAAATCATTATAAAAAAACCATTTTTGAAATTATTCAAAATCTAGACTCAATAGATTTAAAAATAAATTCTGGAACACGTCAAAAATTAGCGAATTTTGCGACAATGATTCAGCGATTTCAGATTGAAACCCAAAAATTGGATGCATTTGATATTACAAAATTGGTTGTAAATCAAACTAGAATCATAAAAGATTTAGAGTCAGACGGAACACCTGAAGCGGTCAGTAGAGTAGAGAATGTTCAAGAATTGTTAAACGGAATCAAAGATTTTAATGATGGACAGAAAGAAAAAGGTGAAGACGCTTCATTGGCATTTTTTTTAGAAGATGTTGCTTTAGCAACTGATTTTGATAAAGATAAAAAAGATGATAAACCAAGGATTTCTTTAATGACAATTCACCTTGCTAAAGGTTTAGAGTTTCCGTATGTTTATATAGTTGGACTAGAAGAAACCTTGTTTCCTTCAGCCATGAGTATGAATACTCGAAGCGAGTTGGAAGAGGAGCGAAGGTTATTTTATGTAGCACTTACAAGAGCAGAAAAAGAAGCCTATTTGAGTTTTGCTGAAACACGCTATCGTTGGGGAAAATTAATTGATTGTGAGCAAAGTAGGTTTTTGGAAGAAATTGATGAACAGTATTTAGAATACTTGAGACCAAGACCAAAAGCACAAAAAAATAAATTTATTACCGATGATATTTTTGGAGATATTTCACCAAATACTATTCGATTTAAAAAGCCCTTATCTAAAAAAAGTATTCCAAAGCCTAAACAAATTCCAAAAACAATTCAGCCAAAGTTCAAACCTGCCAAAAATCTAAAGAAAATAAATAAAACTGTAAGTTCAGTTAATACAAACTTATTTGATAGTGATATTGTTGTTGGTAACTTTGTTGAGCATCAACGATTTGGTAAAGGAGAAGTGATGAGCCTTGAAGGTAATGGTCCAAATAAAAAGGCTGAAATAAGGTTTGCCGAGCATGGAACAAAAAAGTTATTACTCCAGTTTGCTAAACTCAAAATAATTGGCTGATAATTTTCAGTATTTTATTGTTAAATACTTTGAATTGACGTAATTTGCAAATTCAATTTCTATATAAAGAAATTTAACTTCAATTAAGAATATATGACATTTGATTTAGAATACAACTCTGAAAGATCCAATTTAATAATTCCGGAATACGGAAGGCATATACAAAAATTAGTGAACCATTGTGTGAGTCTAGAAGATAAAGACGAACGCAATAAAATGGCAAAGGCAATTGTAAATGTTATGGGGAATTTACAACCTCATTTACGAGATGTGCCGGATTTCAAGCACAAGCTTTGGGATCAATTATTCATAATGTCCGATTTTAAATTGGAGGCAGAATCGCCATATCTTCAACCTTCTAGAGAAGAATTGTCTGAAAAACCAGAATCATTGCCTTATCCAAAAACAGCTTCAAAATACCGTTTTTATGGCAATAATATTCAAACTATGATAGATGTAGCAAATAGTTGGGAAGATGGAGAAGAAAGAGAAGGGTTAATGTATGTCATTGCAAATCACATGAAAAAATGTTATTTGAATTGGAACAAAGATACCGTTGAAGATAGTGTGATTTTTAATCATTTATTTGAATTATCTGATGGTAAAATTGATTTAAGAGAAAATGGTGATAAACTTGCTGAAAGCAGTACACTTATACGTAAAAGAACAAACCATAAGAATCAAAGAAATCACAAGAATAATAATAAAAACTATAGAAAAAAATCTCGCTAATTTATGGCAACATTTAAAATTGAAGGAGGTCATAAACTCAATGGATCAATAACTCCTCAAGGCGCAAAAAATGAAGCTTTACAAGTTATTTGTGCTGTCTTACTAACTCCCGAAAAAGTTACTATAAGTAATATACCTAATATTATTGATGTAAATAAATTAATTTTTATTCTTGGCGAATTGGGTGTGAAAATTGAACAATTATCCAGTGATACCTATTCTTTTCAAGCAGACGATTTAAACCTAGAATATTTAGAATCCGAAAAATTTAAAAAAGATGGTAGTTCTTTAAGAGGTTCTATTATGATTGTTGGACCTTTACTTGCTAGATTTGGAAAAGGATATATTCCAAGACCAGGAGGAGATAAAATAGGTAGAAGACGATTAGATACACATTTTGAAGGTTTTATCAATTTAGGAGCAAAATTTAGATACAAAAAAGAGGAGCGTTTTTATGGTGTAGAAGCACCAAATGGATTGCAAGGAACTGATATGCTTTTAGATGAAGCATCAGTAACAGGAACAGCAAATATTGTGATGGCTGCAGTTCTGGCTAATGGCGTTACAACAATTTATAATGCTGCTTGCGAACCTTATCTCCAAGAATTATGCAAAATGCTAAATTCAATGGGAGCGAAAATAAGTGGTGTTGGATCAAACTTACTTTCTATTGAAGGTGTTAATAATTTGGGAGGTTGTGAATTGCGAGTACTTCCAGATATGATTGAAATTGGAAGTTGGATAGGAATGGCTGCAATGACAAAATCCGAGCTTACAATAAAAGACGTGAGTTGGAAAGATTTGGGTTTAATTCCTAGAGTGTTTAGGAAATTAGGAATAAAACTTGAAAGAAAAGGAGATGATATATATATTCCTGCGCAAGATTCTTACGAAATACAAAATTTTATTGATGGATCAATTTTAACTATTGCCGATGCTCCTTGGCCTGGATTTACACCAGATTTATTGAGTATTGTTTTAGTAGTTGCTACTCAGGCTAAAGGCAGTGTTTTAATTCATCAAAAAATGTTTGAAAGTCGATTATTCTTTGTTGATAAACTTATAGATATGGGTGCTCAAGTGATATTGTGTGATCCTCATAGAGCCACAGTAATTGGTATGAATCATCAATCTAGTTTAAAAGCAACAACGATGGTTTCTCCAGATATTAGAGCTGGTATTTCATTACTTATTGCTGCACTTTCTGCCAATGGAACAAGTACAATTCATAATATTGAACAAATTGATAGAGGATATCAAGATATAGATAAAAGATTACGTGCTATTGGAGCTAAAATAGAACGAATAAAATAATTTTTTACAACAAATTTTTATTTTAAAATCTCAAGTGACTTTTACTTGAGATTTTTTTATGACATCTTGGCATTATTCAAGGAATGGCAGTACTTTTGCAAACATTATTATTTTATGATTTTAAATTATGAGCGATACAAAAGAAAATAAAGAAGATAAAGAAATTCAAGTAGAAAAGAAAAACGTTGAAACATCTAAAAAACCTACAATAGAAGAGCAATTAGGTAAAGAAAAAGATAAGTTTTTGCGTTTATTTGCTGAATTTGAAAACTATAAAAGAAGAACATCAAAAGAACGTGTTGAATTATTTAAAACTGCCAATCAAGAATTAATGACAGTTTTATTACCCGTTTTAGATGATTTTGAACGTGCATTGACACATATAGAAGATGATAAGGAAGCTGAGGAGTTACGCAAAGGAGTACTATTGATTTATCAAAAATTATTATCTACTCTCGAACAGAAAGGGCTTTCAGTTGCCGAAGCTAAATCTGGAGATGTTTTTGATGCCGAAATTCATGAAGCAATAACACAAATACCAGCTCCTTCAAAGAAAATGAAAGGAAAGATTGTTGATGTAGTTGAGAAAGGATATAAACTTGGAGATAAAATTATACGTTTTCCAAAAGTAGTAATTGGACAATAAAAATATTTTAAACAATGAAACAAGATTTTTACGAAATATTAGGAGTTGATAAATCTGCTGATGCAGCTACTATCAAAAAAGCTTATCGTAAAAAAGCGATAAAATTTCATCCTGATAAAAATCCTGGAGACAAAGAAGCTGAAGAAAATTTCAAGAAAGCTGCTGAGGCTTATGAAGTTCTAAGTGATGAAAATAAAAAAGCACGATACGATCAGTTTGGGCATGCAGCATTTGAGAATGGTGGTGCTGGAGCAGGTGGTTTCGGTGGTTTTGGCGGCGGAATGAATATGGAAGATATCTTTAGCCAATTTGGAGATATTTTTGGAGGCGCTTTTGGTGGTGGTGCTGGAAGAGGAGGTGCAAGAACTGCAAGAGTTAAAGGAAGTAATATGCGAATTAGAGTAAAAGTTACTCTTGAAGATGTTGCAAATGGTGTTGAAAAGAAAGTAAAAGTAAAACGTAAAATAAAAGCTGAAGGTGTAACTTTTAAAACATGTGCTACTTGTAATGGTCAAGGGCAAGTTATGAGAGTTACTAATACCATTCTTGGAAGGATGCAAACTAGTGCTACTTGTCCAACATGTCATGGTGCAGGTCAATCAATTGATAATAGACCTAAAGGTTCAGACTCCAATGGATTGATTATTAAAGAAGAAACTGTTTCAATTAAAATTCCTGCAGGAGTTAGTGATGGTGTTCAATTAAAAGTAACTGGTAAAGGAAATGAAGCACCAGGAAATAATTCAATTTCAGGAGATTTATTAGTATTGATTGAAGAAACTCCTCACAACAAACTCACTAGAGAAGGTATGAATTTGCATTACGATTTATATGTAAATTTTTCTGAAGCTGTTCTTGGTGTGAGTAAAGAAATTGAAACCGTAACTGGCAAAGTGAAAATAAAAATTGACGGAGGAACACAATCAGGAAAAATATTAAGATTAAGAGGTAAAGGTCTTCCAAGTATTGAAAGGTATGGCACAGGTGATTTATTGGTACACATCAATGTTTGGACTCCACAAAATTTATCAAAAGAGCAAAAACAGTTTTTTGAAAAAACTTTGGATGATGATAATTTCACGCCAAATCCATCAAAAGGTGATAAATCATTTTTTGAAAAAGTAAAAGACATGTTTTCTTAACATATATTTATAAAAAGAATGTAATATATTTTATATATTTGCATCGTTATTAATTTTCATAGGTTAATAACACTTTTTCATAGCAATTTCCCACTTAATTTTTTAAGTGGGTTTTTTATTTTCATACCTTTGCATCAGCAGATCGTCTTATCGCTTTTATATTTAAAAGAGGAAAGTCCGGACACCATAGAGTAGTATAGCGGATAACATCCGTCCAGCAATTGTTGAGGACTAGTGCAACAGAAAGCAAGTACAGTTAGGCTGTAGTGAAACCAGGTAAACTCTATACGGTGCAATGCCATGTATATTGGATTTTGAAAGTTACTCGCTTGATTCCAAAGGGTAGGCAGATTGAGATATTAAGTAATTAATATCCTAGATAAATGATAAGAGTTCAATTTTATTGAATACAGAATCCGGCTTATAGGTCTGCTTTTTTTATTAAATTCTCAAAAAATATACCGCATTATTATCTAATTACAACCATATTTTAGTTTAAAAAAAATGCTAAATTTTGTATTTTTGCACAACATTAAAAAACTATAACTATGGCATTTGATATTGAAATGATAAAAGGTGTTTATGCAAGAATGACTGAAAGGGTAGATGCTGCTCGAGAAATTCTTGGAAGACCATTAACACTTTCTGAAAAAATATTGTATAACCACCTTTGGGAAGGTAATCCTAATAAAGGGTTTACAAGAGGAAAAGATTATGTAGACTTTGCTCCTGATAGAATTGCTTGTCAAGATGCGACTGCTCAAATGGCACTTTTGCAATTCATGCAAGCAGGAAAAGATAAAGTTGCAGTTCCAACTACAGTACATTGCGACCATTTAATTCAAGCAAAAATTGGTGCTGATAAAGATTTGCAAAATGCTTTAAATACAAGTAGTGAGGTGTTTAATTTTTTAGCATCAGTATCAAATAAATATGGAATAGGGTTTTGGAAACCAGGAGCGGGAATTATACATCAAGTAGTACTAGAAAATTACGCCTTTCCTGGAGGAATGATGATTGGTACCGATTCACATACAGTTAATGCAGGTGGATTAGGAATGGTTGCTATTGGTGTTGGAGGTGCAGATGCAGTTGATGTAATGGCTGGAATGCCTTGGGAACTTAAATTTCCAAAATTAATTGGTGTGAAACTTACTGGGAAATTATCTGGTTGGTCTTCTCCTAAAGATGTTATTTTGAAAGTAGCAGGCATTTTAACTGTTAAAGGTGGAACAGGCGCAATTGTTGAATATTTTGGAGAAGGAGCTAAATCAATGTCATGTACTGGTAAAGGAACCATTTGTAATATGGGTGCAGAAATTGGAGCAACCACTTCAACATTTGGTTACGATGAATCTATGGAAAGATATTTAAGAGCAACTGGCAGAAATGAAGTAGCTGATGAAGCGAATAAAATTACATCTTATTTAACAGGTGACGATGAAGTTTATGCCAATCCTGAACAATATTTTGACCAAGTAATTGAAATTAATTTAGATGAATTAATCCCTCATCTAAATGGACCATTTACTCCAGATTTAGCAACTCCTGTTGGGACGATGACTGAAAAAGCAAAAGCGAATGATTGGCCTTTAAAAGTTGAATGGGGACTTATAGGTTCTTGTACTAATTCATCTTATGAAGATTTATCTAGAGCAGCATCTGTTGCTAAACAAGCGGTTGATAAAAATTTGGTTACCAAAGCAGAATTTGGTATTAATCCTGGCTCTGAACAAGTTAGATACACGGCAGAACGTGATGGATTATTAGGAATATTTGAAGACTTGAATGCCAAAATTTTCACGAATGCATGTGGACCATGTATTGGGCAATGGGCAAGATACAGTGATCCAAAAAATGCCCCTAAAAATAGTATAGTACATTCCTTTAATAGAAACTTCTCTAAAAGAGCTGACGGAAATCCAAATACACACGCATTTGTTGGCTCACCTGAATTAGTTGCTGCAATTGCAATTTCTGGAAGATTGGATTTTAATCCAATGACTGATAAATTAATTAATCAAGATGGTGAAGAAGTAATGTTATCTGAGCCAACTGGTATGGAATTACCTCCAAAAGGTTTTGATGTTAAGGATCCTGGTTTTGTTGCTCCAATAGAAGATGGAAGCGGAGTAGAAGTTGTGGTTTCTCCAACATCTGAAAGGTTAGAACTGTTAACTCCGTTTGAACCAATAGGTAGTGAAATTAATGGAGCAAAATTATTAATAAAAGCCTTTGGCAAATGTACAACTGACCATATTTCTATGGCTGGACCATGGTTACGATTCCGTGGACATTTAGATAATATCTCTAACAACTGCTTAATTGGAGCTGTAAATGCTTTTGGAAAAGCGACTAACAAAGTAAAAAATCAGTTGACAGGTGAATTTGGACCTGTGCCAGATACTGCGAGAGCATATAAAGCTGCTGGAGTTAGATCAATAGTTGTAGGTGATCATAATTATGGTGAGGGATCTTCAAGAGAGCATGCTGCAATGGAGCCAAGACATTTGGGAGTTGCTGCTGTTATTGTAAAATCATTTGCAAGAATTCATGAAACAAACCTTAAAAAACAAGGAATGCTTGGATTGACATTTGCCAATGAAAATGATTATGATTTAATTCAAGAAGACGACACATTTAACTTCTTAGATTTAAATGAATTTGCACCAAACAAACATTTAACTTTAGAAATTGTTCATAGTGATAATTCAAAAGATGTTATCAAATTAAATCACACCTATAATGCTGGACAAATTGAATGGTATAACGAAGGATCTGCATTAAATTTAATTAAAAAAGAAAACGCATAGTTTTAATTTAACTAACTGTTTATTAAAGAACTCTTTAAGTAATTTTAAAGAGTTCTTTTTTTTTGTAATTATTCTAAAGTTTTTACGACTATAAATTATAGTTAAATTTAATTATTGTAATAATGAAAGAGATTTGGTATATAGAGAATATAAATTTATTTAGAATTCTTTGCCCTCATAAGTATCCAAAATACAAAGATGCGCATGGATTTGATTCTTATAAAAAAGAAGATTATATCTATTTTAAAGAAGACGCTGCCAATAAGGTTTACTTGATTGATAAAGGAAAAGTAAAGCTAGGTTACTATACTGAAGATGGAGAAGAAGTTATTAAATCAATACTTTCTAAAGGTGAAGTCTTTGGTGAAAAAGCAGTTCTAGGAGCTGAGAAAAGAAATGAATTTGCACAATCTTTAGATAATTCTACTACTATTTGTCCTATTCCTGTTAATACTTTACAAACGGTAATTAGAGATAACGCAAAATTTTCTGTTAGTTTTTATAAGTTTATAAATTTTAGGATTCGAAAACTTGAGCGTAGATTAGAAATTCTACTATTCAAAAATTCTAAAACACGATTACAAGAATTTATCAATGAATTATCTGATGATTATGGTTATTGCTGTGATGAAACTGGTGATATAGTTGTTAATCATCCTTATACTCAAAAAGATATTGCTTCATTAATTGGAACATCAAGACCAACGTTAAACATTTTAATGAACGAATTAAAAGAGGAGGGAAACATCAAATTTCAACAAAAAAACTTAAGAATTTTAAAAAAAATATCATAGTGTTAGATACCTAACATTTTAAACTGTATCGAGGTTATATTTTTGTCATATATAATTTAACAAAAAATATAATTAAGATGAAAAAAGTTTTTTTAATGGCATTAATTGCCTTTAGTTTTATCGCTGTTTCTTGCGATGACGATGATGACACTCCAACAACCTCAGATTTAACTTTGAACTTATCAGGTCTTGAAGCCCTTGGTAGTGATTTTGTTTACGAAGGTTGGATTATTGTTAATGGTGCTCCGGTAAGTACTGGAACTTTTTCAAGTGTATCTTTTCCACAAACATTTACAGTTGATAGTGACGATTTAGCAAATGCAACTAAATTTGTTTTATCAATTGAACCTTCTGTTGATCCAGATGCAGGGCCATCTGCAACTAAAATATTAGCTGGAGATTTCTCTGGAAACTCTGCTTCAGTATCTTCAAGTGCTATTGTTGGTGATTTTAGTAGTTCAACTGGAACATACATTTTAGCAACTCCAACTGATATGGATGCTGGAAATGAAGAAAGTGGTGTTTGGTTTTTAGATAACTCAAGCGGAAGTGCAGTTGCTGGATTCAATAATTTACCTGCATTAACAGGTTGGAAATATGAAGGTTGGGTTGTAATGAACGGAATGCCAATTAGTACTGGAACTTTCAGTTCTGCTAATGGTGCTGATGATAATGCTGCAACATCAATTTTTAAAGGTGATGCTGGTAATGGTCCAGGATATCCAGGTGAAGATTTTTTACAAAATGCACCAGCAGGGTTAACATTCCCAACAGATTTGAAAGGAATGACTGTTGTTGTTTCTGTTGAACCTTATCCAGATAACAGCCCAAGCCCATTTACTTTAAAGCCATTGGCACATATGGTTCCAGCGAACGCTGCTAATCATACTGCAATCAATATGGGATCAGGACCAGTTGTTGGGTTAACAGGTTCGGTATCTAGATAATAAATTCCTAATCAAAATAATTATTTGAGCAAAAAGGTATAGTTGATTCTATGCCTTTTTGTTTTATGCTTATTTATTGTAAGTAATTACTTAAAAAAACTACTATATATTTGTAATTATTAATACTTATTTATGAATAAATCACAGCGCTCCAATTTAATATTATTTGTAATTTTAGCAATCTTTATATTTACTCCTCTTAGAGGGATTTTTCAAGAGTTTACTTCTAAACTGTTTTCATTTTCACCTTCGGTAGAAAAAGTAGAAAATAGGACAACAATAACTAACTATAATTGGCAATTAAAAGGGTTAAATACCCAGAACTATAATTTTGAAAGTGCCAAAGGAAAAGTAGTTTTTGTAAATTTTTGGGCAACATGGTGTCCACCCTGCAGAGCAGAAATGCCAGCAATCCAAAATTTGTATGATAATTTTAAAGACAAAGTTGAATTCATTTTTGTAACTAACGAAAATAAAGATGTAGTTGAAAAGTTTCTCAAAAAAAACAATTACAATCTTCCAATTTATAATTACTTGTCTGCTGCACCAAAGGAAATGCAAGTTTCTAGTATTCCAGCATCTTACTTAATTAATAAGAAAGGTGAAGTAGTTATTCATAAAGTTGGTGCGGCTGATTGGGATAATAAAAAAGTTTTCAAACTTTTAGATGAATTATTAAATGAATAAAAAAAGCCTACAAAAATGTAGGCTTTTAAAATAGTCATCTTAATTAGTGACTATGATTCCTTCGTTCGGTCCAACAAACTCTTTTACTATTTTTAAAATTAGAAAAATATACAAATTTTCTTGCTTCTGTTGGTGTGTCTATAAATGTTGCTCTCATGGCTTTAAGTATTTAATTGTTTATACCTAATAGACGCTTATTCAACAAAATAGTAACAGTTTTTTTTGCTATTAACTAAATTTTAACAATTTGTAAGTGACTTGAAATACTATTTTTCAAATTATACTAACTCGTCTAAAACAGTTGTAATTATTGAGCAACCTTCAATAATTTCCTCATCCGAAATAGTTAGTGGAGGAGTGATACGAATTGCTTTATGTTCGAATAGTAACCAAAAAAGAATTAGGCCTCTATTCATGCATTCTAAAATAATTTTGCTAGCTAGTTCTTCACTTTCAACCATCAATGCAAGCATTAATCCTTTTCCTCTTATTTCTTTTATTTTAGGATGCATCAATAGTTTTCTAATCAGTTTTTCTTTTCTGAGTGTTTCTGGAATTAAATTAGAATTTGTAACTTCTTTAACTGTAGCCAAAGCCGATGCAGCAATTACAGGATGACCGCCAAATGTAGTAATATGTCCTAATTTTGGTTTGTCCTTCAAACAATCCATAATTTCTTTGGAAGAAATAAAAGCGCCAATTGGCATTCCGCCTCCAAGACCTTTACCAGTTATTATAATATCTGGAATACAATTGTAATTTTCAAAACCAAAAAAAGTTCCAGTTCTGCCTATTCCTGTTTGAATTTCATCCAAAATTAATAATGCTCCAACTTCATTACACCTTTTTTGAACTTTAGATAAATAATTATTTGTTGGTTCGATAAATCCAGCGCCTCCTTGAATAGTTTCAATAATTACACCAGCAGTATTTTCTGTTATTAAATTTATATCGTTAATATTATTAAACTCCATAAATTTTATTCCAGGGAGTAAAGGTCGATAAGCACTATTTTGATTTTCTTCTCCACATACGCTCATTGCACCTTGCGTATTCCCATGATAGGCTCTGTGACATGAAATAATCTCATGCCGTCCGGTAAATTTCTTGGCTAATTTTAATGCTCCTTCAGTTGCTTCTGTGCCGGAATTGGTTAAATATATATTTTGCAAAGAGGGTGGAAGGTTAGTTGCCAATAACTTACAAAGTTCTAATTGTGGTTTTTGAACAAACTCACCATAGACCATTACATGCATATAAGAATCTAGCTGTTCTTTAATAGCTGCAATTACTTTTGGATGATTATGTCCTAAACTATTAGCCGATACACCTGCTACAAAATCTAAATATTTTTTGTTTTCAATATCAAATAAGTAAGAACCATTGGCTCTAGAAATTTCAATTCCCAAAGGATGAGGAGAAGTTTGTGCTTGATATTTTAAGAAATCAGCATTCATTCGTCTTTTTTGCCAGTAATATCTTTTGCAGACTTTAATTTCTCTTTACTTTCTTTAACATCAATTTTTAATTTTTCTATGTCTTCATTGGTTTTAGAAATACTATCTTGTTGCTCTTGAAGTTTTTTGGCTTCTAATTCTTGTATCCTTTTTCTCTCCGCTTCTTTTGCATCTTCAATTCTTTGTAATCGCTCCTTTACACGTTCTTCTTGCATTATGATATCATCTCCAGGATCGTGAATAAAAATGTCATTTTTATTTTTAGGCTTTTCTTTTATTCGCCACACTAAACCTTTTAATTGCCTATCATTTACATGCAATTCCTCTTCAGGATAGGTCTTTCCGTCTGGTTTTACTCTGAACTCTATTGTTTGTATTTGCTTATTATCAATAGTTAAATTTAAATTACTACAGCGCATTTTCATGATACCAATTAATTCTTGCTCTGTATTTCTAACATAATGTATGACTTCTCCGTTACCAATAACATCCACTATTTTAAGATCATTATCTTCAAATTTTCCAAGGATATTTTTTCCTTTGGTTTGGTTATAGCCAATAGAATCTTTTTGAACCATAAATGAATTCCCTAAAACCTTTAGTGAGTCTAATTGCTCAGTTTCTTTATTGTGCAAAAAATGAATCACGTCACCTGTAATTTGATTTTCTTGTGACCATAATATTGGCTTTCTAAACATTTTAGTAATTCCAGCAACTTGACTTGTATATAAAGAGTCGCATTTACCGCTCAAATCAGATTTAAAAAATTTCACATGATTGTAGGCTCTAATGATTCTCTCTTCTGGTTTTCCTGTTAGTAATAAAGTATCTCCATGAATAAATAAAGAGTCATTTTCAACCAATGAAATTGCAACAGCACGATTGGTTAAGAAAGCAGAATCTTTTGCTCTATAAAATTCTCCATAACCACCTTTAAGTGTTCCATTATTTATGGTATCCGTTACAATAATATTTCCAGTAGCAGAGGAGAAGTTACGATTTTCATCATAGTAAATACTATCTCCTTGTATTCGTCTATCATCGTATTTAATCCAAGAATTTTTGGTCAAATGAGAAATCTTGTTTTTAGTATCTTGATATCCCTTTTCGGTATATATCACACTTTTATCTCCTGTAATAGTTGAAGGTTTATATAAGTATGCTTTTCCAGAATTGGTATAATAATCTAAATGATCTGTTTCAATAACTTGATCTGGATTGGTAATAACAACCTTTGATAATGCTTGGAATTTTTTATTTTTTAAATAAAAGTTCCCAACTCGACTTTTTAAGACATTCACACTATCTTTTATAGTGCCTTTTGTATTATAATATAAGTATTGTTTTTCTCTATCAAAATGCAAAGTTTCGGTAGTCAAAACCATTGTTGGGTCTTTCAACTCAACTTCTCCCCAAGCCTTTGCTAATTTCTTATTACCATCATAATCTGCAAACTTACTTGTTTGGATAATCGTATCTCCTTGATTCATTACAACATCACCTTGAGCCTTCAAATAATTATCCTTATTATATATCTCAACTCGCTTACATCGAATTGTTGCTCCGTCAATTTCTACATATACATTTCCTATCGAAATAGTAAGGTCAGGATTTTGCTCATCCGTATAGGTAACATCAGCATTTAAAATTTTCATTTTACGTCCTGTCTGCGCATTAATAAGCACAGAAAAGCATAAGAAAAATAATAAAAAAGTGTTTTTCATTTATCAAAAAATTCTCAAATACAAAACTAACTATTAAATGTTGATTTTGGTATTTTATTGTTTACTTCTTTTATTAAATCAATAAAGATGCCGAAAATAAAAAACTCCTAGCATGGCTAGAAGTTTTTTATTTATGATATATCTTAAGTTTACCTTAAAATGGTCTGCTTTCTGTCAGGTCCAACAGAAACTATTTTAATTGGTACTTCAACTTCTTTTTCAATAAAAGAAATATATTCCATTAAGTTTTGTGGCAATTCCTCTTTGGTAGTCATCTGCGTTAAATCGGCTTGCCAACCTTTAAATTCTGAATATATAGGAGTTACATTCTCTGGCTCAATATTGTAAGGTAAGTGTGAAATTTCTTCACCTTTATATTTATAAGAAGTACATACTTTCAATGTATCAAATCCTGACAGCACATCTCCTTTCATCATCATCAATTGTGTAACACCATTGACTTGTGCGGCATACTTTAAGGCTACTAAATCTAACCATCCGCATCTTCTTGGGCGTCCTGTTGTTGCACCAAATTCATGACCAACTTTTGCCATCGTTGCTCCATCTTCATCAAACAATTCGGTAGGGAATGGGCCTGAACCGACTCTTGTAGTATATGCCTTAAATATTCCAAATACATCACCGATTTTATTTGGCGCAATTCCAAGTCCTGTACAAGCACCTGCAGCAGTAGTATTTGAAGAAGTTACAAACGGATAAGTTCCAAAATCAACATCTAATAATGAGCCTTGAGCACCTTCAGCCAAAATTGACTTACCATTTTTTAAGGCATTGTTTAAATATTCTTCGCTGTCAATAAAAGTCAATTCTTTTAAACGCTTAACACCTTCATTAAATTCTTCTTCTAATTCAGCTATATCATACTCCAATTTCACACCATAATAATCAATCATTCTGATATGCTTCTTGGTCAATGCTTTATATTTTTCTTCCCAATTTTCCATTTCCAAATCTCCAACACGTAGACCATTTCTACCAGTTTTATCCATATATGTTGGTCCTATACCTTTTAATGTAGAACCGATTTTGGCTTTTCCTTTTGAAGTTTCTGAAGCAGCATCTAACAATCTATGAGTTGGCAATATTAAATGTGCTTTCCTTGAAATCAACAATTTAGTAGTAAAATCAATATCAAACTTATCTAAATTATCCAATTCTCTTTTAAAAATTACTGGATCGATAACAACTCCATTTCCTACAACATTTACTGCTGTTTTATGAAATATTCCTGACGGAATAGTATGCAACACATGTTTATAGCCGTCAAAAATTAAAGTATGTCCAGCGTTTGGCCCTCCTTGAAAACGTGCTATGATATCATAATCGCCAGTTAAAACATCAACGATTTTTCCTTTTCCTTCATCGCCCCATTGCAATCCTAGTAATAAATTTATTGCCATTATTTAAAGTGTGGTAGTTTTTATTCTTCTTTTTTGGTTCCGTAGAAATAAAGAGAATGTGAATGAATATTAATATTGAAAGTTTCTTCGATTGTTTTTTTGATTATCTGAATACGTGGGTCACAAAATTCCATGACATCACCAGTATCAGTTAAAATAACATGATCGTGTTGCTTATCAAAATATGACTTTTCATAATGTGCTTGGTTCTGTCCAAACTGATGTCTTCTTACCAATCCACATTCTAACAATAATTCTATAGTATTGTATAGCGTAGCACGAGAAACACGATATTTTTTATTTTTCATGTTGATATACAATGATTCTATATCAAAATGCTCTTCTAGATCATAAATTTCTTGAAGTATAGCAAAACGCTCAGGCGTTTTTCTATGGCTATGAGACTCTAAATACTTAATAAAAACATCACGAACTATTTCCTGATGATTTGTTTTATGTTCCATGAGTAATCAAAAAAAGGTTGAAACAAATTTAGGTTAATTTTAGATAATCAACCCTAAAAAATGTAGAACTTATTAACGAAAAATTGTGGATAAACTTTAGATACAAATAATTGGTTTATTGCTTATAGATTCTGTCAACTTTTTCAATCCCATCAATCTTTTTAATATTATTGATGAGTCGTACCAATTGCTTATTATTTTTTACGCTAATGGTTAATTTACCGTCAAACACTCCTTGATTTCCACTAATATTCAAACTGTGAATATTTACGTGCATATTGTTTGAAATTACTTTGGTTAATTGATTAACCAATCCAAATTTATCTGATCCACTTACATGCAAAAACACTCTAAAGTCTTGCTGAGTAGAATCAATCCATTTTGCCTTCATAATTCTGTAAGCATACTTTGCTTGTAAGCCAACAGCATTTGGACAATCTTTTTTATGAACCTTTATACCTTCATTGATCGTTAAAAATCCAAAAACTTTATCTCCAGGAATAGGGTTACAACATTTAGCAAACTTATAATCCAACTGTTCTTCATCATCACCAAAAACAAGCATATCAAACTTATCGGTAATTTCTTCAGCATTAGCAGTAGTAGGAGCATTTGAGGTTCTCTTAATTCTGTTTTTAAAGAAATTGAAAAAGGCATTATTCTTTTGCGCTGCAAAATCTTTTAATTGCTGATTTTCAATAGAGCCATTTCCTATTCGGTAAAATAAATCAAAACTCGTTTTGAGTTTCAAGTAACTTGCTAATTCATGTACCGTTCGTTCATCAAAAGTTAATTTTAAAGAGCGTAATTTCCTTGCCAATATTTCTTTTCCTTCATTTGCAATCTCTTTTTGCTCTTCCTTCAAGGCAGATTTTATTCTACTTCGCGCTCTTGCTGTAACTACAAAATCCAACCATCTTACATTTGGTTTTTGTTGATTAGCCGTAATTATTTCTACTTGATCACCACTTTTTAAAATGTGACTAATTGGTTTTAATTTCCCATTAACTTTTGCGCCTCGGCACTTCATCCCAATTTCGGTATGAATAGAAAATGCAAAATCTAGTGCAGAAGAGTTTTTTGGAATTGCTTTTAAATCTCCCTTAGGTGTAAAAACAAAAATCTCCTCGGCATATAAATTCAATTTAAAATTCTCTACAAAATCTACAGCATTTACATCAGGATTTTCTAACGAATCTTTTAAACGATTTAGCCAATTATCTAAGCCACTATCTTTTTCTTGCGCATTCTTGTATTTATAATGTGCTGCATAACCACGCTCTGCAATTTCATCCATTCTTTCTGAACGAATTTGCACTTCAACCCAATGAGCATCAGGTCCCATTACTGTAATATGTAGAGATTCGTAACCCGTTGATTTAGGCTGTGATATCCAATCTCTAAGTCGAGTAGGATTGGGCTGAAAATGGTCAGTAACGATAGAATATATCTTCCAAGCATCAAACTTTTCTTGTTTTAGTTTGGACTTGTATATAATACGAACTGCAAATTTATCGTAGATTTCATCATACGTTACATTCTGCACTCGCATTTTCCTACGGATAGAATAAATAGATTTACTGCGACCTTTGATGGTGTATTCAAAACCTTCTTTATTTAGAGTGTTTTCTATTACACTACTAAAAGTTTTGATGTATTTATCTTGCTCTTCTTTACTCTCCTTTATTTTGCCTTGAATGTCTTTAAAAACTTCAGGTTCGGTATATTTTAAACCTAAGTCTTCTAATTCTGTCTTTATATTATACAATCCTAAACGATGGGCGAGTGGTGCATATATATAAAGAGTTTCAGATGCAATTTTTAATTGCTTGTGCGGAGGCATCGCATCCATAGTTTGCATATTATGCAACCTGTCAGCAATTTTAATGAGTATTACACGTACATCATCATTGAGAGTCAATAGCATCTTGCGAAAGTTTTCCGCTTGTATTGATGCATCTTGCTCTTTGTTCAATCGAGATATTTTTGTCAAACCATTTACAATACGTCCAACTGTTTCTCCAAACTCACGCTCAATATCTTCCAACGTATAATCGGTATCCTCAACTACATCATGCAATAAAGCAGAAACAATAGAAGTGACACCCAAACCAATTTCATAAGCTACAATCTTGGCAACTGCAATAGGATGGAAGATATAAGGTTCACCTGTTTTTCTTCGCTGACTGCTATGCGCTTCTACAGCCAAGTCAAATGCCTTACGTATTACCTTTTTATCGGCAGTAGTAAGCATTTGATAAGTGCCTTTCAACAAGTCTTTATAGCGTCTTGTGATTTCCTTATTTTCTTCTTCTATGGTTGCTGTGTAAGCCATAGAATAAAAGTAACAGAATTATTTTAACTGACAAGTGTTGAGATGATTTTTTAAATGATTATCTAAAACCTTGATTTAAAAGATAAATAAGCCTAAATTTGTTACTAAAGGTTAAGTAAAATACTAGTTAAACTTATTTAGCATTAAAAATACTTATCTATTAAATATGATATCATAATGAAAAAACTATTTTTAATTATTTGCCTATTCAGTTATACTATCAGTACGTTTACTCAATCTGAATATCAAACTGTTTCTAAAGATTTAGCGATTGCATTAAAAGAAGCACAAACTGGTTTTTTTAATATAAGAGGAAAAATGATTGATGAAGGTGAATTCAAGGTTAAGCCTAATATTTTTATTTCAACTGATAATTATATTGAATTTCCTTCTGATATTGATAGTTATGCTTTTTATAGTCAAGGTTTTACAATGGCGTCTAATAGAAAACAAGGCAAAAAAATCATCGAAAACTTAATTGATGAAGCTAGAAAAGTGATTCCTCAAGACTACGAACTAACTAAAGGTGAAAGTTCAGATTTTGACTCTAAAATAGCGCTTGGTTATTATGGTGTATATGCACCAAAAAAAGGTCAAGAACTATTATATGTTTTGCATCATCCTAAAGACAAAGGGTTTAGTAGCAATAAATATCCATGTGTTGTTTTTTCATTAAACTTTAGAAATGGGAAGAGTCCAAGAGTAAATATGGTTGTATTTAGTCCTTCTATTGAAACTTTAGAAAACAAACGTTTTATTAAAGCAGAAATGTTAGTTGCTAATTTCAATTATAATTGTTTGAATGACCTTACGATTGATTGGGAGAAAAAACAATTTCAGTTTGAAAAAAACATGAATGAATGGATTGACTACTATACAGTGCCATTCGAAAATGGAGTATATATGGATTATTCTCACCATTCATTGGGTAGTAAAGTAGGAATAAAAAGTATGACTGGAGATAATTTTGTTATTGATAAGGGTGAAGCAATTCCTATGGATTTTTTTTGGATGTCTTATTATGAACTTGATAAACAAAAAAGAGGTATGGAATATTTCAAAGAAATAATAGAAGTTTTGGAAATTCCATATGTTGAACTGAAATATGATGATAACGCAATAATTAGTAGTTATGATTTCAATAAATTTCTTGGAGAATATAATGGATTTATAGTAGACACTAATACTAATAGTGTAGATGAATCACAAAGTGTCAAAATAAAAATTGACATCTATTCCAATCTTATTATTTCAAAAAAAACAGATGATGATTGGGTTGAAGTAATCAATACCAAACTAAAACCTGATGTCATGAAGGAATCTGAAAATGGTGAGAGGTTATACTATGTTTTTTCTTTAGAAGAAAATGAGGAATATGATGACTTTACTGCCACTATCAATCCAGAAGCAATTGCTAATCAACTTGGTGGTGCAGTAACCTTTACCTTAAATGCTGAATCAAAAGAGACCATATTCTTTGTAGCAAATAGAAAATGGGTGAATCCAGTTAATGTAGGTGAATTTTCTAAATTGAATGGAGAAGAATCAAACAAAATAATTTATACAGGACAAACTTATGAAGATGATCCTTGGGGAAATTACTTGATTAATGATTATCCAGAATTAAACCTCTCTGTGATTAGATATAAAAATGTTGCTAATAATTTCATTTTAAAAAAGAAAGGAACTATTTATACAATCGATTTTAATAAAGACAGTCAAGCCTTTGATTTTGAGTTCAAGTTTATGAATGGTAAAGTAACCATTGAAGATATGTATGGTTATAATAGTAAAGGAAGTAAGATGGAAAAAGCGTTTACCAAAGTGGAAGCTTTGCATGCTATAGCTAAATTATATAGTGGAAAAATACATGAAAGGACAAAGCATAAAGCAAATTTCACTATTGATTTTAAAAACAGAAAAGAAGGTGTGGGCATTGTTTTAAATCCTATAGGTACGGTTTATGTTGGTAAGTATGCTAACTACAGTCAAGCTAATGGAAAGGGTACTTTTTATGGGTCTCGTGGGCTAGTAGAAAAAGGAACTTTTGCCTTAAATTCAAGAGAAGGTTGGTTTGATATTGAAGATAAAGACCTAATATATTCAGGACTTTATAAAAATAACAAAAAAGAAGGTAAGTGGAATTATAAGAGTAAAGGCAGCGGAAGAACTAAAACTGTTGTATATAAGAATGATGAAATTATTGAGCAGACGGAGTGGGAATAAGTATTTTTCTTACTGACAAGTAATTGATTTTTTTGAATAGAGTTATTAAAAACTCTTTAATTGAAGTTATATAAAGTTTATATTTGTTCGTCAATATTTAATTTATTAAAATTAATTTTTAGTAAAAAATGCTAATCAAAATGAAAAAAAAACTTCTATTTCTTTTTATAACTACATTTTTTTTATGTGATGCTCAGCAAAGTGAAAAATATAAGTCATTTTTAAATCAATTAGAGCAAGTTGAATCAGAATCAAATACCAAACTATTTAAAAATGGAAATATTAAAAATATATCAACATTAGTTACCTATAAAGTAGGTGAATATGAATGCTATTTTTATGTTGGTAAAGTCAATAAATATAAAAAAAATGGTGATAAATTATTTGAATTACTTTTAGATGAAACTGGTGTCACTTTAAATTCTAAATCCTATTGGAATGGTAAATTGTGGATTAAATCATCTACTATTGAAATAGATACAAATGCTACAAATATTGAAGAATTCATATTTGGAAAATCAGTTTCAATAATATACGAAGAAGAAGTACACTATTTTGATAAGAAAAAAAATGCAATAGTTCTTTCTGAAAAAGGAATAAAAGTAAATAATAAAAAAAGTGGGCTATGGACTTTTTATAAAAATGGAAAGATTAATAAGCAAAAACATTATAAAAAAGTTGATAAGTTCAAAAATCCAATAAAACCAAGTTATTTAAAATTATAAAGTTAAAAATCACTCCCTCAAATTCACAATCCGTTCTCTCAATGTTGGGTGAGAATAATGCTTAAACACATAGGCTTTATGTGGTGTAAGGTTGCTTAAACTATTTTTTGAGAGTTTTTTCAACGAACTAATTAAAGGCTCTCCACCAAAATACTCTTTAGCATAATCATCAGCTTGGTATTCAAACATGCGTGACATATAATTCATCAACAAGCCTGTAAGCTCAGAAATAGGAGAGTAGAGCACTCCAAAGGCTACCAAACCAACATGAAAACTTGGAATTTCAATTCCTAAAGCATTGGAAAGTAATTGACTATCAATAAATAATGACAAAATATATAGAGTAAGTCCTGTCATCAACACCGAAGAAATTAAATTAAAAATAATATGTTTTCGCTTATAATGTCCTACTTCATGGGCTAGAACTGCCACAATTTCATTGGTCGTTAAATCATTAATCAAGGTATCATATAAAACAATACGCTTGGTTTTGCCAAATCCTGCAAAATAGGCATTGGCTTTGGTAGAGCGTTTTGAACCATCAATCACAAAAATCTTATCGAGCTTGAAATTAACTTTTTGTGCAAACTTCTCAATCTCAGTCTTTAATTCTCCGTCTTCTAGAGGTGTTTGCTTATTAAACAACGGTACAATCAGCGTAGAGTAGAACATATTCATAAATACCGAGAACACAGCAACCAACGCCCAAGCATAGAGCCAAAAGTTTTTTCCTGTTTGTTCATAAAACCAAATAATAACTGAAAGTAACAAGCCTCCAATAACAGCAGACATAAGCAACCCTTTAATTTTATCTACCCAAAATAGTTTTTTTGTGGTTTTATTAAAACCAAATTTTTCCTCTATCACAAAGGTTTTATAATACGAAAATGGCGTCATTAAAATATCACTTCCAAGCATAATAATCCCAAAAAATAATAGTGATATAACAATAGAATTGTCACTCAAATTTCTTGCTAAATCATCTACATATTTGAATCCATCTAAAAAGAAAAAACCTAAGGTTAATACTATTGAAAACAAGGATGTTAATCCACTAAACTTAAAGTTAGTCTTTTTATATTCTTGAGACTTTTTGTATTCTTCTTGTTCGTAAACATCAGCCACTTCTTTTGGTAATTCGTCATCAAAATGTTTGGCATTCAACGAGTCAATATAAGTATCAATCAAAAAGCTGATAATAATGATTGAAATGATGATATAAAATAGGATAGTACTTGTCATTTTAATTTTTTAATATTCGTCTTGCATAACTATATTTTCTACTCCAATATACATTATCAAGCCTTGATTTTATTACTCCTTTGGAAGTTGAACTGTGTATAAACTCACCGTTTCCAATATAGATTCCTACATGTCGATACTTACGTGAAGGTCTAAAAAAGACCAAATCGCCAACTTTCAACTTCGATTCTTTTACTTTGTAGCCAACCTTAGCAATATCTTTGGTCATACGCGGTAACTCTATGCGGAAAGCATTCAAGTATACAGTGTTTACAAATCCTGAGCAGTCAAAACCTCGCTTAGTTGTGCCACCGTACTTATATGGAGTACCTTTATATTTTTGAAATTCTATTTCTAATTTATCTTTTACCGAAAGACTAGTGGTCGTTTTCTTTTTTGCGCCACAACTTACCATAAACAATGATAAAAAAGCAATTAAACTATATTTCAAAGTATACTTTCTCATTTAAAAGTTTCGTTGTCTTTTTGCTTCAAATATCAAGATTCCTGCAGCAACAGAAACATTCATTGAATCAATTGCACCTTGCATAGGAATTATAATACTTTGGGTTGCACTGTTTAACCATTCTTCTGTTAAGCCAGTTGCTTCAGTACCCACAACAATAGCAGTTGCATTTTTATAGTCTTGACTTATATAATTTTTGGCATTTTCTGTTAAAGCAGCAGTATATAGCGAAATGTTATTTGATTTTAAATAGTCAATAATTTCAATTGTAGTTCCTGTTGCAATTTGATTGGTAAAAACACAGCCAATACTTGAACGTATAATATTTGGGTTGTATATATCGGTTTTTGGATTGGCTATAATAACAGCATCTACATTTGCAGCATCTGCAGTTCTCAAAAGCGCACCAATATTTCCAGGTTTTTCAGGTGCTTCGGCAACTAAAACAAGTGGAGTAGAAGTGCTAAAATTTAATTTCTCTACTGATAACTGTTCAGTTTTTGCTACAGCAATCACACCTTCGGTAGAAGAGCGATAAGCTAATTTCTCATACACTTCCAAAGTTATTTCAATACACTCAACAGAATTGATATCAATCAAATTTTCTAATTCCGAAATTGAAATAATTTCTGGAGTGAAAAGTATTTTTTTAAATTCATAATTTCCCTTAAGTGCCAATAGTATTTCTCGCTGTCCTTCTATTAAAAACAGTCCTGTTTTTTTACGAGCACGAGATTTTTCCTTGAGTTGCAATAACTCTTTTACTAAAGGGTTTTGAGTGCTTGAAATTTGCTTGTACAAATTATATTATATTTGAGGTCGTAAATTTACATTTAAATTAATTATTATAAAAAATTGTATCAGTTAGATTGTAACTAAAATAAAAATAGACTATGATAAAAAGAATATTTTCAGTTTTAATTTTTGGAGTTAGTGTTTTTTATACTTGTCATGGGCAAGTAGCTAACCAACCAAGTAATTTAGAAGTTTGTGATGATAATAGTTATGATGGTTTTGCTGTGTTCGATTTAACAGTGCTTTCCTCAGAGGTTTTAAATGGGCAGAATCCTGCAAACTACGAAGTTTCTTATTTCACCTCACAAGAAAATGCTAACTCAAACACCAATGCTATATCTAATACTTCAAATTTTGTAAATACTTTACCTATAACGCAAATAATTTATATCAGAGTAACTGAAAATGCAACTGGAAGTTATGATACTACGACAGTAACCCTAACAGTAAATCCTCCACCAATAATTAATTTGGAGGATACTTATGTGTTATGCCAAGGTAGCCAAATATCTTTAAATACTGGTATGCCACCTAGTGTGTATACTTTTGAGTGGTTTGATGAAAATTTTGTACCTATTAGTGTTGCTGGTGCAGGTCATGCTCTTACAGTTAACTCACCAGGAACCTATTATATAACGGTTACAAATTCTACAACTTTATGTAGCAGCACTAAATTAATTTTAGTAGAAGAAGAAATTCCTCCTGTTATAGATAGTTCAATTTCATCAATTGAAATTTGTGATGGTAATTCAGATGAAACCGAAATATTTGATTTGACTGTTAATGAAAGTGAAATTATAAATGGACAAACTGGATTAACTATTACTTACTATGAAAGTGAAGATTTTCCTTATATAAACATTAATAATATTACCAATCAGAGTAATTATACTAATATTAGTAATCCACAAACTATTTATATAAGAGTAGAAAATAGTTTTGGATGCTTTGTTGTAGGAAGTTTTATAATAAAAGTTAATGACTGTAATGACTCAGACAGTGATGGTGTAATAAATAGCGATGAAGATATCAATAATAATGGCAATTTGGATGATGATGATACTGATAATGATACTATTCCAAATTATTTGGATGATGATGATGATGGTGATTTAATTGACACAATAGATGAATTAGTTGATCAAAGTTCCATTTCAAGAAGTTTTAACAATTCCATGACGATAATCGATACAGATTCAGATACAATAGAAAATTATTTAGATGATGATGATGATGATGATGGAGTATTAACAAAAAATGAAGATTACAATAACAATGGAACACCATTAGATGATGATACTAACAATAACAATATTCCAGATTATCTAGAAGAAACTGTGGCGCTTAACATTAATAACTATGAATTAAATTCATCTTCAATATATCCTAATCCTACTGATTCATTATTATTTGCTGATTTAACTAACATTGAATATAAAAATATTGAAGTCAAACTTTATGATGTTTTTGGGAAATTGGTTATAAATAAGAAGTACAATACTATTAATGGTAATTTACTAAAATTAGATCTTTCACATTTGAATAGTGGTATGTATTTTATTGATATAAACCATCAATCAATTAATAAAATAGTCGTTAAATAAATTAATATAATGCTCAAATAAAAAAAGTCGTCAAAATTGACGACTTTTTAATTGTTTACGTCATTCCGAGTTTGTTTCAGCATGACGTTAGCTTTATTGATTCTTATACTTATTAGAATAACGCTTCCAAAGTTTAGTTTGGTGTGATTCTAAACTTATCTTTCTTCCTTGAATGAAAGCATCTGTTAAGATATTGGTACGCATATCCAAAGCATCACCTTCCGAAATAAATAAAGTAGCGTCTTTACCAACTTCCAATGTTCCAACTTTATCATCAACACCTAAAATTTTCGCTGTATTAGAAGTAATCATTTTCAACGCTTCTTCTTTATCCAATCCATAAGCAGCATAAGTACCTGCATAAAATGGCAGGTTTCTTGAATTCATGCGCTCCATTTGACCTTCTATACCAATTCCTACAACAACTCCTTTATCCACAAGCATTTTTGCATGCTTGAATGGAAAATGAATGTCTTCATCACTACTTGATGGTAAGCGGTGTGCTCTATCAATCAACACTGGAATTTTCTTAGCCGCTAGCACATCAGCAACTTTATGTGCGTCACCACCGTGAACAATAACTAAATTATCAATTCCCAACTCTTCACAAAAAGCAATGGCGTCTAAAATTTCTTTTTCTCCGCCAACGTGAACATAAAAAGTTTGAGAACCATCAAATAACCCTTTCAACGATTCTAACACCAAATTTTTAGGAGATTTATTTCCTTTCAAATATGATTTAGAATCATTCATCATTGTCCTTACTTCATCAATGGTAGTCTTATAATTTTTATTAGATTTTGGTCCTTTTTCTTCACCAGCCCACCATCTTCCAAAAGATATCTTTGAAGGCCAATTCATATGTATTCCATCATCAGTTCTCATAGTGGCATCTTCCCAGTTCCAAGCATCAAATTGAACTACTGATGATGTTCCTGAAATTATTCCTCCTCTAGGCGTAATTTGACCCATTAACACACCATTTGGTCTCAATGACTCTGTTACTTTAGATTCTGTATTATAAGCAATTAAACTTCTAATATGTGGTAAATAAGTACCTGTTTCTTGCTTATCGTTTGACGCTCTTACTGCATCAACTTCTACTAAACCAGAAGTAGAATTTGCAGCAATAAATCCTGGATAAACATGTTTCCCTTTTGCATCAATTACTTTACCAATACGTCCGATTTTTGTTTCTGCTTTTCCGACAAAAGTAATTTTGCCTTTGCTAAACATAATTAATGAATTCTTAATCACTTCACCATTTCCAAGATGAGCTGTTGCTCCCTCAATAGTAAAATCTGTAGTTTGAGGTGGAGCAGGAGTTTGCTGTGCAAATAGACTAACGCTTACGAGCATTAGCAATAAACTTATATTTTTTATCATTTTTCTCATAATACTATCTATTTTCTAATGAATCACAGTGGAAATAAACTTTCTCTTTTTTCTTTGGAGGTACCGTTTTCATTCCTTTATTTTTCTCTTGTAACATCATATTGATTAATTCGCTACGCTCTTTTTGAATATCTTTAATATTCTGATTATTAGTATCTTTGTCAAAATATGTTACACCTTCAATCATAGTTCTTTCAGCCTTGGTATATACTGAAAGTGGATGACCGTCCCAAAGCACTATATCTGCATCCTTACCAACTTTAATACTTCCTACTTTGTCATCAATATGCAATAACTTTGCAGGATTTAAAGTAACAAACTTCAATGCTTCTTCTTCTGATACACCACCATATTTAACTGCTTTTGCTGCTTCTTGATTCAATCTTCTACTCATTTCCGCATCATCAGAATTAAAAGCAACAGTTATTCCTTGATTGTGCATAATAGCACCATTATAAGGGATTGCATCATTCACTTCAAACTTATAAGCCCACCAATCAGAGAATGTAGAGCCTCCGACACCGTGCTCTTTCATTTTATCAGCAACTTTATATCCTTCTAAAATGTGCGTAAACGTATTGATATTAAAATCAAACCTTTCAGCAACTTTCATCAACATATTAATTTCTGATTGCACATAAGAGTGACAAGTGATAAAGCGTTCTTTGTTTAAAATTTCAGCTAAGACTTCCATTTCAATATCTTTACGATAAGGCTTTCCACTTTTCTTTTTTGTATCATATTCTTTTGCACGTTGGAAGTAATCCATATATACTTGTTCAACACCCATTCTTGTTTGTGGAAAACGAACGGTGTTATTATCTCCCCAATTACTCTGCTTCACATTTTCACCCAAAGCAAACTTGATGAATTTTGGTCTGTTTTTGTATAATAATTCGTCTGCAGATTCTCCCCATTTTAATTTCAATAAAGCAGATCTTCCACCAATAGGATTAGCAGAACCGTGCAATACTTGAATAGTAGTTACTCCACCTGCAAGATTTCTATAGATATCAACATCATCAGCATCTACAACATCTTCAATAGTTACTTCTGCAGTTGAATTATGTCCTGCTTCATTAACTGATGTAGTTGCGATATGTGAATGTTCATCTATGATACCAGCAGTAATATGCTTTCCTGTTGCGTCTACAACTTTTGCACCAGAAGCATTAAGGTTTTTACCAACCTTAGAAATTTTTCCGTTTTTAACTAATACATCCGTATTCTCTAAAATTCCTTCTGATTCATTTGTCCAAATTGTTGCATTTCTGAATAGAACTGTTTCTTGTTGCGGCTTTGTCTTAAATCCGTATGCAACATTAGGATAGGTAAGTGGCATAACAACAGGAGATTTTTTCTCTAGTGCCTTACCATCTTTTTTAGTATCCTTCTTTTCTTCTTTCTTTTCTTCTTTAACTTTTTTAATTGCCGACCAAGAAGTTTTGTTCCCGTTAGTTAAAACTCCAGTACCATTAATATTATTTGAGTTACTTAGTGCTGCTGTTAAACGAACAAACTCTGTTTTCTTTTCATTTAGTGGTGTGTAAAATAGATTCACCCAACCATTAGATTGTGAAAGGTTAGAGGCAATCTTAACTGAATCTAACATCAATTCAGATTTAATTTTTCCAATATCTCCAGAGATTTTCAAATCATAAGATTTTCCTGCAACTTTCAAGTTATAATCTCCACGAATATCTTTAACATTCATGTCTATTAAAGTATTCTTATTTCCTTGAACCCAGTTTTCGTAAACCTTAGTTTTCTTATCAAAAATTTCACCTGAAGTAATAAGGAAATTTGCATAGCTACCATTATTAAGTGTTCCAATTTTAGAACTCATCCCTAATAGTTTTGCTGGTATAGTTGTTAAAGCTTCAAATGCTTTTTCTTTACTCAATCCATATTTGATAGCCGTCATTAAGTTTGATTTGAAACTCTTTGCCGATTTTAAATCAGAAGTAGTCAAAGCAAAATTAACTCCTTTCTTTTCCAACATTGCTGGATTTGAAGAAGATTGGTTCCATGCTCTCATATCTTCTAACTCAACCTGTGCTGCCATGTGTGGATCACTCACATCAAAAGGCTTTTGAAATTTAATTGGAATAATATAGTTTGCTCCAGTTTTTACAATTTCATTAAGTCCATTATATTCATTTCCACCACCTTTGATAATATACTTTAAACCAAATTCTTTAGCTATTTTTGATCCACGCAAGTCATTATCAAGACTATTTGCTTCAAAAATAATTGGAAGATTTTTTAAGTTATTTAAAGTTTCAAGAGCTAAATCACTTGTTTTTGAATTTCCTGCAGCATACCATTTTGCATCATGATACACTTGGCGAAGCAATGCCATTGAGCCCATCGTAGAATTTGGATAGGCTTGTCTAGACGCAACAGATTTACTAAAAGAAATATGTTGTGTAGCATCGGTATTTAAAACTCTTATTTCATCTCCATCATTTTTATTCAATGCTACTACCATTCCAGTTCCGCGCATAATTCCATCTTGCTGGTGCGTTCCTACAACACCAAAACCTGCACTAACTAACTCTTTTGCCTTTGCTTTGTCAAAATTAAAATCATCAAAACCTCGCTGGTCTGGCATAATGTGATCATTCCAATAATAACCATTTCTAGAAGCATCGTATTGTGGTCTTCTGCTTGTACTTGAATTTCTTTTAGTTTTAGCAATTCCAAAATTGGTATACATATCAATAAAAGAAGGATAGATGTGTTTTCCTTTCAAGTCAATTATAGTTGTATTTTTTGGTATACTTACATTCTTACCTGATGACACAACTTTTTGATTTTGAATAAGTAATGTGCCATTTTCAATAGTCTGGGTTGGACTAATGTGTATCGTTGCATTAGTAAATGCAGTGTGTTTTTCGTTGGAAGTTTTAATTCCTTCATTGACAGGAAAATAATCCTGTGCATTCAATTGATTAACTAGAAATAGCAACAAACAACTGAGCAGTAGTTTTTTCATAAAGTTTGGTTTAAATATAGATAAGGTATAAAATTAATAAAGTGTTTACTATAAATTGATTTTTAGATAAAAATTAACATTAATTTAAGAGTTTTAAAACTTCAGGATTTTGCTTATTATAATTTATAATCATGCCAACCATTAAATTATAACTTTTTATGCCTTCTTTTTGTTTATTAACCTTTAAAAAATAATCGAAAAGTTTCTTCGTATAAGGCTCAATTGGATTCTGATAAGATAGCCAAAACTCTTGTGATTCACGCATATTTTTAACAATACCTATATTAATTTTACTAAATGTTTGTTTATACAATTCCTTATCTTGTCTGTACAAGTCATTCAGCACATATCGAAGAACTAAATAATAGCCTGAATATTTAAAATAAATATCTTCATTATTTATGGCAGTCATAAACCCAACAAAGTTTGCCTCATTTTCTGCTGCGTAACCAATTTGATGTGCCATTTCATGGCAAGTTGTTGATGGGTAATTTATTAGAGGATTCATACTGTTTACTTGTGCTTCATTTGTAAATGGATTTAAGTATCCAGATGTACCCAAGTAAGTCATTGGCAAGCTGATAATAGAATTCTTTGAAGACCTGAATTTAAAATTAAATTGTGGGTAAGTTGATTCAAGATTCTTATAACCATTAATTGCTTGTTTATAAATATCTTTCCTTGAATAGGGCAACACAACTTTTACTGTATCATTATGAGTGATTTTTAAATGTATTCTATTTAACTTATTCACAACATCTATCGTGAAAGTTTCTAAATCATCAACATTGTATTTTACTTCTTTTATTTTCAATGTTTTATGCAATGGAATTCTGAAATAATTGAATCCCCAAAAAAAATGAAAGCAGAAGTAAACAATTGATAAAAAACTTAAAATTTTGAGAATAGGGAATTTTTTATTTTTAATGGATTTAAAAACAAACCTTAAAATAAAAACACCTCCAATTATATAAACAAGGTCTCCAAAAGAAAAAGGAATCCAACCGAAAATAATTCTAAGAAATGCTGATATATAAGGGTAAATTCCTGTAGAATAATAATATTCAATAAATTCAGGAAAACTTGATATATATTGAACAATTATCCATTGAATAGGCAAAAAAACACTTAAAATTTTATATTTATGTTTTGACCACATCAGCCAAAAGTAAGAAATAAAATAGGATTTTTTGCGTTTAATAGTTATTAACAATTTATTCAGTTGTTAACAAAAGATGTGTACAAAATTTATTCTCAATTTGCCTTAAAATATGAGCTAGAAAAATTACTTTTGTTTTCATGGAGAACTTACAACCTATTAGGTCAAAAAATATTAAAAAAAGCACAGTAATTAACCTAGAAAAAGGAAAATTACCACCACAAGCAATTGATTTAGAAGCAACTGTTTTAGGTGCAATGATGATTGACAAAAAAGGTGTTGATGACGTTATTGATATTTTACATCCTGATGCTTTTTATACTCCAGCACATCAAGAGATTTATCGTGCCATATATACACTTTTTCAAAATTCAGAACCGATTGATTTACGTACAGTTTCAAATCAATTAAGAAAAAACGCAAAGTTAGAATTTGTTGGTGGTGATTTTTATTTAATTGGTTTGACTCAAAAAGTTGCTTCTACAGCACATATCGAGTTTCACTCAAGAATTATACTTCAAAAATTTATACAGCGTAAGTTAATTACTATTTCATCTGAAATTATTCAAGAAGCATATGACGAGACTATTGATGTATTTGATTTATTGGATGATGCTGAGAGTAAGTTTTTTGAAGTAACACAAGGTAACCTTAAAAAAGGGTCGGAAGACTCACAAAGTCTTGTAAAACAAGCGATAGATAAAATTCAGGAAATTTCTAACAAGGAAGGAATGAGTGGTGTTCCTTCTGGATTCAGTAAATTGGATGAATTAACTTCTGGTTGGCAACCTTCAGATTTAATTATTATAGCTGCACGTCCAGGTATGGGTAAAACGGCATTTGTAATGTCGATGGCAAAAAATGTTGCTATTGGTTTCGACCAAGCGGTAGCAATATTCTCTTTAGAGATGTCTTCGGTACAGTTAATTACTCGTATGATTTCTAGTGAAACTGGGATTGCCTCTGGTAAATTGAGAAGAGGAAACTTACAAGCACATGAATGGGAGCAATTGAACGTAAAAGTTAAAAACTTATCAAAAGCCCCTATTTTTATTGACGATACACCTTCACTTTCTATATTTGATTTACGTGCCAAGGCTAGACGTTTGGTTTCTCAGCATGATGTAAAAATTATAGTTATTGATTATTTGCAATTAATGACTGCAGGAACAAGTGGTAAAAATGGTGGGAATCGTGAACAAGAAATCTCTATGATTTCGAGGAACTTAAAGGCATTGGCAAAAGAACTAAATGTACCAGTAATTGCGTTGTCACAGTTATCACGTGCAGTTGAAACTCGTGGAGGAAGTAAAAGACCTTTATTGTCCGATTTACGTGAATCAGGAGCCATTGAGCAAGATGCAGATATCGTTTCGTTTATTTTCCGTCCTGAATATTATGGACAAACAGAATGGGACGATGAAGAACGCACACCTTGTGAAGGTCAAGGAGAATTTATTGTTGCTAAACATAGAAATGGTGGCTTGGAAAATATACGTTTGAAATTTACTGGTCATTTAGCACAATTCTCAGATTTAGAAGAAGGATTTGGAACAGAATTTCAATCGAAAATGAATGCTCAACTACCTGAAAGCGCTCAAAATGTCAATCCAAATGATGCGTTTGGTGGTATTGATGATGATGTGCCTTTTTAAAATTTAATTTTGTCATTCCTGCGAAGGCAGGATTCCAAAAACACAACAAATTATAGATTCCTGCCTACGCAGGAATGACAGCAAATATGAAACAAAAAATTAGATACTTTATTCCAATACTGATTTCTCTTTTGCTTTCAAACTTTGCATTCGCTTCCTTTGTTTATATACCAATGAGTGATAATAACCAATCCAATCACTTAAAGGCTTATGGAATTACATATTGGACACTAAAAAATGGACTCAAAGCCAAATGGTTACTGAATTATGATGGCGGTGCTTTTCTATTGGAGCATAATGATGAAATTGTAACGGAATGCAAAATTAGAGGCGTTTCATATCGTGTAATTTCTGATACCGAAGCCGAACAAATCCTAACAGAAATTAGCAGTCCCTCCAAAAATATGGAAGCAGTTTTACTTGAAAAGGCTCCTAAAATCGCTGTTTATTCACCTAAAACAAAATTACCTTGGGATGATGCAGTAACTATGGTGTTAACTTATGCCGAAATTCCTTTTGATGTTGTATATGACGAAGAAGTATTGGATGAAAAACTCTTATTATATGAATGGCTGCATCTACATCACGAAGATTTTACTGGCCAATACGGTAAATTTTATGGTGCTTACAGAAGTGCTCCTTGGTACCTGAAAGAAAAGAGAAATGCCGAAGAATTAGCAACCAAATTAGGTTATTCTAAAGTATCCGAAGAAAAATTGGATGTTGCCAAAAAAATTAGAAATTATGTAATTGGTGGCGGATTTATGTTTGCCATGTGTTCGGCAACCGATAGTTTTGATATTGCGCTTTCTGCCGATGGTGTTGATATTTGTGAAACGATGTTTGATGGCGATCCTTCGGAAGCCAATTATCAGTCAAAAATAGATTATTCAAAAACTTTTGCTTTTACAGATTTTAAATTGGAACGAAACCCTGTTCAGTACGAATTTTCCTCTATAGATATGACGATGAAAAGACGTATTCAACGAACAACTGATTATTTTTCGTTGATGAATTTTTCTGCAAAATGGGATCCTGTTCCAACAATGCTATGCCAAAATCACACACAATTGGTTAAAGGTTTTATGGGACAAACAACTTCGTTTGACAGAAACACTATCAAACCAACTGTGTTAGTTATGGGTGAAAATAAAACGAATGGCGAAGCTCGTTACATTCATGGAACCAAAGGAAAAGGAATGTTTACTTTTTATGGCGGTCATGATCCTGAAGATTATAGTCACAGAGTAGGTGATCCCAAAACTGAATTGGATTTACATCCAAATTCTCCTGGTTATCGATTGATATTAAACAATGTGTTGTTTCCTGCTGCAAAAAAGAAAAAGCAAAAAACTTAATTTTGTATATTTGAAATTATGAAGTATACCTGTAGCACTGAAATTAATTTACCTATTGACAAAGTTGTTGTGCTTTGGGAAGATGAAAACAACTTTAAATATTGGCAAGACGGATTTAAAAGTATTGAACTTTTAAATGGTGAGCATAATGCTAAAGGATCAAAGTCTAAGATATTATTTGAAGGCAAACAAAAAATGGAGTTGATTGAAACTATTATTTCTAATGACTTGCCAAGAGAGAAAGTAGGTTTGTATGAGCATATTCATATGACAAACACACAAACTACGCGCTTTGTTGTTATTGATAAAAATACAACTCAATACATTTCAGAAGTTGAGTATCTTAAATTCAATGGTTTTATGATAAAACTCTTTGCCAAACTATTTCCAGGCAAATTTAAAGCGCAAAGTCAAAAATGGATGAATCAGTTTAAAGAATTTGCTGAAAATAATTAACTAAACTTACACTATGGACAAAGCACTTAAAACAATGATTGATAATATGCCAGAAAAAACTGGTAAATCTTTAGAAGAATGGAAGGTGATTTTAAAAGAGAAAGCATTTTCAAAGCATTCTGAAGGTGTGAAATACTTGAAGTCCGAACATAGTGTTACACACGGTTTTGCAAATACTATTGTGGCATTATCTAAAGAAGAAAATAATTCTGAGGAAGATTTAGTAGCTAATCAATACAAAGGGAAAGAGGATTTAAAACCTATTTATGATGAACTCATTAGATTTGTAAAAACACTTGGAAATGATTTAACAATTACTCCAAAAAAGGGTAGTGTGAGTATCATTCGCAAGCGACAATTTATCTTGATAAAACCAGCCACTAAAACTAGAATAGATTTAGGTTTTAAACTAAAAGGCAAACCTGTAGAAACTAGATTAGAAAATTCAGGGCCTTTTGGAACGATGTGCACGCATAGAGTAAAATTAACTGATATAAAAGAAGTTGACACCGAATTAAAAAATTGGATACAAGAAGCATATAATAAATCAATATAACCATGAAAAACATATTCAAATTCTTATTAATCACCTTATTAACAGTAAGTTGTAAAACTGAAGAGCCTAAAAAAGTAAAAGCAGAAGTAAGCAAAGAAACATTAGAAAAGCATGTGGAAGTTTTAGCTTCCGATGATTTTCAAGGGCGAATGCCATTTACTGAAGGCGGAGCAAAAACCACAAAATATCTTGAACAAGAATTCAAAAAATTGGGTTTAGAACCTGGAAATGGTGATAGTTATTTTCAAGACGTGCCAATGGTTGAAATAGATGGTACACCTTCATCAATTATGAAGATTTCTGGGAATAACAAAAAATACAATTTGGAATTGCTGAAAGATTTTGTTGTTACTACTTCAAAAACCGATGATCTTGTTTCGCTTAAAGATTCTGAATTGGTATTTGCAGGTTTTGGAATTGTAGCTCCAGAATATGGTTGGGATGATTATGCTGGTGTTGATTGGAAAGGTAAAACGGCTGTGGTTTTGGTAAATGATCCTGGATTTCAATCTGGAGATAAAAACTTATTTAAAGGAAATGAAATGACTTATTATGGTCGCTGGACTTATAAGTTTGAAGAAGCTGCAAGACAAGGTGCTGCAGGAGTTTTAATAATTCACGAAACGGAACCTGCTTCTTATGGTTGGAATGTTGTTCAATCAGGATGGAGTGGAGCACACTTAACCTTAGAGAGCAATTTACCTAAAGTTGATGTAAATGGTTGGATTTCATTTGATACTGCCAACAAACTCTTTGCTTCATCGACAATCCAAAATAAGAATTTCAATGAATTGGCTAGAACTAAAGGATTTAAGGCTATGCCTTTAGGTTTAAATGCATCTGTAAAAATTAAAAATAAAATTAAGAAAGACCAATCTAAAAATGTCGTTGCTTTATTACCTGGAACTGACCAAAAAGATGAATATATTATCTATTCTGCACATTGGGATCATTTAGGTGTGGGTAGACCAATTGCCAACGATTCTATTTACAACGGAGCAGTTGATAACGCTTCTGGAACGGCTGCATTGTTAGCTATTGCTGAGGCTTTTAAAAATTCTCCTCAACAAAAACGTTCAATCGTTTTATTAGCAGTTACTGCTGAAGAACAAGGCTTGTTAGGCTCGGCTTATTATTCTGAGCATCCAATTTATCCACCAAAAAAGACAGTGGCTAATATCAATATGGATGCATTTAACAATCCTGGACCAATGAAAGATTTAACGATTACTGGTTACGGCCATTCGGAAATGGATGAATACGGTAAGTTTGCTGCTGAAGAGCAAGGACGCTATATCATTCCTGATCCAAGTCCTGAAAAAGGATATTTCTTTAGGTCCGATCATTTTAATTTTGCCAAAATTGGTATTCCACCAATTTATGCTAAAGGAGGTCACGAAGGCTTTGATATAAGTGTTGATAGCATGAAAGTACTGAATGATAATTATAGAAAAAATGTGTATCATCAACCTTCAGATGAATATTTTCCTGGAGTAACTGATTTAACAGGAATTCGTTTTGACGTACAATTATTATTTAATATTGGTTATAGATTGTCAAATGAAACTAATTTCCCAAAGTGGTATGATACTAGCGAGTTTAAGGCTGCGAGGGAATAACCTTAAACATATAAATTAAAATTTCTTAAGTGGTGAATAGTGCGTTATTCATCACTTTTTTCATTTTGTTAAAACCATGTGTATAAGTATCCAAAGTTTACTTTGTCATGCCTAACATTTGACTTATTTTTGTGTTACTATAAAACAACAATTAAAATGCCAATAACACAACAATTAGAAGATTTTGTACAGCAAGTAAGAAGAGACATAGTCCGTATGGTACATGCTGTAAACTCTGGCCATCCTGGAGGATCATTAGGATGCGCTGAATTTTTTACAGCACTATACCAAGAAATTATGGACTATTCTACTGACTTTTCAATGGACGGGAAAAATGAAGATTTATTCTTCTTATCCAATGGTCATATTTCTCCAGTCTATTATAGTGTTTTGGCAAGAAGTGGCTTTTTTCCAGTTTCTGAATTAGCAACTTTTAGACATATCAATTCACGTTTGCAAGGACACCCAACAACTCATGAAGGATTGCCAGGAGTTCGCATTGCTTCAGGTTCTTTAGGGCAAGGTATGAGTGTTGCAATAGGTGCTGCTGAAGCAAAAAAACTAAATGGCGATTCAAAAATTGTCTATTCTTTACATGGCGATGGTGAATTACAAGAAGGTCAAGTTTGGGAAGCTATGATGTATGCTGCAGGAAAAAAAGTTGATAATCTTATTTCTACAGTAGATTTAAACGGACAACAAATTGATGGCTCTACCGATGATGTATTACCAATGGGAAGTATTAAAGGAAAGTTCGAGGCTTTTGGTTGGGACGTGCTAGAAGTAAAAAAAGGTAACGATATAGAAAGTGTAATTGCTGGTTTAAAAGAAGCAAAATCTAGAACCGGCAAAGGGAAACCTGTTTGTATTTTATTGCATACAGATATGGGACATGGTGTTGATTTTATGGCTGGAACTCATGCTTGGCACGGAAAAGCACCTAATGATGAACAATTGGAAAGTGCGCTAGCACAAAATCCTGTAACGTTAGGAGATTATTAATCCTTGAAAACTAAACTATTAATTAAAGTCTGTCTTAAAGATGGACTTTTTTTATGAATATTTTGTGATATTGAAGTTAGGTTTTTGGTAACTTTACGACTGTTGAAATTATCAACTAATAAATCTAAATCAAACTAAATATTTATGAAAATAGGAATTGTATGTTACCCAACGTTTGGTGGAAGTGGAGTAGTAGCAACCGAACTTGGAATGTCTCTAGCCGATAAGGGATACGAAGTTCATTTTATTACATACAAGCAACCTGTAAGATTAGATTTACTAGCCAAAAACATTCACTTTCATGAAGTATATGTTGAGGAGTATCCATTATTTCAATTTCAACCATATGAATTAGCGTTGACTTCAAAACTTGTCGAAGTTGTTCAATTGCATAAATTAGAAGTTTTGCATGTACATTATGCAATACCACATGCTTATGCAGCTTATATGGCAAAGCAAATGCTAAAACAAAAAGGAATTGATATTAAGGTTGTAACAACTTTGCATGGAACAGATATTACCCTTGTAGGTAGTCATCCTACGTATAAAACTGCCGTAGAATTTAGCATCAATAATTCTGATGTAGTTACTTCAGTATCCAATAGTTTAAAGGAAGATACACTTCGTCTTTTTAATATAAATGTAAATATTAATGTCATTTATAATTTCATTGATTCAAAAAAATACCCAGAAATTCATGAATCTGAATGTAATAGATCAGCACTAGCCACAGAAAATGAAAGGATTATTTCGCATGTAAGTAATATGCGCCCAGTGAAAAGGCCAATTGATGTTGTCGAAATTTTTGACCGAATTCAAAAAGAAATTCCTTCTAAATTATTATTGGTTGGTGAAGGTCCAGAAATTGAAAAAGTGGAATTGAAAACTAAAGAATTGGGAATTTATGACAAAGTGATTTTCTTAGGCAATAGCAACGATGTTAACAAAGTACTTTGTTATTCTGATATTTTTCTTTTACCATCTGAAACTGAAAGTTTTGGATTGGCAGCATTGGAAGCAATGGCAGCCAAAACACCAGTTATCTCTACAAATACTGGTGGTTTACCTGAAGTAAATATTGATGGTGTGACTGGTTATCTAAGTGATTTAGGAAATGTTGATGAAATGGCCAAAAATGCAATTAACCTGTTAAAGGATGAAACATTATTAAATGAATTTAAGAAAAATGCCAATAATCAAGCAAAAGCATTCTCTTTAGAAGCAATTTTGCCTGAGTATGAAAAACTATATCGTAACTGCTAATTTTTAGTATATTTGAACTCTAATCTCTTAGAATTCATTTATGGTTAAAAAATTACTCTCTAGCATTCTATTTATTTCAGTAATAATAAGTAATTGTTATTCACAAATTTCTTTTTCCGAAAATTCAACTTTATTAGGAGTTATTGGTAATTATGGCACTATTCCTGGAGGTTTTGGTGGTGGAATATCTTTCTGTGATTTTGATGGAGATGGATGGGATGATTTGACTTTTTCTTCAGCTTCAGGAGCTGCAGTAAAATTTTTCAAAAATAATTCTGGAACTTTTACAGAAATCACACCCTCTGGAATTTCTTTGGATACCGAAGAATCTCGTCAAGTTATATGGGTTGATTACGATAATGATGGTGACAAAGATTTATTTGTAGCCAACCTTGAAGGCTCTAATAAATTATACAAAAACAATGGTAGTTTTTCTTTTACTGATGAAACAGCAGCCGCAGGATTTAGCACTTCTGCACTTTATACTATAGGTTGTTCTTGGGGAGATTATAACAATGATGGATATTTAGATGCTTTTTTATGTTTTAGAGATCCGCCAGAAGCAAACCCTAATAAACTTTTTGCAAATAACGGTGATGGTACTTTTACAGATGTTACTGCTAGTGCAGGTTTAGATAATACAGACGGACATCTCTCATTTTGTTCTTCTTTCTTTGATTATGATAATGATGGTTGGCAAGATATTTACATCGCCAACGATAAATCAAACAATAAAAATATTATGTATCATAATAATGGTGATGGTACTTTTACGGATACAAGTATTTCAACGGGAACAGATTTAGGCATTGATGCAATGTCAACTGCAATCTGTGATTATGATAATGATGGAGATTTAGACATCTATGTTACCAATACATTTGATGGAAATGTTTTTTTGCAGAATAATGGTGATGGCACTTTTACTGATATTGCTGATTCAAATGGCACTTTAATGGAGACTATTGCTTGGGGAGCAGTGTTTTTAGATGCCGATAATGATATGGATAACGATTTATATGTTAGTAGCGCATTAACTGATAGTTCTTTATTTCTTACTTCTGCTTTCTATGAAAATAATGGTTCAAACATGTTTTCAATCCCATCAAGTGCAGGATTTGACAATGATGACGCTATTAGTTTTTCAAATGCTATAGGAGATATTGATAATGATGGATTTGTTGATATTGCAGTTACAAACTTTTCACCTCGCAATCATTTTGTTTTCTCCAATAACAATAGCACTAATAATTATTTAAAAGTAAAACTAGAAGGAACTACAAGTAACAAAGATGGTATTGGTTCATGGATTCAAGCATATATCGATGGTGTACCACAAAACAAATATACTGTAGCTGGTGAAGGGTATACTTCGCAAAATTCTAATTATGAATTTTTTGGTCTTGGTTCAGAAACATTAGTTGATTCTTTAAAAGTAACTTGGCTTGGTGGTACAGTAGATGTTTTATATGATGTTGCTGTAAATCAATCATTAACAATAGTTGAAGGCTCTTCTTTGTCAATCGATAAGTATAGTCTAGAATCTAATATTAAACTTTACCCTAATCCAAGTTCAAATGGTCTATTTCAACTTAAATTGAACTTAGATGATTACTTAAATGAAGAATATAGTTATAAAGTATTAGATGCTTTAGGTCGAGAATTACTTACAGAAAAAATAATGGTAGATGAAATACAAATTGATTTGTCTAAATACAATTCAGGTATATACTTTGTTAAAGTCACTAATGGTCAAAACTCTGTATCAAAAAAATTAATAAAAAACTAATTACAGTAATAATTCAAACTGTCTTTAATTACATTTTCTGGCACTTTGCAATTAAGTTTAAATTTCTCATAATCAGATAATAACACAAATAGCACCTCACCATTAGCATTTTTCTTGTCATGCTTCAATAATTCTAATATAGCATTATAATCTGAGTTATCTATATCAACTTTACCATAAATTGAAAGCAGGACATTTTTCACATCAGTTAACTTTTCTTTGTCAAATCCAAATAGAACATGAGAAATATAGGCCGCGCAAACCATTCCAACAGCAATAGCTTCTCCATGTGTTAAAGAATTCTTTGTTTCATTTTCCAAATAATAAGATTCAATTGCATGCCCTAACGTATGTCCAAAATTCAAAACTTTACGTAATCCTTTTTCCTTTGGGTCTTCTAAAACTATAGTATTTTTGATATTGATAGATTCATATATCAAATCATCTAAATCACTAAAATTTAATTCATTATTATCTCTTATTTCAACCCAAAGTTTAATGTTTTTGGTTAGGCCATACTTTAATATTTCTGCCATTCCTGAACGCATTTCACGCTCAGAAACAGTTTGTAAATATTGTGAATCTATTAGCACCATTTCAGGGTATGAAAACACACCTACCTGATTTTTCAGCACTCCTAAATCAACACCAGTTTTTCCACCAACAGATGCGTCAACCATACTTAAAAGAGTTGTAGGTATATTGATAAAGGAAATACCTCTTTTATAAGTTGACGCAATAAATCCTCCCATATCAGTGATTACGCCACCACCAAGATTTATTAATAAACTACTTCGATCGGCACCTAATTCAGTCAAAACATTCCAAATTCCAGCACAAGTCTCAATATTTTTATGAATTTCACCTGGTTCAATCTCTATAACCTCAATTTCTACATTAGTTTCTAATTGCTCAATAAAAATTGCATAACAATAAGTATTTGTATTTGAATCAACTAATACAAAAATTTTTGAAGGTTTATTATTAACCAAATAAGAATTTAACTCTTGATATGAGTCAGAGTTAAAGTGAATATAATAATCGTTAGATTTTATCGATTTCATTTACCTGAATTTACTTTGCAAAGTAAACTATAAATTGAAAAAATACTAACTATATTTGCTTAAAACTTTTTAGAAATGAAAAAACTTTTTGATAATACTGAAGTAGCATTCTCTATAAAATCAGATTCTGAATTGGAGCGTGCATATTTTTTATTTAAGATGATTCAAAATCAGCCTATGGTTAGAATTGGTACGGCTGTTACAAACTTTGCACTTAAAGCTCATTTACCAGTTGAAGGGTTGATTAGATCTACAGTTTTCGACCATTTTTGTGGAGGAGTTACTGAAGATGACTGCTTGCCAGTTATTAAAAAGATGTATCAAAAAGGAAAAGTTCATAGTATCTTAGATTATTCAGTAGAAGGCAAAGAAGAAGAAGAAAGTTTTGATGATGCATTAGCGAAAACCTTGAAAACCATCAATTTTGCTGATGAAAAACAATCTATTCCTTATGCAGTATTTAAACCAACAGGATTTGGTAGGTTTCATTTATATCAAAAATTATCAGAAGGAAAAACACTAGATAATGATGAACAAGTTGAATGGAACAGAGTAGTGGAACGCTATCACACTGTTTGTAAACTAGCCGTTGATAAAGATGTTCCTTTGCTTATTGATGCTGAAGAAAGTTGGATGCAAACTGCAGCTGATAATTTAATTGAAGAATTAATGGAGATATATAATAAAGAGAAAGCCATTGTCTTCAACACACTTCAAATGTACAGGCATGACAGAATGCAATATCTAAAAGAATTGCATAAAAGAGCCCAAGAAAAAGATTATTATATAGGTATGAAAGTTGTTAGAGGTGCATATATGGAAAAAGAACGTGACAGGGCTGAAGAAAAGGGTTATGAATCACCAATATGCAAAGATAAGCAAGCAACAGATGACAATTACAATGAAGCCATTAAATACATGATGGAAAATTCTAAAATGGCATTATTTGCTGGAACACACAATGAAGAGAGTTCTTATCTATTAATGGATCTTGCCAAACAGCACAATGTAGCATCCAATGATATGCGTTTATGGTTTGGACAATTATATGGCATGAGTGATCACATCAGTTATAATCTTGCAAAGGAAGGTTATAATGTTGCCAAGTACTTACCATTTGGACCTGTAAGAGATGTTATGCCATACCTTATAAGAAGAGCCGAGGAAAACACTTCTGTTGCAGGACAAACAAGTAGGGAATTGAACTTATTAAAAACAGAGCGTAAACGCAGAAAATTATAATTGAGTACTACAAGAGAAGAAATAAAAGAAAGCGTTCTCAAAAACAAAAAGAGGTTAGCCAAAGAAATAAAAGAAAGTAAAGAACTTGTTTCTTTGCTACGGAAATCTACCTTTAATAAACTTACAGATGATGAGAAAGTTAAAGTAAAAACTCAACTGCTAGATATCTGCAAAGGAATACCAGCATTTGCAGTTTTTATGCTTCCAGGTGGAGCATTGCTGTTACCATTATTAA
Organism: uncultured Flavobacteriaceae bacterium; assembly: GCA_947501625.1. Lineage (GTDB taxonomy): Bacteria > Bacteroidota > Bacteroidia > Flavobacteriales > Flavobacteriaceae > Urechidicola. Next base: position 356,688 of record CANMWN010000002.1, read on the forward strand.
TCAAACTCATTCCTGACATTTTACCTAGTGCATTTAAAGAAGATATTGATGTCGAAGAATCAAATTAGAATTTTAGTTTTTATAATATTTTAATCAATCTAAAACACTACTTTTGCAGCTTCAAAATAAGCAAGCATGCAATCTATAAGAAATATCGCTATAATAGCACACGTCGATCACGGTAAAACAACATTGGTTGATAAGATTATTGACCAGGCAAAAATTTTAGACGATCGTAAAGAACGTAAAGATTTATTATTGGATAATAATGATCTAGAACGTGAACGTGGGATAACAATTCTTTCAAAAAATGTATCCGTTAATTATAAAGGAGTAAAAATAAATGTTATTGACACTCCTGGTCACGCCGATTTTGGTGGAGAAGTTGAACGTGTATTAAAAATGGCAGATGGTGTATTATTGCTTGTTGATGCTTTTGAAGGACCTATGCCACAGACTCGTTTTGTTTTAGGTAAAGCCTTAGAACTTGGATTAACACCTATAGTTGTTGTTAATAAAGTTGATAAAGAAAATTGCACTCCTGACCTTGTACACGAAAAAGTATTCGATTTAATGTTTGCATTAGATGCTACTGAAGAGCAATTAGATTTTGTTACTGTTTACGGATCAGCAAAGAACAATTGGATGAGTACTGATTGGAAAAATGAAACTGACAATATTATTCCATTATTGGATGCCGTATTAGAGACTATTCCTGAATCTCCTTACAATGAAGGAACTCCACAAATGCAAATTACATCTTTAGACTTCTCTTCATTTACTGGCCGTATTGCAATTGGTAGAGTATTTAGAGGAGATCTTGAAGCTGGTAAAGACTACATGCTTTGTAAAGCAAACGGTGAGAAAAAGAAAGTTCGCATTAAAGAATTGCATGTTTTTGAAGGTATGGGGAAGGCCCAAGTTGACAAAGTAAGATGTGGCGACATTTGTGCAATTACAGGTATTGAAGGTTTCGAAATTGGTGATACGATTGCTGATTTAGAGAATCCTGAAGAATTGCCACGTATTGAAGTAGACCAACCAACTATGAGTATGCTGTTTACAATCAACAATTCACCTTTCTTTGGTAAAGAAGGGAAATTTGTAACTTCAAGGCATTTAAGAGATAGACTCTTCAAGGAAATGGAAAAGAACCTTGCTTTAAGAGTTGACACTACAGATTCGGAAGATAAATTCAATGTATTCGGTAGAGGAGTTCTTCACCTTTCAGTATTAATTGAGACTATGCGTAGAGAAGGATATGAACTTCAAGTTGGAAGACCGCAAGTAATTATTAAAGAAATTGATGGTCAAAAATGTGAGCCTTTTGAAACTTTAGTTATTGATGTTCCTGAAGAAACGGCAAGTAAAGCCATAAACTTAGTTTCATTAAGAAAAGGTGACTTACTAGTAATGGAACCTAAAGGAGACTTACAGCATCTTGAATTCAACATTCCTTCACGTGGATTGATTGGATTGCGTAATAAAATATTAACAGCAACTGCTGGTAGTGCCATTATAAATCACCGTTTCAGCGAATACCAACCTTATAAAGGAGATTTCTCTGACGAATTAAAAGGAGCCATAGTTTCATCTGAAACTGGAAAAGCTACAGCATATGCAATAGATAGACTACAAGATAGAGGTAGATTCTTTATAGATCCTAATCAAGAAATATACAAAGGACAAGTAGTAGGAGAGAACAGTAAGAGCGAAGACATGGGCGTTAATCTTATTAAAGGAAAAAAATTGACTAATGTTCGTGCTTCTGGTTCAGATGATGGCGTAAAAATTGCGCCAAAAATTGATTTCTCTTTAGAAGAATGTATGGAGTATATTCGTGATGATGAATATTTAGAAGTTACTCCATTAAGTTTAAGGATGAGAAAAATCAACTTTAGATAGTATAAATCTCCACTTAAAATTACTTAAAACTCCATGAAAAATTCATGGAGTTTTCTATTTACAAACAATTTTATAGCCCAAATTCAAACCAAAATATTCGTATTCCGTGCACACTTTTGCCAATTTCGTGCACAAAAATGACTATAATACACACATAAAACTGCACGAAATTACACTATTTCGTGCATGAATAACTACTTTTTCGTACAATTTTAACCCCATAATTTTGTCGATTTTTGACTTTTTTAACTATATATCTAAAAATATTCAAAAAAAAATTTACATTTTTTTTTGAGTTATACTTTTGTGACTACAACTTTTCATACATTACATTTAAAATACTGATATATAATGTTTTAATAACTAATAATAACCATCTATTTTATATAATATTACAACCAATTACTATAACCTTTTTGTTATACTTAAAAATATTTTTGTAAAAAAGTTCAAAAAAAATTTGGTACATCTACATATTCTATTACATTTGTAACCACAATTGTTGTATATACAATTGTTGTCCCCACAACAATGAGTAGTAATGAAAAGAAAATAAGTCTGAGACCTGACTTACCATTTAAGACAATTAATAATTTATTGTCGTCCGGAAATTGGGTCTATGAAAAATCTGCAGAGCATTTGAAGCAATTTGCTTTATCGGTTGAGCAGTATAACGTTCTTTTAATATTAAACAATTTAGATGGGGAACCAGCAAACTTGAGTACCATCCAAAATAGTATGATCAGTAAAATGAGTAATACTACAAGGTTGGTAGAAAAGTTAAGACTCAAAGGCCTATTAACAAGAGAGCAATCTCAAGAGAATAGGAGGAAGGTTGAAATTCGAATCACTGAAAAGGGAATATTGCTGTTAAATGAAATTGAAACATCTCAAGTCTTGAAAGAAAAAGAAATCGTCAAGAATTTAACCAAGCGAGACATGCTGACCCTAAATAGATTGTTAGATAAACTTAAATCATAATTGCTATGAAAGAGAAAAAGTAATTTGATTTAAGCAAGGAAGCTGGTATCGAGATGATAATTAAAAAATAGAAGATAAAATTTCTATGATACGGGTTATATAGGACATTTAGGTTCAGCTTCCTTTTAAAAATATTAAACATATTGTATGATTTTTAGTTAATGTGAACCTAATGATTATGAGGAATACGTCAATAAAAAAGAAAATATAAAGCAATCCGAAAATTAATTTTGACTTTTCTTAGTAATTGGTAAAAGAATTCCAAAACAAACCGACTATTCCTCAAATCATTATATCATACAAATAAAAATATAAGTAATAAGTAAATAGTAATAGTAGTAAGTTTAGTTTAAGTGAAAATAGGTATGTGTTAAAGTTGTCGTTCATCATTGAAAATGAGAAGCAATCCGAAAATTAATTTGAATTTTCTTTATCTAGAAAGATGTAAATCTTCTAACACATACCTTATTTTTTAACAAAATTACGATTAAGTACTTTGGAAAAATTAAAAATAAACCCCAATTAAAAATTCAACTGTAATTGGCATTATCATAAACCCCAATTAGATGTTTTTTTACAGTTGTTTTTTTATAATAAAATATTGAAAATTTATCGTGTCCCCACATCGATAGTATTATGCAAATTAAAAAGATCGTGTCCCCATAACGGTAGCCACAAGAATATGAAAAAGTAATTTGAATTTGTATAAATAAAAAGAGCAGTCGCAACGCTTAAATAGGTTTTAATGTCGTCCCCACAACGGTAGTATCTACTTAAGTTTATGCCACGACTGCTTTTTTTTAATTTCTTTCCAAAAAAAACCTACAACAAGAAATTCTAAGAAATAATTCTTGATGTAAATTGATTCTTTACAATAAAAAAAGTGGGGATTGCAATTATCGACAACAATATTAGACAATATAGTTCAAAAAAACAATAGCATTGACAAAAATAATTTTTGAGTTAATAACAATGTTGTAAACAATCTAATAATCAACGAATAAAACTATTCATATAGCGGAATTCCATTCTCATCGGTAGTCAAAACAGCACTCATATAGTCAAAAAATGGTCGCATATTATTGAAAATTTCGACAACTTTAATATGAAAATCGGAATTTAAGACCTCTTTATTTGACAATTTCTTACTCACAACAAATTGTTTGAATTGCAATAAATCTAAATCTGGATGGGTTTTATCAAAACCTCTAGGGGCAGATTTTAACTTATCACCTTTTAATTCTCCAAAAGTTTCTACAAAAGTAGGTGAGGAGATGATTTCTCTTAACTCACTAGCATCAGTTGCAATTTCTTTTCTTATTCTCAATAAATCTTTTGAGTTTGGCCCCCAAAAACCACCACCAATAAAGGAGTTATTTGGTTCGACATGAAAATAATATCCACCTCGTAATTGCTTCGTTGCACGTTTAAAAGAGCCAGAAAAATGTGTTTTATATGGTGTTTTATCTTTAGAAAATCGCACATCTCTATAAATCCTAAAAACACTTTTTTTACCTGTAGGAGTTTCTATATTATCATGCTTGCTAAACTCACTCAATAGCGCATCAGCAAAGGAAATAAATTGCTCATTTTCTTTTACAAATCGTGGTTTATTCTCTTGAAACCAATCACGATTATTATTCTTCTTTAAATCATTTAAAAAATCAAAGGTGGATTTTGGAATTGTGCTCATTCTTATATTTTTTATGAAAATAATTAAAAAAGGGCAAGTTTCAAAACTTACCCTTTTAAATTAAATATATTTCCTGTTAACTCAAGAGCTCTTTGTATTTACCCTTATAAGCATAAAGCATAACAAGATTTAAAACTAAAAGTACAACAGACATCATTGTCGTATCAGAATCTAATGCAAGATGATACAATACAGCATTTATAGATACACTCATCAAAATAATCATCATAGGCGCAGCATATTTATTTAATAACAATGCTAAACCTGCTAGGATTTCGACAACTGCAACCAAAGACATCGTTTTTGTTGCCATTAACGCATCCCAATATCCTAAGGCTGTTTCTGGTGGAGCAGGAGGTGTTACAAATTGAAAGAATTTGTTGGCCCCAAAAAAGAGTAAAAACACACCAAAAAGAATGCGTAACACTAGTAATAATTTTGAATTCATAATTAGTTAATTTAAGTTAATGTTCTTTAAAAATAATTAAAATATTTTAATCAGTAGAATAGTAGAATTGAAAATCAATTACTTACAAAGATTGAATAAATAGTTACTAACAATATTTTTGTTAAATTTGAAAGGAAAAACTATTCCTATGAAAATCATTCGTATATATTCATTCCTGTTAATAATTAGTGTTCATTTTAGCTTAAACGCACAAAATATTACTGATTTCACTTCCATAAATCCTGTAGCACAAACTGAAGAATTTGTAATCCCTTCTAGTCATGCTTTTCAGAAAATAATAGAAGTAGGGGATCCGCTTACAGTTGGTGGCAATCTTCCTGAAAACGTTGATTTTACTGCCTATGTTCCAATTGCTGGAAGCAGTACAAATGGTTATTTGAGCATCAATTCTGAATCTTTTCCAGGAGGAGTAAGTGTGTTGGATATTAATTTTAATGCTAGTACAAAATTGTGGGAGAAAACATATTCTGAAGCCATCGATTTCACACCAGTTTTTAAAACTGAAGCAAATTGCTCTGGAACTGTAACTCCATGGAATACCGTTATTTCTTGTGAAGAATTTTCATCGGTAGGGAATGCAAATCCAGATTTAAATAGTGATGGTTATTTTGATTCGGGATGGAATGTAGAAATTGATCCTGCTACAAAAACTGTTATTGGAAAATTATGGGCTATGGGAAATATGAAACATGAAAATGTAACCATTCATTCAAACCATAGAACAGTATATCAAGGTGCTGATTCTAATCCTGGATATCTCTATAAGTTTGTTGCAACAACCGCACAAGATTTAAATGACGGATTATTATATGTTTACAAAGGCTCAAAAAATGGTGCTGGTGATTGGATATTACTAGACAATACTACACAAAGCGAAAGAAATTCAACAATTGCTCAAAGTGCAGCAGTTAGTGCTACTGTGTTTAATGGTATAGAAGATGTTGAAATTGGACCAGACGGTATGGTATATTTTGCTGTAAAAGGTACTCCTGACAATCGAGTATATCGCTTTCAAGATTCTGATCCAATTACTGGAACAACTGCAACTATGGAAACATTTGCTGGTGCAATGAGTTATGATATTGTACACGATTCTGGTACTACAAGCGTTCCTTGGGGAGTTGGAAATGATAATATGGCATTTGATAATCAAGGAAATTTATGGGTATTTCAAGATGGAGATAATCACTATATATGGGTTGTTGAAAACGGGCATACACAAGCCTCACCAAAAGTGAAATTATTTGGAGTTGTTCCCATAGGTGCTGAACCAACTGGAATTACATTTACGCCAGATAATAAATATCTATTTATGTCGGTAATGCATCCTGACAATGGTAATGATGCCAACCAACAAGATGTGGAAGGCAATATCTTAGATTTTGATAGAGGAACATCACTCGTAATTGCGCTAAATGAAAATTTAAGCCAAGTATTGGCAAATGAGTCAATTATAAACGAACAAGAAAAAACGATGGTTTATCCAAATCCTGCAAATAATACTGAAGGATTGACCATAAAACGAAAAGCAATTCAAAAAATTGAAATTTACAATGCTGTAGGTCAAAAAGTATTCTCAAAGAGTTATGACAATCTGCTAGAGGTTAATTTAGTATTTAAAAACTTACATACAGGAGTATATACTATGCATATAAATACTACTGAAACTATAAAACTATTGATAGAATAGTGGATTGTGAAATATTCTATTTAACATAATATTAATTATAGTACAAATGTTCATTTATGGCTTTTAGCACAAAGAGTATATAAGTAATCCATTTGTAAGCTATAATGATATTATGTAAAATATCCCAGAAACATCACGTTACTATTGAATCATTTTAACTTGGGCAATTATACAAAATCGGTCTGCTACGCAGTGTTAATTTATTTGTATCTATAATTTGCCGATATGTAAAATAGCTGCTACCAAACGCTCGATTGTTTTATAAAATCAAATTGTTATCACAATTTATTTTACACACAATTATCCATCGCTTGCCAACGCCATATAAAAGCTTCACTTTTTGCATTGTTTTAAAATTCGCGTATTTGATAAAATGTGCGTCAAAAAAAATTTTACGCAATTCTCGTCAAGTTGCCACAAGAGTATAAAATTTCTCTGCGAGCAAATTTCTATACACTTGTTATATGTAGAACTCTAATTCAAGTTTTCTTTTTTGTGCATTATCTTTTGCCTTGATGCAAAAGAAACAAAAAATCAAGGCTGCATATAATTTTGGAAACAATTAACGGCTCGCTGCGCTATATTTTAGGAAAACTTTGAACTAGTAAAGAATTATTTAGAACTGACTTGAAGGATGAGAATATATATAAAAAAAGAACTATCTCCCTAAAATATGGCAGCTCCACTCACCTATTGTTTTGACCAAAATTTTATGAGGCCAAAATAGAATTCAATTTTCATTATGAAAGTTAAGAAAAGCATTATAATCGTTGATTTGAACTGGATTTTTTTTACTATTAATTGGATAAATAATTGTCACTTCTCCATGACTTGATAATGAAACCAAATAGTTTTTTTCAGAATGATTCAAGTCAAATCCTCCTTTTAATAGTTTCGTTTTAGTTTTATAACCTAAATCATATAATTGCTCTAATGAAATCATTTTTTAAGTTTTAATTAGTAATCATGGCAAGAAAGCTCCGTAATCCTTCTTTAATATTATCGCTATTCATTTTTCTAAAACCATCAACAATGTTATCAATTCCTGTAGGAGTTCCTCTTACAATTTTATTATTATGAAATATTGCTAATTCATACCTATAAAAACTACTTGTTTTTAGTTTAATTGCAACTCTTCTACGATTTAAGATGAATGGTGGCGGACCAGCAAATTCTATGACTGGTTTATCAAATAAAATTTCAATAATTTCTTTTAGAGTTCCTGTATTTTGAAGTTGTTCAATTCTGACCCATTGCCAGTACCAATTTAAGAATCGATTTATTGACCTTACATTAAGCTCATTTAATTCAGTACCATTATCAACAAATGACCACATTGTTTCTGTTGCAGTATCTATAGCATTTAAAAAGAATTTTTTTAGATTATTCTCAATTTTGTTGTTTTTTTCTAAACTGAACTTATACTCATATAACAATCCATATACATCAGCTTGGTAATCAGCTTCCTCTATTACTTTTGGAAATTGCCCAATACCACTTGCGACAGAACCTATTAAATTATGACCTTGTGGACAATAATGTAAGCCTTCATGAAATAGAAATAACCTACCTGCTTGTAAGATATCTGCGCCTTCAATCTTTTCTAATCTATTGTTCAAACTAACAAACATACCATCATCGATCTTCCATTTTAAGTCAGTTTTATCATATTCAAACCCATCACTAATTATATTTTCTTCTAAATCAATCGAGTCATTTTTTAATGACGTCGTTTTTAATTCTGGTAATTTTAACCAAAGTCCTTGAGCATAACCTTTAAGGCTTTCGTCTTTTTTAGTAATATGTTCGTACCAATTAGAATAGACTCCTTCACTATTGCTTATAAAAGTTTTAATATCATTTTGTAGTTGGCTTTCCCAAGATTCCCTAATATTAGCTGCAATTTTCCTATCACTTTCAGTGTAAGCAATAGCATCATCTGAACTTTTATCGATTAATATTGCTTCTCTGTATTTTGGAGTTTCATCTCTATTAAACTGATAAGTCTGCACATATGGATAAACATTTGGATTTATTCTTGTTCCAATTGCAAAAGCTACTGCTGTTGTTGAAGCAACAAATAAATGAATTTTGGTTTTATCAGGAAGATAATTACTACAAGCTGAAAGAATACTTTGAAAAGTTTCAATAACATCATTTATTTCATCTTGATTTGATATTCCGTCAGGATGAGGCTCTTTTAGTAATAAGTCAAATTCATTCGTAGGGTTTGATAAGACTTCTTGTGAATGTTGAGGTTCTATTCTATATGATGTACCAACCCTAATAAATATTTCTCCTACACCTTTTTGAACATCTGTTGGCAGAATAGTCTCTTTAATTTCAAAATTATAACCTTTTGGCTTTTCAATTTGCAAATACCACTCATTGTTTTTATGATGGTGCTGGAAAAGTAAGAATTGGTTGTAATTACTGCACAAGAAACCTAGATGAATTGCCAAAGGAATTGGTGCTAAACCAAAATATGCAATAGTAGATCCAGGGTTTTCTTTAAGAATAGGCTCTATTTCATCTTTAAATCTACGTTGTTGCTCAAGTGCTAATTGTTCAAAAGGCAAATCGTATAATTCTGATAGTTTTGCATCAGAAATATTAAAATCTATAAATATTGTTTTATTAGTAGAAACATCTGAAAGAGCTTTTTTACATTCTTCTTCAGATATTTTTTTTTCCAATCCGGAATGAGCTATTATAATTAGAGTTTCAGTCATATTAATCTATTAATGGAGATGGTGTTATAGTCTCTAATGTTGCTCTAAACAAATCAATAGTAAAAGGTTCATCAACCTCAATTGCCTTATATATTGCCTGCTTTGCCACTCGATGTATTAAATCCGAAAAGCTATAGGGTATGTCCTGACCTTCAATATAGTTCATAACATCTTCAAGTTTAGATTCATCATATTCTATGTCTTTCAAAATATATTTAACAACTTCTTTTGCTTTTTCACCAATTGGTCTTTCAAAAACTAAATGCAATGATGTTCTTCTTCTAACGGCTGGGTCAAGAGCATTAACTCTATTTGTAATCAAAATTACTGCAAGATTGACATTCTCTTTTCTAATAAGATCAATTTGTTTAATGAGTACATTGAGACCTGCTCTATCTTCATGGTGAGCCTGATTTTGGGACCTACTAGTCGCTATGTCATCTGCTTCATCAATAATTAATATACCTGGATTGTCTTTTCCAAGTTTTCTTTTTGCCTGCTCAAAAGCTTCAGTAATTCTATTTGAAATCTCACCAACTAAACCACTCCCTCTTATATTGGATGGTGTCTCAAATACAGTAATTTTTTTATCTAATTTAATTGATAATGGTGTAGCAATAGATTGAGCTAAAGCCGTTTTACCACATCCAACATCACCAGACAAGATAACCAAAGGAGTCCCAGAATATATTTGATTTACAATTGCTATTTCCTTTTTATGGTGTTTAGACTGCCAATCCTCAATTTTATTATTATCCAGTAACAAGCTTAATGAAGAGAGTAAATTTGATTTGTTTTCATCAATTCCGATAAGTTCAGCATATTGTTTTTCGGCTCCCTTGTTTGGATGTTCGCTACTAAATAAATCTACCATGTTCCAATTTTACTTTGAGTTAAACCATAACCTTCTTTAGAGTACGATTTTAAAACTTCTTTAGTTCCTGATAGAGCTGTTCCAGTTCCCCAACCCCAATCTTCTAACTGTCTATCAACTTCATCAATATTACTGCTGTTTCTATCTAAATCGACCAATAAATTCACTCTAGTGTCACCTGATAACATCCAATAATTAATTCTGCCTGAATCTTCATCCGAATAAATTTGACCACTAGATTTCACTTCGTAATGTAAACCTCCTATTTCTTTGCCCTCAGGAGTCTTAAATTGTAATTGAAAATATTTTAATGCCTGCTTATCGAGCAGGTAAAGAACATCATTTTTTATACTATTAACTCTTTCAAGACTAATTAACCCTCTATTCATAAGGCCCAACAAATCTTCATGTACTTTACCCATAACATATCTTGCTCTTGCTGCTGTATATGTTGTTGATTCTGATCTTGTATAACTTGTACTCATATTTCTATTATGTGTGATTTTTAAAAGAATTACCAAATAGTTCAACTAATTGGTCCATAGATTTAGAATCTTCTCCTTCTAAATCATATCTTATTATTCTATTCCAATTGTCTCTGCCTTTCTCTAACCAACTAGCAAGTTCATCTACTTTTAGAGAACTCCAATTTTTAACGACATTGTTTTTAGGGTTTACTGGGTCAATTACAGACCATAAGGTGAGATCTTTACTAGGTGAATTATAATCGTTAAACAGTATGGCCTCTTTATTTCTAACCATATGAGCCAAATAGCCAAACCACATCGCCAAAGTTTCAGCGTAAGTCTTTTTTACTGATAGCTGATCAAAAGCCTTAGCTGTTAATAAATTAATCAGAAAACTAGGTGGCGAATCATCTCCTCCTAGAGTATACGAACCATTTGCTTGGGTGTCTCGCCACCATTTAAATAAACGAAGGCATTCATTAAACTTAACTCTACCTGCTTCGTTATTACTGGTTTCAGTACGTTTTTTTATGAATTCAACATGTCTCTTTACGGAAGTTTTAATTTTTTCACCTGATGAACGTACTAGTATTTGTTCATCGATATTATCTCCTTCTAACATTGGAACAATATCTAAATTTACTTTATCAGGGAATTTAAGTTTGATGGAACTTTTTGTTTTTTCCTTGTCAACGTTTGGATAGCAATCATCAACAATTTTATAGAAAATGTCTAACAAACTAAATAAGGCATATCCATCTTGATTATCCTGAATAACAAAGGGTAAGTCGACATCAAGACCTTCCACTTCAGCATCTCCTCTGTAATGTCTTCTTAAACCTGTCCTAGTGGTAAACGATCCCGCATTAGGTGTTGAAACAACAACTAAATTATACTCATCAGATTCAGCTTTGTCTTTAATTTTTTCACGAACCTTATTAGATCTTTGTTTAATTTCATCACGCTTTGCTGATTCTGGTTTTATCCAATCAACAAAAGTTGAAATTCTTTTATGTAAAACGGAATGTGTAGTTAATTCACTCATATTTCTTTTTTAATAAGGTATTACTGCTTCAACAACACCTTGTATTTTTAAATCGCTAGTCAAAATAATAGGTTGATGCTTTGGATTTTTTGATTTGGGTTTTAAAACAACTATATTATCTCTAAATTGAAATTCCTTAATCGTTGCATCATCTTCAATCAAGGCCAAAACGATATCTCCATTTTGTGCGGTCTGTTGTTGTCTAATTAAAACTAGATCGCCGTCTTTAATATTTTCTAAATCCATAGAATCTCCCTTTGCTTTCAACAGAAAATAATTATGTCCCTTTTTTAATATTTCGTTAGAGACGGAAATTTGTGCCTCAATATTCTCTTGAGCAAATATTGGTAATCCGCAGGAAACGTCTCCTAGCAAGGGTACTTTAGTTGTCTCCTTAAAACTTTCTTCACCATGCAAATAATCTGTTTTAAGCATTTCTCTTACATCAACTCCTAATATTCTCGCCATTTTAAACAAATCATCTATACTAGGCTGCCTTCTATTCTGTACATATGAATTTATCATGTTATAACTCTTTGCCATTCTTTCAGCCAACCATTTTTGTTTAATACCTTTTTCTTCAAGTACTTCTTTAATTCTGTTCATGATCTAATGAATTAGAAATCAATGCAAAGTTATAATTATCATAAAAAATATCTCATTACATGAGATATATAATATTAACAAAATGATTTATTTATTAACAATCACTAGTGAATCCATATCAACTCTTTTCAATTTGTCAATCATTGTGCCATTGAATAAATATTAGTTAAACAGACCTCAAACAGCATAATTGTCAGTTTTTTATAATTATAATTGCCACATTGTCATAAATATTGAAAACATGTTGAATATTTCCATTCCACACACATTCACCTACTCTTCTAGCGTCGTTACGTGTAAAAAGTGTTCCATTAACATTGATGAGAAACTTATGTCAAGAAAAAAATAAAGAAAATGATGTATTAAACTTTCGCTTTTTACCAAAGTTCAAGTAACATAACGCAAGAACATTATAGTACAAATATAATTACTCACAAAAATCTCCATATTTTAATTTTATAAAATCAATCTTTGATGAAGCAAGCCTATTTTCAAAAAAAGATATTATAAAATATCCTAATTATAAATTATTAAAACACTTAAGTAACTTACAATTATTGGTACTTTAAGCCTATTACTAATACTTTTTGTTAAAGTTTCTATAATTTTTGTTGGCTCTTCCATAGTAATTATTTTTTACCAAATATAAGAATAAAAAAAAGCCGATTGAACTAACAATCGACTTCTTGCATTTAGAAAAATGCAATTAATTCCTTATTTCGTTATATAATGAAGGATTGGCTTTTAAACCTTCTGGCGGCGCAACTCCAAGTTCTTCAGCCATTTTTTGACTTGCTTCTTTAAATGCTTTAGGGCTTTCCCAAACTGCAACATTTACCAATTCAAATCTTGCATTATCTAGGATTGATTGGTGCAATTTTGTAGAAATATATCCTGGTTCTTTTTTAAGAAAATCACGACATGCTTCCCAGTATTTAATTGATTCTTCTATTTTACCTTCAGGTACTTCAAATGCGTTTATAAGTGTTATGTGTTCTTTATTACTAGTTTCCATTGTTGATTTATTTTTAGATTCTTCCTTATTATTACAGGATTGTATACTTGCCATTAAGATCATTACTAAGACCAATCTTGAAACATTCGATACCATTCCTTTTAATTCTTTAACTATATTCATAATTTAATGTTTTAGTGTTTTCTTATTATTAGTAATTAATTGCGTACACGTATTATTTAGTATCTTCTCCTAACCAAAATACACCTACTGAATACAATTTGAATGATGATATATCCTCTTTTACAAAAGGCATTTCATTACACATTTTTTTTGCTTCTTCAAGAGTATTTGCATTGATAAAGAATACAAAATCAGTAACTTCATTTGATTTTTGTGTACCTTCTATGTCAAAATACACATTTTCAATTTTGCCTTCATTCCACAGTTTTAAAATAATATCTGATTGAGATTTTATTAAATCATCGGAAGCCTTATCTAAATTTTTATTTTCCCACACCGAAGCATAAGAAAAAGTAATCCCTTTATTACTTATTTTATCCGAATCTCTACCAAGCCATTTTGTTCCAACTGGATAAATTGAATAGCTTGCAATTCGCTCCTTTACAAGTGCTAACTTATTCAACTCTTCCTCTACTTCTTTAAGTGTATTTGCCTTTAAAACAAATGAAACATTGGGAAAGTAAGCTAATTTGTCTATTGCAGGATTGGAATTGTAATAGGCATCTGTAATTATATCATCCTTCCAAATACTGTTTATTTCTTCAGAAATTTTTGCCAAATTATTTTCAACCAATTTCACATCTGTAGTAGTCCACTTCCAAATGATTACAAAATTTTTCCTACCAATTTTAGTATTATCCTTTGTAACTAACTCTTTCTGTTCAATTTGTTTCTCGTTTTCCCCTTCCTTTTTAGTATCATTTTGTTTGCAAGATGTGATTATTGATAATAAAAATAGAGGTAATAGTATAAGTGATTTTTTCATTTCATTAATTAATTTGCTATAACAATATTTGTCATGACAAATATATAAATAAAAATTTATTCAATAAGATTATTAATTATTTTTTTAGATATGTTGTTGTATAAATCCATCTCATTTTTAGTTATTCCTTTAGATATTTTATCTAAAACATCAACGGCTAGTGGCTCCACTAAATCTCGAATTTTAATTCCTTTCTTGGTTATTGATAAATTCCAACTACGGCGATCATTGGCATCAGGTTGTCTAACAACTAGGCCCTTCTTCTCGAGTTTATCCAACATTCTAGTAATGTTAGCATTGTCTTTAAAAGTCAATTTTGCTACTTCTTTTTGTGTTAAATCGTTATTTTCATTTAATCGATTAAGAATTGCCCATTGTTCTGGCGTTACATCTATATTATGATTTTTGATTGCAGTACTTAACTCTCTTTTTAATAAAAGTGCTGTCATATTAATAAGATATCCTGCCGATTGATCTAAAAAAGAACTCATTTATTTACTTGTCATTTTATTAATTAACATGACAAATATAATTTTTTCTAAATATTTAGTACTATCAAGCCATCATTACTTTTGCTTTATCAACATATATGAAAACCCTTGATCATTTTCACCAAGCACATTCACCAACAGTTTATTAGTTTCAATAACCTTGTATTGAATCTTTTTGGGAAAATCGTGCTGTAAATTTTCAAAAGACATTAATTCTGTATTACTTTCATTGAGTACAAACTGAATTGCTTTGCCATTATTTTGGTTTGGTACTGTTGCTTCATATACAATTTTACCATCCTCAATTTTTATAGACAAAGTTTCAGTTATCCTTTTAGCATCTCCTACCATTTTATAAGATTCTCCACTCAATATACCTTGAGATTGTTCTAGCCAATTTTCATAAGTGTTTTTGTTTTCTACTTTCCAAGTTCCAATTAAAATATCGAGTTTTTTTATTTCATTTTGTGCAGTACAAGAAAAGTTAATTGAAACCATTACTACATAAACCAATAGTCGTTTAAAGTGTGCCATAATTCTTTATTTAGTTAGACAACAAAACTATTCATACAAAATGGTTAACTATTGTAAAAATCCGACACTCTATTTTTTTAGAAAAAAATTTGCCATTGTTGCTTCATCAAAACCATATTTAGAAGGCTCTTCACCTGTAAATTCCTTAAAATTTTTTATAAAATGTGATTGATCATAAAAACCAGAGAGATAAGTAATATCAGACCATTCAAAACCTTTAGATTTCACAAGATTAAAGATATTTGAAAAACGAATTATTCTGCAATAGAACTTAGGCGAAAGTCCAACATGTGATTTAAAATAGCGTTCTAAACTTCGCTCACTTATTCCTACCTTCTTTAATACTTCTTGTATGGTTAATTTACCATTATTACTTATAATCATTTGAGTTGCCTTATAGCCATCAGAAATTATTGACTTCTTGGTTGGGAGCAAATTATTCAAAAACCATTTCTCAACTAGCGCTACTTTTTCTTCAAAACTAATATCACTTTTAGCAATTTTTGAAATTGGTTTTAATTCATCAAGGTTTAACTTATCAATAGCAATAACACTATCAGTAAGTTTACTCATATCCAAATTAAAAAATGCTTTTAAAGTCCAAGGTTGCAATTTTATTCCAAACATGCCTATTGCACCAGTATTTTGAAGGTGAAAATGATTTCTAATCTGTCCGGCAATTAAAGTGTCTTCTTGCTGATACCATTCTCCATCAATATTTGCTTTATAAGGATCCTTATAATGAATTATATATTCTGGATAACCATCTGGAATAATCTTTTCAATACTGATTGCAGTATCACTTCCACTATCAATTTCCCAAAAAGACTTTATTAAACTTTTTAATCCATCGCTTGGCTCTTGTTGCTTATAGTTCACTCAATATAGATTTAGTCAAATATATTAATTCAATTTACAAAATAGGTACTTCCCTCCTTCACAATATTAAAACTCTAATCTTTTTTAACTTTCACTACCGAAATAATTTTCTTTATCACACGAATAATAAATTTTGATACTGATTTAGCAAAGCCCTTTTCATACTTATTAATTGATTTTTCTATCATAGCAATATCTCTATTGATAGCCTCTTTTTCAAATTGAGTTATAGAACCTTTAATAAGTATTAAATCTCTCTTCATACCATCTTGTTCAAAAGGACTTGCCCATTGTTTTAACTCTTCAGCAAGATTGTTCATCAATATATTTATTTCCCCTATTTCGGATGATAAATTCCAAGAATCTTTAATGTCATTCCATGCATTCTGTTGTTCTTTACTAGTCATTTTATTTAATTTTTGATGTTATACAATCCAACAATATTTTTCTTATTCGTTTCATTTTTACGGCAATATGATTTTCTGATAACCCTGTGATGGTAGAAATCTCTTTATATGAAAGATCTTCAAGAGTAAGTATGACAATTGACCTGTCAATATCTTTTAATAGTGAAATACAACTTTTTAAGGCTTTATATTTAATTGCTTCACTATTATCTTTAGGTTTATCTTCCAATGCAAATTGAATTGAATCTAATCGTGCTGTTTTATAATTTTTTTTACTCAGTTTTCCTTTTGAACGTATGCATACATTAAGCGCTATTTTATAAACCCATGTATTAATACTTGAATTTCCTTTAAATGATTTATAAGACTTCCAGATTTGATATACGACTTCTTGAAATAAATCTTCAGGTTCAATAGGATTTACTGCATAAATTCTACAAATTCTGAATATCTTACTTTTGTTAACTTCAATAATTTGCTCAAAAGATTGGTGTTGTTGATTGGACATATATTATTTTTTTCTCTCTATTATAGTTAGTGACAGAAAGTTTATAAATATGACAAAATATATGAAAATATTTTTCAAATAAATTTTTATGACTTTATGAAAAACACATTATCTTGTAGCGTATTAATCGATTAGTGATAAGATGCATCCTGATATACAGCAACTTAAAGAGTTTTATTCACTTCATAGAATTGAAATACATCAATTGAAAAGTAATAATAAACACACTACATTAAATTCTGTAGAATTTACTTTTAGAGAGTATAAAAAAATGATTTTAATTGTTGATGAATATAAAGATTTGAAGTTGAATAATCCGCTATTAAATTTAGTATTAGTACTCAAAGAACTTTCATTTATTAATGAATCTACCGATTTTTTAGATTGGTGTTCAGAAAATGAAATGAATGCAAGTTCAGAAGAATTACGCAGGTATTATATAGATATTCTCCCTTTTGTGAAGATGGTTAAAACTCATTTTGAAAATGGAAAAATCAATTACTTTATATCAGATTTAGATTTTCAACTAAATGCAGGTGCAATAAGAAGTTTAAGATCTTGAGGGAAATATTACAACAATGTTTTGATTCCATGTTTTAGTTTAAAAACAGTGTTAATCTCTTTCTCATCTAGTGACTTATCAAAAATTGCTAGTTCATCCATAAAGCCTATATATCCTAATCCTAGCATGATTTTTCCGTTTTCAGGCTCCCAAGTAAATGGATTGTCTTTTACCTTATTTATAGTACCCTGTAATTTGCCATTTAAGTACAATGCAAATTTAGATTTTGCATTTACTTCCGAAAAAACCATAACTACATGTGTCCAACTATCAGATTGAAATGGAGCAGGATTTACAACAACTGTACGCTTAATCCAATCTTCATCTGAGGCAGCATCATTTTTGTTCCAAGCAACTTTATCTCCCATTGCTCCATATCTAAATTGTCTTGGATTATGATCTGTAAAATCAACCCATAATGCCGCATCGTTCCATTGAGTATCAGTAATACAAATTGGATCACAATAATGAGGCGCTAACTCCTTGTTTGAGTCTAAACGCAGCCAAAAAGATATTGTGCCACTCCACGAGGTATTGTTGTATCCAACATTTTTATAGGCCTTGTAAAAAATAGCCGCCGTTTTAGATTCTTTAAAATGAATGGCATCACCAAAAAGACCTTTGTCTTTTGCAATAATAACATTAGAATCATTTAATCCTGCTTTGGCATCGGTTGCTTTTTTATAATTTTCGGCAGTATAAATTTGTTTATCTCCATGAGCAATATCAGCTCTCGCTGCTCCATCAAAAGAACTGTAGAATAATATGTTCTCTTTTAAATTTTCAACTTGTGAAAAAATATAACTTGAACTAATCATAAACAGTAATACCAATAAATTTTTGCTAATTGCATTCATCATATTTTATTTAAATTTTTATTACACTATTACTATTTATACTCCATTCAACTGCCTTATAAGCGTGAATTTTACCTGTATCGAATGTTGGAATGGTAACATCATCATCTGAGATTAAAATTGGGAGTTCAGTACAACCTAAAATAACTCCTTCAGTGCCTTGCTCTATTAATTCTTCAATAATTTCAATAATTGCTTGTCTTGATAAAGTTTTAAATTGTCCCTTTACCAATTCGTCATAAATAATATCATGCACAACTTTTTTACCATGAGTATTTGGTGTAATTACTTCTAATCCAAAATTATTCTCCAAAGTATTAGTATAGAAGTCCTTTTCCATAGTAAATCTGGTTCCTAACAAGGCTACTTTCTTTATGCCTTTACTTCGAATTGCATCTCCTGTAGTAGCTGCAATATGCATAAAAGGAACACTAACATTATCTGAAATATAATGGCTTACTAGATGAATAGTGTTCGTACACAATAAAATAAGTTCTGCTCCTGCTCTTTCCAATTGCTGTGCGGCTTGCTTCATTAATTCTCCAATGGCA
Source organism: uncultured Flavobacteriaceae bacterium (assembly GCA_947501625.1). Lineage (GTDB taxonomy): Bacteria > Bacteroidota > Bacteroidia > Flavobacteriales > Flavobacteriaceae > Urechidicola. The sequence goes on from CANMWN010000002.1 coordinate 375,903, forward strand.
TCCCAATCGTCCTGAAAAGTAAGTCGCTCTATTTCAGCAAAATCGACTGAAACCATCACACACTTTGCCGAATGTGAGCCTCCCAACATTTCTTTGATTTGCATGTTTACAAATTCATAATACAATTTTGAAGATTCCCAACTCATTCCTCCTATTAACCCTATAGTTTTCATTCTTTTGTTGTTATAATTATTAATTTCCTGTTCTACTTCTTTCATCTTGGTTACCAGTATTATGTTTTTTTGCTTTTAAATCATTATTACCAAACTTATAACTCAATGACACTTGAAATGATCTGGCGTCATAGTAATACCTTGCCGTTTGCAATACACCATTGACTCTACTCACATTTCTTTCTGCCGAGGATTTAAAAATATCTGATGCTCTTAAACTGATATTTAAATTTTTATCAAGCAATAAATATTGTAAAGATAATGAAAGTGAACTTGCTTCTTTGGTTTCATATATACCATTGAGTCCAGGAAAAGTATACCAAAAATTAATTCCCATATTTAGAGTTTTATCTTCATTCAAATTAAAATCATTATATGTCGAAATTGTTGCATTTATTCCTTTTTGATCTGCTTGTTCTTGTTCTAAACTAAATTTTGATTTTGAATAGTTAATATCAAAACTATTATTACTACTCCACCATTTAATTTTATTAAATGTATAATTCTCTGATATCCCAAAGCGTTGAGTGTCAATATAATTCTCATTGGTAAAACGTATGATATTCGTTGAAGAATCTGCCAACGGAACTTGTGTGAATAAATTATCCTCATTCGAATAATAGACCTTAGTGGTGAAATTTTTATAAGTATTGGTTAATTCAAAATTATCTATAAATGCTGGCTGTAAAAATGCATTTCCTTCAATAGTTTGAAATGGATTGGCAAAATAAATATTAGGATTTAATTCATAAAAACTTGGCCTATCAATTCGTTTGCTATAATTAAAAGAGAAATTACTGTTTTCAGTAGCATTAAACAATACATAAAAAGTAGGAAAGAATTTTGTATAATTATTTTGAATTGAAACATCCAAATTAGCTGATTCTGAATTGGTTTTTGTGGCCTCTACTCTCAATCCAAACTGTGATGTCCATTTGTCACTAAACTTTTTATTTGCTGATAAATATATCGCATGAATAGCTTCTTTATACTCAAAATCATTTTCTGAAATTGGCATATTTGAAATTGGATTGTCAACCAATCCACTATTGAAAAATAAAATGTCATTTGCCGATGTTGAACTAGATGTTTTCCCACCAAAACTTAAATTTACCCAATCTAAAGGATATTCAACGTCTAGTTTTGCTGACATATTGGTAATATCTTGTCTATTAGAATTCGTTCCAGCATAAAACTGCTCAGAAAAAGGATTGTTTATAGTTGAAACTCCGTTATATGCCCTAGTATCTAAATTTTTGAAATTAAAATAATCCAAATTTAACGTCACTTTTCTCCCCACAGTATCTAATTTAATTTCATTATTATAATTCACTGAATGAAATTCTGGATGCATATCTGCATTACCATCTGATTGCAGCGATCTAATTATTTCATTAGTATCATAATCAAAAACGGGTGTGTAAGGTGCATCGGTATAAAAATAATTTGAATTATTATGTAGATACTGTGCTCCCATTTCCCATTTAGGATTAATTTTATAATTAATATCTATTCGTGTATTCAATCCTTTTGGTTCACCTTTAAATGGTGATGAAGTATACCAAAGTCCGTCAGGAAAATAAGCATAATCATCTTGCTCTTGATAATAATTTCCTTCATAGTAATTTACTGATGCAGCAATACTTAAATTATTTTTATTAAAATTAAAATTTCCACTTCCTGAACCTGAAGCATATCTCCGCTGCCTATAAGCAGTTTTTAATTGTGCATTCCAAGAATCTTTCTTCGATTGCTTCAAAGTAATGTTAACCAAACCACTATTTCCTGCGGCTTCATATTTTGCTGGTGGTGTTGTAATAACTTCAATATTTTTAATATCTTCTGATGCGATAGATTTTAAAAAATTTGTTAACTCTTCATCTGATAATTGAACAATTCTATCATTTATTAGTACTTGAAGATTACTTTTACCAATCATAGTTATTTGATCGTTTTGTACACGTACTCCTGGAGTAACTCGCAGTACTTCTAAAGCATCTCCCTCTGAAGCCTTTGAAGAATTCTCAACATTAAAAACCAATCTATCAATCTTGCGCTCAATTAATTTCTTTTTAGAAACAATATTAACTTCATCTAATTGCTGTGAATTTTTAACCAAAACTATTCCTAAATCAATATTTTGATCTTCTATTTCAATTTCTTTAGTTATCAGTTCTTGCCCAACAAACAAAACTTTAAGTGAATAATTGCCATTCTTGACTGGCAATTCAAAACTCCCATCCTGATTTGTACTAGTTCCTACTGGAAATTCCAAATTTTCTCCGGTAACTATTACATCGGCAAATTCTATTGGTTGTTGTGTATCAATATCTATGATTTTGCCACTTATTATATTTTGTGAATTAGATAGAATCGTAAACATTAATAATAGAGTAACTATAAATCTATTCATACCTTTTTAAATTTTGTTTTTTACAAAACTATGTTGAATTTGTAGTCCTAGATATTTTTGAAATTGAGATAAATGAAACACTAATTGAAATTATTTCTGCTACAACTTATTACTTAGTGTTCTATATTTGTGATTATGGAACTCAAATATTTTAGACTCATAAAAACAATTGCTGAAGAAGGCAGTATTGCTAATTCTACAGAACGTTTATTTTTAACACAATCTGCTTTAAGTCATCAGTTAAGAGATTTAGAAGAACGATTGGGCTTCAAAGTCTTCAATAGAACAAGGAACAAATGGAAGCTAACTCAAGAAGGTACCGAGTTATATAAATTGGCAAATAAACTATTTGATACTATTGATGAAAGTTTTAGTACTATAAAGCATATAAAAGATGGGAAAAAAGGCTCAATTAAGTTAAGTGCTGAATGTCAGTCATTTTTTCATTCTATCCCATCGTTTATCCAAAAAATGGGGATTTTATACCCAGAAATTGACATTGATGTATCTCTTGGAGCAACACATCAAACTATTTCTCAAGTACTATCAGATGAAATTGATATTGCTATTGTAACTTCTAAACCTGCTTCAGAAGAATTGGAAAGCATTAAGGTTTTTGAAGATGAGATATTTGCAGTGATGCATAAAGAAAATAGATTCAATAGTTTTGACTATTTAGAAGCAAGCCATTTTTCAAATATTCATTTATTAATAAATTCTTTTCCGTTGGATGGAGTTTCAGTTTATGAACACTTTTTAAAACCAAATAAAATAAATCCTAAAAAGATTACTGCAATCCCTTTTACTGAAATTACACTATCTATGATCCAAGCAAATATGGGCATTATGTGTGTTCCAAAATGGCAACTAACCTCCTTTAAAATATCTGATGAACTAGTCTTCAAGCGTATTAGCAATAATGGCTTAAAAAGAAAACATTACTTAGTTGTTAAAAAAGAAAATCGGAATAAAAAATATATACACGATTTTATCTCTAATTTTGAAGAAGAATTTTTAGAATAACAATTTATAGATTTAAGTTAAAAACTAATTAACCTCTAATTTATAACCAACTCCATGTACATTAGTTAACTTAATTGAAGTATCATCACTAAGTTTTTTACGCAATTTGGAAATAAATGTATCCAAACTTCGTCCTACAATCACTCCATTGTCTTCCCAAACTCTTTTAATTAACTCATCGCGTTTAATTATTTCGTTTGGTTTTTCAATAAATATAGAAAGTAATTCACATTCTTTTTTAGACAATCCTATTTCTTGTGCCGCTTTTACCAACTTGTTTTGCTCAGGATAGAATTTAAAACTTCCTATTTCTAAATAGTTTTCTTCAGCACTTTGAGATTTTGTTTGTACTTTCCTTTTACTATTTATCAATTGAAATAAAAACAAAAACAACACTAATAACAGCATATATAAAAAGGCCTGTTTATATAAATAGTTGGTTGTTGTAACATCTAAGAATACAAATTCAATTCTATAATTATTTTCAACCAAATGCCTTCCAGAACAAGGAATTATAGTGCTTTCTTCATCAGTACTCATTTCATAACTATATGCTACTTCTCTGTCGCTTTCTTGTATTACTAAAACTCGATAATGCTCTGAGAGATTTGCTTTAATGAAATTATTTTTTACTATCTCTACCAATTCATGTGGCATGAAAGTAAGTTTGTTTTCAAAAGAAAGTAAAAACTTGGAATTTGAAAGTGCTTTAATTGGCAATACTACTGAAGTGCTATCATTATTAGAAAGCAATAATTGATGTCCAACTTCTCTCAAAATAACTTTGGTGTGGTCTACAAAATCTTCTTTTGGCTGCTCGAACTTTGAAAAGTACCATCCAAAAAATAAAATAATGATAACGGCACTATAACAATAAACCTTCTTTTTACTCATACTAGATACAAAGAACATATAATTTTATCACTTTTAACAATTGTTCACACTTCTTTTACATTTTTTTGACATTTCTGCCATTAAACAACATTAGTTTTACTCCATCAATTTTAAAAAATATATTATGAACAAGTTAATTTTATTTGCTTTACTACTATTTACTACATCGAACAACTATAATCTAAACAAGATTGAAAATACTGGAGTTTCTATTGTAGAATCAGAATACACAACACATATCTATATTGAGCGTACTTGGAATAATCAAGTCAACTTAGTTGTAAAACTTGAATTGAAAAACGATTCTCATTTTATATCGCCATATGAACCTGGAGATGCCAAAGGAAAATTTTATATGGATTTGGGAAGTTATAAGGACATTAATTTTGAAGGAAAAATTATTGAAAGTCCAAGAGCCATCAAAAAATATGGACCTAATGCTTTTGAAAATGAAAAGGCTTTTTGGGTTACTGAAGATACAACTTATAAACAGCCTTTAAATATAATTTCAGATAATGATTTTGAAGTTTTTGGTAGAATAAAATTTGTGATAGAACCAAAATGCACTTTGGAAGAAATTCCATTTTCAATTGTTTCAGAAAATGGAGTGTTAAAAGTTGTTGAATCAGATAAATGCTAATTAAAATGACAACTAATTTAAAATACATTAAATCAATTTTTCTTCTATTTGCTATCAGTATTATCATTTCATGTGGTATACTATTGAAAAAGGAAATTAGTGTACATTCGCATCTCAATGGATGCAATATCAAAAAACATACAAGCACAATATCAAGGGTATTTGAATACTCCAGTATTATGGAATAATGTTTTATTTGGTTTGAAGCAGTTTCAATTTTCTTCAGAAAAAGCAACTGTTTTTAATGAATCTATTCCAGAAAATTTGCGTCTTGGTAAACGAGTAGAACGCTTTGTAAGTTCTCAATTACAACAAAATAAAACTATCACAGTATTATTAGAAAATGCACAAATTCAAGATGAGAAGATAACTATTGGCGAAATTGATTGTATTCTAAAACAAAATGATATTCCTATTCATCTGGAAATTATTTATAAGTTTTATTTGTTTGATGAGAGTATTGGAACAACTGAAATTGAACATTGGATTGGACCAAATAGAAATGATAATCTGCTTAAAAAACTTACTAAGTTAAAAGAAAAGCAACTTCCACTACTCTATAATTCGTTTACAAAGCCTTTATTAGCTAGTATCAATTTAAAAGCAATTGAGTTTCAGCAAGAAGTTTGCTTTAAGGCTCAGTTGTTTGTTCCATATCAAAAAGAAGCTGAATTTAAAGCATTAAATAAAGACTGCATCAATGGATTTTATGTGCGTATTTCTGACATAGAGCAATTTACTGATTGTAAGTTTTATATTCCTACAAAAATAAATTGGTTATTAGAAGTTCAAACACAGGTAAATTGGTTGACTTATAAACCCTTTTCAGAAAAAGTAAAAACGATTACTAATCAAAAAATGTCTCCATTATGCTGGACTAAATTTCCAAACGGAAGTATTCAGAAGTTCTTTGTTGTTTGGTGGTCTTAAACAGAATAAATTCTAACTTTATTCTGTTTGAGTCTTGTATAGTTTAGTTTTTCAATTACCTAATCAGTAATTGAAAATATTTTATTTGAATATAGAGGGTAACTATCGTATTTGATAGGCGTATCCTAAAGAAAATACAACGCCTCCAATATGACTTTGACCAAATACTTCTTGATGCTGAATAGCATTAAAACTATAGGCCGCTCTTGCATCTAAGAATAGTTCGCTTTTGTCAGTGATTGTTTTGCTTATTCCTAAACCAACAATCCCTCCAAAATTTACTCTTTTTAAATCATCTTTAGTGTCAGTTTTGGCTTCTAATGACTGTGCAGGTAATCCAACGAAAGGTGGAGTTCCTGCAGGATTAGGTACAATTACTGGGTTTAAACCATCGGCATCAAAAAAGAATTGACTAGTTCCACTTGTTATTTGATTGGCGGATAGTAAAATTCCTAAATATGGACCAACTTCGGCGAATACTCGAAAATCGTCTCCCCAACCAAACTTGGCTAATACTGGTATTTCTAAATATTTTAATTCCGATTCGCTATCAAAAGTAGCATATAATGGATTAGAATCTGTAACCAAAGGCATATTTATGAAAGGTAAAAATTGATTCAATTGATCACTTAATTCATTACTTGTTACTGGTTGAAAACCATTGCGCTCTCCTCCTCTTTGCGTGAAATTAATTTCAGGCTGTACAGAAATTAAATCTGTAATTTTAAATTCAAACGTAACTCCAACATCAATTCCACTTGTAGATTCATAATCTTGAGTATAAATATTATCCGTATTACTTGAAAGTTTTCCTAAACTATAACCTGCTTTTATTCCTATTTTCAAAGGTGTTTCTTGAATTTCATCAGTAGTTTCTTCTTCTTGTGCTTTTATACTTGTTATTGAACAGAAAAAAAATAAAATAAGAATAATTGATAATTGATAGTTTTTCATTTTAGTTAGTTTTTGTGAATTTGGTAACAATATAACATTTTTATTATTATCAATTTTTTAATCATATAAATTATGTTTCTTTGCATAGTTAAATTTTAAAAATGGAAATCACCACAATTATAGGATATACTTGCGCGCTTCTTATAGGTATTATACTAGGAATAATTGGTGGTGGTGGATCAATATTAGCTGTGCCTGTCTTAGCCTATTTATTTCACATTGATGAAAAAATGGCAACTGCTTATTCACTTTTTATAGTTGGTTTTAGTGCACTAGTTGGAGGTTTAAAAAAGCATTTTAATGGTTATGTTGATTGGAAAACCGCTATCATTTTTGGTATTCCTTCGATAATTGGTGTATCAATAGTCAGAAAATATATTATTCCGGCATTACCAGAAATATTATTTAGCACTGGTCAGTTCGATTTTACACGCAGAATGGGCATGTTTGGTTTATTTGCATTACTCATGTTTTTTGCGGCTATATCAATGTTGAAAGACAAAAAAAACAGAACTAAAGAAAACAAAAATCAAAAAAAATACAATTATCCTTTAATATTTACTGAAGGACTTATTGTTGGTATATTGACAGGTTTTATTGGTGCTGGCGGTGGATTTCTAATCATTCCTGCATTAGTATTGTTAGCTAATATTGAAATAAAAACTGCCATAGGAACCTCATTAATCATCATTGCCTTAAAATCACTTATTGGTTTTTTTATTGGTGATGCCTTTACAATGAATATTGACTGGAACTTTTTATTGATTTTTACAACTATTTCATTTATTGGAATACTTATTGGTAGTTATTTTAGTAATTTTATTAACGGAAAAAAACTTAAAAAAGGCTTTGGATATTTTATCTTTGTAATGGCAATTTTCATTTTTTATATGGAGTTTGCTATAAAAAGATAATATCCAACACAAATATCATATTATGAAAGTAGAGCAAATTTATACAGGATGTTTAGCACAAGCAGCGTATTATATTGAAAATAATGGAGAAGTTGCAATTATTGATCCATTAAGAGAAACAAAACCATATATCGAAAAAGCAAATGCTGATAATGCCAAAATTAAATACATTTTTGAAACTCACTTCCATGCCGATTTTGTAAGTGGACATGTAGATTTAGCAAAAAAAACTGGAGCAAGTATCGTTTTTGGACCAACTGCAAAGCCAAACTACGATGCAATAATTGCTCAGGACAACCAAGAATTTAAAGTTGGAGAATATACTATCAAAGTAATTCATACTCCTGGACATACTATGGAAAGCACTACTTATTTGTTGATTGATGAAAATGGAAAAGAGCATGGTATAATTACAGGCGACACTTTATTTATTGGTGATGTTGGTAGACCAGATTTAGCACAAAAAGTTGCTTCAGATTTGACTGAAGAAAAAATGGCTGAGATGTTATTTGATTCACTTCGAACTAAGATAATGCCTTTAAATGACAACTTAATAGTCTACCCAAGTCATGGTGCCGGATCTGCTTGTGGAAAAAATATGAGTAAAGAAACAACTGATACACTTGGGAACCAAAAGAAAACTAATTATGCCTTACGTGCCGACATGTCTAAAGAAGAGTTTGTCAAAGAGTTATTAGATGGTTTAGGAGCACCTCCAAAATATTTTCCACAAAATGTATTGATGAACATTAACGGTTATGAAAATTTAGATACCATTTTCGAAAAATCTATTAAACCCTTATCGGTTGATGAATTTGAACAAATTGCAAATGATACAGATGCAATAATTTTGGATGTTCGTCATCAAAAATATTTTGTTGAAGGGTTTATACCAAAATCAATATTTATAGGTGTTGATGGTGGCTTCGCTCCTTGGGTTGGAAGTTTAATTGCCGATGTAACACAACCTATACTTTTAGTAACACCACAAGGTCGTGAAGAAGAAGTAATAACAAGACTTTCTAGAGTTGGATTTGACAATGTATTAGGATATTTGGATGGTAGTTTTGAATCTTGGAAAAATGCCGGTAGAGAAATAGATATTATGCAAAGTGTTGAAGCAACAGACTTGAAAAATGCAATTGATACTACTACTGATGTTTCAATTTTTGATGTTAGAAAGGACGGTGAGTTTGCATCATCTCATATTGAGAATGCACAGCATACACCTTTGAGTAGATTGAATAATTTCTTAAATGATTTCCCTACTGATTCTGATTTTTATGTGCACTGTGCAGGTGGTTACCGTTCGGTAATTGCTGGTTCTATTTTAAAAAGTAGAGGAATTCATAACCTTATTGATGTCAAAGGTGGTTTTGGGGCCATCAAAAAATTAGATATTTCATTGACTGACGAAGTGTGTCCTAGTACTTTAAAATAAAATTACCTTTTTAAAGCAAAATGTCCACGATAAACTTTTCCGTCAGGTAAGGTAGCAACAAACCAGTAATCTGTTGATGGTAATTTCTCACTGTTGTAAGTTCCGTCCCAACCCAAATTTGTACTATTAAACTGACTCAAAACTTTACCAAACCTATCAAAAATTTCAATTTTGATATTTTTGTTGAATTCAGAATTTACACCCAATACTTGCCAAGTATCATGAAATCCATCTTCATTTGGAGTAAAGTATCTTGGAAATCCTAAAATAGATATCTCCTTTGAAACCACTCCACAGCCATTAACATCCCTTACATAAACAGTATGAAAACCAGGAAGAATATTCTCAAAAGTATTACTATCTTGATAAGGTCCTGATTCATTATCAATTGCATATTCATAGACTCCACTTCCACTTGCTTGAATTATTACCGTATTATTATAAGTGCCTTCAGTAAAAATGACATCTTCTATAACTGCTGTACTAGAAGGGTTGACTGTTATCGTACGTTCAGATTCACAACCACTTTGAGCAGTTACAACAACTCTATAATTTCCTGCTGCATTTATCTGATACTCTGATGCAAAATTACTTGTTAGCACATTATTAAAATACCATTGATAAGTAAAGTTTTCTGGTGCATTACTAATGATTCCTGATTGAATAGCAATAGTATTTGGGAAAATATTCTCACAATAAAAAAGTGATTCATCATCAGCAAGTAATGGAGTTTCCAAAATATTAATTGTGACTGTTGATATAGCAAAACATTGGTTATTGCTTTCAACTTTTACATACAAGGTTTCGGAATTAAAAATCGAATTTTTATAAGGTGATGCTAACACATTATCATCAATCGCATCTTGTTCTGTTAAATGATAAGTCACTATAGCATCAACAGGTAATTGTGATTGAAATGTTGCTGTGATTTCATCAAAATTGAAAAAAGTATAACCATCAACTTCATCATCATCACAAGAATTAAAAGGAGGTATTGTCAAGGTATTATTACTTATCTCTAATTGAAGTTCAGCTACACTAGAACAATTAGAAGTTGATGACAAAACGCTAGCATAAACAATTTGAGATAATTGTGTATTCCCAAAACTTTCTGGATTAGGTATAGCGTTGGCAACGATTTCATTTTCAGCATCATTTACATCAGTATAAAAATGAGTAATTGTCAAATCATTATCAATATTAGTTATATCATTCTGAGCATCAAATAAATTATAGATTGTAAAACCATCTTGATCTAAATCGCATTCAATTAAAGTACTATCGAAAACTATTGGGTTTTGACTATATTCTACTCTTATATCGCCATAGACAATACAATTATTATCCAAAGTTACTTCTACTGAATACTCGCCAGCATCCATAACTGTATAAATTTCTGATTGTTCAGCACCCAATAAAACACCATCTTTATACCATCGATAACTATTATTCATTCCTGCTTGTGTTGCATCTAAATCTAATGTATCATTATCACACAGTGCGTTTCCATTTCCAATCAATCTATCTACTCCTAAATCGGTTGATAATCTAAAACTTCCTGCTTCTAAAAAAACTGCTGAATCATAACGATAGTTTTGCTCATCAGCTATAACCAACTTCACATGATATGCTTGATTGGGTATTACCGATTTAGTTGCAGTCATTACAGTTGTTTGCCCATTAAAATTAGTAGGTGAAGTTGAACCATTAAATCCACCAAAATACCCTTCATTTTCGGCAGTACAATTTGCAGAAGTTGTTGGGTGTACCGTAGTAACTTTAACTGGAGTAGTTGTACCAGGAACTAATGCGATATTTTCATAAGGATTATTTCCTACTTCTTTAATTAAAAATCCAAACAAATCAGAATATTCACATGTACTATCACTATTATCTTGATATTCCTCGGAAGCAAAAATGTACTTAAAACTTACTTCTGAAGCAGTAGAAGTAAAATCGAACTCCAAAATGGTAGCATTAAAAGTATCTGATTCATTCAGCACATTTTCTAAATCTTCATCTCCAGCCCAATTTGGAGCGTCATCATCACTCAAGGTTGTGTTTGGGCCTGGAACATTTGCCAATCTTCCTGTGCTTAGTACAATTCCTTCTTGAAAAGGAAAAGTTGTTCCTGTAGCATCAAAATAACCATAACTTTGATCTGTATTATTAAAATCTCCTCCAGAAACATTGGTTACAACTACATTGGATATACAATTACTGTCAATTAATATATCTTCAATAAGTTGTTGTGCGGTATAAGTTTGACTATCAACTTGGATGCCCTGAGTAAATACAAGCAAAGGAAAAATTGTAAAACAATATGTCAAAACACGTTTTAGCATAAAGAATTATGTAGATTATTCTTCAGGAGGCCTTCCGTGAATTTCTTCAAAAATTCGATCAAAATTTTCTCGAATATAAATACGTAGTTTTTTTCTATAATCATCATTCAACCAATCTATGAAATTATGAGTACTTCGACAAATACACTTGCTATAACGGTCAATTCTATATGAAATATCATCGCCCAATAATTTTGCTAAAGCGTAAGCATCATACTCATCTTCACTATTTTCTATGCATATTCTCGCATGCTGATCTATAGATTTTTCTAAAACCACTTTTGAAGATAAACCATTAGCAACTGCTTGTGTATACGTCTTTTTTATATCGAAATATACTTCTTTAGAATTTGCAAATTCACTTCTCAATTCTGGTGGCATTTCATATCTGAAATTACTTTCCAGTTCTTCATCACTCAATATTCGTTCTAAATATTGATGTGGAGATCTAAATATTTTTTGCCAGTCAAGGTTTGATCCCCAAGGTCCAAAACGATGAAAGTTGTTTCCTAAATCAATAATTGAAAACTTTGATTTATTATTCAATATACGAGATCCTCTACCAACCATTTGGTAGTATAAACCTAACGATTTTGTTGCTCTGTTTAGTATAATAGTATCAATCGTAGGTTCATCAAATCCTGTAGTTAAAATACTTACTGATGTTAAAATTGCATGTGGCGTCTCCTTAAACCATTGTAATATCTTCGCTCTGTCTTTTTTACTTACTGTATTGTCTAAGTGTGCGATTGGATAACCTGCTGCCTTGAAAGTCTCAAAAACGTGAATTGAAGTGTTAATTCCGTTATTAAAAATCAAGGTTTTCTTTCCTTTCGAATGTGTTTCATAAGCCATTAATAACTTAGAAAGCATATCATTATTGGTATATAAATCTTCAGAAGATTTAACGGTATAATCTCCATTTGTACCAATTTCTAACGAAGTTAATCCAACATTATAAGAAAATGTTTCTGCTCTTGCCAAGAACTCATTATTAATCAATGATTCAATTGTTTCTCCAACAATCAACTCATTGTAATTATCTTTCATTGGCAATTTAATATTCGAACTCAAGGGTGTTGCTGTAACTCCCAAAATAAATGATTTCTCAAAAAACTTAAACAACTTTGTAAACGAGTTATAATGTGCCTCATCAATAATTACCAAACCGATATCTGTGATATCTAATTTATTGTCATTCAATCGATTATTTAATGTTTCAACCATAGCCACAAAACAATCGTAATCGTTTTGGTCATCCAAATTTGCCTTACTATCTACTACTTTATTTACAACACCAAACTCAGTCAACATATTAGAAGTTTGCTTACACAACTCTACTCTATGCGTCATTACCAATACTCTTTTTTGATGATGCTTTAAATACTGACGAACAATTTCTGAAAAAATAACTGTCTTCCCTCCTCCTGTAGGCAACTGATATAATAAGTGATAATCTTCAGGTGCATCCTCAAAACTCTTGAAAATCTTATTGATTGCTCCTTTTTGATAATTGTATAAATCCTTACCAGTTTTTCTTTCTTGCAACTCTAGTGTAGTAACTTCTGACATTTCTCAAATTTTGATGATATGCAAAAATACGTCCTTTATGAAGAAATATTGGCTAATTTTGAAAATATTATTAATAGTTTTAAAATAGAATGTGAAAAGACACTTTTTAATTTACAAACCTTATGGTTATTTAAGCCAATTCATTAATAACCAGAATAGAAGAAAAAACAAAAAATTATTAGGGGAACTATTTGATGTTCCACCTGAAACTATGGCTATTGGAAGATTGGATGAAAAATCGGAAGGTTTATTGTTGTTAACTACTTGCGGTAAGACAAGTGAATATATACGAAGTAGCAAAGTTGAAAAGGAATATTACGCGCAAGTTGATGGTGACATAACTGAAGAGGCTATTGAAAAATTGCAAAATGGTGTTGAGATAGGTTTTGACGGAAAGAAATATATGACAAAACCTTGCGAAGCAAAAAAGTTAGAGACTATTCCTAAATTTGAAGAGCGTTCCAAAAAAGTAAGAGATGAACGTCACGGACCCACAAGTTGGATTACAGTTACCTTAACTGAAGGCAAATTTAGACAAGTGCGAAAAATGACTGCTGCAGTTGGTTATCCTACATTACGCTTGGTTAGAGTACGAGTTGGAAAATTAAAAATTGATCAAATGAAATCTGGAGAAATTGTTGAATTGGAACAGGTTATTAAAGTATAATTACTTTTTCGTTTCCTTTTTCGGCATTGGTCCACGCATGTGAATAATTAATCCGTTTAAAAAATTACGTAGTATTTGATCTCCTAATTCCACATATTTGGGGTGCTTCTCATTTCTAAAAAAAGAATTAATCTCACTTTTTGAAACCCTAAAATCTACCAAAGCCAATATGTTCACTATATCTTCATCGCGCAATTTATGAGCAACACGCAATTTTTTAAATATATCATTGTTTGTCAATCCCATAACTTATACTTTAGTTTCAATAAATCTTATTCCCAAACTATTTTCTAATTCCTTAACTCTATGTGTTTCACTAGGAATTATCAACGCTATAGAATATCCCGTTTTTCCCGCTCGTGCCGTTCTACCACTTCTATGCGTGTAATATTCAGCCTTTTCTGGTAATTGGTGATGAATTACAAAACCCAAATTATTCACATCAATTCCTCTTGCCGAAACATCCGTTGAAACTAGCACATCAATCGTGCCCTTCTTGAACATTCGCATTACTTTATCTCGTTCTCTTTGCTGCATATCTCCTTGCAATGCATCAACTGAAAAGCCTTCTTCTTTAAGAAACTCAGCTAAATTCTGTGTTCCTGCTTTGGTTCTGCAAAAAATAATTCCTCTATCATTCCCTCTACTTTCTAGCAACCTAATTAAAGTATCATTCTTCTGCTTTAAGGTTGTTCTTGTAAACAAATGTGTGATATTCTCATTGACCAATGAACTTTTATTCACTTCTACTTTTTCGGCATTTGATGACATATATGTTTTAACAATACGTTCAATTTCGCTTGGAAAAGTCGCAGAAAACAACCAAGTATTTGCCTTTCCACTAGTATATTTTAATATTCTGTTCAAATCTTGTTTAAAACCCATGCTCAACATCTCATCTGCTTCATCCAACACAATAGTCTGTGCATTATTTACATTCACAGCACCTCGCTCAATCAAATCTAATAATCTTCCAGGAGTAGCAACCACAACATGAGTAGTTCTTTGCAAATTTTTAATTTGCTTCTCTATTTTCTCACCTCCAAAAACACATTCAACAAATATTTTTTCATCATTATATTTTGTGAATTTAAATAACTGTTTTTTAATTTGCTGTGCTAGTTCCCTTGTTGGAGACAATATAAGTGCTTGAACACTTGACTTTTTAGGGTCTATTTTATGAAGAATAGGCAAGCCATAAGCGGCTGTTTTTCCAGTACCTGTTTGCGCTAATCCTATAAAATCAATTGCTGAATCTACTAATTTTGGAATTGTTTTTTCTTGAATTTCGGTAGGAGACTTAATTCCTAATTCGTTTAAACTTTTTATATAATTTTTATGGATTCCTAATCCTTTAAATGCCGACATATCTAAATTTAATTGACTGCAAAAGTACACCTTATTTTAATGATTATTACCATTCAACTAAATGATAATTTAAACTTATTAATATTTTTTACTATATTTAAAACCTATTAACTTACTTAAAATAAAAACATTATGTCAAATTTAAACAAACCAAATGGCGGCTTTTGGATTATTAGTATAGTCGCTTTAATTTGGAATGCTATGGGAGTTATGGCTTATCTTGGTCAGGCTTACATGGGAGAAGAAGTCATTGCGGCTCTTCCAGAAAATGAACAAGCACTTTATGCTAATATTCCTGCATGGTACACAGCAGCATTTGCCATTGCGGTATTTGGAGGTTTACTAGGTTGTATTCTATTATTATTGAGAAACAAACTTGCGAAACCTGTTTTATTTATTTCTTTAATAGGTGTGCTAGTACAAATGTTCTACAACTTTTTTATTAGCAACTCAATGGAAGTTTATGGTCCAGGAAGTGCAGTAATGCCTATAATGGTCATTATTATTTCATTTTTCCTTGTTTGGTTTGCAAAACGCAATATTGCCAAAGGGTGGTTGAAATAATTTAAAAAATAAAAAAAGTCCTAATTTAAAATTAGGACTTTTTTTATTCCCTTTTTTAATACATTTACCAAATGGTAGTATATATAATCTTAGATTTAATTGGAATCTTTTTGTTTTTTAAATGGGTAAAGTTGCAACATACTGCATATAAAACGACATCAAGTAAATCCAATTTTTTTACACTCCACAGATTTAAACCTATACTACTTTTCGTAAGTATTATACTCATTCCAATTATCATTGTCAATCTGACTCCTATAGAAACTAAATTTCATATTTCTAATGAATTACTCAATGAAAATAACTTTATATATTCAACTGTTTTATCACTGTTTGTAAGCCTTGTCTGGTTTATGTATATCTATAAATTAGACATTTTTAATAAAGAAAAAATTAAACATTTAATCTTGATTTTCTTTCTAGGAAGTTTTTTTACATTGCTTGCTGATATTCCTTATGAATTAATTCATTCATTAGGTTTTAAAAACTCTACTAACCCGTTTCTAAGTTTTATTTACAGTGTTTTTGGAATTGGATTGATTGAAGAAATCATTAAGTTAATTCCGCTTTTAATTATTTTGCGATTCACAAAAGCAATTGACGAACCTTACGATTATATACTCTACGCTTCTACTGCTGCACTTGGATTTGCATTTGTAGAAAATACAATGTATTTATTTTCGCACGGTATTGAAATTATCAATGCCAGAGCATTATATGCTACTGTTGCTCATATGACTTTTAGTTCTATGATTGCTTATGGATTATTCCTCATTAAATTTAAAAAGACAAACAGAAACCCAAAATTAATTTTTATTCTATTCTTTTTCCTTGCCATTTTCTCTCACGGATTCTATGACTTTTGGCTCATCAATAAAATTGCTTCTGCTTTTAGTGGCTTAACTACCCTATTTTTCTTAATTACTATACATCTATGGTTCATTATGAAAAATAACACTCTAAACGTTTCGAATTTTTATTCTGATAAATTCACTATTGATAATGACAAGTTAAAAATATACTTAATTATATCATTACTAAGTATTTTTATGTTTTCTTATCTCTATGTAGCCTTTAAATGGAATAGTATCGAAGCAAATAGATTTTTGTTTAGATCTGTTTTAGTGTATGGGTTTATAATTTTTTACTTAATTGCTACTCTTAGTCAATTTAACCTTATTGAAGGATTATTAAAACCTTTTAAATTGAATTTCAATAACTTAATCCCAAAAAATAAAAAGTAATTTATTACTGACCTATTTCAGTTGCACTAAAACTTACTAACTCATCGTTTTCAAAAGAAGCGATTATCTCAATAGGATTACAACAAACCTCACAATCTTTAATATATTCTAGAAAACGTTCAGAAGTATCTAGTAAAAAAGAAATTTCCTCCCAGCAATGTGGACATTGAAAAAAGTGTTCGAGCATTCTAATAAGCCAATAATTCTTTTAAATCCTCTACAAACCTATTTTTTGGCAAATAATTATTTTCCAAATGCTTTACAAACGGAATTGGAGTTTCTATACTTGCACAGCGTTTTACTGGTGCATCTAAATCTTCAAAACAGTTTTCTGTAATCTGCGCTGATAAATCTGAAGCAATTCCTCCAAACATACTATCCTCTTGCAAGATGATAACTTTTCCAGTCTTTTTTACTGAAGTAAAAACTGCATCAGTATCTAATGGCTGTAAGGTTCTTAAATCAAGTAAATCAGCACTAATTGTGGCATTTTCTTCCAAAGTTTTTAAAGCCCAATGAACTCCAGCACCGTAAGTAACAATTGTTACATCACTACCTTCTTTCAATACACTTGCTTTTCCAAAGGGAATTGTAAAATAACCTTCGGTAACTTCTTGATATACTGAACGGTATAATGCTTTATGCTCAAAGAACATCACTGGATTTGGATCTTCTATAGCAGTTGCCAGTAATCCTTTAGCATCTTGTGGAAATGCTGGATATACAACTTTTAATCCTGGAGTGTGCGTAAACCATGCTTCATTTGTTTGACTATGAAATGGACCTGCCTCAACATCAGCACCGCAAGGCATTCGTAACACAATATCGGCATTTTGTCCCCAACGATAGTGAGACTTTGCCAACAAATTTACAACAGGATTAAATCCAGAGGTAACAAAATCAGCAAACTGCAACTCAACAACACTTTTTATTCCTTTGACAGACAAACCATAGGCAGTTTCAATAATACCAGATTCACAAATTGGAGTATTTCTAACTCTGCCTTCACCAAATTGTTTTAAAAAACCTTCAGTAATCTTAAATACACCACCATAATCTGCAATATCTTGGCCCATAATTACCAAGTCATTATGCTTCTCCATAGACTGTGTTAAGCCATTGGAAATAGCATCAATCAAGCGAATCTTACTCTTTTTATCAGTCGGTGTTGTTTCTTGATAATCAAAAGCTTGAAATACATCATTTAATTCATTTTCAATGGTTGAAGTATGTGCTTCTTCATCAAAAGCCATTTTTAAATGACTATTAATTTCATTTTTTATTTCCTTTCTGAATAATTCATCATCATCATTAGAAAGAATGTTATTTTCAATTAAATAGTTCTTGTAGTTATCAATTGGATCTTTCTTTGCCCATTCATCTTGCAATTCTTTTGGTACATATTTAGTGCCACTCGCCTCTTCATGTCCACGCATTCTGAAAGTTTTAAACTCCAATAAGATAGGTCTTGGTTTTTTTCTAACATCTTCAGCCAACTCATTTACTTTCGTGTAAACTTCTATAATATTATTACCATCAATGGTATGACTTTCCATTCCATAACCTATTCCTTTATCTGCAACGTCTTGATTTTTAAATTGTTGACTACTTGGTGTTGATAACCCATAACCATTATGTTCAATACAAAAAAGTACTGGTAAACTCCATACGGAAGCAATATTTAATGCTTCATGAAAATCACCTTCACTTGTCCCTCCTTCTCCAGAAAATACTGCTGTGACTTTTTCATCATTTTGCAATTTACTGGCAAGCGCAATTCCATCTGCTACACCTAATTGTGGTCCCAAATGAGAAATCATACCAACAATATTATATTCTTGCGTACCAAAATGAAAAGAACGATCTCTACCTTTGGTAAATCCATTCATTTTCCCTTGCCATTGACTAAACAATCTATGCAAAGGTATTTTTCGGGTAGTAAAAACGCCTAAATTACGGTGCATTGGCAAAATGTATTCGTCAGAATTTAAAGCCGAAGTTACACCAACTGAGATTGCTTCCTGACCTATTCCAGAAAACCATTTAGATATTTTTCCTTGACGCAATAAAACCAACATTTTCTCTTCAATCATTCGAGGTTTTAATAGCGACTTATACAAATCAACTAACTGATTATCAGATAAGTTATGTTTATTATAATTAATGATAATATTAGATTTAAAATTTTGATAAATATACTGTAAAATATATGAGTAAATAAAAAATCTTCATCAAAAAAATGATGAAGATTTTAACTTATTTATTTACTATTTTTTACAAATCTCTAAATACAGAATGCATCAATCGCTTCTTATCATTGATGCTTTCCTCAAGGGAGATCATTGTCTCTGTTCGTGCTACTCCTGGAATATCATCAATCATAAAAATAATTTCTTTCGCATGATTGGTATTTTTTGCTCTTATCTTGCAAAAAATATTATATTTACCTGCAGTAATGTAAGCAACAGTAATATTAGGAATCAATCCTAATGCATCAATCACATCTTTAGTTCTAGATGTTTTCTCAAGATATACACCAATATGAGCAATAAATGCATAGTTCATTTTTTCATAATCAATAGTTAAAGTTGAACCTTTAATGATACCCTCTTCTTCCATTTTTTTTACTCGCACATGAATTGTACCAGCTGAAACTACTAGTTTCTTAGCAATATCAGTAAAAGGTGTACGAGCATTATCTATTAAAATATCTAAAATTTGATGATCAATTTCATCTAATACAAACTTCTTCATTGATTATGTTTTTTGTAAACTTATAGCAAATATAATAATTATTTTTAACCAAAAAGTTAATTTTATTATTAAATTAATAAAATATTACTAATTATAATGTTTATTATTAAAATCAATTTCTAAATGCCCATAAAAATCATTTAAATCACCGATTTTTTCAACCGACTCATATCTTATTAATTTATTATCTACCACTTTATATTTAAACAGAATACCTAAATTCGTTAAAGTTTCTTTACCATCAACAGTATATAAAGCATTCTTATAAATAATATCAAAAAAATTAGAGTTGTTATTTGGTATATCAAAATAAGGTTTGTATTTGTTATAATCGTTTGACTTCGCTATAAAATTGAGTCCTTGTAACAAAGCAATAAAATTATATTTTCTTGTCTCTTCTCTCTCATAATCACCAGTAAAATGACCAGCTTCTACTAAAATGGTATTATAACCTAACTTTTGAAAATTATCACCAGTTGCAGTTGGATAAAACTCATCAGTATATCTTCCTACTTGATTAGGTATTATCTCTTGAAGTACTGAATTCATTGACACAATCACCGACATTGTTTCTTTACGACTTTGTGTTAATGTGCGTTCTACATCAATTGAAGGTGCTAAAAAAGACAAAGTTGCAGGATTTTTAGTCCCTTCAACATTAAAGATAGTGCGCTGATCGTGAAGGTTAAAACAAAAATCTGGTTTAAATTCATCCAAAACATTTCTTAAAAGTTTACTTTCAACTGCTTTTAAATCAACTGCATCTCTATTTAAATCTATATCATTAGCATTTTCTCGTGTATATGTAATTGCACCATCAGGATTGAGTATAGGTATAAAAATTAATGTACAATTAGCTAATATTTGCTCTTTTATCTCAGGTGCCTCTTCAGAATCATTAAAAAATCTAAATAGGTCAAAGAGTGCCTTTGTTCCAGTACTTTCGTTACCATGCATTTGAGACCAAATCAAGGCTCTTTTTTCACCTTTACCTATCGAAATCTTATAAATTGGAATGCCATTTTCAGATTTTCCTAAAATTTTAGTTTTAAATTCTGATGGTAAATCATTAATTAATGGCTCAATATCATCAAATAGAATTCGTAAACCAGTCAATTTTGATTCAAAATTGTTGGTATACCAATTTATTATATCTTTTAAATAGACTGATTTCATATTACAAAAATAACCTTTTTATTGATACTGTTTTTGTGCTAATTTATCCAAAAAATGGGTGTACAAAAAACACAAATACTATACTGAAAATTTCAATAAAGTTTACAGTTGTAATAATCAATTATTTCATTGCAACAAATCCATTTCTTAAACCACTCAAAATTTTAACATTTAAATTTATTGTGTATATTGTTATAAATTTTATTTATATTAAAAAAATAAACGACTGTATTTTAATAATTTACATTATATTATATAAAGTAATATTTTAATTTAAAAATATCCTTTCACGATTGCTTGTAATTGATTGAATGAAAATTTACATTTGTAACTCACTAGAAACTGTTACAATGGTAAACAATATTGAGTTCGCTGAACGATTAAAAAAAATGATGGAATTTTATGGGTTAACTGCAACTGCTCTAGCAGAATCTATACACGTACAACGCTCAAGTATTTCACATTTACTCTCTGGAAGAAATAAACCTAGTTTAGATTTTGTGTTAAAAATTTTAGAAACCTATCCTGAAGTAGAATTATATTGGTTATTAAAAGGTGAAGGAACTTTTCCGAGGCAAAAATACGCAACTAATCAAGACCCCTCAACACTATTCGATTTTTCTGAAAAAGACAATAATGGCTCTGATGAAGAAATTGAAAACATCATTATTTTCTATAAAAACGGAACTTTTAAAAAATTTAAACATTAGAATTTACCTAACATTATATTCGCCAACTTTTAGGTTTTAATTTATTTAAAGACCAAAATAGTGTTGGAAATTTTCTTCTAATCTTTACTCCTGTATAACTAAAAAACTGATTTAATAGCGCTTTTGCATAAAGTTTATTAAAATATTTTAACCAATAAAACAGTTGTTTTTTAGGCAATCTTATTTCAAAATCTTTCATATTAGACAACTTTTCTGAAAAATCACCATAAAGCAATTCTAAACCTTTACGAGTATCAGGATCTAAGTTTTCAAGATTAGATTTTCGTTGAGTATAAGTTGGGAAATTTATCAAACTATCCTCAGGTAATTCAAGGAATTTAATTAATTCCTCTTTCACCTCATTTAATTTTTCATATTTGATAAAACAGGTTGGATGCGCTAAAAATTTAGTATGCCAATTATTGAAATGCTCTTCAAAATAAAAATAATCATTTTGCCCTTTAGCATAATCCTCAAGACTTAAACTTTCTGGCATTGATTTAGCAGACTTATAAAATGATAATTTTTTTGATTGATAGTAATGGTATTTTCGCCTAAATAATGAAACAGTTGCCAAGATTGGGTCTCCATATATATAAATAAATTTTACCTTTCTATTAAAACTAATTGGCGGTACTGAAGAATGTTTAACGAAGTCTAAATCGGATGGCGAGTTTGTTCGAGCATAACTCTCAAAATATTCTAATAAAAATGAAGTACCTACACCACCAAAAGAAGATATAATGATTTCAATATTATTTGGGACGATTATTTTTTTCATAGCAATTTAAACCTCTACCAAGGCAAAACTCGCTTATTTTAAGGTAATAAACAAATATTGTGAAGTTTTTAATCAATAAATTTTGCCATACCAAATTTTATCAACACCTCAATTTCTTTTTTATTAGCATTATTTGTATTGCGTTGTATATTAACCATTTGTCTTAAAAAGTTAAGAGCAGCAACATCAGCACCGTATTTTTTATACTGAATTCCGGCACTAACAAATGAATCTACCAAATTCGAAATAGCTTCTTTATTGTCGCTTTGAGAGACCCAATTAAAAGCGCTCATATAAGTGTCAGCAACCTTTTTATCTTGAATATAAAAAAGCCCATCAACCAAATTATTAGCGATAAAATTCATATACTTTTCATCTCTATTTTCTAAATAATAACCAGTAAGAACCCTTGGCATATGAGATTTAACATCGTCCGATAATTGATCGATTTTAACCAATGCTTTATTCTTATCTATTTGGTATAAGCCTACTACCGCACTCTCAATCACCTTATATGATTGACTCTCTAGAGCCTGTAAAAAATGATTGATATATTTTGGATCTACCAACTTAGCTAGTGTGATGTTTGCTGCTGCCTTAACCAATGCATACTTGTCATTTTTTGCTAAATTTTCAACTACCTGTATCGCTTTACCTTTACTATATTTGTTAGCTAAATCAAGTTTTTCCAAAGCAAGAATCCGCAATCTAAATGATCTATCATTCAAAGCTTTAGTCATTGTTTTAAATGCAACAGCATTATCTTGCTTATTGGCCAAATACTCAATTGCTTCTCTTCTACTTTTATAAGATTTAGCATTAGAATATTGATATGCATATTCATCTATCGTTTTATTTTGGACAATCTCTGATAATAATATTCCTTCAGGATTTACGTCAACCAATTTCAATTTTGAATCTAATTCAAAAGAAAAGGATTGCTGAGATTTATTTACCCAAACCATATGAGTAGTTTTCCCACCAACTTGATAAACATCAATATTTAATGGGAATTCAAAAACCTCATTAGTTTGATTGATATTAACCGTCACTTGATTTCCAAAAGCACCAACCGAATGTGATACTAATAATTCGGGATGACCATTACTAAAAAACCATTGATTAAAAAACCAATTTAAATCTTTCCCACTGATATCCTCAAGTGCCAATCTAAGTTGGTGTGCTTCAGCAGTACCAAATTTATTGTCGTTCAAATATTTTTTTAGCCCAGCAAAAAATACCTCATCACCCAAGTAATTTCTAAGCATATGCATTACCAAACCTCCTTTTTCATAACTCACACTATCAAACATATCAGAAGGTTTATCATAATCAAAACGAATTAAATCTTTAGTCTTATTTTTTTTAGACCTTAAATAACTTTGACGTTCTTTATATATAAAATTTTCTGCATAATCCTTTCCGTACTCATGCTCAAACCAAAGATACTCTCCATAATTAGCAAATGCTTCATTTAAGGGTAAGTTACTCCAACTTTCGGCAGTTACTAAATCTCCAAACCAATGATGAATTACTTCATGGGCAATTGTGTTCTCCCAAGTATTTTCATCAATCAATTCTCTTGAATTTTGATAAGCATCATCAGAATGTACAACTGCTGTAGTATTTTCCATAGCACCGCTTATATATTCTCTTACAACTATTTGACTATACTTTTCCCAAGGATATTCAACACCAAATAAATCTTCATAAAACTGAAGCATTTTTGGAGTCTTTCCGAATACACCCTTTGCAAATGGTTCTTGATCTTTTTCAACATAATAATTTATCTCCTTTCCCTTCCAGGTATCTTTCACAATACTAAATTCACCAATACCAATAAAAAATAAATACGGAGCATGCTTTAAATCTTGCTTCCAAGTATCTGTCCTAGTATTGTCAGGATTACTATGCTGACTTAATAATTTTCCATTCGACAAGGTTTCGTAATAACTAGGCACTGTCAATGAAATTTCTTGAGAAGATTTTTGGTTTGGTGCATCAATTGTTGGAAACCAAATACTACTTAGTTCTGGTTCTGATTCACTCCATATCTGAGTTGGGATTTTTGGATTTGTGTCGTTAGGATCAATAAAGTATAAACCTTTTTCATCTGCTACGCCAAGTTTTACAACCTTTTCTGGTTGTGAAGTATAATCAATAGTTACTATATATTTTTCATTTTTAGTGTAACTTCTATCAAGTTGAATAATCAATTCTTTATTTTCAAAATAATTAAAAGAAACTTTTTGATTGTTAACTTGTACGCTATGAATTATCATCCCTTTAGCATCCAAAACTAATTCTTCAACTGGATTAAAATGGGGTGTCAAAGTTATTTCAGCCTTACCATGCATCAAACTATTTGGTATATCAAACCTTAAGTCAAGTTTTGTGTGAACTAAATTATTTATTTTCGCTCGCTCACCTTTATAAACTTTATTTTGACAAAATAATAATTGACTAAAAGTTATTACTACAACTACTAAAACTTTATTAATCCTCATTCAAATATTTTTTTTCTGATTGCAAAAATAATTTTTTAACACTTTTAACCAGTTAATTTAAAGTTAAAAGGCGCTGTGTTTTTACACAGCGCCTTAAAAATAAGTTAAAAACTTAATATTACATAAAACCTTTAAATAATGATTCTATTTCTTTCATTGAACCTTCTTCTCCATCCAATTTAATATCCTGAGCCAAAGCCATCATTTTTGATGGATCCATATTATTCCCTAATATTCTTACTAAAGCAAAACCTCTTTCTTTATCAGATCCAAAAAAGATAACTTCATCAATAGCATCTTCTTCTCCCAAAAACTTAACAGTATAAGATTGTTTACCATGCCCTATTGTAATTAATTCTTGATATTTTGGATTTTTTAATATCTCTTTCACTTTTTGCTTTTCGGCTTTGTAAGTGTCTTTATTATCTGCCTTAAGTTGATATCCTAAAATATTAACTTTTTTTATAGACTTTAACGTTTCCAAACTTTCTTCAGAAACGTTTTCATTTTTTAATTGAAGTACGCTTGCAGGAATGTCAAAATTCACAAATTCTGGATTGTCATTACTATCAACATAATATTTTTGTAATGATGGATGTTGATCACATGACACCAATAGACTCGACACTATTAATAGCACTCCAATATATTTTACAAACTGTTTCATTTAAATGTATTTAAAAAACTCTCGGAAAACCGAGAGTTTTATTATTATTAATTATTGCTTATTTGCATTTTTTAAATGCTTTGCACCAGAAATATTTAATTGCTCTGTTAACTGTGCGATCATATTTAAATCAATATCACCTGTTAATGATAAGATAACTGCTTCAGCATTTCTACCCATTTCACTATCCTTCATGTGTTTTCCAATACCATTCACAAACATTAAAAGTTCTTTTACATGATCATCATCTCTACCCTCTTTAACATATATTCTAACATTTGCTTCTTTATCATTAACTCTAAATAACTCTTCTAATTTAGAAGATTTTAAATATTTAGTTACAGTACTTTGCATATCAGAAGCAATAGATTTATTTTCAGTTGTAAAAACCTTTAATCCATCTAGAGTTCCAACCATATCCATATATTCTTTAGCCTCTTCACTTCCGCTTCCAAGTTTTGCCATTAACTCAAATGCTTTTTTACTCACAACCATTGTTGTTACTTCTTCATTACCGTCAAACTTATCAAATACTGATGTTTGTGCATTACTTAAAAACGGCATTAATGCTATTGCGATTATTAAAATTACTTTTTTCATGATTCTCTTTGTTTACTTGTTTTTAAAAATTTTATTTGTTGTTGTTTCATAATTTTCCAAATAACCTATTGCTGCTGTCCCTTTATTCATGTTTTTTGACAGCATTTGAAAGGCTTTTTGAGTGTCTGCTAAAGCTCGCTTTGCTTCAGCCATTTCAGACTCTGATAATCCAGAGTTAGCAGGATATAGTTTATTATATCCAGTATATACACTGAAAAGCAATACTACTGACGCTGCAACTGACAACCATTTCCAATTCTTCTTTTGAGTATTTAATTGAATGGTTTTAGTATAACGCTCAGTTTTACTTTCAGCAAAATATCCAAATAAAGCGCTGTATTGAGTTAAATGAGGTGCAACATTGTGACTTGTAAAATAGTCTTGTAACACTTCTTCTTCCTGCAATGTAGTTTCTGCATTTAGATATTTATCTAACAATTGTTCTATTCTAGATGATTCCATAATTGTGTTGTTTAATCAATTGTTCTCTTATTGTTTTTCTGGCTCTTGATAGCGCAACTCTAACCGCTGTTGGCTTTATATCAAGCATCTTGCCAATTTCTTCAAATTCGTATTGTTCTACATCCCTTAACTGAATAATCATTCGCTGCTGCTCTGGTAATTTAGCAATCAATTGATGAACAATTGAAACACTATCATTCAGTTCTGTTCTTCTATCTAATGATGTTCCTTTTTCTTTATAATTACTATGAACAAGCGACATATTACTAGCTTGTTTAGATTTCAACCTATCAAAACAATAATTTTTAGTCATTGTCATAGCAAAAGCCTCAACATTTTTATAAGAACTTATTTTCTCTCTATTCCTCCATAATTTAAGAAACAATTCCTGTGTTGCATCTTCTGCTTCTTCAGTAGATACTAATAGACGTTTAGAAAATCGGAAAACCTTATCTTTTAAAGGCATTACCATATTTAAAAACTCAGATTGTTTCATTAAATTTGTTTAGTTAGTTGTTAGTTTTTTTGTGTTTGTTACAATTATGACGAACAAGTTACGTTTTTGTAACAATGAGTATTAAATTTTGTAAAGTTTTTTAATAACTTGCAACTAATTAAAAGTAAACAAACCCAAAACATGAGACTCAAATCATCCCTTTATCTATTATTAATACTAGCCTTAGGACTCTACAGTTGCAGCAAAGAAGAAAACAACATTCCAGAAGATATAGAAATTCAAAATTTTATTTGGAAAGGTTTAAATGCATATTATTTTTGGCAACAAGATATTCCTGATTTGTCAGATCAACGTTTTTCCTCTCAAGAACAGCTAAATAGTTTTTTAAATAATTATAGTCAACCAGAAGAACTTTTCTACACGCTATTGAATAATTATCCTAATACTGATAAATATTCATGGATTGTTGATGACTATATTGCACTTGAACAACAACTTATTCAAGGTATTTCTGGAACTACTGGCGCTGAATTTGGATTGGTTTTTGAAACTGGAAGTGAAACAGATATTTATGGGTATATCAAATACATCATTCCTGATTCTGATGCATCAACTAAAAATATTCAAAGAGGAGACCTTTTTCATGCTGTTAATGGTAATGAATTAACAATAAATAATTATAGAGATTTATTATTTTCAAGTGCAAGTTCTGGTTACACTCTCAATCTAGCAGATTATAATGGAGGAAATCCTACTTCAAATGGACAATCGGTAGAACTTTCAAAAACTGAAATTCAAGAGAACCCAGTATTTATTACCAAAACTTTTGATGTAATGGGTAAAAAAATTGGGTATTTAATGTACAATGGTTTTACGAGTGCTTTTAATAATGAATTGAATGATGCTTTTGCTACACTTAAAAATGAAGGTGTTACCGATTTAGTGTTAGACTTAAGATACAATCCAGGAGGTTCAGTAAGAACGTCAACCTATCTTGCTAGTATGATAACAGGTCAATTTACGGGACAATTATTTACCCAAGAAAAATGGAATGATAAATGGCAAAACTATTTTGAAAGTTCAAATCCAGGAAGTTTAATCAACAATTTTGTTGACCAAATTTCTGGCGGTGGGGCAATAAATAGCCTTAATTTAGGTGATATTGTAATCTTAACTACTGGTGGAACTGCATCGGCAAGTGAATTAATAATAAATGGATTAAATCCTTATATAAATGTTACTACCATTGGAACAAAAACCGAAGGCAAATATGTCGCTTCTGTAACTTTATATGATTCTCCAAACTATCAACGAGAAGGCGCAAACCCAAATCATACATGGGCAATGCAGCCAATAATTTTGGAAGAGCAAAATAAACTAGGCGTAAATGATCAAGATGGGTTTGATCCAACAATTGAATTTCCTGAAGATAGAGACAATTTAGGTGTATTAGGCGAACTAACTGAACCATTATTAGAAAGAGCAATTACATTTATTACGACAGGTAATAGAATGGTGTTTAATCAAAACAAAATTGAAACTAAAGAGTTTACAAACTCAAAGAAAGAAACTAGTGGCTCTAACATGTTTGTGGATAAAAATTTGTTTGTTATTGAATAACTTCCTAATGTTATTTTTTAATTAAAATTATTCTTTAACAACGCCTTTTTCTGTTTAAATTTTTATCTACATTTGTCTCTTATCTTAAGAAATTATAAAGATGAAATTTAAGTTAACATTACTATTGCTTTTAGCAGTATTTTTAAATAGTTGTAATAAGAAAAGTGAACTAGAAACTTCTTTTAAATGTCAAAATTCAAATACTATTATTAAATTAAAAGAAATCAAGGATGTTAAAAAGAATTTTAAAATAAAAGTTCCAGAAAATTGGAAAACTAAACTCTATTTTGATGAATATCAATCAGCAGTATTTACAGCCGATACAACAAAACAACTTTCTGAAACTTATATTTTAGACACAACTTGGAAATCTGGTGAACTTATACTTGATGAGTCTCTAGAAGAAAAAATTAAATCAAATTCTGACTTAACAATTATTGAATCAAAGTTTGAAAATATAAACGATAAGCCTTCATACTGGCACCATTCCGCTGGCAAAAAAAATAATTTTGATTTTAACACTTTAGATGTTTACATAAAAACATCCGTAGATTCTTATCTATTAATTTCAACTCAGATTTACGGCAATGAAAATATTAACCAAAGAATTTGTGAATCAATTCAACTAATAAACACTTTAGAACTCATTTGATATGGAAAGAAATTTACTTTTGTCTCTTGTGAAAAAATACGACAGCCCTTTATATGTTTATGATGCTAAAACTATTGAAACACAATACAAACGCATAACAAACGCATTTTCTTCAGTAAAAAAATTAAAAATAAATTATGCTGTCAAAGCACTTTCTAATGTTTCAATTTTAAAGTTATTTAAGCAATTAAATTCTGGAATCGATACTGTTTCTATACAAGAAGTTCAATTGGGTTTAAAAGCTGGATTTAATCCAAAAGATATTATTTATACTCCAAACGGAGTTTCACTTGAAGAGATTGAACAAGTTGCTGAGTTGGGTGTTCATATCAACATTGACAACCTCTCAATATTAGAGCAATTTGGTCAAAAATACCCTAAAACACCTATTTGTATTCGTATAAACCCTCATGTTATGGCTGGAGGACACCATAAAATTTCTGTTGGTCATATTGATTCTAAATTTGGTATATCAATACATCAAGTTCCACACATTAAACGTATTGTAGAAAATACAGGAATGCACATCAATGGAATTCATATGCATACTGGTTCTGACATATTGGATATTGATACATTTTTGCGAGCAACTGACATCTTATTAAATACAGTAAAAGAATTTAAAACTATTGACTTTGTAGATTTTGGTAGTGGTTTCAAAGTACCATACAAAGAGAATGATATAGAAACCAATATTGAAGAATTAGGAGAAAGATTGGGTGCTAGGTTTAATGAGTTTTGTGAAGAGTATGGTCGAGAATTAACTTTAATGTTTGAACCTGGCAAATTTCTGGTTAGCAATGCAGGTAAGTTTTTGGTAAGTGTAAATGTTATTAAACAGACTACATCTACCGTTTTTGCGGGAATTGATTCTGGTTTTAACCATTTAATAAGGCCAATGATGTATGAATCTTATCATCATATTACAAATATTTCAAATCCAAATGGAAGAGAACGTTACTATACAGTTGTAGGATATATTTGTGAAACTGATACTTTTGGTAGTAACAGAAGAATCAATGAAATTACTGAAGGCGATATTTTATGTTTTGATAATGCAGGAGCTTACTGTTACTCAATGGCTTCAAATTATAATTCAAGATTTAGACCTGCTGAAGTATTAATCTATAATGGCAAAGATTACCTCATAAGAGAAAGAGAAAACTTTGATGATATACTAAGAAATCAAAAAATAATTGATTTATAGTAAATTACTTCTTAAAAAGTTTTGACATTAAAAATTAACATTTAAATTTGTTGCATGTCAAATAGAGATTTAAATTTTAATACTACTTCGAATACCATTTCTTTGGTATCTATTTCTATGATGACAATTATGACCCTTTAGGGGTTTTCATTTATACATATTATCCAGGATTATATATATTTTTTCAAAAAATTGAAGAAATAAAGAATTAGTTACATACTAACATTATTAAGCATCACAATTTACAAAAATGAACATATTAAAATTCGGAGGAACTTCGGTAGCAAATGCTGACAATATCAATAAAGTAATTGATATTATTGAAAATAGTTCAAAAAACGATTCAGTAATAGTAATTGTCTCAGCACTTGGAGGTGCAACAGACATATTATTAAATGCAGCAAGAAATGCAGAGAAAAAAGACACTTCTTACATTGTTGATATTGAATCACTCATAAACAGACATTTTGAAACCGTAAAAGGATTGATAAAAAATGGTTCTCAAAAAGAAGTTCTATTACAAATCAGCACATACTTTGAAGAATTACAAAACATTTTGCAAGGCATTTATTTGATTAATGAATTCTCAAATAAAACAAATGATAAGATTGTAAGTTTTGGAGAGATCCTCTCTTCATTTATCATTTCGGAGGCTATGAAAAACAGAGGGTTAGATGTGACTTTAAAAAACTCACAAGAGTTAATCATTACTGATGAAGATTATACTAATGCAAATGTAGACTTCAAAATTACAGAAGAGAATATTCAACATTTTTACTCCAACAATACATCAAAAATAATAATTGCTCCAGGATTTGTTGCTTCAACATATAATGATGAAAATTCAACTTTAGGTCGTGGAGGTTCTGATTACACCGCATCAATCTTTGCAAAAGCTTTAAATGCTGAAGAACTCCAAATTTGGACAGATGTCAGCGGAATGTTTACAGCAAATCCAAGGTTAGTGAAACAAGCTAAACCAATTAAGCACATTTCTTATCATGAAGCGATGGAACTTTCACACTTTGGCGCTAAGGTGCTCTACCCTCCTACAATTCAACCAGTATTGGACAAAAAAATTCCAATTAGAATAAAAAATACTTTTAGACCGTATGAGATTGGTACATTAATCACAAGTGAAACTAATGGAAGTAAATCTCCAGCTAAAGGAATAAGTCATGTAGAAAATATTGCTCTTATAACTATTGAAGGAAGTGGAATGATTGGAATTCCTGGGTTTACTAAGAGAATTTTGGAAGTACTCTCCAATGCTGATATTAATGTTTCTCTAGTTACTCAAGCTTCTTCTGAACATTTTTTATGTATGGGAATAAATAGTTCTGACGTAGATGAAGCAAAAAGGCTTTTTGATATTGCATTTGCATACGAAAAAGAGCAAAAAATTATTGATCCATTAATTATTGAAGATGGGTTGGCAATTATTGCATTGGTTGGAGATAAGATGAAAAACCATCAAGGAATAAGTGGTAAAATGTTCAGTACATTAGGTAAAAACAATGTAAATATAAGGGCAATTGCTCAAGGAGCCTCTGAAAAAAATATTACTGCCGTGATTGAGCAAAAAGATGTTAAAAAAGCTTTAAACACCTTACACAACACGTTTTTTGAAGGAAATACTAAACAACTTAATTTATTTGTTGTAGGTGTAGGAAATGTAGGAGGAAAATTATTGGAACAGATTCATAAACAACAGCAGTTTTTGATTGACGAACAACGCTTAGATGTTCGAATAATTGGAATTACTAATTCAAAAAAAATGTATTTTGACAGTGATGGTATTAATTTAAATAACTGGAAATCAAAACTTATTGAAAATGGTGAATATCTTGACTTAAATCTGTTTTCTGATAAAATAAAAGAACTCAATTACCGTAATAGCATTTTTATTGATAATACAGCAAATGAAAATATTTCAACTTTATATGCCGATTATTTAAAAAACAGTATTGCCGTTGTAACATGTAATAAAATTGCTTGTTCATCGGAATATAGTAAGTATCAAGAATTAAAATTATTATCAAAAAAGTACAACGCACCTTTCTTATTTGAAACCAATGTTGGTGCAGGATTACCTATAATTGACACTCTCAAAAACTTAATTTTATCTGGAGATAAAGTCACAAAAATACAGGCTGTTTTGTCTGGTAGTTTGAATTATATTTTCAATAACTTTAATGCTAACAATTCATTTTATAACATTGTAAAAGAAGCAGGAGAATTAGGTTTCACAGAACCAGATCCACGGATAGATTTAAGTGGTGTTGATGTGATGCGAAAAATTCTTATTTTGGCTAGAGAAAGCGGATATACATTAGAATTAGATGACATTAAAAATGATTCATTCTTGCCAAAAGATTCACTAGATGCACAAACAGTTGATGATTTTCTAAATACATTACAGGCAAATTCATCACACTTTAACGAAATAAGATTAAATGCTGAAAAAGAAAATTGTCGTTTAAAATATGTTGCAGAATTTGATAATGGAAAAGGAAAAGTTGGCTTGCAACACATTTCAAGCAATCATCCATTTTATAATTTAGATGGATCTGATAATATAGTGCTGTTTTACACTGATAGATATAAAGATCAACCGCTAATCATCAAAGGCGCTGGTGCTGGTGCTGAAGTGACAGCTTCTGGTTTATTTGCAGATATTATCAGAATAGGAAATAAATAACTGACTATGAATGAAATAAAAATATTTTCTCCTGCAACTGTAGCCAATGTTTCGTGTGGATTTGATGTTCTTGGCTTTTGTTTAGACAACATTGGAGACGAAATGATTATTCGAAAAACTGTTGATAAAGGAGTTAAAATTACTAGAATTGTAGGTGCTGATTTACCTTTTGAAGTAACTAAAAATGTTGCTGGAGTTGCGGCTTTATCAATTTTAAAGAGTGCAAATGCTGACTTTGGAGTTGAAATTGAAATTTACAAAAAGATTAAACCTGGAAGCGGTATTGGGAGTTCATCTGCAAGTGCTTCAGGTGTTGTATTTGCTATCAATGAATTATTAGGGAGGCCCTTTAATAATCAGGAATTGACTTTACATGGAATGAAAGGTGAAGCTATTGCTAGTGGTGTAGAACATGCCGATAATGTTGCACCTGGAATTTTTGGAGGTTTTACTTTAGTAAAAAGCATTAATCCTTTGAAAATTATTGCATTACCTACTCCATCTGAGTTATACGCAACAATCATTCATCCAAAAATAGAAATTAAAACTTCAGAAGCAAGAGCTATTTTGCCAAAGCAAATTGAATTATCAAAAGCTATAAAGCAATGGGCAAATGTAGGTAGTTTAGTGAGTGGGCTTTACACATCAGACTATGAATTAATTGCAGAGTCGTTGAAAGATTATATTATCGAACCACATCGTTCACAATTGATTCCTCACTTCGATAAAGTTAGAAATGCTTCAATGAATACTGGTGCATTAGGATGTGGAATTTCTGGATCTGGCCCTTCAATTTTCTCATTATCTAAAGGTGAAGAAACTGCAAACAAAGTAGCAAAAGTAATATCAAAAATATATAACAATACTAATATTGAATTTGATATTCATGTATCAAAAATCAATACCGAAGGGATAAAAATACTGTCATAAATGAAATACTATAGTCTAAATAACAATTCGCCAAAAGTTTCATTTCAAGAAGCAGTAGTAAAAGGATTGGCTCCAGATAAAGGACTTTATTTTCCTGAAGAAATAAGACCTCTAGAGGATTCTTTCTTTGAAAATATCGAAGAATATTCTAACAACGAAATTGCATTTGAATTAATCAAACAATTTGTAGGTGATGAAATACCATCTATTATATTAAAAGATATTATTACTGATGTTTTATCATTTGAATTCCCATTAGTTGAAGTTGAGAAAGACATCTACTCACTTGAGCTTTTTCACGGACCTACAATGGCATTTAAAGATGTTGGTGCACGATTTATGGCAAGGTGCTTATCATATTTTAATGAAGATAATTCGAATCAAGTTACTGTTTTAGTAGCAACATCAGGAGATACAGGAGGCGCAGTAGCAAGTGGTTTCTTAGGTGTTAAAGGTGTTGATGTTGTTATTTTGTATCCAAGTGGAAAGGTTAGTGATATTCAAGAAAAACAATTAACTACTCTTGGTAAAAATATAAGAGCGCTTGAAGTTGATGGAGTTTTTGACGACTGTCAAGCAATGGTCAAAAAGGCATTTTTGGATACTTCTATTACTGATTATATGCAATTAACTTCTGCAAACTCCATAAATATAGCGCGTTGGTTACCACAAATGTTCTATTACGCATTTGCTTACAAACAATTAAAAGACAAGTCAAAAAAATTAGTGTTTTCTGTTCCAAGTGGAAATTATGGAAATATATGCGCAGGAATGATGGCTCAGAAATTAGGTATACCAATTGATTTATTTATTGCATCAACTAATGAAAATAAAGTTGTGCCAACCTATTTAAAAACAGGAAAATACGAACCAAAACGTTCTGTTCAAACCATCTCAAATGCTATGGATGTTGGTGATCCAAGTAATTTTATTAGAATAGAAAAACTACACAATAATGATTTTGAGAAGTTAAAAAATAACCTACACTCCTATTCTTTTACTGATGAAGAAACTCGTGAAGCAATGCAATATTTATATAGCAACAGCAATTATATTGCTGATCCTCATGGTGCAGTAGCTTATCTCGGTGTTAAAGAATATTTGAAGACTAATAATGCACAATGTATCTTTTTAGAAACTGCACATCCAATTAAATTTTCGCCAGTTTTGGATGCTACAATTGCTGATAAAATTGAAATACCTGAACAAATTAAAACCGTTTTAAATAAAGAAAAAGTTGCTACACAAATCAGCAAATATTCAGAACTCAAAGACTTTTTATTGAGTTAGAAATTTCTATAAATATCATTCTGTTTTCTATCTATGTGACTATAACCGAAATGTTTGTGTCTAATTAATTGTATATTTATAATCAATTAACTTAAACTTAAAACATTCATTATGAAAAAATTAGTCGCAGAATTTATTGGAACAGCATGGCTTGTATTAGGAGGTTGTGGTGCAGCAGTTTTGGCAGCAGGAATTCCAAATATAGGTATTGGACTCGTAGGAGTTTCGCTAGCATTTGGTCTTACAGTATTGACTGGTGCATACGCTTTAGGGCATATTTCAGGAGGGCATTTTAATCCAGCAGTTTCTCTTGGATTATGGGCTGGAGGAAGATTTGATGCTAAAGAATTAGTACCCTATATTATCGCACAAGTACTTGGAGGTGCTGTTGGAGCAGGAATTTTGTATATTATTTATACAAGTGGAGGACAAACTATTAGTGCTGATCCTGGAGCATTCGCGACTAACTTTTATGATGCCAATGTTTATGGAGTAAACTTTGGATTAGTTGGTGCTTTAGTTATCGAAATTGTGATGACTTTTATGTTCTTAATCGTAATATTAGGAGCTACACATAAAAATGCTTCTCCAGGATTTGGAGGTATGGCAATTGGATTGGCTTTAACGCTTATTCACTTAATTAGTATTCCTGTAACAAACACCTCAGTAAATCCTGCTAGGAGTACAGCAGTTGCAATATTTGCAGAAGCTAATGCTATGGGACAACTATGGCTATTTTGGGTTGCTCCTATTGTTGGAGCAATTTTGGCTGGATTTGTTTACAAATTAATGGCTCCTAATAGATAATATCATTATTTCTAATAAATTTTAAAGCGTCAAAATTATAGAAATTTTGACGCTTTTTTAGTTTTCGATATTAGTTAATTGTATTGATTCGCACTCTAAAAGAAGTTTGACTTTATCAATTTTAATGATTAGATTAAAATCATTTGAACAAAATCTTATCTAAATATTACACATCATTATACTAGCCGCTAACCAATGATAAAATTTTTTAGAAAAATTAGGCGAAATCTACTTTCAGAAGGGAAAACAGGAAAGTATTTTAAATATGCAATTGGTGAAATAATTCTTGTCGTTATTGGAATTTTAATTGCACTTCAAATCAACAATTGGAATGAAAACAGAAAGGAAAGAGCAATAGAAATAGTACTTCTAGAGAATTTGCAAAAAGACCTCTCGTTAGATACATTAGATATTAATTATAATCTAAAGTACCATTCCATATTCATCAATGAGGAAAAAAAATTATTGAACTTTTTGTCTAGTGATTTAGAAATTCCCAATACCAATATAGATTATAATGCTGCGCTTACCACACCTTTATTAATCGTACTTCATGAATCTACATTTGAAAATTTGCAAAACAATAGAATTGATATTTTGACTAATAACGAACTGCATAAAAATATTTCAAGATTTTACGACTTTTTTAACACAGCTATTAAAAAAATAGAAAATGAATTATCTTCATATGAAACCTATGATGTAAAGTTACCCTATTTTTTAAAATACTGTAAGTTAGACCCTAATACTCCACCAATGATTGTTTCGAGCCCTGAAAGTAAAGATTATTATAGTGCAGAGTTAAAAAAACCAGCTATCATATTGAATAAAATTCATGAAGCAAAGAAAGACGATGGTTTCAAAATTTTATTAAGCGAAAGCATCTCATTTAGACAAGTAACTATTGATCTTTATATAGAGATGTTAAATCGTATTAGAGAGTTAAATAATGCAATTGATATAGAATTAAAAAATCTAAAAAAATAACGAACAATATCGAGTTTGTACTCGAAACCCTCGCACGCGAACATAATAATATAAATATGCCTATTTACAAAGGAACCCAAAACTAATTAGTTTTGGGTTCCTTTGTCTTATAATCTATAAATACCTAATCTAAATTAGGCAATTTAAAAGCATTTAAAATACTTTCTTCCTTCATCATTTCTTCAATAGCATCAGAAGATCTTGGCGCCATTGCTGATAAATTCACAGGACCATCTTTGGTAATCAAAATACAATCTTCAATTCGTACTGCTATTCCCCACCATTTCTCATCACAAGGACTTCCTTCAGGAATATAAATTCCAGGCTCAACAGTAATTACCATATTTTCTTTTAATGGACCTCTATTGCTTAAATCATGAACATCCAAACCTATATGATGCGAGGTACCATGAGGGAAATATAAATGTTTTTGAGTTGGTGATTCAATGATCCCTAAATCTGCTAATCCTTGATTGATAATATCTCTTCCTGCCTTGTCAATATCTCTACGCATATCACTTCCTATCACAGTTTTAGCAATTCCAGCTTCTTGCGCTTTATAAACCAAATCGTAAATAGCTTTCTGCTCCTTATTAAATTTTCCGTTTGCAGGAATTGTTCTTGTAACATCGGCAGTATATCCATGATACTCAGCACCTAAATCCATCAACACCATTTCTTTACCTGCACTCATTTTAGTATTTTCTATATAATGCAATACACATCCATTGTTACCTACTCCAACAATTGAAGGATATCCTTCATACTCAACATTGTATTTTTTATAAACAAATTCATGCGTTCCTTGAATCTCAGCCTCTGACATATCAGGATGCATCGCTTTCATTATTTCTATCTGACCAACAGCAGATATTTCACATGCTTTTTTCAACAATTTCAATTCATCTTTGGTTTTTATTTCTCTAAGACTTGCCATAAGTGTTCGCAAACTTCTAACATCAATATTTGTTTCAACTTCCACAATTTCTTCTCCTGCAGGAATTTTACTCGGCAATGATTCATAAGAAACTTTTGATTTAAATTGTTCAATTAAACTATATAAATCAGCATTATCTCTTTTATTATCTCTTACATCATTAAAAAAATCTCTAAACATTACTTTGTCAAACTTTGAAAAATCTACTGGAATATCTTTGAAATCCTCTCCATTAAACACATTCTTAAAACCAAGTTTATTTGCAGTACCTTCTACCCCTAGTCTTCTTCCTGTCCACATTTCAGCCATTTCATTTCTCTTTTGAACATATATCAATTCATTAAAGGTAGAATCCTCATTTTGTTGATCTTCTGAAAAAATCAATAACATAGCATTCGGCTCATGATAACCAGTCAAGTAATAAAAATTTGGGTCTTGATGATATACATAATCAACATCATTGGCTCTGTTTCTTACTGCATTGGCAAAAAACACAGCAACACTATTTGCGGGCATTGATTTACGCAACTGTTCTCTTCTATCCTTATGAAAATCGGATGATAAATAATCTTGTGGTAAATCGTCTTGAGAATAACCATTTAACACTGAAATACTTAAAAATAATAGTAATAGGCTTTTAATTTTCATCTTTTTTATTTTTTTGTTAGCCAAATATACTAAGAAAAAAATCATCAAATAAAACATTAACTTAATTTTAGGAATACTGCTATATTTTATAAATTAGCACAAAAATAATTTTACATGAAAAATACAGCATTAACACATATACACGAGGCTCTTGGAGCAAAATTAGTACCATTCGCAGGATACAACATGCCTGTTTCTTATGAAGGCGTAAACGCAGAACATGAAACAGTTAGAAATGGTGTTGGTGTTTTTGATGTTTCTCATATGGGAGAATTTTTAATTGAAGGAGAAAATGCTCTTGCTTTAGTTCAATATATAACTTCTAATGATGCTTCAAAATTGGAAGTTGGTGATGCACAATATTCTTGTATGCCAAATGATACTGGTGGAATTGTAGATGATTTAATTTGCTATCGATTAAAAGAAGAAACTTATCTACTGGTTGTTAATGCTTCAAATATTGAAAAGGATTGGAATTGGATTTCAAAACACAATGAAAAATTCGATGCTAATATTAGAGATATTTCTGAAGGCTATTCTCTATTGGCTATTCAAGGACCTAAAGCCATAGAAGCAATGCAAAGTTTAACTTCTGAAGATTTAGCAGCAATAGATTTTTATACTTTTAAAATTACTGATTTTGCTGGTTATGATGGTATTATTGTTTCTGCTACTGGATATACTGGTTCTGGTGGATTTGAAATTTATTGTAATAATGATGTTGTTGAAAACGTATGGAATAAAGTTTTTGAAGCAGGAAAAGATTATGGAATTAAGCCTATTGGATTGGCGGCAAGAGATACGCTGCGTTTAGAAATGGGTTACTGTTTATATGGAAATGATATTGATGATACTACATCTCCTATTGAAGCAGGTTTAGGCTGGATAACTAAGTTTACCAAAGATTTTATGAATTCTGAAGAACTTGCTAAACAAAAGGAACATGGAGTTGACAAAAAATTAGTTGGTTTCGAATTAAACGATCGAGGTATACCACGTCAAGGATACGATATAGTTGATGGGAATGGAAATATAATTGGAAATGTTACTTCTGGAACTATGAGTCCGTCATTAAAAAAAGGAATAGGAATGGGCTATGTTCCAAAAGTGTTTTCAAAGAAAGGGAGTAAAATACATATTCAAGTTCGTAAAAAAGCAATTCCTGCTACTGTAGTTAGACCACCTTTTTATAAAGAATAAATAGAATATGAAAAGAGGCTCAATATTGAGCCTCTTCTTTTAAAATTGGTCAATCAAATAATTTATTAAATCTGTTGTAGTTACTATTCCAACTAATATTTCTTCATCAACAACTGGCAATGCATGAAATTCTTTTTTGGATAAAATTTCCGCCACTTCTTTAATTGTAGTTTTCGAATTAACACTCACTAAATTCTTTGCCATTACCTGTTCTATAGTAAACATATTATAAACTACAGATTCTACATTACCATCTTCCTCTATTGAGTCAGCAAAACTAATACGTAATAAATCGGTATAACTTAACATACCAATAATATTATTCCCACTAACAACAGGAATATGTCTAATATTATTTTTTTTAAATAAACTTTCAGCAATAGATAAATCATCGGTATGATTAAGAGTGATGATTTCTTTTGTCATTATTTCTGATACTGGTGTTCTTCTTTTCATGATAATTGATTTAAATTGTTATATAAATTTATAACCAAAATGATTCATGAATTATGATAAAAATCATATTTAGATAATATTTTTTTAGAATTATAATTTATTAATTGAAGACTTTAACTATATTCTGGTATCTTTCCTTTAACCCCTTTAAAAAAAGCTCTTAGGTGCTTTATGTCAGCTTCTTTATCACTGGTAGGTATAAATATTTCATCTTTGATTATCAGTGTTTTATTTTCAAAATCTAACGCCGCAGAGAAAATAGGAACATTTGCCCCTTTGGCTATATAATAAAACCCAGTTTTCCAAGTCTCAACTTTTTTTCTTGTACCTTCGGGAGAAATACCTAAAATAAATCTTTCTTTTGAGTTATAAATATCAACTATTGAATCAACCAAGTTGGTACTTTTACTCCTATCAACTGGTGCACCACCGAGCGCTCGAAATATAAAGCCAAAAGGAGGTTTAAACAGCGATGCTTTTCCTACGTAATTTGCTTTTAGTCCTGTAGCATAGTTTATTAATATTGCTATAGGAAAATCTACC
Source organism: uncultured Flavobacteriaceae bacterium (assembly GCA_947501625.1). Taxonomy (GTDB): domain Bacteria; phylum Bacteroidota; class Bacteroidia; order Flavobacteriales; family Flavobacteriaceae; genus Urechidicola. Next base: position 417,137 of record CANMWN010000002.1, read on the forward strand.
CAACTTGTGTGAGGTGCAACAATAAGTATGTATTTTTTAATATCAGTTGGAAACTTACCTTTTACTTTCCAACCAAGTATTGTAAAAAAAATAAATCTACAAATCCATTTAATCATAAAAAGTCTCTACAAGGTTATGTTGACAAATATAAAACTCTTAGCTTTTATTATGCAAAACTTTAGTTTTAATTGGCTGAACATTTGTAAAACATTCCGCAGGCAAAAATATTTCACTAAATTTCATTTGATTTGAATTAAACCATTTTACTTTATATAATATTTCTGACATCACTTTCCTTATATCTCCATTTGGATAAAACAAATTCTCCTGAATTTCTTTTTTTATTCCACATAAAACAAACTCTGGAGTTGAATAATTTACTACATATTGAATTGTTTCTTTTTTCACATAAGGATTAGTACTCACTTCTTCAACGCTTGTTCTTATATCTCTAGTTGTTTTAACAGAGTTTCTCTTTTTAAAAATTTCAAATTTTTTAGTTTTAAAATATACTATATTTCCATAATTATATTTTGGAGTAGAATATTTTGACGCTTCATCAATTAATGATTTATAATCAGATTTTTTTGATTCAATTTCTCCATCAATTTTTGCTATAAAAATCTCTTTAAAACTTACAAGCATTGATTCATATAAGAACACCTCTTTAAACTCATTTTTATTATCATCAAAAAACACACAAGTATATTTTATTCTCTCTGCAATAGTTTTTCCAGTAACATCATCAACAATCTTCTTTTTTTTATCTTCAATAAAAACTTCTTTAACAACCATAAAAGGAGGAACCAATTTCCCATCTCCTTTTATCATAAAATCATATAATAATGGATGAGATTTAAAAGTTACAATACAACCAATAGGGAATTTATTTTTCATAATTATTTTTTGTTTAAAAATAACTAAAAAAACTTATATTTACAATTAAGTAAGGAAGTTCTTTAGTTATCTATAATAAACATTTATTGAGCCATTGTAAATTTTTAATTTCAATTAATTCAGACCTTTTTTAAAGGGATTAATAAATACGTGAATTAGTTATTGTGTTATTTATTTCAATTAACCAAGAATATATTAATATAATATTGTTTAATCGAAATAGTTTAGTTAGAAGTTCTCCCATATATATAAATATCGGTGAAGAACAGAAGAATTTGAGACTGTTTACTATCATAGTAATAAGCTTTAGATTTATAATTAACAACATACTTACCTCCAAAGGTAAATATACGTTCAATTGCATCGGGAATCGTGAATACGGTTAATAGCTCAATCATTTAATGATGTTACGTTTATTAAATTAAATTCCGAGCGAGAACTTCTCTTACTTTTATTAACTATGAAAAAGAAAAAAGAAAAAGACTGGTTTAAAGATAGAGGCTACCCTCATTTTTCTAACAAAACACCTGTTTCAGTTAGAAACAAAGTAAAACATTATGTTTCTAATCCAATGCAAATTGCAAAACACTCTTTTTTACCTTTAATTTTTAAAGAAATCAAACAGCGTAGATATAAAGAGTCTGATTTTAATGGAGAGTTAAGGCGCTCTCATAAAAAAACAAAAAAAGGGAAAATAATATCTAATGCAAAAATTAGAGAAATATTATATGCTACTCATATAGATGCTCATGTCTATTCATATTATACTCAAAAAATTATAACTCCAAAATATGAATCTTATTTAAGTAAAAATAAATTGCTTTCAGATTCAATAACTGCCTACAGAAAAATTGAAACTGATGATAACATAAAGTTTAAAAATAATATGCATTTTGCAAAAGATGTATTTAGTGAGATTGAGAGAAGAGAAAATTGTGTTGCACTAGTTCTAGATATTGAAAACTTCTTCCCTACTTTAAATCATAAAAAATTAAAATTAGCTTGGGCAAAAATATTAGGTAATAAAACATTACCAAAAGACCATTTTAATCTATTTAAAGCGGTTACTCGATTTTCATATGTAAAGTTAAATGATTTAAAAACTAAAAATAATCATTTTGATGAAAAGGAATTAGCAAAAAATAAAAAGAACGGAAAACATACTTTTTTTGATACTATTCAAGAACTTTTAGATTCTGACATTATCATTCATAAAAATCAAAAGAAGAATAAGGATAATGAATTAATGGGAATTCCTCAAGGCTTACCAATAAGTGCCTTGTTAGCCAATATGTATATGTTAACTTTTGATGAAATAGTAATAAATGAATTAACAACAAAACATGGTGTTTTTTATAGAAGGTATTCTGATGATATTGTTGTTCTGTGTAAAGAAAATCAAATAGATTTAGTACAACAATTCATTGATGTTCAAATTAAAAAAATAGATTTAACAATTTCAATAGAAAAAACGGAAAAGACATTATTTAGAATTCATAATGACAGACTACAATCTTTCAGGATAAATACAGATAAAAGTTTACAAGAAAATGTCCCTCTTAATTATTTGGGTTTTGAGTTTTATGGTTACCAAACTTTAATAAAGTCAAAAAATCTTGCACAGTTTTACAGAGAAATGAAGCAAACTGTTAAAAGAAAACATAAACGTGTAGAACATATTAAAGAAACAAATCTTTTAGATGATGTTCCTCTTTTCAAAAGAAAACTTTATAGATTGTATAGTTATAAAGGGGTGAAAACAAGAAAACTTCCAGCAAAAAAAACTGACTATATAAATGGAAAAGCAACAACGAAATATTATGAAAGGAAATTTAGAGGGAATTACTTAAGATATGCTTACAGAGCTGCTAATGAATTAGAAGCGCCAGAAATTAAAAGACAATTACGAAATCATTGGAAAATTCTTCAAGAAACTTTGAAAAAATATGATTTTTCAAATGTCAATAGACACTTGTAATTTCATAAACCATATTAAATTTACTATCTTTACGTAAAAGAAAAAAATCTAATTTTTATGCATAAATGACAGAAACTATCATATATATTATCCTTGCACTAATTATCGGTTTTATAATTGGAAAACTAATGTCGAAAGGCTCTTTGGAAAGCCTAAAATCTTCATTGGAAGGAAATCAAAAATTACTTGAAGACACTAAAAATGAGACTTCTAGAACTATCAATCAATTAAAACAGGACGCGAAAGATATACAAACTGAAAAAGAAGATATACTCCGAGTAAATATACGTCAAGATGAGGCTATAAAAAGTTTAAAAGAAAAATTAGTATCTCAAAAAGAAGAGGTTGAAGGCTTACAAAAAAAATTCACTAAAGAATTTGAAAACCTTGCCAATAAAATATTAGAAGAAAAGTCAAATAAATTTACAGAGCAAAACAGTAAAAACCTTCAAGAAATACTAAAGCCATTACAAAGCAATATAGATAAATTTGAAAAACGTGTTGAAGACACTCACAAAGAAAGTATTGATAGACATGCTGCACTACGTCAACAAATAATAGGTTTAAAAGAACTTAACAACCAAATGAGTAAAGAGACGCTAAACCTTACAAAAGCATTAAAAGGGGACTCAAAAACTCAAGGGAATTGGGGAGAATTAGTTTTAGAGCGCGTTTTAGAAAAATCTGGCCTAGAAAAAGGTCGTGAATATGAACTAGAAAAGAGTTTTAATATTGATGGAGAGAGTCACCAAAGATTACGTCCAGATGTAATCATACATCTACCTGACAATAAAAAAATGGTAATTGATTCTAAGGTATCGTTAACTGCCTACGAGCAATTTGTAAATGCTGATGATGAACCTTTAAAAGAACAATTTTTAAAAGAGCACATATCTTCTCTAAATCGACATGTAACACAACTAAGTGACAAGAAATATGAAGATTTATATCAAATAGAATCTCCAGATTTTGTACTACTTTTTATTCCAATAGAACCTGCATTTGCACTTGCAATAAACCAAGATAATCAACTGTATAACAAGGCTTTTGAAAAAAATATTGTGATTGTTACTCCATCAACATTATTAGCTACATTACGCACCATTGATACTATGTGGAATAATGAAAAGCAACAGCGTAACGCTATTGAAATAGCTAGGCAAGCAGGAGCACTTTATGACAAATTTGAAGGCTTAGTTACCGACTTAACCAAGGTTGGGAAAAAAATGGATGAAGCTAAAAATGAGTACAAAGGAGCAATGAATAAATTAGTTGAAGGTCGCGGAAACCTTGTAACTAGTGTTGAAAAAATTAAAAAATTAGGTGCCAAAGCGAAAAAATCTTTACCGGAAAAAATTATTGAAAGAGCTAATGAAGATGAGTAATCTACTCAACAACCACTTTTTTAGTAATTAACTTGTCTCCTACTGCACATTTTAACAAATATATACCTGAAGAAAAACCTGACACATCTATTTCAGTTGAAGTATCATTAAATGTAGTATTTAAAACTCTTTTTCCTAATAAAGAAAACAACTCTATTTTTTTAGTATCACTAGAAAAATCATTTTTAAACTGAAGTTGAAGTCTGTTTTTAACTGGATTTGGATATACAGTAAAATCTATATCATTATACTCATCAATAGATAAAGATTGCCCTTCTTGGATCGTTAAGAGTTGATTAGGACTTACATCTTCAAAAATATCTACTGTGCCACTTAACCAAGTTACCTTAAGTTCATCAATATTAGTTGAACTTCCAACTCCTATAAACTCTGCGTTAGAGTTTTGACCTAGATACCCTTCTCCACTCAGTGTATATCTATATTGAGTTAATGAACCTGTTGTTACTTCAATTGTACTACCAATTCCATCTCTATTACTAGTCACGCCTTCTAACTTTATTTTCAACCAATTATTAGAATTTGATGTTGTATTTTCCCATAGGAAATTATTCTCAGTATCATTCATAACAATAATATCAGCCAAACCATCATTATTTATATCTCCTATTGCATTTGCGTAACTTTCTCTAGTATCATTCTCAAATCCTATACCTGAAGGAATTAAATAAGTATTATCTCCTTGATTTTCATAAAATGCTGAAGGCAATGGATTGGTAGTAGTAAACATTCCGCTTACATATAAATCCAAATCAGTATCATTATCGGCATCTAAAAAAACTGCTCCCCAAGCAACACTATTAAATTCAGTATTGGTTACATCAGCTACATTTGTAAAAGTTCCATCACCATTATTGTTCAACAAATAGTTCCCAGCAGTTGTATTGGTAACATATATATCAAACCAACCATCATTATTATAGTCACCAATAGTAGTTGACATTGCATCAATTGCAATTCCTGCTCCACTTTCAAAAGATACATCTGTAAAAGTACCGTCACCATTGTTTTCATAAAGTCTATTGATATTTGCAACTTTATCATTGGCCACATAAATATCCTGAAAACCATCATTATTATAATCAAAAAAAGAAGAGGTAAAAGAAATTTGATTACCCAAAAATATTCCTGCTGTAGTTGTTATATCTACATAAGTCCCATTGTCATTTCTATATAAATAATTATATTGATTAAATGTAACATCATCTCTATTACAAATAAAAACATCTAAATCTCCATCATTATCAATATCACCAAATGATGCTCCATAAGTATATTTATTATCAGTAAACAATCCACAAGTAGAAGTAATATCTGTAAAACTTAGATTTCCATCATTCCGGTAAAATTTATTAAAACCTGTAATACTTGTAGCAAAAAAATCCTTATCTCCATCACTATCATAATCAATCCAAATTACTTGCTTTGTTCTATAAATATCATTAATACCTATATCAATCAAAGAAAAAGTTCCATTATTATTTTTATAAAAATATACTTCATCTCCATCAGTTGATGAATAAGTAATGTCATCCCAACCATCGCCATCAAAATCACAAAAAGAAACTCCGCCTCCATAAGTACTATCACCATATGAAACACCTACTCCAAGCGAAGTAGCACTATCTTGAAATGAAAGTTGAGCATAACTTACAAAACCTGTTAGTAGCAACAATATGAATAAATAATTTTTCATTGGTGCAAATTAAGCAAAATAGAAAACTTTTAAAAATTATATTTTAAATAGAGGTCTTCCACTCATCATTTTATAGACTCTATCAGCTACAGAATCTAAAACTTTTTCATCGTTATGGTTCATAATCACTTCATCAATCAATATAACAATTTCTTCCATATCACTTTCAACCAAACCACGAGTAGTTATTGCAGCAGTTCCAACTCTAATACCGCTTGTTACAAACGGAGACTTATCATCAAATGGAACCATATTTTTGTTAACAGTAATTTCAGCTTTCACAAGTGCTTGCTCAGCATCTTTTCCTGAAATATTTTTATTCCTTAAATCTATCAACATCATGTGATTATCTGTCCCTCCAGAAATTAACTTATACCCTCTATCAACAAACGCCTTCGCCATAGCCGAAGCATTCTTTTTCAACTGAATTTGATAATGCAAAAACTCATCGGTTAGCGCTTCACCAAATGCAACAGCCTTTGCCGCTATAACATGTTCTAATGGTCCTCCCTGCATTCCAGGAAAAACAGCAGAATTCATAATTGTAGACATCATTTTTGGCTTACCACTTTTTAGCGTTTCTCCCCAAGGATTTTCAAAATCTTTACCTAACATAATCATTCCTCCTCTTGGACCCCTTAGGGTTTTATGAGTTGTAGTGGTAATAATATGACAATGCGGAATTGGATCATTTAATATTCCTTTGGCTATTAATCCAGCTGGATGAGAAATATCAGCCATAAGCAAGGCTCCAACAGAGTCAGCAATGACTCTAAAACGTTCAAAATCTAAATCTCTAGAATAAGACGATGCTCCTGCAATGATTAATTGTGGCTTTTCTTTTATTGCCGTCTCTTGAATTTTATCATAATTTAAAACACCAGTTTTTTCGTCTACTCCATAAAAACAAGTTTTAAATAATTTTCCTGAAAAATTTACAGGAGACCCATGTGTCAAATGACCTCCGTGTGATAAATCGAAACCTAAAATTTTGTCTCCTGGTTTTAAAACGGCGTGATATACTGCTGCATTTGCCTGACTTCCTGAATGTGGTTGTACATTTACATACTCGGCACCAAACAATTCTTTAGCCCTATCAATTGCAACTTGCTCAACTATATCAACTACCTCGCATCCTCCGTAATATCTTTTCCCTGGATATCCCTCGGCATATTTATTGGTTAAAACTGAGCCCATGGCATTCATTACCTGATCACTTACAAAGTTTTCAGATGCTATTAATTCTATTCCGTTTAGTTGTCGATTTTTTTCATCTTGAATTAAATCGAAAATTAGTTGATCGTGTTGCATTGTTTTTGTAGTTGTGTTAAATAAAATTATGCAAGCAAAAATAGTAATTTCATTTGTCAAATTGTAAGAATCTCATATATTTGAAGTGAATAAATTATTTATTATTTTTTTGAATTAAAAACAATAAAATAATTATAATTTTAAAAATATAAACCTAAAAATATTATGAAAATAACAGCAAATGATCCGAAAAGAAAATCTTGGATAAAAGTAACTTCAGATTCAGATTTTCCTATACAAAACATTCCTTTTGGAGTTTTTCTCACAAGAGATGATATTATAACAATTGGAACAAGAATTGGTGATTTTGCGATAGATTTAGGTGCATTACATCAATTAGGATATTTTAAGGGAATTCCTCTAACAGATGACATGTTCCTACAAGACACTTTGAATGATTTTATTGCTGACGGAAGAATTACTTGGAGATTGGTAAGAAATCGTATTGCTGCTATTTTTGATGTTACTAATGGTTCACTTCGTGATAATGCTGAACATAAAGACAAAGTGATTTTTAGAATGGATGAAGTAGAAATGCAACTTCCAGTGGATATTGGAGATTATACTGACTTCTATTCTAGTAAAGAACACGCTACCAACGTTGGAATCATGTTTAGAGGAAAAGAAAATGCATTAATGCCAAACTGGCTACATATTCCAGTTGGTTATCATGGTCGATCATCTTCAATTGTTGTGTCAGGGACTCCAATACATAGACCTTACGGTCAAACACTCCCTGCAGGTGAAACTCAACCTGTATTTGGACCTTCACAACGAGTTGACATGGAATTAGAGACTGCATTTATCACCACAGCAGCGAATAATTTAGGTGAACCAATTCCTGTAGATGAAGCTCCAGAATATATTTTTGGTATGGTCGTTTTTAATGATTGGAGTGCACGTGATATTCAAAAATGGGAATATGTCCCTTTAGGACCTTTTTTAGGCAAAAGTTTTGCATCTACAATTTCACCTTGGATAGTTACTATGGATGCTCTAGAGCCATTTAGATGTGAAAGCCCTAAACAAGAGGTTAAACCATTACCATACTTACAACAGTCAAGAACTGATAATAGTTATGATATCAAACTAGAAGCTATATTAGAAACTGAAAATGGAGATAAGAATGTGTTGTCAAAGTCAAATTTTAAGTATATGTATTGGACTATGGCGCAACAACTTGCACACCATTCAATAAATGGATGTAATGTAAGAGCAGGAGATATGATGGGAAGTGGTACACTATCAGGAAAAACAAAAGACAGTTATGGCTCTATGCTTGAATTAACTTGGGCTGGAAAAGAACCATTGACTCTTAAAGATGGGACTAAACGTGTCTTTTTTAATGATGGAGACAATGTCATTTTGCATGGTTATTGTGAAAACAAAGATGTTAGAATAGGATTTGGAGAATGCGCTGGCAAAATACTACCTGCAAGAAAATAAATTTCTTTTTTTATTTAATGTGAATGGTAAATTAAACCTTTTAAAATTTTAAAAGTCCTAAATTTATAACCAAGTTATACCCTCATGAAAATATTGCTGAAATGTTTTTTTTGTTTTTTTCTTACAATCAGTCTTTTTGCGCAGAAAAAAAGCAATTTCAATAACGAAGACTTTGTTTCTTCAAACCCACAACTTCATAATTATCAGCTAGAAAAGTTTTATTTACACACCAATAAATCTAGTTACTATGCTGGTGAAAAAATGTGGTTAAAAGCTTACATTGTAAATGATACTGATAATAGACTCTCTACTCAAACTACTAACTTACATATAAATATTTATGATATTGATAAGAATTTAATATTAAACAAATTATCACTGGTACATAATGGGACTTCAAATGGTGATATAACATTACCCAAAGAATTAAAACCAGGAAAATATTATATAGAATTAACAACGCAATGGAATCAAAACTTTAAAAACAACTCTTCTGTTTTTAGCATTAATATTTTAGATAATAATTCTGAACTAACTGATAATGTGAGTGATGATAAAGAACTTCAAAAAGATTCATTGAACATTCATTTTTTTGCCGATAGTTCTATTTTATTAGAAAACACTATTAATGCTATAACTTTTAAGTCAACCGTTAAAACGAATCCAACAAAAATTTCAGGTGATATTGTTGATGATACTACGGGCATTATTGTTTCAAAAATAAAAAGTAACGGTTTAGGATTTGGTAGATTTAAATTGTTCTGTAGAGAAGGAAGATCTTATTCAGCAATTGTCCATTATAAGGAGAGAAAAATTACTTTTCCAATAAAAAATATTCAGCAAACTGGTTTTTTAATAACTGAATCGGTAAATAAAAAAGAGGATTCAATTAAGAATTTTACTTTAAAAACTAATAAAAAAACTACAAAATCATTAAAAAATCAAAATGTAATTGCTGTATTACATCGCAATGGTTTTACTAGTTCTATAATACCTATAAAAATTGATGAGAAATATTTAACTTATAAGTTTAATTTTTTAAAAAATAATCTATTTAAAGGTGTTAATACTATTAGTCTATTCAACGAAAACAACAAAGTAATTGCCGAATATTCTTTTTATAACAATGACTTTAAAAAAATTGATTTAGAAATAAGTAAAATAACTCAAAAACTTGATTCAACAACCATTGATGTTAGGTTAAAAAATGGATATCAAAATGCTAATTTAAGTGTTTCTATTTTGCCTAAAGAGACTAAAGTTTATGAAAACAATAGCGCAATTACTTCGTCTTTATTATTAGCACCTTATTTAGAGAAAACCCACATAAATCTTAATAATTATTTCAATTCTGATGCTTCTGAGTTGAATATTGACTATCTATTAAAAACTGATATTAAAGCCAATGTTTTTCCAATAATTGATAAGAAAAAAGAACTTTTATTGCCAGAAAATGGCTTGACTATTAAAGGGAATGTAAGCTCGAACATTAAAGACTTGCAAGGCTATAATGTCATGCTATCATCTGAAGAAAATGGCTTATTATTGATTGAACCTGTTGGAAAAAGTAACTCTTTTGCATTTCATAATTTAGTACTTAGACACCCATCAAAATATAAATTAGCATTGCTCAATAAAAGCGGAGAAATTGTCAAAACAGGTTTTAGAATAAAAGATATGATTTCTTATAAACCTGCTAATAAACTTAATAACGATATTTTTATTCCTGAATTTTTAGAGAATAATGGTGAAATTGACAAAGATATAGATGCTGATTATACGCCTATCCTCTTTGATGATGTCAATGTATTAGATGTTGTACACCTTTCTAAAAAACAACAGCGTGAAGACAAATTAAAAAAACTGGGAATTAAAACAGATTTATTGAACAATGGATTTTCAAATTTATTTATAATTGAAGAAGACCAGGCACTAACTACTGTTTATGATTATTTATATAAAATTCCTGGAGTTAAAGTGTTTGGTGCAAATCCTAATAAAGAGTTTGTAATCCAATCTACTAGAGGTCCAGGTTCAATGCTAGGAAATAATTCTATGACTGTTTTTGTAGATGGAATAATTAGAGACACTGAATTTCTTGCTTCAATGAATATTAATGATTTTATTGCTATTAATGTCAACTCTAGTGGTGCAGGTGCAGGAATAAATGGAATGGGAGGAGTTATAAATTTTTATACCAAAGAAGGAAAATTTGCAGCTTATAGAACCACAACCAATAAGGATATTCATGTAAGTGAAACTGACTTAGGATTTATTACTCCTAGTGAATTTGATAACAATCAATTGTCATTTATAAACAAATTATCGAAAGAGTATTTTGGAACTGTGGGATGGTTCCCAAATTTTGATATTAAGCCTAATACTAAAAATCACTTAAAGTTCAATAATAATGGGTTCTCAGACATCAAAGTCATTATTAACGGTATTGATAGTGATGGAAATTTAATCTTTAAGGTTGTTGACCTTTAAATAAATTGTTTTAAATCGATACTCATAATATCGTAATGCGAAGCATGAACTACTGCTTCTTCATTTCTTATCATCAGCAATTGAGGCGATTGATGTATCACTTGAAATTGATAACCTACTTCATTTGATATTTCACGGAAATTCAATAAATCTAAATAATAAACTTTTAACTGACTCATACTTTCATCAAACGAGTTTTCAAACTGACGAAGTACTCCTCTACTTATTCCACATCTAGTTGAATGCTTAAAAATTCCAATCGTCTCCATTTTTGATTGGGTTTTGATTTTTTCTAACTGATCTAAAGAATTTAATGGAATCCAATTTACAAATTGCTCTTTCTCTTCACTTTTTGAAGCATTACTACCAAATATATCTTTAAACAAACTCATGATTTTATTTTCTTGGTCGTAAATTTACTAAATACTTTCAAGAACGACAAAATGTCGGTAAAGCCTTTAAAAATAAGACATTTTGACGTTTTTAATGCCAAATTCAACATTGGAATATCTTTTGAAAATAGTAACTAAAAAAATTACAATTATGAACTTTAATAAATTTACTATAAAATCACAAGAAGCGATTCAAAAAGCACAACAATTGGTGCAAAGTTTATCGCAACAAGAAATAAAGAATGCTCATATACTTAAAGGTGTTTTTGAGGTAGATGAAAACGTATTCCCATTCATTTTAAATAAATTGAGCATCAATGTTGAACTATTTAAAAAGACACTTGATACTATTATTAACAGTTACTCAAAAGTAGAAGGAGCAGAAATGATGCTATCAAGAGAAACAAGTAAAATGCTGTTAAATAGTGAAACCATTGCTCAAAAAATGAATGATGAGTTTGTATCTATTGAACATTTATTGATTGCTATTTTGAAATCAAAAAGTGATACAACACAATTGATGAAAGATAATGGCATCAATGAAAAAAACTTAACTGCCGCAATCAATGAAATGAGAAAAGGTAGTAACGTTACTTCACAAAGTGCCGAAGACACCTATAATTCATTGAGTAAGTTTGCCAAAAATTTAAATCAATTGGCCAGAGATGGGAAATTAGATCCCGTAATTGGTCGTGATGAAGAGATTAGGAGAATACTACAAATTCTTACCAGACGAACTAAAAACAATCCTATTTTGGTCGGTGAACCTGGAACAGGTAAAACAGCCATAGCAGAAGGTCTTGCTCACAGAATTATAAGAGGAGATATTCCTGAAAACCTAAAAGACAAGATTGTTTATTCTTTAGATATGGGCGCACTAATTGCTGGCGCAAAGTTTAAAGGAGAATTTGAAGAGCGACTAAAATCGGTTATAAAAGAAGTTATTTCTTCAGATGGAGATATTGTTTTATTTATTGATGAAATTCATACACTTGTTGGTGCTGGTGGCGGTCAAGGTGCAATGGATGCTGCGAATATCTTAAAACCTGCTTTGGCTCGTGGAGAATTGCGTGCAATAGGTGCAACAACCTTAGATGAATATCAAAAATATTTTGAAAATGACAAAGCATTGGAGCGAAGATTCCAAAGGGTATTTGTCGATGAACCAGATACTGAAAGTGCTATTTCAATTTTGAGAGGTATTAAAGACAAATACGAAACTCACCATAAAGTGCGTATAAAAGACAATGCAATTATAGCTGCGGTTGAATTATCTCAACGCTATATAACCAATCGCTTCTTACCAGATAAAGCGATAGATTTAATGGACGAAGCTGCTTCAAAATTGCGTATGGAAATCAATTCTAAGCCAGAAGAACTTGATGTATTGGACAGAAAAATAATGCAGTTAGAAATTGAAATTGAAGCCATTAAACGCGAAAATGATGAAGCAAAACTAAAGTCTTTAAAAATTGATTTGGCTAACTTCAAAGAAGAGCGTAACGAAATTAATGCTAAGTGGAAAAGTGAAAAAGAGGTTGTAGATAAAATCCAAGCATCAAAAAAGGCTATTGAGAACTTCAAACTAGAAGCAGAAAAAGCAGAACGCGAAGGGAATTATGGCTTAGTTGCCGAACTCCGTTATGGCAAAATTAAAAACGAAGAAGAAAACTTAGCAAAGTTCCAAAAAGAAATGGAACTAAACCAAGAGAATTCGTTGATTAAAGAAGAAGTAACTAGTGAAGATATTGCTGAAGTCATTGCTAAGTGGACTGGAATACCTGTACAAAAGATGTTGCAAGGCGAACGTGAAAAATTATTGAAATTAGAAGAAGAATTGCACAAAAAAGTAATTGGCCAAGATGAAGCAATTCAAGCAGTTGCTGATGCTGTTAGGCGTTCACGTGCTGGTTTGCAAGATACGAAGAAACCAATTGGAACATTCTTGTTTTTAGGAACAACAGGTGTTGGGAAAACAGAATTGGCAAAAGCATTGGCAACGTATATGTTTGACGATGAAAATGCGCTCACAAGAATTGATATGAGTGAATATCAAGAGCGGCACGCGGTAAGTAGATTGGTTGGTGCGCCTCCAGGATATGTTGGATATGACGAAGGTGGTCAATTAACTGAGGCTGTAAGGAGAAAGCCCTACTCTATCGTTTTGCTAGACGAAATAGAGAAAGCACATCCTGATACATTCAATATTTTATTACAAGTACTTGATGAAGGAAGATTGACAGATAATAAAGGGCGAATTGCTGATTTCAAAAATACCATCATTATTATGACTTCTAATATGGGCGCACATATTATTCAAGAGCGTTTTGATACTATTGATATGAGCAAACGTGAACAAATTACAGAAAACACTAAAGATGAAGTTGTGAATTTGTTACGTCAAACCATAAGGCCAGAATTCTTAAATAGAATTGATGAGATTATCATGTTCACTCCATTGAACAAAAATGAGATTATACAGATTGTTGGATTACAACTCAAAGCAATTGGTAAAATGTTGGCTGAAAAAGATATCGTTTTTGATGCTACTGATGAGGCTATTGAAGCATTGGGCGAAAAAGGATTTGACCCACAGTTTGGCGCAAGACCAGTAAAAAGAGTAATTCAACGTGAGATTTTAAACGAATTATCTAAAGAAATTCTTTCAGGAAAAGTTACGAGTGATTCGAGAATTTTGTTAGATGCTTTTGATGGGAAGTTTGTGTTTAGGAATAAATAAAACGTTGTAATTCTGAGCATAGCGAAGAATCTTCAATTAAAAAAACCGCCAAAATTGGCGGTTTTTTTTATAATTAATATTGTGTAAACTATTGTTTTACATCAGTATTTTTATAATTAAATAGATAATCAATATCCATTTCATGAACCTCTCCTAATTTCTTAAGCGCATCCATATCAATATCGCTTTTCTTACCAATAACTGAAACTGAAAAGTTTTCTCCTTTCACATTTTTATTAAAGAATTCTTTAACATCTGCCAAAGTCATATTCTTAATTTCATTGTACATTTCTTCTCGGTTATCATAATCTAAACCTCTCTTTTTCAATCTTTCGTAATTCCAAAAAATATTAGACTTAGTAATACGTTGAGCAGCAATTTGTTTTAATGCTGATTCTTTTGCAGTATTAAATTGTTGTTCAGATTCTGGCAAATCATTCATTAAACCTAACATAGCATCAACGGCTTCAGGCAATTTATTTGCTTGAGTACCTATATAAGAATATACAACATCATCTTTATCCTTATCATCCGTAATACCATATCCTGCAAATGCTGAATATGCTAAACCTTTTGATTCTCTTAATTCTTGTACAACAATTGATGAAAACCCACTACCAAAATAAGAATTAAACACAGTAGCTAAAGCTATTTTCTTTGGATCAAACTTTTCTCCTTTTGCAATAAAGAATAATTCAGACTGTACCATATCAAAATCTGCAAAATAAACATCTTTACCTGTTTCTTTTTGAGTATATACTTTCGCTACAGGATAATCTTTTAACTCAGAAGGTACTTTGTGATGGGTATTTAAAGCAGTTTTTGCAGCATTAACATCTTTTCCATAATAGAAAATTCTATGCTTATAATTAGTTAAGTCCTTGATAATATCAACCAATTCATTTGGATTCATATTTTTCAACTCATCAGCATTATATATATCTCTTAAACGAGAATTTTCACCATATTGTGCAAAAGAGTTTAAACCGCCACGCAAGATATTACCTTTATTAGTTTTACCATCCGCTCTAGATTTTAATATGCTAGCAATATATTTATCATATGCTTCTTGATCAACCACAGCATTAGCCAATAAATGTTCAATTAATTCTAGACCTTTATCAAGACTTTCTTGCAATCCAGAAATAGTAATATAAGATTTATCATTACCAGTATTTACACTATAATTTACACCTATTTTATAAAATTCCTTTTTTAACTCTTCAGCTGTATATTTATCGGTACCTAAGTATTCAAGGTAACCAACAGCCAAAGCCATTTTCTTATCATTGTCTTTACCCATATCAAGAATGATGTTTAAATCAAATAAATCATTCTTGTTATTTTTAATATTAGCAATTTCAATTCCACTATCAAGTGTTTCTTTTTGAATTTCTTTTTTATAATCAATAAATAAAGGTTTTAAATTTTCAGATTTCATTGCATTAAAATCTTTTAAGAATTGAGATTCTGCACCTTTATTTAAAGCATTTGGTGTAATTCCAGGATTCTTAACTTTTGCAATGTTTTTATCTTCTCCTCTTCGCTTATAGGTAACTACATGATTTCCTTTAAAGAAATCATTTGCATAAGCGACTAATTCTTCTTTAGAAATTTTCTTTAAATCATCTAAAAACTTTACTTTATCACTCCAGTTTTCATGATGTATAAACGCATTGTAATACATTGATGCTAAGGCTGTTGAATTTTCATACTGACGCATATTACGTAATTTCAAATCATTAATTACTGCTTCAATCATATACTCGTCAAATTCTCCTTTTTTAAACAATTCAATTTGCTCTAACATCAATTCTTTAACATCATCTAATGACTGTCCAGCCTTTGGTCTTCCATTTAATGTTAAATATCCATAATCATTTAAGAATGTTGGATTAGAAGATGCATTTTGAACTGTTTGCTTTTGATTTAAGTTTAAATCAAATAATCCTGCATTTCCATTAGTCAACAGCATATCAATTAAAGTAATCATTTTCTCTTCTTCAGTATTAACTCCTTGAGTTCTATATGCTACTGATACACTCTCACTACTAGGACCAAATACTTCTTTAACTACTTCACCGTTTATTGGTTCTTCAACAGGCAATGTTGGGTGTTCAACTTCTTTATATTTCATTTGACCAAAAGTTGCATCAATCTTTTTAATGGTAGAATCAAATTCTAAATCACCAACCAATACAATTGCCATATTATTTGGCACATAATACTTGTCAAAATATTCATTAATATGAACCATTGATGGATTCTTTAAATGATCTGAAGTACCAATCGTACTTTGTTGTCCATAAGGATGCGTAGGAAATAAACCATCTAACATTGCTGCATAAGACTTTCTAAAATCATTGTCTTGCCCACGATTAAACTCTTCATATACAGCTTCTAACTCAGTATGAAATAAACGTAAAACTAGTTTGCTAAAACGCTCATTTTCAAGATGAAGCCATTTATCTAATTCATTGGCAGGTATTTTATTTTTATAAACTGTTTCTTCAAACCAAGTGTGTGCATTTGTTCCAGAGGCACCTAACAAACTAACCATTTTATCATACTCGTTAGCAATGGCTAATTTTGAAGCTTCATGTGAAACTCTATCAATTTCACGATACAATAACTCCTTCTTTTCTGGATCAGATTCCGCTTTGTGTTGCTCATATAAATCTGAAATCTGAGCTATCATTTTTTCTTCAGCTTCCCAATCAGTAGTTGCAATGTTATCAGTTCCTTTAAATACCATATGCTCTAAGTAATGAGCCAAACCTGTACTTTCTTTTGGGTCATAATTGGAACCTGCTCTTACAGGTATATAAGTTTGGATTGTTGGTTCGTCATTGTTTTGACTTAAATATACTTTTAACCCATTATCTAAAGTATACAAACGTAATCCTGTTGGATCATCATTTACGGTTTCATAAGAGTAACCATTAGAATCAGTATGCTTAACAGTAGCGTACTTTTCTGTTTTCTTACAGCTTATGAGAAATAAGACAGCAAATGCAAGTAATAAATAGTTTGATTTTTTCATTTTGATTTTTAAATTAATTATTTTTTATAAAAAAGTCTGTTCAAATATACTTAAGAACAGACTTTTAACAAATTTTATAGAAGTATATTATAATTAATTTAACACTTCAGCAACCTTTTTACCAATTTCAGCAGGAGATTCAACTACGTGAATTCCATTTTCTCTTAATATTGCCATTTTTGCTTGTGCAGTATCATCTGAACCTCCAACAATTGCTCCTGCATGTCCCATAGTTCTTCCCTTAGGTGCTGTTTGACCTGCTATAAATCCAACCACTGGCTTTTTATTACCTGTTGCTTTAATCCAACGAGCTGCATCTGCTTCTAACTGTCCTCCAATTTCACCTATCATAACTATTGCTTCAGTATCATCATCATTCATTAATAATTCAACTGCTTCTTTGGTTGTAGTTCCAATAATTGGATCTCCTCCAATTCCAATAGCTGTTGTAATTCCAAAACCTTGTTTTACAACTTGATCTGCTGCTTCATAAGTCAAAGTTCCTGATTTTGAAACAATACCAACTTTACCTTTCTTAAAGATAAATCCTGGCATAATTCCAACTTTTGCCTCTTCAGGTGTAATAACTCCTGGACAATTAGGCCCAACTAATCGACATTCTTTATCAGAAATATAATCCTTAACTTTTACCATATCCGCTACAGGAATACCTTCAGTAATACAAATAATCACTCCAATTCCTGCATCTGCAGCCTCCATAATAGCATCTCCTGCAAAAGCCGGCGGTACAAAAATAATTGAAACATTTGCTCCAGCTTTTTCAACTGCTTCAGCAACGGTGTTAAAAACAGGTCTTTCCAAATGTGACTGCCCTCCTTTTCCTGGTGTAACTCCACCAACAACGTTTGAACCATATTCAATCATTTGAGAAGCATGAAATGTACCTTCACTTCCTGTGAATCCTTGAACTATTATTTTTGAATTTTTATCTACGAGAACACTCATTTTAAATTGTTTTTATCTTTTTAGATTTTCATGCAAATTTAAACTATTTGCACATTAATTACTTTATATTTTTATTTTTTTACCAATCTTTTTATTGAAGCCAATTCTTTTAATTGCTGTCTTGCCTCTTGTATAGGATTTCCAGAGTATATTTTGTCTCCAGCAATTGATTTGGTAACACCTGTTTGTCCTAAAACTACAGCTTTTGCTCCAATTCTAACATCACTCCTAACTCCTACTTGTCCCCAAAGTGTCACTTCATTTTCAATAATTACACAGCCAGCAATACCAACTTGTGAAGCTATCAAACATTTTTTTCCAATAATAGTATCATGACCAACCTGAACCAAATTATCTATCTTAGTCCCAACACCAATTGTGGTTTCTCCAGATACACCTCTATCAATTGTACAATTCGAACCAATTTCAACATCATTTTCTATCTTAACTTTCCCAGTAGAAATTAATTTATCAAAACCTAATTCTCCTCTGTTTTTATAATAAAATGCATCACCACCTAAAACGGTTCCTGAATGTATGGTAACATTATCACCTATTATTGTATCATTATTAATCGTAACATTGGCATGGATAAAACAATTATTACCAATTACAACATTATTGCCAACAAATGCTGTTGGTTGAATAATTGTACCTTCACCGATATGAGCAGTAGACGAAACTGAAGAAGTTGAAGCCTGAAATGAATTAAAATGGCTCGCTAATTTGTTAAAGTCTCTAAATGGATCATCAGAAATTAAAAGTGCTTTTCCTACAGGACAATCAACTTTTTTATTAATTAAAATTATTGTTGCAGCTGATTGTAAAGCCTTATCATAATACTTTGGATGGTCAACAAAAACAATATCTCCAGACTCAACAACATGTATTTCATTCATCCCTAAAACAGGAAAACTTTCATCACCTATAAATTCAGAATTTATTATTTGAGCAATGTCTTTTAATGTTTGTGGACGTTCAAATTTCATTAAATTACTCTTTGATACGCTCTAAATAATTCCCTTTTTCTGTACCGATTTTTACTTTATCACCTTCATTAATAAACAAAGGTACATTTACTCTTGCACCCGTTTCAACAGTCGCAGGTTTTGTAGCATTTGTAGCAGTATTACCCTTAACTCCAGGTTCAGTATGTGTTACTTCAAGTATCACGCTTATTGGCATTTCAACAGATAAAGGCATACTATCTTCAGAGTTAATAATAACAGTTACAACTTCTCCTTCTTTCAATAAATCTGGAGCATCCAATACTTCCTTTTGTAAAGTAATTTGGTCATAATCAACAGTATTCATGAAATGGTACGTATTTCCATCTGCATACAAATACTGAAACTTATGAGTTTCAACTCTTACGTCATCAATTTTACGTCCAGCAGGAAATGTATTATCTACTACTTTTCCATTCGTAACACTTTTTAATTTTGTTCTTACAAATGCAGGTCCTTTTCCTGGTTTCACATGTAAAAACTCTACTATTTTATAAATATCATTGTTATAACGAATACACAATCCGTTTCTAATATCTGAAGTTGTTGCCATTTATCTAATTTTGATTTTAATTTCCTGTATAACCTTTCATTATACCTCTTTGCGAATTTCGAATAAATAAAATCACATCATCTCTTTCATCTGTTGCTTCGAATTCTGCTTCCAAAATCCCTAATGCTTGAGATGTGTTGTAATTTTTCTGATATAAAACTCTATATATATTTTGTATTTCTCTTATTTTTTCGGTTGAAAAACCTTTTCTTCTCAATCCAACTGAATTAATTCCAACATAAGATAAAGGCTCTTTAGCTGCTTTGGTATATGGAGGAACATCTTTTCTTACCAAAGAACCTCCTGAAACCATTGCATAATCACCAATATGAATAAATTGATGAATCGCAGACAAACCTCCAATAACCGCTTGTTTTCCTATAATTACATGTCCTCCAAGTGCCACTCCATTTACAATAATTGAATTATCACCAACTACACAATCATGTGCAATATGTGAAGTAGCCATTAACAAACAATTATCTCCAATTACTGTTTTTCCAGATGCTTTAGTACCTCTATTAATAGTTACACATTCTCTGATAGTAACATCATTTCCTATTACTGTTAAAGACTCTTCTCCTTCAAATTTTAAATCTTGTGGAATTGCAGATATAACTGCTCCAGGAAAAATTCTACAATTTTTCCCAATCCTTGCGCCTTCCATAATCGTGACATTTGACCCTATCCAAGTACCTGAGCCAATTTTCACATTGCTATGGATAGTAGTAAAAGGTTCAACAACAACATTTCTCGCAATTTTTGCTCTTGGATGTATGTATGCTAATGGTTGGTTCATAATAATTTTATTTTTTTTGCTATTTGAGCCATTAATTGAGCTTCGGCAACTAATTTATTGTTTGCATAAGCGTATGCTTGCATATGACAAATTCCTCTTCTTATTGGTGTTATTAACTCGCAACTAAAGATTAAAGTATCTCCTGGCAACACTTTTTGTTTGAACTTCACATTTTCCATTTTCATGAAATATGTCAAATAATTTTCTGGATCAGGAACAGTACTTAAAACTAATATCCCTCCACATTGAGCCATTGCTTCAACTTGTAAAACTCCAGGCATTACTGGCGCTCCTGGAAAATGACCAACAAAGAAATCTTCATTCATTGTAACGTTTTTCATCCCTACAACATGCTTCTCACTCAAACTTAAAATCCTGTCAATCAATAAAAAAGGAGGTCTGTGCGGTAAAATCTCCATAATCCTATGAATATCCATCAATGGTGGTTCATTTAGATCGAATTGCGGAACTTTATTTCTTTTTTCTTTCTTGATAATTTTAGCCATTTTTTTGGCAAATAATGTATTCACCAAATGACCAGGTTTATTAGCAATTATTTTCCCTCGTATTCTAGTTCCAATTAATGCTAAATCACCAATTACATCAAGTAGTTTATGCCTTGCTGCTTCGTTTGTCCAATGTAAAGTTAGGTTGTCTAAAATACCATTTGGGTGAACAGAAATATCTGGTTTATTAAATACTTTCTTTAATTTCTCAGTAGTTTCAGGTGAAATTTCTTTATCCACATAAACTATTGCATTATTTAAATCTCCTCCTTTAATTAGGTTGTTATCCAACAACATTTCTATTTCATGCAAAAAACTAAATGTTCTTGCTGCTGAAATTTCTTCTTTAAAATCACTTAATTTATTTAATGACGCATTTTGAGTTCCTAAAACTTTAGTTCCAAAATCAACAATTGTTGTTACTTGATATTCATCTGCCGGCATTAAAATAATTTCACTCCCTGTTTCAGTATCTTTATACGATACAACTTCTTTTACAATATACTCTTCTATAGGAGCATCTTGTTCTAAAATTCCACCTTTCTCAATCGCTTCAACAAAATGCTTGGATGAACCATCCATAATTGGAGGTTCAGGAGCATTAATTTCTATAATTAAATTATCAATTCCCAGCGCATATACTGCAGCTAATACGTGCTCACAAGTATTTATATGGACACCGTTTTTTTCAAGGTTTGTTCCACGCTGTGTATTTACAACATAATTTGCATTAGCCTCAATTATTGGCTCTCCCTCTAAATCAATTCTTACAAAAGCATAACCATGATTTATTGGGGCAGGCTTAAATGTCATTGTTACATCATTTCCTGTATGTAAACCAACACCTGAAAGTGCAACTTCGTTTAGTATTGTTTTTTGATTCATCATATATCTATTGCAAAATAATTATACAAAAATTATCCTTAATTATTTGACTTTTCTTTTTTTAATTCTTTTTCTAAAGCATCAATCCTTGCAACTAGTTTTGGAAGATTTTTGAAATAAACATATGATTTATTAAATCCTGAATATTCGTAAGCTGGTGTTCCTTTTATTACTTGGTTGTCTTTAACACTTTTTATAATTCCAGACTGTGCTTGAACTTTTACATTATCACCGATCGTTATATGTCCTATAACTCCAACTTGCCCTCCAAACATACAATTCTCTCCTATTTTAGTAGATCCTGCAATTCCAGTTTGAGATGCTATCACAGTATTTTTACCAATAGTAACATTATGAGCAATTTGAATTTGATTATCAAGTTTTACTCCTTTTCTTATAATTGTTGATCCCAATGTTGCTCTATCTATCGTTGTACAAGCACCAATATCAACATTATCTTCAATGATAACATTACCTATTTGCGGTACTTTTTTGTATTCTCCTTTTTCATCAGGAGTAAAACCAAATCCGTCAGCTCCTATCACACTCCCAGAATTTATCATACAATTCTTACCAATCTTAGTATCATAATAAATATTAACACCAGAAAAAATCACAGAATCATCTCCTATTTCAACATCATTCCCAATATAAGAGTTTGGGTAAATTTTTACATTATTTCCAATTTTTACATTTTCACCTATATATACAAATGCACCGATATATAAATTATCTCCTAAACTAGCAGTCTCACTAATGAAATGTGGTTCTTCTCTACCCTCTTTAGCTAATTTGAATTGATTATAGAACTCTAATAATTTAGAAAAAGATTTATAAGCATTATCAACTTTTAAAAGTGTTGCACTTATTTCTTTTTCAGGCACAAAAGTTTTATCAACAACTACTACTGAGGCATTGGTAGTATAAATATATGGAGTGTATTTTGGGTTAGATAAAAAGGTTAGTGATCCTTTTTCTCCTTCTTCAATTTTAGATAAAGTTGAGACTTCTTCTTGTAAGTTTCCTACAACTTCTCCTTCTAAAATCTCGGCTATTTGGCTTGCTGTAAATTTCATTTAAATGCAAAAATATGAAATTTTTGTCGCATTTATTATGATGATTTTGGATAACATAAAAAATACTTCACAACAGGTACAGAAAGTGCTTGTAAATTCAAGTTGTCAGAGGCTTTTGCCAAGTCTTTTAACTCACCTGATTTATTCAAAATTTTTATTTGATTTTTAATTGAATCATAAGCTTGGTTTGTTACTGTATCGGAAATGAAAAAATAATCAAGTTCATTTTGATTTATTTCATATTCGCTTTTTACTCTATTCTTTAATTCTTCTATTCTTTCTTTTTCAAATTTATCATTCTGAATTTCAATTTTAAACAACCTTCTATTTATCAATGCCTTTGATAAACTTGAAAGGATTTTATCTTCATGATTTGTCCACTCCTTTATTGCCAATAAGACATCATAATCATCGAGTTTTGAAAAAATATTCAATGTGTTTTTATCAAAGTTTGATTCATTTACTTGATTCTGTAAAAAATATGATAAGGGCCCACTCGCATTAATCGTTTTCCCTTCAACAACCAGTTCTTTCGCTCGTTTCAAAATATTAACTAAAATCTTCTCTGCTACCAATCCTGTTTTATGAAGATATACTTGCCAGTACATCAATCTACGTGCAACAATAAATTTCTCTACTGAATAAATTCCTTTTTGCTCAACTACTAGTTTATCCCCCTTTACATTAAGCATTGTAATTAAACGTTCAGAATTCACATTTCCTTCTGCAACTCCTGTAAAAAAACTATCTCGCTTTAAATAATCTAGCCTATCCATATCCAACTGACTACTAATCAATTGATATAAGAATTTACGCTCATAATCGCCTTTAAATACTTGTATAGCCAATGATAATTTACCTTCAAATTCTTCATTCAAAGCCTCCATAAATTTTAATGAAATAGATTCATGACTTATTCCAGTAACAATACTATGTTCTAGAGCATGGGAAAAAGCGCCATGACCAATATCGTGTAATAAAATTGCTATGTATAGAGCGTTTTCTTCGTCATTGGAAATTGAAATTCCTTTAAATCTAAGAACTCTAACAGCCTTCTGCATTAAATGCATACATCCGATAGCGTGTTGAAAGCGTGTATGGTGTGCACCAGGATACACTAAGTATGACAATCCCATTTGAGAAACTCGCCTTAATCGCTGAAAATAAGGGTGTTCAATTAAATCAAAAATTAATGAGTTAGGAATCGTAATAAAACCGTAAATTGGGTCGTTTAATATTTTGAGTTTGTTCGTTTTATTGGCGGTCAAAATAAAAGTATAAATTTAATTAAACAAAGATAACAATTAAGTATGAGCAATATAAACATTTTATGGGTTGATGATGAAATTGATTTATTAAAACCACACATTATTTTTTTAGAAAAGAAAAATTACAAGGTTACAACTTGTACTAATGGTGCTGATGCTCTTGACCTAATAAATGAAGAAAATTTTGATATTGTTTTCTTAGATGAAAATATGCCTGGAATTTCTGGTTTAGAAACATTGACTGAAATAAAATCTAAAAACGGGAATCTTCCTATTATTATGATTACCAAAAGTGAGGAAGAATATATCATGGAAGATGCTATTGGTAATAAGATTGCTGATTATTTAATCAAGCCAGTAAACCCAAATCAAATACTGCTAAGTCTCAAGAAAAACTTAGACCATTCAAGATTGGTTTCGGAAAAAACAACTTCTAATTACCAACAAGATTTTAGAAAAATTGCCATGGATTTATCAATGGTCAATTCTTATGAAGAATGGGTAGAAATGTATCAAAAACTGATTTTTTGGGAGATTGAATTAGAAAATATCAATGATCAAGGAATGGTTGAAATTCTTGAAAGTCAAAAAAGAGAGGCAAATGCCCAATTCTTTAAGTTTATCAAAAAGAATTATGAAGATTGGTTTACAAGTCCTGACAAGCCAATTTTATCGCACACACTTTTTAAAGATTGTGTAGTCCCAAATATTGATAAAGATAATGGAACTTTATTAGTTGTAATTGACAACTTAAGATACGATCAATGGAAAGTTATAGAGCCTCTCATTGGAGATTATTATAAGAAATCTGAAGAAATTCCTTTCTATAGCATTTTACCAACTGCAACACAATATGCAAGGAATGCAATCTTCTCTGGTTTAATGCCTTCGGAAATGGAAAAAATGTATCCAAATTATTGGAAAAATGATACTGATGAGGGTGGAAAGAACTTACACGAACATGATTTCTTAAACGAACAAATAAGAAGACTTGGATTAAACATAAAACATGAGTATTATAAGATTACCAATCTAAGGTCTGGAAAGCAATTAGCTGATTCCTACAAAGCAACAAAAGACAATGACTTAACGATCGTAGTTTATAATTTTGTGGATATGCTTTCGCATGCCAAAACCGAAATGGAAGTGATTAAAGAATTAGTTGGAGATGACAAGGCATATCGCTCACTAACAGTTAGTTGGTTCAAAAATTCGCCGTTAATTGAAGTGATTCAAAAGGCACAAGAAATGGGGCAAAAATTGATAATCACGACCGATCATGGAACTATCAATTGCGATACTCCATCAAAGGTTGTTGGTGACAAAAACATTAGTTCTAACCTAAGATACAAAACTGGTAGAAGCCTTTCTTATAATGACAAAGAGGTTTATGCCGTTGCCAATCCTAAAGATATTTATTTGCCAACTATCAATATGAATAGTTCGTTTATTTTTGCCAAAGAAGATTTGTTCTTTGCATATCCAAATAATTACAACCATTATGTGAAGTACTATAAAAACACCTATCAACATGGTGGAATATCTTTAGAAGAAATGATTATACCTTTTGCGGTTTTAGAGCCTAAATAGAATTAACAACGTCATTCTGAACTCGTTTCAGAATCCCATCATTACTGAATGAGACCTTGAAACAAGTTCAAGGTGACGATATGAAAAATAATTAGTGTTAATCAATGAAACAAACCTACACACTTAAAGAACTTCCAGAAATTGCGAGTAAGATCATTGAATCTGTTTCAAGCAAAGTTATATTGTTTAACGGTGAAATGGGTGCTGGAAAAACAACGCTTATCAAAGAAGTAGTGAAACAATTGGGCGTAAATGATGTTGCTAACTCTCCTACTTTCTCATTGGTCAATGAGTATAAAGGGTCAAATGATATGACTATTTTTCATTTCGATTTTTATAGAATTGAAGATGAAGAAGAGGCTTATGATATAGGTGTTGAAGATTATTTTTATAACGAGAATGCTTGGTGTCTGATTGAATGGGGAAATAAAGTAGAAAATTTATTACCTTTAGACGTTGTTAATATCAATATTGAAGTTATTGACAGCAATCAACGAACTATAGAAATTGAAAATTGATGAGCAAGAAAACGACTTCCCCTTTTAGCAAAGAGCAATTAATGCCACAAGCAGAAATGCTTGAAATTAAGCGTCAAAAAGGAGAATTGTTAATTGGTATTCCCAAAGAATCTTATTCGCAAGAAAAACGTGTTTGTTTAACTCCAGATGCTGTTTCTGCCTTGACTGCGCACGGTCACAGAATAGTCATTGAAACTGGTGCTGGACTAAATGCCAACTTCTCGGACAATGAATATTCTGAAGCTGGAGCAAAAATTTCTTATGACATTAATGAAGCATTTGAGTGCAATATTGTTCTAAAAGTTGAGCCTCCAACTCAAAAGGAGATTGACATGATGAATCCTCAAAGCGTATTATTTTCTGCATTGCAATTAAAAACTCAGTCAAAAAAATATTTTGAATCATTGGCTAAAAAGCGAATTACTGCTGTTGCTTTTGATTTTATTCGCGATGACCAAGGAGCATTTCCAGTTGTGAAATCATTAAGTGAAATTGCAGGAACTGCCTCTATTCTTATCGCTAGTGAAATTATGAGTTCGGACAATAATGGTTTTGGACTATTGGTAGGGAATATTAGCGGTGTTCCTCCAACTGACGTGGTAATTTTAGGCGCAGGAACTGTTGCTGAATTTGCGGCACGTTCGGCACTCGGACTTGGAGCAAGAGTAAAAGTATTTGACAATTCATTGTCCAAATTAAGAAACTTACAACGCAATTTAGGTTCCTTAATTTATACGTCAACTATACAACCAAAAACGCTTCAAAAAGCGTTGATGCGTTGCGATATTGCTATTGGTGCAGTAAGAGGAAATACACGCTCACCTATTTTAGTTTCCGAAACTATGGTTGAAAACATGAAAGATGGTGCTGTAATTGTAGATGTAAGTATAGATCGCGGTGGATGCTTCGAAACTTCGGAAGTAACAACTCATAAAAAACCAACGTTTGAAAAGCATGGAGTGATACACTATTGTGTACCTAATATTCCATCTAGATATTCTAGAACTTCTTCATTATCAATCAGTAATATATTCACTCCATATTTACTAAACATAGGTGAAGAAGGTGGTTTTGAAAATGCAGTACGTTTTGATAAAAGTTTGCAAAAAGGTATGTATTTTTACCACGGAATTTTAACCAACAAATCTGTTGCAGATTGGTTTGGACTTCCGTTTAGAGATATCAACTTATTAATCTTGTAAATGAAATTTTCACAAAGATTTGCCTATTTTGGCTTCGGACTTTTAATCGGTTCTATTTTCGTATACTTTTTTTGGAACAAAAAAAATGCTTCATTTGACTATTTACCAAATGCACGTGTATTAAAAAGCATCCGTTCTGATGTTCGTTTATATTCTGATGATGCAACAACATCAATGAAAGAAATTGGGCTTGACACAACTGATATTAGTGCTATGCTACAACATGGAGATATTGACTTTAAGAAAAGTAGCCCAAGAGAAAAGCCTTGTAAAACTTATGTGATTGATGGCAAACCCAAAGAGAAAAATATTACAATGGTGGTAAAAAAATGTGATAGTATTTCTACTATTCATCAAATTACATGGAACCAAAATGAATAAATATCTAGCGGAATTTATTGGAACCTATGCCCTACTATTTTTTGGTACTGGTGCTATGGTGATTAATACCATATATCCAAATATCGGTGTTTTGGGAATTGCAATTGCTTTTGGTGTCGTTGTGATGGCGATGATTTATACATTCGGAGAAACCTCTGGCGCACATATAAATCCTGCAGTAACGATTGGATTTGCTTTTGCTGGACGATTTGACAAAAAACAAGTTGCACCGTATATCATTGCACAATTATTAGGAGCCATTGCTGCAAGTTACACACTAAAATTATTATTTCCCGACCAACTCTTATACGGAAACACCTTACCTTCTGATGGATGGTTACAAAGTTTTGTTCTAGAGTTTATACTCACTTTTGTATTAATGTTTGTCATACTCAAAGTTTCTTCTGGCTCAAAAGAAACTGGGACTATGGCTGCGATTGCTATTGGTGGAACTGTATTGATTGAAGCCTTGGTTTTTGGACCTATTACTGGCGCATCTATGAATCCTGCGAGAAGTATTTCTCCAGCAATTGCTTCACTAAATTTTCAAGATTTGTGGTTATATATCGTTGCTCCAATTTTGGGTGCAATTGTTGCTGTTATAGTTTGCCCTTTGACCAAGAGTGCTGATAGTGAGTGTTGTTAAAATATTTAAAATTATTTTTTGGATAAAATTATTAAAATTAAACGTACTGACTTAATTGCTAAATGCAATAAATATCTAAGTGGAGAAATTAAAGAAACAGATTTTGAAGATTACGCTTGGAATTTAATTGCTAATGATATTTTTGATTGGGATGACGAAATAATATCTGAGATTATTTATCAATGGGATAGTCCTGAATTAAACTTTCCTATCACTAAAAAAAATATTGAATTATGGAAACATCAATTAGAAACTGGAGAAGATTTATTGCCTGACTACAATTTATGGAATATACATATTGATCGGCAAAAAGAAATTTGCTTAAAACATCAATCCAAGTGGAATCCAATAAATAATAAATTAATGATTGGTGTAGGTTCAGATTTGAATATCGACCCAATTCACGGATTGAGACATCCAAAAGAAAAAGGAACTACAGGTTGGTATATTTGGACTGGAGAATATATGGAGTCAAGTGATTTTTTTCAACCATTTTGTGCCGAACATTTACTTCAAATAAGACCAGATTTAATTAAATATTTTGGACTTGATATAGGATTTCGTTTCTTAATTGACAAAAATGGTCATGAAGATGTTTGGTTTGATGAAAAATTAAAACTTTAGAAGCCTATTTTTCCAAATCTTCAAAATATCGCAGCTTAATTTTCTTAATACTTTTTATAGATTTTTCCATCCATTCAAGTTTCTTGAAAAACTGTTCTTCTTCGGTTAGTTGCCATTGAATATCCGAACGTCTAAGTCTGTCCGTAACAGATTGCAGTGTAATAGCGGCGGCTACAGAAACATTCAAACTCTCGGTAAAACCAACCATTGGAATTTTTAAATAACCATCGGCTTGCGCTAACATAGTTTCTGACACACCCTCTTTTTCTACTCCAAAAACAAAAGCAGACTTTTTGCTAACATCAAAATCTTGCAAATAACACGAATCATTGTGAGGTGTAGTAGCAATGAGTTGATAGCCTTTACTTTTAATATCGTCAATACAATCTTGAGTGTTTATCTGCTTCTCTCGGTACTTATGAAAGTCTATCCACTTTTGAGAGCCTTTTCCAACTTGGTTGGACATATAGCTCTTATACCTGTTCTCAATAATATGCACTTCTTGTATTCCAAAAATATCACAACTACGCACTACTGCGCTTGTATTGTGCTTTTGATATATGTCTTCAAGTATTACTGTAAAATGTTTGGTACGCTGTGCTAAAACAGCGTCAAAAGTATTTCTTCTTTTTTCGGTTACAAAAGAAGTAAGAAAGTCAAAATAGTCTTGGTCTTTTTTAGTAATCACAAAACAAATATATTGAAAAGTTAAAAGAATAAAATTCTTTTTTAAGCAATATTAATATCTAAATGTCATTCCTGCGGAGGCAGGAATCCATAAATGTGTTTTATTTAGATTCCTGCCTTCGCAGGAATGACAAACTCGTATTAAGAAATCAATTTAAAAACAGCTTCAAACAATTCACCTTTAGAAACAACGCTTCCTTTTTCTATCAATTCGAAAATTTCCTGATTTCGTTCTTTAGTATACGGTTTTTGACCTTTAAAATATTCTATAGAAACGTCTTGTGAATTATCTACAAACCAATTATAATCCTCAGGATTTAAGAGATTTACACCTTTTTTATTTACTTTTACTACAATCCTATGAATAAATTCAGCATCGGCTCTAAAAAGGTTGATGGTGTTTTCAGAAAAGTGTTCTAAATAATTCGCTTTCATCAATACCCTGTCCCAAACAACATCGCTAAACAAATTCATTTCTTCTTCAGCAACATGTGGTT
Source organism: uncultured Flavobacteriaceae bacterium (assembly GCA_947501625.1). Lineage (GTDB taxonomy): Bacteria > Bacteroidota > Bacteroidia > Flavobacteriales > Flavobacteriaceae > Urechidicola. The sequence goes on from CANMWN010000002.1 coordinate 447,738, forward strand.
TCTCTTTTTTGATTGTCTCCCATTCTTTTACATCTATTTGTTGAGCCGCCAAAAACGTAGCAAACTCCATATGTAATTCCTCAAATTGCTCTTTTGTTAATTGTCTATATTTCATTAGGTAATTTTAATAATAAGTTTGGGTTTGGGCAGTTTTCAGCATAATATTCTATCTCATTTTCTGATGCAACTCCTGGATAGTCTCCAACAAAATCTTTGATATCCAGAATCAATTGAAAATGTAAATGTGGTGCATAATCACCATTGACTTTATTATTACCAAGTCTTCCAATGATTTCGCTTTTTCTAATTTTTGTTCCCACTTTTATATTTTGAATGGATTCTAACGTTAGATGCCCATAAAGTGAATAGAATACCATATTCGCTATGTCATGTTTCAGAATAATAGTTGGACCATAATCTCCATAGTTATTATTGTTTTTATAACTATGAATTTCTCCATCCAATACTGCTAAAACAGTAGTATTTTCTTTACACCAAAAATCTATTCCTAAATGAATATTTCGTTGATTTTTTTTATCAATTGAATTAAAATGAGTACTTCTTTGATATATATTTCTTCTTTCCAAATAGCCTCCAAAAGCAACTTGAGCATTACTACGCAGTAAATATTCATCAATATATTTTTCCCAAGCAATACTTGAAGAAACATCAAAATTTATGTCATTATTACTCGCGTTTAATGATATAGAAACATATTCATTCATTGATATGTTCTCATCAATAACTCTAAGTGGTTCACGTGATATATTGTCTAAATCAAAATTCAATCTCAATCTAAATTTTATACAAAAATAAAAAACCGTTCATCAACGATGAACGGTCAAAATATAATTTTTTAGTTTCTTTATTATTTTGCTTCTGCAATAACTTCAAATTGTAAGTCAGCAATAACTGCTCTGTGTAATCTTACAGCAGCGTTATACTTTCCTAAACGTTTCACGTTACCACCTTCAACTTTGATATATTTCTTATCAATAGCGTGACCTGCTTTTTCAAGAGCTTCGGCAACATTAATATTATTTACTGAACCAAATAATTTATCTTTTTCTCCAGTTTTAGCAGAAATTTTAATCTCCAACCCTTTAATAGCATCTGCTACTTTAGTTGCATCTTTAATTTCTTTTTCTTCTTTAAATGCACGTTGCTTTAAAGTTTCAGCTAATACTTTCTTTGCTGATGCAGTTGCAATAACAGCAAATCCTTGAGGAATTAAAAAATTACGTCCGTAACCATTTTTTACAGTAACTACATCATCCTTAAATCCTACGTTTTCTACGTCTTGTTTTAATATAAGTTCCATATCTTCCTCTTTATTATTTTAATAAATCGCCAACATATGGCATTAATGCTAAGTGACGAGCTCTTTTAATAGCCACAGACACTTTACGTTGATATTTTAATGAAGTTCCTGTTAAACGACGTGGTAAAATTTTACCTTGTTCGTTTACCAAATACATCAAGAAATCAGCATCTTTATAATCAATATACTTGATACCGTTTTTCTTAAAACGACAGTATTTTGCTTCTTTTTTTGTTTCTATATCTAACGGAGTTAGGTACCTAACATTACCTTGTTTTCCTCCTTTTGATTGTTGGTCTAAAGTAGCCATAAATTATTTTTTAGGAGTGTTAACGCGCGCTTTTCTCTTTTCAGCCCAAGCAGCAGCATGTTTATCTAATTTTACAGTCAAATAACGCATAACGCTATCATCTCTTCTGAATTCTAGTTCAAATGGAGCAATTGCTTCACCTGAAACTTTGTATTCAAATAAATGGTAAAAACCACTCTTTTTGTGTTGGATTGCGTAAGCTAATTTTTTTAAGCCCCAATCTTCTTTGTGCATCATTTCGGCACCTTTAGAAACAAGATAGTCCTCAAACTTCTTTACTGTTTCCTTTATCTGAGTTTCAGATAAAACGGGATTCAAAATGAAAACAGTTTCGTAATGATTCATAAATTAATATTTTAAGTTTTACTTTTAAAGGGTGCAAATATACAACTAATTCCTTATACAACAAGATGTTTACTAATTATTATTTTATTTATATTCGCCTTCTAAAAATTTAATAATCAGAAGTGTAAACTTATTTAATGAAGTCGCTAAAATTATATTTCAACTTACTTCCTGCTTTTGGTATTATTTTAATCATTATTACTGCTCCTTTAATCACCTCAAAATATCCTGGAGGGTCAATAATTGACAGCAACTCTTTAGGTTTTAAATGGACTGAAAATTATTGGTGTAACCTCTACGAAGAAACAGCTTTAAACGGACAACAAAACACTGCAAGAATAAGAGCAATGGTAAGTTCTTCATTTTTGTCAATTATTTTGATTGGCTTTTTTCTTGTTATGAGTAGTTTAAATGACAAACACAAAATTGAGCAAAAAATTATTCTTATATTCGGATTGTTAGGTGTGTTATTTACACCCTTAGGAATGATAACTAAGTACCACGATATTGGTGTTATCTTAGCAGGTTCTTTATGTTCAATTGCTGTTCTTACTATTCTTCGGATTTTAAAAAAAGAAAAAAAGTATTTTCTATATATTCTCGGCTACACTTGGGGCATTTTATTTGTAATAAATTATTTAATGTTTTTTAACAATATTGGAATTGTTTATTTACCATTACTACAAAAAATTTCATTTGCCTTGTTTTTTGCTTGGATAGTTTTCGTGAATTATAACACAGTCAAAGAAAAGATTTAAAACACCTCCAAAGCAACATTATAAGCACTCTCAAAATTTAGTGAATTAATATTTGTATTTACTTTCTCGGAAGTGAAATAAGAAACTAATTTTTCGGTTGGCATATTTCCTGTTAATTCATCTTTTGCCATCGGACAGCCACCATAACCTTTAATAGCACCATCAAAACGTAAGCATCCTGATTTGTATGCTGCATCTACTTTTTCGTGCCAAGTTGTTGGTGTTGTATGCAAATGTGCTCCGAATTCGATTTCTGGATATTGCGGAATTAAATTGGAAAACAAATATGAGATAGTTTCACCATCTGCTACTCCAATAGTATCGGAAAGCGAAAGAATCTTCACGCCCATTTTTGACATTTTCTCTGTCCAATTTGCAACAATATCAACATTCCAAGGATCTCCATACGGATTTCCAAAGCCCATAGAAAGGTAAGCAACCACTTCTTTATTAGTCTTATCAGCAATATTTAAAATCTCATCTAAAACACCAATAGATTCCTCAATGGTTTTACTGGTGTTCCGCATTTGAAAGTTCTCTGAAATTGAAAAAGGATAGCCTAAGTAATCAATTTCTTCAAATACACTTGCGTCGTTTGCTCCTCTTATATTTGCTACAATTGCTAATAATTTAGATTGAGTTTCAGACAAATCTAACTTAGATAAGACATCAGCAGTATCACGCATTTGAGGTATAGCCTTAGGCGAAACAAAACTTCCAAAATCAATGGTGTCAAAACCAACTTTTAAGAGCATATTGATATATCTTGCTTTTAATTCAGAAGGAATAAAATGTGATTTAATGCCTTGCATGGCATCTCGTGGGCATTCTATGATTTTGACATTTTTCACAGTTCAAATATACGAATAGTAATCCTATAATTTTAGCACAAATGTTAAAGTCAATTATTTCATTAACCATCAATCAAATAGAAGTTGGTATCAATTTTGTTTGTTATTTGATAGAAAAAATTAACTTCGCTAAATACTATTAATGAAACATGAAAACCTCAATATGCTAAATATTAAATCTATATTTCTGACTATAAGTTTTTGTTTATTGATTACTTTAACCTATTCTCAAAAAGTTGTAATTGAAGAAGATAATATCAAAATTGAATTTATTAAATCAAGAAAGGCAAGTAAACTAATTACTGCTTCAAATATTTCAATCAAGTCAGATGAAATAAAAAAAGTATTTGTAAAAATTAAATCATTAAATAATAAACGACAGCTTGTTGATCCAAATAAGTTTTCATTGGTTGATGCTAATAATGGATTAAGATTTAGACCTACAGATATTTTCTATCAAAATTTTACTGATTGGTGGGGCTTTGGAAGAGTTTCTAAAACAAAACCTAAATTTAAATTTAATGATTATTTATTTGATAAAGATGTTGAAGACACTTTTTTGAATTACAATTTTGAAGGTATTGAAAATATTTCACTACCTATTAATTTTAATACTAAACGAAAACCAGATATTCATATAATACACTTTTGAGCCTAAAGAACTAAGGTCTAGAAACGTAATGCTGTATTTCCCTTATCCAGTTGATTTAAAAGAAAGCACTCTGTATTATGGTAAAGAGAAGATAGTTGATATTAAATTCAAGTAAATGTCTAACATAACTTTAAATACTTATCCTATAGTCAAAGATAAATTTGAAAATTATCCAAAAGATGCAAAAGAAAAACTCATGCATCTTAGAAATCTAATTATTGAAACTGCCAACGAACTTGAAACTATTACTAAACTAGAAGAGACCTTAAAATGGGGCGAGCCAAGTTATATTGCTAGAAAAGGGAGTACGATTCGAATTAACTGGAGTGCTAAAAATCCAAATCAATATGGCATCTATTTTCAATGTACTAGTAAATTAATTCCTACTTTTAAATTGATGTATCAAAATGTATTTGAATTTGAAGGAAGTCGCGCTATTATTTTTCAATTAGATGAACAACTTCCAACTGTTGAATTAAAAAAGTGTATCGCTACTGCCCTTACCTATCATTCTGTGAAACATTTACCTGCTTTAGGAATGTGATCTAATAAGTTCTTTTTGAGAATAGTAAAATAAAAAGCTTAAATTCGTAGACAACTAATTGCTATTAATTTACCTACTAACCAAATGATAAAATTCTTTCGAAAAATTCGCAAAAACTTACTTTCTGACAATAAAACAGGAAAGTATTTCAAATATGCTATTGGAGAAATTGTCCTTGTAGTTATTGGGATTTTAATTGCTTTGCAGATTAACAACTGGAATTCCAACAGAATAAACAACACTAGAAAAAGTGAATTATTAGTAAAACTTTCTAAAGAACTGGATTTAAATATTGAGCGCTCAATCCTACTAGATACTATTGATTTAGGTTTTAGTGTCAGACTCAATTATACGGATAGTATTCTCAAAATTTTAGATAAAGGAATAGATAAAAAAGACCTCGATTACCTAGTTGAAGATGATATTTTCTTTATCAATACTTTTAATTTAAACACCTCTGTTTTTGAAGAATTAAAAAATACAGGGAGTTTATATTCTATTGGATCGGATAGTCTAGTAACTAAAATTCAACGATATTATCAATTATGCGACAGGGAATCATACTATAATTTAAAGTATAGTGACAACGTAAACAGGCTAAAAGATAAATGTTACGAAGGGTTTTATGATTTTAAATATTTGTATCAAAAAAATCCAGAGATGGCTTTAAAACACCATCAATGGTTATTTGATAGTAGGTCAAAACAATATATTAACTTTAGACAATATATAGATTATACAATTGTACATAGTACTTTAATGTCTATTAAATTGAAAGATATTATAAAAAAGTCTGAAGAATTGAAAGAACATATAGCTAAAGAACAAAAGGAATTATAATTTACACTTACACATGATAAAATTCTTTAGAAAAATCCGTAAAAATTTACTTTCAGAAAATAAATTTAGTAAATATCTACTGTATGCTATTGGCGAGATTGTTTTGGTAATGATTGGTATTCTATTGGCACTACAAGTGAGTAACTGGAATACTGAACGCCAAGAGAATGAGGCAAACACTCAGTTATTGCAAAAACTAGATAATGAATTGAAATTAAACATTGACAGATTAGTTGATTTGAAAGATTCTAAAAATGGATATGCTAATAGAATTAAAATAAGTGATTCTATACAAACAATACTCTCAAATGGATTGACTGAAAACGATATTGAAAGTGCTATTAAAAATTTTTATACTGCCAACACATTGAACTTGTATACTTCTACTTATGATGAAATGAAGAATACTGGAATGCTTTATAAACTTGGTTCTGACAAATTACTTAATGAGATTGAAACCTATTATAGATTGTGTGATAGAGAGAGTTTTTATGTAATAGAAATCAATAAAGAAGTACACTCTCAAATACAAAGTAATATTAATAGTGGTTGGTTTAAAGTTCAACAAGATTATTATACTTTTGGAAAGGAAACTACAATAAAAGATAATCCATGGATTTTTGATAAACATTCACAAGAGTATAAAAACACTAGACGTCAAATTACTTATGCAAGTTATTTCACAAAAAACATTTTGAGTCGTGTGAATAGATTAATTGATTCGTCAGAAAAATTACAAGAAAGTATACGAGAGGAGTTAAAAAAGTGAGATTTAAATTCCTAAAGTATCTTAACATGCATTGTATATTTAACATTTACTTTTTTGCCTCCTTGAAAACCAGGTTTTTCAAATTTACCTAATGATTTAATGAAGTTTTCAGTAAACTGTTTCATATCTGCGTTTTTATTGGTATTAATCTTAAGTATTATCTCTCCCTTAGTATTCACATAAAAAACAACATTACTTCTTATTCGAGAATGCGAGCCATATTTTGCAATCATTTTATTAACAGCTACTTTATCAAAATCTTTCAATTTTTCATAAAAAATCTTAATAAAACATTTATTTGCATCAACCGCTTCTTCGCATCCTTTATAAATTGGTTTTTCTTCAACCATGAAACTAACAATACTTTCTGCTTCTAAATTCTGTGAATTAATATTTAGAACACTTAGGTAACTTAATACTATTATTGTAAAAGTAATTTTTAAATAATTCATATATCTTAATTTTTTACTAAGGTAACAAAATAAATATTGCAATTCCAACAAACACAATTATTTGCACCCATTTTAAAATAGTTTCAAATTTTTTATTTTCTCTCAAAAATGAAGTTGTTTTATCAGCAACAATTGACAATGTAGAGAAAATTATAAATGCCTGTAGCATAAACAAAAAGCCCAATACAAAGATTTGCTGTTTAGTATTTCCAGCTGAAGTATTAATAAATGCTGGAAAAAATGCCAAAAAGAAAATGGTAACTTTAGGGTTCAATACATTCATAATAAATCCTTGTTTTATTAACTCTCCTACAGTTCTTTTTGGAATTCCTCCTGAGTTCAAATCTATTTCTAAAGAATTCTTGTAAACGTTATAAGCAAGGTACAACAAGTATATTGCTCCTACTAGTTTGATTGCAAAAAATAATTTTGGTGAATTTTGAATGATTGCCGAAACTCCAAAAGCAATTAAACTAGTATGGATAATAATTCCTAGCACCAATCCAAAAGCAGTTGCTATTCCATATTTTTTTCCATGTGAAATACTCTGCATCAATACATAAATATTATCCGGTCCAGGAGAAATTGTTAAAGCGATTGAAGCCAGTAAAAAAGAAATAACTGTTTGCAATTCCATAATTCAAAACTACTATTATTTTTTAGTTTGTAAAATATTTTTGTAAGCATCAAAAAGTTAGTTCGACTTACTGTAAAATCAAATTTATATGTAATGAAAACTACTCTTACCCCTTTAAAACTTTTTGCAGCGTTTGTTGTATTATTCACAATTAGCACAACTTTTAGCCAATCTTCGGCCATTTATGAAATCACTTTTACAAGTGTTTGGAACGCTAGTGATCACGGAACTCTTCCTGGAGGAGCGCATTGGTCAAATGTAATTGGAGCCAACCACAAAAATGAAAACGAATTCCTACAAATGGGAATGATGGCATCTACTGGAATTGAAAATGTAGCAGAACTAGGAAGTAATGGTGCATTTATTGGTGAAATAAACACTAGAATTAATAATAACTTGGCAGAGCAATTAATAAATGAGTCGGCTTTACCTATTTCAGCAACTGGTTCTTATACGTTTCCAAATATAACTTTTGATGAAGAATTTCCATATTTAACACTTGCATCTATGATTGCTCCAAGTCCTGATTGGTTCATCGCAATAAATAGTTTTAATTTAAGAGATGGTGGTAATTGGAATCAAGGTGATATAAATGGAGAAATCAATTTCGATTTATTTCCTTATGATGCTGGTACTGAAGAAGGCACAACTTATATGCTAAGTAACCCACCAACTGTACCGCAAGGAAATATTACTAGTTTAGTAAATGTTGCACCATTCAATGATCAAAGAATTGGTTATTTTACAATCAAATTTATTTCTTCTTTGAGTGTTGATGAAGAAACGTTAAATGACAAAATAAAAGTATTTCCAAACCCAACAAGCGATGGATATTTAACTCTCTCAGGAATTCAAAATAGCGGAATTAATCGTGTTGAAGTTCATAATTTACTAGGAAAACTTGTTTTAAGTGAATCGATAAATAATGACACATCAAAAACAATTGACGTTTCTCAACTCACAACTGGAATCTACATCACTAAATTAACTTCTGATGATGGGAAATTGAATGTTACCAGAAAAGTTGTAATAAAATAAAATTTATGAAGCCTTTATAATTGCCTTATTAATCTTTTTAATAAGGCTTGGGCCTTCATAAATAAAGCCAGTATAAATTTGCACTAAATCTGCTCCTGCATTAATTTTATCAAGCGCATCTTGAGGAGAATGTATTCCTCCAATCCCAATAATAGGAAAAGTTTTGTTCGAATTATCAGCAAGATACTTAATTACTCGAGTGCTTCTATCAGTAACTGGCTTACCACTCAATCCTCCGTTTCCAATAACTTCTAGGTGCTCTTTAGAAACTTTTAAACCTTCTCTATTTACAGAAGTATTTGAAGCAATAACGCCATCAATTTTAGTTGTAGCAACCAATTCAATTATTTCATCCAATTGTTGATTATTTAAATCTGGAGCAATCTTCAGCAAGATTGGTTTTGGTTTTATTTGTTGACTATTAACTTTCTGAACTTCGGTTATCAATTCTTCTAAATATTCTGCATCTTCCAATTTAGCATGACTGGAAACATTTGGACAACTTACATTCAATACAAAATAATCTACATGAGGATGCAATTCTTTAAAACAAATCAAATAATCTTCTGTATAATTTTCAGGCTTTGTAGCGGTATTTTTACCAATATTTCCACCAATGATAACAGTTGGATTGATTTTCTTAAGTCTTTCTACAATTATTGCTAGTCCATCATTATTAAAACCCATTCTATTGATGATACCTTGATCATCTTTAAGTCTAAACAATCTTTTTTTAGGGTTTCCAACTTGAGCAATTGGAGTAACAGTGCCAATTTCAATAAATCCAAAACCAAAGTTTTCTAGTTCAGGTATGAGTATTGCATTTTTATCAAAACCTGCAGCAAGACCAACTGGATTTTTGAAAGTCAAACCAAATAATTTTCGTTCTAATTTTGGATTATTTACTGAAAAGTTGTTTCGTGTAATTGAGCCAATAAAAGGGATTTTAAAAACAAATTTTAAAAGAGAAAAAGTGAAATAATGAACCTTTTCAGGATCAAATAAAAATAATATTGGTCTAATTATTAGTTTGTACATTTTATCTTAAAACTGCTCCTAATTGTTTCTCCAATGATTGTTGCATTTTTTGCATTACTTTATCTATCTGCTTATCGTTCAGTGTTTTATTATCATCTTGTAATACAAAACTTACAGCATACGATTTTTTTCCTTCTGGCAATTTATCTCCTTGATATACATCAAATAAATCAACAGATTTCAACAAATTCTTTTCTGTTTGGTTTGCAACATTAAATATCTCGGTAAATGTAACTTTATCATCTAGCAATAAAGCCAAATCTCTTTTCACTTCAGGATATTTAGGCAAGTCTTTAACATTAAAGTTTTTTCTACTTGCAACTTTTAATAGGTTTTCAAAATTAAAATCGGCAAATAAAACTTCTTGTTTAATTCCAAATTCTTTTAAAATAGATTTCTTAACAACTCCTAAATCAACTAATTTTATTTTGCCAAGTGATAATGCAATTCCTTCAGAGAAAACATCATTTTTGGTAGGTGAAGTCTTAAATTTATTAATTCCTAAACGAGCAATCATTGAATTTACAATTCCTTTCAAATAAAAGAAATCAGCAAACTTGTTACTAGAAATCCAACTATCTTTATTTCGATTTCCACTTACAAATAATGTTAAATGTTTTTGCTCAGAATAACCACTGTCATATTTATGATACGTTTTACCAACCTCAAAGAATTTAATTGAATTGTTCTTTCTATTTATATTGTAAGAGATTGATTCTAAACCACTGAATAATAATGATTGACGCATCACACCTAAATCACTACTTAAAGGATTTAGCATTGGTACATTATGAGCAGAATTTAAGTTTTCTGACATAGAAACGTATGATGCTTTTGTCAAAGAATTTGACATGGTTTCATTAAACCCTTGTGCAATTAATTGCGTAGAAATTATATTTTCAATTTTTACATCGTCAAAAGAATCAAACGAAATAGAAGAGTTTAATTTATGAGAATATTTTACATTATTATATCCATAAACCCTCAAAATTTCTTCAATTACATCAACTTCTCTTTGAACATCTACTCTATAAGAAGGGACTATCAAACCAAGCCCTCCATCTGTTTCACTATTCAATTTAATATCCAGTGAAGCAATTATGTTTTTTACAGTTTCTTTAGGTATTTCATCGCCTATTAATCTATTCAATCGCTCATAAGACAACAATACTTCGAAATCTTCAATTTTTTCAGGGTAAAAATCAGATACGTCTGATGATTTTTTTCCTCCTGCTATTTCAACAATCAAAAGGGCTGCCCTTTTCAAAGCATATTCTGTAAAATTAGCATCAATTCCTCTTTCAAACCTAAAAGAAGCATCGGTATTCAATGCATGCCTTTTAGCAGTTTTTCTTATGGATACTGGATTGAAATAAGCGCTTTCTAGGAAAATATTGGTTGTGTTTTCAGTTACTCCAGAATTTATGCCTCCAAAAACTCCTGCAATACATAATGGATTTGATTCTCCATCGCATATCATAATATCATCTTGGTGCAATTCCCTTTCAACTTCATCAAGTGTCTTGAATTTTGTTCCAGCCTCAAGAGTTTTAACAATAATTTTATTACCTTTTATTTTAGCTGCATCAAAAGCATGCAAAGGCTGACCCAACTCATGTAATACATAATTTGTAGCATCTACAATATTGTTTTTTGGAGTTAATCCAATAGATTTCAATCTGTTTTGTAACCAACTTGGAGATTCTTCAACTGTAATACCTGAAATTGTAATTCCACAGTATCTTGGTACTAAATCCTTGTCCTCAACTTCTACATCTATTCTTAACGAGCGAGTATCAACATGAAAATCACTAACTGACGGTGAAATTAATTCTAATTGTGTTCCTTGCTGAATCATTCCTGCACGCAAATCTCTTGCAACACCATAATGACTCATTGCATCGGCTCTATTTGGTGTCAAACCAATTTCAAAAACTTCATCTGTTTCGATGTCAAAAACTTCAGCACAAGGTGTACCGACTTTTAGGTTAGCATCTAAAACCATAATACCTTCATGAGATTGCCCTAAACCTAATTCATCTTCGGCACATATCATTCCATGACTTTCTTCTCCTCTTATCTTTCCTTTCTTTATTTTGAAAGACTCTCCTTTATCATCATATAAAAGTGTACCTATTGTAGCTACTGGCACCTTTTGTCCTGCAGCAACATTTGGCGCTCCACATACAATTTGAAGTGGCGACTCACCTCCTACATCTACTGTTGTAACTTTTAATCTGTCAGCATTAGGATGTTGTCCGCAAGTTAATACTTCACCTACAACTATTCCCTGAAGACTCCCTTTAATTGATTCTACAACTTCAATTCCTTCAACTTCTAGTCCTAAATCGGTCAATAATTCTCCCGTTTTTTCAGCCTCCCAATCAACCTTTAAAAATTGCTTTAACCAATTATATGATATTTTCATTTAGTAGTATTATTTATCGAAGTGCAAAGTTACTTTAAAAATAAAAGATTAAAAACTGTTTTGAATAAATTTATTAAATATGCAACTAAATGGTTGCTTATTTAAAATTTTATTATACATTTGTATAAACAAAACACTATAAACATGAAAGATTCAATAAAAAAAGAAGCTATTTTCAATCATTCAATTGACAAAGTATGGAATGCTATTTCAAACGGTGAGGAAATCGCTAAATGGTTCATTAACAATAATTTTAAAGCAGAAAAAGGATATGAATACACTTTTACAGCTAGTGAAGAAAGAGGTTGTTTAACAATAACTGGAGAAGTAAAAGAGGCTAACCCTTATACACTTATTTACACTTGGATTGTTCAAGATACTAATACCGAAACAACCGTAAAATGGAAACTTGAAGAATTAGAAAATGGAACAAAATTACACTTAGAACATTCTGGAATATCAAACTACGAAGGTGAAACTGCAGTCAATATGTTTAATAGTTTTTCTGGCGGATGGGCTGAATGTATCGAAAACTTAACAAAACATTTAGCATTATAAAATGCAAGATAAATTCACGAAAATATTAAAAGCCATATCAGATCCAACAAGGCGTGAAATTTTTCATGCCTTGATTTTAGTTACTTCTGCCCTTCCTATTAATCAAATAGCAACAAATTTTAATATGACTCGTCAAGGAGTGACTAAACATTTAAAAGTTCTTGAAAATGCTAACTTAGTTACAATAAACTCTCAAGGTCGAGAACGTTATTGTATTGCCAATGCTAAGCCATTAAAAGAAGTAAATAAATGGCTACAATTCTACGAACAATTTTGGGATGATTCTTTAAATAACCTTGGCAAATACCTTGATGAATCATAATGCTTAAGATTTTCTTATATTTACTTCAACTTAAAAAAGTAAGTAGTTTATGAAAGTTACGCCTGAAAAAAATGAAAAAGTTGCAAATATGATATTTGCATCTATTTATCCGCTTTATTGGAATAGATTGGAAAAACATGGAAGGACTAGAGAAGAATTCCATAAAGTAATAGAGTGGTTTACAGGCTATGATGAAAAAAAATTACAATCACTCATCAAAGAAAAAGTAACTTTTAGAACGTTTTTTGAGAAAGCAGAAATACATCCTAATGCTCCCATGATTAAAGGTGTCGTTTGTGGTTATAGAATTGAAGAAATAGAGGATGAATTTGAAGTTTATAAAGAATGTAGGCGCATGGAAAAGTTGATTGACGAATTGGCAAAAGGAAGGAAAATGGAGAAGATTCTAAGAACTAAATAATGATTAAATTCTTTAGAAAAATTCGTCAAAACTTACTTCAAGAAGGTAAAACAACAAAATACTTTAAATACGCTATTGGTGAGATTTTCCTTGTTGTTATTGGTATTTTGATAGCACTTCAAATAAACAATTGGAATGAAAACCGAAAAATAAAAAGTCTAGAAACACAGATTTATAAAGAATTAAAAAGCGATTTATTGCAAACCAAAAATGATATCAAAGAAACAATATTACAGCATAAAAAAGTGCTTAAATCAAGCCAACAACTTATAATTGATATCTCTAATAAAAAACCATATTCAGATTCTATTTATAGATATTTTGGAGATTCAGGTAAAGAATTTAAGATAATTCCTAAAACCAGTGCTTTTGAGAACTTAAAAAACATCGGTTTAAACACCTTGTCAAATGATAGTCTGCGTATTTCAATAACTAATTTGTTTCAATTAGATTTAAAGCGTTTAGAGGATGAATTAGGATTGGAAAACTCAAGTTTTAATATTAGAGAAGATTTATATCCTCATCAAATGAAGAATTTATTTCTTGATACAAATGAACCAGCAAACTATGGATTTAAACATACGGACACTATTAAGGTTTTTAAATTAAAAATAAAAAATTACGAAGAACTTTTAAAAGACAATGACCTTTTAAAAACATTACAATTATCACTTTGGACAAGAAGTTTAATCGTAAATGATGAAGTAGAAACAGTTGAAGCAATAGACAATGTGCTTGATGGAATTAATGAAGAACTTAAATCTAGAGATTAGTAATAATTCTATCAACTTATATTTGACCAAATCTCACCATTTTTATGAAGATTCTTATATGCCTGCAATAACATTGTGTTTTCTGGAAGTTTTAACGAAGGATCTTTTTGTAAAACCTCAAAAGCGGTTTCACGTGCATTTTTCAAAATATGGGTATCAGAAACAACATCAGCAATTTTAAGGTTTAATACACCACTTTGCTGTTTTCCCATAATATTACCTGGACCTCTTAACTTTAAGTCAACATCGGCAATTTCAAAACCATCAGAGGTTTTTACCATTGTTTCCAAACGCGTTTTCGCATTAGCAGACAACTTATGACTTGTCATCAAAATACAATAACTCTGATCTGCTCCTCTACCAACTCTTCCTCGTAATTGATGTAACTGTGATAAACCAAAACGTTCAGCGCTTTCTATCACCATAACACTAGCATTTGGGATATTTACTCCAACTTCTATAACAGTTGTTGCAACCATAATCTGAGTTTCTTTCTTTAAAAATCGATTCATCTCATATTCCTTATCCTCTGCCTTCATTTTGCCATGAACAATTGAAACTTGATATGCTGGCTTTGGAAATTCTCTAGATATACTTTCATAACCATCCATTAAATCCTTATAATCCATTTTCTCTGATTCCTTAATTAATGGATAAACAACATACACTTGCTTGCCTTTGGCAATTTCCTCTTTCATAAATTTAAACACACTCAATCGATTACTATCATATCGATGTGCCGTTGCAATTTCCTTTCTTCCAGGAGGCAATTCATCAATAACCGAAATATCTAAATCACCATAAACACTCATTGCCAATGTTCTTGGGATTGGAGTGGCAGTCATTACCAAAATATGAGGTGGAAGTTCATTTTTCCTCCATAATTTCGAACGCTGTTCTACTCCAAATCGATGTTGCTCATCAATGATAGCAATTCCAAGGTTTTTAAATTTTACTTTGTCCTCAATCAAAGCATGCGTTCCAATCAAAATATGCAATTCGCCACTTTCTAATTCTTCATGTATTATTCTTCGTTCTTTCGTTTTTACCGAACCAGTAAGCAAACGAACATTAACATCCATTCCGTTCAACAACTCTTTTACAGAATTGTAATGCTGTGTTGCCAAAATTTCGGTTGGTGCCATTATTGCAGCCTGAAAACCATTATCAATAGCAATCAACATTGACATCAAAGCAACTATAGTTTTTCCAGAGCCCACATCTCCTTGTAACAACCTGTTCATTTGAGCATTGGAACCAATATCTTTTCGTATCTCTTTTAATACTCTTTTCTGAGCATTGGTCAGTTCAAATGGTAAATTATTTTTATAAAATGAATTAAAATAGGTTCCAACTTTTAAAAAAGTATATCCTTTAATCTTAGACTTTCTAATGAGTTTTTTTCTTATCAATTGTAATTGAATAAAAAACAACTCTTCAAATTTTAATCGTTGTTGAGCTTGGGTAAGCAACTCCTGATTTTTAGGAAAATGAATATTAAATAATGATTCACTTTTTGGTAACAATTCATATTTAGTGAGAATATCTTTTGACAACGTTTCTTTAAAATTTCTGCCTATTTGCTCAAATAAACTTTGCATCATTTTTTGAATAACTCTGTTTGAAACACCTTTATTGGTAAGCAATTCCGTAGATGCGTAAATTGGCTGCATAGAACCTCGCAAATTTCGCTTGTACTCACTTACCAATTCCATTTCAGGATGCGGCATTGAAAATGAGTTGCCGAAAAAGTTAGTCTTACCAAAAATTACATAAGGTGTATTTATCTTCAAACTTTCTTTAATCCATTTTGCCCCTCTAAACCAAACCAATTCCATAATTCCAGTATCATCTTTAAAAGTAGCCACTAACCTACTTCCCCTTTTTTGCTGAACTGTTTTTATAGCAGTTATCTTTCCAACTATCTGAATTTCAGAAGAATTTTGTTGCAATTGATTAATTTTAAAAAACTGCGTTCGATCAATATATCTTCTTGGAAAAAAATTAATCAAATCTCCAAAAGTGCGAATACCTAACTCCTTTTTTAACAAATCGGCACGAGAAGGACCAGTTCCTTTCAAGTAGGTAATCGAAGTGTTTAAATTGTAAGAAGTCATTGAATAAATTTACATTGCTAAAATAATAAATACTCATTATTCATTTGTACCTTTGCACCCTAATTTTTCTTATAAATGAGATTACATAGAAACTTGTGTTTTACGGTGATAGATTCATTAAATATGATATTTAATGACGATGAATATGCTGGGAAAGTAGTTGAAAAAGCATTGAAACGTGATAAGCGTTGGGGAGCAAGAGATCGTAAATTTGTTGCTGAAACAATCTATGACATTGTAAGGTGGAAGCGTTTATACAATGAAATTGCAGGAACAAAAGACTATTATTCACGAGAAAATTTGTGGAAAATGTTTGCAGTTTGGGCAACATTAAAAGGAATAGAACTTCCAGACTGGAAGTATTTTGAAAATACTCCTGTAAGAAGAATCAAAGGGAAATTTGGCGAATTACAAGAAATCAGAAAAATAAAAGAATCTATTCCAGATTGGATGGATGAAATAGCAGTAAAAGAAATTGGAGAAGATCTTTGGTCTAGAGAAATTGCTGCTATGAACCAAAAAGCAGAAGTTATATTAAGAGTCAATACGCTTAAAATTGATATTGCAACACTTCAAAAATTTTTAAGAAAAGAAGAGGTTATTACTGAAATAGTAAGAGATCATCCTTCTGCATTAAGACTTACTGAACGTAAAAATGTGTTTCTAACCGAAGCCTTTAAAAGAGGGTATTTTGAAGTGCAAGATGCTTCTTCTCAACTGGTTGCTCCATTTCTTCAAGTAAAACCTGGAATGAGAGTGGTGGATACTTGTGCAGGTGCTGGAGGTAAAACATTGCATTTAGCCTCCTTAATGGAAAACAAAGGTCAAATTATAGCTATGGATATTTATGCAGGTAAATTAGCTCAGTTAAAAAAACGAGCTAAACGCGCAGGCGTTCATAATATTGATATGCGAGTTATTGATAGTACAAAAGTCATTAAGAAACTAAAAGACTCTGCTGATGCTGTTTTGATTGATGCACCATGTAGCGGTATAGGTGTATTAAAACGGAATCCTGACTCAAAATGGAAATTGCAACCTGAATTTTTAGACAATATTAAAAAAACGCAATCAGAAATTTTAGATAGTTATTCTAGAATGGTAAAAAAAGGTGGTAAGTTGGTGTATGCTACTTGTTCAATTTTACCATCTGAAAATCAAATTCAAGTTAAAAAATTTTTAGAATCGCATAAAGAGTTTACCTTTGTAAAAGATAGAAAGGTATCTCCTTCAAAATCAGGTTTTGACGGATTTTACATGGCCTTATTAGAACGAATAAATTAACCCTAAAATAAATTCAATGAAAAAATATTACATTTTAATTTTAACACTTTTACTTAGTGTAAATACATTTTCACAGCAAGCATATTATAATGGTATTTCAACAGAATTGACTAATGAAACCGGTATGGCTCTTTTTGGAACTTTGGCAACACTAACTGCAAATGAGCATACAAATACTCTTTCTTATAATGAAGCAAGGGAATGCTTGAAAATTATTGACTTAGAACCAGGACAAACAGATAATGTGCTATTAATATACGGCTTTAGCAATAACACTTGCCCAACAAGCACTTCAGATGACAATGATCATAGACTTAGAGATAAAGATAGTTTTGGTGGAGGTTCAAGTTGTGAGTGGAATAGAGAGCATGTATATGCACAGTCTCAAGGCTCACCTCCTTTAGGTCAATCTGGTCCTGGAGCTGATGCTCATCATCTAAGAGCAAGTGATGTTCAAAGAAATAGTCAAAGAGGAAATTTACATTTCGCAAGTGGTTCTGGTAATTCTGGGACTTCTGGTGGTGGATGGTATCCTGGAGACGAATGGAAAGGTGATGTTGCAAGAATATTAATGTACATGTATGCAAGGTATGGAAGTCAAACGTATCCAAAAGATATCACAATTGGAACTGCAAACTCAATAGATTCAAATATGATAGAGATTTTACTCGATTGGAATGCTTCAGATCCAGTTTCGCCTTATGAGGATGTAAGAAATACTTATCATGAGAATACTTCTAATACTTATGCTCAAGGAAATAGAAATCCATTTATTGACAATCCACATTTAGCAACACGTATTTGGGGTGGAACTCCGGCTGAGGATCGTTGGGGAATTTATGGAACCGATACTGAAGCCCCTTCTGTACCAACAGGTTTATCTGTAAGTGATGAAACAAGCACTACAATTGATTTAGATTGGACCGCATCTACCGATAATGTTGGTGTGACTGGTTATGACATCTATGTAGATGGAATGTTCAATTCATCTTCTGCAACAAATTCTCATACTGTTACAGGTTTAACTGCTTCAACAACTTATAGTTTTACAGTTTTAGCAAAAGATGCTGCCAACAATATGTCTGCTCAAAGCACAGCTGCTAATGGAACTACTACAGCAGGAAGTTCAGGTGGAAGCGAATTATTTATTTCTGAATATGTTGAAGGTGGCGGAAACAATAAAGTTATAGAAATTGCAAATATTACGGGCTCAACAGTAGATTTATCAACTTATACAATAAAAAAGAGTGTGAATGGAAGTGCAAGTTGGGACACAACAATATATTCATTTCCTGCTAGTGCCGAAATTACTAATGATGATGTTTATGTTGTCGCAAATTCTTCAGTAGCGTCACCATGTACTATTTCTGCTGACGATTTAACTGGCTCATCAGTAATGCAGTATAATGGTAATGATCCTCTTGGATTATTCAAAAACGATGTGTTAATTGACATTGTTGGTGTTTTAGGTGGAGGATCATCAAATTTTGCAGCAAATACAACTCTTGTAAGAAAATCAACAATTACTGGACCTTCAACAACCTTTAATATAGGTGATTGGGATAGTTATGCTCAAGATGATTGTTCAGATATTGGTTCTCATACAGCAGTTCTTAATGTTGAAGAAAATGCATTGCTTTCAGAAATTAAATTGTATCCTAATCCTATAAACGGAACTATCTTATATCTTGATACTAATCAAGAATTGAAAGTGAAAATTATTGGTATTCTTGGAAAAACTTTATTGACTGACAGTGTATCTAACACTAAAAAGGAAGTTAACATCAGTCAATTAAAAACTGGAACTTATTTTATCAAATTGTCTTCTGAAAATGGTTCAATAACCAAAAAGTTCATTAAACAATAAAAAATATAAGATTAAAAAAAAGCCTCATTTGAAATGAGGCTTTTTTTATTTTAAATATATTCAACAAGTCCTGAATCTAAATTATAATAAGCAGGAATAATTTTTAAATTTCCATCATCAACTGCACCTTTTATTATTGCTGAATTATTATAAAGTGCATCCGCATTTTTCTCAGCATTACATTTAATTACCTCAACTAGAGAAGCATCATGACCACAACTATTTAAAGCTGGCGAAACATGATCTAATAAGTGATTTAAATTAGGACCATTATCGCCTCTTCCCATTGCAGCAGTAACTGCACCACAACTTTCGTGACCCAAAACAACTATTACTTGAGTTTTTAAATGCGCAACAGCATACTCAATACTTGCTATAGATGAAGTATTTGCAACATTTCCTGCAACTCTTACCACAAATAGTTCTCCTAAACCTGTATCAAATGCCAACTCAGGTACTACTCTACTATCTGCGCAACTTAAAATAATTGCAAAAGGTTTTTGACCTCCTGTTAACGAATCTCTACGTGTACTATCTTGTAATTTACCATCCAACTTGTCATTCACAAATCGTTGGTTTCCGTCTTCTAATCTTTCAATAATATTATCTATTGTCATTATCAATTTATTTTAATTGGTTATAAACCATAAAAATAATATAAATTTTTAAAAAATAAAATTGTGAATTAAATAGTGAATAAGTAAATAATTATGATGATTTTTTTAGTGTACAATTAAAACTATTGAAGTAAATTTACAACTTGTAAAACAACACTAACAAATTACATAATGATTCATTTCTTCGGAAACCAAAACAGTAAAATATTTGCTGTTCAAGCAACAAAAGAATTAACTGCTGAAACAATTTCAAAATTGAACTGGCTTTTTGGCAACCAACCCAAAATAAATACTGCGTCTTTAGACGCTTTTTTTATTGGGCCTCGTGCCGCAATGATTACGCCTTGGAGTACCAATGCTGTTGAAATCACTCAAAATATGGGGATATCTGGAATCATTAGAATAGAAGAGTTCGAAGCTATTCAAAGTGATTTTTTAGATTTCGATCCTATGATTTCTGAAAAATATAATGGTTTAAATCAAGAATCATTTACTATTGATATTCAACCAGAACCTATTTTAGAAATTGATGATATCGCTAGTTATAACGAAAAAGAAGGTTTATCGTTGAGTAATGAAGAAGTTATATACTTAGAAGATGTTGCTAAAAAGATTGGTCGAAAATTGACTGATAGCGAAGTGTTTGGATTTTCTCAAGTAAATTCAGAACACTGTCGACATAAAATATTTAATGGAACTTTTGTGATAGATGGAGAAGAAATGCCAACCTCTTTATTCAAATTAATTAAAGAGACCTCTAAGCAGCATCCAAATGATATTGTATCTGCTTACAAAGATAATGTAGCCTTTATAAAAGGTCCAAAAGTTGAACAATTTGCACCTAAGTCTGCCGACAAACCAGATTTTTACAAAACCAAAGAATTTGACTCAGTCATTTCTTTAAAAGCAGAAACGCATAATTTTCCAACAACAGTCGAACCATTTAATGGTGCTGCTACTGGTTCTGGTGGAGAAATTAGAGATCGACTTGCAGGAGGAAAAGGTTCTTTACCACTAGCAGGAACTGCAGTTTATATGACATCATATTCTCGCTTAGAAGAAAACCGTCCTTGGGAAAAAGGAATGGAAGAGCGCAAATGGTTATATCAAACTCCAATGGATATTTTAATTAAAGCATCAAATGGAGCCTCTGATTTTGGAAACAAATTTGGTCAACCTTTGATTTGTGGTTCTGTCTTGACATTTGAACACGAAGAAGATGCTCGCAAACTTGGCTTTGACAAAGTGATTATGCAAGCTGGAGGAATTGGATATGGAAAAAATGAACAAGCACTAAAAGACACTCCAAAAGAGGGCGACAAAATTGTAATTTTAGGCGGCGAGAATTACCGAATTGGTATGGGAGGAGCAGCAGTTTCTAGTGCAGATACAGGTGAATTTTCTTCTGGAATTGAATTAAACGCTGTACAAAGATCTAATCCTGAAATGCAAAAACGTGCTGCAAATGCGGTTCGTGGAATGGTAGAAAATGAAGAAAATTATATTGTTTCTATTCACGATCATGGTGCTGGAGGACATTTGAATTGCTTATCAGAATTGGTAGAAGATACTGGAGGGAAAATAGATTTAGACAAATTACCTGTTGGTGACCCAACATTATCTAACAAAGAAATTATTGGTAATGAATCTCAAGAACGAATGGGATTAGTGATAGCCGAAAAACATATAGAAACACTAAACAAAATTGCTGAGCGTGAACGTTCACCAATGTATACGGTTGGTCAAGTTACCAATGATCATCGATTTACATTTGAATCTGAAACTAATGGTAATAAACCTATGGATTTAGCACTTGAAGATATGTTTGGCTCTTCACCTAAAACTATCATGAAGGATACAACTGTTATTCGTAATTATGAAGAACCTAGTTATACAAAAGATAAATTCAACACCTATTTAGAACAAGTATTGCAATTAGAGGCTGTTGCTTGTAAAGATTGGCTTACTAATAAAGTAGATAGATGTGTTGGTGGTAAAGTTGCTAAACAACAATGTGTTGGTTCACTACAAATTCCTTTAAATAATGTTGGTGTTATGGCACTTGATTATAAAGGAAAAGAAGGTATTGCCACAACTATTGGACACTCCCCTATTTCAGGTTTGATAAATCCTGAAGCAGGAAGTAAAAACTCTATTGCTGAAGCCTTAACAAATATTATTTGGGCACCTTTAAAAGATGGATTACAATCTGTTTCATTATCTGCCAATTGGATGTGGCCTTGTAAAAATGATGGTGAAGATGCTCGATTATATAAGGCCGTTAAAGCAATTTCAGATTTTTCTATTGATTTAGGAATTAATGTTCCAACTGGAAAAGATTCCTTATCTATGAAACAAAAATACCCAAATGAAGAAGTAATTTCTCCAGGAACTGTAGTAATCTCAGCTGCTGCAAATTGTAATGATATTACAAAAGTTATTGAGCCAGTTTTACAACTTAATAAAGGAAATATCTACTACATCAATTTATCACAAGACGAATTTAAATTAGGTGGAAGTTCATTTGCCCAAGTAGTTAATAAAATTGGTAACTCTACTCCTACCATTAATGACAATTCATCGTTTAAAACAACTTTCAATACAATTCAGCATCTAATTAAAAATGAGCAGATTGTAGCAGGACACGATATTGCTTCAGGAGGATTAATAACAACATTATTAGAATTGTGTTTTGCTGATGTAAATATCGGTGCTAACATCGATTTAACAGCATTAAAAGAAGTGGATTGCATCAAATTATTATTTGCTGAAAATTCAGGAATTGTATTCCAATCTGTAGATAATTCTGTAGAAAACATTTTATCTGAAAATAATATTGAGTTCTTCAAAATAGGCTCAGTTACCGAATCTGATCGATTAAATATCAAAAATAACTCTGATACATTTGCTTTATCAATTTCTGAACTAAGAGATGTTTGGTATAAAACGTCTTATCTATTGGACGACAAACAAACTGCAAATGGTTTGGCAAAAACTAGATATAATAATTATAAAAATCAACCTTTAAAATATAAGTTTCCTTCTCACTTTACTGGCAAATTAATAGATGTTGTTGGAACAGTTTCTAAAAGACCAAAAGCAGCAATTATTCGTGAGAAGGGTTCAAATTCAGAACGTGAAATGGCTAATGCAATGTATTTAGCAGGTTTTGATGTGAAAGATGTTCACATGACCGATTTAATAACAGGTCGCGAAACTCTTGAAGATATTCAGTTTATTGGTGCTGTTGGTGGTTTCTCTAACTCAGATGTATTAGGTTCTGCAAAAGGTTGGGCAGGCGCATTTTTATATAATGAAAAAGCGAATACTGCGTTGAAGAATTTCTTTGACCGAGAAGACACTTTATCAGTTGGTATTTGCAATGGTGCTCAACTATGGATGGAATTAGATTTGATAAATCCTGAACATAAAGTTCATGGAAAATTAACCTATAACGATTCTGGCAAACATGAGAGTTCCTTTACTTCGGTAAAAATTCAAAAAAACAATTCCGTTATGCTATCATCATTTGAAGGTTGTGAATTAGGTGTTTGGATTTCGCATGGAGAAGGTAAATATAACCTTCCAGAAGTTGAAGAAAACTATCATATTGTTGCAAAATATGGGTATGAAGGATATCCGAATAATCCTAATGGTTCTGACTTTAATACTGCCATGCTATGTGACAAAACAGGACGTCATTTAGTGACTATGCCACATATAGAGCGTTCAACTTTTCAATGGAATTGGGCATACTATCCAACTAATAGAAAAGATGAAGTCTCTCCTTGGTTAGAAGCATTCGTAAATGCTAGGAAATGGATTGAAGATAACCAATAGTTTTTTTTTCTTACATTTGATTATTGATAGGTAACTTAAGCACCTTAAATAAAAAAAATGGCTAGTAATACTAATAACCGTCTTTTAGTATTTTTAAAAGATAAACGTAAAAAAAATTATTTTAAAATTTTTAAAGAAGTAATAATCTTATGGATTTCTCGTAAAGAAATACCTTTTTATTATTTCAAACATTTGTATAAAAAGGAAATAACTAATTATAAAGATTATCTTACAACTAAAGAATGCGCAAAAATACAATTCAATCCCGATTATCATAAGAGTGAATTAGTTAGTATCATTGCTAATAAGTTATCTTTTTCTCTTTACTGTAGCAATAACAATATTCCTGTTCCAGAATTAATTAGTTATAACTTATCTTCAAACTTTTTCTTTAATTCAAAAGTATATCCTTGTAGTAACATTTCAGATTTAAGAAATTTTTTCAATATCGTTTTTGAAAAATCGTCTCATAGTACTGTTTTTGTAAAACCGTTAGATTCTTTTGGTGGGAATGGTTGCTACAAAATATCCAAAGAATCTTTAGAAGATAATCTTACAGAAGCTGCAAATTTCATTCTCAATAATAGTTGTATTCATGAAGAAGTAGTAAAACAACATGAAGAGATAAACAGCATTCATCCTAAATGTATTAATACAGTACGCGCAGAAACTTATATTGATAAGAAAGGAGAAGTTCATCTTGTTTCAGCTTTGATGAGGTTTGGGGTTGGGAATAGTTATATTGATAATTCGCATGCAGGAGGTTTCTTTGTAAGTATTGATTTAGATAAAGGTACATTGAAAGAAAAAGGGCAAACTTTTATGGAGTTTGGTGGTTATGATATATATGCTCACCCAGATTCTGGAATAAAATTTAAAGATTTTAAAATTCCATATTTTAAAGAATTATGTGACTTGATTCTCAAAGCAACCTCTTTTATTCCTGATAGGTATATAGGTTGGGATATTGCAATATCTAACAAAGGTCCTGTGATAATAGAAGCCAATGAGCGGACTAATGTATATGGTGCTAATATTGCCTATGGAGGTTATCGAAAACATCCATTATTTAAAGAAATTTTAGAAGAAACAAAAAAAACAAATCTCAAAAAATCTCATCATATTTAGTTATACTCGTTATATACCTTATTCAAATTTGTAAAACCTTTATTATTTTGTAATTTGCAGTTCTTATAAACTATTATTTATGTCGATTGAAATTACAAGATTATTTGATTTCCCTTATTACCAACTAGAAAAATATAATTTAGATGCTGCCTT
This sequence comes from uncultured Flavobacteriaceae bacterium, assembly GCA_947501625.1. Classification (GTDB taxonomy): domain Bacteria; phylum Bacteroidota; class Bacteroidia; order Flavobacteriales; family Flavobacteriaceae; genus Urechidicola. Next base: position 472,801 of record CANMWN010000002.1, read on the forward strand.
TGCTTCAAAAAAGAATGGAGAATGGATTAAAACATCTACTCAAGAATATCTTGATAAAGCAAATGCAGTAAGTAGAGCTTTAGTAAGTCTAGGAGTTAAAAAAAATGATAAAATTGCTGTAATTTCTTCAACCAATAGAACCGAATGGAATATCATAGATATTGGTGTTTTACAAGTTGGTGCACAAAATGTGCCTATTTACCCAACAATTTCTGCTGAAGATTATGAATATGTCTTAAATCATAGCGAATCAATCTATTGTTTTGTTTCTGACGAAGAAGTGTTAGCAAAAGTTAAAAAAGTAATAAAGAATACTAAACTTAAAGAAGTATATTCATTTGATCATATTGATGGCTGCAAACATTATTCCGAACTCTTTAAACTTGGAGAAGACAAAAGCCTTCAAGAAGAAGTAGAAAAACGAAAAGACAATGTGAAACCTGAAGAATTAGCTACAATTATATATACTTCTGGAACAACTGGAAAGCCTAAAGGCGTAATGCTATCACATAAAAACATTACTACCAATGCCCTTGAAGCTTCACACAGATTACCAAAAATGGGAAGTGGAACAAGAGTGTTAAGTTTCTTACCTATCTGTCATATTTTTGAGCGCGTACTTATCTATATTTATCAGTATGCAGGTGTTAATGTTTATTTCGCTGAAGGTATAGATAAAATCGGTGATAACGCCAAAGAAATCAAACCTAATTTAATGAGTGTCGTTCCAAGATTACTCGAAAAAGTATTTGATAAAATAATGGCGAAGGCTGAAGATTTATCAGGAATAAAAAAAGCATTGTTTTATTGGGCTGTTAATTTGGGTGAACAATGGGAGCCGTATGGGAAAAATGGAAGTTGGTATGAATTTAAATTAAAAATCGCTAATAAAATAATATTCAGTAAATGGAGAGAAGCTCTTGGTGGTGAATTGACAACTATGGTTTCAGGTAGTGCTCCTCTACAGCCAAGATTATCAAGAATTTTTACTGCTGCAAATATGCAAATTATGCAGGGATATGGACTTACTGAAACTTCTCCTGTGGTATCCGTTGAGATGTATGAAAATAATCTTTATAAGATTGGATCGGTTGGAAAACCTATCAACAATGTTGAAGTAAAAATTGCAGACGACGGTGAGATTTTAATTAAAGGTCCAAATGTAATGATGGGTTATTATAAAGATGCTGAAAAAACAGCAAGCGTAATGACTGGCGACTATTTTCACACAGGTGATAAAGGAAAAGTTGATGATGATGGCTTTTTGCATATTACGGGAAGAAAAAAAGAAATGTTCAAAACTTCTGGAGGTAAATATGTGATACCAACACTTTTGGAAGGTGAATTAAAGCAATCTCGTTTTATAGAGCAAGTAATGGTAGTAGGCGAAGGAGAGAAAATGCCTGCAGCAATAATTCAACCAAATTTTGAATTTCTTTTGGATTGGATTGAACGAAAAGAGAAAAAAGTTGGGAAAACTAATACAGAAATTGTTAATTCCGAAATCATTATCAAAAGAATTCAAAAAGAAGTAGATAAATGCAATCAAAAATTTGGAAAATGGGAGCAAATCAAACGATTTGAACTTACTCCAGATGTTTGGTCAATTGATGGTGGACACCTTACTCCTACTATGAAAATGAAACGAAATATTATTAAAGAAATTTACAAAGATTTATACAACAAAATTTATTGCTAATCCGTATTTTTGTTATAAATAATTACTGCTAATTAATGGAGCACTTTATAGTATCAGCAAGAAAATACAGGCCTCAAACATTTAATGATGTTATAGGGCAGAAAGCGATAACTAATACGCTTGAAAATGCTATAAAAAACAATCACTTAGCCCAAGCATTATTATTTACTGGTCCAAGAGGTGTTGGTAAAACAACTTGCGCAAGGATACTAGCAAAGAAAATCAATCAAGAATCAATTGAAAATGCAAGTGAGGATGAAGATTTTGCTTTTAATATTTTTGAACTTGATGCTGCTTCAAACAATTCAGTTGATGACATTCGTAACTTAACAGATCAAGTACGTATTCCTCCACAAATTGGAAAATATAAAGTCTATATAATTGATGAGGTTCATATGCTATCACAATCGGCATTTAATGCATTTCTAAAAACTTTAGAAGAACCTCCTGCGCATGCTATATTTATATTAGCAACTACTGAAAAGCATAAAATAATTCCAACGATACTTTCTAGATGTCAAATATTTGATTTTAAAAGAATTACTGTTGTTGATGTAAAAAATTACTTGAAGACTATTGCTAAAAAAGAAGGTGTAGTTGCAGATGATGATGCGCTGCATATTATCGCTCAAAAAGCAGATGGAGCAATGCGTGATGCATTATCAATATTTGATAGAGTCGTGAGTTTTTCTGGAAGTAATTTAACTAGGCAAGCAGTAACTGAAAATTTGAATGTTCTAGATTATGAAGAATATTTTAACATTACAGATTTATTACTTGAAAATAATATACCACAAACTCTAGTTCAATTTAACAGCATATTATCTAAAGGTTTTGATGGTCACCACTTCATAAGTGGCTTAGCATCTCATTTTAGAGATTTATTGGTTGCTAAAGATAATTCTACAGTGGCTTTATTAGAAGTTGGTGATAATGCAAAGAAAAGGTATATAGAGCAGTCGCAAAAAGCATCAATGAATTTTTTATTAAAGGGAATAGACAAAGCAAATGATTGTGACTTAAAATATAAATCAAGTAAAAATCAACGGTTGCTTGTTGAACTCGCCTTGATGCAAATAGCCTCTATCACTTTTGATGGAGAAAAAAAAAATGACAAAAACTTCATAATACCTGCTAAATTCTTCAAAAATCATATTGTTGAAGAAAAAATTGATGTTGTTAATTATATTGAACCAAAAAAAGAAAAAAAAGAAGAATTGGCTACTGTTGAAGAGCCTTTACTAACTCCTTCTCCAATTCAACTTACCAAAACAACAACTAGAAAAAGAAATTCTCAACTTTCCTTAAAAAGTATAGAACGCCAAAAAGAAATCAATAATATAGATGTTGAAATTATTGATTATAGCACAATGCCTCAAGAAACATTTACTGAGGTTCAAGTATTAAAAGAATGGAAAGCATATGTTAAGAAGTTGTATGACGAAGGGAAAAAAAGCATCGCTTCAATTGTAGATGCAGATACTCCAAAATTGGATGGTAATAATATAAAAGTAACACTTCCTAGTTCATATATGCAATCTCAGCTTGAAAGAGAAAAGCCCAAAATTTTAAAATCAATAAGAGAGAAACTAAATAACTATAGTATAAATTTATTGATTGATGTCAATGAAGTTGCGCAAAAGAAGTATGCGTATACTCCTCAAGAAAAATATGAAAAATTAAAGGAGAAAAATCCTTTCTTGGCTGAATTTCGTAAAAAACTAGATTTAGATATTTAAAATTTTATTTCTTTCCCTAAATATACAAACTTACAATTCTCTTTAGGTTTTCCACTTGATTCAAATTCAGGAATTAAGTATATATCTACTCCATTTTTTACAAATAATGGTATTGATTTTATTTCACTAAATATTTTTGTTAACTTATCTTCATAGTCCTTCTCGCTTGTAACTTCAACTTCATATATTTCAGGATTATCTCTATATGCTTCACTCAAGTTGATATAATCATCTTTGGGAGTTAAAAACACTTCATCGTTTTCTACATTTTCTGTTAATTCTTGAGATGAAGGTAATCTGTATGATCCGTGTTCTCCAAAAGTACTTGACAAGTTATTATAAACATGTTTATTTACCGATTCACTTCCTGTCATTGCCAGTAAATAACCTACATCATTCAACTCAATATTATCCGATAAATCATTTTCATAAACATCTAAATTTATAGCCTCTAAATTACTTTCAATAGCTTTTTCTATATAATTCTTATTTGTATCAATTAATACAACTCTTTTCCCATGTTCCTGTAAATAACTAGCTATAAACCTACTAGCACTTGAAGCTCCAACAATTAATATAGAATTTGAAGTTTGTAAAAACACTTTAACTAATTTCGCAAATAACCTTGCAGTTGTAGCATTTAATAATACTGTCCCAAGAACTATCATGAAAACCAAAGGTGTAATATACTCTGCACCTTCAACACCTTGCCTTATTAACTTACTTCCAAATAAAGATGCTATACCTGCTGCAACAATACCCCTAGGACCTACCCAACTTATAAATAATTTCTCATTCAATTTTAAATTTGACTTATAGGCACTTAAAAATACTGCCAGTGGTCTAATTACAAATACTACCAAAGCAAAAAGAGCTGCTGTTTTCCAAGTAAATAGCAATTGTAAATCACTCATATTAATATTAGCAGACAATAAAATAAAAAGAATCGAAATTAATAAAACACTTAATGACTCTTTAAAATAAAGTAACTCTTTTAAATTATTAATTTTACTATTACCCAAAACCATTCCCATAACAACAACTGCTAATAAACCAGATTCATGGGCAAAAATTTCAGATTCAACAAAGACTAATAAAACTACCGATAATGAAACTACATTCAATAAATAATGTGGTATCATTTTTTTATTAATCAAATACGCTAAAGCATGAGCGAAGGTAAATCCAAAAGTTGTCCCAAATAATATTATTTTCCCAAACTCCATCAATGCTGTTTTAGTGAATCCTCCTCCTCCTCCAACGCTAATAAACTCGAAAACTAAAACGGCAACGAGTGCACCAATAGGATCAATCAATATTCCTTCCCATTTTAAAACTGTTGAAACATCTCTCTTTAATGGAATATTACGTAAAATAGGCGTAATCACAGTTGGTCCAGTCACAATAATCAAAGCAGAAAACAAAAAAGAAAGTTCCCAACTTAGATTAAAAATAAAATGTGAGGCTAAACCAGCAGCAAAAAAAGTAACCGTTGAGCCCAAAGTAATTAATTTAGTAATTACTGGACCAACATTTTTTATTTCATCTCTTTTTAAAGTTAATCCTCCTTCAAAAAGAATAATACTTATGGCCAATGACACAAAATAATACAAGCCTTCTCCAGGAAACAACCCTTTTTTACCGTTCCATATTGGTTCAATCCATTTGGAACCATCATCGGTTAAATAAGTTGCTGCAATAGGACCAACTAATAATCCTATTAAAATTAAAGGTAATATTGCTGGTATTTTAAATTTCCAAGCAACCCATTGAGCCAATATTCCTAAAATTATTATTCCTGCTAACTCTAACATATTGTTGAATTTAGATTAGAAAGTAAATTTAAGAATGTTTATGATTATTAAAAATATTATCAAGGTTTTCTTCATTAAACTTTTCTAACTATTACTTTTTTAATACTATTGTCTTATAATATTATTGCAAAAAATGCTTGGATTAAAATTTGAAACCGAAACTTCATGGGCTGAAATAGCTAAAGATAACTTAGAACAAATTCTTACTGATCATGCTTTTGCTGAACAAAAAGCATCTGCTAATGCTATTTCAATTACTATCAATTATTCTGAAGAAACTGAGCTTGTTTCTAAAATGTTAGAAATAGCCATTGAGGAATTGGAACATTTTCAAATGGTTCATCAACTAATGACTAAAAGAGGTTTGACTCTTGGGCAAGCGCAAAAAAATGATTATGCTTTAAGATTGCAGCAATTTTTTCCAAAAACAACTAATAGAACTAAAGCCCTAATTCAACGTTTACTAGTTGCTGCACTTATTGAAGCAAGAAGCTGTGAGCGATTCAAGGTCTTTTCAGAAAATATTGAAGATAAAGAATTATCAGAATTTTATAAAGAATTGATGATTTCAGAAGCCAATCACTATACTATTTTCTTAAATTTTGCAAGACAATACCAAGACAAAGAAATAGTCAATAAAAAATGGCAGGATTTATTGACTTTTGAAGCCGAATTAATGCGAAACAGAGGTAAAACTGCTAAAGTCCATGGATAATGTTTAGCAAAGAAGAGTCTGTAAAATTGCGTAAAGAATTTTGGATTTCATTTGGAAAATCGTTTCCAAAAAAATGGATATTATACAATACTAAAATCAAAGGATTCAGTTTTAAATTTGTTGCTGATAGGAAAAAAGCAATGGTTACTCTTGATATTGAACATCCTGATGAAATTGCTAATGAATTGCTATATGACCAACTTGTTGCTTTCAAAAACATCTTAACATCAGATTATATTCCAGAGGTAATTTTTGACGACAATTATCAATTAGAAAGTGGAAAATGTATCCATAGAATATATGTATTACACGATGAGAAGTTTAGCATTCATAACAAAAATACTTGGAAATCTTGTTACGAGTTCTTTGTTAAAGAAATGACACAATTTGAATTATTTTTCACTGAATATGAGGATATTATAAAAAATGTAATATAAAAAATGCCCACAAAATTGTGAGCATTTTAATAATTCAAATATAACTACTATTATCTAATAAAAGCGATACTAAATGGATAACTAGGTTCTTGATTATTGCTTGCTTTTATAGCATTGATAATTGGAAATATAAAATAGAATATTCCGATTATAAAGAAGCCTAATAATCCTAATCCAAAAAATAAGATTAGTGGAATACAGATAAGGACGTATAAAAACATTGTAATTCTAAAATTCAATATAGATTTTCCATGTTCATCCATATCTTGTACTTGATCTTTATTTGTTACCCATAAAATTAGAGGAACTATAAATCCGCCAATAAGTGTAACTAAATCTAATAATTGACTTAAATGAGTCAAAACGAGTAACTGTTTATTTTCTTTCATAATTGTAAAGTTTAAGTTGGTTGTGTATATATATGACGAGTAAAACTCTATTTTGTTACAGTATACTTGAGATTGTAAGAAAATTTGAATGTATATTTGCAATCAAATTTATTTACTTTGAATCAAACAGAAGATACTATTATCGCTTTAGCAACACCTTCAGGTGTTGGTGCAATTTCAGTTATTAGGCTTTCAGGTGATGATGCCATAAATATTGTTTCAAAACACTTTCAATCGAAGTTTGGCTCTAAAGATTTAACAAAAGTAAAATCTCATACAATTCATCTAGGAAACATTATTGATAATAATAGAATTATTGACGAAGTATTAGTTTCGGTCTTTAAGAACCCTCACTCCTACACTGGCGAAAATGTTGTTGAAATTAACTGTCATGGCTCAGTTTATATACAACAAGAAATACTGCAATTGTTTTTGAAAAATGGTTGTAGAATGGCAACTAATGGAGAATATACTTTAAGAGCGTTTACCAATGGCAAGCTAGATTTATCACAGGCTGAAGCCGTTGCTGACCTTATTGCTTCAGATTCTAAAGCATCTCATCAAATTGCTTTACAACAAATGCGTGGTGGTTTTTCATCTGAAATTGAGTATTTAAGACATGAATTGCTGAATTTTGCAAGTTTGATTGAACTAGAACTCGACTTTTCTGAAGAAGATGTTGAGTTTGCCGATAGAGATGAATTTAATACACTTGTAAACAAGATATCAAATGTTCTAAAGAGATTAATTGACTCATTTGCTCTTGGAAATGTCTTTAAAAATGGAATTCCAGTGGCTATTGTAGGTGAACCAAATGTTGGAAAATCAACCTTATTGAATGTTTTACTCAACGAAGAAAAAGCTATAGTATCAAACATTGCTGGTACAACAAGAGATGCGATTGAAGATGAAATTTCTATAAATGGAGTAACATTTAGATTTATTGATACTGCAGGAATTAGAGACACTCAAGATGTTGTTGAAAGTATTGGGATAAAAAAAACTTATGAAAAAATTGAACAAGCACAATTGGTTATTCAATTGTTGAATGCCGAAAATTTTGATAAAAAGTTATATGCTGATGAAATTACTTCGTTAAAAAACAAGTATCCAAATAAAAAGATTGTTACGCTACTTAATAAGTCTGATTTACTTACTGGCAGGGAAACAAATCAATTAAATAACAACAACTCAAATCTCATTTTGCTTTCAGCCAAAAACAAAATTGGAATTAGTAAATTAACCAATCAATTAACTGATTTAGTGAATATTGGGGTGTTAAGCAACAACCAAAATATTGTAAGTAATAGCCGTCATTTTGAATCTCTAACTAACGCTTTAACATCCATCAAAGAAGTTCAAAAAGGAATAGACAACAATTTAAGTTCCGATTTAATTGCAATTGATATCCGGCAAGCACTTTTTCATTTAGGTGAAATCACTGGTGCTGTAACAACCGATGACTTATTAGGCAATATTTTTGCTAATTTCTGTATTGGAAAATAGAATTTCACTTCCATCTTTTATTTTTTAAATAATTGCTACTACTGATTTTATTGACAATTTCAATAAATCAATATTTTTATTTGCATTATTAATAGTAATACTATTATATTTGCAATATAAATTATTAATTATGGACGCATTATTATCAAACTTTAAGATATCAGTAGAAGAATCAATCTATAGCAAAGATCCAGAATCATCTGAATTAGGGAAAAGAATAGTAAAATATAGTATAGAACTTATTGACAAAATAGGTTTTGATGCCTTTACCTTTAAAAAATTAGGGATAGAAATCGGCTCAAATGAAAGTTCCATCTATAGATACTTTGATAACAAACATAAATTATTGATTTACTTAACTAGTTGGTACTGGGCTTGGTTGGAATACCAACTTGTTATTGAAACACACAGCATAACTAATCCAAAAACAAAACTAAAAAGAGCTATAGAAATAGTAACGAAATCTATAAAAGAAGATTCAAAATTTACTCATATAAATGAAGTAATTCTTAATCGAATCATTATTGAAGAGAACTCAAAATCATTCCTAACTAAGGAAGTTGACAAAGAGAATCAAGAAGGATATTTTAAGGTTTATAAACGATTGGTAAAAAGAATTAAAGATATGATTTTACAAGTTGATTCTGATTATATATACGCAACAAGTTTAGCCAGTACCATTATTGAAACTGCATTATATCAACATTTTTTAAAAAGGCATTTCACTAGTATTACCGATTGTAAAGGAAATAAAACACCGACACAATTTATTAATGATTTAGTTTTTAGAACATTAAACGTAAATAAATTATGAGCGAGTTAAAATTAACACCATGGAAACGTTTTTTAAGGTTACTTTCTATTGAGAGAAAAGATATATGGCAAATATTCTATTATGCTATTTTTTCTGGCTTAGTAGCGCTATCTCTTCCTTTGGGTATTCAAGCAATAGTTAATCTAATTCAAGGCGCCCAAATTTCAACTTCATGGATTATTTTAGTAATACTAGTAACTTTTGGGGTAATTTTCGTAGGGATTTTAAACTTAATGCAATTAAGAATTATAGAGACAATTCAACAACGCATTTTTGTAAAATCTTCATTTGAGTTGAGTTATAGATTTCCAAAAATAAAAATGGAAGCTTTAATAAATGATTATCCGCCAGAATTAGCAAATCGTTTTTTTGACACACTTACTATTCAAAAAGGCTTATCTAAAGTCTTAATTGATGTACCCTCAGCATTAATTCAAATAATATTTGCTCTTATCCTACTATCCTTCTATCATCCATTATTTATCGTTTTCGGAATAGTTTTACTAGCAACCGTTTTCTTTGTATTTCAATATACCGCTAAAAAAGGACTGATAACTAGTTTAGAGGAGTCAAAATTTAAATATAAGGTAGCACATTGGATTCAAGAAACCGCTCGTTCTATTGTTAGTTTTAAATTATCTGGTAAAACAAATTTAGCACTTCATAAAAATGATACATTAGTTGAAGGGTATTTAAACGCTCGAGAAAGTCATTTCAAAATTATAAGATTACAATATATCAAAATGATTGGTTTCAAAGCGATTATAACAGCTGGTTTATTATTAATTGGTGGAATGTTAGTATTAAATCAAAAAATGAATATTGGGCAATTTGTTGCAGCTGAGATAATTATTTTACTTGTTATAACCTCTATTGAAAAATTAATTATAGGCTTAGAAACTTTGTATGATATGCTCACTTCTATTGAAAAATTAGGTCAAGTAGTTGACAAGCCTCTAGAAAATCAAGATGGAGAAAAAGTAAATTTTGAAAATGGGATTGATTTAGAATTAGATACGGTTACATATAAAGTGTCAAATCGTGAGAAATCAATATTAGAAGACATTTCTTTAAAAATAAAACCTAAGAGTAGAATTATTGTTCAAGGAGAAAGCGGCTCAGGAAAATCTAGTTTATTACGAATTCTTTCAGGTATAATAACGCCTACTAATGGAAACATGTATATAAATGATTTATCTATCAAAGGAATTCATATTAATCATTACAGAGCTCATTTAGGTTTATCATTATCTGAAGAATTTCCATTTGAAGGAACTTTAAGAGAAAATTTAACCTTTGGAGATTTAACTATTCCAGATGAAAGAATTTTTGAAATATTAAAAATGATTGGGCTAACAAAATTTTTGAAAAACTTACCTGAAGGTTTGAATACCATTTTATATCCTGAAGGAAAACAAATGTCTTATACAATCATTAAAAAAATAGTTTTGGCAAGAGCAATTTTAAAAAAACCTAAACTTTTGATTTTAGAAGATGCGTTAGATCAATTTAGTAAACAAGAAACAAAATCCATTATTGATTATTTATGCAAGTCCTCAAACCCTTGGGCATTGATAGTTGTAAGTAATAATGAATATTGGAAAAACTATTGCAAAGAAGTTTTAAATTTAAAAGAAGGTAAATTAGAATCATAAAAAATTGCTTATGCTAAATATTTCAAAAAAAACAATTCATAAAAACATAAACTTATCAGATTATAAATCTGGAAAGCATGTAATTGATAAAAAGTACTATAAACAATTTAATAAATTATCTGTTGCATTTTTTCTATTAGTTATAGTGATTTTGTTTCTGCCATGGACACAGAACATTACAGGCAAAGGCTATGTTACAACCTTAAAGCCAAACCAAAGACCTCAAAACATTCAATCTCCAATTTCTGGGCGAATTGAGCATTGGTTTATACAAGAAGGAGATTATGTAAAAAAAGGTGATAGTATATTAAGAATTTCAGAAATTAAAAGTGATTACTTTGATGATAGGCTAATTGAAAGAACTAGTGAGCAAATTCAATCAAAATCACAATCCATTGAAGCTTATAGTAGTAAGATTAATGCGCTTCAAAGTCAAATTGACGCTCTGCAAAAAGAACAAAAACTTAAATTACAGCAAGCAAAACTAAAAGTTGAAAGTAGTCAAATAGATTTAGAAGCATTAAAGATTAAACAAACTATTGCTCAAACGCAATATGAACGAATTATTACCTTGCAAAACGAAGGCTTAAAAGCTACTAAAGATGTTGAGGAAAAAAGAATAAAATTACAAGAATCAAATGCTAAATATATTTCGCAACAAAATAAATTATTGAACGCTGAGATTGAATTATCTCGAATTAAAGCAGCTTATGCTGATAAGATTGCAAAAACACAAAGTAATTTGTATTCTGCACAATCATCTCAATTTAATACTCAAGCAGAGGTTTCTAAATTAAAAAATAGCCGTGCAAATTATTCCAAAAGAAATGAACTACAAATTGTAACTGCTCCTCAAAATGGTTTCATTAATAAAACATTAAAAAACGGTATTGGAGAAACCTTTAAAGAAGGGGAAAGTTTATTAACTATAATGCCTGCAGATTATGAATTAGCTGTAGAAACTTTCGTACGCCCAATAGATTTACCATTAATTCATATTGGTGAAAAAGTACGTGTACAATTTGATGGCTGGCCAGCAATAGTGTTCAGCGGATGGGAAAGTGCGTCATACGGTACTTATGGAGCAAAAGTAATAGCAATCGAAAGTTTTATTAGTGATAATGGAATGTATAGAGTTTTATTATCACCCGATAATAATGACCACAAATGGCCTGAAGGCATAAGAGTGGGTTCGGGAGCTAAAACGATTGCTCTTCTAAATGATGTGCCAATTTGGTATGAGTTATGGCGACAATTAAATGGATTCCCACCAAATTTTTATAAACCTACTAATAATAAAACTATATCAAAAAAGTGAATATGAGTAAGCAAATTTTATACACAATAAGCCTATTACTGATTCAAATTGGATATGGACAAGAAAACGATGTGTTAGATTTTTCTGAATATTTGGGGTATGTAAAAAAATATCATCCTATTGTTAAACAAGCTGACTTAATAATTAATGAAAGTGAAGCCAAACTTCTTAAAGCAAGGGGTTCGTTTGACCCAAAATTAGAAGTAGATTATGAAACAAAACAATTCAAAAGCACAACATATTTTGATAAATTAAATGCTACTTTTAAAATTCCAACATGGTATGGTATAGAGTTTAAAGGAAATTTTGAGAAAAATTCAGGTATTTATTTAAATCAAGAAAATATTTTGCCAGATAATGGGCTTTACAATTTTGGTATTACAGTTCCAATAGGTAAAGGGTTACTTATTAACGAAAGAATGGCAACCCTCAAACAAGCAAAATTATTTCAACAACAAGCAAAAGTCGACAATCAAATACTTGTTAATAATATTCTTTTCAATGCTTCAAAAGCATATTTTAAATGGTTAAAAACATATCAAGAAAAAATAACAACTCGTGAATTTTTGGAAAATGCAAAATTAAGGTTAAATGGTATCAGAAAAAGTTATGAATATGGCGAAAAGCCAGCTATTGATACCACTGAGGCGCGCATAGTATATAATAATAGAAAATTAAATTTTGAAAAAATAAAATTAGAACACACAAAAGCAACCCTAGAATTATCTAATTTTTTATGGATTAATGATATTCCTGTTGAATTAAAAATCAATATTATTCCAAACTTAGATTTATTAAGTTCTATTGATGAAACACTTCAAACAAATCAATTAAATGAAGAGTTAAGATTAGTTGAACATCCAAAATTACTTTCGTTAGATTATAAATATAAAAGTTTAGAAATCGAACGAAGGTTACAAAAGAATGATTTACTCCCTCAAATAGACTTGCAATATAATTTTTTAAATGAAACACCAGAATCATTAAACACTTTTAATGTCGAAAATTATAAAGCAGGATTAACTTTTCGATTCCCTCTATTTTTAAGAAAAGAACGAGCTGAATTAAATTTAACAAACAACAAACTGCAAACTATTAATTTTGATAAACAATCAATGTTATTGTCTTTAAAGAACAAAATCAATTCTATTAAACAAGAAATTATTTCTTACCAAAGCCAAATATCAATAATTGAAAATATTGTCTCAGATTACCATATCTTATTGAAAGGCGAAGAAAGAAAATTTGAAATTGGAGAAAGTTCATTATTCCTTATTAACGCTAGAGAATCTAAACTAATAGAAAGCAAATTAAAACTTATTGATTTAAATAACTTATTACTCAACTCTAAAGGAAAATTCTTTAATATATTAGCAATAAATAATTACTAATTATAATTAATAAATATTTCTCTCATAAGATGTATTTAGTGTAGATAAAAACTTATAATAATTATACTTACTATCAACCTTATTTTGAATTATTTCAATAATTTCTTTAGAATTTTGATCTTCCAATAGTTTTGAAAATCTACTTTCCAATTTCAAATATTCATCAATTTTTATAGACGGCCTCTCAGAATCTAATTGTAACCCGTTCTCTCCTTTTAAAGATAATCTAGGATCACTTCTATACAATAACCATTGACCAGAATCTACTGCTGCTCTATGATATTGACTTGGCTTTTTCATGTCTATTCCATGAGAATCACTATGACAATAAGCAATAATAATTGAGGGACCATCAAAACTTTCAGCCTCGTTAAATGCCTTTAAAGTTTGTTCTTGATTTGCTCCAATTGCTACCGAAGCAACATAAACATTATCATAAGTCATTGCTAAAAGACCTAAATCTTTTTTTTGTTTTTGTTTATAATTAAAGGATAGTTTTGCACTGGATCCATAAGGTGTTGCCTTAGAATTTTGACCACCAGTATTGTCATAAACTTCATTATCTAATACCAAAATATTTACATTTTTTCCTGAAGCAATTACATGATCAATTCCTCCATAACCTATATCATATGCCCAACCATCACCACCAGCAATCCAAACACTTTTTTTTACTAAACTGTCAACAATATTCAGCAAGTTTTTAGCATCTTTTGAATCGATATTAATCAAAATATTTTTTAAATCTTCTACTCTATTTCTTTGATCTACTATCTCTATTTCAGTGTTTTGTTTCGCCTCAAAAATTTCTTGCACAAAACTTTCATCTAAAACAGGTGTTAATCTTACAAGTAACCTTTTTGCACTTTTTTCTTGTTGATCTAAACTTAGTCTATAACCTAAACCAAACTCAGCATTATCTTCAAATAAAGAATTTGACCACGCTGGACCTCTCCCATCTTTATTTTTAGACCAAGGTGTTGTGGGAAGAGCACCTCCAAAAATTGAACTTGCTCCAGTAGCATTTGCAACTATAAGCCTATCACCAAATAACTGTGACATTAATTTAAGATAAGGCGCTTCTCCACAACCTTCTACACCAATAGAATATTTAAATAAAGGTTCTTGTAATTGTTGTTGACTCAATTTCGTTGTATCAATTTTACTCCTATTGAGTTCTGGAATTTGTTCAAAATAATTCCAATTCTCTCTTTCTTTCTGATAAATTTTTTTTGACTTAACTAAATTTAATGCCTTTACTGAACATGCATCAACACAATTATTGCATCCATTACATTGGTCAGGATTAATTTGAATAGTATAGTTTAACAAATCTATATTCCAGTCTGCTTCTAAAGATTTCGTATAATCAAATTCTTGTGGAGCATTTTCTAAATATTCATTGTCATATGCCTTAATTCTTAGTGAACTTTGTGGACAAGCCAAACTACAGGCACCACATTGAGTACATAAGTCAGCATCCCATTCTGGAAGAAATTCACTAGTCACGGGATTATTATACTTAGAAGTATCAGTAGAAAAAGTGCCATCAACAGACAACTCACTCACTGAAATCTCATTTCCCTTATTAGCCAATAATTTTCCTAAAAAAGTTTCTGAAAAAGAAGATTTATTACGAATAGAATTTTCACCATTAAAACTTTGACTATCAATTTTCACTTCAGATATATATTTATTCAAATCATTAAATAAATAAGTATGAACTAAATCATTTTTCAACAATAAAAATGAAGCCATCAAACCAGAAATTTTATAATTTCTTATTTTAAATATTTTCTTACTTTTTTCTGCATCAACAATAAATAATGAAATTTTCTTATTACTAATTTCTTGCTGCTTTCTATTAGAAATTGAATCCCAAAATTCAGTAGGACTTAATTCACTACTCACCAATAATATTCCATTCTCTTTAAGAGATTCTATGACATTATCATTTTCAATAAAATCTGCCTTTTCACAAACTATTAAGTTTGCATTAGTAATTAAATATGGTGCTTTTATTCTTTCCGAACTTATTCTTATATGAGAAATATTTCTTGAGTTTGACTTCTTATAATCACATTCGGTATACTGTTGAACGTAAGTGTTCTTTTGACATCCAATTAACTGAGTAAAATCATTTAACTGGTTTGAATTTTTCTTGTTTTCTTGATAAAAAAGTACTTCAAACATATTGTCATCTATTTGAAAATCTTTTGAGTAATTCAAACTTAAACCAGTTACATCATCATTAATTCCAATTGTGAAGTTATTTTTCATTTCAGATTTTTTTAAATTATTGAAAATGGCAGTTACCATACTTGGAGTAAACTCTTTAGAGGACAAACCGTAACGACCTCCAAAAATTTTTGGAAAGCTTTCTATTTTATTGGTTTGATATGCATCTGTAATAGATTGCATGATATCTAAATATAAAGGCTCACCTGAACATCCTGGCTCTTTAGTTCTATCCAAAACAGCAATAGATTTTACTGTCTTTGGCAATGCTTCTAATAAATGTTTTTGACTAAAAGGTCTAAATAATCTTACTTTAATAAGTCCAAATTTTCCGTCTTTACTGTTTAAATAATTTATTGTTTCTTCAATAGTTTCAGTTGAAGATGCCATTGAAATAATAATATGTTCAGCTTTTTGATGACCAACATAATCAAAGAGCTTATAGGCTCTACCTGTCAACTGAAAAAACTCATCCATTTTCTCTTGAACAATATTTGGACATTTGTTATAAATAGTATTTATTGCTTCTCTACTCTGAAAAAAAACATCCGCACCTTGAGAGGTTCCTCTTAATACAGGATTATTTGGATTTAATGCTCTTTCTCTATGTTTTTCAATTAAATCTAAATCAATTATTGATTTAATTGTTTCGTCAGAAATTGTTTCAATTGTATTTATTTCATGTGAAGTTCTAAACCCGTCAAAAAAATGCACGAATGGAATTCTAGATTCCAAAGTAGCTGCTTGAGAAATTAAAGCAAAGTCTTGTGCTTCTTGAACTGATGAACTTCCTAAAAAGGCATATCCTGTTTGACGTACAGCCATAATATCACTATGATCTCCAAAAACGGATAATGCATGTGTTGCAATACTACGTGTTGCGACGTGAATGACATTTGGAGTTAATTCTCCAGCAATTTTAAACATATTTGGTTGCATCAAAAGCAGTCCTTGTGATGCTGTAAAAGTTGTAGACAAAGTGCCAGTTTGAAGAGCACCATGCATAGTTCCTGCAACACCTGCTTCGCTTTGCATTTCAAAAACTGAAGGAACTTCACCAAAAATATTTGACTCTTCCTTTGCGGACCATTCTTCAACCAATTCACTCATTTCAGATGATGGTGTAATTGGATAAATTGGACAAACCTCATTGGTATTATATGCAATTTTTGCTACTGCTTGATTTGCATTTATAGTAATTGTATTTCTTTTTATTCTCATTGGTGTTAAATAAAAATAACTGTCTGATGCCCCAAATCAGACAGTTATTACCTTGATTGAATTATTGTTTTTCTATTTCAATCTTGATTGGTGTTGGATTCGAAATCATATCAAACACTGGTGAAAATTTCGCGAAGTTTTCTAATTGCTCTTTTGTAGCATCAGACTTAACTTTCAATTTGAATGTAATTCCATCAAATCCCATACGAACTTCTGGATCTAAACCTAAGAATCCGTGTAAATCTGCATTACCTACAAGTGAAGATGAAGCACTTTCAATATTCACTCCGTTTGCAGCAGCATGATATACCATTGCCCCTGTCAAACAAGAACCAAGTGAGTGCAGTAATACTTCAGGCGGTGTTGCAGCCTCATCCTTACCAAGTAAAACTTGTGGGTGACTACATTCCATAGTGAAAGTTTCTTCACGAGTTGAATCTTCTTGACCTGCACCATAGAATCCTTTGATACTAGATACACAATGACCTCCATCAATCCAATTATTTTTAGCCCTAAATTCAAATTTTGCTAATTCAGGTTGCTCTTGAATGTGATTAATAGTTTCTACTAATTGATCTACGTTTACTCCGTTTTTTACATTTGCTGTTGTAATCATTTTTTTAATTTTAATTTGTTAAACATTTTTGTTATGCCATAGTATATGCATTTGGCATGCCAAACAAAATAAATAATTGATTGTCAGAATATTACAATCAATTTTAAATAACATAACTGTAACGATATTTCGTAAAAAAATGAATTTTCGTAAAAAAAATTACGAAATTTAGTGAATAAGTAAGACTAAATAGGGCGTTCTATTCCTAAAGCTTTGATTCTTGAAGATAATGTTGTTGGAGGCAACTGTAATAATTCGGCAGCACCATTTTTTCCAGATATTTTCCAGCGTGTTTTTTTAAGTGCTTTCAGAATGTTTTCTTTTTCTAAAGTTAATAACTCTTTGGATGTTAATATTTTTTCTTTGACTTGAATTTTATCAAGAAATACTGAACTATTTCTAGGAATAATTACACTCCAGTCGATTTGGCCATTTTGAGTAATAATAATCGATCGTTCAATAAGATTTTGTAACTCTCTCACATTTCCAGGCCAATGATACGAAGTAAGTATGCTTTTATCATTAGCAGATAATTCTTCAACAGATTTATTTAATTTCTTAGAAAATTGCTTAATCATTTCTTCAGCAATTAAAGAAACGTCATTTCCTCTATCACGTAGCGATGGCACATTGATTGGAAATACATTTAATCTATAAAACAAATCTTCTCTAAACTTTCCTTCAGATGAAAATTTAAGTAAATCTCTATGTGTAGCAGCAATAATTCTAACATCTACCATAATTGTTTCTGAACTACCAACTGGTTCAAATTCTCCTTCTTGAATAATTCGCAATAATTTTGGTTGTAATTCTAATGGCAATTCCCCAATTTCATCTAAAAAAAGAGTTCCTTTATCTGCCAATAAAAAACGTCCTTTTCTATCACTTGTAGCACCAGTAAATGCACCCTTCTTATGACCGAATAATTCACTCTCAATTAAATTAGCAGGAATAGCGCCACAATTAATTCTTATTAATGGTTTATTATTTCTATCACTTTCATTATGAATTGCTCTAGCAACCAACTCTTTTCCTGTACCTGTCTCACCATTTATTAATACAGTTGCATTCGTTTTGGCAACTTGATTAATTAAATTGAGAACTTCTTTCATGCTCTCATCTTCAGCAATAATACCATATCCTGTTGTCAACTCTTTAATTTCATCTTCTAAATATTGAGTCTGATTGGTAAGTAAATTAATTTTATCAGTAGCCTCTAACCTATCTTCAATATTTCTAAGAATCAAAGTGAAAAAAGGGCTCTCCAAGTCTCCGTAAATACTTAATGAACCTTCATTCAAAGTTTCTTTTTCATTAGAACCAATTACTTTAACCACATTTGGCAAAAAATTACTCTTAAGTATTTTTTCTTTTACTATTGATTCAATTAAACTTGCACTAGCCTCATCAAAAAAGAATAAAATATTCCTTTGTAATACATCATCATTCTCCAATAAATTATTTGCAGATGAATTTGTAAGGATAATTCTAAAATTACTATCAAACATGATTATAGAATCCATTGCACCTTCAATTAATCCTTTCATTTTTGAATTAGCCAGTAACAACTCTTGTTTAGAAGTTGCTAAATTTTCTTGAATTGTATCTAAACTACGCAATCTTTTAGTCATTACCTTCAAGATACCATTAGCAAAACCCACATCTTCACTTAATAAATCTTGAAAATCATTTTGCCTAAAAATTAAAATATTTGATTCTTCTAATGCAGTTACCGATGCAGATCTAACTTTATTATCAATTAGTGAATATTCACCAAAACAATCTCCTTTGCCTAACTCTCCATATTCATAATCACCTTCATGAATTTTCACCTTTCCATCAACAATAATAAACATTGAATCTCCTAAATCTCCAATTTTTACTATCTCTTTACCTTTAGCATAAATAATATTTTCAGTTTTTTTTGCTATTTCTTTAAGAGTCTTTTCTGAAACCTCAGAAAAAAAAGGAGTACTTGATAAGAATTTCAGTCTATTTTCGGTAGATGATTTGGTCATTATTATTGTGAATGAAAAAATAAAGGTACTAATAATTATAAATAATTTAAATATTAACTTTTTAACACCTTCTATTTTTTATAAAATAATTATTTTAGTGGCTGGCTAACCAAACTATCAAAAATGTCAAAAAGACAACTTGCAGCAATTATGTTCACGGATATTGAAGGATATACGGCACTAATGCAACATGATGAAAAGTCTGGAGTTGAATTAAGGAAAAGACACAGGGAAGTTTTCAACTCAATAACTGAGCAATTTGATGGAAAAATAATTCAATATTTTGGAGATGGTACTTTAAGTATTTTTAATAGTACAGTTGAAGCAGTTAATTGCGCTATTGAATTACAAAAATCATTTATGACTGAACCAGAAATTCCAGTTAGAATTGGAATTCATGTTGGTGATATTATTTCTTCAAAAGATGACATTATTGGTGATGCGGTAAATGTGGCCTCTAGGATTGAATCGTGTGCAATTTCTGGAAGTATCTTAATTTCTGACAAAGTTCATGATCAAATAAGAAGTCATAAAAGTATTAAAACAAAGTTCATTGATGCATTTGAATTAAAAAACGTTGAAGGTGCTATGCCTCTTTTTGGTATTACCAACAACAATCTTAGAGTTCCAAAATCTGAAGATGTAAAGGGGAAATTAAAAGATGTTACCGAAGACAAAAATCAAAAAAGATTAACTAAAAAAACTATTTTAACTTTAACTATACTTCTACTTTCATTGGTAAGTTTAATTGCTTATTTCCAAATAGTTAACAATAAAAAAGTATCAGAAGATTATTCAATTGCAGTTTTGCCATTTAACAATTTGAGCACTGACTCAGATTCTGAAATATTTAGAGATGGAATGACTGAAGATATTCTTACCAATTTATCTAAAATAAAGGAACTCCATGTAATTTCAAGAACTTCAGTAATGCAATTTAAAGATCGTAAACTGTCAATCCCAGAAATTGCTCAAGAACTTGGAGTAGTATATATTTTGGATGGTAGTATTAGAAAATATGGAGATAAAATTAGAGTTTCTGCTAAACTAATTGACGCAATAAATGATGAGCATATATGGGCTGAAAATTATGACAAAACACTTACCGACATATTTGAACTTCAATCCAATGTTTCAAAAGAAATTGTTGAAGCATTACACCTAAATATCAGTTTTGATGAACAACAAAATTTAACTTCAATTCCTACAAAAAATATTGAAGCCTATCAATACTTTTTGAGAGGCAAACAAGAAGCTGATATTAGAACTAGCAATGCTTTGACTAAAAGCATAGAACTTTATCAAAAGGCTATTGACCTTGATCCAAATTATGCCGAGGCTTACGCTGAAATTGCAAATTCATATTTCTTAGAAGCTTATCATGCACGTGTAAATCCACATGAGGCCGCTAAAACTGCTAATTCTTACTTAGACAAAGCAGAAAAAATAAATGATAAAATATCTCGTATTTATACTGTAAGAGGTTTAATCTATAATTTCTTACGTGACTTTGACAAGTCTAAAAATGCTTTTGAAAGAGCAATCGCTTTATCACCTAATGATGTAACAGCTAGACACCAATATTCTACTTTTTTTTATTACAATCAGCGCTATAAAGAACAACTAGAACAAGCAAAAATAGCTTATAGTTTAGACCCTTTATCATTTGCAACTGCAACTAGTTATTTTACAGCATTGACCTATAATGAAGAATTTGACGAAGCAAGAAAAGTTTTAAAAGCTATGAAACAAATGAGTATGAATAAAAATGATTTTATTATTGATCGCTCATATATGAGATTATATTTAGCAATGAACGAATATAAAAAAGCTATTCCACATATAAATAAAATAATACCTAATGAGTCTTCTTATACTCGACTTTTAGGTTATTCTTATGCAAAAATTGGTGATACTCTTAATGCTTATAAAATTATTGATACACTTAAATTAAAAGATAAAACGAGACTTAAAAATCATAGAATTGCAGTAATATTTGCTGCACTTAAAGAAAGAGATAGTATGTATTATTATTTAGATCCAAAAAGAAATTTGACCAAAAGATTTAATAGTAATAGAATTAATTATTTTGATGTGTATAAAACTGATTCTAGGTATGAAGATTTATTAATATCTCATGGAATAAAAAAAGAAAGCAAATAAAATATAGTCCTCAATGACAATAAAATTAATTTGCTCAGATATTGATGGTACTCTTTTAAATAAAGAACGGGAACTATCAACTGTAACTATAAAAGAAATAAAAAGACTTAAATCAATTCCTTTTATTTTAATTTCTTCGCGAATGCCTAAAGGAATGGTTCATCTACAAAAACAATTAGATATTGAACATTTACCTTTAATTGCTTACAATGGAGGGTTGATTATTGACAATGCTAAAGTTATTCACTCAACTGAGATAAGCATTTCAGTCATAAAAAACATTAATAAGTTTTGTAAAAGTACTGACTTGCACATAAGTTTGTATCACAATGATGAATGGTATGTACCTCAAATGGATTATTGGGCTAAAAGAGAGCAAAACAACACTAAAGTGGCTCCACAAATTAACCCAATATCAAAAACTATATGCACTTGGGAAACAGAAAATAAAGGGGCACATAAAATAATGTGTATGGGAAATGAAAAAGAGATTGACAAATTAGTTATCTTTATAAATTCAAATTATAAGAATGAAATAATAGGATATAGATCTAAACCAACTTATTTAGAAATTTCTAAAAAATCAATTTCTAAAAAAACGGCAATAGAAAAATTATTGAAATTTAAATATCCAAAATTAGACTTAAAAAATATTTTAGCATTTGGAGATAATTATAATGATATTGAAATGCTAAAAACTGTAGGGATTGGTGTTGCTGTAGAGAATGCCAAAAAAGAAGTTTTAGAAGTTGCTAACCATAAAACTTCCTCGAATATAGATGGTGGCGTAGCATTATACTTAAAAAGTATAATCTAAATATTAATTATTGCATGAAAAAATAAGAAATGAAATACTAACCAAAAAAACTAACCAAAATAATGCACAGGAATAATTTACATAACGAAGATTATGATTTCCCTAAATTGTGTGCTGAATACCCACAACTTAACCAATTTGTATTCACAAATAAATATGACAAACAAACAATTAACTTTGCTTATCCCCAAGCAGTAAAAGCCCTTAACACTGCATTACTAAAAACTCATTACAATATTAAGTACTGGCTATTTTCTGACGAAAATTTATGTCCACCTATTCCAAGTCGAGTAGATTATATACACTATCTAAATGATTTACTTATAGAAAGTAAGATAGAAAATTCTACAATTTTGGATATTGGAACTGGAGCTACTTGCATTTACCCTCTTTTAGGGAATTCGGTTTATGGTTGGAGTTTTATTGCAACTGACATTGATAAAAACACTATAAACAATGCACAGAAAATTATTGACCACAACAAACTAAACAAACAAATATCCCTGAGACATCAACACAAAAAAGTAAATATTTTATACAATGTAATTGAAAAAAATGATGTTTTTGCTGCAAGTATGTGTAATCCTCCTTTCTATAGCTCAGAAGAAAATGCTATTGAAGCAAACAATAGAAAATTAAAAGGGTTAGGTATAGATTCAACATCTAGAAATTTTAGTGGTAATTCAAATGAATTATGGTATGAAGGCGGTGAAAAAGCATTTTTACATAATTATATATACCAAAGTTCTAAGTTCAAAGAAAACTGTCATTGGTTCACCTCGTTAGTTTCTAAAAAAGATAATTTAAAGAGTTTAAAAAAGTCTTTAGAAAAACTTAATGTTACCGACATCAAAATAATTCCAATGCAACAAGGAAATAAAATAACTAGAATATTAGCATGGACATTTAAGTAATATTTTTTGATTTCATACTAGGACTAGTCCCTTTTTCAACTTTGATTTTTCTGCTTTTTAATTTTAATAAATGAAGTTTGCATTAAACTTTAAAAAATTAAAATTATGAACAAAGTATTTTTAGTGTTGATGTTATTTATTACTGCGAATACATTTTCACAAGAAAAAAAGACTGCAAATGCTGGAGTATTTCAATTTGAGAGTGAGACTATTGATTATGGGAAAATTAAGAAAAACTCAGATGGTAATCGCTCTTTTATTTTTAAAAATGTTGGAACAAAACCAATCACAATAAATAAAGTGAAAGGTAGCTGTGGTTGTACTGTAGCAACAAAACCAAACAAACCAGTGATGCCAGGAGAAACTGCAGAAATTGGTGTTACTTACGCTACAAATAGAGTTGGAGGTTTTTCTAAAACAATTACTATAACATCTGATGCTAGTGAAGCAAGAAAAGTGTTGAGAGTAAAAGGAATTGTTTTAAAAGAAGAAAGCAATGTTACAAAGTCAGTAGTATCTGTAACTGAGTAAATTTTTCTAAACAGTTGATATTAGTTATTAGTATCAACTGTTTTTATTCTAGTCCAAATAAATTTTATATATATTTGACTAGCAACAATAACTATGAGCAAACTTTATCTTTCTTTACTACTTTTTATACTTTGTTTACAATCACATTCTCAATTTAATTTCTCTGGTGTTGTTAATGAAGATTTTATTGATTCTACAGTTTATTTAACAACCATAGATGACTATAATAAAAGTTCACTTTTCTTAACCGAAAAAATAATTCAGGAAAGTGCTATAGATAGTTTGGGGCAGTTTTCCTTTAAAGGAGATTTCTTATCAGAGAAAAATAAATTCTACAAAATATATATTGATAAATGCAACGAAAATGTAACCAATTACAATCATCTTTTAAACCATTGTGATGATAGTAATTATGTGATTTTTATTGCCAACAATAATGATGAGATTTATTTTCCACTCAACGATTTTGAACAAATGTTCTGTTCAGTAAAATATACTCGAAATCAAAACGTAGCAATTCATAAAATAGATTCGGTACAAGAAACACTCTTAGTGAATCTTCAAGATTCTAAAAGTGATAAGCAACGAACTATTATCTACAAGAACTATTTTAAAAAACTTCAGAAATATAGCAAAACACTAAATGAACCATTGGCTGAATTATATGCGTATCAACTCTATTCCGACGAAAAATCGTTCAGTAGAATCAGTTATTTAGATGATTTAAAAACTTCTAAATACTATAAAGATTTAGAGGCTAGACTTGAAGAACGTTATCCTAACTCTCATTATATAGCGCAATACAAAGAAGATTTATATAGAGATAATGTTCATGATCATATTGGCAATTTCAATATTATCATAGCAGTATTAGGTTCTCTATTAGGAATATCTCTCCTTGTTAATTTCTTTTTGATTTATAAGAAAAGAAAGAAAAAGCAGATTGTAGATTATAAAACTGTTTTATCTCCTCAGGAGCAGAAAGTTTTTGAATTGATGAACGAAAAAATTACTAATAAAGAAATTGCTGAAAAATTATTTATAAGTGTAAGCACCGTCAAAACTCACATCAATAATATTTATTCAAAATTAGGAATTTCTTCTAGAAAAGATATCCATCAGTTTTTTTGATATACCGTATTTAATTGTATTGCTGTTGCAATTGAACGCGCTCTATTTTTAGCATTTTCTGCATTTTCTCCTTTAAATAACTCATCAATTGTCGTATGAAACAACAACAACCATTCATCGAAGTGTTGTTTCTCCAATTTTTCTAGTTGATGTAATAATATATGTTTCTTCATAGGATTACCTTTATACACATGCTTATGAAACAATATTGTTTCCCAGAAGTCATACATTTTAGGTAAATGCGCTTCCCAATCTACTTGTGCAACATCATTAAAAAAGTATCCAATTGTATCATTTGACTGCACTTTTTTATAAAATGTATCAATCAATAATTGTATATCTTCTCTATTTGAAATATCATTCATCTCAATTTATCTCTTATTGTTCAAAGATACGGTTTATTTAATCAAAACTTTTAAAAACAAACTAGGACTAGTACCTTTTTCAACCTTTGTTTTAGTACAACTAATTAGGATTTCAAAGAAGTTTGCAAAAACCAAACACAAATTATGAAAAATTATAGTACTATCTTATTCTGTCTTTTTCTATCATTTGCTTATAGTCAACAAGATATTCTTAAAAATTCTTGGACCAAATTTTCTAGAGATTCAACAATAAATACTCAACTTGAACAGTCATTAAATTCCTTTCTTACAGAAGCAAATAAAGGAAATTACGCTACAAAATATGTAGATCAAGAACATTTGAAAAATAATGAATACTTCTATCAAGAATTTGAACAAATTACCAATAGTCGATATTTTAAAGATTCATTGTTTTTCAAACCTCAATTATTAAAATCGGTTAAAGATGATACCAATAATTTTTACTTAACAATTCAATATATTGGCTATGCAGAAGAAAAACCAATTACTAAAGCTATTCTAAATTTTAAAGCCAAGCCAAAAGATAATTATTATCAATTTTTCTGTCTTTTTGATGAAAATACAGCGAATTGGAAGAGTACAGTAAATGATGATATTACTTTTTACTATTTTAATGATTATAACAAAGAAAAAGCAGATGAATTTGTGAGGTTTCATCGTAAACTTGAAAAACTAACCAAACAAAAGAGTCCAATAAAGAACTATTACAAATGCAAAAATACACAAGAAGCATTAGGTCTTTTTGGAATTGAGTTTGCATTTAGAAATGCAAATTCAGGTTCTGGTTTTGGAATGTCGGACGATAATGGGAACTTTGTCACAGGCATTAATTCTGAAGACTATTTACACGATTATGTACACTCTTTTTTTGGTAGAATTTATAACTCTAAAGAGACATGGAGAGAATTTGAAGAGGGAATTGCTATATACTATGGAAAAAATTGGGGTGTTCCATTAAGTGAACTGAAGGAAGTACTAAGAAGTGAACTTAAACAAAATTCAAATTTTGATTTCTTGGCTGAATTGAAGAAAGGAAGGAAATCAAAACGCTTTGATGGATTACATTTATATGATAGGATTATAAATGCCATAATTGCCGAAAAAGTTATAGAAAAACTTGGTTTTGATGCAGCAATTGATCTTTTATATAGTGGTGATAATGGAGAGAACTTCCTTCAAATACTTGATAAGAAAATTAGAATCAATGAAAAAAATTTCAACAAAAAAATAAAAAAATTGCTACTTGATTGACGAAATTAATTCAATGACCTCAGCCTTTTTTCGCATTGAAACTGGTACATTTGAGCCATTTTTTAATATAATATATCCACCATCTGATTTAATAAACTCTTTGATAAAAGCACTATTAATTAAATGACTTTGATGTGTTCGAATAAACCCACATTCTTTAAGCATATCAGCATAATATTTGAGTGTTTTGGTCACAAATATTTTCTGTCCATTATCTAAATAAAACGTTGTGTTATTGTTGTCTGATTCGCAACGAATAATATCAGTAATGGTGACTACACTTATTTTTTCTAAAGTAGAAAGAGAAATTTTTTGAGGTTTATTTGCTGGTCGTTCTAGAGTTTCTTTTAAGATATTCAGTCGCTCCTCATTTGGAGTTAACTGTTGCTTGGCTTTTTCAATTGATTGTGCTAAATCATCAATAGAATAAGGCTTTAATACATAGTCTATCGCTGCAAATTTAAATGCCTTAATAGCATATTCATCACTAGCCGTAACGAAAATGATTTTGGAAGATAGGTTAGGAATTATTTCTAATAAATCAAAGCCAGTTCCATCACCTAACATAATATCTAAAAACAAAATATCTGGAGTTTTATTTCGCAACAATTTTGCAGCATCAACAACGCTTGATGCTTCTCCAATTAATTCAATATTGGGAAAATTTGTTCTCAAATCAGAACTTAATAATTCTAAAGCAGAGGGCATATCCTCAACTATTATTGCGGTTAGTTTTGACATCTAATAATCGGTTAATAAAGGTATTTTAAATACTACTTTGGTTCCTTCAATGTTTTGACTTTTATCTTTCACTTCTTTTATTTCAAATGATTCTTTGCCTGAAATGGACTCTATTCGCTCACGGGTAACTTCCAAAGCCATTGATTGATGACTTGTTTTTTGTTTGCTCTTCTTAGAAACCTCAATTCCTATACCATTATCTTGAATAGTACAGTATAAAAACTCATCTTTCACAGAAAAATAAATATCTAGTTTTCCATTTTTAACACTTGATATCCCATGTTTTATAGCATTTTCAACAAAAGGTTGAATTAACATAGGAGGAATTAAAATTTCTTCAGCATCAAAATCTTTAGGCAGATTGACAGTATATTCAAATGGATTTTGTGACATCAATTTCTCAATATCAATATAGTTTTTTAAGATACTCACCTCCTCTTTCAATGTAATATTTTCTTTTCTTGAATTACTCAACGTAAGCCTTAATAATGCTGCAAATTTATTGACCGTATCATTCATTAAATCAATATTCGTAGCGCCCATACTTTTAATTCCGTTGAGTACATTGAAAATAAAATGTGGATTCATTTGCAATTGCAATGCTTTTTGCTCCAACGATAGCAAGTAATTTTCCGTTTTTAATTGTTGTTCTTTTCGTTTATTTTTTTCTCTGACTGTATATAAATACCTACGAAATAAAGAAACTAATAATAATACTAGAGCACTAATAATCAATGCCCTAAACCACAATTTATCAACCAATGGAGTTGCAATGTTAAATTTATAATTTAAAATATCGCTCTTGAAAGTTTTATGTACTCTTGATTGCACATGAAATTCGTATAAACCTGGATTGAGGCTTGAGTAGTTTACATTTTGTTCCTTAGACCAAGGACTCCAATCATCGGTATTTAATTTCCAACGGTATTCTATTTCATCAGGATAGGACAAATCAACAGTTTTAAATTTAAAACCAATGTTATTCTCTGTCGGCTTTAACTCAAGGGAATTTTGAACATTAGCAATTGTATCAATAGTATTATAATCAACTTCAATCCTTTCAAAAAAAACTTCTGGCTTATGCTTTCGGTTTTCAATATTGCTAAAATTATATTTCATTAAACCATTGACGGTACCAAACCATAAATTACCATTTCTATCTTCAGTAATAGCGTTCTTTGTGGTTTCTATTCCCAAAAAACCATCATTCTTGCCAAAATGCTCTACATCTTTTATTTGAGTATCTGCATCTAATAAAACTTTATTAAGTCCTTTATGGGTTCCAATCCACAAATTATCTCTAGAGTCAAATAGCAATTGGTTTACATTTTCTGAATTTAACCTATCAATTCCTTCTAATTTATTGAACTTCAAGTTTTCATTTACTTCAGACCACCAAACTCCTTTTCCTTGAGTTCCTAAGAATATTTTAGTGTTATGAAAAACTAATGTTCCAACCGTAACATCAGTATTTAGAATTTTACCTAAATGTCTTACTTTATTCTTATTGATAAATCCTAAAAAACCTTTCTTTGAAGCATACCAAAGTCGCCCAATTCTATCAACTTGAATGTCAGTAATATTCAAATCATAAACACCATCAGATTCATCAAATTGAATAAAATTAAAAGTGTTTTCTGTTTTTAAATCATACGAAAAACTAAAAATTCCATTTGTAGATGTTGCAACCCAAAATTTGCTATCATGAATTAAAATTCTATTTATTTTACCTTTAACTTCAATTGTATCAATAACTTTTAAAGAATCTAAAACAAAAACTGAATTATCACTTCCTGCAAAAATTTGATTTGAATTACTTTTTACACTATTTATATATTTGTTTTTTAACAATGGAGAAAAGCCATTTGAATCCAATTGTGTTAAGTTATTTGGGCTTCCAATTAATAATTTATCCTTAAAAATATTTAACGAGGTAATTTCGTGACCATTTAAATGTTTAAAATTATTCTCAACAACTTTGTACAATCCTCTCGAAGTTGCAATCCAAATAACTGACTGTTTATCTTTTATAATTTTATTGATCGTATGCTTTTTTATTTGTTGTTTCGCAATTTTTGGCAACTCTTTATATTCTATAGTTGACTCTAAAAAAACATCAGGAAATAATTTTTCAGGTAAAATCTCAAATTTCTCTCCATTAAATCGTGTAATCTCTCCTCCTTGTGTATGAATCCATAAATAACCAAATTGATCAAGTGAAATATCTATTACTTCTTGTTGTGGCAGACCATCTGCAACTGTAAAATGTTGCAAATGAAAATTCTGCGACTGTAAAATAGTTGCAGAAAATACTGCTAAAAGCAGTGTTAAATTATATATATATAGTTTAAAAAACTTTGTCATTTTATTTCTCTTAACTAGACAAATATAACTCTTTATAAGTGATAATTATTTCAATAAAAAGACAGAAAAGAGTGACGATTTTATACTTCAAACAAAATTTTCGTGCTCTTTTCTGTCAAAACCCAACTAAAATTAGTCGTTATAATCTATTATACAACCTCAAGTTATCAATGCTTGGTTTCATATATTCTGATGGATAAGCAGGACTCATAACAGGCTCTAATACACAAACAACAGTAACCATACCCTTGATAATCAACTTATCTTCTTTCACAGTTTGAAACCATCTGAATTTTTCTATAGGAATATTTAACTCGTTTAAGTCTTGTGAAATCACATCGTGATCTTGCATAAATGCATACATCTCTTCTAAAGTTCTAAATTCTGGCATCTCATCATCACTTTCATATGCAATCTCCCACTTCACTGGAATATTAAACTTGTAACTATAAATATCTCCTTGAAACTTCTCTGAATTATTATTCATTGCCGATAACCAATCGATATCAATCTCAGGGTATTTTTTTATAAACTCTTTTGCTAAATCCACTCTTCCTGGACTATTAGCAGTTGGATAAAATCCATAGTATGGTTTTGCTAAATAATGCTCTGTAAACTTCCCTCCAAATACACTAACATTTTCTGATGCAATTACTGATGGTTTAACATCGGTAGTGAAAACTTGCTTAAACTCGTTAATCAATGCTGTTTGACTACCCAATCCTGCTGAATGTAATACTACTTTTGCATCTTTGTCCAGCACATTAGATAATTTTGGCAGTTGACCTGCAGCAACAGCTTCTTTTATTGAATTTGCTGATACTTTTGCCCCTTTGATAGTAGTCTCTAATAAATTTTTATTCATTTTATTATTTGCAACTATATGCACTTCACTAAAAGGCTTACTTTTCTTGTTTACATTTAACCATAATATAATCTCTTGAAGTGAAAAGGCGGTTTCTACTACCTCCGTATTTTGATCTTTAAAGTATGATCTGGCATCTGAGAAAAATGTTTTATCACCTGTATCGTAACCAGTGATAAATACTACTGAGCGTTGATTTTCTTTTGAATCAATTTCTTCAACAGCAATAGGTGATTCGATTTCCGCATCATTAATTGCTACTGATAAATTTTCTTGTTCTTTTTCTGCTTTTCTTGTGCAACTTGCAAAAAATACAAGTATTGCTAAGATTGAAATTTTAACTAAATTTTTCATGATATATAATTTTTAAGGTTTCTATAGGTCAAATGTATAATGACCTATCCCTTAAATTTTATGCAAATTAGAATTCGCTAAGAACAAATTAGAATTCGCGAAAAAAATTGTAAATTTGAAAAGCCCCTAATTAATCTTACTTTAATTTGGTGTGCCATGAAAAAATATTTTTTACTATTATTTGTCTTTCTTTTTACTTTTAACTCATTTTCACAACTCCCTGAAGATTACTTTACTGAAACTTTATCTCAAACTTTTACTCAACCTATGGGTACAATTTTCAATAGCGATGGCACAAAAATGTTTGTTTGGACTTATAGTGGATTAATATATGTATTGAATTGGAATGGATCAGATTATATCTTGCAGACTGATGCTGTTCTTGACATTTCAGAGGAAGTTGCCGTATGGAGAGATTATGGCTTATTAAGTATATGTTTAGATCCAGATTATGATTCTAATGGTTTTATATACCTTTATTATCCTGTTGATAGGCATCATTTAATGAATTTTGGAACACCGAGTTATAATTCTAATACCGATGAATATTTTGATGCAACCATTGCTCGAGTAACTAGATATAAACTAAACCATCTACAAACTCCAATAACAACTGATCTTAATTCAAGAACGATTCTAATTGGAGAAACACCTTCTACTGGAATACCTCTCACTTATGAGTCACATGCAGGAGGAACAATATTATTTGGTAGTGACGGAACATTATTAGTTACTACAGGAGAAGGCGCAAGTTATACAGATACCGACTCAGGAAGCATTAGCCATACATATTATCAACAAGCATTGACTGATGGAATAATAAGGCCTGAAGAAAATGTTGGTGCATTCAGAAGTCAAATGATTAACTCACATAGTGGAAAAGTATTAAGAGTTGACCCAACTAATGGAGATGGCATTAGTTCAAACCCATTTTATGATTCAATGAATCCACGATCTCCTCAATCTAGAATGTATGCAATGGGATTTAGAAATCCATTTAGAGCATCAATAGATACAAGTACTGGTAGTACAAATCCTGCTGATGCTAATCCTGGAATGTTATTCGTCGCAGATGTTGGCTGGAAAGATTGGGAAGATTTACATATTATTGACAAACCTGGATTAAATGCTGGATGGCCTTTATTTGAAGGGCAAACTGAGCAAAATGCTATAAACGAACCTACTACATTTGACAGTTATTATTTTGATAGAGGTACTACGATAAATCAAGATGAACCTGGAAACCCAACATTTATAAGTTTACTTTCTCAACCTACTTCTTTTATAGATGATGCAAACCCAACAAATAGAAGGTTTACTCATCGAAGACCTGCAGTTTCATCTAGACAACACAGTTCTAGATCAAGAGTACCTTGGTTTAATGGTACTACACCAACCGACCCAAGAGTAAACCTTGCTAATTCACCTACTACTGGAAATGAATCTAGAGCAAATTCTTTTATTGCTGGTGTATTGGTTAATGGTTCTAATTTTGGTCCTGCTATGACTGGCAAATTTTTATATGCCGATTATGTGAGAGATTGGATAAATGTGGCTACACTCAATTCTACGAATACTCCTTGGTTTAGTGATATATCAACCTTTGCACCCAATAATTTTAGTAACGGTATAGTACATCTTATTCAAAATCCACTTGATGGATCTATCTATTATACCAACATTATTGATGGCACTATAAGACGATTATATTATGACAACGTATTGAGCACTGCAAATATTAATGAAAACGAATTTGAAATTTATCCAAATCCAGCAACCAATAAAATACAGATAAAAGGGTTAACTGAACCTACTAGTATTGAAATATTTAATATTGCTGGTCAGTTAGTAATATCAAAACAAATAGAAATTGATAGTAATATTGATATAGATATTTCTTCTGGAGTTTATTTTGTCAAGGTAAACTCAAAAAGTAAAACATATAAAGTTAAAAAACTGATTGTGAATTAACTAATAATTTCTTTTAAAGTATCAATTACAAAATCAATTTCTTCTTTAGTATTATGAGTACACAATGAGAATCTAACAGAAGATTTAGCAGTTTCATCGTCACATAAAATGGCGTTTAGAACGTGTGAGCCTTTTGCACTACCACTTTGACATGCACTACCACCAGAAACAGCGATACCTTTGATATCAAGGTTAAATAATAGCATACCATCTACACAAGGAAAACGAACATTTAAAATTGAATATCCATTATTCTCATAATCTGTAGTATTTCCGTTAAATTTTATTTCTGGAAAGTTTTCTTGTAACTTATTAATGAAGTACTTTTTTAAACCTAAGATATATGCTATATCACGATCCAAATTTTCATAAACCAATTCTAGTGCCTTTTCCATTCCCAAAATCGAATGAACATTCTCAGTTCCTGCTCTTGCTCCTCTTTCTTGTTTCCCTCCTGTAAGCATTGGTTTAATTCCAAAACCTTTTTTAACATAAGCAAAACCTACACCTTTTGGCCCATGAAATTTATGTCCGCTGCATACTGCGAAATCAATTCCCAAATCTTGTAAATCAACTTCATAATGTCCAATAGCCTGAACTGCATCGGAATGAAAAATAGCATTATTCTCTTTGCATAATTTCGACACTCGCTTTACATCAAGTATATTGCCTATTTCATTGTTTACATACATTAGACTCACCAATGTCTTTACATTTGATTCAGCAAATAATTGCTCTAAATGATTCAAATCTACCGAACCATCTTCCAATAAATTTATATACACAACTTCAACAGTATCATGGCAATCACACAATTCAATAATTGTATCTAATACAGCGTGATGCTCAATCTTTGAAGTTATAATACGTTTTACCTCCAAATTATTCACAGCATTGTGTAAAATCATATTATCTGCCTCACTTCCGCCAGCAGTAAAAATAATCTCACTTGCTTTCACATTAAATCTTCTAGCAATATTTCTTCGTGCTCTTTCAATTGCCGATTTTGCAGAACGTCCAAATTGATGCATTGAAGAAGGGTTTCCATAGATTTTATCCATAGATTCAGAGATGACTTTTATGACCTCAGGATGAATTTGTGTTGTTGCTGCGTTATCTAAATATATTCTTCTCATGTTGCAAATGAAATTAATTTAAAGTATCAACGTTAATATTTTTCAAAACTATTATTTTTGTATCAATAATTAATTATAAATTATGAAAAAATATATTGCAATTATCTGTTGTTTATTTCTTTTATCTTGTGATGATGGTGATTTTGATGTTCCAGCCTTTGAATTTAACGAAACAATTAATAGTTGTGATGTAAATAATAATAGTTATACACTCTTTAGATTGAGTGATACTGAAGCATTAATTATTACTCTATCAACAAGTCAAATCTCAAATAATGTTACTACAGAACCTATAGAGGTTAGTATTACAAGTGACAATGTTGTTTATCGTACTTTTAATGATGCAATTTCAGTAAGTTATTTTTGCGAAGATATTCCACCAGTAGAACCAACAATTTTATCAAATTGGACTGGAGTTGAAGGCGCAAATAATAAAATATTGATTGAAACTATTGAAGAGTATGACGATATGAATGTACAAATTGGATATAGGCATACTATAACTTTTCAAAACTTAACTCTAGAAAACGGTGATGAAACACTAACATATACAGAAACTGATTTTGGAAGTTTTATCACTTCAATCTAAAATTAATTTCTTTTTTGATAAATATAAACTTCAGTGGCTCCCATTCCATATTTTTGGTAAGAAGCATCATAAAAGTTAACATTATATCTTTTCAATAAAAAATTGAGTTCGGTTTTTAAGACTCCTGTGCCTACTCCATGAATAAATATAACTTTTGAAATTCTATTCCTTATTGCATATTCCAATTTATGTTTGGCGGTTTCAATTTGAAGGTTTAGCATGTCATAATTATCCATTCCTCGAGTTGATTTTGTCAATTTTTGAATATGTAAATCAACTTCCATAACTCCTTCTTCATCTTTTTTAGTTTTAAATAATGATTTCTTTTTAATCTCCTCTTGCTTATTTGCCAAATTCATCGACACTACTACACTTTTAGCAATTTCTGATTGTTCTAACTCAATCTTAACCAATTCATTTGCCGGATAGATTAGTTCAAAACCATCAGTACTTAAAATTTTGATAGAATTATTATGGATAGACAAAATCTCTCCTTTTATTATATCATCAGTAACAACTACCGTATCGCCGACCTTTAAATTCATTTGATAACTATTTCTTAAAAATAAAAAAATATTAAATTAATATTCATTTCATTAATTTGCACAAAATTAAACAGATGATTGAATTGAAGCCAAAAAATACTATAGATTTCTTTAAAAACGCAGTGAAAGAAGTTACAATCTCAAATGAAAGAAAAGAATTATTGACTTCTATTGCTTTAAAAATTGTTGAAGAACGCCATAAATTAAATAAAGTACGATTAAATTTCATATGCACTCATAATTCTAGAAGAAGTCAATTTGCTCAAATTTGGGCACATTTTATTATTCAGCAATTTAAACTTAGAAAGATTAAAAGTTTTTCTGGCGGAACAGAAACTACTGCATTTCATCACAATACCATAAAATCACTTCAATCAGCAGGTTTTAAATTTAAATTAATAGAATTTTCTCATACCAATCCAAAATATGAAATTACATGTGCAAAAATGAAAAAGGCTGCTATTGGATATTCAAAGTTCTTTAACGAATCAACTAAAAACAAGTCATTTATCGCTATTACTACTTGTAGTTCTGCTGATGAAAATTGTCCTTTCATTCCCGAGGCTATTTCTAGATTTCATCTACCATATATAGATCCTAAACAATCTGACAATGCAGAACACACAGAAGAAACATATTTATTAACTAACAAAATAATTGCTGCAGAGATGAACTTTTTATTTGAGCAAGTAAATAATTTATTATAAATTAGTCTCCATAATAAATTGTAAGTGGATATAATTACTTTTTTAGAAGAGAATATGCTCTCTTGTTCTTGGAAACAATCTTTTAATATTGAATGTATGGGTTGCGGTATGCAACGCTCACTTATTCATTTATTTCGAGGAGAATTTATTGAAGCCTTTAAAATGTATCCCGCTATTTACACACTTATTGCAATGTTTGTATTCTTGGGCTTGCATTTAAAATTTGATTATAAAAAAGGAGGTAAAATCCTCATTTATTTATTTATTACTAATGCAATACTAATTTTAACAAACTTTATTCTTAAACTAATTTAAACTTAAAAAAATGGAAAAACAAAAATTACCAAGTGCTAATTCATCATTAATAATGGGAATCCTTTCAATTGTAACAGCTTGTTGTTGCTATGGTTTACCTGGACTTATCTTTGGTTTTATTGGATTAAACATGGCTAAGAAAGCAAAAGCAACTTATGAGGCTAATCCTGAGCAATATAATGGAATGGGAAATGTAGAAGCTGGACGTATAACCTCAATTATAGGATTGGTTCTTGGAGCTCTATTTACAGTCTATCTTGTTTATATGCTTTCTACTGGTAAGTTTACTGAAATGATTGAGCAACAAAAACAACTGATTGAACAAATGCAAAATCAATAAAATAACATGAAGTTAAAATATTTAGGGTTGCTTATTATCAGTTTGATAATAGCAATCCTTTATTTTTATATCAACCCAAGTTCAGCATTATTTCCTAAATGTCCTCTATACACAACTACAGGAATTTACTGTCCTGGATGTGGTAGCCAAAGAGCATTTCATGACTTATTGCACTTGAATTTTAAAGAAGTAATTGGACACAATATCTTATTTCTTGGAGGTATTTTAGTGTTGGCTTACCATTTAACAATTACTTTACTCAATAAGTATTTTAATAGTGAAATTAAAAATTTACTGTATTCAAAGAATACTCCAAAAATTATATTGGTAATAGTAATTTTGTTTTGGGTTTTAAGGAATATACCTATATTTCCTTTTACAATGCTAGCACCTTAACTATATTTCTATATTTTTATCATAAGGGATAGACTTCAAAATATGCTCAATTACAGCAATCCTAGCAGCAGTTTTTCTATTACCTCTTATTATTTTGAATGGTATACCTAATTTAGACTTTTCAAACATCTTCTTTTTATAATCGGTATAATCATCCCATAATGCTTGTGCAGACTCATCAACAGTAGTCATTTTCCATCTTTTTAAAGGGTCAGCCTTAATTTCTTTAAACCTTTTTGCTTGCTCTCTTTTAGAAATAGACATATAAATTTTATATATCTTAGTTCCTGACTCAACAATCATTCTTTCAAACTCATTAACCTGATTCATAAACGTATCGTATTCTTGAGGAGTACAAAAACCATTTACTGGCTCAACCATGGCTCTATTATACCAACTACGATCAAAAAACACTATTTCTCCTTCTTGAGGGAATTGCTTAATATAGCGTTGAAAATACCACTGAGATTTCTCTTCACTTGTAGGTTTTGACAAGGCTACAATTCTAAAATTACGAGGATTTATACGTTCAGTAATTCTACGAATAGCACCTCCTTTTCCAGCAGCATCTCTACCTTCAAAAACAATAATTACTCTTTCATTGTTTTGAATAACCCAAGTCTGCAATTTAACTAACTCAACTTGCAATTTCTTTAATCTTTTTTCATAATCAAGATACCTCAACGTCTTCTCATAATTAAGAGGCTTCCTAGTTAATAAAGAAATTAGTCCTTTAGTAGAATTTAATTTATTAATATTTTCTTCTGTAAAATTCACACTCATAATTAATCAATTTGTCTATTAGAACGATAATATCGCATTACAACATTAGGATCGGGATGCAAATCTATAGAAGACTCACTTTTCCCATCATAATCAAATTGTGATAAAACATATTTAATACTTTCTAGTCTAGATGCCTTTTTATTATTCGCTTTTACAATTATCCAAGGACTATAAGTTGTATGTGTTTTACTAAACATTTTCTCTTTATACTCAGTATACACATCCCATAATTGTTGCCCTTTTTCATCTACAGGACTAAATTTCCATCTTTTTAAAGGATTAGAAAGACGCGCTTGGAAACGCCTATCTTGTTCTTCTTTTGATATTGAAAACCAAAATTTTATTATTACAATTCCATCTTCATAAAGCATATGTTCAAATTCAGGGACCTGAAGCATAAACTTATTATATTGGCTTTGATTACAAAATCCCATAACTGGCTCTACTACAGCACGATTATACCAACTACGGTCAAAAAAAACTATTTCTCCTGGATCAGGTAAATTTTTAATATATCTTCTAAAATACCATTGACCTCTTTCTACTTCTGTTGGCTTAGTTAAAGCCACAGTACGCATTGACCTTGGATTCAAGTATTCTGAATAACGTCTTATATTCCCTCCTTTTCCTGCAGCATCTCTGCCCTCAAAAATTACTACTACTCTTTTTTGATTTTTAGAAATCCACTGCTGTAATTTCACCAATTCTATCTGAAGTTCTCTTAGTTCTTCATTATAAGAAATAGTCTTTAAAACTTTATCAATTGAAACGCCTTTTTGAGTTATTTTTTCTAATAATTCTTGCTGATTTTTTATGCTTAAAAAATCTTGCGCATTTAATTTATTCTTTTCTGGAATATTTTCGGTCATACACAAAAATACAAATCATTTAGCAATAAAAAAACCTCTGAAATCAGAGGTTTTTTTTAATTATTTTTTCATTTTATTAGATCATAGTAGCGCCTATACGCTTATAAACTCCACTCTCTAATTTACTTCTAATACCAGAAAATGCAGCAATTGTATCATCAATATCTTCTTGTGTGTGAGCAGCAGTTGGAATCAATCTTAAAATTATCAATCCTTTAGGAATTACAGGGTACACTACGATAGAGCAGAAAATACCATAATTCTCTCTTAAGTCATGAACCATTGCCATTGCCTCAGGAATATCACCTTTTAAAAACACTGGCGTAATACAAGTTTGTGTAGTACCTAAATCAAATCCTGCATTCCTCAAACCACTTTGCAATGCATTTGTAATCTGCCATAATTTATCTTTCAATTCAGGCATAGTACGAATCATATCCAAACGCTTTAATGCTCCTTTTACCATTGCCATTGGTAGTGATTTGGCAAACATTTGAGATCGCATATTATACTGCAAATATTGAATTATATCAGCATCACCTGCAAAGAAAGCACCAATACCAGCCATAGACTTTGCAAATGTTGCAAAATAAACATCTATACCATCTTGTACTCCTTGTTCAAAACCTGTTCCCCTTCCTCCTTCTCCTAAAGTTCCAAATCCATGAGCATCGTCAACCAACAATCTGAATTTGTATTTTTTCTTTAATTCTACAATTTCTTTTAAACGACCTTGTTCTCCGCGCATTCCAAAAACACCTTCTGAAACTACTAGAATTCCACCGCCTGTTTGTTCAGCAATTTTAGTTGCTCTCTTCAAGTTCTTTTCAAAACTTTCAATATCATTATGCTTATACACAAATCGTTTTCCTGCATGCAATCTCACTCCATCAATAATACAAGCATGTGTATCCATATCGTACACAATTACATCATTTTTGGTAACCAAAGCATCAATTGCTGACACCATTCCTTGGTATCCAAAATTTACCAAATAAGCTGCTTCTTTATCAACAAACTCGGCACATTCTTTTTCTAATTGCTCATGAAATACAGTATGGCCTGACATCATTCTTGCTCCCATTGGATAAGCCATTCCATGCTCACTTGCTGCAGCTCCATCAACTTTTAAAACTTCTGGATGATTAGCAAGACCTAAATAATCATTGATACTCCAAGTAACTACTTTTTTACCATTAAATATCATTCTATTTGAAATATTTCCTTCCAATTTTGGAAATACAAAATACCCTTCTGCTTGCTTTGCCCATTTACCAAGAGGCCCTTTATCCTCTTGAATTCTGTCAAATAAATCTCTCATTTATATAGTTTATCATTTTGATGCTAGTTAGTGACACCAAATAGTTTGCAAATTAACAGATTTTTGAGGTATTATCAAATAAAAAAGGCGTTGAAAAACTCAACACCTTTAATTATTATATATTTGATTTATTTTATTTTACAAATTCAATTGCAGCAGAAGCTTGTTTTTGACTATCAAAGAAGCCTTGTTCTCTCATCCATTCATCACTATATACTTTACTCATATATCTTGAACCGTGATCAGGAAATATAACTACTACTTTACTGTTTACATTAAACTCTCCTGCTTCAGCATACTGTTTTACAGCCTGCATAGCTGCTCCACTTGTATAACCAGCGAAAATACCTTCGGTCAATGCTATTTCTCTTGCTGTATGTGCACTATCTTCATCCGACACTTTCTCAAACTTATCAATAATATCAAAATCTGTAGCAGTAGGAATTAAATTTTTACCTAAACCTTCAATTCTATAAGGATATATTTCACTACTATCAAACTCCTTGGTTTCATGGAACTTTTTCAAAATTGAACCAAAAGCGTCAACACCCAATATTTTAATATTTGGGTTTTGTTCTTTTAAATATTTTGCAGTTCCAGATATTGTTCCTCCTGTACCACTTGCAGCAACTAAATGAGTAATTTCACCTTTAGTTTGTTTCCAAATTTCTGGTCCTGTAGTATGATAATGAGCGTCAATATTTAATTGATTAAAATATTGATTTATATATACTGAATTTGCAGTCTCGGTATGTAATCTTTTAGCAACTTGATAATATGATCTAGAATCATCGGCACTAACGTGAGCAGGACAAACATATATCTTTGCTCCCATTGCCTTTAACATATCAATCTTATCTTTAGATGACTTTGAACTAACTGCCAAAATACATTGATATCCTTTAGAAATACTAACCATTGCTAAACTAAAACCTGTATTACCTGAAGTAGTTTCAATTATAGTATCGCCTGGCTTTAAAATGCCTTGCCTTTCAGCTTCATTTATTATATATAGTGCTATACGATCTTTGGTAGAATGACCTGGATTACATCCTTCGAACTTTGTGAAAAATTCACCTTCTAACTTTTCGGTGATTTTATTTAATCTTATCATTGGAGTCTCACCAATAAGTTCTAATATATTCTGATGAATACTTAAATTTCGTTTCATGAATTATAATCAGTTAACAAGATGCAAATCTACAAAAAAAATCTTAATTTAATATTTCTTCTCCAAATCCAATAAAAAAGCATATTCTCGCGCTATATCTTTTAAACTATCAAATCTACCTGATGAACCTCCATGCCCAACACTCATGTCGGTTTTTAAGAGAATCATGTTCTTATTTTTTGATTGATCTCTTAATTTTGCTACCCATTTTGCAGGCTCAAAATATTGCACTTGAGAATCATGAAGACCTGTTGTTACAAGTACGTTAGGGTATTCCATATTTTTCACATTATCATAAGGAGAATATGATTTCATATACTCATAATACTCTTTCACATTCGGATTTCCCCATTCGTCATATTCACCAGTTGTTAGAGGAATACTCTCATCCAACATAGTGGTAACTACATCTACAAAAGGAACTGCTGCAATGATTCCTTTAAATAGTCCTGGACTTAAATTCATTACTGATCCCATCAACAATCCTCCAGCTGAACCTCCCATAGCATATAGATGCTTTTCCGAAGTATAATTCTTATTGATTAAATGTTTAGCGCAATCAATAAAATCATAAAAGGTATTCATCTTATTTAACAATTTTCCATCTTCATACCAATTCCTCCCTAAATATTCACTACCTCTTATATGAACTATTGCAAAAATAAATCCTCTATCTAACAAACTTAATCTTGTTGTGCTAAAACTATCGCTTATTGTATGTCCATAGGATCCATAAGCATACATTAATAAAGGAGTTTCGCTTGAAATTTCAGTATCTTTTTTATAAACTAAAGAAATGGCTACTTTTTTCTTATCTCTTGCTTCCGCCCAAATTCGTTCACTTTTATAATTTTCTTTATCAAATTTACCTCCTAAAACTTCTAGTTCTTTTAAAACAATTTTAGAATGATCATCCATATTAAAATCAATCACAGAACTTGGAGTTGTTAAAGAATTATACCCATATCTTATTACATTGGTATCAAACTCTGGATTAGGATATACTCCTACAGCATAAGTTTCTTCTGTAAATGGCAAGTAATAATCATTTGTTTTATCCCAACGAATGATTCGAATTTTATTAAGTCCATTTGTTCGTTCCTCTAACACAAGATGCTCTTTAAAAATTGAAATATCTTCAAGTAACACCTCTTTTCTATGAGGAATCTCATCAACCCAATTTTCTTTTGAAGTCTTGTTTTCACTCGTCTTCATTAATTTAAAATTGGTTGCATTATCTTTATTGGTAAGAATATAAAAATGAGATTTATAATGTGCAATACTATATTCCAATTCTCTTTCTCGTTTCTGAAATATTGCAAATTTTCCTGTTGGATTATCAGCAGATAAATATTGATATTCGGTAGATAAAGTACTGTAAGAGCCTATAACTAAATACTTTTCTGATTTTGTTTTATATACAAATGCTCCAAATGTATTATCCTTTTCATGATATATTTCAACATCTTCAGAAGTGTCGGTTCCTAAAACATGTCTATAAATTTTATAGTTTCTTAAGGTCTCTAAATCTTGAATTACATAAAAAACTGTCTTATTATCATTCGCCCAAGTAGCACTTCCAGTCGTATTCTGTATTTTTTCTGGGTAAAATTCTCCTGTTTCAAGATTCTTAAATTGCAATGTATATAATCTTCTACTTACATTATCAACACTAAATGCTGCAATTTTGTTATTTGGGCTTATTGCAAGGCCTTTAAAGTGAAAATATTCAAAACCTTGTGAAAGTATATTGACATCAAACAAAATTTCTTCCACAGAAGTTAAATCACCTTTCTTTCTCGTGTAGATAGGATATTGGTTTCCTTTTTTATACTTACTTATATAGTAGTAACCATTTTTTTTATAGGGCACTGATTCATCATCTTCCTTAATACGACCCTTCATTTCAATAAATAAATCCTCCTGCATTTTTTTAGTATGAGCAGTCATTTTCTCATAATAATCATTCTCTTCGCCAATATATTTTAATACTTCAGGATTTTGTCGATCATTTAACCAATAATAATCATCAATTCTTTCATCGTCATGAATTACTAATTTCATTGGTTTTTTAGCAACTTTTGGAGGTGCAATAGTAGGTTTGTGCATTGATATTATTTAGAATTGAGCAAAAATAAGCCTTAAGAAAAGAAATAGCAATCAAAGTATGAATTAATAACTTTTAATCTATTATCATTTTTCTATTTGTAGTAATTTGATCGTTATATTTAATCTTAGAATAATAGATTCCTGAAGGGAATTTCTTAATTTTCAATGAATTTATAGTGTCTTTTCTCTTTAAAATAGTTTTACCTTTTTCATCAGTAATTCTTGTGATTAAACTATTATCGAAATCCTCATTATTTAAAGTTTCAGAGATTAGGTTTTCCAAATCATTCAAATTAAATTCAAAAACTGTTGCAGGTTTATTCAATGAAAATCCAGCGATTTTCTTTTTAAATCGCTCTCTTGAAAAATTCAATATACTATCATTGACAAAAGTGATTCCTTCTACTTGATTCGCAACTCCTAAAAATTGAGAGAAATCTATTCGAACAAAAGACCTGTCTTTTAAATCAAAGCCCCTAAACACAAGCATAAATGGACTAAGCGAAGATGTATAGCCTGACAAAACTAAATCATTTTGCTTGTTTTTTGTTCCTCCAGTAACTTGTCCATCAATATCTAAGGTATATAAATATTTTGCAGTTTGAGTTCCAGGGTTTTTATCTAATTGATAGATATTCGTTTTATTGTTACCTCTATTTTTACTAAAAATTAGCAATTTATCTTCAAATGAAATTAATGCCTCAGCATCAAAATTGGTT
The DNA here is from genome assembly GCA_947501625.1 of uncultured Flavobacteriaceae bacterium. Lineage (GTDB taxonomy): Bacteria > Bacteroidota > Bacteroidia > Flavobacteriales > Flavobacteriaceae > Urechidicola. The sequence goes on from CANMWN010000002.1 coordinate 516,862, forward strand.
TTAGATGATCGCATATAATTTTTTTGATTATCATACTTGTAAAAAATCGTTTTAGCAATTACAGTTTCATTGTCAAGAAAGTCTTTTTTAGAAATTTTATAAATTTTCAGATTAGTTCTATTTCCTCTATTGTTACCTGAATCACTTATGTAAATATAATCTTCATCTTGCGCAAGGTCTTCCCAATCTATATTAAAAGCATTGGATATTCTAACTCTTCGTTCAATAGTTCCTGTTGTATTATTCAACTGATACAAAATTGGTTGTCCACCAGAATCATTGTGAGTAATTAATTTACCATCAAAAAATAATAGCCCTGAATTTTCATTTAATTCAGAAGGCAAATTAAATTTCTTGGTTACTAGTTCTTGGCTTTCAGCAAATAAAAACCCTATAAAAAATACTATTAAAAATAATCTCTTATTCATACTTATAAATTACTATTCTACGAATATACATCAATCATGCCAATACAACTATTCTTCAAAAGCATCATTACTAAAACCAATTAAATACAACTTCTCTTGCGCCCTAGTAACAGCAGTATAGAGCCATCTCAGATATTCTCTACTTGGACCTTCAGGTAAATAAGGCTGTTCTATAAAAACAGTATTCCATTGACCTCCTTGCGACTTATGACAAGTCATTGCATAAGAAAACTTAACTTGCAATGCATTAAAATATTTATTCTTTTTTATAGATAACAGTTTTTTATAATTCGATTTTTCGTCCTCAAAATCTTTGGCAACTTCTTGATATAATCTATTTGAGTCTTCATAAGAAAGCGAAGGCGTTTCGGAAGTTAAAGTGTCCAATAAAATAACAGTGTCAAATGGTCTTTGATTTTTATAATCTATCATTCGTATTTTAACATCGGCAAATCGAAAACCATACAATTCTTTTGTATTTCTAATTTCCAATATTTCGCATATATCACCATTGGCAATAAATCCTGCTTCAGAAGTTTCATTCAACCAAAAATAATTGTTCTTTACAACCATCACAAAATCACCAGTCGAAATCTCATTTTCTTGACCTCTTATCTTACTTCTTATTTGTTGATTATATTGGTTTGCTCTTTTATTCGACCGAACTATGAATGCAGTATCTTCTACTCCATCATTATCATAAGCCACTGTTATTGCATCTTGAATATCATATCCATCAACCAAACGAATAATATCTGGAAAATCTAGTGAAAATTTAAAATCGAAAAAAGAATTTCCTGAAAGTAACATCCGTAATTCTGTTGCGTTGATTAATATTCCTGAATTCGAATGTTGTCTCATCACTTCATTCAACTCAAGTTCGACTACATCTTTATTGTAATTCAACGATAATTTGTCAGGATTTAATGCTGGACTCATGTCCAATTTCACTGGAGGCAATTGAGCAGTATCACCGATAAAAATTAATTTACAACCTTTTCCTGAATATACATAAGAAATTAAATCATCCAATAAAGAGCCATTTTCAAACAATTTAGAATTACTTACTGCATCAGAAATCATAGAAGCCTCATCAACAATAAAAAATGTATTGGTGTGTTTATTTGTTTGCATTACAAAATTAACTCCACCATTTTTTGCTTTTTTTGGGTGATATATTTTTTTATGAATGGTAAATGCTTGTCTATTAGCATAATTCGAAATTACCTTTGCTGCTCTACCTGTTGGTGCTAACATCACCGACTTTTTCCCAGTTTTCCATAAACTTTTAACTATCGAACTTATACTTGTTGTTTTACCTGTACCTGCATAACCTTTGAGCAAAAACAATCCTGAAGGGTTATCATCAAAAATAAATTCCGATAATTGATTAAGTAATAAATCTTGAGTTTGTGTTGGCTCAAATGGGAAAGTTTTTACTAACTCTCGGTAGAAATCGGATGAAGATTTAATCATAGGTGTTACAAAAAGTCAAATATACAACTTGATTTTACCAAAAAAGTTTTTACGATTAAAAAAAAAATGTAAATTTGTGCATAATCAATTTATAAAAAACTATCAAATGTTTAAAATCCTTTTAGTATTTATTCTTGGACTTATTGCTTGTTATTTTATTGCCAAAGCAATTTTGAAATTTGTTCCAAAAAAGGTTCAGCCAGTTGTTTCATTAGTATTATATGCTTTAATTGCTTTATTGGCTTATAAGACTTATGATAGTATTATGACGCCAATTAAATTTCATGCAGAAAAAGAAGAGCGTTATGCTAAGGTAATTAAAAACTTAAAGGTAATTAAAGAAGCTCAAGCAGCACATAAAAAGGTAACAGGAAAATATGCTAAAACTGGAGATGCACTTGTTAAGTTTATAGATACTGCTAAGTTTGCAGATATTGAAATTAAAAACCTTGTAAGAAAAGTTGATAAAGGTGGAGGAATTTCTGTAGAAGAAGAATACAGACAAGTTGATACAGTTGGATATACTCCAGTAAGAGCATCATTTGCAAGTACTAATTATAAAGATATGATGACAGTTCCTGGAACTGACAAACAATTCAAAATAACACTTGGAGAAGTTCAAAAGGCTCATGGTTATATGGCTCCAGTTTATTTGATTGAAGCGAATAAAGATGATGTATTAGCAGGAATGGATGCTGATTTAGTAAGGCAAGAAAAAGAGGCAATTGCTAATGACCAAGTAAAAGGTGCAACTATTATGATTGGATCGCTTGCTGAAGTTACTGATAGTGGAAACTGGCCTCCAAAATATGACCAAGGAGACGCAAAAAAATAAAAGTTATTAGTACTAATTTTAACAATACACACTTATCCATTCAACTTAGGTCGGATGGATTTTCTTTTTGTATCCTAGACAAGGATTCAGAAAAAATTATTGACATCCAAGATTTTACTGATAGAGATATTAATTCACCATCAAAGCAACTTGAACTTATTAAACGTGAATTTGATCAAAATGATTCTTTAAAACACCATTTTGATTCTGTCAATGTCACGCATAGTAATAATCTTTCTACACTCGTACCAAAACCATTTTTTGACGAAGAGCGATTAAATGACTACCTACAATACAATATCAAAGTTTTAAAAAATGATTTTATCACTTTTGATACTATTTCAAATGCCGATATTATTAATGTTTTTATTCCATTTGTCCATATAAACAATTACCTATTTGATGTTTTTGGAACATTTGAATACAAGCACACATCGAGTGTATTGATTGAATCCTTACTCAAGCAAACATCAAATTCTGAAACAACAAGTTTTTTTGTTCATGTAGAAAATGATATTTTCCAAGTAGTTATAATTAAAGGTAAAAAAGTATTGTTTTTCAACACTTTTAATTATAAAACAAAAGAAGATTTTATCTATTATATTTTATTTACTGCCGAGCAATTGCAACTAAATCCTGAAGAGTTTTTACTAACTTTTTTAAATGATATTGAAAAGGATTCTGAACTTTATACAATTACTTATAAATACATCAAGAATATAGCATTTTATAAACCAAAATATACAATGCCGAAAAAATTAAAATTGTCTGACCACTCTTATTTCACTCTTTTAAACCAACATTAATTGCGAATAATATCTGGATTTCATAAAGGGAAAAGACTGACTGCGCCAAAGAACTTACCAGTAAGACCCACAACCGATATGGCCAAAGAAGCCTTATTCAATATTCTAAATAACCATTATTATTTTGATGATATTACTGTATTAGATTTATTCTCTGGAACTGGAAATATTAGTTACGAATTTGCCTCTAGAGGAACTCAAAAAATTACTGCAGTAGATGCGCATTTTGCTTGTATAAAGTTTATAAACAGTACCTCAAAACAACTTGAATTCCCAATAGATACTTATAAAAGTGACGTATATAAATTTTTAGAAAAATACCCTCAAAAATCAACAGTCATATTTGCTGACCCTCCTTACGATTTCGAACTTCCTGAATTTGAAAAAATTATTACGATGGTTTTTCAAAATGATTTGCTTGAAAATGAAGGAATGCTAATTGTAGAACACTCAAAACACACTGACTTGTCGGGAAATGAAAACTTTAGTTATTCTAAAAAATACGGCGGGAATATGTTTAGTTTTTTTGAAAAAGAATAAAACTACAATAACGATTTAATCACATCTTCTTCAGAAATTCCTTCAGCCTCAGCCTTGTAATTTTTCACAATTCTATGTCTTAATATTGGATACGCGACTGCTTTTACATCTTCAATATCAGGAGAGAATTTACCATTAACAGCAGCATTAACTTTTGCTCCCAATATTAGATTTTGTGATGCTCTAGGTCCAGCGCCCCAACTTATAAAATCATTGACCAATTGTGGCGAATTATTAGAATTTGGGCGTGTTTTAGAAACTAACTTTACTGCATATTCAATGACATTATCAGCAACTGGAATTCTACGAATTAATTGCTGGTAATTAATAATTTCATCAGCCGATAATAATGATTGAACCTCATTTATGCTATCATTAGTTGTATTTTTAACTACTTCAACTTCTTCATCAAATGATGGGTAATTTAATAAAATTGAAAACATAAACCTATCCAATTGCGCTTCTGGCAAAGGGTAAGTCCCTTCTTGTTCAATAGGGTTTTGAGTTGCAAGCACAAAAAAAGGTAATGATAATTTATGATGGACTCCAGCGACTGTTACTGTTTTTTCTTGCATTGCTTCTAATAATGCAGCTTGTGTTTTTGGAGGTGTTCTATTTATTTCATCTGCCAAAACAATATTTGAAAAAATAGGGCCTTTAATAAATTTAAAATTTCGCTTTTCGTCTAATATTTCGCTACCCAAAATATCTGAGGGCATTAAATCTGGTGTAAATTGAATCCTTTTAAAATCAAGCCCAATTACTTTGGCAATAGTATGAACTAATAACGTTTTTGCCAAACCAGGAACTCCAATGAGTAAAGAATGTCCTCCAGCCAAAATTGAATACAAAACATGATCAACAGTTTGCTCTTGACCAACAATTACTTTTGAAATTTCAGTTTTTAACTGCTTGTAAGTAACTCCTAAGTTTTCAATGGCTTTTACGTCTGACATAAAGATTATTGCTTTTTCCAGTTTTTATCAAAAGTACAATCTGCTTTATCACCATTTAATTTTATATAGGTATCAGCAATTTTATCCTTTGCCCATTTTTCTATTGTTTCTTCTTTTTTCTTTTGAAGAGCCAATGTTTGAATTTTCACATAATCATCAATATAATTCGCTGTATGTGGTTCTGTTTTAGATTTCAAATTAATAACCTTAAACATCTTCTCTCCTTCTCTTGTTTCATCATAAAAAGGTGCAGAAGTTTCACCTACTTTTAAACTCGAAACTCTTGAATATAATGCTGGATCCATACGAGTTAATTCAAATTTTGAATCACCTGTAACTGGATTAATTATAATTCCTTTATTGTTTTTTGTTGCTTTTTCTTCTGAAAATTCTTTTACTGCTTCTTCAAATGATACCGTACCATCATTCAATTTGACAACTAGTTTATCTAAAGTTTCTTTCGCATCTTTTAACTTGTTATCATCAATTTCTGGTTGAATTAAAATGTGTCTTAAATCTATTTGCTGCCCTTTAATTTTTTCAACTTTTATTATGTGATAACCAAAATCGGTTTTAAAAGGTTCTGATACTTGACCTTCATCTAGACTAAATGCTACCTCTTTGAATTCTTTCACAAATCCACTTTCTCTAGTGATACTATAAGCACCTCCAGATCCCATTCCAGTCCCTGATGCTGCTGGATCATCGGAATGTAAAATAGCCTTCATGTTCATACTCGAACCATTTTCAATATCACTTTTCAACTTATTAAGTTTAGCCACAACACGCTTAATCTCTTCCTCAGAAGGCTTCGCGTAGATTACTATTTGAGAAATTTCAATTTCTGATCCAAATTCAGGCAAGTTCCCTTCCGATTCCAAGTTTTTATAATACGTTCTCACTTCATCAGGCGTAATAGATACATTTTCAGTAATACTTTCTCTTTCTCCTTGAATAAGCATTTGTTCTTTTTGAATTACACTTAATTCTTTTCTCAAATCTGTTTCATCATTAAACCCGTAAAATTCAACTGCCTTATCCATTCCTCCTAATTGCTGAGCAAATGAAGATACTGTTCTTTCAACTTGTTCAGCTACTCTAGCGTCTGATACTTGAATACTATCAACTACTGCATGATGAGCCAACAACTTTTGAGTCATTATCTCTTCTAGCATCTCACAATCGGTCAATTTAATTTTTCCTTCTGTTTGTTGCTCCACTTCAATACGAAACTTCTCAATATCAGAATCTAGAACAATATTTTTTCCTACTACAACTGCTACTCCATCAACTTTAACTCGCTCTTGAGAAAACGTATTTAAAGTTATCATCAATATTGCAGTTAAAATTCCTGCTTTCATATATTTAATATTTTTCAAAATTTTGGTTTTTAATGGCATCATTTAATAAATCTACTTCTATTTTTCTTAATAATTCTAATTTTCTTTTATGCAATATTATCTGCTTAATCGTTGGTTTAACATACGACAAAGGAGCAATTTCATTGCTCTTTAAAACATCTTTAATCTTAATCAAATATAAACCTAAAGTATCTTCTTTTTGAATAAATTTAGATTTTTTTAAAATACTACTCTTGCTTTCATTTTTTAAAAACTCAATCCTATTCAATAAGTCAGTATATTTTATCCAAATAGAATCATTAAAGTTGTATGACTTAAATTCTAATGTTTTTAACTGCAAACTATCAATATCCTTATTTTCATTGGACTTAAATAACTTTATCAAGCCTTTTTTATCAACTCGGTTAAAATCGGTATGTAAATACTTTATTCTTATTAATTCCTCGTTCAATTTAAAATTCTCATTGTTGGCTAAATAATATTTTTCAATATCATTTTGACTTACAACAGTATCTAACTTATCTAATACCAATGCTTCTTTATACGAATTGATATAAAGTGTAGACCTGTAATCATCAACCAATTTTTCAAAAGTAGACTTCTCGGTATCTAAATTCAATTCTGCTTGATGCAATAATAATTGCTTTTTAGCCCAAGAATCTATATAGTTTTTAACAAATACAATACTATCTTGAGATGACAAACCAAGAGGCAAAACATCTTCTAAGTCGCTATTCAATAAGGTTTTATCATAAACTTTGGCTATCAATTCATTGGATTTAACATCTTTCTTCTTCAACTCAAAATCACAAGAAAAGAGAACGAAACAAACGCTTAATAATATGAAAAATCTAACTTTCAAGTTCTTAGTTTAATATCTTGTCTATTGCACTTTTATTTTTCTTAACGGTATATGAAGAACGCAATTCTTCTATCCATTCTTTTTCTAATACTTCTTGATAGTTATTAATCACTTTACCTTTTATATCATCTAAATTTTGTTGTTCATTTGGCAAAATACTTTGAACATCTATAATTATATACTTGCCATCAACATTATAAATTTTTGAAACCCCTTTTTTAAACTTATATTTAGAAGAAATTAGACTATCATCTTTAGTAAAAACTCCTGATTTGAAAATTGCATTTATCTTATCATCAGTGTTAATTAATGATTTAATTGAATCTTGTTCATAGCCATTTTTCAAATATTTTTGTATAATTTTTGCCGTCCTTTTATCATTTGCGCTCACAATGTCACCTTCAATACGCTCCGGTAAAACAAATTCATGTTTGTGCGTATTATAATAATTTTGGACACCTAAACTATCCTTTGATTTATCCCAAATTTTAGATTGTAAAATCTCAAATAACAGTAATCCATCTTCATATTCTTGTAAAGTGTGTGCATACTCTTTATTGGTGTCTTGTAAATGGTTTTTATAATACTCCAAAATCATTTTCTCCTCAAATTGAGCAAACAAATCATCAGTTAAAACTCTATTTCTTAAGAATTTACTTAAATCATCCTTTACGATTTTATCACTATTTATTTTCATTATTTCATTTGGAATACTCGCAAAATTAGCGCTCCAATCTGCTTTTTTAAATTCATCAATGATTTTACCGTAAATATTTATATCGTATTGCTTTCTTAATTTATTTACAATTGAACTTTTAATAATCTTAGAGCGATCTCCTCTCTTAATTTTTTGATTCAATTCCGATTCTACTTCGTTAAAACTCTTAATAGGAAACTTCTTGTTTAATTTTATAATATGCCATCCAAACTTTGTTTTAAAAGGTTTAGAGATATCGCCCACATTCTTTAAAGAAAACGCAACATCTTCAAACTCTTTAATCATTCTTCCAGAACCAAACCTTCCTAAACTACCATTCTTTTTAGCAGAATAAGTATCTTCTGATTGTGTCTTTGCCAAATGCTCAAAATCTTCGCCATCTATTAATTTTTTATAAATATCATTTATTTTAGATTCTGAATTTTCAGTTTCATTTTTTAGCATAATATGTGCCGCTTCAATTTCACCTTTCGTTTTTCTTTTATCAAAAACTTTAAGAATATGATAACCAAATTTTGATCTAAAAGGCATAGAAACTTCGCCAATATTAGTATTAAATGCAGCATTTTCAAAAGGATAAACCATATCAAAAACAGAGAAATAACCTAAATTACCACTATTTCTATTTACTGATTGATCTTCAGAATATTGCTTTGCTATGGTTTCAAAATCAGCTCCATTCATAATTTTAGTACGAGCCTCTAATGCTTTATTGTATATTGAAACTGTATCAGATGGATTTTTAACGTTATTTCTTATCAATATATGACTTGCTTTCACCTGCGTCAAACTTCTATTATATGCCTCTTTAACCAATTCATCAACCACAGATTGGTCTTTCATATAAGGCTCAATCAATTGTTGCTTATAAGTAGAAAGTTCTTTGATATAATTTGGAATCGTATCCATTCCATAATCTCGAGCTTGCTTAATCTTTAGTTTATAATTGATAAATAACTCTAAGTAATTTTTAATATCTTTTTGATCTTCATCTTGAACAATACTTAAGTTCTTATAATATACTCTCATGAATTCTGATGCATAAACTGGAGATTCATCAATAGTAAAAAGCACATCATCTTCATTTTGTGAAAACAGAGTTGAAAAACTCAAAAAAAGAATTAAAATCAAAGATTTTTTAAAAGTCATTTTTATTAAATTTTAAGTTAATGCAAAAGTAGTAATTCTTGAAACTTTTTAGGTAATTTAACGGCGCAATTTATTGTTTATTTCCTTGAATAAGTGTTAAATATATTATAAAGAAATAACTCCTTTAATTTTACCAACTTCCATATATTTTTCTATTATTTCATCAGAGTTATTCATGTTCATATTAATAGATATACTTACATATTTTCCAGTTTTAGAAGGCTTTGTATTTATTACTGCTCCACCATGATTAAAAATATTTTCTATTTCTTTCAATTTCTCTTTATTTGAAGGAATAATAAATTTGTATAAGTATTCGGCTGGAAATTTGGTAGTTTCTTCCAAACTCTTTTTCAATTTATCATAAAACTCTTTTTTATCTTCCATTCTTGTATTTTAATAGTATCAATTTCAAAAACAATACCATAATATTGCTTCATTTTTTGAATAGCAAATTTACACTTAAAAATCAATGTAATTTAATATATTGTACTAACATTTTTTATAAAATAGTATTTTTGCATGATGCAACAAAAAATAGTCATAACTGGTGGTCCTGGAACTGGAAAAACATCAATCATAAAAGAACTCGAAAGACGCAATTACTTTTGCTACCATGAAGTAATTCGGGAACTAACTTTGGAAGCAAAGGAACAAGGAAATCTAACCGATTTATCAACCAATCCTATTGCGAAAGTTGACGACTCAATGAGTTTTAATCTAAAAATTCTAAATGGAAGGATCAATCAATTCAAAGATGCTCTTAAAAAGAAGGATAATCTTATCTTTTTTGATAGAGGAATTGCTGATGTATTAGCATACATGGATTTTTTTAAACAGCCTTATGATGCTATTTTCACAGAGCCTTGCAAAACTCACAGATACACTAAAATTATTATTTTACCGCCTTGGAAAGCTATTTATACTTCGGATGAAGAGAGGTTTGAAAGTTATGAAGAAGCTGTTGAGATACATTATGCCTTAGAAAATAGTTATAAAAAATTTGGTTATGATATTGTTGAAATTCCATTTGGCAATGTTAAAGAGCGAACGGATTTCTTATTAGATTCATTAAAATAACTTGACAAAACCAATTGAAATATTGAAAAAATATTGGGGATTTGATACTTTTATTGAACCTCAAGAAGAAATAATATCAAGTGTATTAAGTAAAAGAGATACTTTAGCATTGCTACCTACAGGAGGAGGAAAGTCACTTTGTTTTCAGTTACCTACATTATTAAATGACGGAATTTGTGTTGTTGTTTCACCACTAATTGCATTAATGAATGATCAGGTGAAAAACCTTGCTCAAAAGGGTATAAAAGCCATTCAATTGACTTCAAAACAATCACAAGATGAAATTGTAATGCTTTTTGACAATTTGCTTTATGGTAATTATAAGTTTTTATACTTGTCTCCCGAAAAATTGCAATCAGAATTTATACAAACTAAAATTCAACATCTAGATATACAATTATTTGCAATAGATGAAGCGCATTGCATTTCAGAATGGGGACATGATTTTAGACCTTCCTATCTAAATATAAATAAGTTAAGCCAACTGCATCCTAATGTACCCTTTATTGCACTAACAGCATCCGCAACACCTAAAGTAACTAACGACATCATTGACAATATTGGGATGACAAATCCAACAATTATAAAAAAATCATTTTATAGAAAAAATTTGGGTTACCGAATTATCAATGTTGAGGATAAGCTTTCAAAAATTAAAAATCTAATAGAGCAAGTAAATGGATCAACAATAATTTACACAAATACAAGACGTAAAACTGTTGAACTATCTGAACAATTAAACCAAATGAATTTCAATAGCACTTTTTATCACGGCGGAATGTTTATTGAAGATAAATTAAAGCATTATGAAAATTGGCTAAGTGAAAAAACTCCTATTATTGTTGCTACCAATGCATTTGGAATGGGTATTGACAAAGCCAATGTTCGCCTTATAATTCATCATAATTTACCACAAAGTATAGAAAACTACATGCAAGAAGCAGGAAGAGGTGGACGCGACAATAAAAATGCATACTCTTATGTTTTAAGTAATAAAAATGAAATAAATGAACTTAAAACTCTTACTCATAAAACACTTGCAACTAAAAAACACATTGAACAAGTATATTTAAAATTAAACCAATATTTTAATATTTCCTATGGCGAATTAAATGAAACATCTTTTGAATTTGATCTTTCTGCTTTTTGCAAAACATATAATTTTTCAAAAGTTTTAGTATACAATTCATTAAAAGTACTAAACAGAGAAAGTATTTTGTTTTTAGATGAAAATATTGACCGAAAATCAACAGCAAAATTTATTACTAGTAACACTGTAGTTTTCAATTATGCAGAACGCAACAAAAAATTTGACAAACTCATTAAATTATTATTGAGGACTTATGGAGGTATTTTCGAAAATTCAATAAAACTTAATGAAACTTATTTAGCAAATACTCTTAATATTTCTAAAAACATATTAAAAGAGTACTTTACCACTCTTCACAACGACAAAATTATCTCCTATTACAACAGCAGCGCTACAACTCATATCCGTTTTCTTGTACCTCGAGAAGACAAAATAACGATTAATATAATTGCTAGAAATATTGAACAATTAAACAAACAAAAAACAAATAAAGTAAATGAACTAATTAAGTTTATTGAAAATGATAATATATGTAGAAGCATTCAACTACTCTCCTATTTTGGCGAATCTGAAGTTAATAATTGTGGCATTTGTGATGTTTGCGTTTCAAAAAAGAAAAAACCAATAAACTTTAAAGAAACTTATATGATAGTGTTGCAACTCTTGAAAAATAAAGAGTATAGTTCACAAGAATTAATTTCTAAAATAGAGGCTGATGAAAAGCAAATACTATTTGCATTACAATTACTGCTCGATAAAAATTTAATAACCGTAACTTTGCAAAACAAATACAAATTATTATAAATTGATGAGAGATATACGTGTTGTTTTTATGGGAACTCCAGGATTCGCAGTTACCATTCTAAAAAAACTACTTGAATCAGGTATTAATATTGTAGGTGTAATTACAGCACCTGATAAACCAGCTGGAAGAGGTCGAAAAATACATCAATCGGCAGTTAAAAAATTTTCATTAGAAAATAACTTAAAAGTACTTCAACCAAAAAATTTAAAAGACAGAGACTTTTATGACGAATTAAAATCGTTGAATGCCAATTTGAACATTGTAGTTGCTTTCCGAATGTTGCCAGATAGTGTCTGGAAATTACCTAAATACGGAACCTTTAATTTGCACGCATCTTTATTACCTGAATATAGAGGCGCTGCTCCAATTAATTGGGCAATAATAAATGGTGAAACCAAAACTGGTGTTACAACTTTTTTTATTGATGATAAAATTGATACTGGAGAAATAATACTTCAAGAAGAAATTGATATTTCACCAAATGAGAATGTTGGAGAATTGCATGATAAATTAATGCACCTTGGCTCTGAATTGGTCTTAAAAACTGTTAGGTTAATCGAAAAAGGCAATATCACAACTCATAAACAAACAGAAAAAGAAGATAAAAGCGCTCCCAAAATTCATACGTCAACTTGTGAGATTGATTGGAATGACACTATAACTAATATATATAATAAGGTAAGAGGTCTTAATCCATATCCTGCTGCTTGGACAACTTTAATAAATGACGATGAGGAAATAAACGTTAAGATTTATGATATTAAGAAAGAAATTGAAGATCATAAATTTGACATTGGTAGTGTTATATTTTCCAAAAAAGAAATTAAAGTTGCAGTAGCAAATGGTTTCATTATTTTGGATACACTAAAACTAGCAGGAAAGAAAAAAATGGATGCCAAAAGTTTACTCAACGGCTTTACTTTTTCACCAAATGCAAGAATGTGCTGAACACCCTATTTTTAAAGGGATTGACGAAAAACAACCAATTTTGACTATGGTTATTAACATTTTCGCATCTTTTATCAACAAAATAGCGATTTTAGAGCCATAAAACTTGCGTAAACCCTTATTCCGTCTATATTTGTTAGGCTTTAAAAAGCAAAATAATGTTTAACCATAATAATTAAATTCAAAATTATGAACAAATCAGATTTAGTTGATGCTATTGCAGCAGATGCAGGGATTTCAAAAGCAGCTGCGAAGACAGCTTTAGAATCAGTAACTAACAATGTTACTAAAACTCTTAAGAAAGGTGGAAGAGTATCATTAGTAGGATGGGGAACTTGGTCAGTTTCAAAAAGAGCTGCAAGAACAGGAAGAAACCCACAAACAGGAGCTGCAATTCAAATTAAAGCTAAAAACGTAGTTAAGTTTAAAGCAGGAGCTGGATTCAGCAGTGCTGTAAATTAATTAGAAATAAGAATCAACCCTTATTTTTACAAAACTCTCTTTATTTTAAAGAGAGTTTTTTTATTTAAAACATTTTTATATATTTATAAACGTTAAATAATTAAAATGACAGATTTACAGCCAATTAAAGGACGCTTACTTATTGCTGAGCCATCTATCTTAAATGATAGACTGTTCAACAGGTCTGTAATTTTACTTACCGAACATAACAAGTCTGGTTCTGTTGGCTTTATTATGAACAAACCTACTGAATATATTCTTAGTGATCTAGTTCCTGAAATTACATGCAATTTTAAAGTATATAATGGAGGGCCTGTATCTAAAGAAAATCTATATTTCATTCACAATATTCCACACTTAATTCCTAATAGTATTAAAATTACTTCAGGCATTTATTGGGGCGGTAATTTTGAGCATGTAACTGAATTGTTGACTAATAAAAAAATTACTTCTAGTGACATTCGCTTTTTTCTAGGTTATTCTGGATGGGAAGCAAATCAACTATCTGAAGAGTTAAGCGCCGATAATTCTTGGCAAGTTATTGAAAATAAATACTCAAACATATTAACTACAAGCACTATGATGTGGAAAAATAAGTTAATGGAGTTTGGTGGTGAATATCAGATTTGGGCAAATGCTCCGAAAAATCCTTCTTTAAATTAACTATAACTTTTAACTAATCGTTTTCTTAATTCAATTGAAACTAGTGAAGTAAATTCTTTTTTTCTGTATTTATATACAGGTTGAATATCAACAATGCTATTTGTTATAAATAATTCATTTGCTTTTTGAATTTCAAAGGGTGAAATCGAACGTTCTTCTAAAGAATAGTTTGGTGATTTAGAAACCAATTCAATTATTTTTTTTCTAATAATTCCTTTGATACATCCATCAGTAATAGGTGGTGTAACTAATTTATTACCAAATACCAAAAAAATATTTCCATTGGTAACTTCTACTAAGTTTTTCTTCTCATTTATCAACAAGCAATTATCGTAATTATTTTCTTTTGCAAAAATACTCGCTACTACATTTAAAATTTTATTCGTTGTCTTTATAGTTGATAAAAACGAAGAATTAATATAAAAATCTTTAAACAACTCCAATTCATAAAAACTCTTAACCTCTTGATTCAATTTGCCAACTTCAATTATATAATCAATCTCATTAGTTGTTGGTGAATATAAACCACCAGATTTCCTAAAAACCGATATTCTAATTCTTGCAGTATCACTAAAATTTGAAGCCTTAACTGTTTTAAGTATTTCACTCTCAATAAAATCTAAGGTGAAATTTACTGGAATTTCCATTCTCAAAATCCTCATAGAAGCCATTAAACGGAAATAGTGATCTTCTAAAAAGATAATTTTTGAATTTACAATTTTCAATGTTTCAAATACACCATCTCCATATTTTAAACCTCTATTATTGTAATCAATAATTGGAGTTTCACCAGAAAGCAACTCACTGTTATAATTAATCATTCTTCAAAAAATAAGTAGCAAATTTAATAATAAAAGCCCTGATAAATCAGAGCTTTATAATAATTTATTTTATGTAAAAATTACGCGCCTATTCTATGCTTCAACTCACCTATTTGATTTTCCCAAAACATTTTAGATTCTTCAACTTCATCTTCTTCAGCAAAATCGGTAACCATTAAAGAAACATCTTTGGTTAATTCATCAACTTGAATTCTAAATTCAAAATAAGAATCATCATCTTCACTCTCCATCCATTTAAAACGAATTTTAGAATCCATTTTTTTAGTAAGCATTTTTGCTTGTTCTTCAGCACCATCCCAAATAAAAGTAAATAACTCACCTCTAGAGTTTACGTTATCGGCAAACCACTCAGAAAGTCCTGAAGGAGTACCAAAGTATTGGTACAACATTTTCGGTGAAGCGTGAATTGGGAATTCTATTTCGAACTTTATTTTGTCTGTCATAGTCAATCTATTAAAAGCACAATATATAGAATTAATTGGACTAAAAAAAATTAAGAAACGAACAAAAATTTAGATAAGTTTATATTGCCAAAAAATATATTTATTTTATATTTGCATCCGCTTATGGCGTGGTAGCTCAGTTGGTTAGAGCGTCGGATTCATAACCCGGAGGTCTGCAGTTCAATTCTGCATCACGCTACAAAAAAACTCCTTGAAAAATCAAGGAGTTTTTTTTATTTAATAACTTCTACTTATAAACTTAATATCGATTTATTAATAATTAATTAATTCACCTAAAAACTTTAAATTAATCGCACCAAATTAATAAGAGTAAAAAATATTATTCATATTGCTCAAATTCAAATCGATCAATATGAGAAATTTTAGTTTTTTCTTGATTCAAAATTATTTTTGACACATCAAATACCAAACCTCCAAACATAATTCCATTTTCTTTTTGCTTTTCTTTTATTCCATCAATATTCCACATTGCAATTAAATCTTTTAATTCATCACTTATTAACTGCTGAGTAATTTCATATGCCCCATTAGAAAATTTATAACTTAAAATATCACTTTTATTCCATATACAAGTATACCTTTCATTAGTTTCAAGTTTAAATCCTTCAATTAAAAAAATGGTATCATGTAATAGAATAAAGTCTAACTTGTTTGAGTTAATTATTTTTTTACGAATTTGTAAAGATTTTTGTTCACTTTTTTTAACTTCAATAGCATTATAGTAATTGATATTCTTTTTATAAAGTTCTTTTGATACATTCAATACATTTGATTGAATAGCTTTACAACTAGAAAATACTAGAATAATTATTAATACAAATATTTTTCTCATTTCAATTCTTTATTAATATCCAAAACGTTCCTATTTAGATAATCTTCTAAAAAAGTTGTATCTAAATACTCTTTTCCCAATATATTTTCATTTTCAAGCAATTTTATTAAATCAATCTTTAAAAATTCTTGAAGCATAGGTTTTGAAATTGATTTATAACTATAATGCCATGGCTCATATTTAAATCCTTTTCTGTTTTTATCATTGGTATAAACAATATAAAAACCATAGATATGTGCGTTATTTTCTAACCAATTTCTTAATTTAGAATAAGGTCTTGCATCTTCAAATTTTGACGGATCTAAAACATTCTTTTGAATCATTGGATTTGCATCAATAACATCAATATCGGTTCCCCAATGATGCCTTGAGGTTCCTGGGATTGTAGAATATTCTATTATTTTTTTAATTGCTTCTTTAGGCGATAAACCTTGAGAATTATAACGCTTGTATTTCTTATTCCAAATAGCCTTTTGACGATCAAAACTTCGATAACCTGATACTATTTTTATAGCAATCCCATCTTTTAAAGCAGCTTGTTTCAACTTATTAAATGCCATTTCTACTTCTGGCAAAATTTTATACTCTTGCTTATCAAATTTCAATTCACTCTTTCCAGATAATTGAGCAATCGAATATTCTTGAGAATAACTTTTCAAGCAAAGAGCAATAAAAACAAAACCTAAAAGCAAACTTTTTTTAATCATCCTAAATATTTAAATACATTACATAATGTGGTCCTATTAAATGAATATCAAATTCTGTACCGATAGTTTTAAAACCTATTTTTTTATAAAACTTTAATGCGCCTGAACGAGCATTACACCAAAGAATATTTACATCCATTGATTCTAGTTTTTTAACCGCCTCTATAATCAACATCCTTCCTAATCCCTTGCCTTGATAATTGTCCAAGGTTGCCATTCCACGTAACCTATATTGCACACCGTTAAAATTCTCATTATCATTTTGCATAAACGTTGCTACACTAACCAACTTGCCATCAATAAAAGCACCTAAATGAAAAGAAGTGTCGTTATAATCATCATCATTTTTCTCTGACAAATCAATATTTCTACGCAACATTTCTTTTCTTATTCCATAGGTTTCCTCAGCAGAAATGAATCTAATTTCAATCATAAAAGTTATATATTTACAAAAGGAAAGATACTATAAAAATGGAAAACATAAATTTTAAAATCATTGAAAAAGAGAACATCTTTGATATCATCCCACTCTTGCAAGTTATAAATGACAAAACGCCTTTAGAATTACTCAAAAAAAGGGTATTAGAAATGTCAACTCAAAATTATGAGTGTGCAGTAATGTATGATAACAATAAACTTATTGGTATTTGTGGTATTTGGTACATGACTAGACATTATATTGGTAAAAGTATGGAGGTTGATCATGTTGTGATAGACAGTTCTTATCGCTCTCAAGGTCTAGGAAATATTTTTTTTAAATGGATCTATAATTACGCTAAAGAAAAAGGTTGTGAAGCATCAGAATTGAATACTTATGTAAATAATCCTAAAAGTCATAAATTCTATTACAATGAAGGATATAATATCTATGGATTTCATTTTTTAAAGGTATTGAGAAGTGATAATGAATTTTATTAAAAGTTATTTTTTTAAATAAAAATACTTGCAGGAATTGAAAGTACTTGTATATTTGCAGTCCGGAAACGCGAAAGTAGCTCAGTTGGTAGAGCGTCAGCCTTCCAAGCTGAATGTCGCCGGTTCGAACCCGGTCTTTCGCTCAAAAACTCTGATAGTATTATCAGAGTTTTTTTATTTATTACCTAATTGTTTTTCAAAAACTAATAAAAGTACAATTGGAATAGCTAATAAAATAACCATTAACTTATTTTCAATAATTACATCTGGAAATAACACAATTGTTAAAACATAACCTCCAATGGCTCCACCAATATGTGCACTATGACCAATATTTCCAATGCTTTTTTTCATTCCATATATTGAATAGAGTAAGTATCCTAATCCAAAAACATAACTTGGAATTGGGATTGGCAAGAAAATAAAAGCCAACTTCATATCAGGAAATAATAAAATAGCCGCATACAACACTCCCATAACCGCTCCAGATGCTCCAACTGCAGCATAATACAAATTGTTTTTGTGATAACTCAAAGCGAAAATATTTCCAGTCAATAAACTACCTATATATATAACCACAAATTTCCAAATACCTACAGCTCCAACTACATTATCGGCAAAAAAATAAAGCGTTAGCATGTTGAATAGCAAATGTGAATGATCTACATGTAGAAAACCAGAAGTAAATAATCGTAAGTATTCTCCATTTTTCACATTACCAACTTGAAATTTATTCTTATTGAAAAATAATTGATCATTAAACCCTTTAAAAGAGAATAAAACATTGGCAACTATTATTATTAAAACTACTTGACTCATTTATACTTTTTATATACTCAAAGATAAAATTATATCCGATATTTGTATAAAAAAGTTAATGCAATTATTAGTTTACATACTTGTTTATCCTATTATCTGGATGCTTTCAATTCTTCCTTTTAGAATACTATATATCAAGTCTGATGTTTTCTCGCTGTTCTTTTATTACGTCATTGGTTATCGTAAAAAATTGGTCTTAAATAACTTAAAAATTGCGTTTCCCGATAAATCAGAAAAAGAACTTAAAAGTATTAGAAGAAAGTTTTATCGCCATTTTATAGACATTTTTATGGAAATGATTAAATCATTTACCATCTCAAAAAAATCTTTAGATAAACGTTATAAATATACCAATCTCGAATTACTTGATGAATTATATAAAGACGGAAAAAGTGTCGTTTTAGTTGGATCACATTATGCAAATTGGGAATGGATTGTTGGATTAAGTGCACATATTAAATATAATGCTTTTGCGGCTTTTACAACTGTTAACAACAAATATTTCAACAATAAAGTCTTAAAATCCAGGCAACGTTTTGGTGCTACTTTTATCAAAACATCAAAGATTATTGCTAGGATGGAAAAAAATCAGAAAGAAGGAATACAATCTTTATATGGATTATTAAGCGATCAATCTCCACAATTAAAAAAGACACATTATTGGTCTGAGTTTTTTGGAGTAAAAGTTCCAATTCATACAGGAGCGGAAATGTTGGCAAAAAAGTATGATATGAATGTTGTTTATATACACACCAAAAAAGTAAAAAGAGGCTATTACGAAACATCATTTGAATTAATTACCAATGATGCCACAAAATATTCAGATTACGATCTTTCAGATGTTTTCTTAAGGAAAACAGAGCAACAAATTATTGAAAAACCTGAGCATTACTTTTGGACTCACAATCGATTTAAGCACAGAGATAAATACGACGAGTACTTAAAGATTCGTAAAAATAAAACTACTTAATTAACTGAAACCTTGCACCAAACATAATGGTTCTTTCAAAAAATGTGAAATTTTGAGAAGCAGAATCTTCTTCATTTAAAGTAATCCTAATATCATCCATGTTGATATAACCAATCTTAAAATCGGATTGTAAAAAGAAGTACTTGAAAAATGTTAAGTTTAACCCAACTTTAGCGCTAACTCCATAACCAGAAACATGAAAATCATCATAACGCTCTCCATCAAATAATTTAGCATTCGTTTTTGGGTATAAAATACCTGCTCCAATACCTTCGGTAATATTTACTTCAAAATCTTTTGAAGTGAGATTCAAAAATCTATTTAAATTATCAAACCTGTTTACTTCAACATTTACATAATTTAAACCATCCGTATGTTCAAAGGTCAAAAAATCATGCGTGAGTAATATATCTTCATTTAAATAAGTACCATCAAAAGGAGTTCCAGCGTTTATTTCTCCGTCTATTTTTACAGTCTGAAAGTTATGCATGACATATTTCATATGATCTACACCAATAGACACTGTATAGTTTTCTTTAAAAAAATATCCTATTCTAAAGTTCGTTTGAGGTATCGTTACGCGTCCTGGATTAAAATAATCTCTAAACGTGAAGTTATTTACCTTATCTCTGGCTTTTACGTCACGTAAGGTAAAATTATAATTAGAGCCTTTAAAATGAATATCTGAATCACTAAACTGACCACGATTCCATCCCCAAAGAATATACATCTTCCCTTTATTACTCACTTTTTCAAATTCTTCAGTTTCTTGAGAATATAGTGCTATTGAGAATATTACAAATAAAAATAGTAGTAGATTTTTCATTAAGCTATTATTTCTTTTATTTCAGAAATAATTCTTTTAGCTAAATCATCTGCTTTTTCTTGTGTTGTGCTTTCGGTATAAATTCTAATTATTGGCTCTGTATTTGATTTACGTAAATGAACCCATTCAGTTTCAAAATTCACCTTAACTCCATCAATCGTTAAAACATCTTCGTTTTTATATTTATCAGCCATTACCTCTAAAATCTTATCAACATCAATTTGAGGTGTTAGTTGAATTTTATTTTTACTCATATAATAACTTGGATAACTCATTCTCAGTTCTTTACAAGTCATTTTTTGATTTGCTAAATGAGATAAAAATAACGCAACACCAACTAATGAATCACGACCATAATGAGAATCAGGATATATAATTCCACCATTTCCTTCACCTCCAATAACAGCATTCGTATCTTTCATTAACTGAACTACATTTACTTCTCCAACAGCACTTGCCTGATAAGAACCTCCGTGTTTTTGAGTAACATCCCTCAATGCTCTTGAAGAAGACATATTTGACACTGTATTTCCTTTGGTTTTTGAAAGTACATAATCTGCACAAGCAACTAAAGTATATTCTTCTCCAAACATTGAACCGTCTTCACAAACCAATGCTAATCTATCTACATCAGGATCTACTACAATTCCAAAGTCTGCTTTTTCTTCTACAACCAGTTTAGAAATATCTCCTAAATGTTCCTTTAATGGCTCAGGATTATGAGGAAACTCACCATTTGGTTCACAATATAGTTTTATACACTCAACTCCTAACCTATCTAACAAAGTTGGAATAAAAATTCCTCCTGTAGAATTAACTGCATCAACTACTACTTTAAAATTTGCATTCTTTATAGCATCTACATCAACTAGTTCTAAATTTAATACTTCATCTATATGTTTTTCTACATAGGTTTTATTTCTACTATAAGAACCCAAATCATCTACCTGAGCAAAATCAAAATCATCACTTGCAGCAATTTCTAGTATTTGATTACCATCATCGCCATTTAGAAACTCTCCTTTTTCATTTAATAATTTTAAGGCGTTCCATTGTTTTGGGTTGTGCGAAGCCGTTAAAATAATCCCACCATCAGCATTTTCAATTGGCACTGCAACTTCAACAGTTGGCGTAGTAGATAGGCCTAAATCAATTACATCAATTCCCAATCCAACTAAAGTGTTGGCAACCAAAGAACTTATCATTTTACCTGAAATTCGAGCATCTCTTCCTATAACAACAATTAACTGCTCTTTGCTAGAATTTCGTTTAAGTAACCAACTTCCATAAGCTGCAGCAAACTTAACTGCATCGATAGGTGTTAAATTATCAGCTACTTTTCCTCCAATGGTTCCTCTAATTCCTGAGATTGATTTTATTAATGACATATATGGTATTTGATTTTTGTTATGCAAATATAATTTTTTGCATTTGATTGACTACATTAAAAAAGCCGTTAATTTCTTAACGGCTTTTTTTAAAATATGAATGTTAAATGGAATTATTTTCCACTTTCCATTTTATCTTTAAGAGCCTGTAAAGCATTGTTTGCATCACCTAATGTTGGCTTTTCAGCATCATTAGATTTTTTAGACTGTGCTTTAATATTTCTTTGCTCTTCAGCTCTGAAAATTGCTGAGTGTGAAATAACAATTCTTCTATACTCCTTGTTGAATTCTAAAATTTTGAATTCAGCAGTATCTCCTTTTGCTATTTTACCACCTTCTTCTTTTTCCATATGACGACCTGGAACAAATGCTTCAACTCCTTCTTCTAAAGTTACAATTGCACCTTTATCAGTAGTTTCTTTTACAGTTCCTTCGTGCACTGAATCAATTGTATATTTAGCCTCATATGTATCCCAAGGGTTATCTTGAGTTTGTTTATGTCCTAAATTCAATTTT
The DNA here is from genome assembly GCA_947501625.1 of uncultured Flavobacteriaceae bacterium. GTDB lineage: Bacteria > Bacteroidota > Bacteroidia > Flavobacteriales > Flavobacteriaceae > Urechidicola. The sequence goes on from CANMWN010000002.1 coordinate 539,320, forward strand.
CTTCCTTGTGTATCTAATTCTAATACTTGCACTTTTAATGTATCACCAATTGATGTGAAATCAGATGGGTGCTTAACTTTAGTAGTCCAAGATAAATCAGAAATATAAACTAAACCGTCAATTCCTTCTTCTAATTCAACAAATACTCCAAAGTTTGTGTAATTTCTTACTGTTCCTTCGTGTGTTGAACCTACAGGATATTTCTTAGTAATATCCGTCCAAGGATCTGGGTGTAATTGCTTGATACCAAGAGACATCTTACGATCTTCTCTATCCAACGTTAATACTTGCGCTTCTACTTCATCTCCTACTTTTACGAAATCTTGAGCAGAACGTAAGTGTGTAGACCAAGACATTTCAGAAACGTGTACTAATCCTTCAACACCTTCAGAAACTTCAATAAATGCTCCATAATCAGCAATAACTGTTACTTTACCTTTTACTTTATCTCCAACTTTAAGATTTTCATCTAAAGCTTCCCAAGGGTGTGTACTTAATTGTTTTAATCCTAATTGAATTCTAGTCTTTTGATCATCAAAGTCTAAAATTACAACGTTTAATTTTTGATCAAGTTCTAAGATTTCACTTGGGTGATTAATTCTACTCCAAGATAAATCTGTAATATGAACTAATCCATCAACTCCACCTAAATCAACAAAGACACCATAAGAAGTAATATTTTTAACTATACCTTCTAATACTTGTCCTTTTTCTAATTTACCAATGATTTCTTTTTTCTGTAATTCAATATCAGCCTCGATAAGTGCTTTATGAGAAACAACCACGTTTTTAAATTCGTGATTAATTTTCACAACCTTGAATTCCATAGTTTTCTCAACATATTGATCGTAGTCTCTAATTGGCTTCACATCAATTTGTGATCCTGGTAAGAATGCTTCAATTCCGAAAACATCTACAATCATACCTCCACGAGTTCTACACTTCACGAAACCATTTACTACTTCACCAGAATCATGTGCAGCAATCACTCTATCCCAAGCCTTGATTACACGTGCTTTCTTATGTGATAATACTAACTGACCTGTTACATCTTCTCTTTTATCAACCAATACTTCTACAGTATCACCAACAGATAAACCTGGATTGTAACGGAATTCGTTTAATGAAATAACACCTTCAGATTTTGAATTGATGTCAATAATTGCTTCACGATCAGTTTTTCTTACAACTGTTCCTTCAATTACTTCTCTTTCATTAACAAATCCAACAGTTCCTTCAAGAGCATCTTCAAAAGCTTTTAACTTATCTTCTTCAACCTCTTCAATTCCTTGCTCATATTTGTGCCAATCAAAGTTTTCTAAAAATTCTTCAGGAGTCGCAGCAGTATTTACTTCTTCTTCAACTAAATCTAATTTTTCTTCTTCAACTTCTTCAATTAAAGGTGTCTTGTCTTCAACAACAACATCTTCGTCAATTGCAACAACTTTAATTTCTTCTTTAGTTTCATCTGCTTGAGTTTCCTCAACTTTTTCTTCAGTTGCATAAACTGATTGTGCTCCTAACTCTTCAACTAAAATTGTATAGAATATAGCTCTATACTTGTTTCTGTTAGATTTTCCGATTTTTTCAATTGCGTTTTCAATTGCAGTATCTAATGCTTCTGTATTTTCTAATCCTAACTTTTTTACTAAAAAGTTTTTCTTAACTGTTTCTAATTCTTTTTTGTCTGAACTTGAAACTTTTTCAGCATCTGCTTTGTAGATTGAAGGCCCTAAACCTTTAGTTACTGCTGCTAATAAATCAGCATTTAATCCTAAACCTAACTTTTCAACCTCACTTTGGTAAAGGTCGATTTTTTCTTGTAATTTTGACATAGTGTCAATATTTAAATTGTATCTTATTGTAATTCAGATTATTAAACGATAATTACGCAAAGAGATATTTATAAAATTGTTCTCTTTTTTCCTTTCTAAATCTGCTCTCGTTAAAAGGAGTGCAAATTTACGGATTCTTATTCAATTTAACAAGTGTAATTTACAGTAAATCAGGAAGTTTATTTATTGGATTTACTCCAACCAATTTTTGAAGTCTTTTACTTTCTCTCTACTCACAATTAATTCATGTTCCGAAAAATTATTTAATATAATTTTAAGTCGACTATTGGTATAAGAGACAATGTCTTTTATTTTATTGATATTGATAAAAAATTTACGATTAACCCTAAAGAATTTAGTAGGATTCAAGACAGAATCTAATTGCTCTAAAGTTCTATCAACCAAATATTCTCTTTTATCGGAAGTGTAAATATACGTTCCTTTGTTTTCACTATAAAAACATTCGATATCATCTACTGCAATCATTTTTAAATGCTGACCAATCTTTACCGTAAATCGTTCTTTATAATTCCGATCCATAGGATTAATCAGCATTTTTCTTATTTGATTGATATCTACTTGAAGATTAGGAGTGTTTTGCTGACGATTATTTTTAAATTGTTTGATTGCTGCTTCCAATTCGTCTTGATCAATTGGCTTCAATAAATAATCAATACTATTCAGCTTAAATGCCTTTAATGCGTATTCGTCATAAGCAGTTGTGAAAATGATAGAGCTCTTTACTTCAATTTCGTCAAATATCTCAAACGAAAGTCCATCTGACAATTGAATATCTAACATAATTAAATCTGGATGTTCATTTGCACTAAACCAGTTTATTGCTTCTTCAACTGAATGCAACATCGTTTGAACTTCTATTCCAAGTTCTGCCAACATACGTTGCAACCTTCTTGCCGATGGCTTTTCGTCTTCAATAATGATTACATTCATAAATTAATTCTTAAATATTAAATTTATCTTTTTCCATATACTCTTTTATCTTGCGCTCTTCCCAATCTTTTGAGAAAATAAAATTTCTCCCAAACACACCAAACCAGTGAAAAAATATACCAATTCCCCAAAAGAATGCAGTAAAAAAATGTCCGTATTGAAAGAAACTTTCACCTGTATCTAAATTCATGTATATAGAAACCCAAAGGAATATGTTTACTGCCAAATACCAAAATAAATGCCAATAAAAACCTTTTATTTCTTTTAACTTTTTTTGTGCTCTTAAATATCTTTTTTCTTCTAAATATTCGTTTTCCATGTTTTCTATTTTTTAAAATTATCTTGTTCTATTAACTCCTTCATCTTTCTCTCCTCCCAATTATTATTAAATTTATACACCATCAAAGCGTGTACTATAATACTTCCACCCATTGCTACCACTGGAATCCAAAACCATTTAAATTCCCAATAAGTCTTGTAATTTATAAATATCCAAAAAGGCACTAAAAAAACATATGCAATAATGTGATAATACAAATCTCTTAATTGCTTCACACGCTTTTTTGCTTTTACGTATGGATTTTTATCTTCTATATATTTGTTTTTCATTTTTTTATTAAAATTTATCGTTTTCCATAAACTCTTTTAGTTTACGTTCTTCCCAATCACTTCCAAATCCAAAGACTGTAAACCCATGAATTACAACTCCTAATCCCCAAAAAATTGCTGGATATAAAAACCACCAGTGGCTATCCCAAGTTGTATAATAATTTATCAAAGCGAGCATTGGGATGATGATTATATATGATATTAAGTTCGCATAAAACCCTTTTAAATCTTCTACTCTTTTTTTAGCCTTTATATATTTTTGATCAATATTATTTTCAATATTCATAATTCCTAATTATTAAAGTTTATTATCGCGTTCCATTAGTTCTCTAATTTTACGCTCTTCCCAATTCAAACCATAACCAAAGGCTCTAAAGGCTTGAAAAATTAAACCTAATCCCCAACCAAATGCTGGAAATAAATACCAATGAATTATTCCTGGAGTATACCTGTTCCATATATAGAATAAGAAAGGTATTACTATACAATAGGCAATTAAACTACCATAAAAATCTTTCAATTCTTTTACTCTTTCTTTTGCTCTGATGTATTTACTACTATCTGTTATATAATCTGTTTTCATTACTTTAATTTTTTGTGTTAGTAAGGGTAATTTTACCCTAAAAATGTTATTCTTATCAGTCACTACAACCTTATCTTTTGATATTAAACTATAGCGCTGATTAATATTTTTCAATCCAACTTTCGTGCTCTTTTCTAAAGATTGCTTTAAGTTGATATTATTTTCTACATACAAGTAACCATTCTCTTCATAAATATTAATCTCCAATGGATTACTCGATGTTATTACATTGTGTTTTACAGCATTCTCCAACAGCAACTGTAACGATAATGGAACTATTTTTAATTCAGGATCACTAACTGTTTCTGGAATGTGGAAATTGATACCATCTTCAAACCTCATTTTCAATAATTCCATATAAGACTTAGCAAACTTCAATTCTTCTTCAAGTGTTATTAAATCTTTATCTTTTTGTTCTAAAACATATCTATATACTTTAGAAAGTTTGGTCGTGAATTTTTCCGCTTGATTAGGATTTTCACTTATCAAAGAAGTCAATACATTTAAACTATTGAATAAAAAATGTGGATCTAATTGGTTTTTTAAAGATTCAAACTTTGCTGTTTGATTTTTAGCAACAATTTGAGATTCTTTTAACTTTTTTTCTTGGCTCTTTTTATAAAAATAAATACCATGAAATATGACTACTATTGTTAATGTAATCCAAACTCCAAAAGTGTAGTTTTTATAAGATTCATTTTCAATAAATTCACTAAAAGTATTTCCACTCAAGTAAACCGAAGTTATAACTCGCAACAAAAACAATCCAACAATCGTTATTACTATAGAGCCTAAAAAACCGATGGCTATTCTTTTTTTACTATCATTATCTTTCCATTTCCTACTATTGAGATAATCAAAGTAATACATATTGGAAAATCCTAATACGAAAGAATACATTTGATAGATTCCAAAATTTATAGCAAACTCATTAAAACTTTTAAAAGTAAATGGAACACCTTTAGAAATTGAATTACCCAATAAAAATATCATGGTTCCAATCCCTAAACTTATCAATATGTTTTTTTTCAATGAATTCATTATAAATCTAGTTTTAAACTGTTTAAAATAGTTTTATTTCAAAAGTAAGGTTTGTATCTGAGACTTCAAATTTTGCATCCTCAAATGTTGGTGGACCATAATATACTTTGTTATTTGACATCCCATAATTTTCATCTGGCATACCAAACTCATTAAAATCCATTTTTTGATTATCATTCTCATCATGAAAGCATCCAATAACATATTCTCCTTTAGCAATATTTTCAAATGTTGCTATTATTGAATTATTCTTCAATTTCAATGACTTTGCTTTTACTGGATTTCTAGTTTTAAATGCTTCTTCAGAATCATACAAAGACACATAAAATGTTCCATCTGTACTTCTGATATTGTTTACTGTAACTGTTACAGAAAACTCGGCTTCTTTTTCTGATGCCTGTGAGAACCCAACATAAGACCCTAACATCATCAATACTATTAATACTACTCTTACCATAATTATTTGTTTTAAGTGTTAATTTTTAATTACAGTACAAATGTGAGTAGCTTTTCCAATTCTCGAAACTCTTTTAAACCGAACTGTCATTTTTAAATGATGAATTGTCAGTTCGAGTGACATTCTAATGAAAATTGTATCGAGAACTCTTTTAATTTCTTTATCTTGTGGCAGCTAACTACTAAACTTAATGATAAAGTTCTTCCGAAAAATCCGTCAAAACCTATTGAACGAAAATAAAACAGGTAAATACTTTAAATACGCTATAGGTGAAATTGTTCTCGTTGTGATTGGTATTCTCATTGCACTTCAGATAAATAACTGGAATGAAAACAATAACAAAAATAAAATAAAAGCCTCGTATATTACCTCATTAATTGTAGACTATGAGAAAGATATTCTACAATTAAATGAAGGCATGGAGTTTAATGCATCACAATTAAAAAGTATCGATTCCATCTACCAAACTCTGAGTTCAGAAAATATACAATTAGAACACTTTCTTAATATTTTTAAAAATTTTGACGGAAATATTAGAATGAAAACCATCTTCAATACCAATAGTTATAATATATTAATTTCAAGCGGAAGTATAGATATACTAGACAAAAAACTTATTGAAAACTTAATGGAAATCAATAGATTACAGAATCAATTTGCGGAATTTATAAACCGTAATGGCGACACTTATATTGATCTATTGTCTAATTCCGCTCTAGAATTTCCCATATTTAATTATATGCCAATATCAGCGTCTTCAAATGACCTGATTTGGAAAAAAGTTGATGTTGAAAGAGTTCCGAATGTCATTATAAATACCCTTGGATTTAAGAGGTATACTATAGTTCGTTATTTAGAACTTTCCAAAGAAGTGAATCAAAAAACCAAAGAAGTTTTAATCATTTTAAAATCAAGACAAAATGATAAAATTCTTTAGGAAAATTAGACAAAACCTACTTATGGAAAATAAAACTGGCAAATACTTTAAATATGCTATTGGTGAAATTATTCTGGTTGTTATTGGTATTTTGATTGCACTTCAAATTAATAATTGGAATGATTCAAGAAAAAATAAAATATATGAACAAGAAATTATTTCTTTAATTAATCAAAATTTAAAAAATGATTCCATTGCTTTATCAACTGAACTATTAAAATCAAAGGAATCTACGAAACTAACAAATCAATTATTAGAGCAAGTAAATAAAGGAATTTATAATGACAGTATAAATCTTTGGTTAGGAAAAATTATTTCATTTGAAATGTTTAAATCTCAATCGAGTGCGTTTGAAATATTAAAATCAAAAGGCATCGATGTTATTTCAAATAAAGAACTCCAATTAGAATTGATATCATATTACGATGAAACTCTATATAGTGTTTATGAAGCCTTAGAAGATGTAGAAGAATCTTTTAAAAATGATTGGGTACCAATTCTTAAAGAAGATTTTTCAGACTTCAAATGGCGTCAGTACGCTATCCCTGTTAATTCTAAAGCATTCTTTGAGAAACAAGCAACTATAAGTTTTATTAAACTTTATAAAGAGAATAGAGCTAGCGGCGAACGATATTTAGAAACAGCATTAGAAAAAATATCAAAAATTAGAAAACTTTCTAAAAAACATATAAATGATTAAATTCTTTAGAAAAATCAGACAAAATCTTTTAAACGAAGGCAAAACTTCCAAGTATTTCAAATACGCCTTTGGAGAAATAATCCTTGTTGTTATTGGAATTTTGATTGCTCTTTGGATTAATAATCTCAATTTAGCCAATCAACAAAACAAAGAAAGGAAAACATTAATTACGAATCTTAAACAAGAACTCAATGAAAATTTAAATCAATTTAAAGAAAGAACTAAACGTTTGGCTGATGTTAACAAAAACCTTATTGAAGTCTTAAATTTTTCAGCGAACTCAAATACAAATAAACCTATTGACTCATTAATTTCCTATGTTACAACTGCATTGACTTTTGAAACAGCGGTGCTAAATAACTCCAGATTAAGCAATGCAAAATCCTCTGGTAAATTTAGTTTATTATCTGATGACATTACAACATCATTTGTAGATTATGAAACATCAATCGCTAATTACCTTAGATTTAATGATCACACAACTTCATTTTTTGATGAAGATTGGTCAAAAATGACCATTAGGCTTTATTCTTTAGAGAGAATCCACAATATGTTCTATCCTGAAATGCACCTTGACGCGCATCCTGAATTTGTTTTAGATGACGAAGCATTAATTAGGTATTTAAAAGAACCTCAAACTTATGAACAACTTCATAAGTTTTATACAAAATATATGGTAGAACAAGCTTGGTTGGAAGAATTAAAGCACCGAATTAAATCTACCATTAAAACCATAGAAAAAGAACAACAATGATAAAATTCTTTAGAAAAATCAGACAAAACCTTTTAAACGAAGGCAAAACCTCCAAGTATTTCAAATATGCTATTGGTGAAATTGTACTCGTGGTTATTGGTATTCTCATTGCACTACAGATTAATAATTGGAATGAGGACTCAAAATCTAAAACTACTGAGATTTATGTTTTAAATGAAGTTATAAGTAACCTTAAAGAAGATGCAATTATTTTAAATGATATTATTAAACAAAGAGAAATAACTAAAATATCGGTTGCTAATTTGCTCAACTATGTTCAAAAAGAAAATATCAGTAAAGATTCTTTGGAAAATGACATGGTGCAATTTTTGACTTTTGAGAGATACTTCCCGATAAATAACGCTTATGAAGTTTTGAAATCAAAAGGCCTGCAACTGTCTAACAATCAATTAACTTCTAAAATTTCTCGCTATTATGATTATGAACAAAAAAAGGTAAACAGAAGTATTCTTGATATAGAAAGAGCCATCATAAATATACTAGAAGATAAATCTGGAATACCACAATTTATTGAATCATTGTCTTTGAATGGACAAATAAAAATAATCAATCATAATGATGCAAATTTAAAAAAAGAAATACATTCTTATTTAGTACCCTTTAAAAACAATAATATTGGAACACTAACTAAATTAATTAAGTTTCATGACCTTAATCAATCACTTATTACTGATATAGAAAGTGAACTTAAATCACTAGAATAACAATATGATAAAATTCTTTAGAAAAATTCGTCAAAACCTACTTATGGAAAATAAAACTGGTAAATACTTCAAATATGCTATTGGTGAAATTGTTCTTGTGGTCATAGGTATTCTCATTGCCTTACAGATTAACAATTGGAATGAAAATCGAAAAGAAAATCGAAAAGCAGAAAGTTATTTAGTTAATATTAAGGAAGATTTAATACTAGATACAATACAGATTAACAAAGCTATTGACCATTTAGAATTTTCAATTAGTAAGGCAACAAAATTGTTGCGTTTAAAAAGTTTTGAAAACTACAAGGCAGACTCGCTTATTAATTTAATTCCTAACATGTATTACCAATTATCTATTAACTCTCAAACATTTGACAAACTAATTAATTCTGGAGTAACAGAATTAACTAACCATACTGAGATTTTTGATTTAATTAATATTTATTACACAAAGCAAAAGAATGTGTTTCAATCTATAAGAGATTGGGATATGGAAGAAACTAAAAAAGATAATGATAAGATATATAGTTCTTCGTTATTTGAAATTCACTCTACTAACAACGACGATTTTTCTGATCAGTTCTTTTTTGTCCAAACGCCAGAACAAAGACATGAAGAATTGTCTAAACTTTTACTTTCTGTTGAATCTAGAAATAGATTAAGAAACGCTTTGTACAGAAAAAAACGTATTGCTTTTACTTTTAATGAAACCCATACTGAAGCAAAAAAAATTATAAATAAAATTAATCAAGAGTTAAATGATTAAATTTTTTAGAGATATACGCAAATCATTAATCCAAGAAAACAAAATGGGCAAATACTTTAAATACGCTATTGGTGAAATTGTGCTTGTGGTCATTGGTATTTTGATAGCTCTTCAAATTAACAATTGGAATGACAAACGTATACAACAAAGCAAGGAAAGTGAATTTATTAGTCAAATACACAAAGAGTTTCTTTCAAACAGAGCACAACTAGATACAGTTACATCTTATCATCTTAAAGGATATAAGGCTGCAAATAAAATACTATCATTAATGCCTATTGATTTGAAGAGTGTTAATCTAGATTCATTGTCATATTTCATAGAACAAACCATTCCAAATTGGACATTTAATCCTCAACAAACTGCCATAAACTCTTTATCAAATTCCTCTACATTTAATATTATTTCTAATATTGAATTAAGAACTCTACTACAAAACTGGAATGAACTTGTTTCAGATTATCAAGAGGAAGAAGTATTTGCTAAAAATTTTACTCATACTGCTTACCTACCATATTACCGAAAGAAAATAGCTTTTATAAATTATAAGAGTACTCCTGGAATATTGAACTATTCAAAAGTTGATTTAAATTTTTTAACCGATTTAGAATTTGAGAATCTAATTCATAATCGAATGGCATTTATTGAAGATATTATAAATCCTGAAGGAGTAAATGAATTAAAAGAAGTGAATGCTTCTATAGATAGAATCATAGAACTAACCAGAACTAATTGATATGATAAAATTCTTTAGAAAAATACGTCAAAACGTCTTAAACGAAGGTAAAACTTCCAAGTATTTCAAATATGCTATTGGTGAAATTATATTAGTGGTAATTGGAATTCTCATTGCATTGCAGGTTAATAATTGGAGTGAAAACCAAAAAGATCGAAACGAAGAACGTAATGCTCTGATAGACCTTAAAGAAGAATTTCTTTATAATTCAAATGTTTTTAAAAAACATTTAAGTTTGAAAAAAAAAGTTAACCAACAATGGATTAAGCTCATAGATACACTTAGTAATGACAACTCAGTAAATGATGGCTCTATTAGAAGAACTCGTTCTGGTTCAGATACCTATATTTTATCTCAAAGTGTTTTAGACAAACTTCTATTTACAGGCGTAATTGATAAAATAGAAAATGATTCGCTTAAAACCCTTTTAAGTTCATGGAACTATATTTATAAAGAATATGAAGACGATGAAATAATGCATTCAGAATTTATTGAAAAAGAATTTGCCCTTTATGAGATGAAGTTAATTCCATTTCTTTACGCAAAAAATGGAACAGCTAATAAGTTGCCAAGTCCATTTTATAATGCAGAAGATATGAATCAATATATTATAAATGCTAACAATGATTTCTATTATAGAAACTTATTATTAAGAAACCAATATTATTTAAACAATGTAATTAATGAAGGAGATATTTTGCAGAAAACCTTGAATGAAATAATAACTCTTTTAGATGAAGAAATTAAGAAGTAGTAATGATAAAATTTTTTAGACATATACGAAAATCATTAATCCAAGAAAACAAAATGGGCAAATACTTTAAATACGCAATTGGTGAGATCATATTGGTAGTAATTGGGATTCTCATTGCCTTACAGATTAATAACTGGAATGAGCAAAAAAAACAAACTTCAATCGAAATTTCTTATTTAAAACGTCTTAGTCAAGATCTTCATCAAGATTCTATATTTTGGCTTAGAAAAATAGAACAACGGAAGCAAAAAGTAGAAGGCGCAAATCAAATTATGAAATTTGCCTTTAGCGATAATCGTGATACAATATTTAATATGGGACAACCATTAATGAATCTTATCACTTGGATTGATACACACATAAATAATCATACATTTAAGGAAATGTTAAGCAGTGGCAATTTAAATATTATTAAAAATGATTCTATCAAGCATAAATTATTAAGATTAGATCAATCTTATAAAGTAGTTCTTGGTTGGGATAATACTATAAAAGAAGATTACCAAAACAACTTATGGCCACCTACCGACATCATCGACCCTTATAATCAAGTACCTCTAGATGATGGAATTCAAAAAGCAATTGGTTTAAATAAAACATTTACCAATGATGATAAAATCCAATATACCGATTTATTGAAAGGAGAAATTTCTAGCCTATTTAAAAATCCAAAATTTAGGTCAGGTGTCTATAAAGCGCGTGACAACTACTTAAGACAAATAGAATATTTAGAAGAAGTACAAGGTTTTGCCTCAAATTTAAAACAACTAATCGATAAAGAAATAGAAAATAAAGAATGATAAAGTTTTTCAGAAAAATACGCCAAAACTTGCTAAACCAAGGTAAAACTTCTAAATATTTTAAATACGCTATTGGTGAAATTATACTAGTTGTTATAGGTATTCTTATTGCCCTCCAAATTAATAACTGGAATGAAAAACGCTTAAACTCTAGTAAAGAAACTGCCATTTTAGCAAACATTCATAAAGAATTTAAGCAAAATAAAAAACAACTAGATTCAGTTGTTTCCTTACATAAAAGGGCGTATAAAAATTGTGGTAAGATAATTAAGCTTTTTCCAATAAAAGAAAAACCTGAACCTACAGTTTTAGATTCATTAAGTACTCATTTATGGTGGTCCTATGGAGGCATAACTTTTAATCCATCTCAAACAAGTATTAATGCACTTGAAAGTACCTCATCTTTCGATATTATTAAAAATGAAACCTTACGTGGTTTATTAATTTCATGGAATGATTTAATTACAGATTATCAAGAAGAAGAATTGCTGTCCAGAAAATATGTTTGGGATCATTATGATCCATATATGACTAAAAATTTTGATTGGAATTATAACTTTAAAGATGAACGGAATAATTTTGACGCTTTGCAAACGTTGGAATTTGAATATCGAGTAAAAAGCATGTATGACTTAATGAATCAAATTCTATATACTAGCGGAGAATTACAAATAGTTCAAAAAACACTGGATGAAATCATTGAACTTTCTAAACCAAAAAAATAATAATTAAATTCTTTAAAAAAAGAAAAACTATAGTGCTTCAATTAATCAATTTTCAATAAATTTTTGTTAAAATTATTAAAAAAAGTTGTTTTGTCTAACTTTTTTAATAAATTTGTTGAACAAAATGAATTATGAAACGTAAAATTGTTATAATTGGCTCTGGTTTTTCTTCACTTGCGGCATCTTGCTATCTTGCAAAAAAAGGGTATGATGTTACAATTTACGAGAAGAATAATACTATTGGTGGAAGAGCAAGAGTATTAAAAAAGAATGGATTCAAATTTGACATTGGACCAACTTGGTATTGGATGCCAGATGTTTTCGAACGTTTTTTCAATGATTTTAACAAAAAACCCTCTGATTATTATAACCTTCATAAGTTAAGTCCTGCATACGAAGTAGTATTCAACACCTATGAAAGCATAATAATTCCTGATAGTTTAGAAGCAATTTATGATATATTTGAAAACGAAGAAAAAGGCAGTTCAAAATATTTAAAAGAATTCTTAGCATCTGCAAAATCAAACTATGATGTTGCAATAAAAGATTTAGTTTATAGGCCAGGTAATTCAATTACCGAATTAATCACTCCAGTAACAATACAAAGGGTTTCTCAGTTCTTTACTAGTATCAGCAAAAAAGTACGTAGAAAAATAAAGAGCGAAAAACTAAGACAAATACTCGAATTTCCAGTATTATTTTTAGGTGCAAAGCCAAGTGATACACCATCTTTCTATAATTTTATGAACTATGCAGACTTTGGTCTAGGAACTTGGCATCCTGAAGGTGGTATGTATGAAGTTATCAAGGCAATGGCAAGTCTAGCAACGGAACTTGGTGTAAAAATTGAAACCAATTCAAATGTTTCAAAAATAATAGTTATTGATGCAGTTACAAAAGGCATTACAGTTAACAATCAAAATATTGCTGCTGATATTGTTTTATCAGGCGCCGATTACCATCACACTGAAACACTTTTAGATAATATATATAGACAATATTCTGAGAAATATTGGGATAAAAAGACTTTTGCTCCTTCTTCCCTTCTATTTTATGTGGGTTTTGAAAAGAAATTAAAAAATGTGCAACATCATACGCTATTTTTTGACACTAGTTTTGAAACACATGCTAAAGATATTTACGACAATCCAAAATGGCCAGAAAAACCATTATTCTATGGTAGTTTTCCAAGTATTACAGATGCTTCTTTTGCGCCAGACGGAAATGAAGCAGGTGTTTTCTTAATTCCCATTGCTCCTGGAATTAGCGACACTCCAGAAGTAAGAGAACAATATTTTGAGCAGATTATTGAACGATTTGAAAAATTGACTAATCAAAAAGTAAAAAATCATATTCTATTTAAAGAATCTTATTGCGTTAATGACTTTGTCAATGATTATAATTCATATAAAGGTAATGCTTACGGATTAGCAAATATATTAACCCAAACTGCTTTTTTAAGACCAAAAATAAAGAGCAAAAAAGTTGAAAATTTATTTTTTACAGGTCAGTTAACTGTTCCTGGTCCAGGAGTTCCTCCATCATTAATTTCAGGAAAAATCGCTGCAGACTTAATTGATAAACAATATAAAACTAAGTAAATACTCATGAAAAAAACATTTGACGACGTTTCAATAAAATGTAGTAAAGTAGTGACAAAAACATATAGCACTTCTTTCTCTCTTGCCGTTAAAATGCTTGATAAATCCATACAAGATGCCATTTATAGCATCTATGGTTTTGTTCGATTTGCTGATGAAATTGTTGATTCTTTTCATGATTATGACAAGGAATTATTAATTAATCAATTTGAAAAAGATTATTATACAGCTTATAATGACAATATCAGCTTAAACCCTATTTTAAATTCTTTTCAACAAACAGTAAAAAAATACAATATTGATGACACATCCATTAAAGCCTTTTTAAAAAGCATGAAATTAGACTTACATAAATCCAATTATACACAAGAAGAGTATAAAGAATATATTTATGGCTCTGCTGATGTTGTTGGCTTAATGTGCTTAAAAGTTTTTGTAAATGGAGATCAAGGTAAATACAATGAACTAAAAGAACCTGCGATGAAGTTAGGATCAGCTTTTCAAAAAGTTAATTTTCTACGCGATTTAAAAGATGATTTTCAAAACCTCGACCGAACATACTTTCCAAATATTGACATTACAGAATTAAATGAAAATTCTAAACAAACTATCATAAATGATATTGAAAAAGATTTTGAAGACGCAATGATTGGAATTAAGAACCTACCAAAAGAAGCCAAATTTGGTGTCTATACTGCCTACAAATATTATAAATCACTATTAAGCAAGTTAAAAAGAACGCCAGCAGATAAAATTTTAACAACTAGAATTAGGGTTTCTAATCCTTATAAATTTTTATTACTTGGCAAATCTTTCGTAACTTACAAAACCAATTTAATATAACCTCATTATGTTAATTTACCTACTTATAACACTCGTAACCTTTTCTCTTATGGAAGGTGTAACTTGGCTTGCACACAAGTATGTTATGCATAGTTTTATGTGGTATTTTCATGAAGATCATCATCAACCAAAATATGCAAACACATTTGAAAAAAATGATGTCTTTTTTGTCATTTTCGCAATACCAAGTATTCTACTTTTCTATTTTGGTTTTCAAGGCGGATTAAACTACTTATTTTTTATTGGATTGGGTATTCTTTTTTATGGAATTGCTTATTTTCTTGTTCATGATGTATTGATACATCAGCGATTTAAATGGTTTAAAAAAACAAAAAACAAATACTTAATTGGATTAAGAAAAGCGCACAAAGTGCACCACAAACATTTGGGTAAAGAAGATGGTGAATGCTTTGGAATGTTATTGGTTCCACGAAAATATTTTAAGGTTTAATGTCTCTGTATTTAATCTTAAATATTGCTTCATTAAGCATCCCTCTTATCTATAGTTTTGAGAAAAAAATGCGATTTATTAAATGGTGGAAAGAAGTTTTTCTAGCCATTACAATAACAGCCATTTTATTTTTAGTTTGGGATATAATTTTCACCAAAAATGGCGTTTGGGGATTTAACCCAACGTATTTATCTGGAATTGATATCATAAATTTACCACTCGAAGAATGGCTTTTCTTCTTTTGTATACCATACGCAAGTATATTTATACATTATGCTTTTAAACATTTTTTTTCAAACAAAAGTCTTAGTAGACCAATAAGCAATATTATTACAGTATTGCTAATCTTAATATTAGTTCCAGTGATATTTTTAAATACCGATAAAGACTACACATTCTATAACTACTTATTGCTGCTTGTTGTACTTACTTATAGTTTATTGGCGCGCGAAAAAGAATTACCAACTTTTTATATCACTTTTTTAATTATTCTTATTCCATTTTTTATAGTCAATGGTATATTGACCGGAAGTTTTATTGATGATCAAGTTGTATGGTATAACAATACTGAAAATCTTGGAATAAGACTAGGAACAATACCCATTGAAGATATAGGTTACGCTTTTAGTATGCTCTTTATTAGTATCATATTGATAGAAAAATTTAAAATCATTTTCAAAAAATGAAAAGTGAAAAAATTACAATCTTTTGGTTTCGAAGAGATTTAAGAATTGAAGATAATTGTGGTTTATATCATGCTTTAAGTTCTGGAAATAAAGTTCTTCCACTTTTTATTTTTGATACTAATATTATAGACGAACTTGATAGAGATGATGCTAGGATTACTTTTATTCATCAAAGATTGGAACATCTAAATGAACAATTAAAATCATTTGATTCAAGCATCAAAATTTTAATGGGCACACCTCAAAGTGCTTTCACAGAATTACTAAACGAATATAATATTACCAGTGTTTATACGAACAGAGATTACGAACCATATGCCAAAAAAAGAGATGCTCAAATTCAAGAATTATTGAATGAAAATTATATTGAGTTCAAAACATATAAGGATCATGTAATCTTTGAAAAAAATGAAATTACCAAATCAGATTCTTCTCCTTATAAAGTCTACACACCATATTCGAAAAAATGGTTATTAAATATCTCTGATTCTATTTTAAAGCCTTTCCCTTCTGAAAAACTAACAAGTAACTTTGTTAAAAACAAACTAGTCTTCCAAGGTTTAGAAAAAATTGGTTTTAAAGAATCTAACATAAAAGTTTTACCATTTGATATTTCTAAAGGTTTAATATCAAACTACGAAGAAACTCGTAATTTTCCAGCAATAAATAAAACTTCCAAATTGAGTCCGCATTTAAGGTTTGGAACTATCAGCATAAGAAATTGTGTAAAAAAAGCAATTACAGTAAAGAATACAACATTCTTAAAAGAACTCATATGGAGAGAGTTTTTTATTCAGATTTTGTGGCATTATCCAACTACCAATCACAACAATTTTAAATCAAAGTATGATGGAATTAAATGGAGAAATAATGAGGAAGAATTTAAAGCATGGTGTGATGGAAAAACGGGCTACCCAATTGTAGACGCAGGAATGAATGAATTAAACAAAACTGGTTATATGCACAATCGCGTACGGATGATAACTGCTAGTTTTTTATGTAAGCATTTATTGATCGATTGGCGTTGGGGCGAAGCCTATTTTGCCAAAAAATTATTAGACTTTGACCTCGCACAAAATGTTGGCAACTGGCAATGGGTTGCAGGAACTGGTTGTGATGCAGCGCCATACTTCAGAATTTTTAATCCAACCGAACAAGTAAAAAAATTTGATAAGCAATTGGAATATATAAAAAAATGGGTGCCAAATTTTCAAGAACTTAGTTATCCTACTCCAATTGTAGATCATAAATTTGCAAGAAATCGCTGTTTAGAAACATATAAAGTTGGAATTGGAGTTTAAAACTTATGAAGGCATTACTAATTCTCATATCACTATTATTTTCACAATCAGATTGTGATGAAATAAATAATATCAGAACTAAATACCATCAAGTAAATTCAGAAGAAAAATTAACAGGCTATATTAATTTTGTTAATACTATTGATTGCGAAAAATCTATTCCTTACAAGGCTTCCGCAAAGATGCAAAGTGCTAAATACGCTTTTTGGCCTACCAAAAAACTAAAACTTTTTAATACTGGAAAAAAGCAATTAGAAAATTATATTACTAACAATCCAAATGATATTGAGGCAAAATATATTAGGGTTTTAATTCAAGATAATGTTCCGAAAATATTAGGCTATCATAAAAACAAACTTGATGATATCGCATTTATTAAACAAAATCTTTCTTCTTCAACTTTACCCAAAGCATACAAAGAATTAATCTTATCAAATATTTCTAAAATAGATTAAGTCTATATTTTTTAAAACTGATTGTAACAAATCATACATTTGTACTACTTATTAAAAAACTAATTCAACTTTGACCAAACAACTTGAACAGCTATTTGTAACTCAACTAGATGAGCATCAAAATATAATTCATAAGGTGTGTAGAGTTTATACCAATAACTCTGACGCTCATAAGGATTTGTTTCAAGAAATTACTATACAACTTTGGAAAGCCTATCCAAAATTTAGAGGTGATGCAAAGTTTAGCACATGGATGTATCGAGTAGCATTGAATACTGCAATAACACTATATAGAAAATCAAAAAGACAAATTAAAACGAATGATATTTCTGATTTTCATTATAAGATTGAAGCCAATGAATACGATGGGGAAATTGAAGAGCAAATGAAACTACTCTACAAGGCAATTCATCAATTGAGTGATGTAGAAAAAGCCTTGATATTATTATATCTTGAAGACAAGCCCTATAAAGAAATTGCAGAAACAATGGGATTGAGTGAAGTAAATGCTAGAGTAAAAGTAAATAGAATTAAAGGAAAACTAAAAACAATATTAAATCCGTAAATATGGATGAATTAGATAAATTAAAAGGTGCTTGGAAAGCACAAGATTACACTAGCGACAAGGTATCTACCAATGATATCTATAAGATGTTGCATTCTAAGTCTACTTCTTATGTCAAGTGGATATTTTATATAAGTCTCATTGAGTTTATTCTTATTATCCTATTAAATATTTTTATGGATAAAGAACAGTATTTAGATTTTTACATCAAAATGGGAATGAAAAATTTAATTTTAATTACATCTGTAATTTCATATTCAATTATGATAATTTTCATTTATCTATTTTATAAAAATTACAAAAAAATAAATGTAAATACCAATGCTAAAACCTTAATGAAAAGTATTTTAAATACTCGAAAAACAGTAAAGTATTATATCTATTTTAATATTGGTTTTATGGCTATTTCAACAGCACTACTACTCAATAAAATATTTTCTAGTCCTGAAAACACTGCTGCATACAAAATCCAAAGTAAAATTCCCGAAAACTTTTCAGACTCAACTTTATTAATAACTTTAATTATTACAATGGTCATTTTTATTGGAGTTGTATTAATTGTCTATAGAATTATTTACGGAATATTACTAAGAAGATTAAAGAGGAATTACAAAGAACTTGAACAACTTGAAAAATAATAATCACATGAAATTAACTTCCAAAAATATAGACTCAAAAATCAATAACTTACCTAAAGATCAAAAGTTATTATTGTTTGTTGGTTTATTTATTTTTACAATAAGTTCAATTTACCAACTTGGTTTAGCAGTTGGTAAATTCTATTATTATATTACACATTAATTTTTTGGTACACATCAAAATACTATCTTTGCGCCTTATTAAAAAAGATAGAAAATGAATAACGGAATCTACGCCAAATTTAATACTACTAAAGGCGAAATTTTAGTGAACTTAGAGTTTGAAAAAACTCCTGGAACAGTTGGGAACTTTGTTGCACTTGCCGAAGGAAATTTAGAGAATGATGCAAAACCACAAGGAACTCCTTATTACAATGGTTTAAAATTCCATAGAGTTATACCAGACTTTATGATTCAAGGAGGATGCCCTCAAGGAACTGGAACTGGAAATCCTGGATATAGTTTTGACGATGAGTTTCATCCTGAATTAAAACATGATAGACCAGGAATTTTATCGATGGCAAACTCTGGCCCTGCTACAAATGGAAGTCAGTTTTTTATTACACATGTTGAAACTCCTTGGTTGGACAACAAGCATACGGTTTTTGGTAATGTTGTGGAAGGGCAAGAAATTGTTGATACTGTTTCTCAAGGTGACACTATAGATTCAATTGAAATAGTAAGAGTTGGTGATGCAGCAAAGAATTTTAATGCTATTGAGGCTTTTAGAACTTTTGAAGGAGAGAGAGAAAAAAGAATTGCTGATGCTATCAAAGCACAAGAAGAAATTTTAGATAAAGAATCTGCAGGTTTCGATAAAACTACTAGCGGATTGCGTTATAAAATATTACAAAACGGAAATGGTAAACAAGCCAATAAAGGTGATATGGTTTCTGTACATTATAAAGGTCAATTATTGGACGGAACCGTATTTGATTCTTCATACAAGCGCAAGCAGCCAATCGATTTTAATGTTGGTATTGGTCAGGTAATTTCTGGTTGGGATGAAGGAATTCAGTTATTAAAAGTTGGTGATAAGGCGAGATTTGTAATACCTTCTGAATTGGCATATGGCAGTCGTGGCGCTGGTGGAGTTATACCTCCTGATGCTCCATTAATTTTTGATGTAGAGTTAATGAATGTAAAATAATTTACATTTCTTGAAACATAATTTAATTTAAAACGTCTCATATTTATGAGGCGTTTTTTTATGCCAACTTTTATTATTTTTGAAACTACAAACTATTCGAACTATGAAACTTAAGTATTCTATATTCATTTTAATTATTTCTTTTTTTACAATTAGTTGTTCAAACAATACTGTTGATGAAGCATTTATCAATCAGACAACAGGACGATATCTTTTTAATCCTGATGAAATTGTAGAAGTTTATTATGCCGATAAAAATTTACAGATGAAATGGCGTGGTGCAGAAAAAATTTCTCCAATGGTACTTGGGGAAAACAAATTCTATGTGAAGGAGATGAATGAGAAAATTCAATTTTTAAAAAATCCTTCAGATAACAAATTTTATATATGCTTGGTTCCAAAAGAAAAAGGAAAATCAATTGAGTATAATTATAGGAAGTTAGGTGAAGGAGAAGAAATTCCAAGTGTTTATTTAAAAAACAAACAATATGACAAAGCGTTAGAAAGTTATAAATCATTAGTAAAAACAGATACTGCTCAAACTTACATTGATGAATACAAACTTAATAGATTAGGTTATCAAAAACTAAGAGATAAAGATTATCAAGAAGCAGTTGAAATTTTTAAAATAAACGCAGCATTATATCCTGAGAGCGATAATGTATTTGATAGCCTTGCCGAAGGCTATTATAAAAATGGTGACACTATTAATGCAGTGAAAAATTATAAAAAAGCATTAGCTATAGACTCTGGGAATAGAAGAGCAAAAAGATTTGTTGAAAAATACGATAAATAAATGCTAGACAAACTTAAATATCCTATAGGAAAAGTTCATTTACCTGAAGAAATAACTCAAGAAAATATTGATGATTGGATTTCAATAATTGAAAATCATCCAGAAAAACTTCAGGTGCTAGTAGAAAATTTATCGGCTGAACAGTTAGATACTCCTTATCGAGAAGGCGGATGGTCAATTAGACAAGTTGTTCATCATCTATCTGATAGTCATCACAATAGTTATACACGTTTTAAATGGACTTTAACCGAAGATAAGCCAGTCATTAAAGCTTATTATGAAGATCGTTGGGCTGAGTTATTTGACAGCAAAAGTGCCCCAATCCAACTATCTCTAAATACACTAAAAGCATTGCATAGCAAATGGGTATATTTCCTTAAAGGTTTGTCCAAAGAAGATTTAGAGCAGTTTTTTATTCATCCTGATGGAAATGAAAAAGTAACGCTCAAAGAAAATATTGGAATCTATGCTTGGCATTGCGAACATCATTATGAACATATCAATCAATTATTAATACGAAAAGGTTGGAAATAAATGATACGAAATGTTGACATAGGAGATGCTAAATCACTTGCTGATATTTACAATCATTATGTAATAAATACTATCATCACTTTTGATAGAAAGCCAAAAACAGTTCAAGAATTTGAAGAAAAAATCAATGAAATTACTTCAAAGTTTCCTTTCTTTATCTTTGAAGAAAATAATGAGATTTTAGGCTATACATATGGTAGTGTATGGAGAAAAAAACCATCCTATCAAAATACTGTTGAAACAACTATTTATTTAAAAAATGGTGTTCAAGGAAATGGAATAGGCTCACAATTGTATAATCATTTAATTGATACCTTAAAAAGTAAAAACTATCATACTTTAATTGGAGTGATGACACTTCCAAATGATGCTAGCGTAAAACTACATGAAAAACTAGGTTTTAAAAAAGTAGCACATTTTCATGAAGTTGGAAGAAAATTTGACCAATGGCATGATGTTGGGTTTTGGCAACTAATTTTTGATTAATTTTTCCACTTAATATTACAACCAATACTTGGCTTTTGCAATCTTGTATTCTCTTTTTGCGCTACAATACAATTTAATGCATGTCTCAAATCTTCACCTGTTACTTCTACTCCATTTCCAGGTCTAGAATCATCTAATTGTCCTCTATACACCAATTGTTTATTAGCATCAAAAACATAAAAATCTGGTGTACATGCCGCATCATACAATCTTGCAACTTCTTGACTTTCATCATATAAGTAAGGAAAAGGATAATTTAATTCTTCAGCAACTTTTTGCATTAATTCTGGAGCATCTTGTGGATAATGTTCAACATCATTAGAGGAAATTCCTACAAAAGAAATTCCTTTTGGACTATATTCATTTGCAATAGTTACCAATTCTTCATTTACATGAACTACAAAAGGGCAATGATTGCAAATAAAAAAAACAACTGTTGCCTTTTCTCCAACGACAGTATCAAGTGAAATCATTTTATCGGTAATCGTGTCTAACAATTCAAAATCTGGTGCAATTGTTCCTAGTGGAATCATATTTGAGGGAGTTCTAGCCATTTCGTAGATAATTTCGTATGTTTATAACTTCAAAAGTACAAAATAAAACAGATGAAAACTTTAAATCAATGGTTTGATGAATATGCTGTGAGTCATCAAAATGAAACAAATCAGTTGATACATTATATATGCGTGCCAGCGATATTTTTTAGTATTGTAGGCATGTTTATGAGTATTCCTGCTACCTTAATAAGTAATACACTAAATCTAAATAATCCTTTTATAGAAAATTGGGCAACAATAGTTTTGATACTTCTTTTACTATTCTATTTAAGACTGTCATTTTCTATGTTTGTAAAAATGTTGCTATTTTCTATACTTTGTATAATTGGCAATTATTATTTAGGTCAAAATTTACCTTTATTTTATTCATCTTTAGTTATTTTTGTTGCTGCATGGATTGGACAATTCTATGGACATAAAATTGAAGGTAAAAAACCTTCTTTTCTTAAAGATTTACAGTTCTTATTGATTGGTCCTGCATGGGTAATTAAAAAAACAACATCTAAAACAAAATAGTTTTAAAACAACATATTGTGAAAAAAAATATACTCCTTTTATTAGCCTTTATTAGTTTTATTAACACTTACTCTCAAGATCCTGAGCGATTTATAAATATTCAAAACTTAGATGTAAATTCTGAATTTGCAGATTTTGGGGTGTCTTTTTACAAATCAGATTTAGTGCTTTACGCATCTTCTCAAAAAGATAGATCGGTGAGAAGAAAAGATAGAAGTCATAATAGAATGGGGTATTTGGAATTTTATAAAGGACTTATTGGTAAAGATGGTCAAATAATTCCTGCAGGTCAATTTTCATTACAGAAATATAATTTATTTCATGAGTCTGACATTACTTTTACTCCTGATGGCAAAACCATTTATTTTACTTTAAACAATTATATTGATGATAATTACCAATATGAATTTGAAAAAGTAACGAACAAAAAAAATATTTTGTCAATTTATAAAGCAAATATTGATGATGCCGGAATTGCAAGTAATATTGAACCTTTACCTTTTAATTCTAAGAAATACTCTGTAAGACATCCTGAGTTAAGTCCTGATGGAAAAACTTTATATTTTGTTTCCGATATGGATGGTGGATTTGGTAAAGATGATATTTATTCTGTTTCAGTAAATTCAGATGGAACTTATAGTGAACCAAGAAATTTAGGTGACAAAATAAACACTAAATACAATGAACTTTTTCCATTTTTAAGTACCAACAATACGTTCTATTTCTCTTCTGACGGTCATGGTGGCGGAGGTTTTTTGGATATTTTTAGTAGCCAATTGGAAAACGGAGTGTATGGAACTCCTCAAAATATTGATAAAGTAAACAGTGAATATGATGATTTTGCATTTGTTATAAGTCCTGAAAGAGGTGTAGGGTATTTTTCTTCATCAAAAAAAGGAAAAGGAAATGCAGATATTTATTCATTTACCATTGAACCAATTTTATGTGATCAATTAATTACAGGAGTTGTTAAAAACAAAGTGACTAAAGAGATCATTCCAAATGTAACTGTTGAATTATTTAGTGAAGGTAAATTATTGGATGTTATTGTGACACAAGATGATGGTTCATTTAGATTCGATTCCAAATGTGAAACTGCATATCGAGTTAACGCCTCTAAAGAACTGCATACTATTACAAGTAAAACTTTCACTTCTACAAATACACATGAAGATGTTATCAATACTGTTCTAGAAATTGAGCCATTGGTGTGCGAACAAAATGTTGCTGGTGTTGTGAGAAGTAAGAGGACAAATATTCCTCTTATTGATGTTCAATTAACATTAATGAAAAATGACAATGAAATTGAAACAGCAATTTCCAAAATTGGTGGAGTATTCAGTTTCAATACCAAACTTGACTGTAAGTCACCATATAAAGTAGTTGCTACAGCTAAAAACTATAAATCAAGAAATAAGAGTTTTACCACAACCGCAAAAGTGAGTGATGAGAACTTCCTTGATATTGCCATGGATGAAACTGATGAGTTTACTACGTATAGAAATATTACCATGATTAAGACAAATCCTATCTATTTTGACCTAAATGAATCAACCGTTAGAGAAGATGCAGCAAGAGAATTGGATAAGGTTGTAGCTATCATGAAAAAATATCCTGAAATAAAAATTGAATTAAATTCTCATACCGATAGCCGTGCTCCAGATGATTACAATATGCGTTTATCACAAGAAAGAGCAGCCGCATCTATTGCCTATATCATTTCTCAAGGTATTGATGAAAGTAGAATATTTGGTCGTGGATATGGTGAAACTAGATTGAGAAACAAATGTTCAAACGGAGTTAAATGTACGGAAGCTGAACATCAAAAGAATCGTAGAACAGAATTTATCGTAATCAATGAATAAAATAAAACCAACTATTGATTTTGAAGACTTCACCAAAGTTGATATACGCGTTGGCACTATAATTGAAGCTAATGATTTTCCAAAGGCTCGAAAACCTGCCTATAAATTGGTCATAGATTTTGGTGATCTTGGAATTAAAAATTCAAGCGCTCAAATAACAAAATTATATTCCAAAGAAGATTTAGTAGGTAAGCAAGTAACTGCGGTAGTTAACTTTGAGGCTAAGCAAATTGCAAATTTTAAAAGCGAATGTTTAGTTTTAGGTATTCAAAATGATGAGGAAGTAACTTTGCTACAAGCCTCAAACAAGAATATTAAAAACGGTGAACAAGTGTCTTAATAAACCAACTTATGAAAGCAATACAGTTATTATTTTTTATGGCTATTTTGAGTTGTAATTCTCAAGAAGATCTTAGCGTAACACTATTAGCCGAAGGTTCTCATGGAGGTTTTAATGATGCGCAAACATTGGTCATAAAAGATAAAAAAGGACTTCAAAAAATATACAATAAAATTAATATGACGCGTCGTCCAGGATTACCAATTCCAGAAATAGATTTTGAAAAAGAAATGGTAATTGCACTATTTATGGGCGAAAAAAATTCTGGTGGTTATTCTACTAAAGTTGAAAGCGTAAAAGAGAAAGGCAAAGAGTTTGAAGTTGTTATTAAAGAGACAGTTCCTGAAGGTGTTGCTACCACAGTTATTTGTCAACCATTTTATTTCTGCAAAGTAAAACGTAGTTATGGTCAAGTAGTATTCAAAAAAACAGAATAACTTTATAAAAAATGCCAAATCATCAACAACTAGAATTGCTTTCCAATTCATTGAATGGAGCATTATTTTATGACGATTTGCATAAAAGTATCTACGCAACCGATGCATCGGTTTATAGAAAAACACCATTAGCCGTAGCCTACCCAAAAAACGAAAAAGACTTACAGACACTTATTAATTATGCCAACGAAAACGCTGTAACTCTCATTCCAAGAGCAGCAGGAACTTCCCTTGCAGGACAGTGTGTTGGAGACGGAATTGTCGTTGATATTTCTAAATATTTTACCAACATTCTGGAGTTTGATAAAACAAACAAAACCATAACCGTTCAACCTGGAATTATTCGTGATGATTTAAACCGCTATTTAAAACCTCATGGATTGTTTTTTGGACCCAATACTTCTACTTCCAATCGTTGTATGATTGGTGGAATGGTAGGAAACAATTCTTCAGGAAGTACTTCTATTCGCTATGGAGTTACGCGTGACAAAGTACTAAGCATTCAAGGAATATTGAGTGATGGTTCTAAGGTCAATTTTTCAGAAATCACTTCTGAAGAGTTTACACAAAAAACTCAAGAAAATTCATTAGAAGGAAGTATTTACCAATCCATTTTTGAAGAACTATCAAACAAAGAACAACAGCAAGAAATTAAAAAAGAGTTTCCGAAAGAAAGTATTCATAGAAGAAATACAGGTTATGCCGTTGACGAACTCTTAACTTCCAATCTATTTGGAGGAAATCAACCAACCATAAATCTATCTAAACTCTTATCAGGAAGTGAAGGAACTTTGGCTTTCTCAACTGCCATTACTTTACAGTTAGATAACTTACCTCCTACGCATAGCATAATGGTTTGTCCTCATTTTGAAAGCATTAACGAAAGTTTAAAAGCCACCGTTATTGCTATGAAACATCAATTATATGCTTGTGAGTTGATGGATAAAGTAATTTTAGATTGTACCAAAAACAATAGAGAACAGGCAAAAAATCGTTTCTTTTTACAAGATGATCCTAAAGCAATATTAATGCTAGAAGTTTCTGCAAATTCGCTTGAAGAAGCAGAAAAACTTGCCGATAATTTAATTACCGATTTAAAGCAACACAATTTCGGTTACGCATTTCCAAAACTAATTGGAAATGATATTGATAAAGCATTTTCTTTACGAAAAGCAGGTTTAGGATTGTTAGGAAATATTGTAGGAGATAAAAAGGCCGTTGCCTGTATTGAAGATACGGCTGTTGCGCTTGAAGACTTGCCAGCATATATTGAAGAGTTTACTAAGATAATGGATGCTTACCAACAAGATGCTGTGTATTATGCGCATGCAGGTGCAGGCGAAATTCACTTACGTCCAATATTAAATTTAAAGAAAAAAGAGGATGTCGTTTTGTTTAGAAAAATAACTACCGAAACGGCACAATTGGTAAAAAAATATCAAGGGTCTTTTAGTGGCGAACATGGAGATGGAATTGTTCGTGCCGAATTTATTCCTATGATGATAGGCAACAAAAATTATCAATTGTTAAGACGTATCAAAAAAGCATTTGACCCAAACAATGTTTTCAACAAAGGAAAAATAACAGATGCTTTTCCTATGGATAAAAGTTTGCGCTATGAGATAGATAGAAATGAACCAGAGATCACCACACTTCAAGATTTTTCTGACAATGAAGGTGTGTTAAAATTGGCCGAAAAATGTAATGGTTCTGGTGATTGTAGAAAGTCTCCAGAGGCTGGAGGAACCTTATGTCCAAGTTATCGTGCTACAAAAAATGAGAAAGAGACAACTCGTGCACGAGCAAATATGCTGCGTGAAGTTTTAACAAACAATACTGCTAAAAACAAATTTGATTCCGAAGAACTAAAGCAAGTTTTGGACTTATGCTTAAGTTGTAAAGCCTGTGCAACCGAATGTCCAAGTAATGTAGATATTGCTGCTATGAAAGCCGAATTTCTATATCAATATCAAGAAACAAATGGTTATTCTTTTAGAAGTAAGTTATTTGCAAAATCTACAAACTTTAACAAAGTTGCTTCACGAGTCCCAAAGTTTTACAACCTTATTTCACAGAATAGTTTTACATCTAGTATCATAAAAAAAATAACAGGAGTACATCAAAAAAGAACATTACCAAAAGTAAAAAAGAGTTTGAGTGCTTTTATCAATTTTTCTGATTGGTTAGATGATGGAAAAATTTATGTAGAAAATCCTACAAAAACACTTTATTTATATATCGATGAGTTTACCAACTATTTGGATACCGAAGTTGGAAAAGATGCAATGCTACTGCTAGAAAGTTTAAATTATTTGGTTATTCCTGTGCATCATTTGGAAAGTGGTAGAACCTATATTTCCAAAGGTTTTTTAAACGAAGCCAAAGCCATTGCCAATGAAAATGTGACTTTCTTTAAAGATTTAATTACTGATGAAATACCCTTAATTGGACTAGAACCTTCGGCAATTTTAACGTTTAGAGATGAATATTTACGACTTGCTGATGATAAAACTACTGCCAAAACTATTTCAAAAAACTGTTTTACTATTGAAGAATTTTTGGCAAGTGAGTACAAAAAAGGAACTATAACTGCCGATAATTTTACCAATACATCTAAAATATTGAAAATTCACGGGCATTGCCATCAAAAAGCATTTTCGAGTACACATGCAACATTCTCAATGCTCAATATTCCAGAGAACTATAACGTAACCATTATGAATACTGGCTGTTGCGGAATGGCAGGTTCATTTGGCTACGAAAAAGAACACTACGAAGTAAGTATGAAAGTTGGTGAAGACACTTTGTTCCCCAAAATAAGAAACTGCGCTAGCGATACCGAGATTGCTGCTGCTGGAACTAGTTGTCGTCATCAAATATTTGATGGCACCAAACGTATTGCAAAACATCCTGTAACCATTTTAAAAGAAGCCTTAAAAACCAAACCATGAAAAAAATTATAACGCTTATTATTGTATTAGTTGCATTTTCAAACTGCACTAAAAAAGACTATCCAACTTGCGAAATCAAAACCAGCGAAGGAAACATTATCATAGAATTATATGACGATAAAGCACCTATAACTGTGGCAAATTTCTTACGCTATGTTGATAGCAGTTATTATGAAAAAAGTGAGTTTTTTAGAGTGTGTACACCAGAAAATGAAAGCGACAGAGACATAAAAATTGAAGTGATACAAGGCGGAAAAAGAAGAGAATACAATGTCTTTGAACCAATTGAAATTGAAACTACCGAGCAAACTGGCATTAAGCATTTAGACGGAACCGTTTCTATGGCTCGTGACAAGCCAAACAGTGCTACACAGAGTTTCTTTATTTGTATTAACGACCAACCAGAACTAGACTATAACGGTAAGCGAAATCCTGACGGACAAGGTTTTGCTGCCTTTGGAAAAGTGATACAAGGAATGGATGTGGTTAAAAAAATACAAGCACAAAAAAATAAGAACCAGTTTTTGATTAAACCAGTTCTTATTGAATCTATTAAAAGAGTAGAATAATTATTTTTTCTTAGACATCACTGAGCCTAACAGCGCAACAACACCCAAAGCGATTAATACAATGTTTTGAGTATTTAAACCCTCTTTACTTTTTACTTGTAGTGGACCAGCATCAACAACTGTTTGTGCGAAAAATGCTGAATACAAACCGTAGGCGATTAAAATAACACCTACAACCATTAATACTGTTTTTAAAGAATTTTGCATAATTTAGTTTTTTCGTTATTCTCAAATATAACAATAAAATTTAACTTACTTTTATTCAACTGTTTAAACACTATGATTCATGGATAAGCCACTACTCTATTTTCCTACCGATGCTGAATGGCGTGCTTGGTTGCACGAAAACCATGCGAACTATACTGGTGTTTATTTGATTTTTTATAAAGTCTCTTCCAATACTCCAAGTATGCGTTGGGAAGAAGCCGTAAAAGTGGCATTGTGTTTTGGTTGGATTGACTCTACAGTAAAGCGAATAAATGATGAAAAACGCAAGCAATATTTTACGCCACGCAAACCAAAAAGTGTATGGAGCAAATTGAACAAAACCTATATTGAACAATTATTGGCCGATGATTTAATGCATACTGCAGGTTTAAAATCTATTGAAATTGGCAAAGCAAATGGCTCTTGGGATGCATTAAACGATATAGACAATGAAGTCATTCCAAATGACTTAATGACTGCTTTTAAAGCCAACAAACAAGCCTTTGAAAATTATGAAAACTTTGCTACTTCTTACCGAAAAGGCTATTTGTATTGGTTATTTAATGCCAAGCGTGAAGCCACACGCCAAAAGCGAATTACAGAAATCATACAATTATGCGCTGCCAATAAAAAACAGAAAGATGGGAGTTGGTAGAAAAATTTGAAGGTTTCGCTAATGGTTAAGATATCGTTCTGTTTTAAAGAACTATATCATCCGTTAGCGAAGTTAATTATTTAGAAAACCATAATCAAAGATTTTTAATAACTATTAACAAATCATTTCTCAATCATACTTAATACGATCGCGTATGGTACCGTCTGCTCGGTGTATGATAACATCGGCTTTCTTTTTTTTGGCTATAGTCTTGGCTTTGTTAATTGCCGTACTTTGTTTTCGGTGTTTTGAAGTAATTCGTTTATTCCCTTCTCGGCGTACTGCCCAATCATCCTCATAAGGCACTACATGTTGATGCCAAGTTCTTTTTCTATTGGCTTTAAGAGAAGTGTTAAAAAACTCTTCTACTAACTCCAATATAAATTTTAATCCTGTTTTTAATTTATTGTCTTTTGACATTGGTTATGCAGTATTTCATCATTAGTCAACGAAGATAGTTTTAAAAAAATTTAAAATCAAAAAAATGTAACATTCAGTAATACATGGTTTTGAAAATAATAGTAGTTTTAACCAATGAATTTTAACGAATTTACTTCTCAACTAATAAACATACAAAAAGCACCTTTAGGTGGTTTAGAATCTCAGTTTCGGCTAGCGCCCAAAATGCGTCTAAAATATAGTCAAGATAAGATTGAGGCTGCACAACCCAAAGAAGCGGCTGTATTGGCACTTTTCTATCCAAATAAAAATAACGAAACACATTTTTTACTTACGTTGAGAGCAAGTTATAAAGGTACACACTCAGCACAAATAAGTTTTCCTGGAGGCAAAGCAGAACAAAGTGATACCAACAAACAGCATACTGCCAAGCGAGAAGCCTTTGAAGAAGTAGGCATCAAACAAGAAGACATCAACATTGTAAAGCAAATGACTGATGCTTATATTCCGCCGAGTAACTTTTTAGTCACGCCTTTTATTGGAACATTAGACTACGCTCCTACGTTTACCAAAAACCATGAAGTGGAAGAAATAATTGAAGTAAAACTCTCAGATTTACTAAATGATAACAACATCATCATAAAAAATATGAGTACATCGTACATGAAAAGTATTGATATACCTTGCTTTAAATTAAACGATTACATTGTTTGGGGAGCAACTGCTATGATTCTAAGCGAAATCAAAGACTTGATAAAGTCGCTGTAATCCAAAGTTTTTGTAAGTTTGTATTTCCTATAATTTAACAATCTGTATGGCACTCTTCAAGAGAAATCCTTTTGGACATATTCTAATTATCAAGAAATGGATTATCAGAATTTTTGGAGTTATTTCACATGGTCGCTATCGTAGGTTTAACAATCTACAAATAGAAGGCTCGGAGATTATTCGTGATTTACCTCACAACAATGTGCTGTTTGTAGCCAATCACCAAACGTATTTTGCCGATGTTGCTGCGATGTTTCATGTGTTCAATGCTGCCTTAAAAGGAAGAGTAGATAACATCAAAAACATTGGCTATATATGGCAGCCTAAATTGAATATCTATTATATCGCTGCTTCTGAAACAATGAAGTCAGGATTGTTACCAAAAATATTTGCATATACAGGTTCAATATCAGTCGAAAGAACCTGGAGAAGTCAAGGAAAAGATGTAAACCGACAAGTGAAAATGTCTGATATTTCTAATATTGGTAAAGCACTTGATGATGGTTGGGTGATTACTTTTCCGCAAGGAACAACTACGCCTTTTAAACCTATACGAAGAGGAACGGCTCATATTATAAAAACATACAAGCCGATTGTAATTCCTATTGTTATTGATGGTTTCAGGCGATCGTTTGACAAGAAGGGATTGCAAATAAAAAAACGTGGTGTTTTACAATCATTTGTAGTCAAAGAACCTCTTGAAATAGATTATGAGAATGATAGTGTTGAAAAAATCGTTTCTCAAATTGAATTTTCTATTGAGCAACACAAGTCGTTCCTAAAAGTTGTTTCCGAAGAAGAATATCAAAAGCAACAGGAAGAATTGAATAAAAAACGTGAGTTCTGGTCTTAACCTAACCAAGCATTTAGCATCCACATTGTTTTCTCCTGCTCGGCAATAAAGTCACTCATCATCGAGTTTGTCCCTTCATCATTTGCTTCGTCCGACAAATCCAAAATTGTACGCTCAATCTTTAATAATTCTGATAAAGAATTCACGACCAAGTTTACTGCTTCTACATCATTTGACACATTCATTGCTACTGGCACTTTTGCCAAGTTACTGTAATCACTAAAAGTGTGTAGCGGAGTTCCTTCTAAAGTTAAAATACGCTCGGCGATCATATCTACTTTTTCTTGCGCGTCAGTATAAAACTCTTCAAACTTCACATGCAATTCAAAGAAGTTTTTTCCTTTGATATTCCAATGCAATCCTCTTAAACTCTGATAATAGACCTGAAAATTGGCTAAAAGTGTGTTCAATTCACTGCTTAATTCTTTAGTTTTTGCAGTATCTAACCCTAAAATTGTTGTATTCATATCGTTGATTTTTAATGTTTTACTTATTTATACTGCAAATTTATCTTTAATTTAACGTAATTTATTATAAATATAATTGATAATTTTTATATTTTTATAGCATTAATTTATACTTATGACTATATCACAATTAAAATATGTATTGGCAGTTGCCGAATATCAAAATTTCACAGTTGCTTCAGAGCATTGTTTTGTTACACAACCTACACTTAGTATGCAGATTCAAAAACTGGAAGATGAGCTAGGAATCCAAATATTTAATAGAGGTAAAAAGCCTATTCAATTAACCGAAATTGGAAAAAAAATAGTAGAACAAGCCAAAACCATTGTTGATGAAAGTAATCGAATCAATGATATTGTGGATCAGCAAAAAGGCTTTATTGGTGGTGAATTTAAAGTTGGAATTATACCAACGATTGTTCCAACACTATTACCGATGTTTTTAAAAACGTTCTTAAAAAAATACCCAAAAGTAAATCTGATAATTGAAGAATTAACTACCGAAGAAATTGTCAAGAAATTAACAGAAAGTCATATTGATGCCGCAATTGCAGCTACACCTCTTGAAAATGAGGCTATCAAAGAGCGTGTATTGTATTTTGAACCCTTTGTTGGTTTTATTCCAGAGAATCATCGATTATACAATCAAAAAAATATTGATGTAGATGATTTGGAACTAAGTGATATTCTATTATTAGAAGATGGACATTGCTTTAAAGCCAGCGTTTTAAATCTATGCAAGGCTTATAAAAATGACTCTAGTTCTCCGTTTCAATTAGATAGTGGAAGTTTTAATACGCTTATAAAATTATCTAAAGAAAATATGGGAATGACACTACTTCCCTATTTGCACACACTTGACCTAAATGAAATGGATCAAAAACATTTACGAGAATTTAATTCTCCTGCGCCTGCGCGTGAAGTAAGTTTAATTTATCACAAGTCGCAATTAAAAATGCAATTGATTGAGAGTCTAAAAAATACGATAGATGGAATAATACGAGGCGCTATTTCGTTCAATGATATTAAAATAATAAGTCCTATATATAATAAAAAAGGAGCGTAAAACGCTCCTTTTTTATTTATTTATGATTGACATACAAACATTTAATTCTGGTTTTTGCAATGTTAATTGCTGTAACCAAATACGTAGTTCATCAATTTCATAAGGTAATAACCTCTTAATAGCTTTTTCTAATTCTTTGCAAAATAATTCGGAGTTAAAACTCACTTTTTTGAGTACGGTTTTGGTGTACTCGAACATTGCTCTTGACATAGAATACAGATTTGTTGTGGTTAATAAACTTGTAACGTATCAAAAGTAGTTTTAGTATAAAAAAACTACAATTTGTTTACTTTGTCAAGTAATTTTCCTGCAACAGTCTCTAAATCAGTTTGTACCGCTTTATAATGAGCACTTTTTTTCTCAACTTTCTTATCATTTACACGCTCAATAAGGCTGTCAAAAGACTCAATTGCCTCATCAACAATAGCTTGTACTTTTTTAGAATCAACTTCAGGATTCAACATTTCTTTCAAATAACATTCTTCAATTACGTCTCCTAAAACGTAGTTGATATCCTTTTTTAAATTTCTAACACTTGCCATAATTATATTTTAATTTTAATAGTGCAAATTTACATATTCTTATTCTAATAGTGGCAAAATATCAACCAAACTATTCAAGGTTTTATATTCCTTTTCTTCGCTAGTATCATTCACTTTTTCATGTTCCCAAGTTGTATGATATGGAATATGAATTGCTTGAGCACCTATGTCAATCAAAGGCAACACATCAGACTTTAAAGAATTACCAATCATTAATAGTTCAGTTGGTTGAATATCCAAAGAATGAATCAATCTTTTATAATTTGCTCCTTTTTTATCACTCAACACTTCAATATGATCAAAATAATGCAACAATCCAGATTTTTTTAATTTTCTTTCTTGATCCAATAAATCACCCTTGGTTGCCAATATGATTTTATAGTTGCCTTTTAATTTACTCAATACTTCTTCTACTCCTTCTAACAATTCAATCGGTTTATTGAGCATTGTTTTACCAATTTCAATTATTTGCTCAATAGCATCGTTTGATAATTGATAGTTAGACAATTCTAAAGCACATTCTATCAAAGATAACATAAAGCCTTTTACGCCATATCCATATAACGGAAGGTTATCAATTTCCTTTTTATATAGCTCTTGATGAATCTTATTTTCTGTTTCATAAGCACTTAGTAATTTTGCAAATTCTTCTTCTGCTTCTCTAAAATAAGGCTCATTTACCCATAGCGTATCATCGGCATCAAAAGCTATTACTTTAATTTTATTATACATTTTGCGGTTAATTTGTTTGCAAGGAACAAAATTATTCCTACTTTTGAGTCAATAAATGACGTAAATGAACACTATCATTACAAATATTATCAGGTTTTTTACCACAATTATTCCTAATTCGTGGGCTTCAATTCGTATGCATAAGATGCAGAAGCAGCCTATATATGTAAAGAAAAGCACTGGTCATTTATTCAAAAAAAGATAAACCAAAAATTAACCAATAATTAACCTAAAAGGTGCTTTTCAAAACAGAAAAGCACCTTTTTTTATATATCTAAATTTTAAACATTATGAAAACAACAAAAACAATTCAACGAACAATGAAACAGGCAATGTCAAACATCCACAACAGCAAAGTATCAGTATTATTCTTGTATCTCTATTATTTAAACACATAAGTCATGAAAAATTTAACTCACAACGAAAACAACTTCTCAAATTTTATTGTTAGTAACAATCAAGTCAACAATAACAATGTATTACTTCCTGTAATACTCTATAAAAAAATGGAAACATTGGCTTTATATGCCGCAACTCCATTTAAAGAGTATATTTCTTCAAAGCCTTCAATCAAAAAATTAGACCTTTTAAAAAGTTCTTCTTTGAACGATCAATTGAGTTTAAAAAGTCATTTAAAAAAGTTTGGCGAAGGTGAATTACAATTTGCTATTGAAGTATTTAAAACAAATAACAACTCGAAAAATCTTATTTGCAAAACTACTTTTAGTTTTCAATTAAATCAAAATGCAATAAAAAAAGTTTCATAAAAGCATTTAATTGCCAAAAAGGGGAAAACATCCTCAAAAAAAGGGGAAAAACCCCCTATAAAAAAAGGGGTTTTTCCTGTATAATATTTTATATATATGTAAGATATTTGCTATGTGAATTAATGTTATCAAAAAATATTGGTTATTGTGGGGGCCATAACCAATATTGATAAACAGGTCTTTGAGCAATCAAAGGCCTGTTTATTTTATATAGACTTCTAATAATTCTGAATTTTCTAATGACGAAATAGTTAATTCTTTAAGAGCAGCAGGAATCAAAATAGTTTCTCCTTTGTTTAATTTAGTATTTTTTGAGTTAACTATTATATTTACAGCACCATTTACACACATGTAAATAACAAATGAATCCTTATCATTATGATTAATTTTTATTTCACCATTTATTGGTATGTAGCCTGTAGTAAAATAAGGGCAATCAACTACTGAATTGGTTTTATTTTTCTCTTTTTTATATTGAGTTGAATAATCTTTTTGACCATTATAATCAATCGCATCTATAGCTTCATCGGTATGTAAATCTCTCGAATTCCCTTCAGCATCTATTCTATCCCAATCATAAACTCTATAAGTAATATCAGAAGTTTGTTGAATTTCAGCCAGCATAACTCCTGCTCCAATTGCATGAATTCTACCAGTTGGAATAAAATAAACATCTCCTCTTTTTACCTCATCGAAATTTAAAATTTCTACTAAAGTTTTATTTTCAAGATGGTGCAAATATTCCTCAGCAGTAGTATCTTCTTTAAATCCTACTATCAAATTTACTTTTTCATCAGCCTGCATCACATACCACATTTCAGTTTTTCCAAAAGAATTGTGTCGCTTTAATGCTAAATCATCATGTGGATGCAATTGAATGCTCAAAGGCGTTTTAGCATCAATAAACTTGATTAATAAAGGGAACTTACTCCCGAATTCTTGATATACTTTTTCACCAACTAGCGCTCCTTTATATTCAGTAATTAATTCTTTTAAACTTTTACCTTTATGCTTTCCATTAACAACAACAGAAGTATCTCCTTCAACATCCGAAATTTCCCAACTTTCTCCAATATTTTCTTTATTAGAATCTTTGTTCAACAAACTTATAAGTTTATCGCCTCCCCAAATTTTTTCTTTTAATATTGGTTGAAATTTTATTGGATAATCTAAACTCATTCTATAATTTATTAAGCGCCTTTAAAGATTCCACAATATGTTTATCGGCTCCAAATTGATTGTTAAATCTCATAATTACAATACCTTTATCATCAATCACAAAAGTCATTCTTCCTGGAAGTAAACCGAAAAGACTACTTGGAACGCCAAATTGCTTTCTTATTTTTCCGTTAGTATCAGACAACAGTGTAAATGGTAAATTATGCTTTTTCGCAAACTTTTCATGAGATTTATGTCCATCGGAACTAATTCCGACAACTTCTACACCTTTATCTTGAAAATCTTGATATTGATCTCTAAAAGCGCATACTTCCTTCACACATCCTGGAGTAAAGTCTTTGGGATAAAAGAAAATCACTAAAGGTTTTTTACCAAGAAACTGACCCATAGAAAAATCTTTATTATCCTGATCTTTTAAACTAAATACTGGTGCTTTGTCGCCTATTTTTATCATGCTTTTTATTCTCCAGTATAAACTACAAAATTTCGAGGCGTTTCATACAATGTAACTGACAATTCTAATTGCTCTTCTATTTTAGTTCGTAATATATTCCATATCACCACAGCAATATTCTCAGCAGTTGGATTCAGCGTTTTAAATTCTTCAACTTCCTCATTTAAGTTTTTATGATCCAATTTCTCTTCTATTTCAACTTCAATTAAATCTTTCAACACTTTCATATCCATCACAAAACCTGTCACTGGATTAATTTCACCTTTCACAGCAACAATCAATTCGTAGTTATGACCATGATAGTGTGGATTTGCACATTTACCAAATACCGTAGCATTTCGTGCATCACTCCAATCACCATTGTGTAAGCGATGTGCAGCATTAAAATGTGCTTTTCTATGTACAGTAACTTTTGGCATTATGATTTTATAAAATTATAATATTTATCAAAAATGATTCGGAACCATGCTGTATAAATCTGAGGTTGTAACTCCATATCAACTTTTATTTCTTCCAAAGTCATCCATTTAAACGCTTCAACTTCCTCTTTATTAATCACAGGATTATCATTATACTTTCCTATCATCACATGATCTAGTTCATGCTCGGTCAATCCATTATCAAAAGGTGCTTTGTAAATAAATGAAAATACTTCTTGTAATTCACATACAAAACCCATTTCTTCTTGTAATCTTCTTTTTCCAGCGTCTAAATTTGACTCTCCATCTCTCTGATGACTACAGCAGGTATTAGTCCATTGCAACGGTGAATGGTATTTTCCTGCAGCGCGCTGTTGCAACATCAATTCTCCCTTATCATTAAATACAAAAACAGAAAATGCACGATGCAATATTGCCTTTTCATGCGCTTCCATTTTGGGCATCAACCCAACCTGATTATCATTTGTATCGACTAATATAACTTGCTCTTCTACCATAAAAACAAAAGTAACAAATTACAACCTAAAATTGTTTATTAAAATGGGTGTTTTATATTTGCGACAATTATCATTGATTATACATGCGTTTTAGTAGAACTCTCACTTTAGTAATATTTATCTGTTTATTTATTGGTTGTAATCAAAAACCAAAAAAAACAATTGAAAAAGTAGTGCCCAAGCAAAAAGTTAAGCCAAAAACGATTATAAAAAAAGAAGAGGTTGTACAAAAGAGTTGGGATAGTCTAAATAGAAAAAATGTTAAGGCATTTTTTACCGAATATGGCAAGCAAAACAAAGAAACTATAGTAAATATTAAAACAGATTTTGGGCCTATTAAAATCAGGTTATATAAAGATACACCTATCCATAGAGCGAATTTTATTTTTCTATCCAAGATTGGTTATTTCGATACTACTGTATTTTATCGTGTTTCACCAAATTTTGTAATCCAAGCTGGAAATTCTGAAAAAATAGATGCTTATAACTTTCGTAGAAAATATCAATTTTACAAATTACCTCCAGAGTTTTTACCACACAGAAAACATAAGTATGGTGCTATAGCCACTGCTAGAGATTATGATGATAATCCGTATAAATTTTCAACTCCATTTCAGTTCTATATCGTTCAAAGTAGAAATGGCGCTCATCATTTAAATAAAGAACATACTGTTTTTGGAGAAGTAATTTCAGGTTTTTCGGCTATTGATAAAATATCTAAACTAGAAACAACTCCTGATGAATGGCCTAAAATTGAAGTACCTTTGAAAGTTGAAGTTATTCGTTGATAATTGTATTACTTAACAGTATATTTGCACTCGAATTTTATTGAACAAATCTTTTATGTCTTTTATTGAAGAATTAGAACGCAGACGTACTTTTGGTATTATTTCCCATCCAGATGCTGGTAAAACTACACTTACCGAAAAATTGTTACTTTTTGGAGGTGCTATACAAGAAGCAGGAGCTGTAAAAAATAACAAAATTAAAAAGGGAGCAACTTCCGATTTTATGGAAATTGAACGTCAGCGTGGAATTTCTGTTGCAACTTCAGTTTTAGCATTTATTTACAAAGACAAGAAAATTAATATTCTCGATACTCCTGGACACAAAGATTTTGCTGAAGATACTTTTAGAACTTTAACTGCTGTTGATAGTGTAATTGTTGTTATTGATGTCGCCAAAGGTGTTGAAACACAAACTGAAAAGTTGGTTGAAGTATGTAGAATGCGTAATATTCCTATGATTGTTTTTATCAACAAACTAGACAGAGAAGGAAAAGATGCCTTTGACTTGCTAGATGAAGTAGAACAAAAACTAGGATTGAGAGTTACTCCTTTGAGTTTTCCAATAGGAATGGGTTATGACTTTAAAGGAATTTATAATATATGGGAGAAAAAGTTGAATATTTTCTCAGGAGAAAATAAGCAAACTGTTTCTGAAGGTATAGAGTTTAGTGACTTAAATGATTCAAAACTTGATGAAGTTGTTGGAGAAGATGCGGCAAATACCCTAAGAGAAGAATTAGAATTGGTTTATGAAGTGTATCCTGAATTCAATAATGAAGAATACTTGAATGGTTCATTACAACCTGTGTTTTTTGGTTCGGCATTGAATAACTTTGGAGTAAAAGAATTGTTAGATTGTTTTACTGAAATCGCTCCTACTCCGCAACCAAAAATGGCTGAAGAACGTTTAGTTGATTCTAAAGAAAAAACATTAACTGGATTCGTTTTTAAAAT
Organism: uncultured Flavobacteriaceae bacterium; assembly: GCA_947501625.1. Taxonomy (GTDB): domain Bacteria; phylum Bacteroidota; class Bacteroidia; order Flavobacteriales; family Flavobacteriaceae; genus Urechidicola. The sequence goes on from CANMWN010000002.1 coordinate 579,199, forward strand.
TCATGCCAATATGGATCCTAAACATAGAGATAGATTGGCATTTATAAAAATTGTTTCTGGAACTTTTAAGCGTAACTCACCATACTTACACGTAAGAAACGGAAAGAAAATGAAGTTTTCAAGTCCCAATGCTTTTTTTGCCGAAAAGAAAGAAATTGTAGACGAATCTTTTCCTGGAGATATCGTTGGATTACACGATACTGGAAACTTTAAAATTGGAGACACACTAACAGAAGGTGAACAACTAAATTTTAAAGGAATACCTAGTTTTTCTCCTGAACACTTTAGGTATGTGAACAATGCAGATCCAATGAAGTCAAAGCAATTACAAAAAGGTTTGCTACAATTGATGGATGAAGGTGTTGCGCAATTATTTACATTAGAAATTAACGGACGAAAAGTAATTGGCACTGTTGGAGCACTACAATATGAAGTGATTCAATATCGTTTAGAACATGAGTATGGTGCAAAATGTACTTATGAGAACTTACCAATGCACAAAGTATGTTGGGTAGACCCTGAAGATCCAAAAAATGATGAATTTAAGGAGTTTAAAAGAGTAAAACAACGCTATTTAGCAAAAGACAAACAAGGGAAATTGGTTTTCTTTGCCGATTCTTCTTTTACTATTCAAATGACTCAAAGTAAGTTCCCAACTGTAAAACTTCACTTTACAAGTGAATTTGAGTAAACTTTTTTATTTTTATTAAATGAAATTAAATCAATTAACATTTTTATTATTAATTATTTCATTTTTCTCTTATAGCCAGACTTCTGAAACTGTATATTATGATGATGACAAGAATGTTGTTGATAGTATTAATGCGACAACTTATTTGGTAAAAACAATAAAAGATATAGAAAAGGTTTATCAAGTAATAAAACATTATACAATTGATGGTCGATTAATTGAAGTAAAAAATTATATAAATTGGGAAATTGAATATTATGATACGCAAATTTATGTACTGAATGGAATATCAAAAAAGTATCACAAAAATGGAGTATTAAAAGAATTCAGGTTATATAAAGCAGATAGATTGGATGGAAAATTACTAACATACTATGAAAATGGGCAATTAAAAAGAGAAGATTTATATATAAAAGGAGAATTCATTTCTGGAAAATGTTATGATAAAGAAGGTAATGAAATTAAGCATTTTGATTATAAAATTGCGCCAATTTATAAAGGAGGTCAACAAGCAATTCAAGAGTTTTTTCGAAAAAACGCAAAAATTTTACCAAGGCATTTTAGGTTGGGAATTCGCAATAATGTTATTGTAGAGTTTACAGTATTAAAAAACGGAAGCATCTCAGATATTAATATTGTTGCAAGTACAAATGATTATTATAGTAAGGAAGCTAAACGTTTAATTTTATTAATGAAAGATTGGATTCCAACAATAATTGATGGAGAATATGTAGATTACACTTATCAACTACCAATGAACTTTAACTAAATCAATATTCCATTAAACTATTGATTTTCTGACAATAAAGACGTATATTAGCAGTGAAAATTTTAATCATTGCTATGAAATGCGCCTTTAAAATTATTCCTCCTTTTAAATAATTCTTGGTGAATTTCATCTAACTAAAAACCTTTTACAAGATGAAAACACGTTATATTTCTTCGGATACTGCAACGCTATATATTGGCGCTAAATACAAAATACAACTGCTTTGGGGAGACAGAATTAAAGTAGATGAAAATGATACTAAAGACGGAAGGGTAAAATGCAAAGGTCGTGGTAAAACAGGCTATATTTCTAAAGATGATTACGGTGAAGAATCGCTATTAGAAATTTATATTATAGATGTTGGTCAAGGAGATGGAGTTTTAGTAAAATGTCCAGATCCAAATAAAAGTACGCTAGGAAAACATTTATTAATTGATGGTGGCTATATGCGTACCAAACAACCTACCAAAAAAAATGCTGCAGATTTTGTGGATTGGAAATTTCATCGAGAATATGGTTTAGACAAAATTACTATTGACGATATGATTGTCTCACATTGTGATGCAGATCATTACGGTGGCTTGTGGGATTTGGTAAATAAAGAACCAGAAGTAAGACGAGAAATTGACTGTAACGAAGTTGAAGTAAAAAATTTCTATCATGCTGGAGTAGCTTGGTGGCGAATGGAAAAAGGTGGAAGAAGAGGATTGGGAATAGAAGAAAATAAAAGACTCAAGAGCATCCTTACCAACAAGGCTAGTATTATAAATAATTTAGACACTTCGGTTTACCCTCAAATTCAGGGTGAATATCACGACTTTTTAGAAACATTTGTTAATTCACAGCCAAACGCAAATATTAACTTTATAGGTTATGAATCAGGTACTACAGAAAACGTTTATTTACCAAGCTATGAATTAGGAAATTCTGATGTTGTGATTGAAGTTCTTGGGCCACTTTATCATAAAGAAAATGGAAAAATTGAAATGAATGATTTAGGAAGTCACTCTAAAAACACCAACGGAAATAGTAATGTAATTGCCCTTAAATATAAAAGTTTTAAAATTCTATTGACCGGTGATTTAAATGATAAAAGTCAAAAATTATTAATGGAACAACACCCTCCATTTAAATTTGCTTCAGATGTTACTAAGGCTTGTCATCATGGAAGTCATCATGTGTCTTTTAAATTTTTACAACAAGTAAATGCTGCTGCAACGGTAATTTCTTCAGGAGATAATGAAAAACATGCGCATCCAAGAGCAAACTTGTTGACCATGAGCGCTCTTTCAGGTTATAGAGTCGATGGTGATGATACAATTATTTCGCCACTTATCTACTCTACCGAAATTGCCAGAAGTGTGCGAATAGGTATCCCAAAATCTGGAAAGATTAATCTTCCTGCTGATAATGATCCTTCTAATGATACTGAAATAGAAAATATCAAAGATTTAAGAATTACTTATGAACGTGCTGATGCTGGAGATTTAAATCCGGAAACAAAAACAAAAAAGTTGGATCGACTCACGCTGGTTGACGGAATTATTTACGGACTTATCAATATAAGAACCGATGGAAATCGTATTTTATTTGCAGTAAGAAATGAAAAAGGAAATGGTTGGGAAACTTCTGTATTACATTCGAGGTTTGACACAATTACTTAATTACAAAATCAAAATACTGATTTTTAAATGGTTCGCCTCGTAAGGTAAAGTGCCACCATTCTTGTGGGTAATTTCTAAAGCCATGTTTACTCATGATAGATTGCAATTTCTGCCTATTTGCTTTTTGTTGCTCAGTGATTTTATCATAAGCAATCCAAGATTCTGGGCCAAAAAAGTCGTATGGAGTTCCCATGTCTAATTCTTTACATGTGTTCATATTCATCAACGTAATATCAAGTGTACTTCCACTACTATGTCGAGATTTCGTTGCTATATATCCTTCTTTAAATAAATTCTTCTTTTTTACATTCGGATAAAACTGCTGTTTGGTCAAGGTATCATTTACGTCTTTTGCCCAACGCCAAAAATGATTTACTGCGCGTTGCGGTCTATACGCATCGTAAACTTTAAGAGACAAACCCTCTTTTAACAATTCATTTTGTACATTTTTAAGTTCCTTTGTTGCTTGCTTTGATAAGATAACAACATTCGCCTCATATCCATCTACTTGCTTCCCAACAAAGTTGTTTTCAGACAAGTACCGCAACTCAACTTGTATTGTTGGTATTTCTTCTTGTACATACACAAAGCCTTTAGGTAATTGCCCAAAAGATTGAAAACAGGTTAAAAATAAAATTATTTTAAAAACGAATTTCATAACTGCAATTTAGTGATTTAAAATTATTAATAAATAGTAACTTCGCTTAATGAATTTAAAATCTAGTATTCATATTATAATTTTTCTTCTGATTTTTTTATCATCATTTTTACTTACAAAAATCGGCTATAATTTAAATTTACCTTTTCTTATTCCGTTATTTTTTTGGAATAACCTATTTTTTAAAAGGGATATTCACAATAAGACATCCTTCATTTATTTGGTTTAAATATTCTGCTATTGGAGTTCTTTATTGCTTAATGACAATAAAACTATTTTACGTTTATTATAATGTAATAATAAATATTTTTATAATAGTATTGATATATATTTATTACAAAAAGATTAAATCTGACTTAAAGCAAAGAATAAAATATTTGTTTGTTTTTTTAATTACATTTAATTCAATCACTCTATTTATTTCTGATGAATATATATTTAGCCAAATTTATACTCTATATTCAGAAAAAAAATGGGAGTCAAAAATATCTTGGGATGATTTTAAAGGTAAACCTATTGACTCTTCAAATTATAGTGCTCAAATTTTTACTAGTATCGCTTATAAAAAAACAAAGTCTATAATTACCCTCCAGCACTTATCATTGCTAAAATGGATACCGAAATGTCTTGGAAAAAACCAACGCTAACTTTATCTAGTCACACAAGTGATATTCTTTTAAATCATGAACAAGGTCATTTTAACATAGCAGAATTGAAAGTTAGAATAGTAAAAGATAGTTTAAAAAAACTTTGGCTAAAAAATAATATAAATATTGACAGTATTCTTAGTTTCTATCCCAAATTAAAAGAATCTGGAGATTTATATGATAGTTTTACCAAGCATGGATTAGATACTATAAAACAAAAAAAATTTGATAGTATTATGAATTTAGAGTTGTCAAAATATTGACTTAAAGATTAACTCTATTTATATAAACGTGCTATTTTTATTGGCATCATAGTTGTAATCACTCAAGTAATATTAATAATTAAATATAATAACATGAGTACAGGAACAGTTAAATTTTTCAACGAATCAAAAGGATTTGGTTTTATAGTTGAAGAAGGTTCAAACAAAGAACATTTTGTTCACATTTCCGGATTGATTGATCAAATAAGTGAAGGTGATACGGTAGAGTTCGATTTACAAGAAGGAAGAAAAGGATTAAACGCAGTAAATGTAAAAGTAATTTAATATATACTACAATTTAGTTTTTAGAAAAAGCCCATCAAATTGATGGGCTTTTTTATTTCTTAATAATGCTTTCCAAAACCTCTTTCTTCCCATCAATTTTTAAATGAGAATAATCCAATTCTAAAATTTCAGAAATTAACGGATAAACATGTACATTTTCAAAAGCATCAATTTGTTGATTTTTTTTAAACGCTGGTCCTGTAGCATAGAATATTGCTCCCATTTCTTCTGTGGTTGTTGGGTCATATCCATGAGTGCTATTTCCTTTTGAAAAAGTATAAGAGCGCTTTCCAAAAGTATAAGGTGCTTTCGGCATCACTATTAAATCTCCTACACTATCATCATCAACTTTATAATGATAATGCTTTGGCATATTTGCTTTTTTATACACATTTACTCTTAATGAATCTTTCTTAAAATTGGTATACAATGAATCAATCATCTTCGTATCATCAGAATACACCATCAGTGGAAAGCTATCTGAGTATATCACATTTTTAGGAATTACATCTTCGAAATAAATAATATTATCAATATCAACTTCTTTCATTCCATGATCAGAAACCACAACAATATTAATTGGTAAATCCAACTTGTCGGTTTTTGATATTAAATCTCCAATTGTTGCATCTATTAATTTAACTGCTTTTTCAATTTCTGCGGAATTAGGGCCAAAACGATGTCCTACATCGTCAGTTAATGAGAAATAAAGTGTTATAAAATGCGGTCTCTTTTTCTCTGGCAATTTCAACCATTCAACAGTTTGGTTTACTCGTTGTTCGTTAGTCACTCGTCCATTATAATTAAAATAATATGTTGGATGTGTATCTTTTATTGGTGCTTCTGAACCTACCCAAAACATACTTGCCGTAACCATTTCTTGCTCTGATGCCAATACCCAAAGAGGAGTTCCTTTATAATATTCTTTATTTCTTACCGCACCTCTATCTCTTATTTTATAATGCTCTTTTAAGGTTGGAATGTAAAAAGAATTACTCACCAATCCATTATTTCCTGGATACAAACCTGAAACAATAGCATAATGATTTGGGAAGGTTTTTGTTGGAAAAGATGAAATCATCTTATCGGCTTTCACATCGAAGTTCAATAAATTAGTTGCTCCATAACGCTCAGCATAATCATATCGAAAACCATCTAAAGAAATTAAAATTACAAACGGTTTTTCAAGTGTTTCTTTACTATTTTCTTGAACTCTACTAATTTCATTTTGCGGCAAATCAACAACTTCTGTAACAACTGCTTTTTTAGGTTTGCAACTAAACAATAAAATTAAACAGAAGATATATGCGAATTTAAATTTCATTTGAGAATATTTTTATAAAAATAATTATAATAAATTAATATATTTGAATACTATCTCTAGTTTAAAAACCCTTCTATGAAAAAGTTGATTTACTTAGTAATTTTAATGTCTTTTTCCTTGTCTTGTGAAGAACCAAATATTTCTCATAATCCAATATCTGAAAAATATCAAGAAGCGTTAGATACATTGGTTAATTATGATGATTATTTTATTGGAGAATTTAATGGTGAACTATTAGTTAGTAATGAAACTTTTTCAATTGGAAGAGTTGTTGGTAATACCGCACTAGACTCTGTGACAGTCCAATTTTCTTATTCATATAAAATATCTAATAGTGTAGAATTAAAAACTCCATTTATTAGTTTTCGAGCTTATGAAACTATAAACAAATTTGATTCAAGTAATTATTACAGATATAATGAATATAGTGATTTTTATACTTTTTTTAATAGAAGTGAACTAGAATATCATGAAGTTGACGATCCAAAAAATCTAACACCTGAAATCATAATAAGATTTATTGATTATACTCAATTGATAAATAATTCAGGTATAGAATATCAATCTACAGATTTTGGTAAACCGCCATTTATTGAAAATGTTTTTGATATAGAAAGTGTTAGAGAAATTGAAAGTCCAGAAAAAGGTATTCAATTAACATATTCATTCAATTGTACTATCTCTTCTGATTCAAATGATTTAATAGAAATTAAAAAAGGAAGAGGGAAATGTACATTTTGGTATTGAAACAATAACCTACCAATCAATCTTTCTAATCCCTAACAACTCATTGGCTTTAGAAAAATGCTTATTACCAAACCAATAACCTCTATTGGCACTCAACGGAGAAGGATGTCCGGATTCTAAAATAACGTGTTTTTTCTTATCAATCAACTTACTTTTCTTTCGTGCAAATCCTCCCCAAAGCAAGAAAATAACACCTTGCCTGTTATCAGAAATATATTGGATAATAGCATCGGTAAATTGCTCCCATCCTTTCTTTTGATGACTTCCTGCTTCGTGTGCTCTTACCGTTAAAGTTGCATTTAACAATAGTACTCCTTGTTTTGCCCAAGATTCTAAATTACCACTTTCAGGGATGGGTTTTCCAATATCATCGTGCAATTCTTTGAATATATTTTTTAATGAAGGTGGATGTGGAATAGCATCATTTACCGAAAAGCACAAACCATTAGCTTGACCAACATCATGATATGGATCTTGACCAATAATAACAACTTTCAAGTCATCAAATGAGCAATGCTCAAATGCAGCAAGAATGTGTTCTTCTTTAGGAAAACATTGATAATTCGCATATTCAGTCGAAACAAAATATTGCAGTTCTTTGAAATAAGCTTTCTCAAACTCTTGCTCAAATATTTCTTTCCAACTTTCTGGTACTGGTATGTTCATTCTTAAATTATTTTCTACGAACTATTGTCATTCCTGCGAAAGCAGGAATCTAAACAAACCTTTAAATCATTTATGGATTCCTGCTTTTACTTCGATTCGTTTCGACACCGCTCAACGACCGCTACTCAGCAACCACGCAGGAATGACACTAACTCATAATTACAAGAATTATTAAGAGTTCATTCTAAATTTTCTATTATTTTTACAACCGATTCAAAGATACAATTTTGGCAATAACTATATCAGAAAAAACATTAAACGATTTAGAGTTTCAGGCTATTTTAGAGCGTGTGCAAGATTTCTGTGTTTCTGATTTAGGCAGAGAATTTACAACCAAAATTAGACCTTATAGTAGTAAGAATAAACTACTCAGCGAATTGAAAAAAGTAGATGAATATGCTACTTCATTTCAAAATGATAATAGAATACCAAATCATTTTTTTGACGACATCAACAAGGAAATAAATCTATTGAATATTGAAAATAGTTATTTAACTCCTGCTGGATTCTTAAAGGTGTTGAATGTCTCAGAAACTGTAAATGAACAATTAAAATTCTTTAAAAAATTTAAAGAAATATACCCTGTATTACATCAATATAGTTCGGAAATTGAATATACTACCGAAATTGTTGACGCCATAAAAAAAATCATCACTTCATTTGCCGAAGTGGATGATAAAGCATCAATAAACTTAAGATACATTAGAAAAGAAATTGCAAGTGTTCGCAGTCAAATAAATGAAAGTTTTAACAGAGCACTGAGCAAATCGCATAGTGCTGGATACTTAGATGATATCAGGGAATCTATTCTTGATAATCAGCGCGTATTGGCAGTAATACCAATGCATAAGAAAAAAGTAAAAGGTACTATGCTAGGTACTTCTAGAACTGGAAGTATTGTCTTTATTGCTCCACAAGCAACTTTACAACACACAAGAAATCTTGAAAATTTAATTTTTGAAGAGAAGCAAGAAATTATCTTAATTCTCAAGTCATTAACGAATGATTTAAGACCTTTCACTGAATTATTAAAAGCCTATCAAGAATTTTTAACACAATTAGATTTAATTGGTGCAAAGGCAAAATACGCACATCATATCAGTGCCTTACTTCCGAAGATTTCAAATGAGAAAAAAATCTATTTAAAAGAGGCTTATCATCCTATATTGCTTGAAAAAAATAGAGTGAGTAATTTAGATACTGTTCCTCAAACATTGGAATTAAATGAAAGTCAACAAATCATTGTAATTTCTGGTCCAAATGCAGGAGGAAAAAGTATCACATTAAAAACAATAGGACTGCTTCAAGTGATGCTTCAAAGCGGATTATTAATTCCTGTTGATGAGAAAAGTAGTGTTTCTATTTTTGACAAAATACTTACAGATATTGGAGATAATCAATCTATTGAAAATCAATTAAGTACCTACAGTTATAGACTGAAAAATATGCGTCAGTTTTTAAAAAAATGTAACGATAATACGCTCTTTTTAATTGATGAATTTGGAACTGGATCCGATCCTGAATTAGGTGGTGCATTGGCAGAAATATTTTTGGAAGAATTCTATAACAAAAAAGCCTTCGGAATCATCACAACGCATTATGCAAATCTAAAAGTTTTGGCTGATGAATTAGAAAATGTTGTAAATGCTAATATGCAGTTTGACGAACGAACTTTAGAGCCACTTTTCAAGTTATACATTGGACAAGCAGGAAGTTCTTTTACTTTTGAAGTTGCTCAAAAAAATGGTATTCCGTTTAGTTTAATAAACAGAGCAAAGAAAAAAGTAGAAGGTGAAAAGATACGATTAGATAAAACTATTTCTAAACTTCAAAAAGAACGAAACAAATTACAAAAGAACTCTGAAAGTCTTGAAAAAGAGCAAAATAAAGCCAAAGAACATTCCGAAAGCCTGAATGAGAAGCATGATAAAATTCAGAAAAAATTAGAACTTTTTCAAGAATTATACGATACCAATCAAAAAATGTTGATTACTGGTAGAAAAGTAAATGAGTTGGTAAATAAATACTTCCAAACCAATAACAAAAAAGAATTAATTGCCGAATTCACAAAATGGGCGACAATTGAACGTACTAAATATTTAAAGAAGAATCCACCAAAAAAGAAAACAAAGGCTCAAAAGAAACAAGTAAAAAAAGTAGTGCAAGAAAAGAAAGAGCAATTTGAAAAGATTGAAAAAGAGATTTTGGTAAAAGTTGAAAAAGTAAGAGAAGTAAAAAAAGAAAAAGCCAAAAAAGAAGCCATTGCTAAGGCAAATTATGTTTTTAAAATCAATGATAAAGTGCGTTTATTAGACGGAACTTCTACAGGAACTATAGAAAAAATAGAAAAGAAAATTGCTACAATTAACTACGGTTTTATAACAACCAAAGCAAATATAAGTAAACTAGAATTGGTACAAGCAGCGAAGTAAAAAACTAATCTTCATAACGCTTCATTTCCCTATCATAAAAAGCACTCGCCTCCTCTATTAAAGTTGCAACTTCAATAGCCAACTGCTCTTCATCTTTTCTTTCTAGTGATTCTAACCACTCAATTTCATCATCCACCAAATTAATAATAAACCTTGGATAATCGGTATGAATTACAAATATAGCTTCTTGATAATCGGTATTGTCTCCCAATAAAAATTTAGGTAGTTCCATGCTTTTGTTTTATTAATTTATTTGTCAAATAATTGAATCGTATTGATAATAAGATAGCTGCTGCTGTTAATCCTGCCAATAATCCTAACCAAATTCCAAAACTCGCATAACTATCTTCTTTTCCCAAATAATAACTTACAGGAAATCCTATCAACCAATAAGATACAAAGGTAATCAAAGTTGGAATCTTTACATCTTGTAAACCTCTTAATGCACCTAAAACTACGACTTGTATTCCGTCAGAAATTTGAAAAACTGCTGCTGCTAATAATAATTTTGAGGCTATTGTGATTACTTCGGTGTTATCAATAAAATTTGTTGCATCATTTAAATCTACATAAAAAGTAGGTAATGTTGCATTGAATACCCAGAACAATGCAGCAAAAACCACATCTAAAATCAATGTCAAGAAAAATATTGAAAATGCTATTCTTCTCAATTCTCTAAAATTCCTCAATCCTTTTTGATTCCCTACTCTTACAGTTGCAGCAACACTTAATCCCATAGCAACCATAAAGGTCATCGAAGATAAATTTAAGGCAATTTGATTTGCAGCTTGAGGGTTTTTTCCTAGAGTACCGCTTAACCAAATTGCACTCGTAAAAATGGCAACTTCGAAAAACATTTGCATGGCTCCTGGAAAACCAAGATTTAGGATTTTTTTAATCATGGTACTATCCAATATAAAAAACTTGATATTAGTTACCAATGCTTTTGACTTTTCTTTACCTCGGAGTAACCACCATAAATAAACAAACATCACAATTCTTGATGCAAGTGTTCCATATGCAGCACCAACAATTCCTAATTGAGGAAATCCAAATTTCCCAAAGATTAAAACATAGTTTAAAACAATATTTACAACATTTGCAATTAAAGTTGCATACATTGGGTAACGTGTCATGGACAATCCATCTGCAAATTGTTTAAACCCTTGAAACACTACCAAAGGAAACAACGAAAAGGCTACTAAATTCAAATAAGGAATAGCCAATTGCACTACTTCATCTGGTTGATCCATAGAATACATTAATGGCTTTGCTAACAAGACTGCAACAAACAAAGCAAGTCCTAATGCCGAACATAAAAAGAGTCCGTTTTTAAAAACCGATTTTGCCTTTACAGCATCATTTTCAGTGTCGGCTTCGGCAGTCAAAGAAGTTATTGCAGTTGAAAATCCAATTCCTAATGACATAGCTATAAACACAAAACTATTTCCTAGAGATACTGCTGCTAAGTGTGCTGAACCCAATTGACCAACCATGATATTGTCAATCAACCCAACAAAAGTATGTCCCAACATTCCTAAAATAACAGGTGAAGAGAGTTTTAAGTTAGTTTTAAATTCCGATGTGTAACTGCGTAAATTCATTTGAATTGGCGAAGTTACAATTCTAAGACTATTTTATAATAAAAAAATTGGTTTATAATTTTTTTACAAAACGAATAATGTCATCCTTAACTTCAACATAATATTCAGAATCCTTGCTTTTCACGTAATTAGTTAAATCTTCAATTGTTGGATAGTCATTAACTCCTACAAAGTGTCTAGCATCATCAATTAATAAAATATGATTGTAATTGTGATTAGCAAAAATTGCGTCAATCTCTTCATAAATTGGGCAATCTTTTTCTCCTCTTGCAGTAACACCTTCTGAATAATGTCCATCTAACCAGAATATTGCAGGCTCATTTATGTTTTTCATTATCGATGGCATAACTTTTCCGCTATCTCCTTGAACAATAGTTATATGCTTATAGTTTTTAAATTTTTTAACAGCCTTTTCGTATAGTTCTACACCAAGTTCTATAGAAATTATTTTCTTAAAATTATTCTTTTGAGCCTCAAGCATTGCGCCTAAATATGTCCCAGTTTCTATTAAAGTTTTATATCCAAATTTCTGCTGATAATAAGCAATCACTTTTTGTTTTACAATATGAGGAGGTGGAACTGGCATTCCATTTCTTTTCCATTTACTAAATAAATATTTATTAGCAATAAATGTTGGTACGAATGGAAAAATTAGAGTGTTTACTTTGTGTTTTAATGTCTTCATCTTATTATTTATAACCAAAAAGATTAGCAAATTTAGCACCAATATTAAACAATAACCTTTGAAATTTCCAAGGAACAATTGGGAAATAAGCATCAAAATCTTTCATCAATAGCATGCTATAAAACGGATTGTATGGAATATTATTTTTATTAATTTTTCCTAACTTCGAGAGTTCGTAGGTTTTTCTTATTCCTTTTTCAATATTTCTTGGAGGATAAATCTCGGCAATGAATTTCACTTCATTATTAGTAGCATTCCAAAAACTATGAAGTGTAAATTTATCAACTGTAACTTTAGGGTCTTTTGATCTCAATATATACTTCTCTTTTCCAACTGATAAATTTAATTCTCCTTCAACTACTTCAAATGTCTCTGTTTGATATGGGTGAAAATGTCTTGGGCTTTTTGCCCAAGAAGATTTAGGTGCCAAAGTCATGATAAATTTAGACATTTTACCATCACTCTCCTTTGCAGTTTGAATAAAATCAATTGAATCTCCTGTAGCAAAATTTTTCATTTAGTAAATCAAACAATTATTATTGACTAAAATACTAATAAAATATTACACCTCTATTTTTTCAATCATCACTGCGTTTGAATTAGGGGTGATTTTAATACCTAAAGAATCACTTAAAACTTTCACAAAAGATGCTCCTAAAAAAATAATTTGAGATGTATAATAGACCCAAAGCATCAATAATGCTAAGACACTTGCCGAACCAAAAGTAGTAGTTATATGACTATGTGCAATATATTTTGCAATCCCAATTTTACCAAAGATAAAAAGTAAGGCTGTAAATAATCCTCCCAAAAAAGCAACTTTCCAGTTTATTATTGCATCTCCTAAAAACTTAAACATTATAATGAATATAAGTGACACCAGTAAAAAGGAAATTAAATGTTCATATAGATAAACAGAACTATAACTTGAGTGTAAACTTGAAGAATGCTTTACTAGAAAACTTTGTGTTGTTGTACTTATTAAAATTATAAAAAACAAAACAATCAATACAGAAAATGATAAAAAATGTTTTCTAAAATAATTTAATAGACTACTCTTAGGTTTTGCTTTTAAATTCCATAAGTTGTTAAAAGAGCTATGAATTTGACTAAACATTCCTGAAGCGCTCAATGCTAATGTTACAAATCCCAAAATAGTAGTTAAAGCATTATTATGATTTACATGTTGATTCTTGATTATATCTTGGATTTGTATTGCAGCGTCATTACCTAAAACATCTTTTAACTGATTAAATATTTCACCCGACACTGCTTGTTTTCCAAAGAAAATTCCAAGTAATGAAATTATAATTACAATCATTGGCAGCAAAGAGAATACCGCATAATAAGCTAAGGCTGCCCCTTTTTGAAACGTGTTACTATTAAAAAAATGATTAAAAACGTTCTTGAAAAATTGCAGCATCTTTTATTTTTTATTAGATGTAATTTCAATAGGATTATCAAATAAATTTACGCCTCCTTTAACTCCAAAATCAAGTGTAGTAACTGAGTAAGCAATAGAGATGTTTTCTTCTTCAAAACGTTTCTTTATTCGCATTATAATTTCACTCATTGCTTTCAGATAATCTTTTTGATGTGTAAACTTTACCCAAAAACGCACTTCAAAATTATAAGTAGAATTTCCAATACTTGTAAAATAAAAATCTACCTCTTCTTTTTGCAGCAAACTAGGAATCTTATTAACCTCATCAATTGATACTAACTTTACATGTTCTAGATCATCTCCATAAGAAACACCACTTTTTAAAATAACTCTACGCTTTTTGAAAGTTGAGTAATTGGTAAAGGTATTGTTATAAATCAATTGATTGGGCACAAATACTTCTTGTCCTTCTATTGTTTTAATAGAAGTGGTTATCCAGCCTATATCTTTAATAGTTCCAAAATTTGAATCTATTGAAACCCAATCTCCATCTTTAAATGGACGTTGAACATTCAACAAAAGCCCTGCAAAAGCATTAGAAGCTATATCTTTAAATGCAAAACCTGCCACGATACCAATAATTCCGGCTCCAGCTAATAGTTTTGTTAATACACTTTCTAAACCTAGTACTTCTAAAGCCAAGAATACTCCAGAAATTAATAAAAAGAAATAGATAACTACTGAAACAATCTTTGCAATGTCGGACTCTTTTTTAAATACTTTAGAATAAAACTTTCTACTTATTACTTTAAAAATTTTTGCAATAACATAAAAGGTAACAAGTACTACTAATGCCAATAAAATTTTAGGCAAAAAATCAATTATAGATAACTGCCATTTTTTAAACAATTGCTCTACTTCTGTTACTTGATTCATTTATTTATTTTTTGGTTCAATTTTTTTGTAAATATACTCCAATAAAAAACAAAATATAATTATCCCCAAAGCAATATAAACATCTGTTCTACTAACAGAAAAATGCTGAACTAATAAAGCAATCATTGCTACAAGACAAAATACAAAGCCAAATAATGGGATTACTTTTTTTCCATTTATCTCTCTTGAAAGTCTAAATCCTACAAAATTTACTACTGCAAATATTAATAAAAAACCAACACTTCCTGCAGTAGATATACTTTCAAGTTTCATAGTATTTACTATAATTATAGTCGCTAATGCAGTAATGAATAGTCCTATTGGTTGATTCCATAACTTTCGAGTAAATTCTTTTGGCAATTCATCATCAACTGCAATTTCATAATTCACTCTACTTCCTCCATATAAAGAAGCATTAATAGCTGAAAAAGTAGAGATAAGCGCAGCAACTGTAATTATAGTAAATCCTATTTTTCCAAGCATAGGCTTAGCAGCTTCAGCCAAAACATAATCTTGGGCTGTTGCAATTTGACTAAACGCTAATGATCCAACTGTTACTGTAGCAATAATTATATATAATAAAATCACGAAAAGGACTGACCAATAATAGGCTCTTGGAATGTTTTTGTTAGGATTTTCTATATCAGGAGCAGCATTTGCAATTAATTCAAAACCTTCATAAGCTACAAAAATGACCATTCCAGCAGTTAATAATTTAAATGGAGATTCCCAATGTTCTGGTGATAATTGCTCTAAATGTGGATTTCCAAACAATCCGTAAACTCCAACTACAACAAAACTTAATAAAATTATTAATTTTATAACCACTGCATAAGATTCAATCTTGCCAACGACAGCAATACTATAATAGTTTATTGCTGTTGCAAAAATCACAATTGCTGTTGCATAAATGTGTGAATCAACTACTTTATCAGTTGTAAGTTCTAACAAATTGGGTGCATAAGAGCCGAATGCCGATGCATAAAGTGCCAACATAATTATATAACTTACCCATAACAAATTATTTATTCCACCACTAAAAATTCCAATTCCAAAACCTTGATTTACAAACTTTACAGTTCCTCCTCTATCTGGATATTTAAGTGATAATTTTACATAACTATATGAAGTAATAAAAGCAATTAAACCAGCAATCAAAAACGAAACTGGTGTTCCTCCTTTGGCGAGAGATGCGGCTAGACCTAGAACAGCAAAAATCCCACCACCAACCATTCCTCCAATTCCAATTGACATAGCTTCTTTAAGCCCTATTTTTTTACTCATAATTTAACTATTGAAGAATATCAACATCAAATTTAATGATAAAAAATGATTTATAGTATTAGTATTTGCTAATTCCTTTTTCTCAATATTTCCTCAATATCTGTCAATTTATAACCTTTGGCTTTTAGTAAAATTAAATAGTGATATAACAAATCTGCGGCTTCATTTTTAAATAAATTAGTATCGTTATCTTTTGCTTCTATCACCAATTCTACTGCTTCTTCCCCAACTTTTTGCGCTACTTTATTGATACCTTTTTTATATAACTTATTGGTATAAGATGCTGAATCATTTTCATCTATTCGCTGGTGAATTATTTCTTCTAATTGGTATAAAAAACCTTTTGAAGTTTCTTCTTTAAAACAACTAGTCGTTCCTGTATGACATGTCGGTCCTTTGGGAAGTGCTTTAATTAAAACAGTATCATTATCACAGTCAATTTGAATGTCTTTCACTTCCAAAAAGTTTCCTGACTCTTCACCTTTAGTCCATAACCTATTCTTGCTTCGGCTAAAAAAAGTAACTCTTTTTTCCTTGTTCGTTTTTTCTAATGCTTCTTCATTCATATAACCTAGCATCAATACTTGTAAAGTATAAACGCTTTGTATAATCACTGGAACTAATCCGTCTCCTTTTGTAAAATCTATTTTCATAATCGTATTGGTATATTTTGTTCTAATAAATATTGTTTTAATTCTGGTATTGGTATTTCTCCATAATGAAAAATACTTGCTGCCAATCCTGCACTTATAGTGGTGTTTTTAAATAAATCAACAAAATGTTTTTTCAATCCTGCTCCGCCTGAAGCAATCACAGGAATATTAATTGAGTCACTCACTTTACTTGTTATATTTAGCGCAAATCCACTTTTCGTTCCATCATTATTCATGGAAGTCAATAGAATTTCTCCTGCTCCTAATCGCTCAACTTCTTGCACCCATTCTATAGTTTTTAAAGGAGTAATCGTTCTTCCTCCATGCATAAAAACCATCCATTCATCTTCTATCAACTTTGTATCTATTGCAACAACCATACATTGGGAACCAAATTTATCTGCAATATCTTTAATCAATTGTGGATTATTAATTGCACTCGAGTTTACACTTACTTTATCAGCTCCAGCTTTTATTAATCGTGCAGCATTTTCAAGCGAATTAATTCCTCCACCAACAGTAAATGGTATATTAATTTCTTGCGCAATTCTTTTAACCAATTCAATCAACGTTGCGCGCTTTTCAATTGTAGCAGTAATATCTAAAAAAACCAATTCATCTGCACCTTGCTCAACATATTTTTTTGCCAATTCTATGGGATCTCCAGCATCTCGAATTCCTACAAAGTTGATTCCTTTTACAGTTCGTCCATCCATAATATCTAGACATGGAATAATTCTCTTTTTTAGCATAGTTCCTGTAGTTCTTTTAATGAAATATTTCCTTCATAAATTGCTTTACCAAGTATGGCTCCTTCACAACCCATTTCTTTTAACAATAATAAATCTTCCATACTTGAAACGCCTCCACTTGCTATCAAGTTTACATCCGTTTTTTTAAGTATTTCTTTATACAACTCATTCGAAGTTCCTTGCAACATCCCATCTTTGGCAATATCAGTACAAATAACATATTGAATTCCTTTTTCTTCGTATGATTTTATAAAATCCAACACATCTAAATCAGATTTTTTCAACCAACCATTGGTAGCAATCTTCCTGTTATTACAATCTGCTCCTAAAATGATTTTTTGACTTCCATATTTTGAAATCCACTGTTCAAATATTGTTGGATTATTAGCTGCAATACTTCCTCCAGTAATCTGAGAGGTTCCACATTCAAAGGCTATTTCTACATCTTTATCAGATTTTAATCCGCCTCCAAAATCAATTTTAAGATTCGTTTTAGATGCTATAGATTCTAATATTTTATGATTGATGATTTGCTTTGATTTTGCACCGTCCAAATCTACCAAATGCAAATATTGAATTCCATTATCTTCAAATTCCTTCGCTACTTCTAGCGGATTTTCATTGTATATCTTCTTGGTGTTATAATCTCCTTTTGAGAGTCTTACACACTTTCCGTCTATAATATCTATTGCTGGTATTATTCTCATAACACTAAAAAGTTCTTCAATATTTGTTCACCAACTCCTGCCGATTTTTCTGGATGAAATTGCGTTGCATAAAAATTATCTTTTTGCAATGCTGCACTGAACGGAAAAATATAATCACAATTTGCACTTGTTTCTTCGCATAATTCCGCATAAAAACTATGTACAAAATATACATCCTTTGGAGCGTTCATACTATTAAACAAATCTCCTTTTAATTCACTCAAACTATTCCATCCTATATGAGGTACTTTTTCTTTTGGCGGAAATAATTTCACATCCGAATTAAAAATACCTAAACAATCAACTGTACCTTCTTCACTAGAATTACACATCAATTGCATCCCCAAACAAATGCCCAAAAAAGGCTGTTTTAACTCTTTTATAAATGCATCCAACTCATATTCTTTTAGATAACTCATTGCAGTGCTTGCTTCTCCAACTCCAGGTAAAATCACTTTATCGGCACTCAAAATCTGTTCTTTATCTCGTGTGATAATAGACTCATAACCAAGCCTTTTTAGTGCGTTCTGAACCGAACTTATATTTCCTGCATTATAATCTATAATCGCTATCATATGATTCCTTTTGTACTTGGTATTGAATAATTATCAGTCTTCTTAACTGCCATTTTAATCGCTTTCGCAAATGCTTTAAAAATAGATTCTATTTTGTGGTGTTCGTTTTCTCCTTCCGATTTTATATTCAAATTACTCTTTGAAGCATCTGTAAAAGATTTGAAAAAGTGCATGAACATTTCGGTAGGCATCTCTCCTATCATTTCTCTTTTAAATTCCGTTTCCCAGACTAACCAAGGTCTTCCTCCAAAGTCAATGGCTACTTGCGTCAAGCAATCATCCATAGGTAATAAAAATCCATATCGTTCAATTGCTTTTTTAGAACCTAATGCTTTACTAAATGCTTTACCTAAAGTAATGGCAACATCTTCAATTGTATGATGTTCATCTATTTCTAAATCTCCTTTTACACTGATTTTCAAGTCAATAGTTCCATGTTTTGAAATTTGTTCTAGCATGTGATCAAAGAAACCAATGCCAGTAGAAATTTCACTTTTCCCATTTCCATCTAGATTAACCTCAACAGCAATTTCAGTTTCTTTCGTAACTCTCTTTGCATAACCAATTCTTGGCTTAGATTTTAAATACTGATAAATCTCGTTCCAATTGGTTGTAGAAACTACTACGTTTTCATTTTCATCACCAATAAAAATTCCTTGACATTTTAAGTTCATTGCCAATTCAATATCCGAATTTCTATCGCCTATCACAAATGAATTATTTAAATCATAATTCCCATAAATATACTTCTGTAACAATCCAGTTCTAGGTTTTCTTGTTGGCGCATTGTCTTCAGGAAAAGATTTATCTATTAATACCTCAGTAAATTCAATTCCTTCATTTTTAAATGCCTGAATAATTTTGTTTTGCGCTGGCCAAAAAGTGTCTTCTGGAAAGGAATCTGTTCCCAATCCATCTTGATTGGTTACCATAACCAACTCATAATCAAGTTCGTTGACAATTTTTGACAATCCTTGAAAAACTCCAGGATAAAACTCTAACTTTTCTAAACTATCTAACTGATAATCAATTGGTGGCTCAATAACCAAGGTTCCATCTCTATCTATAAATAATACTTTTTTCATCTTGATATCTCGTTTAAAACATTCAATAATTTTTGATTTTCTTCTGCAGTTCCAATAGTGATTCTCAAGCAATTTTTAACTTGTGAATTTCGATTTCTAACAACAATTCCTTTGCCAATTAATTGAGTAAATATTGATTCAGAATCTTCAAATTCAACTAGTAAAAAATTGGCATCTGAAGGATAAATTTTTTGTACAAACAGCAAATTTAACAAGGCTATTCTTAGTCTTTTTCTTTCTATAATGATTTGCGCAATTTGTTCTTGGACATACTCTTTATTTTGTATTACTTCAAGTGCAGCTTTAATACTCAACGTATTGACATTATATGGCGGTTTTATCTTATTTAAAATCGTAATAATTTCTGGACTTGCAAATGCCATTCCTAGTCTTGCGCCTGCCAATCCGTAAGCTTTACTAAAAGTCTGCAACACCACTAAGTTTGGAATTTCTCCCAACAATGAAACTGCTCTTTTGTTAGGTGAAAAATCTATATAAGCCTCATCAATAACAACGATTCCTTTAAACTCGGCAGCAACTTGTCTGATACGTTCTAGTTCAATAGAATTTCCTGTAGGATTGTTGGGTGAACAAATAAACAATAAGCCTCCTTCTTTTGTTTTAGAAGTTATGGTTTGTTGATTTGGCAATTCAAAAGTTTTGGTCAAAGGAATTTCAACCAACTCAACATTATTGATTGCAGCTGACACTTTATACATTCCATAAGTTGGAGTAAAAATTGTCGCCTTATTTTTTCCAGGTTCACAGAATGCTCGGAATAATAAATCGATGGCTTCATCACTTCCATTTCCTATAAATATTTGCTCTAAAGGAACATTCTTTAACTTTGAAATCTCTCCCTTCAATTGCAACTGCAATGGATCTGGATATCGATTTAAGTTTGTTGTATTCGGATTTTCGTTTGCGTCCAACCAAACATCAGCCTTGCCTTTAAACTCACTTCTAGCAGAACTATACGCCTGCATATTGAGAATGTTTTTTCGAGTTATAGATTTTATATCAAACATTGTTTATCTCTTTTAATCTTAATGTAACTGCATTTTTATGTGCGAATAACTGCTCTGCTTCTGCCATCAATTCAATTGCTGGACCTATTGCTGTAATTCCCTCTTTATTCAATTTTTGAAAGGTGATTTTCTTTACAAAACTATCTAGTGAAACTCCACTATAATTCTTTGCAAATCCATTGGTTGGTAATGTGTGATTGGTTCCACTTGCATAATCTCCAGCGCTTTCACAACTGTAATTCCCCAAAAATACAGAACCTACATTTACAATTTTGTCAATAAAATTATCCGCGTTATTACTCGCAATAATCAAGTGTTCAGGAGCATATTGATTGCTAAAATCAATACAATCTTCCAAGTTTTTAAGCAAAATAGATTGACTGTTTTCTAATGCTTTTGTTGCCAATTCTTTTCTTGGCAATGCTGCTAATTGGATTTCTAATTCTTTCGTAACCTCAGCAATAACTCGCTCATCATTTGACAATAAAATAACTTGACTGTCTGCTCCATGTTCGGCTTGGGATAATAAATCGGCTGCGACAAATGATGGATTGCAAGTTGCATCAGCAATGATTAAAACTTCACTTGGTCCTGCAGGTAAATCAATCGCAATTCCTTCTTGTTGGATCAATTCTTTTGCCTTTGCTACAAACTGATTTCCTGGTCCAAAAACCTTATACACTTGCGGAATCGTTTCTGTTCCGTACGTCATTGCTCCTATTGCTTGTGCGCCACCAACTTTAAATATCTTTGTCACACCAACCAATGATGCGGTATATAAAATTACTGGATTAACATTTCCGTTTGTATCTGGAGGTGTACACAATATAATTTCTTTACATCCTGCAATTTTCGCTGGAATTGCCAACATCAAAATCGTTGAAAATAACGGTGCAGTTCCTCCAGGAATATACAATCCAACTTTTTCTATAGCTACGCTTTTTCTCCAACATTTTACGCCTTTGGTAGTTTCAACTATCGGTTCTACTGTATTTTGAGAACTGTGAAACTTTTCAATATTTGATTTTGCTAATGCAATTGCATTTTTCAAGTCTTCAGAGACTAAAGAATTCGCTTTGCTTATCTCATTTTTACTCACTTCCAATGAAGTAAACTCGACTTTATCAAATTGTTTGGTGAAATCTAACAATGCTTTATCACCTTTCTTCTTTACTTCACCTAAAATCTCAGAAACCGTTTTTGTAAACTGATTTCTTTCAAATTCTGGTCTTTTGGAAAGTGTTTCCCAATCTTTTCTCTTCGGATATTTAATTGTGTTCATCATACTACCATTTTATCAATTGGAACCACTAAAATTCCTTCAGCACCAGCAGTTTTTAATTCGTCAATAACTTCCCAAAACTCGTTTTCTTCAATTACACTGTGCAATGAACTCCAGCCTTCTTGCGCCAATGGCAAAATAGTTGGACTTTTTAAAACCGGTAAAATTGAAGTTATTTTTTCAATGTTTTCATTCGGCACATTCATTAAAATATATTTAGTGTTTTTGGCTCTCAATACTGCTTGAATTCTAAATAATAGTTTGGCTAAAATCTTCTCCTTTTCATTAGATAAGTTGATGCCTTTAGCAAGAACAGCCTGTGATTCTAAGATGACTTGTGTTTCTTTCAAGCCATTTTTAAAAAGGGTACTTCCTGAACTTACGATATCACATATTCCATCGGCAAGACCAATATTTGGAGCAATTTCTACCGAACCAGAAATCACATGAATATCTGCTTTGATATTGTTTTTGTCAAGATATGCTTGAACAGTATTTGGATACGAAGTTGCTATCTTTTTTCCTTCAAAATAGTTTAACGATTCATTCGAAACTTCTTTGGGTACAGCCAATGAAACTCTACATTTTGAGAAACCTAATTTCTCAACAATCTCTAGTTGCTTTTGTTTTTCTATCAATAAGTTCTCACCAACAATGGCAATATCTACAACTCCATCTTCTAAGTATTGAGGAATATCGGAGTTTCGAAGGTATAATAACTCTATTGGGAAATTGGGTACTTCAACTTTGAGTTGATCAATACCATTTTTAATGTTGATTCCGCAACTTTTTAAGAGTTTGATGGAATCTTCATTTAGTCTTCCACTTTTTTGAATGGCTATTTTAAGTTTACTCATTTTATTTTTTTTGATGTGCTTGAGTAAACCTTAGGAAGTGTATAAAAACAAAAAACCGTTTGATTTACTCAAACGGTTTTAGAAATTTTATAGGTAGATTACATATATCACTTTCTGCTCGCTTGAGTGCAAGTATGAAAATGATGATGATGTAATTGATTTGTGTTCATTGTTTTTAAATATTGGTTCAAAGATATATTCTTTTTAAAAACCTGCAAATTCTTTTGGAAATATTTTTAATTAAAGTTGCGATAGCGGTTTCGTAGTTAAAGAATAATTATTAAATATTATTTCATTTTCCAACAATTAATCGCATCATTTGCAAACTGATTCTGTCTGACGCTAATAGACTTCTTAGTCCATTGAGAATCTATAGAAATTTCTTTTGTAATAATAAATTCTGAATCGGTAAATATTGGTGATTTCTCTTCAAAACTTTTATTACCTATTCGAGAGTTCTTTCTAGAGTTTAAAATAGTCATATTACCTAACCTTTTGAAGTATAATTTATGTTCATCTTCATCAAATCCTGACCAATTTTCATTCATTTTTTTAGGAAGTATATGTTCCAAATTAACCACGGTCTCATCATTATTTGGTATTAATTCAGAACCTTGGTCGTTACGTCTAAAATTTTCAATTGTTGAAAGAATATATTTTGCAATTGTTGAATTTGATATAGTAAATGTTTGAAACGCTTCTTTAAATCGCTCATCACTAGGAGTTAATGACTTTAAACCTTCAAGTAGATCATCTTGGTTTTTAATTTCTTCATTTCTAATCTTCATAGCTGTAATGGAGAAATGTCTTTCAAAAACACCACTGCTTAAAGTACCCGAAACAATTAACCTCACAATTAATGATACAATAGAATTTAGAGATTTTTCCGTTTCTTTTTTGTTAAACTTAGGTAACATCGAAAGTAATAACGGTCTGATTTGTACCATTCCTAAATCATTAATAGTGCGGATATTTTTCCTAGTCGATGTGCTAAATTCCGACCAATAGCGATGGTCTGAATACAGTAAAGCAGTGTAAAGGTTTGAATTGTCAGCAAGTTGATTAGAAAACTCAAGAGCTTTAGTTTTTGTTTTAACAGTATCTTTAATTTTATTATAGAGTTCTTTTTCTCTTACATTTCCATAATAAGAAGCCCATAAATATTTAATATAAGGTACGACAGTAGAGTTATTATCGGCAGACTCTAATACACTCACCATAGTAATCCAATTTTGTTGCGCTTGTTTAATTGCACTAGCAGATTTATGGAAGAGATAATTTTTAAGTAAATCTGATATTGCTAAATCTAATCCTCTATCATTTAGAGTTTCAAATATTGTAAAAGCATTAGCATAATCTGGTACTTCAACCCAAATCACCTTTACTTTAGATTCAATATATTCAACCCAATCAATCAAAACATCAGAATTCTGATTATTAGCGTCTAAAATTTGAGTCAGTTTACTTTGAATTGCTTTTTTTGCATTGAGTAATTTTTGATGACTTAGTCGAAGATCTTTTTTTGTGCTTTGGTTTGGTTTGTCATTTAAAACATGAGAAAAGAAAAAATCATGGTCATTATCGTTTAAAATTAATCTCGGTACATCTTCTTCTGATCTTAACTCATGAGTCATAAGAAAATCATTAGAGATTTGAAAAGCTTTACGCTCGTTACCTTCTTTTTCAAAGATTGACTTAATACTGTTAATTATTATTGTAATTGTTGCTAACCTTTGTTGACCATCAACAACCTCAGACCTATCATTTTCATTATTCTTAACAACGATTGATCCGATAAAATACTCTTTTTCTTCATTCTTTAAAGCATTTGAAATGTCAATTAAAAGATCATTGACATGCTTTTCTTCCCATGCATAATCTCTTTGATATTTCGGAACAATAAGTCCTTTTAACTTTAAATATTGTCCTATCCCTTTTAATGAGATGTTAATTTTATCCAATTGACTCATAGCTTTTTTTTTAATTATTATAAATTCAGTTTTTAATTGCTTTATCTTAGGCTAAAGTTAAGTTTAATCCATATTATAATCAAAATTAATTATCAACAATTATAACTATAAACAACCTCTATTAAGAAATAAAAAAATACAATTTGTAAAAAGGAAAATAGCAGTTTTAATGCGTAAATTTGTATCAGAAAAAAATATAAACTTTATAAATAATTACAATTATGGCATTAGTAGGAAAAAAATTTCCAAGCATTGAAGTAGACGCAATCTCAGACATGGGAGACAACTTAAGAATCAACGTATTCGAAGAAGCAGTAAACAACAAGAAAAAAGTATTATTGTTCTGGTACCCAAAAGATTTTACATTCGTTTGTCCAACCGAATTACACGCTTTTCAAGCAGCATTAGGTGAGTTTGAAAAAAGAAACACAACTGTAATTGGTGCTTCTTGTGATACCAACGAAGTACATTTTGCGTGGTTAAACACTGCAAAAGACAACGGAGGAATTGAAGGTGTAACGTATCCCTTATTGGCTGATACTACAAGAAACTTATCAAGTGTTTTAGGAATTTTGGATATTGACGCTGAAGTATATAACGAAGATTATGACTCGGTAGAAATTGAAGGTTCTAACGTAACTTTTAGAGCAACATACCTTATTGACGAAGAAGGAAAAGTATTCCACGAAAGTGTAAACGATATGCCTCTTGGAAGAAATGTAAATGAGTACTTACGTTTGATTGATGCGTATACACACGTACAAGAAAAAGGTGAAGTATGTCCTGCAAACTGGGAAGAAGGAAAAGATGCAATGAATGCTGATAGAAACAGTACTGCTGAATACCTTGCAAGTCATTAATAATAAGTTTTTAGAGCTTAGTCTTTAGTTTTTATTACTGAAGACTAAGGATTCTAAATGTCATTCCTGCGAAAGCAGGAATCCAAACATTATCTTGGTCTAGATTCCTGCCTTCGCAGGAATGACAAAGGAATTGTGTTGCGACAAAATTAATAAATATATAAAACTATGTTAACTGAATTAAACGAAGATAACTTAGCACAATTGGTTGCCGATAATGAAACTGTGATTGTACAGTATTCTGCAACTTGGTGTGGTAACTGTAGAATTATGAAGCCTAAGTTCAAGAAACTAGCAAGTGAAAACGAAAACGTCACTTTTGTGATTGTGGATGCTGAGAAATTTCCTGAATCTAGAAAAATGGCAACTGTAGATAATTTACCAACATTTGCTACGTTTAAAAATGGAGCGAAAGTAAATCAAACACAAACTAACAAGTTTGATGTGTTGAAAGATTTAGTTGCCGAAGTAATTTAAATACAACAATGAAAATACCTATCATAAAACAATTGACAAACTTCATTGAGAATAATGATGAAGATTATATCAACGAAGCCTTAGAGGTTTTGGAAGATTTAACAGAAGTTTCTTCACTAAAAGATGAGGAACTAGATGTAATTGGCGAACTTATTTCAAATATGTATGGCGCACTAGAAGTGCACAAAGAAATTAAAAATGGGACACCAAAGAAAGAAGCAATGAATGGTTTTATGAAACGTGTTTTAGGTTCTATAGACCAATAAAATATTGTTAACAAACTACCTTAAAAACTCTCGAAGAAATTCGGGAGTTTTTCTTTTTTATGTTATTTTTGATTAAGTGATTTTTATGAGAAAAATACTTTTTCTTTTTTGTTTAATTTTAATAACCTCTTGTACTTCAAAAAAAGATTTTGAAGGGTTTTGGCTATCAGATTATCAATATAGTTTAGATTCTACGAATAAATTGATATATGGATCAAGTATTTTAAACCCTAAAAAAGCAATTATTTTTAAAAGAGATTCAATTATTGAAGGTGATTTTGGCTATTCAAGAAAAGGAGAAATAACTAGAAACACATATTTTCTTTGGGTAAATAATATTAAAATTAATGATGTAAATAGAAGTTCTATCCAACCAATTTTCATAAGTAAAGATAGTTTGGTTTTAAATAACAGTTTAATATATAATTCATTAAATGAATATTGTGTCTATCGCAAATTACATGATTCTTTGAAAGTTCAAAATAAAATAAATCTTACTAATAAAGCATTTCTTTTAAGAGCTGAAAAAGCAATTGACACTTTAAAATTTGAAAATGACTCTACACTTTACGTGAATCAAACACCATTTTCAATATTACGAATTGAGCAAAAAGGATTTGATGTATTATTAGTTAATATGGGAATGGTTCCTCCACTTATCTTAAAAGAGGAAATCAATAATAAATTAAAAATATCACAAATACATAAAGGAAAATACAATACATTTGAATTAGAACAAATAAATAATTGAACATGGCTACAATAACACTCAAAGGAAACGAAATACATACCAATGGAAACTTACCAGCAATAGGATCAAAAGCAGCAAATTTTACATTGGTTGCCAATGACTTATCTAGAAAATCATTAACTGATTTTGAAGGCTCAAGAGTAATCCTTAATATTTTTCCAAGTGTTGACACAGGAACTTGTGCAACATCGGTACGAACTTTTAATAAAACTGCAGCAGAATTAGAAAACACCAATGTATTGTGTATTTCTAGAGATTTGCCTTTTGCGCAAGCGCGTTTTTGTGGCGCCGAAGGAATTGAGAATGTTATAATGCTTTCCGATTTTGTTTCAGGAAGTTTTGGAGATACTTATGGTTTAAATATCATTGATGGTCCACTTGAAGGATTGAATTCTCGTTGTATTGTTGTTCTTGATACTGATGGAACCATTATTCATACCGAGCAAGTTTCTGAAACGGTAGATGAACCAAATTACGAAGCAGCATTAAACGCTTTAAAATAATTAAATGAAATCGGACGATAATTTTATTGTTGGCAGATTAAAAAGTATCAAATACGCTGCAAAAGGTGCTTGGTTACTTGTAACTACTGAACATAGTATCATTGTGCAAATTGTCATTGCAATAATAATGACAATCATTGGTTTTTACATGGAACTAACAGCAACCGAATGGCTATTTCAAATCTTTGCGATTGGATTAATTTTAGTTGCCGAAGCAGCAAATACGGCCATTGAATATTTGTGTGATTTTGTTCATCCAGAGTTTCATAAAAAAATTGGTTTTATTAAAGATATTGCTGCCGGAATTCCTTTTATTGCTGCAATAATTGCAGTAATTATTGGTTTGATACTATATGTTCCAAAATTTATAATCTAATACCTTTAAATATTTTAAGAATTCCTATTTTTGTAAGTATAGCATAACGAATGGCAAAGAAGAAAAAATCAACACCGAAAAAACCAAAAACTCCACGTTTTGCTGGTATTAAAGCGTTTTTTCAAAACAGACAAACTCAAACAGTACTTGGTTCTTTCCTTGTATTATTTGCCATATTTTTATTTGTAGCATTCATCTCATTTTTATTTACTTGGGATATTGATCAAAGTGAGTTATCTGAGTTTGCAAATAAAAAAGCAACAGTTAAAAACTTACTTGGAAAAATTGGGCATACTCTAAGTCATACTTTTATTTACAAAGGCTTTGGAATTGCTGCCTTAATTGTTCCTGTATTGTTATTCTTCAGCGGTTTATTTATTCTGTTCCAAATAAGCCTAAAAAAATTAAACAAATTTTGGGGTTGGGGAATTCTTGGAATGATTTGGTTTGCAGTATTGTTTGGTTTTTTCAATTCCAATGATTCTATTATTTCTGGTATTGTTGGTTATGAATTGAATGATTATCTGCAACAATTTTTAGGAAAAACTGGTGTAGGTATATTATTACTTTTTACACTACTCTCCTATTTGGCTATTAGATTTGGACTAAATGCACATCATATAAGTTCATTATTTAAAAAGAAAAAAATTGAATCAACTACTACTGATACTATTATAGAACAAGAATTGTCGGTTGAAACGACTACTAAAAAAGAAATCTCAAATACTGATGATAAATCAGAATTTGAATTATCAGTTGAGAATTTAGAGCCTACTATCGAAAACTATCTTGGAAAAGATAAAAAAGCGGCAAAAGAAGAAAAGGATATTTCTCTTGACATTAAAATAAAGCAACCAAAAGAGACTGATGATGATGTAGAAATTGCAATTGAAAAGATCGTTGAAGAAAAAACCGTTGAAGAAAACTTATCGGACAAATTGGTAAAGGATTTTGGTGAGTTTGATCCAACTTTGGAATTGGGTAATTATAAATTCCCTACACTCAACCTTTTAAGAGCATTTAACGAGAACATTTCTATTGATCAAGAAGAATTGGAAGCCAATAAAAATAGAATTGTTGAAACGCTCAATAATTACAAAATTGGAATTTCAAAAATTAAAGCAACAGTTGGACCAACAGTTACTTTATATGAAATCGTTCCTGAGGCTGGAGTTCGTATTTCAAAAATTAAAAACCTAGAGGATGATATTGCATTATCTCTTTCAGCAC
Source organism: uncultured Flavobacteriaceae bacterium (assembly GCA_947501625.1). Lineage (GTDB taxonomy): Bacteria > Bacteroidota > Bacteroidia > Flavobacteriales > Flavobacteriaceae > Urechidicola. The sequence goes on from CANMWN010000002.1 coordinate 608,610, forward strand.
TTGGTATTCGTATCATTGCACCTATTCCTGGAAAAGGAACCATAGGTATTGAGGTTCCAAATAAAAATGCTACGATGGTTTCGATGAAATCTATGATTTCGTCTAAGAAGTATCAAGAAGCACAAATGGAATTACCAATTGCATTTGGTAAAACTATCTCTAACGAAAGTTTCGTTGTTGACCTTGCTAAAATGCCTCACCTTTTAATGGCTGGTGCAACAGGACAAGGTAAATCTGTTGGTTTAAATGTCGTGCTTACCTCTCTTTTATACAAAAAACATCCTGCAGAAGTTAAGTTTGTATTGGTTGACCCTAAAAAAGTAGAATTAACACTATTCAATAAAATAGAACGTCATTATTTAGCAAAACTTCCAGATTCTGAAGATGCCATTATTACCGACACCACTAAAGTTGTAAATACATTAAATTCATTGTGTATTGAAATGGATGCAAGATATGACTTGTTGAAAGCGGCAATGGTAAGAAATATCAAAGAGTATAACGAGAAGTTCAAAACAAGAAAACTAAATCCGGAAAATGGACATAAGTTCTTACCTTATATTGTTTTAGTTATTGATGAGTTTGCCGATTTGATTATGACTGCTGGAAAAGAAGTTGAAACTCCTATTGCACGATTAGCGCAATTAGCGCGTGCTATTGGAATACATTTAATTGTTGCAACACAACGACCATCAGTAAATGTAATTACTGGTATTATAAAAGCAAACTTTCCGGCAAGAGTTGCTTTTAGAGTAACTTCTAAAATAGATTCTAGAACGATATTAGACAATTCAGGAGCCGACCAATTGATTGGTAAAGGTGATATGCTTTTTTCTGGCGGAAATGATTTGACACGTATTCAATGTGCATTTGTTGATACGCCAGAAATAGAAAAAATAACAGATTTCATAGGTTCTCAGAGAGCTTATCCTGAGGCGCATTTATTACCAGAATATTCAGGCGAGGAAAGTGGCACAAGTCTTGATATAGATATAAACGATAGAGATTCACTGTTTAAAGATGCTGCTCTTGTGATTGTAAATGCACAACAAGGATCTGCCTCTTTATTACAACGAAAATTGAAACTTGGATATAACCGTGCTGGAAGAATTATTGATCAATTAGAAGCAGCAGGAATTGTTGGTCCTTTTGAAGGTAGTAAAGCAAGACAAGTTTATATTCCAGATGAAATGGCTCTTAATCAATTATTGGAAAACGAAAAAAATAATTAAGTAAAGAAATGAAAAAAGTATCAGTAGTAATTGCATTATTAATCTCAACTTTAGGATTTAGTCAAGACGGAAAAAAATTATTAGATGAGGTGGCTAAAAAAGTAAATTCATATCATAATATTTATGTAGAATTTGACCATAAATTAAAAAATGAAGCTGCTAAACTGGATCGTACTTCAAGAGGTAACGCTACTTTAAAAAAAGACCTATATCACTTTAATTATATGGGTGTTGAGCAATTATTTGATGGGCAAAAAGTATATTTAATCATCCACGAAGATGAAGAAGTGATTATAAAAAAGCCTAACAACAACGAAGATGTAACGACTTTGTCACCATCAAAAATGTTAACATTCTACGAAAAAGGATTTACATACGAAATGGATATTTTACAGAATGTGAAAGGTAGAAAAATTCAATATGTAAAATTGACGCCTATCAATAGTGATTCTGATTTAAAACAAATTCTTGTAGGAGTAGATAATAGAACTAAACATATCTATAAAATTATTGAAACTGGTATAGATGATACTGTCACAACTTATACCATATCAAAATTCGATACAAACCAATCTATTTCGGATAAGTTATTTACCTTTGACAAAGATAAATTTGAATCAAAAGGGTATGATATTACCGAACCAAAATAGGTACACTTGAAAAAACTAGATTTATATATATTAAAAAGTTTTTTAAAGCCATTTTTCGCCACATTTTTTGTCATTCTATTTGTTCTAGTAATGCAAATTATTTGGGTTGGCTTTGATGAACTTTCCGGAAAAGGTGTAGATCTTAGTTTTATAGGTAAATTTATTTTTTACACAGCACTTACAGTAGTTCCTATGGCAATGCCTATAGGAATTTTGCTTTCTTCTATCATGGCGTTAGGTAATTTTGGTGAAAATTACGAGTTCGCTGCTGTAAAATCTGCAGGTATTTCTTTAAGGCGTTTCATAATGCCAATTATGGTATTGACTATATTTTTAAGTGGTATAGATTTCTTATTTCTAAATTATGTTTTTCCTCATGCTACATTGAAACAGAAAAATATGTATAACAATGTGAAAAAGAAGCAACCTGCACTTGCCTTGGTTCCTGGAACTTTTAATACTGAGATTCCTGGATATACTATAAAATTTGATGAAAAATATGGAGAAAACGATAATTTACTTAAAAATGTACAAATTGCTGATTTAAGTTCCAATTTTGGAAAAATAAAAGTAATAACTGCAAAAGAAGGAGAGATAACTACCGAAGAAGGAAGTAAATACATGGCACTAGTTCTTAAAGATGGTAATTACTATGAAGAATATTCCAATAAACGAGACACTAAAAAAGATCGTGAAAAAATGCCTGCATCCAAAGCTACATTTAACACTTATACGATAAACATTGACATCTCTTCTTTTAGCACTGATGATGAGAAAATTACTATTGAACAACATCATCAAATGTTGAGTATAAATCAGATAAAAAAAAGGTCTGATACTTTAAAAATAAATTATGATACATATCAAAAAAATAGAGCACTAAGTTTTTTTAATGCTAGTGGAGCAAATATTATGAAACCTCTTAAAGATAGTATTTCAAAAACAACATTGAAACCGTCAATTATTGAAAACTTTGATTTAGAAGGAAAAATTAAAGTTTTAGATAATGCTACTCAATTAATAAATAGGCAAGTAAATAATTCAAACAAATCAACTAAAGTCTTTAAAGATAGACGTAAATACTTAAACCTTTATGACCATGAATATCATAATCGTATAGCTTTTTCATTGGCATGCTTGGTCCTGTTTTTTATTGGCGCACCGTTAGGTTCTATAATAAGAAAAGGAGGCTTTGGTTTCCCTATGATAATTGCTATTGTTATATTTGTCATCTATTTCTTCATTTCTCAATTTGGTAAAAATTTGGCTGAAGAAAGTGCAATTTCATCTTCTCTAGGAGGATGGTTGTCAACACTAATATTACTACCATTTGGAATAATATTAACCAGAAGAGCAGCTAAGGATAAAGGAATCTTTAATCTATCAAATTTTTTGGGCTCTATCAAAAATTTCTTCAATCGATTTAGATTGAAAAAACAAACTAAATAATGGAAACAGTTACAAAAAAAATAGAATTAGACACCATAGAAGAAGCTATTGCTGATATCAAAGCAGGAAAAGTAGTTATTGTTGTTGATGATGAAAATAGAGAAAACGAAGGAGACTTTATAGCAGCTGCTGAAATGGTAACTCCTGAAATGATTAATTTTATGGCTACTCACGGTCGCGGGTTAATTTGTGCTCCTATAACTGAAGATAGAAGAAAAGAATTGGACCTAGAAATGATGGTTAAAAACAATACAGTGATGCATCACACGCAATTTACTGTGTCGGTTGATTTGATTGGTCATGGATGTACTACTGGAATTTCTGTTCACGATAGAGCCAAAACAATTAAATCTCTTGTAAATGATAATACAAAAGGTTATGATTTAGGTAGACCTGGACATATTTTCCCTCTTAGAGCCAAGAATGGCGGTGTGCTAAGAAGAACAGGACACACTGAGGCTGCAGTTGATTTGGCAAGATTAGCTGGTTTCAAACCAGCTGGAATTCTAGTTGAGATTTTAAATGAAGATGGAACTATGGCTCGTTTACCACAACTAGTCAAAGTTGCTAAAGAATTTGATTTAAAACTTATATCTATAGAAGATCTTGTTGCTTATAGAATGCAACATGATTCATTGATTGAAAAAATTGATGATTTTGATGTTACTACTCGCTTCGGTGATTTTAGATTAAGAGCCTATAAACAAACTACCAATAATCAAGTACACATAGCACTTACTAAAGGCTCATGGAAATTGAATGATGAAGTTGTAGTAAAAGTTAATTCAACATTGATTAATAATGCTTTAGGGTTTTTAACACAAAACTCAGATGAGAAATTTGAACGAATCTTTAAAATAATTGATCAAGAAAATGCTGCAGCAATGGTTTTTATCAATCAAGAAAATCAGCCTCAAAATGTTATGAGCCAACTTAACTTATTGAAAAAGGATGAAAACCAAACAAAAACTAATATGGATAAAAAAGATTTTGGAATAGGTGCTCAAATCCTGCATGATTTAGGTATTTCAAAATTAAAAGTAATTACAAATGCTAAAAACACTCCTAAGCGTGTTGGAATGACTGGCTACGGGCTTGAAATTATTGATTATATAAATTACTAAAAAATGTCTAAGAAATTTTATGTTTCTATTCTTTCATTATTCTTTATAATCTCTTGTAAAAAAGATTCAAAAGATAATAATAGCAACAATAATTCATATGTCTTAACTATTAATATTGATAATCAAACTAATAAATTAGCTGTTATTCAAAATTTGAATAATCCAACTTTTAAAGACTCAGCAAGAATAAATAATAATATTGCCGTGTTTAATGGCAAAATAGATTATCCCGAACGTTATATTTTAACTATAGAAAACATGTTTGGCGGTAAAATGTTTATTTTAGAAAATGATAGTATAAACATTTCAATAACTAATAATGACCTTATAAACGCTCAAGTAACTAATTCAATAATTAATAATGAATTATTACAGGTTCAAAAATCTTCTGAAGATATATATAATAAAATAGATTTATTATTCCCAGATTTACAAAGAGCAAGACTTGAAAATGATGCTGAAAAATTGAGTGAGATTTCAAAAAAAATGTCTTTGATTGAAAAAGAAAATATTGATTTTAATTTTAGTTATGCAACTAATAATCCAACTTCATTTATTTCGGCAATGATTTTATATGATTTATCTAAAAGAGATTCTATTGATGTTAATAGAATTAAATCTACTTACGATAAACTTTCCGACATAGTTAAAAAGAATTCGGATGCTTTAAAGGTTAATCAATTTTTAGAACAATTACATTAAAAAACTAAGGTCACTATTAGTAGTAAGTTCTCTCGGCTTTTTATTTACTTCAAATAACCTAGCTTTGAGTTCACCTTTTAAAACTACACGATTACCAAGAACTTCTAACCAACTACCTTCTCTTAAACCTACTACAGGTGTATCATTAAATTTATGAAATTCCTTAATACGTGTTTCTCTAGTCTCTCCCATGTGAGTAGAATTCACATCAGGATCCAAATAATGAGGGTTAATGTTAAAATTAATTAAATTAAGAGTATCAAAACTTGGAGGATAAACTATAGGCATATCATTAGTGGTCTTCATAGACACACCAGTTATATTGCTTCCAGCACTTGTACCAAAATATGGTGTGCCATTTTCAACAACTTCTTTTATTACATCAACTAAATTATGTTTATACAATTTAGATACTAGTTCAAATGTATTTCCACCACCTGTAAAAATACCCTGAGATTTTTCTATTGCATTTTTTTGATCATCAAATTCATGAATACCTTTTACTTCAATATCAATTTTTTCAAATCCTTTTTTTGCAACAGTTGTATATTCATCATAAGACAAACCGCCAGGACGTGCAAATGGAATAAAAATTAACTGTTTTACACCTGCAAAAAAAACCCTTAATTCAGGTAAAATATATTCTAAATATCCTTTACCGTGTACAGTAGATGTGCTTGCAATAATTAATTTTTTCATATAAATGCTTTAATTCAAAAATAACTAAAATTACGGTTTAACAAAAATTTAGGTTTGCTTTAATACTATTTTAATAACTCTACTATTTCCTTTGTAAAATGAGGATAAAATTACTTTTCATTTTTTTATTTTACTATACTTTATCCTATACGCAAATAGAAAGTTCAACTATTAGTGGTGAAATTACATTTCATCACTTACCTATAGAAAATGTACATATCTATAATATAGATACAAAAAAAGGTACTATAACAAATTCGAATGGTTTTTTTGAAATAGACGGGCAACTAAATAATGTGCTAAAAATATCTCATATAGAATATAGAGAGATTAAAATTACAGTAACTGAAAAAATTATTAGAAATGGAATTATCATTAATTTAAAGAAAGTAATTAATCAACTTCCAGAAGTAATAATTAAGAAGCATCAGTTGACTGGAAGTATTTCAATAGATTCACAAAACAATAAAAATAAATTAATAACCAAAAAACATAATTTAATTGAACAAATGAAAGTTTTAGCAAAATTACCTAGTAAAAGTGATGGAGCAATAAATCTAGAATCGCCTCATGTAAACGATGTAAGTCCAATAAAAGTTGGTAGTACAAAAATTGGAATTCCTATTAAAGATAAAGAAAATGATTTGAGAAAGAACTTAAGAAAACAAAAAAATATTCCAAATGAAATAATTAATGAATTTGGTAAAGAGTATTTTACAAATGGTTTAAAATTACCAGAAGAAGAAATTTATAATTTTCTTACCTATTGTAATTATAAAAATATATTTCAACTATTTAGTCAAGGTAAAACTTTAGAGTTAATCTCAATTCTAGAAAATGAGAGTAAAGAATATAATAAAAAAAGCCGCTGAAATCAGCGGCTTTTTTTATACTATTTAAATATTGTATTATTGATATAAAGTATAATCACTTCCTAGTTTATCAATATTTACCAATACAACTTCTTCTGAAACACCACCAGCAACTATACCAGTTAAGTCAGTTTCAAAAACTTCTAAAGTTCCATCGGCATGCATTGCAAATAATATTCCATCAATAGTTCCACCAATAGTTGACCAAGCATCCGCTTTTACCTGATACATACCATCAGTCATACCGTCATTAATTGCAGTATCCTCATAATTAGTAACAGATCCAGAGTAATCAATACCTACATCTCCAGGCATCATTCTTAATCTAAGATCTAAATCATTACCAGCACTGTCATTTGGATTCCAATCAAATAAGAAATTAATCCCATTTGCCGGTACTGGAGGTAACTGCCCATAAACAACTGAATTAACTTGTAAAGCTCCACCCTTCAAAACAACTAAATCACTTGGTCTATTATCAACCGAAATATCAAAACGATCATTAAATTCAATATTTGAAGTTGAGACAGCTCCATTAAATGGAACAGAACCTTGAGGTGCTATTTCAAAATCTACCATTGTTGGTCCTACAACTACTTGAGTACTGGCAGGAATAACATTTCCATCAGAGTCTAGTTCTGGGCTAATAGTATATGTATTCCCATCATACATTATATTAACATCAGAACCAAAATAAGAGGTTGAGAATTCAGTAAGTCTAAATCCTAAATCTATTGAAGCAGTATTCATACCTACTTGTCCAATAATATTTACTGCCGAAGCAGAAAATGGTTCAACAACTATTTGAATATTACTTGATTGTGCAGCTACAGCAACTTCATCATCTTGTTCACAAGAAACAAAGAATAATGTTAATGCTAAAACTGCTAAATATTTATTTATTTTCATTTTTTTTTATTTTAAATTAACATTAATTAAAATACTGGAGTTGCCGGTACTTGAGTTAACATATAGTTAGTCCCAACTTTTTCCATATCAACCATATAATAGAAATCACCACCGCTAGTAATTGCTTCAGTAAAAGTTTCTACAGTTCCATCAGGATGAACAGCAACCATTAAAACATTTACAACTGCATCGGCAGAAAACCAATCTCTAGGCAAAATATGGTAAGAACCATCTGGATTAAAATTAGAGAAAGATACTTGCTCTAATGGAGTTACTGATTGACTTGCAACGATACCTACGGTAGGAGGTGAATCTGTAATCCATAGATCCCAGTCATTTTGAGTTGGATTGTCCCAAGTCATAACTACTTGTAGTGCATTCGGGTCTGCATCAGGAACTGTTAATACAATAACTTTTACAGTCTTTCTTGATTGATCAATAACTGCATCTACATTATCAGGTTTTTCTAACACTGATATATCAGTCATTGTAACCTCATATATTAATCCTTCTTCTGATACATCAAGTGGTAAACCTCCAGTGACATTTCCGTAAGGAATAGTTGCTCCTGCAGAAACACCGTTAACAGTATATTCAATCAAAGCATTCGTTCCAAATGCTTCAGATACTAATACTGCAGCATTATAAGGTGTAGAACTAGCTGGTACAATTACTTCTTCATCAGCAAAAGAAACTGTTTTTGTTATAATTGTTTCACCAACTATTGGATCGTCATCATCAATAGCACATGATGAAACTATCAATGATAGTGCTATTAAAAATAATGGTATTAATTTTATGTTTTTCATAATTTATCTTTTAATAATTTTATTTTAAATTGAAACTTAATCTTGCAAAAAGGAATCTACCATTAGTTCCAAATTGTTGAGCTCTACGTGAATAGATAAATCTTCCACTACTAGTATTTCCAGATAAGTTTTCATCTGGATAAACATCCATTAAATTATTTGCTCCAATTGTAAATGTTAAGTTATCATTATAATCATATGCAGCAGATAAATCTGTTACTACTCTTGGACTAAAAATTTGTCCTGTAGTACTAGTTACGTTTCCAAAATAAACATTTCTGAAGAAGATGTTCCATTTATCAAAAGAAATAGTATTAGATAAATTTATTTTAGTTCTTACAACTGCTTCTTCTAAATAAATTCTTGAACTATTACTAAAAAATCTATCAATTTGACCACCATCAGCTAAAATTTGCGAACTGTGGATATCATCTACTTGCTTTGTTTGAGCAAAAGTAGCTGACAAATCAGTTTTAACATTTACATCATTTACAGATCCTTTATGTGTAATTACTATATCTAAACCTCTAGATTCTGTATCAATTGCATTAGAGAAGAATGATGCTCTACCTGCTCCTGCTCTTGCAAATGCTTCTTCCAATTCTGGAGTAGTTGCTTCAAAAGTATCTGTAAGTGTTACTCTATCTTCAATAGCAATGAAATATCCATCTACAGCAATCTTAATATTAGATTCTGGTAAATTAGCTGTGAAACCTAAACTAGCACTTGCAGACTCTTCTTGCTTTAATTGAGGAATCCCTAATTCAGCAGCAACTCTACTATCGTTAGAGAATGTACCTACTTCTTGAGGAATTCCAGCGTCATTAAATTGAGTAGCCGTAGCATTAAAATATAATTGTTGTAATGAAGGTGCTCTAAATCCTGTGCTTACAGCTCCACGTAAATTAAAATTATCACTTACTTTATACCTTGAAGCTACTTTATAATTTAAAGTTCCACCAAAGTCACTATAATTTTCATATCTCAAAGCAGCACCCATCATAAACTTATCAGTGAAGTCTGCTTCAAAGTCTAAATAAGCAGCAAAACTACTTCTAGATTTAGATAATTCATTTTCTGGTCTAAATCCTGGGAATACTTGTGCTCCTCCTGGATAAGATCTTCCAAAGAAATCAGGCGCATGATCATAATTAGTATATGATGCCTCTTCACCAGCAACAATATTGTAATTTTCTAATCTATACTCAGCTCCCATCGCTACGTTCAATCCATTCCACTTATCATCATAAAACTTTGTCAAATCAAAATTTGTCGTATTTTCTCCATATGAATATCCTCCTGAATTAAATGTTGTTCTCGAAGCAGTTCCTTGAGAAGCATTAAAAGAATTTGATATTGTATAATCAAAACTATTTTTACCCCAAGTATTACTAAAATCAACATCCCAATCTCCTAACTTTCCTTTAATACCAACTGCAACAGACTTGTCTTTAATATCAGAATTTATATTTGGTAAAAATCCATTTAAGTTAACATTCGAATAAGATCTTGATTGATGTGGTAATCTATAAAAACCTGCAGCGTTACCATTTCTAAAACTTAAACCACCAAAGGCATAAAATTCTGTACCATTATCATTAATTGGTAATGACATATTTGCTAAGAAACGTCCAGATCTTAATTTAGACTGACCAACTCTCATGTTGTAATCTTCTCTAGTTTGACCTCTAGCTGAAAGTTCAGCTTCAGTAAAATCAATTGGAGAACCATTGTTTGATAACAAAGCAACTATTTGATCTTGAGAAGTTGTTGCTTGAATAGCTTGTTTTAATTCTGTTGTAAAGTGATTAACACCTTGAGCGAAAAATTTAATTTGCTCAAAAGATAAGTTATCAACATCTACATCACTCTCTGCAGCTACTCTTTGTATTGCATTATATCCATGGAATATCATTCCTGTAAATGATCCCATTCTGTTAGTAGGCTCACGAGTATCAAAATCTCCTGTGAAATTAATATACCCTCCTTTTTCTCCTAAGTCAATACCGTAATTAATACTTGTATTTACAGTTTCACCATCTACTCCACCTTTCAATGAATTAGCATTTGAAGAGAAATTAGCACCTGTAGTAACATTAGCAGTTAACTCGTTTGTTGCTTTTTTCAATACTATATTGATAACACCAGCAATAGCATCTGAACCATATTGTGCAGCGGCTCCATCTCTTAAAACTTCTACACGTTCAATTGCAGCACTTGGTATAGAATTTAAATCAGTTCCTACAGAACCTCTACCAAATGTACCATTAACATTAACTAAAGATGACTTATGTCTTCTTTTTCCGTTTACCAATACCAATACTTGATCAGGACCAAGACCTCTTAATGATGCTGGATCAACATGATCTGTACCATCAGAAATTGTTTGCGTATTCGATGAAAATGAAGGTGCAACATAATTCAATATTTGATTTAAGTTTACTTGTGGTCCAGCAGAAATCAATTCAGTAATATCAATTACATCAACTGGCACTGGAGTATCTACAGCTGTTCTGTTAGCGTTTCTTGTTCCAACTACAACAATTTCATCTAAAGCCACACCTGAAGTAAGTACAGCATCTACAGTGGCTGAGCCATCCATAGTAACTTCTTTGTTATTGAAACCCACAAAAGAAAAAACTAAAACATCTCCTTCAGATACTGTCAATGTATACTTACCATCGAAGTCGGTGGATGTTCCGTTTGTAGTCCCTTTAACAATCACAGAAACTGCGGGTAAAGGGTCATTGCCATCATCTGTAACTGTTCCACTTACTTGGTACGACTGTGCCAAGGCAGATAAAGAAACAAAAAACAACATAGTTAAAAAGTAAATTTTTAATTTCATAATTTTTTAAGTATTTAAATTAGTATTTAGCAAAAGTATGTTTTTTATACTAATTCTACTAAAATTTTTACAAAAAAAACTATATAGGAATTATCCCAATGATAACCTTACTAACTATTTAGAATTTAGTTAGTTAAATTAACTTGCAGTTTTTACTTTACGAAACATAAAAAACAGTCCAACTAAAATCATTGGAATACTAAGCAATTGCCCTGTATTTAAGACTGATACCCAATCTTCTCTTTCAGCAATTTGAGCCTCTTTAAAAAACTCAACTACTAAACGAATAGACCATAATAAAACCATAAATAATCCAAATAAATATCCAGATTTATTCTTCTTATCAGTTTTCCAATACACAAACCATAAAATGAAAAATACACAAACGTAACTCAACGATTCATAAATTTGAGTGGGATGCCTAAACGGCACGCTTTCAAGCACATGCTTGTAGTTTAAACTATCAGTAATTAAATTATATCCTGTTTCATAATTGTTAGAATTCGTTAATTGCATCGCTTCGCTCTTCGAAATATCATTTCTAATAAATCTAAAGCCAAAATTTGAATTAGTAACCTTTCCAACTATTTCTGAATTCATTAAATTTCCAATCCTTACAAATGCTGCTCCAGAAGCAACAGGAATCACAATTCTATCCAAAATCCACATTAAACTTTTATACTTATGCTTTCTTCGATATAAAATCATTGCTACAATAATCCCAATAGCAGCACCATGACTTGCCAAACCTGTAAATCCAGTAAAAGAATAACCTTTAATAATTCCAAATATTGAACCATTTGGGTCTTCTGCTATCGGCAAGAATATTTCTAATAAATTATCTTTATAACTATCCCAACTATAAAAGAAAACTTCTCCAAGCCTTGCTCCAATTAATGTAGCTAATACCACATACATAAATAGCGAATCCACTTTTTCAACATCTACACCTTCATTTTTATAAATTCGCTTCATTATTTGAATACCTAATAAAAAGGCTAAAACAAACATTAACCCATAATACCTAATTGGTAATGAACCTATTCTGAAAATTTCTGGTGATGGATTCCAATCTATTCCTAATTGTAACATAAATGAGTTTATTTTTTACTTATTAATTATTATTTTTTCTTTTTTGGTGGAACAGGATCATAGCCACTTTTCCCCCATGGATGACAACTAAAAATACGTTTAATTGCCAAATAACCTCCTCTAAAAACACCATAGATTTTTAAGGCCTCTACAGTATAATGTGAACATGTAGGTGTAAATCTACAGGTTGCCGGCGTATACGGTGAAATGGCAACTTGATAAAATCTCACCAACCACACAAATGGAATTGCGATAATCTTTGTCAACCTACTCAACATTTAATTTATTGAAAAAGTTGTTCCGTCTTTACCATCTTTCAATTGAATTCCCAATTCTAACAGTTCGTCTCTAATCTTATCAGAAAGTGCCCAATTTTTATTTTCACGTGCATCATTTCGCATACCAATCAGCATTTCAACAACCGATTTTAATTTGTCACTTCCATTATCACTTCCTGATGGCTTTTCAAGCCCCAAAACATCAAAAACAAAACTATTTATTGTCGATTTTAATATTTCATAATCTTTGTCATCTATACTTTCGTTACCTTCCTTGATTTGGTTGATATACTTGATTCCTTCAAACAAATTGGCAATTAAAACAGGTGTGTTAAAATCATCATTCATTGCTGAATAACATTTAGCCTTCCATGATTCAACGTCTACAGTAGAAGCATTAGAAACATCCAATTTATCTAACAAGTCAATCGCATCCATTAACTTAAAATATCCTTTTTCGGAAGCCAACAAGGCAGCATCTGAAAAATCTAAAATACTCTTGTAATTTGCTTGTAACATAAAAAACCTCACTACACTTGGTAAATATGCCTTACTTAAGTGTTTGCTTTGACCAGTAAAAAAATCATTTGGCAAAATATAGTTACCTGTAGACTTTGCCATTTTTTGACCATTCAAAGTCAACATATTTGTGTGTAACCAATAATTTACTGGCTTCACATTATTTCGAGTTTGTGATTGCGCAATTTCACATTCATGATGTGGAAATTTTAAATCCATTCCACCGCCATGAATATCAAAATTTTCTCCTAAATACTTTGTACTCATAGCACTACATTCCAAATGCCAACCAGGAAAGCCATCGCTCCAAGGAGAAGGCCATCGCATAATATGGCGCTCGTCTGCTTTCTTCCAAAGTGCAAAATCTTGTGGATTCTTCTTTTCAGATTGTCCATCTAAACTTCTAGTATTATGAATGGAATCTTCAATATTTCTTCCTGATAAAATTCCATAATGCTCCGTTTCATTATATTTTAAAACATCAAAATAAACAGAACCATTTTTTTCATAGGCTAACCCTTTTTCAAGGATATCTTTTACAATTTCTATTTGCTCAACAATATGACCTGTTGCTGTAGGCTCAATACTTGGTGGTAAAAAATTAAATGTATTTAAAATATTATGAAAATCTACAGTATATCGTTGTACAATTTCCATTGGTTCCAACTGCTCTAACCTAGCCTTTTTAGCAATTCTATCTTCTCCTTCATCTGCATCATTTTCTAAATGACCCGCATCAGTAATATTTCTTACATAGCGGACTTTATAACCTAAATGCAAGAAATATCTATAAATCATGTCAAAAGACATAAAAGTTCTAACATTTCCTAAATGGACATTGCTATAAACCGTAGGCCCACAAACATACATCCCAATCATTCCTTCATTTATTGTCTTTAAAACTTCTTTGGATTTTGAAAGTGAGTTGTAAACTTTTATTTCGTTTGATTTGTATAATTCCATTGATGAAAATTACTATTATTTATTGCTGTAAAAGTAGTAAGTTTCTCTATGAGTTCAAAACAATCTAATCTTTTTAAAAAAAATCATATTTTTACAAAAATATCTAACTCACTACTTTTAATTTGAATAGTATTCATAAAACTTCAGTTGATGAATTTGTTTCTAACATACTGAATGGCAACATTAGCTATTTAAGTAGAGCAATAACGCTAGTTGAAAGTAGCAATTCGAAACACCAAGAAAAAGCCTCTAAGATTATAGAAAAGTGTTTACCACATGCTAATAAATCTGTTAGAGTTGGTATAACTGGCGTGCCAGGAGTTGGCAAAAGTACTTTCATAGAAGCATTTGGTAAATACATCACATCCAAAGGTGAAAAAGTTGCTGTTTTAGCAATTGACCCAAGCAGTAGTTTAAAAAAAGGAAGTATTCTTGGTGACAAAACCAGAATGAATGCTCTTGCATTAGATCCCAATGCATTTATAAGACCTTCACCATCTGGAGATTCTCTTGGAGGAGTAGCAAAAAAAACAAAAGAAACCATAACTCTTTGTGAAGCTGCTGGCTTTAATTACATAATAGTTGAGACTGTCGGTGTAGGTCAATCAGAAATTACAGTAAATTCAATGGTTGATTTCTTCTTGCTTTTAAAATTGGCTAATGCAGGTGATGAATTACAAGGTATTAAACGTGGGATTATTGAAATGGCTGATACTATTGTCATTAATAAGGCTGATGGAGACGCTATTAAAAATGCTAAAGTTGCTAAAAATGAATTTTCAAGAGCACTACATTTATATCCAAAGAAAGAAAATGGATGGACACCTAAAGTGTTGACTTGCAGTGCGCTACATAATAAAGGAATTGATGAAATTTACAAAATCATTGAAACTTTTATGAAGACTACCAAAGCAAATGGAAGTTTCAATAAAAAAAGAAATCAACAGAAGAAAAATTGGTTCTTAGAAACCATAAATAATGAACTCACATCTAAATTTTATCAAAATGATAAGATTCAAGAGGAGTTAAAATCCTACTTTAACAAGATAGAAAAGTCAGAAATAAATCCGTATAAAGCGGCACATGAACTTTTAAAAAAGAACTACCAATGAACCCAGAATTCACCATTGTAGTACCAGTATATAACGAAGAAGATAATCTTAAACGTGTAGAAAAAGAGTTAAGTAATTATATTAAAATTGCTTCTAAAAAAACACAAATCTTGTTTGTTAATGACGGTAGCAAAGACAAGAGTCAAGAGTTAATAGAACAAATTTGTGCTTCAAATTCTGATTTTAACTATATATCATTTGAAAAAAATTATGGTTTAAGTGCTGCTATTTCTGCTGGATTTCAATATACAGAAACCGAGTTTGTTGGTTATATAGATTCTGATCTTCAAACAGATCCAAATGATTTCAACCTTTTATTGGAGCATATTGATGAATTTGATTTAGTTACAGGTGTTAGAGCAAATCGTAAGGATTCATTTGTTAAAAACATGTCTTCAACTATTGCAAACGGTATACGTAGAACTTTTACTCATGACGGAATGGATGATACTGGTTGCCCATTAAAAGTAATTAAAACATCGTATGCTAAAAAAATCCCAATGTTTAAAGGACTTCATCGGTTTTTACCTGCAATGATTTTACTTCAAAAAGGAAAAATCAAACAAATTCCAGTAAAGCATTTCCCAAGAATTGCAGGAGAGGCCAAATATGGTTTATGGAATAGGCTATTAGGCCCTTTGATGGATTGCTTTGCTTACTTATGGATGAAAAAAAAATACATCAATTATTCAATTGAGAAAAAGAGCTCATGAAACCATGGATTATATATAGTATTGGTTTTTTAGCACAGATTCTATTTTCTGGAAGATTACTCGTTCAATGGGCACTTTCTGAAAAAGCAAAAAAAGTTATTACTCCTTCCCTATTTTGGCAAATGAGTTTAATTGCTTCATTTCTTTTATTTGTTTATGGATACTTGAGAGACGATTTTGCAATTATGTTCGGGCAAGCGCTAACGTATTATATATATATTAGAAATTTACAATTACAAGGCGAATGGTCTAAATCGCCTAAAGCAATACGAATATTCTTGTTAATATTTCCAATATTGATAGTTATTTACGCATTTAATAACAACAAAATAGACATTGACAATCTGTTTAAAAATGTTGCAATACCAATTTGGCTAATTATTCTAGGCTCAATCGCTCAATTAATTTTTACATTCCGTTTTATCTACCAGTGGATTTATTCTGAAAAAATGAAAGAGTCAATTTTACCTTTTGGTTTTTGGTTACTTAGTTTAATTGGCTCAATACTTATACTTACATATGCAATAATCAGAAAAGATCCTGTATTATTTATTGGCCATATTTTTGGAAGCCTCGTTTATATTAGAAATCTATTTTTATTAAAAAAGAAAAATGATTAAGATTATAGAAAAATATCCAACAATTAGTATTGTCATAATTAGCCTGCTAATGCTTTTACCAAACTTAGATACTTTGGTGGTTACCATAATGGAGGCAAGAAATTTTATAACTGCTCGTGAAATGGTCAATGATGGTAATTGGATATTAACTACTATGAATGGTTTACCAAGATATGAAAAACCTCCACTTCCGACTTGGCTGACAGCACTTTCAGGTATGCTATTTGGGATGAAAAGTTTATTTACTTTGAGACTTCCAGCAGCACTAATGGTCGTATTTTCAGGTGTATTTATGTATTTACTTTCGTTTAAAATTACTTCTAACAAACATCAAAGCGTCATCAATGGATTAATACTTATTACATCATTCTACATTATAGGAATTATAAATGAAGCGCCTTGGGATATTTTTACTCATGGGTTTATGCTTGCTGGAATTTATTATTTATTTCAACTATTTCAAAACCAACAAAATAGATGGAGGAATTCGCTTCTAGCAGCTTTATTTATTGGTTTCTCAATAATGAGCAAAGGCCCAGTTTCTCTCTTTGCAATGTTTCTACCATTTATGATTTCTTATGGTGTTGTTTTTAAATTTAAAAGCTTTAAAAGTAAACTACCTGCATTTATGGCATGTATTATTACATTCCTTATTATTGGCGGATGGTGGTTCCTGTATGTTAGGCAAGTTGATAGTGAAGCATTCATAAAAATTGCTGAAAAAGAAACCTCGCGTTGGGGAAATTATAATGTTAAACCGTTTTATTATTATTGGAGTTTCTTTACACAATCTGGACTATGGACAATATTAGCTTTTATTGGATTGATTTATCCATATATTTCTAAAAGAGTTTCTAACAAAAAATTATATCGTTTTTCTTTTTTATGGACCGTAATAGCTGTTGTATTACTTTCACTAATTCCAGAAAAAAAATCAAGATATTTAGTGCCTGTACTTTTCCCACTTGCAATAAATACAGGGTTTTATATTGAATACTTAATTCAAAGTTTTAAGCATACGTCATTCAAAAAAAACACTTATCCAGCATATTTTAATTTTGGATTATTTGCACTTATCGGAATCTTATTTCCTATAATTGGATACCTACTTCTTGAAGATCAATTAAACGGATTGTGGCTAAATTTCGGGGTTGCTTCAGCAATAATGGTTGCTATTGGTTTGCTTATTCTTTATTTCTTAAAAATAAAAGATTTAAAAAAAGCCTTTTATACTAAAATTGCTTTTATGGTTTCCATTACAATTTTTGTTTTACCAATGCAAAAAGCGCTATATAGCAATCCAGATTTTAATGAAATAAATAATCTGAAAAAAACTATTGAAAAAGAAAGACAAATAAAATCTTATACTTTTGGAGATTTAACTCCAGAGTTGCTTTGGTATTATGGTGAAAACATAACTGATATTAAAAACAATAACTCTTTCAATTTACCTACTGATAAGCAATTTGGCTTGTTAATTGCCAAGCAAAACTTACATTTACTCGACAACTTACCAAATACTCATTCTGCCAAACTCATAGATGAATTTGACATGAATTATTTTAAGAAAAAAAGAGAACGATTGGTACGAAAGTATTATTTGATTACAAAAAAGTAGTATTTTTGAATTAAAATCACCTTATATGAAATCACTTTCTCGTTTAGAAAAATTAGGTTTTTCTTTTCTACTCTTAATTTTTGCATTTGGTATTTATTTTGCAAATACTGATACTGAATACTTTGATTTACACTATGCTCAAGAAGATGGTTTTGCTGAATATGGCACTGCAATAATGCTTTTTTGTATTAGTGCTTATTTATTCTCAAGATTATTAAAAATTAAGAAGTCTATTACTTGGAAAGTTGGAGTGACACTAATGGCTTTAGTTTTTCTATTCGGTGCAGGAGAGGAAATATCTTGGGGGCAACGCATTTTTAACATAGAATCATCTGAATATTTTAAAGAAAATAATGCGCAACAAGAAACCAATCTTCACAATATGGTTGTAAACGGGAAGAAAGTAAATAAAATTGTTTTCAGTCAATTATTAACTTTAATATTAGTAATATACTTAATAATCTTACCTATAATTTACCGAAGAATTGAAAGCATTAAAAAATTAGTTGACATGTTTGGAGTTCCAATTCCTAGACTACAACATACTATCGCTTTTTTAGTTGCTACAGGTTTAGTTCTAGCAATGCCAGCATCAAGAAAATGGGAATTATATGAATTGGCTTTTGGAGTAATCTTCTTACTTATCTTTCTTAACCCTTACAATGGTTATATTTATAAAAAATAACTTATTTAACCTTAAAATATTTGTCAAAGAAGATTACTATTAATTTGTAAAACAGGTAACCCAGTAAACCTCCAAATAAAAATCCGAACAACACATCAAAAGGGAAATGAACACCAATATAAATTCGGCTGTATCCAACCAATAAAGCCCAACAAATTAAAAAAATAGAAACATATTTCACTTTATTTCTAAGTAACATTGCAAAGAACATCGCAACGGCTAAAGATGTTGATGCATGAGCTGAAAAGAATGAATATTTACCTCCACAACTAGGTTTAACAAGTCTTATTAAATTCTGAACCTCTTCATTATGACAAGGTCTTAATCTTTCAAAACCGTATTTAAACAAATTGGAAGTTTGATCAGAAATGGTTATGACTATTGCAACAAACAATAATGACAACAACATTTTTTTTAAACCGAAATGTTTATAAACCAAAAATAGAATTAAGAGATAAACAGGAATAGAAGTCACGGTATAGGTCATAAATAACCAAAATAAATCCCACGTTTCAGAACCCAAATTATTTAAATAAATTAGAAGGTCAATATCAATATTTTTGATTTTTTCTAACATTTATTTTTTATTCTTTGGATAGATTTCCAATTCAAATATCAAATCAGTATTTGGAGCAACTCCAGGTCTTCCTTGCTTGCCATAAGCCAAGTGTGAAGGTACAAACAACATCACTTTATCTCCATATCTCATTTTTAACAGTCCTTCTTTAAAACCTTGAACTAAGGCTGCTTCCATACTATACTTTGACGGAAAAGGCTCATACCCTTTTTGCTTATCAACTTCAGAATTATATATTTCATACTTTTTTGCAATTTTACGATAATTGGTTGCTAACAAAGAACCATCAGTAAAATATGCTGCATAGTGTATTAAAATATTACTTCCTATACCTGGTTTTTCACCGTCACCTTTATTGATAAAAAATATTTTTAGTCCAGAAGGTAATTCTTCTGCTTGCGATTTATTTTTAAGAGCCCTTTTTAAAAATTTACTTTTAACTTTATCCGAAGTTCTAAAATGACTATTAAATACTGTTGGAGCATTAAAATTCTTTGCTTCTTTACCAATCCTAACAATCTTAACTTTATTAATTACTGCACCTTGTTTCATAGAATTCACAACATCCTGCCCTTGAATTACCTTTCCAAAAACTGTTCGTTTCCCATCAAGATGTGGCGCAGGAACCATAGTAATAAAAAACTGACTTCCGTTTGTTGAAGGTCCTGAGAAATTAGCCATTGACAAAACACCTGGAGTATTATGCTTTAATAATAATTCTCCTAATGAATCTCTTGGAAATTCATCAATAAATTTATAGCCTGCATTGCCTGCACCCGTTCCGAATGGACAACCTCCTTGGATAATAAAATCTTTAGTATTACCATTAGCCTTGCTTATAACTCTATGGAAAGTCAATCCGTCATAAAAGGGCTTACCTTTCAATGAATCAACTACTCTATTATTTGTTCCTTCGGAAAGCGAAACAAAATTAGCAGTTGAAATTGGTGTATTTATAAAATCTAGATTAGTAATAATATCACCATTCTCAGTTTGAATATCTGCATACAAACCATTTGGTAATGATTTATATTTTTCATCCAATTTCTCTTCACATGATGAGAAAATTAGCATGAATGATACTAATATTACTAATCTAGATTTCACTTTATTTAATTTCCAATAATTCTACTTCAAAAGTTAAAGTCATGAATGGTTTTATTGCTCCTCCTTGATGAGGTGTAGCTCCATATGCCAATTCTTGAGGCACAAAAAACTTATATTTAGAACCAACATTCATTAATTGCAAGCCTTCAACCCATCCTTGAATTACTTGCCCAACTCCTGTTTCATAAGGCTTTCCTTTATCAACAGATGAATCAAAAACAGTCCCATCTAATAAGGTTCCATGGTAATGAACTACAACTCTATCTGTTCTAACTGGTTTTTTTCCAGTACCTTCTTTCAAAACTATATATTGCAATCCTGAATCGGTAGTAATAACTCCTTCTTTGGTCTTGTTTTCAGCCAAAAATTTCTCCCCTTCTTCTTTGAAATGACCAAACTCTTTTTCAGCTTTCTTAATTATTTCTTCTTTCCTCTTTTTATCCTCAGCCATTCTCTTTTTTCTAAAATAATCTCCAATTACTCTGTTTAAATTCTTCTGTTCCAATTTGAAATTTACAGAATCCATTCCATTTAGATATCCTTGAATAAATAAATCTTCATTAACTTCTGCAAAACTTGTTCTCGATTTAATACCCATATCTAAACCAATAGCATAACTCACCGAATCAATTTCAGTTTTTAAAGGCTTATTAGTATCATATTTTTTATTACAAGATGCTAACAATAACATACACACAACTATAAAAATTGATTTAACTACTTTCATTTTATTTATTTATTTTAATTAATTTAACTTTATATATTAAAGGTTGATTTACTCCTATTTTTTCTTGATCTCCTGCATATCCAAATGCTGAAAAAGAAGGAAATAAAAATAGCATTTCTTCTCCTTCTTTCATTAATTTTAATCCGTACTGAACTCCGTATTCAAAATCCTCTTTATCAATTGTATATGAACTCAAACCTAAATCATTCATTGAATACAAAATTTTATTATTTAAATCAGAAATACTGTACTCAAACTCAACGCGATCACCCATTTTAGGCTTAGCTATATCGTCATTAACTTTTTTTAAATATTTATACCAAAAACCATTGGTAGATGTATAATAATTACTTGATGAATCTAAAGAAATATATTTTTGAATCGCTTCTTTTTGAAGTGTATTAATTTGTTTATTTCTTTTAACAGACTCGGACAAAAAAGTACTTGAACTATAACTTACAGGTTTCCTAGGTATAGGTTTACTACACGAAAAAAAAACAACTAAACACAGAATAAAAATGCTATTTTGTCTCATCTGATTTTAATAATTCTTTTTTACTGTTTGGCAATAAACTTAAAAAATATGTTACTGTTTCGCTCATTGATATTTCGGTTCTTCCTCCTGCAGCATTATCATGTCCTCCTCCATTAAAATGATTTCTTGCAAATTGATTTACTGAAAACTTACCTTTTGAACGAAAAGATATTTTAATTATTTTTTGTTCTACATCTTCAATGAAAATTGCTGCAAAAATTACATTTTTAAGTGACAAAGCATAATTTACAACTCCTTCGGTATCTCCTTTTTGAAAATTATGCGCATCTAACTCTTCTTGTGATAAAGTTATATATGCAGTTCTATACTCGTCTAGTACCACTAAATTACTCAGTGCTTTCCCAAGTAATTGTAATCTACCATAAGAATTAACATCATAAACATTGTTGTGAATCTCAGCATTATTTGCTCCTTTATCAATCAAATCTGCAATAATTCTATGTGTAGTACTTGTTGTTGATGGAAATCTAAAAGAACCTGTATCAGTCATTATTCCTGTATACAAACAAGTTGCTATAGCTGCATCAATAGCTTTAGTTTCTTCTAATTTTTCTAAAAAATGATACACCATTTGACATGTTGAGCAAATTGTTGTATCAGAATAGATATATGGTGTTATTGAAGTATCCGGTTCTTGATGATGATCTATCATTACAAAAGTAGCGTTCAATTGCTCAACAGTTTTATGCATATCATCTCCAATTCTATGTAACGCATTGAAATCTAACAAAAAGATTATTGAAGCATTTTCTAAAACCCTCTTCGATTGTTTATTTTGCTTGTCAAACAATTTTACATCTTCTGATGAAGGCAACCATTTTAAAAATTCAGGATAATCATTTGGTGCCACTATTGAAACATAATGATTGTCTTTCAAGAAATGATATAAAGCTAATGAAGAACCAATTGCATCACCATCAGGATTTCTATGCGGTATTATTACTATCTTTTGAGGTGTTGATAGTATTTTTTTCAACTCTATAATTTGCTCTTTTATCATAAGGTTGCGAATATACGATTAAAAGTTTATTCGTTCTTTATTTTTAAAAAGAAAACAGTACATTTGCAACCGATTAAAAATAAAAATTAAATGGCAACAAATAGAACATTTACAATGCTTAAACCTGATTCAGTTGAAAAAGGATATATAGGCGCAATATTAGAAAAAATTAATGCTGCAGGTTTTAGAATAGTAGCAATGAAAATGACTCAAATGACGAAGGCAGATGCTGAAGAGTTTTATGCTGTTCATAATGAGCGTCCATTCTTTGGAGAATTGGTTGGATATATGACTCGCGGACCAATTGTAGCGGCAATCTTAGAGAAAGATAATGCTGTCGAAGATTTTAGAGCATTGATTGGTGCTACTAATCCTGCTGATGCTGCAGAAGGAACTATCCGTAAGTTATATGCTGCATCTATGGGTGAAAATGCAGTTCATGGATCGGACAGTGATGAAAATGCCGCTATTGAAGGTAATTTTCATTTTTCAGGTAGAGAGCAGTTTTAAAATAATTAAACACAATAAAAAACCGGTTTAACTAATTGTTAAATCGGTTTTTTTATTTGCCTTTTTAACTCATTTTTTATACTTTTACATTAACTAACCATCCTCACATAATGACCCCAAATAATTTTAGTTCTAATGAGTTTTAATTTAGATTTTTTAGACAATAAAGTAATTGCAACTTTCAATGAAAATCTCAAAGAAGGAGAAATAACTACAGCTTTTCTTGAAATTGTTGACACCATAGATATAAAAGAAATAAAACATATAATTTTTGATTGTAGTAAAGCAAAAGATTATACGTTCCCAAAAGATTATATGACAAGAGTTAAAGTTGTAACTCATTTCTCAACAACTTGGAATGAAGATATTGATATTATTTTTGTATCAACCAACCCTCAAATAATTCATATGGTCAATGGTTTTATAAATCATGATGATGACTTGAAATGGAAATATCATTTATTTGAAAATCTAGACAAGGCTTTAAGCTTTATTAATTCTCAAAAATAAGGTCATATGAAATATACTTTTTCAATAATATTATTCATATTGTTTTTCGCTGCTAACGCTCAAAATCCTGATTACGAACAAGCATTAAAAACATTGAATAGTGAATATTCTAAAAGTCTATTTCCTGAAAAAAAATCTAAAATAGAATTGATTAATGATATTCCAGATACTATATATATAGACGATAAGCAAACTTTTAGACTCTTACAGTTTGTTCAAAAAAAGAATAATGGGGAATTTAATCTTAAGCGCACCGAACAATTATTTTCTTTCACACTAAAAGACAAAGAATTAACTCACAATGAAGTGTTATTATTAAACGCTTGCAAGCATAAAGTGCATTTTGTTTTAAAAAACATTAGTAACGAAATTACATTTACTCCTTCACCAGTAAATATTGCTCCTAAACTAAATGAAAATGCTGAAAGCACATTTACCAAACTGTTTAATGAAGGTTTTGGTTTAAATTCCTACGCGCAAATGAAGTTCTTTTTTGAAAATAGTAAAAATGGAGGTGATAATTGGCTTTCATACTACAATAACTCTCCTGAAAAAAAAGAAATTGCCATATCATATTTGATTGCAAGAAATTATCAAGCATATAAAAACTCAAACCTTAAAAATAATTTTAGACCTTATCAAAACTTTATTGATAGAATGAAAGCAATTTCTATATACGGTTCCACTTCTAAAAAGATAAAGCAAATAATTAAAGATTTAATTTTTGAACAATACGAAAAACATAGGATTGGTTTAAAATATAAAATTGAGGAATTAGGTAAATAAAATTAAACCAACATTAACTTTGAAATTATTTCTTCACCCATTTCTTCATTGAGCATCTTTATTATTTTTTCTTTTCCATAACTTAACTCTTCTCTTAACACCGAAGATTTGAGTTTGACTACCAACGTTTTATTTTGCAATTGCACACTTTCGGTATAAGAAACAACACCATTACCCATAAGTTTATTCCACGCTTCTCTGACATCCATTTGACGCATTCCTTTACTCAAATTATTCTCTTTAATGACAACTTTCATTAAATCCTTTAAACTATATGATTCGTTCTCTCTTTTTGCCATTATAGTTTAAATATTTTATAAGATTGATTGGTGTTTTTCACCACTTCTTCGGTGCGTTCGGGATGTGTATCACTTATAAAAATTTGACCAAAATCATCTTCGTTTACCAAATTTATGATTTGAGAAACTCGTGTTTCATCCAACTTATCAAAAATATCATCTAATAATAATATTGGTTTTACATTTGACTGCTGCTTTATAAAATCAAATTCAGCCAATTTTAATGCAATCAAATAGGATTTTTGCTGTCCTTGGCTTCCAAATTTTTTCATTGGATAGCCCTCAATCTCAAACAACAAATCGTCTTTATGAATTCCAACACTTGTATATTGCAACACTCTATCTTTCTCAACTGATTGCTCTAAAAGAGTAATCAAATTATCTTTATCCAATTGCGTTTTATATTTCAGATTTACATTTTCATTACCACCAGAAATAAATTGATATCGCGCTTCAAATATAGGAGTGAAATCATTCAAAAATATTTTGCGTTTATTGTATATTTCTGTTGCATATTCTTCCAATTGCTCGTCATAGACCTTTAAATTCAATGCGTCAAAAGTTCTATTAGCAGCAAAATATTTAAGCAATGTATTTCTTTGAGTCAATATTTTATTGTAATTAATTAATGCTTTTAAATACAATTTATCGGACTGTGAAATAACACTATCAATAAACTTCCTTCTTCTATCACTTCCTTCAATAATTAAATCTCTATCGGCAGGTGAAATAATAACTACTGGCAAAAAACCAACATGATCAGAAAATCGTTCATAAACCTTATCATTCCTCTTTATTATTTTTTTTTGTCCTCTTTTTAGACTGCATATTATTTTCTCATTCCTATCATTTAACAAGAATTCACCTTCGACCATAAAAAAGTCTTGATTATGCTTAATATTTTGACTAGCAATAGGATTAAAATAACTTTTACCGAACGACAAATAATAAATTGCGTCTAATACATTCGTTTTCCCTATTCCATTATTACCAACAAAACAATTAATCTTATCTTGAAAATCAAACGATTTACTCTCAAAATTCTTAAAATTTATTAGTGATAACTTCTCTAAATGCATTGTTTTTCTTAAAATCTAAAAGGAGTATAAAATTATTGAAATTTTTGCGATTAATGGACTTTTACTTTCCAATTAAAAATCTTACTTTTGCGCCTACAAATTTAAGAAGATAATGGCGACTTATAAAAAAAGAGGAAATAAAAAAATTAAGAATGATGCTGGTGAAGCACAATCGGCAATTGAAAGAAACAGTGACACTGCAAAAGTTTTTAACACTTTAGATGATACTGCTTCGAAATCTGAAGCATGGGTAATTAAAAATCAAAAAAACATATTTATAGTTCTTGGAGTTATTGTTGCGGCTATGCTTGCTTATCAAGCATACAATCAATATGTATCGGGTCCAAAAGAAACTGCTGCTGCAAACGAGTTGGCTTTTCCAAAAAAATATTTTGATCAGGCTTCTACTGCAACAGTTGCTGTTGACTCTTTATATACATTAGGTCTTGAAGGTGGTGAAGGAAAATATGGCTTTATTGATATCGTTGATGAATATTCTGGTACTAAAGCTGGAAATTTAGCTGCTTATTATGCTGGAATTTCTTATTTGAAAATGAAAGATTATCAAAACGCAATTGAATATTTAGGAAAATTTAAATCAGACGATGAAATTCTAGGACCAGTTGCTAAAGGAGCCATTGGTGATGCATTTGCAGACTTAAACCAACCTGAAGATGCACTAGATTATTATGAAAAGGCTGCGAACTTGAGGGATAATTCTTTTACTACACCTTTATTTTTATTCAAGGCTGCAAATACTGCTCTAGATTTAGGAAAAAATGACAAAGCATTAACGATGTTTGAAAAAATAAAAACTGCTTTTCCAAAGTCTGACGAAGCAAAAGATATCGATATTTATATCAACAAAGCAAAGTATGCTAACTAAAATGATATAATGGCAACAACTAATTTATCAAATTACGATAAGACAACAATCCCAAATTCGAAACATCTTCGGTTTGGGATTGTTGTTTCAGAATGGAACCCAAACATCACCGAAAATTTATTCAACGGAGCAAAAGACACGCTACTTGAACATGGAGTAATAGAAAATAATATTATTCGCATGGATGTTCCTGGAAGTTTTGAATTGATATATGGTTGTAAAAAAATGCTAGAAACACAAAATGTAGATGCTGTAATTGCCATTGGAACAGTAATTCAAGGAGAAACTAAACATTTTGATTTTGTATGCGATGGTGTAACACAAGGAATAAAAGACTTAAATATTAAGTATGATGCACCAACTATTTTTTGTGTACTTACCGATAATACTATGCAACAATCAATAGATAGATCGGGAGGAAAACATGGAAACAAAGGTGTAGAATGTGCTGTTGCTGCAATTAAAATGGCTCACATCTAATAATATTTTACGTTTATTTTATCAAAAATTTAACGCTTAAGTAGTCAATAAAAATTTGACAACAACTTAATATTTATGTATTTTTGATACATCAGTAAAAACTCTTTTAATTATGATGTTTGGTAAATTTTTCAAACCTCAAACTCATTACGTGTTTGATTACAAGCCTCGCTATTATAGTGAGCGTAAAGAACGTTTGAAAAAATTACAAGAAAAAGCAGAAATTGCTCCACCAATTATTTCCAAAAACAATTTGAAAAATGAATGGATCAAGAAAAAGCAAAGTTCTGCTAGTCATGGCACCATGATTAGATTGGCAATAATAATTACAATCTTAGTTGGTATTGCTACTTATGTGTTTGATTTACATAGACTATTTTAATGCCAGATATTATCCAACTTTTACCAGATCATGTAGCAAATCAAATTGCTGCAGGAGAAGTCGTACAACGACCTGCATCGGTAGTAAAAGAATTACTTGAAAATGCTATAGATGCTAAAGCAACATCCATAAAATTATTAATAAAAGATGCAGGTAAATCTCTTATTCAAGTTATTGATAATGGTAAAGGGATGAGTGAAACTGATGCTCGTTTTTGTTTTGAAAGACATGCTACATCAAAAATAAAATCTGCCGAAGATTTATTCAATCTTGAAACAAAAGGATTTAGAGGAGAAGCCCTTGCTTCTATCGCCGCAATTGCGCATGTAGAATTAAAAACGAAGCAGGAACATCAAGAACTAGGAACACACATTAAAATTGAAGGTAGCAAACTACAATCTCAAGAATTGATTTCTACACCAAAAGGAACTTCAATAGCAGTGAAAAATTTGTTTTACAATATTCCTGCACGTAGAAATTTTCTAAAATCCAATCCTGTTGAAACAAGACATATTGTTGATGAATTTCAACGTGTAGCACTTGTACATCCTTCAATAGAATTTTCATTATATCATAACGACAATGAAGTTTACAGACTCAATTCTAGTAACTTAAGACAACGAATTGTTGCTGTGCTTGGTAAAAAAACAAATGAAAAGTTAGTCCCTATTGATGAAAAAACGGATGTTGTAACACTAACAGGATTTGTTTCTAAGCCAGAATATGCCAAAAAGAAAAGAGGCGAGCAATTCTTCTTTGTCAATAACCGATTTATAAAAAATGGGTATTTACATCATGCTGTTTCAAGCGCCTTCGAAGGTTTACTTGGTCACGGTTATCATCCATCATATTTTTTGTATTTAACTGTTCCAACTCAAACTATTGACATCAACATTCATCCAACTAAAACGGAAATTAAGTTTGATAATGAAAAAGTATTATATGCTATATTAAGGTCCACTATAAAGCATAGTTTAGGTCAATATAATATTGCGCCTGTATTGGATTTCAATAGAGATGCAACACTTGACGTTCCATATGAATTTAAAAACAAAAAAATAGAGAGAGAGCCTGCAATAACTATAGATAGGAATTTTAATCCTTTTAAAAACGAAACGCAACAAGTAGCAAAATACCCTTATAAAAAAGAAAAACAAGCAGATTGGGAAAGTCTTTATACGGCTATTGAAACAGAACATGCAACTCCTGAAAAAAAATTATTTGAGGATTCTAGACCTTCAAACAAAACCCATCAAATACACGGTAAATATATTATAAGCACTATAAAGTCTGGTATCATATATATCAATCAAAACTTAGCGCATCAACGTATATTATACGAAAAATATTTAGAAAATATTACCGTTAAAGAAGCGATGAGTCAGCAATTATTATTCCCTATTGAAATTAATTTCAACAAAGAGGATATCAATTTAATTGAACAAATAAAGCAAGATTTAGAAAGTACAGGTTTTTTATTTGAAAGCATTAATTCTGAAACTGTAATAATTAAAGGTATTCCAACTACAGTAAACGAAAGTCAAATCACAGCGATTTTAGAACAATTATTGGACGATATAAAAAATGAAATTCCAGAAACTAGTTTTAGTCAACTAGATATTATGGCTAAAAGTTTGGCAAAAAGTATGGCAATTAAATCTGGAACGTCACTAAACATTGAAGAACAAGAAATGATTGTAGCACGTTTATTTTCGTGTAAAGAGCCAAATCACTCTCCCTATGGTAAACCTACATTTATTTCAATTGAATTAAATGAAATTGATAAAAAGTTTGGATTATGATGAATAGAATTACAGATGCAGTAAAGCACTTAATAATTATTAATGTTATAATTTTTATAGTTACTTATGTACTTAAAATGAGTTTCAGCGACTCATTAGCATTATACTTTCCAAAAAACCCAAATTTTGGTTTTTGGCAATATCTAACACATATGTTTGTTCATGGTTCTCCTATGCATATTATTTTTAATATGTATGCTCTTTGGGCTTTTGGTACTCCATTAGAACAAATGTGGGGACGTAATAAATTCTTGTTTTTTTATTTTTCAGCAGGATTAGGTGCAGGTGCAATTTATACATTAGTAAATTACTTTCAATTTAATGGCGTTTATGAACAACTTATTGACCTAGGAGTTTCAACTTCTGAAATTCAAAATATTCTAGATACTGGTAGTTACAACAATCCTTTAATTACATTATCAAGAGAAGAAATGATAGGTTTTTATTCTACTTACCACACTCCTGCTGTTGGTGCATCTGGAGCAGTTTATGGTGTATTGGTAGCGTTTGGAATGGCATTCCCGAACTCTAAATTAGCATTAATATTTTTCCCTGTTCCTATTGCAGCAAAATATTTTATCCCATTAATTATCCTTGGAGACTTATTCTTTGGAGTTACAAAGTATTCAGTTGGAAATATTGCGCATTTTGCACATATTGGAGGTGCATTAATTGGCTTTATAATTGCTTGGTATTGGAAAAAAAATCAATTTAATCGTTGGAATTAATGAACTTCATTGATGACATAAAAATCTCATTCAACAAATCTTCAGTTGCCGAAAAATTAATCTATATACTTGTATTAATCTTTGTTTTTTCGCTCTTTGGAAACTTTATTGATACTTGGTTTTCTTTGCCATCATACTTTCAAAATTATATTTCTAAACCTTGGACAATTCTTACATACGGATTTTTACATTCCAATTTTCCACATATTTTCTTTAACCTTATCTTCTTGTATTATTTAGGGAATTTGTTTCTCAATTTCTTTACTCCCAAACAATTTATCAACTACTTTATTCTTGGAACTTTAATTGGTGGCATATGCTTTTTAATCCTAAATTCTGGAAGTAATTTAGTTGGTGCGTCTGCAGGGATTATGGCAATACTTGTTGGTCTTGCTACCAAAATCCCTTCTTATGAATTAAGATTAAATTTGATTGGTGGTGTTAAGTTATGGGCACTTGCACTTATTTATATTTTGGTTAGTATTTCAGGTTTAGATGGTCAAAATTCTGGAGGAAATATTGCGCATCTTGGTGGAGCACTTTTAGGCTTTTTATACACCAAACAACTTGAAAATGGTTTAGATATTGGAAAATGGATTGACCAATTAATTGATTTTTTTACTAATATTTTTAAACCTAAATCCAAATCAAATCTTAAAACAGTTTACAAAAACAATAGTATAAATAGAAAACCGACGCACAAAGAGTCTAAACAGAAGCAACAGCAAATAGATAGCATTTTGGATAAAATAAGTAAATCTGGATATGATAGTTTAAACAAAGAAGAAAAGGATTTTTTATTTAAATCTGGAAACAAAAATTAATGAATTGAAAAAGTTAAATTGGCTTCATAAAATCTTATTTGTATTAAATACATTCTTAGGCTTATTATTACTATTTGCCTATATATTGCCATATATTTCTCCTCTTAGTTTTCCTAAAATATCAATTTTAAGCCTTGCAACTCCTGTTTTAATTATTATAAATATTCTTTTTGCAGTTTATTGGATCATTCGATTAAAAAAACAATTTTTAGTATCAACTCTAATTTTATTAATAGGCTTCAAGTATCTAGGAGCATTATATCAAGTTGCGGAAAAAAAAATATTATTGACCGATGATATTAAAATCATGAGTTATAATGTAAGGCTATTCAATATCTACAAGTGGAAAAAAGAGGGTAAAGAAGAAACTTTAAAAGCAGTTAAGACATTTATCCAAGAAAAAAAGCCAGACATTCTATGTTTTCAAGAATTTTTAACGGCCTATGATGTAAATTTTGATTATCCATATAGATATGTAAACAACAATCCTAATAAAAAAATTTCATACTTCGGACAAGCAATTTTTTCGAATTATAAGATTATTAATTCTGGTTCATTAGATTTCAACAGTACTGCAAATAATGGAATTTTTGTTGATGTTATTAAAGATAATGATACTTTAAGGATTTATAATTTGCACTTAGAATCACAGAAAATTCAATTAGACAAAGAAAATTTTGGAGAAAAAGATTCTGATAAACTATTAAAACGAATTCAAAAAACATTTCAAAAACAAGCCGAACAAGCAAAATTACTTGTAGAACATGAAAAAAATTGTAATTACAAAACAATAATTACAGGTGATTTTAACAATACCGCATTTTCATATGCGTACAAAAAAATTAAGGGCAATAAATTAGATGCATTCATTGAAGCAGGAAAAGGCTTTGGAAAAAGTTATGACTATATATTTCCTTCTCGTATTGATTTTATTCTTGTTGATAACTCATTAAATGTCAACAACTTTAAAACATTTGACTTTCAATATTCTGACCACTTTCCTATCATGGCAAGAATTAACCAAAAATAATTTTACATTTTTTTACAATTTTAATAATATTTTTACGTTATTGTGACAGTTAAATGTGGGGTTTAATAATGTTTTTGTTATATGATGAAAATTTTAAATAAAACCCTATTTCTTATTTTTTTTAGTGCTTTATATTCAGTAGCACAAAATAATGCGCCTATTTTACAGAACGATTTTGATACTGCTGATATCAATACAACTCTAAATGTAACTGCACCTGGAGTCTTGGAAAATGATACTGATGCAGATGGAAATACATTAACCGTAGTTCAGTTTATTGTCAACGGAATAACTTATACTGCTGGGCAAACTGCAAATTTTGCACAAGGAAGTATTACATTAAATGCTGATGGCAGTTTTACATATAACCCTACTCCTGGTTATACTGGTGATGTTCCTACTATTACTTATTTTGTATCTGATGGAACAACTACAAGTTCTGCTAACTTATTTTTAACTGTTGAGCACATAACTAACTTATTAGAAATTACAACTCTTTCCAGTTGCAATCAAGGTTTTACTGCCGATGGAGAGTATAAAATATCATATTATATACAAATAACTAACTTAAGTACTGCAAGGGATTATCATGATTCAAGTCTAATTAGAAATATCAATATTGAAGATCAACTAGAAAATGTATTTGGGGCAGGATGTGTTCTTGAAGTTGATGATTTTAATATAAATACAACCGATACAATAGATTATATTAATAGCCCATACCCACGAGATTGGGATAATTCATCAGTAAATCTAGATTTTGAAAACTTAACCTCTGATCAGATTTTCAGTAATAATGCAATTGCGAATAACATTCTTTATCCAAGACAGTCAATAAATGTAACATTTTGCGTTACAATAAACCCATTTTGTAATGGAAGACCAAATCCAACACCGTCAGGATCAGGAATAGATTTTGATAATTCAGTCACAGCGACATCAACAATTGGAAGCGATACTTCAAATATATTAATTTCAGATTTCCATACTTCTGAAACAACAGTTGCAGCTAGTCTTTTTATCCCAGAACCTAACCCTATTGTAAATCCTGATGGCACATATGATTTTACTAATACGGTAAAAATAACTAATGATGGTTCAATGATTGCAAACAATATTAATTATAATATGGGTTTAGGACAATTTATAAACAATGGAGTTACTATAAATAATATTATCATTACTCAAGTTTCTGGACCTACAGTTAGTATTAATAATTCTTTCAATGGTGACACAAATTCTAAACTATTGTTAGATAACAATACATTAGGTTCCGGAGAAACTATAACACTTGATATATATATACTAATTGATACTATTTCATCAACGAATGAAAATTATTTTTCTCAATTAACACCAAGTATGACACAAGGTGTTATTGATGGTTTTGATGAAACAGAACTAAATAATTCTAGGCGGTTTTCATATGTAATTTGGTCTGATTCTTTAGGAGATCATCTTGATAGATATTATACGGTAAATGATATTACTCAAATACCTTCTTCCAATAATCAGTGTGAATGTGAAAGTCAATATATGATTTTTACATTCAATTCTACATCTACAAATACTAAAACCATTACAAATGCTAATGACGCACCTAATGGAATTCTTGAGCATGAAGAAGTTACTTTTCAATTAACAGCAACAAATACAAGTGCAGCAGTTCAATTGGAAAACCTTCAACTGCAAGATAATCTAACTAATATATGTGGTGGAAGTATTGTCTCGGTTTCAACACCAACAATTGTTAATTCAACCGCTATAACTAATCCAATATTAAATCCTGGATTTAATGGTACATCTGATATAAATATTTTTAATGGTACTAGTGGTATATTAGAACCAAATCAAACAATTACTATTGAATTTTCGGTCATCTTTAATGAAGACTGTATAGGAATTAATTCTTCTACTTTCATTGCAACAGATCCTATAAATAATGTAATTAATTCTACAGGAAATGTAAATGTTTCAACTTTCACCGACACTGATAATGATGGTATTAGCAATATTGATGATATTGATGATGATAATGACACCATTCCTGACACAATTGAATATAATGGATTAAATCCACTCGACGATGATGATAATGACTTTATTCCTAACTATCGTGATACCGACTTTGGAACTGATTCAAATTCTGACGGAATTGTTGATCTTTTTGATTTTGATTTAGATGGTGTTCCTAATCATTTTGATTCAGATAGTGATAATGATGGGATTTTAGATATTGTCGAAGTTGGAAATGCAGCACTAGACACCGACAATGATGGTCTAACAAATAATAATGTTGGTAATAACGGCTTAGACGATACTATTGAAGACAATGATTTCAATACAGCAACAATAACTTATACCATTCCAAATACTGATACAAATGGTAACTCAAATTATCTAGATATTGATGCTGATGATGATGGAATTGTAGATAATATTGAAGCACAACCTACTGATAATTACATTTCACCTAACGGAACAATTTCTATAACTGGAATTGACTCTGCTTATCCAAATGGCTTAATACCTGTTGATACCGAAAATGATGGAATATTCGATTATATAGACTTAAATTCTGACGATGATATTCGTGATGATTTTATTGAAGGCTGGGATTTAAATAATGATGGAATACCAGAAACTATTGCTTCAAATTCTGACGCTGATAATGACGGACTTGATGATGCATTTGATTCTAACGATACTGAGATTAATCCAACCAATGGTCAAATTCCAACAGATTTTCCAAATATAGATAATACTACTACAACCGAAAGAGATTGGAGAGAAATTATTGCTATTCAAGTTGTTATAAATGATGTTTCAGTTATTGAAGGCGGAGATTTAATCTTTACTATTTCTTTAACTACTATGAATGATAACTCCATTTTAATACAAAGTGCAACGCCTATTGATATAGATTTATCAACTTCTGATGGCACAAGCACAACAACACAATATGAAATAGCAACTGCTCCTTTTGATTATAATGAAGTACTAACTACAACACTAACTATACCTGCATTTCAATCTACTGAACAATTTACAGTTAATACACTAGATGATACTATTTATGAATTAGATGAACAACTAACATTGAGTGGAATAATTACTTCCAACAATACCATAAATTCAGATATATCAGGAATTGGAACAATCATTGACAACGAAAATGCTCCAGATATTACTATGAATGATTCTAGAGAAGATGAAGGTGTTGATTTAGTCCATACAATTATCTTAAGTCATCCAAGTTCAACTCCAGTAATAATAAACATTAGTACATCAGACAATACTGCTATTAGTCCAGATGATTATTCAAGTGTTATTGGTTCTTATACAATAGAAGGTACTCTTGACCCAAATAATGCCAACACTGAAGTGACTTTCAATATATCAACGAATATTGACAATCTTAACGAACCAGATGAAGAATATTTGAATATTGTTGGTCAAGTAACAACAAATAATGTTGGAATTGAAGATTTAACTAAAACTGGTACTATTGTTGATATTGATCCTGACCCAACAATTGTCATTGATAATCCAACAGTTGTTGAAGGAAACACATTGGTATTTACTATTAGTTTATTGAATGCTAATAACGAACCAATGCAAAATTATCAATCTATAGATATTGATTTAATCACTAATAATATTTCGGCAATCTCACCTGATGATTATGCATCAATAAATACAACAACAATTATTCCTGCAAATACAGAATTTATTATCGTAGAAGTTACAACCAATGATGATGAATTGAACGAAGAAACAGAAATAATGGAATTACAGGTAACAGTAACTTCATCTAACATTTCTAACCCTTCTCCAGTTATAATAGGAACTGGAACTATTAAAGATAATGATATTCCTAACTTATTTTCTCCAAATGGTGACGGGACAAGTGATACATTTAAAATAAGTGGTATTGAAGACTTCCCAGATTTTAAAATACAAATTTACGATCGTTGGGGAAGTGAAGTATATAATTATAATAACAACGGAAATACAAACCCAATTTGGTGGGATGGAAACTTTAAAGGCAAACCAGTTCCTGAAGGCGTCTATTATTACACATTAGATTTTAATGATGGGATTACAAAACCAAAAACAAGTTTTATAGAATTAATTAGATAATAAAATGAAGAAATTAACCCCAATATTTAGCGGTTTCATTTTACTATTTAGTCTAATGATTCAAGCTCAACAAACACCACATTATACACAATACATGTATAATATGCAGACTATAAATCCTGGTTACGTTGGAGCACGTGCAGACTTAAGCCTCTCAGTTTTAAATAGATCTCAATGGGTTGGTGTTGAAGGTGCTCCAAAAACAACAACTTTTTCTGTAAATGGTAGAGCGTTTGATGGTGTAGGGTTCGGTGTTACTGTAATTAATGACAAATTAGGTCTGGCAGAAAGCACTAATATTAATCTAGATGCTTCGTATACAATTGTAACTTCTCAATACGGAAGGTTATCTTTAGGTTTAAAAGGAGGAATCACAACATTTAATAATAACCTATCAGAAGGAATCACTCCAGATAATGATGTTTATGCATCTACCAATGGAAGTTACCCAAATGTTGGTGTTGGAGCCTTTTATTATAACGAACGATTTTATCTGGGTTTATCTGCTCCTTATTTATTAAAAACACCACAGTTTAGAATTGATGAAGCAGACAACACATCAGGATTGTCTGAAAATATTAATTATTTTGCTACTGCAGGAATGCGTTTTGAATTGACAAATGACATTTTATTCAAACCTTCAACTTTAATAAAATACGCTCCGAACTTACCAGTTTCTATAGATTTAAACACCAATTTCTTATACAAAGATCAAATTGAATTTGGACTTTCTTATAGATATAATGATTCAGCAAGTGCTATGTTTGCTTTGATTTTAAACGAGAACTTTAGAATTGGATATACTTATGACCATACTCTGACAGATTTAGGAAACAACCTTGGTTCGCACGAAATTATGCTACATTTAGATTTAGATTTTAAGAAAAAAGGACGTTGGTTACATCACACTAAATGCTATTTTTAAAAAAGAAAACTTACTTTTTTACAAAACCATAATCTCGTTCTACTTTAGAAATACGCAATTGATACTCTTGATACCACAACGCTCTACCTTTGTTTCTAGCGATAGTATGTTCAATATTATTTTTCCAATTTACAATAGCCTCCAAACTGCTCCAATAAGAAACAGTAATCCCAACTTCTTCCCTTGCCGACTCTATTCCTAAATAACCTTGTTGTTTTTCTGCGAGCGCTTCCATCTTCTTTGCAGTTTCTATATAACCCTCGTCAATTGTTGTTCTAATTGTAGTGAATATTACAGCATAATATGGTGGTTCTGGAGTTTTTGCAATCATAATTCTAAACTATATTTATGTTCATCAATTCCTAAATCTTCAGCAAAAATTATCTTTTGAAATTTAAACCCAGAAGATTTAATAATCTTTTCTGAAGCGATGTTTTCTGGAGCAACACAGGCAATCAATTTTTTAAAACCTATTTTTCTCGCATATGCAATCATTCCATTCAATATTTCTTTCGCATATCCATTTCTCCAGTATTTTTCTAAAAAACGATATCCAATTTCATCTTCACCTTTTTCATCTTTAACAAATGCTATAGTTCCTACAAACTCACTATCCGTTTTTCTTTCAATTGCGTAAATCCAAAAATCATTAGTTGCTTCATCATACTTGTCAATTAATTCTGACAGTTCTTTCCTGTTCTCTTCATATGCCATTGGCTTTCCTCTTACAAATTGCATTACTTTTGGATTGCTTTGCATCTCATGAAAAGGCTCAAAATCCTCTTTTTTAAGTTTCTTAACGATTAATCGTTCTGTTTCAAATATCATGAATAAAATTGTAAATTTGCACCGATAAATGTACAAGAATGAATGCAGATAAAAAAGTAGCATTTTACACTTTAGGCTGTAAATTAAATTTTTCAGAGACTTCGACTATCGCTCGTAATTTTGTGAGCGAAGGTTTTGAACGTGTTGATTTTGAAGAAAAAGCAGATGTTTATGTGATTAACACCTGCTCAGTTACTGATAATGCTGATAAACGTTTTAAAACCATTGTAAAAAACGCCTTAAAGAAAAATGATGAGGCTTTTTTAATTGCTGTTGGATGTTATGCACAATTAAAACCCGAAGAATTAGCTGCTGTTGATGGTGTAGATTTGGTTTTGGGAGCTACTGAGAAGTTTAACGTGACTAGTTATATCAATGATTTAACTAAAAATACGCATGGAGAAGTTCATTCTTGCGAAATTGAAGATGCCGATTTTTATGTAGGCTCCTACTCTATTGGAGATAGAACTCGTGCATTTTTAAAAGTACAAGATGGATGTGATTACAAGTGTACTTACTGTACCATTCCACTTGCAAGAGGAATCTCTAGAAGTGATACATTAGAAAATGTCTTGAAAAACGCCAAAGAGATTTCTGAAAAAGGAATTAAAGAGATTGTGCTGACTGGAGTTAATATTGGCGATTACGGAAAAGGTGAATTTGGAAATAAAAAACACGAACATACTTTTTTAGAATTGGTAAAGGATTTGGATAAAGTTGATGGAATTCATCGTCTTAGAATTTCTTCTATTGAACCAAATTTATTGAAAGATGAAACTATAGATTTTGTCTCAAAATCTAATTCATTTGTTCCTCATTTTCATATTCCTTTACAGTCTGGAAGTGATGAGTTACTTAAAAAAATGAAGCGTCGTTATTTAAGAAAAATATATACCGATAGAGTTCAAAAAATAAAAGAAAAAATGCCGAATGCATGCATTGGCGTTGATGTGATAGTTGGTTTTCCAGGAGAAACAGACGAACTATTTTTGGAAACCTACAATTATCTAAATGAAATGGATATTTCGTATTTACACGTTTTCACCTACTCTGAAAGACCAAATACCGAAGCTGTTTTAATGAACGGAGTAATTCCAAAAAATGTAAGAGCAAAACGCAGCAAAATGTTACGTGGATTATCGGTAAAAAAACGTCGAGCGTTTTATGAAAGTCAATTAGGAAATACCTTAACTGTTTTATTTGAAAGTGAAAACAAAGAAGGATATATTCATGGATTTACCGAAAATTATGTAAAAGTAAAATCTCCTTGGAATCCTGAATTAGCGAACACTTTACACGACGTTACACTTACCAACATTGATGAAGATGGCTTAGTTCGTTTTGATTTTGTAACATCTGAAATGACAGCATAAATTGACTAAAACTCACATATATTGCGTTCCAGGTTTAGCAGCAAATACTAAGATATTTGAGTTTATTAAATTTCCTATTGAGGAATATGAAGTTCATTTCTTAGAATGGCTCATCCCAGAATCAATAAATGAAACTATTGAAGATTACGCTGCACGCATGTGCGAAAACATCACTGAAGATAACGTGATTTTATTAGGTGTTTCTTTTGGTGGTGTGATGGTTCAGGAAATGAGTAAAATCATCAAACCAAAAAAGACCATTTTAATTTCGAGCGTAAAAAATTCCAGTGAACTACCAAAACGATTGAAATTCACTAAACTTTCTAAAGCATACAAACTGTTTCCAGCCAAAAGTATTACTACCATTGAGAAATTTATGAGTTATACGTTTGGCAAAATGACAAAAAAACGTATTGAGCAATACCAAATTTATCTGTCTCAAAGAGATGAGTTGTATTTAAAATGGGCGATATACAATGTTCTACATTGGCAACAAAAAGAAACTTTAGAAAACATTATTCACATTCATGGAACTGATGATCACATTTTTCCAATAAAGCATATCAAAGATTGTATTGAAGTCAAGAATGGTTCACATGTCATGGTTTTAACTAAGGCACCTGAAATCAACACTATTTTAACAACTAGCATCAAATAATAGTTGAGAACTCTGTGAAAATTATTTGGTTTCAATTGGTAATCTCTCAATAAAATTAGTATTATTGACTATCCCAAAACAATTGATTATGAATAGACCGATTAAATTTTTAGCAATCTTGAGTATTGTTTTTATTTCAGGAATACTAATAAATGCAACTCAAAACACTTCAGAAGAAAAAACACAAAGCATAGATGATACTGTTAAACAATCCGATAAAAACACTAGTGATTTATACGAAATAAAAGCACTCAAAATTCCAGAGAATTTGAGTTTTGCTGGAGAAAGAGTACCTATTGAAAACCCAGATATTAAAGAGCGTATGGATAGGGAATTATTGGTTAATACCTATTGGCAATCTAATGGCTTACTTATCATCAAAAGAGCAAATAAGATATTTCCAATCATAGAACCTATACTTGCAGAAAACGGAATTCCAGATGATTTTAAATATTTAGCAGTTGCAGAAAGTGCTTTACTAGTTAATAATCCTTCATCTGCAAATGCATCTGGTCTATGGCATTTTTTACGTAGTACTGCAAAAGAAAAAAGGTTTAAATTGGAAGTAAATAATAATGTTGACGAACGATATAATATTGAAAAGTCTACCAAAGCTGCTGCAATTTATTTAAATGCAGCTAAAAACAAGTTTGGTTCATGGACTCTGGCTGCAGCTTCTTACAATGCAGGAATAGGAAGAGTTTCTGGCAATTTAAAAACCCAACAAGTAGATAATTATTATGATGCATTATTGCCAGATGAAACTGAGCGCTATGTCTTTAGAATTTTAGCAATAAAGGAAGTAATGACACATCCTGAAAAATATGGTTTTACATTTGAAAAAGAAGATTTATACACACAACCTGAAACTTATACTGTTGAAGTAGATACAGTAATTACCAATATTGCAGCATTCGCTCAAAAATTTGGAACAAATTACAAGACATTAAAAATTCATAATCCTTGGTTGAGAGAGAACAAATTAAATAACAAATCTCGCAAAAAATACTATATCAAACTGCCAAAATAAATGAGCTCTAAAATGACACTAACAACTTTTATTTTATTAATGCTTATTGGACTATGTGCTGGAATGTTAAGTGGTCTTGTTGGTGTTGGCGGAGGCATTATAATGGTGCCAATGTTTGCATTTTTGTTAGGCATGACACAACATAACGCTCAAGGAATGAGTCTTGCTGTAATGTTACCTCCAGTAACGCTTCTTGCCGTGTATAATTATCATCAAGCAGGACAAGTAGATTGGAAAATGGCTTTGGTAGCATCTGCAGTGTTTTTTGTTGGTGGATATTTAGGCTCAAAACTCGCTTTAAGAATTGACGAAGTTGTCTTAAAAAAAATATTTGGAGTGTTAATGCTTGTTGTTGCTCTTAAACTAATATTTTTCAGTAAATAATTTTTTTATATATTGCTCGTCTAATTTAAAACCCCACAATATGAAAAAGATTAGTTTTTTATGCATGCTATTAATCTGTAGCATTGCTTTCTCACAAGAAAAAGAAGAAAAGAAAAAAAAGTCAAATGATGTCAATCCTATACGAATTGGTGTTAAAGTTGGTGTGCCAGATATTGTTGCTGGAAACCTTGAATTTGTTACTCCATTGTTTGACAACCGAGTTGCACTATTCGTTGACTACTCAAAGTTTAGTGTAAATGAAGATGACGCCGAAGTAGATGCGAAATACTTTGAAGGCGGATTAAATATCTACTTTAACAATAAAGGCCGTGGATTGTATGTTTCGGCATCAATGTCTAACCTTAAAATTGATGGTAAATATACCGATGCTGAAACTGTCAACGGAACTGTATATCAAGGTCAAGCAACTGGAGATTTACAAATCAAAACTACCAATCTAAAATTGGGTGCTAAACTTGGAAAGAAATTTTATTTCCGTATTGAAGCAGGTTATGGTTTTGGAGATATTCCACAAGAAATAGAAGTTACTGGTACTGAACAAGGAACTGGCATGCAACAAACCGATTATGTTGAGATTCCTGATATCCCTGGAGTTTCTGAAAGCGGAATGATTGTTGCCAATATTGGGTTTGGTTTTTCATTCTAAATCAAAAATATATAAAACAAAAAAAGCGATTGAAAATTCAATCGCTTTTTTTTATAAACTATTCTTTACAGATTCATACTCATCAATAATCTCCTTAACTATTGTTGCAGCAGGTTTAATCTCATTTATCAAGCCAGCAATTTGACCAATTTCTAACTCGCCATCTTCCAAATCACCTTCAAACATTCCTTTCTTGGCTCTCGCTCTGCCCAACAATTCTTTCAACTGTTCAGGAGTTGGGTTTTGTGTATATAATTCTTTTACTTGATGATAAAATTTATTCTTAATCAATCGTACAGGAGCGAGTTCTTTCAAGGTCAATTCTGTTCCACCATCTTGTGTTTCAACCACAATATCTTTAAAATTTTGATGTGCTGATGATTCTTCACTAGCCACAAAACGACTTCCTACTTGTACAGCATCGGCACCTAAAATCATTGCAGCCAACATGCCTCTTCCTGTGGCAATTCCTCCAGCAGCAATCAATGGAATAGAAATTTTATCTTTCACCATTGGAATCAATGTGAATGTAGTTGTCTCCTCTCTCCCATTATGTCCTCCTGCTTCAAAACCTTCAGCAACAACAGCATCTACTCCGGCTTCTTGGGCTTTTAGTGCAAACTTTACACTACTCACTATATGCACTACTGTTATTCCTTTTTCTTTTAAAAATGATGTCCAAGTCTTTGGATTTCCTGCTGATGTAAAAACAATTTGTACACCTTCTTCAACTATAATGTTTATAATTTCATCTATCTGCGGATACAACATCGGCACATTCACTGCAAATGGCTTATCTGTCGCTTTTTTACATTTCTGAATATGCTCTCGCAACACTTCAGGATACATACTTCCTGCACCAATAATTCCTAATCCTCCAGCATTACTAACTGCTGATGCCAATTTGTAACCACTATTCCAAATCATTCCTGCTTGAATAAGCGGATATTTTATATTAAATAATTCTGTTATTCTGTT
This sequence comes from uncultured Flavobacteriaceae bacterium, assembly GCA_947501625.1. Classification (GTDB taxonomy): domain Bacteria; phylum Bacteroidota; class Bacteroidia; order Flavobacteriales; family Flavobacteriaceae; genus Urechidicola. The sequence goes on from CANMWN010000002.1 coordinate 651,773, forward strand.
TTGCATTCTATAAATTTAAGAAATAACTCCGGAACCCAATAATTCTTCGTCTTTATACCAAGCCACAAACTGACCTTCGGTAATTGCTGATTGCTCGTTCTCAAAATAAACATACAAGCCTTTTTCAACTTTATAAATCGTTGCTTTTTCTAATGCTTGACGGTAACGAATTCTTGCTTCTACTTCCATAGAATCACCATCTTTAAGCGCTAAATCTTCTCGTATCCAATGCACTTCTTCATTAGTTACAAACAACACATTTCTATACAAGCCTCGATGATTCTTACCTTCACCTGCATAAATTACATTTTCATCTACATCGGTATCTAAAACAAATAATGGTTCTTTAGTTCCTCCAACTGCCAATCCTTTTCGTTGACCTTTGGTAAAATAATGCGCTCCTTGGTGTTTCCCTACAACTTTTCCGCTGTCTAAAGTATATTCATATTTAGTCGACAAATACTCCAACTCAGCCTCTTTATTCACAAACCTTGGAATTGATTTTCCATACATTTCAGATTCTGCAGGAACTTGAACAATCACACCTTCTTTTGGTTGTAATTTCTGCTGTAAGAAATCTGGCAAACGTACTTTACCAATAAAACAAAGACCTTGAGAATCTTTTTTATCAGCAGTTACTAAATCTTGCTCTGCGGCAATTTTACGAACTTCTGGCTTTGTTAATTCGCCAATAGGAAATAAGGAAGTTGCTAATTGCTCTTGTGATAATTGACATAAAAAGTACGATTGATCTTTATTGTTATCAACTCCAGAAAGTAACTGATATACTTTCTCTCCATCTTTTTCTAGTTCTCCTTTTCTACAATAGTGACCTGTTGCAACAAAATCGGCACCTAAATCTAGCGCGATTTTTAAGAATACATCAAACTTGATTTCTCTATTACACAACACATCAGGATTTGGAGTGCGTCCCATTTCATATTCACGGAACATATAATCCACAATCTTTTCTTTGTATTGCTCACTCAAATCAACAACCTGAAACGGTATTCCTAATTTCTCAGCAACCAACATTGCATCATTACTATCATCTAGCCAAGGACATTCGTTAGAAATTGTTACTGATTCATCATGCCAATTCTTCATAAACAAGCCTATCACTTCATAGCCTTGTTGCTGCAATAAATATGCGGCTACACTACTATCTACACCTCCAGAAAGTCCAACAATTACTCTTTTCATTTGTCACTAAAAATTAAGACTGCAAAGATAGTGATAAGTTATAAGATATAAAAAAGAGACTATAGTTACTTAAACGAAGCCTATTGTATCTTTTTTATTGGTTATATTGCAGTAAAATATCGTGCAGATTTATATATAAAATATTTACGCACGTAGTATTTGATTATAACCAACAATTAACCAATGATTAAATTCTTTAGAAAAATTAGACAAAACTTGCTAATGGAAAACAAAACTGGAAAGTATTTTAAATATGCTATTGGAGAAATCGTTCTTGTTGTTATCGGGATTTTGATTGCCCTGTGGATTAATAGCACCTACAATGACTACAAAGAAAAGAAAGTTGAAAAAATAGTTCTGAATAATATTCTGGCAGATATTGAATCCGATTATAAACAATTAACAAAAATTGATTCTATTTACTCAAAACATATCAAAAAATTAAGAGAAGTTAGAACAGCATTTTTCAAAAATCAAAATGATTCAATAAAATCCTATATAAAACAACTGCATTATGGAGCTGACATTGAAGATCTTAACCCAAGGACGACTACATACGATGAAATGATTAATTCCGGAAAGTTATATAATTTATCAAATAAAAATTTAGTTGACTTATTTGTAAACTACTATGAAATGCATGAGAATAACACGTATGAAAGGAGACAAGATCGGACTGAATTTAGAAATTTACATTATGCACCAGAAATGAATGATTACTGGTTATTATATCACAATATTCGGCAAAATAACAAAAACGTTCCTGAATTAATCGAATCATTTGTCAAAAATAAAAACTCATTAGCCTATAAAACATTAAAGACAAATTCTGCTTATGGTTGTGACGTCATTAATAGAGCTATATCAGATATAAAAAAGATTAAAGAAGCAAATAGAAATTTGAAAAGCAAATTAGAAAGTGAATTAGAAATAAAAAAATAACATGTATGATTAATTGCTTTGTTATTTAACAAGATATAATCTTACTGAATCGTCTTTCGCTTCTTTAATTCACCTTTAGTAAAACTATAATTAAAAGTAAGATGTACCATTCTTGACACTCTTTTTGAAGAATAGGTACGCCTAAAATCTTCTCCATATTCAACTCCTGTATAGATAAAATCATCAAAAATATCTGTAAATCGTAGGCTCAAATTTCCTTTATCTTTCAGCACTTTGTAATTAAAACCAACATCCACTCGTTGTGTTGCATCTCGCTTCTCATAAAAATCGGTACTCTCGCCTCTATATCGCCAAGTAATATTTGTTTTCAATTTTTTGGTAATCATAATATCGTTCTTAAAAGTAAACTGATAACTGCTAGAATAATCATTTGGAAACGTATGTGCAAAATCAGTTAAATTCTCACGATTCCAATTCAAATTAAAATTACTTCGCCACCACTTCATTGGCTTATAGCCTAAAGAAAATTCTAAACCGTACGAATTACTACTTCCTCCATTGATAAATGATGATATTTGAACTCCATTGGCATCAACCATTAAATTTCGAACAATCATATCGTTTACTTTTTTGTAAGAAAGTGTTGTAGAAATATTTGTTTTCCCTTTTTTAAATTGGTAGGTCAAATCAATATTATTAGAAAATTCAGATTCTAAATTTGGATTTCCTCTCCTGAAATTAAACTCATCACTTTGAGAAGAAATAGGATTAATCTGATACAATCTTGGCCTAAAAGTTCTTCGATTATATCCTATCGCAAAAGTGCTAATGTCATTTGGTATATATTTCAAATGCACAGACGGAAAGAAGTCTGTAAATGTATTATCGACATTCGTATTATGGGTTACAAACTCTACTTTTCTGTTAAATCGTTCACCTCTTAAACCTAATTGCACTCCAAACTTCTCCCGATCATATTTTACTTGTGCATACAAGGCATGTGTTGATTGTTCAGTGGTATATAATTCTTCTGAAACTACTGTATTACTTGCATCAAACAACTCTCTTTCATTATCCAATGCTTGTTTGAACCACAAATATCCAGATTCCAGTTTAATCAACTCACTCAACTGAAAAGAGTTGTCCAAAGCGATATTGGTTGACAAAACTTCATTATCAACGATGTTATCCAAAATTGAAATATTGGGTGTAAAAAGTCCTTTTAATTCATTATTATTTTTTGCAAAGTCAATATCTAACTCCAAAAAATCTTCTTCGCTTTTAAATGTATGTCTATAGTTTCCATTCAATTGAAGTGTTTGATGTACATGATTAGAAAAGTTCTTTTGAAAAACTGATGAAACTCCAGTTTCAAAAATATATTTATCGGTATCTGTGCTATGTTGATTGTTGCTGTAAAGCACACTCCAAGAAAACTCATTACTCTTATTCACAAACCAATCTATTCCTGCATTTAAGCGAAACACTTCACCTTTATATTCATTCGTACTTTCTTCTGCATATGGTAAACTTCCAAAGCGCTCTCTAGTTCTTTCTCCGTCAGTATTATTTTTTCTATAAAATGCACCGACAGTATAATTCACTTTGTTGGTACCATAACTCAACGAGCTATTTCCTGAAAGTTCGTCTTGAGAATTGTAAGAAATTGAATTGCTATTTGTGATTCCCTTTCTCACTTTCTTCTTTGTAAGTATATTGATGATTCCTGTCAATCCATCTGCTTGATATTTTGCCGATGGAGATGTTATCACTTCAATCGTTTTAATTTCACTTGCCGACATTTGAGCCAACAATTCTGAATTACTTAAAGGTGAAGGTTTGCCATTCACCAACACTTGAACATTAGAATTTCCACGCAATGCAATACTACCATTTTCGTCAGCATCTACCTCCGAAAGTTGACTTAAAACCGTTGCAGCACTTCCGCCATTTGAGAGAATATCATTACCAACTTCAATCACTTTTTTATCAATCAACTGCTTTACCGTTGTAGTTTCTGCAACAATGGTAACTTCATCAATCGTGAATTGTTCTGGTTGTAATTGAATATTTTGAGTTACATTTCCCTTTAAATCTATTGCTAAACTTTGAGTTTTATAACCCATAAAAGACAACTCTAAATTATAAGTTCCTTCTTTATAATCCAATTGATAGATCCCATTTTCATTGGTAGTTGTACCAATTAAAAATTCATTTTCTAAATTTTTTAAAATGACGGTTACATAAGGTATCAACTCATTGGTTTCATTATCAGAAATTGTTCCTTCGAGTGTTCCAGTTTGCGAATAACTTTGTAGAAAAGTAAAAAGTATTGAAATTAATAATAAGAGGTTTTTACTGTAAGAAATGATGGTCATCTATTATAATTTATGAATAGATGCAAACATCTAAATAAAATCTCTAGAGCCTCAGATTATCTAGGTTGAATTGAGAACTAGTACGGGTTTTAAATCTGTTTTAGTATTGATTTAAAATAGTATCTTTGATTTTGTAATACTATATAACCAATGAAATCAGTCATTAAAAAAACCATATTTACCCTTTTTGCAATCATACTTATTGTATTGGTATTATTTGGTTATCAAGACAAAGAAGTAAGTGAATTGACAGAAAAATATGCACCATCACCTTCTGCCTTTGTAGAAATTGATGGTATGAACGTTCATTATCGTGATGAAGGAAATCAGAAAGACTCTTTACCTATTGTTTTAATTCATGGTACTGGAGCGAGTCTTCATACATTTAATGATTGGACGGAAAACTTAAAAAGTAACAGACGTGTAATACGTATGGATTTACCTGCATTTGGATTAACAGGTCCTTTTCCTGATCGCAAATATTCAATTCTTAAATACGTAACCTTTGTAGAGCAATTTTTAGAATCACAAAACGTAGATAAATGTGTGTTAGGAGGTAATTCATTAGGAGGAAATATTGCTTGGAATTATACACTTAAAAATCCATCAACAGTAGAGAAATTAATCTTAATTGATGCTGCAGGTTATCCATTTAAATCAGAAAGTAAACCAATTGCTTTTAAACTTGCACAAACACCAATCATCAATAATCTATTGACAATTATTACGCCGCGCTTTATGGCAAGAGCAAGTGTAGAAAATGTATATGCTGACAAAACAAAAGTGACTGATGCACTTGCAGATCGTTATTTTGACTTGACATTACGCGCAGGAAATAGACGTGCTTTGGTTGATAGAATGACGATGGTTGAAGATACGTTAGCGTATAAAAACATACATAAAATTCAACAACCTACGCTTGTACTTTGGGGAGATCAAGACAAATTAATTCCATTGAATAATGCAAATCGTTTTCACAAAGACTTACCTAATAGTACATTAGTAATTCTAAAAAATTCTGGACATGTGCCTATGGAAGAAAACCCAGAAGAGAGTTTGAAAGTGGTTTTGGATTTTTTAAAGTAATAACTATTTATCACTCTTTATCCTTCCAAACCTTCACTTCTTTAGTTTCCGAGAGTTGACCATCAACATACACTTCCCAAAAACCTACTTTAAGGTCATTTTCATAACGTCCTTTTTGTTTTACATTTCCATTTTTCTCATAAAAAACTGCTTCACCATGTAACTCACCAGTTACATAGTTTACATCTTCAATCAGCACACCTTTTGGGCTAAATTTTTTTGAATTTCCATCCAATTTTCCATTTTTATAATGTGCTTTTTTGGTCAATTTCCCATCAGGATAAAAAACTTTAAATTCTCCATTCAATTCTCCATCTACATAGTTTTCTTCCATCAATATATTCTTACCGTCTTTGTGAAAGTATATCCATTTTCCAATACGCTCTTTACCTTTCATCTTTCCTTCACTTTCAGGCTTTCCTTTGAGCGTAAAATATTGTACCATTGCTTCATCTGAATTCTCATCAAATGTTTTTATTACTATCGGAAAATCAGAGTGAGCTGCAGAATAGTACTTGAATACTCCAACTTCTTTTCCGTTTTCAAACTGTCCTTGATAACGTATTCTATTGTTTTGATAATATTTTTTCCAAACACCAATGCGCTCTCCTTTAGCATTTACTTGATTTATTTCTTCTTCTTGGGCATTTAGATTACCAATAAGGAAAAAGAAACTTAAAATACTTAAAACAATTCTATTCATTTATAAATTCATTTTTATACTTCTAAAACAACAATCATTCCTATTTTATTGTCTCAATCCATTTTTTTAAATTCTCTATTTGCTCTTCAGACAATTCTGCATCTCCATGCATAATCAAATAACTATCCAGCGGCATTTTTCTCTTTTCAACTTCTTCAACAATTTCTTTTAATTTATGCCTTTTCTTTTTTTCACTAAAGGTTTCCCATTCCGATAAGTTCAACTCTCCTTTTCCATGGTCTACATGTCCATTAATCCACCAGGAAACTGGAGCAATTTTATCATACCAAGGGTAAACAGTATTATTAGAATGACAATCATAGCAAGATGTTTTTAATAGGTTTGAAATGTTTACTGGCGCATTAGTAGCAACTATAAAATCGTTTGCTGTCACTTCATCAGTAGTATTCCAATCTACAGGTACAAACTGAATTGCTATAAAAACAATGGCTAAAAAAATAACTATTTTACGTATCATATGATTAAAATTTTAAAAACATAAAAATACATAATTTTACTATTTTTGAACTATGACCAAACAAGAGTTAGCCAATTTAATAAATACTAGAGTTACTTCATATAGAGAGTATAGGCTTAAATACGCTCAAATTGTTCTTCAAGATCAAAAATTATTCAAACATCTCATCGAAATTGCTTTTGATGAAAGTAATGATGCTGCTATCAAAGTTTCTTGGGTTTTAGATTTTGTAATGCGAGAACGACTGGAATGGATCTATCCTCATTTAGACTATTTTACAACTAATATTTCCAAATCCAAACATGATAGTATTGTTCGACCAATGGCAAAAATTTGTGAAAATTTAGCGCTTACCTACAATTCAAAAAAACCATCAGAAATAAGAAAGCATCTTACCAAAAAACACATTGAGAAAATTATTGAAACAGGTTTTGACTGGATGATTACTGATCAAAAAGTTGCTGTAAAAGCCTATACTATGGAAACTCTATATCAGTTTGGAAAAGAATTTGATTGGGTGCATGATGAGTTAAAATTGATTATTCAGCAATCAATTATGGATGGTAGTGCTGGATATAAATCGCGCGGAAAAAAAATCTTACAACGACTCAAATAATTTAACAGATATTTAATTTTTATTTGAGTTTAATTCATCACTAAATCTTATTTTTGTTTTTTGAAAGAAAAAACTATGACTTTAAATTCACTCAATGCTATATCGCCTATAGATGGACGCTACAGAAATAAGGTTGAAAATTTTGCTCCTTACTTTTCTGAAAAAGCATTGATTTACTATCGCGTAAAAGTAGAAATTGAATATTTTATCGCACTTTGTGAAATTCCGCTACCACAGTTAGAGAGTTTTGACAAAAATTTATTTGAAAACTTGCGTAGTATCTATCGTAATTTTTCGGATGAAGATGCTCAAAAAATTAAAGATATTGAGAAGGTTACGAATCATGATGTAAAAGCTGTTGAGTATTTTATTAAAGAAGAATTTGATAAACTGAACTTACAGGGATTTAAAGAGTTTATCCACTTCGGATTAACATCTCAAGATATTAATAACACTGCAGTTCCGCTTTCTTTAAAAGAAGCGTTGAATGATGTGTATTACCCTCTTTTAGACGAATTAATTGAAAAATTAACTTCACTTTCTGATGAATGGAAAGATGTTTCAATGTTAGCAAGAACTCACGGACAACCTGCTTCTCCAACAAGACTTGGAAAAGAAATCTACGTGTTTGTTGAAAGAATTAATCAGCAACTAAAAGGATTGAAAGAAATTCCGCATGCTGCAAAATTTGGTGGAGCAACTGGAAATTTTAATGCACATAATGTGGCTTATCCAAGTAATGATTGGAAAGCATTTGGAACTAGGTTCGTTGAAAATAGTTTAGGATTACACCATTCTTTTCCTACAACTCAGATTGAACATTACGATTTTCTTGCAGCAATTTTTGATGGTTTGAAACGTATCAACACCATCTTAATTGATTTAGACAGAGATATTTGGACCTATGTTTCAACAGATTATTTTAAGCAAAAAATAAAAAAAGGTGAAATTGGTTCATCGGCTATGCCTCACAAAGTGAATCCAATTGATTTTGAAAATTCGGAAGGAAACTTGGGAATTGCTAATGCACTTTTTGAGCATTTGGCTGCGAAATTACCAATCTCTAGATTACAAAGAGACCTAACCGATTCAACAGTATTAAGAAATGTTGGTGTTCCAATGGCACATACAACAATTGCTTTCACTTCAACTTTAAAAGGATTGAATAAATTGCTCATTAATAAAGAAAAATTTGAAGAGGATTTGGAAAATAATTGGGCTGTAGTTGCGGAAGCAATTCAAACAATTTTAAGGCGTGAAGCTTATCCGAATCCATATGAAGCCTTAAAAGGATTGACAAGAACCAATGAAAAAATTACGCAATCTTCGATTGCCAATTTTATTGAAACGTTGGAAGTAAATGACACTATTAAAAACGAACTAAAACAAATAACACCAAGTAATTACACAGGAATATAATGAAAAGATTCATTAGTATATTATTTATTCTTCTATTAGTTGTTGCGGCTTGTAAAAAGCCTCAAAAACTTGATGTAGAAAGTTTTAAATATGGTACATTTGAAATTCCAGCAACTGATGAATATAGCAGAACTGTTATAATTAGAAAAGATTCTTTACAAATTGAAATCTATGAAGGGAAAGTTGACACATTATTAATTGAATGGAAAGACAACTTTAATTATACGTTGAATATGCTCAATATGATGAATGGTATGGAAGAAGATCCTATTCATGTACAAATTACACGAGTAAAAGCAGATTCATATGATTTCAATGCTGTTATTGGACACTCAAATTTTAAACAAGACGGAACAGTGTATAAAATAAATGATTAAAACTATTTTACATAAAATCATTTCATTAGTTGTCCTTGCAACTTTATTATTACCTATTGGTATTCAGTTTGCGCATTCGTTCGAAGAACATGAACATATTGTATGTAATTCGGTTGATAATCAACACATACATGAGCAAGAATTAGATTGTAGTTTCTGTCATGTGCAATTGAATACTTCTTCAATATTTGAAGAGCAAAATTTTAAATTAAAAGAAACAACTATCATTGATGAAAAACCTCTTTCATCAACTGATAATCATATACAAGTATACTTATACTTTAATTCTTCTAGAGGCCCTCCATTTTTTATTGTTTAAATAATCACAAGTCTTAAAACAATAAAAATTTACATAAATGAAAAAATATATAGTAATCCTATTATGTATAGGATTTAGCATAGTTAATTATGCACAAAATACTGTTTCAGGAATCGTAACTGATTCTAACAACAATCCTTTAGAAGGAGTAGAAATCCAAGTTCCAGAAATTCATATTGGAACTACATCTGATAAAGATGGAAACTATGAACTTAATAATCTTCCAAATGGTGAAATTCAAATTTTATTCACTTATTTAGGTTTCAAAGAAACTGTCGAATTTATTAACTTAAACAATAACAATCAAGAAGTAAATATCATTTTAGAAAAAGATATTTTCACAATTGATGAAGTATTAATCTCAACTCCCTTCAACAAATTACAATCAGACAATGTAATGAAAGTTGAACACGCAAAAGTCAAAGCACTCAAACAAAAAGGCGCACCAACACTAATTGAAGGACTTGAAACAATAGCAGGTGTTTCGCAAATTTCTACAGGAACTTCAATTGGAAAACCTGTAATTAGAGGACTTAGTGGAAATAGAGTTTTAGTTTATGCACAAGGCGTTCGTTTAGAAAATCAACAATTTGGTGACGAACATGGACTTGGTTTGAACGAAGCTGGAGTTGAAAGTGTTGAAGTGATTAAAGGGCCTGCATCATTACTTTATGGTTCAGATGCACTTGGTGGTGTTATTTATTTCAATCCAGAAAGATTTGCTCCAAATAATGCTTTTGAGTCTGATTTAAGTCAACAATATTTTTCTAACACCAAAGGTTCAAATACTACTATAGGATTCAAACAATCTTATGAAAAATGGAAATTTTTAGTTCGAGGTGCTTATAATTCGCATGCTGATTATATGACTCCTGAAAAAGATAGAGTTACTAATACCAGATACAATGAATTGAATTTTAATAGTGGAATACGCTTTAACAATGAATTAATTTCTACTGAAGTTAGGTATAATTATAATAATGCAAATCTTGGATTAACTGAAGGAATTGAAGATCAAACAACTTCTAGAAAATTAGAAGAACCTTATCAAAATATTCACAACCATATAGTAAGCATGCATAATCATATTTACCTTAAAAATTCTAGTATTGATATTGATTTAGGGTATATCTATAATGATAGAAATGAATTTGAGCATCATGAAGAGCATGGTCATGATGAAGATCATGATGAAGATGAGGATCACGATGAAGACGAAGATCATGATGAAGAGGAACATCATGAAGATGAAGATGATGATGAAGGTCCTGCATTGAGAATGAAATTAAAAACTTTTAATTATGACATAAAGTATAACTTTCCTAAAAAAGAAAAGTTTGAGGCAATTATGGGAATTCAAGGGATGCACCAAACGAATAAAAATTTAGGTGAAGAAATATTAATTCCTGATGCAACTATTAATGATCTAGGAGTATTTTCAACAGCAATTTTTGAATTTAAAGAAAGTTCTCTTCAAGCCGGAATAAGATTTGACACAAGAGACCTTTCTACTTCTTATCACGAAGTTGCACATGATGATGAAGTACATATTTTTGAAAGTATTGATAAAAAATACACCAATTTTACCGCTTCACTTGGATATAAATTTGACATTAAGAAAAAAGTAGCAACAAGAATAAATGTAGCGACTGGTTATAGAGCTCCTAATTTAGCCGAATTAACATCCAACGGTATTCATCACGGTACGAACAGGTTTGAAATAGGTAACTCAAATCTTGAAAACGAACAAAATATCCAATTAGATATTGCAACTGAATACAAAAATGAGCATTTAGAACTTTTTGTTAATGGTTTCTATAATCATTTAAACAATTATATTTTTATAACTCCAACTGGTGAAGTTGAAGATGGCGCTGATGTATTTGAATATACTCAAGAAAATGCCAAATTGTTTGGGGGCGAAATTGGTTTTCACTTTCATCCTCATCCATTAGATTGGTTACACCTAGAAAGTACTTATGAAATGGTAATTGGAAAACAAGAAAATGGAAATCATTTACCTCTTATTCCTGCCAATAGATTAAATAATACAATAAAAACCGAATTTAATATCGGAAAATGGTTTAAAAATGGATATTCATCATTTACTGTATCAAATACATTCAAACAAAATAATGTAAGTCAATTAGAAACACCTTCAAAAGGTTATACGCTTGTTAATTTAGGTTTGGGTGGCGATATGAAAGTCGGAGATTTAGCGTTTGAATTTTCAGCAAATGTTAATAATTTATTTGACACATCATATATTCCACATTTATCTAGATTAAAAAATGATGGAATAAATGCAATTGGCAGAAATGTAGTTTTTGGATTAAATTTTAACTTAAATTAATAAAATTATTTATTACAAAAAAAGAGCAATAATAGATATTGCTCTTTTTTTTGTATGTTTGATGTCCTATTAAAAATTTACCAGTTATGAAAAAAAACTACTTTTTATTATCACTTTTAACAATCTGTTTGACGGTATTTAGTCAAAACCCTATTCAAACTACTTTATGGGATTACCAATCTGAAGGGTTTGAAGGTGCTACTTTCCCACCTGCAGATTGGGAAGTTGTTCACTTTGCTCCTGCTACAACAGATTTCGAACATTCAACTACTGTAGGTGGATTTCAAGCAAGTAGTTCTTGTGCTTTTTTTAATAGTATTGCCGCTACTGGAAACGTACATGTTTTTAGAACACCATCTTTTGATTTAACAACTGCTATTGAGCCAACTGTCACATTTGATATTGCCTATGCTTCAGACTTTGATGCAAGTAATAATACTGATAGATTCAGAATGTATAGAACCTTGAATACTAACGGAACGTCTGGTTGGCAAACGGTTCCAAATTCAACATTTATTAACGAAACACTAACGACTGCACCAAACCAAACTACATATTTCACTCCAGATGAAGCAAGTGATTGGGAAACTTTTACAGTAGATTTATCACTATATGCAGGTCAGTCTTATGTTCGTTTTGCTTTTGAAGTAAATCCAGGAGCAAATAGAAATGTATTGTATTTGGATAATGTTAACTTTTTTGACGCTTCTCCACTTGCAGTTAAAAATGAAAACATCATTAACTTTTCGGTATATCCAAATCCTAGTGAAGGACTTATTAGAGTTAATACAATTTTAGAAAATTTAGATAAGGATAATTTTGAAGTACGAAATATTTTAGGTCAACGTATTAATGACTTTGGTTTTTCAAATTTTTCAAATACTTCATATCAATTAGACTTGAATGATATTAAATCTGGAATGTACTTTATAACTGTTACTGAAGGAGAAATATCAACAACAAAGAAGTTGTATATAAAATAGATTTTAAATCTTACTTACTATTTCATCAGCAATTGCCAGACATGAAGTTGCTGCTGGTGAAGGTGCATTTAATACATGAATTGTGTTTTGATTTTTAATTATTTTAAAATCATCAACTAGATTACCATTGTAATCTAATGCCTGTGCACGTACTCCTGCTCTGGCAACAATAATATCTTCCATCGTTATTGTTGGCATCATTTTGCTAAGTTCTTTGACAAACAATCGTTTTGAAAAAGCACGTCGATATTCATCAAGTCCTTTTTTCCAATGACGCAAAAACAATTTCCATGTACCTCTATAAGTTAATGCTTCATAAGTATCTCTTAAATTAAAAGAAGTTGTTTTATAACCTTCTCTTTTAAACGAAAAAACAGCATTAGGTCCACACTCGACTCTACCATCTATCATAGGCGTAAAATGAACTCCAAGAAATGGGAAATTAGGGTCTGGAACTGGATATACTAAATTGTTAATCTTATATCTTGATTTCTCTACCAATTCATAATAATCTCCTCTAAAACCAACAATTTTCATATCAGTTTCTTGATTATCTTTTTTAGCCATTCTATCAGAATGTAAACCTGTACAAAATATTATTTTAGACCCCTCGAAAATACCTTTAGATGTAAACAGTTTATTATCTTTTATCTTTTTTACTTTGCATGAAGTAATTAACTTACTTGAACTGTTAAGTTTTTGAATCAACTTAGTAAATTTCTTACAAACACCGACATAATCAATAATTCCTGCTGTTGGAACATAAATGGCTTTTAATCCTTCAATAAATGGTTCTTTTTCTTTTATTTCTTCTGAGGTTAAATAAGAAATATTGGGTGTGCCATTTTCTATTCCTTTTTGATAAATGATCTCCAAAAGCTCAACTTCTTTTTTAGTAGTTGCAACAATTATTTTACCACATGTTGAGAATTTTACCTTATTATTTTTGGCAAACTTAACTAATTGATCTCTACCGTTTTTACAATTTTTTGCCTTATAAGAATTTGGAGTATAGTAAATACCGGAATGAATAACACCTGAATTTCTTCCAGTTTGATGCTTTCCAATTTCTGTTTCTTTCTCAAGAATAGCAATAGACTTTTTTGGAAACTTTAATTGCAATTTATAGGCAGTTGATAGCCCAATTATTCCAGCCCCAACAATAATATAATCAAATCTATTTGACATACTTTGTTTTCTTCATAAAACTCAAAACAATGAATCCTGCAACAAAAAATACTGCTAACATCAAAATAAACAAACGCAAAGAACTCGTATAAGATGCAACGATTCCTGCAAGTGCCATTCCAAAAACAATGGCTATTTTCTCAGTTACATCATAAAAACTAAAATAAGTTGCATGATCTAATGTTTCATCCGGAATTAATTTAGAATAAGTAGAACGAGAAAGCGATTGAATAGCCCCTAAAACCAAACCAACTAAACCTCCAAACGTGTAAAATTTTATCAATAAATATGGGTCATCTTTTTCTAATAAATACGCTCCAACACAACATATTGCCCAAATCAAAACTGTAATCTTTAATGCTTTGATATTTCCAATTCTTTCAGATAATCTTGAAAATAAAAATGCGCCAACTATTCCTACCAACTGAATTACTAAAATTGTAATAATTAAGTTTGTGGTTTCTAAGCCTAAGTCTTTAGTCCCAAAAGTTGAAGCGAGCAAAATAACTGTTTGAACTCCAACGCTATATAGAAAGAATGAAATTAATAATGTTTTTAACTGATTTTGATTTTTCAACTCTTTTAATACCATTTTTAACTCTCTATACCCTTTAAATATATAATCTCTTTCTGGTTTCCTTTTAAAAGGGTTACTTGGTAGTCTTTTAAAGGTGATTTGAGCAAAACCAATCCACCAAATTCCTACAGTTAAAAAAGAAATACGTGCAGGGAGAGTTGGATCTGTAATACCATATAATTCTGGCATCATAACCATTGATAGATTGAATGCTAATAAAAGTACTGAACCAAAATAGCCGAGCATAAAGCCTTTTGCACTTACTCTATCATGATCTTCTTGATGCGCTACTTCAGGTAAATAAGCATTATAAAAAACAATACTAGACCAAAATCCGATACTTGCCAAAATTGTAAAAACTATACCTATCCAAACATTTTCTTTTCCTGTAAAAAAGAATAGAGACATCACAGAAACCGAACCTAATGCACAGAAAAATTGCATGAATTTTTTCTTATTTCCAGTATAATCTGCAATAGCAGATAAAATTGGAGACAATAAGGCTACTACTAAAAATGAGAATCCTAATGCATAAGAATAAACCGTAGTATTATACCATTCTGTACCCAAAAAACTTACAACTCCACCATCAGAACTTGTTACAGATTCATAATAAATTGGGAAAACAGCTGTTCCTATAACCAGTGAGTAAACTGAGTTAGCCCAATCATAAAACGCCCATCCATTAATTAATTTCTTATCCCCTTTTTTTAACATAATTTCAAAATTTAAGCCGTTCAAAAATCACATGAACGGCTTTTATTAATTAAATTAACTATTTTTACTGCTTACTTTGTTGTTGTTTTTCTTGTAATGCTGCTTGTTCGTTGAACTTTTTAGCATATGCCATTGCAGTTGGGATATAATCATTTAAAACTTTAATTCTAGATTGATTTGAAGGGTGTGTACTTAAAAATTCAGGTGGCGCATTTTGAGCGCCTGCTCTTTGACTCATACGTATCCATACATTTACAGCCTCTTTAGGTTGATAACCAGCCATAATCATAAAGACCATACCTAATTTATCAGCTTCTGTTTCGTGAGTTCTACTAAATGCAAGCATTCCTAATGTAGAACCTAAGCCAAAGGCTGTATTCCAGATTTGTTGTTGTTTTTGACTCTTTCCAGATGTACCCAACGCAACAGCCAATCCGCCAGCTTGCTGCAACATTCCTTGAGACATTCGTTCTTGTCCGTGCTTTGCAAATGCATGAGCAACCTCATGTCCCATAACTGCTGCTACTCCATCTGTATTATCACAAATTGGCATTATACCTGTATAAAACACAACTTTTCCTCCTGGCATACACCAAGCATTCACAGTTTTATCTTCAATCAAATTAAATTCCCAACGATAATTATTTGCTTCTGATACCATTCCATTTGCTCTCATAAACCTATCTACCGCACGAGATATTTTCATACCAACATTTTGCACCTCTCGAGTTTGAGAAATATTGGTTGATAATTTATTTTCTTTTAAAAAACCTTCGTATTGTGCAAAACTTGCAGGTAAAATTTGTGCATCACTTACTAAATTAATTCTTTTTCTTCCTGTAATCGGTACACTTGTACAACTATACATAAACAAAAAGACAATCAATAAAGAAATTCCTTTTTTCATAATTCGTAATTTTAGTTTAATAGAATTCTAAAAATACAAATTCTTAAAGTATTCACAAAATTTTAGTTAACTTATACTTTTAGTGTAAGAATTACATATATAACACGTCAAAAGAAATATCTTTAAATAACATAATAATGAAGCAATTTGCACTAATTTTAAGTATTTTTATATGCATAAGTTGCACTACCAATGCGCAAAACGAAAAACAAAAACAAAAACAAAAAACCGTAGAAGTAAAAAACATGAAGAAAACTGAAGCCGAATGGAAAGAAATTTTAACTCCTGAACAATATTATATTCTAAGACAAAAAGGAACGGATAGGCCTGGAAATGGAGGTTATACCAAACACTTTGAAAAAGGAACATACTTATGTGCTGCTTGTGACACGCAACTTTTCAAATCGGACAGTAAATATGAAAGTCATTGCGGTTGGCCATCTTTTGACGATGCTATTCCTGGTACTGTTGAATTCACTAGAGATACAAGTCATGGTATGATAAGAACAGAAATAACCTGTAAGGCTTGTGATGGTCATTTAGGACATATTTTTGATGATGGCCCAAGGGATACCACTGGAAAACGTTATTGTGTAAATACAACATCAATAAAATTTGTGAAATCTAATGAATCAGAATAGTTATTTAACAAGCATAAAGCAACAGTTTAATTATTATAAATCACTTGGCGATAAAACATTTGAGCAATTAGATAATAATGAAATTCATTGGAGTTTTAATGATGATTCAAATAGTATAGCAATTATTACTAAGCATATTGTTGGGAATATGCTTTCACGATGGACTAATTTTTTAACCGAAGATGGTGAGAAAAAATGGAGACAACGAGATACTGAATTTGACAATCCTCCCAATAACAAAGAAGATTTGATTAAGTTATGGGAAAAAGGATGGAAATGTTTATTTGACGCTATCAATCCTATTGAAGAAAAAGACTTAGAGAGAATTGTTTATATCAGAAATATGGGACATACAGTTACTGAGGCAATAAATCGTCAATTATGCCATTATTCTTATCATATTGGACAACTAGTATTTGTTGGAAAAATGATTAAAGATGATGGCTGGAAAACGCTATCAGTTGCAAAAAATAAATCTGCACTTTACAATCAAGATAAATTCTCAAAAGAGAAAAGTCGAAAACATTTTACCGAAGATTTATAAAAACAAAAAAGCCAAAATCATTGATTTTGGCTTTTTTGTTTAATAACTATTTATTCTTAAAATTCAGAAATTGTTCTTTTAATTATTGAAATACAATCTCTCAACTCTTCTTCATTCATTACCAATGGCGGCGCAAAACGAATAATATTTCCATGTGTTGGTTTTGCTAACAAACCATTATCTCTTAACTTGATACAAATATCCCAAGCAGTTGAACTCTCTTCAGTATCATTGATTAAAATTGCATTCAATAAGCCTTTTCCTCTTACCTTTTTTACCAAATCATTAGTAATAGCAAATTCTGACAACTCTGCTCTAAAAATCTGCCCTAAACGCTCAGCATTCTCAGCAAGATTTTCTTCTTGCACAACTTCAAGTGCTGCAATAGCAACTGCTCCTGCAATTGGATTACCACCAAATGTTGATCCGTGATTTCCAGGCTTAATAACATTCATAATACTATCATTAGCCAATACAGCCGATACTGGATATGCTCCTCCACTTAATGCTTTACCCAAAATTAAAACATCAGGTGTTACATTTTCATGGTCAACTGCCAACATTCTTCCAGTTCTTGCAATTCCTGTTTGAACTTCATCGGCAATAAAAAGTACATTGTATTTTTCACACAATGCTTTTGCTTTTGCTAAATACCCTTCTGAAGGAACATAAACTCCTGCCTCACCTTGAATAGGCTCAACTAGGAACCCTGCAACATTATCATTACTCTTTAAAGCCTCTTCTAAAGCCACTAAATTATCATATTCAATTTTAATAAATCCGTTAGTAAAGGGTCCAAAATTCTTACGAGCAACTGGATCGTTAGAAAAAGAAATGATAGTTGTAGTTCGCCCGTGGAAGTTATTCTCACAAACAATAATTTGAGCTTTATTTTCTTCAATCCCTTTTACTTCATAAGCCCATTTTCTTGACAACTTTAAAGCAGTTTCAACAGCTTCAGCACCAGTATTCATTGGCAATAGTTTGTCAAAACCAAACAGTTCAGTAGCAAATTTTTCATACTTCCCAAGCATATCATTATAAAATGCTCTTGAAGTTAAAGTCAACGTTTGAGCTTGAGCGGTCATTGCTCCAACAATTTTAGGATGACAATGTCCTTGGTTGACAGCAGAATAAGCAGATAAAAAGTCATAATACTTTTTACCTTCAACATCCCATACATGCACACCTTCTCCTCTACTCAATACTACTGGAAGTGGATGGTAATTGTGAGCTCCATACTTGTTTTCTAAATCGATCGCGTCTTGCGAAGTTAATTGGTCTAAAACAGCCATATCAAAATAATTTTTAATTAATAAAAAACTATTCCTCTTCTACCTTTATCCTTTCGATAAGTTCGAAAATTCAGCGTGGGAAAGAAATCATCCCTAATAAGACTGCTAAATTACTAAATATTGATGAGTTGCTAAAATATTTTTAATCACTCACTTTTCCTGCCAATGAAGAAATTTGTAATTCAAGCCTTTTTAATTCTCTCATTAAAGCATTTTTATCCATTTGCATCCATATATAAACTTTTAACATACTTACTCCTAATAAAAATATTACTACTCCAAATCCCCATTTTATCAATTCGTTCGTTACATCGGTATTAAAAAACTGAACCAAACAATAGACAAACAGGCCGAAAAACACTAACGTCACTAAATTCATCATATACATTATCCATCTATTTTTACCATTAAAAACGCCTATCAACATCTGAAAAACATTTTGCTCATCCAGTTCATCATAAAATTTTGCTTCTTCTTCAGACAACGTATCTTTAATTAGTTGATCAATATCTTCTAGACTTTTACCTTTCATTACTTTAATTCTCATAATTCTTATCTTTTAATATTAATTTTAATTTTTCCCTTGCATGAAACAACCTTGATTTTGCTGTTCCAAGCGATATATTTAATAATTTTCCAATTTCTTTCAACGTATAATTTTCAGTATAAAAAAGTTTTAAAACTACTTGCTGATTCATTGGCAATTGAGCTATCGACTTTAACAATTTCTTATTTACATTTTCTTGTTCATTTATTAAAGTGTTTCCCTCAGAATCAACAGGTTTTTCAACATAAAACCTCTTCAATTTATTCAACTCTCGTTGTTGAGTTCTTAAATAATCTATCGATTTTCTATTAACAATACTTATTGCCCAACTTTTGAATTTTTCTGGATTATCCAAAACATCAATTTTATTGATAATCGTTGTCCAACTCTCTTGAGCAATATCTTTTGCCAAATCAACATCTTTACAATACCAGAATGCAAACTTGCAAAAATGAATATGCCAACGTTTTACTAACATTGCTAATGCATTCTTATCTCCTTGCTGAAATGCAACTACTAAATCCGAATCTTTAATTTCTGATTTTTTCATCTTTTATTCACACTATAGACGTATGCAAAATCAAAAGGTTCATTTTTTAATTTCATCTCTTAAAGATAAATGAATTATTTGCTCAAAAATATTCTGTCTATTATTATTTTTGCCAAATGGGAAGAAGAGAACGAAACAAATTTGTAAAAAGAGGGCAAATTCTTGAATTAGAAATTGAAGATTACGCCTTTGGCGGAAAAGGAATCGGTCGTATTCGATCTGACGAAGGGGAATTTGTAATTTTTGTTCCCAACACACTTCCTGGACAAGTGGTTAAAGCACAAGTCAAAAAATCCAGTAAACGATATGCTGAGTGCAAATTGATTGATGTTTTATCACCATCTGAAGATGAAACAACTATTTCATATCAAGAAATTCCTGGTGCTCCATATATTAAATTGCCAATTGAGAAGCAACATGCTTACAAATATGATAGTACGATGTCGCTTTTCAAGAAAATAGGAAAAGTAGAAAATATTGAAAGTTTGTTTGATGAATTTGTAAAATCACCAAATCAATTTCATTACCGAAATAAAATGGAATATGGTTTTTCTGCAATAGGTTATGACAACATCAAAAAAAGCGATGTTGATGAATTTACTTTAGGGTTTAAAAGGCGTGGAACTTGGTGGATGGCAGAAAACCTTGAAAAAGATAGTGGTTTATTTGACAAAGAATTTGAAGACAATCTGCATAAAATAAAAAACTACTGCCAAGAAACTAATCTTGCGCCTTGGCACGCTCCTAAAAGAGAAGGGTTTTTCAGATATTTTGTAGTTCGAAAATCATACAAAACCAATCAGTTATTATTCAATTTGGTTACCACTTCTTATGATTTACCAAAGTTTGATTTAGAGAAATTTGCTGAATTTCTAGTAGAATTATTTGGCGAAAGAGTTGCTGGTTTTTTGCACAGCATAAATGATGAAACTGGAGACAGAACATTAGCAACTGCTGGAAAAATAAATCTGATTTATGGTAAAGAGAAAATAGTTGAAGAATTATTGGATTTAAACTTTGAAATAAGCATGAAAAGTTTCTTTCAAACTAATCCCAAATGTGCTGAAAAATTATACTCAAAAGTTGCAGAATATACCTTAGAAAATAAAGAAGCAGTTGACAACACTGTAGTTTTAGATTTATTTTGTGGAACTGGTACTATAGGACAAATCATCGCTTCAAAAAGTAATAACACAAAAATTATCGGTGTAGATATTATTGAATCGGCAATAAAAGATGCTAGAAAAAATGCCAAAAGAAATAATATCAAAGATTTAACGTTTTATGCAGAAGATGTAGGAAAATTTTTAACAAAACATCCTGAATATCAGAATAAAATCAGAACGTTAATTTTAGATCCTTCTAGAGCAGGAATAGCACCTAAAACTTTAACTAAAATCATCAAATTGAATGCTGATAGAATGGTTTATGTATCATGCAACCCTGCAACACAAGCAAGAGATACTGAACAATTGATTCAAAATGGATATCAGTTAAAAAAGATTAGTTTTGTAGACCAATTTCCACATACTGCACATATTGAAACCGTAGCATTGTTTGAAAAAGAATAGAACTCATTTAACAATCTACATTGAGAAAAATATGTACATTTGAATTACAAAATTTTTACATGAAAAAACTCCTTATTCCAATACTAATAATCATTATGGTAACGAGTTGTCAAAAAGATGACATCTGTATTGATCCAGTAACACCAAAATTAGTCATTCGCTTTTATGACAACGCTAACCCAACTGATTACAAATCCGCTACAGATTTATCAATTTGGGCTGAAGGACTTGATCCTTTAACAGAATATCAAGGTCAAACGAGCGATTCAATTGCTTTACAATTAGATCCAAATGCCGATTTCACTACCTACCATATAGTTACAGATACAACCGAAGATGTTATAACTATAAATTATACTCGTGATGAAGTGTTCGTTTCGCGTTCGTGTGGCTTTAAATATAATTTTGGAAGTATTAATTTAACTGATGTCTCAAATAATTGGATTATAAACACTGAAATCACTAACCTAACTGTAGAAGATGAAACAGAACATATTAAAATTTTCCATTAGCATATTGTTCTTTGCATTTTCATTTACAGTAAATGCTCAAGAAGAAACCGAAACGTCAAATGACTCGATAAAATATCAAAACAAATTTGGTTTAAGAGTTGGTGCAGATATTAGTAGGCCAATAATTGGCGCTTTTAACAATGATATAAAAGGAATAGAATTAGTTGGTGATTACAGAGTTTCCAGAAATTTATATATAGCAACTGAATTAGGCTTCTATGAAAGAATTACAGAAGAAGATTTTATAGATTTTAACAGTAAAGGCACTTACTTAAAAGCAGGTGTAAATTACAACTTATATCAAAATTGGGGAGCAATGAGTAATGAAATTTATGCAGGAGTTCGTTATGGATTTAGTAGTTTTTCGCAAACTCTAAATACTTATAATCCAAATTTTGATGGCACCTATTTCCCTGAACTAACAGTAGATTCTAATACAAAATTTTCTAGCCTCAATGCTCATTGGGCTGAACTCGTTATGGGACTTAAAGTTGAGGTATTCAATAACTTATACCTAGGAGCAAGTATGAGTTTGAAAAAAATGATTTCGCAAAAACAACCTACAAATTTTAAAAATCTTTACATTCCTGGATTTGAAAGAGTCTACTTAAACGATACAGGTTTTGGATTTAATTATACAGTTAGTTATTTAATTCCTATATACAAAAAAGACAAATAAGCATTTCTTTATTTCACTACACATTTCCTCAATAAAAATAGGCGTTTAGGATTTTTTTAATTAATTTTATATTTTAAAATAATAGATTATGAATGCGATACCAAGTGTAAACTTATCTGATTTTTTATCAGATGATGAAAATAGAAAACAGAAGTTTGTTAACGAAATTGGAAAAGCCTATGAAGAGATTGGTTTTGTTGCCCTAAGCGGACATTTTTTGAGTGATGAGTTGATAAAAAGTTTATATGAAGAAATTAAAAACTTTTTTAACCTTCCTGATGATGTAAAAAGAGGCTATGAAATTGAAGGAATTGGTGGACAAAGAGGTTATACTTCTTTTGGAAAAGAACATGC
Source organism: uncultured Flavobacteriaceae bacterium (assembly GCA_947501625.1). Lineage (GTDB taxonomy): Bacteria > Bacteroidota > Bacteroidia > Flavobacteriales > Flavobacteriaceae > Urechidicola. Next base: position 674,673 of record CANMWN010000002.1, read on the forward strand.
TAAAGGTAAAAAAGAAGGTGATTTAAAAGAATTCTGGCATTTTGGTCAGTATGTGAGCGAAGATGCAAATCTTACAGAAACGTATCCTGATAATGTAACTGTAAAAGAGTTACCAAAATTTAATGAAGTAGGAAAAACTACCTATAAAATGTTAGAAAAAACTGCAAAATATGTGTTGAGAGCATTAGCATTACATTTAGATTTAGAAGAAACTTATTTTGATAATTATATCAAAGATGGGAATTCTATTTTAAGACCTATCCATTATCCACCAATTAAAACTGCTCCAAAAAATGCTGAAAGAGCAGCAGCACATGGAGATATTAATTTAATAACACTATTAATGGGTGCTCAGGGTAAAGGGCTACAAGTCCAAAATCATGAAGGTGAATGGATTGATGCTATTGCTCAGCCAGATCAATTAATGATTAATGTTGGAGATATGTTGTCAAGGCATACTAATAATAGATTAAAATCAACTATTCATAGAGTTGTAAATCCTCCGAAAGAATTATGGGGAACTTCTAGGTATTCTATTCCATTTTTTATGCATCCAGTAAGTGATATGAAATTAGATGTGCTTGAGAGTTGTATTGATGAAAAAAATCCTAAAAACTTTGACGATATTACTGCAGGGGATTTTTTACACGAGCGCCTCATTGAATTAGGTTTAATTAAGAAATAACTTTATGAATCATTCCAATGATTCAATAATAATCGAGCAAACTTTTGATTCTTCAACTTCTGTTGTTTGGGAAGCAATAAGTAACCCAAATCAAATGCGAAGTTGGTTTTTTGAACAAATCAAAGACTTTAAACCAGAAGTTGGTTTTAAAACATCATTTGCAGTTCAGGTTGAAGATAGAATTTATACACATTTATGGGAGTTAACAGAAATTATCCCTAAACAAAAGATTGTTTATAGTTGGAAGTACGCTGAGCACGAAGGAGAAGGTATTGTAATTTTTGAATTGGAAGAAAAGAACTCAAAAACGCTTTTAAGATTGACTAATTTAGGTTTAGAAACTTTTCCAAAAGATGTTCCAGAGTTTTCTAAAGAAAGTTGTATTGGTGGTTGGTCCTATTTTATAAAACAACAATTAAAAAATTATTTAAATAATAAATAATGGATTTACAAGATCAATTAAAAAATCTATTCCCAGACCATATTCCTGAAGAAACTTCTGAAGTTGCAGATGATAAAAATGCTGTATGGATGCAAGATGATCCTATTATTTGCAAGTATGAAAAGCGAAAAGGAAAACCTATTACTATTTTGGAAGGTTATACTGGTGCTGATAGTGATTTCAAAAAATTGGCTAAGGAAATAAAAACCAAATTGAGTGTTGGTGGTAGTTTTAAGAATGATAAGATTATCATTCAAGGAGATTATCGAGATAAAATAATGAACATATTAAAAGAAAAAGGCTTTAATGTAAAACGCGTTGGAGGTTAAATAGAATTGGAAATTAAAGCAAAGAAGTTAATGAATAAAATAGCAGCATCAGAATTAATTTTAAACAAAGATGGTAGTATTTACCATCTAAATTTATTACCAGAAAATATTGCAAAAACCATCATTTTTGTTGGAGATCCTGATAGAGTCGAAAAGGTTACTAAGTATTTTGACTCTGTTGATTTTGAAACTCAAAAAAGAGAATTCAAAACACAAACAGGAACCTATAAAGGAAAAAGGGTGACTGTTATTTCAACAGGAATTGGTCCTGACAATATTGATATTGTCTTAAACGAATTAGATGCATTAGTGAATATTGATTTAAAAAATAGAACTGTAAATAACGAACATACGTCACTAGATATCATAAGAATTGGTACTTCTGGTTGCCTACAAAGTGATATTCCAGTTGATAATTTCTTAATTTCATCACATGCTATGGGTCTAGATGGTATGCTTCACTCTTATGATTGTGAGCACGTTTGTGAAAAAGAAATTGAAAATGCGTTTATGGAATATACAGGATGGAGCGATAAAAAAGCGAATCCTTATTGTGTGAAAAATGGAGAGCAACTCGCGAAAAAATTAAGTAGTGATCAAACTTATTTAGGAATTACTGCAACTGCTCCAGGATTTTATGGACCGCAAGGAAGGGTATTAAGACTATCATTACAAGATACTGACTTAAATAAAAAAATTGATAGTTTTAAATATAAAAACTATCGAATTACCAACCTTGAAATGGAAACTTCGGCAATTTACGGTTTAGCAAAATTATTGGGACACAATGCTGTTTCTATGAATGCTTTGATTGCTAATAGAGCAAATGGAGAGTTCAGTAATGATCCCTATAAAACTGTTGATAGATTGATAAAATATACATTAGATAAAATTGTAGAATAATATGACTGACCTTATCATTGGCGGAGTTCCAGAACATTTCAACTTACCTTGGCATCTTGCTATCGAAAATGGTGAGTTTAAAAGCAAAAACATCAATGTAACTTGGAGAGATTTTCATGGCGGAACTGGCGCTATGTGTAAAGCCTTAAGGAATAAAGAAATTGACATTGCAATTATCCTTACCGATGGAGTTATCAAAGATATTATCAATGGTAATGAAACTAAGATTGTTCAAACTTATATAGATACGCCACTACTTTGGGGGATTCACGTAGGAGCAAATTCTGAATACGAAAAAGTTGCAGACCTTGAAGGCAAAAAAGCAGCGATTAGTAGAGTTGGTTCTGGCTCACAATTATTAGCAATTGCCAACGCCAAAAAACAAGGTTGGAATATTGAAGATGTAAAATTTGAAATTGTTGGAAACTTAGACGGAGGAATTGAAGCATTAACAAACGGAAATGCTGATTATTTTTTATGGGAACATTTTACAACCAAGCCTTGGGTTGACAATAGAACGTTTAGAAGAGTTGGTGATTGCCCTTCTCCTTGGCCTTGTTTTATGATTGCGGTAAGAAATGATGTACTTGAAAATAATTTGTCTGATATTAGAAATGTTCTAAGAATTATTAATAATCAAACAAAAAAACTATCTACTCATGCTAAAAAGCAGCGCTTTGTTTCGCTATTTGCTTCAAGGTACAATCTTAAAGAAGAAGACATCAAAGATTGGCTAATAATTACTGAATGGAATCAAGGAAAACCTATTTCAAAAAGATTAATTAAATCGATACAAAATAAATTATTAGAATTGAGCGTTATTGAAAAAACAATTGAAGTAGAAAAATTAATAAAAAAAATATACCTTTGATTTTTAAATCAAAATAAAAATCCCATTATGAAAAAAATAGCAATCCTTTTAGTATTCGTTTTTGCAGCAGCCTCATTAACTTCATGTAAAGCCTCAAAAGGTTGTGGTTTAACTGGCGATGCTAATACTCCTGGTACAAATCCTATTGAAAATGTTTCTAGTCAAGAAACTGCAATAGTATAATTTAATTATTACCCTAAAGATTTTAAACTCGTTTCTAAAGTTTCTATTTTAGCAAGCGCATCGGCTTCTTTTTTACGCTCATTGGCAATTACTTGCTCTGGAGCATTGTTTACAAATCGCTCATTAGATAACTTTTTCTGAACCGAAATCAAAAAACCTTTGATGTATTTCAATTCTTCTTCTAGTTTTCCTTTTTCAGCAGCTACATCAATATTTTCTCCAAATGGAATAAAATATTCGTTAGACTTTATCCTAAAACTCAACGCACCTTCAACTTTAGCATCTACATAATTGATTGTTGATGCATTTCCTAACTTCTCTATAACAGCATCGAAATTTGAATTCAATTTTTCATTATTCAATACCGATAATTCAATAGAATTCTTGAAAGCAATATTCTTATCTTTTCTTATCGCTCTTATTCCTGAAATAACTTCAGATGCAACTTTGAAGTCATTAACTATTGCTGTGTCAACATTATTTGCTTTTGGATATTTAGCAATTATCAATGCTTCTTCTGGAGATCTTTCAGAAATATAATGCCAAATTTCTTCCGTTAAGAAAGGCATAAATGGATGTAATACTTTTAGATTGTTTTCTAAAATACTAATAACCGTATCATAAGTCTTTGCATCAATTGGTTGTTGGTAAGCAGGTTTTACAATTTCTAATAACCATGAAGAAAAATCATCCATAATTAGTTTGTAAATTGCCATTAAAGCATCTGATAATCGATATTTAGAAAAGTGATCTTCTATTTCATCCAATGCTTTTTGAAATTTAGACTCATACCATTCCAAACCAATTTCAGCAGCCTTTGGTTGTTCAATAGTTGCATCTACTTCCCAACCTGTTATCAGACGAAAAGCATTCCAAATTTTGTTAGCAAATCCTTTTCCTTGTTGACACAAATCTTCATCGAACATTAAATCATTTCCAGCAGCTGAACTTAATAACAATCCAACTCTTACACCATCTGCCCCATAATCCTCAATTAATTTCAAAGCATCTGGAGAATTACCTAATTGCTTAGACATTTTACGTCTTTGTTTATCTCTAACCAGTCCAGTTAAATAAACATTCTTAAATGGCTTCTCTCCTTTATATTCATATCCAGCGATAATCATTCTTGCAACCCAGAAAAATAAAATATCTGGACCAGTAACTAAATCATTGGTAGGATAATAATAGTTGATTTCTTCGTTTTCTGGATTTCTAATTCCGTCAAAAACAGACATTGGCCATAACCATGAAGAAAACCAAGTATCTAAAACATCTTCATCTTGTCTTAAGTCGGACACCAAAAGCGAAGTATTATTTGTTTTTTCTTGAGCAAGCTTAACCGCCTCTTCTCTACTCTCAGCAACAACAAAATCTTCTTTACCTTCACCGTAGAAATATGCAGGAATCTGTTGTCCCCACCAAAGTTGACGAGAAATATTCCAATCTCTCACATTTTCCATCCAATAGCGGTAGGTATTTTCAAATTTCTTAGGATATAAGTTGATTTCAGTATTCTCACCTAAAACAGCATCAATAGCAGGTTTTGCTAAATCTTTCATCTTTAAAAACCACTGATCTGAAAGTCTCGGTTCAATAACTGCTTTTGTTCTTTCTGAAGTGCCAACTTTATTAGTATGAACTTCAGTCTTAACTAAAACTCCTTTCGATTCTAATTCTTTTACAACTTCTTTTCGAGCTACAAAACGATCTTTCCCTTCATAATACAATCCGAATGAATTTAGTGAAGCATCATCATTAAAAATATCTATTACTTCTAATTGATGTTTATCTCCAAGATTTTTATCATTTTCATCATGTGCTGGAGTTACCTTTAAACATCCTGTACCAAATTCAATATCAACATATTCATCTTCAATAATTGGAATAACTCTATTACACAATGGAACTATAGCCTTTTTCCCTTTCAAATGAGCAAAACGCTCATCATTAGGATTGATACAAATTGCTGTGTCACCAAAAATTGTTTCTGGTCTTGTAGTTGCAATTGTTAAAGTATCGTTCGAGCCTTCAATTTTATATTCTAAATAATATAGATTCCCTTGTCTTTCTTCATGTATAACTTCCTCATCAGACAATGTTGTCTTCGCTTCTGGATCCCAATTTACCATTCTGTAACCACGATAAATAAAACCTTTGTTATACAAATCAACAAAAACTTTAATTACAGATTCAGACATTTCTGGATCCATGGTGAATTTTGTTCTATCCCAATCACAAGATGCACCCAACTTCTTTAATTGCTCCAATATTTTACCACCATATTCATTTTTCCAATCAAATGCATGTGCTAAAAACTCTTCTCTAGTTAAATCAGCCTTATCAATACCTTCATTTTTCAGTTTTGCAACAACTTTTGCTTCAGTTGCAATAGATGCATGGTCAGTTCCAGGAACCCAACAAGCATTATAACCTTTCAGCCTTGCTCTACGGATTAAAACATCTTGAATCGTATTATTCAACATATGTCCCATATGTAAAACTCCAGTAACATTTGGAGGTGGAATTACTATAGTATATGCCTCTTTTTCATTAGGTTCAGAATGAAAGTAATTATGCTTCATCCAGTAGTCATACCACTTCTTTTCTACCTCTACAGGGCTATATTTTGCGGGAATATTCATTTTTGGTCTGATGTTTGCTATTAACAGATTGCAAATGTACAATTATAAGGTTTGATTGTAAAACATTTTGAAAACAAAAAAAAAGTACTAATTTTACAAACTTAAACAAGTAAATTATGAAAAAAATAGCGATATTATTATTCGTAAGTGTATTCACCTTAAGTCTGAATGCACAAGAAAAAGCAGCCAAAGTTGATGGTCCTGTTTTTGAATTCGAAAAAGAAACTATTGATTACGGAAAAATTGAAAAAGATTCGGATGGTGAAAGAACTTTTGTATTCACCAATGTAGGTAATCAACCTTTAGTTATTGATAAAGTGAAAGGAAGTTGTGGATGTACGGTTCCAACAAAGCCTGAAAAACCAATAATGCCTGGAGAAAAAGGAGAAATTAAAGTAAAGTATGCTACCAATAGAGTTGGTGGGTTTTCTAAAACTGTAACAATTACTTCTAATGCTGTTGGTGAGCCAACCAAAAGAATTAGAATTAAAGGTATTGTTCTAAAACCTGAATCTTCTAGTATAGTAGAAAAGAAAAAATCATTAATATCAAATTAATTTTATTTGATCAAAACCTAAAAAAAGCATCTCAATTGAGATGCTTTTTTTAATTCAATAAATCTTCTAGTACAAGTTCAAAACTCAACTCCTGGTCATTTCTATTTATCAATAATCTAACTTTCTTTCTTTCCTTAGCGTAAAACTTTCTATGCAATTCCTGCAAACTAAAATTATAGGCATATATACCATTTATTTTAACTAATATATCTCCTTTTCTTATTCCCAACTTTTCGGCAGGTGATTCTTCACGTACTTGAAAAATTCTATAAATAGGCTTTAGTTCATACTTATAATTATAATCAAACACTACTGTATTACTTTCTTTGGTTTCATTGTCTTTAGATACTGTAAACTCAGCATTTGAACGTCTTTTAACTATTTCTTTGCCATAATGCATCAGTTCTATACCACTTAAATTGTAACCAAATTCTTCCTTAAATAAACTATTCTTTTTCAAAGTCAATCTCTTACGAGGATAATCAAATACAACTTTAAAGCGTTTTAGAATATTACCACCAATACTTCCATTTCTTTTTTTAAATTTTTTAGCATAAATAGTAGAAACAGAATCTAAATAAGCAACATTTGGCTCTTCAAAAACAAAACTTTTTAATGAAAACGATTTTAATTTACTCCGTCTCCCAAATATATTTCCACTCAATCCTTGACCAATAAAATCTTTAAATGATTTCTTAGGAGTCTTTATGTGCTCATCTTCGAACAACCAAACGGAATCAGAACCTCCTGAATCTATCAATAAATTAACTATCAACTCTTTATTCATTGGTTCGATAACTTTCGCTTTCGCTTGTATATATGGTTTACTTTTATAAAACTCAAGGTCAAATTTCTCACATTTTCTACAACGCCTATAACGGTATTTTCTAGGCTTTGTAAATGTTATCCTCTTAAGTGCATAATCTATGGTAACAACAAAATCTTTTAAAAGTGTATAACCGATGAGACCATGGACTGGAATTCCCAATTTTGAAGAAAATTCTAAATCATTATTATAAACTATATATAAATCTTGATTTGGTGAATAAATACTTCCAAGTTTAAATCTATTCTGTTTAGAATGCAAGGCTTCTACAGGGTCTCCTCCACCCAAACCTCTAATTGTGATTGTTTTTACATTATTAACTTGTAAAGAATCTGCAGCAGTCAAATTGAAAATGACAGGATTTTTAACTCCCGAATCTAAAATAAAAGTCAATTCACTTCCATTTACTTCTAAAGGAAGAATAATTAAATTATTAATCAATTTAAAATTAGTTGTATAATAATCTTTACCTCCAAGCATTCTAAACTCTTGTCCTTGAACAATATTGAATGAAAACAAGAAAACAATTAATACTATAATATGGCGAAGAAGTAACTTCAAAAGTTAAAGATTTAAAAAAATCAATTTAGAAAATAAGTTTGAACAAATAAAAACTTTATGAAAAGTTTAACCTTTCAAAAAATCACTTAAAAAAGGCAATTGAATTGGATAAAATTTTGCAATTTTGTTTAAAATTTTAATCGAATGCCAAAAACATCAGTCAAAGGAAATTCAATGCCCGAATCTCCTATCCGTAAGTTAGTTCCTTATGCTGAAAACGCTATAAAACAAGGGAAAACAATTTATCATTTAAATATTGGGCAACCTGATATTAAAACTCCTGAAATTGCTTTAGATGCTGTATCTACACACTCTCTTAAAATTATTGCTTATACAAGATCAGAAGGGTCGGAAAAATATAGAACTAAAATTGCAAACTATTATAGTAAACATGACATTCATGTTAATCATGATGATATAATTGTGACAACTGGAGGTAGTGAAGCGTTACTCTTTGCATTTGGAAGTATTATGGATATTGATGATGAAGTGATTATTCCAGAGCCTTTTTATGCCAACTACAATGGTTTTTCAACCGCCTCAGGCGTGAAAATTGTTCCTGTAATTTCAAAAATAGATAACAACTTTGCATTACCTCCTATAGAAGAATTCGAAAAACTAATAACACCAAAAACTAAGGCTATACTTATTTGTAATCCTGGAAATCCAACTGGATATTTATATTCTAAAGAAGAAATAAAAAAATTAGCTCAAATAGTAAAAAAACATGATTTGTTTTTAATTGCCGATGAAGTATATAGGGAGTTTGCCTATGATGGTGTAGAACATTACTCAATTTTACAAGAAAATGATTTAACTGAACATGCAATCATTATTGATTCAGTTTCTAAACGATATAGCATGTGTGGTGCAAGAATTGGCTGCTTGGTAACAAAAAATAAAGAAGTTATTAAAACTGCTTTAAAGTTTGCTCAGGCAAGACTAAGTCCACCTACATTAGCACAAATTGCTTCTGAAGCTGCACTAGATACGCCTCAGAGTTATTTTGATGAAGTTAAGGAAGAGTATGTAAAAAGAAGAAATACGCTTATCAATGAATTACAAAAAATTGAAGGGGTTAAAGTAGCTAAGCCCAAAGGTGCATTTTATTGTATTGCTGAATTGCCTGTCAAAAATTCTGATAGATTTGCGCAATGGTTATTAGAGTCATTTGATGTTGATGGCGAAACAATTATGGTTGCTCCTGCTGCTGGTTTTTACTCTACTCCTGGAGTTGGTTTAAATCAAATTAGAATAGCATACGTTCTAAATGAAACTAGTTTAAAAACTTCAGTAAATATATTAAAAGAAGCTCTTAAAGTTTATAAGGATTAGTGAAGGTAGAAAGAAACAAATCATTAAAAGCGTTTAACACTTTTGGAATTGATGCTTATGCTTCAGAGTTTATTAGTATAACTTCTGTCGAAGATTTACAAGTCATTCTTTCAAAAAACTCAGATGTTTTTGTTTTAGGTGGAGGCAGCAACATGTTGTTAACCAAAAACATAAATCAATTAACTTTACATGTAGCTTTAAAAGGTATTGAGATTCTCAAAGAAACTGAAAAGCATGTTTATATTAAGTCTCAAGCAGGTGAAGATTGGCATAAATTTGTTTTATGGTGTATAGAAAATAACTACGGAGGATTAGAAAACCTTTCTTTAATTCCTGGAAATGTTGGTACAAGTCCTATTCAAAATATTGGCGCTTATGGTGTTGAAATTAAAGATACTTTTGTAGAACTAGAAGCCATTGAAATTGAAACAGGAAAACCAAAAACTTTCACCTATGAAATGTGTGAATTTGGTTATCGAAATTCTGTTTTTAAAAACGAATTAAAAGGCAAATACATCATTACTTCAGTAACTTTTAAACTCACTAAAGAAAACCACAAACTCAATTATAGTTACGGAGCGATTCAAAGTGAATTGGAAAAAAGAAAAATAACCGAACCAACTATAAAAGATATTTCTGATGTTGTAATTGAAATAAGAAATAGTAAACTTCCAAATCCAAAAGAAATTGGAAATAGTGGAAGTTTTTTTAAAAATCCAGTAATATCAAAAGATGCTTTTCTAAAACTTCAGGAGAATTACCCAAACATTCCATCTTATAAGGTTTCAGAAACCGAAATTAAAGTTCCTGCTGGTTGGCTAATTGAACAGTGCGGATTTAAAGGTAAGCGTTATGGAGATGCAGGAGTTCATACTAAACAAGCCTTGGTTTTGGTAAATTATGACAATGCTACTGGAACTGAAATTCACAATTTGGCAAAAGAAATACTAAAAACAGTTAAAAATACGTTTGATATTTCTTTAGACATTGAAGTGAATGTGATTTAGTTAATGAAAAAACTCATCTGTATTTTTTGCCTCTTTTATACAAGTTTCTTGTATTGTCAAGATGATGCGATTATTATATGGAAGGCATCCAAGAAATTAACTTGGGATGATTTTCAAGGAGAATCGGATTCCGTTACAATTGGTCAAGCAAAAACTACCTATAGAATTCGAATATCACCTGAAGAAGTTAAGGTTGACGAATATGGCAGAATGCTTAACTACAAACAAATGACCACAACGGCAGAGTTTCTCAAAAACTTGTCTTGGTCTTATGCAAAATTTGACACTGTTGTCTTAAAGCACGAACAATTACATTTTGATATTGCTGAGTTATATGCAAGAAAAATTAGGCATAAATTTTACGAAAATAAACTTGACAAAATAGCTGACTTTAACACCTATTCCAATGATTACAAAAGATTATGGGAAGAATGTACTGCACTTCAAAGAAAGTTTGATAAAGAAACCAATCATGGAAGAAATTTTGAGCAAAATGGAGTTTGGAAAGAATTTGTTGTGAGTGAGATGAGAAAATTAGTAAAGTTTGAATAAATTAAATTCCAATTATATCTGTTCTTGCATTTTTCCTCCAACGCTTTCCAAATTTCCTATCCATTAATTCAGCGATCTTAAGATTATATGATTTTATACATTCATAGTTGATAAATTCACAGCCAAAATCGTAATAATTAATATTATACTTTCTTTCAAATTTATTATCAGATTTTGTGTTTGCAATAGGCGCTATTGAACCTAAAAGCAAAAATTGTGCATTACTTTCTTCCCAATCTAATAGAGCTTTATTTTCGTCATAATCACAAACAACCTTTAATTCAAAATTTTTATGTAGTACATTATCGTTGGTTTTAACCTTAAAAATATGATCTTTAAATCCTGGTGCTGAAACAACTATTTCGTATTCTTTATTTGGCTCTAAAAAATCAATTAAAAAATCACCATTTTCTCCCGAATAAGATATTGGATGGGAAACTATATCTGGCTTTATAGTATAACCATCAATTAAAGGTTCTCCAGTAATATTTAAAATAACTTTACCTTTAATTTTAGCAACCTCAACTATTTTTTCCTGTGCAAAGATTCTAATAGATAAAACCATTAAAAAGATAAATAGTAATATTTTATAATTTTTATTCAATCTCTATAATTTATTGTTTATAATTCAAACTTAACTTTTTAAAATCAGAACACAAAGTTATTCATCAAGTTTCCATATCTTTGTACTCTCAAAAAAAGTGTTTTTATTATGAAACTTTTATTTATCACATTAGGTTTATTAGCCCTTGGAGTTGCAGGAATTGCTATCAAATTATGGGCAAAGAAAGATGGTGAGTTTGCTGGAACCTGTGCCAGTCAAAGTCCTGTATTGAATGAAGAAGGTGAAGTTTGCGGTTTTTGTGGTAAAATGCCTGAAAACTGTGAAAACAAATAGAAAATGCAACTGCTATTCTATGCATTTATATTTTTCTCATTCATTCAACTCTGCTTCTACTTAGGTGTTTTTAGTAGGTTTTCTTTTGCTAAAAAACCAATCAAAAACCAACAATCGTCAAACATTCCTGTTTCGATTATTATTTGCGCTCGCAATGAAGAGCAAAATTTAAAGGAGCATTTACCGCATTTTATCAATCAAGATTATCCAAACTTTGAATTGGTTTTAATCAATGACGCTTCTAGCGATGCAACATTGGAAGTGATGAATGAATTCAAAAAAAAACATCCTTCAGTAATTACCATTGTTGATGTTGTTCCAAACGAACAGTTTTGGAGAAATAAAAAATATGCATTGACCCTTGGTATCAAAAAAGCAACACACCAACACCTACTCTTTTCCGATGCCGATTGTAAACCTGTTTCTAAACATTGGATTTCTGAAATGGTTAGTAAATTTTCTAAAGAAAAAACTATTGTTTTAGGATATGGTGCCTATGAGAAAATTGAAAATTCTTGGTTAAATAAACTCATTCGTTTTGAAACACTTTTTACGGCTATTCAATATTTTTCATATACAAAAATAGGTTTACCGTATATGGGAGTTGGACGTAATCTTGCCTACACTAAATCATTGTTTTTTCAATCAAATGGATTTGCCAATCATATGCAAATTCGCTCTGGAGATGATGACCTGTTTGTAAATAAAAATGCTACAAACCAGAATGTTAGCTTGTGTTATTTTAAAGAAAGCTTTACGCTGTCAAAATCAAAGAAAACATTCATAGAGTGGATACATCAGAAAAGAAGACATACTACTACTTCCAAGTATTATAAACCTATCCACAAATTCTTATTAGGTCTATTTTACACTTCTCAATTATTATTTTGGTTACTGTCAATTATACTATTAGCAACTACCTATCAATGGGAAATAGTATTAAGTATGTTATTACTTAGAATAGTTGCTCAATATCTAATTGTCAATTCTTCAGCAAAAAAACTTAATGAAAATGACTTGACTGTTTGGGCACCATTTTTAGAAATATTTTTGATTTTCATGCAATTGTTTATCTTTATAAAAAATATTATTGCTAAACCCACACGCTGGTAATCACATATGACCAATAAAGAGGAAATTCAAGAAATTATAGAAGAAGCGAGAGAAGGTAAAGAAAGTGCCTTTAAAAAACTACTTAACACTTATTGGAGTGATGTCTATAGATTTCAATTTGCAAAGACCAATAATGAAAATGAAGCTGAGGATATTACTATGAAAACGTTTGCCAAAGCGTTTGACAAAATCGACTTATACAACGATAATTACAACTTCAAAACGTGGCTAATTTCTATTTCAAAAAATATTTTTATTGACTCTATTAGAGGTAAGAAAAAAGATACAATATCAATTAACAAAGGCGATTCTGAAGCTTATTTAATTACTGATGCAGGTCCAACTCCTGAAGATAAAATTATTCAAGAACAAAACCTTGCAGAATTATTATCATACATTAAACAATTGAATACTAAGCAGCAAAAGATCATCAACTTACGCTATTTTCAAGAATTGAGTTATAAAGATATTTCAGAGACGTTGAATGAATCTATGAGTTCTGTCAAAGTAAATTTATTGAGAGCCAAAAAATCGCTCGCCAAGATTATTGCACAAAATAAATGATTGAAAAACTAAAGTCTTTAGGACCTGGATTACTTTTTGCAGGAGCAGCCATTGGCGTTTCGCATTTAGTACAATCTACACGTGCTGGAGCAGATTTTGGTTTTGGATTACTCTGGGCTTTATTTTTGGTACATCTGTTTAAATATCCATTTTTTCAATATGGTCCACGATATGCTACCGCAACTGGAGAAAGTTTACTGGATGGATACTTAAAATTGGGTAAACCAGTATTAATTGCCTATTTTATTTTGAATTTAGCAACTATGTTTACTATCCAAGCAGCTGTAACAATAGTAACAGCTGGTCTTGCTATTAACTTGTTTGGTATTTCAACAAACCCTATTATTTGGAGTGCTATCATAACACTTATAGGATTAATTATATTATTCATTGGTCGCTATAATTTGCTTGATAAATTAATGAAAATCATAATTTTAACACTAACTATTACAACAATAGCTTCAGTTTTTATAGCCTATTTTTCTACAGAAAAAACCTTTAGTTTAACACAAGTTTTACCTGAAGGCACTCTTGAAATTGGATTTCTAATTGCTTTTTTAGGTTGGATGCCTGCTCCCTTAGATGTTTCGATTTGGCAATCTCTTTGGGCTATTGAAAAAAAGAAAGAAGATAAAAACTTTAGTACTAAAAAAAGTATATTCGATTTTAATATCGGTTATGTAGTCACACTATTTTTGGGTGTTTGTTTCTTAACACTTGGCACAATTGTTATGTATAATTCTGGCGAGGTTTTTAGTAATAGCGCAGGAAAATTCACACAACAACTAATCAACCTTTATACTTCAACAATTGGTGATTCTATGTATTTATTTATTGGTATTGCTGCATTTGCAACAATGTTTAGTACTACCTTAACCACACTAGACGCATCACCAAGAGCCATGTCTAAAACCTTTTCACTTTTATCTAATAAAATAGTTAAAAATATGTATTGGTTTTGGATATTATTTCTAGCAATTGGCACAATGCTTATCTTATTATTATTTATATCAGAAATGGGAACTTTAATAAAAATTGCAACTATCTTGTCTTTTTTAACTGCACCTTTTTATGCCATTATGAACTTTTCGCTTATTTCTGGAAAACACACACCAAAAGAGTGGAGGCCTTCAGTATCAATGAAAATTTTAAGTTATCTAGGTATTTTATTCTTAATTGGATTTAGTGTTTGGTATCTAATGAATTTGTAAATTTGCAATCTAACTTCTCGACTCCGCTCGAAGTGACAAGAATAAATATGGCAGAAGAAACAACACTTAAAAAGCCAAAACCAAAATGGCTGAGAGTAAAACTACCAACAGGAAAGAAATATACTGAACTACGTGGTGTAGTTGAGAAATACGACTTACATACTATTTGTACTAGTGGTAGTTGTCCGAATATGGGAGAATGCTGGACTGAAGGTACAGCTACTTTTATGATTTTAGGAAATATTTGTACACGTTCATGCGGTTTTTGTGGTGTAAAAACTGGAAGACCAGAAACTGTAGAATGGGATGAGCCTGAAAAAGTTGCTCGATCTATTAAAATAATGAACATTAAACATGCTGTAATTACTTCGGTAGATAGAGATGATTTAAAAGATGGCGGATCGATTATTTGGGCGGAAACTATAAAAGCGATAAGACGATCAAATCCAAATACAACCTTAGAAACCTTAATTCCAGACTTTCAATTAATTCACAGAAATATCGACAGAATAATTGAAGCCGCTCCTGAAGTTGTATCTCACAATATGGAAACTGTTCGAAGACTTACTCGTGAAGTAAGAATTCAAGCAAAATACGATAGAAGTCTTGCTGTACTAAAATATTTAAAAGATAATGGTGCTAGAAGAACTAAATCTGGGATTATGCTTGGCTTGGGAGAAAAAGAAGAAGAAGTAATTCAAACAATGCAAGACCTTGCTGATAATAATGTTGATGTAGTTACCATTGGTCAATATTTACAACCAAGTAAAAAGCATTTGCCAGTAAAAGAATTTATTACTCCAGAGCAATTTGAAAAGTATAAGGAAATTGGACTAAAAATGGGCTTTAGGCATGTTGAAAGTGGCGCTCTTGTTAGATCTTCATATAAAGCGCACAAGCATATTTTATAGGCTATTTATTAACTAATGTTAATAAGTCCTTTCCTAAAAATTTTTTTTTTAGGTATTTATGTGTAGATTTGTCCTAATTACGATTGTCAATCATAGGATTATGTGGGGTAGTTACTATATTGACAGTTAAATATTTTTTACTTGGGGTAAAAAATTTTAAAAGCGCTTATTTATAAGCGCTTTTTTTATGCACTCATTTAACATATACTTAACATTTTAAAATGTTTTTGGCACGAGATTTGAATACTAACAAATAACAAAGAGTTAGTAGACTTTGTTTTCATAGTATAAAAATTTGAATTAGTTTAGTTTAAAAGCGTCCAGAAATGGACGCTTTTTTTAGAGAGATATTTTAGTACATTTGCTAGCAATGAATAATGTTTTAAAATCTTTATATATTTCTCTGTTTCCATTATTTGCCTTGTATATAGTTATTCAGCAATTAACATATTCTTATTCCAACAATTTTAGGGATTCTTCGCAAATAGGAAACCTCATTTCGTCATTAACAATTGTTGCTTTTTTTATAGGATTATTTATTAAAAAAAGGGCGAGAACTACTACTTCTTTATACAGTTATACTTTTTTAGTTTTCACTGGATTTATTGTCACTATTATAATTAATTATAATTCCTTTAATAAAAACTCTAATCATCTATTATTTGGAAGTTTACTATTTATCGGCTGGATTGTTTATTTGAAATGGTATTCATATTTTAGGAGTAAAAATACTAATTTATTAAGTGTTGGGAATAAACTACCTGCATTTGAACTTGAAAACAGTGATAAAGAAAAGGTTTCTTCAGACTTTTTTTTGAACAATCCAACCATATTCTTGTTTTATAGAGGTAACTGGTGTCCACTATGTATGGCACAAATAAAAGAAGTTGTTGATGAATATAAAGAATTAGAAAAACGAAATGTAAATGTGGTTTTAATTAGTCCACAACCACACAAATTTTCAAAATCTCTTGCTAATAAACATCAAGTTCCTTTTTATTTTTTGACCGATAAAAATAATATAACTGCGAAAAAACTTGGGATTATTCATAAAAATGGAATTCCAGCAGGTTTTCAAGTTTTAGGTTATGACTCTGACACTGTATTACCAACAATAATAATCACCAATAAAAATGGTGCTATTATCTATTCAGATCTTACTAGTAACTATAGAGTAAGACCAGAACCAAAAGAATTCATAAAAGTGTTGGATGAAAATTTAATCTAAAAAACCTACCTCTTTCATCCAGTCATCATTAAACATCTTCCCAACATACCTACTCCCATGATCGTGAAATAATACAACTACAACATCATCTTTAGTAAAATGCTCTTTCAATTGCAACAAACCTTTCACTGCTGATCCAGCAGAATTCCCAACAAAAATACCTTCGTCTTTTGCAATTTTACGCGTATAAATTGCAGCATCTTTATCAGTTACTTTTGTAAACCCATCAATCAACGAAAAATCTACATTATCAGGAAGAATATCTTCGCCAATTCCTTCGGTAATATAAGGGTATATTTCATTCTCATCAAAAATACCAGTCTCATGATATTTTTTAAAAACCGAACCGTACGTATCTATTCCCCAAATTTTGATATTTGGGTTTTGTTCTTTCAAATACTTACCAACACCACTCACTGTACCTCCTGTACCAACTCCAACTACAAAATGTGTAATCTTCCCTTCTGTTTGCTTCCATATTTCTGGTCCTGTTTGCTCATAATGCGCTAAAGCATTTGATGGATTATCATATTGATTAACATACCAAGCATTTGGAGTCTCTTCAGCCAATCTTTTAGAAACCGAATAATAACTTCTTGGATCATCTGGCTCCACATCGGTAGGGCAAACAACTACTTCTGCTCCAACTGCTCTCAAAATATCCATTTTTTCTTTCGATTGCTTATCTGAAATTACAAATACACATTTATATCCTTTAACAATTGCAGCAAGAGCTAATCCCATTCCTGTATTCCCAGATGTTCCTTCAACAATAGTTCCTCCAGGTTTTAAACGGCCGTCAGCCTCAGCATCTTCAATCATTTTCAAAGCCATTCTGTCTTTTACAGAATTTCCAGGATTAAAAGTTTCAACTTTAGCTAATACCAAAGCGTCAATATCTTCTACAATTTTATTCAACTTAACCAATGGAGTATTCCCAATAGTTTCTAATATATTTTTAGCGTAATTCATTCCTTAAATTTAGGTGACAAATTTACTCAAATTTTATTGCTTTTACTGGACTAATTTTAGTAATAATCCAAGAAGGAATTAGTAACATTAATAAGCACAAAAAGAGTGTGCCAATGTTAAGTAAAAGAATATAAGAAACATCTAAATAAACAGGAGCCTTACTTACGTAGTATGTTTCTGGATTCAAGGAAATAATACCAAAATACTTTTGAATTAATAATATGGAAATTCCTATCAAATTACCCCAAAACAATCCCTTAAAAATAATGTAAGATGCGTTGTATAAAAACAATTTACGAATACTCCAGTTATTACTTCCTAGTGCTTTTAGAATACCAATCATTTGTGTTCTTTCTAAAATCAAAACTAACAATGCAGTTATCATGTTAATTCCAGCAACTAAAATCATAATAATGATAATAATTAAGGTGTTGGTATCGAAAAGTTTAATCCACTCAAACAATCCTGAAAATTTGCTTATGATAGATTGCGTATTTAATTCTGATGGAGTCTCCGCATAAATTTCATTGGATTTTAATTCAATCTCATCAAAATTATCTAATATAATTTCAAAACCACCAACTTGATTTGAATCCCAATTATTTAATTTTTGAACTTGTTTCAAGTCAACAATCATAATAGATTCATCAAATTCTTGAAATCCAGAATTATAAATACCTACAAGTTTAAAAACACGAATACTTGGAGGTCTATTTGTATCTTCTTTTAAGAAAATTGTATTGAATTCATCGCCAACATTAAATTGTAATGCATTCGCAATATGCTGAGAAAGGAGAACTTCATTACTCCTTTTTTCATTATAGTTTGGTAAATTACCTTCTATTAAATACTCCTTAAAAAAACTAAAATCATAATGTTGATCAACTCCTTTTACTACCACACCTTCAAAATCAGTTACTGTTCTAATTATTCCTGCTTTTGTGGCATATGGCTGAATATATTTTATACTTTCAACATTTATAGAATCTGGTTTGAAATCTTTACCAATATTAATTGGCACTAATGTAATTTCAGAATTGTTATTGTCAAAATTAGTGATTTGTATATGGCCATTAAATCCAGCAATTTTCTCTCTTATTTTTTGTTGAAGACCAATACTAGAAGAAATAGTAACCATCATTATTATTATTCCCAATGCAATTGCAGTAATAGCAATTTTTATAATTGGCGAAGAAATATTACTTTTATCCTGCCTTGCTTCAGTTAATCGCTTTGCTATAAATAATTCGTAATTCAAATTTTCAGATGGTAACTATTCGATTCAAAAATACATATTTCTTTTCGGTTATATTAACGCTTTTACTATTGATTTCTTGTGCCAATAAACAATCATCTATTTCTAAAAAGGAGGTTATAAAAATTGAAGGAATTGAAAACAAACAAGAAGTTACTACAACAAAACAAACTCAAAATGACAAGCCAATTGTGACTGGCGCTGACCGCTTTTACACATATTTACCATTTATTAAAG
This sequence comes from uncultured Flavobacteriaceae bacterium, assembly GCA_947501625.1. Classification (GTDB taxonomy): domain Bacteria; phylum Bacteroidota; class Bacteroidia; order Flavobacteriales; family Flavobacteriaceae; genus Urechidicola. The sequence continues at coordinate 693,958 of CANMWN010000002.1, forward strand.
GGAAAAACATCGCCATTGTTGCGAATCAAACATCTGTAATGAAAGTTCTACAACGTCAATCAAGAGGACCAAGTACTATGGGATCTAAAGTTGTAACTCATCATATTGTTGATTATTTAAGCACCAATTATAATATCAAAGTAAAAAAAGTGTTTTCTCCAGAACATGGTTTCAGAGGAAAAGCTGATGCTGGAGAAACAGTAGCAGATGGAAAAGACTTAAAAACAGGTTTGCCAATTTTATCATTACACGGCAAAAGTAAAAAACCTACTCAAGAACAATTGAAAGGTTTAGATGCTGTGGTGTTTGACATTCAAGATATTGGCGTCCGTTTTTACACGTACATATCAACTCTAACTTATGTTATGGAAGCTTGTGCTGAAGCAAATATTCCTGTTATTGTTTTAGACCGGCCAAATCCAAATGGACATTATATAGATGGTCCAGTTTTAGAAATGCAACATAAAAGTTTTCTTGGAATGCATCCAATTCCTGTGGTTTACGGAATGACAATAGGTGAATATGCCAAAATGGTGAATGGAGAAAACTGGCTGAATAATGGATTAAAATGTGATTTGACAGTTATAGAACTTGAAAATTACACGCACGATTCTGAATATAGTTTGACTATTAGACCTTCTCCGAACATTCCTAATGATAAAGCGGTTAACTTATACCCAAGTCTTGGTTTTTTTGAAGGCACAACAATAAATGCTGGTCGAGGAACTGAATCGCAGTTTCAACGTTATGGAGCGCCTTATTTTCCTGAAAATGAATTTACCTACACTCCTATTCCGAATTTTGGCGCAAAGTATCCTAAGCATAAAAATCAGTTATGTTATGGTGTTGATTTAAGTGAAGAACCAAAATTAAGCCAACTAAATCTTAAGTATTTGATTGATGCTTATAATAAAACGCCTAAAAACGAAAAGTTATTTGGACCTACTTTTACCATACATGCTGGAACTGAAAAACTACAACAACAACTAGAACAAGGCTTAACAGAAGAAGAAATTAGAAAATCTTGGCAATCAGATTTAGAAGCATTTAAAAAAATTAGAGAAAAGTATTTGCTTTACGATTAAATCATAATGGCAATCTTCTCTTCAACTCTTCAATAATGTTATAAGTCGCTGGACAAATTTCAATGTTTTTTAACGTCAAGTCTGTTATTTGAATGAATTTTCTCCTATTTGTATGTGGATATTCTTTACATGCTTTTGGACGCACATCATATATAAAACAAGAGTTATCGGTATCCAAAAATACACAAGGAACAGTTTGCATCACATAAAAATCATCACCATCACGTTCCAAATATTGCGATATAAAGTTTACTTCTTTCATCTTCAAATGCTTTGAAATACGCTGAATATCCTTCTCAGTTACAATGGGACTTGAAGTTTTACAGCAATTCCCACATTCCATACAATCTGTTTTTTCAAATTCTTTTTCGTGAATATCTTGCATTAAAGGATCTAATCTTTTTTGTTGGCGTTTTCTTAACTTCTGAAAATATTTTTTAGTTTCAGCATAAGATTCTTTAGCAAGTTCTTGTAATTCTTCTGGAGTTGGTTTTATCATTTTATACTATTCTGAATAATGATTCCTATTAATATGGTAATTGAAAAACTCAACAATGTTCCAATCAGTACATATTCTGTTAACTTTCTATCTTTTTTACCTGTCAAATCTCCAAATCTAAAGATTGATTTTGCTGCCAATAAAAAACCAACAGCTGCAAATTGATTTATCAAAATAAACGTCAATATGAGAATACGCTCAATCATTCCAATCCATTTACCTGCATTTTTCAAGCCTTTACCCTCTGTTTTCCTAATCTTTTTTTGCCATTTTTTTGTTGCTTGGTATATCAAAATTGATGTTGGATGCAATATTATTGCATAACCCAAAACAACTAGCCAAAATTCATTTGCCGAAAATAAATTTGTAATGAACTCAACAACTCCATTTGTTTGATGATAAATTAACATCCAAATTACTATCAATGATACAATATGAATAACTTGATCAATTAAAAACCATTTGAATGATTTAGGTCTATATAATTTTAATACATCAATTACTAAATGTACAAACATTACTATAACTGGAAGCGTAAAGTTATCCCATTCTGCTACAAGTATATACGTTAAAATTCCATGCATCAATACATGAATATATAAATATTTAGATTGGAGTTTTTTTTCAACTTTATCTTTCACCCAATTATGTGGTTGCAAAGCGAAATCTGCAATAGCATGCACGACAAATAGTTTTATCAAAATACCAAAAAAACTAACATAATTATCCATAATTCTTTTGTATTAATTTAGTTATAAAACTAACATATAAATCTATTGCATCGGCATTTGCTGCAGCCTTTCTTTTATGAACTGCTGGTTGAGAAATATTTAATGCTTTTGCCATTTCTTTTTGAGTTTCATTATATAACAAATGACGGTACATTGTTTCTGCTGCATAATTTGACCATTTATTAATAATTGTTGTCGCTAAGGTTGTTGTAACATTAAATATATCCAACAATTCATCATTTTTCACAACAATCTTTAGTCGCTCATCACTTTTTTTCATGGAGTCTAGACCTTCTCCTGAAAGCACAAATGCTTCTCCATCTGATGATGTGATACTCTTGTCAATAAAATTCATTTTTCCTATTCCTATAGAAATTCTTGCATCCTTCAACTGCTCTAAAGGTAACTCCTTTTGCTTCTGATTTACATTTAGACTACGCAAACCTGTTCTTAACAATATTGCTACTAAAACTGCATCTTTAGGATTTTCAACCATTGCTTGAAAACTATCGCCTCGATAGATTTCAAAAGGTTTTTTAAATGAAATTTTAGATTCAATTTGACTAAATATTAACTTTAAATAACTCAAAAACAAATCTTTATCTTCAATTTCTCTTGAATTAACTATGTCTCCTGTAATGATTGCAACTGTCTTCATATTACATATTTACAATGCAAACATACAAAAAAAATATAAGCCTACAAGGTTATAATCAATTAATATAAGTCTACAAGGTTATATTTTACATATATAAGCCTCTAAGGTTATAATTAAAAGCAGTAAAAAAGCAGTTAATTTGTGCTTTTTATATTAAATTTGCATTTCAATTTTCTAGACAAAATGAATATTCAAAACACCATTGAAACTGCCGTAAAAAAAGCAATTAAAACTATTTATGATGCTGATGTTAACGCTATTGAATTCCAAGCAACAAAAAAAGATTTTGATGGAGATATCACAGTTGTAATTTTTGCATTATTAAGGACAATCAAAGGAAATCCAGTAGAAATAGGCACTAAAATTGGTGAATATTTAAAAGAAAATGTTTCTGAGATTACAGATTTCAATGTTGTTAAAGGGTTTTTAAATTTATCAATAGATGATGGCGTTTATCTTAACACATTTAATAACATTTATACAACAGAAGATTTTGGAATTACACCTTTAAATCCGAATCAAAAAGAAGTGATGGTTGAGTATTGCTCACCAAACACTAACAAACCCTTACATCTTGGACATATAAGAAATAACCTTTTAGGCTATTCAGTAGCAGAAATTATTGCCGCAACTGGTAAAAAGGTATGGAAAACACAAATCATAAACGATCGTGGAATTCATATTTGTAAAAGCATGTTGGCTTGGCAACGATATGGAAATGGAGAGACGCCAGAAAGTACTGGGATAAAGGGCGATAAATTGGTTGGAAACTACTACGTAAGATTTGACCAAGAATATAAAAAACAAATCTCAGAATTAATTACTCAAGGAAGCACTGAAGAGGATGCAAAAAAGAATGCACCTTTTCTTCTTGAAGCACAAGAAATGCTTCGTAAATGGGAAGCAGGAGATGAAGAAGTGGTTGCTCTTTGGAAGATGATGAACGAATGGGTATATGCAGGTTTTGAAATTACGCATAAAGAATTAGGTGTTAATTTTGATAAAAATTATTATGAAAGCAATACTTATTTATTAGGGAAAGATGTAGTTGCTCACGGACTTGAAAAAGGAGTGTTTTACAAAAAAGAAGATGGCTCGGTTTGGATAGATTTAACTGACGAAGGTCTTGATGAAAAAATTGTACTTCGTTCAGACGGAACTGCGGTCTATATGACGCAAGATATTGGAACTGCAATTGAACGTTTTAAAGATTATAACTTAGAATCATTAACATATACCGTTGGAAATGAGCAAGATTATCATTTCAAAGTGTTATTTCTAATTTTAAAGAAATTAGGATTTGAATGGGCAGATAATCTATCTCATCTTTCTTACGGAATGGTAGATTTACCTTCTGGAAAAATGAAATCTCGAGAGGGAACAGTTGTAGACGCCGATGATTTAATGATTGAAATGACCAATACGGCTAGAGAAATTTCTGAAGAATTAGGGAAATTGGAAGGATATTCCAACGAAGAAAAAGAGAAACTGTATAAAACTATTGGTTTAGGAGCATTGAAATATTACATCTTAAAAGTAGATCCTAAAAAACGAATTTTATTTGACCCAAAAGAGTCTATAGATTTTAACGGAAATACTGGACCTTTTATTCAATATACCTATGCGAGAATTCAATCTATTTTAAGAAAAGTAGATTTTGATATTGATAAGCCAATTACTGATATTAAACTACATGAAAAAGAAATAGAGTTAGTTAAAATATTGGAACAATTTCCAGAAGTTATTCAGAATAGTGCAAAAAATAATAGTCCTGCTTTAATAGCGAACTATACATATGACTTAGTGAAAGGATACAATTCTTTTTATCAAAGTGTACCAATTTTAAGTTGCGACAATATAGATAAAAAAGTGTTTAGAGCACAACTTTCAATGAAGGTAGGAGAAACTATAAAAATAGCATTTAAACTTTTAGGAATAGGAGTTCCTAATCGTATGTGATAATCAGATTTATTAATTAAATTTGCAATAAAATAAACTTATACAACATCAAATAAATTATATTAAGTATGAAATACGACATCATTATAATCGGAAGTGGTCCTGGAGGATACGTGACTGGTATTAGAGCTTCTCAACTTGGTTTCAAAGTTGCAATTGTAGAAAAAGAAAGTCTTGGAGGTATTTGTTTGAATTGGGGATGTATTCCTACAAAAGCATTGTTAAAAAGCGCGCAAGTATATGATTACTTAAAACATGTTGATGACTATGGATTAAAAGCCGAAGCAATTGATAAAGATTTTGAAGCAGTTATTAAGCGTAGTCGTGGCGTAGCTGAAGGTATGAGTAAAGGTGTTCAGTTTTTGATGAAGAAAAATAAAATTGATGTTATCAATGGTTTTGGAAAAATTAAAACTGGAAAAAAGGTAGATGTTACTGATGCTGATGGAAAAGTAACTGAATATAGCGCTGATCATATTATTATTGCAACAGGTGCAAGAAGCCGTGAACTACCAAGTTTACCACAAGATGGTGTAAAAGTTATTGGATATAGACAAGCAATGTCGTTACCAAAGCAACCTGAGAAAATGATTGTTGTAGGTTCTGGTGCAATTGGAGTTGAGTTTGCTCACTTCTATAATTCTATGGGAACTGATGTTACTATTGTTGAATATATGCCAAATGTTGTTCCAGTTGAAGATTTAGATGTTTCTAAACAATTTGAAAAATCGTTAAAGAAATCTGGAATTAAAGTAATGACCAATTCTTCTGTAGAATCTGTTGATACATCAGGAAATGGTGTTGTTGCAACAGTAAAGACCAAAAAAGGAGAAGAAAAAATGGAAGCAGATGTTTTATTGTCAGCCGTTGGAATCAAAACCAATATTGAAAATATAGGATTAGAAGATGTAGGTATTGTTACTGATAGAGATAAAATCTTGGTGAATGATTGGTACCAAACTAATATTCCTGGATATTATGCAATTGGAGATGTTGTTCCTGGACCAGCACTTGCGCACGTTGCTTCTGCTGAAGGAATTACATGTGTTGAGAAAATTGCCGGTTTACATACCGAAGTCATTGATTATGGTAATATTCCGGGATGTACCTATGCAAGTCCAGAAATTGCTTCTGTAGGAATGACAGAAAAACAAGCCAAAGAAGCAGGTTATGATTTAAAAATTGGAAAGTTCCCTTTCTCTGCCTCTGGAAAAGCATCTGCTGCTGGAACTAAAGATGGGTTTGTAAAAGTTATTTTTGATGCTAAATACGGCGAATGGCTTGGATGTCATATGATTGGTGCTGGAGTTACTGATATGATTGCCGAAGCAGTACTTGGAAGGAAATTAGAAACTACAGGGCACGAAGTTTTAAAAGCAATTCATCCACATCCGACAATGAGTGAAGCGGTCATGGAAGCTGTTGCCGATGCTTATGATGAAGTGATACACTTATAATGAAATACAAAAAGAAAACAGTCATTTATATTATCATAGTACTAATTATTCTTTTACTATGGATAGAAATGGCTGTTGGAATTTTTGGTTCTCCTATAGCTGGAAGTTAACTTATAATCTTATTATTATAAACTCTCCTGTTAAAGGTTTTAATGCCGATTTTATCTTCGGAATTAACTCACCACCATATTCTAAATAAAATTCAGAGAAATTGGTGTTTCTCTCTTGCAAACTTTGTTTTGGAAATAACTCATCTTGTAATTCAGTAATTCGGTTTACTAAGTCTAGATGTACTCGTTTTTCGGCCTTTAATAAGCGTTTTTCTAAATTATCAAGCCCTTTTAATTGCTTCTTTTTTTGCGCATTTACTGCTCCAATAAAAGACTTATCTGTAGCCTTAGCCATTTTTTCAAGTTCTTGAAAATGTGTTTCAATTTGAAAACGTTGCTTTGAAAAATTAATTTCGAAAGTTGATTTTTCTTTTATTTTTTTAGTAGTTAATTCGTGTTGTTTTAAAAACAATTCTTCATCAGTTATTGATAATTTTTTGAGTTTCTTTGATCGCTTTTCAGATATCAATAATGCGGAATTTCTCAATAACAAAATTGGAAAAGGCACTTCAACTTTATCAAAATATTGTTTCAACTCAAACCAATAAGCCAACTCACCTCCTCCTCCAATGTAACATAGATTTGGTAAAATCACCTCTTGATATAATGGACGCATAATAACATTTGGGCTAAATCGTTCTGGATGCAACTTTAACTCATAGAGCAATTCATCTTCATTAAACTCAATATTTGTGTTATTTACTTTAAAAACATCGTTCTCAAATACTATTCTTTCACGCAAATTATCAGTCAAATAAAATAGATTTATTTCTCTTGGGTTTACCTGAATTTTATAATCAACTTGCAGTTTTTGAATTGTATTATTAACCTCATTATAAGATATATTTTCAAATAAATCTTTCGCAACATATGGTAATAACTGACGCTTTAAATCTACATCGTCACCATCGACAATCACTAAGCCATATTCAGTAAATAATTCGTTGGCGAGATATCTTGTTGCTTCAGTTAAATTTTCTTTCTCTACGTAAGCCTTTCGAAATAAGAGCCTAAGTTTCTTTGCATTTTCTGAACTTCCCAACAATTTGGAAAACTCATTAAACACTTCTTCAAAACCGATAGTTTTAAATCTACCAACACCTCCAGTTTCATTACTATTCCAAACTATTTTTTTTCCTTTGAAATTAAAATATTGAATTTCTTCAAAATCATGATCTTCAGATGCCATCCAATAAATTGGCACAAAATTACAATCTGGAAATTCTATTTTTAACTCTTCAGTAAGATTGATAGTTGAAATTATTTTATACAAAAAATAAAGAGGTCCAGTGAATAAATTTAGTTGATGACCTGTAGTAATTGTAAAAGTGTTTTCATCTGATAAAAATTCAATGTTCTTTTGCGTTTTCGAAGAAGTTTTTATGTTTTTATATTGAGATTTTAAAGACTTCACTAAAGTTTCTCTTGATTCTTTTTGAAAAGAATTTTGTTTTAATTCAATTTGTTTTTTAAAGTTTTCTCGCCTTGGAAAATTATTATAAAAATGCTTAATTGAATCTTTTTCTTCTAAATAATCACAAATAGTTTTGGAAAAAAAACCTGTATTTTGAAATGGAATCGTTGAAACTTTGGTCACCTATCGTTAATTTTTTATAAAAGTAATAAATTTAACAATGAAGTCGGTATAGTTCATTAATTCTAACAGATTTTTAACTAATATTTACTTCAATTTTATTGCTTGTAAATCTTTCAAAACTTTAGTATAATGTTCATTCATTTTTTTAAAATTCTCTGCCGTAGGATTATCCAAAACTTCTTTTAAATAAGGTGACATAGAAAAGTCAAAATTTTGTTTTACAGCAAAATCTTTAACGTAGCTCATCGCCTCTTTAGCATTTTTATACTTTACACCCTCAATAGAATTTTGAGCAATTTTATTAATTGAAGGAGAGGTAGTTATATTATTAGAAGTAATATTAATAGTATTATCAGTTTGAAAATAACTTGGTTTAAATGAACTGTTAACTTCAGCCAATGATGCTTGAATATTATTAAGCAATAACTGTAATTTTGCAACTTCACCTACCATATCATTTGAATTAATCCCAACAGCGGTGTTTATATAAGAAAAAACTTCTTTACCGCTAGATTCTGACCAAGCTACACCAACTATTCGTTTATAATCTTCAATGGTCATGTTATTTGCCGAAACTGCTATTCCAGTTCCATCCATATTTCCAGAAGGCAAAATATAATCTCCTTTTTTAACTTCTCCAATTACTTTTACTGGCACTTGTCCCATAAAGGCTATTTTTTTATACTTATACTCTTCACCTGCATTTGGCATCGCTCCACTTATCATTGGATTTTGAGAAACTACCATAAATTTTTCGGCAACATTAAACTTTTTAGAAACTTCTCCTCCATTTACTCCTACTATCTCTGCAAAAAACATTTTTTCTGTTTCATCATATTTCTTCAACCATTCTGCATAATCTGCTCCTCCAGATTCAAAACCAACTCCTAAATTCAATTCATTATAAGTTATATAACCTTGTAATTGAATCCCATCTACAATCATGTCCATAGCACTCCAAACCGCATCATCACAATCTCCAGTTACACATGCTCCCGCAGCAGCACCAGCATTAATACTAAATCTTATTATAGCCATAACATAATCCATAGTTAAGTTATATGCTCCAAAAGCATAATCATTTACAAAATATTGGTTGGCTGTAACATTTGGTGGATTTTGATTTGAATCGTCATTATTACCAATAATATCATCAAATCCTGGAATACCTCCTATCGCATTAATAACCACATTTCTAACTATTCCAGTTAGTCCATTATTCCCTTCTATTCTTCCTCTAGCAACACCATTTCCATTCCAGAATGATATATAATTATTTGATCTATCTGGATAAGTTGGGTTTAATTTTACGGCAATTCCTTGCTGACTTCCTTCAACTCTTAAAGGATATGCATCATAGTTTGACTCACTAGAAATACCCGTATCAGTAGAAATAGTTACTTGTCTATTAAATTCCGAAACACCTTCTACGCTTAGAGTACCATTTAAACTGGAAGAATCATTTACTGTTAAATTCTCAAAAGTGCCATCTTGAAAATTTGATTCACCTTCAACAGTGAGGTTCCCTGAAAGTGTTGTTGACGAACCATTATTTACATGTAATTCTCCATTCAAATTTGTAGTTCCATCAACAGTTAAATCGGCATATAACTGCGTATCTCCTCCAACTTCTAAAGGACCATCAAAGGCAACTAAACCATCAACAGTTAAATCTCCAGTTAAGTATGTTGGGCTTTGATTATTAACCGTAAAATTGCTATTCAAATTAGTAGCACCATCAACATCCAATGTTCCTGTAGCAATAATCTCTCTGTGTCTTACATAGGGAATGTATGTCAAATCTTGATTGCTAAACAACACATATCCATCACCATTATCAAAATCAATTTCAACTTGTAATTCCTTATTTCCATCCCAATATATTTGATTAAAACTTGAAGGTGAATTTGCAGTTAATTGTCCTTGTCCAATCATTAGATTTATCATTCCATAATCATCTGTCGATGTTTCATGAATTTCTTGATATTCTATTCCAGAGTTTCCAGAAATTGTAAATTTTACATCAACTGAAGCATTTGGTAAGTTATTTGACGCTATATCTACTCCTGGAATTTCATCTGCATTATTATCAATAATTACAGCTTGATAACTTATACCATCTATTTGGGCAAAAGTTGTGATTGTAAAAGCGATTGTAACTAAACTAAGTATTATTTTTTTCATGATTAGTAATTTTATTTTTTAAAACGAACAGTCTGTATTGGGTAATTTTAGAATAATCCCTATCCCAAAACCATGAGCGAAAAAGTTCAATTCCTCGCTATCTATAGTGTTTTCTTGAAATGCAGTAAATGATTTTCCTACCATATATTGTCCATATATTGATGCTCTATCATTTATTGAATATTGCAGTGCAATACCTCCATTGACCATAAAGAAACTTTGATTAAATTCTTTTTCTTTTACTAGATTGTAAACTTGATTATTTAAAGTTTGTGAGCCCTGAATCAAAAATTCTGATCCTATGGTGCCTTTAAGAGAAAATTTAAGTTCTCTTAATTCAAATAGTTTATAATCTAACCCAACATTTACACCAACATAAGTAACATCCCATTCATATCTATTATCTAAAATAGGATCACTACCAACTGCGCCATAACTATTATACGTTGCGCCTGCTGTAATACTCAACTTATCTTTAACACCTTGAAATCTCATACCCAAAGCCATATTATTATTAGTTTTTGGCAAAATATTGGTAAGTTCATTTCCTTGAGAATTTTTATATTCAAATCTTGAACTTGTCTTGTTAACTTCAAAATACAATTGTTGAGATTGAGTCAAAGAAAATGAGAATAGGAAAAATAATAGTAGTTTTATTCTCATCTTTTTATCAATTTAGATTCCAAAAATTTATTTCCATTATCAACCCTTAACGTATAAACTCCAGTAGCAATTTCACCAATAAGTATAGTTAACTCTTGTTCACTATCATATTCTCTATTAATTATCATTCTCCCTCTCATGTCAAAAATCCTGACAACTAACACTCTATTAATAGGATCAATAAATTTTATTTGTATTTGATCAACAAATGGATTAGGATAAACAATTGCTTCTAAATTTGTATCAAACCGATGATTAATAAGTAAAGGATTAATTGGTTGTAAAAAACCTTGTCTAAGAGAGTGGCTTGTTCTATCAAAAGTATTTATTACACTTTGTTGACCTATATATTGGTGAATAAAATATCCACGATTATTATCTGAATAAATAAAAGCTGACAAACCATTTATTCCTAATGATTCTTTTTTCTTTATTTGTGAATTTGAATCATGAATAAAGAATAAAGAAATGAATAATAAAATATAAAATCTACACACAGTTTTGTTTTTGAGTTGTGTAAATGTATTATATAATGTAATTGAAAAAAAGAGATTTTAGCCATGTCCACCCTTTGTCCACCCTCAATAATATTGGTGTACATATATTTTTACGAAGTTTGTTTTCATAAATAATAGACTTATACAACTATGAATATCAACTATTTAAACTATATTTACTCAAGCGAACTTTTCATAGTTAAAAATTTAAATGAAAAAATGAACTCAAATTTCAGGTTTATCTTTGTCTTACTCGTTTTAATGTCAAATCTTACTTTTTCACAAGACAATAAATTAGATAGTCTTAAGAATTTATATAGCAATTTAGATGACACAAAAGAGAAAATCAAGTTAAGTCATCAACTATTTAAAAAAGTAACACATAAAGACAAACCGTTAGCATTTGAATACGCAACCGATCAATTAAAAATCTCCAAAAAAATAAATTACACTCAAGGCATTGGAACTGCATATAGAGATATAGCCTACTATTACAAATACTTACCTAATATTGATTCTTCAAGATACTTTTATGAAAAATCTATAAACACTTTTAAAAAATTCAATCATAAAGAGAGATTAGTTACGGCTTATGATAGGTATGCAATGCTTGAAGTAGTACATGGAGATTATAACAAAGCATTAAAACTTTTAGAAGAAAGTCAGATAGTAGCCAAAGACCTTAAAAATGGTAAAATGCTTACAGATATATTACTTAGAGCATCTACTGTACATTTAAATAAAGGTAATTATTTATCGGCTATGGAAGTTGTTTTGAAGGCCGCTAAGATTTCTGATACTATAAGTCCAAAAAATAATATTCTAAGTGCAACAGTACTTTTAGATGTTGGTAGAGTAGAAAGACACAGAGGTAATTATAAAGCTGCAATTGAACCAACTAGAAAAGCTCTTGAATTATTTAAAACAGAAAAAGAATATAAATGGGAAATGATTGCTAGTAATCAACTTGGTAATGTATATTGGTATTTAGCAGACTATAACAATGCACTTATTTATTATCAGAAAAGTTATGAAATGGCTAAAACTCTAAATAGAGAAGGAAACATTGCTAGTGCAATGAATAATATTGGTGCTGTGTATGCTAAACAAGGGAATCATCAAAAAGCATTACAACTATATAAAGAAGCTCATGAAGTTACAAAAAAAATAGGCTCACGAAGTAACTTGATCATTAGTTATGAATCTATTGGAGTTTCAGAATTGGAACTTGATAACTATAACGAAGCAATAAATAATTTTACTGAAGGTATTAAACTTGGTGAAGAAATTAATGCTTTGGAAGACTTAAATTATATCTATAAAAATAGAGCTGAAGCATATGAAAAAAATCAAAGTTATAAGCTTGCCTTATTGGATCAAAAAAGACACCAAGCAATAAATGATTCTATTTTTAGCAAAAAATCTAATGATAAAATTGAAGAATTAAAAGCAAAATATGAATCTGAAAAAAAAGAAAAAGAAATAACTATTCAAAAAAATGAAATTGAAATCTTAAAACGAAAAGAAGAAGTTTCTAAAAAGCAACGCTTACTTTATATCTTAGGATTAATCTCACTAGCAATTCTTGGTAGTTTACTTTATTATGGAGTTTCTCAGAAATTAAAACGTTCTAAACTTGAGAGAGAAAAATTAGATTTAGCACTAGATCATAAAAAGAAAGAACTAACTTCTCACGCACTTCACTTAGCCAAGAAAAATGAAGTTTTAGAGAACTTAAAACAAAAAGCGAAAGAACTTAAAGAAAATAATTCAACCAACTATAATCAATTAATTCAAACGATAAACTTTGATTTACAAGACGATAATAATTGGGAGAATTTTAAAAAATATTTTGAAGAAGTACATACAGAATTTAACAGTAATGTAAAACAAAAATATCCTGAAGTTACTTCAAATGAACTAAGGTTAATGGCGCTTTTAAAAATGAATTTAACTTCTAAAGAGATTGCAAGCATTTTAAACATTTCTAATGACGGAATAAAAAAAGCACGTTATCGATTACGTAAAAAATTAAATCTGTCAACTGAAGATTCTTTACAAGAAATTGTAATTGCACTTTAAATCAACTAATAGATATCCATGAAATTCAAACTAATAATAATACTATTTATAATATCAATCAATTCAAATTCACAAAACAAAAAACTAGATAGTTTAACTAATATATATAATCTTCAAGAAGATGGAATTGAAAAAATAAATACACTTCAAAACCTTTTTAATAGTATAAAAAAAAATGATATTAATAAAGCTCAAGATTATGTATTAGAGGCATATAAATTGTCCAAAAAAATGAATTATAAAGAAGGGATCTATCAATCTTCTTTTCATTTAGGATCGGTTAAAAAAAAATTTAATGAATTAGATTCCTCAATATATTATTTTAATATAGCTTTAAACACCAAAGACAAAAAACTTAAGTCTAATACTTTTGGTGGGATTTCAGATGCATATAGACTTTCAGGAAATTATAAGCCTGCAATTGACAATATTGAAAAAGCATTATCTATAAATCGAGAACTCAAAGATAGTTCGTCAATAGGCAGTTCTTTAATTAATTTAAGTAGTATTTATAGAAACCAAGGGAATTACAACCTCGCATATATTAAGATACTAGATGCTATAAAAATTTATGAAAATTTAAAAGGTAAATCATTATTCAAAGCAGATTGTTATAAATCTATTGGTGAAATCGAGTATAATAGAGGGAATTATTCTGAGGCAATCAAAAATTACAAAACTGCTTTAAAAACATATAAAAAAGAAAATGATGATTATTATCATGTGCTTACTTTAAACAGAATAGCAAATTCTTATATTTTTAAAAAAAACTATAAGAATGCACGTATATACACTAATAAAGCTTATAAAATCGCTAATGAAAAAAAATTTAATTCAATCAAATCTGTTTCTAAGTTTCTACTTGGGGAAATAGATTATAAAGAAGGGAATTATTCCAAAGCAAAGGCTGAAATTAATGAAGTGTTATTGGATTATAGAAAATCAAAAAATATCAATGAAATTTATTCATCTTTATTATTATTAGGTAAAATATCAATTGAAACAAATGATTTTAAAAATGCTAATGAATATTTAAATGAGGGCTTATTAATAGCCGATACAATAAAGGCGCCTAGAGAATCACAAGAATTTTATTATTACAAGTCAAAACTCGAAACAAAAAGAGGAAATTATAAATATGCTCATAAATACTTAGAATTATATTCACATCTCAAAGACAGTTTAGATATTGTAAATAATTCACGTGAGATTGAAGAATTAAAAACCATTTTTGAATCAGAGAAAAAAGAAAAAGAGATTGCTATCCAAAAAAATGAAATTGAAATCCTAAAGCAAAAAGAAGAAGTTTCCAAAAAACAACGATTACTTTATATCTTAGGATTAATTTCACTAGCAATTCTTGGTGGCTTACTTTATTATGGAGTTTCTCAAAAATTAAAACGCTCTAAACTAGAAAGAGAAAAATTAGATTTAGCATTAGATCATAAAAAGAAAGAGTTGACTTCTCATGCATTACATTTGGCTAAGAAAAATGAAGTGTTAGTAAATCTAAAACAAAAAGCGAAAGAACTTAAAGAAAACAATTCAACTAATTACAATCAATTAATTCAAACTATCAATTTTGATTTACAAGACGATAATAATTGGGAAAATTTTAAAAAATATTTTGAAGAAGTCCATACCGATTTCAATAACAATGTGAAAAATAAGTATCCTGAAGTTACTGCCAATGAATTGAGACTTATGGCGCTTTTAAAAATGAATTTAACTTCTAAAGAGATTGCAAATATTCTAAATATTTCTAATGACGGAATTAAAAAGGCACGTTATCGTCTACGCAAAAAACTAAATCTGTCAACTGAAGATTCTTTACAAGAATTAGTTATAAGTCTGTAATTCAGTAGTTTAAAATCTACTGTCCACCTTTTGTCTTCTTAGCCATTCAATTGTGTCCTCTTATTGTCTACCCTTAAAATTATCATCCATTAAATAATGAATATAGGTTTGTAGTGTCAAATAAATGACATAACAGTTTTGTGGTGTCTTGCTCTGGATTTGGGCTGCAGACTAAACCAGTTGCGAGTCACTATAAAACATAATACAAACCACAAAACAATATTTATTATGAAAAAATTAAAATTTTTAACGTACAGTATGATTGCATTAATGTTAATATTCTCTGTTGCTTGTGAAGGTGAAGAAGGAGCAATTGGGCCAGCTGGAATAGATGGAATTAACGGGATTGATGGTACTGATGGACAAGACGGAAATGCAAATGTGAACACATACACATATGACTTATCTACTATGACAGGAAGTATATGGCAAATAAATGCACCTCAACTAACACAGGATGTACTAGACAATGACGGCATCTTGTGTTATGTAAGAAGATCGAATATATACTATCCAGTACCTGGAACTGCATTTAATGATGAAATTAAAGTTAATTTAGTATTAAATGCATCATGGTTATATTTCTATAATAGAATGTCCGGTGCAAATATAACACCAACTGTAGGAACATATGATTTGTTTAAACTGGTTATTATTGAATCATCTAGCACATCATCAGGGAGAACTAGTTACTCACCAACACAACGAATTCAAAATGAATTAGAAAATGCTGGTGTTGATATAAATAATTATGAAGATGTAATGGACTATTATGGGTTAGAGTATTAAGAAGATTTAAATAAGGAAATAACTAAAAGCCCATAGAACTAAAAAAAAGACAAGTTCAAAATGAACTTGTCTTTTTTAATTAATTATAGAATTGTATTAATCCTTTTCGTTTCCAAAAACAATTTCTCAACTTTCTCTCTCGCCCAAGGAGTTCTTCTTAAAAATTTCAAACTAGATTTTATTGTAGGATTACTTTTAAAACAATTGATATTTACTCGCTTGCTCAATTCCTCCCAACCGTAATGTGACACCAAAAACTGTACAATCTCAGCTAACTTTACTCCGTGTAGTGGATTATTTGGTTGCTCTTGTGACATCTTTATTCAGTTATAACCTCAGCGTACAAATCATAATCAGCAGCATCCGTAATTTTAACAGTTGCATATTCTCCAGTTTTTAAATAACTTTTTGAAGCATCAATCAATACTTCATTATCTACATCTGGAGAGTCAAATTCGGTGCGTCCTACAAAGTTACTTCCTTCTTTTCTGTCAATCACAACCTTAAATATCTTGCCTATCTTTTCTTGATTCATTTCCCAAGAAATCTGAGACTGAATTTCCATGATTTCATTTACACGTTGTTGCTTCACTTCTGGTGGAACATCGTCTTCCAAATTATATGCATGGGTATTTTCTTCATGCGAATAAGCAAAACATCCTAAACGGTCAAAACGCATTTCTTCAACCCAATCTTTCAAGATTTGAAAATCTTCTTCGGTTTCTCCAGGATAACCAACAATCAAAGTCGTTCTAATAGCCATTTCGGGAACCGCTGCTCTAAATTCCTTCAACAATTTAGTAGTCTTTGCTTGAGTAGTACCTCTTCGCATACTCTTCAATATTTTATCTGAAATATGTTGCAAAGGAATATCTAAATAATTACAAATCTTCGGCTCATTCTTCATCACTTCCAACACATCCATCGGAAAACCTGTTGGGAACGCATAATGTAATCGAATCCATTCAATTCCTTCAACTTTGACTAATTCTCTTAGCAATTCAGCAAGATTACGTTTTTTGTATAAATCTAGTCCGTAGTAAGTTAAATCTTGAGCAATCAATATCAATTCCTTCACACCTTTTGCGGCTAACTTTTTTGCTTCAGTAACTATATCTTCAATTGGTGTTGATCTATGTTTTCCTCGCATTAACGGAATAGCACAAAAACTACAAGGTCTGTCACAACCTTCAGCAATTTTAAGGTAAGCGTAGTTTTTTGGAGTTGTAGTCAAGCGTTCTCCTATCAATTCATGCTTATAATCGGCACCTAAAACCTTTAATAAATTTGGTAATTCAGTTGTTCCAAAATATTGGTCTACATCTGGAATCTCTTTTATTAAATCAGGCTTATAGCGCTCGCTCAAACAACCAGTAACAAATACCTTATCAACTTCTCCTTCTTCCTTTTTTTGTACAAAATCCAAAATAGTATTGACACTTTCTTCTTTGGCATTATCAATAAAACCACAAGTATTGATTACAACTACATTCCCTTCTTCTTCATGAACTACTTCTTTATCATTGGCTTTCAATTGTCCCATTAAAACCTCTGAATCATAAACATTCTTAGAACAACCTAATGTAACTACGTTAATTTTATTTTTCTTTACTGATTTTGTGCGCATTATATCATAAATTGAGTTTGCAAAGATACAACCTTAATTAAACCTTTGTATATTTATCTTGTCTTATCTTAATATTTTGACTTATGAAAATTAAATATTTACTGATAATATTGTTCTTTATTGCTTGTAGCGATGATGATACTACTATTGACAATCCTCCAATTGACATTCCTATAGAAACTCCTGAACCCTTATATTTTCCTCCTATTTCTGGAACTATTTGGGAAACAACAACTCCATCTTCTTTAAATTGGGATTTAACTAAACTTGAAGAGTTATATACTTATTTAGAAACTAAAAATACTAAAGGTTTTATCATTTTAGAGAATGGAAAAATAGTTGTTGAGAAATATTTTAACGGTCATTCACAAGACGAAAATTGGACTTGGTTCTCGGCTGTAAAGAGTTTAACAGCAACTGCTATAGGTGTTGCCCAAGACGAAGAAATTATTAATATCAATAACAAAACTTCAGATTACTTGGGAAACAATTGGTCAAGTTTAACTGAAGAACAACAAGGCCTTATAACTGTAAAACATCATCTTTCAATGACAACAGGATTGGTAAATAATCAAGCAAATCCTATTGCTTGGACTTGTACCATTCCATTATGCATGCAATATGATGCCGATGCTGGTACTCAGTGGAATTACCATCAAGGCGCTTTTACGCAATTACAGAATATGCTAAGTCAAAATACTGGAATGGATTTTAAAGAGTATATAAAAACTAGAATTTTAGATAAAATTGGCATTACAGGAAGTTGGAATAGTTTTTTAGCAGCCAATATTTTCTCGAGCAATACAAGAGGAATGGCTAGATTTGGATTACTATCACTAAATAAAGGAACTTGGGATGAAACTGAAATTGTCAATGAAGATTATTTTAATGAAATGACAAATACTTCTCAAAATTACAATAAAGCCTATGGCTATCTATGGTGGCTAAATGGAAAAGAGAGTTTTTTGACTCCAGACTCTCCAGATTTAAACTCAGGAAAATTAGTTCCTAATGCTCCAAATGATATGTTCGCTGCATTGGGCGCAAATGATCAAAAAATTTATGTGATTCCAAGTTTAAATATGGTTGTAGTACGTTGTGGTGAAAGTGCTGGAAATGAACAACTCGCTAATTCAAGTTTTGACAACGAACTTTGGGGAAAAATAAACGAGGTATTAAACTAAACTATAGCCTAATCTCGTTTACTTTACTTTTCAATTCATTCAATATTTCTTCGTTTTGTGTACTTAAAGGTAATTGATTTGGATTCAATAGATTTGGATTTTCCAAAGGGTTATTTTGTAAATTAAAAAGTGCTTCATTACCATTGTCAAACAAGATATATTTATGTGTAGCATTTCTAATAGTATAATCTGAACCTCCTGTGTCATTTCCGATTTCTGTATACACATACTCTCTTTTTGTTGCATTTGAATTGGTAAGTAAAGGCATAAAACTTTGGCTATCATTAATTGGTGAATCTCCAGCATCAACGATTTCTGAAATAGTAGCAAACATATCTGTTGTATTAATCAATGCATCTTCAGTATCATTCATTCTGCTCACATTGAATCCTGAAACAATCATTGGAACATTAACTCCACCTTGATATACGGTTCCTTTTGCACGCATTGGACTATATTCTTGTACTACTTGGTTAGGAGTTCCATTATCTCCAATAAAAATAATTACTGTATTATCTTTTTCTTCTTGTGACATTGAATTTAACAATCTTCCAATTTCAGAATCCATTGCTTCTAACATAGCCATATAATACGGTTTTGGATTTGCATCAATACTTGCTTGATCGGTAGGTAATGACCCTTGCGTATGCAAATTAGTTGGTGGTAAATGAAAAGGTGTATGTGGTGCATTATAAGCCAACCATAAAAACCAAGGCTTAGTTTGGTTATCAACCCAATCAATTGCTAAATCAGTGAATTTTGTTGTTGTATATTCAGTAGAATTTGCCGTTTGACCATTCTCAGTAAAATTCCAATTCCAATAAGATTGAACTCCGCCATTTAATAATCCTGCATAGTAATCAATTCCCATACTTGTAGGATGATTTGGACTATTTGATAAATGCCATTTTCCAATAACTGCAGTACTATATGCATCTCCAGTATTATTAGAAATATGTTGCTGCAATGAAGTTTCAGAAGTAGCAAGAACATCATCAACTTTCATAACATTTATTCTAAATCCATATTTACCTGTGAGCATACTTGCGCGAGTAGGTGTGCATGTTGGATAGGACCACAAATTATTAAAACGAATCCCTGTATTAATCATATTTTGCAGATTTGGCATATTAGGTTTTACCGTTCCCAAGTTATAACCTGGAGTAGCATCTAAGCCCATGTCATCGGCAATAATCAATAATACATTTGGCTTGTCGTTTTGGCTCGGAAATTCATTCCCTGTTTCTTCTGAAGTAACTTCAACAGGATCTTCAGAACAAGAAATTAATACTAAAAAAAGTAGGGCAAAAAATGTTAGTTTTTTCATCTATAAAAAATTAGTTTCTCATTAGACTATAAAAACTACTAATGGTTTAATACCCTTCTGGAATTTTTCTCATTTTTGATACATGCTCATAATTTGCTGCTAACTCAATTAATACATTATCTTGCATAGACTTTCCAATAAAGGTCAATCCTTCTGGCTGTCCTTCACTTGTATATCCCATCGGAACGGTCAAGGCTGGATACTGAGCAACTGCTGCTCTTCCAGCATGGTAATTATTTATTGAAAGTATTGCATCTAAATTGTGATTGTAAAAATCATCATCAAAGAATTGCTTTCCTTTGGTTGCCAGAGTCGTTTTAATCAACTCAAAATCTTTGGTATTGGTTGTATCACCAACAATACCATAAAAAAGCGCTTGACCATAAGGCATTGTAATTGTAGAATCTGCCTTATTAAAATCTATCACATCTTGTACCGAACCAACTTTTAATGACGTTGCTCCTTGCCTTTTCAAGTAAGTTGGCAAATCATTTCGCATATCAATATTCAATAAGGTTAAGAAACCTTTTAAATCCACATCGTCATTTTCTATTTCTACAAGTTCTGCGCCATGCTCTTTTAAAATATTTATAGCATTGGAATACAAGGTGTCTTTTAATAAATCTTTATAGACTCCAAACCTTTTTTTATCAAATGGTTTTTCCTCGGCAATAAAATAATTCGTAAACCAATACTTATCAAAATCGGTAGTTAAACTTGCCGAATCATCAGCGTCATTTCCAAACATTGCCGACATCATAATTCCAGTATCAACCACATTTTTAGTAATAGGTCCTGGCGTATCCAATGTACTAGAAATTGGTACAATTCCTGTTCTACTCAACATGCCAATTGTTGGCTTTAATCCAACAACTGAGTTTGCTGCTGCTGGTGACAAAATAGAACCTGCAGTCTCTGAACCTACAGTTGCTACTGCAAAATTCGCAGCACTCGCTACTCCACTTCCTGAACTTGAGCCACCTGTATCAAATACTTGTCTTCCATAAGGATTCAAGGTTTGCCCTCCTACTGCACTATAACCACTTGGACACTCGCCACAGAAAAAATACGCCCATTCACTCAAGTTTGTTTTACCCAAAATAATAGCACCATTTTCTTTTAACTTCTTTACAATAAATGCATCGTTAGTGAAATTTTGACTCAACGCAATTGCTCCTGCAGTTGTAGGCATATCTACAGCATTGATATTATCTTTTAATAATATTGGCATTCCATAAATTGGATGCATAATTCCTAAACTTTTTCTTTTCGCATCTTTCTCTTTGGCTTGTTCAACTACATTTGGATTTATAGAAATAATTGAATTTAATGACAACTCATTGGCTCTATCAAACTTTTTTATACGATATAAATAAAAGAGTGTCAATTGCTCATAAGTTAATTTACCATTAGCAATACTCTTTTGAAGGTTTATAATATTTTGCTCTAGTATTAAGGGTTTTAGCGCTTCATATTCTTTTTCAGTAAAATCTTTCCAATATTTCTCGAATGGCAACCAAATAGCTGGAACATTTAAAAACTGTGAGTCCAAAACTTTAAACTTCACATCTTTGGTTGATATAGCGCTTGTGCCATCATCTTTATCCTCATTAGTTTCTTCTGGAACCTCCACAGCAGGTTCTTTAGTTTCATTGGTTGTAGGTTTTGTTTCTGTTTTACAAGAGAATAGTATAAGTGCAAATAATACAAGAACTTTGGTTTTCATTTTTTTTCTTTTTTGGAAGTTTAAAAATACGAAAAATTAAAAAGGAAATTTCATTTGATTTAAATTACTATATTCACATCTATAAATTATAATTATAAAATGAAAAAAGGAATATTTTGGTTATCAATAACACTGAACATTATTCTAATATTAGGAATATTTTGGAATAAATTTAATTCCCCATCAAATGATTTAGGAATTTTAAAACAAGAAATTGAGATTGGTAATTTTATGGGAAACAAGACTTTATTTAAATTACCAAAAGGGTTAACTGTCCAAAACAAGTCAGAACGAGGAATTGGAGCTATTGGACAATTTGAAAATAATAGATTTTCAATTATTATAACTTCAGACAAAGATTTAGTTGATTACAATGTAAATGATGAAGAATTAAATCAAAATGGAAATTTTTATTCAGCAGAATTTAAATCTTATCTCAATAAAGATTAATTCCTACTTAAAAAAAGAATCTACAAACTCTACTTTATTAAACACTTGCAAGTCATCAATTCCTTCACCTACACCAATATATTTTACAGGAATTTGGAATTGGTCAGAAATACCAATCACAACACCACCTTTAGCAGTTCCATCTAATTTGGTTACTGCCAATGAAGTAACTTCTGTTGCTTTCGTAAACTGTTTTGCTTGCTCAAATGCGTTTTGACCTGTACTGCCGTCCAACACCAATAATACATCGTGCGGTGCATCACCAACCACTTTTTGCATTACACGTTTTATCTTAGTCAACTCGTTCATTAAGTTCACTTTATTGTGCAATCTTCCTGCAGTATCAATGATAATAACATCAGCATCTTGAGACACTCCAGACTGCAAGGTATCAAATGCCACAGAGGCTGGATCAGAACCCATATCTTGTCGTACAATCGGTACATCTACTCTATCTGCCCAAACTTGTAATTGGTCAATGGCTGCTGCTCTAAATGTATCTGCAGCTCCTAAAACAACTTTCTTTCCTGCTTTTTTAAATTGCGAAGCCAACTTACCAATAGTTGTTGTTTTACCAACACCATTTACACCAACAACCATCAAAACATACGGTTTTTTATCAGTTGGTATGGTAAATTCTGTTTCGTTACCAACATTGGTTTCTGCTAATAAACCAGAGATTTCTTCACGCAGAATTAAATTCAACTCATCGGTACCTAAATATTTATCTCTAGCAACTCGCTCTTCAATTCTATCAATCACTTTTAAGGTAGTTTCTACCCCTACATCAGAAGAAATTAACACTTCTTCTAAATTATCCAATACATCATCATCTACTTTTGATTTTCCTGCAACTGCTTTTGATAATTTTGATAAAAAAGAAGTTTTGGATTTCTCCAATCCTTTATCTAATGTTTCTTTCTTTTCCTTAGAAAATATTCTTTTAAATAAACTCATTTAAACATTATTATGTATTCTAATTAACCTAAGTCAAAAACTGAACCTAAATCAATTTTTATGGCAATTTGTCACTCTTACAAATATAAAATAAAAAAGCTACTTTCTTTTTGGAAAGTAGCTTTTAAAATATCGTGAAGTAAAATTTACTTTTTACTAAAAAAGTCATTTACTTTAGTAGGATCCATAATTGCCTCAACAAAAGTATACGCTCCAGTTTTAGGAGATCTTACCATTTTGATAGCTTTAGATAATCTTTTTGAACCTGTTTGTAACGATGCTACTGCTTTCTTTGCCATGACTTAATTATTTTATTTCTTTATGAACAGTCATTTTCTTTAAGATTGGGTTAAATTTCTTAACCTCAAGTCTGTCAGGAGTGTTCTTTTTATTTTTTGTTGTAATATATCTTGAAGTTCCTGGTTTTCCAGAAGCTTTATGTTCAGTACATTCTAATATAACCTGAATTCTATTTCCTTTGCTCTTTGCCATCTTATTATACTTTTATTGTTTCGGAAATTATTTAGTTAAATACCCTTTTGCTCTTGCTTCTTTAAGAACTGCAGAAATTCCTTTCTTATTGATGTTCTTTAAAGCCGCTGTAGAAACTTTTAATTTCAACCACTTATCCTCTTCTGGAATATAAAAACGCTTCGTAATTAAATTGGCGTTAAATTTTCTTTTAGTTCTATTTAATGCGTGAGAAACATTGTTCCCAACCATTGCTTTCTTTCCTGTAAGTTCACAAACTCTAGACATTTCTATACAGTTTTTATTGTTATCTCAAAATGAGGTGCAAAAATATAAATAATTTCAAGAACTGACAAGTCTATTCTAACTATTTTTTAGAATTTCTTTTCTTAGCATTTCCAATGCTTTTACAGAGGCTCTTTGAATGACCTTTGAACGCGGTTTTCCGAAGAAAAATTCTTCCGAAAAGACACCTTCAGGAGTAGCAATTCCTATAAATACGGTTCCAACATTTTTGTCAGTTTCATCTTTGGTTGGTCCAGCATTACCAGTTGTGGCAATAGCAAAATCAGTTTTCATTTTTTTCTGAATTCCTAGAGCCATTTCTTCCACAACTTCTTTACTTACTATTGTATGTTCATCTATAGTTTTAGAATTGACATTCAAATAATTTTCTTTTAATTCTCTAGTATAAGAAATTATTGAACCTTTAAAATATGCCGAAGAACCTGGAATAGAAGTAAGTAATTGAGAAATATAACCTCCTGTGCAACTTTCGGCAACTGAAAGTGACACTTTTTTATCAGTCAATAATTTACCTAAACTCACTTCAATAGTTTCACTTTCATCAAATCCGACAATAATGTCGTTAATCAAAGCATCCAACTTTTTTATTTCATTATTTAAACCATTTTCTAACAACACCTTATCAGTTCCCTTGGCACTCAATCGCAATCTTAATTTACCATACGAAGGTAAATAGGCCAACTTTATAAATTCTGGCAAATTATCTTCCCAATCTTCAATTCGTGCGGCAACCATACTCTCTCCCATTCCATAAGTCATAATTGTTTTATGTATAATGTATGGCAAATCAAACTGTTCCTGCAATTTTGGCAAGACACCTGTCAACATTAATCCTTTCATTTCGTTAGGAACTCCTGGAAGCGACACAAATATCTTTCCGTCTTTATTAAACCACATTCCAGGTGCTGTACCAATTTTGTTTTTTAAAACTTCACATTTTTTAGGCACCAATCCTTGTAATCTATTCACTTCACTAAAAGGATAATTGGCTTTAGCAAACATTCTTCTAATATGTTCAACAACCTCATCATTCATCTCCATTTCTGAATTCATATATTCAGCCAAAGTATGCTTAGTAATATCATCTTTGGTAGGCCCTAAACCTCCAGTCATTATAATAATATCAACTCTTGATTCAGCTTCTTTGAGCGAACTTAAAATATGCTGCTTTTCATCTTGTATAGAAGTTATTTGGTGAACAGAAACACCAATTTTATTTAACTCCTCAGCAATCCATTTAGAATTTGTATCGGTTATTTGACCAATTAATATTTCATCTCCAATAGTGATAATTTCTGCTTTCATAAATAACTTTTCTTTTCAGAAAAACAAAAATACGGAGATTAATGTAAGAATACTTAACCGAAATCGACAATTAAATTATCAAACAACTTAATCATGAAAAAACTAGTCTACATACTTTTAGCAGTTCCTCTATTTATTAATGCTCAACATTGTAAAGATGGAACACATAGCGAAGAAGGTCCAGCAGAAATTCCAGGTGCAAAAGTTGATGGAGATGTAAACTTAAATACGGTTTCATTTGGCAAAAAAATAAAAGGATCACCTTATGCATTTAGCGATTGGTCTTCTGGAGAAATCATTTCTAGCGACAATAAAATTACCAAATACCAAAAGATACAAATTGATCTCGAACGAAATCGTGTAATGGTTTATAGTAACGACAGTAAATTCCCGACAGCAATTCCATTAACAAGTATTTCATCTGTAAATGCTAATGATAGTAAGAAAAAACGAAATTTTGAATTAATCGACGCTTCAAATTTTGCCAATGGTAAAGAAAATGGTCTTTTTGAAGTTTGTTCTTCTGATAATTCTTATTTAATTAAACAAACACAAAAATATATACATACTTCTAAAGATGCTTCAAATCCTTCGGTAAAGAAAAGCACCTATAAAAAACGCACTACTTATTTCATAAAAAATAACTCAGGAAAGTATGTAAAAACAAAGTTGAGCAAAAAACAATTATTGAAATTGATGAAAGATAGAGAGAAGGAAATTAAAAACTTTGTTAGTAAAAACAAACTGACTTATAAAGAAAAAGATGTGCCTAAAATATTAAAATATTACCACTCACTCTCCTAAAGTATTTGAATTAGTATATTTTCAACTCACTAATTATTAGTGAGTTGAATTCAAGAAATCTCTTAAAAATTTGGTTTTTAAGAGATTTTTTTGTTAATTTTAGGGTTATTAACACTAACCAAAACTTCTATGCTATGGATACACTTGATGAAATACTTGATGCAGTAAACAATCCTCAAATACATCTCAATGAGAATTTCTTAAACAGTACTAAAATACCAAAAAAATTAATTCCAAAAATCTTGAAACTACAAGACATATCTAACAACTTAATTCAAATGCAATCTGATGAAGTAAAATGGAATTCATTTAAACTAAGAGAATCAGGAGAAAAATCATATGAGGTTATCGAGAAATTGAAAGGTTCATTAATAGATACTCTTGACGAAAGTAGAAAGTCTCAATTATTAGTTAAGTGGATGTACGGACTTACTTTCTCTCTTGGATTTTCACTAATTATTGTTGCACTATATTTTGGAGTAAAAGGTCAAGAAGTATTAGCTATAACATTTGGTGGAATTGGTATAATAAGTATTATAGCGTTTTTAGTCAAAGATCCTCCTCTTAAACTTCAAGATAGTCGTTCTAATTATGCACAATTAACAGTAGGGATGTTAGGTTGGTTTTCAGATATGCTCAATAAAAGTGGTATGGAAGTGTTTAATCAACAATTAAACATCTTAATACAAAATGATCATAAATTGGATATTTTACAAAAGATTCAACACCACAAAGATTTAACAGCTAATTATTTAACAATATCAAATACTCAGATAAATAACACAATTAAACTTTTAAAACTAATTGATGAGGTAGCCGAACCTGGAAATTCTATCAATGCTAAAAATACAGTTAAAGAAATGGAAAAGATTGTAGAGAAAGCTAAAGAAACTATTCAAAAACCTGACTAATGAAAGTTATCACAAACCTTAAGTTTTCTCTAGTATCAATTATTTTTTTATTGTTGTTCCAAAGTTGCTCTTCAGTAAAACTGATTAGTGATTATGATGAAATAACTGATAAAACCGTTACTCAATTACAACGAAGTGTTTCTAATTACTTTGTAGTCCTCGAAAGAACTATAGGGACTGAAGAAAATAATTACGAAAATTTCATCCAATTTTTTGACAATGCCAAAGTGGATTTAAATACACTCGAAATTAGAACTAGTGTTTTTGAAAAAAATGAAATTGTACAAAATCAAGTAAAAGAATTAAAGAGTATGATTAAGAACCTTGAAGAGTTGCATAAACTTGGTTTCACATCGCTCAACTCTATCGAAGCACTTCAGCAGCCTTTTAATGCCGCTTTTACTTCAATTATTAAATTACAAATTGCCTTAAAAAGAGGAGAAAAAAATAAATAGAATGGCAGATAATATAAACATCCAAGAAGTGTTTAAGCAAATGGCTGGAGCCGCTAAAAGTGTTTTAAAAGAGCATTGGAAAGAAATAAAACCATTTGCCGAACAGGAATTCAAATCCTACGCAAGAAATATTCACTTGATTGGAAAACTTAAATTGAAAGGTGAAATATCGTTAGAACAAGCAAAATACTATTTAAAAATTCAACGAAGCAGTATAAGAACAGTACTCTTAACTATTGAAGGTTTAGGAATTATTGCTGTTGAAAATGCACTAAATGCCGCTATAAATATTGTTCGAGATACTGTCAACAAAACCATTGGTTGGGTTCTTATTTGATTTTCAAATCAAATACTTTTATCCCTTCAAGCATTCCAACTAGATTATCATTTACCTCAACTTTCCCTACTCCTGCAGGAGTTCCAGTGAAGATAATATCTCCCTTTTTTAAGGTGAAATATTGAGACACAAAGGCAATTAATTCATCTATCTTCCAAAGCATCGATTTTGTATTACCGTCCTGAACAACCTCATCATTTTTTAATAACTGAAAGTTCAAATTAGCCAAATCAAATTTTTCTTTTGGAAAAAACTCGCCAACAACCGCACTGCCATCAAATGCTTTTGCTTTTTCCCAAGGCAACCCTTTCTCTTTTAACTTTGATTGCATTTCGCGGTCGGTAAAATCAATTCCCAATCCTATTTCATCATAGTATTTATGTGCAAACTTTGCATCAATATACTTTCCAACTTTATTGATTTTAACTAACACTTCAACTTCGTAATGAATTGAATTAGCAAATGGTGGAATAAAAAAAGGCATTTTTTTGGGCAACAATGCTGAATCTGGTTTTAAAAAAACAACAGGTGTTTCTGGACGTTCATTCTCCAACTCTTCTATATGCTTCGCATAATTCCTTCCTATACAGATTATCTTCATAAGTTCCTATTCTCTAATTTCCTCAAAAACCAAGGTATTTACTTTTTTCTCTATTTCCGTTTTGAAATAACTTGAAGGTTCTCCTTCATGATTAGGTCTCAAAAGTTCTTTTACAAACGTTTCTGGACTTTCGTAATGTTGAATGACTTTTGATGATTTAATCTCTAATGAATTGGAATATAAATCCAATTTTTCTTCATTAACTCCTTTAATATCGTCAGTATTTTTTATTTCATCTATTATTCTATTTTTATCATTATCTGAAATTTCCAATCTAAATCTATGATAGTAATAACCTCTAGAGGTTGAAGTCTTATTATTCAAAATCTTAAAATCATCTTTTAAAACTATGTCTTGTTCAACCAATAATTCTCTTGCATGATTTTTAGTAAAAAAGGCGTCTTGAAAAATTCCATACAGTATAATTAAAACCAACAGTAAAAACAATCCAATTGACAAGAACTTCCCAACTTTTGGATAACCCAATTTCTTAGGAATCCAATAGATAAAGAACAGGATCCCAATCATAAATATTACAAAAAGAACTAACATGTTTTAAATTTTATGGAATCCATTTTTTTTCAAAATTAGGCTTACGCTTTTCTAAAAATGCATTTCTACCTTCTTTTGCTTCATCAGTCATATAAGCCAATCGTGTTGCCTCTCCAGCAAAAACTTGTTGACCTACCATTCCATCGTCAGTTAAATTCATTGCAAACTTCAACATTTTAATAGAAGTTGGTGATTTTGCTAAAATTTCTTGTGCCCATTCAAACGCAGTATCTTCCAATTCATCATGTGGAATTACAGCATTCACCATTCCCATTTCATAAGCTTCTTGCGCTGAATAATTTCGTCCTAAAAAGAAAATTTCACGTGCCTTTTTCTGACCAACCATTTTAGCCAAATATGCAGAGCCATATCCTCCATCAAAACTAGTTACATCTGCATCCGTTTGTTTAAAAATGGCATGTTCTTTACTCGCCAAAGTCAAATCGCAAACTACATGCAAACTATGTCCACCACCAACTGCCCATCCTGGAACAACAGCAATAACTGCCTTGGGCATAAAACGAATCAAGCGTTGTACTTCTAAAATATTTAAACGATGATATCCGTCTTCTCCAACATATCCTTGATGTCCACGAGCCTTTTGATCACCTCCTGAACAGAATGAATACACACCATCCTTGGTACTTGGCCCTTCGGCAGATAATAATACAACTCCTATTGAAGTATCTTCACTTGCATCATAAAATGCATCATACAATTCTTTGGTTGTCTTAGGTCTAAATGCGTTACGAACATTTGGTCTATTAAAGGCAATTCTTGCAACACCATCACATTTTTTATAGGTAATATCTTCAAACTCTATAGCAGTTTTCCAATTTGGTTTCATCATATTTTTAAAATTTATTCGTTGTAAAGGTATGACTATTGAAAATATTAAAAAAATTGTAGTATTATTGAAAAACCAATCCCAATAAAAATGAAAAAATTAGCACTTTTTATCTGTGTATTATTTACTACATGCACATTTGCACAACAATCTTTTACTTATAGTATTGAATCACAAGAACTAGGGCAAAAAAGAGATTTAAAAATCTATTTACCTAAATCTTATAATCAAGATTCTATTCGTCAATATCCATTGACAGTTGTATTTGATGCCGATTATTTATTTGATGTATATGTTGGAAATGCGGTACTATTTGCCCAAAAAGAAAAAGCACCTGAACAAATTGTAGTTGGCATATCACAACCTGGAGATTTGAGATATGAAGATTGTAGTTATGATAGAAATACTGGAAGGCCAACTCAAAGAGCAACAGATTTTTTCAACTTCGTAAGAGATGAGTTGTTAGATTATATGGAAACTAATTATAGAATTTCGCCATTCAAAACCATCGTTGGAAATACTATCACTGGAAACTTTATCAATTATTTTTTCATTGATGATGATCCTGCTTTTAATGCTTATGTAAATATCAACTCATATTATGCGCCTGAGATTCCTTCGGCAGTGGAGGCAACAGCAAATAGAGTAAAGCATAATACGTACTATTATTATGCAAATACTGGTGATTATTTGTCACAAAAAAGGCGTGACAGGATAGCAATGACAGATGCTACTTTATCGTCACTTGAAATAGAAAAATTCAATTTTAAATTCGAAAATATTAAGGGCGCAACTACAGTTTCATCCATAGGAAAAGCCATTCCAACTGCTATGGCATTTATCTTCGAAATCTACTCATCAATATCTAAAGAAGAGTTTAATACCAAAATTAAAGATCTTTCTCCTTCTGACGCGATTGCTTATCTAGAAAATAAATATGTTGAAATTGAATATCAATTTGGATCAAATTTGAAAATTCGTGAAAAAGATATTTACGCTATTGAATCGATTGTGATAGATAAAGAGAATGGAGAATATTTGAGAGATTTAGGTGAAATGATTTATAAAATATATCCTGAATCACCTTTGAGTGATTACTATATTGGCCTTGATTTTGAAATGAGAGGAAAATTCAAACGTGCTTTAGAAGCCTACAAAGAAGGGTATATGAAATTTACTAATGATCCTGAAGGCGCAGACGCTTTTTACAAGAATGTAGATCGTGTTGCCGCAAAAACTAAAGACTAATTACTAAACTCAACCAATTTTATTCCGTCTGGTTCTAGTGTAATTAATTTTAATTTATACAATCCACCAATAGCACTTTTAAAGGCTTTTTTACTCATGTTCATCTGATATTTAATTGCGTCAGGTGAACTCTTATCATGCAATGGTAAAAAACCATCTTCTGTCTTTTTTAGAGCATCTAAAATTTTGATTTCATTTTCTACCAATGCCTTTTTAAAGCCAATTGGTTGCAGGCTCACATCTATTCTACCATCTTCACGAATCTTCTTAACATAACCAACAACTTCATCACCTTCTTCAAGTTTCACATACAATTCATTCTTGTATAGCAAACCTTCAACTTCTTTGTTTATCAAGACTGTAAAGCCTAATCTCGATATTCTACCTATAATTAAATCTACCTTATCTCCTACTTTCATATACCTTATTTTAATGAT
The DNA here is from genome assembly GCA_947501625.1 of uncultured Flavobacteriaceae bacterium. Lineage (GTDB taxonomy): Bacteria > Bacteroidota > Bacteroidia > Flavobacteriales > Flavobacteriaceae > Urechidicola. Next base: position 725,671 of record CANMWN010000002.1, read on the forward strand.
TCAAAGTATTGTTTTAATACTTTGTCATTCTCACTACTTGGTGTAAAAACTTCCAATAATTTTGGCCGTTCTGACTCTGAATAAAAATCGGACAAAGATACATTTAATTCATTTAGAGTGTTAGCATTATCGTATTCTATTTGATACATGTCACATAATTGTTGTGCTGTCAATCCATGAGGCGTTTCAAAATACTCCAAAGCATTGGTCGATTGCGGTCCTGGAATGACTTTAAATATTCCTCCGCCATCATTATTTATCAAAATAACTCTGAAACTTTTAGGTATATATTTATTCCATAGCGCATTACTATCGTAGAAAAAACTAATATCTCCTGTGACAAAAACTGTTTGCCCTTTATTAATTACCGATGCTCCAATCGCTGTACTCGTACTACCATCAATTCCACTTGTTCCTCTGTTACAAAATACTCTTAAAGACGGATTCATATGAAACAATTGTGCATAGCGAACGATTGAACTATTACTCAATTGTAACTGAATATCACTTGGAATGGAATCCAAAACACTTTCAAAAACTTTTAAATCCGAATAGGCGCATTGCGCCAAAAAATTATTATGCTTCGTTGCTCTATGCTCTTTTATTTCCAACCAACTTTTTTGATAATCACTTTCAACTCCATCAGTTAAGAAGAAAAACTGGCTAAAAAACAATTGTGGTGAAACGTCAAAATGTTTTTCTAAACAAAAATAAGTATCAAACGCTTTTTTACAATCTACATGCCAATGATGTTTTGGCTGATATTTACGCAAATATTGTTTAATTTTCTTCGAAACAATCATTCCACCCAAAGTGAGCAAAACTTCTGGTTTTAACGCTTCAAAATCAATCTCATCAATTGGAAAAATAACTTTATCAATACTATTGACAAAATGCTCGTGATAAACATTAGAAGTTGTTTCGGTCAATACAATTACTGATTCGTCTTCAATGATTTTATTGAGTTGCACTTGTAATAATTCGTCTGGGAAATTAGCACCAATTAATACCATTTTTTTAGATGATGCATTCCAAATATTTGCATATTCTTGTAATTCCTCTACTTCTATTGGCTCTTCTCCTACTTCACTATTCACAGGTTCTAATTCAATCAATTCATCAACCATTTCATATAATGGCTCATCAAAAGGAATATTGATATGCACTGGACCTTTTTCATAAGTAGCCACTCTCAACGCATAGTCTAGTAAATTTAGATTTTCTTCTTTCAATCCGTCATTGGCAATCAAATTGGCTGAAAACAAACAATGATTTTCAAATACATTTTCTTGACGTACTGTTTGACCATCACCAATATCAATCAAATGTTTTGGTCTATCGGCTGAAATAACTACCAACGGAATATCACTATAAAAAGCCTCCGAAATTGCAGGATAATAATTCAACAATGCCGAACCTGAAGAGCAAACAACAGCAACAGGTTTTTGCAATTGCTGTGCCAAACCCAACGCAAAAAAAGCTGCACAACGCTCATCTACAATACTATATGTTTTAATATTTGGATGATTAAAAAAACCGATGGTTAAAGGTGCATTTCTAGAACCTGGAGAAATCACCACATGTTCTAATTGATGTGCATTGCATGAAGCAATTACAAGTTGTGCAAGTTGGTTTTTGGGAAACTGTGGCATTCAAAAATTTTATTCGAATACAAAGATACAAGACTAACTCAAATTAGTTAAATTGTTTAGCACTATTTTCAACTTCCTTCCAAGTATCCCAAATTTGTTTTAATGAAGATTTAAACTCAACGGAATCTTTACTCTTTTCTAATTGGTCAAAAATAGCATGCAATTCTCCACGCATTGAAGGATAGTTATCCGTTACTTTTTTCATTTTTAGCCAAGCATCAATATGCTTATCAAATGCTGTTTCAAATGCTGTTGGACACAATGAAAAATCTATTAATTTTAAATCGTTGGTATAATTTGTTATAGTTTGACTTAACGATATTTTTTTAGAAGCATGGTTTCGAATACTTCCTAAAATGCTATCTTTTTCAAACACCATTTTTACACATTCAGTTTGTTGTTCTTCTGAAGAAATTAAAGACTTCTTTTCTTTATCCACTGTGTTTTTACAAGCAATAAAGCAACAACTAATTACTATTAAAATTTTTATTGTTTTCATTTATAAAAACTTGAGTTTTGTTATAAAATCCGATTAGAAATTCAGCCGCATTTAATTGTACACGTTGTTCTACTTTCATTATTCTTTGAGTTTTGTTAATCTTATTATTTCATTAATATGATATTCTATTGGTTCTTCTTTTATTGCATTAACAATATTTCTAACATATCCTCTTCTAAAAGTTACAAAGTTTTGATATTTTTTGGTAAAATAAGGTTCAACATACTTTTTACTTTTTTTATTTACCAAATCAAAAGTTTCAATAGTGTAAGGCCAGTAGAAATTATTCAAAAATTTATAATAGGAATCCTCCTCTTCTAGGTAATCTGTCAAAACATTCTTCCAAGATGTTAAATATTTTTGAAGTGTGTCATTTTGAATTAACTCGATAGAGTTTGAGTTTAATATTGCGTCTACTGCACTTGAAGAAGGATTAAAAGTGTTAAGTTTAATAGAATTTTCATAATATTTTACTGAATCAGCAAGGTGTTTTTTTTCATTAAGTGGAAGTATATTAAGTATTTTTTCAAGTGTTTTTAATTGATTTTGATGATTTAATTTTGTTTTATCAAATTGCACTTTATTAAATAAAAATTCCTTTTGAAGATTTGCTAATAACATTTTTTCACTACTAAGATTTTGTTGGTTTTTATTCCAGTTATTTACTTGTAGTGCAAGTAGAATTCCAATCATTACTAGAATAATTTCTCCGATTGCGTATTTCAGATACTTTCCAGTTTTTCCTTCTGAAAGTAGATTTTGTCTAATTTTTCTAAAAAATTTTATCATTGTTTAGCGGTTGGTATAATGAAACACAGTAGTTAAGATAAATTCAGTTTTAATACTGAAACAAGTTCAGCACAGGTTAACTTTATCATCCGTTAGCGAAGTTAGGTTTTTTTATTCATTAATCAATTTAAAATCAGTAAAGTAATTAACAATACAAATAATTTAAAAAAACAATTTGTATCTTTACTTCATAACCTAACTTAAAATACTCTTATTATGAAATTCTTAAAATATCTTATTGGATTTATTGTACTTTTAATCTTGTTTGTTGTTGGTAGAGGAATGCTCACTCCTTCCATTTCCTACGAAAGTGAAATAACTGTGGAGAAATCAGCCAAAGAGGCATGGGCAGTTATGAATGATGAAAGCAAGATTACACAATGGCTCAAAGGAATAACCGACATGAAGCACATCAGTGGTGAAAAAGGAAAAGTTGGAGCAGTAACGCAATACACTTTCAATGATAATGGACAAGAATCAATTATCGTTGAAACCATTAAATCTATTACGCCTAACAAACAAATAAACATGGATTTTGTTATGGAAGGTGTAATGAATATGGATTATAGTTTAAACTTTACCGAAAAAGATGGGAAAACTACTATTAAATCTTCAACAAACAATAAAGGTGAAGGAATTATCATGAAATCTATGATGCCTTTTATGAAAAGTTCTATGAAAGCACAGGAAGATGAAAATATGAACAATTTGAAGAAATTAATTAATGAGAATGCCACTAATTATTTTCCAGAAACCATAGTAATTGAATAATTTAGAATCTTTGTAACACCATGGAAAAAGTCTATTTTCTTTGCGCTCTACTTTTTGCGCAATCACTTTTCAGTCAATCTTATAAAAAATCTGAGCCTTTTGCACACACCTACTCTATTGTTGCAAGAGATACCGTAACAGGTGAAATGGGTGTTGCAGTGCAATCGCATTGGTTTAGTGTAGGTACTACTGTGGCTTATGCAGAGGCTGGAGTTGGTGTTGTTGCCACGCAATCACTTGTAAATCCTGCTTATGGACCAAAAGGATTGGCTCTCATGAAACAAGGTTTGTCACCTCAGCAAACACTTGATATACTGACACTCAATGATGCTGGACAAATGTACCGACAAGTAGCAATGCTCAACACCAAAGGTGAGGTTGCGGCACATACTGGAAGTGATTGTATTGATATGGCTGGTGACCGTCAAGGGAAAAATTTTTCAGTCCAAGCCAATATGATGCTTAAAAATACGGTTTGGGATGCAATGGCAACTGCTTTTGAAACTACCAAAGGAACGCTTGCAGAACGAATGCTTGCAAGCATGAAAGCTGCAGAAAATGAAAAAGGAGACATCAGAGGAAAACAATCAGCATCCATATTAATTGTAAGCGGAATTACCACTGGAAATTCTTGGGAAGACACCTTAATGGATTTACGTGTTGATGATCATAAAAATCCGCTTGAAGAATTGGAACGCTTGATGAAAATTCACAAGGCTTATGACTATATGAACAAAGGTGATGTAGCCATGGAAGAAGGTGATTCTAAAGAGGCTGAACATTTGTACTTACAAGCACAAAATTTATTTCCAGAGAATTTGGAAATGAAATATTGGTATGCTGTAAATTTACTCAACAACAAACAAGTTGATAAGGCTTTACCTATTTTAAAATCAATATTTGATAAAGATAAAAACTGGCAAGTTTTAATTCCAAGATTGATTAAAAGTAAATTACTTTTAATTTCTGAAAAGGATTTGGAAAAAGTGATGAAACTATAGAAAGTAAACATGTTAACACTAGGATATATAGCATTAACAATTTTAATGAGTTTTATTATTCTAATTGGATATTACAAAACTGCAAAAAAATTGCTTTCACAAAAAGAAGTTAAATCATATACTATTAAAATTATTGTTGGATTATTTTTCTGGTTTTTATATACTTTTTTAATTGCCAATTCTGGTTTCTTACAAGACTATAGTTTACCTCCAAGATTTCCATTACTATTGGTAGTTCCTGCATTCATTTTTATTGGTTTCTTTCTTTACAGACATAGAAATAGTAATATAATTAAAAGTATTCCAACTCCTTGGCTTGTTTATTTTCAAAGTTTTAGAATACTAATAGAAAGTTTGTTTGTTGCTTCTGTTGCTGCAGGTTTTTTACATCCTGAAGTTACGTTTGAAGGCTATAATTATGATATTCTTTTTGGGCTTTCGGCTCTTATCGTTGGATTTTTAGCGTTTAACCGAAAAGTGATTTCAAATAAAGGTTTATTACTTTGGAATTATTTGGGGTTGGCAGTAATTGCATTTATTATATTTTTATTCACAACAACTACTTATTTTCCGAAATTTTGGGGAAGTGAAGTGACACTTGCAACCAAAGAAATGGTTACTTTTCCTTTTGTTTTAGTTCCAGCGTTCTTAATGCCTTCTGCAGTATTTATGCATATTGTTTCTATTTTACAATTGAGAAGAAAACTAAAATCATAAGACTTTTTTCATCACTTTAGATTTAGCAACCGTTTCCTCCCATTCCGAAATTGAATTACTATCCTTTGTTATTCCTCCACCAATATATAAGGATGTTTTTTTGTTTTGGGGTTCTAATTTCATACATCTTAAATTCACAAACAAGTCAATACAGTTTTCATCAATTTCTCCTAAGAAACCAGTGTAATATTCTCGATGATAATTTTCATTTTTTAAGATGAATTCTTTTGCTTCATCTTTAGGCATACCACATATTGCTGGAGTTGGATGTAAGACGTCAATCAACTTTTTTAAATCAAAATTTGCGGAAGAAACTTCGCCAAAAATATCGGCTCTTAAATGAACTAAATTTCCTGCTTTTACTGTATATGGTTTTGAAACTTGCAGATTAACTTTTCCAACTTTGGATACAATATAATCGGTAACTATTTGATGTTCTTCGATTTCCTTTTCACTCCAGTTAACATCTAAAGTTCCTTTAAATTCTTGCGTTGAAGCCAACGACATGATACTAAATTGTGAATTTTGTACCGACAGCAATGTTTCTGGCGTTGCTCCCATCCACATTCCTGAAACTGGATGATACCAAAAGTAAACATTGGCAGACTGATAATAGGCAAGTAATTTTTGAAACGTTTCTAATAAATTTACCTCTTTTAAATCCAAAACTTCTTTTCTCGACAACACAATCTTATCTACAGACGAATTTTTAATATAATCAATTCCCTGTTCAACTAAACTAATGTGGTTTTTTTTACCCTTGTCTGAGGTTACAAATTCCGTCTCTAAACTTGATAATTGTTGACTATTCTCAATTCCAAAAGTTTCTTTTTGGGCATTAGAAAATGGAATAAATAGTGCTTTTTCATTGGTGTTAAAAGGCGCGAATACAAATCCGTTTTCAGAATAATCCTTAGAATAATATGTGTTAGAGTCTGTTTGAAAAATTGCTTTTACACTAACTTCATTTGGCTTTCTGTAAATAACAAATGGAAACTGTTTTTCTATTGACAATTCTATTCTTTCTTTCAATATTTTCACTCTTCAATCACTTTTATCAATTCTGATTTAATTTCTTCATATTGTGACCAAATTAAGTCATGACCAGCATCTTTCAATACTATTAACTCAAATTTATCAGAAGGGAATTGTTCTTGAATATACTCCGAATTTCCATAAGGTACTATCCAATCTTTATCACCATGAACAACATGAATATTTGAAGGATTTTTATGCCAATTTTCTTGAAACTTTCTCAATTCTTCTTGATGCTGCAACTTTTCTTTAGAAGCTCCTTGTAATATTTTTGGCATTAACCATCGTGTAGCTTTCCATTTATAAAAATTTAAAAACCAGAACATTGGTTCTACTTCCGAATAAACCGCAGGTGCTAACAGCACAACTTTTTTATAATTTTTATTAGAACCTAATGCAATTGGCCCACCATAAGAATAACCTGCAACAATAGTATTAGAAACTGGCAAATCATCAGTTATAGAATTCAACAATTCAATTTCATCTTTTAATGGCTGAATCGCTCCAATATTATCTATTCCATAACCTACCCTTTCATACCCTATTAAATTTACTTTGCTTGTTAATACCGAATCTTTAAAATAAGTTTTGAAATCTAGCATTGAGCCTGGACTTCCGTGCACAAAAACCAAAACTGGTTTAGTAGTGTCTAACTCCCTAAATGTGGCAATTTTTCGGTAATTAAAACTCTTAAATTTATGATGTGTTAAGGTAATGTTTGGCAATTCCTCTTTAATCTCTTCATCTGAAAATGATTTAAAAACAAACTGCAACAACACTAAAAAAATAATCAATAAACCTATGATAATATAGGAAGTGATTTTTAATAGTTTTTTTAAAAAACGCATTGGTTATTTCTTTTTAGGCAATGTAATTGTAGTTAATTTACAGAGTGAAATTAAACTCCCTTCTTCATCTTCAATTCTTATTTCCCAAAGATTGGTAGTTCTTCCTTTATGAATAGGTTTAGCAGTCGCAGTAACAATTCCATCAGTCTTACTTTTTAAATGATTCGCAGAAATTTCAATTCCTCTAACAAAGTAATCCTCTTGATTGATAAAAATATGAGATGCTGCACTTCCAACACTTTCAGCTAATGCTACTGAAGCACCTCCATGCAATACTCCGTCTGGTTGATGAGTAGTAGAATTCACTGGCATCTGAGCCACTAAATAATCGTCTCCAACTTCTGTAAATTTTATATGCAACGTTTCCATCAACGTATCTTTTACTACTCGTTCATTTAATATTTTAAGCGTCTTAACTTTATCCATAATCCATAAAATTCTGTAACGTAAAAGTAACAATTAATCACATTAAATAGTATTTTTGCACTATAATTATACATACCATATGATTTATAAAGTTAGGGCAATATTGGACGTTGAAAAAGATGTAATTAGAGATATCATTATTGATAGTTCTTCTAATTTGGAAGAGTTGCATCAAGAAATTGCTAAGGCATTTGGTTTTAATGGGCAAGAAATGGCTTCCTTTTACCTCACTGATGATGAATGGAATCAAGGTGAAGAAATTCCTTTGTTTGATATGTCCGATGCTGGAAACGAAGTTTCTATGAAAACTACTATCTTAAACGAAACACTAACAAAGAAAGGTCACAAACTAATTTATGTCTATGATTTTATGGCTATGTGGACCTTTTTTATTGAACTTTCTGAAACTGAAGTACAAATAACAGATACCTTTCCAAAAATCTCTTTTGCTTTTGGTGATGTGCCCGAAACTGCTCCTGAAAAAGAATTTACTGCCGATTTTTCAATGGACGATTTTAATTTAAATGACGATCCTTTCAATGACGCTAGTAATTTTGAGAACATTGATGATTTTGACTTCTAGTAAATAAAATATTCCCAATAATTCTTGTAACAAAATTGTACCTTGGTCGTTTAATACTATAACAACCAAATTTACTTTTCTATTGGAAACAATCTTAACACTCAAAAATCTTGACAAGAAATATGGGGCTGTACATGCAGTAAATAACTTGTCATTCGAAATACAAAAAGGAAATGTTTACGGAATTCTAGGACCAAACGGAAGTGGAAAATCAACTACTCTTGGAATTATCTTAAATGTAGTAAATAAGACTTCTGGGGATTTTAGTTGGTTTGACGGTTCAATTTCTACACACGAAGCCTTGAAGAAGGTTGGTGCAATTATTGAACGCCCAAACTTTTATCCATACATGACTGCAACCCAAAATTTAAAACTGGTTTGTAAAATCAAAGGTGTTCCTTATGATAATATTGACGACAAACTAAAAACTGTTAATCTTTACGAACGTAGAGATAGTAAGTTCAAAACCTATTCTTTGGGTATGAAGCAGCGTTTAGCCATTGCTTCGGCATTGTTAAATGATCCTGAAATTTTAATTTTAGATGAGCCAACCAATGGTTTAGACCCTCAAGGAATACATGAGATAAGACAGATAATTAAAAAGATTGCAGCTAATGGAACTACAATTTTATTGGCGTCTCATTTACTAGACGAAGTAGAAAAAGTTTGTTCACATGTCGTAGTTATTAGAAATGGTATTAAATTATACGAAGGTAGAACAGACGAAATGACTGCTTCAAATGGTTTCTTTGATTTAAAATCTGATACCGACCAAGATAAATTAAAACAACTGTTACAAAGTTACGATGGAATCTCTAGCGTAAAAGAAGAAGAAGGGATTTTGATTGCAGTGTTGAGTAAAGATATTTCGGCTTCCGAAATTAATGAATACTTGTTTAAAAACGGAATTTCACTTTCTCATTTGGTAAAAAGAAAACCAAGTCTTGAACAACAATTTTTAACACTAACTAACAACAAATAATCATGTTTCGATTACTCAATATAGAATTTCATAAACTTAAACATAGTAGAGCAAGTAAGGTTTTAATCATTACCTATTTTGCATTGCTTACATCTACGGCTTTAATTGCATCTATTAAATTTAATTTTGCCAATATAAATTTCCATTTAGCAGAATTGGGAATATTCAATTTTCCATACATTTGGCATTTAAACACTTGGTTATCAGCAGTTATTAAGTTTTTCCTACTCCTAGTAATTGTCTCAATGATGGCAAACGAGTATAGTAACAAAACACTAAAACAAAATTTAATTGACGGACTGAGCAAGAAAGAGTTCATTCTTTCTAAGTTTTATACTGTTGTGGTATTCGCAGGGATTTCAACACTATTTGTATTTTTAGTTTCTTTGATTTTAGGGCTTTTGTATTCCGATTTTACGGAACCTGCAATTATATTTTCTGATCTAGAATACCTCTTTGCATTCTTCATAAAATTAGTTGGTTTTTTCTCTTTCGGTTTGTTTATGGGAATACTAATTAAACGTTCTGCATTTGCAGTAGGAGCCATTTTTGTATGGTGGATTATTGAAAATATTACAAAAGGAATATTGTATTGGAAATTGGATGAAAATCCAATGGAATCTCCAATGACTACTAGCATTTTACAATTTTTCCCATTAGAGGCGATGTCTAACTTGATTAAAGAGCCTTTTACACGTTTCTCGGCTGTAAAATCATTAGCAAGCCAAGTAGGAGAAGATTTAAGTAAAGATTATTCGGTGCATTTAACCGATATTGCGATAGTTTCTTTTTGGACAGCACTATTCATTTATCTTTCCTACAGACTCTTAAAAAGAAGAGATTTATAGTACTTTTAACAACATTAATACTTAAGCCCATTGAACCACAATTCAATGGGCTTTTTATATTTATAAAATGTTAAAGTCACTTAATTATACTTTGTACTATTATTTTTTCAATATTTTATATGTCTAATCTTAAAATATTTTAATTATGAAAAAGTTTTTATTTTTACTCGCATTTTTAGTATCTAATAGTTTAATTTTCGCACAAGATTTAGAAAACTCAAAATGGTATTTTGGAAATCAAGCAGCTCTTGATTTTAATGTTTCTTCTGGCTTACCTCCTAATCCTTTAACTGGCAGTGTTATGAATACAGATGAAGGATGCGCCTCTGTAAGCGATTCAAATGGAAGTTTATTATTCTACACCAATGGAGATCAAGTTTGGGATGACAGCCACAACCAAATGACTAATGGCTCTGGATTGGGTGGTGATCATTCAAGCACACAATCAGCAGTTATCGTTCCACATCCAGCAGATTGCAACATATATTATATATTTACATCAAATGGTTCAACAGGAAATTCTGGATCAGGATTTTATTATTCTACCGTAAATATTGCTTCAGGTGAAGTTACATCTAAGAAAAATTCTTTGTTTTATACAGGAAAAGGAGTAACATATAATTTAGATACTTCTACATCTGAAAAATTAACTTCTTATTATGATTCATCTAATAATGAAATTTGGGTTGTTTTATTCCATAGCAATAAAGTTCTTTCGTATAGAGTTGATTCAAATGGTGTTAATGACACTGCAATACATAAAACCAATGCAGTTGGTGTAGTTTTCGATGATATCGGCTCAATGAAAGTTTCTCCAAATGGTAGTAGATTAGTAATATCTAATGGATCAAGCGCAACAGTAATTTATGATTTCAATTTAGGTGTTGTAAGTAATGGAACTGAAGTTCAAGGCTTGCCTTATGCCTATGGAGTTGAATTTTCGCCAAATAGTAATTTTATTTATTCAAGTAACTCCTCAGGTATTAGTCAATTAGATATAAGCAGTAATTTAAATGGAACTTCAAATCTAATTTCTAGCGGAAATTTTGGTTTATTACAATTAGGTATAGATGATAAAATTTATGCTGCTAGAGATGGAAGTAATTACCTTGGAGTCATAAACGACCCAAATATGAGTGGTTCTGGCTCAAACTTTGTATTAAATGGAATTTCTTTAGGAAGTAATACTTCTAAAAAAGGACTACCTCAAAAAGTGGCGAAAGTTCAAGCATCATGCATTACTGATTTCATTACTACTTGGCAAGTTGATTCCACTGACACCTCAATCACAATTCCAACACACCCAAGTGAAACTTATAATTATGATGTAGATTGGGGAGATGGATCTTCTAGCACAGGAGTAACTGGTGATGCAACTCATAGTTATGCAACTGCAGGCACCTATACTGTAAAAATTAGTGGAGATTTTCCTCGAATTTATTTTAATCAAGGGTCAGCGACTCAAAGTTCGACTAATAATTCTAACAAAATTATTAGTGTAGAACAATGGGGAACTCAAAATTGGACATCAATGGAGAGTGCATTTAAAGGTTGTGTTAATTTAACAATCCCAGCTATTGACATTCCAAATTTATCATCAGTTACTGATATGAGTTATATGTTTTATAACGCAAATTCATTAAATCAAAACATTAATAATTGGGATGTGAGTAATGTAACTGATATGAGTTACATGTTTGGAGTTGCAACTAGTTTTAATCAACCTTTAAACAATTGGGATGTAAGTAATGTTACAAATATGAAAAAAATGTTTATAGGAGCAATTAATTTTAATCAACCTATTGGAAGTTGGTTTGTTGATAATGTTACAGATATGAGCTATATGTTTACCAATGCAACTAATTTTAATCAACCTATTGGTGGTTGGAATGTTGGTAATGTTACAGATATGGGGGAAATGTTTTATAATGCACCTAATTTTAACCAACCAATTAACAATTGGGATGTGAGTAATGTTACAAATATGAGATATATGCTTTCAAGTGCTGATAGTTTTAATCAACCTATTGGAAGTTGGGATGTTAGTAATGTAACAGACATGAGTCATATGTTTTCATACACTCAAAATTTTAATCAACCTATTGGAAGTTGGAAAGAAAAAACAAGCAATGTTACAAATATGAGTTATATGTTTCAAAATGCTGATAGTTTTAACCAATCTATTGAAGATTGGAATGTGAGTAATGTTACAAATATGAGTTATATGTTTTTAAATAATTCAATTTTTAATCAACCATTGAATAATTGGAATGTGGAGAATGTTACCAATATGGAAGCAATGTTTCAAAATCAAACAAGTTTTAATCAACCTTTAAATAATTGGGATGTGAGTAAAGTCACTAGTATGAAGCATATGTTTTATAATTCAAGTTTTAACCAGCCTATTGGAAATTGGTTTGTTGATAATGTTACAAATATGGGTAGAATGTTTTATAATTCTAATTTTAATCAACCTATAGGAAATTGGAATGTTAGTAGTGTAACAAAAATGGAAGGTATGTTTGAAAAAGCTAACAATTTTGACCAACCTTTAGACACTTGGAATGTCAGCAGTGTTACTATTATGAGTCACATGTTTTCTGATGCAAATAGTTTTAACCAACCTATTGGAAATTGGACTGTTGATAATGTTACAGATATGAGTTATATGTTTAATGGCGCTTATACTAATTTTAATCAACCTCTAGGGAATTGGAATGTCAGCAGTGTAACTAACTTTGATAATATGTTTAGATTTATTCCTAACCTATCTACTGCAAATTATGATAACCTACTAATCGGATGGAGTCAAAGAGATTTACACCCAAATGTTTCTTTTTATGTAGGTGGATCTTATTATTGTAATGGCGCAATTGCTAGAGCAGATATTAGCACAAACTATGGATGGACTTTTTATGATCAAGGAATTGATTTTAACTGTAGAATAACTAATAATAAAATAGTACCTGTAGAAGACAACGTCATTATCTATCCAAACCCTACTTCTCATTCAGTAGAAGTAAGTTTTAAAAATGATATTAATTTCAATAATACCACTATTGAACTGTCAAATAGTTTTGGTTTAGTATTATCTAAAAGAAAATATACGAATATTAAAGAAAATATTTCCTTTGATTTATCAAAACAACCAAAAGGAATTTACTTCTTAAAATTCACAAATAATGAAGGTGAGATAACCACTAAAAAAATTATCAAAAATTAATACATTAAAAAATAATACAAAAGCCCATTGAACCGTATTCAATGGGCTTTTTTCATTAAAATAATTAGGGTTTTTTGTTTTAATACTGTTATAGGCATAATTACGGTGAATTATATATTATTATTTTAATTACTACAACTGTTTATACTCATTATAAACCAACTCCAAAAAAGTAGTATTTTACAAGTGTTAAAATTCATCAATATTAATTTAACAACTACTAATATTCGTATATTTGACAATTACACTTTGATTTTTTGACATGAAAAAACTATTCTACTTATTTATATTATTTTCTACTACGCTAACATTTTCTCAACAAGAAGCAAATATTTGGTATTTTGGAAGAAATGCAGGTATTGATTTCAATCAATCGCCACCAGTAGCACTAATTGGAACAGATAGGGGTTCTTTAAACACCCTTGAAGGCTGTTCTTCTTTTTCTGATTCTAATGGAACAATACTCTTCTATTCCGATGGTATTACTGTATATAATAGCGACCATCAAGTAATGAATTATTCTAATGGGACTCCAGCAAACAATTTGAAAGGAAATCCTTCAAGTACACAATCAGGTATGATTATTCCAAAACCTGGCTCAACCTCTATTTATTATTTATTTACAGTAGGTGACAATCAAAACCCTGCTTTTGACTTATATACTATTGACATGTCCAGAAATGGAGGATTAGGAGAATTGATTGATGAAGATGGTGATGGAAATTTTTCTGAAAATTTAGCACAGCCAACTGGGTTTATTTCTAGTTGGACTGAAAAAGTTGCTGCTGTAAAAGGAAGAGATTGTAACACCTTTTGGGTAGTGTCAGAAGCAGCAAACCGTTTTTTTGCATATAAAATTGATGCAACAGGAGTTAACTTAAACCCAGAAGTTTCAATAGTAAATAACTTTGTTGTTAATACAAGAGGTTATTTAAAATTATCTCCTGACGGGACAAAACTTGCAGTTGCGCATCAAAATGATGTACAACAGTGTATTGTGTATAGTTTTGATAATGAATTTGGTACTGTTAGAAATGATGGTGTATCGATATTTAATGCCCCTCAAGACGGTCAAGCTTATGGTGTAGAATTCTCAAGATCTTCAGAGAAGTTATATGTTTCAAGTGTTTCAGGATTTAGACAAGATTTAAGTCAACCTCAAACTACTTATAAGTTATTTCAATTTGATTTAACAGCCTCTGATATTGAAGGTTCAAAAGAAAGAATCCATGAACAGCCAGGTTATAGGGGTGCTCTACAATTAGGTCCAGATGGTAAAATTTATGCAACAATACCTCAAGCTTATGATGATATCAATGGTGATGCTGAATTTTTAGATGCCATCGAAAACCCAAATGCTGATGCAGCAGATATAGTCTTTACTTTAGACGCTATTGATTTAAATGGACAAAGGGCAACTCAAGGTTTACCTCCGTTTATCTCTTCACTTTTATTACCGTTAGATATTACAGAGTCTGGTAATACTACATCTTTAAATAATCAAACACATAATTTTTGTTTTGGTGAAGATATTACATTCACTCCTGAACCTATTGTAGGTAACCCAAATTATGTTTGGACATTTGATAATGGAACAACTACCACCGAATTATCCAATGGAAGCTCTCCAAATTTATCTTTAACTAATATGGATAGTTCTAACAGTGGAACTTATAACCTAACAGCTACAGTTGTTGATCCTTGTGGAAATCCTACAGTTTTAGAAGGAGAATTTGAAATTATAGTTCATGAACAACCAACCGCAAATCCAACACCAAGTCCAATTCAATATTGTGATGATGATAATGATACTACCAATACAATGACTTTCAATTTAAGAGATCGAGATGCAGAGATATTGAGTGGCCAAAGCACGTCCGAATTTGAAGTATTATATTTTAGAGATGCTGCTTATACAGATCAAATTACAGGTGCTGATATTACGTCTTTCAATAGTTCAGGACAAACAATCTATGCTAGAGTTAGTACTCGAAGTTATAGAAATTGTGTTGCTGATACAGAATTTGATTTAGAAATTTACGAACGAGCAAATCCTGCTTTACCTGCTGATATCCCTTTATTGGGCGAGTGTGATAATACAAGTATAGGAACAGATACCGATGATATTATAATATTTAACTTAACCGATAGAGCAACGGATATTTTAAATGGACAATCTGCGTCAGATTTTACGTTGACTTATTATACGGATGCAGGTTATACCAATCAAATTCCTGAAAACACCGTTCCAAATGTAGGAAATGACATAACAAGTTATCAAAACGATCCAAGTTTAAACGATGTAAATGGAAGGCAAACTATTTATGTGCGTATGACTAATAATGCAACTGCAGCATTTACAGCACCATTTGCACCGTGTTATACCGATACTTCATTTGAAATTGAAGTCTACGAATTACCTACACTGCTTACAACCTCTGTAACCTTAATACAATGTAATGATGATTTAACACTTATAGAAGATTTTAACTTGCGTTTAAAAGAAGATGAAATTTCTGCTAACTATGCTTCCGAAACATTTACATACTATGAAACTTTTGCCGAAGCAGATGCTGGTGGTACTGCCGGTTTAATAGTTAATCCTCTAGCTTATCCAAATCAAGTTGCAGGATTTGATACCGTTTGGGTGCGAGTTGAAACTACTGATGGATGTCATAGAGTTGCCGAAGTAAACTTAGATGTTAACCCTTCAAGTGCTGTGATGAATGGTTTTGTAACGAGAGAATTTTGGGAGTGTGATAGTACACCAAACGACACAGATGGAGTAGCTACTTTTGATTTTAGTAGTGTAACTACTGAAATACAAACCTTATTTGCACCTTTAAATGTAGATGTATTGTATTATGAAACAGAAGCACAAGCCAATCAAGGTTTAGCAGCAGATCAATTAGATGCAACCAATTATGATAATATCTCTCAAGACCAATTAATTTGGGTGCAAATTGTAAGTGATTTTGGTAGTGACTGTTTAGCAAAAGGACAATTTGTACAACTTCACGTCAACCCCATTCCAGAGATCGACAACAGTTTGACTTTAGCGCCTTTATGTGATGATGCTACCGATGCAGCGATGGATGATACTAATGGAACAGGTGTAGAGTTTGATTTAGAGAGTTTAACAGATGATATAGAGGCATTACAGCCAGATATTGCTACGGTAGCTTATAATATAAGTTACCACCTTACAGCAGCTGATGCAGTTTCAGGAGCAGGTCCACAGTCGAGTCCATTTAGAAATACAACCAATGGTCAAACGATTTATGTGCGTGTTGAAAATGATGACACAGGATGTGTGAATCCACATATGAGTTTTACTTTAGATGTGAATCCATTACCAATTATAGATTTCACCAATATTTCATTAGCATCACAATGTGATACTGATGCTGATGGAGATGACACTAATGGTATCGGTGTTGAGTTTGATTTAGGAAGTATTAGAAGTGATTTTGAAAACTTGCAACCAGATATTGCAACGGTTGGTTATACCGTAACTTACCATGCAACCTTAGCCGATGCACAAGCAACACCTGCAATCAATCCATTGCCAGATTTATATGCCAATACGTCTAATAATCAAACGATATTTGTACGTATAGAAAACAATGATACAGGTTGTATAAGAATAGAAGAGTCTCCAGTATTTTTAGTGGTAGATCCATTACCAATGATTAGTACTATAACAGTAGATCCACGATGTGATGATGACCAAGATGGAGATGATACCAATGAAGTAGTAACTTGGGTGTTGGATGATTATGTTTCGGATTACACAGCAATGCAAACAGTGGCAGGAAACTATGCAGTGACCTTCCATACAGCAATGCCAACAACAACAGCGAACCAAATCACAGATAGTAATGCCTATCAAAACTTGAGCAATCCTCAAGATATTTATGTGAAGGTAACCAATACCGATACGAGTTGTTTTAGAGAAATTCTTGGATTCGAGTTACAAGTCAATCCATTGCCAGATTTTGATTTAATGACTGATGATATTGTATGTGAGAACATTTTACCACATGATATCATGGT
>CANMWN010000003.1 GCA_947501625.1 uncultured Flavobacteriaceae bacterium
GGTACTGCCAATCGGTGGGAGAGTATGTCATCGCCTTTCTTTTTAAAAGCCTTCACTAAAAATAGTGAAGGCTTTTTCTTTTATATAAAGAAATAGTTAGTCGGTAACTTTTAAAAGATATATCTATGAAAATTAAAATAAAAGCAAATAAGTATCAACAGTTAAATAATACTGATTTAGTAATTGTAGGGTTATTAATATCAATAGCAAAGAGTTATATTGACAATCAAAATGGTATGTTTGAATTAGTTATAAATTCTTTTAGTATTATTAAGTATAAAAGTATAGCACTTTTTATGCTTTCAATTATTAGTCTTACTTTTTGGATAATATCTTTGAGTTTTGTAGTACTATCAACAGTGGCAGATAATAAGAAAAAGAATAGACTTATCTATCAAAATAAATCTAAAATTTATATGCTTAAAAGTATATTTTTACTATTAATTAGTTACTTGCTATCAGTTAATATATCGGGAATAATTAGCCTCTAATTACACTTCTAGAAATTACAATTTTTTGAATTTCAGAAGTTCCTTCATAAATTTGAGTAATCTTTGCATCGCGCATTAAGCGTTCTACGTGGTATTCTTTAACAAAACCATTTCCACCATGAATTTGAACTGCTTCGACAGTTTGTTCCATTGCAACTTTGGAAGCGTATAATTTTGCCATTGCACTTGACTCATCATAGCTATTGCCTTGGTCTTTATCCCAAGCACATTTCATTACTAAATGACGTGCTGCAGTAATTTCAGTTGCCATATCGGCCAATTTAAAAGCAATTGCTTGATGGTTACAAATTTCTGTACCAAAAGCCTTACGCTCTTTAGCATATTTTAATGCCAATTCATAGGCTCCTGAAGCAATACCCAAAGCTTGAGCGGCAATTCCAATTCTTCCCCCAGACAGCGTTTTCATTGCGAACTTAAATCCAAAACCATCTTCACCAATTCTATTTTCTTTTGGAACTTTTACATCGTTAAATTGAAGTGTATGAGTATCACTTCCTCTAATACCTAACTTATCTTCTTTTGGTCCTATATGAAAACCTTCCATTCCTTGTTCAAGGATGAATGCATTAATTCCTCTATGTCCTTTAGACCTGTCAGTTTGGGCAATCACTAAATATACTCCTGCTCTACCACCGTTAGTAATCCAGTTCTTAGTACCATTTAATAAGTAATAATCACCTTTATCTTCAGCAGTAGTTGCTTGTGATGTAGCATCAGAACCTGCTTCAGGCTCACTTAAACAAAAAGCACCAATTTGTTCACCTGTAGCTAGTTTAGTTAGATATTTTTGTTTTTGTTCCTCGCTTCCATAAGATTCTAAACCATAACATACTAATGAATTATTTACTGAAACCATAACTGATGCTGAAGCATCAATTTTTGATAATTCTTCCATTATCAAAACATAAGAAATAGCGTCCATACCGCTTCCTCCATACTTAGGATCAACCATTATTCCCATAAATCCAAGTTCTCCCATTTTGCGGACTAACTCATTTGGAAATTCTTGTTTTTCATCTCTTTCAATAACTCCTGGAAGAAGTTCTGTTTGTGCAAAGTCTCTTGCAGCATCACGTATCATTATATGCTCTTCAGTAAGGCTAAAATCCATAATATTGATGGTTTGTTTTTGATTATTAATTATTTGCAAAGATAGTTAATTTTAAAGATAAATTTCATTAAAATTTGATGATTAAAACTTGAGAAATGATTTGTATTTTTACTCTATGAATAATAAGAAATATGCTATTGGTTTAATGAGTGGAACTTCTTTGGATGGAGTTGATTTAGTTTATGCTTCATTTGAACAAAAGCCAAACTATAGTTTTGAAATAATTTCTGCGAAAACCTATTCTTATTCTGATAAGTGGAAAAATAAATTAAAAAACGCTTTTGGACAAACAACAAATGAAGTTCAGGAGTTAGACAACGAATATGGTAAATATTTAGGTAACCTGACCAATCTTTTTATTGAAGAATTTCAAATTGATAAAATTGATTTTATTGCTTCTCATGGTCATACGATTTTTCATAAACCAGATGAAGGGTTAACTCTGCAAATTGGAAATGGAAAAGAGATTTCTGCAATTACAAATCAAAAAGTTGTATATGATTTTAGAACTCAAGATGTGAAATTGGGAGGTCAAGGCGCACCATTGGTTCCTATTGGTGATGAACTTTTGTTTAGCGAATTCCAATATTGCTTGAATTTAGGAGGCTTTGCTAATATTTCATTCAATAATAATCAGAGAATAGCATTTGATATTTGTCCTGTAAATATTGTCTTAAATCATTATACACGTAAGATAAATTTAGAGTTTGATGATAAAGGTTTAATTGCATCGAAAGGTGAAATTAATAATCAATTGCTTGAAGAATTGAATAACGTTCCTTTTTATCGAGATGAAAAACCGAAATCTTTGGGTTATGAGTTTGTAGTATCAGAAATTATTCCATTGATAGATAAATATTCATTAAGTATCAAAAATATTTTGAGGACATATATTGAACATATTGCAATTCAAATTGCAAATAAAATAAAATTTAAAGGACAAATTCTAATTACTGGAGGAGGAGTATTTAACGAATTTTTAATAAATAATTTGAAAAATAGAGTTCAGAATGAAATAATCATTTCTAATGAACGAATTATCAATTTTAAAGAAGCATTAATTTTCGCTTTTTTAGGACTGTTAAGGATTGATAATCAGGTTAATTGTTTAAAGAGCGTTACAGGGGCTGAAAAAGACCATAGTAGTGGTAAAATTTGTATGCCTTAATTTGATATATTTGTGAGAGATAATTTATTTAATGAAAGAGTTACTTAAAAAATACGAAAATAAAAAACCTGAGATTGTTTTTCATTGGCAAGATCAAGAAACTGACGCTGAAGGATGGACGGTTATAAACTCTTTAAGAGGAGGAGCCGCAGGAGGAGGAACAAGAATGAGAAAAGGATTGGATATGAATGAAGTTTTATCGCTTGCCAAAACAATGGAAGTTAAATTTACTGTTTCTGGACCAGCAATTGGAGGAGCAAAATCTGGAATTAATTTTGATCCAAACGACCCAAGAAAAAGAGGGGTTTTAGAGCGTTGGTATAAAGCTGTAACACCATTATTAAAACATTATTATGGAACTGGAGGAGATTTAAATGTTGATGCTGATAGAGATGTTATTCCTATTACTGAAGATTGTGGTGTATGGCACCCACAAGAAGGTATTTTTAATGGGCATTTTAAACCTACAGAAGCAGATAAGATTAATAGAATTGGGCAGTTGCGTCAAGGTGTAATTAAGATTATTGAAAATGAAAAATTCTCTCCTGATTTATCTAGAAAATATACTGTTGCGGACATGTTAACTGGTTACGGAGTTGCGGAAGCTGTTAAGCATTATTATAATATTTATGGTGGTTCTATAAAAGAAAAAAAAGCCGTTGTTCAAGGCTTTGGAAATGTTGGTTCAGCGGCTGCATATTATTTAACACAATTAGGTGCTAAAGTTGTTGGGATTATTGATCGTGACGGCGGATTAATGAATGAGGAAGGGTTTTCAATGAGCGAAATGACAGATTTATTTTTAGGAAAAGATGGAAATAAATTAGTTGCCAATAATATGATTCCATTTGAAGAGATCAATAAACAAATTTGGTCTTTTCCAGCCGAGATTTTTGTTCCGGCAGCAGCTTCAAGATTAGTCTCAAAAGAACAAATAACCGAAATGATTTCTTCTGGACTAGAAGTAATTTCACCAGGAGCAAATGTTCCATTTGCTGATAAAGAAATTTTCTTTGGACCTATTATGGAGTATACAGATATTCAAGTAAGTTTATTGCCTGATTTTATTTCTAATTGTGGTATTGCTAGAGTTTTTGCATATTTGATGGAGCAAAGAAGGTCACTGCCAATGATAGATGAAGAAATATTTAATGATACATCAACAACTATAAAAAATGCTTTAGAAAGAACGTATAATAAAAATAGTAGTAAACAAAATATTTGTAAAACTGCATTTGAAATAGCATTGAATCAACTAATTTAAACCACTTAAACTATGGAATCAGCAATTATATTAGTATTTGTAATGGGCTATTTAGCTATTACACTTGAACACAATTTAAAATTAGATAAATTAATTCCAGCATTAGCAATGATGGCTATATGTTGGGCATTAGTAGCACTAGGAGTTGATGATTTTTCTAATTGGTTTAATTCTGCAAAGCATGCGTTAGTTGAAAATTTCCCAGCTCTTGGACATGAGGATAAAATGCACTTGATGGAAGAAACATTACTTCATCATCTGGGGAAAACGGCTGAAATACTTGTTTTTCTTTTAGGAGCAATGACAATTGTTGAAATTATCGATTATTTTGATGGCTTTGCTACGATTAAAAGTTATGTAAAGACCAAAAGTAAAAAGAAAATTCTGTGGCTATTTAGTATTCTAGCGTTCATTTTATCTGCAATAATTGATAATTTAACAGCTACGATTGTATTAATTTCTATACTACAAAAAATTGTTAAAAGAAGAGAGGACAGAATTTGGTTTGCTGGTCTAATTATTATTGCTGCTAACGCAGGTGGTGCTTGGTCGCCAATTGGTGATGTAACAACTACAATGTTGTGGATTGGTAAAAAAGTAAGTACTCCAATGTTATTTATGTATTTATTCATTCCGTCAGTATTATGTATGGTAGTACCGTCATTTATTGCCACTTTTTTACCTGCATTTAAAGGTGAAATTGAAACTGATGATAATGCAGAGGATAAAAAACCAGGACCTCACAGTGCAACAATGTTATATTTGGGATTAGGAGCAATTGTTTTTGTGCCTTTCTTTAAAACATTTACGCATTTACCACCATATGTAGGTATGATGTTATCATTGGCAGTAGTAGCAACTTTTGCTGAGATTTATAGCCGTTCAAAATTTTCAATGACAAGTATTGATTCTGCTGAATCTGATGCGCATTCTCAACATGGTCCTGTACACTCATCTTTGTCAAAAATTGAAATGCCTAGTATTTTATTCTTCTTAGGTATTTTAATGGCAGTAGCTGCTCTTGAGTCTTTAGGGATTTTATTTGGTTTTGCTCAAAACTTAAAAGAAACAGTTCCGCTTATAGGAACTGAACAGGCTGGTACAGGCGTTTCAGATTTAGTTGTTATGTTGTTAGGAGTTGGTTCTGCTGTAATTGATAATGTGCCTTTAGTTGCTGCATCACTTGGAATGTTTTCTGAACCAATAGATGATCAATTATGGCATTTTATTGCTTTTGCAGCAGGAACAGGTGGAAGTATGTTAATTATAGGATCTGCAGCTGGAGTTGTTGCGATGGGAATGGAAAAAATTGATTTCTTCTGGTACCTTAAAAAAATATCATGGTTGGCTTTAATAGGATTTATTGTCGGCTGTGTCGCATTCATGGGTATGCGAACAATAATTTAAACTTTTAACCTGAGAAGTTTCTCAGGTTTTTTTATGAATTTATTTGTATTACAATTTACAATAAGTAATTTCGTTACATAAACAGTAATTTAAACAAAATACAATGCAACAAGAAGCACAGGAAGTATTAGACGAAGCATTATCAGAAGAAAAAACATTATCAATCTATAATTTAATTATGGATGGAGGTATTGGAGGACAAATAGTAATTGCTATTCTATTGGTGTTATTAATTGCTGCTCTATATATTTATTTTGAAAGAGTTTTTGCAATCAATGCAGTTTCTAAAACGGATGATAATTTCATGAACCAGATAAAAGATCAAGTTTCTAATGGAAAGTTAGACGCAGCAAAAGTATTATGTGCGCAAACTAATTCTCCCGAGGCTAGATTAATTGAAAAAGGAATTTCAAGAATCGGTAAACCTTTAGAAGATATTAATACAGCAATTGAAAGTGCAGGTACTTTAGAAGTATATAAACTAGAAAAAAATGTAAGTATTTTGGCTACTGTTGCTGGTGCTGCACCAATGATTGGATTCTTAGGAACTGTAGTTGGTATGATTTTGGCATTCCATGAAATGGCAACGAGTGGTGGACAGGCAGATATGGGAGCATTGGCAGGCGGAATTAATACTGCTATGACAACAACTGTTGCAGGATTAGTTGTTGGAATTATTGCTTATATTGCTTATAATCATGTTGTTGTAAAAACTAATAAAGTTGTGCATCAAATGGAAGCGAAAGCTGTAGAGTTTTTAGATTTATTAAACGAACCAGTATAAGATGAAGTTTAAAGGTAGAAATAAAGTAAGTCCAGAATTTAGTATGAGTTCAATGACTGATATTGTCTTTTTATTATTAGTCTTTTTTATGTTGACATCAAATGCTCCAAATGCATTGGATATGATTTTGCCTACAGCAAAAGGTAAATCTACAAACACTAAAAATGTATCTGTAAGTATTAAAAAGAATTTGTCTTATTATGTTAATGGTAAGAAAATTAATAAATCAGCTATTGAAAGTAAATTGAGAGAATTATTGGGAGGAAATGAAAACCCAACTATACTTTTAAGAGCCGAAGAAGGAGTTCCTATTGAAAGAGCAGTAGCTGTAATGGATATAGCAAATAGAAATAGATTTAAAGTAATATTGGCAGTAAAGCCTAAATAAATGAAAATTTTAAATTTAAATACAGTTCATAAACGAAAATCAGCAACGATTACTGCGATAATTGTATCGTTACTATTGTTGTGTATTTTCTTTTTTGGTTTAAAATATTTAGACCCACCAATTGAATCTGGCATTGCCGTTAATTTTGGAACATCAAATGTTGGTAGTGGAAATATCCAGCCAAGAGAGCCTATTAAAACTGAAAATAATCCTAAAGTAACTGAAGAAGTTGTTGAAGAAGTGGAACAGGATACTTCTTCGGATAAAGCCATTACTGAGGATGTAGTGACGCAGGAATCTGAAGAATCAATAAGAATAAAAAAAGAGCAAGCTGCTAAAAGAAAGGCTGCTGAGGCTGAACGAAAAGCCAAAGCAGAAGCGGAGAGAAAGAAACGTGAAGAAGAAGAGAAGAAACGAAAGTTGGATGAATTGATGGGAGGCTTGAATAAATCTGATGGAAATACTACTGGAGGCGAAGGAAATGATAATGTAGGAGGCGATAAAGGTAGTGAAGATGGAGATCCAAACGCCGATGGTTATTATGGAAATGGAGGAAGTGGTGGAAATGGTGATTATCAACTAGGAAACAGAAAACCATTAAATAAACCAAAACCTAAGTATGAATGTGAAGAAGAAGGTTTGGTAGTTGTTGCTATTGAAGTAAATAGAAATGGAAAAGTGATTAAGGCTACTCCTGGAGTTAAAGGCTCAACGAATACTGCTCAGTGTCTACTTTCACAAGCAAAGATTGCTGCCATGAAAACTACTTGGCAAGCAGATTCTAAAGCCGGATCGAAACAAATAGGGATTATTAAATACCGTTTTTCTTTATCTAATTAGAATTATTTAATGATTGATTGTGATAATGATAAAATAAAGAATCTATTTTTGCATTAACTCATTATAAAATTATATCATTAGTAGAATGACCTATCAAGAGACTTTAACTTGGATGTTTTCTCAATTGCCCATGTACCAAAATCAAGGTAAAACGGCTTTTAAGAAGGATTTATCAAACAGTATTAATCTTTCAAGACACTTAGGCTTTCCAGAAAAAGAGTTTAAAACCGTTCATGTTGCAGGTACAAATGGGAAAGGCTCAACTAGTCATATGATTGCTTCGGTATTACAACAAGCAGGTTACAAAGTTGGTTTATATACATCACCGCATTTAAAGGATTTTAGAGAACGAATTAAAATTAACGGTTTGCCTATTTCTGAAAATGAAGTAGTTGATTTTATTGAAGGTAATACATCATTTTTTGACGAAAATAAATTGTCTTTTTTTGAAATGACTGTTGGTTTGGCTTTTCAGAGTTTTGCAAGACATAAAGTTGATGTTGCTATTATTGAAGTTGGACTTGGAGGAAGATTAGATTCTACTAATATTATTTCTCCTTTGGTAAGTGTAATAACAAATATTGGTTTTGACCATACGCAAATGCTTGGAGATACTTTACCAAAAATTGCTTTTGAAAAAGCAGGAATTGTAAAAAAAGAAACTCCAGTAGTAGTAGGAGAATATCAAGAAGAAATTCATTCAGTATTTTATAAAAAGGCTATAGAAAATCGCTCAAGTTTATTTTTGGCCGAACAAAATATCGAGGACGATTTTGATTCAGATTTAAAAGGGTATTATCAATCAAAAAACATAAAAACTGCAGTACAAACAATTAAAGTTTTACAAGAATTGAGTTTTTCTATTTCTGAATCTCAAATTAGAAATGGGTTATTGAATGTTGTAAAAAACACTGGATTATTAGGGCGTTGGCAAGTGATAAATGAGAAACCACTGACCATTTGTGATACTGCTCATAATAAAGAAGGACTCAATTATGTTTTAGAACAATTACTGGATTTAGAATATGATAATTTACATATTGTTTTAGGAGTAGTTAATGATAAGGATTTAGGTGGAATTTTACCATTATTTCCCCAAAAAGCAATCTATTATTTTTGTAAGCCAAATATTCCTCGTGGTTTAGATGCTGAAATACTTAAGGATAAATCAGAAAAATTTGACTTGAATGGAACTGTTTATTTATCTGTAAATAAAGCACTTGAAGAAGCGCAAAAAAATGCTACTGATAAAGATGTGATTTATATAGGTGGAAGCACATTTGTAGTTGCAGAAATAGTTTGATATTTTTTCTCAAAAACTTTGTTAGAATTAAAAACTCGCTTATATTTGCATCCGCTTAGGGCGATTAGCTCAGTTGGTTCAGAGCACCTCGTTTACACCGAGGGGGTCGGGGGTTCGAATCCCTCATCGCCCACATCAATCATAATTCCGATGAATTTTTCATCGGAATTTTTTATTTCCAGAAATTTCAAAATCTTATATTTTATAAATGAAGGGAAATAAAAATTAGATTGTGCTGAAAGCACAAGGAATTATAATTGCAAAAGAGGTTTCGAATAGGGAACTAAAATCCCTCATCGCCCACAGAATAAAAAAACCTGCAAATTTTTGCAGGTTTTTTCTTTTTAACAAAGTAAATGATTAAGTATTTTAGGACTAAAAATATACGTAATTAAGCGTATTTACAAGATTGGTAAATTTTTCATAAATTTACCTATATACTAACATAACCTAAAACTAGTCATGAAAAGAATCTTATTACTATTTGTTTTAACCCTTATTTCTAACACTATTTACTCGCAATCAGTTCCTAAAACAGGATTATTGTTTGATGATGACGCATATAAAGCCACACCATTAAAAGCAAGAAATGTTTCGTTTCAAAGTGTAGTTGCAGAAGAGTCTAGCGTATCATTAAAACAATTCGTGCCAACTATAAAAACTCAAGGACAATATGGAACCTGTGTAGGTTGGTCTACTTCTTATTATGGGAGAACAATTTTGAATGCACGTATGAATAATTTGACTTCTCTAGGCGATATAACTGATAATACTTTTTCACCAGTATTTACCTATCTCAATTCTAATGTTGATAATGATTACAATTGTCAAGGAGGTGCTTATATTAATAAAGCATTAGAAACAATGGTTGAAAAAGGAGTGCCATTATTTAAAGATTATGATGTTATGTGTGATAGTTATATCCCTTCAGATATTTGGTCAAAAGCAGAAATAAATAAAATTAAAGATTATAGCAAGTTATTTGCCGATTCTGAATCAAGTGATGTAAAAATTGAATCTGTAAAAAGATCATTAATTAATGGAAATCCTGTTATTATTGGGTTTCAAATAGAAAATTCTTTTTATACTGCTAAAAATGTTTTTGAACCAGATAATTTAGGTTCTACTGGTGGTCATGCAATGTGTGTTGTGGGTTATGATGATGATGAATATGGTGGAGCATTTGAAATTGTAAATAGTTGGGGAGATAATTGGGGGAATCAAGGATATATTTGGGTGCGGTATAGTGATTTTGTAAATTATGCGAAGTATGCTTATGAAATGATTCCAGCAAAAAGAGTTAAAAAAGTTGAAAATGTATTGGCTGGAGAATTGAATATGAAATTGTATGATGGTTCTTCAATGGAAATCAAAAAAGGTTCTGGAAAATATAAAAAATCAGTTTTAGGCTGGCAAACTGTTGAGGTTGATGAAGCAAAACAAAGTATTGGAGATTATGAAACTACTGAAGTTCATCCTGAAAACACACGTTATAGAATGTATGCAAAAGTTAACAAACCTGCATATGTTTATGTGTTAGCAGCCGATAGTGAAGGAAGAAACGGAGTGTTGTTTCCTCACAAAGATGATATAAGTCCATATATAGCCTATGAAAATACCGAAGTAATTATTCCAGGAGAGAAGTATTGGTTTAAATTAAATGGCGATATTGATTCTGATTATTCAGTAGTTATTTTTTCTGAAGAAAAGATAGATGTAGCAAAGGTGAAAGATCAGCTAGATGATT
The DNA here is from genome assembly GCA_947501625.1 of uncultured Flavobacteriaceae bacterium. Classification (GTDB taxonomy): domain Bacteria; phylum Bacteroidota; class Bacteroidia; order Flavobacteriales; family Flavobacteriaceae; genus Urechidicola. Next base: position 10,525 of record CANMWN010000003.1, read on the forward strand.
TAGAAGGTGATTTGGTTGATAAATTATATGTGATATTTAATGATAAGTTGATAGCACGTGATAAAGTAACATTGGATAAAAATAAAATGGCATTTGAAGCAAAGTATACTGATGGTTCTATGGCATTAATGGTGTTGGATATAAAGAGAAAGTAACTTGAAAAAAACAAGAATTTTAACCCTATTTCTTTTTTTAGGATTGATGAGTTGTAAGTGTGCAAAAGTTAATTCACAATCAACTGATGAATTATTGGTTAGTAACCCTAAAATTGCGCAAGTGTTTTCTGATAAGCAATTGGTTGTTATCGATGCGCTTACTTCAGTTGATGTATTTAATATTGTGCCTCAATTGGTTAATGGTACAAAAGATAGGTATTCAAATAAGACTAAGTATATCAAGAAATTGGATGAGAAAGAGATTATTCATTTATTTAATTTGGTTTTAGATGATGCTAACTATGATTGGGATTTTAAAGATAATTTACCTTTCAGCCCAACTGCTCAAATATTATTGAAAGGTGGTAACCATCAATTTATGTTTTTGTATTCAGAGAGTACAGGTCAAATGAGCGTTATTGATATTGAAGGACAGCAAGTATTTAAAATTAATGAAAAATTGATAGATTATTTTAATAAAATTTAGTGATGAAAGTAAAATTATTAATAGCATTATTCTTTTTAGTACAAGTAACTATTGCTCAAAACTTTCAAACCGTAGAGGAAGTGAATGATGCCTGTGCACAATTAGGTTTTGCAACCAATGAAGATGCAGAAATAGCAGTAGATAACATTTTAGACCAAGTAGGCTTGCAACGAAATTTTATTATTGTAGAGTGTCCAAATATCAATAATGCAGTTGCTAAGAATATTGAGATGGAAGATGGTTTGAAAGCAAGGTATATCTTGTATGATTCTTACTTTTTTGAACGCTTTAACAGCAAAGGAGTAAATGACTGGCCTGCTTTAAGTATACTTGCTCATGAAATTGGTCATCATTTAAATGGACACGCCTTGAATAATCAAGGAAGTAATCATAAATATGAATTGGAAGCCGATGAGTTTTCTGGATTTGTATTGGGTAAAATGGGAGCTTCTCTTAGTGAAGCACAGAGCGCTATTGCAGCTTTGAGATATGCAAAGGCAACTAGTACTCATCCTGCTAAAGCAGATAGACTTTTACGAATAGAGAAAGGTTGGAAAAAGTCAGGAAATAACACCAAAATTATTGAAGATGATGTGAAAAATGCTGAATTAAATTACACCAATGGTTTAAAAGAATATCAAAATGAAAATTATTTAGATGCTTTATTTTTATTTCAAAAAGCTGCTGAAAAGAATCATTTAATGGCGCAAAGTTATTGTGGATATATGTATGAGAATGGTAAAGGAATAAATAAAGATTTAAAAAAAGCGAAATTTTGGTATGAGAAAGCTGCTAACTCTGGAGATTCATATTCTCAAAATAATTTAGCAAAAATGTACAATAATGGTAAAGGTATTGCTAAAGATTATATGTCAGCTTTGTATTGGTATAAAAAGGCAGCTGAAAAGGGGTATGCAAGGTCACAAGCTGCATTAGGAACAATGTATAGAGATGGAGAAGGAGTAACAATTAATTATAATACTGCTATTTCGTGGTTTAGGAAAGCTGCTGATCAAAATAACACTTTAGGTTTATCTTGTTTAGGCCATCTTTATGAAAACGGATTAGGTTTTAGTAAAGATAATATTCAGGCTTTATATTGGTACAAAAGAGCTGCAGATTTAGGAGATTCATTTTCTCAAAATAAACTTGGGAATTTTTATAGAGATGGAAAAGGTGTAGCGGTAAATGATTATACTGCTTTTAGCTGGTATCAAAAAGCTGCTGAACAAGGTAATGAAAACTCACAATCTAATCTTGGTTGGATGTATATGAATGGTGAAGGCGTAGCTATTAATTATTCTAGCGCAAGATATTGGTTAGAGAAAGCTGCTGAGCAAGGAAATGCTAATTCTCAGGTAAATTTAGGATATATGTATGATGTTGGAAAAGGTATTCCTGTCAATAAAACAAAAGCAATTTATTGGTATAAAAAATCTGCAAGGCAAGGAAATAAAACTGCACAAAGCAATTTAAAAATATTAGGGGAAACTTGGTAAAAATGAATAGAAAAATACTTATTGGCTTATTTTTTATTGGGCAGTTTTTAACTGCTCAAAATTTTCAGAGTGTTGAAGAAGTTAATGACCATTGCTCTGCTTTAGGTTTTATGAGTAATGAAGAAGCTGAAATTACTGTCGATAGAATTTTGGACGAAATAGGACTTTTTAGAAATTTTGTATTACAAGAATGTCCTAATATTAATAATGCTGTTGCTAAGAATATTCAAACATCTGGAGGAGAAAAAGTTCGTTATATTTTATATGACAATGAATTTTTTAATCGGATAGATCAAAAAGCAGCAAATGATTGGGCTTCAATTAGTATTTTGGCGCATGAAATTGCGCATCATTTGAATGGACATTCGTTAAACAATAGAGGGAGTAATCACAAATTTGAATTAGAAGCAGATTTTTCTTCTGGATTTTATTTGGCCAAAATGGGTGCATCATTGGAAGAGGCTCAAAGTGCTATAAGAACACTTCGTTATGAAAGAGCAACTGCTACACATCCTGCAAAAGCAGATAGATTAAAGGAAATTGAAAAAGGTTGGAGAAAAGCATATAAGAATATTAAAACTATAAATGATGAGCCAGTAGTTGAAGAGAATAATGAGATTGAAGTCTTTCCTTATGACATAGATAAACAAACAAAAAATTTTAGTTTAGGAAGTGAAGCGTATAATGAAAAAAAGTACACATTAGCTGCAGATTATTTCTTAAAATCTTATCAATATAGTGCAGGAGATGAACTTACATCTTTATATTATTCTGCTGCAACTTCTGTTTTAGATAAGCAATATAATAAAGCTTTGCCAAAATATATAAGATTGTTTGAGGTAGGATATACAGGAGTTAACACAACATATTCAGCAACCGATAAAAAAACAGGTGAACAAATTATTTATGCGACTAAAGTTGAAATGGATAATGCTGTAAAAAAGAGAAGGTATATTAATCCTAAAACAGAAACATCAAAATCAAAAGTTTCAGAAATTGTAAAAAATATTGCTCTAATTTATGCTAGTCTTGGAGAATATAAGAAGGCGTTAAAATATCTTGAAGAATCTAAAAAATATAATATTGATAAATATGATTTAATCATTCAAGAGGCAAATATTTACTTTAAAATGGGAAATACTGTCAAGTTTAGAGAGAAAATGGAGGAAGCAATAAAGTTAAAACCAAACGAGCCTGATTTATATTATAATCTTGGAGTGATTTATGCCGAAGTTGACAATTCCTATAAAGCTCGATTGTATTATGGCAAAGCTATAGAGATTGAACCAACTTATAAGAATGCTTATCTTAATTTAGGAGCATTAATATTAAGTGAAGAGAATTATTTGGTTGAAAAAATGAACACCCTTGGAACTTCTAAAGAAGAAAATATAGAATACGATAGACTACAAGAAAAAAGAATGGGATTGTACAGAGAAGCAAAACCATATTTAGAAAAAGCATATAGTTTGGGTTCAGTTGATGCTAAGAATACCTTAAATAATATTTATGAAGCCTTGGGTGAAGATAAAAGAATTGATTAATAACACATTTTATAATCTTCACATATCATTTGTTTGATTTCAATTTGGCTAAAACCAAGTTTTTCTAAACCTTTGGTTAATTCAGATAACTCTTCTTGAATAGCCTTGAACTGTTTTGAATCTAACAATTCAAAATGATAAAACTTTACTTTTTCAAAATTCGGATATTTAGTTTTACTTACTGCCCATTGATATTCTTTTCCTCTTTTTAGTAGTTGATTATCAATAAATAACGTGAGAGAAGTGTTGTTTGTGCCTATTTTAGTTATATGATTTTTTCCTTTTTCTTTTAAAATAAAATAGAGTGTTTCATTTTCCTCTTTGGTTCTATTCCATGAAAATTGAATTTCAGGAAAATAAATTTTAATACTGTCGGCAGGTTGTTGCATTAAAACGATATTATCTATTCTATAGACAACACCAGTTTTTGTTTTGTTGGTAGTGTTGTTTGTGAATTGTTTCCATACATATGAAAAATATTTTTTGGTAAATGAGGACTTATCTTTAATAGCAGTCTTATTTTTTAAATCATTATACATATACTTTCCAGCCTCGGCTAATTTAAATAACTCTCCACTTTCATTAATAAAAAGGAGTTTGTCATTTTTATTTAACTGTACAGAAGACTTCTTAGGTATTTTTGTTCCTTTACTAACTTTTCTTAGTGTGTCATTTAATAACATTGTTGGTTTTCCCTCAATTTTATAAGCATAAAAATTACTCTGAGCGTTTATTGATAGGTATCCCAAAAAAAAGAATAATAAACTAATTTTTTTTATTTTATATAACTGCTCCATTTGAATTTTTTTTGAATCTTTTTTAATACAAATTTATAATAAGTTATAAAACTACAACTTAATAATGTTACTCCAATTATTGGTGCAGACCTAAATAATATTCCCATTTTAAAAAACCAAAATGTTAACCACATAAAAACTACTGTAAATAAAAACAGCCCAAATTTTTTGATAAAAAGAAAACTGATTAATTTTTTTTCACCTAACCAGATAAAAAATAAGACTCCGAGAAATGAACATAGAAAAGTAATGATACCAATCCAAAAATTTGAAACCTTAAATATAAAATCATTACTGATAAGCATATTTATAATATTAGCATGTACAACAACACCAAACATATCAGGATTACTTTTTCCAGCACTTATTTTATTGAGTGGTGTAAAATGCTTGTCTTCAATGTCATGTTTGTTTCCTGTAGGTGTTCCCATATATCCTAATAAGACAATCTTATTGTTGATCAAACTCTTATCTTCAAGAAACATTAAGTCATCAAAAGTCAAATTAATAAAAGCATCAATGTTTCCAAAATAATTAATATGTCGAGTATTTTTTAATTTATTATTATAATTAAATTCATTAAATTTTTCTCCTAAGTATTTTTTAGCAATTATTGTTGGGAAAGAAAAATGTAAGCCCGTTGGTTTTTTTAGAATTCCTTTATGGTTTCTTATTACTGATGTTTTATTATCAAAATTAAAGTTTACAAAACCTTCGCTATTTTCATTCTCAAAGATTGAATGATTTTTTATAAACTCATTATCTTGTATAATGTAGGAGTTAACAATTCTTGAATCTTTAATGGAATTAGATAAGAGCGAGTCAGAAAAAGAATTTTTTGGTTCTTTAAAAATCATATCCAAACCAATAACCTTAGGTTTTGCTTCTTTAACTAATTCGATTAATTGATTTAACTCATATCTATCTTTGTGCTCAATGTTAATTAAGATTATATCTTTGTTTATTCCTTTCGATTTTTTAAAGTTTTCGGCATAATAAACATCTAAGAAACTAAAGTCTTTTACAGCTTTTTTCAATGGATTAAAAAAAGAAATATTAACAACTATAAATGAAAGTAAAAAAATCAACAAAAATGAAAAGAGAGTTGCAAAGAGTGAATCTTTAATCAGAAGTTTGGTGCTCTTTTTCATAAAAAAATCCTAAAATAAAAATCTAAGATATGAATTTTTTATTTATTAGTTTATTTAAGATTATATTTACAATTCAATATTAAAAGTGAATTTATTATGCGATTTTCATATATGTTTTTAAAAAAAATAGTTCTTAGTTTCATTATAGTTTTAGTTGTTGTTTCTTGTAAAAAGAACGCAGATAAGCCTTCAAATGCTGAAGAAAATAAACCTGAAAGTACCATTGAAACTAAAGTAGAGGAGGAACCAAATATTTTTGTTGTAAAGACAACTTTTCCTTCTAAAGACGGTTTAATGATTTCAGCCGATTTATATGAAGTGAACGGTAAAAAACCGACTATCCTTTTATGTCATCAAGCAGGTTTTAGTAGAGGAGAATATAAAGAAACTGCATTGAAGTTGAATAAAATGGGTTACTCATGTTTAGCTATTGATCAGCGGTCAGGTAAGGAGGTAAATGGTGTGATAAATGAAACGGCACAAAGAGCAAAAGATAAAGGCTTGTCAACTAAATTTTTAGATGCAAGACAAGACATTGAAGCAGCAATTGATTATTTGTATGAAATGAACGGAAATAAACCAGTATTGATAGTAGGTAGTTCCTATTCTGCATCATTGGTGTTATTGATTGGTAAAGGAAATTCTAAAGTTAAAGCAATAGCTTCTTTTAGTCCAGGAGAGTATTTAAAGGGAATTTCTATGAAAGATAATATGCAAGGATATTTAAGCCCCATTTTTGTTACTTCTTCTCAAAAAGAAATTCAGCAGGTTAAAGATTTACATATTTCTACAAAATTTGAGTATAATCATTTTCAACCATCTTTTGAAGGAATTCACGGTTCAAGAGCGCTTTGGGAAACTACAGAAGGGAATGAAAAATATTGGGAAGCTTTTGAGGTTTTTTTAGAGATGATAGAAAATACTCTAGATTCTGAAGGCAAATAGTTTTCGAAATCGTTATCGTAGATAATTGATTTATAAGTAGTTTTTTTTTGACTAATCAGATAATTTTGTGTGACTTAAATTATGAATAAAACAATAAGTAAAATAGCAGTTTTGACTTCAGGAGGAGATTCTCCTGGAATGAATGCAGCAATTAGGTCAGTAGTAAGATCATGTGCATATCATAGAATTGATTGTGTAGGAATCTTTAGAGGGTATCAAGGAATGATTGAGGGAGATTTCAAAGAAATGAATGCTAGAAGTGTTAATCATATAATTAACAAAGGAGGAACAATCTTAAAATCTGCTAGGTCGAAAGATTTTATGACTAAAGAAGGAAGATTAAAGGCTTTTTATCAATTAAAAAACCATAATGTTGATGCTTTTGTTGTTATTGGTGGTGATGGAAGTTTTACTGGAGCAATGGTGTTTAACAAAGAGTTTGATTTTCCAATCATTGGTATTCCTGGTACTATAGATAATGATATTTATGGGACAAATTTTACTCTTGGCTATGATACTGCATTAAATACTGCTGTTGAAGCTATAGATAAAATTAGAGATACTGCAAGTTCTCATAATAGATTGTTTTTTGTTGAAGTAATGGGACGTGATGTAGGTCATATCGCACTTAATGTTGGGGTTGGAGCAGGAGCTGAAGAAATTTTAATTCCTGAAGAAGATTTAGGATTAGATAGGTTGTTAGATTCATTAAAAAAGAGCAGAAAATCTGGTAAAACCTCAAGTATTGTGGTAGTTGCTGAAGGAGATAAAACTGGAGATAATGTATTTGAATTAGCTAAATATATTGAGGAGCATATGCCAACTTATGAAGTTAGAGTATCTGTGTTAGGTCACATGCAAAGAGGAGGTTCTCCATCTTGTTTTGATAGAGTATTGGCAAGTAGAATGGGTGTTAAAGCAATTGAGACTTTGTTGGATGGTAAATCCAATTATATGATAGGAATTAAAGATAATAAAATGATTTTAACTCCTTTGGATATGGCAATAAAAGGAGAAACTGAAATAGATGCTGAATTAATTCAAGTATCTGATATAATGACAACATAAAAAATATAAAAATGTCAAAAACAAAAATTGGAATAAACGGATTTGGTAGAATAGGGAGAATTGCTTTTAGAATTGCAATGAATAATCCAAATATTGAGATAGTAGGAATTAATGATTTATTAGATATAGACCATTTAGCATATTTATTGGAATATGATTCTGTTCATGGAAAATTTGATGGTGAAGTAAATGTAATAGATGGAAATCTTGTTGTTAATGGTAAATCAATTCGAGTTACTGCTGAAAGAAACCCTGAAGATTTAAAATGGGATGCTTTAAATACTGACGTTGTACTTGATTGTACAGGAATATTTACTACACTAGATAAAGCAAAAATGCATATTACTGCTGGAGCGAAAAAAGTAGTAATATCTGCACCTTCGGCAGATGCTCCGATGTTTGTTATGGGTGTTAATCATATGGAAGCGACGGAAAATGATTTGATAGTATCTAATGCTTCTTGTACTACTAACTGTCTGGCTCCTTTGGTTAAAATAATTAATGATGAGTTTGGAGTTGTTGAGGGTTTAATGACTACTGTACACTCAATAACATCAACTCAGTATACAGTTGATAGTGCTTCACGTAAAAACTATAGGTTAGGACGTTCAGCTATTAGTAATATTATTCCTACTTCAACAGGTGCAGCAAAAGCCGTAGGAAAAGTTATTCCAGAAGTAGATGGAAAGTTAACTGGAATGGCGTTTAGAGTACCAACTGATAATGTGTCGGTTGTAGATCTTACTGTAAGGACAGAAAAAAGCACTACGTTTGAAAACCTTAAAAAAATGATTAAAAATGCTTCTGAAAACGAGTTGAAAGGTATTGTTGGTTATACTGAAGAACCTGTAGTTTCTAAAGATTTTGTGTCAGAACCAATGACAAGTGTATTTGATGCTGAGGCTAGTATAGGTTTAAATGATAACTTTTTTAAATTAGTATCATGGTATGATAATGAGTATGGTTATTCTACTAAACTTGTTGATTTGGCAATGCATATAAACTCGTTGTAAAATGATTTTAATTGCTGATGGTGGTTCCACAAAATGTGACTGGATTTTGCTTGATACAAATGGTGAAATTCAGTTTAAAACTAGAACTAAAGGACTAAATCCTGCAGTTTTTTCTGAAACTAGCATTAGACAAAGACTTTTTGAAAATAAAGATTTAACAAATGTAAGAGAAAAAATCAAGCGTTTGTATTTTTATGGTGCTGGTTGTGGTACTGTTAGACCAAGACTTATACTAAAATACTTATTTGAAGATTTTTTTGTTGACGCTGATGTTGACGTTAAAGAAGATACATATGCTGCAGTTTATGCAACAACATCTAGCCCAGGAATTGTATGTATTTTAGGTACAGGTTCTAATAGTTCTTTTTTTGATGGAAAAACTGTTGAAAATGTAGTTCCTTCCTTAGGATACATTTTGATGGATGAAGCGAGCGGAAATTATTTTGGCAAGAAGTTAATAAGAGATTACTACTATAGAAAAATGCCTGAAGACTTGCGTTTGCAATTCTCTAAAGAATTTAACTTAAATCCAGATGATATTAAGTTAAACGTATATAAAAAAGAAAACCCAAATGCTTACTTAGCTTCGTTTGCTGAATTTATATTTAAAAACGAAAGAAATGAGTATTTCAACTATGTAATTAAAAAAGGAATCAAAGATTTCTTTAAAAATAAAATAAGAGTTTTTGAAAATCATAAAGAAGTACCTGTTCATTTTGTAGGTTCAATTGCTTATTTTTCTTCTGATATTATTCATAAAGTTGCTGAAAAGCATGGAGTAACTATTGGTAATATTATAAGAAGACCAATTGATGGATTAATTGCCTATCATCAAAAAAAATTAAAATAAATCTAAAATTCTTTCCAATTTCATTCCTCTACTACCTTTAATTAGGATAGTTGAATTATGTAGTTTGTTTAAATTAAAATTTGATTCAAAATCTTTAAAAGAAGTATACTGAATTGCTTTAACTGAATTTGTTTTGTGAAATAATTCTCCAACAGTAATGATATTATCTATTGAAGTTTTTTCTAGATAATTTATAATTGCTTGGTGTTCTTTAATAGTATTTTTACCCAACTCAAACATATCACCCAAAATAGCAACTTTATGATTGCTATTTAAAGAACTTAAATTATCAATAGCAGCTTTCATACTACTTGGATTGGCATTGTAAGCATCTAAAATTATATTGTTTCCGTTTTTCAAAATTACTTGTGAACGGTTGTTTGTTGGAATGTAATTTTCAATTGCTTCTTTAATTACAAGTTTGTCAATATCAAAATAATGACCAATTGTGATTGCAGCTGCGATATTTGGATAGTTATAAATACCAATTAATTGAGAACTGATATCAATTTTTTTAAAAGTTAACCTGACATTTGGATTGGCATCTATTAGATTGATTGTGCTATCAAATAGAATTGTTTTAATGCCTGAAGATTTTTCAATTTGAGTTTTATCATCTGGATTAACAAATACTTTGCCCTTTGTTTTTTTTATAAATTCATATAATTCTGTTTTCCCTTCAATCACACCTTCAATACTTCCAAAACCTTCCAAATGTGCTTTTCCAAAGTTTGTAATATATCCGTAATTTGGTTCGGCAATAGTACATAAAAATGCAATTTCCTTTTTGTGATTTGCGCCCATTTCAATAATGCCAAACTCAGTTTTATTATCCATCGATAATAATGTCAAAGGAACACCTATATGATTGTTTAAATTTCCTTTTGTTGCAGCCGTATTAAATTTTTTTGAAAGCACAACATTTATCAATTCTTTAGTGGTAGTTTTACCATTACTTCCTGTCAATGATAGAATAGGAATGTTTAACTTTTTCCTATGATAGTTTGCTAGTTTTTGTAAACAATTTAAAACATCTTCAACTAGAATTATACGTTCATTAGTTTGGAATTTTTTTTCATCTACAATAGCATATGAAGCGCCTTTTTTTAGAGCCTCTTCAGCAAACTTATTGCCATTGAAATTTTCTCCTTTTAAAGCAAAAAATATAGTGTTTTTTCGAATGTTTCTTGTGTCAGTATCAACAAGATAGTGTTGCGTATAAAGTTTATAAATTTCTGAAATTGTCATAAGACTAAAATAAAAAAACCTCGTTAATAAAACGAGGTTTTTGAATATTTTATATTCTAAATAAATTTAATAGATTATCTACCTGTTCTAATTTCATTAGTACGCTTTCTTCTGTTTGGAGTCATAGGTCCAAGTTTGTCAGTAGCACATCTAAAGCCAATAAAACTAGTTGCCATATATTCTGGTAAATATCTTCTTTGTGCAGGATCTAACCAATACTCTCTATCTTTCCATGAACCTCCTTTATATACCCTTGCTTCATCACTAATTAAAGTTGTTCTTTCTTCTTTATCGTATTCTTTTATTCTTAATCCACTCTCACCAATTGTTTTAGGGACAATAGGAGAATTATACATTCTAGGCTTAGTTTCTAACTCATCTTCATCCTTATCATATTCAGTAGTAGAAGCCAAATCACCATCTCTTGCATCAATATTATATGATTTTTCATAATTGTTTCTCATATATGCGTCATCCTTAGTAATTGGAATAAACTTAATTGATCCAGGTAAATCCTTAGGAGTTATTTTACCATTAGGTAATGTGTCAAACTCAACAGTATTATAGTCAACAACAACTAACTTACCATTTTCATCAATCATTGGTTTGTTGAAAACATTACCACGGAAATAATTGAAATCATTTGCATCAGTGTCAATAATTGGTCTGTAAACATCAGCAACCCATTCTGCAACATTTCCAGACATGTCATATAGTCCAAATGCATTAGGATTGTATTGCTTTATAGCCATTGTAATATCTCCACCATCGTTACTCCAACCAGCAACACCACTATAATCACCACGACCTTGTTTAAAGTTTGCTAATTGGTCGCCTTTGAATCTTCTTGATTTGTTTCGAGTATATTTACCATTCCAAGCATACTTCTTACGACCTCTAATATTGTTATACTCTCTATTTTCAACATCTGCTTTTGCAGCATATTCCCATTCTGCTTCACTTGGTAATCTAAATTTAGGAGATAAAATACCATCTGAAACTTTAACTTGTCTTCCAGAAAATTTATCTCTGTCTGGCCTAGATTCTCCTTTTTTCCTTTTAACTGGTAACCCTTTCTTGTATACCGAAGAATCGCCTTCAAATAATAAATAAGGATTTGCTAAATAAGTTTCAGTGTTGAAATAATTTTTTCCATTCAATTCAAGAGAATCATTTTCATATATTTTATCTAACACTCCTTTATCTATCAACGTTTTTTCAGAAACTCTATCACTTCTCCATTTACAGTATTCATTGGCTTGTAACCAACTTACTCCTACAACTGGATAGTCGGCATAAGATGGATGACGTAAATAATTCTCAGTAAGTAATTCGTTTGCACCCAACGTATGTCTCCATACTAAGGTGTCTGGTAATGCGCTAGTATAAATATGTTTGTTTTGCTCTTCCGATTTTGGGAAGATTTTTTCTAACCACTCTAAGTAAAATAAATATTCTTGATTGGTAACCTCTGTTTCATCTAAAAAAAATGAGCGTACTTGCATATCTACAGGTGTAGTATTCCAATCAAATAATACATCATCTTGAACATGACCCATTGTAAAAGTACCTCCTTCAATCAATACCATTCCTGGAGGTGTCTCTTGTCCTTTAAATTTTCCTGTTGTTGAAAAGCCAGCCTGTTCTTTATCTTTAGAACTCCATCCTGTCAAAGAAGTACTTTGTCTATTACTTCTATTATGACATCCTACAAGTGTAAGTGTTGCTAATAAACCAATTAGCAAATAATTTACCTTAACAATTTTCATATTCTTTGTACTTTAGGGTTTATTTTGAATGCGCAATATACATCAAATAAATTTTTTTACAAGTTTTTTTAAGAGTTTGTATTTTCTCTATTTTGTTCTATGATAACGATTGTTTTTTTTCTTTATTATGTGTAATGTTGTAATCTGTTAAAATATCTAAGAAAATTATACGTTTATTACTGTAATTATGAATAAGACTATTTACGTTTTTTTTGCTTTATTATTCTCATTTTCTGCGGTTTATTCGCAAAACACTGTTGTAGAGAAGATTGATTTAAAGTGGAGTGAAAATACAAAGGTAATTACTGGCAATAATAAAGTAGTTAATTTACCATTGCTTGAAAATCAAGAGATTGATTCAAAATTATTACCATTATTTACTAAATCTTGGCAAACTCAAAAAGGGAATAGAGTATCAGAATACAAAATTTCTAATGTTGTTTATGAAAGTGTGCCAATAAGCAATTATAATGCTTTAAAAGAGTCAAACATTCCAGTTGAACTTATAAGTTCATTGAATGTAGCAAACTCTAGAGACACTGCTGAGGTTTTCTTAACATTAACACCAATTGTTAAGCAAGGTAACACTATAAAAAAAGTAATTTCTTTTACAATTGAATATTCGCTAACTAGAGTTTTATCTTCAAGACTCACTTCGTCTAGAAATGCATTTAATTCTGTTTTGTCAACAGGGAATTGGTATAAGTTTGCAGTAGACACCACTGGTGTTTTTAGATTAGATAGAAGTTTTTTAAACAGTTTGGGGATAAATACAGGAAGTATAAATCCAAAAAAGATTAAGATTTATGGGAATGGAGGTCAAATGCTACCTAATTTAAATAGTGATTTTCGTTATGAAGACTTAGAAGAAAATGCTATTTATGTGAGTGGAGAAGATGATAATAGTTTTGATAGTCAGGATTTTATTCTTTTTTATGCTAAAGGTCCTCACGATTGGATTTATAATTCAACCAATTCTACAGTTAATCACCGCAATAATATTTATTCTGATGAAGCATATTATTTTATTACAGTTGATGGAGATGATGGCAAACGTATTGAAAATGAAATTCCAATTACTGGCACACCTGTAACTACATTAACATCTTTTGATGATTATACTTTTTTTGAACAAGATTTAATCAATTATTTTACAATTGGGCAGCAGTGGTTTGGCGATAATTTGACTTTTGAAAATACAAGAACTTATTCCATTCCTTTTAATAAAATAGACAATACACAAGATATTACAGTCAAGGTAAGAGGTTTAGTAGATTCTTCAATATTTGCTCAAATGCAAGTTAGAGTTAATAGTCAAGATTTATTTAACATTCCTTTTACTCCTACTTCGAGTCCAACAACTCATGGAGTTGCTTCAGAAAATGCTGGAACTATTAATAGTACAAGTGATGATATTACTGTAGAAGTAATGTTTGATAATGGCGGTAATCCTTCAGCAAAAGCCTATATAGATTATATAGAAATAATAGGGAAGAAAAACTTAACAATGAATGAAGAACAATTTTCATTTAGGAGTTTCGAATCAGCAAATACTACTGGTATTGTACAATATCAAATATCAAATGCTTCTGATGTTAATCAAGTTTGGGATGTGACAGATTATGTAAACCCAAAAATGATAGAAAATATTGGAACCAATTCAAGTTTTGACTTTAATGCCAATGGAGGAGAATTAAAAGAATATATTGCAATTAATTCTTCCAATTATTATACGCCAATAAAGCTTGCAAATAGCAGAGTTGATAATCAAAATTTACATGCTTTAGAAGATGTTGATTATTTAATAGTAACTAGAGACTTTTTATTCTCTGAAGCAGAAAGGTTAGCAGACTATCATAGAAATAGAGGACTTACAGTAGAAGTGGTTGATTTGGATGATATATATAATGAGTTTTCGTCAGGAAGTAAAGATATAACAGGAATAAGAGATTTCACTAAATACTTGTATGATAATGCAACTACACCTGATAATAGAATTAAATATTTGTGTTTGTTCGGTGATGCATCGTATGATTATAAAGACCGAATTTCAGGAAATAATAATATAGTTCCTGTTTATTTGGCTTATGAAAGTTTTAACCTTGCTACGTCTTATGTTACTGATGACTATTATGGAATGATGGATGCTACTGAAGGGAATTTGATCAGTTCAGATAGACAAGATGTCATTACTGGACGTATACCAGTTACAGATATCTCTCAAGCCAAAGCAGCAGTTGATAAAATAATTAATTACAATAGTGTTAATTCTTTTGGAGATTGGCGAAATCAAGTGACTTTAATTTCTGATGATTTAGATGTTGCTAGTGAATTTTTGTTACAGACAAGTATGGAAAAAATTGCTGACACAATAAAAGATAGAAAGCCAATTTTAAATGTAAAAAAAATATATGCAGATGCGTTTTCTCAACAAGTTTCTTCAGGAGGAGAGCGTTATCCTGACGTAAATACTAATATTTCAAATTCGGTTGAAAGAGGTTCTTTATTGTTAAATTATTTTGGACATGGAGGTGAAGATGGTTGGGCAGCTGAACGAATTTTGGAGATTCAAGAAATTCAATCTTGGAATAATTATAACAACTTACCATTAATTATTACTATTACCTGTGAGTTTTCAAAATTTGATAATCCACTCCGTGGTTCGGGAGGAGAATTTTTATTTTTAAATGATGATGGAGGTTCTGTTTCTTTAATTACAACAACTCGTGAAATTTATATAAACGTAGGGAGAATATTTAATGAACGGTTAATGAAATTGCTGTTAAATTTTAATAATGAAGATTATACGATGGCTGAGTCATTGATGAATGTTAAAAACTCTTTTGGGACAGTTCAACGATTATTCGTTTATTTTTTGGGTGATCCTGCAATGAAATTAGCAGTGCCAAAAGCCGATATTAGATTAACTCAAATGAATGGAGTAGACATTAATACGAGCCTTGATACTATTAAAGCATTATCTCAAACTACTTTTAATGGAATTGTTACTGACCCTCAAGGAAATATATTAACTGATTTTAATGGAGAACTTTCTGCTACAGTTTTTGATAAAGAAGTAAATAGAAATACTTTGGATAATGATAACTTTGGATTAGTGATGGAGTTTGATGTATTAGAGAGTAAAATTTTTAGAGGGAGGGCAACAGTTGAAAATGGTCAATTTGAATTTGATTTTGTTGCACCAAGAGACTTGAAAATTGCATATGGAAAAGGGAAAATAAGTTTTTATGCCGATGATGATGTGTTAGATAAAGCAGGATATAATTTTGATGTTACAATTGGAGGTATCAATGAAAATGCTCCAGAAGATAATCTTGGTCCAAGAATTCAACTTTATATGAACGATGAATCTTTTATTGATGGGGCAAATACCAATTCGTCACCTTTATTTTTAGCATTATTGGAAGATGAAAATGGAATTAATACGTCAACAACTGCTGTAGATCATGATATTGTTGCAGTTTTAGACGGCGATCAATCAAATCCTATAATTCTAAATGATTTTTATCAAACTGAATTAAATGATTTTACAAAAGGAGAGGTAAAATACCCTTTTAGAAATCTTGAAACTGGACCTCATACTATTGAATTATGTGCTTGGGATACATACAATAATTCATCTTGTGCTACGTTATCATTTGTTGTAGTTAGTGACAGTAAAATGTTACTTGAAAATGTGTTGAATTATCCAAATCCATTTGTGAATTATACTGAGTTTTGGTTCAATCACAATAAACCAAATGAAACACTTGAAGTTCAAGTTCAAATTTTTACAGTATCAGGAAAATTAATAAAAACAATCAATCAAACAATACAGTCGGCAAGTACATTGTCACGTTCAATCACTTGGGATGGATTAGACGATTTTGGAGATAAAATTGGAAAAGGAGTTTATGTTTATAAATTAAATGTTAAAAGCCTTGATTCTAATTTGAAAGCAGAAAAATATGAGAAATTAGTAATACTCCAATAAAAAAACGATATTTGTAATTGCTCAAAAAACTAAATTAAAAATTTAAATGAAAAACTTACTTACAACTATTTGCGTTATCTTAATGGTTATTCCAACAGTTAATGCACAAAATGAGCCAGACAATCCAATTACTACAGCAGCACCATTTTTATTAATAGTTCCAGATGCTAGGTCAGGAGCAATGGGTGATGTTGGTGTTGCTACAACAGCTGATGCAAATTCTCAGCATCATAATCCAGCAAAATATGCTTTTTTAAATTCACAATTTTCTGTTGGTTTAAATTATACACCTTGGATGAGAGAGTTAGTCAATGATGTGTTTTTAGGCGGATTTACTTTAGGAAATAGATTAGATGATAGAAGCGCTTGGGCTGTAAGTTTAAAATATTTTACACTTGGTGAAATTCAATTGACTGATTTTTCAGGGGAAGAAATTGGTTTTGAAAATCCTAATGAATTTTCAATTGATGGTACTTATGCTTTAAAATTAAATGAAACTTTTGCAATGGGTGTAACGTTAAGATATATACGTTCTGATTTTGCATTAAAAGTCGCAAATTCAGAATTGAATACCGTAAATACGTTTGGAGTAGACATTTCGGGTTACTATCAATCAGAAGAGGATAACTATGGAGATTTTAATGGACGTTGGAGAGGTGGATTTAACATTTCTAACATTGGTCCTAAAGTTACATATGTTGATGGTGGGAGAGAAAATTTTATTCCAACTAATTTAAAGTTAGGTGGAGGTTTTGATTTTATTCTAGATGATTATAATAAAATCGCAACTACTTTAGAATTCACGAAGTTGTTGGTTCCTACGCCACCATTGAGAGATAATACTACAGGAGAAATTATTGAAGGTAAAGATGATGATGTAGGATTCTTTAAAGGGATGTTTCAATCATTTGGAGATGCACCAGGCGGTGGAAGTGAAGAATTAAAAGAGTTTACATGGGCTCTTGGTGTAGAATATATGTATGATAATGCTTTTGCAGTTCGTGCTGGTTATTTTAATGAAAGCGAATTTAAAGGTGGACGTAAATACTTTACTTTAGGAACTGGATTTAAGTTTAAAAGTAGTAAGATTGATATTTCTTATTTATTTAATTCTTCTGATGTAAATAATCCTCTTGAGAATACATTAAGATTCTCATTAGCATTTGACTTTGGAGAATTATATGAAGATTATTAATGGTAAATTTCTTGTATGAAGAAAATCCAATTAGCAACAACTATTACTTTATTTGATTCTGTAGATGAACTTCCAGTTGATGTTCAAAATTTAATGAATGAAGCAGTTAAAATTCGTGAAACAGCATATGCGCCTTATTCGCAATTTAAAGTTGGTACTGCATTTTTATTGGCTAATGGAGAAGTAGTTAATGGAAATAATCAAGAAAATGCAGCCTACCCTTCAGGAATGTGCGCCGAAAGAGTTGCCGTATGGAAGGCTGGTTCTGAATTTCCAGATGTAAGAATAATTAAGATTGCCATTACAGCTAGTTCTGAAAATAATGTAGTAAATGAACCTGTTGCGCCTTGTGGTGCATGTCGTCAAACCCTCTCAGAATATGAAATAAAGCAAGATTCAAAAATTGAAATTTACTTTATGGGTGAGACTGGAAAAATAGTTAAAACTGATTCGCTTCACGACTTACTACCATTGGCTTTCGATAAATCATTTCTTTAGTAATAAATTGATTTTTAGCCTTTTGTTATATAAAAACTAAGCCATTATTTTGTTTTTATAAAAAATAATGTATATACTTGTTTTCTATTAACCCCACAAACAAACAAAATGTTTAAAAAACTTACTTTAGCTATTATAGCATCAGTTGTGCTATATAGTTGTCAAAACGATGATGTTTTAGAAAATGAAAATCTATTATTAAACGAAACATCGAAATCAGAAAAATTATTTGAATTTAACGTATCAACTCAAGAAAATATGAGTTTGTTTTCTAGAAATACTGATACCGCATGTTTATCAACCTCATTGATTGCTGGTCAACATTATGATGCAGGTAGAATTGATGTTGAAATTGTTACAGAAGATGATGGAGAAGATTATGTATATATTACCTATTTGTCAGAAAATGATTGGGTAATTAAATTGACACATCTTTATGCAGGAGACAAAGATGGAATTCCTGAAACTAAAAATGGAAATCCAAAACCTGGTGTCTTTGAAAAAAGAATGGATTATTCTGCTAATGTTATTTCAGATTTTGAAGTAGAATATAAGATTCCTGCAGAAGCATTTGAAGACTGTTTTTATATAGCTGCTCATGCTGAAGTTGAAAAGAGTGATGGCTCACAAGCAGAAACTGCTTGGGGAGAAGGTGAAGGCTTTGAAGGAAATAGTTGGGCGATGTATTTTGAGTTTTGCAAAAGCATATGTGACGACAAAGATAGTGATGATGACGGTGATGGAGGAGTAAAATAAAAAACTAAAAAGAGAGGTTTTAAACCTCTCTTTTTTTATTCTAAAATTTTTTCAATAACCTTCCCTGAATTACCACTTGGAAATTCAATATCAAGTAAAGCAGAAACAGTTGGTGCAATATCTATAATTGGATGATATTCATGACTACTACCTTTTTTTATTCCTTTACCATAAAAAAGTAAAGGCACATGAGTGTCATAATTATAAGGTGAGCCATGATTTGTAGCTTCAACCTTTAAATACCAATCACTAAGCGTTGATGGAGTTTCAATATATATGATATCACCTGAATATTTTTGATTATACCCTCTTTGTATCATTCCCATTATACCTTCAGTAAATTGAGAACTTTGAAGTGTTCTTGCTGAAGTGATTTTATAAATATTTTTGTAATTAATCATTTCATCAATCAATGCATCTACAACTTTGTTTTTATTAATTTTTAATTCTTTGATTTTATTATGATTCAAGAAAACTTGATTATTCATTATATCTTCAACTAAATCTTCTCCAAAATGAGCCTTTGTAAAATCTTTTACTTTTTGAATTATTTGCTTTGCGTTTCTATATCCAGCAGGTATTTTTATATCATTTAAAAACTTAGGGACTTCAGTAACTCCGTGATCAGAAGTTAAAAATAAAGTATAATTGTTAACACCAACATTGCTATCTAGATGATTAAGCAATCTTTCTATGTCTCTATCAAGACGAACAAAAGTATCTTCCAATTCTATTGAGTTTGGACCAAATCTATGACCAACTTCGTCAGTGCTTGTATAACTAATTGCTAAAAAATCTGTAAATTCAGATTTTCCTAATTGTTCGTTTTCAATAGCATTAATGGCAAAGTCGGTAGTTAGATTATTACCAAAAGGGGTTATTCTTAATAGTAAAAAGTTGTTATTTTCTTCTCTTAGGTTTTGAATGTTATGAGGGAAAATTGGTTTTTCACTTCCTTCATAAGGATCTTCATATGGACTATTGTCTTTATGACTGTTTGAGTATTTATTTATGTCTAAATAAGTGTTCCATGGTTTACTTAAGTAGTTTTCAAAAGTGTCAGAAGTGTTTATTTTTTTTACCCAATTTGGTAATTCATTCATATAATATGAACTTGAAATCCATTGACCAACTTGCTTGTCGTCAAACCAATATGCAGCATTGGCTGTATGACCTCCAGGTAAAACAGAACCTCTATTTTTTATACTTACAGCAATAACTTTTCCGTTCATGTTTTGAGCCAAATGCAGTTGATCGCCAACAGTAGTTGTGCGTAATCTATGTGGAGACATTTCACCTTCTTTAGAATTTGATCCAAGAGTTTTATAATTTTCATCTTTCACACAATACACTCTTTCTTTTATGTATTTATCATACCAATCATTTCCCATTATTCCGTGGTTTTCTGGAGCTGTTCCTGTATAAATAGAAGCATGACCAATGGCTGTTTTTGTTGGAACGTAATTATAATGTGTGTTTTTGAGATTGTACCCATCTTTCATTAACCGCTTAAAACCACCATCGCTAAAATTATTGTAAAATCTAGCTAAATAATCATAGCGCATTTGATCTACAACAATACCTATTACTAGTTTAGGTTTTTTAGTTTCCATAATATGGCTACTAGTTATTTGGTTATTTAATTGCGCTTTGCAAGAAAAAAATACAACTGATAATAAAATTAATAGGCTTGTCTTTTTCATTAGATTTGTTAATGATAAATTATAATAATCAAAGTTACAACATTCATCTATATTAACGTTTTATTTATGTTAACTTTCAATAAAAGATTATATTTATTTAATATTTTAGCAAAAAGAAATTGAATGAATTATTTAGAGCATATAGGTAAATATTTTATGATGCTTGGTCAAGTTTTTAAACGCCCTCAAAAATGGAAGGTGTTTAGAGAGACGCTCTTTAGAGAAATTGATGATTTGGGTCTAAAATCTTTAGGAATTATTATGTTTATTTCTTTTTTTATTGGTGGCGTTGTTGCTATTCAAACGGCATTGAATGTTGACAGTCCTTTTATTCCTAAATATTTAATAGGTTTTGCTACCAAGCGTTCCATGATTTTAGAGTTTGGCCCAACCTTTTCTTCAATTATTTTGGCAGGTAAAGTAGGTTCTTATATTGCATCAAGTATTGGTACAATGCGGGTTACTGAACAAATTGATGCATTAGAAGTGATGGGTATAAACTCATTGAGTTATCTAGTACTACCGAAAGCCATAGCTACCTTATTGTTTTATCCTTTTATTGTGTTAATTGCTATGACTCTAGGAATTATTGGAGGTGCAATGGCTGGTTATTTAACCGGATTATTTTATTCGGTAGATTATATTAATGGAATTCAATTAGATTTTGATCCGTATTTCATTAAATATGCTTTGATTAAAACTGTAGTTTTCGCTTTTGTTATTGCAACAGTACCTGCCTATCATGGTTATTATGTTAAGGGAGGATCATTAGAAGTTGGTAGAGCCAGTACTCAAGCAGTTGTTTGGACAAGTGTTGCAATAATCTTGTTAAATTATTTCTTAACTCAAATGCTTTTAGGATAATGATTGAAGTAGCGAATTTACATAAAAGTTTTGGTGATGCTCATATTTTAAAAGGAGTATCGACAGTATTCGAGAAAGGAAAGACGAATATGATTATTGGGCAAAGTGGTTCTGGTAAAACCGTGTTTTTAAAATGTTTATTAGGATTGCATACGCAAGAAGAAGGAACAATATCTTTTGATGGAAGAATATATTCGCGATTAAATATTGATCAAAGAAGATTGTTAAGAACCGAGATCGGTATGTTATTTCAAGGAGGTGCGCTTTTCGATTCTTTGACGGTTGAAGAAAATATTATGTTTCCTTTAAAGATGTTTGCTAATAAAAGTAAAAAGGAAATGTTAAATCGAGTAAATTTTGTTTTAGAACGAGTAAATTTACCTGGATCAAACAAGAAATTTCCTGCACAACTTTCTGGCGGTATGCAAAAACGTGTTGCTATTGCTAGAGCTATAGTAATGAATCCTAAATATTTATTTTGTGATGAGCCTAATTCTGGTTTAGATCCTCAAACTGCAACAGTTATTGATAATTTAATTCAAGAAATTACAGCTGAATATGATATAGTCACGGTTGTTAACTCTCATGACATGAATTCAGTAATGGAAATTGGAGAAAAAATTGTTTTTCTAAAAGACGGTAAAAAAGCTTGGGAAGGTACTAATAAAGATATCTTTATTACTGATAATGAGGCTGTCGTAAATTTTGTTTATTCTTCTAATTTATTTAAAAAAGTTCGTGAAACTTATTTGCGAGAAAGTAAATTATAATTCTGTTTGTTTTATTTAAAAAGTAACTTATATTTGCAGCCGCAAAAAGAGAAAAAGGAGGACTTGGTAGCTCAGTTGGTAGAGCACCTCCCTTTTAAGGAGGTGGTCCTGGGTTCGAGCCCCAGCCAAGTCACAATAAAAAATCCGAAGTTTAACTTCGGATTTTTTTATAGAATATATTTGAGTTTACTTTCTCTCAACTTTTAGTGTATCTAATTGAAGCCTTATCTTTAGCCACTCTTTCAATTTTATTTCTTGTTGCGAATAATTTGGTATGGAATCATACCAAGATGCGGTGAAAACTGTCAATGTATCAGTAGTTTTAAAATTGGTTGAAATGACATTAGAATAACTTAAAGATTTTAATGCGTTATAATTAGTTTTAGCTTCTTGACTTAGTTGTACAAATGGAACTTTGTAATATTTGTTTAACTCGGCTTCTAAAAGTTTAATTTTATTTTCACTTTGTTTTATTTTTTCATCTCTAGATAATATGATTCCTTGGTTTTGAGCATATAAATCACTTAGATTTTCTACTTGTGCTCTTAAGTCCGAGTCATCAACACCTTGTTGAATATTTAATTTAGTATCTGCTAAACCATAGGTTGGTAATTTTGATTCCCAATTTTCTATCTCGCTTTTACTTAGTGTTTTCCCAAAAAGAACTAACTTGATACTCTTATTATTATAGTTAATGTTTTTATCATCTTCATCAATTATACTTATACCATTTTCTTTCATTTCTTGAATAAAGTTATGGGCATTTTGAATATATTGACCTCTTTGGTATAGTTGATAAAATTGAAAAACACTAAATGCGAAGATGATTATTGCAACAAATGAAGCTAATTGTGCAATACGCTTTCTTTTTGCTGAGTTGATATATTTTACCATTGGAAAACGTAAAAACTTTACAATTAAAAATGTTGCTAAGGCTATAAAAATAGTATTAATTGTAAATAAGAACATTGCACCAAAGAAAAATTCTAAATTCCAAACTGCAAGCCCATATCCTGCTGTACACAAAGGAGGCATTAAAGCTGTTGCAATCGCAACACCAGCAATAGTATTGGTTTGTTTTGATCGCCTACTTATTGCTACAATCAGCGCTAAACCACCTGAAATTGCAATAAATACATCACGTACATCTGGCGCAGTACGAGCTTTTAATTCTGGTGTTAGTTCTTGAAAAAGTGGGAATGAAAAAAATAAAAATGAAGTAATTAAACTTAGTCCAATCATTACTCCAAGATTTACAAAAGAACGTCTCAAGGTGTCAATATCATTAATTCCAATCGACAACCCAACACCTAAAATTGGACCCATTAATGGAGAAATAAGCATGGCGCCAATTACAACTGCTGTCGAACTTGTATTTAATCCAATAGATGCAATCAAAATTGAAAATACCAAAATCCATGCAGTATGACCTTGCATAGAAATATTATTTTTTACATCTTCAATAGTAGCATTCTTGTCAGTGTCATGCCTTATGTCTAGAAGTTTACTTAAAAATTGTTTGAAATTTTTCCAAATACTTCCAATATCTTGAGGATTGTTTTCAGGAGCTGAATTTGGGTCAATTTTTTTTTCAAATTTTGATTCCATAGAATTATGATTTATACAAATTCGTTTCCAAATTTATCTTTTGCAACTTGTGTAATTTGTTTGATGTTTTGTTCATCGCTTTTTGGACAAATCAATAGAACATCATCTTTTTCAACCACAATATAATCATTTAAGCCTTGAATAACAACTCTCTTTTTATTTTGAGTTCTTACAATATTGTTTGATGAGTCTCTAAAAATTGTTTCACCACCTACAGCTGCATTTTTATGTTCATCTTTTGGTAATTTGTTATATAACGATCCCCAAGTTCCTAAATCATTCCAGTCAAAATTTACTGGTAATACATGAACATTTTTAGCGTTTTCTAAGATTCCATAATCAATTGAAATGTTTTCTGCATTTGCATAATTAGTATCAATAAAATCATCCTCAAACTCAGTATTATAGACATTATTAGCTTTACAAAACAAGGAGTGCATTTCTGGTAAACTTGATTCAAATGCTTTTAAGATACTCTTGACACTCCAAATGAAAATTCCAGCGTTCCAAAGATAAACACCACTTTCTATAAACTTTTTAGCATTCTCCAAATTAGGTTTTTCAGTAAACTGTTTTACTTTTTTTATTTCAGCATTGTTGTTTTCGAATTGAATATAGCCATAACCAGTATTTGGTGAACTAGGCTCAATTCCAAGTGTCATTAACACGTCATTTTGTTGGCAAAACTCAAATGCAGTTTCAATATTGTCAATAAATTTTGGTTCATTTTCAATCCAATGATCACTAGGAGCAATTATCATAACTCCATCAGGATTTATAGCATGAATTTTAAGTGCCGCATATAAAATACAAGGTGCAGTATTACGCATACAAGGCTCTAAAAGTAATTGTTTCTTAGTAGTGTTTTCTAATTGTTTGAGTACTAAATTTTTATATCTTTTATTAGTGGAAATTAAGATGTTTTCAGAAGGGATTAATCGTTCTAACCTACTGAATGTTTTTTGGATTAATGAGTCTCCAGTTCCCAACATATCATGGAATTGCTTTGGATATTCTTGTGTACTCATTGGCCAGAAACGTGAGCCAACTCCTCCAGCCATAATGACTGCAAAATAGTTTTTATTCATATTTTTTAGTTTAATTCAACTTCAGCATTTTGGTTAAATAGATATAATTTTTTTGATTTGAGTTCAACGCATTCATATCTCGTACGTCTTTTATTTCCTCTCCGAAAGATACGATTTTTAAACGTGAATTCTGTTCCAAATGGAACTTCAAAAATATAGTTCTTATTTGATTTTACGTTATACTTTTTTAATGCTAATGCCAAATTCACATCAGAATCAGTACTTGCTTTAGGATTCTTTAAATAATTAGCCAATTGTGGAAGAATCTCTTTTGGGTATATGCTTGGCTGTAAGAAAGGTAACATTAAATGTTGAAAATTTTGTTTCCATTCGCTTCCATGAGGTTGCACTCTCTTGTGATTATTATGGGTAACTAAATGCGCAATTTCATGGATTAAGGTTAAAAGAAATTGATAAGGGTTTAAATTGTTATTGACAGTAATTTGATACTCTTTGTTTTTAGTGAGCCTAAAATCACCATGTTTGGTTGCTCGTTGATTTACAATTTTTAATTGATGAGGGTATTTTTTTAATAATTCGGTTACTAATGCTACAGAAGCCTTAGGTATATGTTTCTCGAGTGCATTTTGCATAATGCTATGGCGTGGAATTTGATACTTGTAATACTTTTCCGTTATAATATTTATTTCCTGTTAACGAAAAATTATAAATATATGCTGCCATTTCTAATGCAGTTGTTGGCGCTTTGTATCCAGGAAATGCTTCTTCCAACATTTCAGTTTGTACTGCTCCTAGTGCTAAAACATTAAATGAAATTCCATGATCTTTATATTCTTCGGCAAGTAATTCAGATAGGGTTATAACAGCACCTTTTGATGAACTGTAAGCTGCAAGCCCAGGGAATTTCATACTGCCTTGAATTCCTCCCATACTGCTGATAGTTACAACATGGCTATCGTTTTTCAAAAACGGAATAAGTATTCTTGTCACTTCAGCAACAGCAAAAACATTCACATTATAAACATCTATGAAATCTTGAGTAGTAGTTTCTGAAAAGGGTTTGTTGGCAAGTTTTCCTGCATTATTTATTAAAACATCAACAGTTTTCCAATTATTCTCAACAAACTCAACAATTTTTTGAATTTCTTTTTTGTTAGAAATATCAATTGCTAAAGTTGTAATATTTGGATGATTTAACATATCAATAGGTTTGCTATTTCTTGAAATTGCAAGCACGCTGTGATTATTGTTAGCAAACAACTGTGCTAATTCATAGCCAATCCCTCGACTAGTTCCAGTAATTATTACATTCTTCATTTATTCAAACTCTATATGTTGATATGCTCCAATATCAGGACTAGAAGTTCTGTTTTCACCTAAAATATCTTGAGGTACTTGCATTGCTCCTGATAAATTCCCTAATCCATTTCCAGCTGATTCTTGTCCAATAATTAAATCATTAGTTAATGTATTTCTAAAATGTGGACTTTCATTCAAGATATTGTTTTGATAGTGAGTAGAGTCATTAAAATTATACTCAGGAATTCCATCATAACTTCCATTAAAATCATTAAAACGAATCAAGTTGTTACTAAAATTATAATTGAAGTCTGAACCATCGACTCTATCTAAAAGTAATTCTATATTGTTACTACCATAAATGATACAATTCGTGAAGTTTGCTTCAACCAAATTTCGAGTTTCAACTACATCCATACCATTATCATCATAGGTAAAAAAGTTGTTTACTAAAACCGTTGGAAATTGCCTGAAACTATTATTCCAATAATTAGCAAAGGTTGAATGAGTGAAATTATAAGCTCCTCCAATAACACATGCAAGTGCCGAGAAACCAGCATTATTAATTACAACATTTTCACCTAGAATATTAGTTTCTCTTCCTAGTATTCCATAATTAGAGTGATTGTATATTTGAGAATTTTTGATGGTTAAAGTGGGAGCGGAGTTGCTTCCAATTGAATCTAATAAAATTCCAATACTTCCATTTTTTATGGTAGTATAATTTATTTCATGATCCTTGCTTCCAGCACGCATCCATATTGCGCCCCATTGTCCAGGATTTTCGCTAAAATTTGGTTCGAGTCTATCTCCTTCAATGATTACTTCGTTATCTAATTCACCATTTATTTTAAGCGTTGCTTTTTTATCAATTATAAGACCTGAATTGGCGTGAAAATGTATTCTGGCACCTGCGTCAACAGTTAAAGTTTTATCTTCTGCAACAGCAGCATATCCGTAGACAACATATGGTTTTTCACTAGTAAAATTCAACTCGCTATCTTCCAAAAAGCGTCCTTTGATCGTTGTTGGTTGACCATCAAGCGTTAAGGAGTCAATGACTCTTGTAATAGGATTTTGATTTGGTTTTATAAATATTGCATCTTGAACCAATGTTACTAAATGTACATCTTGTTCATTACTTCCATTGTCAAATAATATTTCATCAGTATATAAAGGGTCAGGTTTGTTAGCAACATTTACAGTTGTTTCTATAAATACATAAATACTGTCTTTGGCAAGTATTTCAATATTTTCAAATGATTTTCCAGGCAATCCATCTACATTTAAACGATAGTTTGAACTTTCTCCTTTTGCCAATCTTACACTTGGAATATAAATGTCATTATTACTTCTGTTATATACTTTTAGATTATAAGTGCTTGAACCTATATTGGTAAATACAGTATCTAAATAAACAGTGTCTTTTGAAAATCGAAGTTCACCTGTACTTGGAACAGTTTCAAAATCATCACGGCAAGAAGACAGTATAATTATAAAAATTAATGATAAAAAAAGCCCGTAGTTTTTCATAAAGGTAATTTGGTATAAAAATATAACTTTTCTAGCGAGTTATTATTGTTTTTATTTTCTTTTTACCAATTCTATTTCAAATAGTTTACTCCAGTTTTTTCCAGTTACATAGAGTTTGTTAGTTGCTTTGTCATAAGCGATACCATTTAAGACATCTAGTTGTGAATGTTGTTCAACTTTGTCTTTAAGGCCGTTAAGGTTGGCTACGCCATCAATTTTTCCAGTTTTGGCATCAACAATTAAAATAGAGTTTTGTTGGTATACGTTTGCATAAATTTTACCATCAATGTATTCAAGTTCGTTTAGTTTTTCAACTTTTCGCTTGTTGGTATAGGCTTCAATAAAACTAACTTCTGCTTGTGTTTCAGGATTTAAAAACCAAATGCGTTCAGTTCCGTCAGTTTTAATCAATTTTTCTCCGTTGTTAGTCAATCCCCAACCTTCTAAACTGTTTTTATATTTGAATGTTCCTTTTTCTTCAAATGTGTTGAAATCATAGATAAAACCAATGCCTTTTCTCCACGTAAGCATAAAAATATTATCGCCAAACCTTGTCATACCTTCTCCAAAATATTGATTGTCTAAGTCTGTTTTTTGTAATACTTCACCAGTTTTTAAATTAACTTTTCTTAATGATGAACGCCCATTTTGACCAGTGCTTTCATATAAAAAACCATCATGGATTTCTAAACCTTGGGTATACGCATTTTTGTCATGCGGATAGGTGTTAACTATCTTGTAATCGTAAATTGCTGGTTCACTATCTGCTAGGAAATAAACTGTTTTGGTGATTTTTTTAGTCTTGTTGGTATAAAAAATTAACGAAGTAATGGTATGTCTTCCTAATTTGTAATCGTTGATATCAAGAGTTGTAGTTAAATCATCGTTTACGGTTAGTTTTTTCTTGTCAATACTTATCTGAACCGAGTCTATTGGCTGATTGTTTTTTTCGGTAACCGATATTGAAAGTAATTCATTTGTTTTCAGTTTTTTAGGAGTATTTAAATTAAATTTATATTCTGTTTTGCAAGAAAAAAGTATTACTGAAACTATTACTATAACAAGACAATTTTTGAAACGCATGTGTTACTATTTTTAACGTGTTTATTTTTATACAAATAAAACACTTTTATTGTTTGAAATTTCAAAAATATAGTTAAATTTGCAAACTCAAAATTAGCAACGTCAAAAAGCGTTGTGTTAAAATTTAAAAAAATGAAAAAAGGTATACACCCAGAAAATTATAGAATGATGGCATTCAAAGATATGTCAAACGGAGACGTATTTTTAACTCGTTCAACTGCAGATTCAAAAGAAACACTAGAAGTTGACGGTGTTGAGTATCCTTTGGTGAAGATGGAGATTTCTAGAACTTCACACCCTTTCTATACAGGTAAGAAGAAATTAATTGATACGGCAGGACGTATTGATAAGTTCAAAACTAAATACGCTAAATTTAAAAAATAAGCATTTAGTTATATATAATTTAGAAAAAAGCCTCGATGTAAATCGAGGCTTTTTTTGGTTTTAGTATTTGATCAGCCAAAGGCTGAATGTGCTTCAACGCTTATTCGCTATACACGTTGTTGTGTGGCGTTTTTATTTTTTTCTTGGTAAAGGTTGAATGTTCTTTTCTTTCATTCGTTTTAGGACTTCTTGGTTAATTTCTCGCATACTTTTTTCTTTCTCGATTTTGTCAAATTGGACTTTAGCATCTTCCGCCATATAGTCCTTTACTGATTTCTCCAAATATGGAATTGCCTCATCCCATTCTTTTTTGTGTCTTACACTCAACATATCAATGACAAAGGCTAAAGATTCGTAAAGCTCATTGATGTCTTTTTCAGTACTTGGCTTTCTTAATCCGTTTAATTCATTCCACCAAGGTTTGAAATTTCCGAGTTTATCTCTGTTTACGTGAGCTAACATTAAATTCCTCATTTTCGTTAATCCGTTGTATTTTTTCAGATTCCTTATTACTGGTGCGCAAACATAAAGAGTGTCTCTTAAATTCTCGTCATCTTTAGATAATCGACTTAATATACTATACTCTTCTAGAAAAGAACAAACTTGTATAAATCCATATTTGCTGACTTTATATATCAGAAAATTTCTGTTGTCAGTTTGAATATTCTTTGTTTCTGTATAATCGAGATACATTTCAAGAAATATCCATTTTATATTTATAAGGCATTTTTGAAATTCAGTCAGTTCAGATTCTTTTTTCACTATGATTTTTGGGTTTGGTAAAATGACACACAGACCTGCTAAACGTAGTTCTGTAATTTTTGAGTAAATATAAGGAATTTGGGCAATTATTATCAGATATTAGACTTCCTATATCAATCTGATAATAATTTATCGAATAGCAAGCGAGTCTTGCGTTATTTGCCAAATTTCGATTATTGGGAGCAAAAATTGCAGAGCCAAATTATGTTTAGTAAAAGTTGGTGCATCGTTTTGGCTCGATGCCCAGCAAAGGTGATATTAATTTTAAATATCACTATACTAAATAATTTGGTTTAGCAGGTCTGTTGAAGCACAATCTTTTGGGATGGGAGTGCGAAGCACGAAGAAACAAAAGTTCAACTTTGCTGAATGTGCTTCAACGTGTTTGTATAAGATTAGTTGCGTGGTTTAAGCACTAAAGTTAGCAAATAAATCACAGATAGAAAGTCCGCGAGGGCTTTCGTAAATAGGCTATTACCAGCAATTAATTTTATACGGTGTTGGCATTTCGTTATTTTATTCCGCTGTTGTTTTTTCGTTTTCGATTTGCAATATTTTTCCAAATTCAATAATGAGTAATTTTTCACGTTCCTCAAAAAACTCAATAAAGTTTTTAAATTCTAAATCAACATTTGGAATATTGTGAACATTTTTGAATTCATTTTGTTTGTCGTTGTTTGGATATGTTTTTTCAAGCCAAATCTTAAATTCCGTGTCTTTTTTCTCAATATTTGGGATTGCTCCAAGTAATTGAAGATTTCCAATATAGTTTAAATAGCCAATAAATGTATCTATATCATCTTCTTCAATTCCTCTTTTACGCAACTTTGTTCTTGTAAAAAGGCTTTTTGGAAAAATATGGTCTATGTGAAATTGATTATTATAGTCTAAATGTGGATATAACAATGATAAAACTGAAAAAGTGAAACCTTGTCCGTATTTGTAATAAGTTAGGTTTTCAACATCTTCGTCTGAAAACAATAATGATTTGTTAGTTCCTTTAAATTTCTCTACTATTTTGTCAAGTGGAAAAATAGTGTCATTTTCTTTTATGATTTTACGAATTGGTCGTAATACATTATCTGGCTGACCACTAAATGCTCTTTTTACTAACGTTAAAATTAACCATTTGCGTATTTTCTCTTTATCTTCTAAATTGTTATTCGAGTCAGGATAACTGTCAGTTGCATTAATTTTATATAAATAATAGGCAATTGGAATTATTGCATTATTTGAAGTTAAGGTTTCTCTATTATAACCAAAACTTGAAACAAGTTTTACTGCTATTCTGATTGAATCGGTTAGTTTGTCCCAATTACTCTCAATTTTAAGCATATTGGCTTTATTGAAATTATCTACTTTAAAAGCAAAATCGCTAAAATCATTTATTACTAAACTCGATTTTAAAACAAAATCTTTATTAAAGTTAAATCCGTTTCCAATATCATTAATTTCGTCAACAAACTTTATTATTTCTTCTCTTGCATCTTTTTCCTCCCATTGTGCTGTTGCTATTGACAATAATAAATCTGAATAACTCAAAATAGTTCCACCACTATTAATTCTTATAAAAATGTTCAATACTTTGTCTAAAGATTGACTTTTCTCTTTGTAATAACTTATAAGTGGTGTAATGTGAATTACGTTATGTAATTGAAATAGAGTGTTATTTGCAAAGTTTGCCTGTTCTTGAGTGTAATTTTGAAAAATTCCATTCTGAATTAGAAAACTGTTTACTTCTCCTGGTTCTTTTAAGTTTAAGATTTCTCCAACACAAAACCAATAAGAGTTTTCGTCATTCTCTTTTGCGTCTTCTTCAGTTAGAAAACGGAAATCAAATTCAAGTTCGCTATGTTCAGAATTTGAAACTAAATTCAAATAAAGTTTTGTTTTAGGATATGCTTTATCGTTATCCCATCTTTTTCTTGGTAATTTTTCGGCAAATGTTCCTTTTAGAGCAACATAAATTGAAGTCAACCTTTGTTGACCATCTAAAATGGCAGTAATTTCTTCTTCTCCATTTACGTCTGCTTTTGAATTATGTCTATTATCTCTCTCGTGAAATTCTCGTAAAAATTCGTAAAATTTGAAGTCAGTCACATTCTCTTTTTCCACTTGCCAAAACAAAAAAGAACTAATTGGATAGTTTCTCATTATACTATCAAAAAGTCTTTCGATTTGATAAGTGTTCCAAACAAATTCTCTTTGGATTGCTGGAAGTAAATATTTCTTTTTGTGAATGCTTTCTACTACATCTTTAATCTTTAATGCTGTTTCGTATGCCATATTTTCTTGTTTCCTTTGCGGTCTGTTTTAATGAATGCCAACTAGTTATAAAAGTACTAAAATACTCTTTTATGGGTTTATATTTCCGGATAAAAGCACCTTTTGTTCCTGTTTACTGTTTTTATAATTTGTATAAAATCTAAAATTAGTAATAAAATAGTTGAATTATGTTTGGAAAAAAGCCCGTCTTTTGAAAGGTGTTAAAAGGTATTACAAAAGGATTCTATCTAGTTTGTCAAAATTCTTTTGTAAATTTGATAAAGATGCCCTACCACAATTGTGAATTGCTGCTTTTATAAAAGTATTCACTATATTAAAACATTCTATATTAAATTTCTCAATATGAATTTTCGTGCCATTACTATCAATATGTTAATGAAAACGGGTAATAGTATCATCAGTAGATATGACGGTGGTTCTAATCGTCCTGTTATTTTAGACGCTGTCACTTATTTTCCTCAATTGTCTATAATTGAACAAAACTTTGAAATTATTAAATCGGAATATGAAAATGTAAATAAACATTTTGAGATTCCTTCTTATCATGAAGTTGATCAAAGAAATTATGCAATTTCAGGGAAAGTCGAATCAAATTTGAAATGGAAGGTATTTCTGTTATATTATTCTGGAGAAACACCTGAATTGGCCAAAGAATTATGTCCAAAGATTTGTGAGTTAATTAAAGACATTCCTAATGCTTATAAAGTGTTTTTTTCGGTGTTAGAGCCAGGCAAATCAATTCCTGCTCATCATGGCCCTTATAGAGGTTACCTTAGATATCATTTAGGTTTAAAAGTGCCAAATGATTCACCACCACACATAAGAATAAAAGATCAGATTTATCAATGGAAAGAGAGAGATAGTTTATTATTTGACGATACTTGGGATCATGAGGTTGTGAACAATTCTAATCAAGAAAGAGTAGTCTTAATTATTGATTTATTACGTCCTCTACCTTTTTTACCAAGACAGATTAATAATTTTATTACTAAAGTATTATTGAAAAAAATCAGAATTAAAAAAGTGCTAAATAATGTAGCGAAATTGAACAAAAAAAATGACTAATTTATTCACTAATAATGATTTAGTAGGTTTTTAGAGTGAAATTAAAAGACCATTTTTTAAATAAAATTACACTTAAGTATAATTTCAAAGGCTTTACATTTAACTTCCGTTTATATCTTAGAGTTGGCTTATTAAAATATTCGCTTATACTATAGTATTTAGTTATGCCTTTATCTTTAAAGTATTGGTAACTTTGATAACGTAAATAAGGTGCTAAATTTCTACCTCTATAATTTTCGAATGTATAGGTGTTGTGTACGTAACTTTCTGTAGGGTTTATTATAAATTCTCTATCTCTAAATAAAAAAGTTTGATGTTTAATAAATGAATAAATTGCAATTTCACCATTATACTTTATGCCTAAACATGTACTGCCGTTATTTAGGTCGCTCATTAAATCTTTATGGTCAATTCCAATAACATTATTTTTGATATAAGTAATTTCTTTTACACCAAATACTGATAATTCGTATTTGGAATTATCATCTCTAATTTGAGGAGGCTCTATATTAATAGAACCCAGTTCCCAATAATACGGCATAAAATCTAACCCAATTTTTGCGAACGTATTACGAATGCCATGAAGAAAAAGTCCATTTTTAATAATATTTAAGAACCATTTGATTTTATAGCGTATGCCTTTGTCTCTTTTTTCCATTAAAATTTTTATTAGAAAATAATTCTATTGATTATAAATTTGAAGATGTTAAAAAGTAAAGTTAGTAAAATTAATAGGGAAGTCAAGTAACAAAAAACGCCTATCGAAAGATAGGCGTTATATTTATATAATTAAGTATTTATTAAACTAACATTGTTACTGGATTCTCAATATATCCCTTCAAAGTTTGTAAAAACTGTGCGCCAGTTGCACCATCAACCGTTCTATGATCGCAAGCAAGCGTTAATTTCATTGTGTTACCAACAACTACTTGTCCGTTTTTAACAACTGGTTTTTCAACAATATTTCCAACAGAAAGTATCGCTGAATTTGGTTGGTTTATAATCGAAGTAAAACTTTCGATACCAAACATTCCTAAATTAGAAATAGTAAATGTACTTCCTTCCATTTCGGCTGGCGTTAATTTCTTGTTTCTTGCTCTGCCAGCAAAATCTTTAACAGATGCTCCAATTTGAGGTAAAGTTTGTTCGTTGGCAAACTTTACTACAGGAACTACTAAGCCATCTTCAACAGCAACTGCTACACCAATATGAACGTGATTATTTAATTTCATGCGGTCATCAAACCATTGAGAATTCACTTGTGGATGTTGTTTCAATGCCAAGGCACAAGCCTTCACAATCATATCATTGTATGAAATTTTGGTGTCAGGAATGGAGTTAAATTGCTTACGGAAAGCAATCGAATTTTCCATATCAAATTCTACTGCTAAATAATAATGAGGAGCAGTGAATTTAGATTCTCCTAAACGCTTAGCAATCACTTTACGCATTTGAGAATGCTTAATCTCATCAAAGTCTTCTTGACCTGTAGTAACAAATTTTTGAACTGGAGCACTTGAAGAACTTACAGTTGCCGGAACATAATTTTCTATATCACGTTTGATAATTCTTCCATGATCTCCCGAACCTTGTATAGTTGCTAAATTAATTCCTTTTTCTTCTGCTAGTTTTTTGGCCAATGGAGATGCAATAATACGTTCATTCGAATTATTTGAAGTAACTATTGGAGTTGGAGTCGCAGTTGTTACCTCTTTTTTATCTTCAATTTTTGTGCTTTCTTTAATTACTGCTTTTTCTTCTTTCTTTGGTTGTGAACTTGAAGCACTGAAATTTTTGACAATAGCATCTACGTTTGTTCCAGCTTCACCTATAATTGCTAATAGTGAGTCTACTTCAGCAGTTTCACCTTCTTGCAATCCAACATATAATAAAGTTCCTGAATTAAAAGATTCAAACTCCATTGTTGCTTTGTCAGTTTCAATTTCAGCAAGTATATCGCCTTCTTCAACTTTATCACCAACCTTTTTTAACCAAGTCGATACTGTTCCTTCAGTCATAGTATCACTTAATCTAGGCATTGTTACAACCTCTATTCCTTCAGGAATTTCAGTTTGAGTAGAACTTTCTTCTGGTAGTTCTTCTACTTTTGAAGTTATTTCTTCAGTAACTTCTTCATTGCTCTCACTTGCATTATGATTGGCTATCAATGCAGATACATCTTCTCCTTCTTCTCCAATAATTGCTAATAATGAATCAACAGGTGCAGTTTCACCTTCTTTAAGACCAACATATAATAATGTTCCTTCATTAAAAGACTCGAATTCCATCGTTGCTTTGTCAGTTTCAATTTCGGCAAGGATATCTCCTTCTTCAACTTTGTCGCCAACTTTTTTAAGCCAAGTTGATACAACTCCTTCAGTCATCGTATCACTCAATCGAGGCATTGTTATTATTTCTGCCATTACCTATGTTTTAAAAATGGATAATCTTCTTGTTCGTAAACTACATCATACAGTTGTTTCACTTCTGGATATGGAGACTCTTCAGCATACTTTACACATTCTGCAACTTCGCTTTTTACACCTTTGTCAATTGCGTCAATTTCGTCTTGAGATAAATAATTTTTATCTTTTATAATATCCAATACTTGCGTAATTGGATCTATTTTTTTGTATTCTGCAACTTCATCCTTTGTTCTATAGTGTTGAGCATCTGACATTGAATGACCACGATATCTGTATGTTTTCATTTCAAGGAATGTTGGTCCGTCACCACGTCTTGCTCTTTCAATTGCTTCATGCATTGCTTCTGCAACTTTTACTGGATTCATTCCGTCAACTGGTCCACATGGCATTTCATATCCCAATCCTAATTTCCAAATATCTTCATGGTTTGCTGTTCTCTCTACTGATGTTCCCATGGCATAACCGTTATTCTCACAAATAAATACTACTGGTAATTTCCAGTTCATTGCCATGTTAAATGTTTCATGTAATGAACCTTGACGTGCTGCTCCATCACCAAAGTATGTTAATGTAACGCCATCTCTATCGAAATATTTGTCTGCGAACGCTATTCCTGCACCTAAAGGTATTTGACCACCTACAATTCCGTGACCTCCGTAAAAGCGATGTTCTTTAGAAAAAATGTGCATTGAACCTCCCATTCCATGTGAAGTTCCGGTCACTTTCCCATACAATTCAGCAAAAACTTTTTTAGCATCAACTCCCATTCCTATTGGTTGGACGTGATTACGGTAAGCAGTTATCATTTTGTCTTTGGTAAGATCCATTGCATGTAATGCTCCTGCTAATACTGCTTCTTGACCATTATATAAATGTAAAAAACCTCTTACTTTTTGCTGGATGTAAACTGCTGCTAATTTGTCTTCGAATTTTCTCCAAAACAGCATGTTTTTATACCAATCTATATAGGTTTGTTTGGTTACGGGTTTCATAAGTTTTAAAAATTATTGTAAAGACAAAAATAGTATTTTAAAAAATAAGACTAAAAAAAATAATATGTTTTTTTAAGTTAACGTTTTAGTTAAGCAAAGACCTAATAAAAAATTTATATCAAGTCGTTTATTTGAGCATATTGTAATAGTAAAATTGTTTTTGCATCCACAATTTCTTTTCTTTTGATCATGTCTATTGCATGTGAAAAAGGCATTTCTAATACTTCAATATTTTCATGTTCGTCGTCAAGGCCTCCACCTTCACTTACTTTCATTTCGTCGGTATATTCAGCAACGAAAAGATGTAAAATCTCTGTAACTGCTCCTGGAGACATATAAGTTTCCATCACCTTTTGAATGCTTTTTACTTTATAACCTGATTCTTCTTCTGCTTCTTTTATAGCACATTTTTCTGGTGCATCACCGTCCAAAACTCCAGCGCAAACCTCAATCATCATACCATCATCATTGCCATTAACATAAGTAGGCATTCGAAATTGCTTAGTAAGAATAACCGTCTTTTTTATAGGGTTATAAAGTAAAATTGCTGCGCCATTTCCTCTATCGTAAGATTCGCGATGTTGAGTTTCCCAAACACCTTTGTCATTCAAATAATCAAAAGTAATTTTGTTAAGTGTATACCAATTATCGGATAATAATTGAACATTTATATTTTTTACCTTGTCATTTGGCATTACATATAATCTTCAATAGGATTGCATGAACAAATCAAGTTTCGGTCACCATAAGCATCATCAACACGACGTACAGATGGCCAAAATTTATTTTCAGCAATATAATTTAAAGGGAAAGCTGCTTGTTTTCTTGTGTAAGGTAATGACCAATCATCTGCAGTTAACATTTCTTGCGTGTGTGGTGCATTTTTTAATAGATTGTTAGCATCTTCTTTTGTTGCTTCAGCAATCTCTTTTCTAATAGATATTAATGCATCACAAAAACGATCTAATTCTGCTAAACTTTCACTTTCTGTTGGCTCAACCATGATAGTTCCTGCAACTGGAAAAGAAACTGTAGGCGCGTGGAAACCATAATCCATTAATCGTTTTGCAATATCAACGACTTCAATTCCATGTTGTTTAAATTCACGACAATCTAAAATCATTTCATGGGCTGCTCGATTTAACTCGCCAGAATACAAAGTTTCGTAATGACCATGTAAACGTTCTTTCATGTAATTGGCATTTAATATTGCAATTTTGGTAGCATCAGTTAGTCCTTTTGCGCCAAGCATAGTTATGTATCCGTAAGAAATAATACATGCCAATGCTGAACCCCAAGGAGCAGCAGATATTGCAGTAATAGCATTATTTCCTCCTGTTGATACTATAGGATTGGTTGGTAAAAATGGGACTAGTTGAGGCGCAACACAAATTGGACCTACACCAGGACCACCACCACCATGAGGAATAGCGAAAGTTTTGTGCAAGTTTAAGTGACACACATCTGCACCAATTGTTGCTGGATTAGTCAATCCAACTTGAGCATTCATATTGGCGCCATCCATATATACTTGACCACCATTATCATGTATGATTTGAGTAATTTCCTTAATGGCTTTTTCATACACTCCATGAGTTGAAGGGTAGGTGACCATTAATGCTGCTAAATTATCTTTATGTAATTCTGCTTTGGCACGTAAGTCTTCCACATCAATATTTCCTCTTTCATCTGTTTTGGTAACAACAACTTTCATTCCAGCCATCACTGCAGACGCTGGATTTGTTCCATGAGCAGAAGCAGGAATTAAGCAAATATTTCTATGCGAATCACCATTTGATTGATGATAGGCTCTTATTGTCATTAAACCTGCAAATTCACCTTGTGCTCCTGAGTTAGGTTGTAAAGAAGTTCCTGCAAAACCAGTAATTACATTTAATTGTTGCTCTAAATTTTTAAGCATTTGTTGATATCCTTCTGCTTGATTTAAAGGTGCAAATGGGTGAATATTTCCCCAATTTGGGTTGCTCAATGGCAACATTTCAGAGGCAGCATTTAACTTCATTGTACAAGAACCTAACGAAATCATGGAGTGATTTAAGGCTAAATCTTTGCGCTCCAATTTTTTGATATAACGCATCATTTCAGTTTCCGATTGATACGAGTTGAACACTTCGTTTTCTAAGAAAGGAGTGTTTCTTTGGATGTTTTGAGGAATTACATTGAAATTAGATTCAAATTTTCTTTGAGTTAAAATTTGATTAAATGAATTATCATTTTCTTCACTTGAATTATTAGTAATTACCGAAGGTTTTAGAGAGCCAAAGATTTGAAATAGAGTTACTAAATCTTTTTGAGTTGTTGCTTCATTGATAGAAATTGATATGTGTTTATCATCAATATAGTTGAAGTTAACTTTTGCTGATTCTGATATTTCTTTAATTTTTTGGTTATCTATTTCAATTAAAAGCGTGTCAAAATATGATGTGTTTAATTGATTAAAACCATTTTCATCTAGAAACTTGGCTAATAATTTTGTTTTATTATGAACTGTATCAGCAATATGTTGAATTCCATCTTTTCCATGATATACAGCATACATTCCTGCCATAACGGCCAATAAAACTTGGGCTGTACAAATATTTGACGTTGCTCTTTCACGTTTTATATGTTGCTCACGAGTTTGTAAAGCCATTCTTAAAGCGCGACCACCATCTACATCTTTAGTAACTCCAATAATTCTTCCTGGAATACTTCTTTTGTAAGCTTCTTTGGTTGCAAAATATCCTGCATGTGGACCTCCATAACCCAAAGGAATTCCAAAACGTTGTGTAGTTCCAACAACAACATCAGCGCCAAATTCTCCTGGCGCTTTTAATTTTACTAATGATAATATATCAGCAGCTACAGCAACCTTGATGCTTTTCTCATTTGCTTTTGAAACAAAATCAGAATAGTCATAAACTTGTCCGTGTTTTCCTGGATATTGAAGTATTGCACCAAAAAAACCTTCAGAAAAATCAAATTTTTCATGGTTACCAATAACTAGTTCTATTCCAATAGGAATAGAGCGAGTTTGTAAAATAGATAATGTTTGAGGTAAAATTTCTTCAGAAACAAAAAACTTATTTGCTCCTGCCTTTTTTAGAGGGCGTTCTCGAACATCAAACAACAGAGCCATTGCTTCAGCAGCAGCCGTTCCTTCATCAAGTAGCGATGCATTTGCAAGTTCCATACCAGTTAAATCACAAACCATTGTTTGGTAATTTAATAATGCTTCCAATCTACCTTGAGCAATTTCGGCTTGGTAAGGAGTGTAGGCCGTATACCATCCTGGATTTTCTAAAATATTGCGTTGTATTACACTTGGCACTATTGCTTCATGATAGCCTAAACCTATATAACTTTTAAATACTTTGTTCTTTGCGCCTAACTCGTTAATATGCTGTAAATACTCATATTCGCTTATTTCTTTATCAAGATTTAATTCGTTTTCTAATCGAATATCATCAGGAATTGTTTGTGTAATCAACTCATCTAATGTGTCAACACCAATAGTTTTTAGCATCGATTTTATGTCGTTTTCACGAGGGCCAATATGTCTTAAAGCGAAAGAGTTTGTTTGCATTTTTAAAGTAAAAAAATTAGTGTGTCAAAAATAATTCATTTTGGATAAATACTAAAGTAAAATTACTCTTTTTGATATGTATTTTTATTTTTATTTATTGCAGTCAATACTTACATTTGTGTGGTGCAGTTTTTAAAGAAAATCTTCGATTTATATATATTTAGCAACTTACATGTTGCTTTAGGAACTTTTTGTTTGGTTAAAGTTACATTGTTACATTATAATATTTATGAGAATCAAACTGCATTGTTTGTTTTATTTTCAACTGTAGTTGCTTATAATTTTATACGATTTTATAGAATTTCGGAAATTAATACTTGGTATTTGGATTGGTTAAAAAAGCATAAGTTACTTTTGTATGTCATGTCAGGAGTTAGTTTTGTTTCATTACTTTATTTATTATTTTTATTTCAGTTAAAAGCAATTTTATGGCTTTTGCCTTTCGGTCTGTTTACCATTTTTTATGTTATTCCTCTTCCTTTTAAAAATGTTTCTTTAAGAAAATTGCCAGGAATAAAACTATATTTAATTGCTATTTCCTATGCTGGTATTACTACACTTTTTCCACTTGTTCAAAATGATATTTTAATATCAACTAATGAATGGTTATTATTTATTCAAAGATTTCTTTTTATTGTTATTATTACGATTCCGTTTGATATTAGAGATTTGAATTGTGATAATGCGTCAATGAATACCTTGCCTCAAAAAGTAGGTGTAAATAAGTCTAAATTAATAGGTGTTTTTTACGCAATCCTTTTTATTGTATTAGAGTATTTTAAAAACCCAATAAGCGATAAACATTTAATCATCGGATTAATTGTTATTGTAACTTCAGTTTTATTTTTGATTTTTACTAAAGAAAAACAGTCAAGATATTATAGTGCTTTTTGGGTCGAGGCATTGCCTGTTTTTTGGCTATTATTAATTTTAGGAATTCATAATTTTTAAAAACAATTTTTATCATTTTCGATAATATTTTAAGTAAAAGAAATGAATTTGATAAAACTTGTAAAAGCCTTCTTTTTATTCTATTTACTTTGTAGCTTTACTCGCTAATTATAGACTTTATAATCATGCAAATGAGCACCGTAAAAAGGAATTATATTTTTGATTTTGATAGTACCTTAACTAG
Organism: uncultured Flavobacteriaceae bacterium; assembly: GCA_947501625.1. Taxonomy (GTDB): domain Bacteria; phylum Bacteroidota; class Bacteroidia; order Flavobacteriales; family Flavobacteriaceae; genus Urechidicola. The sequence continues at coordinate 52,039 of CANMWN010000003.1, forward strand.
AGTAGAAGCATTAGATGTTTTGGCTGAAATTACGTTGGTAAATAATCCAAAAAGAGATGAGATTATTCAAGAGATAATTGATATCACTAATTTGGGTATTGACGGCGAAATTTCTTTTACCGAGTCTTTAGAGAGAAGAATAAAATTATTAAATGCCAATAAATCAGATTTGGAGGGTTTGATTGCTGAGTTGAAAAAACAAGTGTCAAAATCAATAGAAAGGAATAAAGAATTTTTTGAAAAATTTTCTGATGATATTTATGTTGTTTCTTGCGGATTTAAAGAGTTTATTGATGATATAGTTAAAGATTATAATATACCATCTGAAAGAGTTTTTGCTAATGAATTCAAATTTGATACGGAAGGTAATATTATTGGGTTTGATGAGAATAATGTTTTAGCAACTCATAATGGAAAGATCCAATGTCTAAAAGATTTAAATCTTGAAGGGGAAATTCAAGTAATTGGTGATGGATATAGTGATTATGTTACTAGAGAAGCTGGTGTTGCGGACAAATTTTTTGCTTATACAGAAAATGTATCGAGAGACAAAACAACTGAAAACGCGGATCATGTTACTCCAAACTTAGATGAGTTCTTATTTGTGAATAGACTGCCAAGAAACATATCTTATCCTAAACATAGAATAAAGATTTTATTGTTAGAAAATGTGCATCCTGATGCTTTTGAAAAATTAGCTGGTGATGGTTTTACTGTAGAAACAGTTTCTAGAAGTTTATCTGAAGATGAATTGATTGAAAAAATTAAAGATGTACATGTTTTAGGAATTCGTTCAAAAACTCAAGTTACTAAAAAAGTAATTGCAGCTGCAGAAAAATTGATGGTAGTTGGGGCATTTTGTATTGGTACAAAACAAATTGATTTAGAAACTTGTAAAGAAAATGGAGTTATAGTTTTTAATGCTCCATATAGCAATACGCGTTCGGTTGTGGAATTGGCGATTGGAGAAATTATTATGTTAATGCGTAGTGTTTTTCAGCGTAGCACCGAACTCCACAATGGTCAATGGAATAAAACTGCAAATGGATCTAGAGAAGTTCGTGGTAAAAAATTGGGAATTATTGGATATGGAAATATTGGGAAGCAATTATCTGTTTTGGCAGAAGCATTGGGAATGAATGTTTTCTATTATGATGTTGAAGATAAATTGGCTTTAGGTAATGCTACAAAAATTGATAAACTGTCTGATTTATTAGCAATTTCTGATGTAGTTACTTTACACGTAGATGATAATGCTGCTAATAAAGATTATATTGGAACGGAAGAAATTTCACAAATGAAAGACGGTGCAATTTTAATAAACTTATCTAGAGGATTCGTAGTTGATGTTGTTGCTTTAAAAAAGGCTTTAGAAAGTGGAAAGTTAAGTGGAGCAGCAGTTGATGTGTATCCTGAAGAGCCAAGAAAAAATGGAAAATTCTATACTGAACTAAAAGGTTTGAAAAATGTAATTCTAACACCTCACGTGGGAGGAAGTACTGAAGAAGCTCAAAAGGATATTGCTGATTTTGTACCTAATAAAATGATGGCTTATATCAATACTGGAAATACGGTTGATGCAGTTAATTTTCCAAATATTCGTTTACCAAAACATGAAAATGCACATCGCTTTTTGCATATTCATCAAAACGTTCCAGGAGTAATGGCAAAAATCAATAAAGTGTTGGCAAAGTATGATATGAATATTACAGGTCAATACTTATCTACCGATGCTAATGTTGGATATGTGATTACTGACTTGGATAAAGATTACAATCAAAAAGTAATAAAAAAGTTACGTGAAGTAGAAGGAACTATCAAGTTTAGAGTGCTGTATTAAAATCTATTTCTTCAAAATTTTATTGATAATATTCTCAGATTAAATCTGTAAATTTGTGAGAAACATAATTTACTCACATTGGACTACTATAAATCAACATTAGAATTTGCTAAACAATTAGATTCTGATGACGAATTAAAATCTTACAGAAATAAATTTTATATACCTCAAGATGCTGCAGGGAACGAGCTGGTTTACATGACTGGAAACTCACTTGGATTGCAGCCTAAAACAACTAAAGAATATCTAAATCAAGAGTTGAAAGATTGGGCAAATTTGGGTGTTGAAGGACATACTGAGGCTAAAAATCCATGGATGCCTTATCACGAATTTTTAACAGAAAGTATGGCTAAAATCGTAGGCGCAAAACCATTGGAAGTTGTGGTGATGAATACGCTTACGACCAATCTTCACTTGATGATGGTCTCATTCTATAAGCCTACTAAAAAGAGATATAAGATTTTGATTGAAGCCGATGCTTTTCCTTCCGACAAATATGCTATAGAATCACAATTACGTCATCATGGATATGACGATAAAGAAGGATTGATCTTATGGAAAGGAAGAGAGGAAGATGAGTTGGCAAATTATGATGATTTAGAACGGATTTTTGAAGAGCATGGTGATGAAATTGCTTTAGTAATGATTGGTGGAGTTAATTATTATACAGGTCAATATTTTGATTTAAAGCGCATTACAGAGTTAGGCCATAAAAATGGTTGTGTTGTAGGTTTTGATTGCGCTCATGGTGCTGGAAATGTTGAACTGAATTTGCATGATTCAGGAGCCGATTTTGCAGTTTGGTGCACCTATAAATATTTGAATTCTGGACCAGGAAGTTTAGGTGCATGTTTTGTGCACGAGCGCCATGCTTATGATAAGAGTTTAAATCGGTTTACAGGTTGGTGGAGCCATAATAAAAAAACACGTTTCAATATGCGTCATGAATTTGATGTGCTGCCAGGAGCCGAAGGTTGGCAATTGAGTAACCCTCCAATTTTATCAATGGCTGCAATTAGAGCATCCTTAGATATTTTTAATGAAGTAGGTATTAGTAAACTTGTTAAAAAATCAAAAGAACTAACTGGATATTTTGAATTTTTAATCAATCATATTGATAGTGAAAGAATTAGAGTTATTACACCTTCAAATCCTCATGAAAGAGGTTGTCAATTATCTGTACAAGTGAAAAATGCTGATAAAACTTTGCATAATAAGTTGATGGAAGCAGGAGTGATTACTGATTGGAGAGAGCCAGATGTAATTCGTTGTGCACCTGTTCCATTGTATAACTCTTTTGAAGATGTTTATAAAATGGTAGAGCGACTAAAGAATATATTAAATGAATAAAAAAAATAATATTGTAATTATTGGTGCTGGGCTTTGCGGAAGTTTGTTAGCATTGCGTTTAGCACAAAGAGGTTATAAAGTGGAGGTTTTTGAAAGCCGACCAGATTTAAGAACAACCGATATTTCTGCTGGACGCTCAATAAATTTAGCTTTGTCTGATAGAGGTTTTAAAGCCTTGCGATTGGCTGGAGTTGAAGAAAAAGCACGAGAAATTTGCATTCCTATGTACGGTAGGCTGATGCACGATGTTGAAGGGAATACATTTGCATCTAAGTATTCTGGTAGAAAAGGAGAATATATCAATTCTATTTCTCGGGGAGACTTAAATGGAATTTTATTGACTGAAGCCGAAAAACATGAAAATGTAAATATTCATTTCAATAAAAAATGTACTTCGGTAGATATTGAAAACACAATTGCTCATTTTAAAGACTACGAAACTAAAGAAGAGTTTTCAATCGATGCTGATGTTGTTTTTGGAACTGATGGAGCAGGTTCGGTATTGAGGAAAAGTTATTATTTAGAGCGTAAATTTTTATTTAGTTATTCTCAGAACTATTTAACACATGGATACAAAGAGTTAGAAATTCCTGCCGATGCAGATGGAAATCACCAGATTAGTAAAGATCATTTACATATATGGCCAAGAGGAGATTATATGTTGATTGCATTACCAAATATGGACGGAAGCTTTACAGTAACATTATTTTTGAGTTATGATGAAGGAGAGTATAACTTCAATAATTTAACATCCGAAGAAAAGATAACAGCCTTTTTTGAATCTCAATTTCCAGACGCATTAAAATTAATACCAAGTATAAAAGATGAGTTTATCAATAACCCTACAGGAGCATTAGGAACAGTTAAATGTTCACCTTGGCACTATCAAAATAAGACCTTGTTAATGGGTGATGCAGCTCATGCGATTGTGCCTTTTTACGGTCAAGGAATGAATGCTTCATTTGAAGATGTTACTGTTTTTGATGAAATTTTAGATCAAGACCTAGAAACTTGGGAAGCAGTTTTCAAAGCATTTGAAAAAGAAAGAAAACAAGATACTGATGCTATTGCTGATTTAGCGATTGATAATTATTATGAAATGCGTGATCATGTAGCAAATCCATTATTTAAAGAAAAACGAAAAGTTGAAATGGATTTGGAAAGTAATTTCCCAAAGGAGTATTCATCTAAATATTCATTAGTAACTTTTAATGAAAATATTCCATATTCTGAAGCAATGAAGCGAGGAAGAGCTCAAGATAAAGCAATATTGAACTTACTGGACGATAATGAATTAGTTGAAGAAACTGACTTGAAAAATGTATTGCAAAAAGTTCAAAAAGAAACAAATAATATTTTAGAAGAAGATAAAATTGCAGGATTGTAAATGAAAAGATATATCGTTTTATTACGCGGAATTAATGTCTCAGGAAAAAATAAACTTCCTATGGCAGACTTACGTGATTTATTGAACGATTTAGATTTTCATAATGTGCAAACGTATATCCAAAGTGGAAATATCATTTTAGATTCCGATGAGCGTAAATCGGTTGTTTGTGAAAAGATAAAGAAAGGAATTGCTAAGAGATTTAATTATGATGTTCCAGTGATTGCTAGAACAATCATTGAGTGGGAAAAAGCAATTGATAATTATCCTTTTCCTCTTGAAAATCCAAAAATTGTGGCCTTTGCCTTTTTGAATAAAGAAACAACTGAAACCAACATAGAAGCAAAAGGAATTGATAAAGATGAATATCAAATTGATAAGGATATTATCTATATTTATTGTCCGTCAGGATTTGCAAGATCTAAATTGAGTAATAACCTGTTTGAAAGAAAATTAAAAGTAATTGCAACAACACGTAATTTAAGAACTACGTTAAAGTTGTTAGAATTAGCAAAAGAATAATAATCGTCATTCCGAACTTGTTTCGGAATCTCATCATGAGAATCTGAAATATATTCAGATTGACGTAAATGATTTAATAATATTATGAGCGATAATAAAAATAAGATTCCTGCTTCCGCAGGAACTAAAGTAACACCAAGAGGCGCATATCCACATGTAAAAGTTGTTGGAGATTTTATTTTTGTTTCAGGTACTAGTTCAAGGCGACCAGACAATACTATTGCTGGTGTTGATATTATTGACGAAATGGGAACTAAACACTTGAATATTGAAACCCAAACACGTGAAGTTTTAAAAAATATAGATGCCAATTTAAAAAAAGTAGGTGCTTCTATTAAAGATGTGGTTGATGTTTCTACATTCTTGGTAAACATGAATGATTTTGCAGGATATAATAAAGCCTATGCTGAATTTTTTGACAAAGAAACAGGGCCAACACGTACAACAGTTGCTGTGCATCAATTACCACATCCAGATTTGGTGGTTGAGATAAAAGTAACTGCTTATAAGAAACAATAAATGTCATCCCTGCGAAGGCAGGAATCTCAAGAATAGAAACTAAAAAGATTCCCGCTTTCTCGGGAAATATGTATGATTAAACTCTTCCGACATATACGTAAATCATTACTTATGGAAAATAAGACATCCAAATATTTTAAATACGCTATTGGAGAAATAGTATTGGTTGTTATTGGGATTCTCATTGCTCTTCAAATAAATAATTGGAATGAAAATAAAAAAATAAATCGCTCAATAAATACTACGTTGACTCTTTTGAAAGATGAGATTATGACAAATAGAAATAAAATAAATCAAGTAAAAGACTATCATGTCATGGTTAGAGATACGTTGCAAAAAATTGATATGCCTAAAACTAAAGAAGGAATTGGTAAAGCGTTAACGTTTTGGAAAGGTATGAGGACACCAAGGCTTCAAGACGCAGCATTTCAAACAAGTATTCAATCTGGAATTGGTAAAGAATTTGATCCTGAACTCCTAAAAAATTTAAATAATTTATATACATATCAAGATAGTTATAATAACTTTACTAATCAATCTGCCCAAATATTCTTTAATGCCGATTTTACAGATGTTACTAGTTTTGGGAAAATGATGGCTTCAGTACAAATGACAATGAATGATTTGTATTTTTTCGAAAGAGAATTTGACAATCTTTTTGAAAATACTTTAACTAAAATAGATTCAATATATAATAAATAATATGAGCGGATTTGACATTGTTATGGTTATTACAGTTATACTATTTGCAAGATTAGGTGTGCGATTGGTTACTGGATATAACAAAATGAAAAAAGATAAAGACCAAAATAAAGACAATGATTAAATTCTTTCGACATATCCGAAAATCATTACTCAACGAAGGTAAGACTTCTAAGTATTTCAAATACGCTATTGGAGAAATTGTACTTGTTGTGATTGGTATTATGATTGCCTTGCAGATTAATAATTGGAATGAAAATAGAATATCTCAAAATTCAAAAACTCAATATTTCGAGCAATTATTAGAAGAAATAGAATTAGATATTACAGGAATAAAGGTAAATCTAGAAAGATTAGATGGAGCTGTAAAATCATATGATACTTATGAGACTATCTACGAAACGTCTAATATATCATTAGACACTATTTATAATAATATCAGAAAATTACCTAAAAGTTATGGTCCAGTATCTTTTAACACAAAGACTATTGAAGTATTAAAATCTACAGGTGACATTAAACTTCTTCCAAACAAAATTCAAATATTATTAGTAAACCTTGAAACTTCACAGGAAAAATACAGGATGGTTAATACAGGTAATTATGGTATGTATATGAATCTAGTTAAAGAAACATATCTCATGAATGGCTTTTCCATAGAAAGCAAATTAGCAAATCAAGCCCGTTTTGCTAAAGCATTAGATTTTAAGAGTAAATTACCAGAACAATTAGCCAAGCAGCATTTAGCATTTAGCATAAAAAATTTCGCGGATTTAAATGCATCAATAGTGTTAAATGAAATTTTAATAACTGTCAATGAGTTAAAACTACTTATTGAAAAAGAACTAAAAAAATAAAATGATTAAATTCTTCCGACATATCAGAAAATCATTGCTTAATGAAGGTAAAACCTCTAAGTATTTTAAATATGCTATTGGAGAAATCGTATTGGTTGTGATTGGGATTTTGATTGCTTTACAGATTAATAATTGGAATGAGAATAAAAAAGACAGACAAGAAGAAAAAGCCCTTTTAATTCAATTAAAATCAGAATTTGAGAGTAATTTAAAGCAACTAGATCAAAAAATTGATATTAGAAATAGTATGATTACTGCGTCTTTCAAATTATTAGAATATGTTGATAACCCAACTTTAAGAAATAATGATAGTATTAATAAGTACTTAGTATTTACAGTTTTATCTCCCACATTTGATCCGATTGTAAATGACATTAATAGTTCAGGAAGAATACAATTATTAACCAATAATAGATTAAAAGAATTATTGTCTCTTTGGACAAGCGAGATTATACAAGTAACGGAAGAAGAAGTTGGTTGGGATTATTATAAAAACAATGTTTACAGACCTTTTTTATTAGAATATGGCTCATATAGAAATATGTTAAACGCCTATTGGAAAAACAATACAATGGATGCTTTCCATTTAGATAAGGGTACTGAAATAAAATTCGATTTAAAAAACTCTAAAGTAAATGTCAATGCATCTAAAGTTTTTGAAAGCTCAAAAATTGAAGACCATATGGCGTATTGTGCAACAATGACAAAAATTGCCAATACACAATCTAAAAGTTTAAGAATTCGCATTGTTGAGATATTAACTATAATAGAAGAACAATTAAAAGAATAATGAATATTCAAAACTACATAAGCGGTAAATTTATGCCAGCCGTTGCTAACAGCTATATTGATAATTACAATCCATCAAACGGAGAAGTATATGGTCAAATTCCTAATTCTTCTAGTGAAGATGTAGAATTGGCATATCAATCAGCAAAGAATGCTTTTAAGCAGTGGTCAAATACAACTTTTGAAGAACGTAGTAGAATCCTCATAAAAATATCAGAATTATTAGAAGCAAATTTAGAACGTTTTGCAGTAGCAGAATCTAAAGACAATGGAAAACCATTATCATTGGCTAGAAAAATAGACATTCCAAGAGCCGCAAGTAATTTTCGTTTTTTCGGAAATGCCATAACACAGTTTGCAAGCGAAAGTCACGAAAGTGTAGGTCAAGGAGCAATTAATTACACGTTACGTCAACCTATAGGAGTTGTCGGTTGTATTTCTCCGTGGAATTTACCTTTGTATTTATTTACTTGGAAAATTGCTCCAGCAATTGCAGCAGGAAATTGTGTGGTTGCTAAGCCGAGTGAAGTAACTCCAATGACGGCATATTTGTTGGGTGAAATTTGTACAGAAGCAGGACTTCCAATAGGCGTATTAAATATTGTACACGGTTTAGGAACAACCACTGGTCAAGCCATTGTCGAGCATCCTAATATTAAAGCTATTTCTTTTACTGGCGGAACAGCAACAGGAGCGCATATTGCTCGCGTAGCAGCACCAATGTTTAAGAAATTGTCGTTAGAATTAGGAGGGAAAAATCCAAATATCATTTTTGCCGATTGTGATTATGATGATATGTTGGAAACTTCAGTTCGTTCATCGTTTACCAATCAAGGACAGATTTGTCTTTGCGGAAGTAGAATATTTGTGGAAGAATCTATTTATGAAAAATTCAAAAAAGATTTTGTAGAAAAAGTAAAACTATTAAAAGTTGGGCATCCATCAGATGAAGACACCAATATTGGCGCGTTGGTTTCAAAACCGCATTTAGAAAAAGTTGCTGAATATATAGAAATTGCCAAACAAGAAAACGGAAAAGTATTGTGTGGAGGCGAAAGAGTTACAGTTAAAGGAAGTGAAAATGGATATTATTTACAACCAACAGTCATAGAAGTTACAACTGACGAATGCAGAGTGAATCAAGAAGAAATATTTGGTCCAGTTGTGACGATTATGCCTTTTACAACTGAAGAAGAAGTACTTGAAATGGCAAACAAGGTAAAATACGGATTATCAACAACGCTGTGGACAAGCGATTTGAAAAGAACGATGCGAATGAGTAATCAATTGCAATCTGGAATTGTATGGGTAAATACTTGGATGATGCGTGACTTAAGAACACCTTTTGGCGGAGTAAAAGCAAGTGGAGTAGGACGTGAAGGTGGATTTGAAGCATTGCGTTTTTTTACCGAAGCAAAGAATGTGTGTATAAAGTATTAATTGTCATTCTCGCGAACGCGGGAATCCAAAATTTAACAAAATAGATTCCGCATTAAGTGCGGAATGACAAAACAGATGAATAAAGATATTAGGAAGAAGATTATAACTGTATGTAATGATAAAATTGAAAAGAAAGGCGAGAATGTAGGATTATCATTCTATGCTTTTTTTGCAAATAAAAATGATAACCCAACTTTGTTGATGGAAGTTGCTAAATGGTGGATACAAAAACATAAATTCGATCATTTTGAAAAAGCAGTGAAGATTAAAAAAATGATTATTGAAAATAAGTAACTTGTTGTCATTCCTGCGAAAGCAGGAATCCATATAGAAATTATTAACAAATCGTCATTCTGAACTTGTTTCAGAATCACATTAAAAAGATACCTGCTTTCGCAGTCATATTATGAATTTAGGAATAGAAAATAAAAACGCATTGGTTTGCGGAAGTACACAAGGAATTGGAAAAGCATCTGCAATGACTTTAGCAGCTGAAGGTGCTAATGTGACGTTGCTTGCAAGAAATGAAGACAAACTAAAACAAGTATTAGCCGAACTTCCAAATAATGATCAAAATCATAATTATTTGGTGGCTGACTTTCAGAAGCCAGATGAATTAAAAGTCAAATTAGATAATTCCAATTTAGAATTTCACATTCTGATTAACAATACAGGAGGTCCAGCAGGTGGACCTGTTTTTAAGGCATCTTTAGAGGAGTTTGAATCGGCATTTACACAACATTTGAAATGTAATCACGTATTGGTACAAGCAGTTGTACCGTTTATGAAAACACAATGTTTTGGTAGAATCATAAATATTATTTCGACTTCTGTTAAGCAACCATTGGATGGTTTAGGAGTTTCAAATACGATTCGTGGTGCTGTTGCTAATTGGTCAAAAACATTGGCAAATGAGTTGGGAGAACACGGAATTACAGTAAATAATGTGCTTCCAGGAGCAACAGGAACAGAAAGATTGTCTGAAATATTGAAAAATAAATCAGCAAAAACTGGAAAGTCAATTGATGAGGTTTCTGATGGAATGAAAAATGCGGTTCCAGCAAAAAGATTTGCACAACCTCAAGAAATTGCAAACGCAGTTGCCTTCTTGTCTAGTGCTGCTGCAAGTTATATAAACGGAATTAATCTACCTGTTGATGGTGGAAGAACAAAATCTTTGTAGATTTATAGAATTAAAAAACACAAACTATGAGCAAATTAGTATCGCCTTTAAATTTTAAAGCATGGATTGAAGAAAATCGTCATTTGTTAAAACCACCAGTCGGAAACAAATGTGTGTGGAAAGATGGGGATTTTATTGTGATGGTTGTTGGAGGTCCTAATAGTAGAAAAGATTATCATTATAATGAAACGCCAGAATTTTTCTATCAAGTAGAAGGAGATATTGTGCTAAAAATAATTGATAAAGGAACTCCAAAAGATGTGCATATCAAAGAAGGGGATATTTATTTGTTACCTCCAAAAGTGCCTCATTCTCCACAACGTGGAGCAAATACAGTAGGTTTAGTAATTGAGTATAAGAGACCAGAAGGAATGCGTGATGCGTTGTTGTGGTTTTGTGAAAATTGTGTGACAAAATTATATGAAGAAGATTTTACTGTAAAAAATATTGAGACAGATATGCCGAAAATATTTGACAAATATTATAACGATCAAGCAAAGCGTAGTTGTCCAAATTGTGGTGAAATTATGCAACCGCCAAAAAAAGTCCAGATAGATTGATATGAAGCGTAAATTAAGAATAAACGGTCACTCGCATTTATTGCCATATCCTGAACAGATTCCTCAGTTTATGAAAGATAAAGGAATTTTTTGGGTAGATAAAGATCGAAAATATATGCTGCAAAAAGATTGGAGTCGTCCTGTCACAGATTCTAGTTTCTTTTTGGATGAAAAACTTGCTTGGATGGAGCATTTTAAAATAGATCATGCTGTAGTTTTAAATCTATCTCAATTGTATGGAAATGGATTGCGATTAGAAGAGATGAAGCAAGCGTTGCGCTTTCAAAATGATTTTAATGCCAAAGTACAGCACGATAATCCTTCAAAATTTACTTGCGGATTTGTAGTTCATCCAGGATTTGTTCGTGGAGCATTATGGGAAATAGAGCGCTGTGTTGAGGTTCTTGGAATGCGTTTGTTGTGTTTGCCAACACACTATATGGACACTATTGGAACTTGGCGTTGTATATTTGATGAAGAAAACGAACCTATTTTTGAATTGGCAAATAAGTACAATTTGGCAGTAGAAATTCATCCGTATGATGGAGAAAAATTTATCAAACTTCAAAATACTTCATGGCGTTTTCATTTAATTTGGATGTTGGCTCAATGTGCAGACGCATATCATTTTTTAACACTCAATGGTTATTACGAAAAATATCCAAACATGCGTATTTGTTTTGCGCACGGAGGTCAATTAGCACAAATGAATTTAGGTCGTCGTATTCAAGGATTTGATGGTCGTCCAGATTTGTTTGAAGGAAAATCACACCCAAGAAAAGCAGTTGGACACAAAAATATTTTCTTTGATACCTTGGTGCATGATACAGGCTCGCTAGAATTGTTAGTTAAAAATCAAGGATCAAAACAAGTACTTATTGGATTGGATGATCCGTATCCGTTAGGAGAGATGGAAAGCGACAAACAATCTTCGTATCCAGGCAAAATATTAGATTTGGCTATGGATAGAAATATCATTACTGAAAGCGAAAAAGATGAAATGTGGGAAGATAATGTATTGAAATGGTTGTTTGGAAATGATAATGATGCTAAGAAAGATTTGCTTGGTAAAATCTTAAAATAATATTAATGACTGAAGTAACTGAGTTTTATATTCTTTCTCATATTTTTATTTCTTTAGTTGGTGCATCTTTGTTGTTGGTTATTTGGTATAATATCAGGCAGCGTTTTAAGCAATTATTAGAAGAAGACACTTCACAAAAAAGAGTTGATAAAGGGCTTTTATACTTAAGTTTTGCAGTATTTATTTGGGTTGTTTCTGGTTGTTGGGCATATGCTGCTTCGACATTTTCTTTTGAAACTAAAAGTGTTTATCAATTAGGAATTCATTTTCTTTCTATTCTCAACAATATGTTTTTATTGTTGGCGCTTTTTTACTTTTATTACGCGCCAAGTTTTATTTATAACAACAAGAAGAATATAAAAATAATTTTAATACTTATTGTGATAGTTTCTCTGCTCACGTTCTTATTTTCTAAATTTTATAATCAATCTAATATTCAAAATGGAATTCGATTGGATGGAATTCCTGATTTAATGCTTTCAGCATTTTTATGCTACCTTTTAGCAGTTTCAATGTTTCGAACTTTTGCTTATCGTGGGATGAAAATAGTAGGATTTATATCGGTTTTAGCAGTCATATTGATGTTTTCGTCACAACTTTCGGAAGTATTTGTTAATTATGGGGATGAGTTTTATAATAACTTAATTAGGATTATTGCAAAAACATCTTTGATTTCTTTGTTTTTAGTATTAGCAACAACTTGGGTAATAAGATTGGCAAGTATGCCTAAGCCTAATGAAATGACTGTTCATTTCGCAGATTGGAATTTGATTCATATAAGTATTCCAACTAAAAATGTATTTAATAAAACAATTGATTTTGGTTCAAAAACTACTCAATATAAGAACCTATTAAAGTTTGCAATTAGAAGAAAGTTTACTGAAGGAAATATGCAAAGTATTTTGGTGAGTTTGGGAGGTGAAATAAAGAATCAAACCTACTTAACAAGAGTTATTGAAAACATGAATCAAATTTTAAATTTAGATAAACCTGAAACTTTGGAACGAAGGGATTTATTTACATTTATTGGAGAAGGAAGGTATAGATTGCGTATCATTCCTGAAAACATTCAGATAGATAAAACGCATTTAGAGGAGTTTTGCAAACTATCAGAAAATGAAGAGTATAAAAACTTTATTTTTTCTTCTAAGGCTTAATTACAATTAAGCACAAACTATTATTTTTTACTACAATTCATTACATTGTTTATTGAAAACTGATTGACTTTTTAATTTGCCATAAATTAAAAATGATATTATGAATTCAAACACATCTTCACAAGAATTATTCGGACATCCTAAAGGGTTATTTTACCTCTTTTTTGCCGAATTATGGGAGCGATTTAGTTTCTACGGTATGCGAGCATTGTTAATGCTTTATATGGTTAATGAAATTTTTAAAGCACTATCGGAAAGAGATGCGGCTGCAGCCATCGTTTATGCTTCTTATGGCTCCTTAGTTTATGCTTCAACTGTTATTGGTGGTAGAGTTGCTGATAAAATATTAGGAATGCGTGCTTCCATTTTTTTAGGCGGAATTTTAATGGCAATTGGTCATTTCGTATTGGCTATTGAGAATGATATCGCTTTCTTTTTAGCATTGGCTTTTATAGTCGTTGGAAATGGTTTCTTTAAACCTAATATTTCCACATTTGTGGGTTCACTATATGAAGAAGGAGATGTACGTAAAGATGCAGGTTTCACTATTTTTTATATGGGAATAAATATTGGTGGCTTTGCTGCTCCTCTGCTTTGTGGTTGGCTTGCTGTATCTTATGGTTGGCATTATGGTTTTGGATTGGCAGGAATTGGAATGCTTTTGGGATTGATTTTCTTTTGGAATGGAATTCAAAAAAATGTTTTTGGAAATTTAGGATTACCTCCCAATATTGATATTTATAACAAAGAATACTTTGGGATTCCTCAAAAAATATGGGTACCTGTTTTAGCATTTTTTGTAACACCTATAATAGCATATGTATTGGCTTCTTATAAGGCAATAGGTGGAGGTAATACTATTTTTGGAGATCAAAATTATGTGAATTTAATATTCAAAGTTATAGGAGTAGGTATAGTAGTTTATTTAGCAATGATATTGTATAAAGCAACTTTAGAGGAACGTAAAAAACTATTTGTTGCTATTTTAATCACTTTCTTTATGACCATTTTTTGGGGGGTTCATGAACTCTCAGGAAGTGTGATTACGTTATTTGCTGATAGAAATGTAGAATTGTCATTTATGAATGCAAGTCAAACCAACTCGTTAAATTCCTTAGTCATTATAATATTATCAATTCCAATATCACTCTTGTGGTCTTATTTGTCTAAGCGAGGTTTAAACCCAAGAACACCTTATAAATTTGGTTTAGGACTGGTATTCGCTGGACTCAGTTTCTACGTGCTTTCTATAAGTGGAAATAGTGCTAATGAAAGTGGAATGGTCCCTTTTGCTTATTTGATTATCATGTATTTTATCTTGTCAATTGGAGAATTGTTTATGTCACCTGTTGGTTTGTCTAAAATTACGGATTTGTCACCCAAACGTATCATTTCATTTATGATGGGAATATGGTTTCTTTCTTCGGCATTTGCTTTTCAGATTGTAGGTTTTATTTCAAAGCAATTATCTATTGAAAGTACCGATGCTAATATTGGTGGCTTTGATACCTTGAGTATTTACACCAATGGTTTTGGATTGATTGCTAAATATGCGCTAGGTGCTGGATTGATAATTCTAGTTTGCTCTCCATTGATTAAAAAGTTGATGGGTAAGGTGCATTAGAGATTTGATATATAAAAAAACCTTCTGAATTTCAGAAGGTTTATTAATTTTATAAAAACTTGGAATTAAGAAAATAACTTATCCATTTTTTCTTTTTCTTCCATTGCTAGTTGTGCATCAACCAAAATTCTTCCTGAATGTTCATCAGTAATAATTTTCTTACGGTTGGCAATTTCTACTTGTCTTTGTGGCGGTATTGTAAAGAATGAACCTCCAGAAGCACCTCTCTCAACTGATACAACTGCTAAGCCATTGTTAGCATTTGAACGAATTCTTTTATATGCTTTCAATAAATGCTCTTCAATTACTCCACTATACTCAATAGATTTTTCTTGTAGTAATTTTTCTTCTTTTTCAGTCTCGCTCAAAATATCATTTAACTCGGCTTTTTTGTGTTTTAAATGATCGTTTAATTTTGCAAGTTTCTCATTGTTTTGCTCAATTACTTCATTCTTTTGCTCAATCTTTGCTTTGAACTCTTTGATTCTTTTTTCAGCCAATTCTACTTCAAGACCTTGATATTCAATCTCTTTTGATAATGAATCAAACTCTCTGTTATTACGAACGTTTTTTTGCTGTTCGTTATATTTTTTAGTCAATTCTTCAGCCTCAGCAATAGTATTCTTTTTACTTTTTATATCAGTTTCTAAATTTGTAACATCTTGCTCAAGATTAGAAATTCTTGTGTTGATTCCAGTGATTTCATCTTCCAAATCTTCAATCTCTAAAGGTAATTCACCTCTAACATTTTGAATCTCATCAATTCTAGAATCAATCAATTGTAAGTCATATAATGCTCTTAACTTATCTTCAACTGTCACTTCTTTTTTCTTTGCCATGATTATATATAGTAAATAGGATTTGTATTTTTTTCTGATAAAATGACTGCAAAATTACTAAATTTTTTGGTAAGATGCTCAACTAAAAGGTTTTTTGTGAATTGTTCACTTTCATAGTGCCCAATATCAGCAATTATAAGCTTGTCTTCAGCCTGATAAAACTCATGATATTTAATATCTGATGTTACATAAACATCGGCATTGGAGTTGATAGCGTTTTTTATTGCAAAACTTCCTGAACCTCCTAAAACAGCAACCTTTTTGATTGGTTTTCCTAGTTTTTTGGAGTGTCTAATAACCGATACATTCATTACTTTTTTGAGATGCTCAAAAAACGAATCTTCATCCATGTCGTTTTCCAATTCACCAATCATTCCCATGCCTATCTTTTGATTCACGTTTTCTAGATTCACAATTTCATAAGCCACTTCCTCATAAGGATGATTTTGGAATAGTGATTTTAAAATTTTTGATTGGTACTGTTTCTCAAAAATAACACTGATACAAGTTTCTTTTTCAGTGTGTGTTTTACCTTTTTCTCCTATTACAGGATTCGAATTCTCATTTCCATTATATGTTCCAGTGCCATTGTAGTTAAAACTACATTGACTATAATTGCCAATATTTCCAGCGCCAGCGTCAAATAATTTTTCTCTTAAAAATCCTGCATCTTTGCTTGGTACGTAAGTTGTTAGTTTGCTAATGGTATTTTTTTTAGGAATTAAAATTTGCTTGTTTTTCAAACCAAGTACATCACAAATTTTAGCATTTACTCCAACAAATGAATTGTCTAGTGCAGTATGCATTGCGTAAATGGCAATATCATTTTTTATCGCTTTTTCAACTACGCGCTCAACATAGTTACTTCCGTTCAGTTTTTTTAAACCTGAAAAAATAATTGGATGAAAACTCACAATTAAATTACAATTTTTTGCAATAGCTTCATCTACTGTGTTTTCAAGAGTGTCCAAAGTAACCAAAACACCATTTACTTTAGTTTCATATTTGCCAACCAATAAGCCAACGTTGTCAAAACTTTCAGCATGATATAATGGCGCGATTTCTTCAATATAATTAGTGATATCTTTAATAGTCATAAGTAGCGATTCAGTAAACTTCAAAGTTAAACTTTTAAAGCGAATAATAATAATTGTTTTGTATTTTCGCTTTGTATGCGTAAAATCAGAAAATTATTATATCCACTCTCAGTTTTATATGGCGAAGTAGCTAAAATTCGCAATAAAATGTATGATAAAGGTATTTTTGAATCAACTGAGTTTGATATTCCTGTTATCGTTGTTGGGAATTTGAGTGTTGGAGGAACTGGTAAAACTCCGCAAATTGAATACTTAATCAGATTACTTAAAGATGATTATAAAGTTGCTGTACTAAGTCGTGGATATAAAAGAAAATCTAAAGGTTTTGTATTGGCAAGCGATTCTTCTGATGCGCTTCAAATAGGTGATGAGCCCTTTCAATATTATCAAAAATTTAAAGATATTATTGTCGCTGTTGATGCTGATAGAGTTAATGGGATTAAAGAATTACAAAGATTAGATAATCCGCCAAATGTGATATTATTGGATGATGCTTTTCAGCACCGAAAAGTAAATGCTGGATTTAATATCTTGCTAACTCCTTATAATGATTTATATGTCGATGATACTGTATTGCCGTCGGGAAATTTAAGAGAGCGCATTGATGGTGCTGAGAGAGCACAAGTCATTATTGTGACTAAATGTCCTAATAATTTGAGTGAGGAACAACAATTTGAGATTTCTTCAAAATTAAACCCAACATTGTATCAAACTGTTTTCTTTTCTACGATTGATTATGATACTGTTGTAAAAAATCACAAAGTAGAAATATCCATAAAAGAATTACAAGAATATGAAGTATTGTTAGTGACAGGAATTGCAAATCCTAAACCACTAGTTAATTATTTAGAGAAAAGAGATATTTCTTTTAAGCATCTAAAATTTCCAGATCATCATAATTTTAATGAGAAGGAAATCAACAAACTGACATCAGAGTTTCAAAAGATAGATTCTAATAAAAAAATGGTACTAACGACTGAAAAAGACTATGTGAGATTAAATAGATTGTTAGATATTTATTATTTAGAAATTCAAACAAAATTTATAGAACATGCATCAGATTTTGATAAAAAAGTCGTTAGTTATATTAAAAACTTTAAGAAATGTTAAAGATTTTGTAGTTTTTAAAATGGCACTATCTTTGTTAAATATTTGATTATTAAATTTATAGTATGAAAAAAAAGATTTTAAGTATCTTGTTTGTTGTGGGTTTTTCATCGATGTTGTTGGCTCAAAATCATGAAGTTAAATGGCAGGAAGACTATGATAAAGCAATGAAAATTGCAAAAAAGCAGAATAAACCATTATTGATATTTTTTACTGGCTCAGATTGGTGCGGACCTTGTAAGATGTTGGTTGAAGATTTTTTTGAGTCCAAAAAATTTGGAAAATTAGCTGAAGAAAATTTTGTGATTTATGAAGCTGATTTCCCTAGAAATAGAGATTTAGTAACTGCAAAGCAACGTAAAAACAACTACTATTTAAGTAGAATGTATGATGTTTATTCTTATCCTACTATTGTTGTGATTGATGAAAATGGTAAAGAGCTAGGAAGAAAAAAGAGTTATAATATGATGCGTGATTCTAGTTATCATTTCAGATTTTTAAAAGATATTATTAAAAATATTTAAAAGTAAAATTTATACACACAAAAAAACGCTCCGATATTCGGAGCGTTTTTAGTTGTAATTAATTCTAAATTATTATTGGCTAATAACTCTAAATTCAGTTCTTCTGTTTCTTGCATGTTCAGCTTCAGTACATGAAACTCCATCAGAACATCTGTTTGTCAATTTGTTTTCTCCAAATCCGTTAGCAACTAACTGACTTGCATTCACACCTTTTGACATTAAGTAGTTCACAACCGACTGTGCTCTTCTTTCAGATAATCCTTGGTTACTTTCTTTTGAACCTCTAGAATCGGTATGAGAAGCAACTTCAACACTTAAACCTTTTCTTAAAATTGGTAATAAACGTGCATCAATCAATTGTTTTGCACCACTTGTTAAAGTTGAACTTCCTAAGTTCCAGTTGATTGGTAATGGACTGTACTCTAAGTCTTTACATTCAACTTCTTTCCAGGTAGTTAAACCACCTTTTGAAACCAAGATTTCTTTAGATACAGTCTTGTATTGTGCAGGAACTGTAACTTCTTCTTCCCATGAATCTTTAACCAATACTGTTTTAGTAACAGTTGAATATTCAGCAGGAATATCAATAGTTCTAGTTGATGGAGGAGTAACCATAACTGTTTTTTTGATGGTTTTAGTTACTTCAGGAATAGTAACTACTCTTGTAGATTCAGGTGTGATGATAGTTTTCTTAACTGTAGTTGTTTTTTCTGGAATGTCAATAACTCTTGTTGTTGGAGGTGTAACCATAACAACTTTTTTGAAAGTTTTTGTTTTTGCCGGAATAGTAATTTGTCTTGTTGATGGTGGTGTAACCATAACAACTCTTTTTACCGTAGTTGTTTTTTCAGCAATATCATTCTTTCTTGTTGACGGTGGTGTTGCTAATGTTACTCTTTGGTAAGTAGCGTCTCCACAATTTTTTCCGTCAGAATTGTCAGCACAGTCAGGTGTGCGAACTGTTGAAGCATCAGTAGTTAAAAGTGTTTTTGCAACTGTTTGATATTGTGCTGGAATTTCTTTGAAACACCAGTATCTACAATCGTTTGGATCACTTGATTGACAATCAGGTGCTCTTTCACTCATTTGCCATTGTGCTGATGCAGCCTTCGTTTCAACTACTTCTGTATCTTGAGAGAAAGTAGCAGGAATAACTCTTAAAGAAGATCCATAATCTTTCTTGTGATATGTTATAGTTTCTTTTCCATAAGTTGCAGGAATAACACTTAAACTATGACTAGCTTCTTTTGTTACATATACATCTTGCTTAGTTTCATACACAGCAGGAACTATTTCTAATCTGTAACTTGCTGGTTGAACTTCAACAGTTACCGTTCTTGTTTCGTACACAGCAGGAACTATTTCAAGTCTTTGACTCGCTTCTTTTGTTACAATAGTTTCAGTAACAGTTTCATACTTTGCTGGAACTTTCTCAAGTTTTTGACTTGCTTCTTTTACAACAACAGTTACATCTTTAGTTTCGTAAACTGCAGGAATTACTTCTAGCCTTGTACTTGCTTCTTTTACAAGTACTCTTTCAGTTTCTTTTTTAAACTGTGCTGGATGCGTAGTGATTTTTTTGTACGCTGGAGCAGTTTGAATAGTTACTTCTTCGTTTTTCCATACATCAGGAGTTTTACAACGAACGTAGCATTTTCCTGGCTCAGGATTTTCAGGCAAATCTTGCGCTGAAACAGTAAATGCAAATGCTAAAAAAGCACATGATAATAATAGTTTTTTCATCTTTACTTTGTTTAATTAAAAGTTAATACATCTATTAGACACACTATTTATATAAAAGTCACTGTGAACTTAAATATAATTGTATAAGTTTTCTTGTTTACTGATTTTGAAGCGTTTAGTTAAGTTGTTTGGTCAGTAAATTTTAAAACTGCTTATTAAGTATGCTGTTAAATATAGCAAAAAATTAACATATGTTAAAATTTTGTTAAAGAAAATTTTAACTTTCTTGGTGTAGCGTTTTTATGATTCCATCCGAAAGGCCAATTTTTGGAACGTAGATTTTGGTTGCGCCACTCCATTTCATAGCATTTAAATAGATTTTGGATGCAGGTATTATTACATCGGCACGATCAGGATTTAAGCCCAATTCTCGAATGCGTTCTTCGTAACTCATTTGTTTTAAAAACTTATAATGTGCATTGAGATAAATATAGGATAAAGACTTTCCAGGTGCTTTGCCTGACATCTTGTAGATTTTATTAATATTTCCACCAGATCCAATTAGCATTATACCTTTGAGGTTTTTAGTGTTTTCTTTTACCCACTTTTCTATAGGTTTCCAATCATGTTTTTTGCTAGCTTTTTTGTTTAGTAGTCTTACTGTACCAGTTTTGAATGATTTAGCATTGATTATTTTTCCTTCCGAGAAAACGGTAAATTCTGTACTTCCACCACCAACATCAACATATAAATACGATGCATCTTCTTTAATAAAATCTGTAATATCGGTAGAGAAAATGATTTCGGCTTCTGTTTTTCCGTCAATTAGGTCAATTTGAACATCAGTAGTTTTAAAAATTTCGTCAATAATTTCTTCTCCATTCGATGCTTCCCTCATTGCTGATGTAGCACAAGCACGATATTTCTCAACTCCATGAACGTTCATTAATAATTTAAAGGCATTCATGGCCTCAATCATTCGATTCTTATTGTTTTCTGATATAACACCCTTGACAAAAGTATCGGCTCCTAAACGGATAGGAACACGTACTAAAGAAGACTTTTTGTATTGGGTTGGATGATTTTTTTGGGTAATAACATTGCTGATTAATAGTCTAATAGCATTAGACCCAATATCAATAGCAGCATATTTTTTTATTTCCAAAATGTTATTCTTTTAACTGTTTCGATGATCAATTGGGAACTCAGTAAGGAAAGTTGTTCCTTTTTTTACACTTTTCCAATGTTCGTTGTCAAATTTTATTCCAACTATTCCACAAGTAGGAACGTTGTTAATGAATTGATTTCCATAACTATTCACAAAATCATTGATTCCGTGATTATGACTAAAAATAATGGCAGAATCAAAAGCATCATCCAATGCTTTGATAGTTTTTACCAAATAGCCATCGCTAAAACTATATAGTGACTTGCTTATTTTTAAATTGGCTAACGGATATTTAAATGTAGTCCCAAAAATAATTCCTGTATGTAAAGCTCTATTGGCACTACTTGATACAAAAACATCTGGTCTTTCAATCGTGTTTTTTAAGAGGTTTGCCATCATGTGTGCATCGTTGATGCCTCTTTTCTTCAATGGTCGGTCTATGTCATCTATGCCTTCGTATTTCCAAGAAGATTTAGCGTGTCTAACTATGTAAAGTGTTTTCATTTGGTTGAATAGAAAAACCAAATATATAAAATTTATGGTGCTAATCTTTCAATTTTCCAATCAAAATTTTCAAGCAATGTATAACGAATTCTGTCATGCATTCTGTTAGGTCTTCCTTGCCAAAATTCTATAGAAATGGGCTTTACCAAATAACCTCCCCAATGTTTTGGACGTGGTATTTCTTTCCCTTCGTATTTTTCTTCTAATATTTTTAGTTTATTATCCAATTCTTCTCTAGAAGTAACTGTTTCGCTTTGATTAGAAGCAATAGCACCTAATTTTGAACCATCAGGACGTGATTCAAAATAGCCGTCTGAAATATTTTCTGAAGTTTTTTCAGTAACGCCTTTGATAATTACTTGACGTTCTAGTGTATGCCAAAAAAAAGACAAACAAACATTCGGATTTTTTGCAATAGCCTTTCCTTTTTCTGAATTGTAATTGGTATAAAAAATAAATCCTTCCCAAGTAAATTTCTTTAAGAGTACAACTCTGTTTTTAGGAAAGCCATCCAAACCTATTGTAGAAATAGTCATGGCATTTGATTCTTCACTACTATTGCTTTCTTCAATTTCATGAAACCATTGTTTAAATAATTCCATAGGATTTTTTGGACAATTACTCTCCAAGAGTTCTTGCTTTTCGTATGATTTTCTATAATTGCTGAGGTCTTTTTGCATTTTTTTATTAGTTATTTAATAAATTTTTCAAATGTCTTACCATTAAATTTATATGCTCCGTTATCGTGTGTCCCAATCCAAAGGTCACCACTGTTGTCCTTGTATATGCTAAACAAAGCAATCTGTTTGGAATTTTCTTGAATTGGATAATGTGTGATTTTCGTTCCATCATATTTCCAAACACCATCAAGATAGGTTACAAACCATAAATTACCTTCATCGTCTATTAAACTTGATAGATACTCGTCCAAATGGCTATCCTTTTTACCGTCTAAACCACCTATGCTTTCGTGCCTTGTGTAAAAGTTATCACTTTTCAATGTCGTGTTGTCATAAACAGCATAACGATATTCGGTATTAAACCAAAAGTCGCCTTTTGGGTCTTCAACAATTGAACGTACTCCGTTTGCACCTTCGTTTCGAAATTCGGTTACGTCTTCTTCTGTAATCCAGTCAAACGATTTTCCATTGTACCGACATACTCCAACAGGGTTTGAACCAAACCAAATGTTTCCTTTCCTGTCTTTATAAATACTGTATATTTCAAAAGGATTAGGAAGATTAAGTGGTTTGGGTAATTGTAATTCATATAAGGTACTTCCGTCATACCTATAGATTTTCTCATTTCCATAAGTGTGTTTAAACCACATATCTGTAGGCTTAAGTTGCCAATCACTACTGAATATTGGCGATAATGTCGTAAATGTATTTCCGTCAAATTTGACTATCGTAGAATTTGGGTGACAACTAGTAAAGTATATGTTGCCAGATTCATCTTCTTTTATTTCATCAATTCTATTGTTTGGCAAACCATGCTTAGTTGTGTAATTTATCAATTCTTTTCCATCATATTTGTAAACTCCTGTTTTCCAACTACCAAACCAATAAGTATTCTTACTATCTTGATAGATAACCATTATACTGTTTCCCAATTCTGCTACAGTGTCGCATTTTAAAATCTTATCGGTCTTTTCTCGGTGGTTTGTGGTTTGTTCATTGCAAGATGTCAATAAAACAATTGCGAAGAAAATTGTCAATATATTTAATTTTATAATCATCTATTTATTGTTTGTAATGTTTTCATCGAGTTACAACTAATGTGTTAGATAAAGTTTGTTTTAATTGATTTAATCGTCCGTTAGCGAAGTTAATTTTTTACGAGTTAAGAAACAAACTAAATTATTTCTAATTAATCAAAATCTGCAACTCTAGGTCTTAGATGTGCTGGAGAAAGCACATTGTAATAAGTGCTATATCCAATCTTATAAACTTTCATATAATTAAATCGTTTTAAACTAGTAACTTCCTCAGCGGTTTTACTTCCGTAGTACTTGAATTTTTGATTTTTTTTATCATACACTGCTCTAACTCTGTTGCTTTTGCCATTCTCATATGCTGATATATAGAGTAAGTCCCTTTCTAATGGTATAAAATCAATAGGATACTTATTATTAATCATAACAGGATTGAATTTTGGAGAAACTGGCTTTGATTCTTTTGTCTTAGTGTTGATTTCATAGTACCCGTCAGTTGTAAGTACTACGTATCTATAACCAGTATTAGTATAGCGTCCAAACCTTGGAAGAAAAAAGCGTTCTTTTCCTATCCAATTTCGCCCTGGATTTTTGTAGACCCAACCAAATAATTTATTAGAAAAAGAGGCTAATGCTATTTCTGGTAAATCTACTACTTGATTATTTGCATCATAGAGTTTTGGGTGTTGTGTTTGACTGTATAGATTTTTAAAATAGTAGCCATTGCCAAGCCAAAGAATTTTTTCACCTGTTTTTTTGATGGTTTGATAACCTGAAAATTCAAATCCTTTTTGTAACGCTTTTTCCAAGTTTTTACTTTTAGATTGGTAGGTGCTGAATTGTGCGCTTAAATATGTGTCATTATGAACCTCCTTATTTGTTTTGAAATTAAATACAGTACCAACTCGTTCTTTATAATCCTCTATGCTTTTAGGTATAAAAACAAGTGAGTCATTTTTGAGAAAAATAGGAAATTCAGATTCAATTAGATACTGTTTTCTAGTTTTCATATGCTCGACAACATAAGTAATCTCATCTTTAGTAATAACATTATTCTTTGTTATCAATCCATAGGAAACATAATTATCACTTATGCTATACATGTCTGAAACTCTTCCTTTCCAAATAATTTTTTTGGTTTCTGTATTTTCAACTTCAGCAGTTGTTAAAGTGCTCTTATCTATTCCTTTAGTTTTAATTGGATTTAATCTTCTTGTAGTATTATAAAGAATGTCTGCCCAATTTTTTTGCTTTGCATTCGTGTAGTGATTTTCAGCAAAATTCTTACTATGGTCTTTAGTTTCGTTACTAAGACTTTTATAGAAAATAAGAACTACAGTATTATATGTTGAATTTCGATTTTGTTCAAGACTTAAATAATAGCTAATGCCATCAGTATTGTTTTTTGCATCTATTTTCATAGATTGAAATGAATCACCCAACATAGTAGAAGTGGCTAAAAGTTTGGTACTCTTGTCAGGAAAAACTTTTGTAAGTGAAAAACTAATTTGTGGATTTTTATATTCTTGAAATGCAAGAATATAATATTGGTTGCCTTGATGTAAATAAATTTCATTGGTATAAGGCAAATCTATTGCTTCAAATTGCCAACTTGCCAAAGGACTATACCCACCTTTTTCCTTAATCATATCCGTAAAACTCTTCGAAATTTTTATTAAATTCTCGGATTGACCATAAGAAAAATGGAAAGTTAAACTAAAAATAAGAGTCGTTAAAATTAAAGAGATATTTTTCATATATAATAATTTGAATATAAATCTAAATAATTAAATTATTTTTTTCTAATCAACCACAAACCAATAAAAGTAAAGAGACCGTTAAGGAAAAGTAGTTCAAAACCAAAGATATAACCATCAAACAAAGTTTTAGAATGCAAATTTAAGGTATAGCAAATTGCAATAGATATAATTGAGATTAACCAAATGTATTGGTCTTTGATTTTAGTCTTAGTAAGTATTCCAAAAGCAAACATTCCCAACAATGGTCCATAGGTGTAAGTTGCTACAGTAAATAATCCTGTGACCACACTTTTTTCTAATACACTATTAAAAATGAGAATTACAATTACTAAGATAATTGACATGAAAACATGTGTCTTTTTTCTCAATTTCTTTTGTTCGTCTTGTGGTTTACTTTTTATATCTGCAAAATCTACACAGTACGATGTTGTCAAAGAAGTCAATGCTGAATCGGCACTTGAATAAGCAGCGGCAATTAAACCTAAAATAAAAAAGAGCGCTATACCATACCCCAAACCACTATTTACAGCAATCTCGGGAAATAATAAATCTGTTCTTGCTTTTCCGTCTAGCATTGGAATTTCTATGCCCATTTGCTCGGCATAGATAAATAATAAAGCGCCTAATGATAAGAAAACAAAGTTTACAATTACAAATACTGTTGCAAAAGAGAGCATATTCTTCTTGGCTTCCCCTTGGTTTTTACAAGCCAAGTTTTTTTGCATCATGTCTTGATCCAATCCAATCATAGCGATAGACATAAACAATCCGCCAAAAAAGGACTTAAAGAAATAGTTGGTTTGCTTGAAATCATCAAAAAAGAAAGTTTGACTTAACTCTAAATATTGGCTGGAAGCAAAGAAATCGGCAATTGAAATATTCATTTTATCCGTAATAAAATAGAAGGTCAAACAAACGGAAATCAACATTAAAAGCGTTTGTAAAGTATCTGTCCAAATTATCGTTTTTATTCCGCCTTTGTGTGTATACAGCCAAATTAATAATATGGAAATGATGACAGTTACTTCAAAGGGTATTCCCCAATTTTCGAACAATAAATATTGAAAAGCGAGTGCTACTAAGAACAATCTGAACGAAGCGCCAATAATACGTGATAATAAGAAAAAAGCCGCTCCTGTTTTATGTCCCGCTTTTCCAAAACGCTCCTCTAAATACTCGTAAATAGAAGTGACATTCATTTTATAATAAATTGGAATCAATACAAATGCAACGACCAACAAGCCTGCAAAATTCCCTAAAACAAATTGTAAATAACTAAACTGACTTCCTTTGACCAATCCTGGAACAGAAATAAAAGTAACACCTGAAAGTGCTGCGCCAACCATACCAAAGGCAACCAAATACCAAGGCGCTTTTTTGTTGGCTTTAAAAAATGCAGCGTTAGAATCTTCTTTTCCTGTCAAATAAGAAATTAAAAATAGGATTCCAAAGTAGCCGACAATTAATAAAAGAATATGTAATGGTTGCATAAAAGGTGTTTTAACAAAGTAACTAAAAATATCTGTATCCTCAATATTGAATTATTATATTTGTCAGATGAATTTTTCTTCCAAACTTTTAGAAAATGCTGTAAATGAAGTTTCACAACTTCCTGGAATAGGAAAGCGAACCGCTCTACGCTTGGTATTACATTTGTTAAAACGACCAAGTGAACATACACATCATCTTTCCAACGCTTTAAACAACTTGGTGGATGAGATAAAGTTGTGTAAAAGTTGCCATAATATTTCGGATGTGGAGATTTGTGAGATTTGTGCTAATCACAATCGTGACAAAAAAATTATTTGTGTAGTGGAGGATGTTCGTGACGTAATGGCTATTGAGAGTACTGCACAATTTAGAGGGTTGTATCATGTGCTTGGCGGTAAAATTTCTCCCATTGAAGGTATTGGCCCTCAAAATTTAACAATTGATAGTTTGGTTGAAAAAGTAAAGTCTGGAGCGGTTGAAGAAGTTGTTTTTGCGTTGAGTTCAACTATGGAAGGTGATACAACAAACTTTTATATTTTTAAGCAAATTGAAAGTACAGGAGTTAAAACTTCAACGATTGCGAGAGGAATTTCAGTTGGCGATGAACTGCAATATGCCGATGAGGTTACGCTTGGGCGTAGTATTATTAATAGAATTCCATTCGAAAATTCTTTGCAACGATAAATGGAGCTGTCTGTTGTCATAGTCAATTATAAAGTTCGCTATTTTTTAGAGTTGTGCTTGCAAAGTGTTCAAGATGCTTTGGTTGATATTTCTTCCGAAATCATTGTAGTTGATAATGCTTCTGACGATGGAAGTTGTCAAATGGTTCAACAACGATTTCCTATAGTTAACTTGATTCAAAACGAAGAAAATCTAGGTTTTTCTAAGGCCAATAATATTGGCGTAGCACAAGCTCAAGGTAAATATGTACTTATTTTAAATCCTGATACTGTTGTTGCAAATGATACTTTTTCTAAAGTGCTTGAATATGCGAAAACGCAAAATAATTTTGGAGCGCTTGGTGTAAAATTGATAGATGGGATAGGGAATTTTCTACCTGAGAGTAAACGTGGTATTCCTACGCCTAGAGTCTCTTTTTATAAACTTTTTGGCAAGGATGTTAATAAGTATTATGCCAATCATTTAAACGAAAATGAGTCTGGGAAAGTTGATATTTTGGTTGGTGCTTTCATGTTGATGGAACGAAATGTTTATAATGAAGTTGGAGGTTTTGACGAGACGTATTTTATGTATGGCGAGGATATTGACTTGAGTTATAAAATTTTGAAAAAAGGACTTCAGAATTATTATTATTCTGGAACACAAGTAATTCATTATAAAGGTGAAAGTACGGTGAAAGATGCGAAGTATTTGCATTATTTTGTTGATGCAATGAAGATTTTTTATACCAAACATTTTTCTTCAAATGTTTTCTATGATTTTATGATGAGTTTGGGGATGAAATTGTGGTATGTGCTTAAATTTCTTGGTTTTAAGCGTGCAAAAAAATTACCCCAAACACCAAAAAACGTACTGTGTTTATGTGCTGAAAATGATTTGATTGTTCAATTGCAGTTAGTGAAATCAATAAATAAGGTAGTTGAGTTTAACAACTTGAATGATATTGCTCAATTGAAAAAAACAATAATTGAAAATCAAATTAATGAGGTTGTTTTTGATAACAATTCTATGAATTACAAGGAGATCGTTGAAATGGTTTCTGAATTAAAAGGAAATGGATTGACTTTCAAAATAAATCCTAAAAGCACGAATTATATAATTGGAAGTAATAGTTCTGAAACTCGTGGAGAACTGATAATTCTAGGCTAAATTATTTAGCTCTTATTCTCTTGTAGAGTTTAATTCCGAGCATTAATAAAACTGAGAATAAAACAATTCCAATCACTCCCCAAATCCAGTTAATAGCATTTTTTAAGACTACCAAAAACACTATCGAAAATAGAATAATGGTTGCTACTTCATTCCATATTCTTAACTTCATTGAAGAGTATTTAACTTCATCACGCTGTAATTCTTTGAATATTTTATGACAAATACCATGATAAACATATAATGCGAGAACAAAAGTTAACTTCACATGCATCCAAGGCATTTTTAAATATGCTGGATTTTGATAGAGCATCCAAAAAGCAAAAATACTTGCTAAAATTGCTGATGGCCATGTAATAATATACCATAATCTCTTGCTCATCAACTTAAATTGTTTTTGTAATATTTCTTTTTCTGGTGAAGGTTTTTTATGCGCTTCAACATGATAAATGAATAATCGAACAATGTAAAAAAGTCCTGAAAACCAAGTAATTACAAATATAATATGTAGTGCTTTTAGATTTAAAAAATCCATATTATACAGTTTCTAATTTTTGACTTTGCCAATTTTTTATCCAGTTTGCAACAACTTCTACCCAATCATCATTATCATTTATACAAGGAATATGTTTATAATCTTTTCCTCCTGCTTCTTGGAATTGGTTTTTACCTTCCATTGCTATTTCTTCTAAGGTTTCTAAACAATCTGCAACAAAGGCAGGAGTTACTACAGCTAGATTTTTAATTCCTTCTTTCGCTAATCGTTCGAACTCAAAATCGGTATAAGGCTTTAGCCAAGGATCTTTTAATAATCTTGATTGAAACGAATTACTATATGTTTTACCTTCCAAATCAAGTAATTTCACAATTTTTTTGGTTGTTTCAAAACATTGATGACGATAACAAGTTTTATGTGCTTCAGAGGGTGTTTCACAACAAGACTTATCAATTTTACAATGCGATTTTGTAGTGTCGGACTTTAATATATGTCGCTCTGGAATTCCGTGATAAGAGAATAATAAATGATCAAAATCAAATCCATTTAAATGATTTTGAATATTATCAGCCATTACTTTTATGTAATTAGGTTCGTTGTAAAAAACTGGAAGTGATTCAATAGTTATGTTTGGAAATTTACTCTTTTGAACTTCTTCTGCTTTTACAACAACTGTTTCATAACTAGACATTGCATAGTGCGGATACAATGGAATCATTAAAATTTCACTAACACCTTTATCATGTAGTTCTTGAATGCCTTTTTTAATACTCATAGATCCATATCGCATTCCTAATGCAATTGGAATATCTAATTTGGGACTTAATTTTTCAGTAAACCTTTCTGAAATCACAACTAGTGGTGATCCTTCTTTCCACCATATTTTTTTATAAGCTGCACCGGATTTTTGAGGTCTTGTGTTTAATATTATTCCTTTTACAAGTAGAAATCGTTTCCAATAAGACATGTCTAAAACACGTTCATCCATTAAGAATTCATCTAAATATTTACGAACATCTTTTGTTTTTGTACTGTCAGGTGAACCTAAATTCACTAATAAAACTCCTTTCATTTATGTTATTGTGTGTTTAGAGATAATACATATTGTTTTGGCGTAGTTCCAAATTTCTTTTTAAATGCTGCAATGAAGTGACTTGAAGTGCTATAGCCTATTTTTAGACCAACTTCATTAACATTGTGCTGGTTACTTTCCAATAATTTGCGAGCGTGTTCCATCTTATAATCAAATAGGAAACTATAAACCGTATCGCCATAAATTTGCTTAAAGCCTTCTTTTAATTTTTTTAGATTCAAGCCAATTTCATTTGATAATTCTTGTAAAGTTGGTGGCTCTGTCATTTTTGATATGATGATGTCTTTGGCCATTCTTATTTTTTGAACGTCACGCTCGTCAACCAAAAAAGGACAATATTCACCTGTTGATGCTTCTCCTTGCTGAAAATGTAAACTTAATAATTCATAAATTTTTCCTTTTATATATAGATTTTTTATGGAACTATTTACATTGGCATTTATTATTTGTTGTAGCACAAAAAGTACCGTTGGTTTTATGATGGTATCATCATAATACTTTCTGTTTTTATTTTCTTCACTCAAAAATGGAATGTAAGATGCTTCATTTGAAAATAAAGAATGAAATTTTTCTATTGATATAAGAATTGAAACCAAACTAGTCTTTGGTCTTATTTCAAGATTTATTGGTAATTTTTGTTGTGGATTGTATAATAGTATAGAGTGTTGATCTAATACGTCAAATACATAATTCCCATTATTGAAATGAAACTTAGAATTTCCTTTTATACAGAAATGTAACTGGATAAATGTGCTATCTATATCACGTTCAAAGCGTTGCGTTTCATTACTGTTGTTAATAAACTCCAGCAGGAAAAAACCTTTTTCTAGGTTTACTTCATTGATAGTACTTTCTGCGTTGTTTTTTTGCATTATTATTCTGATTGATAAACTCTTTTTTATTTAGAATGATTATAAATAAAAATCTCTTCACAAGTTGAATTTCCTGCAAAAATAGTGTTTTTTACAAGTTTTTGAAATAAATATCATCTAAAAACGTATAACGACATTTAAAGTTCTTTTAGCGACATTTTTATCTGTCTAATCTTTATATTTTTGACTGTTTTTTAAAATTGATAGAATTAGTGCAAAATAATTTTAGTAGAAATACACTTTATAATATTGGTGTTAGCTATAAAAAGGCTGATGTACAAACTAGAAGTAATTTTAGTATTTCTCCTGAGGACCAAATCTTATTATTAAAAGAAGCTAAAGAAAAGGGTATTGAAGGCCTTTTTGTATTGTCAACTTGTAATAGAACCGAAATAACTGGATTAGTTGAACATCCTTTTCAATTAATTAGTTTGCTGTGTAATTACTCTAAAGGATCCGTTGATGAGTTTGTGGAAGTTTCATCAATAAATAAAGGAAATGATGCTATTTCGCATTTGTTTAGATTGGCTACTGGATTGGAAAGTCAGATTTTAGGTGATTATGAAATTGTTGGTCAATTAAAGATGTCATTTAAGCAAGCAAAAAAATTAAATACTGTCAACGCTTATCTTGAACGTTTGATAAATTTAGTTTTGCAGGCTAGTAAAAAAGTAAAAAACAAAACGCACCTTAGTTCTGGTACAACTTCGGTTTCTTATGCTGCAGTGCAATATATTATTGATAATGTTCAAAATTATAATTCTCAAAAAGTATTAGTGTATGGTTTAGGCAAAATGGGAAAACATACTTGTAAAAATTTAACAGAATATACTAAAAACTCAAATGTGACTTTAATTAATAGAACTGAAGAGAAAGCAGTTGAGTTTGTTAAAAATCATGCAAATATTGAAACTGTTAAACATTCAGAACTTATCAATGAAATTAATAAATCTTCAATATTGATAGTATCTACTGGTTCTAATTCACCTACGATAACGTTAAACCATATTCAAAAAAATAGGGAAATATTAATTCTAGATCTTTCAATGCCAAACAATGTTGCAGGTGAAGTTAAGGAGTTAGAAAATGTAACGTTAGTTAATGTAGATGATTTATCTCAAGTTACCGATAAGACTTTAGCAAAACGAAAAGAAGAAATTCCTAAAGCATTAACAATAATTGAAGAATATGTTTCTGAATTTAACAATTGGTTAAGTCATAGAAAATATACGCCAGCAATAAATGCGCTCAAACAATCTTTGAAATCAATTCAGAATGATGAAATTGATTTTCATAAAAGAAAAATAAAAGATTTTGATGTTGAGCAAGCTGAAATAATTACATCAAGATTTATACAAAAAATTACAACTCAATTCGCAAAACATTTGAAAGATGAAAACACTTCGGTGAACCAAAGTGTTGAGGTGATGAAAAGAGTTTTTAATGTTCAAATACAAGAAGAGATAGATGCAAAAGATTATTAGAATTGGTACTCGTGCTAGCGAATTAGCGCTTTGGCAAGCAAACTTTGTAGCCAAAAAATTACAAGAAATTGAAGGATTGGATATTAAGCCTGAGATTGTTCAAATTGAATCTCAAGGTGATTTAATTTTAGATAAATCTTTACATGAACTTGGTATTACAGGTGTATTTACCAAAAGTTTAGATGTGGCAATGTTAAAAGGCGAGATTGATATTGCAGTTCATTCTATGAAAGATGTTCCGACTATCTTGCCAAATAAAATTGTGCAAGCTGCAGTGCTTAAACGTGCAGGATCTTTAGATGTACTGATATGTAAAGACGAGCATAATGAAGAGTTTTTATATCAAAAAGAAGCAATAGTTGCAACTGGTAGTTTGAGAAGAAAGGCGCAATGGTTGCATCAATATCCCAACCATACGGTTGTCGGTTTGCGAGGAAATGTAAACACAAGGATGGAGAAGTTAAAAAATAGCAGTTGGAATGGTGCTATTTTCGCTCAAGCTGGATTGCACAGAGTGAAATTACTTCCTAAACATCATATCAAATTAAATTGGATGATTCCTGCACCTGCTCAAGGTGTTATTATGATTACTGCTTTGGAAAGTGATAATGAGATATTGAAAATATGCAAAGAAATTAACCATACTGAAACTGAAATATGTTCTCATATAGAACGTCAATTTTTAAATACTTTGGAAGGCGGATGTACTGCGCCAATTGGAGCACTTGCTTATATTAAAGATACGGATGTAAATCAACCAAAAATATTTTTTAAAGGAGCGTTATTTAGTCTTGATGGAAAAAAGAAAATTGAGATTGACAAATCGTGTTATATGGTTGATCATAAAGATCTTGGAAAGACTTGTGCTGAAGATATATTGAATAGAGGAGGAAGAAGGTTGATTGATGAAATGCATAGTGAAAAAAAGTCAATCAAATTACTTTCAACCAAGCAACTCTCAGTTTCACAAACTGATATGTTTGATACTAAGATTGGCGTGCAAATGAGTGATTTTATTTCAATAAAATTCAATCGTTTAAAGCCAACTGTTGTTAAAAATACGATTGAAAATGTTGTAATTACTAGTCAAAATGGAGTAGATGCTTTACTTCAAAACTTTTCACCGTTAGAACTTGACTTTAAAAATATTTACTGTGTAGGTCGCAGAACAAAACGATTGATTGAGAAAAAGATAGGTAAAGTTGCCTATGTATCCAATTCGGCAAGGGAACTTGCAAACCATTTGATTGAAGCAGGTAATATTCAAAGTGTTACTTATTTCTGCGGAAATTTGAGACGAGATGAACTGACAACAATGTTGTCTGAAAAATCTATTGAAGTTGAGGAGATAGAAGTATATAGAACCGTAAAGAATGAACGAAAATTCAAAGACGAATTTGATGCGGTATTATTTTATAGCCCTTCTGGAATTCAAAGTTTTATTGAAGATAACCAAGTAAATGATGTTATTGCATTTTGTATAGGTCAAACTACTGCTGTTGAGGCAAAGAAGCATTTTTCTAAAATAGAAGTTTCTTCAATGCCTACGATAGAAAGTGTAATAAAATCGGTAAATAAATATTATGCTGAATAGGACAAGAAGATTGCGTAAAACGGAAGGAATCAGAAGATTGGTGAGAGAAACTAAACTATCTGTAGATGATTTTATTTATCCTCTTTTTATTGAAGAAGGCGAAAATATCGAAACAGAAATTCTTTCAATGCCTGGAATCAAGCGTTGGTCTTTAGATACTATTTCTAAAGAATTGGATGAAGTGGTTGCGTTAAATATTCCTGCTGTTTTATTGTTTGGAATTCCATCAGAAAAAGATGATGAAGGCACAGAAACTTGGAATGATAACGGAATTATGCAGCAAGCCATTCGCTTTATCAAAAAGAATTATCCGAGTTTATATGTAATTACGGATGTATGTTTTTGTGAATACACATCACATGGTCATTGCGGTATTATTCACGATAATGATGTTGCTAATGATGCGACATTGGTAAATATTGCTAAGCAAGTAATCTCACACGCCAAAGCAGGAGTTGATATGGTAGCGCCTTCTGGTATGATGGACGGAACTATAGCAATGATTCGTGAAAGTTTGGACAATACAGGTTTTGCAGATTTGCCTATTATGGGTTATTCGGTAAAATATGCTTCAGCGTTTTATGGACCTTTTAGAGACGCGGCAGATTCTGCACCAACTTTTGGTGACCGTAGAACGTATCAAATGGATCCTGCAAATAGAGACGAAGGATTACGTGAAGCAACATTTGATGACCAAGAAGGAGCAGATATTTTAATGGTTAAACCAGCCTTATCATATTTAGATATTATACGAGATTTAAAAAATAATTTTGACCGACCTATTGCTTGCTATAATGTAAGTGGAGAATATGCTATGGTAAAGGCCGCTGCTGAAAAAGGTTGGATTGACGGAGAGAAAGTGATACTAGAAAGTTTGTTATCAATGAAAAGAGCAGGTGCAGACATTATCATTACCTATTTTGCCAAAGAGGTCGCAAGAATTTTAGAAAATAAATAAAATGAGTTTTAAAAAATCGCAAAAATTATATAACAAAGGTTTAGTAAACCTTGTTGGAGCAGTAAATTCACCTGTGCGAGCATTTGCTTCTGTTGGAGGAAATCCGTTGTTTATTAAAAAAGCAAGTGGAAGTAAAATTATTGATGTTGACGGAAATAAATATGTAGATTTTGTATTGTCATATGGACCTATGATTTTAGGGCATACACATAAGAACGTTCAAAAAGGAGTAGAGAAAGCCTTAAAGAATGGATACTCATTTGGAGCGTCTACTGAAAATGAAATTAAATTAGCAAAACTTGTTTGTGATGCTTTTCCTGGAATGGATAAAGTTCGTTTTGTAAATTCAGGAACTGAAGCTGTTTTAAGCGGAATTAGATTAGCGAGAGCCTATACAGGAAAAGATAAAATTATCAAGTTTTCTGGTTGTTATCATGGTCATCAAGATGCATTGTTGGTTGCTGCTGGTTCTGGTTTAGCAACATTGAGTTTGCCTGGATCTAAAGGTGTTCCAGAAGGAGCGGTTAAGAATACATTGATTGCCAATTATAATGATTTAGACAGTGTAAAGGCACATTTTGATAAGCACGATGATATTGCTGGAATTATTATTGAACCAATTGCTGGAAATATGGGTGTGGTAATTCCACAAGATGATTTTTTAACTAAAATCAAAGAATTGGCTCATAAAAATGGAGCGCTTTTAATTGCCGATGAAGTGATGACTGGTTTCCGTTCAAAGTTTGGTGGAGCACAAGAATTATTAAATGTTGAAGCAGATATTACTTGTTTAGGAAAAGTGATTGGTGGAGGTTTTCCTGTAGGCGCTTATGGAGCACGAAATGAAATTATGGAGCATGTTGCTCCGCTTGGAGGAATGTATCAGGCAGGAACGTTAAGTGGAAATCCGATAGCCATGGCTGGAGGAATTGCTACTCTGAAAACTTTAAAAAAGCAAGATCCATATAAAAAATTCAATGAAATTGCTAGTGTTATAGAAGAAGCATTGGTTGATAGTGCAGGAAAACATGGAGTTGAAATTGTTGTAAATAGATTTGGATCTATGATAAATCCATTCTTTACTAGTAAAAAGCAAATAAATAATTTTGAAGACGCTCAAACTTGTGATACCAATAAGTTTGCTGTTTTCTTCTGGGAAATGATTAAAAATGGTGTGTTTTTACCACCTTCTCAGTTTGAAGCATGGTTCTTATCTTCAGCGCTAACTAAAAAAGATTTAATAAAAACTGTTAAAGCAATTGATAAGGCTATGGAAGCAGTATCAAAAATATAATATGATTAAAAACGATTTATTTTTAAGGGCCTTAAAAGGCGAAACAGTTGATCGTCCACCAGTTTGGATGATGAGACAAGCAGGAAGATATTTGCCAGAGTTTATAAAAATTCGTGAGAAATACGACTTTTTCACACGTTGCCGTACACCAGAACTGGCAAGTGAAATTACTGTTCAGCCAATAAGACGTTATGGTATGGATGCAGCTATTTTATTTTCTGATATTTTGGTGATACCACAGGCTATGAATATTGAAGTTCAAATGAAACCTAATTTTGGGCCATATTTGCCAAACCCAGTTCGTACACAACAAGATGTTGATAATGTTATTGTTCCAGATGTAAATGTGGAATTGGATTATGTATATCAAGCGATAAAGGCAACAAAAGAGATGTTGAATAATGAAATCCCTTTAATTGGTTTTGCAGGCTCTCCTTGGACAATTTTATGTTACTGTGTGCAAGGTCAAGGTTCAAAGAATTTTGATAAGGCTAAAGAGTTTTGCTTTACCAATCCAGTTGCTGCACATCAGTTATTACAAAAAATTACTGATACTACTATTGCTTATTTGAAGGCTAAAGTAAATGCTGGAGTTGATGTTGTTCAAATATTTGATTCTTGGGGAGGAATGCTTTCTCCAGTTGATTATCAAGAGTTTTCTTGGAAATATATTAATCAGATTATTGAAGCATTGAAAGATGATGCACCAGTTATTGCTTTCGGAAAAGGCTGTTGGTTTGCCTTACAAGAAATGTCTAAGTCAAACGCTTCAGCTTTGGGTGTAGATTGGACGATTACTGCTCAAAATGCTCGTTATTTATCTGGCGGTAAAATTACTTTACAAGGAAACTTTGATCCGTCAAGATTATTGTCGCCTCCATCTGAAATTAAAAAGATGGTACACCAAATGATTAATGAGTTTGGTAAGGATAGATATATTGTTAACTTAGGTCATGGGATTTTACCAAATATTCCACTTGATAATGCGAAGGCATTTATAGATGCAGTGAAAGAATATAAATAATATGATTTTAACCAATGATTTTAGTTTAGAACCATTAACAATTGAGGATGCTTCAAGTCTTCATCAATTAATGATTTCTAATGCTGAAAGATTTGGATTGTATTTGCCTAAAACGTTGGCTCAGAATAGTTCTTTGGAAAAGTCACAAAGTTATATTCTAAGAAAAAACCAAGAACATGTTGATAAGTCTCAATTTACCTTTGCAATCAAAGAAAAAATAACAAATGTTATTGCTGGACTTATTATCTTGAAGAATATTGATAATAAGATACGACAAGCAGAATTTGCTTATGGTATTGGAGTGAATTATGGTGGTTTAGGTTTAACTTCATTAGCTGTTTCTAAGATTATAGATTTTGCAAATAGAGAATTAAAACTAAACAAATTTCAAATAATTGTTCATAAAACGAATATTGGAAGTGTAAAAGTGGCTTTAAAGAATAATTTTTCTTGGTCAGAAACATTGAAAGAAAAGTTTATTCCAAAAGGACAAGAGCCACTAGATATGGAATTATATGAATTGGAAATATAGATTATGAAATATTTTTGCTTTTTATTATTTGCGAGTTTACTTTTTATTTCTTGCGATAAGCCTAAAAACTCGACCAAAGAGTTAGAAGAGATATTTACTGTAGAAGAAATTAAAGATTTGCATATTTTGGTTGATTTTTTTGAAAGCAAATTGCAAAATCATGATAAAGATTTGCCTACAGCCTATAAAAAATTACTGCTTAGAAGAATTAAATATGATGTTAGTGACTCATATTTAAATGATTTTAAAGAACAAGATTTAGAAAAAGTTTTTAGTAAAATAGATTCAAGCACTTTTAATGAAATATGGAGGAAAAGTATTAGGTCAAATATTCGTAGAAAGGTTAAAGTTGTTGTTAATACTCCTTCAGAAAATGGGAGATATATTAAGTTTCTAAAAAGAATTCAGCCAAAATACCCTAAAGTTCAAGAGTATATTCATAATATTATTATGGCAGACAACAATTATTCAAGTGCTAAGTATATGTTTGCTAAATATGATTTTAAAAAAGAAAAACCAATTTTTTTTGAGAGTTTTAATGATTTTTATGTTAGGCTTATAATTACAATAAGTGAATTGGATTTTATAAATAATCACTATAGAACTAAAGATTTTTATGAAAAAATAAAGAATAAATAGTAAAATGAAAGAAAAGTTTTTTAACTATATACACAAATTACAAGACACAATTACTTCTAAGTTAGAAGCGATTGATAGAAAAGCAACATTTCAAGAAGATATTTGGAAACGACCTGAAGGTGGTGGAGGTAGAACGCGAGTTATAGCCAATGGTAATGTATTTGAAAAAGGCGGCGTAAATATTTCAGGAGTACATGGAAAACTACCAGAATCTATGCAGAAATATTTTAACGTTTCTGATTGTGATTTTTTTGCTTGTGGACTGAGTTTGGTATTGCATCCAAAGAATCCAATGGTTCCAACTGTACATGCAAATTGGCGTTATTTTGAAATGTATGATAAAGAAGGAAATGTTATTGACTCTTGGTTTGGTGGAGGTCAAGATTTAACACCTTATTATTTGTTTGATGAAGATGCTTCTCATTTTCATAAAGTTTGCAAGGATGCTTGTGATAAACATAATCCTGACTTTTATCACAAATACAAAGAACGTTGTGATGAATATTTTTGGAATGCACATAGAAAGGAAGCGCGAGGTGTTGGAGGATTATTCTTCGATTATTGTAAGCAAAATGATGAAATGACAATGCAAAATTGGTATGATTTTGTGACCGAAGTAGGAAATAGTTTCTTAAATAGTTATGTGCCGATTGTCGAAAAGCGTAAAAATTTGCCTTACACTCAAGAACAAAGAGACTGGCAAGAAGTAAGACGAGGTCGTTATGTGGAGTTTAATTTAATTCATGATAAAGGAACACTGTTTGGTTTAAAGACCAATGGCAGAATTGAAAGCATTTTAATGAGTCTGCCTCCACATGTGCAATGGCATTATAATTTGATTCCTGAAAAAGGAAGTGAAGAAGAAAAATTAGTCGAAGTTTTAAAGCAACCAAAAAACTGGGTTTAATTAACGTATTCTTAATAAATCATTCTTTTTTATTTATATAATTGCAATAATCACGTGTTAAATCAATATTAATTACGAATAATTTAATTTTATTAATTGAGTGATTAAAAATATTTAGCATTTTTAAAGTAAATTATTCGTCTTTTTTAGTAAATTCGCAGTCAGAAATAAGAGCATATAATTATGGCAAAATTTGAATTAAAATTACCTAAAATGGGAGAAAGTGTTGCGGAAGCAACAATTACTTCATGGTTAAAAGACGTTGGTGAGAAAATCGAATTGGATGATGCAATTGTAGAAATTGCGACTGATAAAGTAGATTCTGAAGTGCCAAGTGAAGTTGAAGGTGTTTTACTTGAAAGACTGTTTGAAGAAAATGATGTTGTAAAAGTAGGTGAGACTATTGCTGTTATTGAAATTGAAGGAGAAGGTGCTCAAGAAGAAGAAGTTGCTCCAGTTGTGGAAGAAGCAGTTACTGAAGTTCAAAAAATTGTTGAAGTAGCTAAAGAAGCGGTTGCTGCTCCAATTGAAAAGAAAAGTGTTTCCGGGAAATTTTATTCTCCATTAGTAAGAAATATCGCTGAAAAGGAAGGTGTTTCTATGGATGAATTAGAATCAATTGTTGGAAGTGGGAAGGATGGAAGAGTAACTAAAGATGATATTCTTAGTTATATAGATAATAAAGGAAAAGGTGTTGTAGAGAAAGCTGAAACTAAACAAGTTGTTGCAACTCCAACTCCTAAAGAAGTTGCTAAACCTGTACAAAAAGCTGCTCCAGTTTCAGTAAATGGAGGTGATGAAATTATTGAAATGAGTAGAATGGGTAAACTGGTTGCGAAGCATATGGTGGACTCAGTTCAAACTTCTGCTCATGTACAATCGTTTATTGAAATTGATGTAACTAATATTGTAAATTGGAGAAATAAAGTTAAAGATGCATTCTTTAAAAGAGAAGGTGAGAAATTAACTTTTACTCCAATTCTAATGCAAGCGGTTGCAAATACTATTAAAAAATTCCCATTGATTAATATTTCTGTAGATGG
Source organism: uncultured Flavobacteriaceae bacterium (assembly GCA_947501625.1). Taxonomy (GTDB): domain Bacteria; phylum Bacteroidota; class Bacteroidia; order Flavobacteriales; family Flavobacteriaceae; genus Urechidicola. The sequence continues at coordinate 92,709 of CANMWN010000003.1, forward strand.
TGAAAATATCATTAAAAGAAAAAATATAAACTTAGGAATGGCTGCTGCATTGGCTGATGGAAACTTAATAGTTCCTGTTATCAAAAATGCTGATCAATTGAACTTGGTAGGAATGACTAAGTCGGTTAATGACTTGGCTACAAGAGCTAGAGCAAATCAATTAAAACCTGACGATATTCAAGGCGGAACTTATACGGTGACTAATGTTGGTAGTTTTGGTTCTGTTATGGGAACACCAATTATCAACCAACCTCAAGTTGCAATATTGGCTTTAGGAGCTATTCGTAAAGTGCCTGCAGTTATTGAAACTGCTGAAGGAGATTTTATTGGAATACGTCAAAAAATGTTTGTATCGCATTCTTATGATCATAGAGTTGTGAATGGAGCACTTGGCGGAATGTTCATCAAAACTTTAAAAGAAACATTGGAATCTTGGGACGTGAATCAAGAGTTCTAATCACAAGATAATAACTAAATATTAAAAAATAAAACCTCCAAAATTTGGAGGTTTTATTTTTTATGAAAATACCACCAATTCATATCTCGAGTAATTTCAAACCCTAATTTCTCATACAATCCAATTGCAGGATTGCCTTTATCAGTATGTAGAATAGGAACTTTGTTTTGTTTTAAAATTTCTTTCGTTGTATGAACAACCAATTGCTTGGCTAACCCTCTTTTTGTATAATTTGGATGTGTAACAACCGCACTAATTTCTGTCCAATCATTACATTGCATCCGTTGCCCTGTGACTGCAACTAATTTATTTTCTTTAAAAATACCGAAGAAATCTCCCATTTCAAAAGAGCGTTTTTCATAATATCCAGGCATTACAAGCCATACTAAATCATAGATATCATTAATATATTTATCAGTTAATGGAATTACCTCTTCGGTTAATGGAATATCTATTAATTGATTTAAAACCATTTGAACACCCTCAATTTTTTTAGAGAGCGCAATATAATTTTTATCAAAGGTTGGAGTTTTGTTTTCTGAAACTAAAAAGAAACTGTCTTTTAATTTTGCATATTCATTTAATGCATCAAAAGTGTCTTTTTCATTTTTAAATGCTCCAAAAGAACAAATATCTGGATGATAGAACTTTACATTATTGAATTCTATAACAAATTTTTTATGAGTTTCGCTAAGCGATAGCCATACAGGATTTTGAAGTTTTATTGAGTCTTTGTCAATCATATATATAAAAGTAAAAAGAAATTATTGAGAATGCTAAATAAATTTTTCAAAAAAAATCTCACTAATTTGCAACATCACTAAAAAAGTTCCGTCTTTGAAAATGAAGACTAACAAACTATGCTAAAAAAGATTCATCATACTGCGATAATTGAACAGTGTAAAAAGAACAATCGAAAAGCGCAATTAAAGTTATATAATCAATATTGTGACGCGATGTACAACGTTGCATATAGATTTATGAAAAACTCTCAGGACGCTGAGGATGTGATGCAAGAAGCCTTTATAAAGGCTTTTAAAAAGATTAATTCTTTTCAAGGTGAAGTAACTTTTGGAGCATGGTTGAAGAAAATTGTAGTACATCAAAGTATAGATACGTTAAAACTGAGAAAGTTAAATTTTTTAGATGTAGATGAAAATTATTTGAAAATAGTAGTAGATGATGATAATTGGGAAATTTCTGACGGAATTTCTGCCGAAGAAGTAAAGTTGGCAATTTCTCAATTACCTGAAAAATATGAATTGGTACTTTCTTTATTTTTAATTGAAGGATATGATCATCAAGAAATATCACAGATATTAGGAATTACTGAAGTGAATTCTAGAACTCAATTAATGAGAGGGAAACAAAAACTAATAGCATCTTTAAAACCAGTTGAAAATGGGACAGGATATTAAAAAATTATTAAAGCAAGAGTCTGAAATGACCACTCGTAAGATGTCTAACGGACACAAAAAGAGGTTTGAAAATAGATTGGATAATGAATTTCCTCAATTCAAAAATCAATTTTCATTTTTGAAAATTGCTGCAAGTATTGCATTGATCTTGAGTATTGCTTTTGTCAGTTTTAAATATTTCAATACAAGTAAGGTTGAGATAGTTGAAGATAAGGAGACTCCTAATAAAATTAAGTCAATGGCTGATATTTCTCCAGACTTAAAAAAGATTGAGGACTATTATTTAGCGAATATTAATTATCAGATTTCGAAAATCAAGATAACTGATACTAATAAAGAATTATTAGAGGTTTATTTTTCTGAATTAGCTGTGTTGCAAAAAGAGTACGATGAGTTAAATGCTAAATTGGGTGAAGACGAAATAAATGATGAAACTATAGATAAATTAATTGAGAATCTTCAAATGAGAGTACTACTACTAAAACGATTAAAAAGTAAGTTAAACAAAATTGAAAATTTAAATTTAAAACAAAATGAACCAAGCATCACATAATCATTTTAATTGATTAGTTGCGGACACATTTTGACACTAAAAAACAATAAAAAATACACAAAATGAAAACAAATAAGCATAATATTTTTTGGACATTATTATTAGTTACTACACTAGTGTTTGGGCAAAAACAAGAGAAAAAGATTTCTGAATCGTTTAAGGTAAACAGTGATGCTGTAGTTGATATATCGGTTAGCCATACCGATTTAACAATAGAAACTTGGAATAAAAATGAAGTGTCGGTAGAAGGAGTATGGGAAATAGAAGGCGTATCAAAAGAAGAAGCAAATGAGTGCTTTGATGATTGGGGATTTGAAGCATTGGGTAATAGTAATAAAGTGGTGATTAAGTCAGATTCACACCATAATTTCCCTCATGGATTATTTGATGACCATGATTTTGATTTTGATTTCGATCATAACTTTAACTTTAATTTTGATTCAATTTCTTTTCCAGAAAACCTATTTGGCGAAAATTTTTATTTCGAAATGCCAGAAATTCCTATGGCACCAATATTTCCAGAGCCTTTTATGGCACATCTGTCTAAAATTCAATTTGATTATGAAGCCTATCAAAAAGATAAGGAAGGGTATATGAAAGAATTTGAAAAGCGTCAAGAGGAGTGGCAAAAAGAATTTGAGGAAAAGATTGAGCCTCAAATGAAGAAGTTTGAAGAAAAGATGAAGAAATGGGAAAAAGATAACGAGCCAAAAATGAGAGAATATGAAGAGAAGATGAAAAAATGGGAGAAAGAAAATGAAAAGAAGTTGGAAGAACTCGAAGAACGTGCTGAAAAAATGGAAAAGGAATTGCACGAAAAGTATGAAGCAAAGTTAGAAAAGAGAAATAAGTTGTTGAAGGATAAGAAAAAATCAAAGAAAAAACTGGTTATCAAAATCCCTAAAACAGCTAAAGTAAAATTAGATGCAAGTCACGGAACTATTTCTTTACCAGATGATATAAATACAATTGACTAAATTTTAATACATTTCTTAAACTAAAAACTCCAGTTTTAAACTGGAGTTTTTTTATTTATAACTTGTCTTGCAAGTTTCACAAACGTAGTTGTTTTTATCAATAGTTATTTTTCCTAATTGTCGAGTAACATTTTTTATAAAGTTATTATAAGTTTCTTCAGACGGATTGTTATTCTCACCTTTTTTGAATTTGTAATACTCTCCATCCCAATCTTGCTTTCCCCAACAATTTGGGCAAACACCTTCAGGTGCTATTGAATTGCTTTCATCTTTCTCTGTGAAATAACTTTTAAGATTTTCCAATAAATTCATACTCTTAATTTTTATTGATCTACTTTCATTCTTGCTTTCGAAACGACATCAATTTTTGAAAATCGTTTTTCTTTGAATGCTAAATATCCAGTGATACCAATCATTGCTGCATTGTCAGTTGTATATTCAAATTTTGGAATATAAGTTGACCAACCATACTTTTTTTCAGCATCCTTTAATAGTTGTCGTATTTCTGAGTTAGCACTTACACCGCCTGCAATTGCGATATGTTTAATGCGAGTTTCTTTAGAGGCATTTTTTAACTTATTCATCAATATTTGAACTATAGTGTGTTGAATAGAAGCGCAAATATCATATAAATTTTCTTTGATGAAATTTGGATTTTTAGCAATGTTCTTATCTATAAACCTAAGAATACCCGTTTTTAAACCACTGAAACTAAATTCTAATTTTCCAACCTTTGGTTTACTGAATTCGTATGCTTTAAGGTTTCCTAATTTAGCATACTTGTCAATTAATGGCCCTCCAGGATATGGAAGTCCCAATATTTTTGCCGATTTGTCAAATGCTTCTCCAACAGCATCGTCTAGTGTTTCACCTAAAACTTCAAAATCAAAATAATTAGAAATTTTTACAATTTGAGTATGCCCTCCACTTATTGTTAAACATAAAAACGGGAACGGAGGTTTTTGTTGACTTTCTTCGTCTATAAAATGAGCCAAAATATGTGCTTGCATATGGTTTACTGCAATTAAAGGAATATTCAAACCCATAGCAAAAGATTTGGCAAAAGAAGTTCCAACTAATAATGATCCCATTAATCCAGGTCCTTGCGTAAAAGCTATGGCATTTAACTGATTTTTGTCGATATTTGCTTTTTGAATTGCCTGCTGAACTACTGGAATAATATTCTGCTGATGCGCACGTGAAGCTAATTCAGGTACAACGCCTCCATAAGTTGTATGAATTTCTTGATTTGCAACAACATTTGACAATACTTTTCCGTTGCATAACACAGCAGCACTTGTATCATCACAAGAGGATTCAATACCAAGAATGTAAATAGATTTATTGTTCATTAAAAAAGTCAAATAAGGCACGAAAATTGCCATTAATAATGCAAAGTTAAAGTTTATCAAACGATTTAAAAAAATACTACTACGATTTTTACTCGCTCTTGCGTTGTTGTTGATATTGACTATATTTTTATTGTCTCTTCCAGTTGTGCAAACTCGTCTTGGTAAAATGGCTACTAACTACCTAAATGATGAATTTAAAACAAACATAGTTATAGATAAAGTTGACTTGTCTTACTTGGGGAGTATTCAATTGAAAGACATTTCAATAAAAGACCATCATCAAGATTCATTGATTAATGTTCGTAACCTTTCGACTTCTATTTTTAGTTACAGGAATATTTTGGATAATAAACTAGAATTTAGTGATATTGACCTTGAAGGAGTTTATTTTGTAATTAAAACGTATGAAGGTGAAGATGATGATTCATTTTCAATTTTTACTGATAAGTTTGATGATGAAGATCAAGACGATAGTCCTTCGAATTTTTTATTAACTTCTACTGTTATTCATCTCAATGATGCAAACATCAGAATAATTGATGAAAATATTAAAGATGAAAAAGAAGTTTGGTTTAAAAATATTATCGGCGATGTTGCTAATTTTAAAATTCAAGGGCCAAATATTTATGGGAATATCCAAGGTTTAAAATTTTTAGAAAATCATCATATCCAAGTAGAAAATTTAACTTCTGATTTCACTTATACTCGTGAAGAAATGAAGTTGTTGAATACAACTATGGAAACTGCAACTTCTAAAGTTTTAGCTGATATTGTTTTTCATAGAGATGGTTCTTTCGCTGATTTTAATAACAAAGTAAAATTTGATGCAGATTTAAAACAGGGAGATATTTCATTGATTGATTTGAATAAGTTCTATGATGAATTCGGACAAAATGATGTGTTGCATTTGTCAGCAAAACTGAGTGGAACATTAAATGATTTTGTGGCATCGAATTTAAAAATGAATTCGGATTTAAATTCCATAGTTATTGGAGATTTCCATGTTATTAATGCATTTGATACCGATAATGGTTTTTCAGTTGATGCAAGTTTAGATAACTTAACATCTGATTACAATCACCTTAAAAATTTACTTCCCAATATTTTAGAAAATTCTTTGCCCACAGTTTTTAATGACTTGGGAAGGTTTACAATTACAGGAAATACATTTATTACTCCAGAATTGATTGATGCTCAAATTCAAATGAATACGGCTTTAGGAACAACAATTTCTGATTTGAAGTTAACCAACCTTGATAATATTGATAATGCCTCTTATGAAGGTAATATTAAAATAATAGACTTTGAGTTAGGTGAATTTGCTAAAGATTCATTAATTGGAAAATTGTCTTTGGATGCAGCAGTTGATGGAAAAGGATTTACATTAGAGAACTTAAACACATCTTTTAAAGGAACTGTTTTTAAACATCAATACAAGGGGTATACTTATAACAATTTCTTGATCGATGGATTGTTTCAAAACAAAAAATTTAATGGGAAACTAACTTCCAATGACGAGAATCTGAAATTGCATTTTGATGGACTTGCTGATTTTTCAGGTGAAGTATATAAGTTTGATTTTAAGTCTAAAGTTGATTATGCAGATTTTAATGCATTGAATTTGTTTACTAGAGACTCAAAGTCAATATTGAAAGGTAATATTGATATGAACTTTGAAGGGAATTCAATTGAAAATATGGCTGGTAAAATTGCATTTAAGAATGCTTCATACTCAAACCAAAATGATGATTACTTCTTTAAAGATTTTGCTATTAATTCCACTTTTGATAACGCAGTTAGAACAATTACAATTAACTCTAGCGATATTGTTAGTGGTAAGGTTGTAGGTAAATTTAAGTTTGACGAGTTAGGTAGTTTGACTAGAAATTCTATAGGAAGTATTTATGCCAACTATAACCCATTTCCGGTCTCAAAAGGACAATTTTTAGATTTTAACTTTAAGATTTATAACAAGATAATTGAAGTTTTTTATCCTGAAGTAACGTTAGGAGCCAACACTTCAGTAAAAGGCGCTATAAACTCTGACAATAATTTATTTAAGTTGACTGTTCGTTCACCTAAAATTGATGCTTATGAAACTATAGCCGAAGATATACGATTACAAATAGATAATAAAAATCCGCTATTTAATACACAACTATCAATTGATAATATTAAATCAAAATATTATGATGTGTCAGATTTGGAATTGGTTAATGCTACCATTAACGACACCTTATTTTTTAGAACCGAATTTAAAGGTGGAAAAGAAAACACGGAAGAATATAATCTTGGTTTTTATCATACAATAAACAAAAATAATAAGTCTGTTGTTGGGTTAAATACTTCAGATTTTAAATATAAGAATACAACTTGGGAGATCAATCCAAGTGGAAATAATAAAAATAAAATTGTTTTTGATAACGATTTTAAAGTTTTTGATATTCAAGAATTTGATTTAGCATCAGGAAAGCAAAAAATTAATTTGTTTGGTTCTATTTCTGGAAAGTCGAATAAAGATTTGAATTTTAATTTTCAAGATGTAAACTTGGCTGGAATTATTCCTGAAATTGAAGATTGGAGTTTTGCTGGTTTGATTAATGGTGATGTAAAATATAAACAGACGGCAAATTCAATTCTTCCTATTGCCAATATTACGGTTGATGATTTATTTGTAAATCAATCTTATCAAGGAAAATTAACGGTTGATATGAAAGGTAAAAATTCAGTTAGGAATTTTGATGTAAATGTATCCGTAGAAAATGAAGATGTAAAAAACTTATTGGCTCAGGGTACAATTGATTTGTCTAAAGATGATCCAACCTTAGATGTTAATTTAGATTTAGAAGCATTTAAATTAGACTTTTTTGAACCTCTTGGTGGAGAAAATTTCACTAATATTAGAGGTTTTGCTTATGGAAATACTAAACTTACTGGATTGTTGGCTAATCCTGATATGGAAGGTGAATTGTTTTTAGATTCTGCTGGAATGTCTTTTCCATACCTTAATGTAGATTATGATTTTGAAGGTACAACGGTATTGGAATTAAAGAATCAAACTTTTGATATCGTTGATTTAACGCTTCTTGATAACAAAGAAGAAACAAGAGCAAAATTATTAGGAACTATTTCGCATTACAAATTTGGAGATTGGCGATTGAATCTTGCTTTAGAAACTCAAAACTTATTGGTGTTAGATACCCAAGATTCTGATGATGCGCTTTATTATGGTAAAGGATATATTGATGGAAATGCAACATTTACTGGATTTACTGATAATTTGAACATATATGTGAATGGTAAAACCAATCCAGGAACTCATTTTGTAATTCCATTAAGTGATGTTAAAACGATTTCAAATAATAGTTTGGTGACTTTTGTAACCGATAAAGAAAAGAATGAACAAAAGGAATTACCAACCGAATTGTTGCTAGAAAAGTTCAAAGGATTATCATTGGATTTTGACCTTCAGGTTACTAAAGATGCTGTTGTTGAAATGATTATGGATAAAGCAACAGGAAGCGCTTTGAGAGGAAGTGGAACAGGAGATTTAAGGATTGAAATTGATACCAAAGGTAAATTTAATATGTTTGGTGAGTTTGTGATTGATAATGGTTCGTATGACTTTAAATATGGTGGATTTATTAATAAGAAATTTGAGGCTGTTAAAGGCGGAACTGTATCTTGGGACGGTAATCCATATACAGCAAACTTAAATATAGAAACGCGTTATCGTGTAAATGCAAATCCAAAATCAATATTGGAAAGTATCACAACCAGTAGAGATATTCCTATAGATTTGATTGCTAGATTTACTGGCGAATTGTATGATTCAACCAAAGAATATGATATTTTAATTCCTGATGCTGGTACAGATATTTCTTCAGAGTTGGACTTTAAAATAAATCAAAATAATGATGAAAATGAAAAGTTAAAACACTTCGGATCATTATTAGTTTTGGGTAGTTTTTTCAATGAAGATGCTTCACTTGGTGATAGTGGATTGTTATTATTAACTGAATCTGGAGAAGAGTTGTTGTCTAATGTTGTTTCTAGTATTCTTGGTGGAGGAAATGATAAATTTCAATTTGGAATTGATTATAATATTGGTTCAGACCGCTCAAAAATTGATAACTTAAATACCGATGATCAGGTTGGTATTACTCTAGCAACTAAACTGAATGATAGAATCTTAATTGATGGTAAAGTTGGTGTGCCTGTTGGTTCAAAACAACAATCGGTTAGAGGAGAAGTGAAGGTGGAGTTTTTGCTGAATGAAGAAGGAACATTGCGTTCAACAGTATTTAATCGCCAAAACGAGATTCAATATACGGAAGAAGAAGAAGGTTATACGCAAGGTGTTGGTCTTTCTTATCAATTTGACTTTGATAACGGCGGTGAATTATTAGAAAAACTAGGGTTGAAAAAGAAAAAAGAAGAAAAAGATTCTGTTGTAAAACCAAAAGATACTATCAAACAGAAGCCATTAATAAATTTTGGAAGTTTTAATTCTAAAAAAGATTCAATAGACTAATTACTTTATAGCTATTACTGATATTTCTACGTTTACAAACTTAGGTAAGTTGGCTACTTCAACGGTTTCTCTTGCAGGTGCAGTATCGGAACTAAAATAAGTTCCGTAAACTTCATTAATTGCAGAGAAATTATTCATATCGGAAATAAAAATAGTTGATTTAATCACATTTTCAAAAGTCATGTCAGCAGCTGCTAATACCGCTTTTAGATTTTCCATAACCAAAGTTGTCTCGCTACTTATTGAGTCTAACTCTAATTCACCTGTTTGTGGATTTATCGCAATTTGACCAGAAGTATATAGTGTATTGTCAACAAGCACTGCTTGGTTATAAGGTCCGATTGGAGCAGGTGCATTTGGAGTGTTAATGATTTTTTTCATTGTCTATTTATATTAAAATAACCTTCTATCCGGAACTTTACGTTTGTCGTATTTTAAATCACTAAGTACTGATGCTTTCACACCAATAAAGAAGTTGTAAGTTGTACGAGGACCAAATGGAACCCAATTAAAACTCATTCGCCAACTATCTAAATCACGATTGAAACGTAATTGAGTATAAGTGAATCCTTGATTTTTTATATCATAACCTGAACTAAAACCAACCTTCCATTTTGGTGTTAATTCTATATCGCCTGAAAACATTAATGAATGGGATGATATTTCATCTTGTCTAGAAGGGTTTGAGTAATTCATTGCATAGGCTAGATTCAGTTTCCATGGAATGGAAGATCGATATAGTTTGGAAGTTTTTTTAGAATCAGAATTATCAGTATTATCAATACTTTGGTCATTGGTAGCAGTCATATTTTCACCAAAAAGCCCATCGGAAGCTTGTCTGTTTTGAGTGTTTCTATTTTGATTTGATGATCCTCTATCATCACTTGATTTGCTAGAAAGGGAATAATTCATTGTTAATCCTGCATTGGTAAGTCTAAACAAACTTCCGCCATTGTCGATATTAAAGGTGTTAATTTTTCTACCATTTACATCAATGGCATAAGGGTCAAGCGTAGCTCTAATATTTACATTTAATTTGTTGTTGAAAAAAGCAGTACCAGCATTAAGGTTCAATGGACTCCACTTTAAAGAATCTGCTGCAATATTGTAGTTAGTGCTAACATTTAAATTCTTTATCAAACTTATCTTTTTCGGTTCGGTTTCAGTTGAATCTTTAGACTGAACTTTTGCTTCAAGAGTGTTAGCAATTGAAATTCCAATACTATTTGATAAAGAACGACTAGGTCTTCCATATATACCTTGTTCAAATTGGGTATATTCTAAAACATCTAAAGGGTCAGCACTTTGTTGAACTTCATCATAATAAATACTAAAATCAGGAGTGTAATTATAGGAAATACTAGGTCTCATTGTATGTCTTATCGCTTGTAATCTTCCCTTTTTGAAAGCAACGTCACCATAAAGTGTTGTTGATAATGAAACACCTGCATTGTATTCTCTAAATGAATTGAAACCCTTGATGGTGTCAGTAACTACTTCATTGTTTGCTGCATCATAAGTCCTATTTATTTTATCAAAATACCAAACTTCTTTGTAACGTGCATTTGGTGAGAGGGTAAAGTGTTTGGCAACTTTCATGCTTGTATTAAGAGCAACATCATGCTGAATACCTGCTTTTGCAGCTTCGAACATTTCTTTTTTAAAAAAGAATTCATCGGTTGTGTTTATTTGATAATCTCCTTTTAGGTTATAAGTAAGCCCTAATTTTTGGATAGGATTCTTTTTAGCACCACTTTTTGGAGCAAATGGATAAATACGATCCATGCTTATTTGTAAGTTTGGCAATGACATTACAATACTTTCTGTATTGGTATTCTGAGAGTGTGTAATAGAAGATGTTAAATTAAAAGGTGTGCCAGTAAACCTTTTTTGGAAAGATATAGAAGAACTTAAATTGTTATTTAAAAACGAATTAGTATTAAACTCGTTTAAGGACTGTCTATAATATTTACTACTTCCAAGATTTACTTGGGCAGAAAAACGTGCATTAGGATTTGCTTTCGTGTCTTGGGTATGGTTCCAACGAATATTATAGTTCGTGGCTTCTCCAAAATCATCAAATCCTCTGATGCTGTTGAATAGATTTTCGTACCTAAAACTTAAAGTTCCATTATACTTATAACGAACATTATAATTACTTTGAAGGTTTAATCCCCAACTACCATTCGTGTAAATATCTCCTAAAACTGCTAAATCAAAATAATCGCTCAGTGCTAAATAGTAACCACCATTTTGTAAGAAAAAACCTTGATTGTTATTACTTCCATAAGAAGGTAAAATTACTCCAGAAGAGCGACCTTTGGTTAACGGAAAATAAGCAAATGGTAAAATTACTGGAGTAGGAACTTCTGCAATATACAATTGAGATTTTCCTGCAACAATTTTTTTGTTGGGCACCATTTTACCTTTATTTACAAGGATATGATAATCTGGAACTTTCTTTTTAGATGTGGTAATGACAACATCTCTTATATAAATCGTCGAATCATTTACTTTTTTTAGCACTCCAGTTTTGGTGAATAATTCTTCGAGTTTTGAATCGGTATTCCAAGCAATTAATTTTTCTGTTTTATAGTTCAACATTACTGAATCATGCTCAGATTTTTGACCATCTTGCTCAACAATTGGTCTCTGATGATAACCCAAACTATCTTTTATCCCAACTGCTCGAATAACATTAGTTCCATGATTTATTTCAATATGTCCAGCCTTAATGTTAGTAGTGCCATAATCAATTTCAGCCTCGTTATGAAGTGTAATGAGTTTTTTGATAAAATTTTCACGAATATAATCTGTTGCTGTGTGAGTAATTATATCTTCTATTGCATTGCTTGACTTTTTGATACTATCATTTTGAATAGTGTCTTGTGCTATTGCAAGTGTTTCAAATGTGGTTCTAATAGTATCGTTTGCAGGTTGTTCTTTAACAATTCTTTTTCTAGGAATAGAATCATTACTATTCAATTTCAAGTCTTGAGAAAAGGTGAAAAGCGTATGTAAACTGAAGAAAATCAGTAATAAAAATATTTTAATTATTTTTTTTAGCAATGTAATAGTTACTTTAACGTTTTCACAATAAAAATAAGCCTTAAATCTATAACTTTTCATAAATTCGTTATAAATTTACAGACGGTTTTTTATACTAGCCATTATAGAATGGCTCAATATTTGAATAACTCTTATAAGTTGGCAAAAATAACCAAAATATATTCATGAACTTACAGATGTTCCACAAAATTAATACCAAAACGAAAGCAATTCCTGTTTTCGTATTTCTACTGTGTTTTATTCTGATAAGTTTAACATCTCATGCTCAAGAAAATACCTATACAGTTGTTTTAGATGCTGGTCATGGAGGACATGATCCTGGAAAAGTAGGATACAAAAAACTGAGAGAAAAAGATATTGCGTTGAAGATTACTTTAGAAGTTGGCAAAGTCCTTTCTAAGAATAAAAACATTAAAGTTATTTATACACGGAAAACTGACAAATTTGTTGATCTTTATAAAAGAGGAAGGATTGCAAATAAGGCAGATGCTGATTTATTTGTTTCTATTCATTGTAATGCGCATCACACGAATGCTTATGGTTCTGAAACTTTTGTTTTAGGGCTACATGCCAATAAACAAAATTTTGCTATTGCCAAAGCAGAAAATTCGGTAATATTATTAGAAGATAACTACGAAGAAAATTATAAAGGATTTGATCCAAATTCTCCTGAATCTGTAATTGGATTGACTTTAATGCAAGAAGAATATTTAGATCAAAGTTTACAGTTGGCAAGTATTGTGCAAAGTAATTTCTCTAACAAACTTAAAAGAAAAAATAGAGGTGTAAAACAGGCTGGATTTATTGTATTGCATCAAACCTATATGCCAAGTATATTAATCGAAACAGGCTTTATTACCAATAGAAATGAGGCTAATTTCTTGAATTCTAAAAGTGGGCAGTCAAAATTTGCTACTAACATTGCTGTTGGTATTGAAAAATATTTAAAACAATTGGAATTAAATACGGTTGAAAACATTCAAATAAATGACGATGTAAAAGTTGATAGTGATGTTGTATTTAAAATTCAGTTAGCATCAGGTTCTAAAAAATTGGAAACAAAATCCTATAATTTCAAAGGTCTTAAAGGTGTAGAAAGAGTCAAAGTAGGCGAGTTTTATAAATACTATTATGGAGAAACCTCAGACTTCAATAAAGTGAAAAAACATCAAGAAACTGCAAGAGAAAAGGGATACTCATCAGCCTTTATTGTTGCTTTTAAAGGTGGCGAAAAAATATCGGTTAAAAAAGCCTTAAAAACTCCTTAGTAAATAGTTTTAACTCACAAAAATTATTAGTAATATTGTTACTTAATAGTCAACTAGTATTCAATAATGTCTAGAGAATTAAAAACAGGAATTATAGCCATTCTAATTGTGGCAGTATTTATTTGGGGTTTTAACTTCATGAAAGGTAAAAATCTATTTAATACACCTCCGCGAACTTATTTTGCTGAATTTAATAACGTTCAAGGACTTAATACCGCTAGTATTGTTACTATTAATGGTATGCAAGTTGGAAAAGTGGTTGGTATAGATTTTAACAAAGATATTAATAAAAAAGGGCAATTAGTTGTTCAATTTGGTGTTGAAAATGATTTCCAATTTTCTAAAAATAGTATTGCTAAAATCTACAGTGCAAGTTTAATGGGAGGAAAATCTTTAGCAATTATCCCTTCTTATGATGGAGAAAATGCGCCTTCAGGAAGTTTTTTAAAAGGAGAAGTAGAGTCAGATTTAATTGCCTCTTTTGGTGAAAAGTTAAATCCAATTCAAGCAAAACTAGAGAATGTAATTGTGAGTGCTGATTCTTTACTTCTTGGATTGAATCAAACTTTAAATAGCGATACACGTAAAAACTTAAGAAGTACAATTGCTAATTTAAATACTACAGTATCAAACTTTAAGAAATCATCAGTTTCTTTAGATGAATTATTATCAGAGAATAAAGATAAATTAGGGGAAACTCTTAATAATGTTGAATTGGCTACTGATAATTTTGTAAAAATATCTGATTCAATTGCCAACGCCAATTTAGGGCAAACAATTGCTAAATTACAAAGTACAGTTGCGAATTTTGACAATATATTGAGCGGTATTGATAAAGGAGAAGGGTCGATTGGAAAATTGATGAAAGACGAAGCGTTATACACTAATTTAGAAAACGCTTCAAAAGAATTAGAAGAATTGTTAAGAGAAATGAAAGAAAATCCAAAACGATTTGTTCATTTTTCGCTTTTTGGAAAAAAAGCCAAAGAATATAAACCTAAAGAATAGAGAATGCAATACATTCCAAATATTTTATTTGCAATATTACTGATTGTTGGAATTGGTTTTTTTGTAAAAAACATAAATAAACTTAGAAGAAATATTAATCTTGGAAAAGATATAGATCGATCTGATAATAAATCAGAGCGTTGGAGAAATATGATAAATATTGCTTTAGGGCAAAGTAAAATGGTAAGAAGGCCAGTCTCAGGATTGCTTCATATTATTGTCTATTTAGGTTTTATTATTATCAATATTGAAGTTCTAGAGATTATTATTGACGGCCTTTTTGGAACGCATAGATTTTTACACAGTATTTTAGGCGATGGAATTTATAGTTTTTTAATTGGAACATTTGAAGTTCTAGCAATTTTAGTATTGGTTTCAGTAATTATTTTTTGGATTCGAAGAATGATAGTTCGTATTCCAAGGTTTTGGAATAAAGAAATGAAAGGATTCCCTAAAAATGATGCACTATACATTTTGTATTTTGAAATGGTGTTGATGACGTTGTTTTTGGTTATGAATGCTACTGATACTTCATTTCAACAAGCAAACGTTGGAAATCCAATAAGTCAATTTTTAGCACCATTATTTAATTCATTCAGTGCCGAAACAGTTCATCTTATAGAACGTGCTGCATGGTGGATTCATATCGCTGGAATTTTAGTTTTCTTAAATTATCTATATTATTCTAAGCACTTGCACATTCTGTTAGCATTCCCAAATACCTTTTATGCTAATTTAAAACCAAAAGGTCAATTTCCAAATGATGCAACAGTAACAAAAGAGGTTCAGATGATGATGGATCCAAATGCTGATCCTTTTGCTGCACCTGCTGAAGGAGCAGAAGAAGAAGTTTCTGAAAAGTTTGGGGCAAGTGATGTTACTGATTTGAATTGGGTGCAATTGATGAACGCATATACTTGTACCGAGTGTGGAAGATGTACTTCGGTATGTCCTGCTAATCAAACAGGAAAAGAATTGTCTCCAAGAGCAATCATGATGAAAACTCGAGATAGATTAGAAGAAGTTGGAAAGAATATTGATTCAAATGGTGGAACATTTAAAGATGATAACAAGCAATTACTAAACGATTATATTACTCCAGAAGAATTGTGGGCATGTACAACCTGTAATGCATGCGTAGATGAGTGTCCGGTAAATATTGACCCTTTATCTATTATTATGGATATGCGTAAATATTTGGTGATGGAGCAATCTGCTGCACCTCAAGAGTTGAATATGATGATGACCAATATTGAAAATAATGGAGCGCCTTGGCAATACAATCAGATGGATAGATTGAATTGGAAAGACGAAGAATAATTTTAAAGTAACAAAAAACAACAAATATGAACGTACCAACAATGGCCGAAATGATGGCGCAAGGAAAACAACCAGAAGTTTTATTTTGGGTTGGTTCTGCTGGTAGTTATGATGATAGAGCAAAAAAAATAACGAGAGCATTTGTAAAAGTTTTACATGCTGCTAAGGTTGATTTTGCTGTTTTAGGAACTGAAGAAAGCTCTACAGGAGATGCGGCAAAGAGGGTAGGAAATGAGTTTTTATTTCAAATGCAGGCAATGACCAATATTGAGATTTTAAATGCTTATGAAGTTAAAAATATTGTGACTTGCGATCCTCATTCATTCAATACCTTGAAAAATGAATACCCTAGTTTAGGAGGAAAATATAATGTGACTCACCACACACAATTTATTAAGAAATTAATAAAAGATGGTCGTTTAAAAATTGATGGTAAGAAATTTGCACAATCTCGAATAACATTCCATGACCCATGTTATTTAGGTAGGGCAAATGATGAATTTGATGCACCTAGAGAATTGATTCAACAATTAAATTCACAGTATATGGAAATGCATCGTAATAAATCAAATGCATTGTGTTGTGGTGCTGGAGGTGCACAAATGTTTAAAGAACCTGAAAAGGGAGATAAAGACATTAACGTTTTGAGAACCGAAGACGCTTTGAAAACCAATCCAACAATCATTGCAACAGCATGTCCTTATTGTAATACCATGATGACTGATGGAGTTAAAGCAACAAACAAAGAAGATTCTGTAAAAGTTTTTGATATTGTTGAGTTGATTGCTGATGCACAAGGCTTATAATTTCTTATTCTGAGTGAAACGAAGAATCTCATGCTAAAACATTTTATTCAAGCCGCACGTTTACGCACTTTGCCACTTTCTATTTCTGGAATTATTGTTGGTTCGAGTTTGGCAAAATTTCAAGGGAATTGTAGTCATTCAATGAGAATTGATGATTGTTTTTTTGGATGTTTTTCAGAAAATAATTTTACAATTTTCTGGCTAGCCATACTAACAACCATTGGTTTGCAAGTACTTTCCAACTTTGCTAATGATTATGGAGATGGAGTCAAAGGAACAGATAATGAAGATAGGATCGGTCCCGAGCGTGCCTTACAAAGTGGTGCTATTTCTCCTAAACAAATGCTGAACGCCATAAAAATTACAGGAATAATCACTTTCTGCTTGGCTGTATTGCTTATTTATGTGTCATTTGGTAAAGAAAACTTAGCGTATTCAATCTTGTTTTTGATTTTAGGAATAGCAAGTATTGCTGCTGCTATCAAATATACGATGGGAAAAAGTGCTTATGGTTATAGCGGTTTTGGTGATGTTTTTGTTTTTCTTTTCTTCGGATTGTTGAGTGTGTGCGGAAGTTATTTTCTATATACCAAGCATTTTGATTATTCAATTTTGCTTCCAGCTGCATCCATTGGATTATTAAGTGTAGGTGTTTTGAATTTGAATAATATGCGTGATAGAGCATCAGATGAAAAGTCAAATAAAAATACGCTAGTAGTAAAAATGGGAAGTGAAAACGCCAAAAAATATCATTATTTTTTACTGATTGGTGCTTTTGCTTGTGCAATGTCTTATACAATCATTCGTCCAAAATCTTCTTTTGAATTACTGTTTTTAATTGCTTTTATTCCAATTTTCAAGCATTTACATACTGTCTACAAGAATAAAAATCCAAAAGACTTAGACCCAGAATTAAAAAAGTTGGCATTGAGTACTTTTCTGTTTGCTATATTATTCAGTTTAGGACAAATTTTATGATATAAATCATTTGTTTAAATGATGAGAACATATAAATTTGTCAAAAAATTATTCTCTTGAAAAATCAAATCCTCGGAACATTTTTCTATATGTTATATTTAGTTGCAATGGCGCAACCGATTATGCCTTTAATTGAGTATAATTTAAACAAAGAGTATATTGTTAGTGCACTTTGTGAAAATAGAGATAAGCCAGAAATGGCTTGTGGTGGTAAATGTTATTTAGAATCAAAAATTGAAGAGAGTCACGAAAATTCTCACAATCATTCTATTCCTAAAATAGACCTTTCAAAGTACCCAATCTCTTTGATTGATACTACGAAATCTTCAGAAAAAAAGAATACAAAAATTTATAAAAAATCTGAATTTTACGAACTAGTAAAGAAAACAGATTCGTTTATTCCTTCGGTATTTAAGCCTCCAATTAATTTAGTTTAATTTTTCGTTGTTCCGTTTTTGGAACTAAAATTAAAATAGTCTATCAAATTGATAATCAATTTAATAGACTAATACGTAATACAATTAAACTAAAAAAAATGAAAAAATATTTAATAGTTGTGATGGCATTTTTATGCCTAACAATCAATGCGCAAGAAGAAGATAATAATTGGTCTGGGAATAGACCAGACGGACATGCTCCAATAAGTGTCATGGGAGATCACACTCATGGAAAAGGAGAATGGATGTTCTCTTATAGATTCATGCAAATGAATATGGAGGAATTAATTGACGGTAAGAATGATATTTCCAATGATGATGCTCACGATAGTGGATATATGGTAACTCCAAAAGAAATGCCAATGAGTATGCATATGTTCGGAGTTATGTATGCTCCAAGTGATAAACTGACCTTAATGTTGATGGCAAATGTTATTGAAAATGATATGGATCTTCAAATGAAAAATATGGGAACTGGAATGATTATGCCATTTTCTACTGCTTCTAGTGGATTTGGAGATTTAAAAATTGCAGGTTTGTACAAGTTGTTCAATAAAAACAGTCAAGCAATGCACGCTGAACTAGGTTTGTCAATTCCTACAGGAAGCATAGAAGAGAAAGATGAAACACCAATGTCAATGGGAAATGAAGTAATCTTACCTTATCCTATGCAAATTGGCTCTGGAACTTTTGATACAACTTTAGGTTTGACATATTTAGGTCAAAATGAAACTTTTTCTTGGGGTAATCAATTGAAAGGTGAATTACGATTTGGTAAAAATGATAATGATTATCGTTTGGGAAATAAGTATAGATTAAATAATTGGCTTGCTATTAAAGCAAATGAATGGTTAAGTTTTTCAGCCAGAGTTGAGGGATTAGTTGTGAGTAAGATTGAGGGAGCGAATCCTGAATTAAATCCAATGATGGTTACTACTGCCGAAACTAATAATTCTGGAGGGACCTATATAAGTTCAGGTTTAGGATTCAATACTTATGTTCCTGGCGGAAAATTGAAAAATTTACGTGTAGGTTTTGAATACGGATTTCCAATTTATCAAAAAGTTAATGGAATTCAGTTGAAACAAAAAGAAACTATGACACTTGGATTGCAATATTCATTTAAATAATAGTTACTTTTTTAATGTTAAAATCGCAGATGAGTCTATTTCTTCTGCGATTTTTTTTTGTAAATTGCCTCAAACCAAACTTATCAAATGAAAATTACTTTTTTAGGTCACGCAACTTTACAAATTGAAGTATCAGGAAAAACAGTTATAGTTGATCCATTTATTAGCGGAAATGAATTAGCCAAAGATATTGATGTATACTCTTTAAAAGCAGATTATATCTTAATTACACATGCACATCAAGATCATATTTTAGATGTTGAAACTATAGCAAAAAATACAAGAGCTAAATTAGTTTCAAATTATGAAATTGTGATGCACTATGGAGCCAAAGACATTGAAGGGCATCCAATGAATCATGGAGGAAGTTGGGATTTTGATTTTGGTAAAGTCACCTACACAAATGCTATTCATACATCTTCATTTCCTGATGGATCTTATGGCGGTAATCCAGGCGGATTTATTATTGAGTCCAATGAAGGAAACATTTATATCGCTGGCGATACAGCACTCACAATGGACATGAAATTAATTCCAATGCAGTGTAAAATTGACCTTGCAATATTACCAATAGGTGATAATTTTACTATGGGAGTTGATGATGCAGTTATTGCTGCTGATTTTATTGAGTGTAACCGAATTTTAGGGTATCACTTTGACACGTTTGGTTATATAAAGATTGACCATGAAGAAGCAAAAGAAAAGTTTAAAAATGCTGGAAAAGAGTTGAATTTATTAGAAATAGGAGGAAGTTTAACCATTTAAAAATTTATTATGAACACATTTTTATACATTTTATTAGGACTTATATTATTGATTGTAGTTTTAATGCTTATAGCACCAAAAAAATATGAAGTAAGTAGAAGTATAGTGGTAAATAAACCATTGGCTGAAGTATATAACTATTTAAAGTATATCAAGAATCAAGACTCATGGAGCCCATGGCATGAAAGAGATCCAAATATGAAAAAAGAATATACAGGAACTGATGGTGAAATTGGTTTTGTTTCAGCTTGGGAAAGTGATCATAAACATGTTGGTTCTGGAGAACAAGAAATTACTGGGCTTAAAGAGAATGAGGAAATTGCAAGCCAATTGCGTTTTTTAAAGCCGTTTAAGTCAGTTTCTGATGCTTATTTGAGAGTATCTGAAGAAAATGATGGGACTAAAGTTACTTGGGGTTTTTATGGAGACCATAAAATGCCAATGAACATTATGATGCTATTTATGAATATGGATAAAGCAGTTGGTAAAGATTTTGAACAAGGATTAGATAAGTTAAAAAGAGTTTTAGAAAAATAGAAATTATGAAAGAAAATGCAGTTGGATGGTTTGAAATCCCAGTTTCAAATATGGATAGAGCCATCAAATTTTATGAAACAGTTTTTAATGTCAAACTAAATGCTCAACCAATGGGACCGTTGTTGATGGCTTGGTTTGAACATCATAAAGATGGTTATGGTGCTGGCGGAGCACTAGTATATCATGAAGAATTTTACAAGCCTTCAATGGATGGTGCTTTAGTATATTTTAATTGTGAAGATTTGTCTAATGAATTATCGCGAATTGAAAAAGAAGGCGGAAAAATAATACAAGAAAAAACGTTGATTGCCGAAGATGTAGGCTATATGGCAATATTTATAGATACCGAAGGAAACAGAGTAGCATTGCATTCAAGAAAATAGAATTATTTTTTATTTTTTTCTTTCCATTCTCGCAGCATATCTTCTGATAGAATTCCTGAACCATCGTGCTTCCATCCTGGAGGTTTAATCAAGTATTTTAATCGGTTGATAAATGAAGTGTTTGAAGTAAATACATCTTTTAGCATAGCAATCCATTCATTAAAAGCAATTTTAAGAAGATTAAAGGTTTTTATATTGGTTGTTAAGCCATAGACTACTTTTTCTTCTTTTAATTCTGGTTGAAAAGTGCCAAACATTCTATCCCAAATAATTAATATACCTGCATAATTTTTATCAAGATATAAAGGATTGTTTCCATGATGTACTCTATGATGTGAAGGTGTATTAAAAATAGTCTCAAACCATTTTGGCATTTTATCAATTAGTTCGGTATGAATCCAATATTGATAAATTAAACTTATGGACATTTGTGTTAAAATCATTACTGGATGAAATCCAATAAATGCTAACCATATCCAAAAAATAAAACCATAAAACCCTCCAGTCCAAGTTTGTCTTAAAGCAGTGCTCAAATTATATTCTTCTGATGAATGATGTACCACATGTGATGCCCAAAAAAGTCGACTTCGGTGGCCAAATCTATGATTCCAATAGTAAGCAAAATCTTCTAAGAAAAAAATCAATAACCAAGACCACCAAACAAAAGGAATTGAAGTTAGTCTATAATGTTGCCAAACATATGTAAATACAAAAATCACTATTGCTTTGGTTATTAATTTCCCTACAATTACATTTCCTATAAGTCCCATAAGAATTGACGTTATTGCATCTTTGGTCGAATATGAATTAGGTGTGCGTTTTGCAATAACCAATCCTTCAATAATCACAGTAATTGCAAAAAAAGGGATAGCGTATATAATTAAATTTGGGATGTTTGGGATTTCCATTAATTTAGTTTTTTGCTAATTTAATTTAAAAAATTGAGAATATAAATTTAACAATAAAAACCAAAGTATTATTTCGTAATCAACAATCAATATTCTAAATTTGTAGATATAATAACCTATTATTCTAATCATAGAAAATAATGAGTGATACCAAAATCTTAGTAATTGGAGCCAATGGCCAATTGGGTTCAGTATTGGTTAAAGAACTTCAAAGAAAATACGGTTTAGAAAATATAATTGCTTCAGATATTCGAAGTAATGAAAGTTTTAATGGACTTTTTGAGAAATTAGATGCTACAAACTTTGATGCTATGCAAGAGTTGATAGTTAAGCATTCAATCACTCAAATTTATCATTTAGCAGCAATTTTATCGGCCAAAGGAGAGCAAGATCCTTTATGGACTTGGGATTTAAATATGAAAATGATGTTAAATGTATTCGAAGTTGCGAGATTGACAAAAATTGAGAAAGTATTTTTTCCAAGCTCAATTGCAGTTTATGGTGATGCGATAGATAGAAATAATACATCTCAAAATTCATTTTTGAATCCAGCGACAGTTTATGGAATGAGCAAGGCAGCAGGAGAGAATTGGGCACAGTATTATTTTGATAAATACGGTTTAGATGTTCGTTCGCTTAGATATCCAGGAGTCATAGGACATCAATCAATGCCTGGAGGAGGAACAACCGATTATGCAGTTGACATTTACCATGCGGCTGTTAAAGGAAAAAATTATGAATGTTTTTTAGATCATGATACTGAATTACCAATGATTTTTATGGAAGATGCTATAAGAGCAACAATAGAACTCATGGAAGCACCAAAAGAAAATATCAAAACTCGAACATCGTATAATATTGCTGGAATGAATTTTACACCTGCCGAAATTTCAAGTTCTATTCAAGAATACTACCCAAACTTTAATGTTAATTATAAACCAGATTACAGACAAAAAATTGCTGATAAATGGCCAAAAAGTATAAATGATGATGAGGCAAAAGATGATTGGAATTGGAAACCAACCTATGATTTAAAGTCAATGACCAAGGTTATGATTGAGAAATTAAAACTGAAATTTCAAGCCTCAAGTGCTGAAATTTAGAAAGTTATAATAAAAAATGGTATATTTGATACAAGTATAACATTAATTAATTAAACTTATTTATCATGAAAACTTCAAATTTTATTGCTGGCTCTGTTGTTGGTGGAATTGTTTACTTTTTGTTAGGATGGTTATTCTACGGAATTTTATTTACGGATTTGTACCCTCAAGG
Source organism: uncultured Flavobacteriaceae bacterium (assembly GCA_947501625.1). GTDB lineage: Bacteria > Bacteroidota > Bacteroidia > Flavobacteriales > Flavobacteriaceae > Urechidicola. The sequence goes on from CANMWN010000003.1 coordinate 115,884, forward strand.
AGGAAGTATGCTTTTTATCTTTTTAGGATGTCTTTCTTTTGCAGCTTTATTAGCCTATGTATTTACTAAATGGGCACATATTAGCACGATGATGTCAGGAGCAAAAGGTGGTGCTGCAATTGGTTTATTCTATGCTTTGGCAATGAACTTCTTTATGTATGCATCTCAAGAGCCAAATTATCAAAATATTGCTATTGATGTTGTAATCACCATTGTTTCAGGTGCAATTACTGGTGCTGCTATTGGAATGGTTATTGGAATGATGAATAAAAAGGAAAAATAAAATTAGAAACAAAAACTAAATATTAAAGCCTACAGAAATTTCATGTAGGCTTTTTATATGATTAATTATAAATAAAATGTACGGAAAAATTAAAGAACAGTTACAACAAGAGTTACAAGAAATAGAAAATGCTGGACTCTATAAGAAGGAAAGAATCATTACAACATCTCAAGATGCAGTTATAAAAGTTTCTACTGGCGAAGAAGTAATAAATTTTTGTGCCAATAACTATTTGGGATTGTCTAACAATAAAGAGGTAATACAAGCGGCAAAAGATACCTTGGACACATATGGTTTTGGAATGTCTTCGGTACGTTTTATTTGTGGAACTCAAGATATTCACAAGCAATTGGAAGAGAAAATTGCAGATTTCTTTCATTGCGAAGACACCATTTTATATGCCGCTGCTTTTGATGCAAATGGTGGTGTTTTTGAACCATTATTGACCAAAGAAGACGCTATAATTTCTGATTCTTTAAATCACGCTTCCATTATTGATGGAGTGCGCTTGTGTAAGGCAGCAAGATACCGTTATGCCAATAATGATATGGCAGATTTAGAAGCACAATTGATTGAAGCAAACAAGCAAAATCATCGTTTTAAAATTATTGTGACTGACGGAGTTTTTTCTATGGATGGAATTGTTGCGCAGTTAGATAAAATTTGTGATTTGGCTGATAAATATGATGCGTTGGTGATGGTCGATGAATGTCATGCTGCAGGATTTATTGGAAAAACTGGACGAGGAACTATTGAATTGAAAGAAGTGTTAGGTCGTGTTGATATTGTAACAGGTACTTTAGGTAAGGCACTTGGTGGCGCTATGGGAGGTTATACAACTGGTAGAAAAGAAATTATTGATATGCTTCGCCAACGTTCGAGACCATATTTATTTTCCAATTCTTTGGCTCCAGCTATTGTTGGTGCTTCGTTGAAAGTGTTTGATATGATTTCTACCGATACTTCATTGAGAGATAAACTGGAAGAAAACACGAACTATTTTAGAAGTGGAATGGAAGCAGCAGGTTTTGATTTGGTTGGTGCAGATGCTGCGATTGTTCCTGTAATGTTATATGACGCCAAGTTATCTCAAGATATGGCAAATGCACTATTGGAAGAAGGTATTTATGTAATTGGCTTCTTCTTTCCTGTAGTACCAAGAGAAAAAGCACGCATTAGAGTGCAACTTTCTGCTGCTCATACTAAAGAACATTTGGACAAGGCAATAGCTGCTTTTGTAAAAGTTGGTAAGAAAATGGGAGTGATATAGATAAATTTAAAAAAATATTCATGAATACAATTTTATCAATTATAGGTTCAATTGCTTCAATAGGAAGTATTCCTCTAGCAATTTATCTTTACTTGAGAAGTAGAGAAGTAAATGCTGAAAAAGCACGTCGAGAAATTATTAAAATTTTATCCTATCAATTAGGAGAGGAAAGAAAAATTGACACATTCGAAATTAGTGCTGTAATAAATGCTAAAACAAGAGAATTTAAAGTAAATAATAATATAATTACTTCAAAACAAATAATTGAAGAATTGATTTCTGATTCTATTGCTAGCCCTTTACTTGATAAAACAAGAAAAGATGAAATTATTAATAACCTCCAGAAGATTTATATTAATAAAAAAATTGAAACAATGGTTTCGAGTATAGATTACTCAAATGAAATAGAAATTGATGAAAGTTTAGAGCAAATAAAGGCTGTTATTATTGAAACAAATTCTAATAAAATAGATACTCATGTAAAGGATATTTATGCTTACACAAATAGATCAATTAGATTTGCTATTCTTGCAACAGGTCTAACAATAATTACTTTATTTTTTATATTCTTTGGAAAAAGTTGGATTGAAAATCTATTTGAGAGTACTCTTACTAAAGAAATGATTATTTTAGTTAATGTGCTTTTAGGTGGTGTTATAAGCTTATTTGCAGGGTTTTTTACTGGTAGGTTAAAAGTCAGGCTAGAAAAAATAAAAGAAAAAACCATCAATGTTAAGTAAGATATTTATAATCTCTCAATGCAATTTTAATTTACATTAGATAATACTAAACATTATATCTATCGTAGTATAACTCTATGAAAGCAACTTTCCAAAAATATATTCTTGATTTTAAGCAAGCAAGTGGTACTTCTCGCGGCATATTGCAAATCAAAGAAACCTATTTTTTGTTTGTTTCTAACGAATATTCTGAAGGAGTAGGAGAGTGTGGACTTTTTAGAGGTTTGAGTTGTGATGATAGACCTGATTATGAAGAGAAACTTCAATGGTTGTGTGAGAACATCCATAGAGAAAAGGAATTTTTATTATCAGAACTCATTGAGTTCCCTTCTATACAATTTGGTTTAGAGCAAGCATTATTGTCACTCAATAGTAACGACAAATTCGAATTATTTTCTTCCAAGTTTACTCAAGGTCAAGATGCAATTCCTATCAACGGTTTGATTTGGATGGGAACAGAAGCGTTTATGCTTCAGCAAATAAAAGATAAGTTGAAGGCTGGTTTTACAACCATCAAAATGAAAATTGGCGCCATAGATTTTAATACAGAATTATCACTCTTAAAATCCATCAGAAAAGAATACAATGCCAATGAAATAGAATTGCGTGTTGATGCTAATGGTGCATTCAAACCAAAAGAAGCATTGGAAAAACTCAAAAGATTATCTGATTATGAAATTCATTCTATTGAGCAGCCTATCAAAAAAGGGCAATGGCAAGAAATGGCAAGATTGTGTGAAGACACTCCATTACCAATTGCATTGGACGAAGAATTAATTGGCATTTTTGATGTAACAAAAAAACGAGATTTACTACTAACAGTTAATCCTCAATACATCATTTTAAAACCAAGTTTGGTTGGAGGAATTGCTGGAAGTAATGAGTGGATTGAATTATCGAATGAGCAAAATATAGGATGGTGGATTACATCGGCATTGGAAAGTAATATTGGACTAAATGCAATAGCACAATATACTTACAATTTAAATGTATCTTTACCACAAGGCTTAGGAACTGGAAGTTTGTTCACCAACAATATGGAGAGTCCGTTAGAGGTCATAAATGGAAGTTTGCAATACAATACTTCCAAAAAATGGAATATTAATCAAAAAGGGATTTCTCAATTTTTAAATTGAGATTTCAAATAATAATGTCATTCCTGCATCGGCAGGAATCTAAAATTATATAATATGGAATTTATTCAGCAAGGTTACACTGGAAATATTGGAAAGTGGAAATATTTACTTCCTATTGTTGGTTTTTTTGGATTGATGATTGTTAACTATATAGCAGTTGTTTATTTAGACGATGTATTGGGAATGGATGTAGATGAGTTGATGCATCAAGAAATTGCTGAAAAAGGGGCAAACAGCGTGTTGTTTAATAGTTTGATTGTATTTGTTATTATGTTGGCAGCACTCTTTTTTTGGGTAAAATATGTGCATCAACAATCAATAAAATCATTGACAACATCGAGAAAAAAAATTGATTGGAGTCGTATATTTTTCTCATTTACGCTTTGGGGAATTATTACTGCAGGATTTACGATAGTTGCCTATTATATGACGCCAGATGATTTTGTTTGGAATTTCAATGCCAATAAATTTATGATTCTTGCTATTATAGCAATATTGATGATTCCTATTCAAACAAGTTTTGAAGAGTACTTTTTTAGAGGCTATTTTATGCAAGGTCTTGCAACAATGGTAAAGAATAAATGGTTTCCGTTATTAATAACTTCAGTAACTTTTGGTTTGATGCATTTTGCAAATCCTGAAGTAGAAAAACTAGGACCAATAATTATGGTGTATTATATCGGAACAGGTTTGTTTTTAGGTATAATCACTTTGATGGATGAAGGTTTAGAATTAGCCTTAGGTTTCCACGCAGCAAATAATTTAATCACAGCATTATTAGTTACTACTGATTGGACTGCTTTCCAAACCGATTCGATATTAAGAGATGTTTCAGAACCTTCGGCTGGAATTGATATATTGGTTCCTGTATTGATTTTATTTCCAATACTATTATTGATTTTTGCTAAAAAATATAAATGGAATAACTGGAAAGAAAGATTGACTGGAAAAGTTGAAGTGCCAGAAGTTGTAGAAAATGTATAAAAAAAGCCGAGCAATTTGCTCGGCTTTTTCATTTATTTTTCTGAGAATAATATAGCGGCTTTATTAAAGTCTGATGCTGCGTTAATCACTTCTCTGAATTCTTTATAATCTTCTATTGAATATTCATTAACATAGTATGATTCTTCGATTGTAATAACTAGTTTATTACCTTCCATTTTATAGTTAGAATCCCATTTACATAATACTTCTCCTTCTTTTTCCAATTTCTTATTGATAACCAAAGATTCTAAACCTTCTACAGCATAGTTTTCTGGAATATCAACAGTAATAGTATAGTTGTATTGGTTTGGATATTGCATTTCTATTGGATGCACTCTTTCACGCTCTTGATATAGTTCGCTTTGAATACCAATTATTTTTCCTATTTGAAAAATATAACTATCTCCAGCCTCTTCCAATAAAGCAGAAGATTCAATGGTGCTTTTTACAATATAAGGTAAGTTGTATTCAGTTTGATCCATGCTATCATTTTCTAATTCCATATTGATAACTTTCTTGTCTTCAATACCTGAGCCAGTTAAGTAATCTTCAAAATCTGCACGTTGCTCACCAGTAGTTAAAGCCATAAAGGCTCTATTTTGAATTCCCCAATGACCTGAATATTCTTGGTATTCTTCTACAACTGTTTTGTCAAAATCATCAGAAAAAGAAATATCCATCACTCTTTTTATATGGCTATAATTTGGATCGTTTTGAATGATTTTAGCAAAATAATATTCAACATCTTTATTGATAAATACACCATTGTTTCCAAGTATGTTAGATGGCGCTTCACTCAATCTATAATCTATTCGGTTAGGAATAATGTATTGTTTAATCTTTGGGATATAAATTAGAAACTCTCTAAAAGCATTTGGATTGTAAAATTCGGTGTCAAAACGATGCTCAAATCTATTGGCAGTTACAACTACTTCATAATCTATCGCCATTGCTTTTAAAAATTGAGCATATGCTTTGATAATTCCAAATTCACTGGCAGTTTTATTTTTTAAGATATAATTGATGTCTTCTAATTGTTCATTTTGATTATCAATAACTGTATAATTACTTTTCACATAGTTTTCTAGAATATTTGCTTTCTTGAACAGCGTAATATCTTCAGACTGCCCTTTCATGATTGTGTTTTTCACTTCCTCTAAAGCAACTTTTGAAATATTTTCAGGAAAAAAACTACTAGCAATATTTCCAACAGTATTGTTCCATAAATCTTCTTGTTTTAAATTAGGATTGCCAAAACATTGATAGGCAACGTAAATAATATTGGCATTTGGTGTGGCATAATCTTCCTCAACAACTTTTGGTATATCATGAATTACAAGTTCTTCTACAAGATTGTTGTCAAGGTAAGTGCGCTCAAATTCTTGTTCGGTATTATATACTTTAATATATCCTGATAAGCCATTGGTGATAAAAACCATTTCAGAACTCTTGACTGGATAATCGAATTGTAAACTTTCGGTCCCAAAAGGAGAGAAGTCTTTTTCAACCGTATAAAGAATTTCTATTTCTGAGCCTTTTTCTGCGCCTTCGATTGCAAAAATTTGAAAATCTCCATATTCTTCAACGTTTTCAATTTTCTTGATATTATCTTCGTTTAGGTTGGTTATTTTTCCATCCTTGTTTATAGTTCTGGCTTTGATGTCTTTTATTTTTTTAACACGGCGCATAGGAATATAAACTTGGTTATGCTGACCAATACCTTTATCATCATTTACTCTAAAAATATTATGCGTTGTTTCATAAACCTTAATATTACCAGTAATTTCAGACTGTTTATATTCTACAATACTTTTCTTTAGGATTGCAATCGAAGATTCTTTTGCTTCTTCATTTGTTATTTCATGTAATACTGGTTTTTCAGCCCAATCATAGGTTTTATGAAATTGAGCAAAAGAGTTACTTGCGATAAGTAAAAAAGTTATAAAAAATAGTTTTTTCATATTCTAGGGATAATTATTGTTGTTTTTCTAATACAATACTTTTCTTATAGGCTTTGATTAAAGTCTTTATGAATGTATTATATTTTTCAAATTGTTCATTTTCTATTTCTAACGTATTAAAGTATATGTTTTTATATACAGTAATCTTGTTGTTATATTGTTCAAATGTGATACTAAAACCATATTCTTCTTGAAGGTTCTCTATTTTTTTTGGTAATGATTTTACAACATATCCATCAGGAATTATAAATGTGGTTTTGTAAATTCTATTGTATTTATGATCAATTTTTTTACCGAAACGTTCTTTTTCTGGTAATAAAATATCATCAGATAAAGGCTTTTCAATATTTAAATTCAAGAATATTTTTGAACCAATTTTTTTAGCATAATTGTTAATTTCCAAATCATAACTTATAGTATAAGAATCTTCAGTTATATCAAGGGTTCCTAAATCAATATTTGAATATGTTGTTTTGTTATTACCAATCTTATATTTGTTATTTAAATACTCTTCATTGGTTTTATCATCTTTTTTAAATTTAGCGTCATAAATAAAATCAACCATATCATATCCTTTCATGGTTCTTTTTTCATGGGCAACTAAAGAATTATCTTTAAGACTCAAAGTAGATTCAATAAGCGTAGTGCTTTTTTCTTTTCCCATTATTGGAACTTTGATGATTTTAAATTCATCATCATTCAAGCCAATCAAGGCTTCTTTACTTTGAGTAAAAGAACTTGGCATTCCGAAAGGAACATAACTATCTGTAGCATCTAGGAAAATAGGCTTTCCATCAATCATAACCGCAGTAATCATGTGATTGTCTACGATTGGAGTAGGTACTTCATAATATGAATAAGGTCGGTCTCTTGTGCCTATCCATGTGTGATATGCTTCAAGACCTACATGATTTAACATCACAAATAGTATGTTTGCCATGTCTTTACAATCACCATAGCGTTTGTTACATACACTTGCTGCGTCTCTAGGGATAAATCCACCTAAACCATCTTCAAATGCAATGTATCTTATGTTATCTTGAACCCAATTAAAAATGGTCTTTGCTTTTTCAGTATCGCTTTTTAAATCTTTAACCAAATCGTCGGCAATTGATTTAACTTCTGTTAAATCTGAATCTTTTATTTGATTTATTAAAGAACTATACCAAGCGTATAGATCTTTAACATTGTTTAATACTGGTTTTTCTTCATTTTTATAATTGTAATTTTTTATATGAACAATTATATGAGGTAAGTATTTAAGTATCGATAAACTTTTTTCATCTTTTCTGTAATCACCAATATTTTGTGCTTTCCAAGTGTAAATTGTTGATTTTTTAGTTTCTTTTTTGTCAAATGTAATGTCAACTTTATCTAAATTAAATGCTTTATAACCCAATTCTACATTTTTTGGAACTTCAACAGTAAAAGATGCTTCTTTGGTAGGAACATAAGTTCCAAATCTAAAAGAACCTAAAAAATGTGGATCCTTGATGATTTCTTTATATTTAAGCGTTGTAGTTGCATTTTTTGAAACTGCAGGGAATACAAAGTTGATGGATTGTTGATCACTAAAAAAAACACTACCGCCAAATTGGTCTTTAGTTTCAAAATGATCAACTTTTATTTTTGAATTTGAAGTTTCGGTATATGCCTCTATATCTTTTATTTCAGTGAAACTATCAAAATGAATAAAGTCGTTGGCAAAAAATAATTTGTTGGCAGTATTATATTTAGCATTCTCAAGAACGCTTTTTTCAATATTGAATTTACCTTTATTTAAGTCAATTTTTAAATATTCACTTCGGTTGATATAATAATAATCTTCAGTTTCAAAATTAATAGTGTTTTGTGCAGTTAAATACTGACAAAATAAAAGAATAATTAGCAAGATTTTTTTCATAAATCGCATTTTTCTAAAATATAATTCAAATATATTGTTAAATTCAAGTTTGAGCAATTATATCAAGGCGAATTAAGAAAATTTTAAGCCTTTAAAAACTCCATTGATTATTTTTAAACAATTGTTGTGCCAATTTTGTTAATTTGTAACATGCAATTAGGTATTCATAGAAATTTTGAATTAAATGGAAATTCTTTTTCAACTGTTGATGAACTGATAAGTTATTCAAGAAATATTTCTAGTTCAATAGCTGACTTTCTTTCCGATTTTTTTTCTCAAGAAAACAAGATAGAAATTCAAACTTCAGGCTCAACAGGTAAACCAAAGTTGATTGAGATTAAGAAAGAATTTATGATTAATTCTGCAATTGCAACAGGAGATTTTTTTGATTTAAATGAAAATACAACTGCGTTATTATGTTTAAACACCGATTATATTGCTGGCAAAATGATGTTGGTTCGTGCATTAGTTTTGGGTTGGAAATTGGATATTGTTCCTCCAACTATGAATCCATTAAAAGATTTAGAGAAATCTTATGACTTTTCTGCAATGGTGCCATTGCAAGTGTATAATTCAATTGAGCAATTGTCAAAAATTAAATTGTTAATTATTGGTGGAGGAGTCGTATCAAATGAACTGAAAAGTAAACTGAAAAACATTTCAACCAAAGTTTATGCAACTTACGGAATGACTGAAACAGTAACTCATATTGCTGTTCAATCAATTAATAATGAAGAATTAAAAGTTAATAATTACAAAACACTTCCAAATATCAAAGTATCAGTAGATAGTAGAGGTTGTTTGGTTATCAAAGCACCAAAAGTTTCAGAAGAATTGGTAACTACTAATGATTTGGTTGAACTAAAATCTGATACAGAATTTAAATGGTTGGGAAGAGTTGACTCAATTATTAATTCAGGCGGAATTAAACTGATTCCTGAGCAAATTGAGGATAAACTCTCCAAAGTTATCTCTCAGCGCTTTTTTATTACTTCTCTTCCTGATAAAAAATTGGGAGAGAAAGTTGTCTTAATTGTTGAAGGAGTTGAAAATCCTATGATTCTGAGCGAATTAAAAAATATTACTTCACTAACCAAATACGAAATCCCTAAAGAAATTTATTTTATATCTCAGTTTATAGAAACTGAAACAAAGAAAATCCAGCGAAAAAAGACTATAGAGTTATTGTTTTGAATTACGGTAAAGAAACCATGAAGCGATAAGCCCAATAAATGAAAAGATAACAAGCGCAAGAAATACGTGTTGATGTCCTAATTTACCCGGAGAATTATCTAATAATACACCAATTAAAGGTCCGGAAAATATATCAGGTGTATAACCAATTACCGATAATATTCCGACAGCAGTTCCAGTTAATTCAACAGGAATATTTCCTTCTTCCATCACTGCAAAATATAATACTCTAGTTGAATATACTCCAATTGAAATTAAACCAATTGAAATTATAAATAAAAGTGTGTGTTGGTTACTTACAATTCCGCTAGCAAAAATCACACTCATCAATAACGTAATTGCAAAACCTATAGTAAGCCATAATGATGGTTTAGATCTATCGGCTAATAGACCAATACTAACACCAATTAATGGCCTTATGTAGAGTAGGGAAGTACCAATTTTAGCAGCATCAATTTCATTAAAAAGCATTACTTCTTTGGCATATAAACTAAAGATGTCAGTTGTTTTGTATCCAAAATATGCACATAAAATAATAACCATCATAAACCAAACCGTAGGTATTTTTAATACATCTTTAAAAATAGAGAGTTTGAAGTTTGAAGAACTATCGTCAGTAGAATTTATAGTTAATTTTTTTAAGAAAAAATAAACTAAGATTCCTATAAAACATACAATTAAAGATGAAATCAGAATAACATATTTAAATGCTTCTTTGCGTTCTATTAATGTTGTTTGAGAAATATCAGAAATTAGAATCGAAAAAATAAAAACTCCAATGGAACCGAATGCTGCAGCAACTAAACCTCTTCCGCCATCTAAAAAACCAAAAGCCGTACCTTGTGAGGAAGTTCCTCCCCATACTCTTGTTGCTTTTACCATAGCAGCCCAAAGCAAAAAAATGGTTGTAAATCCCCAATATCCAAATAAGATTTTTAAATGAAAATACTCTGGAAAAGTTGCCAAATATAAACCGCCTAATGCAGTTAAGATTAGCGAGGAAGATATCAAATATCTTGGATGAAATTTATCTGCAAGTGGACCTCCAAACAAATATGAAAATAAAGCAACTATCCCATAAATGGAGAAGCATGTTCCTAATTGAAGATTGTTTATCCCAAAAGTTTCTAAGTAAGTAGGTCTAAAAATTCTTGCTAAAACAAACGGTAAAATAAATACGGCTTCACCAGCCAAAATCAATAAGATGATTATATATTTTGGCTGATTTGATTTAGATTTTAGCAAATTGGAATTTTTAGTAATTACATTTCCATAGAATGATATACATTTTGTACATCATCTTCTTCTTCCAACTTTTCTAAGAGTTTTTCAACATCGGCTTGTTGCTCTTCGCTTAACTTAGTTGTTGAAGTTGGTATTCTTTCAAATCCAGAAGATAAAATTTCAACATTGTTTTCTTCAAAGAATGATTGAATGGCGCCAAATTGCTCAAATGGCGCATAAATAATTATTCCTTCATCATCCACAAATATTTCTTCAACATCAAAGTCTATTAATTCTAATTCCAACTCTTCCATATCAATAGAAATGTCTTCTTTTTTTACGGTGAAGTTACAAGTATGGTCAAACATAAAAACAACCGATCCTGAAGTTCCAAGATTCCCATCACACTTGTTAAAAGCCGCACGTACATTGGCTACTGTTCTGTTATTGTTGTCTGTAGCTGTTTCAACTACGATGGCAATTCCATGAGGAGCATAACCTTCAAAGAGCGTTTCTTTATAGTTAGCAGTATCTTTATCAGATGCTTTTTTAATAGCACGCTCTACATTATCTTTCGGCATGTTAGCCGCTTTTGCATTTTGGATAACGGCTCTTAAACGCGAATTTGTATCAGGATTTGGACCTCCTTCTTTCACCGCCATTACTATATCTTTTCCTATTCTCGTAAACGTTTTTGCCATTGCTGACCAACGCTTCATCTTCCTTGCTTTTCTAAATTCAAATGCTCTTCCCATTCTATGTAATATATTTTTGTGCTTAAGTAAGCAAATATAATTATTACCATATTGAATTGCAATATGATATTCATTTTATATTTATCTAAATCAAAGGATAGTTTAACGATGTAAATTACTTAGTTAACTCAATGATGTTTTAAAATTTAAACTTATGAGTGTAGTTTTATTTGAAACTTTAAATCTACTACCATGAAAAACTTTTTTATTAGCGTTCTGTTATTATTTATTATAGGGCAAATACAAGCACAAGAGAACAATATATTTACTAAAACTGTTCAGTTAGAATCACTAATCCCATTTATAGTTGATAACTATAATCAAGATGATGAGGCTGAACAATCAAGAAATATCATATTTTTAATTCCAGTAAGCGAATATGGTTTATCGCCGGATGCATTATTTGTTTTAAATCAATCTTTTAAATTATTGAGCACAAGGTTAAATGAAGAAGATCAAATCTCAATTGTTGTTCATTCTGGTATTAATGGGCAAGTATTAAATAGTGTTTCGCCATTAGAACTTAAAAAAGTGCTGTATGCGATAAACAATATTGAAAAAAGTGTTTCTCAAATTCATGAGGACGGTATTTCACTAGCTTATGAAATTGCTGACAGTAATTTTGACGAGGATGCTATAAATAGTATTGTGATGATTCGCTCTTCAAAACAATTTGAAATGCAAAATGTTGCAAATGATAAAGTGAGGCAAAAAAACGGTAAAGGGAATTTGATTCTACTTACCTTGATTGGTTTGGCTCCAGAAATTATTGATGCGTTGAAAGATTAATTTTTATACTTGTATTACACCTAAATTAAACTGTTTTTCGATCGGTGCATTATCTGCTGCTTCGATGCCCATACTCAACCATTTTCTTGTGTCTATTGGATCAATAATTGCATCAGTCCATAGTCTAGCTGCCGCATAATAAGGTGTTGTCTGCTTGTCGTAACGATCTTCAATCGTTTTTAAGATTTCTTGCTCTTTTTCTGGAGTTATCTTTTCTCCTTTTTTCTTGAGGGTAGCAGTTTCAATTTGTAATAAAACTTTCGCGGCTTGCGCTCCTCCCATAACTGCCAATCTTGCGCTTGGCCAAGCAAAAATTAATCTAGGATCATAAGCTTTACCACACATTGCATAGTTTCCTGCACCATAAGAATTACCAATAACAACAGTGAACTTTGGCACTACAGAATTACTCACAGCATTTACCATTTTAGCACCATCTTTGATAATTCCTCCATGTTCTGATTTGCTTCCAACCATAAAGCCAGTTACATCTTGTAAGAAAACTAAAGGTATTTTCTTTTGGTTACAGTTGGCAATAAAACGAGTTGCTTTGTCTGCACTGTCAGAATAGATAACACCACCAAATTGCATCTCTTTTTTAGCGTTTTTAATCACTTTTCGTTGATTAGCCACAATTCCAACAGCCCAACCATCTATTCTTGCATAGGCGCAAATAATAGTTTTACCATAATTGGCTTTGTATTCTTCAAACTCCGATTTATCAACCAATCGTTTTATGATTTCTTTCATGTCATACTGGTCTGTTCTCAGTTTTGGTAAAATACCGTAAACATCTTTTGGGTCTTCAGATGGTTTTGAAGGAGTTACTCTATTAAAACCTGCTTTTTCATTTTCGCCAATTTTGCTAAAAATGTTTTTTATCTTATCTAAAGCATCTTTGTCATCAGTTGCTTTATAATCTGTTACACCACTTATTTCACAATGTGTAGTCGCACCACCCAAAGTTTCGTTATCAATACTTTCTCCAATGGCAGCCTTCACTAAATAACTTCCGGCTAAGAAAATACTTGCAGTTTTATCAACAATAATTGCTTCATCACTCATAATAGGAAGGTAAGCACCACCTGCAACACAACTTCCCATGATTGCAGAAATCTGTGTAATTCCCATACTGCTCATTACCGCATTATTTCTAAAAATACGCCCAAAATGTTCTTTGTCAGGAAAAATTTCATCTTGCATTGGCAAATAAACACCTGCTGAATCAACTAAATAAATTATAGGAAGTTTGTTTTCTATTGAGATTTCTTGTGCTCTTAAATTTTTCTTTCCTGTTATTGGAAACCAAGCGCCAGCTTTTACTGTTGCATCATTGGCTACAACAATACATTGCTTTCCTGATATATAACCGATTTTAACAACTACTCCAGCAGAAGGACAACCACCATGTTCATGATACATTTCTTCTCCAGCAAATGCTCCAATCTCTATACTTTTGGAATTGTTGTCTAGTAAGTAATCTATTCTTTCTCTTGCAGTTAGTTTACCTTTTGCATGATGTTTTTCTATTCTTTTTTCACCACCACCTTTTTCAACTTTGAGAAGTCTTTTTCTTAATTCAGCAACTTGTAACTTATTAAAATCTTCGTTTTTATTGAAGTTTAAATCCATAATAACATTGTCAATTTTTCAAATGCTAAAGTACAAAAAAACTAAGATTGATTCTTAAATATTTTCCATGACAATATTTTCCTTGGAAAATAAAATTATTATTTGTAACTTTGTACAGAATTTAAAACTTATTAAAAATGAAACGAGATAAAATTATTTATTATATCGCAACAGGATTATTAACATTATTAATGTTGTTTTCTGTACAAATGTATTTTTTTAACCATGCAGAAGTTGTAGAAATGTTTACGAAATTTGGTTATCCAATTTATATAATTTATCCATATGGAGTTGCTAAATTACTAGGAGTAATTGCTTTGTGGTTTGTTGCGAATAGAACTATTAAGGAATGGGCTTATGCAGGATTCTTTTTTGCATTTATTTTAGCATTTTTTGCTCATTACATGATAGGCGATGGAGAGCAAATGGGAGCATTGATTGCTATGATTTTATTGATTGTTTCATACATTTTTGGTAAAAAGATTTAAAAATGAAAAAAATAATTGCCTTTGCAGGAAGTAATAGTAAAAAATCTATAAACAAGGAATTAGCAATTTATGCAGTATCACTGTTAAGTAATGTTGAGTCTGAAATGTTAGATTTAAATGATTTTCCATTGCCTCTTTATGGTATAGATAAAGAAAATAAAAGTGGTATTCCAGAGAATGCTCAAGTTTTTTTAGATAAAATTAAATCTAGTGATGGTATAATTTTATCATTGGCAGAACATAATGGAGCATATGCAACAGTATTTAAAAATATTTTTGATTGGATGTCAAGAATAGATGGAAAATTATGGAGTGAGAAACCAATGTTGTTAATGGCTACTTCTCCTGGAGGTAGAGGTGGAGCAACAGTTTTAGAGATTGCTAAAAGTCGCTTTCCATACATGGGCGGAAATATAGTTTCTACTTATTCCTTACCAAGTTTCTTTGATAATTTCAAAGATGGAAAAATAGTTAATACTGATTTTGATAATCAATTGACAAAATCAGTTGACATGTTAAGCAAAGAAATATAATTTTAAAATTTTAGTTATGTCAGATGAGAAGAAAGAAGTTATAAAGAATTATAGTAATGATGATATTACTGTTGTTTGGAAACCTAACACATGCATTCATGCAAAAAAATGTTGGAAAGAGTTGATTCAAGTGTTTGATCCTCGTAACAGACCTTGGGTTAATATGGACGGTGCATCTACTGAAAGAATAAAAAAGCAAGTAGAAGCATGTCCTTCAGGTGCATTGTCATATATATCTAAAAAGGAAGGTAGTGAAGCAGCAGCGCATACTGAAATTAAAGTTGAAGCATTAGAAAATGGCCCATTATTAGTATTTGGAACTTTACATGTTACAAATTCTGATGGAACTTCTGAAAAGAAAAACAAGACAACTGCTTTTTGTAGATGTGGTGTTTCACAGAATAAACCTTATTGTGATGGAGCACATGTAAAATCTGAATTTAGAGGTTAGTTATGGGTGATATTTCTAAAGATATTAATTCAAAGTTTCCAAACAATAAAGTAAAAGCATTATTAAATATTCTATATACTGCTAACTGGATAAAAACACAGCAAAACACTTTTTTTCAACCATTTAAAGTTTCTGCTCAACAGTATAATATCTTAAGAATTTTAAGAGGTACTAAAGAGCCATTAAAAGCACAAACTATTAAAGAAAGAATGATTGAAAGAGCTCCAAATGCTACCAGAATGATGGATAAATTATCTGACAAGAAGTTGATTGAAAGAGTTAGGTGTGATCATGATAGAAGAGTAGTTTATATTAATATTACTGAGAATGGTTTAAAATTATTATCTAAAATAGATAGTAATTTTAAGAATGATATTTTAGAAAATTTATCTAATGATGAAGCCACAATTTTAAGTGATTTGTTAGATAAAATACGATAAAAAAATTTAATTAAATATTTTCCATGGAAAATAAAATTATAAAAGAAATGAGAAAAATAAAATCAATTACAAATAAGACAGGAAGTCCATTAGTAAATATGGGACCAATAAGATTAAGACAACCATTACCATCACATACTGTTGAGAAGGTTGATCCATTTATCTTATTGCATCATTATGGTCCTTATGCCATAAGTGAATTTAATAATCCATTTGATTTAGGTCCACATCCTCATCGTGGTTTTGAACCAATAACATTGTTATATAAAGGAGAGCAATTACATAGAGATTCCCTAGGAAATGAAATGTTGGTAAAGGCTGGAGACGTTCAATGGACAACTGCTGGTAGAGGTATTATTCATGCCGAAGGTCCATCAAAAGAGTTTGTTCAAAATGGTGGTGAGTTAGAAGGAATACAGTTATGGTTAAATCTTCCTGCAGAAAAAAAGATGATGCAGGCAAATTATCAACATTTAAAAAGTGAAGATATACCTGTTATAGAAAATCAAGATAAATCAATAAAATTAAAAATTGTTGCTGGAAATATACAAGGCGTGAAAGGATTAATTATAACTCAAACGCCAGTTAATGTCTTTAATGTATATGCTAAAGAAAGTGGTACTATGAATATTGATATTCCAGAAAATCACCAATCGCTATTTTACCTTTTAGATGGTGAAGTATTGGTAAACAACGAATCTCTATTGAAAAAAGGAGCCGCTCAAATGCTAACATTTTCTGAAGAAGGTGATTTTATTTCTATAGAATCTAAAATAAAAAGTACTATGTTGATTTTATCGGGAGAGCCAATTAATGAACCAATAGCTCAGTATGGTCCATATGTTATGAATACCCAAACTGAAATTATGGAGGCTTTGCGAGATTTTCAACAAGGGAAAATGGGTTATTTATATTAATCTTGTTATTGTAGTAATTTGAAAAACAGCAAAATTTTCAATTATTTGATTTTAACTTTAATAATTGTATTTTTTGTATTAAAAAAAAGTTTACATTTGACCTATCTATGATAGGTTAAATGTTAAGTTTTACTTATTTCGTATCCAACTTTTTTTGGAAGACAAAAAGTTGTGATGTGTTTAAGAAACATGGCGAAAAAATTATGGTTTCTTCCAACTTACTATTAAATACACTACAAAATCTTCGATTAAGAGGTGTATTCTTACAATTACGTGTTTAGTGTATAATTTCAATTAGGGTTATCTAAAACCTTGCTATAAGATAGCGTGTAGGTTTTTATTTATAATTTTTATTGAAATTAAAATGAATACTAAATACAAAGATTTAATAGAACAAACGTTTGATTTTCCTCAAGAGGAATTTCAAACAGAAAATGACAACTTATTGTTTCATAACATAGATTTGAATCAATTAGTAGTACAATATGGTACGCCATTAAAATTTACTTATTTACCTAAAATTTCTAAGAACATTAATCGTGCAAAAAACTGGTTTAATAATGCCATTAAAAAGCATAATTATAAAGCAAAATATCATTATTCTTATTGTACAAAAAGTTCACACTTTAAATATGTTTTAGAAGAAGCATTACAAAACAATATTCATATAGAAACATCATCTGCTTTTGATATTGATATTGTGAAAAATCTTAAAAAAGAAGGTAAGTTAAACGATGAAGCATATGTTTTATGCAACGGTTTTAAACGTGATAAATATATTGCTAATATTGTAAGTTTAATTGATGGTGGGCATAAAAACTGCATTCCAATTATTGATAATTACGAAGAATTAGATTTAATTTTAGACGAAACCAAAAGTAAGTTTAAAGTTGGTATTCGTATTGCTTCGGAAGAGGAACCAAAATTTGAATTTTATACTTCTCGCCTAGGAATTGGTTACAAAAACATTGTTTCATTTTATGAACGTGAAATTGCAGAAAATCCTCAAGTAGAGTTAAAAATGTTGCATTTCTTCATTAATACAGGCATTAAAGACAATGCGTATTATTGGAATGAGTTATTAAAATGTATAAGTGTTTATATCAAACTTAAGAAAGTCTGTCCAACTTTAGATAGTTTAAACATTGGCGGCGGATTTCCTATAAAAAACTCATTGGCTTTTGACTATGATTATCAATATATAATTGAAGAAATAATCAATCAAATTAAAGTTGCATGTGATGAAGCCGAAGTTGAAGTGCCAGATATTTTTACTGAGTTTGGAAGCTTTACAGTTGGAGAAGCTGGAGGCGCTATTTATGAAGTTCTCTATCAAAAAAAACAAAATGATCGTGAAAGATGGAATATGATAAACTCCTCTTTTATAACAACCTTGCCTGATTCTTGGGCAATAAACAAACGCTTTATAATGCTTCCTATAAATAAATGGAATAGACAATATGAACGTGTTTTATTAGGTGGATTGACCTGTGACAGTGATGATTATTACAATTCAGAACAGCATGTAAATGCTATTTATTTGCCTGTTTATGAAAAAGAGAAACCTTTATATATCGGTTTTTTTAACACTGGAGCTTATCAAGAAAGTATTGGTGGTTTTGGTGGATTGCAACATTGTTTAATTCCTCATCCAAAACATATTTTAATAAATAAAAACGAAAACGGAGAAATCACAACAAAACTATTTAAAGAACAACAAAAAAGCGAAGAATTACTTTCAATTTTAGGATATGAACAATAAAAGAACTTACGCAGGTATTCCTGAACAATACGCAAAATTAGAAACAGCCAAGGTGGTATTAATTCCTGTACCTTATGACGGAACAAGTACTTGGCAAAAAGGCGCAGACAAAGGTCCAGAAGCATTCTTAAATGCTTCAGAAAACATGGAGCTCTACGATATAGAAACTGATAACGAAGTGTATAAAGAAGGTATTTATTTAGCAGAAGCTGTTACCGAAAATGATTCGCCAGAAAAAATGGTAGAAGCGGTACATTCCGAAGTAAAAAAATACATCAACAAAAATAAGTTTGTAACAATTTTTGGAGGAGAACACTCTATCTCTATTGGAACTATTCGTGCATTTGATGAATGTTTTAACAACTTAACGGTTTTACATATTGATGCTCATGCAGATTTAAGAAAGGAATATGAAGGTTCTAGTTGTAATCACGCTTGTGCTGTGTATGAAGCGAATCAAAACACCAATTTAGTACAAGTTGGAATTAGAAGTATGGACATTTCTGAAACCCGTGTGATGAGTAAAGATAATGTCTTTTTTGCACACGATATGGCTGTAAATGAATATTGGATGGATGATGTCATTGACCAATTAACAGGTAACGTTTTTATCACTTTTGATTTAGATGCTTTAGACCCATCAATTATGCCAAGTACTGGAACTCCAGAACCTGGAGGCTTATTTTATTACGAAACTCTAGAGTTTCTGAAAAAAGTATTTACTGAGCGTAATGTTGTAGGTTTTGATATAGTTGAATTATGTCCAAATCCACAAGAAAAATCATCCGATTTTTTAGCAGCAAAATTGTATTACAAAATGTTAAGTTATAAGTTTTCTTCGGAAATGGAAGATGAAGAAGACTATTCAGATAGCACAAACTCTCCGTTTAATCAACTCTCTAAATTTAAAGACAATGATGAATATGAATAGACAACCCATTTCTGAATTTATAGAAAAGTATTTTTTGCATTTTAATGCAGCTTCATTAGTAGATGCTGCAAAAGGGTATGAAGCGCAATTAGAACAAGGCTCTAAAATGTTGGTTTCTTTAGCAGGTGCAATGAGTACAGCAGAAATAGGTAAAATTTTTGCAGAAATAATTCGTCAAGATAAAGTACATGTTATTTCGTGTACTGGTGCAAATCTTGAAGAAGACATTATGAATTTGGTAGCTCATTCTCATTACAAACGTGTACCAAATTACCGTGATTTAACACCTCAAGATGAATGGGATTTATTATTAAAAGGGCTGAATCGTGTTACAGATACATGTATTCCAGAAGATGAGGCTTTTAGACGTTTACAAAAACACATTTTTAAAATTTGGAAAGACGCTGAAGATGATGGAGAACGATTTTTTCCACATGAATTTATGTATAAATTATTATTGTCAGGAGTATTAGACGAATATTATGAAATTGATATAAAAGATTCTTGGATGTATGCTGCAGCCCAGAAAAACTTACCAATGGTAGTTCCTGGATGGGAAGACTCTACTATGGGAAATATATTTGCATCCTATGTTCTGAAAGGAAGTTTAAAGGCATCAACAATGAAGTCAGGTATTGAATACATGGCATTTTTAGCAGATTGGTACACTGATAATTCTAAAGATGGAATAGGTTTCTTTCAAATTGGTGGAGGAATAGCAGGGGATTTTCCTATTTGTGTGGTGCCAATGTTATACCAAGATATGGAAAGAGAAGACACGCCTTTTTGGAGTTATTTTTGTCAAATTTCGGATTCTACAACAAGTTATGGATCTTATTCAGGTGCTGTGCCTAACGAAAAAATTACTTGGGGAAAATTAGATATAGAAACCCCAAAATTTATTATAGAAAGTGACGCAACGATTGTTGCTCCTTTAATTTTTGCTTATTTATTAAACATGTAGTTATGAAACGAGTTATTGTAGATTATTCAAAATTGACAACAGAAATTTTAGACCTATTGGTTGAAAAATATCCTGAGGGATATGATGATAAGGATATTATTTCATTTAGAAATTTAAAAAACGAGTTAATAGAAGCCGTAGAAGTCAGAACAGATGACAGTATTTATTTAGTAAAAGTTGGTAAACGTCTTGAAATGGCAATGGAAGATTTTAATGATGATGATTTGGAAGACGAGACAAGTGATGAATTTGATATAATTGATGAACCCATAGATGATATAGAAGAAGATTAACGTATAAAAATTTTATTATGGATGAAGTAATAGGATATAAAAAAGAGATTGGATTATTTAAAAAGCATAATCAAGGATATTATACTTTTGAATTAGAAGGAAATGAAATTCTGGTTTTTGAAGAAATAAAAAAAAGCGTTTTAAAAGAATTTAACCTTCTTGCTAATGAATATACAAATTCAAAATTTGAAATAACATATAAAGAAATTATTAGTGATTTAGATGATGATGAGTTTATTATCTATAAAATAGAACATTTAAAATTGATAAAATAATGGACACTTTATTTCATATTTCTCTGCCATGTGCAGATATTATTGAGACAACTGATTTTTACAAAAACATTATTGAAACAAATATTGGGAGAGCCTCAGAAAATTGGATTGATATAAATTTATTTGGACATCAAGTCACATTTACAAAGGCCGGAAAATTTAATTTTAATAATCCTAATTATGTATTTGAAGGAAAAATACTACCATCCTTTCATTTTGGAGTTATAGTTGGAATGGATAAATGGAGTGAATTATATTCCAAACTAAATAAACTAGATTTTGAAGTTGTAACTCAAACTACTTTTTTAAATAATAAAAAAGGAGAACATTTATCTTTTTTTATTAAAGACCCTAACGGTTATATGTTAGAGTTTAAATGCTTTAAGGATAAAAAAGATATTTTCAAATAAATTAATAAGGTATACTGTAGTATTTTAAAAACTCAAGAGTAATCTTGAGT
Organism: uncultured Flavobacteriaceae bacterium; assembly: GCA_947501625.1. Lineage (GTDB taxonomy): Bacteria > Bacteroidota > Bacteroidia > Flavobacteriales > Flavobacteriaceae > Urechidicola. Next base: position 137,269 of record CANMWN010000003.1, read on the forward strand.
TTTTTATTTATAAAATAGTGTATCTTGCAATATATTATGCGCGCATAATAAAAACATTACTACTTATGAAATATAAACATATTTTTGAACCATTAGATTTAGGCTTTACAACCTTGAAAAATAGAATTTTAATGGGTTCGATGCATACAGGATTGGAAGAAGAAAAAAAAGGTATAGATAAGATTGCAGCTTATTATGCCGAGCGAGCAAGAGGAGGTGTTGGATTAATTGTTACTGGAGGTATTTCGCCAAACATTCAAGGTTGGACTGCCCCTTTTTCTGCAAGGATGAGTTCAAAAAAGCATGCATTACACCATCAAAAAATCACAGATGCAGTTCATAAAGAAGGCGGTAAGATCTGTATGCAAATTTTGCATGCAGGACGTTATGGTTATCATCCATTTAATGTCGCGCCATCAGCAATAAAAGCACCAATTAATAGATTTAAACCTTTCAAATTAAAAAAATCGGGAATAAAAAGAACTATTCGAGATTTTGTTAACGCTGCTAAATTATCAAAAATGGCAGGTTATGATGGCATTGAAATTATGGGTTCCGAAGGGTATTTAATAAATCAATTTATAGTTGAACGAACAAATAAGCGTAACGATAATTATGGAGGTAGTTATGAAAATAGAATGCGTTTGCCAATTGAATTGGTTAAACAAACAAGAGCTGCTGTTGGTGAAGAGTTTATAATTATTTACCGTTTATCCATGTTAGATTTGGTAGAAAAAGGAAGCTCATGGGAAGAGGTTGTTCAACTTGGAAAAGAAATTGAAAAGGCAGGAGCAACGATTATTAATACAGGTATTGGTTGGCATGAAGCTAGAATTCCAACAATCGCAACATCAGTTCCAAGAGCAGCATTTACTTGGGTAACTAAAAAAATGAAAGAAGAATTATCAATACCGTTGATAACTTCAAATAGGATAAATATGCCAGAAACAGCTGAAAAAGTTTTGGCAGAAGGGCATGCAGATATGATTTCAATGGCTCGACCTTTTTTGGCTGATCCAGAATGGGTAAATAAAGCAGCACAAGAACGAGATGATGAAATCAATACGTGTATTGGTTGTAATCAAGCATGTTTAGATCATGTGTTTGAACAAAAAGTAGCTAGTTGTTTGGTGAACCCTCGAGCTTGTCATGAAACAGAATTAAATTACAACCCAACAAATAAAAAGAAAAAAATAGCAGTAGTTGGAGCAGGACCAGCAGGATTAGCAGCCTCAACAGTTGCAGCCCAAAGAGGGCATGATGTAACACTTTTTGATGCCGATAAAGAGATAGGTGGGCAATTTAATATTGCGAAACAAATTCCTGGGAAAGAAGAGTTTTATGAAACAATTCGATACTTTGGAAAGCAACTTGAGTTGCACAATGTTGAAGTAAAATTAAATACTCGTGTTGATGCTGAAGATTTATCTAGAGGTGAATTTGATGAGGTAGTTATTGCTACAGGAATTTCCCCAAGGACACCAAGAATTGAAGGGATAGAGCACAAAAAAGTTTTGAATTATATTGATGTATTAAAACTCAAAAAACCTGTAGGTAAACGTGTAGCCGTTATTGGAGCAGGAGGAATTGGTTTTGATACTGCTGAGTATTTAGCACACGAGAGTGAAAGTACAGCCTTAAATATTGATGCGTGGCTAAAAGAATGGGGAATTGATAAATCTCTAAAAGCAAGAGCTGGTATTGAAGGTATAAAACCAGAAATAGAACCTTCTCCAAGAGAGATTTTTATGTTTAAACGTAGTAAAGGTAAATTTGGGGGTAATTTAGGTAAAACTACAGGATGGATTCACAGATCTACTTTGAAAAAGAAAAACGTACAATTCATTAATGAAGTGCAGTACACAAAAATTGATGATGAAGGATTGCATTATATTCAAAATGAGGAACAAAAAGTATTGCTAGTAGACAATGTTGTTATTTGTGCAGGTCAATTACCATTTAAAGAATTGTTAGAGCCACTAAAAGCAAAAGGAATTACAACACATGTAATTGGTGGAGCAGATGTTGCGGCAGAATTAGATGCTAAAAGAGCAATTAATCAAGGAAGTAGATTGTCTGCTGAATTGTAACTTTATAAAAATTTCATTTTAAAATCCGTAATGTGCGGATTTTTTTATTTCATAATTATATATAATTGATGTTTCTAATTTTTATAGTTAAATTTGTATTTATAAATTCGAAATTATGGCGATGAATAAAAATACAGTATTAGGCTGGGCAACTTTCCTAATGATATTAATGGGAGTAGTTTTAATTTTGATGGGAGCATATAGATATGATGATGTTGCAGGTTGGGGTTTTGCCACTGTTGGAATTGGTTTTTTTTGTATTGCTTGGGTGTTTAATGCTTTAAAAGGTAGAGTGTAATGAGTGATGATAAAAAGATAATATTTTCAATGTCTAGGGTGAATAAAACCTATCCTGGAGCAAATAAACAAGTTTTAAAAAATATACACCTAAGTTTTTTCTATGGTGCTAAAATAGGAATATTGGGACTCAATGGTTCTGGTAAATCTACATTGATGAAAATTATTGCAGGAATTGAGAAAAACTATCAAGGAGATGTAACTTTTAATCAAGATTACACAGTCGGCTATCTTTCTCAAGAACCTGAATTAGATGATTCTAAAACTGTGATAGATATCGTTAAAGAAGGTGTTGCTGATACTGTTGCTGTTCTAGATGAGTATAACAAAATCAACGATATGTTTGGTTTAGAAGAAGTTTATTCTGATGCTGATAAAATGGAAAAGTTGATGAATCAGCAGGCAGTTCTTCAAGATAAAATAGATGCTTTAGATGCTTGGGAATTGGATACCAAACTAGAAATTGCAATGGACGCTATTAGAACTCCTACAGGTGATACACCAATTAAAAATTTATCGGGTGGTGAACGAAGAAGAGTTGCATTGTGTAGATTGCTATTGCAACAACCAGATGTATTGTTATTAGATGAGCCGACAAACCATTTAGATGCTGAATCAGTACATTGGTTAGAGCATCATTTATCTCAATATAAAGGAACGGTAATAGCTGTAACACACGATAGATATTTCTTGGATAATGTTGCTGGATGGATTTTAGAATTAGATAGAGGCGAAGGAATACCTTGGAAAGGGAACTATTCTTCATGGTTAGATCAAAAATCTAAGCGTTTGGCCCAAGAAGAAAAAACAGCCTCTAAACGTCAAAAAACATTAGAACGTGAGTTAGAATGGGTGCGTCAAGGAGCAAAAGGAAGACAATCTAAATCAAAGGCACGTTTGGCTAATTATGATAAGTTGATGAGTCAAGACCAAAAGCAAGTAGAAGAAAAGTTAGAAATATATATTCCAAATGGTCCACGTTTAGGATCTAATGTTATTGACGCAAATAATGTTTCTAAAGCTTTTGGAGACAAACTGTTATATGAAGATTTAAACTTTAATTTACCGCCAAACGGTATTGTTGGAATAATTGGGCCAAATGGTGCAGGTAAAACAACGATTTTTAAAATGATTATGGGTGAGGAAACTCCTGATAGTGGTGAATTTATAGTTGGTGAAACTGCTAAAATTGCTTATGTAGATCAAAGTCATTCAAATATAGATCCAAATAAATCTATTTGGGAAAATTTCTCAGATGGACAAGATCTGGTTATGATGGGAGGAAAGATGGTAAACTCTAGAGCCTATTTAAGCCGTTTTAATTTTGCTGGATCAGAACAAAATAAAAAAGTAAGTACTTTATCTGGTGGTGAGCGTAATAGATTGCATTTGGCAATGACTTTAAAAGAAGAAGGAAATGTTTTACTACTCGATGAGCCTACAAATGATTTAGATGTAAATACCCTTAGGGCATTAGAAGAAGGGTTAGAAAATTTTGCTGGATGTGCTGTTGTAATTTCGCATGATAGATGGTTCTTAGATAGAATCTGTACACATATTCTCGCATTTGAAGGAGATTCTCAAGTTTATTATTTTGAAGGATCATTTACAGAATACGAAGAGAATAAAAAGAAACGTTTGGGAGGTGATTTAATACCTAAACGAATAAAGTATAAGAAATTAACTAGATAAAATTAAAAGCCCAACTGAAAGTTGGGCTTTTTTTAGAACAGTAAATAAATAGTCTTTGGGGTCATATAGGATATAATCAAAGATTATTTGAGGGGATTTATGTTCTAAAAGTTATGTGAATTGTTGCGTTGCAAATATATGTGGTGAAATGTAAATATTCGTTAACCTATGTTAATCAATTGCTTAGAGTCTAAATTTTAACATTTATTTATACATATCTCTACGTAATCTACTTAACTGAACAGAAGTTATTCCTAAATGTGCTGCAATATGTTTTTGAGCAATTAAATTATCAATGTTCGGAATTCGCTTTTGTAAATTTTCATAGCGTTGAGTAGCATAAGTAGTAATTAACTCAATTTCTCTTTTTTCTGCTGAAATAAAAAAGCCCTCTAAAATTTTGCGATAAAGAATATTGAATTCAATAGATTCTTCAGTTAGTTTAATAAAATCATAATAATTACAACTTGCGATGGTTGCATTAGTTAAACATTCAATATTTATTTTTGAAGGCTGTTTTGAAATTAATGCTGGAAAAGCCGCTAAATAATTGTTTTTAGAAAACAGAAAACTATTGTATTCTTTTCCTTTTGCAACTGTATACGCTCTAACTATCCCAGAAAAAAGGAAGTAGAAGTTTGAAGTATTTTTTCCTATCTCAACAATATTCTCTTTTGCTTTATATTCTTTAACTTCAATAAGTTTATTGAGTTTTTCCCATCCCTTTTTTGACAGATTATGAGTATTACTTATATGTTTGATTAATTCTAACATTATTTAGTTTCAGTTAGTTTTCTTCTTATTCTGCTGAGTTGTATAGGAGTTATTGCTAGATGATTTGATATTTGTTTTTGAGGAATTAAGTTATCAATATTTGGTATTCTTTTTCTTAGGTTAAGATATCTTTCAGTAGCATTTAATGTTAAGAATTCTATATTTCTATTGTGATTGGTAATGTATAGTTTTTCTAAATTTTTTCTATGAAGAATACCTAAGTTGTTATCACTTTCTGTTAAAGTAATAAAATCTGAATATTCACATTCTATTGTACTACAATCAGTTAAACATTCAATAGTATAAATAGAAGGTTCGTTTTTTATAAGTGCAGAAAGAGAGCCAATAAAATCACCACTTTTAAATATTACTTTATTGTATTCATTTCCTTTAGGAGAAATCATGAATAGCCTCGCTATACCAGATTCTAAGAAACTAATTTTAGTTGGTATATCTCCAATTTTACTAATTTGTTCCTTTGAAAGGTATTTTTTTTTTGTCAATATTTTAACAAAATTGTCTATTGACTTTTTTGGTAAAGGATGGACGTTTTTAATATAATTAATAAACTTATCCATAACTAAGAATGGTTAGTATAACACTATAAAGATATTGAATAAAAAATAAAACAAATAAAATAATTTGTTAAATTATTGAAATGCAGTGTTTTATAAATAAATGGAATTGTTTTTTAAATAATCTTCAGTAGTAGGTCCAAACATAAAAAGTAAATCTAATACACTCAAGTTTTCTATGAATCCATGTTTGTCACTAAAAACTTGATAGTACTTTTCAAACCCATATATAGGTACTTTTTTTGCAACTGCTAAATTTCTATAATCTTTAAGATTAGTATTAATTTCATAAATATTAGTTTTTGAAAATGAAATATTTTCTTGAAGTGCATCCATGATAAAATGATGACATTTTAAATTAAAATCTAATAAAAATTCTTGTTTTTTCTCATATATTGGCCTTAAATCTGATTCATAAAACTCAAAATAAGGAGAAGAACGATAGGCAATTTCTATAGATTTAAAATGCTGTTTTTGCCAGTTGGAACTATAGTCAATTTTTACATCTTTAGTTTTTTGCCTTATACCTTTAGAATGTATTATAGGAATATTCAGTTGAAGTTTTCCATTGGCAGCATAAATATTACAACGATTACGATAGGTTTGCTTTTGAAAATTATCTTCTACTTCAAATATTATCTTATCGTATTTAAGAATTGCTATATATTGAGCAATAGGAGCAAAGTATGTTGGAATAAATAACAAAATTTAAGCCGCTTTTTTCTTCTTTTTTATAAACTTGCTATAACCAAACCAAGCAACTAGAAAACCTAAGAAATAATATAAATATGAAACTGGTTTTCCAGAACCGTGAACGGTTGTAAAGAAACGATCCCATCTTGGTGTACCACCGCTCCAAGGCATTCCGTCTTTCCAACTCATCCAAATGAATACAGGTTTTCCAACTACGTGATCCATAGGTGTAAACCCATAACTCCTAGCATCCAAAGAATTATGTCTGTTATCTCCCATCATCCAATAATAATTTTGAGAGAATGTATAATCAGTAACTTTTTGACCATCAATAAACAATTCATCATCGGTAAACATCACATCGTTGTGATGTTCATATTCACTTATGAGATGCTTGTAAAGTGGTATTGTTTTTTCATTTATTTCGATAGTTTTTCCTTCTTCCGGAATATATAATGGTCCAAAATTATCAATACTCCATTGGTATTTTGGATCGTGTGGGAATACACTTTCATCTGAAGGAAAAATTACTTTTTCTAATGATGCGACGGATGGGGTGTTTTTTATGCTTTGATATTCACCTTCAGTTAGATTTACCAACATTTTGTTATTATAAGAAACTACATTTAAACGTTCTGCTAAATCTTGTGCAATTCCTCCTGTTAAATCTACATATAATGAATCTTCTCCTATTTTTGTTAAATCAGCTTTAACTTTAAAGGCTTTCTGTACTCTTTGATCTTGCCAAAGTTCTTTTTTGATTTTTAAAACCGATTTTCTTTCATTGTTTATGATAGATTGAGGGAAATTTTGACGAGAAAACGGCTCTTTTGAAGTGTATAAATATAAATGCTGTAGATCTGATCTATCTGGCATAATAGAAGGTTCTCCATTAATATGAATCTTACCATCAATAATTTGCAAAGTATCTCCAGCAATAGCCACGCATCGTTTCACATAGTTGGTTTTCTTATCTGTTGGCTTATAAGTGTATTTCCCTGAATTATCTCCCCACATAGTGGCTAAGGTATCCGCTGGCCAATTGAATACTACGATTTCATTACGTTTTATTTTTTGTAATCCTGGTAGTCGCATGTAAGGTAATTGCGGTTTTTTAAAATAGGAGCCTTTATGAACAACAGGAATCGAGTCATGAACCATTGGCAAAGCAATTGGTGTCATTGGAACTCTTGCGCCATAATGAAATTTACTTACCAATAAGAAGTCACCAATTAATAGAGTTTTTTCTAATGAAGATGAAGGTATAACATAAGGTCTCATAAAATAGGTATGTACTAAGGTTGCAGCTATAATTGCAAATGCAATAGAACTTACCCATTCTCCTAATTCGCTTTGTGGCTTTAAACTTCTATCTTCATTGTACTTTACATCAGTAAAATAATTGATATAATAGATATAAAATCCTAAAGTAATTAATACTAATAAAGAATCAAGTTTGGAAGTTTTACCAAAACTTCTAATCGTTTCAATCCATACAATTGGGAACATTAATAAATGGATAATTGGAATAAAAAGTAAAATCACCCACCATTTTGGACGTTTTATAATTTTCATTAATACAATTCCATTATAAACTGGTATTGCCGCTTCCCACCATTTTCTACCTGCTTTTTCATATAGTTTCCAAGTCCCTAGAAAATGAATGACTTGTATGATAAGTATGAAAATGAATAATTGTATAAATGTCATAATTGTAATTTTAAATTCCTAAAACATCTTTCATAGTATAAACACCTTTTTTGTCTACTAGCCATTCTGCTGCAATCACCGCTCCAAGAGCAAATCCTTCTCTGTTGTGAGCAGTATGATTAATGCTTATAGTATCAATTTCTGATGTGTAATTTATCGTATGTGTCCCAGTTACTTCCGGAATCCTTTCTGCAGTTATTGGTAGTGTATCTTGATTATTTGTTACATCAAGAGCCCAATTTTTTTTATCAGTATGTTTAATAATTCCTTCAGCCAAAGTTATTGCTGTTCCGCTAGGAGCATCTAATTTTTTTGTATGATGAATTTCTTCAATATCTACATTGTATTGTTTTAAATTATTCATCATTTTGGCAAGTTGCTCGTTTAATTCGAAAAAAACATGCACTCCAACACTGAAGTTAGTTGCTGTAATAAATGCGCCATTTTTTTCATAACAATATGAAATAATATTCTCTATTCGTTTGTGCCAGCCAGTTGTTCCAGATACAACGGGAATATTATTATTAAAACATTTTTGAATATTACTTTCGGCAGATGAAGGAATACTGAAATCTATAGCAATATCGGCAATAGAAACATCGTAGTTAATAGTTTTGGAGTCTACTTTTAAAACGATTTGATGTCCTCTTTTTTGAGCAATTTTTTCAATCGCCTTTCCCATTTGACCATATCCTAATAATGCTATTTTCATTGTGTTAGAAATTATAGGAAACGGAAATTCCTGTAGTAACTTTATTGGTCATAGGATCAACAAATATTGAAGGATTGAATGACAAATCGTTATTGGTATTGAATTGCTGTAAATGCGCATCTACACTTGCCTCAACAATTTGAAGAGCATAGAAAGCAATGGTAATAAAAAGAGATAAATCCCTATCCTCTTTAAATCTTTCTTGTGCTCTTACCAATGCATCTTCACTCAATAAATTACCATTGGTACCATCAAACTCATGTGGCTTTCCGGCTTTCATTAATTTGAAAGCATCTCTATAACGATTGTATTCTTTATTGTTGTGGATATAAAATCCTGTAGAGGTGCCAACAAAACCATAAACAATAGGTATTTTCCAATATTTTTTATTGTATGCTTGTCCAAGTCCAGGCAAAATTGCAGAATAAAAAGCTGCTTTTGATGGTCTCAATGCATCAATTAAATTTTCATCAACTGTAGGAATAGTATCACTAATAATTAAATCTTCTACCTGTGAAAAAGATAACTGAAAACTAAAAAAAATAACAGTAAATATGTAAAGAAATTTAGTTTTCAATTTATTGTAAAAGTTTTTTAATTCTAATAAAATCTTGTTCGGAAGTGAAAGGAATAATTATCTTTCCTTTATTGTTTGCTTGAACTTTTACTGAAACTTTAGCATTCAAATAATCTTCAAAACTATCCAAACTATTTTTGATATAAAATGGTAATTCTGCTTTTTTCTGAATAGGCGTTTTTTCAATCCCTTCTTTTAAATTTTTAACTAAATCTTCTGTTTGTCTTACCGACAATTTTAGTTTTAAAATTTTCTCGTAAATAGCTAATTGATCATCTTGATTTTCAATATTTATGATGGCTCTACCATGACCCATAGAAATAAATCGATCTCTGATTCCTGTTTGTATTATTGGATCTAATTTTAAAAGCCTTAAATAATTAGAAATAGTTGATCTTTTTTTACCAACTCTCTTACTCATTTCTTCTTGCGTCAGGTTGATTTCATCTATCAACCGTTGATAAGATAACGCAACTTCAATAGGATCAAGATTCTTTCTTTGAATATTCTCTACCAAAGCCATTTCAAGCATCTCTTGATCATTAGCAAGTCTAATGTAGGCAGGAATAGTTTTGTTATTTATAATTTTAGAAGCTCTAAAACGACGTTCTCCAGAAACTAATTGGAATTTGTTATCAGCAATTTTCCTTACCGTTATTGGCTGAATAACACCTAATTCTTTAATTGACACAGCTAATTCTTGTAGTGCTTCACTATCAAAATGAAATCTTGGTTGGTATGGATTTACTTCAATAGAATCAAGACTAATTTCAACAATACTACCAACAAGTTTATCAGAATTTTCATCTTTCAATAATGCTGATAACCCTCTACCTAAGGCTTGTTTTTTAGTTGCTTTTGCCATTATAAATTATTCTTTTTAAGAATTTCATTTGCTAAGTTAATATAATTTTCTGCACCGCGACTTGTAGCATCATATTTAATAATACTTTCGCCATAACTAGGTGCTTCACTTAAACGTACATTTCGTTGAATAATTGTTTTAAAAACCATATTGTCAAAGTGCTTTTTTACTTCATCAACAACTTGATTGGAAAGTCGTAATCTTGAATCATACATGGTTAATAATAACCCTTCAATCGCTAACTCTTTATTGTGAATTTTTTGAACACCTTTTATAGTGTTTAATAATTTCCCTAAACCTTCCAAAGCAAAATACTCACATTGAATTGGTATAATGACACCATTTGCAGCAACAAGAGAATTTAATGTTATTAATCCTAAAGAAGGAGCACAATCAATTAAAATAAAGTCATAATCATCAACCACTTCTTCTAATGCTTTTTTAAGCATGTATTCTCGTTGTTCTTTGTCAACCAATTCAATTTCAATAGCAACTAAATCTATATGCGAGGGTAAGATATCAACATTCGGAGAGTTGGTAGGTAAAATTGCTTCTTTAACAGTCGATTTATGCTCTAAAACTTGATAGGTTCCTTTTTGAACACTTTCAACATCAATACCCAAACTAGAAGTAGCATTTGCTTGTGGGTCTGCATCAATAAGTAATATTTTTTTTTCCAATACACCCAAAGAAGCAGCAAGGTTAACACTAGTAGTCGTTTTTCCAACACCGCCTTTTTGATTTGCAATCGCTAATATTTTTCCCATGTGATTTGTGAGGTTATAAAGATGTAAAAATACAATTATTTATGACTTGTAAAAGTAGAAGATGTTAACAATTTGTTAGTGTTTACTAACTAAATTCTTTAATGCCGACTCTAAAGTTGGGTATTTAAACTTAAAACCTGTTCGTTCAATTTTCTTTGAAGAAACCCTTGAACCTTCTGTAACTATAGTTGACATTTCACCAAGAATTAGTCTTAAAAAGTGACTTGGAATTTTGGGTAACCAAATAGGTTTATTGAAAGATTTCGCAATTAGTTTGGTGAAGGATTCATTATTTTGATACTCTGGAGAAATAGCATTATAACTACCATTTATAGAATTTTTTTCTATAGCACTAATATACATTTCACATAAATCATTTATATGAATCCAAGGCATATATTGTTTGCCAGAACCAATTATAGAACCAAATCCTAATTTAATAGGCTTGGATAATTTTTCAAATGCTCCACCTGATTTTGATAGCACAATTCCAGTTCTCAATTTAACAACTCTAATATCAAGTGATTTGAATTTATTAGCAGCGTTTTCCCATAATTCACATACTTTCCCTAAAAAATCATTGGCAAATGTGTCATTTTCAGTAAATATTTTTTCTGATGTTGTGGTTCCATAGCAGTTTGTTCCAGATGCTGATATAAATGCTTTTAGTTTATGATTGTTTTCTTTTGCTGTGTTAAAAAGCAACTCTACTGATTTTACACGACTATCAATAATTAACTTTTTACGATTTTTAGTCCATCGTTTATCAGCAACTCCAGCTCCTGCAAGATGGATTATATAGTCGGCAGTTAAAACCGCTTGTTTGTCTATTGTCTTTTCAACAATATTCCAAGTGTAATATTTTACAGTATCACTTTGTTTTGCAGTTCTACTTAAAATGGAAACATTATACCCTTTTTTTAAGAGTTTTTTGGTTAGTCGTTTCCCAACTAATCCTGTTCCGCCAGTAATTAGAACCGTTTCTTTCATTTATGCTCTCTCAGGAATATTCTTTAAAGTTTCCAATAAATACTTCCAATATTTCTGCGTAGAACTAATAGATGCTCTTTCATCTGGAGAGTGTGCTCCTTTGATAGTTGGTCCAAAAGAAATCATATCCATTTCAGGATAATTAGTTCCTAAAATTCCACATTCTAAACCTGCATGACAAGCCAAGATATTAGGTTTTTCGTTAAACATATCTTCATATACCTTTTTCATCACTTTTAAAATAGCAGAATTAGGATTTGGTTTCCAGCCAGGATAAGAACCACCATACTCAACATTAAAGCCTGCCAAAGTGAATGTGGCTTTTAAAGTATTTGCCATATCCCACTTTCCAGATTCAACGGAAGAACGTGTTAAACAGCCAATTTTTATATTTCCATCTTTCACAATTACTCGAGCAATATTGTTTGATGTTTCTACTAAATCTTCAATATCAGGACTCATTCTGAAAACACCATTATGTGCAGCATAGACAGCATTTATCAACGCTCTTTGATCGTCTTTTGATAAAACTGACGAAGGCATATCTATTTCTGAAATGTTTATTTCTAAATCTTTTTCGATTGAATCATATTCTTCAATAATTTCCTTTTTTACATTTTCAAAGGCATTCATAAATGAACTTTCATCAGAAGTAACAACAATAGCGTTACTTTCTCTTGGAATAGCATTTCTTAAACTTCCTCCATCAATTTCTGCAATGTGAGAATTGTCAATTGTTGCGTGTAGAACTCTGTTCATCATTTTGTTTGAGTTCCCTAAACCTTTAATAATATCCATTCCTGAATGACCTCCTTGAAGACCTTTTACAGTAATTTTATAAGCAGTTGAATTAGATGGAATTTTTACATCTACATACGATTTTGTTGCAGTAACATCAACACCACCAGCACAACCAACTCCAATTTCATCATCGTCTTCGGTATCAAGATTTAAAAGTATTTCTCCATCAAGATAGCCTCCTTGTAAGCCTAGAGCTCCTGTCATTCCAGTTTCTTCATCAATCGTGAATAATGCTTCAATGGCTGGATGTGGTATATCAGTTGATTCTAAAATTGCCATAATTGACGCTACTCCTAAACCATTATCGGCACCTAAAGTTGTACCATCAGCACGAACCCAATCTCCATCAACATACATCTTAATTCCTTCAGTATCAAAATCAAAAACAGTATCATTGTTTTTTTGATGAACCATGTCTAAATGACTTTGCATCACTATTGTTTTGCGATTTTCCATGCCTTTTGTTGCAGGTTTTTTGATAATCACATTTTGTACTGGATCTATAACAACTTCTAATCCAAGTTTGTTACCAAAATCAACCATAAAAGCAATGACGCGCTCTTCTTTTTTTGATGCTCTTGGCACTGCGTTTAAATCTGCAAAATTATTCCAAACCCTCTTTGGTTCAAGGTTTCTGATAGTTGTATTCATAATGTATTAATCTTAAGTTGAACAAAGGTACTTAAAATGGTAACTAAAAACTAATGAATTTCAATTACCGATTCCTCTACTGGAATTCTAACTTTTTTCAATGTGCTCATAAAATCATCTTCGGCTCTAAAGCCAACAGGAAGTAATAAAACAGATTTTAATTGTTGCTTTTCTAACTCTAAAACTTCATCGAATTTTTGAGAGTTAAAGCCTTCCATTGGACAAGAATCTATTTTTTCAAAAGCACAAACGGTCATTAAATTACCTAAAGATATATAAGCTTGATTTATTGCTGATGTTTCAATTTCTTCTTTTGATTTAGTAGTTATAGTACCTTTAAGAAATGCTCTAAAATCTTTAATAACTTCTTCTGGAGTTCCTCTTTCTTTTTTTTCTAAATCAAATTTGTTATCTACATAATCTCCATCAATATTAGTTTTAATACAAATAATAAGTAAATGTGAACAGTCAGTAACCTGTGATTGATTGAATGAATGCTCTAATAAAGAATTTTTAATTTCTTGATTGCTTAAAATTAGTAGCTTTAATGGTTGCAAGCCATACGATGTAGCAGTCAAGTTAAATGTGTTTTTTAAAATATCGATTTGACTTTCAGTTAGTTTTTTTGATTGGTCAAATTTCTTCGTTGCGTAGCGCCATTGTAATTTCTCAATACTACTCATATTCTTAAATTTTATACAAAGAACGGTAAATTTTGGGGTGTATTAAATTGTAGTAGATTGTATTTTTCGATACTTATATAAAAAATGTATATTTAACATTAAAATTGCTACTATGAAAGAAGACTTTTTGCATTATTTATGGAAACATAAATTATTTTTTACTTCCAATTTAAAAACTACCAGTGGTGAATTAATTTCAATCACATCAGTTGGTAGTCATAATCAAAATTCAGGCCCAGATTTTTTTAATGCTCAGTTGAAAATAGGAGAGCAGTTGTGGGCTGGAAATGTTGAGATTCATTTAAAATCTTCTGATTGGTATATACATAATCACGAAACAGATTCTAATTATGATAATGTGCTTTTACATGTTGTTTGGGAGCATGATATTGAAATTCATAACAATTCGAATAGTACTATTCCAACTTTGGAGTTGAAGAATTTTGTTTCCAATGAATTGATTAATAATTATCAAAAACTATTTTCAAAACCTCAAAAGTGGATTAATTGTGAAAGTGATATTCAGTCGGTTGAAAAGTTTGTTGTTGAAAATTGGTTAGAGCGATTATACTTTGAGCGATTGGAACGAAAATCAATTTTTATAACTCAACTTCTCGAAAAAACAAATTATGATTGGGAAGCAGTTTTATTTCAATTGTTAGCAAAAAACTTTGGACTAAAAGTGAATGGAGATTCATTCTTTGAGATGGCTAAGAACCTACAGTTTTCAATTGTAAGAAAAGAAAGTACTTCGCAACAAAATTTAGAGAGTTTGTTTTTTGGCGAATTGGGAATGTTAAATGAAACCAAAGAAAATGCCTACTACACTTTTTTGAAAAACGAATATAATTATCAATTAAAAAAATATAAACTTAGTCAAAAAGATAAATCTACAATTCAATATTTTAGGTTAAGACCGATTAATTTTCCCACCATTAGAGTTTCTCAATTGGCTGGTTTGTATAGTTTACATCAAAACTTGTTTTCAAAATGTATGGAGAATATGCGATTGATTCAATTCTATGAATTGTTTGAAGTGAAAACCTCTGAGTTTTGGGAAACACATTACACATTTGAAAAGGAGTCGCCAAAACGTGTTAAGAAATTGGCTAAGTCATTTATTGATTTGTTACTTATTAATACAATTATACCTTTAAAATTTGTGTATTTAAAACATATTGGAAAATTAGAAAGCGAAAGTATTCTTAATCTAATTAAAGAACTAAAACCTGAAAAAAATAATATCATAGATAAGTTCAATCTTTTGAAGATTAAATCTAAAAGTGCATTTGAAACTCAAGCATTGCTAGAACTTAAAAATGAAAAATGCGCACAACAAAAATGTTTGAAGTGCGCAATTGGAAATAGTTTGTTGAAAGGTTAGTGACTTTATCAAATCAATGTCATTCCTGCGAAAGCAGGAATCCAAACCTAAACTTAATATAGATTCCTGGCCTTCGCAGGAATGACAAAGAATTAATACTTAGCCGATTCTCCTGCTTTTGGAGTTGACTTTCTAATAAACTCTCTTATATCTTCATTTGATTTTTGTAAATCCTCATTTCTCAAGTACATCATGTGTCCGCTTCTATAACCTCTAAAATCCATACGATCTTTCATTTTTCCGCTTGGATCAATTTGCCACATTGTGTATTTAGCAGCAAAATAGGTAGTAGCACCATCATAGTAACCACTCTGTACTAAAATATTTAAGTAAGGATTTTGAGCCATCGCTTTTCTCAAACCTTCACGTGTATTATTATTCCTTCTGTCCCAAGGGTGTACATCACCAAACATATTGTATTTAAGGTCAGTTTTGTAATTCAAATGTTCTCTTAAATAAAAATTGATTGCTGGCGTAAATGAATGCAACCACGAAGTTAATTCGGCATTGTAATCTGGATAATCTCCAGTTTCTTTTTCATCAATACCTAAATAACGAGAGTCTAAACGACCAATAGTTTGTCCAGTTGTATTTCTTAATAATTCTTTCCAGAAAAAACCTGTACTCACATCCAAGTTGTTCTGTAAAACTGCCTTTTTTGAAATCCCAGAATAATAAGCATACTTTTCAGCAATACGGTTTTTTTCAGTCTCGCCAATAAAACCACCTTTGGTAAGTGCAGGAATTAGTTCGTTGATAGCAAATGCTTCTGCTTCTGGTAATACTTCTAATAAGTCTTTGTTTTGAAGTTGGCTAGGAAGCATTTTGTGATGCCAAGCAGCAGCAGTAAAATATGGTAAATTAGTACCTGATTGAATTGGAGTATCTGAATTAAAAACTTTATAATCGGCAGGAGAAACCATAATGACTCCGTTGATATACATCCATTGAGAATCTTGCAATGCTTTAGCCAATCCAGCAACTCTCGTTCCTCCATAACTTTCACCAATCAAGTATTTTGGTGATGGCCAACGGTTGTATCTTGATACAAAAGTGGTCATCCATTCTGCTAAATATTTGATGTCGGCATTGATACCGAAGAATTTTTTTCTATCAGGATATTTACCATCTTTATCTTTTATCATTCTTGAATATCCAGTATTTACAGGATTGATAAAAACGATATCAGCAACATCTAGTATTGAGTGTGGGTTTGATTTTACTCCATAAGGTTGCAATGGATAGCCTTCGTCATCAACATTTAAAATTTGCGGACCAGTGTAGGCAATATGCATCCAAACAGACGCTGAGCCTGGACCTCCATTGAAAGAAAAAACTAAAGGTCTTTTATTTCCATCTTTTACATCTGTGCGTTGATAATAGGTATAAAAAATTGAGGCAACTGCCTTATCATCTTCCCAAAGTGGTAAAGTTCCACAGTTTGCTGTATAGGAAACAGATTTTCCTTTGATGGTTGTTGTGTGCTTGGTAACAACAACAGAATCGGCATCAAAAGAACGATCTTGAGCCGAAATAAATGAAACAAATAGGAGTGCTAAGGTGAGTGTAAATAATTTTTTCATATGTTCTAAATCTATTTTTTTTAACTGTCACATGTGTTCGCTATTAATCATTTTGTTAAATGATAGTGATTCTAACATGCTCGGTTCATGATTAGTTTTCTAGTTTGAAAGGTAAAGATATAGAAAATGTAATTGTAAAAAATAATTTTAACTTTTTGTAAAATTGATTAGTTTTCGAGTAATTTTGATTTAGTCATTTATTTAGGCTAAATTTACTTATTGGACTATATAGTTTACCTGTGCTGAACTTGTTTCAGTATTAAAACAGAACAATATTTTATCCATTGGCAGCAAGTTGAAAATAAATAATCTAGACAGAATATGGAACCAAAAATTTGGATTAACAAAATAACATTTAGTGACAATACAACAATTGAATTTGAAAGTAATGACATAATTGTAATTGTAGGTCCAAATAACTCAGGTAAAAGTGCTTCTTTAAAAGAGATATCAAACTTTTTAATAACGAAAAATGCTAAAAGTAAAGTTATTAAGTCGATTAAGTTTTCAAAGAGTGGTTCTGATTCAGAATTAATAGAATACTTAGAGAAAATTTCCAAGAAAGAATATAGAACGAATCCAGAACCTTATTACAAGGGAATGGGATATATGATTTACGCTGATAATGCAAAACATTGGTGGAATAATACTTCCAATGGAATTGATGATTTATCAATCGTATTTTCCAAAAACCTTACAACTGAAGAGAGATTAAAAGCAGCTAATCCAGCTTCGAATATAAGGCTAACGACTGAATCTCCGAAGCATCCTATAAACATACTTCAGAAGTCTGATAAAATCGAAAAGCGGTTTAATCAATATTTTAAACAAGCATTTGATTTAGATTTAATTGTACATCGAAATGCTGGCAATGAAGTACCATTATATGTTGGTACAGCTCCAAAAATTGCGAGTGGACAAGATAGACTTTCTGAAGCCTATCAAGTTGAGTTAGAAAAACTCGATTTATTACACGAACAAGGTGATGGAATGAGAAGCTTTGTTGGAGTGTTATTAAATGCTTTTATAGGTAATCAAAAATTGTTATTTATTGATGAGCCAGAAGCATTTTTACATCCGCCACAGGCAAAACTTTTAGGTAAAATGTTAGCCACAGATTTACCTTCAAATAACCAACTTTTGTTGGCAACTCATAGCCTAGATTTTTTAAAAGGCTTGTTAGAAGGGGATTCAAAAAATTTAAAAATAATACGTATTCAACGAAATGGTAAAATCAATAATGTTCATACCTTAAATAATAGCGAAATTGGCTCAATATGGAGTGATTCATTACTAAGACATTCCAATATTCTAGATGGTTTATTTCATACGGATGTTGTTATTTGTGAAAGTGATTCTGATTCTCGTTTTTACTCTGCTATTCTATCAGCTGTAGATGATAAAAATGAGGTATCAAATTCGGATACTCTTTTTATCCAATGTGGTGGTAAACACAGAATTCCAACTGTAATAAAAGCATTAAAAAAATTAAATGTTCCAGTAAGCTCAATATGTGATTTTGACGTCTTAAATGATAAAAACCCTCTAAAGGGTATTTACGAGGAATCAGGAGGAATTTGGAGTGATATAGAGAAAGATTGGAAAGTTGTTAAACAAGCCATTGAATCCAAAAGACCTGAATTAGAGGTAAGTGAATTAAAAGAAGAAATCGATTTGATTTTTGATTCCGTAAAGGGAAAAATAATGCCTAAAGAAAAAATTTCTGCTATTGGAAAGTCATTAAAAAAGGCTTCAGCTTGGGCTCATGCTAAACAAGTTGGAAAGTTATTTATCCCAAGTGGTCAAGCAACTCAAGCTTATGAAAAATTGATACAAAATCTTAAGTCAAAGAATGTCTACGTTGTAGAGTTAGGAGAATTGGAAAGTTTTGTTAAGTCCGTTGGTAATCATGGACCTAAATGGGTTAATGAAGTTTTAACGAAAGACTTAATAAATGACCCAGAAATTGAACCAGCAAGAAAATTTATTGAAGAAATATCACAAAAATAAAAAGCCAACTACTAACAATATGTATTATGTATACTGCATAACATCCTGAGATGCTACGACAACTTACACACACAGATAAATAAAATTAAACAATACAGGTTAGTTATGCTTTTTTTTGAGATTAAGTTTATCTAAATTGTAATTAAAAAAAGAAAAAAACATTTTAACTAATCCAACTTCGGATAAACACTTGGTTTTGCTTCATGCATCATTTGGTAAGCAGTCTCAAAAATATCATTTTCGTTAGGTTTAGAATAGTAGTCGCCATCTGTTCCATACGCAGGTCTGTGCGCTTTGGAAGTTAAGGTAACTGGCTTGCTATCCAAAAATTCGTAACCATTTTGATTTTCTAATATTTCTTGCAATATATATGCTGAGCCTCCTCCAGGTACATCTTCATCAACTATCAATAATCTATTTGTTTTTTCTAAACTTTTTACAATGTCATGATTGATATCGAAAGGCAATAAACTTTGTACATCAATTACTTCAACATCAATATCTACTTGTGCTAATTCTTTAGCAACTTCTTGTACAATTCTTAAGGTAGAACCATAAGAAACAATCGTAATATCATTACCTTCTTTTAAAGTTTCCACAACTCCAATTGGTGTTGTGAATTCTCCTAAATTGGTTGGTAATTCTTCTTTTAATCTGTAACCATTTAAACATTCTATGACTAACGCTGGTTCTTTGGCTTGTAAAAGCGTATTGTAGAAACCTGCTGCTTTGGTCATGTTTCTTGGAACTAAGATATGCATTCCTCTTAAGGCTCCAAGTAGCATTCCCATTGGTGAACCAGAATGCCAAATCCCTTCCAATCTGTGACCACGAGTTCTTACAATTACTGGAGCAATTTGTTTTCCAACAGTTCTATATCTCAATGTTGCAATATCATCACTCATGATTTGCACTGCATAGATTAGATAGTCTAAATATTGAATTTCTACAATTGGTCTTAAACCTCTCATAGACATTCCAATACCTTGACCCATTATCGTTGCTTCACGAATTCCTGTATCTGAAATCCTTAACTCGCCAAACTTCTCCTGAAGACCTTCCAATCCTTGATTTACATCGCCAATATATCCTGTATCTTCTCCAAATGTTAATGTTTGCGGATATCTATTAAAAATACTTTCAAAATTATCTCTCAAAATCACACGAGCATCTACCAAATTTTTCTCATTTGAGTATTCTGGTAATACTTCAGAAATATTTGTTGCCGAATTCTTAGTGTCATCATATAAATCCGAACTATACTTTTCTTGAATTGAATTCGAACTACTTTTAATCCAGTTTAAAAGTTCAGTTCTTTCGGCTGAATTTTCATTGGTTATATATGGTAAAACCTTTCTTGTAAGTGTATAAACTTCTTTTCTAGAAGGTTCATTGATGCTTTTTAAATCATTGACAATCTTGTTAATGAAATTCTTATTAGAACTATTAACTGCGACTTTGTTAATTAAGTTTATAGCAGTATTTTTTTCTGCTTTTATTGGGTTTGTAAATGCTTCCCAAGCAGTTCTCTTTGCTTTATTAACTTCTCTCTTTATGTCTTTTTCAAGAGCAATAAGTTCTTCTTCATTGTCTACAAAACGAAGTGTTTTGCCATTTTGTTCTAGTTCAAAGTCAAGTATCCACTCTCTCATTTTAGCGTTACAATCATGCGCTCTTTCCCACTTTAATCGTTCTTGAGATTTGTATCTCTCATGAGAACCTGAAGTTGAATGCCCTTGAGGTTGCGTAAGTTGAGTTACATGAATAATTGCAGGGATATGTTTGGTTCTTACGATTTCTGCTACTTTATTATAAGTATCAATTAATTGAACATAATCCCAACCATGAACGGTAACCATTTCATAGCCTTCATTTTTCTTATCTCTCTTAAAACCTTTTAATACTTCTGAAATGTTTTGTTTGGTTGTATGATGTTTTGCATGAACTGAAATTCCATATTCATCATCCCATACGCTAACTATCATTGGAATTTGTAAAACTCCTGCAGCATTAATACTTTCATAAAATAAACCTTCACTTGTACTAGCATTGCCAATAGTTCCCCAAGCAATTTCATTTCCGTTGTTTGAGAAGTTTTTACTATGATGTTTTATTCCATCTAAATTTCGATAAACTTTTGATGCTTGTGCTAGTCCAACAAGTCTTGGCATTTGTGAAGCAGTAGAAGAAATATCTGAAGATGTATTGTATTGCTCAGTTAAGTTTTTCCAAGTACCATCTTCATTAATACTATGAGTTGCAAAATGTCCTCCCATTTGTCGTCCACCAGAATGTGGATCGGCTTTTAAATCAGGATGTGCATATAAACCTGCAAAAAATTGCTCAGGAGTTAATTTTCCTAAAGCCATCATGAATGTTTGGTCTCTATAATAACCTGAGCGAAAATCTCCTTTTTTGAAGGCTTTTGCCATAGCAAGTTGAGGTACTTCTTTACCATCGCCAAAAATTCCAAATTTGGCTTTTCCAGTCAACACTTCCCTTCTTCCAAGTAAACTACATTCTCTACTTGTTACAGCAATTTTATAATCATTTAAAATTTCTGTTTTGAATTCTTCAAAAGAGATTTGTTTGGCTTTTTTAGAGGTAGTATTAGAGATCATATTCAGTATATTTCGACTTTTGCAAATTTAATATTTTACAATGAAATATAAAAATGATAATTTAAAATTACGATATTGGCATTAAAAGAAGCCTCTTCTTACGAAATTGATAATTTTCTTAGGATTCAAAGTCAATACAAATCGAATTTTAGAACTGTAGTTTGGATGACTAACTTCCCAGCCATTATTAGAATATACTGGGAAATAGACTTCTAAAATTTCATGAACAAAATTTAATCTGACACCATTTTCATAAGCAAAATATACAGACTCTCCTTTATTTTTCAAGAAACCAACATCATTATAAATTTCTGCCCAATTCCATAAACCAACACTAGTGTTGAAAGTTGCTAGCCATTGATTGGCATAATTTTTTTCAAGGGTTGATTTAAATCCACCTTCGTTGGTAATATATTGCTGACTAAAGAAACCGCTACCTTCTGATCTACCAATATAGTTTAATCTAAAAAGATAATCGTTTTGTCTAGTTAAGCCAAAATCAAAAAAGTTAGTATTTGTATTGTTGTGCAAAAATGTTCCTGCATATAATCTGAAATCAAATTGCCGATTTTTATCAGTTAATTTTCGGTATCTAAAATCAAAAGTTAATTTGCTAAACTTATCTCCAAATTCAAAATTTGTGTTATGTCTTACATCATCAAGAATCTCAGGTTTAGAATATGAATATCCGACATTAAAGACACTGTATTTATTTGATTCAGGATTTTGTGTTAATGAATTTACATCTAAATCTCGTCTAACATTAACGTAATTTGCATAAACTGCACTTCCACCAACATCTCTCAAACTTTTTCTTTTAAATTGTACAGAGGCAAAAGGAGAGAATGTTCGATAAGATAAGTCCTCATTGTAATGAAAATAACTACCAGAAACTCCAAATGCGTATCTATTTATATTCGTTTTTTCTGGCAAATACTCATACAATGCAGAAAAAGAACCAGTTAAACTCTTAGATTTTGTAGCATAGAAAGGACTTAACTTGTAAACAAAATTTCTTTTTAATATTGTTTTGTTACCTAAAGACATTCCTAATTGTATACCATCATATAGATTGTATTTCACTCTCGGTGTGTAGTAAATTTGGTTATAGTATGGGTCTTCAATATCTTTTAAGAATTTAAATTGAATAGGTCTATTAAATAATTTTTTCTTAGTACTTCGCCAATTGTCCCTCAAATTCAATTCAGGATATAAATATTCATAATTTAATGACAATCTATCAAACCCATTTTTTGGAATTGTAATAGTTGATACAGAATCTATATTAGAAAACCATTTTTTAAAGTGAATGTCTTTACCCTTAACTCCATAAAGCGCAACTGGTGCAGTGAAGTTTCTTTTGTTTTTTATTACTACATCAATGGAATCATTTTTAACTTCAACTTTTTTGATTGTGTAGTCAATCTTCTTTTTTGAGTTTATGTAGTCTCCAAAAAACCACGATAAGTCTTTATTAGAATTGTTGGCAATTAATTTACTGAATTCATTGCTTGTAGTAAATTTTAATTTTTCGTTTGCATAAAATTCTTTTATTTTTTTTGGAACGATACTGTCACCAAGAAATTCATTTAAGTATCTAATGCCTAAACCTGCTTTGTATTTATTTACAATTTTTCTATTAAAATTTGATAAAGAATCTGCACGCATTGTTAATGGTTGATCCACATTTTTTCTTGCAGCAAATTGATAGACTAAAGGATACTTGTCATTGAATTTTAACTGCGCAAGATTAAAACTTCGTATTCCCCATATCTTTGAAATATTTCCAGTTGCTTTCATTTCTGGATAAAATTTCGAAACATATTCCATCATTAAATAAGATTGAAGCCCATCGACTAACCAAGAATCTTCACGTTGATTAACTACAATTGTATTTTCAATATATTCTTTGGTTAAGGCTTTGAACATTTTTATATCCCATTCAAATGTGTCAGAAAATGGTCTTAGAAAAGAAGGTAATTGGTTTAAACCGTAAACTTTGTTTTTTAGATACGTTGTTTTATTAATCAACATTTTATTGTGAGGATACTTTCCCAAATATTCCTCTATAAATGCGATCTCTCTATTTAATATACTTGATTTAATTGTTGGGTTTAGGTTTTTTGAGCTTAGGTTTGTTTCGACTGAAAAATAATCGGTATTAAAAACTTCAAATTCACTTTCTTGAGTTATTTTCAACTCAATATCAGTTCTATTATCGCCTTTTAATTTATAAGTTTTAGAACCGCCTTCGAGAGTTAATTTTGAATTTAACTCGGAACTTAAATAATAGTTTTTTGGAACCTTAATATTGATGGTATAATTACTTAAATCAATAAGTAAATCATCCATATCTAAGTTACTCATTAATTTCCATTCATTATCGTATAATACTGGTGATAAATACCAATATCTTAAATTATAGGCTTTTTTACTTCTGCCATATTTGGTAAATTTATTGGAAGGAATTTTTACAGAGTATGTTGTAGAAATAGTTATAGATTCCCCAACTTTTAATGGTTTGTTTAAAGTGATTTTTAGAATATCATTTTTTTTCTTCAAACTTTCCCACTCAACATTTTCAAAGTTTGCGGTTATATTATTTATTGTGGTGTGACCACGAAATTTTTCTTTGGCAAAATATAAATCTTTGTTGTAATTTTTAAGTAGTCTTTTTGATAATGGACTCTTTTTGTCTTTATAACCATTTGCCCAATTATGAAAATAAATTGTATCTAATTGAGTGTTTGATTTATTGTGAAATATGGTTTTTTGTAGAATATTTAATTCATGAGTTTCAGGATTTAAAACTGCATCAATGGTTATTTCATTAGTTTGCGCTAATGAAAATTCCATAAAGAAAAATGAAATGATAAAAAAGGGGATTAATATTCTTCTCAATTTACTTTTATAAATTTAACAAAATTCGAATACTCTTTTTTTGTTGGTTTTATAACGTAGATGCCAGTGGATAAATTACTTGCATCAAAATTTAATTCGTGATTAGTTGTAGTATTAATAGTTTTTACAATTTGCCCTAAATGGTTGTAAATAGTTAATTGTGTATTAAATAAGCTGTCGCTTATATAGATAGATACATTATTGTTGATAAGGTTGCTTCCATTTATTTTTAGATCATCTTTAACAATATTTTGATCTATACTTAATACATTTTGTGGAGTGGAAAGTTCCATAACTACAGGTAAATGATCACTCATAACAAATAAATCATTTCGTAATGATAGTGTATAAGGTCCTGTACAACTTGGATCATTGATATCTAAATTATAACAATTTTTATTGTTACCATATGCGTCATAAGTCCCATTAATATAAAATAAATCGGTACTTGTAGTTAAGTTTTCTGAAATAAATGTGAAGTCAAAGCGATCATCTAAGCCACTAAAAGCTCCATTTCCATTTTGCTGATTTACTCTTGTTGCTTGTGTGTGTAATGCTGTATAAGTTGGAGTATCATTTGACCAACTTTGCACATATGAATTGTCATGTAATGGGTCAATCATAACAATATCATTAGTTTCATCAAGAATTTCTTGATAAGCAGGTTCTGAAGAAGTATAAAAATTAAAATCACCAGAAAAAACTACATAGGCATCAGGATCTAAAGTTTCTAGAACTCCAGTAAATACATTTGCCATATCAAGCCTAATATTTTTATTTGCTGTCCCATCACTAGATTTAAAGTGAGTAACAAAATATTCTATACGTATTGGGTCAGTTGCTTGGTTTGGAGTATTAAGCAACAAGGTATATTGCATAATATCACGAATGTAAGTTGTATGTGTAGCCTGACTTTCAAGAATAAATTTATCGGTATTGTAGAAAATCATTTGATTTAATTGATTGTCAGGACTTGGGTCAGATTGATTACTTACAAAGGTTGCTCTTGCAAAATTAGGACTAGATGCCTGAATTGATTGTGTTAAAATTTCATCAGCACCTTCAACCGTTTCTAATTCGCATACAGTAAAAATATCAGGATTGTAAGTGTCTAAAATATCCTTTAATGTATCCTCTCTATCTTGTGGATTCCCAGAAGGATAATACAACAAGTTATAAAACATGGTTTTAATGTTTGTTTGTGTATATCCTTCTGAGAATATAAATAATACTAAAATCAATAAAAGAATTGATTTTTTCATTTTTCTAATTATTAGAAGTTTGGACTTAAACTATATTTTTTATAGAAATTGTCAATTACATCGATTACTTCATTCGAAGTATCAACAATTGAGAATAAATCTAAATCTCCAGGACTTATATTTCCAAATTTCTCTAAAAGTGTTTCTTTTACCCAATCTATTAATCCACTCCAAAAATCTGTTCCGACTAGTATAATTGGGAATGCACCAATTTTTTTTGTTTGAATTAATGTCATCGCTTCAAATAACTCATCAAGCGTTCCAAAACCTCCAGGCATTACTACAAAACCTTGAGAATATTTTACGAACATTACTTTTCTTACAAAGAAGTAGTCGAAATCTAAACTCTTTCCTTTACTTATAAAAGGATTGTCGTGTTGCTCAAATGGTAACTCAATATTCAAACCAACTGAAACCCCATTCCCTCTATGTGCACCTTTATTACCTGCTTCCATTATTCCTGGACCACCTCCAGTTACAACTCCATAACCATGCTGAGTTAAATCAAAAGCAATTTCTTCTGCAAGTTTGTAGTATTTATGTTCTGGTTTTGTTCTTGCCGAACCAAAGATACTTACACAAGGGCCTATTTTACTTAACCTTTCATACCCTTCAACAAACTCAGCCATGATTTTAAAAATAGCCCAAGAGTCGTTGGTTTTTATCTCATTCCAAGTTTTTTGTTTTAGTTTTTCTTTTATTTTTCTGTCTTCATTTGGATTCATAATCGTTTCATTTTAATGTATTTATAATAAATGCCTAAAAAGAATATTAGGGCAAGGTGCTAAGATACTTCTTTTTTTAAGAATTGTGCTGTATAACTTTCTTTGTTATTCACAATTTTTTCTGGTGTACCAGTACATAGTACAGTTCCACCTTTTTTTCCACCTTCTTTTCCTATGTCAATAATATGATCTGCTAATTTAATTACATCCATATTATGCTCAATAACAAGAACCGTATTTCCTTTATCGGTCAACTTATTTAGAACATCCATTAATACTCTTATATCTTCAAAATGCAAACCAGTTGTTGGCTCATCTAATATGTAAAAAGTATTTCCTGTATCTCTTTTTGATAACTCAGATGCCAATTTTATACGCTGTGCTTCACCACCAGAAAGTGTTGTTGATTGTTGACCTAATGTTATATAACCAAGTCCAACATCTTGAATAGTTTTTAGTTTTTTGTAGATTTTTGGATGTTTTTCAAAGAATATAACTCCTTCATTCATTGTCATGTTTAAAACATCGGAAATTGATTTTCCTTTATATCGGATTTCTAGTGTTTCTCTATTGAATCTTTTTCCTTGACACGTCTCACACTCTACTTCTACATCAGGTAAAAAGTTCATTTCAATGACTCTAACGCCTCCGCCTTGACAGGTTTCACAACGTCCACCTTTTACATTAAATGAAAATCTTCCTGGTTTATAACCTCTAATTAATGCTTCTGGAATTTTAGCAAAAATACTGCGAATGTCACTAAATACACTTGTGTATGTGGCTGGATTAGATCGTGGTGTGCGGCCAATAGGTGATTGGTCAATTGCAATAATTTTATCTATATGTTCTATACCTTTTATAGAGTTATAAGGCATTGGTTTTTTTACTCCACGATAAATATGTTGGTTTAAAATTGGATATAGCGTTTCATTAATCAAAGTAGATTTTCCACTACCCGAAACACCAGTTACACAAATCATTTTTCCGAGAGGAAACTCAACATTTATATTCTTTAAATTATTTCCTGACGCACCTTTTAAAACGATTTTTTTTCCGTTACCTTTTCTGCGTTTTTTAGGAATTTCTATTTGTTTAGTTTCGTTGAGATAATCAGCAGTAAGAGTTTGATGAGTTTTTAAATCTTCAAACGTGCCTTCGCTTACAATTTCACCACCATGATTTCCTGCTCCTGGACCAATATCTAACACAAAATCGGCATTTTCAATCATATCTTTATCGTGCTCAACAACTATGACTGAATTTCCTACATCTCTTAATTTAATCAAAGAATCAATTAATTTCTGATTATCGCGTTGATGCAATCCAATACTTGGTTCGTCTAAAATATAAAGTACACCAACCAATTGAGAACCTATTTGAGTTGCTAATCTTATACGTTGTGCTTCACCACCAGATAATGATTTTGAAGTTCTGTCAATTGTTAAGTAATCTAAACCAACATCTAATAAAAATTGAATTCTAGTTCGTATTTCTTTGATAATTTCTGACGAAATTATTTGTTGTTTTTCTGATAATAAAGAATCGATATTTTTGAACCAATTTGCCAATTCAGTAATATCCATTTGCGCTAAATCTGTAATGTTTTTATCGGCAAACTTAAAGTATAGCGCTTCCTTTTTTAGTCTCCTTCCATCACAAGTAGGACAATTTACTTCGTTCATAAAACCTTTAGCCCAACGTTTAATGGAAGTAGAGTCTGATGTTTTAAATTGACTTTCAATAAAATTGATAATCCCCTCAAAATCTATCTCGTAATCTCGAGTGATACCCATAGTTTTAGACTCAATCTTAAATTTTTCATTTCCGCCATTTAAGATAACTTCCATGGCTTCTTTTGGAATAGATTTTATAGGGTCGTTTAGTTTAAAATTATAGCGTTCGGCAATTAATTCTAATTGTTTAAAAATCCAACTGCTTTTTTGCTCTCCCAAAGGAGCAATTCCTCCATTTTTGATAGATTTTGAATCGTCTGGAACTATTTTATCATGATTTACAATATTTGTTTTGCCCAATCCATTACAAGATGCGCAAGCACCTTTTGGTGAATTGAAAGAGAAAGTGTTTGGCTCTGGATTCGGATAAGCAATTCCGGTTGTTGGGCACATTAACTCTCTACTAAAATAACGAGGTTTCTCATTATCAGTATCCAAAACCATCAAAATATTATTGCCTGAATATAAAGCAGTTGTGATGCTTTCTTTCAATCTTTTTTCTTGTGTTTCATCAACTTTTAAACGGTCTATAACAATTTCAATATCGTGCGTTTTATAACGATCTAAACGCATCCCTTTTTCAATATCTTTTATTTCACCATCTACTCGAACTTTTACAAAGCCTTGTTTGGCAATTTGTTCAAAAAGTTCACGATAATGCCCTTTCCTTGATTTTACGATAGGAGCAAGGATGCTAATTTTTTTTGAGTCAAAATCTTGAAGAATCAAATTTAAAATCTGCTCGTCACTATAACTCACCATTTTCTCGTTGGTGTTATAAGAGTATGCATCAGAAGCACGCGCATATAACAAGCGCATAAAATCATAAATTTCGGTAATTGTGCCAACGGTTGAACGTGGACTTTTATTGGTTGTTTTTTGCTCAATTGCAATAACTGGTGATAGTCCATCAATTTTGTCAACATCTGGACGCTCAAGACCTCCTAAAAACTGACGTGCATAGGCAGAAAAAGTTTCGATATAACGTCTTTGACCTTCGGCATAAATAGTATCAAAAGCCAAAGAAGATTTTCCACTACCGCTCAAACCAGTAATTACAACTAATTGTTCACGTGGAATGCGAACATCAATGTTTTTTAAATTGTGTACACGAGCACCTAAAACTTCAATATATTCTTGCTGATTTGACATAAAAAGATGGAAAAACGCAAAGTTACAGAATTGAAATGAGAATTTAGGTGTGGCATGAGTTATTTAGTTTTTTATTGATTTAAAAATTTATTATTAATTTGGTTATGGTAAAAATGAATTAGAATACATGAAACTATATCTTTTTTTAAAAAAATACTTCTTGAAGTTTGTTCTTAAAGCGAACTCAAAATTGAGGTACTTTAATATTCTATTTTTTTACCGTAAAAGAATAAAGACTGATAATAAAATACATAATCCTAAGCAGTTAAATAAAAATGAAAAGGGTAAGATAAAAAAGTTTTTTAGCGATAGAGGGTATCATAATATTAATACTTCATGGCATCGATTTTATATTTCAAGCACCAATTTTTTTTCTGAAAAGTTTATTCCAGGAGATATTTTTCATAGTATAATTTCAGAAAAGTTAAATCAAAAGCAAAAATGGCCAGCACTGTTAGACAAGAATTTATACGAAACGTTATTTAAAGGCTTTAAACAACCAGTTTCGGTTGTTAAAAATATAAATGGTTTTTTTTATGTCAATGATAAACAAGTGACTAAAATTGAAGCGCTTGAAGAGTGTTGCAAGCAGAAAGATAAATTAGTTATTAAGCCGTCTATTGATTCTGGGAGAGGTAGGAATGTAGTTGGTTTTACAATACAGGATAAAAAAGTGTCTCATAATAATTTGCCGTTAGAAAATTTATTTGATTCTTATAAGAAAGATTTTATTATTCAAAAAGTAGTTAAACAACATCCAATTCTAAAATCATTAAATGAGAGTTCATTAAACACGTTAAGAATAATGACTTACCTTAAAGAAAAAGAAGTACATATACTTTCTTTTATTGTGAGGATTGGTGCAGTAGGTAAATTTACTGATAATCATGCTTCAGGTCGAGTAGTTTGTGGCGTGAATGAAAATGGAAGTCTTAAAGAGTATGGTTATTTAATATCTGGAAAAAGAAAAACAACAACCGATTCAAATACTAGATTGGAAGGTGTTGTAATTCCTGGTTATTATGAAGCAGTTGAAATGGTTAAAGAGATGCATTTTATTATTCCATATTTCAAAATTGTTTCTTGGGATATAGGAATTGATGATAAAGGGGCTCCTGTTTTTATAGAATACAATACATATCGTCAAGGAATTAATTCACAACAATTGGCAAATGGGCCTTTATTTGGAGATTTTACCGATGAACTTTTAGAATTGGGTAGGAAATGAGTTAACGATCTCGGCTATAAGTAGTTGCGTAGGTTAGCACTTAACTTTGCAAATGCGCACCAAACTGAAAATCCGCTAGAATTTTCGTAAGTAAGCAGTTACTAGCAATGAATTATGCACATTGTTGCCATTAGTTTTTATTCGCAATTTTCGAATTCAAATGCCTTTTTCTGTGCGTCATAAATATCTACCATTGCTTTTTTCATAATTAATTCTGTTTCCATTTCGCTCATTACTTCTCCAGTTTCTTCTTTCATCTGGTCAATGCAACTTTGTAAATAATCGCTTTTAAATTCCGTATCGTTATTGAATTTTTCAATTGTGCTTTTAAATGCATCTTCAAATGTTGTTTTTGAATCTTTATAGTAGAAATTAGTTCCTTGCTCATCTAATTTTAAATAGGATTCAACAATATTTCCGTTTTCGATTAAGTCTGTAAATAACTCACTGAAATTTTCATAAATCTCTTTAGGACTTACTTTTTGGCTTGCAGAAATATATCCGGAATAAGGTGATTTTTCATAAGGATTAACGCCTTTATAAAGATGTCTTCCATTGCAAACTCCCATTGTTAGAAATAGTGTGTTGCAATTCTCAATATTTATGGGTCTTAAGAGGTCAACTATTTCTTTCCATTCAATTAATTCTCCATTTGATAAAATCAGACCTTTTAAATCTTTATCTCCGTGGATTTCTAAATGTAATAATAGACCACCTAATAAATATTTTGCATTAAATTGATAATATTTAATTATTTCGATAAACGCTTTTTTGCTATCAATCTGATGAAAGTCGTGAGTAAAGTCTTTTTCATAAAGTCTAATTCTTCGGCTTATGTAATCGTCATAAAGTGCTTTTCCTGTATAAATGATTCCATCACTTTCAGCAAGGCTTTCAATTACTCTTATATGCTTTATTTTTCCTGTCAGAACGGACTTTTTTTAAATTAATGGCAATGGCAACTTGTGTATGACGAGCGAGGCATCGCCTCGAGAAGTCGTCATCAAGATGCCTCGTTGGTTATACACTACGTTAGTGTAAGTTGTGTTTATGTTATTTCTCACGCACTAATATATTAAAAAAAGCCAGACTATTATCAACGAGGTATTCTTGACAAGTTGCCATTAGTGTGAATTAGCGCTTGAGGTGTTTTGCTTTAGCAAAATACAAGTGCGTGACGAAGTCAATTTACACTAACGTTAGTATATGACGAATTTAACATTTTTATATTAATTAACCCATTATACGGTTAGTTATATCACACCTTTTTAATGATTTTTAAATAACCAGTTAAAAATAGGTTATGTCGTACCTTTTAAAAATTCACAAAAGTGATGATATTAAATTGGTCGCGACCACTTGTTTCAAAGAATTGATTCATATAACCTGCTTCTACACGTATATTTTTATTTACCTTATAGCCAAGACCTCCATATAAACGGTTACGGTCAAAAATGGAAGTTTTGGTGTTTAAGAATATTTCATTGTAAGCCGAAAAATAGAAGTCGTTTTTACCTTCTTCCTTGCAACTCAACGGTACATTGACTCCAAGAAAATAACGGAACCGCATTTTAAAATCACTCTCAACAAAGCGCTGTTCAAAACGATAACGATGATTTAATTTAACCTTGCCAACTTTTTGATTAGAGGTGAACTGTTGAAAAATTCTATGCTCATTTACACTTACTTTATCATCAGTGTCGCCAATATAATTTTCAGACAATATATAGCCATAACCTAGAAGTACATTGTTTTTATTGTCGTTAAATGTGTATCCTAAACCTGTACGAAGTAGCAACTGTTCCAGGTCACCTATAGCATTGTAATTTCTATATTGTACTTCGTGGTGTAGATTCCATTTTTGGTTTAATTTTTTATTACCTATATAAATCAACCAATTACCAAAATCACTCTCTTGACTTTGTGCAACATTTGGCAACATCAATCCTAAGATTAACGCTGCCAATGTCATTTTTATACTCTTATTTTTCATTATTTTTTATTTATTCATAAAATGTTACTGCTCCGGAATGAATGTCATACATTCCTCCAACAATCTTAATTTCACCATTTTTTTGCATTTCTGCAAGTACTTCACTTTCATTTAATATTCTATCAATTGTCAAATGTACATTTTTTGTTGCAACATTATTAACAAATTCAATATTGGAAGAATTTCTTAAACTGGTATCCTCTGGAGAGCTTACTGCATTTACTGCTGGTTTTATTTTGGCAAGCATGCTTGTAAGATTTCCTAATTTGGCATCATCACAGGCACCTTTTACAGCGCCACACGCTGTGTGTCCTAAAACAACTACTAATTTTGTCCCTGCTAGTTTGCAAGCAAACTCCATACTTCCTAAAATATCTTCGTTTACAAAGTTTCCTGCTACACGTGCACTAAAAATATCTCCAATTCCTTGATCAAAAATTAATTCTGAAGATACTCTTGAATCAATACAACTAAGAATCGTTGCAAAAGGATATTGACCTGTACTTGTATGACTTACCTGCTCTTTTAAATCTCTATTTGCTTTTAGGTTGTTTTGAAATCTTTTGTTTCCATCTTTTAACTCTTGCAATGACTTTTCTGGTGTCATTGTTGCTTGTGTTTCTTGAGTGTGTGCTTTCATATTGTTTAATTTTAATGGTTTTAATGTTTATGCTTTTATTGGTCTTAGTCTAAAAAACTCAATATAACTTGGTGGATTTTCAACTATTCCTCTTTCGGAAATTAATTTTATATTAATATTTCTTTGTTTTGCTTTGTACGCAAAGTCATCCAAAATTTCAATAATATCATTATCTAAATACCTAGTTTTTCTTACATCAAATTCTAAATAAGATTCTTCTGGTAAGGCATCCAATTCTTTTAAGATCGCTCCTTTGTTGAAAAACGTTACTTCTTCAGCTAGAGTCATTTTCATTTTCTGAACACCATTACTGATATCTTCTTTGTGTAAAAAGTGTGAGTTTTGGAAACTTTTAATTAATATTACTACAATACCAACAGCTAATCCAAGTCCAATACCATAAAGTAGATCAATAAATACTATTCCTAAAACTGTAACTGTAAAAGGAATGAATTGTTTCCAACCTAATTCATACATTTTTTTGAATAATGCTGGCTTTGCTAATTTATATCCAACTATTAATAATACTGCAGCTAATACCGATAATGGGATTTTGTTTAACAGTGTTGGTATTAGTATTACCGAAATTAATAAGAAGAATCCATGAATGATTGCCGACATCTTACTTCTTCCTCCAGATTGTATATTTGCTGAACTTCTAACAATTACTTGTGTAATAGGAAGTCCACCAATCATTCCTGAAATAATGTTTCCTGTTCCCTGAGCTAGTAATTCCCTATTGGTTGGAGTTACGTTTTTATTTGGGTCTAACTTATCGGTAGCTTCAACACACAGTAATGTTTCTAAACTTGCGACTAAAGCAAGTGTAAAAGCGACAACCCACACTTCAGTATTAGTAATTGCACTAAAGTTTGGAAAACTAAACTGACCTAAGAATGAATCAAAATTATCTGGTACAGGTACACTCACCAAATGTGATGCGTTAATGCCATATTTTGAATTAGATTGTGTGATAAAATAGTAGATAATCCCTGCTACAACAGCAACTAGAGGTCCTTGAACTAATTGAAAAAACTTTCCCTTTTTAGATAGTATATTATTCCAAAGTAATAAAATACTTAAAGCTATTATTCCAATAATTGTCGATCCAATGCTTATATTATTTAGTGCTATGAATATTTCTGAAAAAGTATTTTCTCCATCTACTTGGAAGAATGCAAAATCTCCTTCAGGATTAGCATCATAACCAAAAAAATGTGGTATTTGCTTTAAAATAATTATTATCCCAATACCAGTTAGCATACCTTTTATTACCGATGAAGGAAAGTAATATCCAATAATTCCTGCTTTAAGAAGTCCAAAGATTAATTGGATTATTCCACCTAAAACTACAGCAACTAAAAAGTTTTCATAGCCTCCTAAAGTTCCAATTGCTGTTAATACAATCGCAGCTAAACCAGCAGCAGGTCCACTAACTCCAATTTTTGAACCGCTCAATGCTCCTACTACGATTCCTCCAATAATACCAGCAATAAGTCCAGAGAATAAAGGTGCTCCACTTGCTAGTGCAATCCCTAAACATAATGGAAGTGCAACAAAAAAGACTACTATACTTGCAGGTATATCACTTTTTAAATTTGATAGAATACTATTTTTCATTTTAATTTTTTATAACATTTTGAATTTTACAGCCGCAAATATACGAATACTTTTTAAAATGATAGTAATACTATCATAAAGTATTGTTAAACTTTTTTATATTTGCATAAATCAGAAAAATAATAAGCTAATTAAGCGTTAGGTGAGTGTAGAGATAAGAATAACTTTAAATGAAGGATTGTACTTAAAAGAGCCACAAGACTCAAAACTTGGTAGGAATATTATTAAGTATAGTATTATTTTGATTGACAATTTTGGCTTTGAATATTTTACATTTAAAAAATTGGCAAAAGAAATAAATTCAACTGAAGCATCAATTTATAGATATTTTGAAAACAAACACATGCTTTTATTGTTTTTAGTAAATTGGTATTGGGAGTGGGTTAGTTATTTAATTTCAATTAATACAATGAATGTTAAAAACCCTAAAGACAAATTAAAAATTATTATCCATTCATTTGTTTCGGCACCAAAAGACAATCCTGGAGTTAGTTATGTAAATGAGAGTAAATTGCATAACATTGTTATTTCAGAAGGTGTAAAAGCTTATCATACCAAAGAGGTGGATGAGGAAAATTCTAAAGGACTTTTTGGTAGTTATAAAAGTTTAGCAAACACAGTTTCTAAAGTAATTACGGAAGTTAATCCAAAGTTTAAATACCCTTTTGCACTTGCTACTAATTTGTTTGAAATGTCTAATAATCATATTTATTTTGCTAAGCACCTTCCTAGACTTACTGACATATCAATTAAAGATGATAACTTTGATGAAGTTGAAAATATGCTCGAATATTTTACAAAAAAACTATTAGATTAATAATAGTATAAAATTAGTACCTTGCAATAAAAAAGATATGTCATTTTTAAATTCATTAAGACATTTTTTTGAACGCCATGGGTTTTATGTTTCTTCACGATTGGCTGATCGTTTAGGTATGCGAGCTGTAAACGTGCGATTGTTTTTTATTTATATATCTTTTGTGACTGCAGGTTTATCTTTTGCTTTATATTTAACTTTAGCATTTATATTGAAGTTGAAAGATAAAATTTACACCAAGAGAACATCGGTATTTGATTTATGAGCATCAGAAAAAAATTATTTAGTGCTTTTATAATACTATTTATTGTCCTTGCAATAGGAGTATTAGGATATATGATAATATCAGGTGATTCATTTATTGATGCGCTTTATATGACAGTAATTACGGTTTCAACTGTTGGATTTGGATTAAACCATCCGTTGAGTCCTGAAGGTAAATTATTTACCATATTTTTAATTATTTTAAGTGCTTCATTGTACGGATATATTATAAAAGTAATTTCGGAAAATATTGCAAGTGGGAATTTTATAGAAGAAATAAAACATAAAAAAATGCAAAAACAGATTAATTCACTTCAAGGGCATACAATTGTGTGTGGTTATGGTAGAAATGGCAAACAAGCATTGATGAAATTGAAAAAATTTAATCAAGAGAGTGTTATTATTGAAGCAGATAATGAAAAAGTAATGATGCTTGAAAAAGAAAAAAATTTGGTGGTTTTGGGTGATGCTACTGATGATAATGTTTTGGAAAAAGCCGGAATTCAAAATGCTAATAATTTGATTGTAGCTTTACCTTCAGATGCCGATAATTTATTTATAGTTCTATCGGCAAGACAAATGAATAAAAACTTAATAATAATAAGCCGTGCTTCTGATGAATCATCATATAAAAAATTAAAAATTGCTGGAGCAGATAATGTTATTATGCCTGATCGTTTAGGAGGTGATCATATGGCATCTTTAGTTGTAACTCCTGATGTAATTGAGTTTGTTGACATGCTTTCTTTGGATGGAGAATATACTGCAAATCTTAGAGAGATTGTAGTAGACGATTTGCCAAAAGCATATATTTCTAAATCAATTTTAGATTTAGATTTAAGAAAAAAAACGGGTTGTTCTGTTATTGGTTTTAAGACCAATGAAGATGATTATGTGGTAAATCCTGAAGCAGACACGACGTTGGTTGCCGGTTCTAAATTGATAGTCTTAGGAAGACCTGAACAAATTGAAAAACTACAAACACTTTTTTAAGTAATTTGTTAAAAATTTGATGATGCATCATTTTTTTAAGATATTGCGGATTAAATTAATATTTAACTTAAACTATATTATGAAGAAAAAACTGCTCTCATTGCTATTATTAGTAATACCGTTTTTAACATTTGCCCAAGAAAAAGGAATAGACCAACAAATTGATGAAGCGTTTAAGCCTTTTTCAGATACAGTTTCTGGAATAGTCTTTTTTCCAGTTTTTGGAGTGCCATTTGTATTAATCTTATTAGTTTTAAGTGCATTATTTTTCACATTATATTTTGGCTTCCCAAATTTCAGATATTTTCCAACGGCAATAAATGTTGTTAGAGGGAAATATGATGATGTTGATCATCCTGTTGTTGAAGAAGCATATGGTGATGTAACTCCAGGAGGAGACTCTATAGAAACTATAAGAGATGAGAGTAAAGAAGGAGAAGTAACGCATTTTCAGGCATTGGCAACTGCTGTTTCTGGAACGGTTGGGAATGGTAATATAGCAGGAGTTGCATTGGCAATTGCATTAGGAGGTCCAGGAGCTACTTTTTGGATGATTATTTGTGGATTTTTGGGTATGTCAACAAAATTTGTTGAATGTACCCTTGGAGTTCAATATAGAGATGTAGGTGAAGATGGAACTGTTTATGGAGGTCCAATGTATTATATAAGTAAGGGGTTGAAAGAGAAAGGTTTTGCTACTTTAGGTAAAGTTGCTGCAGTATTTTTCGCCATTTTTTGTATTGGAGGTTCGTTTGGAGGAGGTAATGCTGCACAATCAAATCAAGCAACAATAGTTTTAAAAGAATTGATGGATCTTTCTAGCACAGGTGCTGGATTTTGGATAGGTGTAATTTTAGCAGTATTAGTTGGGATTATTATTATTGGTGGAATTAAAAGAATTGCATCAGTTACCGAAAAAGTAGTACCATTTATGGCAGTTATGTATTTACTAGCTTGTTTATATATTATTGGTAGTAATTTTTCTCTTGTTGATGATGCTTTTAGTTTAATTTTGACTGAAGCATTTAAACCAACTGCTATTGGAGTAGGAAGTTTAATTGGAGTGTTATTAGTCGGATTTAAAAGAGCAGCCTTTTCTAACGAAGCAGGTGCTGGTTCTGCTTCTATTGCGCATAGTGCAGTTAAAACTAAATACTCAGCTTCTGAAGGTTTAGTGGCTTTGTTAGAGCCATTTATTGATACTGTTGTTATATGTACAATGACTGCATTGGTAATAATAATCTTCAATTTTGGAGGTGGTGATGGCGCTATTTTCCAATATGGTGGAGATGGACTTGGAGCAGTTATGATTGATGGTGTTGCGTATGAAGGAGCAGGGATTACTTCTAAAGCATTTGCTCAATATATTCCTTATTCTAATGTGTTCTTAACTATTGCAGTAGTATTATTTGCAGTTTCAACAATGATTTCTTGGTCTTATTATGGATTGCAATCATGGAAATTCTTATTCGGAAGGGGAAAAGCTGCAGATTTAACTTATAAATTATTATTCTTATTATTTGTTGTAATTGGAGCATCAGCAAGTATGAATTCAATATGGGCATTTTCTGATGCGATGATTTTTGCAATGGTATTCCCTAATATGATTGGATTATTCTTCTTATTCCCAATTGTGAAAAAGCAATTGACAAGATATTTAGATGCTATCAAAGAAGCGAAAGCATAAATAGAAAAATAATGAAAGAATTTAAATCCCATTTCTGGTATAATAGCCGTCAAAGAAATGGGATTTTATTTTTGGTATTAATTATTATTGGATTACAATCTATTTATTTTTTTGTTGATTTTTCTTCTGCTGAAAAAGAGGATTTAAATACTAGAGAAATTGCACTTTTTCAAAAAGAAATAGACTCTTTAAAACTAATTGAGCTAGAGAAAAGAAAACCTAAAATTTATTCCTTTAATCCAAGTTTTATTACCGATTTTAAAGGATATCAATTAGGAATGTCTGTTGCTGAAATTGATAGATTACACGCTCATAGAAATAAAGGTTTGTATATCAATTCAGTTAAACAGTTTCAACAAGTTACAAAAGTTTCTGATAGTTTATTGGCAGTATTATCTCCCAATTTTAAATTTCCAGATTGGATTTCTAAAAAGAAGAAAAGTACGTCTAATAATTATAACAAACCCAAAGTTGAAAAGGTATTTACAGGAACAAAACAAGATTTAAACACTGTTACCGCAATTCAATTAAAAGAAATTAATGGGATTGGAGACAAATTATCTGAAAGAATAGTTAAGTATCGAAAATCGCTAAAAGGATTTAAAAATGATGAACAATTAAATAATGTATATGGTTTGAAACCAGAAGTTATTGGGAAAATATTACAGCGTTATACAGTATTAACCAAACCTACAATTGTTAAAGTTAATGTGAATACAGCAACATTTAAAGAGGTTTTGCGCTTGCCATATATAGATTATGAGTTGACGAAAAAGATATTTAATTATAGAGATGAAGTTGCTGAAATTCAGGACATCAATGAATTGAAAAATATTGAAGGTTTTCCATTAGATGATTTCGATAAAATCATCTTATATTTGACTGCTGAATAAAAAAGAAATAATAATATATGAATTCGATGTATTTTACTGAAGAACATGAAAGTTTTAGGCAAAGTTTTAAAGACTTTTTGCAAAAAGAAGTAGTTCCACATATAGAAAAATGGGAGCATTCTGGAACTATTGATCGTTTTATTTGGAAAAAATTCGGTGAAATGGGTTATTTCGGATTAAATTCTCCTGAAGAATATGGAGGATTAGATTTAGATATTTTTTATACAGTTATCTTTTTAGAAGAATTACAAAAAATTAACTCTGGAGGTTTTGCAGCAGCAATGTGGGCTCATGCTTATCTTGCTATGACTCATGTGAATAAAGAAGGTGATGATAGAATAAAAAAGGAATATTTAACACCAAGTATAGATGGTGATAAGATTGGCTGTTTGTGTGTTACAGAACCATTTGGAGGTTCTGATGTTGCTGGGATGAAAACTACTGCAGTGAAAGAAGGAGATTTCTATATTATAAATGGTTCAAAAACTTTTATAACCAATGGTATTTATTCTGATTATTTAGTTGTTGCCGCTAAGACAAACCCTGAACTTGGAGGTAAAGGAATGAGTATGTTTATTATTGATAGAGAAACTCCAGGGATTAGTTCAACAAAATTAGATAAATTGGGTTGGAGAGCCTCTGACACAGGAGAGATTGCATTTGACAATGTGAAAATTCCGAAAGAAAATTTGATGGGTGAAGAAGGAAAAGGGTTCCCTTATATTATGCAGCATTTTGCGCTAGAAAGGTTGGTTATGGGTATTAATGCACATGCTCGAGCAGAATATGCTGTTGACTATGCAATACAATATATGTCGGAAAGACAAGTGTTTGGAAAATCTTTAGATAAATATCAAGCATTGAGGCATAAAATTTCCGAAATGTCTACTGATGTTGAAGTCTGTAAAGAGTTTAATTATTCGGTTGCAAAAAAATTAAATGACGGGCAGTATGTTGTTAAAGAAGCAACAATGTCAAAGTTAGCCTCTACGAAAATGGCTGATAATGTGATATATGAATGTTTGCAATTGTTAGGCGGTTATGGATATATGGAAGATTATCCAATGGCGAGATTGCTTAGAGATAGTCGTTTAGGTCCAATTGGAGGAGGTACATCAGAGATTCTTAAAGAGATTATCGCCAAAATTGTTATAGATAAAAAGGAATATAAACCTGCGACATAAAATAAATTAATTTTTATCATTTTAATTATTAAATAGTTTGTATCTTTGCGCCACCCTAAAAAATAAGTATTTAGGAGAACTAAGAAAGGAGGGACCAAATTATGTTGATAATACCAGTAAAAGAAGGAGAGAACATCGATAGAGCGCTTAAGCGTTTTAAAAGAAAGTTTGATAGAACTAAAACAATGAAGAATTTGCGTAATAGAAAGCATTTTACGAAACCTTCTGTTGAGAAAAGAGCGCAAAATATAAAGGCTGCTTATGTTCAAAGACTTAGAACTCAAGAAGAGCAAGGTTAATCAAAACCTTTTATAATATATTAAATCCGTTAGAATTTGTAAATTTGTTTTCTAACGGATTTTTTTATGCCTATAAATTCATTTATCAATTATATTTCTTTAGAAAAAAAATATTCAGAACATACCGTCTTGGCTTATAAGAAAGATTTGAATGATTTTCAGGAATTCAGTGCTCGAGAATTTAATGATGATAATATTGTAAATGTTAATTATTCTCAGATAAGATCTTGGATAGTTTCATTAGTTTCCAATAAAATTTCTAACAGAAGTGTAAATAGAAAGGTAAGTAGTTTAAATTCATTTTATAAGTTTCTTCAAAAAACTAAAACTATTTCTGAAAACCCTTTGTCAAAACATCAGGCGTTAAAAGTCGCTAAGAAAGTACAAGTACCATTTTCATATAATGAAGTGGTAGAAGTAATAAATAATTTGAATACTAAAAGCGATTTTATTTCTATTAGAAATAAAATGATTGTTGAGTTGCTGTATTCTACTGGAATGCGAAGGTCAGAATTGATTCAGTTAAAAACTTCTGATATTGATATAATTAATAGTACAATTAAGGTTTTAGGGAAAAGAAATAAAGAGCGTTATATCCCATTGTTAGACAGCGTTAGAGAATCACTTGTTAGTTATTTATCCGAACGAACGAAACAAAATTCGAACAGTGAGTTTCTGTTTTTTACTCAAAAGAAAAAGAAATTATATCCAACACTTGTTTATAGAATAATAAATGATTATTTTAGTACGGTATCTTCTAAAGTAAAAAAAAGCCCACATATGTTAAGGCATTCTTTTGCTACACATTTGTTAAACGAAGGTGCTGACCTTAATTCGGTCAAAGAGTTGTTAGGTCATTCAAGTTTAGCCTCAACTCAAGTATATACTCATAGTAGTGTAGATAAGTTAAAAGAAGTGTATAACAATGCTCATCCAAGGAGCTGAAAAAAATTGATTTTTTATGAAAGTATTTGTTCAATCAGTTAATTTTAATGCAGATAGTGGTTTAATTAAGTTTGCCGAAAATAAAGTGGAATCTTTATCGAAGTATTTTGATAGAATTATAGATTCTGAAGTTTTTTTAAAAGTTCAGCAAACTAGCGAAAAAGAAAATAAGATAGTAGAGGTGAAAATTAATGTTCCTGGAGATAATTTTATTGTAAAAAAATCTTCAAAGACATTTGAAGAAGGTTTAGTTTTATCTGTTGATTCATTAAAAAGACAGTTAAATAGACGTAAAGAAAAGTTACGCTCACACCATGCTTAAAAAAAGTATAAAAAATAATCTAAAAAAGTTTTGTATAAAAAATAAAACTTTATACCTTTGCAGTCCGTTAGAAATAGCGGGCTTTTTTTATAAAAGAAAAGCCGATGTAGCTCAGCTGGCTAGAGCAGCTGATTTGTAATCAGCAGGTCGTGGGTTCGAGTC
This sequence comes from uncultured Flavobacteriaceae bacterium, assembly GCA_947501625.1. Lineage (GTDB taxonomy): Bacteria > Bacteroidota > Bacteroidia > Flavobacteriales > Flavobacteriaceae > Urechidicola. Next base: position 179,564 of record CANMWN010000003.1, read on the forward strand.
CCTCCATCGGCTCTTAAAAATTAAGTTTTAAGCCTTGTGTTTTAAGCTTGATTTTTTTAGTAAAAGAAAGTTGTTTTTAAACAACATAGTTCTTTGATTTTTGGTGAGATACTCAAGTGGCCAACGAGGGCAGACTGTAAATCTGCTGCGCAAGCTTCGAAGGTTCGAATCCTTCTCTCACCACCATTGTTTTAGTCAATCTAAAATAAAGGATTTGATTTAAAAAATTGCGAGAGTAGCTCAGTTGGTAGAGCGTCAGCCTTCCAAGCTGAATGTCGCCGGTTCGAACCCGGTCTCTCGCTCAATTTTTTAGCCGGTGTAGCTCAGAGGTAGAGCGTTTCCTTGGTAAGGAAGAGGTCACGGGTTCAATTCCCGTCATTGGCTCAAATATAAAATAAGTAAACACTAAATTATATATAACTAAGAATTAAAATTAATAATCATGGCAAAAGAACATTTTGATCGTTCCAAATCACACCTTAATATAGGTACTATTGGACACGTTGACCACGGTAAAACTACTTTAACAGCTGCTATTACTAAAGTATTGGCAGAAAAAGGACTTTCTGAAGTAAGAGATTTCGATCAAATCGATAATGCTCCTGAGGAAAAAGAAAGAGGTATTACTATTAACACTTCTCACGTAGAATACCAAACGGCTAATCGTCACTATGCACACGTTGACTGTCCAGGTCACGCCGATTACGTTAAGAACATGGTAACTGGTGCTGCGCAAATGGATGGTGCTATTTTAGTTGTAGCTGCTACAGACGGACCAATGCCGCAAACTCGTGAGCACATCTTATTAGGACGTCAGGTAGGTATTCCTAGAATGGTTGTATTCATGAACAAAGTGGATATGGTTGATGATGAAGAGTTATTAGAATTAGTTGAAATGGAAGTTAGAGAATTATTAGACTTCTATGAGTATGATGGTGACAATACTCCTGTAATCGCTGGATCTGCTTTAGGTGGATTAAATGGTGAAGGTAAATGGGTTGATACTATCATGGAATTAATGGATGCTGTTGATTCATGGATTGAATTACCAAAGCGTGAAGTTGATAAAGATTTCTTAATGCCAATCGAGGATGTATTTACAATTACTGGTCGTGGAACTGTTGCAACAGGACGTATCGAAACAGGTGTTGCTAATACTGGTGATGCTGTAGATATTATTGGTATGGGTGCTGAAAAATTAGCTTCTACAATTACTGGAGTTGAAATGTTCCGTAAAATATTAGATAGAGGTGAGGCTGGAGATAACGTAGGTATCTTATTAAGAGGTATTGATAAAGCTGATATCAAAAGAGGAATGGTAATCTGTAAGCCAGGTTCTGTAACTCCACATAATAAATTCAAAGCAGAGGTTTATATCCTTAAGAAAGAAGAAGGTGGACGTCACACTCCATTCCATAACAACTACCGTCCACAGTTCTACGTAAGAACTACTGACGTAACAGGTACAATTAATTTACCTGATGGAGTTGAAATGGTAATGCCAGGTGATAACTTAACAATTACTGTTGATTTACATCAGCCAATTGCAATGAATGTAGGTTTACGTTTTGCAATTCGTGAAGGTGGTAGAACAGTAGGTGCTGGTCAAGTTACAGAGATTCTTTAATAAAACCACACCCAAAAGTTTTATAAGCTGCTTCTCTTGTTTTTTCAGAGTAAGCAGCTTGTATTTACGGGTGTAGCTCAGTTGGTAGAGCACTGGTCTCCAAAACCAGGTGTCGGGAGTTCGAGCCTCTCCACCCGTGCAAAATAGTAATAAGAATATGAAAGTTATAAAATATATTAAGGATTCTTTTGAAGAATTAAGTACCAAAATGACTTGGGTTTCTTGGAAAGAAGCTCAAAAATCAACAGTAGTTGTTGCAATATTTACAATCATTTTTGCTTTAGCTGTATTTGTTGTTGATGAAGCATTTAAAAGTGTTCTTGTAAAGTATTTTGAACTATTTTAAATTATAAAAAATTAGTATGTCGGATTCTGTTAAGAAATGGTATGTTGTAAGAGCTATTGGAGGGCAAGAAAATAAAGTTAAAACTTATATTGAAAATGAAATCGCTCGTTTAAAGTTAAGTGATTTTATAGAACAAGTCCTTGTTCCTACTGAAAAAGTTATTCAAGTTCGTAACGGAAAAAAGATAAACAAAGAAAGAGTTTACTTTCCAGGTTATATAATGATTGAGGCTAATTTGAGTGGAGAAATCCCACATATTATTAAGTCTGTTCCTGGTGTAATAGGTTTCTTAGGAGAAGTTAAAGGAGGAGATCCTGTACCGCTAAGAATGTCGGAAGTAAATAGAATGCTAGGTAAGGTTGATGAATTATCAGTACAGAATGAGAATGTTGCAATACCTTATGTAGTAGGAGAGACAGTTAAAGTTGTTGATGGACCATTTAATGGATTTGATGGTTCAATCGAGAAAATAAACGAAGAAAAAAGAAAACTTGAAGTAATGGTGAAAATATTCGGTAGAAAGACACCATTAGAACTGAGTTATATGCAAGTAGAAAAAATTTCATAATTGTTACATTAAATATAAATTGATATTACGAATAGCTTCCAACATTTTGTAATATCTAACTTAAAGTAAAGAAAATGGCAAAAGAAATAAGCAAGGTTGTAAAATTACAAGTGCGTGGTGGAGCTGCAAATCCTTCACCGCCTGTTGGACCAGCTTTAGGTGCTGCCGGAGTTAATATCATGGAGTTCTGTAAGCAATTTAATGCTAGAACTCAAGATAAACAAGGAAAAGTATTACCAGTAGCAATTACAGTATATACTGATAAATCATTTGATTTTGTTGTAAAAACTCCACCAGCAGCAGTACAAATATTAGAAGCAGCAAAAGTTAAAAAAGGTTCTGGAGAACCTAACAGAAACAAAGTTGCAACAGTTACTTGGGATCAATTAAAAGTAATTGCTGAAGATAAAATGGTAGATTTAAATGCATTTACAGTAGAATCGGCAATGAAAATGATGGCAGGAACTGCTCGTTCAATGGGTATTAAAGTAAAAGGAAATGCTCCAGTTTAATCTTTTTAAAAATTTTTAAGAAATGGCAAAATTAACTAAAAATCAAAAAGAGGCTGTAGCAAAAGTTGATAAAAATCAAGCGCTTAACTTATTAGATGCATCTACTCTTATTAAAGAGATTACTAATGTAAAATTTGATGCTTCAGTAGATTTAGCTGTACGTTTAGGAGTTGATCCTCGTAAAGCAAATCAAATGGTAAGAGGTGTTGTTACTTTACCTCATGGAACAGGAAAAGATGTTAAAGTTTTAGCATTAGTAACTCCTGATAAAGCAGCAGATGCTGAAGCAGCAGGTGCTGACTATGTTGGATTAGATGAATACCTTCAAAAAATTAAAGGAGGTTGGACTGACGTTGACGTTATTATTACTATGCCTAGTGTTATGGGTAAATTAGGACCTTTAGGTCGTGTTTTAGGACCAAGAGGATTAATGCCTAACCCAAAAACTGGTACGGTAACTATGGATGTTGCAAAAGCAGTAAAAGATGTAAAAGCTGGTAAAATTGACTTTAAAGTTGACAAGACTGGAATTGTACATGCTGCAATTGCAAAAGCATCTTTTGACGCTGATAAGATTGCTGAAAATGCAAATGAATTATTACAAACTATCATTAAATTAAAGCCAACTGCGGCTAAAGGAACTTATATTAAAAGTATTTTTATGTCTAGTACTATGAGTCCTGCTGTTGCAATTGATGCTAAAACACTTTCATAAATTAGATATTATGACTAGAGAAGAAAAATCACAAGTAATAGACGATTTAACAACTCAATTGACTGAAAGTGGTATCATTTATTTGGCAGACATTTCAGGATTAGATGCATTAACAACATCTAATTTGCGTAGAGCTTGTTTTAAAGCAAACGTAAAACTATCAGTTGTTAAAAACACATTGCTTTCAAAAGCGATGGAAAAATCTGATAAAGACTTTGGTGAACTACCAGAAACATTAAAAGGAAATACTTCTATAATGTTCTCTGAAGTTGGTAATATGCCAGCTAAAGTAATCAAAGAGTTTCGTAAAAATTCGGATAAACCTATTCTTAAAGGAGCTTACGTTGATGAAGCAATTTATATTGGTGATGATCAATTGAATTCATTAGTTGACTTAAAATCTAAAGAAGATGTTATCGCAGAAATTATTGGATTATTACAATCGCCAGCTAAGAATGTTATTTCAGCATTACAATCTGGAGGAGGTAAATTATCTGGTATTTTGAAAACATTATCAGAAAAATAAAAACACACTAAATAAACACTAAATATTTAAAATTTAAATCAAAAGAAAATGGCAGAATTAAAAGATTTCGCAGAACAACTTGTTAACTTAACAGTTAAAGAAGTAAATGAGTTAGCAGATATTTTAAAAGAAGAATATGGTATCGAACCAGCAGCTGCTGCAGTAGCAGTAGCAGGACCAGCAGCAGGTGCTGCTGATGGAGGTGCTGAAGAAAAATCAGAATTCGATGTAATCTTAAAAGCAGCAGGTGCTTCAAAATTAGCAGTTGTAAAATTAGTTAAAGAATTAACTGGTTTAGGATTAAAAGAAGCAAAAGGAATTGTTGATAGTGCACCAGCACCAATCAAAGAAGGTATCTCTAAAGATGAGGCTGAAGGTCTTAAAAAATCTTTAGAAGAGGCTGGAGCTGAGGTAGAACTTAAGTAAGTTTTTACCAATTACACACATTAAGGTTTAGGTCTTTGGGTAACCAAAAAGACCTAAACCATTTTGCGTATATATTCGTTCTTATATTTTTAACTGACTTTTAATTAAAAAATGTTTCCATTGGCAACGAAAAACAATACCGAAAGACTAAACTTTGCATCTGCAAAACTTACTACCGAATATCCAGATTTTTTGGATATTCAAATAAAATCATTCCAAGATTTTTTCCAATTACAAACTAAGGCTGACGAGAGAAGTACTGAAGGTTTATATAGAACTTTTACCGATATTTTTCCAATCACCGATACTAGAAACCAATTCGTTTTAGAGTTTTTAGATTATTTTGTTGATCCACCTAGATATACTATTAGAGAGTGTATTGAAAGAGGATTAACTCATAGTGTACCATTAAAAGCACGATTGAAGTTATATTGTACTGACCCTGAACATGAGGATTTTGAAACTATAGTTCAAGATGTTTATTTAGGGACTATTCCTTATATGACACAAAGCGGAACATTTGTAATTAATGGTGCTGAGCGTGTAGTAGTTTCTCAATTACACCGTTCACCTGGAGTTTTCTTTGGACAATCTTTCCATGCAAATGGAACTAAGTTATATTCTGCGAGAGTTATTCCTTTTAAAGGATCTTGGATAGAATTTGCTACAGATATCAATCAAGTGATGTATGCTTATATTGATAGAAAGAAAAAATTACCTGTTACTACACTTTTCAGAGCTATAGGATTTGAAAGAGATAAAGATATTCTTGAAATATTTGATCTTGCCGAAGAAGTAAAAGTTTCTAAGAGCGGATTGAAAAGAGTATTAGGGCGTAAGTTAGCAGCTCGTGTATTAAAGACTTGGTTTGAAGATTTCGTTGATGAGGATACAGGAGAAGTTGTTTCTATTGAAAGAAACGAAATTGTTTTTGATCGTGATACAATTTTAGAGAAAGAACATATCGATGAAATTATCGAATCTGGATCTAAAACTATTTTACTTCACAAAGAAGACAATCAAATGGCTGATTACGCAATCATCCATAATACGTTACAAAAAGATCCAACAAACTCTGAAAAAGAAGCTGTTGAGCATATTTATAGACAATTACGTAATGCTGAGCCGCCAGATTATGAGACTGCAAAAGGAATTATAGATAAACTATTCTTCTCTGAGCAACGTTATAATTTAGGTGAAGTAGGTCGTTTTAGAATGAATAAAAAGTTAGAATTAAACGTTGATATGGACGTTAAAGTTTTAACTAAAGAAGATATTATTACAATTATCAAAAACTTAATTGACTTAGTGAATTCTAAGGCTGAAGTTGATGATATTGATCACTTATCAAACCGTCGTGTACGTACAGTAGGAGAACAATTAGCATCTCAATTTGGTGTTGGTCTTTCTCGTATGGCTCGTACAATTCGCGAAAGAATGAACGTTCGTGATAATGAGGTGTTTACTCCAATTGATTTAATTAATGCTAAGACTTTATCGTCAGTTATTAATTCATTCTTTGGAACCAACCAATTATCTCAATTTATGGATCAAACAAATCCATTAGCTGAGATTACTCATAAGCGTCGTTTATCTGCACTTGGACCTGGAGGTTTATCTAGAGAAAGAGCAGGATTCGAGGTTCGTGATGTTCACTATACGCACTACGGACGTTTATGTCCTATTGAAACTCCTGAGGGACCAAATATTGGTCTTATTTCTTCACTTGCTGTTTTTGCAAAAGTGAATAACTTAGGATTTATTGAAACTGCATATAGAAAAGTTGAAGATGGAGTTGTTAATACTACTGATGAACCAACTTATTTAAGTGCTGAAGAGGAAGAAGGAATGAAGTTTGCGCAATCAAACTTACCTATAGATGAAGCTGGTAAATTTGTTAACGAAAGAGTTATTACTCGTGAAGAAGCAGATTATCCAGTTGTTGAAAATAACGAAGTTAATTTTATGGATGTTGCTCCAAACCAAATTGCTTCAATTTCTGCATCTTTAATTCCTTTCCTTGAACATGATGATGCGAACCGTGCTTTGATGGGATCTAACATGATGCGTCAAGCCGTTCCTTTATTACGTCCAGAGTCTCCAATTGTTGGTACTGGATTGGAAAGAAGAGTAGCAAAAGATTCTAGAATTTTGATAAATGCTGAAGGTGATGGAGTTGTACAATATGTAGATTCTAACATCATCACTATTAAGTATGATAGATCTGAAGAAGAAAGAAAAGTAAGTTTTGATGTTGATGAGAAAACTTATAAACTTATCAAGTTTAGAAAAACAAATCAAGGAACATCTATTAACTTAAAACCTATTGTTAAGAAAGGCGATAAAGTTAAATTAGGACAAGTACTTTGTGAAGGATATGCGACTCAAAAAGGAGAATTGGCACTTGGAAGAAATATGAAAGTTGCCTTTATGCCTTGGAAAGGGTATAACTTTGAGGATGCAATTGTAATTTCTGAAAAAGTGGTTCGTGAAGATATATTTACTTCTATCCATATTGATGAGTATTCTCTTGATGTAAGAGATACTAAATTGGGTGCTGAAGAATTAACGAACGATATTCCTAATGTTTCTGAAGAGGCTACTAAAGATCTTGATGAAAACGGAATGATTAGAATTGGAGCTGAAGTTAATCCTGGAGATATCTTAATTGGTAAGATTACTCCAAAAGGAGAATCTGATCCAACGCCTGAAGAAAAATTATTACGTGCTATTTTTGGTGATAAAGCTGGTGATGTGAAAGATGCATCGTTAAAGGCTTCACCTTCTTTAAGCGGTGTAGTAATTGATAAGAAATTATTTAAAAGAGCTGTTAAGGACAAATCTAAAAGAGTAAGAGATAAAGAAGATATTGCTCGTTTAGAAGTTGAGTTTAAAGTGAAGTTTGATGAACTTAAAGATCAATTGGTTGAAAAACTATTTGCTTTAGTTTCAGGTAAAACATCACAAGGAGTTAAAAATGATTTAGGTGAAGAAGTATTACCAAAAGGTAAGAAATTTACACTAAAAATGTTAAACTCGGTTGAAGATTATGCACACTTAACTAAAGGTTCTTGGACTACTGATAAAGATTTAAATAGTCAAGTAACTGAGTTAATTCACAATTACAAGATTAAGTTAAATGATATTCAAGGAACACTTCGTCGTGAGAAATTTACAATCTCTGTAGGTGATGAATTACCTGCTGGAATTGTAAAATTAGCGAAGATTTATATTGCTAAAAAGCGTAAATTAAAAGTTGGTGATAAAATGGCAGGACGTCACGGTAATAAAGGTATTGTTGCTCGTATTGTACGTCAAGAAGATATGCCTTTCTTAGAAGACGGAACTCCTGTTGATATCGTATTGAATCCATTAGGTGTACCTTCTCGTATGAATATTGGTCAAATTTATGAAACTGTTCTTGGTTGGGCAGGTCAAAAATTAGATCAAAAATATGCGACTCCAATTTTTGATGGTGCATCATTGGACCAAATTAATAGTTTAACTGATGAGGCTGGTGTACCAAGATTTGGACATACGTATCTTTATGATGGTGGAACTGGACAGCGTTTTGATCAACCAGCAACAGTTGGTGTGATTTATATGATTAAGTTAGGTCACATGATTGATGATAAGATGCACGCACGTTCTATTGGACCTTACTCATTAATTACGCAACAACCTTTAGGTGGTAAAGCACAATTTGGAGGTCAACGTTTTGGTGAGATGGAGGTTTGGGCACTTGAGGCTTATGGTGCATCAAGTATCTTAAGAGAAATCTTAACTGTAAAATCTGATGATGTTCTTGGTAGAGCTAAAACTTACGAATCAATCGTGAAAGGTGAGCCAATGCCAGAACCTGGATTACCAGAATCTTTCAACGTATTAATGCATGAATTGAAAGGTTTAGGACTAGACGTTAGATTAGAAGAATAATAACACTATAAGTAAGGAGTGAAAACTCCTTACTTTTAATATAATTTTTACATTAAAATTCGAACCATAACCATGGCAAAAAGAAACGATAAGTACACTGTAAAAAAATTTAATAAAATATCAATTGGTTTAGCCTCTCCAGAAAAAATCTTAGGAGACTCTAGAGGAGAAGTTTTAAAGCCAGAAACCATAAACTATCGAACTCATAAACCTGAGAGAGATGGTTTGTTCTGTGAAAGAATTTTTGGTCCTATCAAAGATTTCGAATGTGCTTGTGGAAAGTACAAGAGAATTAGATATAGAGGAATTGTTTGTGATAGATGTGGAGTTGAAGTAACTGAAAAGAAAGTTCGTAGAGATAGAGTAGGGCATATTAATTTAGTAGTGCCAGTTGCTCATATTTGGTATTTCAGGTCGTTACCAAATAAGATGGGATATCTTTTAGGATTACCATCTAAAAAGTTGGATATGATTATTTACTACGAGCGCTATGTAGTAATTCAACCAGCTGGAGCAAAAAATGCTGAAGGAGAACCATTACAAAAAATGGATTTCTTAACTGAAGAAGAATATCTTGACATTTTAGAGACATTCCCAATTGAAAATCAATACTTAGATGATTCTGATCCAGAAAAGTTTATCGCTAAAATGGGTGCAGAATGTTTAATTGATTTATTGGCTCGTATAGATTTAGATGAGTTATCTTATGAGTTAAGACACAAAGCAAACACTGAAACTTCAAAACAACGTAAAACTGAAGCGTTAAAACGTTTAAATGTTGTTGAAGCTTTCCGTGATTCAAATAAAAATAGAGAAAACAAACCTGAATGGATGATTATGAAGGCAATTCCGGTGATTCCACCAGAATTACGTCCTTTAGTTCCTCTTGATGGTGGTCGTTTTGCTACTTCAGATTTAAATGATTTATATCGTAGAGTTATTATCCGTAATAACCGTTTAAAGCGTTTAGTTGAGATTAAAGCTCCTGAAGTAATTTTAAGAAATGAAAAACGTATGTTACAAGAATCTGTTGATTCATTGTTTGATAACACACGTAAATCATCTGCAGTAAAAACAGAATCTAACAGGCCATTAAAATCATTATCTGATTCGTTGAAAGGGAAACAAGGACGTTTCCGTCAAAACTTACTTGGTAAGCGTGTTGATTATTCTGCTCGTTCTGTTATTGTTGTTGGACCTACATTAAAATTATATGAATGTGGATTGCCTAAAGGTATGGCAGCAGAATTATACAAGCCTTTCATTATCCGTAAGTTAATTGAAAGAGGTATTGTAAAAACTGTAAAATCTGCTAAGAAAATTATAGATAAAAGAGAGCCAGTTGTATGGGATATTTTAGAAAACGTTTTAAAAGGTCATCCTGTATTATTAAACCGTGCTCCTACGCTTCACCGTTTGGGTATCCAAGCATTCCAACCAAAGTTGATTGAAGGTAAAGCGATTCAATTACATCCATTAGTGTGTACAGCCTTTAATGCCGATTTCGATGGAGATCAAATGGCGGTTCACTTACCATTAGGACCTGAAGCAATATTAGAAGCTCAATTATTATTATTGGCTTCTCATAGTGTTTTAAATCCTGCTAATGGTGCTCCAATTACTGTACCTTCTCAGGATATGGTACTTGGATTATATTATATGACCAAGGAAAGAAAATCTACAGCCGATTACAAAGTGAAAGGTGAAGGATTAACATTCTATTCTCCAGAAGAAGTAACTATTGCTTTTAATGAAGAGAGAGTTGAGTTGAATGCATCAATAAAAGTAAGAACTAAAGATGTAGATGAAAATGGAGAGCAAGTAACTAAAATAATTGAAACTACTGTTGGTAGAGTATTATTTAACGAAGTTGTTCCTGCTGAGGCTGGTTATATTAATGAAGTATTGACCAAGAAATCTTTAAGAGATATTATTGGTAGAATATTAAAAGTTACAAGTATTCCAGTTATTGGTAGTTTCTTGGACGAAATAAAAGATATGGGATACAAATTTGCATTCCAAGGAGGTCTTTCATTTAGTTTAGGGGATATCATTATTCCAGAAGAAAAATATAAAATGATTGATGATGCCAATGAACAAGTTGATGCGATTCGTATGAACTATAACATGGGTATGTTGACCAACAAAGAACGTTACAATCAAGTAATTGATATTTGGGGATCAGCAAACAATCGTTTGACTGAATTGTCAATGAAGCGTTTACGTGAAGATCAACAAGGATTTAACTCAGTATATATGATGTTGGATTCTGGAGCGAGGGGTTCTAAAGAGCAAATTCGTCAGTTGACAGGTATGCGTGGATTAATGGCAAAACCTAAAAAATCTACTGCAGGAGGTGGAGAAATTATTGAAAACCCAATTCTTTCGAACTTTAAAGAAGGACTTTCAATTCTAGAATACTTTATCTCAACGCACGGTGCTCGTAAAGGTCTTGCTGATACCGCACTTAAAACTGCCGATGCTGGTTATTTAACGCGTCGTTTAGTAGATGTTTCTCAAGATGTTATTGTAAATCAAGTTGATTGTGGTACGTTGAGAGGATTAGAAATTTCTGCATTGAAGAAGAATGATGAGGTTGTTGAGAAATTAGGTGAAAGAATTGTAGGACGTGTATCTTTACATGATGTGGTAGATCCATTATCTGCTGAAGTTTATATCAATGCAGGAGGAGAAATCACTGAAGAGATTGCTGATAAAATTCAAGCATCACCAATCGATACTGTTGAAGTTAGATCAGCATTGACATGTGAAGCAAAAAGAGGAATCTGTGCTAAATGTTATGGACATAGTTTATCTACAAGAAAAATGGTTCAAAAAGGTGAGGCTGTTGGTGTAATTGCTGCACAGTCTATTGGTGAACCTGGTACACAGTTAACATTAAGAACGTTCCACGTTGGAGGTGTTGCTGGTAACATTTCTGAAGATAACAAACTAGAATCTAAGTTTGCAGGAAACTTAACTATTGATGATTTAAGAACTGTAAAAGGTGATGATGGTAATGGAAATGAAGTTGATATTGTAATTTCTAGAACATCTGAAATGAAAATTACAGATAAGAAAACAGGAATTGTATTAACTACTCAAAATATTCCTTATGGTTCATTCATTTTTGTAAAAGAAAAGCAAACAATTAAGAAAGGAGACGTTATATGTCAATGGGATCCATTTAACGGTGTAATTGTTTCTGAGTTTGCTGGAAAAGTAACTTACGAAAATGTAGAAAAGGATGTTAACTTCTCGGTTGAGATTGATGAGCAAACTGGTTTCCAAGAAAGAGTAATTACTGAATCTAAAAATAAGAAAGTTATCCCAACTTTGATTATTGAAGGAAAGGATGGTGAAGTATTACGTTCTTACAGTTTACCTGTAGGTGCACACTTGATTGTTGAAGATGGAGATGCAATTAAATCTGGTCAAATCTTAGTTAAAATTCCTAGAAAATCAGGAAAAGCAGGAGATATTACTGGAGGTTTACCTCGTGTAACTGAATTATTTGAAGCACGTAACCCATCTAATCCAGCAGTAGTTACTGCAATTGATGGTGTTGTTTCTTTCGGTAAGATTAAGAGAGGTAACCGTGAGATTATTATTGAGTCTAAATACGGTGATATAAAGAAATACTTAGTGAAATTATCTAGTCAAATTTTAGTACAAGAAAATGACTTTGTAAAAGCTGGTATGCCACTTTCTGACGGAGCTGTTACTCCTGCAGATATCTTAAGTATTTTAGGACCAACTGCTGTTCAAGAGTTCTTGGTAAACGAAATTCAAGAAGTATATCGATTACAAGGTGTGAAAATTAACGATAAGCACTTCGAAGTTGTGGTACGTCAAATGATGCGTAAAGTAAGAATTATTGATTCAGGAGATACTTTATTCTTAGAAAATGAATTAGTTCATAAAGGAGACTTTATCGAAGAAAACGATAAAATCTACGGAATGAAAGTTGTTGAAGATGCAGGTGATTCTGAAAATATTAAAGTAGGACAAATTATAACTTCTAGAGAGTTGAGAGACGAAAACTCTTTACTACGTAGATCTGATAAAGCATTGGTAGTAGCACGTGATGCACAACCAGCAACCGCTGAACAAATCTTACAAGGTATTACAAGAGCATCGTTACAGACTAAATCATTTATTTCTGCGGCATCGTTCCAAGAAACGACTAAAGTATTAAATGAAGCAGCGGTTAACGGTAAGATAGATACGCTAGAAGGATTGAAAGAAAATGTAATTGTAGGTAAGAGAATTCCTGCAGGAACTGGATTACGTGAGTATAACAACATCGTAGTTGGTTCGGCAGAGGAAATGGAAAACGCTAATTTATAATTTCAATGGCTGAGCAACAAAATAAAAAAGACGGGAAATTAAACATCGAATTAGATGAAGCAATTGCGGACGGAATTTATTCCAACTTAGCAATCATCAACCATTCGGTATCAGAATTTATTGTCGACTTTATTAAAATAATGCCTGGAACACCTAAAGCCAAAGTGAAGTCAAGAATTATTTTGACACCACAACACGCCAAGAGATTGGCAAAAGCATTGGCTGAAAATGTAAAAAGGTTTGAAAATGCTCACGGAGAAATTAAAGATTATGAGCAACCTCCAATTCCAATTAATTTTGGACCTACAGGAGAAGCATAAATATATAAAACGCCTAACTTTTTGTTAGGCGTTTTTTTTATACCTTTAAGTGCTTATAATAATCCGCTAAATTTATGGCTGAAGAAAGAATTAAAACATACGAAGAGTTTTATAAATACTATTTGTCCGAGCATCAAAATAAAACAAGTCGATTGCTACATATGATAGGAACTACCATTGTGTTGGCTTTGGTATTAACATCTATAATTCATTTGAATCCTTATTGGCTCATTTTTGTGCCAATTTCTGGTTATGGATTTGCTTGGGTTGGACATTTCTTTTTTGAAAAGAATCAACCAGCAACCTTTAAATATCCTTTGTGGAGTTTAAAATCGGACTTTAAAATGTATTTTGATATTCTTTCAGGAAAAATAAGTTTAGACAGTAAAAACGATCATAAAATATAAACCAATGAACAAATTAATTTTAAAACCTGTATTGCTTTTATGTGCAGTTACTATTTTATTTTCTTGTAAAAAAGAAACTGAGAAAGTATATACAGATGCTGAAATAGCAGCGGAATCTAAAAAAGTAAACGACTATTTTCAAATGAGTTTTGATAGAGGTGTAGATAACTATCCTGAATTTCAAACGCGATTGGGAATTAAAAAAGACCAAGATAAATTGAATGATAATTCTCCTGCAGCAGCCGAGAGAGATTTAAAAATTAATAAAGAAGAATTGCAATGGTTGACAGACTCAGTAAATGTTGATGCACTCTCTAAAGACGCCTTATTGAGTTATAAATTATTCAAACAAAACGTTGAGAATAGTATAGCAGATTATAAATACAGATTGCACAACTATCCTGTAAATCAAATGTTTGGTGCACAATCTGGAAAGCCAGCCTTTTTAATCAATATGCATCGTATAGATGATCTAAAAGATGCTGAAGCCTATATTTCGAGATTGAATGGTTTTGATACATATTTCACACAATTAGTAGAAAACTTAAAAGCACGTGAAGAAATAGGAGTGATGCCTCCAAAGTTTGTCTATGATAAAGTAATTCAAGATTCAGAAAATATATTAGTAGGCCAGCCATTTGATAAATCAAATGCGGAAAGTACCTTATTGAAGGATTTTATGAAGAAAGTAAATAAATTAGATATTGATGGGAAAGCAAAATCTATTTTAGAAAAACATGCAAATGAAGCATTATTAGCATCTGTAAAACCTGCTTATGAGAAGTTAATTAACTTTATGAAAGGGCAAAAAGAAAGAGCAAATTCAGATCATGGAGCGTGGAAGTTTCCTGATGGTGAAGCCTTTTTTAACAATGCATTGAAGAGAACAACAACGACTGATTTAACTGCTGATGAAATTCACCAAATAGGTTTAGACGAAGTTGCTAGAATTCATGGGGAAATGAATGCTATTAAAGACAAAGTTGGTTTTAAAGGAACTTTGCAAGAGTTTTTCCAATTTATGAAGACGGATAAACAATTCTATTATCCTGCTAATGAAGAAGGAAAAGCGGCGTATTTAGCCGAAGCAGTTCATTTGATTGATAGTATGAAAACGAGGTTGGATGAAATCTTTATTACCAAGCCAAAAGCAGATATTATGGTAAAGGCTGTTGAGCCATTTAGAGAAAAATCGGCAGGAAAAGCATTTTACAATCGTCCAGCGGCAGATGGTTCTAGACCTGGAATTTATTATGCCAACTTATACGACATGGAATCTATGCCAACGTATCAAATGGAAGCATTGGCATATCACGAAGGAATTCCTGGACATCACATGCAATTGGCAATTCAGCAAGAATTAGAAGAAGTGCCAATGTTTAGAAAATTTGGAGGATATACTGCTTATACTGAAGGTTGGGGATTATACTCTGAGTTTATTCCAAAAGAAATGGGCTTTTATGCCGATCCTTATTCTGATTTTGGAAGATTGGCAATGGAATTATGGAGAGCATGTAGATTGGTAGTTGATACAGGAATACATACGAAGAAATGGACACGTGAAGAAGGAATTAAATATTATACCGATAATACGCCAAATGCTGAGTTAGACGCTATTAAAATGGTCGAGAGACATATTGTAATGCCAAGTCAAGCAACTGCGTATAAGATTGGAATGTTGAAGATATTAGAATTGCGTAAAAAAGCAAAAGATGCTCTGGGCGAACAATTTGATATTCGTGATTTCCACGAAGTAGTATTGTCCAATGGAGCCATTCCATTAAATGTTTTAGAAGATTTTGTAGATGAGTATATAGCTTCAAAGTCTTAATGTCATTACTGCGAAGGCAGGAATCTATAGGGCATACAAAAGCCTCCAAACTGGAGGCTTTTTTGCTTTTATAGACTAATGTTTTCCTTGTTAATCTTTAGTTAATAGTTTTTAAAAATTATTTTGATATGCTAATTTTATAGAATCTAATGAAGAATATAGTTTTTTACTTGTTGGTTTTGTTGTTAGTTTCGTGTAAAAATGAGACTACTAAAGTAGGCTCTAAAGAAAGTAACCTTACAATTAAGACACTCAATTTTGAGCAGTTGGAACCATACTTGCATCGTAATGATGATAAAACATATGTCGTAAATTTTTGGGCAACTTGGTGTAAACCTTGTGTGGAAGAATTGTCAGCTTTTGAAAAACTATATGATAACTATAAAGACAAAGATGTCGAAGTGTTGTTAGTGAGTTTGGACTTTAAAAAAGATGTAGAAACTCGTTTGATGCCTTTTATTAAAAAGCACGATTTACAACCTGAAGTTATTTTATTGGATGATGTAAAAGAGAATGTGTGGATTCCAAAAGTAGATGAAACTTGGTCTGGAGTGATACCTGCAACATTGATATACAACAAAGAAAAACGTTCGTTTTATGAGCAATCATTTAATTACGAACAATTGATAAACGAAGTACAACAATTCTTAAACTAAATAGAAATGAAAACAATTAAAGCACTTGGAATAGTTATAGCAACAATCGTATTGTCGGCTTTTACGATGGTTGGAGATGGTTATAAAGTTGGCGATTATGCAACCGACTTTAAATTAAAAAATGTAGACGGTAAAATGGTTTCTTTGGCCGATTTTGACTCTGCAAAAGGATTTATTGTGGTATTTACTTGCAATAGTTGTCCGTATTCAAAAATGTATGAAGATCGTATTATTGCATTAGATAAAAAGTATAAGAGCAAAGGATTTCCAGTGGTTGCTATCAATCCAAATGACCCGAATGCTTCACCAAAAGATAGTTATGACTTGATGATAAAACGTGCAGATGACAAAGGATTTACATTCCCTTATCTATTTGATGACGGACAAGAAATTTATCCTCAATATGGTGCAACAAAAACACCTCATGTATTTATTTTAGATAAAGAAAAGAAAGGATTACGTGTGGCTTATATTGGTGCTATTGACGATAGCGCTCGTGATGCTTCGTCTGTAGGGATTAAATATGTTGAAGAAGCAGTTGAAGCTTTGATTGATGGTAAAGATATACCGAATACTTCAACAAGAGCAATAGGTTGTACTATTAAGAAATAACAACTAGATAAAAAATTAAAAGCCTCCAATTTGGAGGCTTTTTTTATTACTGATTTTCCAACACTCGCTTCGCCTGTTCAATATGACGAATGTTATGATTGATAACAAATCGAAAAGTATCTCCTAGCCTAAGTTTCAAAAGAGGTAAGGTTGTTTTAATTTTTAGTTTCAGATTCTTTGTCGCAGCAACTTTCAACAATTCGAGCAAACTCTCCTGAAGATTAATAAAATCTAAAATAACAGTTTCTTTATTCAAGTCGCTGTGAATTGGATTCTTACTTTTAAAGGTATTCATCGTCTTCATTTGCTCTTTAGGTAGCATATCATTGGCAAACTTATTCCCTAAAAATCCACTTTTAAAAGTGTCAGAAAACGGAAGATTAGAACGTTTCATTTTAGTATCTATTTCATCGTTGTAGTAGCGTGCATATAAGTTTAGATGCTCCAAACATTCCAATACACTCCAAGAATTTTCTTGAGCTCTCCATTGCAATTTTTCTTCTTTTAGTTCTAGTAATTGCTTGGCATAAGAGATATGTTCATTGACTATTGCTGTTAAGTCGGATAGGAGTGTAGTACTGTTAAAGTTCATCGTTTTATTTTTTTCAAAGTTGATGAATTATGAGCATTTAAATATTGATTTCAATCAAGATTTTTTAAAATTCGTGAGAGTGTTTCAGGCGTCATTCTTAAATACGAAGCAATATATTTTTGTGGTATTTCTTGAAATACTTGCGGACTACGTTTAAACACGCGTTGAAATCTTTTTTCAGGCGAATAGGTAATTAAGTCTATCTCTCGTTCTATTTGTTGATATACAAACCCTTCCAACATTTTCTTCCACAGTTCTTGGTTTTCTTCGCTAGAGTTAATCACTTTATCATAAGTACTTTTAGAAATTACTTTCAGTTTACATTTCTTGATGGCTTGAATGTAAAAAGACGATGGTGCATCAGTTAAAAATGTGTCTAAGGCAGTGATAATAGAATTTTTATAGCCAAACCGTATTGTGTGCTCTTCCGTTTCATCATCTATAAATACTCGCAAACTTCCTTCTTCAACCAAGTACAAGTTGTTGTTTTTTTCACCTTGCGAAACCAAATAGTCATTTCTTTTTAGCGTGATGCTTTCTTGCCAATGAGGTTCTAAAATGGCTAATAGTTGTTCGAGTATATTCATTAAAACAAACTTGTTTGTCGGTTATAGTCATTGGTGAAAAGTGAATAATCGAGTCTTGGTAAACACTTATCGGCAAGGAATTTCTTTCGTGCTAGTCTAAACTGAATCGAAACTTGCTCGGCAATTTTTCCTTCTCCTCGCATGCGCGTACCAAATCTAGAATCGTTGAGTGATCCTCCATGACAATCTTCAATTTGATGGAGTATTTTATCAGCTCGGTCAGGATAGGTTTTCCGCACCCAATCCGTGAAAATTTCTCCTATGGCACCGTTGAGTCGCACAATTGTATATGCCGCAGATAATGCTCCAAGTTCACTCACTGTTTTTACCATGTCAAATATCTCATGATTGTTAATTGCAGGAATAATAGGCGCCATCATCACATTGACAGGAATACCATTGTCCGACAATATCTTGACGGTTTCCAATCTTTTTTTGATGGTTGCTGTTCTCGGTTCTAAAATGCTGCGCGTTTCTTCACTCAATGACGTGATAGAAATACTCACATGTACCAAGTTGAGTTTTGCCATTTTTTTCAACAAGTCTAAATCGCGAAGAATCAAACTGTTTTTGGTAATAAAACTCACAGGATGTTTGTATTTCCACAATACTTCGAGCATTTTTCTGGTGATGCCTAATTTCTTTTCTATGGGCTGATAACAATCCGTGTTTCCAGAAAACATAATATTGATTGGTTCCCAGTTTTTACTGTTTATTTTGGCTTCTAGCAATTCTGGAGCGTTGCGCTTGAATAGAATTTTACGCTCAAAATCCAAACCAGCAGAATAGCCCCAATATTCGTGTGTATTTCGTGCATAGCAATAGATACAGCCATGTTCACAGCCTTGATACGGATTCATAGAATAGGCCATTCCTATGTCGGTACTCGTAACTTTATTGAGAATAGTTTTAGGAAATATTTCTAGGTATTGTGTACGATTATTGTTTGGATTGTCACCTTCTTTGGCGCAATAGTTTAAGTAGTCATCTTCTACAGTATGAGCGTTTTGTAGAAAACGATTGTGCGTATTTACTTGCGCACCACGACCTTTTATGATTGCTTCTTTTTTGATGATTTAAAGTTACTACGGAAAGATGAAAAAACCGAAAATTGTGAATAACTCACAACTCATTTTTTAGTATGCTTAAAATCAATTGCTTATATTTGAGTGATAAAAAATTGCAAATTCCTCTTTATTATTTAATATTTTTGCAAGAAAAGGTTATTGTTATTATGAATAAATTAACAGTTGTTGATTTTTTTTGTGGAGCAGGTGGTTTTTCGGAAGGTTTTAGGCAAATGAACTTTGAAATTATCAGAGGTTATGATCAATGGAAACCTGCTGTTGAAACTTACAATCATAATTTTGAACTAGATTGTAAGCCAAAAAACATTCTTGATTTTGAAAATTCAATTGAGGAAATCGAACATATTCCTGATACAGACATTATTCTTGGAAGTCCACCTTGCGTAAGTTTTTCAAGTTCAAATAAATCTGGAAAAGCAGATAAATCTCTTGGAGTTAAACTTACAGAAACATTTTTAAGAGTTGTTGCAGTAAAAAAGCATAAGCCAAACTCTACACTTAAGGCTTGGTTTATGGAAAATGTTGTAAACTCTAAACGTTATCTCCAAACCGAATACACGTTTAAAGATTTAGGATTGACCGACTGGGCTAATTCTCACAAGATAAACCCTAACAAAATAGCAATTAATTTATACCAGAACACAACAATTGTAAACTCTGCTGATTACGGATCAATACAAGCTCGAAAAAGAGTTGTTTCTGGTGAAATTATAAAAAAGAAAAAACTTATAATTCCGAAAAAAACTCACATAAGTCCAAAAGATAAAGGTAGTTTACCTATTTACAGATCGATAAAAGAAATTAAAGAAAATTTCCCAAATCCTTACGAGCAAAAATCAACAAAACAGATTAGTGATATAAATTATAATATCTCCATACCCAAAAATGAAATTACTGATCATTTCTATGATACTGGAATATATGAGGTTGAATGGAAATTTTCTAAATTTTGGAAACAGAACCACCCTTACATGGGAAGAATGTCATTCCCTGAAAACAATGATAATCCAAGCCGAACAATTACGGCAACGAAAATTGCGAATTCAAGGGAATCGATTATATATAAATCTGAGATAAGAAGAAAAGGTAATGGAGAGTATAGATTGCCAACAGTAAGAGAAGCAGCTCTTATTATGGGCTTCCCTATTACTTATCAGTTTTTAGGTAGTGAAAATACAAAATGGAGATTAGTGGGCAATGCAGTATGCTGTCCAGTGAGTAGAGCTTTGGCAAAAACTGTTATTGGAACGCTAAAATTAGAAAAACCTAAAGAATTAGTTGTAGATACAAAACCAAATCTTGAAGGTGTAAAGAATTTAAACAATTACAAAAGAAAGAAATTTGATAAGCCGCCTGTTAAGAAAAAAGGAGCAAGATTTAGAAGACACCCAATAAAAGACGGAAATCTTACGGTAACACTTTCTAACTATGATATTAATCAAAATAGTGAAACTAAAGAGAAATGGTTTACTTCAATTCAATATGGTACTGGAGAAGGTTTCCCAATTCAATCAGTAAAGGATGGATATTTTTTGGAAATAGAAAATCTAATTAAAGAATTCAAAAGCGGTAAGAAATTTTTAAAAATAATCAATAACGGTTTTACTGAAAAAATAGGAACTAAATCTGAACTTCAAGAAATGTATGAAAAGCAAATTCCAAAGAATAAATTGGCACAACCAACCGATTTAGTTGATCAAATCCCAGAAATTTTAGATAAAGTAAAATGCCCTGACATACTTTTTGAACAAAACGGAACTGTTGTTTTTACAGAAAAGAATAAAGTGCCTTTAAAACAGCTTTTTTCTTTATATGCTATAAACAAAATATCTACAATTGCTAATCAAAAATAAATATGAGTAAAGAAGTTAGAATACAACAAATCAAAAGGATAATTACAAATGAAAAACCAGTTGGTCGACTTGATATTCCTTGGAAAGACAAATTAGAGCCAATGGATGTGTACCAAATACCTTTGGATTATCTTATTTACAATAAATATAATGGAAGAATTCTTAGCAGAACGAAATCATATGAAAATCAGAATTTAAAAATAGATGCTGAAAGCGATGCTGGTAAAAAATTGATTGAAAATTTGTTGTGGGATTCTAAGGAACAAAAAAATAAAGAAACTCTTGCCAGCCTTAAAAAAATTGGACAAGAAAAAGTTGGAATAATAACTGAAGACGGGATAATAATAGATGGAAACAGAAGAGCAATGCTTCTGAATAAAATAGACCATATAGATTATTTCAAAGCTGTTGTATTACCAGTTGAATATGAAGGAAATCCTTTAGAAATTGAGAAATTCGAAACTAAATATCAATTAGGGGAAGAAAGAAAATTGGATTACAATCCAATTGAGATTTATTTAAAAGTTCAGAGTTTATATATGCAATTGAGCGGAAAGTCATTTTATTCTCCTGATACGGTAGATAAAAATGCAATTAAAAAAATCTATGAATGGATTGGCAATTACAAGAATATAAAAAATGTAAATGATATTGAATACACTTTAGCTGTAATGAATTCAATGGATGAATACCTAGACTGGTTTGACTACAATGGTATTTATACAACTTTAGACGAAAGAGAGGAGCAATTCAGAGGACTAACTTCATGGCTTATTAATTTTTATGGAGAAAATTCTAAAAAGGCTTTTGATGATTATCGTGATGATGATGTAGACGATTTGAAAACACTATGTTATGATCTAATTAGAATTAAGTATAAAAATGAAAAATTTAGATATGTAGCTCAAGGGCAGAAACAAAATCATTTCTTCGGAAATAAAGAGATTTGGGAGTCATTCCAAAAGGAGCATAGAAAAATAACGAGTTCATTTGATGAGCCAAAGATAGATGTCAATATTAAAAATTTAGAGGCTCATTTAAATAGCATTGACAGTAAGTATAAAGAAGAAATTGGCAAACAATTAGATGAAAATGTAGATAATCATTACACTAAACTAAGGAATAAACAATCGCAGGATGAACCTGAAAAGTTGATAAGCAAAGCTTTAGACTCATTTGAATCAATAAATAAAAATAACAAAAATTTTAACTCTAAATCAGTTCAAAAACTTGTAGAAGAACTCGGAAATAAAGTTTTTGATTCACTAGAAAAAAAATCACCTTCAAGAGTTTTATCACATATTATTAATTTAATGGAAGCTATAGACGTTGAACAAATTCCAGAAAATGAAATCGAAGATGTTCAAAACAAAACAAAGAGGATACAACAAATTGGCTATCAAATAAATAAAAGTATATAATGTCCTTAATAATTGATATTAATAATGAAAATAACTCTTTCGATTTACATAGTTTTGAAGAATCTTTACTGTTAAACAAAAGGCTTTTAGTTTCTTTTAAAAGACTTGGCTATCAATTGGAAAATAAAACTATACTTATCCCTTTTCGTGATGAAACGCAAATAAAAACGCTTCAGGAGATAGAAAGATTATTTAAAAAATTTACAATTAATTATTCTATTTCTGAAGGAATAAAGGCTGAATTAGAATCTTACCATAAAGAAGAAGAAAATTTTAATTTTTTTAGTGAAAACGCTAGAGCAATAAGGAATAATGAATTTGAAGAAAATGACAGATTAGTTCAGCAATTTGATACATTTCAAAATGTCCTAAAACAAGAAATGGAAAGAAGACTTTATCCACTCCAATTGCTATCTTCTTTTCATATGGCTTTCGCTCAAAACTCCTGTAATTTTGCTGTTCCAGGAGCAGGAAAAACATCAATTGTTTATGGGGCTTATGCTTATTTAAAAAGTTTACCAGAAGAAGATTCAAAGCACGTTGATAAACTTTTGGTTATTGGCCCACTATCTTCGTTTGCTCCTTGGGAAAATGAATTTGAAGAATGTTTTGGAGAAAAACCAAATTCTTTCAGAATGTCTGGAGACCCAAACATTTCTATTGAAAAGAAATTGGAACACCTTTATTCGCCAAATGCACCTGAATTATCACTAATTTTTCACGGAGGAGTAGATAGGTTTCAAACTGACATTATTGACTTTTTGAAACGTAACAAAACTATGGTTGTTGTTGATGAAGCTCACAGAATTAAAAACCCTGAAGGAGTTTGGGGAAGAAGTGTTACCGAAATTTCTAAAGAAGCAATATCAAGAGTCATACTTACTGGAACACCAGTGCCAAATGGTTATCAAGATATTTTTAATCTATATAAATTTATTTATCCATTCAAATTCAAAGAGATATTAAAGTTTCATTATCATAATTTAGAAGATATGACTGCTAACAGCTCAATAGATTCTAATCGTGTACAAGAATTAAAAGATAATATTTCTCCATATTTCATACGAATAAAGAAAGAAGATTTGAATCTTCCACCAGTAGAAGAAACTTATGTTCAAATTGAAATGGAACCTTATCAAAGAGAAATTTATGACTTTATAGAATCTCAATATATCGAATATTTTAAAGAGGATAGTTCAGCAACAGTAAAAGATATATTAAACAAAGCAAAGTTAATTAGACTAAGACAAGCGGCAACCAACCCTTCACTCCTTTCCAAAACACTAAAGGACTCTTTAGAGAACAATGAATTAACAGGAGAGTTTGATCCTAATACAATTTTCACAACGGATACTGATGAATTTATAAATGACTCTGAATTTTTTAATAAAATAACTAATTACTCAAACCTTGAAGTTCCGAGAAAATTTAATACAATCTTAAATACTTTACAAAATGATATTTTTGCTGTAAATGGAAAAGTTATTATTTGGACTATATTCATTCAAAATGCTCTTGAGCTACAAGAGTATTTAAAGACTAATAATATTGAATCTAAACTCCTTATAGGTCAAATTCCACAAGAAGAAAGGGAAATAACTATAAAAGTATTTAACGACCCAAACAATAATGATTTTAGTGTAGTTATTGCAAACCCTTTTTCTGTTGCAGAATCTATCTCACTTCACAAAGGGTGTCATAATGCAATTTACCTTGAAAGAGATTACAATTGTTCTAATTTTTTGCAATCAAAAGATCGAATCCATAGGGTTGGATTAGACGATAATCAAATTACAAAATATTATTATTTCGTTTCGGAAAATTCCATTGATGAAGTCATAAATTCAAGACTTCATTTGAAAATTCAACGAATGGAAGAAATAATAAATGATGACATTCCATTATTTAGACAAATTGACGATAATGACGAAACTGATATAATTAAAGAATTAATTGCTAACTATGCTCAAAGAACTTAGACATTATAGCAATTTTGGAACTCCAAATTATTTCTTTGAATTACTTACCACTATAAAAAACAAACAAGAAGTAAGTTATTTAAGAAGTGATATTGAAAAGTTATTTTATAACAAAATTATTGATGGTAGAAGTGTGTTTGATGGTTGTTTAGAGTTAGCACTAAATATAGATATTCTTCAAACTTCAAATAATATTGTGACAATAAATGAAGGGATTTCAAATTCTTTAAATAGTGTCAACCAAATGATAGATAAATTTAATGAGTTTCTATTCCTCGCACTAAAAAATGATGATGAATTTCATAATATCTTTTGCTCTGAACATTTGTCTCACGATATAATTTATAAATCACTTCAAATTAACAATGCGGCATTTGGTTTAAAACACTCAAATTTTAAACAATTATTAATTGATTTTAGAGCAATAAAGAACCATCCAACACCAGAGATTAATTATTTTATTATAAATACGAGATATAAAAAACTATTTGATAAAACTGTTTTACCTGAAATCAAAAAGCGAAAAATCGGAATTGAAGAATTTCGAAAATCGATGGAGCTTCAACAAATTTATGGAGAAGAAGCTGAAAGGTTTGTTGTGGATTTTGAAACAAAAAGACTTAATAATAAAAAAGATATTGATTGGGTTGCTGAATACATAGTTAATGAAGGCTATGATGTTGCTTCCTATGATAATGAAAACGACAATATACCAAATAGATTCATAGAAGTAAAATCTTATGATGGCGATACTCCTTATTTTTTTTGGTCTAGAAACGAATATCTTACAGCGAAAAGAAAGCAAGAGGAATATTGGATATACCTAGTGAATAGAAAAGAAATGAATAATAAAAACTATACACCAATAATGATACAGAATCCATATGAATCAATTTTAAAAGATGACATTTGGAAAAAGCAAGTAGATAAATATAAAATTGAATATATTAAAGTATAAATTTGATTTTATTGACTCACAACTTATTTAAATTTAATACGTTATAGTAATAACTAAATCTGCATAAACAAGTTATGAGAAATAAAAATGCTTAGAATAATTACTTTGTTTTTTTGTAGTTGTTTTAGTAATCTAGTTAATCAAACCACGCAACAAAACCGCCAACAAACACGTTCAAGGTAATATGAAACGAATAGTTTATATATTATCTATCTTTTTACTAGTAATACATGTACAAGCTCAAAATGATGTTTCTGAGTTTGTGGGTACCTATGGTGATTGGATGCCAAATGGAAAGGCTTTAATCACCGAATTGGAATTAAATGCCAATGGAACTTTTAAGTTACGAACAGTAGATAATGTGTATCCACAAACCTTTAAAGATTATACCAACGAAGGAAAGTGGATTGTAAAAGATGGAGAAGTTATTTTAAATCCAACTTTAAAAAGGCGAGAACCAATTGTAACAATGACCGAAAAACAACTAGGATTGAAAGACTCGATTCTAATTAAGGTCAATCACTATGTTGAATTATATGAAAATCAACAACTGGTTGAAAAGAAAAAATCGGAATTTGATTTATTAACACTATACTTTAATAAAAAAAGGAAGTACAAGCACCTCACCAGAAAATGGTTGAAAGAAGGTAGTTGTGTTTGGGCACCTAGAATAAAGAATCGAGTGAATTTAGATGCAACAAACACCTTTAAAATTGCAAAGAAAGACATTGAAAAAATATGTGTTTATACCTATGGCTTTATAGATTTTATAGAACTAAAAACAGCAAACAAAACTTCTGACTTTTTTGAAATCGATGTTATTGTTCCTATTGACAAAGAAAGAATGCCGAGGAATAAAAAAGTAATCATCAAAGGAAATCGTGCTTATTTCTACGAAATTAAAGGAAAAGTGAAAAAATCACTGAATCATTTATGGAGAAAAGGCGCTTAACTCTATATAGTTTTATTTCTCTCTAAGCAACATAATTTAATAGTACCATTTTAATTTTTTATTAAAATAATTTTTATTGTTAGGAATCCTTACTATATTTGTAACGCAATAATGCATTAATTAAAAACTATATAAGATGAGTAAATCAATTTTTTATCACGCAGGATGTCCAGTTTGTGTGAGTGCAGAGCATGACATCATTAATTTAGTAGGAGCAGAGAACGTTGAAGTAGTAAACATAGGAGAAGACAGAAATAGAATTTCTGAAGCCGAAAACGCAGGAGTAAAGTCAGTTCCGGCGCTAGTAACGCCAAAAGGTAACACCTTGCACATCAATTTTGGTGCTTCTATGGCAGATGTGAAAGGTTAATTTTTGTATTTTATAGTTAGGATTACTAACTTTGCCTGTCGAAACAAATTCGACAGGTTTTTTTATGAAGGAAAGTACATTTAATCCAGAACAACAAGAAAAAGATATTTCAAGTAAAATTGTCGCAGGTTTAGAACGTGTTTCTGAAGTATTTAAAATCTTGTTATGGGAAAAAGCAAAAATAGTAGGTTTAAGCCCAATTCAAATTCAACTACTCATCTTCATTGCTTTTCATGAACAGCGTCTATGTAACGTTAGCCATCTTGCCAAAGAATTTAATGTAACTAAGCCTACAGTGAGTGATGCCATAAGAGTATTGGACAAGAAGAAATTGATCGTAAAAGATTTTTCATCTTCCGATAGTCGTAGATATTCAATTTCATTATCGGAATTAGGAAAGGATATTGTTTCTCAAACGAACGATTTCTCCAATCCTCTGAAAATGAAAGTCGATGAATTTTCACAACCTGAATTAGAAAGTTTATTTGAAACTTTAAGTCAATTAATCTACAAACTAAATAGGAGTGGAATTTTAAGTATCCAAAGAACCTGTTATGGTTGTAAATTTTATGAAAGAAATAACGAGACAGATTATTGTAATTTGCTTCAAAAAGAATTGTTGCGTAATGAAATACGTTTGGATTGCCCAGAATATATAGAAAAGGTTAGAGGTTAGCAGTGTGAAAGATTAATGGTTTGCTTAGATAAAATTGAGAAATTCTACAGGTTTTTTCTGTATAAATTCTTAAATTAGTAGCATAAAAGATGCAACTAGATTTGTACTAAAAGTTGTGTAAAAAATTGTCGTTAAAATGACATTAGACAAGTTGTTAATTGAATTCTACAATGAAAATGGAATTCCTGAAAAGGGAGGAGTTGATAAAGATACTTTTGAATTAAAAGTATTTGGAATTAGTTTAAAACTTCCGAATCCAAAATTCAGAAAAGAAGTTATTCATATTCATGATATTCAACATTTGCTGAATAAATGTGATACTTCTTGGAAAGGTGAAGCATTTATTGCTGGTTGGGAAATAGCTACTGGATTATGGAAATATTTTCCTGTTTGTATTTTTAGTTTTTGGGCAATGGGATATAGTTTTTGGTTACATCCGAAAGCAGTTTTTAATGGATTCAAAAAAGGACTGAATAATATTGGAATTATCGACTTAAAAATTAGTGAATCGGACTTTATGAAAATGGAATTTGAGGAATTGGAGAGAATAACGAAGAAAGAAAAGTCAATTGAAATGGGTGTTTTTCAATGGATTGAATTCGTTTTTTGGTTGATAATTAGTCAATTTTTTTTACTTTTTCCATTAATTGTGATTGCAATAGGAATAATATGGTTGGGGAAATAGAAATATTGTATATAAATTCACAACTTATTTAAAGTTAATACGTTATAATAATAACTTGACTTAAATAACCAAACTATGAGAAAAAAGATAATATTAGGTCTTATTGCCTTGTTTTTTGTGGCTGCTATTGCCATTTTTAGACCTGTACCAATTGTAACTGAAGACAAAGCATTGGTGGAAACTGGTGTTGTAGCCATGATTAAAGAAGGAGGTGTCAAAGATGTCGTTATACGTCTAGAAGGTAACAAGCGAGTTTTTTACATCAATCGAGGTTTAGAAAATGGACTAAACTTAGATGAACTTAAGGAAAAATTAATTGGTAATGAAATTACCGTTAAATATCCTAAATATTGGACTCCACTTGATTGGAATGACCGAATCAAACATATCTCAAAAGTTGAAATAGGTGACGAAGTGATTTTTGATGAGTTTAGGAAATAAAAATAAATTTCACTTTTAAGCCAACTTATTTTTTGTTCAATTTGTATTTATTAATTTAGTACTAGTAAATATAAATTGTTATGAGCAATCTTCAAGATAAAATGTTTCTGGAACTGAGAAACAAAGCCTTATTTAAACAAGTACAAGACTATTCTTTTGAGTATTTAGAATCGGTGTTGGAACGCAATGTATATCCAACTGAAGAGGCTTTGGAAAATCTTTCGGTATTTGATGAAGCCTTGCCATTACTTACTTCTAAACCAGAGAATGTTTTAGAACAATTGCATACCTATGGAAGTCCAGCAACTACCGCAACACTTGGCGGAAGGTATTTTGGATTTGTGATTGGTAGTGTAGTTCCGGTTGGCTTGGCTGCCAAAAATATGGCAACATATTGGGATCAAGCACCTGGATTAAATGTATTGTCTCCAATTGGAAGTAAGTTAGAAAGTGTTGTAGAACGTTGGTTGGTAGAATTATTTGGTTTGCCAGAAAAAACTTGCGCAGGTTTTGTAAGTGGTACTTCAGTGGCAACCTTATGTGGATTGGCAGCAGCGAGATATAGAATATTGGAGCGCAACAATTGGGATATCAATAAGCAAGGATTGCGAAATGCGCCTCAAATCCGAATTGTCACAGGAACTCAAGCACATTCTACAGTGGTAAAAGCGGTTGGAATGCTTGGCTTAGGGCAAGAGAATATTGAATGGGTTGACGTGGATGACCAAGGTAGAATCCGCGCCGATTTGGTTCCAGAAATGGATGAAAATACGATTGTAGTTTTACAAGCAGGAAATGTGAATAGTGGCTCTTTTGATGATTTTGAAACCATCTGTAAAAAAGCAAATGAAGCCAATGCTTGGGTACATATCGATGGTGCTTTTGGATTATGGGCTGGTGCTGTAGAAAAATTGAAACACCTCACCAAAGGAAGTGAATTGGCATCTTCTTGGGCTGTTGATGGTCATAAAACCTTGAACACACCTTATGATAGCGGAATTGTTTTGTGTTCCGATGAAGAAGCGTTGAAAGCAGCACTACATGCATCAGGAAGTTATCTTGTAAAGAGCAAAGAACGAGATGGACTATTTTATACGCCTGAAATGTCTAGAAGAGCGCGAATTATTGAATTGTGGGCAATTATGAAATATCTGGGCAAAGAAGGTATTGATGAAATGGTATTGACAATGTATGAAAGAGCAAACCAGTTTGCCGATGAAATTAGAGAAATTGATAGTTTTTATGTCGATAATGATGTGGTATTTAACCAAGTATTAGTGCGTTGTGATTCTGATGAATTGACCGAAAAAGTGTTGAGTACGATTCAAGAATTGAGAGAATGTTGGTTAGGAGGTTCGGAATGGAAAGGAAAAAAAGTAATGCGTGTAAGTGTTTGTTCTTGGACTACTACCCAAAAAGATATTTCGATTTCCGTGAATTCGTTTAAAAAAGCATTGGAAATAGTGCTAAAATAATTTGTCTTATATTTAACTTCTTGAAAACGAAAAACAATGGATAATGAAAAAAATAATTTCAATATTATTATTCCTTTCAGTTAGTGTTGTTTTTGGGCAAAATGAAAAAGTTGAATATCACAAAAGCATTCCAGATTTTGTATTAGATTTCTATGAAAGTGAAGGCACAGCCAATAATTTAGAATATCAAATTACTGAAATTGAACAACTACGATTTTTTCTCACCGAACTCAATAAGCGTAAGAATAAAATTATTGATAGTGAGTTCTTGATTAAACCAAATATGAATACACTTGTTGGTCATTACCTTCATAAAAAGTTAATTTGGAATTCTTATAACGGACCTCATATTGGAATTAAAAAATTAAGTTGTGCTAAAGTGATACGAAAAGAGTTAAGAAATTTACCTACTCAAAACGAATTGCTAATGCATTATTACCTATCTATTTTTTCTGACATACTAAACAAGCAAAAACCTATGGATTTAGGCACCGTAGATATTGATTTAAAAAAACTAAATTTAGAAAATGATACAGAAAAAGTCATCCTGTTTTTGGCTGCAATGAGAAATTTGGGAACGCAAGTGAGTTCTTATTGTACTACCAAATATCCTAAAAATTGCTTGAAGGCAAAGTTGTATGTCGAAAATATGCCAACATTTAATAAGGTACCATTTTTTGATTTTGAGTTGCCAAAATTTGATGATTTTTTGATTGAAGTTGATAAACGATATCCAAAAATGAGTTTTACAGAGCGGTACTTACCACATTTTGTCATTGCAAAGGTTGGTTACGCAAAATGTTTAGAGAACTAAAAAGAAGGTTTATTGACGGAATTAAATGAAACAAATACGCTTACAATCAACTAATAACAATTATTTTTCTCAAGCATGGGAAATATACTTGGAAGCCTTTCCTCCTGAAGAGCGAAAAACATTAGATGCTCAGACTAAATTAATGAACAATCCATTGTATCATTATGATGTTATAATTATTGAAGAAGAATTAATTGGATTTGTTTTATGGTGGGATTTAGATTCGGTTCGTTTTATTGATCATTTTGCTACAGCATCTAAACATAGAAATAAAGGCTTTGGAAAAATGATTTTGGAAAATTTTGCCAAAAATCATGTTAAGCCAGTTTTGTTGGAAGTAGAATTCCCTTATTCTGATATTAATAAGCGAAGAATTAAATTTTATGAATGAGTTGGATTTAAATTGAATCTACATCATTATTTACTTCCAGTTTTTAAAGAAGGAGAACCTCCAATGCAATTATTGTTGATGACCTATCCTAATGCAATTTCAGAAAAAGAAACCAAGGAATTTATGGAAGTGTATCATCCTATAGTTTATAAACAATAATCAATAAGTTGTTTATCTTTACTGAATTATTATTGTATTGATTAAATGAAAGCCACCATTACATCTATAGAGTTAAAAGGACCATTTAAGTTTTTTGTATTATCTCAAAAAGCATTAAGTATAGTAAAACAACTGAAATCTTCTAATTGTAAAGATTTTAAGAAAAGAGGTTTTTGGACAACGCATTATACTATGACGCTATGGGGAAATGAGAATGACCTCAAAGAGTTTGCAGGTAGTGGAGCACACTTAGAAGCAATGAAAGTTAGTAAAGAAATTGCAAAAGAAATAAGAACAATAACAATAGATACCGAAATATTACCTAACTGGAAAGAAGCAAAATCACTTCTTGAAAAAGGAAAAGTGATACGTTTTAATAACTAAATTATAATAAATGAAAAATACACTTAAATTAATTTCAATGTTTACGCTATTATTAGCGTTTGTATGTTGTAACACTAAAAATGATAAACCAACAACTGAAGAACAAAGAACTAAAATTGAAATGGTTACCGATAAAGGGACTATTTTATTGGAACTTTATAATGAAACACCTAAACATCGAGACAACTTTATAAAATTGGTGAAAGAAGGTGCTTATGATAGTTTGTTGTTTCATAGAGTTATCAATCAATTTATGGTACAAAGTGGTGATCCTGATAGTAAATATGCCGAGCCAAATATTCAACTTGGAAATGGTGACAGACCCTATAAAGTTGATGCGGAATTTAGAACTAACTTGTTTCACAAAAAAGGAGCATTGGGTGCAGCAAGAGATGGAAATGCTGAAAGAGCCTCGAGTGCTATGCAGTTTTATATTGTACAAAGAGATGCAAGGAAAGATAGTTTGATAGATATTGATGAAAAGCGAATCAATAAATGGTTGGCAACTCATTATTCAAATAAATTACCTGAAAACAAAGCCTTGTTTGATTCTTTGCAACAAGCGATTGCTAATGAAGATTATCCATTATATTTAAAAATTAATAAAGAATTAGAAAAACGTGCTGAAAACTTTACTGATTTTGAAAAATATACTATTCCAGAAGACCATCGCGAGGTATATAGAACTCAAGGCGGAACGCCACATTTGGACCAAAATTATACTGTTTTTGGTCAAGTAATAAAAGGATTGAATATTGTTGATTCTATTGCTGTAGTTAAAGTTGATGACAATGATAGACCTATCAATGATCTAAGAATACTGACTGTGAAGATTGTTGAAGAGTAGTTTTAAAATGTTAATTTATAAATATATAGTATATTAGTAACAACTGAAAAATTAAACTTATGAATCCGATTTTAAAAAATATCCTTGCCGTTGTTGGTGGCTGGATTGTTGGAAGCGTTGTGAATATGGGACTTATTAATACAGGTCATAAAATGTTTCCAATAGTTGGAATTGATATCAATGATATGACTGCTTTAGCAGAAGTAATGCCAACATTGGATGCTAAACACTTTTTATTTCCATTTTTAGGTCATGCTTTAGGAACTCTTGTGGGCGCTTTTTTGGCTTATAAAATTGCTGCCACTAACAAAATGAAAATGGCAATGATAGTTGGTGTATTGTTTTTCTTAGGTGGAATTATGGTCAATTATATGATTACTGGGCCAATGTGGTTTACTATTACTGATATTGTATTAGCATATTTTCCAATGGCTTGGTTAGGAGCAAAGTTTGCTAAAAATTAATTTATAGTTTACTTATTTTATCTAACAAGTAAAAATCGGCCAATACAAGTGCAGTCATTGCTTCAACTATAGGAACAGCTCTTGGTACTACACAAGGATCATGACGTCCACGACCTTGCATTTCAACCTTGTTACCATCGCTATCAATAGTGTCTTGTTTTTGTATCAATGTAGCAACTGGCTTAAAAGCAACTCGGAAATAAATATCCATTCCGTTACTTATTCCGCCTTGAATTCCTCCAGAAAGGTTTGTTTTGGTAGTTCCATTAGTATTAAAAACATCATTATGTTCAGTGCCTTTCATTTTAGTTCCACAAAAACCGCTTCCGTACTCAAAACCTTTTACGGCATTAATGGATAACATCGCTTTAGCTAATTGTGCATGTAATTTATTAAAAATAGGTTCGCCCAAACCAATTGGAATATTTTGTGCAACACAGGTAATGGTTCCTCCAATTGTATCGCCTTGCTTTTTTATTTCTTTGATGTGCGAAATCATTTTCTCGGCAATTGCAGCATCTGGACAACGAACATCGTTAGTTTCTGTCAAATCAAAATCTAAATCTTGATACGGTTTATTAATATTAATTTCTCCAACAGTAGAGGTAAAGGCATTAATTTTTATATGACTGATTAATTGTTTTGCAATTGCTCCAGCAACTACCCAATTGGCTGTTTCTCTTGCCGATGTTCTTCCGCCGCCACGATAATCACGAATACCATATTTTTTATCATACGTATAATCAGCATGAGAAGGTCGATAAACATTTATATTATGAGAATAATCTTTACTTTTTTGATTGGTGTTATTAATTATAAAACCAATAGAAGTACCTGTAGTTTTTCCTTCAAATATTCCTGATAAAAATTGAACTTCATCTGGCTCTTTTCGTTGAGTCACAATAGCAGATTGTCCAGGTTTTCTTCTATCTAGTTCTTTTTGAATAGCTTCTAAATCTAATTCTATTCCAGCAGGACAACCATCAATGATTCCTCCAATAGCTTCACCATGCGATTCTCCGAAAGTGGTTAAAGTAAAAAGATTTCCAAAGGTATTATTAGCCATAAACTACTATTTTAAACAAAAATAGGAAACGCTTATTAAATTGATGATTAAAAAAGTAGAATTATTTGATTAAAAAAATAAAAAAAAGTTTGAGCAATACGAAAAAGCATCCTATATTTGCACCCTCAACGGAGAAATGGCAGAGTGGTCGAATGCGGTAGTCTTGAAAACTATTGACTGTCACAGGTCCGGGGGTTCGAATCCCTCTTTCTCCGCAAAAACCCTTATAATCAATTGATTGTAAGGGTTTTATATTTGACGTTGACAGCATTGTTGACAATACTTCAGTTTTTAAATTAGTTTTACTAATTAATTTTTATTGTCATCACTTTTAGTTTCTCCTGCTTGGTTCATAACCATTTCGTGGTCATATTTGCAACAGCCAGGCAAGTCTTTATAGGCTTCTTCACTTCCTGACACTTTTTCAGTATCATATCCTGAAGACGCAATTGCTTTGTGTATAGCCATTGCATCTGTTTTGGTATCATCAAAAGAAACATCTATCTTCTTTTTTTCTACATCCCAAGTTGCTTTAGATACGCCTTCAACACCACTTGCTGCTTTTTCAATGGTATTTTTACACATACCACAATTACCTCTTACACCAAAAGACAAGTCAGTCATTGCCATATCTTTTGACACTTCTGTAGTGGTTGTTTCTGCTTCTTTTTTTGTTTGACTATTACAACTTGTCAAACCCATAGCTGCTATTACAGCTAAACTTAAAATCACTTTTTTCATTGTTTTAAAATTTAAATATTAATAATTGATTTTGATTTATTCTATTACTTGTTTTACTTCACCACAAGTGAGCATTGCTTCACCGAAATATGGATTGATTACTTTTTCTTCTTTACTCAACCAATGCGCACCTTTATTGTTATTTGCCATTGGGCAAAATTTCACATAAACTTTTTCATTGACACCAAACAATTGCACAGAATTGATTAAATGTGAGGATAGATGTTTGAAATGGCTTCTTTGTTCTTTTAAATCTGTTGTTTTTGAAATAGCAGTTGCAGAAGATTTTATCTCTTTTGCCAATGACATCCAATGATTATGAGTTTTATCTTTTACTAATTTCATATCTACTTGACTCAATTTGTCCAGTAAAATATTGGCATCTATAGATACTTTGTTTGTATTATCTTCAACTAACGCATCTTTTAAATTGATATAGTTATCATAAACATTCTTTAATTGTTTTTGAAATGCTTTAGGTGCTTCCAAACGTTCAGTCATATTGGTATGGTCGTTTTCTTTATTCGATGCATTGTTTTCCATACCTAAATGCCCTTCGTGACCAGTCATAACTTTGCCACCATCTTTATTCATCATTGATTTTTTACCTTTCAATTGTGCAGCAGCATCTACAGTAAATGTACCATTGGTCACAATTTCATCACTAACAAATAAGCCAACTAATACTTCATATTCATTACCTATTTGATTGCCTAACTTAACTTCATGCATTTCAAAAACTGGTTGGTCTGGATTTGTTTTTAAATACACCACAGAACGTTCTCCTGTCCATAATACAGCAGATGCTGGAATAGATAATGCTCCTTTAACTTCATTCTTAACACCATCAATATTTGCAGATACAAACATTCCTGGTTTAAAAACATCGTTCTTATTATTTAGAACTACACGCAAGGTTACTGTTCTTGTTTTATTGTTTAAAATTGGGTCTATAAAATCGACTTTTCCTTTAAAAACCTTATTTGCATATGCGTTAGTAGATACAGAAACTTCTTGTCCTTTTTTAAATAATTCTATCTGGTTTTCATAGACATCGAAATTTGCCCAAACCGTATTCAGATTAGCAATTTTAAGTAATGGTTGCCCTTGTTTGATGTAATCTCCTTGCTCTATTAATTTATCTGTTACTGTACCAGAGACTGTAGCATACACAGGAAAATTCTCTTTTACTTTTCCTGTAGATTCAATTTGATTAATTTGTTTTTCAGAGAGCTTCCATAATTTCAATTTATTACGTACTGCTTTGTATAATGCAGGTTGCGATTCTTTTATAGTAGATGCTGTAATTAGCTCTTGTTGTGCTGCATATAATTCTGGTGAATAAATGGTTGCCAATAATTGACCTTTACTCACTTTTTCACCTGTAAAACTTACATTTAGACGTTCTATTCTCCCTGAAAAATAACTAACCTGTACTGCATTTGCTTTTTCATTTTCAGCAATCTTACCTGATAATTTTATGGCATTACCTTCAACATTACTTTCACCAACTATCGTTGTCTGAATATTAGCTAATGCAATTGCATTTTCTGTTAGTTTAAATTGGTCAGTTCCTAAACCATCTGCGCTACTTTCGGAAGGAATTAAATCCATACCACAAATAGGACAATCGCCAGCTTCTGGTTGCATAATTTGTGGATGCATTGAACACGTCCACATTTGATTTGTTTCTTCAATTTCAGAATGATTATGTTCTGTTTTTTTATTTGATGAACCACCAAATAGCAACCAACCCAATAGTAGCCCAGTTACTAATATTCCTATGTAAACAATATATTTTTTCATTTTACTATATTTTAATATTTCTTAATCTTAATGCGTTTACTATTACTGAAACCGAACTAAAACTCATTGCTAAAGCAGCAATCATTGGTGAGAGTAATAATCCAAAAATTGGATATAAAACACCTGCCGCTATTGGTACTCCTAATACATTGTATATAAAAGCAAAAAAGAGGTTTTGCTTTATATTCTTAACAACTTCGTGACTTAATTTTTTAGCTTTTACAATGCCTTGCAAATCTCCTTTGACTAATGTAATCGAGGCACTTTCAATGGCAACATCTGTACCTGTACCCATTGCGATACCAACATCTGACTGTGCTAATGCTGGAGCATCGTTAATACCATCACCTGCCATTGCGACTACTTTACCTTGCTGTTGCAATGTTTTTATTTCGTTAAGTTTATCTTCTGGAAGGCATTCTGCTTTATAGTGTTTAAGGTTTAATTGTTTTGCTACTGATTTTGCAGTATTTTTATTATCTCCTGTAAGCATTATTACCTCAACACCATTATCTTGTAGTTGTTTAATAGCATTTTGACTTGTGGTTTTAATGGCATCGAAAATAGTTACATATCCAACAGCTTCATTATCTACTGCTATATATGATACTGTTTTACCTTGTTCTTGTTCTGCAACCACATTAGTTTCTAAATTTTTAGAAATAGTTATGGAAAACTGCTCTAATAACTTTGCATTACCTAAAGCAACTTTTTTGTTTTCAATAGTACCTATAACACCTTTACCTGCGACAGCTTGAAAATCGTTTACTTTTATAATTGTAGTATTTTTATATTTACCATAGTTAACTATGGCTTCTGCTAAAGGATGTTCGCTATATTGATTTAAGGAAGCAATAAAATGAAGTAGTTTTTCTTCTTTTAAATTATTAATTGAGATTACTTTTTCAACTGAAGGCTTTCCTTCTGTAATCGTACCTGTTTTATCTACAATAAGCGTATCTACCTTATTCATTTTTTCTAATGCTTCAGCATTTTTAATTAACACACCAGATTGTGCACCTCTACCAACACCAACCATAACAGACATTGGTGTTGCCAAACCTAATGCACAAGGACAGGCAATAATTAATACTGCAATTGCATTTACGAAGGCAAAGACATAAGCAGGTTCTGGGCCAAAAACAGCCCAAACTATAAATGTTATTACTGCAACAACTAATACAATTGGAACAAAGTATTTAGATATTCTATCTGCTAATTTTTGAATAGGTGCTTTTGAACGACTTGCATTATTTACCATATGAATAATTTGAGAAAGTAAAGTTTCGGAACCTACCTTTTCAGCTTTCATAATAAATGACTTTGTACCGTTGATTGTGCCAGAACTTACTTTATCGTCTATACTCTTATCTACTGGAATAGGTTCTCCAGTAATCATAGATTCATCAATGCTACTTTGACCTTCTACAATACTACCATCTACTGGAATTTTTTCTCCAGGCTTAACTCGTAATAAATTGTCTTTTTCAATTTTATCTATTGCAATAACTTTATCTTCTCCATTAGTAACCAATGTTGCTGTTGAAGGCACTAATTTTAGTAATTCTTTTATTGCACCACTTGTTTGACTATGTGCTCTTGCTTCTAATAATTGTCCTAATAATACTAATGTTAAAATTACCGTTGTAGCTTCAAAATAAACAAATACATTACCATCGGCTGTTTTAAAATCTTGTGGGAATACATCTGGAAATACCATTGCAAATACACTAAATAACCACGCGATACCCGAACCAATACCAATTAAGGTAAACATATTCAGGTTCATTGTTTTTATTGATGTATAAGCACGTTTAAAGAACATCCAAGTTGCATAAAACACTACAGGGATTGATAATGCAAACTGAATCCAGTTCCATTGTTTTTGCTCTAAAACATTATATAAAGGATTATTTTCTAATGCTTCAGACATTGCTATTAAAAATATTGGCACAGTAAAAACTACAGCTATCCAAAACTTTTTTAATAGTTTTTTATAGGTTTTGTCTTCTTCTGAAATATCTGCTTCTAATGGCACTAAATCCATACCGCAAATAGGACACGAACCTGCTTCATCTTTAACTATTTCTGGGTGCATTGGACAAGTAAATTGGGTGCTTACAGAAGTTAAATTTTTTTCTTCAACCAAATCCATTCCGCAAACAGGACAATCAGCTACTTTGTTATAAGTTTTGTCTCCTTCGCAATGCATAGGACAATAAAATGTTCCAGTTCCTTTGCCTTTAGGATGTTCCTGTTTTTCTTCTTTAGTATTTTGGTGTTCGCCTTGTTTATGAATACTATATCCACCACCATCATCTCTTAATGCTTTTTGAAATGTTTCAATAGCAATGTGTTGCTCCATTTCAATAGTAGATTCTGATTTTTCTAAATTGACATTTACATTTGAGACACCATCAACTTTTGAAAGTGTTTCCTCTACGTGACTGCGACAACCGTTGCACGTCATTCCGTGAATATGATAGGTGTGTTTCATTGGATTAAATAATTAATAATTGTACTTTGAACATAATAGTTTTTAACTGATTCTATTTGACTTATTTGAAACTTAAGTTGTAATTCTTGAATGTCTAAAACATCATTAAAGTCAATCATTCCAGTTTCATAACTTTTTATCAGTATTTGTTCTGCATCTTTAGCTTGTTTTACGTTTTTAATTGCTGTATTATGCCTTATTCTTGCTGATATACGCTCATTTACTGCCTTATCTAAAAGTGTTTCTAAAGTATTTAGTCTTTCTTGTTTTTGAGATAGAATTTCTTGTTGTTCTAATTCGTTTTGCTTTGTAATAGATTTGTATTTCTTATTGAAAATTGGAATGGATACTGACACCATTGGCATTATAATATCCTTACCATTGTCGCTAAAGTTTAAATCTGAACGTTCAACAACATTGATATAGTCTAATCCAAAACCAATCATAGGACTGCTTTCTTTTTGGTTCAATAATTCAGATTGCTCAATAGATGTAAAGAGTTTATCATATTTTAATAATTCTGGGTGTAATGCTAAATTTTCAGTAGTAGTTTCAAAATCTTCTTTCGGAATCAATAGGTCATCAATCACATTTACTTCAATATCATTTTCTCTATTTAAAAGATTATTAAAAGTGGTTTGTTCTGATAAAAATTGTTGGTGTAACACATTCTTTACTTGTTGTAATTCGTTTTGACGTATTTGCAATCGTAATACATCTACTGCCGATGCTTTACCAACCTCAACAGAGGTTAAAGCCATTGTTTCATAAGTTTTCAAGAGCTTAATATTCTCACTTAACACATCTTGTTTTGTTATGTTAGCATATAACTTGTAATACGATTGTGATACAGAAGCCATTAATTTTCGTTTAGCAATAACTATATCTTCGTATTTAGCATCTGCTAATGAACTTACGTAATTTTCTCTTGATGTAATTGTACCAAACCAAGGCAACATTTGTTTTGCAGATACCTTAAAACGTTGCGCTCCTGTTCGTGTCTCTGGCTCACTTATAAAGTAACCTACACCAAATTCGGTATTAGGAATTGTATTGACCTCATTTACTTTTTCTGAAACTCTCTTATACTTTAACTCGAACTTTTGAATCTCAGGATTATTAGTTAATGCTTCGTCAATAAAAGTTTCTAATTGTTGCGCATTTCCTTTGAGAGCAAAGAGAATTGAAAAAAGAAAAAAGACTGTTTTTATATGTTTCATTTTGATGCTCTTTTTAGTTGAACTTCTGCTTTCCAGCTATATAAAACTGGTACTACAAATAAGGTGATTAAGGCAATTAACATTCCACCAAAACTTGGTATTGCCATAGGAATCATAATATCGCTACCACGACCTGTTGAGGTTAATATTGGTAATAATGCTAATATGGTTGTAGCTGTTGTCATTAAGCAAGGTCTTATTCGTTTTTCTCCTGCTTCAACTACTGATGCTCTAATTTCCTTTTTATTATCTGGTGAATTTCTATCAAAAGTTTGCGTTAAATAAGTTGCCATAACCACACCATCATCGGTTGCAATTCCGAAAAGTGCAATAAAACCTACCCAAACAGCAACACTTAAATTAATTGGATGCATCTGAAACAAATCACGTAGGTTTTCGCCAAAGAAATTGAAGTTTAAAAACCAATCTTGACCATATAGCCATATCATTAGAAATCCGCCAGCAAATGCTACTGCAATACCTGTAAACACCATTAATGATGTTCCTACAGAACGGAATTGGAAATATAGAATTAAGAAAATGATTGCTAATGCTAAAGGAACAACAACCGACAAGGTTTTTTCTGCTCTTAATTGATTCTCATATGTTCCTGTGAATTGATAATTAATACCTTTTGGTACTACTAATTCTCCATTATCTATTTTTTCTTGAATTAAGGTTTGTGCATTTTCTACAACACTTACTTCTGCAAAGCCATCCATTTTATCAAATAATACATAGCCTACTAAAAAGGTATCTTCACTTTTAATGACTTGTGGACCTTGTTCGTATTTTATTGTTGCCAATTCGCTTAAAGGAACTGGACTGCCTTTTTCAACTGGTATATAAATCTGTTTTAAGTCGGTTGGATTAGCTCTTAATTCTCTTGGGTATCTAACACGCACACCATAACGTTCTCTACCTTCAACGGTTTGGGTTAATACCATACCACCAACAGCTATTTTTAAAACATCTTGTACATCTTGTATTGAAATGCCATAACGTGCAATTTTTTCTCTATCAATATCAATAAGCAAATAAGGTTTTCCTACGATACGATCTGCAAAAACAGCTTCATCTTTTACTCCTTTAACTTGTTTCAAAATACCCTCTAACTGCACACCAAACGCTTCAATTTGTTTTAAATCTTGACCTTTAACCTTTATTCCCATTGGTGCTCGCATACCAGTTTGAAGCATTACCAATCGGGTTTCAATAGG
Organism: uncultured Flavobacteriaceae bacterium; assembly: GCA_947501625.1. Classification (GTDB taxonomy): domain Bacteria; phylum Bacteroidota; class Bacteroidia; order Flavobacteriales; family Flavobacteriaceae; genus Urechidicola. Next base: position 221,082 of record CANMWN010000003.1, read on the forward strand.
TTGTAGTTTTGGTGCTGATGTAACTCCTGGTAGTTTGGTTACTTTAACAATGTCATTCCAAATATCATCTGGTGATTGTATTTTTGGTCGCCAGTTTCTATAAAACTCACCATCATTATCTTCTATTAATTGAGAGTTTTTAATTGCGCTTAAAGTGACATCTTTAGTATTATTTGGATTTGCGATGAATCGTCCATCTTTCAATTCAAACAAACCATCATCATTTACTTTATAACGTTGACGTTCTCTGTTTTCATTCAGCATATATTCTGGTTTATACTGAATAACATTCTCATACATTGATAATGGTGCTGGGTCTAAAGCTGATTCTGTACGACCTGCTTTACCAACGACAGTTTTTATCTCTGGAATACTTGCTACAGCCATATCCAACTGTTGTAAGACTCGTTTATTTTCTTCTATGCCAGAATGTGGCATTGAGGTTGGCATCAACAGAAATGAACCCTCATTTAATGATGGCATAAACTCTTTTCCTGTATTCTTCATAATGAAAAACCCAGCGATTACAATAGCGGTTGGTACAGATAAAAACAATAGTTTATTATCTAAACACCATCTTAAAATTCTTGTGTAATATTTAATGAATAACGAGAAAACACCTAATAAACCAAAGCAAATAATACTTACAAAAACGAGATTCCAAATGATACTTTTATCTACGCCTAATGGTCTCCAATATTCAGCCAATAAGAATACAATAGCAGAAACAGAAATGATTATATTAATAAGATTAACCTGTTTATCAGTTAATTTATTTTGTAGGTTAAGAAGTGCAGTAATTCCAAAAGCAATTAATATCAATCCTAACCAATAACCGTAAACTATAGCAACGATACCTAATGCTATTAAAACACCATTTAAAGCATATTTAAAATTGCTTTTAATAGATTTTTTTCTAAATAAAAACGCTGCGAATGGTGGTATTAAAAATAAGGCTACAATTATAGAAGCTGTTAAAGCAAATGTTTTGGTAAAAGCTAACGGTCTAAATAATTTTCCTTCAGCACCAATCATTGTAAATACAGGAATGAAACTAATAATCGTTGTCATTACAGCAGTTACAATTGCGCCTGAAACTTCAGCTGTTGCATTGTAAACCACATTATTTATAGGCAGTTTTTCTTTATTTTCATCTAAATGTCTAATGATGTTTTCTGAAAGAATAACACCAACATCTACCATAGTACCAATAGCGATTGCAATACCAGATAACGCCACAATATTAGCATCGACACCAAAGAGTTTCATTGCTATAAATACCATTAAAACTGCAACAGGTAATAGACCAGAGATTAATACAGAAGCAAGTAAATTAAATACCATAATCATTATAACCAAAATGGTAATTAATATTTCTAATGTTAAGGCTTCATTGAGTGTGCCTAAAGTTTCTTGAATCAATTCCGTTCTATCATAAAAAGGAATAATTGTTACTTGTGACGTTCTTCCATCTGCCAATACTTTTGAAGGTAATCCTGCGCTTAATTCATTAATTTTATCTTTAACGTTATTGATAACTTCCATTGGATTCGCACCATAACGAGCCACAACAACAGCACCAACAACTTCTGCACCTTCCTTATCTAAAAGACCTCTTCGTGTTGCAGGACCTAATGATACTTTACCTATATCTTTAATTCTTATAGCTGTGTAGTCTTCTGAAGTGACTACAGCATTTTCTATATCTGAAATAGACTTTACATAACCCAAACCACGTACTAAATATTCGGCTTGATTAATTTCTAAAGTTTGTGCACCAATGTCTTTATTACTTTCCTTAACTGCTTTTACAATATGATGTAAGCCTATATTGTATTGCCGCATTAATTCAGGATTCACATCCACTTGATATTCTTGTACGTAACCACCAATTGAAGCCACTTCTGATACACCACTTGCAGATGATAAAGCATACTTTACATAGTAATCTTGTATGCTTCGTAATTCGTGTAAATCCCAACCACCAGTTACATTTCCGTTTTCATCACGACCTTCTAATGTGTACCAAAATATTTGTCCTAAACCTGTAGCATCTGGACCCAAAGCAGGATTAACACCATCAGGCAATAAGCCACTTGGTAACGAATTGAGTTTTTCTAATATTCTACTACGACTCCAATAAAACTCTACATCTTCTTCAAAAATGATATAGATACTTGAAAAGCCAAACATAGACGAGCTACGAATGGTTTTTACTCCTGGAATACCCAATAAAGATGTTGTCAATGGATAGGTAATTTGGTCTTCAATATCTTGCGGTGAGCGACCATCCCATTTGGTAAATACGATTTGTTGATTTTCACCTATATCTGGAATAGCATCTACTGCAACAGGGTTACTTGGTAAAAATCCTGTATCCCAATTAAAAGGTGCGTTTACAGTTCCCCATCCTATGAAAAGGACAAGCATTAAAACTGCAACGAGTTTATTTTCTATTAAAAATTTGATGCTTTTATTTAGCATTGGCTTTGATAATTAAAAATTAGACAATGGTGTTACGAAAACACCGAATACAGCAAATTATCCTTACGACATACAGCCATAGGATAACACAGTCTATTTTTTAAAAATCAAATTAAATAAGTCTCGTCAATCTTGAAGATTTGCTTGACGACGAGTGGTGTTTTGTATTCTTCGTAAGAAGATACATTTTTATCTAAACCTTCAAAAAGGTTGATATAAGTATATATAAATGAAGCTACAAATTGTTGTTGCTCAAAAGTAAGTTTATCAAAATTTAGTTTTAATTCGTCTTGACCTTCAATAACCAATTGTTTCTCATCACAACAGTTTTTCTTGGTTATAGAACATCCTTCAGAAGAAGGTTTTTCCATTTCCATTCCGCAGCCTTTAGCTTTATTGAAAATGGCAGTTTCTACTAAAGTATCTCCACAATAATGCATATCAATAGTAAACGATAGTGTAGAAAACAACACTACAAAAGCCATTAAAAGTGATAATATTTTATGGAATACTTTTTTCATATTGAAAACAAAGGTATAAAATTTTTATAACCCCTAATTTTTTTTAACATAACTTTATAAATAATTCCATTTCATTCGCTGTAACCTTACGGCATTCAAAATTGCCAACAAAGCCACTCCTACATCAGCAAAAACTGCTTCCCACATAGTTGCCAGACCACCAGCACCTAAAATCAATACAATCACTTTAACTCCAAAAGCTAAAGCAATATTCTGCCATACGATTTTTCGAGTAGAACGACTTATTTGAATTGCTCTTACCACTTTAGAAGGTTGGTCTGTTTGAATAATAACATCGGCAGTTTCAATAGCGACATCACTTCCTAAACCACCCATTGCAATACCAACATCACTTGCAGCCAAAACAGGTGCATCATTAATTCCATCACCGATAAATGCAATTTTGTTTTCAGGATTTTTCTTTAAAATTTCAACTTCGTTTAATTTATCTTCTGGTAATAAACCACCTTTAGCATTTTCAATATTCAATTCTTTAGCGACTTGTTGAGTAATGGAATCTTTGTCACCGGAAAGCATCATAATATTTTTAATGCCTACTTTTTGTAAATTGACAATTGTTTCTTTGGCATCTTCTTTTAATTCGTCCGCTATTACTACATAACCTGCAAATTGATTATCGATTGCAACTAATACAATCGATTCTACAATAGATTCTGTTTCAGATGGAACATTAATGTTATTTGCAGTCATTAAGGCTTTATTACCTACTAAAACTGTTTTACCATTTACAAAGCCTCTTAAACCTTTTCCTGCAATTTCAGAAACTTCGGTAGCCTCAAAATCTTCTCCGTCTGCTTTATACTCTAAAATCGCTTTGGCAATTGGATGTGTGGATTGTTCTTCCATCGCCATTAAATATTGCATAAATTCGGTTTCTTTCCAATCAATTGCTTTTACTTCTTTGATTTTGAAAACACCTTTTGTAACCGTTCCTGTTTTATCCATCACCAATGTATTAATCTTGGTCATTGCATCTAAAAATGAAGCACCTTTGAACAATATTCCATTTTTTGAAGCTGCTCCCAAACCACCGAAATAACCCAATGGAATAGAAATTACCAATGCACAAGGACAAGATATTACCAAGAAAATTAAGGCTCTGTACAACCAATCTCTAAACACATAATCACCTACAAAAAAGTAAGGAATGAATGTTACACCTATCGCTAAAAACACCACTATTGGTGTATATATACGAGCAAACTGTCTAATGAATAATTCTGTTTTAGATTTTCGGGTAGTAGCATTTTGAACCAAGTCTAATATTCTCGCAATAGAACTATCTTCAAACTTGTTAGTTACTTCAATTTCAATTACACTTTCTAAATTAATACTACCTGCGTATACTTTTGCTTCTTTTTGTATGGAATCGGGTTTACTCTCGCCTGTTAAAGCTGCGGTATTTAATGATGCCTTTTCAGATAATAAAACACCATCCAATGGAATCTTTTCACCTACTCGAATTTGAATTTTCTCTCCAATGTTTACATCTTCTGGCGAAACACTTTTATAATCATTATCACGAAATACATTGGCTTCTTTCGGTCTAACATCTAATAATGCTTTTATATTACCTTTTGCTCTATTAACTGCTGCATTTTGAAATAATTCTCCTACTGCATAAAACAGCATTACAGCGACACCTTCGGGATATTCACCAATGATAAATGCACCAATAGTTGCGATTGACATTAGAAAGAATTCAGTAAAGACATCACCTTTTTTAATACTTTCCCATCCTTCTTTTACAACAGGAAACCCAACAGGTATATAAGCTATGATATACCAAACAATAAGAATCCAATCTCTAAAAAAATTAACATCAAAATAATCTAAAGCAATACCAATGATAAGCATTACAAAACTTACTATCGCTGGAATATATGCTTTAAAATTATTGGAACCTTTACTGTGATTATGACCATCATCTTTACTGTGTTCTTTTACAGAATTAGGTTTTATATCTCTTAAATTGAGTTTCTTTTTTTTCATATCAATACAATTTTAGCAGCAACTTTTGTTTTGCTGAATTGGTGGACAAGGAACAGTACCGTAAGAACAGTAAACACAACAATCTCCTTCATTTGGTTTAAGAACCGCTTTGCAATTCTCACACTCGTAAAAGAATTGACAAGCGTTTGTTGGCATTTCTTCTACTTTTTTATTTCCACAGTTTGGACAAGTAATCTCTGATTTTAATTGAATTTCCATTAGTTTTCTTTTTTACCAGTTACTTTATAACCTGTTGCATTAATTGCTTTCTCAATTTCCGTTTCATTGGTTTTAGTTTTGTCAAATTCAACGATTGCATTACTACTTTCATAGGATGCTTTTGAGTTTAAGATTCCGTTGAGTTTATTCACCTCGTGGTTTACGTGTTCTTCGCAACTCGCACAGGTCATTCCGTTTATTTTAAATTCAGTTGTTTTAATGTCTGATTTGTCAACTATGATTATTTGCTTTTCTGTGTTTGGGTAAAAAATTCCTGAATAATAAGGAAATGCCAACATCACTATTGCAAATACAGTCACAATTGCCAAAAAGGTTTTGGACTGCATAAATTTTGGTTTTTCATCCGTCTCACATTCACAGTCAATTTCATTTCGAGACTTTAGTTTTTGATACCAAGCAAAACCAATCACTAAAACGGTAAATCCGATGAGATAGGGTCTAAAGGGTTCTAACCAAGAAAATGTTGATGCAATGCCACTTGTCCCTGCAAATAGAGCTAAAACCGGTGTGATGCAACATAAAGAAGCTGTAATTGCTGTTAATATGCTTATTCCAATTAATCTTTTCTTCATTGGTTAAATATTTAAGTCAAAGATGCTATAAATTATAATGCAAGGGAAGTGCATTATTGACCGCTGCACTTATCACATACACCTTTTACAACCAGATTTACATTTTCAGAAACAAACCCTTTAGGAACCTGAATTTGTGGAATTTTATGGTCAGTCAAACATATAGTTTCGTTACAATTGTTACAATGAAAATGCAAGTGTAAATCGGTTTCAACATCACACTTACAACCTTGTTCGCACAGCGCATATTTAGTTATACCTGTACCATCATCTATTTGATGAACAATCACATTTTCTTCGAACGTCTTAATGGTTCTGTATAGTGTAGTTCTATCTATTTTTTCAAAAGCATTTTCAATATCGCTTAAAGCAACTGCAACTTGTTTTTGTGCAAGAAACTTATAAATTAATAAACGCATTGCCGTAACACGTATTTCTTTTGACTCTAAAAGTTGTTCTATTGTTTGCATAATTAATGTTCGTGTTCTGCTTCTCCCTTTTTCATTTCTGCAATTAGGTAGTAAGCATTGTTATAAGCAAATTTTGTATTTTTTTCTATGTCTTCTGGAAACTGAACAGCTACCCAATTGCCATCTTTAGTACCAATAACTACTTCGATAGGTTTAAAGCTCCAATCGTCATTTTCTTTTTCTACTGAAAACACATAATATCTATCGCCTTCTTTTATAACCGCACTTTCTGGTAATGCTTTTGTTTGGGTATTATCTACTTGAATTTTACCTTGAATATACATACCAGGAATTAAGTTGCCTTTTTTGTTTTCTATTTCTGCGTGAACGTGTACTGCTTTTGGGTTGTCCTCAAATGTTTTGCTCACGGAATAGATTTCTGCGATAAGTTCCGTATCTGGAATGGATTGTACTGTAAAGTTTACTTTTTGACCTTTCTGTACCTTATAAACATCTTTTTCAAAGACCATTAAATCTGCGTGAACGTGATGCGTATTTACAATTTCAAATAATTCGGTTTGTGGTTCTACATATTGCCCTGTTTTTACTTCAACTTTTTGCACAAAACCCTCTATTGGACTACGCAATGCTATACGTTGTGCAATTGTGCCATTACGAACAGATGAGGTATTGACATTTAATATTTTTAATTGTGCTTGCAAACCATTTACCATTGCTTTTGATGCATCATATTCTGCTTCTGCCTTTTGAAAATTAGCACCAGAGCCAACACCTGCATCATATAATTTTTGCTGACGTTCATAATTCTTTTTCAGAAAATTACTGTTGCTATAAGCGTTTAAGTAATCTGTTTGCGCTTGTATAATATTGGGATGCGATAGATAAGCCACTACTTGACCTTTATTGACTTTATCACCTTCAATCACTTTAATGGAAACAACATTAGCACCAATAACAGTAGTAATAGCTGCTTCATTTTGTGGTGGCACTTCTAACGTTCCGTTTGCTTCTACATAACCGCTCATATTACGTAATGCCAATGTATCGATTTTCATTTTTAAAGCATCGAATTGTTGTTGTGAAAGCATTACTTCTTCGCTTTCATTATTTGCTTCGTTAACTTCTATGTTTTGTTCTTCACTATCGGAATGACCATCATTCTCGGAATGATTTTCTTTATTTCCGCAAGCTGAAACAAATATGGTTAACACCATTACGGTAAGTATTTTATATATTTTATTTTTCATTGTCTTATTGGTTAAAATATTGTAATTGAAATGTGCTTTCTAAATAGTTTACTAATGCTGTCTGTGCTTCAAGTTCAGATTGAATGGCTTCTTTTATCAATTGCGTAAATGCAGTATAATCTATTTCGCCTTCTCTGTATGCCAGTAATGCACCTGTTTTTTGCTCTTTTGTTAATGGCAATACTTGGTTTTTATAAAACTCCCAAGAGGTTTTCCATTTGATATAATTTTCTTTAGCCTGAACAAACCTTGATTGTACTTCCTGTTTTTTGAACGCTATATTGATTTCTGCTATTTCTTTATCAATTCTGGCACTTTTAACTTGCGCTTGGTTAGAACCTGATAAAAACGGAATGGAAATTCCTGCTTGATAGGTGTAAAACCCTGAATTGCCATTTACTTTTTGCAAACCACCTTGCAGATTGAACTTTGGTAAATTGTCTGCTTTTGCAGCTTTGTATTTGGCTTCAGCTTCATCTACAATATTCTGTGACATACTGTACAGCGGATGGCTTTCAACATCAAACGTTTTCATATCTATATCTACAATTGCCTCAAATTCATTTGAAACCGTATAAATATCATCTGAAACCAACCACAAATTGAATTGCTGTAAGGCAATAAGGTAATCACTATAGGCTTGTGTTTTTTTATTCTGAATTTTAAACGCTTGATTTTTAGCTGCTGAATATTCTAATTTAGAAATGGCTTCGACTTCATAATTTAAAGCTACTGCTTGTTCGAATTTAGAATAAATGGAATCTAATTCTTTATACAAATGATAGTTTCGCTTCATTTGATAGCATTTTGACCAAGCCTTTTTGACTTCCAATTCCAATTCCAATTCGGAAAGTTGAAATGCTTTTTGAGCCAATAGTATCCGTTGTTCTTGTAGCTTCTTTTTAGAACCAATACCAAATACATCAATATTAGATTGACCGACACCAATGGTTGTATAAATGCCATTACCATTATCAATTTCTTCTCCACCAGTAAAAATTTGAGTAGTACCAAAATCATAAGCAGTCGCTTTTAATTGTTCTTGTTTTGTGATTTTCAATTGCTGTTGTTTGAGCATTGGATAATTACTTTTTGAGAGTTTTATAGCTTCCTGTAATGAAATTTCGGGAATTGTATCGTTTATCTCTTGTGCATTACTTTGTGTTGTTAAACCGAATAGTAATAATACCATAGCGGTCGCTGTTACTAACTTTTTATTCGGTTTAAACCTAAATGATTTATTTTCTACCCAATGGTATAAAATAGGTAACACAAATAGTGTTAGTAAAGTTGAAGTTAATAATCCACCAATAACTACAGTTGCCAAAGGACGTTGTACTTCTGCACCTGCTGATGACGAAATAGCCATTGGTAAAAAGCCTAATACATCTGTAAAGGCAGTTAGCATAATAGGTCTAATTCTTCGTTTTGTACCTTCAACAATTCTATCTTTTAGATTGGTAACACCTTCTTCTTTTAATTCATTTAAACCACTAATCATCACCAATCCGTTCAAAACCGCAACACCAAATAGAACGATAAATCCAACACCAGCTGAAATACTAAATGGCATATCACGCAACCATAAGGCTACAACACCACCAATGGTTGCCATAGGGATTGCTATGTATATCATTAAGGTTTGTGGTAAAGATTTTAATGCAAAGTATATTAGTATAAATATGAGCAATAAGGCGATAGGCACAACGGTTTGTAAACGGTTGCTGGCACGTTCCAGATTTTCAAATGCACCACCATAGCGAATAAAATAACCTGATGGTAATTCCAGTTGTGCATCTAATTTTGATTTAATTTCGGTCACTAACGATTTGACATCACGACCTCTTACATTGATACCTACATAGGTTCTTCTATTGGTGTTGTCTCTACTGATTTGCATTGGTCCAGCTTTGTAGCTTACATCTGCAATTTCACGTAAAGGAATTTGAGCACCCGAAGGTAAATTGATATACAAGTTTTGAACATCGGAAATATCGTTTCGGTTTTGAGCATTTAAACGTACTACTAAATCGAAACGTTTTTCACCTTCAAAAATCACACCTGCTGTACCACCTGCAAATGCAGATTGTACGGTTTGATTGAGCGTATTTATTTGAAGTCCGTATTGTGCTAATTTGTTACGCTTGTAATTAATGGTCATTTGTGGTAAACCAGTTGTCGCTTCTGCTTTCATATCACCAATACCTTCAGTACCTGCAATAATTTTAGATATTTCTTCTGCTTTTTGAGATAGAATGTCAATATCTTCGCCATAGAGTTTTATAGCAATATCTTCCCGTACACCTTCAAGCAATTCATTAAAACGCATTTCAATAGGTTGGGTAAATTCATAATTAACACCAGGAACGATTTCAACCGCTTCTTTCATTTTTTCAATCAATTCATCTTTTGTCTCTGCTGTTATCCATTCGCTTTTAGGTTTCAGAATCACAAAAACATCAGCTAAATCCATTGGCATTGGGTCAGTTGGTATTTCTGCAACACCAATACGACTCACAATTTTTTCGACTTCTGGAAATTTGGCTTTTACTATTTGTTCTATTTTGGTAGTAGTCTCAATAGTTTCGGTAAGTGAACTACCTGGTTTTAATATGGCGTGAAATGCAATATCACCTTCATCGAGTTGTGGTATGAACTCTCCACCCATTCTTGAAAACATAAAAACGGTTATCCCGAACAACACAACTGCAATCCCGATTACCCATTTTCCTTTTCGCAATGCCCTAACCAATAAAGGTTGGTATTTATCTTCGACCCAATGTACAAATCGGTCTCCATAGGATTTTTTATCCTTTTTTGGTGCTCTTAACACCAAAGCAGACATCATTGGTACATAGGTTAAACAAAGTACCATTGCACCAATCATAGCGAAAATAAAGGTCAACGCCATTGGTTTAAACATCTTTCCTTCAATACCTTGTAAGGCTAAAATGGGTAGAAAAACGATAAGGATAATCAACTGACCGAAGAAGGCAGCGTTCATCATCTTTTTTGAAGCATTAGAAGCCACTTTATCTCGTTCTTTGGATGTAAGCTGTTTCTTTTTTAGGACTTGTGATGCAATGAGAAATACTGTACTTTCTACAATAATTACAGCGCCATCAACTATAATTCCGAAATCTATTGCACCCAAACTCATTAAGTTTACCCAAACATCGAATATGTTCATTAAAATAAAAGCGAATAATAAGGATAATGGTATGGTTGAAGCAACGATTAAACCACCTCGCCAATTACCCAATAAGAAGATAAGTACAAAAATTACTATCAATGCACCTTCAATAAGATTTGTGGTTACAGTAGAAGTTGTTTCTCCAATTAATTTACTTCGGTCTAATAAAGGTTCTATAATGACACCTTCAGGTAATGACTTTTCTATTTGTGTCATTCGCTCTTTTACATTGGCGATAACATCATTAGAATTTGCTCCTTTTAGCATCATTACCAAACCACCTACGACTTCGCCTTCACCATCTTGTGTTAATGCACCATAACGAATTGCAGAACCAAATTGTACCGTAGCAATATCTCCAATAGTGATAGGGATATTATTAATATTCTTTACTGTGATTTTTTTAATATCCTCTAAACTGCGTACCAAGCCTTCACCACGAATAAAATTAGCTTGATGGTTTTTTTCGATATATGCACCACCTGTATTTTGATTATTGGCTTCAAGTGCATTAAACACATCTGTAATGGTCAAACCAATCGCATTTAAATCGTTTGGGTCAACCGCTACTTCGTATTGTTTTATTTTTCCGCCTATGGCGTTTACCTCAACTACGCCTTCTACCATTGCCATTTGGCGCTGTACAATCCAATCCTGCATTGAGCGTAAATCCGTAATGTCGTATTTGTCTTTATACTCTGGTGCTACTTTTAAGGTGTATTGATAAATCTCTCCCAATCCCGTGGAAATAGGTCCCATAGTCGGTTCGCCAAAGCCAGCAGGAATTTGTTCTTTAACTTCGTTTAGTTTTTCGGCTACTAATTGGCGAGGTAGATATGTTCCCATATCATCGTCGAATACGATGGTAACAACCGATAAGCCAAAACGAGAGATTGACCTAATTTCCTGTACATCGGGAAGATTGCTCATTGCAACCTCAATAGGATAGGTAACAATCTGTTCAATATCTTCTGTACCTAAATTGGGTGCTTGTGTAATGACTTGCACTTGGTTGTTGGTAATGTCTGGAACAGCATCTATTGGTACTTTGGTCATACTCCAAATACCTGCTCCAATTATGGTAAGCGTAAGCAAACCAATAATGAATTTGTTATTGATTGAAAAATCAATGATTTTATTAATCATAAAGAATGTATTAATTCAGTTAAAAAAATGTAAGTGTTTACGCAAAAAGCGAAAACATAAAAAAAAGGATATAACTATCCTATAAAAACTGAATTAAACTTGTGGTGGCTGTAAAATTGAAGTTGTAAAGTCTTTTTCTGTTCCGTTTAGATAGAAAAAATCTTGAGTAGAAATATGAATCACATTTGGTTTTATATCCGAAAACTGAAAATAAGTAGCAGTAGTGTGGCAACATTGACAAATACAAAAAGGTGAACATACATCTGAATCTTGATGTTCGTGGTTGTTGTTTATTGCTTGTGAGATTTCAGTTTTAGCATCATTATCAGGCACATTGAAATCTTCACAAGGTGCTAAATTAAGTGCAAAAATATAAATTGCTAATATGAATGCTAAAGGTTTCATTAGTGCAAATATATGAATTAATTAATGCAATGGTGTTGCAAATAATCTCTTGGTAATTATATTTTAAATATTTGTTATATCGATATTGTTTGCTAATAAGGCTTGTAATTGAGAAGGCAGATTGTAATCACATAAAAGTTCCCCTGTTGTTATATTAACCCAATTTGAAGCATCGATGTTGTATTCCCATTCTTGGTAATCATTTAAAAGTTTTGCAGGTGTATTTTGATAATTTAATTGTGTAGGTAAATTAAAACCGAACCTGTCAAAAATCCGTTTACCCTTCATAGCATTTAATATAGTGTCTAAAGCCTTTAAATAAATATATGAAGTTTCGGTTTCTTTTGCCCTATTTTTTAAATCTGGTTCTGTAAAAATCTTACTACCATATTTTATTATTTCAATCAACCCTTTTTCTAAATTTGAAACTTTAATTATTTTTTGGCACCATTTTAAAGTGTAATTTGGTTTACTACGCTTTAGCCACTCCATAACTATTACTTCAGCCATCCATTTTTCTTTTACGATGAGGTGAAAATGTGGATTATACCATTTTTTTGATGGATTAAAATTACATTCTAATGACTTGACGCCCTCTAATTTTATACCTGTTCCGCGTTGATAACGTTTCCTGTGTTTCTCAATTATCTTTTTAAGTGTGTCTTGTACTGATTTTATATACAGAGGGAGTTGAGAGGCTTTACAAGACTTAACAGTTAAAGTGACAAAATGAGCATCTTTCCAATGTTTCATTACTGGATAGTATTTATTTATTATTTCAGCTTTTCTTATACTACAACATAATGTGCAAAATCTATTTTTGCAATATTTCCCATATAATCTACCATCTGATGTAATTAAATTTTGTTGGCAATAATATGTATTCCAATATGATTTTTCTAATTCTGGCTCTACATTTTCTTGTGCTATTTTGATTAAGTTAAGCATCATTACCTGAGTTATTGTTTTTCGCTTCGCTCTTCCTTTTAAAGCCTTATCATTGTTGAGGTCAGAACCATCACCATTAACAATAATGTTGTTTTGTCCCACTTTGTTTGTCCTGTTATCTGCTAATGTATAGATATTACCCATTTTAGAATTTTATTTTATGACGATAAAAAAGATTAATATCTTTTATATTTTAGAGATTTCACATCTTTTAGAGAAGATTCAATATCTGTTCTTTTTATAAGTAATATTCTACCTAATTTTTTAGCAGGAATAATTCCTTTTTTGATGTAGTTGTGAATAGACTGTTCTGATACTTTTAGAAGTTCAGCAGTTTCTTTTACAGTAAGATTTTCGTTTTTTTCTTCTTCTATTGGTTTGTGCTTAATATCTAAAAGAAGATTCTCAATGTTTGATAACCTTTGAGAAATTGTAAAGAATGGATTGTCCATAACAAATGATTTATAATTATTTGCTACGAAATTATATTTAGATGTAGTTGGTAACTGTAAAGTAACGGTTACCTATTTATGGTTACTTATTCTTAGTTTGTGCTAATTTTAATTCTGATAAGGCTAATTCTTTGGCTTTAGGGTAGTTGTTTAGCATTTTGTTAATTAGAAAACTTATATTAGAAACTTGATTCAAAGCAATTCTATTAGTTTTATGATTGCTAATATGATTGTATTTTATTTGAAAATATTTGGGAGTAGTGTTTATTTTCTCTTTTTTAATTAATTCACTAATACCTACAACCTTTCCTTGAGGATGATTTTCAAAATAAGGATGATAACCTGTTGCTTGTAAATAGTAGTAGTATAGAACATATTTAGGAATTGATATACTTTTGGGTTTCTTTTTAGAATCTACTTTTAGAATGTTATTTTCTTCTTTTTTTAGAAATATCCTTTCTTTGTAAAAGCGTTGTTTGTTTTCAAAAAACTCTTTTTGTAATTCTAAATAATCTTCATCCTCGTTATTCAATGTTTTGTTTTGTAAATCCCTATCCTCTATATTGTTTAGAGTTTGATTGATGACTTTTAAGTTTTGTAAACTTTCAGATTTTGCAAACATTTCAGATGTTGAAATGAATCCTGAACTTAATACATATCGACAAATTTTATCTAAATCAAAATACATTTTTCCTATTCTGTTATCAAATGCAAAACAACGAAAGAAGTTTTGAGTTAATTTAGCCAAGACTTTTTTATTATCATAGATGTGTCTATGTTTATGAACAATATTGATAAATTCTGATGAGGCTAATAAAAATGTCATACTCATTTGTATATGGTATTTTTGACAATCTTTATCATTTTCATCATTACTTAAACCATTACAATATTTACAACTTTGTTTAATTTCTTTTGGAATAGCATTACTCTTAGCCTTATTTATAGCATCCATTCCTATGTTGTAGTTTTTTATGCCGATAAATCTTTTTAGATAATAGTGAGGAGTTTTTCCAAACTCTTTATCAAAATATTCTTTCAACTCTTTAGAAGGAGTAATTTTGGCTATCCTACTACTTTTTTCTAATTCTATTTCAATACCAATTATACCTTTACTCATTTAATTAACTTTTTTAAGTTGAGAATCTTTCATTTTCCATACTGTTTGCATAAAGTCTTTTTTATCATCGTTATTAGGTTTATAGTATTTGTTGAATACTTCTAAACTTCTATGACCTGTATAACTCATAATTACTTTATCTGGAATTTTTTTGTTTTTCATAATAGTAATGAAACTTCTCCTTGCAGTATGTGAAGAAATGCGCTCATATAAAGGGTTTATTTGCTCAATAAGTTCTTTTCCTATTTTGATTGTTTTTTTAATATTAGAATCATAACCAATAAGTTTAAAAACCTCCTTTATATATTCATTGAATTTTTGATTTGAAATTTTTGGAAGATTATAATCATACTTTTTCAAAATGTAAATTGAAAAATCATTTAATGGTATTTCTAAAGTCTTATCATTGTTTTTCTTATCTCTAACCTTGATAAAATTATTTTGAATATCTTTTTTTTCTACATCTGAGTAATTGCTAATTCTCATACCTGTAGCACATCCAAAGACAAATAAATCTCGAATCTTCTCTAATCTTTCATTATTGCTTAAATCGAACTCGAAAACCTCTTGAACCTGAGCCAATGTCAATGCAACCTCATCAGTTTGTTGGGCTTTTGGTGCTTTGAATTTTTGAAAGTCGGTTTTGTATGTATGTCCATTTTCCAATGACCAATAGAGGAATGTTTTAAATAATCCAACATTCCTTCTTAATGTATTTGCAGAATGACTCTTTTGGTTTACACAAAAATCTATGAACGTATTGTAAAATGATTTGTTTATTTGATTAAAGTGTATTTTTTTGTTTTTGTATTCTTGAAATTCATAAAGTAATTTTTTATTATACTCATATCGTTTTATTGTAGTCTGTGAATTTGCATCTTCAGTATAATCATTTTTCTTTTCAGTAAGGAATACATCATACACTTCAAAAAACTTACTTGATATTGATTTAGTCCTTTTAAATTCGACATCAAAATCACTTCTAATATCTGAAATTATAATTTCTCTATTTGCTAACTTATAATTTTGAATTGTATCTGAAAAGAAGTTGGTATATCGGTCTAATTGCCTCTTTAGGGCTCTATGGTTATTGGATTTTTCAGTTCTTCCGTTGAGGTTATTTGGTTGCTTATTTTCAAAGTCCCAATCATTAGGATGGATTATTTCACCTGTTGAGTACACAAATTTGCGTCCTTCATTTTTGAAATAGGCTGAGAATAAAATCAAACTTTCCTTGTCTTTATTGGGATTTCTTAGATTAAATGTATTTCTCATAACTTTAAATGTGTTGACAGTTTTGTTGACAGTAAAGATATGATTTAATACTATTTTAGACTATAAATAGATATTAACAAAATTATGAAATTGTTGATAATTAATACTTTAAGGTAATTAAGGTGTAATAAGAAGTAAAAGGTTCAAATACCTCTTTCTCCGCAAAAGAAAACCCAAAACTTTAGTTTTGGGTTTTTTTGTTTTAAAATTCTTCTCCTTTTAAATATACTTTTTCTACTTGATGATTTCCAAAAGAATAAGGAATAAAACCATAGGAATTGATAGGTTTAGTAAGTATTAAATTGGCTAATTTTCCTTTAGTAATTGATCCAACTTTATTTTCGAGTCCCATCGCATAAGCACCATTGATGGTTGCAGCATTAATGGCTTCTTCTGGAGTCATTTTCATTTTGATACATGCAGTAGCAACTACAAAATTCATATTTCCTGAGGGTGTAGAACCTGGATTAAAATCAGTGGCTAAAGCGATAGGTAACCCTTCATCAATCATTTGTCGAGCAGGAGTATAAGGAATACTGATAAAATATGAACAACTTGGTAAAGCAACAGGCATTGTTCGAGTATTTTTAAGTATTTCTATATCTTCTGGATTCATAACTTCTAGATGATCAACCGATAAAGCATTGTATTCAACTCCTAACTGAACACCGTCAATTGAAGTAAACTGATTTACATGAATTTTTGGAATCAGACCATACTTTTTTCCTGCTTTTAAAATTTGTCTAGTATCATCAACTGAAAAATAACCAGTTTCACAAAAAACATCAATGTATTGAGCAAGGTTTTCTTGGGCAACTTGAGGAATAACATTATTAATTAATAAATCTAAATAGTCTTGTTTATTGCTTTTATAGTTTGCTGGAACTGCATGGGCACCTAAAAATGTAGCTTTTATGGGAATGGTGTAATTTTCTTTGAGTTTTTTTATAACTCTAAGCATTTTAAGTTCAGCATCATGCGTTAATCCATAACCAGATTTTATTTCAACTGCTCCAGTTCCTAATTTGATAACTTCTTCTAGTCGCTTTTTACTTTGTTCGTATAAATCATCCTCCGAAGTTTCTTGTAGTTTTTTTGCCGAATTTAAGATGCCTCCACCATTATTGGCAATTTCTTCATAAGTCAATCCATTGATTCTGTCAACAAATTCTCCTTCACGATTTCCAGCATATACGATATGTGTGTGTGAATCACACCATGAAGGCAGGATCATTTTTCCAGTTGCATCAACTTCTTGATCAACTTTAAAAGTAGGGCAGGAGTCCATACTTCCATAGTCTTCAATTAATCCATCATTCACCAATAAATAAGCATTTTTTATAGTAGGTAAAACACTCATTTCTTTCCCAGAAACAAAATCTATAGATTCTTCTCTAACTTGGATGAGTTCTTTGATATTTTTAAAGAGTATTTTCATTAAAATAGATTGTTTATAATGGTGTCATCTACTATTGATGGTATTGTAACTTTTAGTTCTGGAGTTCTATTCATTTCTCGTTTTATAGCAAATATTGCTTCTTTGTTTCTGGCCCAACTTCTTCTTGCAATTCCGTTATTAACATCATAAAATAACATTGATTTTAATCTATTTTCTGCCTCTTTGGAACCGTCCAATAGCATTCCAAAACCACCATTAATTACTTCTCCCCAACCTACGCCACCACCATTGTGGATAGAAACCCAAGTTGCGCCTCTAAAACTATCACCAATGACATTTTGGATAGCCATATCGGCAGTGAATTTACTTCCGTCATATATATTGGAAGTTTCACGATAAGGAGAATCTGTACCACTTACATCATGATGATCTCTCCCTAAGACGACAGGTCCAATCTTGCCATCGGCAATGGCATCATTAAAGGCTTGTGCAATTTTAGAGCGTCCTTCGGCATCGGCATATAAAATTCTTGCTTGTGAACCTACGACCATTTTATTTTGCTTGGCATCTTTTATCCAAGTGATATTGTCTTGCATTTGCAACTGTATTTCTTCAGGAGAGTTTTCCATTATCTCTGATAAAACTTGCATTGCAATTTCATCAGTCTTGTCTAAATCTTCAGATTTTCCTGAAGTGCACACCCAACGGAATGGTCCAAAACCATAATCAAAACACATGGGTCCCAAAATGTCTTGTACATATGATGGGTATTTAAAATCAATACCATTTTTAGCCATTACATCAGCTCCAGCACGAGAAGATTCTAATAAAAAAGCATTTCCGTAGTCAAAAAAGTACGTTCCTTTTGCAGTATGATTATTAACAGAAGTTGCATGTCTTCTCAGGGTTTTTTGTACTTCTTTTTTAAATATTTCGGGCTTTTCACGAATTAATCTATTGGATTCTTCATAAGAAATATCAGCAGGATAGTAGCCTCCAGTCCAAGGAATATGAAGTGAAGTTTGGTCTGAACCAACGTGAATAAAAATATTATCCTTGTCAAATCGTTCCCAAACATCAACTACATTGCCAATAAATGCAATAGAGACAACTTCATTGTTTGCTTGGGCTTTTTGAACTCTTTCAACAAGCACATCCATATCGTTAATCAATTCATCAACCCAACCTTGCTCATGTCTTTTGGTTGCTGCTTTTGGATTAACTTCTGCAGCAATAGTAATGCAACCTGCAATATTTCCTGCTTTTGGTTGCGCGCCACTCATTCCCCCTAAACCTGCAGTTAAAAATATTTTTCCTGCTGGTGTTTCACCTTTTTTTAAGATTTTTCTAAAGGCATTCATCACTGTTATGGTTGTTCCGTGTACAATTCCTTGAGGTCCTATATACATAAATGATCCAGCAGTCATTTGTCCATATTGTGAAACCCCTAAAGCATTGAACTTTTCCCAATCATCTGGCTGCGAGTAATTAGGAATAACCATTCCATTTGTAACAACTACTCTTGGCGCTTCTTTGGAAGATGGAAATAAACCTAAAGGATGACCAGAATACAAATGCAAAGTTTGCTCATCTGTCATTTCTGATAAATATTTCATTACCAAAAGATACTGTGCCCAATTTTGAAATACCGCACCATTCCCTCCATAAGTAATCAATTCTTCTGGGTGTTGCGCAACAGCAGGATCCAAATTGTTTTGAATCATCAACATGATTGCTGCTGCTTGTTTCGTTTTTGCCGGATATTCTTCAATAGGTCTAGCATACATTTTATGAATTGGCTTGAATCGATACATATAGATTCTTCCAAAATCTTGTAATTCTTGTGCAAATTCTTTGGCTAATTCAGTATGCCAATCAGTTGGAAAATAACGTAAAGCATTTCTTATTGCTAATTGCTTTTCTTCTATGGTTAAAACATCTTTTCGCTTAGGTGCTCTATTTATTCCTTCAGGATATGTTCTTTGTGAAGGTAAAGTATTAGGGATACCTTGACGTATTATTTCTTTAAATGTCATATCTCTAGTTCTTGATTGCTATTATGAAAAGTCATTTTCAATTCTTTCAATAATGTGCGTTAATTTTTTCTTTTTGTGCTGATAAGTTTCTTCTAGATGAACTAATTTTTGTTTTACTTCTTGTAAGTATGATTCTCTACCAAACTTCTCCACATGCCTTTTTATAGTTTTATCAGTAAAAAGCCTCGAATTTTTCATTTCTCAATGTTTTTTAGTTAGTAATTATACTTCTAGATTGAACTAATTTAATAATTGCATAAATATCATCTTTTAACACTCTGTCTTCATCTAGTTTGGCAACTTTAGACCTTATGATTTTAAAATTTTCTTCGACAATATCTGAAAAAGTATTGGGTCTTCTAAATTCCATTGCCTGTGCAGCATACATCAATTCAATAGCAATAATTTTTTCTAAATTTCCAATAATCTGATTGAATTTTCTTCCCGAAATACTTCCCATTGATACATGATCTTCTTGCCCTAAAGATGTCGGAACACTATCGGCAGAAGGAGGGAAGCATAATGACTTATTTTCGGTAACCAATGCTGCAGTTGTATATTGAGGAATCATGAATCCAGAGTTTAAACCTCCTGCTTTAGTTAATAATCTTGGCAAACCATATTTTCCTTCTAATAATAAATAACAACGGCGATCGGCAATATTTCCCAATTCTGAGACTGCAATTGAAGCATAATCTAATGCCATTGCCAATGGTTGTCCATGGAAGTTTCCGCCAGAAATAGCTTCTGTTTCGCTCAACACAATAGGATTATCAGTAACAGCATTCATTTCAATTTCGGCAAGTTCATTTAAATGTGATAAAGCATTCCTTGATGCACCATGTACTTGTGGCATACATCGAATAGAATATGGATCTTGGACTCTTTCGCACTCATAATGATTTTGAAGGTTTTGAGAATCTTTAAGTAGCATTCTTATACGTTCAGCAACTTTTAAATTTCCTTTAAAAGGTCTTATCTTATGTAATTGTTCTTTAAATGGCGATGCACTACCTTGAAAACCTTCTAAACTCATAGCGCCCGAAACATCAACTAAGTCTTGAATGTAATTCATTTTATCGAGACCTTTAATAGCATGCGCAAGGATAAATTGAGTTCCGTTTATCAAACCTAAACCTTCTTTTGCTTGAAGTTGCATTGGTTTTAGGTTATGCTTTTCAAGACCTCTTTTAGCCGGAACAATTTCATCATTAATATAAAACTCTCCTTCTCCTAATAATGGTAAAAATAGATGTGATAATGGCGCTAAATCACCTGATGCACCTACTGAGCCTTGCTCTGGAACAACTGGCAATAAATCATTATTAATAAAATAGATGATGCGCTCAACAAGTTCTAATCTAACACCTGAAAATCCTTGACATAGCGCATGAACTTTACAAATCATCATTAACTTTGAAAGTTGTTTGTCTATTGGATTACCAACACCTACAGCATGCGTAATCAATAAGTTTTCTTGTAGTTTACTGGTTTCTTCTGGAGTGATTTGCACATCGCATAAAGGCCCAAAACCAGTATTAATTCCATAAACTGCTTTGTCAGAACTAGCTATTGTTTCAACTTTTTTTCTACAGTTAATTATGTTGTTTTTTGCTTGCTCGTCTATAATTGCTTTTTGAGAACCGTTGGCAATTGCCATCGCAATATCAACCGTGAGATGATCTATTCCGTATTTAAACATTTTTTGCTAAAAATTTTACTTGAACAAAGTTATCATAATTTTTAGGTCTCACAAGATAGACAATGATTAAAAACCAAAACCCATTTTAAAGGCTAATCGAACTCCATCATCACTATTAAATGCTGATAAATTACCAGTAAGCATGTTGGCAAAGTTGACAAAAACTCCTCCACCAACTGAGGTGTTCCATCTATTTGAGTTTCCATTTTCAATCCACACTCTACCATAATCAAAACCTCCATATATTCCAATATTTAGCGGCATGATATTGGTTTTTACATTACTAAAATTCCATCGTATATCTGTGCTGTGAGCAAAAGATTTTTTACCTATAAATCGTTGATTTCTGTAACCTCTTAAGCCTGAGTTTGCTCCCAAGTTTGCTCCTTGATAAAATTCAAAGTTGTTATTAAAATTTATATAACTTTGGAAATTTGTTGCAAATACTAAATTTCCACTTGGAATTAATTTATAATCGAAGCCTATTTTTGGAATGAAATATCCAAAACCTTTTTTAGAATCTATATTGCTTTTATATCCTGTTTCTAAATCTATGTGAAATCCTAAGGTTGGAAAGGCTTCATTATCTTTATTTTCAAAACTGTACTTAGCATTGATACCTATAAAATCTTGCTTGTTAAATACATCATTATTTGCAGGTAATGTGCTTATAAACCGCCCTTCTGTTCTCTCAACATTATTTGATTCGTAAGTGATTCCAGTTTTAAATTGCGAACCTAATTCTCCTCGCCATAGTAAAGAAGGAGAGAGTTTAATTGATCTAATTTTAACTCTGTTATAATCTAAATCGGTGTCAAATCCATCGTCTTCGTCTGCCTCTGGATTTGGTGAATTATTTCCAAATCCGAAAAAGTTAGTAGCATAATTTGGGCTATTAAAACTTGATTCAAAAAGTAAATTGGTATTGTTAAATATGTTAGCAAACTCTCCTGAATAATTTAACTCATAACCACTTGTGGCAACATAATATGCTCCACTAATTTTATGTTGACTTGTAAATGGGTTACGCTCAAAACCAAAATTGGTAAATGTTGTAGCAACTCCAAATTTAAAACCATCATCAGGATTTGAACCGATAGTTGGTATAATTTGAGCCGTGTTGTTTTTTAATTTTTTGTAGTTATAAGTATTGATTTTATAATTATCATGAAATTTTTTGTTGCCTTTTTTTGTTGTTACTGTATTTTTCTTTGATTTAAAATCATAAAAAGTTACTTTCTTACCATTCTCAATAGTATAAGTATCATTATTTTGACCACCAATCAACCTAATTTTAATTTCTGAATTACCTTCGTCACCAAACACTTTAAAAACATCTTCATCATCTAAGCCATAAATCCAAACTTCTTTGGTGTCAACATGATTGTAAGTTCTCTGATGAAATATCTCGCCTTTTTCGCCTTTTTTTATTCGGTAAGCACTTACTTGAGTTTTTCCATTAGGTAATCTTTCTATTTCAAATAAATCATCCTTATTTGTTCCTTTGATAACTACAAATTTGTTAATGAGTTCAAAATACCTGTTAGAAATTTTTTGAAGATTTTTTCTTCTTTCTTTTAATTTTTTCTTTATTTCTTCAACGGTATTATCTCTTACTTCCTCTGGAATATTTAAAAATGCTTTTTCAATAATTTCATCAGTCAATCCGTTTTGAATAATTTTTACTTGTTCATTCCATACATCTCTTCCAGATTGTTGAATAAATTCAACATCAAGAGGATAAGGCTCTACATTTACACCTTTTACATCTACTAAATCATTATCATAAACTCTTAAGAGTCTTGCAGCTGGAATTAATTTTACTGCAGTGTTTAATAAAAAGCCATCTGCCATAATAGAAAATGCCTGATCCCTGTCTCTTGGTAATGGTCGATATATTTTTTTATTATTCTCTTTGAATTCAATCCATCTCCACTGGTCTTGATGTCTGTCCCAATCTCCAATAAGCATATCGAACAATCTCGCGCGAATATATGATGCTTCATCAACTATAGCATTTTCACTTTTATGTATCTTTTTCATTAAATCATCAGTACTGATAATTTTATCTCTAAAACCAAAACTTGCTTTACTACTATGACCTTCAGAAGTGTGTTCTTCAATCATATATAATTCATCTCCAAATTCTAAATTATATTCTCCAAGTGCATTTTGCTTTGGAATATAATATAAAATAGGGTTGGTATGAAAAACCTCAACAGCATCCGCTAAATCACCAACTACAAATGGAGCGTATGGATGTGAGCCAGTGAAAATATCTAGAAGAAATTTTTCAGTGTTGGTATTATCAAACTGTCCTTCAATATATTGATCTTTAAACAACACTGCTTGTAAATATTGCACCGCATTTTTACGCAATGCCCTCATAACATACTGAGTTCCATTTTTATCTTCTAGTCGTAATGATTTTGACTGATTTCCTCCGCCTTTTCTTACAGGAGTTAATCCACCATATAAAGTATCTAACTTTACGATTGGTGCTTCAACTGGTTTGCTAAAATACTTTCGATAACGTTCTCCCCATAAAAACTGTTTTAAACCGCTAGCGTTCGTTTCTTCTGGAGTGTAAATAGCCGCTTTTTTGGTTTTTGGAAAGTTATCAGGATACTTTTTATTATACTTTGCTCTATTTGGTGGAAAAACCTGACTTGTGAAAGTTTTATTTTTAGAATTGGTTTCAAAGAATTTAATTTCAGACGATCCATCACTATAAACATCTAATCTAGCAAAACCATTGGTCCCATGTGTATATTTCCCACCTTCTCTTATTCTTGTTGGGTTAATTTTTGAGCCTGAACCACTAATAATTTGATGTAAATTATCTTTAACAAGATATTGTAGACTATGCTCATGACCAGAAACAAGAATTACTTTTTTATTGGCTTGGGCAATTGTTGTAAAGCGTTTTTTGAACTCATTATAACGTTTGTTTATTAAATCGGTTCTTGAAATTCCACTTGTTTTTCGGACTAAATTTTTAACTGAACCAAGAATTGGTAATGGCTTCATATAATCTCCAAAACTATACTCGCCACCATGAGGACCATTGGTAAAAATTGGATGATGCAATGCTACAATAGTAGTCTTGCCTCTTGATTTTTTTATTAGACTGTTGAATTCATTAAAAAAATCATTTCGAGTTTTAATATCACAATCGTCATTTATTGTTGGATGCCTGTCCCAACTTGTAATATACCATTCACTATCAATTATTATTAATTCAATGTCATCAGAGATGTGAATTTTAGTGATTGGACAACCATTTTCTGGTAAAAATGTATCTTTTCCCAGTTCTTTTTCTACAAACTTTTCTTGACGTTTTAACCCTTTAATACCTGAATACCAGTCATGATTTCCTGGAATGAAAATTGGCTGACCTTTAAAGTTTTTCACTGCTTCAGTTTGCACATTGATTCTGTGCTTTGCTAAATCATAAGTGTCATTGTTTTTTTCAGGTAACCCTTTTTCATAAATATTATCGCCAAGAAATATTGCAGTGCTATTTTTAGGTGCTTTTTCTAGCTCGCTTTTAAAATACTCTAAAGTAGGAGAAACTTCGTTTAAATCAGAATTTCCAGCATCACCAATTAAATAAAATGAATGCTCAATATCGTTACTTGATTTTATACTTGAAGTATTCTCTGCAGTTTGTTTTTGATAAGTAGCGCATGAATAGAATAAAAAGAAGAAACCAATTGTAATAATTTTATAATAGTTTTTCATCTGGAAAAGTCTGTTTTAACAAAAATACGCATTTAGATAATTACTATTCAACTCAAAATGATGCTTAAATTAATTATCTCGTAAAAAATGATTAATTTTCGGAAATAAATTAGGTGATTTTGAGTATGGATTTAAAAAAGGTAGAGAACTATGTAATTGATTTGTTCAATGAAAAGTTGGATCAAAAATTTGTATATCATAATGTTTCTCATACGCAGCGAGTTGTAGAAAAAGTTAATGAATTGGTTGATGGCGAAGAATTGAATGAGAATGATGTCAATAATTTATTAATTGCTGCGTGGTTTCATGATTTAGGCTTTATTGAAAAGATAGAAGGTCATGAGCAAATAAGTGCTGAACTTGCTGAAGAATTTTTAAAGTCACAAAAAGTTCCTGATGATGAAATAAAACTTATAACAGAACTAATACTTGCAACTCAAGTTGACTATAAACCTAAGAATCAGTTAGAAAAAATAATTAGAGATGCTGATTGTGCTCACATTGGTAGTAAAAATTATATAGATTATGCTACTTTGTTAAGAAAAGAATGGGAGTTAACCAAAGATTTAGTACTTACCGATAAAGAATGGACAAAACTGAATATTGAATTTTTCACCAACAAGCACCAATTTAGTTCTTCAAAGGCTTCTTCAAAATGGGAAAAGCAGAAGGGAAAGAATTTAGCTCAATTAATTAAATCACTTAAAAAATCTGAGCAGGAAGAAAAAAAGGATAAACAAAAAAAAGAAGAGCTTCAGTTAAAAAAGAATAAAATAACGTTACCTGAACGTGGTATAGAAACCATGTTTAGAGTTGCATTGCGAAATCATATTACATTAAGTGATATTGCTGATACTAAGGCGAATATTTTGCTTTCAGTTAACGCGATTATTATTTCTATGACTTTGTCAACTTTAATTCCAAAATTAGACAATCCTTCTAATCATTATTTACTGATTCCTTCTATAATCTTTTTGCTATTTACTGTTACTTCAATTGTATTATCAGTAATGGCTACAAGACCAAATGTAACTAAAGGTGAATTTACAAAAGAAGATGTGGCTAACAAGAAAGTAAACCTTATTTTCTTTGGAAATTTCCATAAAATGAAATTAAATGAATTTGAATGGGCTATGGATGAAATGATGAAAGATAGAGATTATTTGTATGGCTCTTTGACTAAAGACTTATATTTTTTAGGTTTAGTATTAAATAGAAAATATAATCTCCTAAGGACTACCTATACAGTTTTTATGATAGGAATCATAGTTAGTGTTATTGCTTTTGCTATAGCATTTTATGTGCAAAGTTTAACTCCTTCAGTACATAATAATGCGAGTTTGATTATAGATTTAATTCAAGGTTTAACTTAATTAAACTCTTGAATTAATTCATTAATTGTTAAGGAAGTTTTTTCATTAAAGTTTTTCGGATAATTTACAGAAACCCTTAATGCTTTAAGTCCCGAAATACCTTGTAAATCTTCAACTTCAAGTTTTTCTACTTCTCCAAAATAACCTTTTGATTGCAAGTAGTTTATGTATTTCATATACTCAATGGCATCTTTCTCTTGTGAGTAAATAATAGCAATTTTATTTGGAACTGTAATTCGCTCATTAGTTCCCTTGATATGTGATTTGTCAATGCGCTTTTTAATTATTTCATATCTTACATTATATGCACCATCAACATCAAATTGTTTTTCGTCCATTCTGAATTTTATAGCCATTGAATTGCTGTGAACCAAAATAAGTGAAGCAACTTGTAAATCATGTTTCATTTTTTTGCGCGCTTGATGTGCAACTTGTTCTAATTCATATAAGTTTTGCAACTGCCATAAGCGTAAATTGTATAGGTATAATTTATCAAAATTTCTATTCTTAACAATAGACTCACCGATATACATATTGTATTCTACACCATCAGTTTTATATCGTTCAAAATAGTGTGGAAACATCACTTGAGCCTCAGTTTGTTTTTTGTCAATATAACTGGCTAATTTACTATTCAGATACATTACACTGTCTTCATACGCTTTTCTTTGCTCATAAATAACACCTAAACTTGAGTCTAATAGATTTAGATAGTTTTCAATAGATTCTCCTAAATCAGAATGATTACTTTTTAAATGTTTGAATACTGGGTAAATGTCAGATTTTAAGAATGATAAAATACTAACTTCATCACCTGCTTTCAAACCTTCTTTTGTATGGTTTAGATATTGTTTTATTCTGAAACTCAATTCATCATAAATAGGCAATTCCGTTTTTATTTGAGCCTGAGTAATAATTTGTATTGCTAGTTCAAGTTGTTTTGTTAAATCTGATTTTATTGCTTCGTTTCTTGCCAATGAAGAGCCTTTAATATCAATCTGTCCATAGAGTGGATAAACATCTTCAAATATGATATCTTCTATTTCAGGCGTTTCGTTTTTATTTTCTTGCAGTGCAATTTGATAATTTTCTGCAGCATCATAAAAACGCCACTTTACTGAAGGGTGTATTGAAGTATATTGTTCTTGAATGGTAGCTTCGAGTATATTTTGATGCTCTTCCGAACTTCTTTCAACAGCAGCTTTAAATACTGGAATTAAGTCGTTCAATTTTTGCTGACTTAGTGTATTTAATTCATACGGTTTAGGAGAAGCAATTTCTAATAATGCCATTTCCTTTCGGTTGTTTTCTAATGGTATCAAGATAATACTTCCAATTCCATTTTTCTTCAAACTTTTATAAAATGGATTTTGATTAGATAGTTTACCATAATTTTCAACATTTGAAATTGCAATTGATTTTTTTTCGATAAAAACCTGATTTATAATATGGTCACAAAAATAATCCTTATTACAACTAGGTTTCATTTCTTTAGTCATTACTAAACTTTCTGATTTGCGAGCATCTGGTTTGCAAGAGCAAGCGTCTGATGTCATATCAAACCATGAAAAGCCCAATTTTAAATCTTTAATATTAAAGAATTCACTTAGGTTCAACCTTAAATTATGAAGCATATTTTCATCATTACTTCTTAGTAGATTTGACTTGATCGATGAGATGTTTTCGTCAGGTGTTACATCAAATAAATTGATAATTCCAAACCCTTTAAATAGGTAACTGTTTGGAGGGAATTTTTCTTTCCAAACCTCAATATTTTCAAAGTTGTCAATCAACTCATAATAATCTTCTTCAGTAATTTTTGGTGCATTTTTAGTAGGAGAAACATCAGAAAAATCACCATTGAAAGCTACTCTATAGTGTCTTGTAATACCACTTTTTTTATCAGGAATATCAAAGAAAAAAGGTCTTTTTAAATCTGCATTATAACCATAATGATAGTTCAATATAAATGTACACGCGCTTATGTATATTAGATCTGTATCAAAATTCCGTATCTTAAATTCATATTCATTACCTGCATTTTTAATAATATTTTTAAACCTGTCAGTAAATTTAAAAGTTTCAAAACTGAAAGGAATACTTGCAGCTTTTATTTCATTACTTTGCAATATTTCTGGAAATATAGGGTCTAAAAGAATATGAATAAGTTCTTGATGCTTTTCAATTAATGAAAAATCAGAAAAACCATTAATAAGTTCAGGATACTTTTCAATTTCTGCAACCATTTTAATGGCTGATAAATGATATGGATGTTCTTTAAAATCATTTGAAGCATATTTTTGAAACATTTCAAAAACTTTTGAAAAACTAACTTCAATCTTTAAAGGTAATTCTCCTGAATCTTTATTTGAATGGATAATTTTCATATTATTTATTTCGTAAATAGTTAGTAAACGTACTAATTATTAGTCATTTAACTTTGTTATAGTATGTTGGCTTTAATTTTTTTCCATACTTTTAGTAGTATTAATACTGAAATAATTACAACAATTGATAAAGTAATTGCTAATGTATATTTTCCATAAATCCAATATCCAGTTGCAAATAAAGCACTATAGATACTTATCATAGCAATAATCATAGCAAGAATTCCATGAGGTACACTCCATGGGCTTTTATCTGTTACAATAATTTCACCATCTAATTCAGCAACTCGAAGTATTTTTTTCCATCCTGGACCTCCAGGTTGAATTTTTTTGTAAAACTCTTTTAAAACTTTGGTGTCTTCAGGTTTGGTTATATAAGTTCCTAATAACCATAAAATAGTAGTAATTAATACAGCAATTGGAATTTCAGCCCATGAAGGGAATATCCCAGAATCGACATTAAATAAAAATGTTCCTAGTGCTGTGAATTTTATCAAAATTGAAACAATTCCTGAAGCAAACATACCTATAATTTCACTCCAAGCATTGATACGCCACCAAAACCATCTTAAAATAAAAATAAGCCCTGTTCCAGCACCAAATAAAATAATTAAATCAAATAGTTGTTTTGCGTTTTGTAAGTTTAAAGCAATCAAAGCGCTAAAAACCATTAGCCCAATAGTAGAGAGTCTACCAACCAAAACTAATTTTTTTTCTGAAGCTTCAGGATTGATTTGTTGCTTGTAAAAATCATTAACAATATATGATGCTCCCCAATTCAAATGCGTAGAAATAGTACTCATATAAGCCGCAACTAAAGATGCAAAAACTAAACCTAATAATCCACTTGGTAATTTTGTAAGCATTGCTGAGTAGGCTAAATCATTTCCTAATTTACTGTCATTTATATTTGGAAAGGCTTCTTTTATACTTGCAATATCTGGGAACACAACTAACGAAGCTAATGCAACAAGTATCCATGGCCAAGGTCTTAAAGCATAGTGCATAATGTTGAAGAAAAAAGTAGCACCAATTGCATGGTTTTCATCTTTGGCTGCAAGCATACGCTGAGCAATATATCCTCCACCTCCAGGTTCTGCACCTGGATACCAAGAACTCCACCATTGAACTGCTAAAGGTATTATTAATAAGGTTATAAGCATTTCAGTATTGTTGAAATCTGGAAGAATGGATAACTTATCAGTAACATTTTCATTTGCCATTATTGCTTCAATTCCACCAACTTCAGGGATGTTAACTAAATAATATGCCGCTCCAATTGCACCAATCATAGCCACAAAAAACAATAAAAAATCTGTGTAAACTACACCCCTAAATCCACCTATTGCACTAAATGTAACAGTAATTATTCCTGCATAAACCACAGTTTGCCAAGGCTCCAGTCCTAGCATAACTTGCCCAATTTTTATAGCCGCCAATGTAACTGCCGACATTGCTAATAAATTGAATAATACTCCAAGATAAATAGCTCTAAATTTTCGTAAGAATTTTGCTGGAGCACCTCCATAACGCAATTCATAAAACTCAAGGTCAGTTTTTACATTTGACTTACGCCATAATTTAGCATACACAAATACCGTAAGTAATCCTGTAATTAAAAATGCCCACCAACTCCAATTTCCAGAGACTCCGTCTTTTCTTACAATATCGGTAACTAAGTTAGGGGTATCGGTTGAAAAAGTTGTTGCAACCATTGATAAGCCTAATAGCCACCAAGGCATATTACGACCAGATAAAAAGAATTCTGTTGAATTTTTTCCTGATTTTTTTGAAACATAAATCCCTATAAAAAGAGTAATAAGAAAAAAGATAATTATAATACTGTAATCTAGAGTTGATAAGTTAATCATTGGTTTTGTGTTTTCTTAAAATCAAAAATACATTATTTTTATTCAATTAGATTCTAAACTTATTTTTACAATAATTTTTAGTAATTTGCTCTTTGCATATGATACAATTTATACTAAATAATGAAGTTGTAAAAACTTCAGAAAATAATGGAATAACCTTGTTAGATTTTATTCGAGAGAACAAGTCATTAAAAGGAACTAAAATTGGCTGTAGAGAAGGAGATTGTGGTGCTTGCACAGTTTTGGTCGGTGAGTTAAGAAATGATAAAGTTACCTATCAAAGTATTACCTCATGTATTTCTCCTTTGGGAAATGCAAATGGAAAACATATAGTGACAGTTGAGGGAATTAACCTCGAAGGTAAGTTAAATTTTGCTCAACAAGTAATGTCCAATAATTTTGCTACTCAATGCGGATTTTGTACTCCTGGATTTGTGGTTTCTATGACTGGATATGCTGTAGAAAATAATAAAGTGTTGAATTCTTGTAATGATGCTATAAGTGGTAATATTTGTAGATGTACTGGTTATAAATCTATTGAAAAAGCAGGATTAGAGATTGAAAAGAAATTGGAAAATAAGAACCACCAAATTAAGTGGTTGATTGATGAAGGGTTTGTTCCAAATTATTTTGAAACTATTCCTGAAAAGTTGAAGGGAATTCAAAAAGTTTTGAAATCAGAAATAAAAAATGCAGGAACAGTAGTTGCTAATGGTACTGATTTATATGTGCGTTACGCAGATAAACTTTCGGAAGAAAAAGTAAATTTAATTGCCAATGATGCTTCCTTGAAGGGTATTAATCTTTCAGGTGATGTTTTTACAATTGGAGTTAATACTACTGTTACCGAATTGTTAGAGAAAGATTTGTTTCGAGAAAACATTCCGAACTTAAAATCATTTATAAAACTTGTTTCTTCAGAACAAATAAGAAATATGGGTACCATTGGAGGCAATTTTGTCAATGCTTCACCAATTGGTGATATGTCAATTTTCTTTTTGGCAATGAATTCAGTATTAAATATTGTTAGTCATAGTGGTTCTGAACGCTCAATTTCGTTTCAAAAATTTCATCAAGACTATAAAAAGTATGATTTGAAAGAAAATGAAATTTTAAAATCTATTTCTTTTCCAATTCTTAAAAAAGGAGACTATTTTAATTTCGAAAAAGTAAGTAAAAGAACACATCTTGATATTGCGAGTGTGAATTCGGCTGGAAGAATCTCAATAAAAGATGGTGTTATTTCTGACGCTCATTTTTCTGTTGGAGGAGTTGCAGCGATTCCTAAATATTTATCAAAAACGAATGAGTTTTTAAAAGGCGAAATGATTGTTTCTGAAACCATTCATTTGGCTGAGAAAATAATGCAATCGGAAATATCACCAATAAGTGATGTTCGAGGAACTTCAAAATATAAAAGATTATTAGCGAGACAATTGTTTTTTGCTCATTTTGTTAAGTTGTTTCCCAATGATGTTGAACTAAATAGAATGATTGCTGTATGAAAACGATGAAGAATATTGATAGTTTTACGCATGTACGAGGCGAATCATTATTTGTTGATGATTTAATGATCCGTAAAGATGCCTTGATTGGATTGTGTTTTGATTCTCCTAAGGCGCATGGGAAAATTAAATCTGTTGACTATTCTGTTGCAGAATCTTTGGAAGGTGTTGAGCGAATTTTCACTTACAAAGATGTGTTGGGTGAAAATCAAATAGGTGGAATTATTCCTGATGAGCCGCTTTGGGCTCAAAATGAAGTTCATTTTTGGGGACAGCCAATTGCATTTATTGTTGCTAAAACGGAGGCTATTGCTAAAAAGGCTAGAGCCTTAATAAAAATTGAGATAGAAGAATTGCCAGTTATCACAACAGCAATTGAAGCAAAGCAAAAAGGAAGTTTTATCAATGCACCTCGAATTTTTAATTTAGGAAATACTCAAAAATCTTTTGAAGAGTGCGAATATGTTTTTGAAGGTGAAACATTTTCTAACGGACAAGAGCATTTATATCTCGAGACTCAAGGATGTTATGTAGAACCATTAGAAAATGGAAATATTAAAATCACATCTTCTACACAAGGGCCAACACAAGTTCAAAAAACTGCTGCAAAAGTTTTGGGAGTGCCAATGCATAAAATTGAAGTTGATGTAATTAGACTTGGTGGAGGTTTTGGAGGAAAGGAAGATCAGGCTACTCCTTGGGCTGTTATGGCTGCAGTTGCAGTTCAACATTTAAAAAAACCAGTTAAATATATGTTGAATCGCCATGATGATTTACGAATGACTGGTAAACGACATCCTTATAGTTCTTTTTTTAAAATTGGATTGTCAAAAGATTTGAAAATTAAGGCTTTTGAAGCCGAATTTCTGCAAAATGCTGGTGCTGCTGCCGATTTATCTCCTGCTGTTGCCGAACGAACATTGTTCCATGCAACCAATAGTTATTTTGTGCCAAATGTTAATGTGTCTGTTTATAGTTGTAAAACCAATTTGCCACCAAATACCGCTTTTAGAGGTTTTGGAGGTCCACAAGGCATGTTTGTAATTGAAAGTGCGATTGCAATGGCTGCTGAAAAAATCGGAGTAGATAGAAGAAAAATTCAAGAAGTAAATTTATTGAAAGAGAATGATGAATTTTCCTATGGTCAGATTGCAAATGAGGTTCAAGCTGAAAGATCTTGGTTTACGGCCAAAGATAAATTTGAATTCGAACAATTAGAAAAAGAAGTTCAAAGGTTTAACAATGAAAATCAATTATTTAAAAAAGGCATTTCTTTAATGCCTATTGCGTTTGGTATTTCATTTACCAATACGCCGATGAATCATGCTCGAGCTCTTGTACATATATATCAAGATGGAAGTGTTGGTGTTTCAACGGGTGCTGTTGAAATGGGACAAAGTGTGAATACCAAAATGTTGCAAGTTGCTCAAGATGTTTTAGGCATATCAGCAGCTAAAGTAAAATTAGAAACAACTAATACAACTCGTGTTGCAAATACATCACCTTCTGCAGCTAGTTCTACAGCGGATTTGAATGGGAAAGCAGTTGAAATGGCTTGTAATTTACTTTTAGATAGATTGAAAATTGTAGCTTCTAAAATGCTTTCTTCTGATGAAAAAAACATTAATTTTAAAGATAATTGTGTTTTTATTGATGGTAAAAAATCAGATGTAACTTGGAATGCTGTTATAGCTCAAGCAATGTTAGAAAGAGTTTCATTATCAGAAAATGCCCATTATGCCACTCCAGAAATTCATTTTGATAAATCAAAAGAAAAAGGACACCCATTTGCATACCATGTTTATGGAACTGCTATAACAACTGTTACCGTTGATTGTTTAAGAGGGATTTATGAAGTAGATTCGGTTAAGATTGTTCATGATTTTGGGAAAACAATGAATTTAGGAATTGATATAGGTCAAGTTGAAGGGGCTCTTGCCCAAGGAATTGGTTGGATGACAATGGAAGAAATAGCTTACGGAAAAGATGGGAGATTATTGTCCAATGCATTGTCAACTTATAAAGTTCCAGATATTTTTTCAGCGCCTAAAACTATTGAAACGATTCCCTTAGAAACTGAAGGGAATGAGTTGGCAATTCAGAAGTCAAAAGCAGTTGGTGAGCCTCCATTGATGTATGGAATTGGTACTTATTTTGCTATTCAGCAAGCTGTGAAAGCCTATAATAAAAATTACAAACCCAAATACCATTCTCCTTTTACTCCTGAAAAAGTGTTGATGGCTTTATATGAAAAGTAAGAATATCAAACTGCACTACACTAAAAATAATGTTGTTAGAGGAGCGCTAATTTATAGTGCTGGAGACTTGATTGCTTCTTTATTGTTAGATGAGTTTTCTTGGATTCGTTTGCTTGGAATGATTTTTATTGGCGCTACTGTCTACGCTTTTGAGATTCCTAACTATTTTGCTTGGATTGACAGAAAAACCATTTCTTATGTTGGATTGAAAAAGACAATGATAAAAACATGTTTAGCAATCTTGTATTTCAATCCTTTATGGATATTCAGGCATCTCATTTTTATAAAAATATTTATGAGTAAATATGAAGAGATTAATTATCAATTATTTCAAATTGCTATAATGTCATTTGTTGTGAATATTCCTATATCTTTTATTGCTAATTATTTGATTCAGAATAAAATAAAATTAAATTGGCGTTTTATGGCAAGTGCAATTTTTTCTGCATTAATGGCAATTTATTATGCATTAAGTGAAACTATTTTTAAATGATTTTTTGGCAACATATTTTATCTAAACTACAAGAAAATCAGCAAGTGTATTTACTTACTGTTATTGAAAACTCTGGAAGTTCTCCTGGAAGACAAGGTTTTAAAATGTTGGTTTCCGAAGACGGATTTATTTATGGATCAATTGGTGGTGGAGTGATGGAGTTTACTTTGGTTGAAGAGGTTAGGAATCTTATTAAAAATGAAGAATACCCAACTTTTATAAAAAAACAAATCCATAAAGGAAAGATAAAAGATGGTTCTGGAATGATATGTTCTGGTGAGCAAACAGTTGCTTTTCATTCGTTGGATAAGAATCACATTTCAGCTATAGAAAATATTATTAATTCTCTTGAAAATAGTGAACGCGGAACTTTGAGTTTGTCACCAAACTCATTTTATTTTTCTCATAAATTATTAGTAAATAAATTTCATCATGAAATTAAAACACTGGACAATTGGTTTTACGAAGAGCAAATAGGTTATAAAGAAACCATCTATATTATTGGTGGAGGTCATGTAGGTTTGGCAGTTTCAAAGTTATTTAATTCGCTTGGATTTTACGTAGTAGTTCTTGATGATAGAAGTCAATTAAACACATTTGAAGAAAATACTTTTGCGCATCGTAAAGAATTGATTTCATTCGATGAAGTTGAAAATTATATTATTGAAGGTGCAAATAGCTATGTTGCTATAATGACCAATAAATACACAGATGATAAATTGGTTTTAAGTAAAATCATTAGAAATGATTATAAGTTTATTGGTGTTTTAGGAAGTAAAGCAAAACTCAAGACTATGTGGGAAGTGATGCGTAAAGAAGGTTTTTCTGACAAGGAATTGAATACTGTTTACGCACCTATTGGTTTGTCAATTCATAGTCAAACTCCTGAAGAAATAGCCGTAAGTATTGCAGCGCAAATTATCCAAATTAAAAACGGAATAAATTAATATTCCGTCTTATTTACCTTTGATTTCCATTCATTAAATACATGAACGGCTTTGTCTTGAAGTATTTGTACGAATTTAATTCTTCTTTCGCCCATTTCTTTGTCTAATTCTTCATAGATAAACTGGTCATCAAAATCAATTTTAGCAGCATCTACTTTATCGCACGCATAAAAAACTGCTTTTGGTCTAGCCCAATAAATTGCACCTAAACACATTGGACATGGCTCACATGAAGTATAAATAATACAGTCTTCTAATTGAAAAGTGCCAAGTTTTTCACAGGCTCTTCTTATAGCCACAACTTCTGCGTGAGCAGTTGGATCATTGGTAGAAGTAACTCTATTAAAACCTTCAGCAATTATCTCATCATCTTTAACTACAACAGCACCAAAAGGTCCTCCTGCATCAGAATTCATCCCTTCTCTTGCTAAATTGATAGCTCTTGTCATAAATTCTTTATCTTTTTCCGTCATTTCTATATTGTTTTTAATTTTTAGCAAAGATAAAACAAAACCATATAATTGAAGCAGTATTTTAAATTCAGAGTTTTAAAGATTTAGAACTTTGAGTATAATTTCCTATATTTAGTGTTTGTAAAACATTGAAATAAACGCTTTATGGAGTTGAAAACTAAATATAAAGAAGTAAAAAATTATATCAACGGTAAGTTTGAAAGGAATGGTCAAAATTCTATGGATGTGCAAAGTCCATTAGACGGAACTACAATTTCTAAAATACCATTATCTACTGGTTCTGATGTTGATGGAGCAGTACAAGCTGCGAAAAAAGCCTTTCCAAGTTGGTCAAGCATGACTTTTAAAGAACGAGTTCAAATATTCTTTAAATATAGAACGCTGTTGGAAGAAAACATAGATGAATTGACAAGGTTGGTTCAACTCGAAAATGGAAAGACTTATGGAGAAGCGAAAGCCGAAGTAGAAAAGAGTATGGAATTGTGTGAATTTGCAGTTTCAATGCCTCAGATAGTTGTGAACGAAGTTCAAGAAGTTAGTAAAGGAGTAGAGTGTAGGATAGAAAGAAAACCATTAGGAGTTGTCGCTTGTATTACACCTTTTAATTTTCCGAATATGGTTCCACATTGGACACTTCCAAATGCACTTGTTTTAGGGAACACTATGGTTATGAAACCTTCTGAACTAGTACCATTGTCAACAGTGAGAATAGCTGAATTATTAAATGAAGCAGGTCTTCCAGATGGAGTGTTTAATATTGTAAACGGTGGTAAAGACGTTGTAGAAGCATTATGTGATCATACTGATATTGAAGCGGTTTCATTTGTTGGTTCAACTAAAGTTGCAAAGATTGTATATAAAAGAGCAACATCTAATTTAAAAAGATGTGTGGCTCTTGGAGGCGCAAAAAATCACTTATTAGTATTGCCTGATGCAAACCCTGAAATGACTGCTTCAAATGTAGTGGCATCAATGTCTGGTTGCGCTGGTCAACGCTGTATGGCGGCTTCTGTAATGGTGGGAGTTGATAAAGTGCAGCATATTATTGATAGAATGGTTGAAGATGCGAAGAAAATTGTTCCTGGAGATAATTTAGGCTCCGTAATTTCTGCAGAAGCAAAAGCAAGAATTGAAAGATATATTGATGAAGCGGAAAAAAATGGCGCTAAAATATTATTAGACGGACGTAATACTACTGTAGTCGGAAAAGAAGGTGGATTTTATGTAGGACCTACAATTATTGATTATGTAACTACTGATATGTCAGTAGCAAGAGAAGAAATTTTTGGGCCAGTTATCTCGATTATTCGTGCTAAAGATTTAGATGAAGCCATTGAAATTGAAAATGGATCAAATTATGGAAATGCTGCAGCTGTATTTACTCAAAGTGGTGGATTGGCAAAGCAAGTTATGGAACGTGCAAGTGCAGGAATGATTGGTGTAAATATTGGTGTGCCTGTTCCAAGAGAGCCTTTTTCATTTGGAGGATGGAACGAATCTAAATTTGGTGTTGGAGATATAACTGGACGAAGTTCAATTGAATTTTGGACTCAAAATAAGAAAACTACTACCAAATGGAATCCAGAAGCACAAACAAATTGGATGAGTTAATTGTCATTCCTGCAAAGGCAGGAATCTTTTGAAGTGATATAAATTTTTTACAATAAATGAACAACAACCAAATCATCAAAGATAATTTAGAATACACATTATTTTCTTGGTCAAAACAAGGAGGATTGAACCCAATAAATGCATCTCATGCTAAAGGTTCTTATGTGTATGATAGAGAAGGAAAGAAATATTTAGATTTTTCTTCACAATTAATGAATGTAAATATTGGGCATGGAAACCAAAGAATTACAGATGCAGTTGCAAAACAGATGCAAGAAGTAAGTTATGTGTATCCAGGAATGGCAACCGATGTTCGAGGAAAATTAGGTAAAAAATTAGCAGAAATTACACCTGGAAATTTGACCAAAACGTTTTTTACACTTGGCGGTGCTGAAGCGATTGAAAATTCAATAAAATTAGCAAGAATATATACTGGACGACATAAAATTATCACGCATTATAGAGCGTATCATGGCGCAACTTATGGAGCTATGTCGGCTGGAGGCGACCCAAGACGTTTTCCTGTGGATAGTCAAGCAATGCCAAATGTTGTGCATGTAGAAAACCCTTATGCATATCGTTGTCCTTGGAATTCTACTTCAATTGAAGAATGTGGAGAACGAGCATTAGCACATTTAGAAAGAGTCATAAAATTTGAAAATCCTGAGAGTATTGCTGCAATTATTTTTGAAGGCGAGTCTGGTTCTTCAGGATGTATAAAATATCCGCCAATGTATTTGAAAAGAGTTCGTGAACTTTGTGATAAATACGGAATTTTATTGGTTGATGATGAAACAATGAGTGGTTTTGGACGAACAGGTAAAATGTTTGGAATAGATCATCATAATGTTACTCCAGATATTATGGTCATGGCTAAAGGGTTGACTTCTGGTTACTTACCTTTAGGAGCAATGTCAGTAACTGATACTATTGCCAATCACTTTAATGAAAATCCTATGCTACTTGGATTGACCTATTCTGCACATCCAGTTTCTTGTGCTGCGGCATTAGAAAATATAAAAATTCTTGAAGAAGAAAATTTGGTTGAAAAAGCAGCCGAAATGGGACTGTATATTGAAGCAGAAGTAGAAAAGTTAAAAGAGAAGCATCCTTCAATTGGTGATTTTAGAAATACAGGTTTATTAGGTTGCATTGAATTAGTTAAAAATAAAGAAACGAAAGAACCAACAACTCCTTGGAATGCGAAGCCACATGAGATGGAGGCTACATTAAGAATGGCTGCGAAAATTCGTGAGTTAGGCATGTTCACATTTGTAAGATGGAATTGGATTTTTATTGCTCCTCCATTAAATGTGACTAAAGAAGATGTAGATAAAGGATTGAAAATAATTTCAGAAGCAATTTCGATTGCCGATGAATATTGTAATTAATTTATGAACAAACACATTGTAGAATTAAAAGAAGACGTATCTAATTCATCGCTATATAGTGAAGATTTAGCACCTGTTCCTTCTAATCAACGAACTTGGAGTAAGTGGCATTTGGCGGCTATTTGGGTTGGAATGGCAGTTTGTATTCCGACATATTTGTTGGCTTCTTATATGATTAAAACTGGCTTAAATTGGTATGAAGCATTGATTATTATTGGTCTTGCCAATTTAATTATTACAGTGCCTATGGTTTTAAATGGTCATGCAGGAGTAAAATACGGAATCCCTTTTCCAGTGATAGGACGTGCTGCTTTTGGAACCAAAGGTGTGCATCTGGCATCGGTAACAAGAGGAATCATTGCTTGTGGTTGGTTTGGTGTGCAAACATGGATTGGCGGATTGGCAATCTATGCAATTTTTAATGCAGCAACTGGTTCAACTGGAGAATTGGGATTGTCGATTGGTAAATTTGTTGGTTTTGCTATTTTTTGGCTAATCAATATGTATTTCATTTGGAAAGGAACAGAAAGTATAAAATGGTTAGAAACCTATTCAGCACCAATACTCATTGTTATGGGACTAGCTCTTATTTATTGGAGTTATGCCAAAGCAGATGGATTTTCAGTAGTCTTAGATCAAAGTAAACAATTAGAAAAAACTGCCGCCACTATAACGGAAAAAGACACTTCATTGTACTTAAATTTAAATGCTCTAAAAGATAAAGAAGGTGAACTTAAAGTTGCCGAATATGTTATTGTTGGTTTTGATGGTGAGGTTTGGAAACCTTATACAAGCGAGCCTATAGAAATTGATGGCGGATATGCTGAACAGATAAAATTTGAAGGAGAAAGTGTTCAAGTCCAATTTAGAAATGGAGAAGTCTTATCAAGTGTTGTAACTGCGAATGTTGTTGCAGATGATGATTCCTCTGGAAGTAAACTATGGAGTTATTTGTTGTGGCTCACAGCAATGGTAGGTTTTTGGGCGACTATGTCGATAAGTATTGCAGATATTACGCGCTATGCAGCAACTCAAAAAGATCAAGTTGCAGGACAATTTATTGGATTACCTGCAACCATGATGTTGTATTCTTTTGTGGGGATTTTTGTAACATGTGCTGCTGTCATTAACTTTCAAGATATTTTAATTGCTGATGATGCTCCTTGGGATCCAGTATCTTTAATTGCACGATTTAAAAATCCCGTAGTGGTTATTATCGCTCAAGTATTTATGATTATTGCTACTTTGAGTACCAATATTGCTGCTAATGTAATTGCACCTTCCAATGCTTTTTCAAACCTATGGCCAAAGAAAATAAGTTTTAAAGCAGGTGGAACAATAACTGGAATTATTGGAATATTAATCATGCCTTGGTGGTTGCTGAACGAAATTTCAGGATTCTTAATCTTTGTAAGTGGCCTGTTAGGTCCAGTTTTAGGAATTTTAATTGCCGATTATTATTTGGTCAGAAAAAAGAAATTGGAATTGGTAGAATTGTATAAAGAAGATGGAACTTATTCTTATAAGCAAACAGGATTTAATAAAGCAGCAATGATTGCCTTGTTTGTCGGCGTATTTGCTGCATTGATTGGCTATTGGATTCCATCGCTTAGTTTCTTGTACTCGCTTTCTTGGTTTACAGGATTTATAATTTCGTTTGTATTGTATTATTTATTAATGAAGAAAAAATAAAATGTCAATTTTAATAAAAAATGGCCGTGTTGTAACGGCTTCGGAAACTTATATCGCCGATGTGTATACTAAAGGCGAAAAGATTGTTGCAATTGGAAAAGACTTGAATTATGATGCTGATAAGGTGATTGACGCCACAGATAAATTGGTTTTTCCTGGTGGAATTGATCCTCACGTGCATCTAGATATGCCATTTATGGGAACCTATTCAAGTGATGATTATGAAACTGGAACGCGTGCAGCCTTGCATGGAGGAACAACAATGGTTATCGATTTTATTTTGCAAACTCAAGGAGATACGCTTCATAACGCTTTGAAAACTTGGCAAGGGAAATCAAAAGGGAAAGCGATAGGAGATTATTCTTATCATATGGCAGTAACTGATTTTAATGATGATGTTGCTAAAGAAGTTGTTCAGATGATAGAAGAGGAAGGGATTTCTTCTTTCAAAACATTTATGGCTTATAAAGGTGCTTTAATGATTGATGATGGGCAAATGGTACAACTGATGAAAGTAGTTAAGAAGTATGGTGGTTTAGTGACAGTTCATGCTACTAATGGTGATATGATTGATTCATTGATAGCTAAGAACCAGGCTGAAGGAAATATGGCACCGATTTATCACTATCTATCTCAGCCGGAAGTTACCGAAGCGGAAGCATCAGGACGTTTTGCAGATATGCTTGAATATACAGGTTGTCCAGGATATATAGTGCATATGACTTGTGAAGGGGCGTTGAATGCAGTTAGAAAAGCAACACAGCGCAATCAAAAAGTTTTTGTAGAAACCTGTACGCAATATTTAGTATTAGATGCTTCATTATATGAAGATAATTTTGAAGGTGCTAAATGGGTGATGAGTCCACCATTGAGAGAAAAGAAAGATCAGGCAGCATTATGGTCGGGAATAAATCAAGGTTTAGTACAAGTTGTCGGAACTGATCATTGTCCGTTTATGTGGGAACAGAAAAAAATGGGAATAGACGATTTTTCTAAAATTCCGAATGGTCATCCTGCAATTGAGCACAGAATGGAATTATTATTCTCAGAAGGTGTTCATAAAGGGAAGATTTCATTAACCAAATATGTAGAAGTTGCGTCAACTAATGCTGCCAAAATATTTGGAATGTACCCAAGAAAAGGAACATTGGCAGTTGGTAGTGATGCAGATATTGTGATTTTTGATCCAAAGAAAGAACATGTAATTTCAGTAGATACACATCATATGAATTGTGATTATTCTGGTTACGAAGGAATGAAAATAACAGGAAAAACAGAAACAGTAATTTTAAGAGGTCAAGTTGCGATAGAGAATGAAGAATGTCATTTAAAAGCAGGAAATGGTCAATTTATTCCAAGAGGAAAAACATCAAAAACAGTAATATAAAATAATATGACCTCTCGACTGCGCTCGAGGGGACAAAATAATAGTGTCAGGTCGAGCGCAGTCGAGACCTAATAAATTTTAAAACTAAATAACATGCCAAGAATTGTAAAATCAGGATTGATACAAATGAGTCTTCCAATGACGGAAGGAGAAGGTACAATTAAAGAAATTATGGATGCTATGTATGACAAGCATATTCCATATATAGAAGAAGCTGGACGAAAAGGTGTTCAGATATTATGCTTACAAGAGATTTTTAATACACCATACTTTTGTCCAGGACAAGATAGAAAATGGTATGCATCTGCTGAATCTGTTCCAGGACCAACGACTGAAAAAATGCAAGTACTGGCAAAGAAATATGATATGGTAATCATTGTGCCTATTTATGAAAAAGAACAAGCAGGAGTTTTATATAATACTGCTGCTGTTATTGATGCTGATGGAACTTATTTAGGGAAATATAGAAAGAATCATATTCCGCATACTACAGGTTTTTGGGAAAAATTCTTCTTTAAACCAGGAAATTTAGGATATCCAGTTTTTCAAACGAAATATGCCAAAGTCGGAGTGTATATCTGTTATGACAGGCATTTTCCTGACGGAGCTAGAGCGCTTGGTTTAAATGGAGCAGAGATTGTGTACAATCCTTCTGCAACTGTTGCAGGATTAAGTGAATATCTATGGAAACTAGAACAACCTGCACATGCAGCAGCCAATGGTTATTTTATGGGTTGCATCAATCGTGTAGGAGAAGAGAAACCATGGAATTTAGGCAAGTTCTACGGACAATCTTATTTTGTTGATCCGCGAGGTCAAATATTTGCTGAAGCCTCTCGTGATGATGATGAATTATTAGTGGCCGATTTTGATTTAGATCTTATTGAAGAAGTGCGTTCTACATGGCAATTCTTTAGAGATAGAAGACCTGAAACGTATGGTAAATTAACTGAATTGTAATTTTAGTTGATTAAATTCTTTAGACATATTCGAAAATCACTGCTTACTGAAAATAAATTCAGTAAATACCTGCTATATGCTATTGGAGAAATAGTTTTGGTTGTTATAGGTATTGTTATAGCATTACAATTAAATAATTGGAACGAATCTCGTAAAGAAAAAGTTGTTGAAATTTCAATATTAAATGAACTTCTAAATGATTATAATAGTGATTTGTTGTCGCTAAATGAGGATCTAGAATTAAATAAAAGAGCAATAAAATCTAACGAATTAATAAAAAAGGCCTTAATAAGTAATTTAAAATATAATGACTCTCTTGACTTTCATTTTGGTAGTATTCAATATAATACACAGTTTACAATAAATTCAGGTGGTTATGAAAATTTAAAATCACGAGGGTTTGAGATTATTTCTAACGACTCAATTAGGAAAATGATTATTAATGTTCAAGATGAATGGTATGACTATCTTCTAACTATTGGAGATAGAAATAATGTAATTAATTTTGAGCAATTTAGCCCAAAATATCAGACGTATTTTACAAATTTCACAAATAATTTTAGAGAAAATACAGTGTCATTTACACCATTAAATTATGAAGACTTAATGGGTGATACTGAATTTTTAAGGCTTATTTCACATCAAAAATTTATTAATGAAGGAACAGTTCAAATATTAGATCGTACAATTGAACTTATTGAAGGACTAATAGTTAAAATTGAAACAGAACTTTTAAGATTAAAATGATTAAATTCTTTAGACATATTCGAAAATCATTGCTTACTGAAAACAAATTCAGTAAATACTTGCTATATGCTATTGGAGAAATTGTACTTGTCGTTATTGGTATTTTGATTGCATTACAACTAAACACATGGAAAGATGAAAATCAAGCCAAAAAAGAAGAGTTGAAAATTTTAAAGAGTGTATATAATGAAATGACTGAAAATTTAATTCAGTTTGATCAAATTTATTTTATGCATCAAAAGAAACAAAACAGCCTGAAAGCGATTCTATTTTCTAATCTAAATGAGTTTAGCCTTAGTCAATTTGATTCTTTAGGTAATAATTATTTGAATAGCGCAACCTATAACCCATCATTTAGTATATACAATACGCTAGTAAGTTCAGGTAAAATAGAATTAGTAACTAAAGATTCATTAAAATATAAAATCTCAAACTATAAAGATATTGTAGCCGATTTTACTGAAGGTGAGTTGGTGG
Source organism: uncultured Flavobacteriaceae bacterium (assembly GCA_947501625.1). Taxonomy (GTDB): domain Bacteria; phylum Bacteroidota; class Bacteroidia; order Flavobacteriales; family Flavobacteriaceae; genus Urechidicola. The sequence goes on from CANMWN010000003.1 coordinate 265,582, forward strand.
CAAGAAAGAATACAAGAGACCATAACTGGACTTATTTCGTAAATAGTAGTATTAGTGCCAAAAACAGATTTAATTTAACTACAAGAAGTGAAAAAGAATTAGGAGATGATTTGCAGTATTATTTAAATGAGTATGAATCGCCACAATTTCAAAATGCGATGGCAATTATTTTGCTTAATATGAATGAAATTATTAATGATGGTAAAAACCTAAGAACCGAAACTTTATCTTTAATTGAAATGTTAGAAACTGAAATAAAAAAAATTGAGGAATGATTAAATTCTTCAGAAAAATAAGGCAGAGGCTTTTAACTGAAAATAAGTTCAGTAAATACATGCTATATGCTATTGGAGAAATTGTGTTGGTGGTTATAGGTATTTTGATTGCACTTCAAATAGATACTTGGAATCAAAATAGACTGGCTGATAATGAAGAAAGAACAATTCTAAAAAATATTCATACAGAGTTTTTACAAAATAAGGAAACCTTAAAAAATACTATTTTAGAGATTAATTCGAGTTTTAATGCAGGAAAAAAACTCTTTAATCTAATAGGAAAGAACAGAACAGAAATTGAAAAATTCAATTTAGATAGTTTGATTTTTAAAACTCTCGAATATGCTGCATTTAGACCTTCTGAAAACACTATTTCTGACTTATTGCAGTCAGGACGTTTACAATTATTGAAGGACACGAATTTAAAGGATTTATTGTATTTATGGTCAAGGAATATTAATGGTTATGAAAACGCTCGTAATAGAGTTGAAATAAAAGTTGATGAAGAACTTGTGCCTTATTTATCAAAGTATTATTCAATGAGAGATATTGATATGTACGGACGTTTAGCATGGAAAACTAAAACGAATCTCAATATTGATAAACTTGGGGTATTTGAAGATATAGAGTTCGAAAATATATTAGATGATTATTTGTATCGTATTTCAACGAGTAGACTTCGCATTAATGAACTAGAAAAAACAATTAATGCTATTATAAAAGAAACTGAACCTCAAGATGATTAAATTTTTTAGAAAAATTAGACAGAGGCTATTTGCTGAAAACAAGTTCAGTAAGTATTTGCTATATGCTATTGGAGAAATTGTTTTGGTCGTTATTGGAATTTTAATTGCGCTTCAAATAAATAATAATAATGAAGAGAAAAAAGATCGTATAGAAGAACAGACCTTATTAAAACAATTACATTCTGATTTTAATAGTAATTTAGAACAATTAGATCAAAAAATTTCTTTTAGGAAAACGTTTATGAATTCATCAAAACAACTTTTTAAATATATTGACAATCCTAGTCTTCGAAATAAAGATAGTATAGACCTTCATCTTGCTAAGACTTTGCCTTACGCAACATTTGATCCTATCATCAATGATTTGGCAGGCTCAGGTGAATTGGGACTCATAAAAAATACCGAATTAAAACAAGCGCTAACACATTGGTCATCTAATATAATGGATGTTATTGAAGATGAGGTGTTATGGAAGAAGTATAGAGGAGAAGAATATTTTCCATTTCTAATTCAGCATTATCAATTAAGAACAATTAGAAATAAAGCATATAAATCAAATGTTTTAGGAAAGTTTACTCTTCAAATTGGTAAAAATACTGAAGCATATTCTAAAAATCAAATTGGAAACTCAGTACATAAAGAAGATTTTAATAAACTATTAAATCATCCAGATTTAGAAGACCATTTAACAAGGTGTTATAGTATTAATAGTTGGGCAAATGAGCAATCTGCTATTTTACGTCAACGAATAGTTAAAATAATTGAACTTATAAATAGTGAAATAGATGATTAAATTCTTCAGAAAAATAAGGCAGAGTTTAGTAACTGAAAACAAACTCAGTAAATACATGCTATACGCTATTGGCGAGATTGTTTTGGTGGTTATAGGTATTCTGATTGCGCTTGGTATTAATAATAGAAATGTACAAAGAATTAATGAAGAAAAAATCACTAGTATTTTAAAAGAAATTCAAAATGATTTGATGAAGGATATTGAGTATTCAAAAAGGATTTTTGATTATCAAATTTATACAGATTCAATTGCAAAACTAATCCTTAATGATAAGTATACGTATTCAGATTATAAAAATAGAAATTATAGAACTATAGGCTATAATTATCGTGATTTCAAAATTATTACCAATGGTTATGATAATTTAAAACGAAATATTGATAACGTACCAGAAAAATACAGTTCTATAATTAATGATTTGAAGAATTTATATGAAACTGAAAAATCAACTATCGACGTTTATAATGAAAGAATTCGTGCAACAGTTTACAAAAATATAGATGAGGTATATGGTTTTAATTGGGCTCAAGATCTGGCAAAAAGAATTATGTCAGAAGAGCGCATTAATTATTTCTTGAATGATGCTCATTATAAAACTATGGTGATTAAATATATGAATGATCGTTCAAATGTGTTTGCTCAATGTAAAACATATAAAGCAAATGCTATTAACTTACACAATAAAATTTCTAAACTACTAAATAGTAAAGACTCTATTCCTGAAAATGTAACTTACAGTTCTATTAAAGGTTCAATGAATTTAAATGATGTTTTAGGAACTTATGAATTAAAAGAAACTGTGAATGTTGATTATTGGACTAAGACAATTGAAATTAGTGAAAAAGAAAACCAATTAGTATTCTCAGGCGAAGAAGGTGACATAGATATTTTATGGTATGATAAGTCTATTTTCGTTAATAAGAGAACTTATAATGGTAATTTGTTTATTTTTAATAGATCAAAAAAAGGAGAACTATATATAAGTTTAGATACAAATGTAAGTGCTACTTATGAAAAGAAAAAATAAGACTAGTTTAGTCAATACTATATATATTATTTAAAATATGGCAGAATATAAAAAACCAACTTCCGAAGCGGAATTTGAAAAGAATTTCAAGCAGAAAAAACCTTTGATGAATGATACCGAAGCGTATTATGAAGCATCAAGATGTTTATTTTGTTATGATGCGCCTTGTATTCAAGCGTGTCCTACAAGTATAGATATTCCGTTATTTATCAAGCAAATACATACCGATAATGTAACAGGAGCTTCAAGAACTATTTTTGATTCCAATTGGCTGGGAAATGCTTGTGGAGTAGTTTGTCCAACTGGTGTTTTGTGTGAAGGTGCTTGTGTTTATAATCACCAAGATGTACCACCAATCCAAATAGGAAGATTACAAAATTATGCAACAAACAAAACAATCGAAGCTGATAAAGTCATTTTTAAAGTTGGAAAGTCAAATGGAAAAAAGATTGCTGTAATTGGAGCAGGTCCTGCAGGAATTGCTTGTGCTTGTGAAGCACGAACTCTTGGTTACGAAGTGGATATTTTTGAAGCGAAAGCCAAACCTTCTGGATTAACGGTTTATGGAATTGCACCTTATAAAATCACCAATGAAGAGGTGTTGGAAGAAGTTGATTATCTGCAAAAGCAATTGCAATTTAATATAAAATATAATTCAGCTGTCACTTCAAAAAAACAATTACAAGATATTGAAAATGAATATGATGCAGTGTTTATTGGAGTTGGTTTAGGAGCGACAAGATATTTAGGTTTAGATGGCGAAGACAAAGAGAATGTGATTGGTGCTGTGGAGTTTGTTGAGGAACTGAGAATGAAACATCACAAACTAAATGTTCCTAAAAAAGTAGTAGTTCTTGGAGGTGGAAATACAGCAATGGATGCTGCTTCAGAAGCGGCTAGAATGGGTGCAAGAAAAACAGTATTGGCTTATAGAAATTCGAAAGAAAAAATGGGTGCTTATGGATTTGAATATGATTTAGCTATAAGTGCTGGAGTTGATAGTTTGTTTAATGTTACTCCAATTGCGATTACTGGAAACGGAAAAGTGGAAGGAGTGAAGTTTGCAAAGACCGAAATGGTTGATGGAAAGCTTCAAACAAATATGAGTAATACCTTCATTGTTAGATGTGATATGGTTATTAAGGCAACTGGACAAGCAAAGCAAGGTCATTTATATGATTTAATAGATAACTTAGAAATAGATAATAAAACAAGAATAATAACGAATAATGAATTTCAAACATCGAACCCAAAATATTTTGCAGGAGGAGATGCAATAAACGGAGGTGCTGAAGTAGTGAATGCTGCATATGATGGTAAGATGGCTGCGCTAGGAATTCATAATTGGTTAACTAAATAATAGAATAGATATGGTAGATTTATCAGTAAATTTCGGAGGAATAAAAGCGCCAAACCCTTTTTGGCTAGCATCAGCACCACCAACAAATTCAGGTTATCAAATTATGAAAGCCTTTGAAGCAGGTTGGGGAGGAGCAGTATGGAAAACGTTGGGCGTTCCTGTTGTGAATGTTTCTAGTAGATATGGTTCTGTAAATTATAGAAATACCAGAATGATGGGTTTCAATAATATTGAATTAATTACTGATAGACCTCTTGCTGATAATCTTCGTGAAATAGAAGAAGTAAAGAAATATTTTCCAGATCATGCAGTCATTGCTTCATTAATGGTAGAAAGTAGAGCTGAATGGGAGCAAATAATAAAAGATGTTGAGAATGCAGGTGCAGATGGTATAGAATTGAATTTTGGATGCCCTCACGGTATGTGTGAACGTGGAATGGGTTCTGCAGTCGGTCAAGAGCCAGAAGTTCTTAAAACAATTGTAGAATGGGTAAAAGAAGCAGCGAATGTTCCTGTAATTACAAAATTATCACCTAATATTTCTCATATCACGGATCCAGGATTGGCGGCTGTTCAAGGTGGAACAGATTCTATTTCGTTGATTAATACGATTAAAAGTATTGTTGGGATAGATTTAGATTCTTATGCGCCATATCCAATTGTTGATGGAAAAGGAACTAATGGAGGTTATTGCGGACCTGCTGTAAAGCCAATTGCGATGCATATGCTTAAAGATCTAGCGCAGCATCCTGAAATTGGGAAAGTACCGTTATCTGGAATTGGTGGAATTGAAACTTGGAGAGATGTAGTTGAATTTATTCTTTTAGGAGCAACTTCAGTACAGGTTTGTACCGCCGTAATGCATTATGGATTTGGAATTGTGCGTGAAATGGAAGCAGGATTGCGTCAATTTATGGAAGACAAAGGATATAATACAATTTATGATTTTGCTGGTAAAGCACTACCGAATGTCACTGAATGGAAGCATTTGAATTTGAAGCATAAAGTTGTTGCTGAAATTAATGCTGATAAGTGTGTAGGTTGTGATTTGTGCTATATAGCCTGTGATGATGGTGCTCATCAAGCCATTGCTTTGTCAGATGATCCGACAAATAGAATTCCAAGTATTATCGAAGAAAATTGTGTAGGATGTAATTTATGCTCGTTAGTTTGTCCTGTAGAAGATTGTATCACAATGGTTAAAAAAGACGATGGAACACAAAATTTAACATGGCATGAACGAACAGAAAATGACGATATTCCAGTAACTTTTGATGATGATAGAGCAGGAGGTAAAGGCCATTTTGTCCCTAAACCTACTGATGCATTGAAACGATAGGATTAGTTTTTACCGCTAAGTATAAGTAATGGGACGTCACAGAAAAATTCAGATTTTAAGATGCTGTTTTTCTCCCATAGTTTCTTAAAGAAACCTCTTTGACGTCTAAAAACACATAATAAATCAGTAGAATTATATTCTAAAAACTCATTAACGCCTTTAAAAGTAGTATCATTTTTAATAATAGTAAGTTTTGACTTTATACTTTCCAATTCACTATCTAAAATTAAATCTTCTTCATCAGTATTTGGTGTTTTAACTAATAATAACTCAGCATTATTGGCGAAGTTTTGGAGTGGATTTAATACACCTTGTTTATTTATCTTTCCAGACTTAAACGCAACCAAAACATCTTTAATAGGGTTGAAAGTATAAGATTCAGGAACAATCAAAGTTGGAATCTCTGTTTGTTTTACAATACTTCCAGAGGTGTTTCCTAAAAACACATCATCTTTTATAGAATTACTTTTAGGTCCTAGTACAATTAAATCAATTCTAATTTCATTATCAATAGCTTTAATACTATCAACAGCTGTTCCCTTGGCTGCAATTAACTTTACATCAACATTTTTTACATTTACCATGCTTACTATCGAACGCATATATAAATTTGTTTCTCGCTCAATAATTTCTCCCATATTGATAATTGTTCCTGCTTTTGTCATTACATTGTAAGCCCTGAATACAAAAACTTTGGCATCAATGGTTTCTGCATAATCAATAGCATATTGTAATGTGCTTTTAGCATTTTCTGACGATCCGATAGGTACTAAGATGTTTTTCATAAGAATGAAATTTTATGCAAAAATACTTATTTAGTATAATAGAAATCTAAAATTATAATTTTTTTTCTCTTTTAGCAAATTACCTTTTTAGATGTTTGTATATAAAAAAAAGCGCATTTAATTTATTTTTCTTTTATTTGTAACTCAAAAAAATTGTAATATATAATGAACTTAACAATTGTTGGTACTGGTTATGTAGGGCTAGTTAGTGGTACTTGTTTTTCTGAAATGGGAAACAATGTTACATGTATTGATGTTGATAAAAATAAGATTGATAATTTAAATAAAGGAATAATTCCAATATATGAACCTGGATTAGAGGCCATGGTTGAAAAAAACTCTAAAAGAGGGAATTTACATTTTAGTACTGATTTGTCGGAAGGTTTAAAAAAATGTGATATTGTTTTTATTGCTGTTGGAACTCCTATGGGAGAAGATGGATCTGCTGATTTACAATATGTTCTTGCAGTTGCAAAACAAATTGGGCAAGTGATGCAAGACAAACTAATTATAGTTGATAAATCAACTGTTCCTGTTGGGACAGCAGATAAAGTAAAAGTGGAAATACAAAAGCAACTTGATGAAAGAGGTGTTGATATACCTTTTCATGTAGTTTCTAATCCAGAATTTTTAAAGGAAGGTGCTGCTATTGATGATTTTATGAAACCTGATAGAGTTGTTGTTGGAGCAGAAGATGAATATGCTATTGATCAAATGAGAGCTTTGTACTCACCATTTGTACATAATAGAGATAGAATTATTTTTATGGATGTGAGGTCAGCTGAAATGACAAAATATGTGGCTAATGCAATGTTGGCAACTAAAATTTCATTTATGAATGAAGTTGCGAATATTTGTGAACTTTTGGATGCTGATGTGAATCAAGTGAGAATAGGTATTGGTTCAGATAAACGAATTGGATATAGTTTTATTTATCCAGGAAGTGGTTATGGAGGATCTTGTTTTCCTAAAGATGTCAAAGCTTTAAAGAAAATGGCTGCTAAGAGCGGATATAATGCTGAATTAATTTCATCTGTAGAAAGTGTAAATGACAAACAAAAGTTTGTTATTGCTAATAAAATTATTAAACGTTTTGGAGAAGATTTGACTGGTAAAACTTTTGCTCTTTGGGGACTGGCATTTAAACCAGGAACTGACGATATGAGAGAAGCTCCATCAATATATACTGTTAAAGAATTAGTAAAAAGAGGTGCTAAAGTTCAAGCATATGATCCAAAGGCAATTGATGAAGCAAAACATTTTTACTTAAAAGATGTAGAAGGAATCTCTTACTTTGACTCAAAGTATGAAACCTTAAAGGGTGCAAATGCAATGATTTTATTAACTGAATGGAAAGAATTTAGGTCACCTGATTTTGAAGAATTAAAATCACAATTGATTGACCCAATTATTTTTGACGGTAGAAATCAATATGATGAAGAAAGACTTCTTAGAAAAGGCTTCGAGTATCATCAAATAGGAAAACGATAATCAATTTTTATGGCGATTAACCAACTTAAAGGAGGTGTTGCATTATCATATATAACTATTTTTTTAACAAATGTTATTGGATTGGTAATGACACCTTTTATTATTAGGTCATTAGGTAAGGCTGAATATGGTCTTTATACAATGATTGGAGCGTTGGTTGGTTATATGTCAGTTTTAGACTTTGGACTTAATAAAACTGTCATTAGGTTTGTTGCAAAATTTAGAGCCAATGATGATAAAGAAGGTGAAGAAAATTTCTTAGCGCATGCCTTTATAATTTTTGCAATGATTTCTTTATTAATTTTAACCTGTGGGTTGATATTATATTTTAATTTAGAAAGTATTTATAGTGATTCTTTGACAATCAGTCAAATGAAAAAAGCCAAAATAATGTTTATTATTTTGACTTTTAATATGGCGTTGTTACTTCCAGGAGGTGCGTTTAGTGGAATATGTAGTGGTTACGAAGAATTTATCCTTCCAAGAGTATTTAATATTGTTAGATATATAGTTAGAAGTTTAACTATTGTTGCTTTGTTAATGTTGGGCGGTGATGCAGTAGGTATGGTTATAGTTGATACAATAATTAACATTCTTATGATTGGTGTAAACGCGACAATAGCATTTAAAAAACTGAATGTAAAAATTCATTTACATAAATTTCAAAAGTCGCTATTAAGATTTATTTTAGGCTTTTCATTGTGGATATTTGTGTTTGCTATTGTTCAGCAAATGAGATGGAAATTAGGTCATTTTATTTTAGGGATTACTTTTAGTACAAGTGTGGTTGCAGTTTATGCGGTTGGGACTGTATTGGGTAATTATTACGGTGCGTTTTCTTCTGCAATATCCTCAGTATTTTTACCAAAAGCAATGAAGATGGTAGCGAATGATGCTTCTTCAACTGAACTTACTAATATGTTTATCAAAATTTCCAGAATAATTTTATTAGTCTTACTCTATATTTTTGGAGGTTTTATACTCGTAGGTAAAGGGTTTGTATATTTTTGGGCAGGTCAAGGATTTACCGATGCTTATATGTTTGCTGTTGTAATGATGTTTGGTTTAACATTGATATTGAGTCAAGGTTTTGGTAATAATATTTTGGAAGCAAGAAATAAATTGAAATTTAGAGGTATATTGATGTTGGTGTTAACAATTTGCGGTGCAGTTTTAGGAGGTTTGTTAGCGCAAAAATATGGAGGTTTAGGAATGATTGTTGGAACAGTTGTTTTTATGCTTCTAGAACGGTTAATAATGACTTGGTATTATCATTCTAAATTGGATTTGCAAATGATAAGATACTATAAAGAAATAGCGCCTTTATTTTTACTTTCTTTATTTATTATTTTGAGTACTAATTACTTTTCACAATATTTTCCAGAATATTCAATTAAATATATTTTTATAAAAGGAATTTCATATACCTTAATTTACGCTATATTGTTTAGATTTATTCTAACTACTAGTGAAAAAGAATTAGTAAATCAATCTATAAAAAGAGTTAAGAAAGTATTAAAAATAACATAAATCTAAGAGGATGTTAAATAGAATAAAAAAAATACTATCGCATAAAACTAAAGTTGATTTAATATTATTGAAGTTTAAATTTAAATCACTTGACTATTTTGGTTTTGATATCCCAACCAAAAAAAGGAGAATATTTATTTTTTTAGCTGCCGATTATGGAAACCTTGGTGATGTTGCAATTACCTATGCTCAACATAAATATTTAAGTTCTACTTTTAGTGATTATTTAGTTACCGAAATTCCTATTAGTCAAACATTAAAAGGGTTGGAATATGTGAGAAGGACTATAAAAAAAGATGATATTGTTACAACCGTTGGAGGTGGAAATATGGGAGATTTGTATGAGCAGATAGAAAATTTCAGACAATTGGTATTTGAATATTTTCCTAATAATAAAATAATATCATTTCCTCAAACCATTGATTTTTCTGAAACTGATAAAGGTCTAAAAGCATTACAAAATGCTCAAAAAATATATCAAAAGCACAAACACTTATTACTATTAGCAAGAGAACAAAAAACATTTGATTTTTTTCAAAAACACTTTCCTAAAAACAAATCATTGTTGGTGCCAGATATAGTAATGTCGCTAAATTTTGTAGAGCCAATTTATGAAAGAAATGGAGCAGTAATCTGTTTAAGAGAAGACAAAGAAAAAAAACTTACCAATCAAGAGAATGAAGAATTAGTTAATACAATAAAATCTAGTTATTCTGAAACTATATTTAGAGATACTCATATTGGAACTGATTATATGAGTTTGAGATATAGAGTTAGAGAATTGTTTTCAATTTGGAATACGTTTAAAAAATCAGAATTAGTTGTTACTGATAGATTGCATGGAATGATATTTTGTTATATCACCAATACTCCGGCAATTGTATTGCTTAATAATAATCATAAAGTTCAATCATCTTATGAATGGATTAAAAGTTCTAAGAATATTCATTTAATACCTGATTATTCCGTTGACAGAGTGAAAGAAGTAATAGAATTGATGAAAAAAGATAGTGTTGAGAATAAAAAAGAAGATTTAGTATCTAAATTTTCAGAAATAAAAGAAATAGTACTTAACAGTTTATAAGATGTTATTATCTATAGTTATACCTGTTTATAATGTTGAAGAATATATTGAAAAATGTATTCTTAGTTGTGTGAATCAAAATATTGATTTGACTGCTTATGAAATTATAATTGTTGATGATGGTACACCTGATAATAGTGTTGAAATTTGTGAAAGACTTGCTATTGAATATAAAAATATTAAAATCATAAGTCAAACAAACAAAGGATTAAGTGGGGCAAGAAATACAGGATTAAAACATTCTAAGGGAGATTATGTTTGGTTTGTAGATTCAGATGACTGGATTGAAAATGATTGTTTAAAAGAGATATGTAAAGAAATTAAACAACATAAGTCAGATATTTTTTGGTTAGGTCATGATGTTGTCGCTAATAATAAAGTTATTAGTGAATTTAAGCCAAAAGAGGTTAAGGAGCCATTGATAGGACAAGAATTTTTTGTAAACCACCTTGATGATAAATTTTACATTTGGAAATTTATTTATAGCCGTGATTTTTTATTGACTAATGATCTGACTTTTTATGAAGGACTACTTTATGAAGATTTGGAATTTACTCCAAGAGCGTTGTTTTTGGCTAAATCTTGTTTTAATTTACCTAATATATACTATCATTATTTGATGAGAGAAGGTAGTATTGTTAATAATTTCAAAATAAAAAATGTAGAAGATCGTTTTTTTATTTTCAATAAGTTATTCGATTTTATGAATTTTAATACTGTAAATAAAGAGTTTTATAACACGCTATATAAATCTATTGTTGATTCAGCCTTTACAACTCTTAGAATTGCTGCTAAATCTAATTTAAAATTAACTAAAACAATAAAAGATAATATTACGAGTTTGCCAATAGACAGTGTTTTAGGTTTTTCAGAACAATTGCATTTGAGTTTTATAAAAAAGTTCCCTGATTTTTATATGTTAGTTCTTAGAAGATTGTATAAAATATTGAAATTGCTAAAAAAATAATTGTTATGAAAAGAATATTACATATTGTTGGAGGAATGGATAGGGCTGGTGCTGAAACAATGATAATGAACTTGTTCCGAAATATTGATAGAGAGAAATATCAATTCGACTTTGTTTATTTTAGAAGTTCAAAATGCGATTATGATGATGAAATTTTAGAGTTAGGAGGAAGAATTTTTAAAATTAAAAATACAAAAAATCCTATCATAAGAGCATATAAATTAAGGCAGTTAATTAATAAAGAAGCACCTTTTCATGCTGTGCATTGCCATATGCTTTTTAGTAATGCATTCCATATTTTAAGTGCTTATTTTTCTAAAACTCCTATGAGAATTTCTCATTCCCATAACACTAGTGATGTAAACAGTAAAACTTTTATTGGTCGTTTATATCAGAAGTTTTCAAAAAAAATAATGGCTAAATATTCTACGCATTTTATTGCTTGTGGAGAAAAAGCTGGAGAATTTTTATTTCCTAAAATTGATAACATTAACTATTTACTCAATGCCATTGATGTAAAATCTTTTTGTGATAATAGAAAGATTAATAGAAATTATCTGAAAGAAGAGTTTAATTTAGATAGTGATGCAATTATTATTACTCAAATAGGAAGACTTGCTCCTGTTAAAAATCATAAATTTACTATTGAATTTTCGAAATTTTTGAAAAATAAAAAAGTGAACTTTAAAGTTTTTATTGTCGGTCAAGGAATACTAGAGGATGAGTTGAAAAGTTTGGTAAATGAATATGACTTAAAAGAACAAATTAATTTTTTAGGTGTCCGTTCCGATATACCAAATATATTAGCAGCTAGTGATTTAATGATTATGCCCTCATTTCATGAAGGGTTTCCTGTTGTGTTAGTCGAATCTCAATCTACTGGTATTCCTTCATTAATTGCCGATACAATTTCACCTGAAGTTAATTTAGGTTTAAATTTAGTAACTTTTGCAAGTTTGGATGATGATTTTTCAATTTGGGAAGAAAAAATGATGCGTTTGATTGAACAAGATGAAGTTGCTCCTAATAATATAATTGAGGTGATGACTCAAAAAGGATTTAATATAGTTGAAAGTGCAAAAAAACTAGAAAAAATCTATGGATAATATTTTAGAAAAAGAATTAGTTTCAATAGGAATCCCTTTCTACAATTCACAAGATTTTCTTTCGGATGCAATAAAATCTGTAATAAAGCAAACATATCAAAATTGGGAACTAATTTTGATGGATGATGGTAGTGGTGACAATTCTTTGGCAATAGCACGAGCATTTGAAAAAAATGACAAAAGAATAAAAGTAATTAGTGATGGTAAAAATTTAGGTTTGCCTAATCGATTAAATCAACTTTCAAAGCTGTCTAAAGGGTATTATTATGCAAGAATGGATGCTGATGATATTATGCATCCTGAAAGGATAAGTTCTCAAGTAAAATATTTGAAGGCTAATCCATCCATTGATTTATTAGGCTCTGGTTTAATTGCAATAGATAATAAAAATATCATTACTGGCTTGAGGAAAGGCTCTTTTCTTGACAATGTTACTTTGAACATGGTTATGAAAATGACTTGGTGTGTACATCCTACAATTACTGGTAAATTGGAATGGTTTCAGGATAATCCTTATGATGAAAATTTAAAGAGAGCGCAAGATTATGAGTTGTGGATAAGAACCGTTGATCATAGCAAATTTGTAAAACTAAAAGAAGCATACTTGTTTTATAGAGAGGCAAGTACACCTTCATTAACCAAATACTTTCAATCAACTAAATATTCACTAAATACCTTTATGAAAAATAAAAGTAGATTAGGGATTTTAAATGTATTAAAGTTAACAATCAATAAGTTACTCAAACTGTTTGTTTATTTTGTATTCTCTATATTTGGGCAAACTAATAAATTAATACAAAGGCGTTCTGTAGAAATGGATCCAAAAGATAAAAAACGTTATTCTTCATTAATTGAACAAATTACCTCATAAACTATGGCTATAAAAAATGGAACATTTGTAATTTCATTGGATTACGAGATTCATTGGGGAGTTTTTGATGCAATGACATTGGATAATTATGGTGAAAATTTAAAAAATGTAGATGTAGTTATAGAAAGGCTTTTGTTGTTGTGTGAAAAATATGATGTTAAGTTAACTTTTGCAACTGTTGGAATGTTATTTGCAAAAAACAAAGCTGATTTACAAAAATTTAGCCCTAAAAATAAACCTTCTTATAATGATAACAATTTAGACCCTTTTCGGTTAATTCATTCGATAGGTGATTCTGAGAATGATGATAAACTTCATTATGCTGTTTCAATGATTAATAAACTTAAAAATAGTATACATGAAGTAGGAACTCATACCTACAGTCATTATAATTGTTTAGCAAAAGGACAAACTATTGATCAGTTTGAAGAAGACGTAATAGCAGCAAAGAAAATAGCAAATAATTTAGATATTGATGTTGAAAGTATTGTTTTTCCAAAAAATCAAGTAAATAAACCTTATTTAGATATCTGTGAAAAGCATGGAATTTTATCATATAGAGGTACTGAGAATAATGGTATTTATAATGGTAGAGGTTTAAAAGGAATAATGAAGAATGTTAAAATGGTTAGATTAAAGAGGTTGCTTGATGGGTATTTTAATCTTACAGGATATAATACTTATAATGTTGATGAAATAAACAAAAAAAACACAATTATAAATTTGCCTTCAAGTAGGTTTTTAAGACCATATCTTAAAAATTTAAGTCTATTTGAATTTTTAAAGGTACGTAGGATAAAAAATGCGATGAAACATGCAGCTAAAAATAATGAAATGTTTCATCTTTGGTGGCATCCACATAATTTTGGGGCTCAAATAGATCAAAATTTTAAAAATTTAGAACGAATTTTTATAGCTTATAAAGAATTAAACCTCAAATACCAATTTGAGAGTATAACAATGACAGAATTAACTAAAAAAATAAAAAATTAAATGAAAATATTATTGTTTTGTGGGAAAGGAGATAGTAATGATGTGGTTTATTCACATTTGAAAAACAACCATAATTTAATTGGTGTTGTAATGGATGGTCCAAGCAACAAAAAGTTTTTTGTCAATAGAAGAATAAAAAAGTTGGGCTGGTTTAAAGTTGTGTCTCAACTTTTATTTATGAAAGGTATAATACCATTATTGAAAAAAGAATCTCAAAAACGTGCCAATGAACTGTCTAATAGTTATGATTTTGAAGTGGAACCAGTTGTAAGTTGCGAAAATATTTTAAGAACTTCTTCTATTAATGATGATATAGTAATTGACCATGTCAAGAAAATGAAACCTGATATGATTATTGTAAATGGAACTAGAATAATAAAAAAGAAGATTATTGATGGAGTTGGAATTCCTATGGTAAATATGCACGTTGGAATTACACCAAAATACCGAGGTGTGCATGGAGGTTATTGGGCATTGGCAAATGGAGATAAAGAAAATTGTGGTGTTACTGCACATTTAATAGATCCTGGAATAGATACTGGTGGAGTAATTTCACAAAGAACTATTGAAATTACTAAGAAAGACAACTATTGTACATACCCTCTATTGCAAGTTATTGAAGGTTTAAAATGTTATGATGATGCAATAGAACAGATAAAGAATGATAAGTTAACTATTATAAATAATAATCTAGAAAGTAAACTTTACTATCACCCAACTATTTTTGATTACTTTTATTATAGAATTTTTAGAGGAGTTAAATAAACTTAATTCATAATGAGTGATTTATTGCTAGGTTTTGATTATCGGGATTACCTAAATCTACATAAGATTGTACTTTTTATTTACATTCTTTTTGGAACACTCATTTTAAAATTATTAATAGGGCAGAAAGAACGTTTTATCAGAAACGATAAAAATATTTTACTTACCTACATAATTTTCTTAATAATTTTTGCTGGTACTAGGCACAGGAAAATTGGAGTAGATACAGGAAATTATTATAATTACTTTTATTTGCCAGCCACAAGAGTTGATAATATTTTCGAAATATTTTTGAGATTAGAAACCGATTTTTTGTTTGAGGTAATTCTAGCACTTACAGTTTGGATAAATGATTACACAGCAGTACTATTTCTTATTGCATTGATTTTGAATATTACTCTTTACATGTTTGTAAGAAAGTTCACCAATTTTGGTAAAGAGGGAAGTAGTTTATTACTCTTTTTAACACTCGCAAGTTCTTTTTCATTCTTGAATTTGGAATTGAATATCATGAGAAACGCGCTTGCACTTGGCTTTATCTTATTAGCAATACCTTATGTTTTAGAACAGAGATACAAAAAAGCATTGATTCTATTGATTGTAGCTCTATTATTCCATCGAACTTCAATCATATTAATATTTGTAATTATAGCTATATTGATAAGTAGAAAAATGCATATCAAATACTTTTTAGTATTGTATTTTTTAGCAATTGGAGCTTCGGCAGGAGGATTTGGTTTTCATTCCATTACTTTTTTAGCAGATTTGGGAAGTCAAGATTTGCAAAACCTAAGTTTTGGAGGTGAAACAAATTATAATGTTGGATTTAGAATAGATTTTGTGGCCTATAACACATTCTTTTTAGGATTGTTTATGTTGTTTTTAAATACCGATAGTGTAAAAAATATTTTTTTATTAAAGTATTATATTCTCACTTCAGTAATTTTCTTTTTCAACTTTTATATACCATTTTCGGATAGATTTGGATTGTTTAGTTGGTTAATAATACCATTACTACTTTATAATATTGTAAATGAGACATATCCCAAAAAAAAGGTTTTTATTTCAACTGTTGTTGCGCTTTGCTTTTTTATATTAAATGATATAATATTGTTCCCTTAAGCCTTGTACTTGTTGATTATTTCTAAGTTTGAATAATTTTTCGTACACTTGTAACAAAAAAATAACCCTACGATATGAATAAGAAGAAAATTAGACTCTATGGAGCTGGTGGTCATTCTCAAGTAATTCGTGAAATTTTAGAAGACAATGGCTACGAAATTACCGAAACTTTTGATGACAAACCAGAGGGTAGTCACTATGCTACCAAAAAAATTGCTTCAGGAGCTAGAGATGATATAAATTCCTTTAAGCATGATGGTCCTCCTGTAATTATTGCAGTTGGAATAAATAAAGATCGTGCTGAAATTGCAAACTTTTTGAAATGTAAATTTGAAACAGCAATTCACAAAGCAACCACTATTGCGAGTAGTGCTAAAATTGGTGAAGGAACAGTAATTATTGCTGGCGCAATAATAAACCCTAATAGTTATGTTGGTAAACATGTTTTGGTTAACACAGCTGCAAGTATAGGTCATGATTGTGTGGTAGGAGACTTTGCCCATATTTCACCTAAAGCAGCATTATGCGGTCATGTAGAAGTAGGTGAGGGCTCTCATGTTGGTGTAGGAGCAGTAGTTATTCCAAAAGTTAAAATTGGAAAATGGTGTACAGTTGGAGCTGGAACTGTGGTTATTAGAGATATACCTGATTATTCTACGGTAGTTGGTAATCCAGGTAAAATAATTAAAAGAAATTTCCCTGAAGGATATGTTGAAGAAGAAAGAATTTCTAACCTGTTATTTGTTGGTTCAGGAATATCATCTTCATTTACATTACTCAATTGTTTAGATAAAATTGACAATAGTACTAATACGAATACCGTTAAAATTGATATAATTGATAAAGGTGGAGAATTTATTACAGGTATTCCTTATGGTTCAAGATCTGGTTTTTCAGTATTGTTGATTACTTCATTACGAGATTTTTTACCTGAACCAGAGTTAGGTAAGTTTATTGATTGGCTGAATAATAATAAAAAATGGCTTTTAGATAGATTTAAAAAAGAAGGAGGAGTGCTTTCAGAAAAGTGGTTAGAAAAGCATTCTTTAGAAATTAGCAATAATGATTGGTATGATATTTTTATCCCTAGAGCTTTTTTTGGTAAATATTTAAGCGAAAAAATTCATAGAAAAATTGAGATTTTACAAATTGAAAATAAAGTAGATGTAAAATTTATTGACGGTAATGTTGTTGATATTGAAAAAGAAGATGATACTTTTTCAATCAAATTGGAAGATAAAGAGCGTTTAAAATCGGAAAGAGTTATTTTTTCTATTGGCTCAATGCCAATAAATTATTTATGGGGAAATAAAACAGTAGTTGAAAAAGATAACCTGCTTGTTATTAACAACCCATATAAACCAAATTTAAAAACTGTTCTTAAAACAATAGAACAATATTCAATTAAAAATAATAACAAACTAAATGTATTGATAGTAGGTACCAATGCTAGCGGTTTGGAATTATTATATAAGTTAAATGATGAAAATCAAATAGCAGATAAAATTAGTAATTTTACTTTTTTATCAACTCAAGGGCTTATTCCAAATGCTACTGTTGATGAAGAAAGAAAAGAAAAGTTTAATCCAAAACATTTGAACGATTTACAAACTGAAACAACATTGTCAGCTGAGCAAATAGCCAATGCAGCTTTTAAAGATTTAGATTATGCCGAAGAAATTGATCTAGGTGCTGCATCAACAGTTTCAAAAATATCAAGTGCTTTTGGGACTTTGTTAGGTAAACTAGATAAAAAAGAGTTGAAAAAATTTGCATGTAAATATGGTAATGATATAGGAAGAAGGCAAAGATGTGCAGGTCAACATTACTTAGAAACTATTGATAGATTAACTGAACAAGGGAGATTTAGTCATATTGCCGGAAGGTTTAATGACCTCGTTGAAAAGAATGGAAATTATTATTTAGATTATTTGGACACTAAAACTCAGAAAATATTACAAAAAGATGAGCCAATACACTTGGTTATTAATTGTATTGGTAGTATGAATTTTAATAATGAAAATGCTCCAAGCATTATTAAAAATTTAATTGAGAAAGGATATTGTAAACCAAATGAATCTCAAATAGGATTTGATGTTAATTTTAACTTTGAGGCTATTGATAAACTGCATATTATGGGGCCTTTACTAGCTGGGAATATTATTGATGATAAGCCTATATGGCATGTAGAGCATTGTGGAAGAATAATTTGGTTATCTAAGTTATTGTCTAACAAAATTTTTGATAAAAACTTAACTTTAGCATCTAAATAATGAAAGAGCAAAAAGTTAAAAAAAAGTTACTGATAATAACAACAATTCCTGCTTCATTTCATTTTTTTAAAGGTCAAGTAAGAGTTTTGAAAAAAGGATTTGATATTGAATTTGTTTCAAGTCCCGGAAAAAAGCTTTATTATTTTTCTGATTTAGAAGGAGTTAATTCTCATGAAGTTCCAATGAATAGAGAAATAAGTGTTTTGCAAGATATTGGAAGTCTAGTTAAATTAATCAAACTTTTTAAAAAAATAAAACCAGATATAATACATGGAAATACTCCAAAAGGGGGATTTTTAAGTATGGTTGCAGGCTGGTTTGTTAAAGTACCTCATAGAATTTATTGCGTGCATGGTTTGCGTTATCAAGGTGCAAAAGGGTTTAAAAGAAAACTCTTAATTGCTATGGAACGTATTGCATGTAAATTAGCAACTGATGTTTTTACAGTTAGTTTTGGAGTAAAAAAAACATTGAAAGAAGACGGTATTTCTAATAAAGATGTAAATATTATTTGGAACGGGAGCGTGAATGGTATTGATACCGACTATTTTTCTGTCTCTGAAGTTGATTCATCAGCCATGAAAAAACAATTAAAATTAACATCAGATAATTTTGTTTTTGGTTTTGTTGGAAGATTAGTAAAAGATAAAGGTATAAATGAATTGATTCAAGCTTTTTTAGAAATAAATAAAAAATATCCGTACACGAGATTATTGTTAGTTGGTTCATTTGAAGAAGCTGACCCTATAGAACTTGAAACAAAAAATGAAATTGAGAATAATGAAAATATTATTTATGTTGGATTTCAAAGAGAAATAAGGTTATACTTAAACTTAATGGATCTTTTCACTTTTCCAAGTTATAGAGAAGGTTTTGGAATTTCATTGATGGAAGCAGCAGCAATGAATGTTCCAGCAATTTCCTCTAATATTTCAGGATGTAATGAAATTATTAAAGACGGATATAATGGTAAACTTATTTCGTCTAAATCGGCAATTGAATTACAAGAAGCAATGGAAACATTTCTTTTAAATCCTGAATTAGTTAAATCAATGTCAAGTGTATCAAGAGAATATGTTGATGATAGATATAATCAAAAAAAGTTATGGGAAAAAGCACTTGAATACTACTTAAAATTAGTTGACCATGTATAAATATATTAAAAGACTAATAGATATTTTTGCATCTTTTTTAGGGTTAATCATTTTGTCGCCTATATTCATTGTTGTTTTTTTATTATTACTCTATTTTAATAATGGGAAACCCTTCTTTTTTCAGGCTAGACCAGGAAAAAATGAGAAGATATTTAAAATAATAAAGTTTAAAACAATGAATGATAAAACTGATGAGAACGGTGAATTATTATCAGTTGATAAGAGAATAACTAAAGTTGGATCATTCCTTAGAAAATCATCTTTTGATGAAATACCTCAATTAATAAATGTTTTTAAGGGCGATATGAGTTTAATTGGACCAAGACCATTGTTAATTAAATACTTACCCTTATATAATGATTTCCAGAAACGTAGACATGAAATAAAACCTGGAATAACTGGTTGGGCACAAGTAAATGGTAGAAATGCAATTTCTTGGGATGAGAAATTTAAATTTGATGTTTATTATGTAGATAATGCTTCTCTTTTGTTGGATATTAAAATACTTTTTTTGACTGTGAAAAAAGTATTGGTTAAAGAAGGTGTTAATAGTTCTGAGAATTTAAATATGAAGGAATTTAGAGGTAGTTTAAAATCATAATTTTAAATTAATGTATATTAGTCAAAATTTTTGAATAAGTGAGTATATTAGAAAAGTTTAGAAATAAAGTATTTTGGTTTCTTGATTTATTTCAATCAAAAAGAATAAAAAATCATTTTGATGAAATAAAATATATCAATGAGAATTTTAATTCAGAAGATGTAACTGTGCTTAGAAATAAAATGTTAAATGAAATATTAACATTTGCCACACAAACAACTAAATTTTACGATAAATATAAAAATTATTCATCTTTAGAAGACTTTCCTGTTGTAAATAAAAAAATTATTAGAGATAATTTTAAAGACTTTGAATCGTCGGAATATAAAGATAAGAAAAGGTATAAAGTAGCAACAAGTGGATCTACTGGTACTCCTTTTGTGAGTTATTTTGATAAGAACAAGAAAGCAAGAAATAGCGCTGATACAATTTATTTTGCCAATAAAACTGGATTTAAGGTAGGTCATAAGTTATTATATATTCGTTTTTGGGGAGAACAATATAGTAAGAGTAAATTAGCATCTTGGAAACAAAACATTATACCTTATAATGTAACAGAACTTCGGGATGAAGATATTAAAAAATTGATTGGTAGATTAGAATCAGATTCTTCAACCATTGGTATTGTTTCTTACGCTTCGGCTATGGAAAGCATTTGTAAATATTTAGATAAAATTGATTCCAACCCTATTAAATCGAATATAAAATCAATTATTTTAATTTCTGAAAGTTTGAATGATTATACGATGAAGAGTATAATTAAATACTTTGGAGTTAAACCTGTTTCAAGGTATTCTAATAGCGAAAATGGAATTTTGGCTCAACAATCACAAAATTTTGATAATGATTTTATAATTAATTGGGCTAGTTACAATTTTGAAATCCTTAAAATTGACGCTAATGAGCCAGTAAAATTTGGGGAAACAGGTAGGATAGTAGTGACTGATTTATTTAATCGTGCAGTACCAAAGATAAGATATGATACAGGAGATTTAGGCTCAATGTCCAAAACTGACTTTGGAATAGTGCTTAATAAACTTGAAGGACGTATTATGGATGTTATTTATGACACTTCAGGCGAAATAATTTCTTCACACATTGTACATCAAATATGTGTTTTTGAAGGAATTAATGAATACCAATTGATTCAAACTGATAAGAAGAAATATATTTTTAAAATTATTGCTTCAGATGGTTTTGTTGAGGATCAACTAATTGAGAGTTATAAAAAATTGCTTGGTAATGATTCTCAAATAACGGTAGAGTATGTAAAAGAAATACCACTTTTAAAATCTGGAAAGAGAAAAAAAGTATTGAATTTATATACTCAAATTCAATAATGTAAGGAATGTTATTATTTGTGACTAATAAATATTACAACTTGAAATAAAAAATATGCTTGGAAAATTGAGATACCACCTTTTTTGGTTTATTGATTGTTTGCAAAAAAACAATATAAGGCGCCATTACAAGGAAATCAAATTTTTAAATGAAAAGCATAATACTTCAGAGGCTCAAGAAATTATTGAGAATTATAAGAAGAAATTACTCGAACATAGTATAAACTCAACTAATTATTATAAAAAATATAGTAATTGTAAATTTGAGGATTTACCTGTTGTCAATAAAAATATTATAAGAGATAATTTTAGTGCGTTCGAATCCATTTTTTATAAACGAAAACAACGATTTAAAGTATCTACTAGTGGATCAACAGGCACACCTTTTGTTACATATTTAAATAAAAATAAAAAGTTAAGAAATTCAGCGGATACTATTTATTTTGCTGAAAAATCGGGATTTAGAGTTGGTAATAAACTGTTTTATATTCGCTTGTGGGATGATCAACATAAGAAATTATCAATAACCTCTTGGGTTTTAAATATAGTTGCACATAATATTTCTGATTTAAGAGATGTTGATATTCATGAGTTGTTGGATAAGATTTCTAATTCAAAATCTGATGTAGGATTTTTAGCCTATGCATCGGCTTATGATGCTATATGTAAATATTTGGATAAGAAAAAATCTGGATTTGTACCAAACAATCTAAAATCTATTATAGCTATATCGGAACGATTAAGTGATTATGCTAAAAATTCGATGGAAAAATATTTTGGTGTGCCTGTAGTTTCTAGGTATTCAGCTTCTGAAACAGGTATTCTTGCTCAGCAAGTAAAAGAAAATAATGATTTTAATATTAATTGGGCTAGTTATTATGTTGAAATTTTAAATATTGATAATGATTTACCAGCTCCTGAAGGTGAAACAGGGAGAATAATAATTACTGACCTTTTTAATTATGCTGTTCCTATGCTTCGTTATGACACAGGAGATTTGGGAACTATTGTTGATAAAAAGTCAATTAATGGACCTGTTTTAACAAAAGTTGAAGGTCGAAAAATGGATATGTTATACACTACAAAAGGAGAGTTAATATCTTCTCATATTGTTCATAAAATATGTTTATTTAAAGGAATTAATCAATATCAATTGATTCAAAATGATAAAAATAAATATACATTTAAAATTAATGTTGATAAGACTTTTAATCAAGAGCAAGAATTAATAATTGACTATAAGTATTATCTTGGAAATGATGCTGATATAAAAGTTGAATATGTAGATAGTATACCTGTATTATCTTCTGGTAAAAGAAAGAAAGTAATTAATGAGTATATTAAATAGAATGTTTTAAAAAAAACTTTTAGTAAAATAAATAAGCCTTAGCAATTAGCTAAGGCTTATTTATTTTATATTATTAACAATAAAATTTAATTTAATTATTGTTTTCTAATGTAATATTTACAGAATCAGAATGTGTAATATCACTATTAGAAGTACTATTTCTGATTGTAATATGACCAGAATTTCTTATATCAACATTGTAGTTAGAAGAAGAAATGAAATTAACACCATCGAAAGTTAATCCGGTTTCACCAGATACACCATCACCATTTTCATTTATCTTTTTAGCCAAGAAAGGAAATGAAGTTACATCAACTGAACCACCATTTACGTGAGTGTTCTCAAGTGATACTCCACCTGGATAATTGTAAAAACCACGTGAGTTGGCTCTTTCACTCACAAGAATATTATTATTGATTTCATTATCTAAACCTTCAAGGAAGAAAATTCCATTATTAAAGTCAGTAACTGTATTGTTATAAACTGTATGACCTTGGCCTCCAATAGAAATTCCATTTTTGTATCCTGTAATAGTATTGTTATAGACCTCCCAGTTCTTAACGAAGTGAGACCCATCTTCTCTAATCAATGGTTTAATATTTATTCCTCTTGGTCTATCTGGATTGTCAGCAATAAAAGTATTGTCATGTAGTTTAACATTAAATGAACCAATATTACCACATCCTGCTCCAAATGTATTTCCAAATACATCTACTTCAGATGCTTTGAAAAAGTCGATGTCACCTGCGTGATTACTATTAAATGTACTATTACTTATTTGAATATCTTTTACAACTTCAGTAATTCTCATTACTCCATTTTCAACAGGATTAATAGCTTCTAAGTCAATACCATGTTTTGGCAACACACCTTTCCAACTATAACCTTCAGCAGCTGGAGAATATGCACCTCCGTCTCCAGAGTTAGTATATGAATTATTATCTAAAACAGCACCAATAACATCAGTTAATGATAATCCATTTCTTCTATTACTATCAAACTCACAGTTTTTAATTGTAATATCTGCACTGTATTGGGTACCATCTTTTGGTGAACCATCATCATTTCTTACTCTTGGACTACTCACTACCAATCCATCACCTGTAAACTCATTAGATGACGTCCCATCAATAGTACTAGTTACAGATCCAATAAAATAAACACCATACCCTAAATCTTGTGGTCCAGTATCTCCTCCATCATAATCATGTGTATATCTATCACCCCATAGGTGACCTCCAGATATTTTTGAATTTGTAGTTTCCCAAGTGCATAATAAAGCATAATCTCTTTTGTCATTAGGCTGTACTCTTATGTGAGTGTTTTCATTCATTTTAAAATGAAAATTACTAGGAATTTGAATTGATCTTCTCCAATTTTCAATTTTTGATCCTCCATATCCTGCTTGAACATCAAAATATGCATCTAAATCATTTACTTCAAAAGTATAACCTCTAAAAGATTTTACTTGTGATATTGCTTTGTTGATATTAATTCTGTTTGTTAAAGCAACTGATGTTGATACATCTCCTTCAGTAATATTCCATTTTTCTTTTTCAAAAATAAAATCAGAACTAGTTAACCTTGTAGATCCTTCAATTTCTAAACCAATATTTAATAGTTCTCCATCAATATTTCCTCCATCTAAAATAATGGTTCCGTTAGTTAGAATACCACCATCATATTTTAAGATTACATTTTCAGGAAGGGTGATTGTTTGACCATTTAAATCATAATCACAGTTTATGATAATTTCATCACCTGATGAGTATGAATCTAAATTGAATTCGCAGGGAACTTCAACTTTAATTCCATTATCGGTACTTGAATTGTTAATTGTTTCTTCTTGGAAAGTATCGTTGTTGCAAGAAGTTAAAAATATAGCGAAAAGCGCTAATGTTAAGTTAGTAAATTGTCTCATGTTGTGGGGTTTATAAGATTACTATGGCGACAAATATGTAAATTAATTTATTATCTACCAAATATTTTAAAGATTTTTTCGCCATTTGTTTGTATTTTCGTGCATTTCATTAGTCATTTCTAGCAATTCATTATTCGAAAACGCAAAAAAACAAAAAATATTACTATCAAAATAAATAAATTATAATTTTTATTTAAGAAGATATTAACATTCTGTTAATAAGGGTGTTATAAAATGAATATGTGACGTTTTTTAACGTGCTGTGGAAGCGGGATATTTTGTATCAGAAAAGTTATTTGATATTATAATAAATAAACCTATTTTTTATATTTAAGCTATCAATCTGGAATGTATATGATTTTTTAGAAAGTGTATTATCAATATACATGTTGAATGTTTTTCCTTGAGAATCTAATGTGAAAATAGCATTGTTCTTAATGTAATCTTGACTTATTATAATGAAATTAGACTTTTCAGAAGGCTTTAAATTCTTAAACTTATTACCATATAGCATTATATTGGTAATATTTTCTTGAGTATTATTATAAATACTAATTTTTATAAAATTATTGTTTTTTAAAGAATTACCACAAGAAGTTGTAAAAACAAATAATAATAAAATTAAATGCTTTTTCATTTTTATAATTTGATAAGTCTACGAACTATTAATGGTTTTTCAATTGTTGAATCTGATACTTCTAAAACATAAACTCCATTAGATAAGTCATATAAACCATCTAACTCAATTGATGTTACATTTTCATAAATTTCTGACCTTATCACTTTACCCATCATGTTGTAAATTTTTATTTTACAACTTTTAATTTCTTTACTTAAGTTAATATAAACCTTGTCGGTAAAAGGATTTGGGAATGACTTGATTATGGTAACATTATCTGCTGCCAATTCTTCATTAAAGATAATAATTTGGGTGTTTAAGTTTACGTCAAAAGGGTTACTAACCCCCATTTTACTTTCAACACCGTTTCTTGCTAATGTATTGATATCGTTATCGGTATCTATTTTAGCAATAAAATTACTTCCTGTTTCTGAAAGAAATCCTGGTGTTAATAAAATTTCATTTACCGATTCGAATTTACAATCTTTTGTGTTGGGAATTGTAAAATTATTACCAGATTCAATAGTATATTGATAATAAAAATTTTCAGTACTGTTGTATGTATTGCTTACAGTATAATCTTCTAATAATGCTAATTGATTTTCTGCATAAAATGTTCCATATACTTTTGCGTCAACTATATCATTAGGATTTATTAAAGGTTTGGTAACTCCATAGAATGTATAAGTACCATCATATCTAAGCATGTCAGTTTTTATATATGATGAATTTTGATTTGGTACTTCCCAATCATTCCATAGTTTGTCAACAAATGTATGATGAAGATAAAAGACAGGGTCTCTTGCTGAAGCACTAGTTTGCATAACTCCTCCAACCCAACGATGAGCACCATTATGTGGAGACCTTCTTTCTAAACGGTTTGAAAAAGTGAAAAAATCTGTTTGATTAAAAATACTTGGTAAATCATTAACGTCAGGTAAAGCATTTACTTGGGCTCCAATGTTTCTGCCAAGCGACCAATCGGCATCAAATGGGCCCATAAAATCTGTAGTGAAAAGGGTAGCTAAAGCATCAGCAATTACTGCATTATTATCAAAACCATTAGGTTGTATAGTATTCCAATAAGGCATACCAATATTTGGGTTAATATCTTGCATATATTGCTCTAATTCAAATATCATGGCTCTATGCCATGCTAAGAATATTTCTCTAGTTGGCTCGTCAGGAAGATTTAGATGTAAATCAGGTTGTGTTGGATCAGCAGAATTATCGAAACTAAAAAAATTCAAATGAAAATCACCAAGGTCGTTGATTAAGTCGTCATCATTTGGATTGGCATCTCCTGCACCGTCATTATCCAAATCTCTTAATTGATAGAAAGCGTCTCTTAGAGCAATTCTTTCAGATGCTGTCATCTCTTTATATTCTTTTCGAATAGCCTGAGAAAAAGTTATTGAAGAGAATATAAAAATAAATAAAATTGAAAAACAATATTTTTTCATAGCAATAATTATTCTTTATTTTTCAATGCTTTCTCAATTTCTGATACTTTATTTTTAAGTAGAAGTAATTCTTTGTTTTCATTGCTTAATTGCTCAATCTTTTTTTCTTGATCAATAATGTATAAAGTTAACTCTTCTATCTTTCTCAAAAGTTTTGAATTCATTTCTCCTATGCTAATACCGTCTGATTCTACTTCTTTTGCGCTAGGAATGTTCATTAAATGTCCATATTTGTTTATATGTTCTTCTACTTCTCGAAGAGTTGGAAGTTTATAATCTTTAGCAAAGACATAATCAGGCCAATTGGCTTTTAAGGCTACTCTAACTTCTTCAGCTACCATATTACCATCAACGGCAAGTTTATAGTTTGCATCTGGAGTTGTTCCAATACCTACATTACCAAGAGCAAATAGATCTTTTGTTGTCCAGTCTACTGAAATTAAATTAGAATTTAGGTTTGAATAAAAGATTGCTCCATTTTCTTCAGGAGTGTTAATTCCAATTGAATTACTTGGATCTGATTCATTATTTTCTGCATCAATAGCAGTAACGTAAAAACTATAAAAAGTTTGCTCTTCTAATTCTTCAATATCATAAATTGTTTCGGTAGTGGTTGTTCCTACAAGTCCAACACCAATTTGGTATATTCTATAACCAGTTACGTCTATTGATTGAGAAATAGTCCAATTTAGTGTAGTAGTAAAAGCAGTTGTATTTGAAGCAAATAAATTTAATGGTGGTGTAGGAGGAGTTGTGTCTGCTAAAGTAGTTTGGTTTAAAGTATTACTAACAAGCGAGGTGTTTCCAGCAGCATCTTTAGCAAAAACAGTAAAGTTATAAGTTGTATTTGTTGTCAATCCTGTTACATTAAAAGTATTAGGTCCTCCAGTTAATCCTAAACTTACTGCATCTTGGAAAACTTCATAATCCGTTACAGCAACATTATCAGTTGCAGCAGTCCAGTTAAGCGTTAAAGTTGTTTCAGTCACACTTGCCGAAGATAAGTCAGTTATAGTAGAAGGTGCAGTTGTGTCAACAGTAGTTTCATTTAGCGTATTACTAACCAATGATGTATTTCCTGCTGCATCTTTGGCATAAACTGTAAAGTCATATGAATTACCAAGAGTTAATCCTGTTACATTAAAAGTATTTGGCCCTCCAGTTAATCCTAAACTTACTGCATCTTGAAAAACTTCATAATCCGTTACAGCAACGTTATCAGTTGCAGCAGTCCAGTTAAGCGTTAAAGTTGTTTCACCTACATTACTTGAAGATAAATCAGTAATTGCGGTTGGAGCAGTAGTATCTGCAAGTGTTGAAATGTTATGAGTATTACTAACTAGTGAAGTGTTACCTGCGGCATCTTTAGCAAATACTGTATATGAATATGCGGTATTAGGAGTTAATCCATTAATATTTAGTGTGTTTGCTCCGCCAGTTAAACCGAGGGTAAAATATTCATCCTGAAAAACTTCATAATCAGTTACAGCAACATTGTCGGTAGCTGCAGTCCAGTTAAGCGTTAAGGTTGTTTCAGTCACACTTGCCGAAGATAAGTCAGTTATAGTAGAAGGTGCAGTTGTGTCAACAGTAGTTTCATTAAGCGTATTACTAACTAATGAAATATTGTTTGCAGCATCAATAGAATATACTGTGAAATCATAAGAAGTACTTGGTGATAACCCTACAACATTATAGGTATTAGAATTACTAGTCATGCTTTCTAAAACACCATCTTTGAAAACTCCATAATCAACAACTCCAACATTATCAGTTGCAGCAGTCCAGTTAAGCGTTAAGGTTGTTTCATCAACACTAGCAGAAGCTAAATCTGTAATGGTAGATGGTGGAGTTGTATCGGCAGTTGAATTAGTAATTAGAACATTGTCAATATCAACTGAGTCCCCAATTGTACCTAATGCTGTATGTGCATATATTCTTATTATAGGCGCAGTTGAGGTTGCTGTTACTGTAAAATTATATTCAGTCCAAACAGTTCCAGTTGTTATTATAGTTGTAGTAAATCCAGAAACATCAGACCAATTTGAAAATTCAGGACGATTGTCTCCTGAATTGTTTGCATCACCCTCTCTAACCCAAATACGAATATTATAAGTTTCAGAAACTACTGCATCGAATGTATATTCAACAACTCTATCAATGTCAGTTGTTGAAGTAGATATCAATTGTAATGCATACAACCCATTTTGCGGTGTTGTAGAAATAGAATTAATTGTAGAACTTCCTGGACTAGTCCAACCATTAGTGTTGTTACTATCAGTAACCAAAAGATTGGAAGGGAATGCAGCATTTACATCATCATGCAAGTTTTGTGAAAAAGCAAAAGTGAATGATAATAAAAATATTACTAGAAATGTTTTTTGAAGTTTCATAGTCTTTTTCTTTAAAATAAAAATAGCAAGTTTTATTATAATATGTTTAGGGGGCGATTAATAAACAAAAATACAATTTATTTACTGATTTGCAATGATAAAATGTTAAAATTAATAGTATGTAGGTCATTTTCATCATAACTATCAGTTAGTTTAATTATTTAAATTCTAATTTATTAGACACGTAAACTTATCTAATTGTCACAAAAGTTAATAAATTACTGTATAAGATAAAATTATTTTTAGTTAGTATTTAGCCTTAAAAATAGGTGTCATTTTTATATTTCATAATAATTACTATATTTGACCGCATCTATATTCTATAATGAATTGGTATGAATAAAAAAATTTGGCTATCATCCCCACACATGGGGGGAAAAGAAAAAGAATTTGTAAATGAAGCTTTTGAAACTAATTGGATAGCACCTTTAGGACCAAACGTTAATGGTTTTGAAAGTGATATCACTACATATTTGAATCAAGAGGTTTATGTATCTGCTCTTAGTTCAGGAACTGCTGCTATTCATCTTGGTTTGATAATGCTTGGAGTTGGTTATGGAGATGAAGTAATTTGTCAAAGTATGACTTTCTCAGCTTCTGCTAATCCTATTATGTATTGTGGAGCCACTCCAGTATTTGTTGATAGTGAACGAGACACATGGAACATGAGTCCTAAGTTATTGGAAGAAGCAATTAATGACAGAATTGCTAAAAATAAAAAGCCTAAAGCAATTGTTGCAGTTCATCTGTATGGAATGCCTTATTTGGTTGATGAAATTAATGAAGTTGCTTTAAAATATGATATTCCGGTTCTAGAAGATAGCGCAGAAGCGTTAGGAAGTACTTATAATGGAGTTAAATGTGGAACTTTTGGAGATATTTCTATATTGTCTTTTAATGGTAATAAAATTATTACAACTTCAGGTGGAGGAGCATTAATTTCTCATGATAAAAAGCATAAAGAAAAAGCAATATTTTTATCTACTCAAGCAAGAGATGTCGCTCCACATTATCAACATTCTGAAGTTGGCTATAACTATAGAATGTCTAATGTTGTTGCAGGAATTGGTAGAGGTCAAATGTTAGTTTTGGATGAAAGAGTTAATTCAAGAAGAAATAATTATGAAAGGTATATTAATGAGTTGAGTGATATAGATAATATCTCATTTCTAGATGAATTGCCTAATGCTTTTTCTAATAGATGGCTGTCATGTATTTTGACTGATAGTTTTGAAACACGTGAGTTAATTAGGACTACTTTAGAAAAATTGGATATTGAGACTCGACCTCTATGGAAACCAATGCATTTACAACCTATTTTTTCAAAATATCCATCATATGTTAATGGTGTTTCTGAAGATTTATTTAATAGAGGTTTGTGCTTGCCAAGTGGTTCAAATTTATCTCAAGAAGATTTAACTAGAGTTATAGATGCTATAAAAAATTGTTTTGGATAAAATTAAAGATTACATAAAGAAAATTTTTGCTAATCATTCATCCAAATGGTTAGTACTTGCTATTGATGTATTTATAGTCTTATTTACATTTACAGTATCCTATTTTATAAGATTTAATTTTGAGCCTGATTTTAAGGGCGAATTGCTGATTTTTCAACTTCCTCTTGTAGCAATAATATCAATTGTTTCATTTTTAGTAATTGGTTCTCACAAGGGTATTATAAGACATACTGGATTAAAAGATGCAAATAATATTGTTATTGGCGTTAATATTTTAGCAACATTATTAATTGCTATAGTACTACTTGCAAGGAAATTGGAATTGATTGAAATGTTGAACATTCCGCTATCAATTATATATATTCATTACTTGTTGAATATAGTACTTTTGGTTTCTGCTAGATTTATTTTTAAAGAGTTATATAAATATTTTATTTCAGATTTAAAATTTACAACCAATATCTTAATTTATGGAGCTGGTAATTCAGGGTTAATTACAAGTCAAGCAATAAAAAACGATATTTATAATAAATATAATATTGTTGGTTTTATTGATGATAATCAATCAAAATCTGGAAAGAATATTGATATGGTGAAGGTTTATAAACCTGAATCTATTACACAAGAATTTATTAGTAAACATAATATTACTGAAGTTGTTGTATCGATTCAAAAAATTGAACCAGCAAAACTAAGAGAAATTGTAAATGATTTAATATCACACTCACTTAAAGTAAAAATTGTACCGCCAGTAGATAAATGGATTAATGGTGACTTACAGGTTGGGCAAATTAAGCAAGTAAGAATTGAAGATTTATTAGGAAGGCAACCTATAAAAATTAATAACCCAGTTATAAAAGAAGAAATTGAAGGGAAAACAATCTTAATTACTGGTGCAGCAGGGTCTATAGGAAGTGAAATAGCTAGACAGATTGCAACATACGGAAGTAAAAAATTAATACTATTGGATCAAGCAGAATCTGCTTTATACGATTTACAACAGGAGTTTAAAAAGTTTAAAAATTTGAATTATCAAGCTATTGTTGGAGATGTAAGACTTGAAAAAAATATGGAAGAAATTTTTAAAGAATTTCGCCCTGAAATTGTTTATCATGCTGCAGCTTATAAGCATGTGCCGTTAATGGAAAACAACCCTTATCAAGCAAGTAAAGTGAATTTGTTTGGAACTAAGATTGTAACAGATCTATCAATTAAATACGAGGTTGATAAGTTTGTAATGATATCAACTGATAAAGCTGTAAATCCTACAAATGTTATGGGAGCTACTAAGAGATTGGCTGAAATCTACATTACTTGTTTGAAAGAAACATCTAAAACTAAATTTATTACGACAAGATTTGGAAATGTTTTGGGATCCAATGGTTCAGTTATCCCATTGTTTAGAAAACAAATAGAAAATGGAGGTCCATTAACAGTAACTCATAAAGATATTACGCGTTATTTTATGACAATACCTGAGGCTTGTCAACTTGTATTGGAAGCAGGAGCAATGGGTAATGGAGGAGAAATTTTTGTATTTGATATGGGCGAATCAATAAAAATATTTGATTTAGCTAAAAATATGATTCGTCTATCTGGTTTAAATTATCCAAATGATATAGATATTAAAATTGTTGGTTTGAGACCAGGAGAAAAAATATTTGAAGAACTCTTGGGTGATGGTGAAAATACAACTAAAACACACCATAAAAAAATTATGGTTGCTAAGGTTAAAGAAATTGATTGTAAGGTTGTAAAACCTAAAATTGTTGATGTTTGTGAAAATATTGATATATTATCAAAAATTGAAATAGTAAGTAGAATAAAAGATTTAATTCCAGAATATATTTCAAATAATTCTGAATATGAAAAATTAGACACAGTTCTTATAAAAAATAAATAAAAGATGAAATTAATTAGTAAAATTATTCCAGTATTATTAATTGTCTTAGTTTTTACTTCATGTAAGTCAAAAAAACAGATGATTTATTTTCAAAATGTAAATAATAATGAAAAAGTAAATAATGAAGCATTCAATAAAGCTCAGTTATTAAAACCAAATGATTTAATATCTGTTACTGTTTTGGCATTTGATATGGATGCAGTTGCAATATTTAACGGTCAAGGTCTTGCTGGTGAGGGAACTACGGGTGGTGTTAAAACCTATTTGATTGGAAGTGATGGGAATATTGAGTTTCCATTATTAGGTAATGTAAAAATGGCTGGAATGACTAGAAGTGAGGCCACAAGTTTACTAAGAACCAAAATTTCAGAGTATGTAAAGGATCCAATAGTTAACTTGGAGTTGAAAAATTTTAGAGTAACTGTTTTAGGTGAAGTTGCTCGACCTGGAGTATATAAAGTAGATAATGAAAGAATTACACTTTTAGAAGCTTTAGGATTGGCTGGAGATATGACCATATTTGGAGAAAGAAAAAATGTTTTAGTGGTAAGAGAGACTGACGGAAAAAAATCTTATAATAGAATTGATTTAACTACAGATGAAGTTTTTAAATCTCCTGTATATTATTTATCACAGAATGACGTTGTATATGTTGAGCCTAATAAAACCAAAATAAATGAATCTAGTGCTCGATCAACAGGTGTGATTTTGTCTGTAGTAGGAGTTTTATTATCTGCTACGACTTTAATTATTCAACAAAGTAATTAATACATAACATGAAAGATATGAGTAGTAATACAGAAGAATTATTTTCTGATGACAATATTGTTTTAAGGGATTTATTTGAACGATATATTAGAAATTGGAAATGGTTTGTAATTGGAGCACTTTTGAGCTTCATTACTGCTTATATGTATCTAAGATATGTTGCACCAAAATATCAAATAAAATCAACCATAAAAGTAAAAGATGATTCTAGTAATGGAGCCATTTCTGAACTTGCCGTATTTGAAGATATGGGTATGTTGATGAATCAACAAAGTAATGTAGAAAACGAAGTTGCAGTTGTTAAGTCTAGAAACTTACTGAAAAATATCGTTAAAGATTTAAAATTAAATGTTCAATATTTTGTTAAAGGAAAGTCTTTTGTTGAAGATGTTTCATCTTTATTTTCAGGTAATCCAATTAATAAAGAACTTTACGGAAACACTCCAATTAACGTAAACTTCTTAGAAACTGACTCTATACTTTATAATAGAAAAGCAGCTTTTGAAATTACGTTGATTTCTGAATCAAAATTTAACTTTGTTGAAGAAAACAAATCTTCAAAAGGTAATATAGATTATGGAAGTAAAATTTCTACTTCCGTAGGTGATATTATTATTACTCCAAATGTTGATTTTTACAACCAATACAAAGGAGAAACCATCATTGTGCGTTTGTGGCCTGAGAGATTTTTGGTTGATTATTTAATAGCTAGTGTTGAATTAACACCTGTAAAAAATACAGACATTGTTAATCTTGGTATGAAAACCCAAGCAAAACAAAAAGGAATTGATATACTCAATCACTTAATTGCTACCTATAATAATGACGCTGTTACCGAGAAGAGTTTAATTTCGGCAAACACATCTGATTTTATTAGTAACCGTCTAAAAGTTGTATCTGACGAATTAACAGAGGTTGACAAAACTATTGAGGATTTTAGAAAAAAGAATAAAGTAATTGATATTGCTTCTCAAGCCGGTTTAAATCTCCAAAATGAATCTGCAAACAAACAAAGAATTGCTGAAGTAAGTAATCAATTGAGTATGATTGATGCAATGGAGGAGTATATGCAAGGACAAGAGGATATTTCAATTCTTCCAGAAAACCTTGGTTTTTCTGACCCTTCATTAACTAATTCTACTGCAAAATATAATGAGTTGGTTTTTAGAAGAAATGAATTATTAAAAAGTGTTAGTGAAAAGCATCCAGCAATTGTGAATTTAGATGAACAAATAAACGGATTAAAGGGTACCATTTATAGTAATATAGGAAGTATTAGAAATTCTACACAAATCACTATGAATGGCTTACGAAAGCAAGATGCTACTTTATCTGGAAAGCTTTTTTCTGCACCTCAAAAAGAAAGAGGGTTAACTGATATTACAAGACAACAACATATTAAAGAATCATTATATTTATACCTACTTCAAAAAAGAGAAGAAATAGCTATTTCACTTGGTATTACAACTGTTAATGCTAAAAT
The DNA here is from genome assembly GCA_947501625.1 of uncultured Flavobacteriaceae bacterium. Classification (GTDB taxonomy): domain Bacteria; phylum Bacteroidota; class Bacteroidia; order Flavobacteriales; family Flavobacteriaceae; genus Urechidicola. Next base: position 300,559 of record CANMWN010000003.1, read on the forward strand.
AATTGATTCAGCTTATAGCACTGTTAATCCAGTGTTTCCTAACAGAAAAATTATTTTATTAGCGTCATTATTTATTGGTTTAGTTATTCCTTTTTTAATTTTGTATGTAATCGATATTCTTGATACTAAAGTTCATAAAAGAGAAGATGTTGAGAAAACATTAAGATTACCAATTTTGGGAGATATACCATTGATTAGTAAAAGAAAACGTACTATTTCTAAAAATGATAGATCTGGAGCTGCTGAAGCTTTTAGATTAATTCAAACAAATCTTAACTTCATGTTGAGAGAAGTAAAAGATAATAGAGTTCTTGGTGTCACTTCTACCATTGGAGACGAAGGAAAAACATTTGTAGCAATCAATTTGGCAAAAACTTTGGCATTTTCTGGTCATAAGGTTTTATTGCTTGGACTGGATTTAAGAGCTCCATCAATTTCCAAAGACCTAAAGATTAAAAAAGGGTTGGGTGTTACAAATTATATTACCGATGAATCATTATCTATAGGAGATATTACTAAACAAATTAAGGATATTGAGAATTTGGATATAATAACTTCAGGAGTAATACCTCCAAATCCTGCTCAATTAATGTTGAGCGATAGGCTTAAAAACATTTTTGAAGAAGTTGGATCAAAATATGATTATATTATTGTTGACACGCCTCCTGTTAGTTTGGTAACAGATACCGTATTGTTAGATAAATTTACTGACTTGTTTATTTATGTAGTTAGAGCAGAAAAATTAGATAAGAGAATGTTAAAAGTTCCATATACATTAAATAGAGATAAAAAGTTAAATAATATGGCTGTTTTGATAAATGGAATAAAACAAGTTAATAATAACTATGGCTATGGATACGGTTATGGAAGTGAAACAAATAAACCTTGGTATAAAAAAGTTTTCTCCTAACTAATAATTATTTCATTAATTGAATGTTATTTTTTAAAATTGGTTGTATTAAATCAATATTTTTTTTCGTTCCTATTTTTTTTAAGTACTGTATATGATTTAAATTATGAGTGTCTGTTCCGGCAAAATCGATTAGATTGTGTTTTAATAATTGAATAGCAGTTCTGTAAACTTCACTTCCATAATAATTGGTTAATGACAATAAGTTCAATTGTAATAAACAGCCTTTTTCTTTGAATTTCTTATAAATTTCAAACTTGTAGTGATAAAAAAGATACCTTTCAGGATGTGCTAGTATAGGCGTATAACCATTCGCTTGAATTTCGAAAATAATATCAAAAACATTTTCTGGAGGATTGACATACGAGAGTTCAATGAGAACATAATTATCTTTTATAGTAAGTAGTTCTTTTTGATATAGTAATTTCATGAACTTTTCATCCAACATGTATTCTGCTGCTGCATGAATATTAATATCAGTAATTTTTTGACTGATTAGTTCGTTTTTAACAACCTTAAGTTTATCATTAATTATTTCAGGAGTATTTGGCCAGAAACTGCCAAGTATGTGTGGCGTAGTGATAATATTTGTAATTCCAATCTTTTTAAACTCTTTGATAAGTTTAATTGAATCATCAATATTTTTTGCACCATCATCTATATTAGGGAGTAGATGCGAATGAATATCAATAAATCCTTCAGGAATTATTTCAATTAAAGGAGTAATTTTCTTTTTTAAAAAAAACAAATTTGTAAATACAATTTTAAAATTTCCATAAAAATAAACAAATATTATGCAAAGAGATATTTTTTCTAATTATTCTATACTTCAACAATCGATTCTTTATCTTTGTGCTAATGAAATTTGAACTAAAAAATAAAGATTTAAATAGCAAAGCAAGGGCTGGAATTATTACTACAGATCATGGTAAAATTGAAACACCAATTTTTATGCCAGTTGGTACAGTAGGAACAGTCAAAGGAGTGCATCAAAGAGAATTAAAAGAAGATATTAATCCTGATATAATTTTAGGAAATACATATCATCTTTATTTGCGCCCAGGTACAGATATTCTTACTCAAGCAGGTGGATTACATAAATTCATGAACTGGAATAAGCCGATATTGACCGATAGTGGAGGTTATCAAGTATATTCATTATCTGGAAGGAGAAAAATAAAGGAAGAAGGAGTAAAATTTAAAAGTCATATTGACGGCTCTTACCATTTTTTTACACCAGAAAATGTTATGGAAATTCAACGAAAAATTGGCGCTGATATTATTATGGCATTTGATGAATGTACACCTTATCCGTGTGATTATAATTACGCTAAACGTTCTATGCATATGACGCATAGATGGTTAAAGCGTTGTATTTCTCATTTAGAAAAAACACCGCTGCAATATGATTTTAATCAAACATTATTTCCAATAGTTCAAGGTAGTACTTATAAAGATTTAAGAAAGCAATCAGCAGAGTTTATTGCCTCAGTTGGTGCTGATGGAAATGCAATTGGCGGTTTGTCAGTTGGTGAACCTGCTGAAGAAATGTATGAAATGACTGAAGTAGTTACTGCTGTTTTGCCAGAAGATAAACCAAGATATTTGATGGGTGTTGGAACGCCAATAAATATATTAGAAAATATTGCGTTAGGTATAGATATGTTTGACTGTGTTATGCCAACAAGAAATGCAAGAAATGGAATGCTTTTTACTGCCTATGGAAGTATAAATATAAAAAATAAGAAATGGGAAAATGATTTTTCAGCTATTGATGAAATGGGAATCACTTACGTTGATACATATTATTCTAAGGCTTATTTAAGACATTTATTTGTTTCCAAAGAACTATTAGGGAAACAAATAGCCTCAATTCATAATTTAGGTTTTTATTTATGGTTGGTACGTGAAGCAAGAAAGCATATATTAGCTGGAGATTTTACTGAGTGGAAAAATAAAATGGTTAAACAAATGGATAATCGATTATAGAATTTGAGGATATTAGATAAATATATACTTAAAAAGTACTTGACTTCTTTCGTTTTTGTACTACTTATTTTAATTCCAGTAATTGTAGCGGTAAACTATGCAGAAAAAGTAGATAAATTTTTGCGTCATGCCGATTTGACTGCTGGAACAATATTAAAAGAGTATTACGTGAATTTTATTATCAATATTGGTAATATGATATTGCCTTTGGCTTTATTTGTTTCAGTACTGTTCTTTACTTCTAAATTGGCTAGTAATACTGAGATTATTGCAATAAATAATGCTAAAATTTCTTTTAAAAGGTTTCTGTATCCATATTTTATTGGAGCAACAATTGTAACGGTTTTTTCACTGGCATTGAATCATTTTATTGTTCCAAGGAGTAGTAAAATATATAATAAATTTGATAATCAATATTTAAAGAATAGACCAAAAAATTACGATGTTGTAAATAATGTGAATATGCAATTGTCTGACAATGAGTATATTTATATGAGGTCGTATCATTTGATTAATAATTCAGGAACCGATTTTTGCTATGAAGTGTATGAAGGTAATAAATTGAAAAGAAAATTAATTGCTGACAATATTAGATTTGTTAAAAAAGATTCGACTTACAGATTGACTAAGTTTTATGATAGAAGAATTATTGATGATGGTGATGATAGGATAAGTTTTGGAAGAAGAATGGATACCATATATAATTTTAAGCCCAATGACTTATTACATGTCGATACTTTTGCTAAAGAGATGCAAACGCCAGAATTGTTAAATTATATTGATGCTTCGGAGGCAAGAGGAAGAGGCAATCTAAATGCTTATTTAGTTGAATTACACAAAAGAACTAGTTTGCCAATTTCATCATATATCTTAACATTAATTGCAGTTGCTTTAGGCTCAGTAAAGAGAAGAGGAGGTATAGGTTTTAACTTGACTGTTGGTGTTATTTTAATGTTTGTCTATGTTTTCTTATTAAAAATTGTTGAGGTTCTAGGAGCTGGCGCAGATGCAAGCCCATTCATTTATGTTTGGATGCCAAATATTATTTTTGGACTAGTTGCTGCCTACCTATATTTTAATGCACGTAAATAATGATTTATGTTATCCAATCATTTTAAAAATTATTTACACCTTCATTTTTTAGTTTTCATTGCTGGCTTTACAGCAATATTAGGAGAATTGATTTCTATTAGTGCTATTCCGTTAGTTTGGTTTAGAATGGCAATAGCATTGGTCTTAATGTTTATATATATTAAGATAACCAAAGTCAAATATAAAATAGATAAAAAGACTTTAATCAAATTTTCTTTTGCTGGAATTATTATAGCATTGCATTGGATTACTTTTTTTGGTTCTATTGATGTTTCCAATATCTCTATAACATTGGCAATGTTTTCAACAGGTGCTTTTTTTGCTTCTATTATTGAACCGATTATATATAAAAGAAAGGTTATTTGGTATGAAATCTTTTTTGGAGTATTAGTAATTATTGGAATTTTCTTAATAACTCAAAGTGAAATAAAATATTTTTTGGGAATAGTTTTAGGTATTTTATCTGCGTTTTTTTCCTCGCTTTTTGCTGTGCTTAATGGTAAGTTTTTAGAAAATCACAATGCTACAGTTATAAGTTTTTATGAATTTGTTAGTGGTGTTTTTTTTATTACACTTTTTATTGGAGTATTTGGAGAGGGTTTTTCAAAAGATTTTTTTGTACTCAGCAATAATGATTATTTGTATCTATTCATTTTAGGTTCTATTTGTACTGCTTATGCATTTATTGCGTCAGTGTATGTAATGAAATATATAAGTCCTTATTCTGTAGTTTTGGCATATAATTTAGAACCTGTTTATGGAATTATTTTAGCGATAATATTATTTCCTGAAAAAGAAACTATGGAGACAAATTTCTATTATGGAGCAGTTATTATATTGACTTCAGTGTTTTTAAATGCTATATTAAAAAATAAATCGAGGAATAAGATAAAAGATAATTTAGTTAATTAATATAACTATAAGTTATTATATTTGTATATCAAATTCAATTATAAAGAAATGGAATATTTAGATTTTGAATTACCAATCAAAGAGTTAGAAGATCAACTTGATAAGTGTAAGAAAATTGGAGAAGAGAGTGATGTTGATGTAACAGAAACTTGTGAAAACCTTCAAATAAAATTAGATAAAACTAGAAAACAAATATATAAAGACCTTACAGCTTGGCAAAGAGTTCAGTTGTCAAGACATCCAAATCGTCCATATACAATGGATTATATAAATGCTATTGCAGGTGAAACTTTTATGGAATTGCATGGTGATAGAACTGTGAAAGACGATAAAGCAATGGTTGGTGGTCTAGGGAAAATTGGAGACCAAAGTTTTATGTTTATTGGTCAACAAAAAGGGTATAATACCAAAACGCGTCAATTTAGAAATTTTGGAATGCCAAATCCAGAAGGGTATCGCAAAGCATTGCGTCTTATGAAAATGGCAGAAAAATTTGGAATACCTGTAATAACTTTACTTGATACTCCAGGAGCCTATCCTGGGCTTGAAGCTGAAGAAAGAGGTCAAGGTGAAGCAATTGCTCGAAACATTCTTGAAATGACAAGATTAAAAGTCCCTATTATTACTGTTGTAATTGGTGAGGGTGCTTCAGGAGGTGCTTTAGGTATTGGAGTAGGAGATAGAGTTTTAATGATGGAAAACACTTGGTATTCAGTTATTTCACCGGAGTCTTGCTCTTCAATATTATGGAGAAGTTGGGAGTATAAAGAGCAGGCAGCTGAAGCTTTAAAATTGACAGCTAAAGACATGAAAAAGTTAAAATTGGTTGACCAAATTATTGTTGAGCCTTTAGGAGGCGCTCATTTTAACCGCTCTGAAGCATTTAATAGTGTTGAAAAATCTATTTTGAAGGCTTATAGTCAATTAAAGAAACTAGATGCTAAAACGCTGGTAGAGAAAAGAATGGCTAAATATGCAGATATGGGTGTTTACAAAGATTAATAATTAGTAGAATAAAAACATAGCCTCTCTTTGAGAGGCTTTTTTGGTTATGGAAATACTTACTGGAAAACAAATTTACGAGGTTGATCAAGCAACCATAAAAAATCAAGGTATAAGTTCATTAGATTTAATGGAACGAGCAGGAACAGCTTGCTTTAATTGGATACATTCTAGACTTCAAGGAAATCCGATTAAAATTCATGTTTTTTGTGGTATTGGAAATAATGGTGGAGATGGTTTAGTAATTGCTAGACATCTACATCAACATGGATATAATGTAAAAATTTATGTAGTAAACTTTTCAGATAAAAGAACTGAAGGTTTTTTGAAGAATTATGACCGACTTAAAGAAATTGGTGTTTGGCCAGAAATTATAAAATGTAAAGAAGAATTTCCAGAGATTTTACCTACTGATGTTGTAGTAGATGCAATATTTGGAATTGGATTGTCAAGAAAAATAGATGGTTTTACAACCGATTTGATTAATTATATAAATCAAATAAAAGCGTACACGCTCGCTATAGATATTCCATCTGGATTGTATCCAGATAAATCTTGTGTAAAAGATTGTGCAGTGATTGAAGCTTCACACACGCTAACTTTTCAGCGACCTAAACTTGCTTTTTTATTGCCTGAAAATGAGCGGTATATTTATACTTGGGAAGCTATTAATATTGGTTTTGATGAGAACTACATTGCTCAAATGAAAGTCAGTAATTTTACTATTGAAAAGCAAGGAGTTCTTCCAATTTATAAGCCTAGGGATAAATTTACCAATAAGGGAACTTATGGACATTCTTTAATTATTGGCGGTAGTTTTGGGAAAATAGGCGCAGCTACTTTGGCAAGTAAAGGAGCATTAAAGATTGGTAGTGGCTTGGTTACTGCTTATATTCCTAAATGTGGCTATACTATTTTGCAAACTTCTATTCCTGAAGTTATGGTTGAGGTAGATAATGAAAAAGAATTAGAATTTTTTAATTTCAAAACTAAGCCAACTGTAATTGGAATTGGTGTTGGTATTGGAATTTCTGAAAAAACTAAAAAAGGGTTTGAAAAATTTTTGGAAACTAATAAACTTCCACTTGTTGTTGATGCTGATGCCATAAATATTCTTGCTGAAAATAAAAAGTTATTAAAATTATTGCCTGAGAATACTGTTTTAACTCCACATCCAAAAGAATTGGAAAGATTGGTCGGGAAGTGGAAGGATGACTATGATAAATTAGAAAAATTAAAGAAATTATCATCAGAAAATAAAATCATAGTAACTTTAAAAGGAGCAAATACAGTTATTGCCGTAGGAGAAACTTTGTATTTCAATACTTCTGGAAATCCTGCATTGGCTACTGCTGGCACTGGTGATGTTTTAACTGGAGTTATAACTGGTTTGATAGCACAAGGTTATGAACCTGTTCAAGCAACAATTTTAGGGGTTTATTTACATGGTATTACTGCTAATCTTGCATTAAAAGATATGAGTATTGAAACTTTTACAGCATCAACTGTTATTGATTATTTAGGTAAAGCATTTATGAGTTTGTTTATTGATGATAGACCTAAGCCATCTAAAAAAGAAAATTCTGAAAAGCACAATAAGACTGAGAACGAAGAAGATAATTATGTGTAAAAAAAATCCCGATTTAATCGGGATTTTTTTATTTATAATTCTAATGTTGAGAAAATTTCTTTTAATCTTGGATCGGAAGGTCTTGGTGCATTGGCATCAACTATATTTCCTTGAGGATCAATTAAAATAAATCTTGGAATACCACGAATGTCATATGCTTGAGAAAAAGAATGGTCATTTCCAGCAAATAACTGTACTCCAGTCATATCTTTATTCTTTATCATGTCTTTCCAAGTTTGATGCTTGTTTTGTCGGTCAGTAGAAATACTAACAAATTCAATATTTTTACCATGATATTCTTCCTCAATCTTTTTTAAATAAGGAATTTGTGCTATACACGGTCCACACCAAGTTGCCCATACATCAATATATACATACTTCCCTTTAAAATCATCTAATGAAGTTGTTCCACCTCTATAATTTTCAAAATTATTAAATTTTGGAGAAGGTTTACCTGGAGCAAACTTAACTAATGATGCATGTTTAGTTTCATAATTTTTGGTAAGATAATCTATAAAACGTTTATTGTCATTTTCAATTTGAGCTACAATCATTGAATCTACTTTTTTTACAGGAATAGTCGCTGAATGTTTCTTAAATTCTTCTAGTTTCTTGTCAAATCCTTCACGCTCTAATTCAAAATATTTTTTCGGATTAAACATGTCTGTCTTTGAAAAAGCAACACGTTCTTTAATATAATCATTACTTTCTTTACCATTACCCTTGAATTCAATATCTGAAAAATCAGAGTTAGTATTTATTTTAAGATTATATCCGTTTTTTAAAAACAATAAGGTTTTGTTTGTGCCACTAGATAAAGAATAAAGGCCTTTCTTTAACTTCAAAGTATCTTTGAAAGTTCCGTTCTCCTCTAATGTTATCTTTTTTGAATAACCTTTAGTAGCAATTGTCAATTCTTTAACATCACTATTTTCTATTTTACCAGAAACGGTTACAAAACCTTTAGGTTCCTTACAACCTATAATTAAACTTGTAATAAATACAAATAGAAATATTTTTTTCATTTACTTATTTAGATGTTTTCGCTATTAAATAATTCAATAAGTGCTTCACTTGAAGGTCTTGGTGCACTTGCGTCAACAATGTTTCCTTGTGGGTCGATTAATATAAATCGAGGTATACCTTTAATTTTATAATTTTGAACAAACTCTGATTTCCAATCGTTTGGAGCAAAAAGTTGAATGCCACCTAATTCTTTATCATTTACCATTTTCACCCATTTTTCATGACTTCCTCTTTTACCATCAACATTGTCAATAGACATACTAACAAATTCAATGTTTTTATCATGATATTTTTTCTCAACTTCTTTTAAAAATGGAATTTCTCTTTTACAAGGTCCACACCAAGTTGCCCAAACATCTACATAAACATATTTTCCTTTTAAGTCCGATAATGAAGTAGTTCCACCCTTATGATTTTCATAATTGTCAAAAGTTGGAGAAGGAGATCCTTTAGGTAAGTCTTCTCTTAATTGAGCAATACCTAAAAAGTAATTTTTATTACCTTCAATAGAACGTTTTAAATTTGACAAACTATTATTAATAACAATTGAATCTAGATTTTTATTTTCATTGATAAATTCAGTTATGTCTGTTTCAATTTTTGTAAAAGTAGTATTTAACCCATTTTTATCTAATTTGTCAAAATCTTGGTCATATAACTTTTCTTCAAGTAAAGATTTTTGGGCTAAAAAATTATTATTTTCTGAACCTGTACCTGTATATTTAATAGTTTCATCAAACTCTTTGGTGTCCAATGTCATATTGATATCATAACCATTTTTTAAAAATAATGAACTAGATTCTCCACCATCATAAAACGAATACATTCCAGTTTCAACTTTTAAAGTGTCACTAAAAGTTCCATCAGAATTTACCTTAATAGTTTTTGAATAACCTCTTGATCTGATAACAATTGAGTCACTGTTTTGATCTGTAATTTTTCCAGAAAAAGTTACATAATCTTTAGGTTCATTTTTACATGATACGATTGCTAATGCAGCAATAAAATAAATGATTTTCTTCATAATTGGTTGATTTTATTTTCAATATGTCGTCAAATATAGAATATATTACACTTATAGTATAATTTAAGTGGGTACTTTAACAAATATTTGAGAATGATAATTCAATAAAAAAAGCCGTTCAGTAAATTGAACGGCTTAAATTTTTATGATTCAGATACTTTTTTCTTTTTTATTTTTATTGTTAATTCACTTTTCTTTTCATCTAGATCCATTGTTATAGTATCTCCTTCGGCAAGTTTTGAATTAACAATTTCTTGCGCCAATGCATCTTCAATATATTTTTGAATCGCTCGCTTCAATGGTCTTGCTCCATATTGTTTATCAAAACCTTTGTTCGCTATATAATCTTTGGCCTTTTCTGTTAATTTTAAGGTGTAGCCTAAACCAGAAATTCTTTTTAGAAGTTTGTCTAATTCAATATCAATGATTGAATGAATGTCTTCTCTTTCAAGAGCGTTAAAGACAATTACATCATCAATTCTATTTAAAAATTCTGGAGCGAAAGATTTTTTAAGCGCATTTTCAATGACACTTTTTGCATGCGCATCTGCTTGGTCTTTCTTGGCTGAAGTGCCAAACCCAACACCTGAACCAAAATCTTTTAATTGACGTGACCCAATATTTGAAGTCATAATAATTACAGTGTTCCTAAAATCAATTTTTCTTCCAAGACTATCGGTAATATGACCATCATCCAATACTTGTAAAAGCATATTGAATACATCAGGATGTGCCTTTTCGATTTCGTCTAAAAGAACAACAGAATATGGTTTTCTTCTAATTTTTTCAGTCAATTGACCTCCTTCTTCGTAACCTACATATCCTGGAGGAGCACCAATTAATCTAGAAATAGCAAATTTCTCCATATATTCACTCATGTCTATTCGAACTAGCGCATCATCACTGTCAAATAACTCTCTTGCAAGAACTTTTGCTAACTGGGTTTTACCAACACCAGTTTGCCCTAAAAAGATAAATGAACCAATTGGCTTGTTAGGATCTTTAAGTCCAACACGGTTACGCTGAATGGCTTTAATGACTTTAATTACAGCCTCATCTTGACCAATTACTTTACCTTTAATTAAATTAGGTAATTCACTTAAACGTGCACTTTCAGCTTCAGCAACTCTATTTACAGGAATTCCAGTCATCATAGAAACTACTTCTGCAACATTATCTTCAGTTACAATCTCTCTATTTAATTTTGAAGCTTCCTCCCATTGTTTTTGTGCGGCAGTTAATGCTTGCTCTAATCTTTTTTCATCATCTCTTAACTTAGCAGCTTCTTCATATTTTTGACTATTTACTGCATTGTTTTTTTGAACTTTTATAAGTTCCAATTGATTTTCAATTTCTAAAACTTCTTTAGGTACTACAATATTAGTAATATGAATTCTTGAACCTGCCTCATCTAAAGCATCAATCGCTTTGTCTGGTAAATATCTATCTGTCATATAACGATTGGTTAACTTAACACAAGCTTCAATGGCTTCATCAGTATAATCTACATGATGATGTGCTTCATATTTATCTTTAATATTATGTAGAATTTGAATTGTTTCATCAATTGATGTTGGTTCAACAATCACTTTTTGAAAACGACGTTCTAATGCACCATCTTTTTCAATATTTTGCCTGAATTCATCTAGTGTCGTTGCACCAATACATTGAATTTCACCTCTAGCAAGAGCAGGTTTTAACATATTGGAAGCATCTAATGAACCAGTTGCCCCACCAGCACCAACTATGGTATGAATTTCATCGATAAATAAAATGATATCATCATTTTTTTCCAATTCATTCATCAAGGCTTTCATTCTTTCTTCAAATTGCCCTCTGTATTTAGTACCAGCAACTAAACTTGCTAAGTCTAGAGAGACAATACGCTTATCAAAAAGGATTCTTGAAACTTTGCGCTGAATAATTCGAAGCGCCAATCCTTCTGCAATGGCAGATTTACCAACTCCAGGTTCTCCAATAAGCATTGGATTGTTCTTTTTTCTTCTACTCAAAATTTGAGAGACGCGTTCTATTTCTTTTTGACGCCCTACTACAGGGTCTAAGCTATTTTCTTCAGCAAGTCTTGTTAAATCACGCCCAAAATTATCTAGAACAGGTGTTTTTGACTTTCCTTTTGATTTTTCTTTTGGCTGGTTTTCAAACGGATTTGCTTTTCCTTCATCAAATTCATCATCTGAAGGTGTTTCGGCAGTTGGAGTAATATCTATTTGTTCTTTTTCCTCGCCTTCAGTATAAAGTTGTTTGAATAAGATCTTAACCTCCTCATAATCTACATTGAATTTTTGTAAAAGTTTTGAAGTTGGGTCATTTTCATTTCTCAATACGCATAATAATAAATGCGCAGTATTTACAGAATCACTCTGATATAATTTTGCCTCCAAAAAAGTAGTTTTCAAAGCTTTCTCAGCTTGTTTTGTTAAATGCAGATTACGTTTTGTATTGGTGCTTTCTGTTGTTGGGTTTGAAGGACTTAATAATTCAATTTTTTTGCGCAAATGATCTAGATTGACATCTAATAAAGATAAAATCTCAATTGCTTTTCCTTCAGCTTTTCTCAATATTCCAAGTATTAGATGTTCAGTGCCAATAAAATCATGACCTAATCTTAATGCTTCTTCTTTACTATATGCAATTACATCTTTTACTTTTGGTGAAAAATTATCGTCCATAAATACTTTCTTAAATAGGATTATCTTGTAAAATTAATAGATTTTTTTCTTATAAATCTACAAAAGTGATGCCTCTTTTAACTATTTATATAAGTTTTATTTATTTTGAATGCCTATTACCTTGGTTTTCAAAGGGTTTTTTCATGGTTTTTTTAACAAGAAATTGTTAATAACTATTATCAATTGAATTGTTTTTTTTACCGAAAAAAAGTGGTGAAAATTGTATCTTGCTGTTCTATTTATTTTAAGTAAAAATTAAACATTTTATATATGACAGACGGAGAAAAACTGATACCGATAAATATTGAAGATGAAATGAAATCGGCTTACATTGATTATTCAATGTCAGTAATTGTTTCAAGGGCGCTTCCAGATGTGCGTGATGGATTAAAACCAGTGCATAGAAGAGTGCTTTTTGGTATGCACGAATTAGGAATAAAAGCTACGGGTGCGTATAAAAAATCTGCAAGAATTGTTGGAGAGGTTTTAGGTAAGTATCATCCTCATGGTGATACATCGGTTTATGATTCTATGGTTCGTATGGCTCAGAATTGGAGTGTACGTTATATGATGGTAGATGGACAAGGGAATTTTGGATCAGTTGATGGAGATAGTCCAGCGGCTATGCGTTATACAGAGGTGAGAATGCAAAAAATATCAGAAGAAATGCTTTCTGATATTGAAAAAGAAACTGTGGATCAAAGATTAAACTTTGATGATACTTTATATGAACCAACAGTTTTACCAACTAGAATTCCTAACTTACTAGTGAATGGTGCATCTGGTATAGCAGTAGGTATGGCAACAAATATGGCGCCTCACAATTTGACAGAAGTGATTGATGGTACTGTTGCATATATTGATAATAATGATGTTGAGATAGCTGAGTTAATGCAGCACGTAAAAGCACCTGATTTTCCAACAGGAGGAATAATTTATGGTTATGATGGTGTTAAAAGTGCTTTTGAAACTGGTCGTGGACGTATTGTAATGCGTGCAAAAACGTCTTTTGAAGAAGTAAAAGGAAGAGAATGTATTATTGTTTCTGAAATTCCTTACCAAGTTAATAAGGCTGACATGATTAAAAAAACAGCCGAACTTGTAAATGATAAAAAACTAGATGGAATTGCTAATATTAGAGATGAGTCTGATAGAAAAGGAATGCGTATAGTTTATGTTTTAAAACGTGATGCTATTCCTAATGTAGTTTTAAATAAATTATTTAAGTATACTGCTTTACAAACATCATTTAGTGTTAATAATATTGCATTGGTTAATGGTAGACCTCAGCAATTGAATTTAAAGCAATTAATTCATTACTTTGTTGAGCATCGCCATGATGTAATTTTACGTAGAACAAAGTATGATCTTAAAAAAGCAGAAGCTAGAGCTCATATTTTGGAAGGTTTAATTATAGCATCTGATAATATAGATGAAGTAATTAAATTAATACGTGGTTCTTCTAATGCCGATGAGGCTCGGGAAAAACTGATGAAGCGTTTTGAATTGACCGAAATTCAAGCGAAAGCAATTGTAGAAATGAGATTGCGCCAGTTGACTGGTCTTGAGCAAGATAAGTTAAGAGCAGAATATGAAGATGTGATGAAAACTATTGCTGATTTAAAAGATATTCTTGCTAATGAACCTAGACGTTACAATATTATTAAAGAAGAACTACTTGCTATTAAAGAGAAATATGGTGATGATAGAAGATCTTTAATTGAATATGCAGGAGGTGATTTGAGTATTGAAGATATGATCCCAGATTCAAAAGTTGTTGTTACAATTTCAAATGCTGGATATTTAAAGCGTACTAACCTGGATGAATATAAGGTTCAAAATAGAGGTGGAAGAGGACAGAAAGGCGTGGCTACTAGAAATGAAGACTTTTTAGAGCACTTATTTGTTGGAACTAATCACCAATATATGCTGTTCTTCACTCAAAAGGGAAAAGTCTTTTGGATGCGTGTGTATGAAATTCCTGAAGGAGGAAAAACATCTAAAGGAAGAGCTATTCAAAACTTAATAAATATTGAACAAGATGATAAGGTAAAAGCTTTCCTTGTTACAAAGGATTTAAAAGATGCTGATTATATTAATAGTCATTACGTAATTATGGCTACTAAAAACGGTCAAGTTAAGAAAACATCTTTGGAGCAATATTCTAGACCTAGGACAAATGGTATTAATGCAATTACTGTTAGAGATAATGATGAGTTGTTAGAAGCAAAATTAACTACAGGAGACAGTCAGGTAATGCTTGCATTGAAGTCTGGGAAATGTATTAGGTTTGAAGAGAGTAAAACTCGACCTATGGGTAGAAATGCTTCAGGTGTAAGAGGTATTACCCTTAAAGATTCTAAAGATGAAGTAGTTGGAATGATTGCTGTAAATGATGATGAAAGCAATGTGTTGGTAGTTTCTGAAAATGGATATGGAAAACGCTCTAGCCTTGATGATTATAGAATTACCAATCGTGGCGGTAAAGGCGTTAAAACTATCAATGTTACCGAAAAAACGGGAGAGTTAGTTGCTATAAAAAATGTAACAGATGATGATGATTTGATGATTATTAACAAATCTGGAATTACTATTCGTATGGCTGTTTCAGATTTGAGAGTTATGGGTAGAGCAACACAAGGAGTGAAACTTATTAATATCAAAGGAAATGATTCAATTGCTGCAGTTGCTAAGGTAATGCATGAAGAAGAGGAAGAAAATGAAGTGTCAATTGAAAATGGCACGGAAATTGAAAATGGAGAATCGAATGAAAATGAAAAACAAGAATAAAAATTAAATAATTAAAACATTAATCATGATTAAAAAACACTTACTAGTAATTACTGCTTTATTTTTAAGTATTACTGTTTTTTCGCAGAAAAATGAAGTTAAAGCTGCTGATAAAGCTTTTAAAAAAGGTGATTTTGCTGCAGTACTTTCTGCTTTGTCTGGAGCTGAGTCTTCAATTGCTAATGCAGATTCAAAAACTAAAGTTAAATTTTATTATCTAAAAGGAATGGCATTATATGCCAATGGAACTACTCCTCAAAATGGCGGTAAAGCTGTTGAAGCTTTAAATATGCTTATGGATTTAGAAAAACAATCTAAATCGGTTAAATATTCTAAAGAAGCATCAAAAACAATTCAGAATATCGTTATTGATATAAATAACACTGCTGCTGGTGATTATGATACTGCTATTAAATCAAACAACGTTGAAGGTTTTAAAAAAGCTTCTGAAGGGTTTTATAGAGTTTATCAATTAAGCCCAAAAGATACTAGTGCTTTATATTCTGCTGCAGTTGCTTCTTATTATGCTAAAGACTTTGAAAATTCATCAAAACATTTTAAAGGATTATTGGATGTTGGTTATACTGGAGTTTCAAAAACATTTAAGGCTGAGAACATGGATGGAACACCTCGATATTTTAATTCTAAAAAGGATATGGACGCAAGTGTGAGACTTGGAATTGTAAAGAATGGTAAAGAAGAAACAACTCCATCTAGACAGAAAGATATCTATAAATACTTAGCTTTAGGAAATGCATCTTTAGGTAATAATGAGGTTGCTTTGGAAATGATAAAAAAAGCACGAGAATTTGATGCTGAAGATTATAGTTTAATTCTTGATGAGGCGAATGTTCATTATAAATTAGGCGATAACCAAAAATACACTGAAAAAATAGAAGAAGCTATTGCGATTAAGCCAAACGATCCAGTATTGCATTTTAATGTAGGTACTTTGAATATGGATGTTGATACTGACAAGGCAAAGAAACACCTTTTAAAAGCAGTTGAATTAGATCCTAATTTTGCTAGTGCATATGGTAATCTAGGGAATTTAATACTTAAAGGTTTAGAAGCTGTAGAGAAAGAATTGGATGCTAATGCTATGAATTTTGCTAAATATGATAAAATCAAAGCAGAAAAATGGGTGCCAATTTTAAAAGAAAGTTTACCGTACTTAGAAAAATCTTATGAGCTTCAACCTACTGAGAGTTTAAAAACTCAATTGAATAGTTTGTATGAAAACTTAGATATGGAAAAAAGAGCTGAATAATTAATAAACTCTTTTAAAATATAAAGCCTGCTAAATGCAGGCTTTTTTTTTATTAAATTATCTTTTTAATCACTCTTAATTTATGTGTGTGACGTTTAGTTTCAGTATTATAAATACCACTATGATCTAATCTGTCAACTCTTACTTTACCATGTGCATGTATGATGTAATTGTTTTTCATTATAATACCAACATGATTAATATTACCTTCTTTATCATCAAAAAATGCTAGATCTCCAGGTTCACTTTCTTCAATAAAACTAAGAACTTCTCCTTGAGTTGCTTGTTCAGAGGCATTTCTAAATAGTTGAATTCCACATAATTTATAGACCATTTGTGTAAATCCAGAACAATCGATCCCAAACGGGGTTTTACCTCCCCATAAATATGGAGTATTTAGATAAAGAAAAGAAGTATTAATGATGTCTTTTTTGTTAATATTTTCATTAGAGATATAATTACCATCATAATGAAATTTCTTATCAATAATTTCGCACGTATTTTTTTTGTAAAACGGTAATGATGCTCCAAGAGGAATAGTAATTAACTGCTGGTTGCTAGTATCGGTAACAAAATCAACTAATTCTGAAGTGTAATGTTGAATATTGCTGTTTAAACTTTGATAAATTTCTTTAGATATTTCAATAAATTGTTTGTTGTCAATCCAGCCTTCAAAATTATCAAATGCCAATCTAACCTTACTCCAAGCACTACGCATTTCTAATACTTTAAAATGCTCTCCAAATAGTATTTGTGAAAGCATTTCACTTCTATCATTTGGTTCTATACGAACAGAAATAGTACTTAAATTACAGATACCGTATTGCATCGATTAAAAAATTCTTTAAAGAATTGAGTTATATTTTTTCGATTACAATTGCACTTGCACCACCGCCACCATTGCAAATTGCAGCAGCGCCTAACTTTCCATTATTTTGATTAAGTACAGAAATAAGAGACATAATTATCCTTGCACCTGACATTCCTAATGGATGTCCTAATGATACGGCACCACCATTAACATTAACTTTAGCAGCATCTAAATTTAAAATTTTAATATTCGCTAATCCAACAACACTAAAAGCTTCATTAAACTCAAAAAAATCAACATCATCAATATTGATATTCGCTTTAGCTAACGCTTTAGGTAAAGCTTTTGCTGGAGCAGTAGTAAACCATTTTGGTTCTTGAGCCGCATCAGCATAGGAAACTATTTTAGCAATTGGAGTTAAATTTAATTCTTTTGCCTTTTCTGCTGTCATAAGAATCATAGCTGCAGCACCATCATTTAATGTTGATGCATTTGCCGCTGTTACGGTACCTTCTGCAGAGAATACAGGTCTTAATGATGGAATTTTTTCCATCTTTACATTTTTGTATTCTTCATCTTCATTAAACACTACAGGTTCACCTCTTCTTTGCGGAATTTCAACAGGAACTACTTCATCTTTGAAATTATTTTCACTCCAAGTTTTTGCTGAACGATTATATGACTCAATAGCAAAAGCATCTTGATCTTCTCTTGAAAAATCATATTCTGTAGCACATATATCTCCGCAAGTTCCCATGTGTTTTTGTTCGTAAACATCAGTTAATCCATCTAACAATAAACCGTCAGTCATTTTGATGTTTCCTAATTTGACACTCTTTCTGCCATTTAAGTAATGTGGAATATTACTCATACTCTCCATTCCACCAGCAACAACTATTTCAGCATCTCCACAATTTATTGCTTGTGCTGCTTGCATAACTGACTTCATTCCAGACGAACAAACTTTATTAACCGTAGTACAAGGTACAGTGTCTGGAATACCAGCAAATATTGCTGCTTGACGTGCAGGTGCTTGACCTAAACCAGCAGAAATTACATTACCCATTAATACTTCGTCAACTTTATTTGGTGCTAAATTTATTTTTTCTAACGCTCCTTTGATGGCAATTGAGCCTAATTTAGTTGCTGAAAGCGATGATAAACTTCCCATAAAACTACCAATTGGAGTCCTGGCCATTGAAACAATTACAATATCTTTATTCATTTGAATTATTTTTTATAATAAGATGTTGCGAATTTAATCATTTTAGTTCAATTCATTAACTATTTTTAGTCAGATAACTTAAATGATATATCATTATTATTTCTATTTTTGAATTATGAAGAAACTTATTAATAACCTTTTGCAAAATCATTCATTAATTTATAAGGTTATAATATATGTCCTTACAGTCTTTTTAATTGTTTTTATGCTACCAAAAGGTGGTAAGTTTAAATATGATTATTTTAAAGGAAAACCTTGGCAATACGAGAATTATATTGCTCCATTCAATTTTGCAATTCAAAAATCGCAAGAGGAAATCGATAAAGAGATTTTGTCAATTGAAAAAAGTTCTAAAAAATACTTTATATATAACGAGTCTGTGTATAATGATGTTAAAGTAAGTTTTAGAGAAAGAATAAACTCTTCTAATTTATTAGAGGGTTCTTTAGTTATATTGAAAGATAAGGGTGAGGAAATTATTGATCAAATTTATATAATTGGTTACATTGATAACGAAAGTGAAAATGTATTAAGTAATTCAAGTGATTTTGTAATACTTAAAAAGGGCTCGGTAGCAACTGAAGTCAATAAAAAAAGGTTGATTAAATCTAAAGATTTATTAAATTTAATTAATTCAAATCTTCAAGACGTTTCAAATCAAGAAGAAAAAAGCCTATTACTTAACATTCTTTCTAATATTGTTGTGCCTAATGTTACTTTTGATAGTGATTTTACTCAAAAAATAAAGCAAAGTGAGATTGATAACATTTCTTATACTAAGGGGTTAGTTTCAGAAAATGAATTAATAATAATTAAAGGTGATATAGTTGAAGGGAGGAAATTAGAAGCATTAAATTCTATTAAAAAAGAATTAGAATCGCAAGTTTGGAGTAAGTCTAATTATAATTGGATAGTGTTTGGTTATTCGATTTTAGTTGCATTGGCAATATTAATGCTCTTTTTGTTTTTAAGAAAATATCGACTAGAAATATATAATGATAATAATAAAATTACATTAATATTTTTGAATGTGCTGCTGATGGTATTTTTGGTTACAGTTGTTGTAAAATATGACGCAAAATATATTTATGCTGTTCCGTTGTGTATCCTGCCAATTATTCTAAAGGCATTTTTTGATGCTAGATTAGGTTTGTTCTCACATGTGTTAACCGTATTGATATTAGGATTTGTTGTTCCTAACAGTTTTGAGTTTATTTTCTTGCAAATTATTGCTGGAATTGTGACGATACTCACAGTATCAGAGCTGTATAAAAGAGTGAACTTATTTACTTCAATTGGTCAAATTACATTGATTTATATGATTGCTTATGTGGCATTTACAATAATTCAAGAAGGAAATGCATTAAATATTAAGTTTTTTTATTTCGGTCTTTTTGCTTTTAATGGCTTACTTGCTTTTTTAGCAACATTATTGATATTAGTTTATGAAAAGGTTTTTGGATTGGTTTCTGATGTTTCCTTATTGGAATTGTCAAATACGAATACACCATTATTAAGATTATTGGCTGAGAAAGCTCCTGGAACATTCCAACACTCTGTTCAAGTTGCCAATCTTGCTGAAGCAGCAGCAAATGAAATAGGTGCAAATTCAATGTTGGTTAGAACTGGTGCTTTATATCATGATATTGGTAAATTGGAGAGTCCAATGTATTTTACTGAAAATCAATCCACTAATGTAAATCCTCACGATGAATTATCAAATAAAGACAGTGCCAAAATTATTATTAATCATGTAATTTATGGAATTGAATTGGCAAGAAAATATAAATTGCCTGATAGACTAATTGATTTTATTCGTACCCATCATGGTACGAGTTTGGTTTATTACTTTTATAAGAAAGAGTTAGAGTTGAATGAATCTCAAATGGAGATTAATCATTTTAAATATCCTGGGCCTAAACCATTTTCAAAAGAAACTGCAATTTTAATGATTTGTGATGCTGCAGAAGCTGCTTCTAAAAGTATTAGAGATTTATCTGCTCAAAAAATTGATGATCTTATTGATAAGATTGTATCAAAGCAAGTCGATGAAGATCAATTTATTAATGCTGAGATTAATTTTAAAGAGATTGAGTTGGTTAAGAAAGTAGTAAAAAAGAAATTAAAAAATATTTATCAACTCAGAATTGAGTATCCTGAATAAAAATCAAATTATATATAATTTATTTTAATTTTTTGTTGTGATATTGTAAATGGAATGGTACATTTGCACTCGCAAAAAACGTTCTTTGCATAGAAAATATTTAGGAGAGGTGCCGGAGTGGTAACGGAGCAGATTGCTAATCTGTCGACGGGTAACTGTCGCATGGGTTCGAGTCCCATTCTCTCCGCATATTTTCGGGGTGTAGCGTAGCCCGGTCATCGCGCCTCGTTTGGGACGAGGAGGTCGCAGGTTCGAATCCTGCCACCCCGACAAACCTTTTAGGGTTTTTAATTGGTCGAGTAGCTCAGCTGGATAGAGCATCTGCCTTCTAAGCAGACGGTCACAGGTTCGAATCCTGTCTCGATCACTTTTATAAAGTGCTGACTATCAGATAGTTAGCATTTTTTTTGACACAAAAAATAATTTAATTACCTGATAATCAAACACTTAAATACTTTATAGGATTCGAACCTAAGTAAATTGACACAAAAATGACACACTTGAAAAGAGTGTGCCATTTTTTATTAGTATAAATTAGTTTCTAACTTTAAGATTTATCCTTTTTTTGGTTTTTGCCTTCGTCTTTTATTTTTTCTAATAACATATCTGCTCCTAATAGTGGTAGTGGGAATAAAAATTCTAAATATGTCCCTCTTAATTTTTGATGTACTACTCCTCTAAATGTTGAATAAGAAGGGCTTAGAACATGTAAAATTATCATATGATCAAGATATCCATTTTCTTTTTTAAAATTTATTAAATCTTTGACTTGAAATGTAAACTTTTCTTTAATATGAGCATATTCTTCGTCAGTTTTTAAATATTTTAACTGAACAGTAAATATAACATCAATTTCATCTTTTTTATAGTTTGGATCAATTAGATAATCTACTTTGTAATTAGTTAAATCACTTAATTTTTTTCTATTCTTTTTTGGAATTATATCATAAGAAAAACTGACACTTTGAATATTACTCATTCTAAACTCTATATGAGTTGGCATTTTTTTCATATTCATAAAGTTTAGTGATGTTGTATTAGAAGTTCATGGTTAACTTTATCTTTGATTTCTTGATTTAACCAGTTATTTTCACCTGACATATTAAAAACCTTTACAACTGGTATTGCCGCTACTTTTTTGTTAGTATTTTTCTTAAATTCAATAACAGGAATCATATCAATTGCAAGACACAATTCAATATATTTTTTAATTGTATGGTTAAATGTACCATTCAATATTTGAGAAACTCGACCAGTTGAAATACCTAATTTATTAGATAATTGTCTTTGATTAAGATTGTGATCTTTCATATACTGTTTAAAATTATAATGCATTTTATTTTGCACTTCCTCTAGCCAATATTCAGGGTACTTTTCTAGTTCTTCTATTGATAGCATGATTAAAGTTCTTTTAAGTTAAAATAATCTTTTTTAATTTGTCTAAATTTTAATATATCTTTTTCTTGATTAGTTTTTTTACCACCCATAACAATGATTCTTTTATTTCCTTCGTCTCGAAAAAAATAAAGCCTTAAATGCAATGTTTTTAATTCATAGTCAACATATTTATCGCTTTTAGGACGTTTGAGCATTCCGAATTTCTTTGCAGGAATTTGTTGCTCTTTTCCTTCACAGACAGTTTTGAGGTTAGCAAATAATTTGATAAGTTCTGGTTTTTGATTTGATTTGAAAATTTTTTTACAAAAAGCATCATAAGGGCACTTATCATTAATAATAAGTTTGTAAATAGAAAAGACTTCATCCTCCTCATTTTTTGTTGCGGCAATTTTCTTTAATGCAAATTTACGCATAAATATTTAGTTATAACTAAACTTTTAACTTTTTTATGAATTATTTAACCTAAATACGATTGAATACTTTTTCAAAAGTATAATTTATATATTAATTATAAAAGGGGAAAAACCCCCTAATTTACAAGGGGGTTTTTCCCCTTATTTATGCGAATGCACAAAATTTAATGTAAAATAAAAGAGTATATTTGACATGTAAAAAGTCACTCTTAATATTTTTAAATACCTGATTATCAATATTTTAAAACATATATTGTGCTTTTTTGCGTCATTTTGTGCCATAATTTTGTCACAAAAAAAAGATAACTAATTGACAATCAGTATGAATTGGAATCCTGTCTCGATCACGGATAAATGAAAAGCAAGCAAAATAATAAAGCTTGCTTTTTTATTTTCAAAACGGATCGTTTTAGGATAGCAAATCCTGTCTCAATCATATAAAAAAAGCATCTAGAAATTCTAGATGCTTTTTTTATATGTTGCTTAATTATTATAAGTTTTTTAATTTTTCTTCTCTTTTTTTAATTGCCTCATTCATTTTTTCATCTACTTGCTTTTTTAAATCTACAGCTTTTAAATAAGTGCTGATTCTACTTCTTATAAAGAATAGTATACCCATAATAACAATCGTAAAAGGTAAAGAGTAAATGAATTCAATTTCATCATTAAATTCCATATCATCATTCATAACACTAATTACTTGAAATATATATACAGAAATAGGAATTGCAATTGAATAATACCACCAATGTTTACAAGTAGTAAACCAAATTAGAAGTAAGGATAAAGGTATTAATTTAGAAAGAAGAGTATAAATAAAATACCTTACACTCTCGTAATAATTACTTTCAAATGTAAAGAAACTTGTTTTGTAAACTTTTACATCAGGAAAAGAATTATATAAGTAAAAAGCGTAAGGTATAAATAGCATAAATGCTATTATGAGACTACCCGTTAGTAGGTATTTTAATTCTCGCTTTTTCGACTGCTTCTTGTTGGTCTGTGTCATTATTATCTGAACTGTTATTCACCACGAAAGATAGTGAAAAAACTGTTAACATTAGCAATCCGAAAATTAATTTTGCATTCTTCATCTTAGTAAGATTATAAATTAATGTGAATAAGCAAATATATAAAATACTTCGATATATGCAAATATTCCCCTTATTTATTTCCATGAGTATCATGAGAATAAGGGGACTAATTTTCGTGTATGTTCAATAATAATAGGCGTTTGAGCGCTTTTACATATTGTTTTTCAATGTTACTTTTTTAAACTAAATTTCTTGTATTATTAGTATATATTAGTTCTTTTTTGCTCTAGAAGACATTCTAAAACATCAAAATACTAGTTGATAACTAATAAAATTTTAATAAAAAGTGCATGATTAGGGACGCACATTATGATGCAAATATATAATAATTTTTAAAATTGGCAAAAGAAAAGCGCCTAATGTGTATAAACTGTCATTTTATTATCTCTTGTGAAACCAATTAACTTTATCCCAAATTCTTTTGAAAAATCTATTGCTAAAGAAGAGCAGCCTGATACCGCTATTATTGTTGGTATTTTTGCTATAAATGCTTTAGTTACAATTTCATAAGACACTCTACTACTTACTAATAGGTATTTTGATTTTTTATTATTTGAAGTATTTAATAATTCACCAATTGATTTATCTACTGCATTATGTCGTCCAATATCTTCTTTGATAGTTAATAAGTTATATTTATCATCAAATATTGAGGCTGCATGAGACGCTCCTGTATTTTGAAAAAGTGTTTGTTTGGCTTTCATTTTTTCAAACATTTTCTCAATAATTGAACTATCTATCATTAGTCTGTTTTCTAATTTGTTACCATCAATCTTAATATCTTTTATTGATTGCTTCCCACAAATGCCACAGGAAGAAACAGAAAGTAATGAACGTTTATTCATATAGCCTTTACCTAATAAGTTTTCAGCTATTTGAACATTAATAATTGTAAAATGATTTTCGGTGTCATTGACAACAGTAAAGGTCGGTATTTTGTTTGCTTTATAAATATCTTCAGCAAATAAAAGGCCTCTAATTAGATGTTCGTCATCTCCAGGAGTACGCATTACTACTGTATATGGCTCATTGTTAATATTAATTTGAAGTGGTGCTTCTGTGACTATTTCGTCAACAAATTTTTGACTTTTGTCGTTTGAAACCTTTATCGCTTCGTAATTATTTGACTGCATAATTACGCTTTATTTATTGTAATAATTACCGTCTTTGATGCAGGTGTATTACTAATATCTGCTTTGCTTTTTATAGGTACTAAAACATTTGTTTCAGGAAAATAAGTAGCTGTACATTGTTCAGGAATATCATATGGAATTGCAAGAAATTTATTTGCATATCTCTCTTCGCCTTTGAAATGACTAGTCAAATTTACTACGTCTAATTTTTTAAGATCTAATTTTTTTATGTCATTTTCATTCATCAAAATCACTCTTCGTTCATTTAAAATTCCACGATACCTATCATTTAACCCATAGATTGTTGTGTTGTATTGATCATGAGTCCTAATAGTCATCATCATAAATTCATTTTCATTTAACTTTATTTCTGATGGTTTGTTAACAGTAAAATTTGCTTTCCCAGTTTTGGTAGGAGAGAAGTTATTATCTCTTGCATTGTTTGGTAAATAAAATCCACCTTTTTGCCTTACTCTTTTATTGTAATTTTCAAATCCTGGAATGGTATTTTCAATTTTATCTCTTATGAAATCATAATTGGTTTTTAAATCATTCCATTTTACTTTTGAATCCTTTAAAGTATTATCAGCAATCCCACAAACAATAGCTGTTTCACTCTTTAATTCAGACGATAAAGGTGCTAAATGGCCATGTGATTGATGTACTACTCCCATTGAATTTTCTACCGATACAAATTGCTCACCACTTTCTTGAATATCTTTTTCTGATCTTCCTAAACAAGGTAATATTAAGGCTTTTTTACCATGAATTAAATGACTTCTATTCAATTTTGTTGATATATGAACGGTCAAATCACAATTTTGAAGCGCTTCAGATGTAAATTCAGTATCTGGAGTTGCAGAAATAAAATTTCCACCCATTCCTATAAATACTTTTGCTTTCTTTTCATGCATGGCTTCAATAGCATCTACTACATCATAACCATGTTTTCTTGGCGCTTTAAAATTAAATTCTTTTTCAAGATTGTCTAAAAATGAGTCTTTTGGTTTTTCCCAAATTCCCATAGTTCTATCACCTTGAACATTGGAATGTCCACGAACAGGACAAGTTCCAGCACCTTTTTTTCCTATACTTCCTTTCAGTAAAAGTAAATTAACAATCTCACGAATATTATCTACTGCATTTTTATGTTGCGTTAATCCCATTGCCCAACAAACAATTACTTTTTTGTTTTTGGCAATCATATCAGCAGCAGTTTTGATAGTTTCAAGTTCAATTCCAGTTTGCGGAAGTAGTTTTTCAATTGATTCTGTTTCTAAATCTGCTAAGAATTCATCAAAGTTTGCTGTTTTGTTTTTAATAAATTCCAAATCAAAAACGCTCCCTTTTTCTTGCTTTTCTTTTTCAAGTAGCAATAGCATTATGATTTTTAGTAAAGCTACGTCTCCATTTATTTTGACCTGCAAGAATAAATCGGTCAATTTATCGCCTTTAAACCAGTTAATTGGATTTTGTGGGTCTTTAAAGTTCATTAATCCTACTTCTGGTAATGGATTTATTGTAATAATTTTTCCGCCATTCTTTTTTGTGTCTTTTAATGCTGATAACATTCTTGGGTGGTTTGTTCCTGGATTTTGCCCCATGACAATGACTAAATCAGCATGGTTAAAATCATCAAGTGTAACGGAACCTTTTCCGATTCCTAATGTTTCTGAAAGTGCAGAGCCACTTGATTCATGGCACATATTTGAACAATCTGGTAAATTGTTTGTGCCAAATTGTCGAACAAAAAGTTGATATAAAAAAGCGGCTTCATTGCTTGTTCTTCCCGAAGTATAAAAAATTGCCTCATCAGGGGATGATAAAGCGTTTAATTCTTTTCCAATAAGTGAAAATGCATCATTCCAAGAAATTTCTTCATATTGGTCACTTCCTTCTTTGAGTAACATTGGATGTGTAATTCTCCCTTTTTTACCTATTTCATAATCAGAGAGTTTAGATAATTCAGAAACTGAATGTGTTGTAAAAAACATAGGAGAAACTCTATTTTTTGTAGCTTCTTCTGCAATTGCTTTGGCTCCATTTTCGCAATATTCAGCAAGAAAAGCTCTTTTTTCATCTGGATCAGGCCATGCACATCCAGGACAGTCAAAACCTTCTTTTTGATTTATTTTTGTCAATAAACCAATTCCTTTTGCTAATCCAACTTCTTCAGTTATGTGCTTCAAAGATGATTTTATTGCTTTAAATCCTGCAGCAGTCTTTGGGACTTCGGTGAGTTGTATCCCAGTAAATTCTTCAGGCGGTTGAGCCTTTAAATTTTTATTTTTCATAATAAAAAAATTACCTAGTGTAAAGTTATAAAATACTAGGTAATTAATTTAATATAATTGGTAAAAGTGGTTGGTTTTAATAACCTGCTCTTCTTCGAGAGAATTCTCTACCCATTTTTTTAGCAAATTGATTTAATTTTTCTTCGTTTATGCCTTCAGTTGTTAATGCTTTGGCTGAGTATAGTTTTTTTGAAATCCATTTTTTATATCCTATGCCAGATTCAGTTTCAAAAAGTACGGTGTCTAAATCATCCGCTTTATAGATTTCATAATAACCATATTGTCCCCAATCTACCCATTTTAAATATAATAAATTATCTCCATTAAGATTATTAATATAAAAAGCTCCTCGACTTACATCATCTTTTTCGATTTTGCCATATTCAACTTTATCAATAGTAATGATGTCTTTTTTAATTTTAACTTTTTGAGAATAACCTACGGTAATAAATAAAAATGCGATTAGCGTTGAGAATAAGGTTTTTTTGTTCATTTTGATTGTTTTAGGGTTAATTATTAATTGAGCAATATACTATTTTTTGATAATTATTTATACTTTTTTACAAATTGCTACTATGTGCTTGTTGTTCAAATCAGTAGTGAAGAATAGATAGTTTTTACCACCATCTTTTAGTTTGGTTTTTTGTCTAATTTGGACAACTGTCAGCGGGAAATTGCGTGTTGTTATATTTGCTTTTCCTGATGGAATTAATTTTTTTAGTTGCTTTTTGTCAAATGGAATTGGATGCAAAACTTCAAATCTCCTTCCTGGAAAATCAATTAATTTATCGGATGTGTATAGATGCGAATTTTGATGGAGTTTATCAATTTTTAACTGTGATGAAACTTCGTTAAACCCACCTGATTTCATTATAGAAGCATTCGGCTCGTATAAATATTTTTTTATTAAGCTGTAGGTTGAGGTTGTGTTAGTATCTATTTTAAAATCAAATAATTGTGAATTATTTTTTGTAATATTTATTGTTTTAATTCCAATAGGTTTTGAGTAATTTTTTTCTAAAATGTAAAGTAATTCTTTAACTTCATTGTTAGTAGAAATAATATGAATTTCTCTAACGTATTTTAATTCATTGATGCCGTTTTTAATATCAAGAATTGGAGAGTTTTTGATTAATATATTGTTGCTTTTTTCAAACAATAAATCTAAATTTTCTGGAACATTAGGTAAGCAATCTTTTAATAAAAAAACTTTACCTTTTGTGTCGTTCCTTCTTGATGGATCTATATAAATCCAATCAAATTTTTTGTTAGTATATTTTAAATATTTTAATCCGTTTTCTGGAATTGGTTTAATATTTTTTATTCCTAATTGTTCGTAATTATACTTGACAATTTTTGACAAGGATTCATTAATTTCACAATGATAAATTTCAGGGATTTTTTTTGAGAAATAATAACTATCAACACCAAATCCTCCTGTTAAATCTATGAGCGAATTACCTGAAATAAGGTTTGCTTTATAATTTGCTGTAATTTCAGAAGAAGTCTGTTCAATATTTAATTTATTTGGGTAATAAATGTTTTTTGTGTTAAACCAAGTTGGTAATTTGTCTTTACACTTTTTTTTTGCTTGTATTTGCTCAACTAATTCTTGAGTTGAAGCATTAGAGAAGTTTGTTCCTTTAAAAAGAATTTTCGAAACATCAATATTTAAGTTTTCGTTGATGTAGTTTTGAATATTAGGATGTAAAATTACAGGATTCAAGAGGGTTAGTTATAAATCTTTGGTAATCGATTTTACAATTTTGTTTTCGGCCAAAAATTCTTTTAGAATAACTTTCAATGCAGTATAAGATGGTACTGCGACTACCATTCCTATAATTCCAAATAGTAAACCTCCTATAATAATGATTAGAAATATCTCTAATGGATGTGATTTAACACTTTTTGAAAATATTACTGGCTGGCTCACAAAATTATCAATCAATTGCGCTATTAAATAACCAATCATTACATAAATGGTTGTTGGTAGTATTTCTGTTTGAAAATCTTCACCAATATGACTAGACATAGTTAAAAACATAATTAAAACGGCACCAATTAAAGGACCAACATATGGAATTAAATTCAATAGCGCACATAGAAATGCTATTACAATCGCATTTTGAACGCCAAATATTGCTAAAATTATAGAATATAAAATAAACAATATGGTAATTTGGGTAAATAGACCTATAAAGTATCTAGATAATAAATCTTTGATTTTATTAAATGATTTTTGAAAACGACTTTCACTATTATCAGGAACTAAAACGAGTAATCCTTTATGTAATATCTTGCTATCTTTCATCAAGAAAAAAGAGATGAAGAGAACTGAAAAGAGTCCGATACTCAAAGAACCTACAGTTCCAATGATTGAATTTAGAAAATTTGGTATTTGTTTAAAGTTTGATAATAAATCAAGGCTTTTCAGTTGTTCAAAAATATCAATATTCTGAGCAACAAAGTAATCATTAATTTGTGAAAGTACTTGTTCAGTATTGTTTTGTAATTCGTTGATATTTAGCAACGAAAGGTTTTTACTTTGTTGAGATATTAGTGGAATGAACATGCTTATCAAACCAAAAAGAAAACTTAAAAACATTACCATTGTTGAGACCACAGCAAGTGTATTTGGAAACTTTAGTTTTCGTTTTAAAAAAATGATAATTGGTCTAGCAATCAAGGATAAAACACCTGCAATAATTATATAAACAATTACTGACTGTATTTTCCATAGAAAAAATAGGAGTAACGCAACGCCAATGATAATGGAAAGTGCGCGTAATATTCCGTTAGAAATAGTTTTCGAGTTCATAGTGTAAATATAAAATATTTCTCGGAGTATTGTAATTCGTGCCGTATATTTCTATACCGAGAAGAATTTATATTTTTTCCTTCGGATAAATTCGTTTCGCCACTTTTTCTTTTTTAGTATTTCCTGGAAAAGTCAATGTAGTACTAGAAAAAGTAGTGCCAAATGTCATATTAGCATTATAAACTTGTACTATAGCATCTTTTAACTGATGTTCTGACAATTCTTTTAAAGGATGTGTGAAAATTGACCATATAATTTCATCAGAAAGGGCATATTTTACATCCAATGCAGTATGAAAATTGGCAACTAAAGCATTTAATAGTAATTCTTCATTCATTTGTTTTCGTTCCGCAATAGGAGAGATGATACGCATTCTATTGGCTTTTTTATCGGCAATACAAATCAATAATTGATTGTTGATAGAAAAATTCCAAGAATTACCTTTCACCTCAACACTATCTGCATTTTGAGTTATTATTTCACCGAGCCTCTCAATAGTCATATTTTGTGAAGTTGCAGAAAAACTAATAAGCAGAAATAGAACAAGTATTTTTTTCATCGATGTAGTATTTTAATCAATAGTCGAATTGAAAAAAGAATACTAACAAATGGATTCAAAAGAAGGAAATATTTTTAGAAATTTTTTAGGGATTGTTGAATTGATTTTGAGTTGCTCTTTTGTAACTGGATGTTTAAATTCTAGAGAAGAAGCGTGAAGGTAGAAACCTTTTCCTTTCAAGATTAAATTTTCTTTACCATATGCTGCATCACCTAAAATTGGGTTTCCAATTGCATTTAAATGTTTTCTTAATTGATGTCTTCTTCCTGTATTAGGCGTTAGTCTTACCAAATTTAGAGATTCAAACCGTTCAGATTTGACAGTTTTAATAACTTCATATTGTGATAGAGATTTTTTATTGTCTATAGTGAAATCAATTCTTCCAGAAGAGTTCATTGCTCCAATAGTAATAGCAAAATAGGTTTTTTGAACTTCTTTGTTTTCAAATAATTTATTTAGTGCCAATATAGAACTAGCAGTTTTGCCAATCAGTAACAGCCCAGAAGTAGGATAATCTAATCGATGAACAGGTCTTGGCTTTACGCTATCTTGTTGTTGACTTTTATTCAGGTTTTGTTCTAAAGCATTGTTAATAGTTACAAACTTGTTTCCGCTGACTAAAACTCCTGCAGTTTTGTAAATAACAGCCAAATAATCATCTTCAAATAACACTTCTAATTTTAAATCTAACTCTTTTTTAATACTTGAGTTTTTATCAATAATTAATGAAATAGTTTCTCCACCTTTTATAAAAAGAGCAGTTGTTGCAGTCTTATTATTGACTAGTATCAGACCTTTTTTTAATGCTTTTTTTAATGCCGATTTAGTAGTGATTGTTGAGAAAATTCCAATTCCATATTCTTGTAATCGAATGTAGTTTTCAAGTTCTGGAACACTATGCGTTTCTATGATTTGCATTATTTTGCAAATACTTGACTCATATCTTTAAAGGCTTTGAATTCGAGTGCATTGTTTTCTGGATCGTTAAAAAACATCGTTGCTTGTTCTCCTGGTTTTCCTCTAAATCGAGTTGTAGGTTCAATTATGAATTCTGTATTTAGTGCTTTTAAACGCTCAGCAAGAGCATGCCAATCTTCCCATGAAAGCACTACGCCAAAGTGAGGAACAGGGACATCATGGCCATCTACAGGATTAGAAATTCTTTCTGGATTGAATCCATCTTTTTGATGTATTACGAATTGATGCCCAAAAAAGTTAAAATCTACCCAAGACTCTGAACTTCTACCTTCTTTGCATTGTAAAACATCACGATAAAATGTTCTACATTTCTCTAGATTTTGAACAGGAATTGCTAAATGGAATGGTTGTAGTTTATTCATGTTTTATATTTAAAATCCTGCAGCAGTATCGTCTCCACGAGAGTCAGCGCCAGCCTCTAATTTGCCGTTTGGTAATACTAAAATAGCATCTACTTTTCCAATAACTGGAGTTCTGTCTTCATTTATTGCATAACCCAATTTTTCTAAGGCAGTTTTCGTTTCAATACTAAATTGGTTAGGTTCCATTCTTATTTCGTCTGGCAACCATTGATGATGAAATCTTGCTGCATCCACCGATTCTTGCATACTCATATCAAATTCAAAAACATTTAAAATATTTTGTAATACCGAAGTTATTATTGTTGAGCCTCCAGGAGTTCCAACGACCATTTTTAATTCTCCATCTTTTTCAACAATCGTTGGTGTCATTGAACTTAGCATTCGCTTTTCTGATGCGATTGAATTTGCTTCAGCGCCTACTAATCCATAGTCGTTTGGTATTCCAGGCTTCACGCTAAAATCATCCATTTGGTTATTTAAGAAACAACCTAACTCTTCAATAAACACCTTTGAGCCATAAGCACTGTTTAAAGTTGTAGTTACCGAAACCGCATTTCCGTATTGGTCAACTATAGAGTAGTGTGTAGTTTCATCACTTTCATAGCCTGCAATTTTTCCGTGTTTTATATCATCAGAATTTCCTGCTTTGTCCCAAGTGAAATTTGCCATTCTGTTTTTGATATAGTTGTTATCAATCAGACTGTCAATTGGCACATCCACAAAATCAATATCGCCTAAAAAATGTGCTCTATCAGCATAGGCTCTTCGTTCTGCTTCGGTCAATAATTGAATATATTTTGCCGAATTGTGTTCTAGTTTGTCGACATTGAATGGCTCTACTGATTTTAGTATTTGTGCTAAGCAAATACTTCCGCTTGAAGGAAGCGTCATAGAAATAATTCTTAAATCTTTGTAGTTAAATATGATTGGATCACGCCATTTTGCTTCATATTTTGCTAAATCTTCGAGTGTAATAATTCCACCATTTTCTTGCAGATGATTTACCAATATTTCTGCAGTTTCACCCTTGTAAAAGCCATCTTGTCCATTATCACGAATGCGTTCTAATGTTTTTGCGAACTGAAGGTACTTTATTGTATCATTCTTTTTCCAAGGCTCATTCAATAAAGTTTTTTTACCATTCACTTCAGTGAAATAGTGTTCGTATTTTGCAATTCTTTTTTCTTGTTTTTCTGTGACAACTACACCTTTTCTTGCCAAGTCTATTGCTGGCTGAATTAACTCTATAAAAGGGAGTGTTCCAAACTTTTTATGTACAGCAAAGAGTCCTGCAACCGTTCCAGGAACTCCAACAGCCATGGCACCTTTAAAACTTAAATCTTTAATTACATCACCATTTTCATCAAGATACATATCTCTACTTGCAGCAATTGGTGCTTTTTCTCGGTAGTCCAACGCTCCAGTTTCTCCATCTTTGGTTCGATAAACCATAAATCCGCCTCCAGTTATGTTTCCAGAATATGGATATGCAACGGCCAATGCTAAATCGGTTGCAATCATAGCATCAAAGGCTGTGCCTCCTTTTTTTAAGATATCAACACCTATTTTTGAGGCTTCATCACGCGCACTCACAACCATGGCTTTATCGGTTACTAAACCTTGTTTACTTTCAGTTTTTGGTTGTTCTTTTTTACATTGAATAAAAAGTGTAATTATAAGAAGTAGTGCGAGTAATTTTCTCATTTAGTCAAGTTCTTTAAGTGTAGTTTCAGTAAAGTTAATCAATTCTTTAAAAAATTGTGTAAAATCGTTTTCTAAATCTTCGTAGTGTTCTTGCAAATCTTCAATTGCAATATCCATTTTTGAAATCATCTTAGTTCTTCTATTCATTCCATTGAGTACCGATTCCATGCCTTCCAAAAATTGATAATTATACAACCAATTATATTTTTCTAGCGGAACTAATAACTGTTTTACTTTGTCTGGAAGTATTTCGTAATTGGTATGCATTAAATCATAAAAACTTTGTGCAAAAATGTCTAAGGGGATTGCTGAATAGTTGTGCCAATTCTTTGCCAAGAAGTGATCATAAAAAATGTCGATGATAATACCATCGTAGTGACCGTAGCGTTCGTGTAAACGTCGTTTGCTTTTTTTTACAATTTCATTTTGGTCGGTAAAAGTATCTATTTGACGATGTAGTAAAATGCCTTTTTGAACATCTTTACTGTAGTTTTTATGGTCTTTACCTCTCACAAAATCTCCTAAAAAATTACCAAGCATTAAGTCGGTATTGTCTTTTGATAAGTATAAATGCGCTAGGAAGTTCATGGAGTGAAAGTAAAGAAATTATTTTTATTCTTTTCATGTTGATGGAAAACACAAACAGTGAAAAGGTGAATGTAGTAAATTATAATGTTATCATACAACATTGTCTTTTAGTCAACAATACTGTCGTTGTGTTTCTCTTTTAAGTGTTCATTTACCAATTTATTATAACAGTTAACTTTTTTAAAATCAACAATACATCCCATACCAAATGATTCAATATCATATTTTTTTTTCAATTTTTTGGCTAAATCTATGTCTGTGCCCATACCAAATAGGAAGTATTTAATTTCATTATTTTCTAGGTCAAGAGCAAATCTTTCTTTAAGGCCTTCACAAGTTTTAATTTGACTATATTCATTTCGTTTTTTCAAATAATTATTCCATTGATAAAATTGATAAATAGAATAAACACTTATTGCTAATGAAATTGAAAAAGTTAAAAGCATAGTTTTTGTTAATATTTTTCGCCATTTTTTTATCAAAAAATATATAAATAAGCCGGCAACACCTATTATATATAAAACTTTTGCAATCATTTGGTATTGAATTCCCCAATACATCATTTTAATAGAATTATAGATTAAAAATGCTAGTCCAGTAACTCCAATTAAAATGATTAAATATTTAGTTTTAGGTTTCATTTTTTAGATTTCTTTATCATGAATGCAATTGAAAGAATTAATGCAATTCCATAAATTGCCGCTATTGCTGGTTTTTCAAATTTCATAGTTTGAGAGTCAAACTGTTTGAATAATGCTCCGCCAACAATAAGGATAATAATGATTGAAAAGAAGTTTGGTTTTATTTTGTAGTTCATTGGGTTAAAGTAACAAAAAAAATCCGCCATTAAGACGGATTTTAAACTTTCTTTATCATGAAAAAATCAAACTGTCTTGGAAATGCCATAAACAACTGTTGATTTAGGTTTTTTAAAGTCGAATTTTTTAAATAATACTTGTACAATACGAAAAGCAATTATTTTTTTAATCCATTATAAATATTATGCATTAAATCATTTAACTTTTGATTTACACTAATAGCAGATTCATTGGTAAAAATTGAAATTCCAATTTTATTTTCAGGGAAAATAGCTAATACATTTTTTGCTCTAGAAATCCCACCATCATGCCTATAGTGTAAATCATAATTTTGGTCTTCTATACTCCACCAAAAATAACATATCCAATAGTCAGGACCTGCTTCAAATATTTTTCTATGAGATTCCCTGGCAATAGCATCATTTTTAAACTGATAACTAATAAATTTTAGCATATCAGACGTTGTTGATTTTAAAGCTCCTTCTGCTCCCCAAAGTGTGTTGGCTAATTTGGTTTCAGGTACTGGATTTCCTAATAAGTAACCATTTGCTAGTCTGTATTTTTTATTTTCAGGTACATTGAAATAAGTATCTTCCATTTGTACTTTTGCAACTACTTCTTTCATTATCAATCTTTGAAAGGGCTTTTTATATACTTTTTCTAAAATATATCCCATTAAATTTGTTCCAGCATTTGAATAATTAAATGTAGTTCCTGGTTTTTCTGTTAAGTTAATTTTGGAAAGGCTTTCAAAGAAAATTGCTTTTGTTTTTTTGTTTTCGTGTGCAACAACTATTTTATTAAATTCTATTTCATTTGAATTTTGATTTATTTCATTATTTAATGCTATTACATCTCCTGGTAATCCACTAGTGTGGGATAGTAAATGTTTAATCTTAATAGGTTCGCCTTTATATTCTAAATTAGGATATGAGTTTGATAAGTAGTTTCTTATATCATCTTCTAAATCTAATTTCCCTTCTAAAACTGCTTTTGCTGCTAATGTCCCAGTAAATGTTTTTGTAACCGAAGCAATTTCATATATGGTTTTATTTGTTGGAATATCTCCTTTCCCTTTTGTTAATTCACCATAATTAAATGCAAAAGAAACATTGTTGATGTAAAGCCCAATGGACAGAGAATTTATTAAAGAATCTTTTAATACTTCATTTGCACTTTTATCGATAATTTGCTTTATTTCTTTTCCGATTGCATCACTATAAATCTCAACAGATTTATTATTGTGGACTATTGCTTTATTTCCTAGTATTTTTTGAGAATTGCAGTTTGAAAATACGAGTGTTAAGGATAAAAGAATTATTATTTTTTTCATATAATATTGATTTAAGTTCAACACAAATGAAAATATATAATTGATAAGAAAGGTTCGAGAACATAAAGTCGAACCCTTTTATTATTAAATTATAATTGAATTAGGAATCAGGTTTACTTTTTCTATACTCTAATGGTGTTAAACCAGTTTGCTTTTTAAAAGCTGTGTAGAAGGAAGATTTAGAGTTAAATCCAACATCATACATTATTTGTTGGACAGTTAATTGATTGTTTTTTGAATTTGAAAGAATCTTTTGCGCTTTTTTTATTCTAAGTTGATTAATAAAATCGAAAAAATGTTGATTCAAATTTTGATTAATCAATATTGAGACTTCACGATTTGACATTTCGATTTTATCCGCAAGTTTTTGTAGTGTTATGGTAGCGTCAAGGTAAGGCTCTTCGGCTTCCATAAATTTTAACAATCGATTAAGATCTTCTTTATTATCTTTTTCCGATTTATTAGTTTTATGATCTTTTATTAATATTTTTCTTGCTAAAGTATGTTCAGAATTTATATTTCTAAAAAGGTCTGGATAATACATGCTTTTTAAAACTATCCAAGTTAAAAAAACAAGTAAAATCAAAGTAAGGATTATTCTCATAATGTTTAAAACTTCAACATCGGTTCCGAAAATTTTATAGGTTTGTTTAAAAAATGAAAAGCAGAAAATAATACTTAACAAAATAAATAATTGATAAAGCCACTTGTAGTTAAAAGCAGACCTATTCGAATAGTTCTCTAGCAATAATTGTTTGTATTTTCTCAATTCTAAAAATATAGTAACTAAATAAAAAAAAGCGATAAACAACCCGAAAATTATGGATAACTTTCCTTCTATGGTATTATTCAAGTTTTCAAGTAAAAAGCTTCTTGTGTTTATATTTGCAAAATAAAATCTTGGCAAAAAGATTAGTATTTGAACTCCAAATGGTAGTAAATGCAATAGATGTTTAGGTTTTAACTTGAAATCTGAATATATTGAAGAAATTACGTATAAAAATAACAAAGGACTTGTGAAAAAAGCAATGTGGTCACGAAGCATTTCTAAAGTTGGTGGTAGAGTAATATATTTTGAGTAAAAGAAAACACTAATATGAATTGCAAAAATTAAAAAATAAATACCTAAAAATTTATTCGCCTTTTTGTTAGATGTTTTAACTGTTAAAACAAAGAATCCTAACAAAAGAGAAAAGAATAATATAAATATTGTTGTTATTCCTAAAGTTGAAAAATCCATTTAAATGTATATGGGTAAATATAATTTAATAATATAAAATAGCAATATTTTAGTTTTAGGATGTAAATCAACTTAAATCAATAATGCAATAGTTTGGTTTGTTGTTTTTTTGTTAAAATTTTGGACAAATCTGTAGTAGAATGTTAAGGAACTTTTTTGTGGCATGCTTCCTGTTTATCAGTATGTAGAATAAAAAAAATCCGTCATAAAAGACGGATTTTAAAATATTTTAAAATCATTTTGGTTCGTTTCGACTTTGCACAACGACTAAATGGTTTTACTGATTCAACATCACTGGCATTACCAACATAGTAATTTCTTCACCATCTTCTTTACCGTCAATAGGTGTCATAATTCCTGCTCTGTTTGGTAAAGACATTTCAATTAAAATATCATTAGAATCTAGGTTGCTCAACATTTCTGTTAAAAAACGAGAATTGAAACCAATTTGCATATCGTCTCCTTGATATTCACACTTTAAACGCTCATCAGCCTTGTTTGAGTAATCAATATCTTCTGCAGATATGTTTAACTCGGTTCCAGCCATTTTTAAACGTATTTGATGTGTTGTTTTACTAGAGAAAATTGATACTCTTCGCGCAGAGTTTAAGAACGTAGCACGATCAACGGTTAATTTATTTGGGTTTTCTTTTGGTATTACTGCTTCGTAATTTGGATATTTCCCATCAATCAATCTACATTCTAGTACTACATTGTCAAACATAAATTTAGCATTTGACTCATTGTATTCAATCGTTACATCCGTTCCTGTACTTCCTAAAATTCCTTTCAATAAGTTCAACGGTTTCTTTGGCATAATGAATTCTGCAACCGCATTAGCAGTTACATCAGTACGTGTATATTTTACTAGTTTGTGTGCATCTGTTGCTACAAAAGTTAAGTTTTCTGGACTGAACTGGAAGAAAACACCACTCATAACAGGACGTAAATCATCGTTTCCTGCAGCGAAGATTGTTTTTGAAATCGCAGTTGCTAAAATATCTCCATTAATTACTGTTTTGCTTGGCGCATTTAACGCAGCAGTTTTTGGGAACTCTTCACCACTAAAATATGCCATATCATATTTACCTTGGCTTGAACTGATTTCAATCGTGTTGTTGTCTTCAGTTTTAAAAGTCAATGGTTGATTTGGGAATGTTTTTAAAGTATCTAATAACAAACGCGCAGAAACTGCTACTGAACCTTGAGAGTCAGATTCTACTTCAATTGTAGAACTCATCGTAGTTTCTAAATCAGATGCTGTTATTTTTAATTGATTGGTGTTTAATTCAAACAAGAAATTATCTAAAATAGGTAATGTATTGTTGCTATTAATGACACCTCCAAGAACTTGTAATTGTTTTAAAAGTTGTGAACTTGATACTATAAACTTCATGTGTTTTCCATTTTAATAAGAATACAAAGATATTCTAAAAAACTGTGAAACTAAAAAGAACTTATAAACAAATTACAACTACTTATTGGGCAATTAACTCGTAATTAAAAACTGAAGAATTAGCAGATAATATATTGATTTTCAGTAAGTAATTTCCAGAATCAATAAAGTTTGGATTACTGATGATTTGACGTTCGTATTGCTGATTGTTAATATTAAATGAAATATAAGGTGAATCGGAAATATAATGATATCCAAGGCTTGGATTTAGTGTTTTTTGAGGACCAATTTTATTAGTGAAAAACGAAGAACTATTATCGAAATACAATTCAAAATTTTCTAACTCGTAGAGACTTGTGTTTTCGATAGTTACAAAAGTATCGCAATCAGGTTCTTGTTCGTCAATTAAATTGTCAATAGAATTTTCAATAATTTGTTCGCAACTATATAGTGAAACGATACACAATAAAAGTAGTAATTTTTTCATTTGTTGAATTATATTTATTCTTAAATGTGTATCAATAATTGAACCAAAATGAAATCACAAAATATTGTTAAGATTTTAACCTTAACAGTTTTATAGAGATTAAATTTTTAGATTTGTTTGAACTTAACCAGTATCATTTATGAAGCGAATTCTACTATTCACTGTATTGCTTTTTACGGTTTTTTCGTATGCTCAAAAACCTGATAAACCAACATCTTCAGAAATTTATGAGTCTATCAAAAAATTAAATTTTTTGGGATCAGCACTTTATATTGCTGCACATCCTGATGATGAAAATCAGCGATTAATTTCGTATTTTGCCAATAACTTAAAGGCAAGGACAGGCTATCTTTCATTGACTAGAGGAGGTGGAGGGCAAAACTTAATAGGTCCTGAAATAAGAGAATTGTTGGGAGTAATCCGTACACAAGAATTATTAGCAGCAAGAAGAACTGATGGAGGAGAGCAATTTTTCTCAAGAGCCAATGACTTTGGATATTCTAAACATCCTGACGAAACTTTAGAAATTTGGAATAAAAAAGAAGTTTTGTCAGATGTAGTTTGGGCAATTCGTAAATTTAAACCTGATGTTATTGTAAATCGCTTTAGCCACAAACCTGAAACCTTTGGAAGAACGCATGGACATCATACTTCTTCGGCTGTTTTAAGCGAATTGGCATTTGATTTGGCTGGCGATAAGACTAAATATCCTGAACACTTAAAATATGTTGACGTTTGGCAGCCAAAGCGTGAGTTTTTCAATACCTATTCAAGGGCATATGCAAGTAGAGAAGATTTTGAAAAAGCCATGCAGAATGATTTGATTAGTATTGATATAGGTACTTTTTATCCGTCTTTTGGTTTGTCAAATACTGAAATTGCCAGTTTGAGTAGAAGTATGCATAAAAGTCAAGGATTTGGTGCTACAGGAAGTCGTGGCGAACGAATTGAATATTTGGAGTTGGTTAAAGGAGCTATGCCAACAAATAAAGAGAATCTTTTTGAAGGAATTAATACTACTTGGACGCGTGTAAAAGGTGGAAAAGAGATTGGAGAGATTTTATCAAATGTTGAAAAGAACTTTGATTTTAAGAATCCATCGGCAAGTGTTTCCGAATTGGTAAAAGCGTATTCGCTGATTCAGAAATTGGAAGATGAGCATTGGAAAAACCAAAAGACAAAAGAAATTAAAAAAATTATTGAGGCTTGTGCTGGATTGTATTTGGAAACTGTTGCAACCGAGTCTTCTGCAACGTATGGAGATGAAGTGACAGTGAATTTTGAAGCAATAAATAGGAGTGATGTTTCAATGCGATTGGTTGGATTGGCTGTAAATCCTATTTATGCAGGTGTATACAAAGATAAAAGTAATGGTAACTTATTGAATAATAAAAAATTGGAAGTTGAACCCATAAATGGTATTATTCCAGACACTTTAAAAACAACTAGCCCTTATTGGTTGAAAGAAAAAGGAACTTTGGGAATGTACAAGGTTACTGATAGAAAACAAATAGGAAAACCAGAAACTGATAGAAGTTTGAAAGCGCATTTCATTTTATTGATTAATGATGTCACTTTTGAGTTTGAAAAAGATGTTGTTTTTAAACGAAATGATCCTGTGAAAGGAGAAGTCTATCAACCTTTTGAGATATTACCTGAAGCAACTGTTGGTATTGCTGACAAAGTCTATATTTTTCCAAACAACGAGTCAAAAGAGGTAGTTGTCAAAGTAAAATCTGGAAAAAAAGATATTGAGGGAACTGTTTCTTTGGATGTTCCTGAGGATTGGACGGTAAGTCCGAAGAGTTATGAAGTTGCTATTAGTCAGAAAGGAGCAGAAAAATCAGTAGTTTTTAAGGTTACTCCTCCACGTAATCAAAGTGAAGGAACTATCCAACCAATTTTCAAAATGGGTGTAAAAACTTTTACTGATGAGTTGATTGAGATTGATTATGGCCATATTCCATTTCAATCTGTTTTAATGCCCTCAAAAAGTAAAGTTGTGAAACTGGATATCAAGAGAAAAGGTCAATTGATTGGTTATATCCAAGGAGCAGGAGATGAGATTCCAGAGAGTTTGAGACAAGTTGGATATACCGTTGAAGAATTAAATGAGAAAGATATTACTTACGATAAATTAAAGCGTTTTGATGCTGTTATTTTGGGAGTGAGGGCCTATAATACTAACGATCGCTCAAAGTTTTATCAAGAAGATTTACATAAATATGTGGAAAATGGTGGAACGATGTTGGTGCAATACAATACAAACTTCCGATTAAAAGTTGATGAGGTTTCTCCAATACCATTAAAATTGGCAAGAGGACGTGTAACTGATGAATTCTCTGAAGTCCGAATTATTGCCCCTAATCACGAAGTAATGAACTATCCAAATAAAATTACTCAAAAAGATTTTGAAGGATGGGTGCAAGAAAGAGGCTTATATTTTCCATATGAATGGAGTTCTGAGTTTACACCAATATTATCAATGAATGATAAAGGAAAACCTGCCGAGAATGGAAGTTTACTAGTCGGTAAATATGGTAAAGGATATTTCATCTATACTGGTTTAAGTTTCTTTAGAGAACTACCTCCAGGAGTTCCAGGAGCATATAGATTGTTTACAAACCTATTATCAGTTGGGAAAAATAACATAAAAGAATAAGTATGAAGTCAAAAAAATATCCATGGAATAAAATGTACACTTTGGTGTTGGTTGCCAACCTAGTTTACATCCTATTTTTCTATTTCGTTACCAATTATTTTACTAATTAAGCCTCCATTATATGCAAACTTTAGATTGGATAGTTTTATCAATTACTTTGTTGTTTATTGTCGCTTTTGGGATATATAAAACACGTGGGAGTAAGAATGTTGATGAGTATATAAAAGGTGGTAGCGAAAGTAAATGGTGGACAATTGGATTGTCGGTAATGGCAACACAAGCCAGTGCGATAACTTTTTTATCTGCGCCTGGACAAGCGTTTAATGACGGAATGGGATTTGTGCAATTTTATTTCGGATTGCCAATTGCAATGGTGATTATTTGCTTAGTTTTTATTCCTATTTATCACAAATTAAAAGTTTATACAGCTTATGAATATTTGGAAGGAAGGTTCGATTTAAAAACGCGAACGCTTGCTGCAATCTTGTTTTTAATTCAACGTGGTTTAGCAGCTGGAATTACCATTTTTGCGCCAGCAATTATTCTCTCGGCAGTTTTGGGATGGGATTTAATTCAATTAAATATTATCATTGGAGTTTTAGTGATTTTATATACCGTTTCTGGTGGTACAAAGGCTGTAAACGTAACACAGAAGCAACAAATGGGAATTATATTTTTAGGAATGTCAGTAGCATTTTATATGATAATGCAACAATTACCTCAAGATATTACTTTCTCAAAAGCACTTGATATTGCAGGAACTAATGGAAAAATGAAAGTTTTAGATTTCTCTTTTGATTTGAATAATAGATATACAGTTTGGACTGGATTTTTAGGCGGAACATTCTTGATGCTTTCTTATTTTGGTACCGATCAAAGTCAGGTACAACGTTATTTGACAGGGAAAACAGTACGTCAAAGTCAAATGGGATTGATTTTTAATGGTTTGTTGAAAATCCCAATGCAATTCTTTATTTTGTTAGTAGGAGTAATGGTGTTTGTGTTTTATCAATTCAACGCTTCACCTTTGCATTTTAATCCGAAAGCAAAAGAAGCGGTTATAAATTCTGAATATGCTGCTGAATATCAACAGTTAGAAACTCAACATCAACAAATTGAAAAGGATAAACTTGCTTTGTTGTTAGATGAAAGTGATTTTGATAAAACTGCTCAATTACAAGCATTAGAAAATAAAGATAGAGAGGTAAGAGCGAAAGCAAAAACAATCATTTCAAAAGCAGATTCTGGAGTGGAGGTAAATGATAAAGATTATGTCTTTTTGCATTTTATTTTGAATAACCTTCCAAGAGGATTGATTGGCTTGCTTCTGGCGGTTATATTGTCTGCGGCTATGTCTTCAACAGCCTCTGAATTAAATGCTTTGGCGTCTACCAC
Source organism: uncultured Flavobacteriaceae bacterium (assembly GCA_947501625.1). GTDB lineage: Bacteria > Bacteroidota > Bacteroidia > Flavobacteriales > Flavobacteriaceae > Urechidicola. Next base: position 343,766 of record CANMWN010000003.1, read on the forward strand.
AACGATGGATTTATATCGTAGAAATGTAGGTGAAGAAAAGTCTGAATTGCATTATGTAAAAGCATCAAAGTTGTTTACGTTGGGTTGGGGAATTTTAGCAATTTTAGTGGCGTGTGTTGCTAATTTGTTTGATAATTTAATTCAATTGGTAAATATCATAGGTTCTATATTTTATGGTAATGTGTTAGGAATTTTCTTATTGGCGTTTTTTATTAAATTTGTTAGAGGTAATGCAGTATTTACTGCTGCTGTAATTACGCAAGCAATAATCATTACTGTATGGTATTTGGATTGGTTGCCTTATTTATGGTTGAATTTGTTAGGATGTGCTATTGTAATGACGTTGGCAATAATTTTTCAATCATTTTCAAAAAAAGAATTGGAATTAAATGAAAATTATAATTAGAGAGGCTCATATTGATGATTTGGAAACCTTGTTAAGGTTTGAACAAGGTGTTATTGAGTATGAACGTCAGTTTGATCCAACATTGAAACTGAAAAACACTCAATATTATGATATCCCATTCATGATTGAGTCTTCTCATATCCAATTATTGGTTGCCGAAATAAATGGAGAATTAGTGGGTTCAGGCTATGCGCGAATTGAAGATGCAAAGCCTTATTTGCAGCACAATTTGTATGCGTATCTTGGATTTATGTATGTTTCAGAAAAACACAGAGGTAAAGGTGTAAACAAATTAATTTTTGAAGAACTTAAGGATTGGATTCTTTCTCGCGGAATTCATGAAGTCCGATTGGATGTATATAATCAAAATGAATCAGCAATAAAAGCCTATGAAAAAGTGGGTTTTAAAAGGCATTTAGATAATATGCGTATGAGTTTAAAATAAAAAAATCCGTAAGTAACACTTACGGATTTCTAGTAAAAGAATTAATAATACTTATTGAATTCTCATAGTAAACGATTTATCGGCCCAAGAAAATAAAATTCCTTTATCAGTAATTTTATATAATAATTCTTCTTGTGACTTTTCATTGTTTTGTACTTTACTTTCTAGTCTTAAAGCATCTCTAGATTCGCTGTAAGAGTATGCTCCCCAACCATCGTTTTTGGTATTGAAAATCAATTCCCAACCTTTATTGGTGTTTGGAATAATAAAAAAACCATATTTGCCTGCAGCCAATTTTTGACCATTCACTTTTACATCTTTGTCAAATGCAATTGTGGTGTTCTTGTTTGCGCCAGCACGCCATACTTCTCCGTAAGGAACTAATTCTGGATTGCCATAAATAGTTCTTTCTTTGACTCTTGGTGAACTGTACTCAACGGTAATTTTTGTTCCGTTGATAGTTCCTTCTGCTTTTTCAGCCGGACTTTTTTGTCCGTAACTGATAAAACTAATTAATGTAAATAGTACTAAAATTTTTGTTTTCATGTGGGTTGAATTTTTAGTTAATATTTTATTTCATCCATTCTGCAATAGATTCTTTATTCATTTTTACATAATCAGCATTTCCTGCTTTTGTAGCCAATTCAAGAGATCTTTTTGCAGCTTCAATCGCTCCTTTTTTGTCACCAAGTTTAGCATAGATTAATGATTGTAATCTTATGTGCCAAAATGCTGGTTTTTCTCTCAATGCTACTGCAGTATCAATCCATCCTCTGGCTTTATTTAAGTCTTTTTCAGCATCATAATAATATTTTGCTGCATTGAAATAATCATTTACTGATGGTCCTGCCATTGTTTTTTCAATACTTGCCGATGCTAATTTGTCCGTAGGAACAGTAAAAGGTGTTCCAACATATGTTTTTTCCCAAATAAATTCTAGCATTCCTCCATCATTATTTAATCCGTTAATGTCCATTGAGAATGACTCAACATTAAATGGTACTTCGTGAACTTCAGCAGTTACTTTAGCGGCAACTTTTTTATCATCCCATTCTCTTGGAGTTCCCCAATTATTAGAATCAGTATAAAAATAGATGTCCCAAGTTTCTTTGTTTGGAGTCACGTAAACAGCATATGTTCCTGCTTTTAAAGTATTTTCTCCAAACATTACATCGTCACTAAAAGTGATTTTGGTGTTAGCATTGGCTCCAGTACGCCACATTTTACCAAAAGGTACTAAATCTCCAAAAATGGTTCTTCCTTTTACTCCTGGACGCGAATATTCGATAGTAACGTCAGTTAAACCAACTTTTTGTTCCAGTTTTGCTGCCGGACTTGGCTGCGGAGTTTCTACTTGTGCGTTTATTGTGTGTGTTAATCCTACAAAAAGAATTAAGGCTATTAATTTTTTAATCATGATATTTTAGTTTTAAGTGAAGAAACAAATATAATGATTTTGTTTTTGACAAATGTTAAAGTTTGAATTTTATGTATACTTTCTCTTCTGAAAATAATTAAATAACAAGCCAAAAATTGTTAATAGAAGGAGTGGCAATACAATGTTTACGATTTGATAAAAACTCCGAGCTTCATAAGCTTTTTCTCGATCCAACATTTTTAAATCAATAGTTTTAGAACGTATATCCAATAAACCATCATCATCCAATAAATAATTGACAGTATTTAATAAAAAATCTTTATTGCCAAATTGCTGCCCAGTCCATTTATCAACACCCAACTTTTCTGGCTTTCCTCTGGTTACTTGGTTGGCAATAATATCTCCATCGGCAATGACAACCATTTTATTTTCGTCAGAAATGTCTTTATTATCGTTAATTTTAAATGGCTTTACACGATTTTGATAGGCCGATTTAAAACTTCCTTCTAATAAAACACCTAACGGAATATTCTTTTTGTTAAATTGTTCTTTTTTAACTTGTTGGCGAATTGAATTTAAGCTAATTATTGATGGTGTTCCGGTGATTTTTGACAGCTGTGAACTCTGCAATAAAACGGTTTTCTTAATATCGTTTTTAAGTAAATCTATTGAATTGGTAAACTTTAAATTTACGGGCTCTATATGTTTATTTATGGGATGATTATTTCTCGATACACTTACTGGATAAAAACTCCAAGGAAATTGATTGTATTGTGTTTGATTTCCAATATTTCCTGTTGCTAAGGGGATATTAGAACTATAAATATCTTGCACAAGGTTTAGGTTAATTCTTACACCATAACTAAAAAGTTGGTCTGTTAAATTTATATCTCTTGGAAAAGCTAATGATTCTCCTGTTTGATATAAACTATCTAATTCTGCATGAACTTGATCAATCATCCAAAGAACTTTTCCACCGTTCATAATGAATTGATCTAAGGTGTATTTTTCTTTTTCAGTAAACTTTTCAGTAGGCTTAGCAATAATGGTTAAATCAAATTCATTTAACTTTTCTAAAGTTTTTATCGGACTTTTAGCAACAGAATCCAAAGTAAAAGGCGCTAAACGATAATACTCTCCAAGTTTTCTTAAAAAATCAGCAATATAAATATCATCCAACTCTCCATTTCCCCTAAGTACAGCAATTTTTTTAGTTTTTTTAGAAATTACTTTATGTATTGCATTGGTAAATCCATATTCTAAATTTTGAATGGAGTTTTGTAATTGTTCGTCTTGACTTTGAGCGTTGGTATCTTTCAATAATGATACGTTTTCTAATTTTTTTCCTTTTTGAACTGTTGCCCAAGGAAAAATAATAATTTCTGATACTTTTCCATTCTCTTGAACCGATAATTGACTTGGTTGTAACCCTTGTGCTATTAATTCTTGAGTATCAATGTCTAAAGGATTTATAAATCGGAATTTAATATTTTTATTTACCGATTTTAATTCTTCCAATAGTTGCCTAGTCTCAATTTGTAATCTTTTAAATTCGGAAGGAAAATCTCCCTGTAAATATACTTTCACTAAAATTGGCTGTTCAACTTTTCCAAGTATATCTAGTGTTGGTTTCGAAAGTGTATAGCGCTTATCTTGTGTTAAATCAAAACGCGTATAGAACTTGCTTGAAACAAAGTTTAAAACTATCAGACCAACGATTAGTAATACTATTTTTGATATGTTTGATTTCTTACTCACGCTCCAATCTAAGTTTAGTGAATAGTAAAAAAGCACTAATAATACTAAAGAAATATACAACATCTCTTGTGTCAATAACTCCTCGACTTATACTTTTATAGTGCTCATTAATTCCAAATTGCTGAATTGAGTAAGCAGAATTCCCAAAAAGAGAAGAGGTTGCTTCAAAACCATAGAATAGAAAAAAGGATAAGCAAACTGAGATAATAAATGCCACAATTTGATTGGTTGAAAATGTTGATGAAAATAATCCGATAGCAGTATAAGTAGCTGCTAAAAGAAGCAAACCAATATAAGAACCAAGCATACTACCTACATCAAAGTTTCCCTCAGGATTTCCAAGTTTGTAAACACTATAAACATACATAAGTGTAGGTATAAGTGCCAAAATAATTAAGATAAATGACGCTAAATATTTGCCAAAAATAATTTGCCAATCACTTATTGGCTTGGTTTTTAAAATTTCAATGGTACCACTATTATATTCGTCAGAAAAAGTACGCATTGTTATTGCTGGAATCAAAAAAATAAAAATCCAAGGAGCAAGGAAAAAGAAACTATTTAAATCTGCAAAACCAGCATTCAAAATATTGAAGTCTCCATTAAAAACCCAAAGAAATAAACCATTGGCAATTAAAAATACTGCAATCACCAAATAACCAACTGGTGTTGAAAAAAATGAATTTATTTCTTTTTTTAATATTGCTAGCATTCGTTTAACTTTTATGTAATCTGTTTACACTCCAAGCCTCAGGCTTGTCATTGAAAAGAATTTTGGTGCTACTCCATACTTTTTTAAAATAATCAGAGTTTCGATAGTTGTTTAAATCTTCTTCAGAATCCCAATAACTATATGTAAAAAATACATTTTTATGTTCCTTATCATTATACAATTCTAATAAACGACACCCTTCAAAATTTCGTATTTTATCTTTTGATTTTTCAAACACTTCTTTGAATGCTGAAATATGCTCAGGATGAAAACTTAACTTTACAATTCTTATCAACATTATGAGAAAGTTATAGTTAATTGATCACGATATTTTAAACCTAATAAACTAGAAGCGCCTCCAACGGTTTGCATATTACTGCGATAAATGGCAATTTCTATAAATCCAGCCGAATTAAAAATAGATAATTTATTTCCATCATAATGCCTTTCTTCAGGTGGTATAGAAAAGTCTACAATATCACTATATTTTTCATAAATTTTATTGAATGAATAGCGTCCTGCTAACATTTCGAACGAACGACCTTTACCAACTTGATTGAATAACTTTTTATTAATATTGGTAATAATATTACCATAATTATCAATATAAATTACACTTCCAGTAATTTTATTATTATCTGATGAAATAACAGGATGAATATCAGTAATCTTTTTAAAATCAGCAATTTCTTTTCCTATTACATCCAATAAACCACCACGTTTAATATGGCAAGCAACTTTTACAAAAACATCTAAAACAGGGAAACTACTCTCAATTCTGTCATGAATATTGATTTCTACAATTTTCTCAGGTTTGAATTCTGATGCTATCATAGAGATAACTCCATTGTTTGGACAAACGAAATAATGATTGTCCAATTTAAGTGCAATATGGTTTGTTTCTTCATTTATTTCCGAATCTACACCAATAATATGTACACTTCCTTCTGGAAAACTTTTATAAGCGTTTTTGAGCACATAAGCAGTTTCAGCAATGTTAAAAGGACTTATATCATGTGAAATATCAACAATAGTAGCCTCAGGAAGTTCAGAATAAATTGCACCCTTAATTGTGCCAACAAAGTGGTCTTTGAGTCCAAAATCGGTAGTTAAAGTTATTAAAGACATTTGTTAATTACTTCCTAAAATTATTGGTTTTCATACAAAAATAAATGTATAAATTTGTTATGCAAATCTAATCAATATTCATTTAAAATTGATTTGTTTTTGCAAGCTATTTTTTACTTAATTAAATTAAAAATATAATCATTTGAACGAACGATTAATAGAACTCACAGATATCAATCCAAATGAATTGTTTGGTGCACGAAATAGTAACGTAGCAATTTTAAAGAAGTTGTATCCAAAATTAAAAATTGTCGCTAGAGGGAATAAATTGAAAGCTTTTGGTGAGCCAGATATTTTAGACGAATTTGAAAAGAAAGTTCAACAATTAATAAACTATTTTAATAAGTATAATAAACTAGATGAAAATAGTATTGAACGCATTATTCTTTCTAATGAAACTACAAAAAAAGCATCTAAATCTACCGAAGGTGTTTTAGTACATGGTGTAAGTGGTAAATTAATTAAGCCTCAAAGCCCAAACCAACAGAAAATGGTAGATGCAATGGAGAAGAATGATATGTTGTTTGCCGTAGGGCCAGCAGGTACTGGGAAAACATATACAGCAGTTGCATTGGCAGTGAAAGCTTTGAAGGAGAAAGAAGTAAAGCGAATTATTTTAACACGTCCAGCTGTAGAATCTGGTGAGAAATTAGGTTTTTTACCAGGCGATTTAAAAGAAAAATTAGATCCTTACATGCAGCCATTATATGATGCATTGCGCGATATGATTCCGTTTGAACGATTAGATTCATATATAGAAAAAGGTGTTATTCAAATTGCGCCTTTGGCTTTTATGAGAGGTAGAACATTGGATAACGCTTTTGTTATTTTAGATGAAGGTCAAAACACTACGCATAGCCAAATGAAAATGTTTTTGACAAGAATGGGTAAAAATGCCAAATTTATAGTCACAGGAGATCCTGGTCAAATAGATTTGCCACCACGACAAATATCAGGTTTAAAAGAAGCCTTATTGGCGTTGAAAAATATTGATGGAATTGCAATGGTTCATTTAAATGAAAAAGATGTGGTGCGTCATCGATTGGTAACACACATAATTAAAGCATTTAAAAGTTTAGAGACAGAATAAATATGTTTGATAAAGAATTAAGTCTTCAAGAGTATTTTTATATTGGCTATTTGTTTTTAATAGTTTTGGGTATTGTGAGTGATGCGATTTTTTATGCTGTGTTGGATGTTTCGTATTTAAACTATATAACTATTTTAGATGCGCTAATTTCTCCAATAAGTTTACTTTCTAATAATTGGATGATGTCTTTGATTTTGTTAGCATTGTTTATCTTGATGTATTTTCATATCACAAGGTTCTCACCATGGCTTTATTTGAAATTGAGAGATAAAAGATGGTACCAAAAAGTCACTAATATTGAGAAGGCTGATAAGCGTTATAAAGCACTCAAGGAAAAGAAAAATATTGTTTTTGGAATGATGTTGCTTTTCTTTTTTCTTTTTGTATCTATGAGAACAGGAATGGCAATAGGAACAAAGAACAAATTGTCAACCAAAGAAATTAAACCGAATTACACTTTAGTTTTTAAGGATGATTCTAAATTGGATGTTAGAAAAATAGGTCAAAACAGCGCTTATTATTTTTATGTGGTTCCAGGAGAAAAGTTAGTGACAGTTACTCCAATTTTAGATAATTTGAAACAAATAAAACGGATTAAAAAACTTGACGAGTAAATAATAGTCAGTAATAAAACATTGCAGTGAATACAATAAACGATACAAATTATAATTTTCCGAAACAAAAATCGGTATATAAAGGAAAAGTTAGAGAAGTTTATAATATTGATGATAGATATTTGGTTATGATTGCATCAGATAGATTATCGGCATTTGATGTGATTATGCCTAAACAAATTCCTTTTAAAGGTCAGATACTTAATCAGATTGCCACAAAAATGATGAAGGCAACTGAAGATTTGGTGCCAAACTGGTTGATTTCCAATCCTGATGAAAATGTTGCTGTTGGTCATTTGTGTGAGCCATTTAAAGTTGAAATGGTAATTCGTGGCTATTTATCAGGCCATGCAGCGAGAGAATACAAATCTGGAAAGAGAATGCTTTGCGGAGTTGAAATGCCAGACGGAATGCAAGAAAATGACAAATTTCCACAACCAATTATTACACCATCTACAAAGGCTGATAATGGTGAGCATGACGAAGATATTTCGCGAGAAGAAATTTTAGCGAAAGGAATTGTTTCTGAAAACGACTATCTTATTTTGGAGGATTATACAAGAAAATTATTTCAAAGAGGAACTGAAATTGCCAAAGAACGAGGTTTAATATTAGTGGATACTAAATATGAATTCGGAAAAACTAAAGACGGTAAAATTGTATTGATTGACGAAATTCACACACCTGATTCTTCTCGTTATTTTTATATTGATGGTTATGCTGAACGTCAAGAAATAAGTGAACCACAAAAGCAATTGTCAAAAGAGTTTGTACGTCAATGGTTAATTCAAAACGGATTTCAAGGGAAAGATGGACAGCAAATACCTGAAATGAATGAAGAAAAAATAACTGAAATTTCTGAACGTTATATTGAATTATATGAACAAATAACAGGAGAGCAATTTGTAAAAGCTAACGTTGAGAATGTTGAAGAGCGAATAGAGAGAAATGTGTTAGCATTTTTAAACAAACAATAAAATATGTCAGATAAATTCATGCAAGCAACCATTGATGAAGCCAAAAAAGGATTGGCTGAAGGTGGAATTCCTATAGGTTCTGTTATTGTTCATAATAATGAAATTATTGGGCGTGGACATAACAAGCGTATTCAAAATGGAAGTGTAGTTCTTCATGGAGAAATGGATGCACTAGAAAATGCAGGAAGATTGCCAGCATCAGTTTATAAAAAATCAACTTTATATACTACTTTATCTCCTTGTCCTATGTGTACCGGAGCAATTTTATTATATGGAATTCCAAAAGTAATCATAGGCGAGAATAAAACTTTTATGGGTTCTGAAGAATTGTTGAGAGAAAATGGAGTGGAAGTTGAGGTTCTAGATAATCAAGAATGTATTGGTTTAATGGAAACATTTATTACAAAGAATCCTGAACTTTGGAATGAAGATATTGGTGAGTAATGGGTAGATTGTTAATTATTTTTATCATACTTCTTTTAGTTGATCTATATGCTTATAAAGGAATTACTTCTTTTACTGCTACTTTAAATGATAAATGGTCAAGAATTATTAAGTTTTCATATTGGATTCTTAATTTGATTGTTTTATTTCAATTAATGAATATATTTTCTAGATTCAGAACTTATACAGTTGAATATCCTGAAGCATTTCGATTTTGGTCTGGAGTGTTTTTTGTGCTTTTGTTTACCAAGCTTTCATTTATTGTTTTTCATTTATTTGATGATATTGTTTGGGTAATTAGAAGAATTGTTTCTTTTTTTACTACCAATGATAAAACTTTTGGAGGAAAATCAATTAGCCGAACCACATTTATCACACAAGTTGGTTTAGGTGTATCGGCATTAATTTTCGGTGCCTATTCTTATGGTGTTTTAAAAGGAAGGTATGCCTATAAAATATTTAAAGAAAAAATAAAGTTTTCTAATCTTCCTTCGGGATTTAATGGTCTTAAAATTGTACAAATAAGTGATTTACACTTAGGTAGTTTTTTGAAAGATTTTGAAGAGGTTTCTAAAGGAATTACAATGATAAATGACTTAAAACCTGATGTTATTTTATTTACAGGTGATATGGTTAATGTACATTCTGATGAAGCAGAGCCTTGGATTGAAATTTTTTCAAAATTGAAAGCGAAGTATGGGAAATATTCTGTGTTTGGAAACCATGATTATTGCGATTATGGAAATTACCCTCAAGAAGAAAGAGTGAAAAGCATAAACAGATTGAAAGAAATTCATCAAGAAATGAGTTTTCAATTATTGGAAGATGAACATACTTTTTTAGAAATCAATAATCAGGAAATTGCCATTATAGGAATGCATAATTGGGGAAAAGGATTTCATGAAATTGGAAATTTGGAAAATGCGTTGCAGGGACTTGATGATAGTTACTTCAAAATATTATTATCTCATGATCCAACTTTGTGGGAAGAAAAGGTAAAAGGGAAAAAGAATATTGATATTACATTTTCAGGGCATACGCATGGTATGCAAATGGGAGTAGAAATACCGTCGTTGAATATCAAATGGAGTCCAATTAAACTTCGTTATAAGCGTTGGGCAGGACTGTATAAGTTTGCGCAAAATTATATTTATATCAATCGTGGTTATGGGTTCTTAGGTTTTCCAGGAAGACTAGGAATTTCTCCAGAAATAACATTGATAACTCTAGTATCTAAATAGAACAAAGATTTTTCAAACCATTTATATTTTCAATCTTGATGTGTTTCCCCGAAGTCGATATATAACCATCTTTTTTGAATTGCGATAAAATTCTGATTGCCGATTCAGTTGCAGTCCCTACTATATTGGCATAATCTTCTCTAGATAGTAAAACACTTAAAAAACCATCATTATCAGTTCCAAAATTGTTGTGTAAATAAAGCAAAGTTTCTGATAAGCGTTCTTTCACAGATTTCTGTGCCATATTTACAAGGTCATCTTCTGCATCTTTTAAATCATGTGCAAGATGTTGAATTACATCTATTGAGAAATCACGATTATTTTTAAGACCGTTTAGGATTTCTTGTTTTGGTACAAAGCATAACTCAATATCGCTCAATGCAACTGCACTTAAATTTGTTTTTTCATTACTTACAATTGAGCGTTGACCAAGTAATTCACCAACACCAAGTAGTTTAACAGTTTGTAAGTTGCCATTGGCATTAAGTTTGGTCAATTTACATATGCCACTTCTTACACAATAAACGCCATTAAGAGACATGCCTTCATTAAAAATAACATCTCCTTTCTTGTAAGATTTATCTTTTTTGCATTCTGAAACATGCTTTAATTCCTCTTTGGTGAGAGAATTCATAGAATTAAATTGTCTTGCAATACAATGTTGACATTTACTCATAACGTAACTTAATAGTTAAGTGTAAAAATAATGAAAACATGATAAATATCATATTTTTAATTTAATTGTTTCTAAATCTTTGCATCAGGTATAAATGAGCAAATATTATGGGCAAGGCTACTTGTTTCCACTGTGGTGATAATTGTAATAACTCTGTTATTCAATTTCAAGAAAAACTATTTTGTTGTAATGGTTGTAAAACTGTTTATGAAATATTCTCAGAAAATGATTTAACTTGTTATTATGATTTTCAAAATTCTCCAGGAGCAATTCCAAAAGAAATAGAAGGAAAATATGATTTTTTAAAGCAACAATCAATAATTGAGAAGTTGATTGAATTTACTGATGAAACTATAGAAATTGTAACGCTTTCAATACCTCATATACATTGTAGTTCATGTATTTGGGTATTAGAAAATCTACATAAGTTGAATTCTGATATAGTCGCTTCCCAAGTTAATTTTGGAAAGAAAACAGTAAGAATAACATACAATAAAAATATTTCTTCTCTTCATGAAATAGTGTTGTTGTTAAGTAAAATAGGGTATGAACCATATATTAGTTTAGAAAATTACAGTGCTGGAAAAAACAAATTAGATAGAAGCATTATCTATAAGTTAGGTATTGCCGGTTTTGCATTTGGAAATGTAATGTTCTTATCATTCCCTGAATATTTTCAAGTCAATGGATTTTGGATTGAGCAGTATAAGGGATTGTTTAGATGGCTAATGTTTACTTTTTCACTTCCAGTTGTTTTTTATGCAGCGCAAGATTATTTTGTTTCCGCTTACAAAGGCTTAAAGTCAAGACTTTTAAATATTGATGTGCCAATTTCATTAGGAATATTTGTACTGTTTGTTAGAAGTACAGTTGATATAGTTTTTGATTTCGGAACTGGTTTTTTTGATAGCCTTACAGGATTAGTTTTCTTTTTGTTGTTAGGTAAATTCTTTCAGCAAAAAACATATTCTTTTTTGTCTTTTGAACGAGATTATAAATCGTACTTTCCTATTGCAGTAACTAAAATAACGAAAGAAGGAACTGAAAAACCAACTCAAATTTATGAAGTTAAAAAAGGAGATCGATTATTAATACGAAATGAAGAGTTGATTCCAGTTGATAGTATTTTAATAAACGGTAATGCATCCATTGATTATAGTTTTGTGACTGGAGAGTCAGAAAGAGTTGCTAAAACTTTGGGTGATAAATTGTTTGCAGGAGGTAAGCAAACTTCAGGGACTATAGAAATTGAAGTGCTCAAAACGGTTCAGCAAAGTTATCTAACACAATTGTGGAGTAATGATGTATTTAACAAGGATAAAGAAAATAGTTTTACAACATTAACCAATGCTATAAGTAAAAAATTCACCATAACGGTTTTAGGTATTGCTTTTTTGGCGACACTATATTGGGTTTTAGTGGATAGTTCAAAAGCAATGAATGTATTTACGGCAGTACTTATTATTGCATGTCCTTGTGCAATTGCATTATCGGCACCGTTTACTTTTGGTAATCTATTGCGGATTTTTGGAAAACAGAAGTTTTATTTAAAAAATGCTACTGTAATTGAACAATTATCTAAAATTGATACTGTAATATTTGATAAAACAGGAACAATAACATCCAATAAAAAGAGTAATCCTGTTTATGAAGGTGAAGCGCTTTCAACTTCTGAAGAATTATTACTTAAAAATACACTTAGGGGTTCTAATCATCCATTAAGTAGATCACTTTATGATATTTTGGATGCGAATAATATTATTGCGCTTAATCACTACGAAGAAGTTTTAGGTAAAGGAATAAGTGCAGCATATAAAAATGAGAATATAGTTGTGGGTTCAGCCAATTTTGTTGGTTATGATGATCTAGAAACTTTGAATACAACTGTACATATAAAATCAAATAATGCATATAAAGGAAAGTTCACATTTTATAATAGTTATAGGAAAGGAGTATCTAAATTGTTTAATAAACTGAATAAAGATTATAATTTAGTTATTCTTTCAGGAGATAATGAAGGTGAAAAAGAAAACTTAAAAAAACTTTTGCCTTCCAAAACAAAACTTATTTTTAATCAAAAGCCAGAAGATAAATTAGAGTATATTAAATACCATCAATCTGAAGGCGCTCATGTATTGATGGTTGGCGACGGTTTAAATGATGCTGGCGCTTTGGCTCAAAGTGATGTTGGTATTGCAATTTCAGAAAATATCAATGTGTTTTCTCCTGCATGTGATGCTATTTTAGATGCATCGAATTTCAATCAACTATACAATTATATCACTGCGTCGAAAAGCGCTATAAAAATTATTAAGTGGAGTTTTGTATTGTCTTTCTTGTACAATAGTATAGGATTGTATTTTGCTGTAACCGGTCAATTAATGCCAGTAATTGCAGCAATTTTAATGCCCTTAAGTTCTATTAGTGTTGTGGTGTTTACAACAATATTAACCAATGTTTTAGGTCGAAAATTGAGAAGGTTAGAAAATCATAAAAAGAAATAATAATGAGTGTACATATAGGAGCCAAGAAAGGAGCAATTGCTGAAACGGTATTATTACCTGGAGATCCATTGAGGGCAAAGTGGATTGCTGATACTTTTTTGGAAAACGTAATTTGTTATAACGAAGTACGTGGAATGTTGGGATATACAGGGACATATAAAGGAAACTCAATATCTGTTCAAGGAACGGGTATGGGTATACCATCTACGTTGATTTATGCAAATGAATTAATAACACAATATGGAGTTAAAAATTTAATTAGAGTTGGTTCGGCTGGTTCATATCAAAAAGAAGTTAAAATTAGAGATATTGTTTTAGCTATGGCTGGATCTACTACTTCAGGAATTAACGCACAACGATTTCATGGAGCTAGTTATGCACCTACAGCAAGTTTTGAACTTTTTAATAAGGCGGTTACCATTGCTAAAGAATTAAATATACCTATAAAAGCAGGAAACGTTTTAAGTTCCGATGAATTTTATACTGATAATTTTGAGGATTATAAACATTGGGCTGAATTTGGAGTATTGTGTGTAGAAATGGAAACAGCAGGTTTATATACTGCTGCTGCAAAACACAATGTAAATGCCTTAACTATATTAACTATTTCTGATAGTTTGGTAACTAAAGAAAAAACTACTGCTGGAGAAAGAGAACATACGTTCAAAGAAATGATAGAAATTGCTTTAAGACTAGTGTAATGAAAAAATCTTTAATTGATAAATACAATGTGCCTGGACCTCGTTATACCAGTTATCCAACAGTTCCTTTTTGGAATGTGAAGAATTTCTCAAAAGAAAAGTGGATTTCTTGTTTTCAAAAATCATTCAATGAGAGTAATGAAAAAGGGATAAGTTTATATATACATCTTCCTTTTTGTGAGAGTTTGTGTACATTTTGTGCTTGTCATAAACATATTACCAAAAGACATGAAGTAGAGGATGGATATATCAATGCTGTTTTAAAAGAATGGAAATTATATTTAGAATTTTTAGAAAAAAAACCAATAATTAAAGAGATTCATCTTGGAGGAGGTACTCCAACATTTTTTTCTCACCAAAACCTGAAACGACTAATAAAAGGTATATTAAAAGGTAATTTACTTCACAATGACTATGAATTTAGTTTTGAAGGTCACCCAAATAATACAACTAAAGAGCACTTACAAACTTTATTTGATTTAGGTTTCACAAGAGTTAGTTATGGAGTTCAAGATTATAGTAATAAAGTTCAAAAGGCTATAAATAGAATCCAATCATTTGAACAGGTGGAAAAAGTAACAAATTGGGCTAGAGAAATTGGGTATACATCAGTAAGCCATGATTTAATTTTTGGATTACCATTTCAAACTTTAAATGATATTTTTGAAACAATTAATAGAACGAAAGAGCTATTACCTGATAGAATTTCATTTTATAGTTATGCACATGTACCTTGGGTAAAGGGTGTTGGTCAAAGAGGTTTTAGTGAGGAGAATTTACCTAAAGGAGAAGAAAAAAGGAAGCTATATGAAGAAAGTAAAAAACTTCTTGAGAAATTAGGTTATTTTGAAATAGGTATGGATCATTTTGCTTTAAAAAATGATAGTTTATATAAATCATACAAAAATAAGAAGTTACATAGAAATTTTATGGGCTATACTACCAATGAAACTCAGTTGATGATAGGACTTGGAATGTCGGCAATAAGTGATAGTTGGTATGGATTTGCTCAAAATGTAAAGACAACAAAAGAGTATTTAGAAATAATAGCAGCAGGAGAACTTCCAGTTTTTAGAGGTCATCTATTATCAAAAGAAGATTTAATTATTAGAAAACATATTTTAAATATTATGTGTAACCTAACTACATCTTGGATGAGCAATGAATTGGAATTTTCAGGGATAGAAAAAACGTTGGAATTATTAAACGAACTAGAAAAAGATAGATTAATAATTATAAAGAATAAATCTTTAACAATTCCTGAAGAAGCCGTGGCATTTGTAAGAAACGTATGTATGAGTTTTGATAAGTATTTACTTGGTAGTAAGCCAGAAACTCAACTTTTCTCAAGTGTTATATAAATATTTTAAAAACATGACAAATGTCATATTTTATTAATGTGTATGGAATTAATTTTGAACTATAACTTCAAATAGGTATGAGTGTTATATATGTATTGTTGGGCGTAAGCATTTTTGTTGCTATTGTCTTTTTTGTTGCCTTTATATTGGCAGTTAAAAGAGGTCAGTATGATGATTCTTATACACCGTCTGTACGCATGCTTTTTGAAGATGAATTGGTGGAGAACACACCAGATAAATCTAAACTAACTATTAAAAACAAATAATATAATTATGGAAATTCAACAATTTTATTACGATAATAAAATCGTAAAAAAATTCATTTACGCAACCATTGTTTGGGGAGTTGTAGGAATGTTAGTAGGACTTTTATTGGCATTCATGTTTATTTTTCCAAACCTAACTGATGGTATATCATGGTTAAGTTTTGGACGATTAAGACCATTACATACCAATGCTGTGATTTTTGCATTTGTTGGTAACGCAATTTTTGCTGGTGTTTATTATTCCACACAGCGACTCTTAAAAGCTAGGATGTTTAGTGATCTTTTAAGTAAAATTAATTTTTGGGGATGGCAATTAATAATTGTTGGAGCAGCAATTTCTCTTCCTTTAGGTTATACAACATCTAAAGAATATGCCGAGTTAGAATGGCCATTTGATATTGCTATTGCACTAGTTTGGGTGGCTTTTGGAGTAAACCTAATAGGTACAATTTTAAGAAGAAGACAACGTCATATGTATGTAGCAATTTGGTTTTATATAGCCACATTTGTTACAGTTGCGGTACTTCATATATTTAATAGTTTAGCATTACCTGTAAGCGGATTAAAAAGTTACTCAGTTTATGCAGGTGTTCAAGATGCTTTGGTGCAATGGTGGTATGGACATAACGCCGTAGCGTTTTTTTTAACAACACCTTTCTTAGGATTAATGTATTATTTTGTGCCAAAAGCAGCTAACAGACCTGTATATTCTTATAGGTTATCTATTGTACACTTTTGGTCATTGATATTTATTTATATATGGGCAGGCCCGCACCATTTATTATATACAGCACTTCCTGAATGGGCTCAAAACCTTGGTGTTGCTTTTTCAGTAATGTTATTGATGCCTTCTTGGGGAGGAATGATTAACGGTTTACTAACATTGAGAGGAGCATGGGACAAAGTTAGAACAGATCCTGTGTTAAAATTTATGGTAGTTGCGATTACTGGTTATGGTATGGCAACTTTTGAAGGACCAATGCTATCTTTAAAAAACATAAACGCAGTAGGTCACTTTACCGATTGGATTATAGCACACGTTCATGTTGGAGCATTGGCATGGAATGGATTTTTGACATTTGGTATGATTTATTGGTTGATTCCTAAAATGTTTAAAACTAAACTGTATTCAATTAAACTTGCAAATGCACATTTTTGGATAGGAACATTAGGAATCATTTTATATGCATTACCTATGTATGTTGCAGGTGTTACACAAGCATTGATGTGGAAACAATTTAATCCTGATGGAACACTTACTTATGGTAACTTTTTAGAAACCGTTTCTGAAATTATTCCAATGTATTGGATGCGTGCTATTGGTGGAACTATGTTTATTATTGGAATGTTTATTCTGGCATATAATGTGGTTAAAACCATTAAACAAGGAAGTAGCGTTACTGATGAGTTGGCTGAAGCACCAGCATTACAAAATGTGTCTAAAAGAAGAACTGCTGGAGAAGGATGGCATACTTGGTTGGAGCGTAAACCAATAAAATTAACCATTTATGCAACTATTGCTATTCTTATTGGAGGTATCGTGCAAATTATTCCTACGATAATGGTGAAATCAAATATACCAACTATAAGTAGTGTAAAACCATATACACCTCTTGAACTAGAAGGACGAGATTTATATATACGTGAAGGTTGTGTTGGTTGTCATTCACAGATGATTAGACCATTTAGAAGTGAAGTTGAACGCTATGGCGAATACTCTAAAGCGGGTGAATTCGTATACGACCATCCATTCCTTTGGGGAAGTAAAAGAACAGGGCCAGATTTACATCGCCTTGGTGGGAAATATTCAGATAACTGGCACTTAAACCATATGTATGACCCTCAAAGTACTTCCTCAGGTTCAATTATGCCGGCATATCAATGGCTGGTAAGAAATGAATTAGATAAATCACAAACTGAAGCCAAAATGAGAACTATGGTAAAATTAGGGGTTCCTTATACAGATGATGATATTGCAAATGCTCAAAAAAGTATGACAGCGCAAGGAACTCAAATTGAGAAAAATTTGTATTCCGATCCTGATTTTGCTAAAACCTATGAGGCTGATAAAAAAGCAGGAGGCTCAAATTTTGTTGAAATGAAGAATAGAGAAATAGTTGCATTGATTGCTTATTTACAGCGTCTAGGAACAGATATAAAAGTAAAAGATAACGAATTGTCAAGTAATAAAACGAATTAGTCATGTTGAAATTTGTAAAAAACCATATGGAAAGTATCACTGGAATAGAAATCTATCCATTGATTTCTTTAGTAATATTTTTCACCTTTTTTGTTGTTTTATTTTGGTGGGTGTTTACTGCCAAAAAAGAATACATAACTCGAGTAAGTAATATACCATTAGATAACCAAAACGATACAACATTATGAGATCATATATAAAAACCTTAGTATTTGCAATCATTATTCTTTGCGGCATATGGTATTTAAGTGATCCTGTTTCCGCTTTGGATGTTGTAAAAAAACCTGAATTAATTGCTGGTTTGGTAGTGTTGTTAATTGCATTGATATTTAATGGGAAAATAACTAATGATTTACGAAAAATTAGATATGAAAAATTAACTGAAGAAGAAAAACTAAAAATTGATTCTGAAGGTGATTGGTTAATGAAAACGTATAAAAAATTATTGGGCTCTAAACCAATTGAAGAAGAGCATGAAATAATTTTGGATCACAATTACGATGGAATTAAAGAGTTAGATAATGATTTACCGCCATGGTGGAAATACGGATTCTACATCTCTATAGTTTTTGCAATTGCATATATGTTTAAATACCACGTGTTTAATGGCGATACTCAAATTGACGAGTTGAATCAAGCATACGTTATTGCTAAAAAAGAAATTGAAGAATATAAAAAAACGGCAAAGAATTTAGTTGATTTTAATACGGTTGAAGTGCTTACTGAAGAATCGGATTTGAAAAAGGGTAAGGCAATTTTTGAGATGAATTGTGTTGCTTGTCATAAAGCTGACGGAGGTGGCGGTATTGGCCCTAATCTTACTGATGAGTATTGGATACTTGGAGGAGGAATTAAAAACGTGTTTAAAACAGTATCTGAAGGAGGTAGAGATGGAAAAGGTATGATTGCTTGGAAACAAAGCTTAAAACCAATTGAAATTGCTCAAGTGTCTAGTTATTTATTACAATTTCAAGGAACAACTCCAGCAGAACCTAAAGATGCTGAAGGAGAGATTTGGAATGCCGAAAATGAAAGTAATTAAGCGTAGATAACACTTTTGACCTTTTGGAAAAACAAGATAAAGAAATATTTAGAGATTCTATTGGTACAGTAGATGATAAAGGAAAAAGAGTTTGGTTATTTCCAAAGAAGCCTAAAGGGAAACTATATGATAAAAGAAAAATTGTAAGTTATGTATTACTTGCCCTTTTATTTTCATTTCCATTTATAAAGGTAAACGGAAACCAGTTCTTTATGTTCAATGTTTTGGAACGCCGTTTTAATATTTTTGGTTTTCCTTTTTGGCCACAAGACTTTCACTTATTGGTCATTTCAATGATTATTGGAGTAGTTTTTATTACTCTTTTTACCGTTGGTTTTGGAAGGATTTTTTGTGGATGGATTTGCCCTCAAACTATTTTTATGGAAATGGTTTTCAGGAGGATAGAATACTGGATTGAAGGTGATAGAAATAAGCAACGAAAACTAGATAGACAAAAATGGGATTCAGAAAAAATAAGAAAACGAATATTAAAATGGTTCATATTTTTAATTATTTCTTTTCTTATTGCCAATGTGTTTTTGGCTTATTTAATTGGCAGTGATAAGTTATTAAGATATATAATTGATGGGCCATTTGAGCATCTTGGAACTTTATTTCCATTGCTCATATTTACGGCAGTTTTTTATTTTGTTTTTGCTTGGTTTAGAGAGCAAGTTTGTATCATAGCATGTCCTTATGGTAGATTGCAAGGAGTACTACTTGATAATAAATCGATTGTTGTAGCATATGACCATAAAAGAGGTGAAGGTGATAATGGTAGAAAGAAATTTAGAAAAAATGAAGATAGAAATGCCTTAGGGCATGGTGACTGTATCGATTGTATGCAATGTGTACATGTGTGTCCTACGGGAATTGATATAAGAAATGGAACACAATTGGAATGTGTAAATTGTACAGCGTGTATAGATGAGTGTGATCATATTATGGAAAGTATTGATTTGCCTAAAGGATTAATACGCTATGCAAGTGAAGATGAAATAGAAAAGAAAGAGAAGTTTAAATTAACAGCAAGAATGAAAGGTTATATTGCTGTGCTTTTAATTTTATTAGGTGTACTTTCAGGAATGTTGTTGTTGAGAAATGATGTCGAAGCAAGGATTTTAAGATTGCCTGGACAATTATATGAGCATAAAGGAGAAACAATAATTAGTAATGTGTTTACATATAAATTGATTAATAAAACTACTGAAGATATTGATAATATTCATCTTAAACTGAGAAAGTATAAAGGTAATATAAAATTAGTTTCGGCAAATAATAGTTTAAGTGTACCAAGACAAGGAACCATTGAAGGTACTTTGTTTATTGAGATTGACAAAGCGTTTTTAAAAGACGATAAAGTAAAATTGATGATTGATATTTATAGTGGAGAAGAGTTAATTGAAAATACGAGTGTCAATTTTTTAGGACCTAGAAGTTATAATTAAAATATTGAGTTTATGAAATTTAATTGGGGAACAGGAATAGTCCTTGCATTTATAGGATTTATAAGTTTTATCATGTTTTTTGTTGTTAAAATGAGTTCTAATGATAGATATGATCATGATTTAGTTACCGATAATTACTATCAACAAGAATTGGAGTTTCAAGATAATATTGAAAAACAAAAAAATGCTAAAGAGTTAAAAGAAAATATTTCTTGGAAAAAAACAGAAGAAGGAATTTTAATTCAATTCCCGAAAGATTTAGAAATAAAAGATATTACAGGAAAAGTGTTCCTATATAGACCATCGAATAAACAATTAGACTTTGAAACGCCAATTTCATTGTCTGACTACAATTTGCTCATACCTGACAAACGTTTATTGGATGGTCGTTGGAACATTATTGTTGACTGGCAATATAATGAAAAATCATATTTATTTAAACAAGAAATAACCTACTAAGATGCTTTGGTCAGCATTCATACTTGGAATTTTAGGAAGTTTCCACTGTGTTGGGATGTGTGGTCCAATAGCATTTATGTTACCTGTTGATAGAAAAAATTCATTTAACAAAATTATTCAAACTTTGTCGTATCATTCAGGTAGGTTGCTGACTTACTGTTTGTTAGGTTTTGTATTTGGATTATTAGGAAAGACAATTAATATTTTTGGTTTTCAACAGCAATTATCAATTTTAATTGGTGTTTTAATGATTGTGTTAGTTCTTTTTCCATCTAAACTTATAAATAAATATAATTTTTCTAAACCTATTTATAAGTTGGTTTCAAAAGTGAAAACGGCTTTAGGAAAAGAACTGAAGAAAAAAACAATAGATAGTTTTTTTACCATTGGTTTTTTAAATGGTTTTCTTCCTTGCGGATTAGTATATATGGCAATATTTGGATCTTTGAGTAGTTCGAATTTATTGTATAGTAGTTTTTATATGATACTATTTGGGCTAGGCACCATTCCATTAATGACAGTATCAATCTACATCGGTAAATTTTTAAATACAACAGTTAAACAACGAATTCAACATATGATACCTGTTTTTGTTGTTCTTATTGGTATATTATTTATTTTGAGAGGCATGGGATTAGGAATACCTTATATATCACCACTACCTGTTAATGAAATGGTTTCTAGCACTATAGAATGCCCCTAATTTATTGATTGAATCTTTTATATGCTTCTTTTTCAAGTTCTTCTCTAAAATTAGGATGCGCAATAGAAATTAATGCTTTTGCTCGCTGTTTTAAACTTTTTCCAAATAAATTCACTACTCCGTATTCAGTGGCAACATAGTGAACATGTGCTCTAGTAGTTGTTACACTTGCACCTTCCTTTAAAAAAGGTGTAATTTTAGAAACCCCTTTAGTTGTTATTGAAGGCATAGCAATGATGGCTTTTCCACCTTTAGATAATGACGCACCGCGGATGAAATCCATTTGACCTCCAACACCTGAATATTGATAAGTACCGATTGAATCTGCACAAATTTGACCAGTTAAATCTATTTCAATTGCACTATTTATTGCAGTAACTTTGGGATTTAATTTTATCAAAGATGTGTCGTTTGTGTAACCTGCTTCCTTAAAATGAACTAATGGGTTGTCATCAATAAAATCATAAAGTTTTTGTGAACCTACTGCAAAACAAGTTACTATTTTTCCAGTTTTTATTTCTTTTTCTTCACCAGTAATTATTCCTTTTTCAACAAGTGGTAAAATACCATCAGAAAACATTTCAGTATGAATACCCAATCGTTTATGATTGGTTAAATTATGTAATACAGCATTTGGAATATTTCCAATACCCATTTGTAAAGTGGCTCCATCTTCAACCAACTCGGCAACATGTTTCCCTATTTTGGTTTCAATATCAGTTGGAATTCCTGAAATTGATGTATGTATAGGTTGATCAACATCTACTGCATAATCTATATTGCTTATATGAATAATGCCATCACCATGTGTTCTAGGTACTTGAGGGTTTATTTGAGCAATAACCAATTTTGCTGTTTGTATAGCAGGTAGTGTAATATCTACTGATGGTCCTAATGAGCAAAAACCATGCTTGTCTGGTGTAGAAACTTGTATAAATGCTACATCTAATGGTAAAATATTTCTTCTAAACAACCAATGGATTTCACTTAAAAAAATAGGAATGTAATCTCCATTGTTTGTATTTACACCTTTCCTTACATTACTTCCTACAAAGCAACTAAAAAGTTTAAAAGAATCACTATAAGGCTTTTCCATATACTTTGCTTTACCATCGGTATGTACTTGAATGATTTCTATATTCTCAAGTTCGTTGTATCGTTTACATAAAGAGTCAATAAGTAAGTTTGGCGTCATTGAGGCTCCTTGAAAAAATACTCGATCATTAGATTTTACAACTTTAACAGCCTCTTCTGCAGTAATGGTTATTAATGTATTTACACTCATTTTTTATTTAATTTTATGCAAATATCTTCGGAATTTATATCCTATAATATGACAAAAATCATGTAAAAAAATATAATCATTTTTTGTAATTATTGCCTTATGATTCATTATTTTTAAGGTATGAATTCTATTGATAATTTATTGCAAAAGCATAGTAGAATAGCATTGTGTTATTTATTAATCATTGCTTTTTTTGGAGTAATACTTCGGTTGTTTTACGTTACTCATATTTCTTTTAATTATCGATATATAGTACATGCACATTCACATATTGCATTGTTGGGTTGGATTTATATAGCATTAACTACATTGATATTTAGAATGTATCTAATAAAATCTAGCATTGAGTTGAAGTATAAAAAATTGTTTTTATTTACTCAAATTACAATCTTAGGTATGCTTTTAACCTTTCCATTTACTGGTTATGCATTGTTTTCTATCATTTTTTCTACCTTATTTTTATTTGCCTCTTATCTATTTATGTATATGGTGTTTAAATACACTTCAATCAAAAATAAACAGTCAATTTCTTATCGTTTTGTTAGAATTTCTTTGTGGTATATGGTTATTTCTAGTATTGGTCCTTGGGCATTAGGAATAATAATGAATACTGTTGGTAATAGTTCTAGTTGGTATAGGAATGCAATATATTTTTATTTGCATTTTCAATATAATGGTTGGTTTATAATGGCTTTGATAGGAGTTTTTATATATATATTGGAACAGCAAAAAATTCAACTATCAAAGCAAAAAATCCAACTGTTTTTCTGGCTTATGAATTTTGGAGTATTACTAACCTTTGGTTTGTCATTATTATGGATGAAACCACTAGTTGTTGTAAATTTCATTTCTGGTTTAGGTGGTTTTTTTCAATTGATAGCATTAATAATTTTAGTACAATTAATTCGTCCTAACTGGAAAAATATAATTAACAAACAATCGCAACTCTTTTACTTTGGAATAAGGCTAGTTACACTTTTATATTTTGTAAAACTGATCGTGCAATTGGTTGGTTCAATACCTTATTTCTCAAAAATAATTTCGACTAATATTGATTTAGTAATTGGCTATATACATTGGGTTTTTTTGGGTGTAGTAAGCACCTCTTTATTATTGTTTTTGAACTATTTTAAGTTAACCCTATTGACCAAAAAAAGTTTTTTGTTTTTTTTGATAGGGTTTATACTTACTGAAATATTAATTTTTTATAAAGCCTTTATTATATGGAAAACTAAGCCTTTAATAGACAACTATTTTTTGTATTTGGTTATTGCTAGTTGTGTATTATTTATCGCAATTTTGAATATATTAATATTGCAATTTAAGAAAGAAACTAAGTATGAAAAATTATCGATTGATTGAAGTTTTTATCAAATTTTAATAAATCATTAATTATTGACCAACCTTTATTTTTATTATACCATATTTGGAGGTTTTTTTTGAATTCAGCATCAATTTTTCCAAATTCTTTTTTATAATTTAACACTAATTGAGTTGCATCAAATGATCTTGGTCCCCAAGTATTTAGCACATTATTATTTTTATCAAGTATTATTAGTTTTGGTATTGCTTGTGCACCATTGGTTAAAAATGTATTCATCAACTCATTATTTTCATCACGAAAAACAATTTTTAAATCAATTTTTGAAGATGATTCAGCAATTTTATGAAGAATAGGTAATGTTTGTGCAGCATCTCCACACCAACTTTCAGTTATTACCAACCAAGTTTGTTTAGAGAAATTGTTAAAAGTTTTTATATCATTATCCAACAATTTAATTGTTTTATCAAGTCGGCGCATTCTGTTGTAATTGAGTTTAGTAAAATCTATACGTTCCTTCGATGGTATTTTACCTGTTGTTTTTTGATTTTTAGCAAGTTTTTTGATTAACTCAAAATAATTTTTATATGTGATACTTTTTGAGATGCTTTTAGTTATCAATTCTTTCATTGTATAATTTTTTTATTCTCTTATTGGTAGTTTGTCTACTTGTTTGTCTAAATAATTCCAACAATTCTGATTTATTTTTTCAAAAGCTGACACCATTTTTTTGCCATATATTGTAAGTGTAGTACCTCCGCCACCAGCACCACCGATATTCTTAACAACTATAGGTTGAACAGTACATTTATTTACAGAATCAATTAAGTTCCACGCTTTTTTATATGACATGCCTAATTTCTTTGCCGATTTAGATAATGATCCAGTTTCTTCAATAGTTTTTAAAAGTTTTATTCTTCCTTCACCCAACAATATTTTACCATCAATTTCTATCCAGATTTTACTCTTTATCTTATACTGCATAATTATTGTATTTAAAACAAATTTACTAGCACATTAATCTATTTACTATGATAATTGTCATGTATTAAGCAGTAATTTATAATCAAAATAAATTAGCGACAATTCTATTTTTAAAATAATCAAACATTACTTAATAGTATGCTGAACTTGAGGTAAATAGAATAGATGTCGTTATTTCTTACTATACATAACGTATTGATAATCTTTTATTTATGACAAAAGTCATGTTTGTTGTTTATCTTTTTTTCGTACTTTGAAGAATAATAAAATTTGATTATTTCATGCCTATAAAAAGTTACTTAGCACATCCATTTGATAATAAAAAAGAAGAACTTCAACAAGCGCTTTCATTAATAAAAGGGTGTGAAATAATTCCAGCAGAAAATGAAAATGTTTTAGTTATTGTGACCGAAACTAAGAATGATGAAGAGGATAATAAATTAAAAGAAACAATAGAGAAAATTGAAAGTTTAAAATTATTAGCCTTGGTTTCAGGGTTTAATACACCAAAAAAATAAATTAGATATGAGTGCTTCTTTATCAAGTAGACGAAGTTTTATTAAAAAAATGGCAGCTTCAGCTGCCATGACAGCAGCAGCAACCATGTTTCCGGGAATTATTTTTGCAAGCGAACAACTTACAGGAATTTCAAATGGAAGTTTGGATTGGAAAAAAGGACCTTGTCGTTTTTGTGGAGTTGGTTGCGGTATATTAGTTGGAATAGAAGAAGGTAAGGCTGTTGCAGTAAAAGGTGATCCGAACTCTAGTGTAAATAAAGGTTTGCTTTGTGTAAAAGGATATCATCAAACAATGTGTATTCAAGCAAAAGATAGATTAGAATATGCACTTGTAAAAAAGAATGGTACTTATGTGAAAACTCCAATAAATGAGGCTTTAGATATTGTAGCTGATAAAATGAAAGAAACCATTGAGAAACATGGTAAAGATGCAGTTGCAATGTACACGTCTGGTCAATCGACAATTCCAGAAGGATATGTTGCATCAAAGTTTATGAAAGGTGCTATAGGAACCAATAATTTAGATTGTAATGCGCGTTTATGTATGGCAAGTGCTGTCGCAGGTTTCTTAACTACTTTTGGTGCTGATGAACCTATGGGATGTTATGAAGATTTTGACCATGCAGATTATTACGTGACTTGGGGAAATAATATGGCAGAAATGCATCCAGTATTATTCTCAAGAATGCTAGAACAAAAAAATAAAAGAGGAGCTAGAATTATAGATTTTGCTACTAGAACAACGCGTTCTAGTATGGCATCTAATAGATCAATTTTGTTTGAACCTCAAACAGATTTGGCTGTTGGAAATGCTATTTGTTATGAAATAGTTAATAATGGATGGGTTAATAAAACATTCGTAGAAAAGTATTGTAATTTTAGTAAAGGGCTTACCCAAATGGGTTATGGGCTTGAAGATAAATATAAGTTTAGTGACAAGCCAACTAAAATAAATTTTGAAGACTATAAAACCTTTTTAGAAGATTATACATCCGAAAAAGTTTCAAAATATTCTAAAGTATCTGTTAAAGATATTAAATATTTAGCCTCAATATTTGGAGACCCAAATAAAAAAGTAATGTCACTTTGGTGTATGGGAGTTAATCAGCATACAAGAGGTACTTGGATGAATAATATTATTTATAACATCCATTTATTAACTGGCAAAATTTCACAACCAGGTAATGGCCCTTTTTCATTGACTGGACAGCCGTCTGCGTGTGGTACTGCACGTGAAGTAGGTACTTTTACTCACAAACTTCCAAAGGGAGTTGTGATGAATCCAAAGCATAGAGAACTGGCAGCTAAAATTTGGAAAGTTCCTGTAGAGAGAATTCCATCAAAGCCTACCTATCACACTACCGAAATGTTTAGAGCAGTAGATAGAGGTGATATAAAATTTATTTGGACACAAGCAGTAAATCCATTAGTATCATTGCCAAGAACAAGTAGGTTTAGACCAGGAATGAAGAAAAAATCTTGTTTTGTGGTAGTTTCTGATGTGTTTCCAACACCAACTACTGATGTTGCTGATGTTATTTTGCCTGCATCTTGGCATATAGAAAAATCTGGCTTGTATGGTAATTCAGAAAGACGTACTCAACATTGGGATAAAATGGTAGAAGGACCTGGAGATACTACACCAGACGCTTGGATGTTTATTGAAGTAGCAAAACGAATGGGTTATGGTGATTTATTTCCTTATTCTAGAGAAAATCATGTTGAAGAAATTTACAATGAATATCGTCAATTTCATGAAGGGAAAAAGCATGGAATGGCACCTCTCGAAGTTCTTAAAAAACAATCAGGAGCAATATGGCCTTATGTAAATGGTAAATCTACTCAGTGGCGATTTAATGCAAAATATGATCCAGCATGTAGTAATGGTGAAGATTTTCATTTTTATGGAAAACCTGATGGGAAAGCAGTTGTATGGCAAAGACCTTATGAGCCAGCTCCTGAATTACCTGATAGTGAATATCCATTTTGGTTAAATACAGGTCGAGTAATTGAGCATTGGCATACAGGATCAATGACTCGTAGAATTCCAGTTTTGCACAAGGGAATGCCGCATTCTTATTTAGAATTTCATCCTGATGATGCAAAAGCGCTAGGGATAAAAAATGGAGAGAAAATTAAAGTGACTTCTAGAAGAGGTTCTTGTATTATGCCAGCATCTATAAATGAAAGAGGTTTACCAACCAAAGGTCAAGTTTTTGCGCCATTTTTTGATGAAAACATGTTGATTAATGATGTTACTTTAGATGCCTTTTGTCCTATTTCTAAAGAACCAGATTTTAAAAAATGTGCTGTAAAAGTAGAAAAAGTATAAAATCATGAGAAAAAGGCTCGGAATCATATCTTTATTTATTATCCTTTTTGTGACCTTTATTGTTATTTGGAATTATAGTTATTATCAAGGACAAGAGGAAGCATATATCCCATTAACAAAAGATAAATCTAGCCCAGTAATTCCTCTTGAAAAAGGCGTTTTTACACGTGCTGGGTACGCTTTGGATTATAGTAATATGCCCATTGATGAAAATCATCAACGAAGTATCAATGAATATTATAATAATAGAGAGTTTTATGGTGGTCCACCTAGTATTCCTCACGAAGTACAAAGTGAGCGTAGTATGGGTAATAATACTTGCTTGAAATGCCACGAAAATGGAGGTTTTGTTGAAAAATTTCAAGCATATACACCAGTAACACCACATCCTGAAATGGTAAATTGTCGTCAATGTCACTTACCAGAGAAAAGCAATTCGTTATTTGTGGCTAATAATTTTAAGAAAGGAACTATCCCTAAAGCAGGAACCAATAACGCTTTGTTAGGAAGCCCTCCAATCATTCCTCATCAATTGCAGATGAGAGAAAACTGTTTATCATGTCATGCAGGACCGAGTGCACCTAAAGAAATAAGAGTTACACATCCAGAAAGAATAAATTGCCGCCAATGTCATGTTCCCAACAATAAAGTTATGGAGGATATTGGTTCATTTTTAAGAAAAATAAAGTCTAATGAATAACTATTTATATTATAGAATTGTAAGTTTTAGTTTATTGTTATCTCTTGTTTTCACTTCTTGTAAGCACGATAAAGAGCATGAATACCATAGTATTACAGATAAGATTGAAGCTGAAAGTAAAAAATATAAAGGCATATCTACAACTTCACATTTGTATATTGATGGTTTAAATTTAATTGAAGTTACAGAAAATGAGATTACTTTTTTAATACCAACTAGAAAAGATAAGATTAAATCATATAAATGTACTGAATGTCATACGAAACCTTTGGCAAAAATGCAGAGTGATGATATAAAAAAGGCACATTGGAATCTAAAATTGAATCATGCCAATGCTAATACAATGAATTGTACAACTTGTCATAACGGCAATAATATGGACGAATTGATTAGCATAACAGGTCATAAAATTGATTTTGATAAAAGTTTTAATCAATGTAGTCAATGTCATCAAAAACAATATAATGACTGGGCTGGAGGTGCACATGGTAAAAGAATAGAAAGTTGGGCAACACCAAGAGCATCAATGACTTGTGTTAATTGCCATAATCCACATAGTCCACATTTTGAAACAAAATGGCCTGAGAGGTTTAATTCAAAAAAAGTAGAAATTCGTAAATAAAAGGTATGAGCGATAACAATAAAAAATGGTTTACACTAAACCTCAATAGTAGTAGGCACAAGCAAACGTCTAATTCTTGTGGTTGCGGAAAAAATTCGGGAGGATGTAATTCTCATAATGAAAAGAAGGAAATGAGTGATGAAGAATTTTATGAGGCTGCAGTTGATGCTTCAATAGGAGAAGAAAGAAATAAAGACGGTTTTCAACAAGTTTTTGATGTGAAAATGGATAGACGCTCTGCATTTAAAAAATTAACTGCAAGTTTATTAATTGGAGCAGGAGCTGTTTCTTCATGTACTAGTGTGATTTCAAGTGATGAAACTAAAGAAAAAGCACAAATAAATTGGGAAGAACAATTTAAAGGAAACTATAAATTGATGAATGATGATGAGAAAAAGGCTACAGTTGATAGATTGGTGCGTTCCTATCAATTACGCACTGGAAAAAATATAAGTATGTCTTCAAAAAATGCAGAAGATGATGTGTTGTTTGGTTATGCTTTTAATATTTCCAAATGCCAAGGATATATGGATTGTGTGAGTGCATGTGTAGAAGAAAATAATCAAGATAGAAATTCGCAAATGGAATACATCCGTATTCATGAAATGAAAGATGGAAAAGGATTTAACTTCAATGAAGCAGATGATAATTATTATCATGAAGTACCTGCTGAAGGACATTTTTATATGGGAACACAGTGTTTTCATTGTGATAATCCTCCATGTGTTGATGTTTGTCCGGTTCAAGCAACTTGGAGAGAAGATGATGGATTGGTTGTTATTGATTATGACTGGTGTGTAGGTTGTAGATATTGTATGGCTGCTTGTCCATATGATGGACGTCGTTTTAATTGGAGTAAACCTCAAGTACCTGAAGAAGAAGTTAATAAAAATCAGCATTATCTTGGCAATAGGATGCGTAAAAAAGGAGTGATGGAAAAGTGTACATTTTGTGTGCAACGTTCTAGAGCAGGTAAAAATCCTGCCTGTGTTGAAGCTTGTCCTACAGGCGCTCGGATTTTTGGAAATTTATTAGACCCCAAAAGTACAATTCGTTGGGTACTAGAAAATAAAAAAGTTTTTAGATTAAAAGAAGATTTAGGTACTGAACCAAAGTTCTGGTACTTTATGGATTAAAGCATATTCAATGAAAAGACTTAAAATTTTTGCTAGTTTAGTTAGAGATAGTTTAGATGTTATTACGCATGGCTCCAAAAAATACCATATTTGGATGGCATTTTTAACCTTTGTAATGTTAGTAGGAATGTACTGTTATTCCATTCAGTTAGATCAAGGTTTAAGTGTGACAGGGATGACTGATAGAGTAAGTTGGGGACTATATATTTCTAATTTCACTTTTTTAGTTGGCGTTGCAGCAGCAGCTGTTATGTTAGTGATGCCAACATATGTACTAAAAGATATTGATTTCAAGCAAGCAGTTCTTATAGGTGAAGGTTTAGCAGTAGCTGCACTTATAATGTGTTTAGCATTTGTAGTTGCAGATATGGGAGGACCTTCTGTATTATGGCATATGATTCCTGGTATTGGAGTATTTAATTTTCCTAATTCTATGCTTACTTGGGATGTTATTGCATTGAACGGTTATTTGTTTATCAATATTAGTATTCCTTTTTATATTCTTTCTAGACATTATCAAGGAAAAGAATCCAAAAAGAGTATATATATTCCTGGAGCCTTGATTTCAGTATTTTGGGCGGTAGGAATTCACTTAGTGACAGCATTTTTATATCAAGGGTTGCAAGCGCGACCGTTTTGGAATAATGCATTATTAGGACCTCGTTTTTTAGCCTCAGCATTTGCTGCAGGACCTGCACTAATTATTTTGGTATTAGCAATAATCCGAACTTTTACAGAATTTAAAATTGAAGATAAAACCATAAAAAAAATAGCCCTTGTAGTTACTGTTGCCGCTCAAATTAATTTAATTATGTTGGTTTCTGAATTGTTTAAAGAATTTTATGCGCCAACACATCATAGCGAAAGTGCTTATTATTTGTTTTTTGGTTTAGATGGTAAAACTGCATTATTACCTTGGATTTGGACAGCTATTTCTATGAATGTACTTGCAACTGTCATATTAACTTTTCATAAGCTGCGTAATAATTTAAGAGTACTTTATTTTGCTTGTTTCTTATTATTTGTTGCTATTTGGATAGAAAAAGGTTTTGGATTGATAGTTCCTGGATTTATTCCTGGTCCTTATGGTAAAATTGCTGAGTATACTCCTACTGGAATTGAAATAGGAGTAACACTTGGTATTTGGGCAATGGGAGCATTAGTATTTACAATTTTGGCAAGGACAGCCATAAAAATTGAAACTGGAAAACTTCGTTATAAAGAATAGGATATTCTTGTTGAATTACCTATCAAAAATCATGTTTTGATGAGTTGTTTATTTTAACTTTGCGGTCTCAAAAAATGGACAAATGTATAAGTTGAAATTAAGTAAAGAAGAAATGAAACAATATGGATATCAAGTGATTGATACTATTGTTGAACATTTTGATACTGAAAATTATAAAAAGCCAGTTGCAATGGCTTCAAGAGCAGAAATGGATACTCTCTTTAATATGGAGGCTCCTGAACAGCCTACAAATTATCAAGAGGTTTTAGATTTTGTTACTTCTAAAGTATTGCCAAACAGCAATATTGTTACGCACCCAAAATCATATTCTTTTGTTCCAGGACCAAGTAATTATGTTAGTGTCATGGCAGATACTTTGGCTACAGGATTCAATATTTTTTCAGGCGGATGGGCAGCTTCTCCTGCAGCAGCTCAATTGGAGATTGTAACCATGAATTGGTTATTGAAGCTCTTTAAATTCCCAACTAAAAAAGGTGGAGGAATTTTTACAAGTGGTGGTTCTATGGCCAATTTAACAGCTTTGGTAGCTGCAAGAAGACAGTGTTGTGGTGATGATTTTTCCAATGCAATTATTTATATGTCCGATCAAGCTCATTCTTCAAATGTTAAAGCAATAAGAGTTCTTGGCTTTAAGAAAGAACAAGTAAGAATTATACCAACTGATATAGAGTTTAAAATGGCAATTAATAAATTAAAAAACGCTATTGCCAAAGATAGGCTAGAAGGATTCCAACCATTTTGTATAATTGCTTCTGCTGGAACGACGAATACAGGAACAGTTGATCCATTAAATGATATTGCTAAGATATGTAGAGAAGAAAAATTGTGGTTTCATGTAGATGGAGCCTATGGTGGTGCGGCTATTTTATCAAAAAAAGGAAGTCAACAATTAAAGGGAATTGAAAAAGCAGATTCTCTAGCGATTGACCCACATAAATGGTTATATCAACCTTATGAAATGGGTTGTCTATTAGTTCGTAATCATAAATGGTTGAGCCAGACTTTCACTGAAAAACCTGAATATTTAAGAGATATTGAAGGGAATACATCTGAAATTAATTTCTATGATCACGGAATTCAACTAACTAGACGTTTTAGAGCCTTAAAGTTTTATATGTCTATGAAAACATTTGGCCTTAATGCGTTTAAAAAAGCAATTACATATAATATTGATTTAGCAGAAAAAGTTGAAAAGAAATTGAGGCAAAGTCCGAAGTGGGAAGTAATATCACCAGCAACATTAGCGATATTAAACTTTAGATATAATCCAATAGGAAAGTCTTTTTCTGAAAAAGAATTAGATACCATGAATCAAGAAATTTCTAAACGTGTTGTTGCCTCCCGTGAAGCATTACTAGTTACTACAATATTACAAAATCAAGTAGTTTTAAGAATGTGCTTAATAAATCCTAGAACAACGATAAAAGATGTTCAAGAAACTATAAAATTATGTGAAGATTTCGCAAGTGAAATAATTGATAAATAAATAGAGTTGATTCTAACTAAAAAATCAACTCTATAACTTTCTTAACTTAATTAATAATTAGATTTTCTTGGTTGAAAACACTTTAGGTTTAAAAGTTACCATTATCCAACTCCAACTATTTGTTGCGTCTTTATCGCCACCTTTCAAAAACTCCATTGTATCGGTAGCAAACATCATCGAATGTCCAGCATTCAAGTTAATTTCTTTTGATATTTTATAACCAAAAACGACATCAATTTCAGTACCCAATTTTTTATCTAACTCATCTAAACCATTAAAAACAGATGCTTGAGATGAAAATAAGTGAGGCATTAATTTTGCTGAAAACTTATCTTTTTTATATGAAATTGTTGCATTTATATCTATTAAGCCAACTGAATTAGCATGATTTCCAACATAGAAATAATCCATCAATCCATTAAACTTGTGGTTGGTCCCAAATAATGGAGCAAAAGATTTAACCTTTGATGATGAGTCACTAGTATCTTTACCAGATAAAGATTCAATACCTACACCAATATTAAAATTGTCGTTTAACTTATAGCCAACATTTCCTGTAAAATATGAAGCACTTACATCTCTATTTAATGATTTTCCAGTTTGTAAATAGGTAGCTGCATTAGCATTAAATTTATCAGATTTATAAGTAACTCTAGTCCCGAAAGTTTGCATATAATCTTTGGTAATACTCTCATTGGTTAATCCGACATTTTTTAAATATTCAATACCAGTGTTGAGTGCCAAAATACTAATTCCAAATTTGTTTTGTTGAGTATGATACCAAGCATATTGTAAAGATTTGTAACCAGCAGCATTACTGTATAAATTGTCGATTCCCGATTGCGAATCTGCATTTAAAGCAATTCCAATATCTAATCTATTTTTTTTGTTTGGTTTATACTTGAACAGTAAGGCATCATGACTTCTTGCTTGTTGGGCCCAACCAACTGAACCAAAAATTCTTTGATCATCATATGCTATTTCTTGACGCCCAATTTTTAATGAAGTTTTGTTGCTTATAATTGCCTCTGCCCAAGCCTCATGTAATGCATTGGCTTTGTCATTACTTGAGAGTGTTCCAACATCACCCCAAACTCTTACGTTTTGTAAGATAATACGAGTTTTAAGTTTGGTATTTGAAAAGTTAAAATTTAATCTCGTTCGTTGTGATACAAAGTTTGTTCCGTTAGTATCTTCTTCTATTAATGCTCCAAACCCATGTTTGTTTTCAAAGCGTGGTCTAACTTCTGCAGTAATATCAAGGTTTTGTGTATATGCATAACTGCAAAACATTAATAGAGCAATAAAATAAATCTTTTTCATAAGTTGTTTTCTAAATTAATTGCTTTAGGGTGTAAAATATTATTTTCCAAATGTATGTGATGATGTAAATCTTGTTCAAACTCTTCTAGTTTAGCGTATAGTGCTTTAAAAGTATTGCATGCACCTTCTGGTGGAGAATAATTGTTAGTTAACATCGAAATTTCTTTAAATATATCACCTGCCGATTCATGTTCATGTTCCATCATTTGTATAGGATTTTCTACTGTTCCGAAATGTGCTTTGTTTGGAGTTGTATTTTCTTCTTTACATTTTACTAGGTGTTTTATATATGGAAAGAGAATCAGTTCCTCTTTTTTCATATGTGTAGTAAGTTCATTTGCTACTTCAATAAAAAGTGAATTAATTTTAACAACCTCTTTATGACTTTGCCCATGCACTTTAGCAACTCTTGCAGCATATTGTTTAATAAGCGGAATTGATTCTTCTACGTAGGTATGATGAATATTTACAATATGGTCGGTTAAAAAATCTAATTTCCATTTGTCATAATCATAAGATTTTTGCGTATCAGCAATATTTAAAAGGTCATTAGTTAATACATTATAATCTACATTATATTTTTCACATGCTTTTTCAATTGATATTCCTCCTCCACAGCAAAAATCAATGCCATGCTTTTTAAATACATCTGCTGTTTTAATATTATCTGTAACAATTGCAGCAACTGTTTTGTTTTTTAGGGTTTCCATAATTATTTGTTATTTAGAAATTAATTTTTTTATTGTTTCAATAGTTTCTTTGTTATCAACACCCAAACCTTCTTGTTGATGCACTAATTCTCCTCCAGAATTAAAAACACTGATGATGTTGGAGTGAGAAAAATCTAGTGGCGAAATCTGTTTGTATTTTACTGCCAATACATTGGCAAATTCTCTGACGTCACTCTCCGTACCTTGAAGAAATGTCCAATGTTCATCATCCATTAGATTTTCTTTGGCAAATGATTTAAGTCGAGTAGGAGTATCATTTTTAGGATCTATACTTACAAGAATAAATTGTAACTCACTTAACTTATTTTTGGGTAGTTTTGATTCAATATTTCTCATGTCGGCAACTAATCTTGGGCACGCCGCTTTGCAGGTTGTATAAATCATTACCATAACCAAAGTTTTACCTTTTAGGTCTTTTAGTTCAATAGTTTCATTTTCTTCAGTTTTCCATTTTGATGTTAGATTAAAAATTGATTCATCAGAAATATTATTTTCAATCACTAATGTTTCTTTGTTTTGTTCATCTTTTTTACAAGAAATTGTAAATGATGTTATAATTAGTAAAATGATTATTGTTATTTTCTTACTCATTTTCATTAATATTTTTAGCACATCTAAATCCTAAATTTTTCATAGCATATTTTGCTTTTAAACTTCCTCTGATTGCATAGCGCATAAACGCAGCGTAATTCATTAAATCAGAACTGCCAATTGCTGCACTTCCGCAAAACAGGTTGTTATCAGTATCAACATCTTTTCGAGATTCACCAGAAATTAAAACAGAGTTAAAATCTAATGTCCATTCCCAAACCAATCCATGCAAGTCATAGATGTTCCAATAGTTTTTAAATGTGGAACCTATTTCATTATTAAATGTTTTTGGTTTTTCATACCATCCTAAAATAAACTCGTTATAATTCTTATTTCTTCTTGCATCTATACTTTTTTTATCAGCCATTGCAACATATTCCCATTCATCAAGAGTAGGTAAACGTTTACCTTGGCACTCACAATATGCTTTGGCAGCAAACCAACTTACATTAGTTATAGGAGCATTTAATTGTTGATTTTCGTTAAGTTCAGTATCTGATTCCCAATTTTGAAGATAATTAGCATCAGCAAATATTCTTTTGACTTGTGAACGTTTCCATTTTGGATTTTTCTTCACAAACTCTTGAAATTCTTGATTGGTAACTGGATAAATATCCATTTTAAAATCAGAAATAGAAACTTTTAGAGAGTCTCTACCATAGAGAGGGATATAACTTCCTCCTTTGATATTGACCATTTCAGATTGGCAATTTGAATCAATCACCCAAAATGCTAATAAACAAAAAGCCAATCTAAAAATAGTCATCACTTGCTATATTTTAATGCATACTTTTTACTTCCATTACAGTGCTAACTTTAACATTAGTTTTGTTATTTCCCCATGAATTATAAATGTAGGTCATAACATCAGCCACTTCTTCATCTGTTAGTGTTTGCTTGGTCATAACACTGTTGTATTTTTTACCATTTACTGTAATTTCACCAGTCTTTCCATTTAGAACAATATCAATGGCTCTTTTTACATCAGCATTTAAATAATCAGAATTAGCAAGTGGAGGGAAGGCATTTGCAATTCCTTGTCCTTCTGCTTGATGACAAGCAAAACATGTTTTAGCATATATTTGTTTCCCTGATTTCATTTTTTCTGCCAAACTTTTCTCACCTTTAGATTTATTAACTTTTATTGTAGAGTTATCATCAGGCATTGTTTGTATAGTACCTCCTTCTGGATTATATATTCCTTCTTGAACTACACCAGAATATATTCTTTTGTTTTCTTCTCCACTTACTTTTAACATTCCTAAAGCACCTTTATTAAACGCTCTAAAAATTGCGTGATCTACTAAAATAAAAGTACCTGGAACATCTACTTTAAAGTCGACTATTGCTGCTCCACCTGCGGGAATTGTAGTAGTTTGTACATCTTTGTTAATTACCGAACCACCTTCTATATGGACATTGTCAAAAATCTCACCAATAACGTGGAACGAAGATGTTAAATTTGGACCTCCATTACCAACAAATAATCGTACTGTTTCGCCAACATTCGCAGTAATTGCATTTTCGCCGGTTAATGCTCCAACACTACCATTGAATACCACATAATCTGCATCTTCATCAATTGCTTTTTTCATGTCAAACGGTTGTAAGCCAGGATCTCCATTTTCACCTTTGGTATAAAAATCACCTTGCATGATATAGTATTCTTTATCTACTGGCGGTAACCCTCCTTCTGGCTCAACTAAAATAAGTCCGTACATACCATTAGCAATGTGCATTCCTACGGGAGCTGTTGCACAATGGTAAACATAGAGTCCTGGATTAATAGTTTTAAAATTAAATTTTTTCTCATGACCTGGAGCAACAAAAGAAGAAGTTGCGCCTCCTCCTGGACCTGTAACGGCATGCAAATCAATATTATGAGGTAATTTATTGTCTGGATGGTTTGATAAAGTGAATTCTACTTCATCACCAACTCTTGTTCTTATAAAGCTACCTGGAACTGTACCTCCAAAAGTCCAATAAACGTATTCTACGCCATCAGTCATGGTACCTTGCTCCTCAAGAATTTCCATATTGACTAGTAGTTTCTTTGCAGGTCTGTCTCCAACTGGAGCTGGAACTTTTGGTGGAGCTGTTAATTCAGCTTCCATTGTACCTGCAAGTACTATTTTTGCTGGATCTTTGTAATTATTTGTTTCATTTGTGTTATTATTTTTACAACTTGATAATAATAGACAAATGATTAGCGATAAGTAAAGAGTACTTAATTTAGAATTTATCATGACCTTATAGTTTAGAAATATTGGCTAAATTAATTGCCTTACTTCTAAAATAAAATGACAATAGTCATGTTTGTAAAATAAAATTGCAGTATAAAAAATTAAGAGAATAAGTCTATAGAATACCTTACATCTTCTATAGCATATTAAAGAAATTGTTAAGAAATAACCATTAAAAAACTATTTCTTTTCAGTTAATATTTTCTTTTGATACCTAGATTGAACTACATCAACAAGTACAAGTACTAAGATTACAAAATAGAAGGTGGTTTTACTCATAGGAACAATTTCATTTTCGAATATTTTTATATGTGCTAAATGTCCTCCTTCTGTAACTAGCATTATGCCTACAATGAAAAGAATAAATAATCCAAGAACTTCATACATTCTGTTTTTTTGTAAAAATTCAGAAACTTTATCAGCAAGAAAGAGCATTAATAAACCACTAATTACGATTGCAATTGCCATCACAATAAATGCAGTTGTAGAGTTTTCTATTTCATTTGTTAAGCCTATAGCAGCGAGAATGGAATCAAAAGAAAAAATTAAGTTCATTAATACAATACTTGCAATTGCAGCGTTAGCAGATTTTGTCCCTTTTTTTACTACTTCACCATCAGCATCTTGGTTTAAATTATGGTCACCAATCATATGCCAAATTTCTTTTATGGCTGTATAAATGATAAAACCACCACCTAAAAGAACAATAATACTATGCCCATTGAAAGAAAATTTGACTATATCTTTTAGTTCACCAGTTAGCAATGAAAAAGGCTCTTGAAAATAATCAATGATTGATACTAATAGAAATAATAATACTATTCTTAAAGCAATAGCTATTAATATACCAGTCTTTCGAACTCTTTTTTGATCGTTTAATGGTGCTTTTTTTGATTCAAGTGAGATGTATAACAAATTGTCGAATCCTAATACTGCTTGTAATAAAACAAGCATAAGGAGAGTAAATATTATTTCAGGCATTTTAGTAAATTGTATTTGACTTCAAATATATTAAAAACTATTTTTAATAGATGTTTTTTGTTTTTAAGTAAATAAATATTTTTTTAAATTAAACTTTTTAAGATTCAATGAGTCTAACTATGAAACTAAAAAAATCTAATTATATCATTATGAAAATTTTAAAATTATTTATTATACTATTAATATGTTCTATTTTTATTCTGGCTTGTTCTAATGATGACGATACAGATTCAACGCCAATAGCTTCAGACTATGATATTACTAGTGTTTTGTCAAAATTTAGCGGTACAGGTTTATCATATCAAATCAATGGAGATAACGTTACTTTTACTACACAAAATTTGCCAAATCACACAAGTCCTTATTGGGGAG
Organism: uncultured Flavobacteriaceae bacterium; assembly: GCA_947501625.1. Taxonomy (GTDB): domain Bacteria; phylum Bacteroidota; class Bacteroidia; order Flavobacteriales; family Flavobacteriaceae; genus Urechidicola. Next base: position 383,193 of record CANMWN010000003.1, read on the forward strand.
TTGGACATGCTATGTATGAAGCTTATAATGGTACAAATCCAAATTGGAATCAGAACCCAAATTTAATAAGCACAAGAAATATTACCATTACTGTTCCTTTGAACCCCTCTGAAGCGACCAATAAAGTAGCAACTTCATTAGGTGCAATGGGAATTGCTAGAAATGGAATAGTGTTTTTTAATCAATACGCAGGTCCTAACAATCAACCTTTGACAAATGAAATAAATTCTTTCGATCAATGGTTAGGACATCCTCAACAACAAGGAACTTATCATTATCATATAGATCCAACTTATTTAACTGATACTTTTGGATCTGATGCTTTTTTAGGTGTTTTAGCAGATGGTTTCCCAGTTTATGGTTCACAAGAAAATGGAGTAACAATTACTAATGCTGATTTAGATGATTATCATGGACATGTTAGTGCTACTGCTGATTTTCCTGATGGTATATATCATTATCATATTACTTCTGAAGCACCATATATTAACGGTAATGGATTTTTTGGAACTCCAGGAACTATAACTAATTAGTAAATTGAGGATACTTAAAGTTATAATAATAAGTTTATTTATTCTTACTTCATGTGTTAATCAACAAAAGAGTAAAGATGAAGTGGCTAGTGCTTATAAAGTAACCAGTTTAGAAGAAATTTCAATTCCTGATATTGAAAAAAATATTAATAATTCGAGTTTTGATTTAATCAACGGAGTGTTGTTTTTTGATGGCATTCCATATGCTGGAATTGTTAACGAATTCTATCAAGATGGAAGTATAAAAACACAGTCTGAATATTTTGATGGAAAGCGACAAGGTTATTTTAGAGGATGGTATATGTCAGGAAATAAGTGGTTTGATAGATATTATCATAAAGGTGTGAAAGTTGACAAGCATGTTGGTTGGTTCGATGTATCAGGTTCTCTAAAATTTGAATATTATTTTAATGACCAAGGAGGTTACGAAGGAAGTGTCAAAGAATGGTATAGTAATGGTAAATTAGCAAAGCACTTTAATTTTAAAAATGGAGTTGAAGCTGGTAGTCAAAAACTGTGGAAACCTAATGGAAACATTAAAGCCAATTTTTTTACCGTAGAAGGAGAAAGGCATGGTTTAATAGGCTTAAAAAACTGTGTTAGTGTTATGTCTGACTCAATCAAATAAAATAATATGAAAATATATCAAGTGCTTTTATTAGTAATTATGTTTATTTCTTGTAAAGAAGAATCGGTTATCGATAAGACTAAAATTCTTCCTTTTTATAATACTAATGAATTTACACCTCAATGGATTTCTAATAATTCAAAAGGATATGATAATATTCATAGAATTGCTCCTTTTTCATTAACAAATCAAGATGGAAGAGTGATTACTAATAAAAACTTGGAAGGAAGTATTTATGTTGCTGATTTTTTCTTTACAACATGCCCAAGTATTTGCCCTATTCTTGCTAAGAATATGTTTGCTATTCAAGAAGAGTTTAAAAATGATGATTCGGTAAAATTGATTTCTCACACCGTTATGCCTTGGGTTGATTCAGTGGAGGTGCTAAAAGAATATGCAACAAATAAAGGTGTAATTTCTAATAAATGGCATTTGTTAACTGGTGATAGAGATGAGATATATGATTTGGCAAGAACGTCTTATTTTGCCGATGAAGACTTTGTAAAAACCAAAGATGAGAGTGAGTTTATTCACACAGAAAATGTTTTATTGATAGATAAAAAAGGAAGAATACGTGGAGTTTACAATGGAACTCTTGCATTAGAAACCAAAAGATTAATACGTCATATAGAGACGTTAAAAAAAGAGCGTTAAAATATATATTTTACTAAAATTCTTATTCCAACTATAGCAATTAAAACTGCAGTTATTCTTTTAATTTGAATAGGAGTAAAATAACGGTTGCTTAACCTACTACCAATTTGCCCTCCAATAAATACGGTAATCAATAAAATAGAAGTAAGTTTCCATTCAATTATGAAATTAGGATTTGAATATTGTCCAATCAATCCTGCAATTGAATTAACCAATATAAAAAAACTTGCAGTTGCCGCTATTTTTTTTGGACTATCCCAATTTGATAGATGTAGTAGAGGAGCCAGAAAGATTCCACCACCAATTCCAACTAATCCTGATAAAAACCCAATAAATCCACCATAACTTGCATTTTTAGTCATACTTAGTTGAGAATTTTTATCTTCTAATGATATAATACGTTTAGAAACCCACATTGTTACTGCAGCAAACAACAAAGTACATCCTAAAAGAATAAAAAAGAAAGTTTGACTAATAGTTAAATATCCGCCAATAAATGCTAATGGAACACTAAAGAAAACTAATGGAACTACTTTTTTCCAATTATAAAGTTTCTCTTTTTGGTATATTATAACATTACTAAAAACTACGACAATATTGCAAAGTAAAGCTGTTGATCGAATTTGAATAAATGCTATTCCAGTTAGCGCTAATATTGCCAAATAACTTGAGCCGCCACCAAAACCTACTGAAGAATAAAGAATAGCAACAATTAGGAAAAGTAAAATTACTTGCCAATGAGATATTAGTATATTTATTAATTCTGTTTGCTCCAAAATGTTTTATCTTATTTGAGTTATAATTGGTAAAAATAAAAAAACTACCTTTAAAAATGTTTTCAAAGGTAGTTTCCAACTAACTAACCAACTAAATACTATAAAAATGTTATATAATTGGGCCTTGGGGATGTTGGGGACTTATATTATTATATTTTTTCAAAAGTCAAGTAATCTGTTCCTCCATTTCCACCACTTACGTCAATTAATTCTATTTTGGTAGAAGAATACCTGATAATATCCCAATCATCAGTAAGTTCTTGAAAATTTGCTGGAGTAGAGAATGAAATATTAAAATCTGTATCATCGCTACTGCTACTACTACTACTACTACTACTATTGCTACTTGTAATTGACCAAGTGCCATTAACTGTTTCAGTATTTTTTGTTGCAGTTAATGTGCCATTTGTGTTAAAATTAAATTGATAACCATTAAAATTACTTGTTTCATCCTGATCTGTATCAAAATAATAGGTAATTCTCCAGGCTCCAGATGACGCAGTTTCTTTTATTTCATTGATATCAGTTGTATTGTTAAAAGTTTCATCATCATCTGAACAAGTTGTTGACATTGTTAAAACTGCTAACATTAATAAAGCTATTCTTTTCATGGTTATATATTTTATAGGTTATTTTTTAATATTATTCTTAAAGTTTTTCAAAAACTAGGATATCTGTTGTGCCATTTCCGCCACTAACATCTTTTAATTCTATTCTATTAGTTTCTAAGTCATAAACATCCCAATCATCATTAAATTCATCGAAAGGTGTTTGTGCACCAAAGTCTAAAATCATTTTTAACTGTCCATCATCAATAGTTGTTGACCAAGTACCTGAAATAGTTCCTGAAGAGTTGACAGCAACTACAGTACCATCAGCATGAAAGGTTATTTCATAACCATTATAATCTGCTGTTTCATCTTCACCTGAATCATTATAGTTGGCAACGACCCAATTTCCTTCAGTAACTATTGTTGTTAAGTCTGAGGTATTTGTATCGTTACTACAATCTTTTTCAATAACCATTTCATCACTTGTTGTATTATGATGCATTGCAAGTCTGTCTCCTTCACATTCTGTAATAATCCAATTACCTGTAATTGCTTGAATATCTGCACCTATAACATTGTTAAACTCAAGAATAACTCCATCTGCACTTTCAGATGTTGACCAAGTTGCATTTATAACATCGCTGTTTGAAGAATTCGTAATAACCAATTCCTGATTGTTATTAAAATCTAAATCATAGATAATTAAATTATCACTTCCATTATAGTTTACTACATTCCAAACACAGTTCATTACATAAGAATCAATATCAGATTCTGAGCAATTTGGTTGTGTATTTGTTCCACACTCTCCTTTTTCAAATCTTAGTCTATCCTCTCCATTTCTGAAATCTAACTTAAATTCGTTATCATCTTCTATTTCATGTAAAATCCAATGTTCGTTATTGAAATCTGATAAATCATCTATATAAATGTTTATTTGAATATTATCTGCAGTGACTAAATTCCAATTACCAGAATAAGATGTTCCATTATACTCTACTATTATTGTTTCATTTTCATAAAAACTAAATACATATCCTTGATATTGATCTTCTAAATCTTCATCATTGATCTCTAATTTATCTACTGTCCAATTACAATCGATCAATAAGTTTATAAAATCATTTTGGGAAATGTCATTCTCATCATCATCATTCCAATCATAATCATCATCTTCATCACATTGATCAATTGCATTTTCAATTGCATCCTCTAGAGATGATAGACTGTCTATAGTCATTGAAGTTCCATCTGCTAATATTACAGTAATAGGAAAAGAAATGCTTGCAATATCACTTTCATCTAAGTCTTCGATAAAATTGTACATTTCTTCATCATTATGAATAGTTACTGTACTAATTTGATTGTTTTGAGAGTTGAAAACCGAAAAAGTTATTGGATATTGAAAGTCAATACACTCTATATCATCATCTTCTTCATTTTCATCATTACATTGATTGGTGTATTCATCCAATTCTGATTGGTTTTGTATTACTACTTCTGTAAAATCAGATAAAATAATTGTTATAGGAAAAAGTATATCTATAGTATCATTATCATTGCTGAACTCATCAAAAATAGCTTCAATAATAGCAAAATCTTCTTCTGAATCAATAGTTATTTCAAGTCCATTTGCAAAAACTGTTACTGGAAGTTCAACGTTATAACAGTTCGCATAATCTATAATGTTATCACTAGAACCATCATTGGTAGAGGTTCTTTGCATCAACGATGCAACTGTTGAACTTGCAGTTATGGTTTCTTGTGTTTCTTCTTGAGTTGTTATACTTACTTCATCTTGACAAGAAGTAAAAAATAAAAACAAAAATAATGTTGAGGTAAAAAATGTTTTTTTCATGACTACTTTATTTTTAGTGTGTGGGAAAATTTTATTATAGTATGTTTTGCTAATGAAACAATTCAAAGTTTGAAACTCCTACCTTTAAAAAAATAAATTATATTTGAAAAGGTTTAAAATTAATGAGCAATAAAATTCAAAATAATATTTGTGAGGAAAAATTATTTTCAACTATTTATATGAAATATTCAAAATCGTTACATGATTTTTTATATTATAAATATGGTGAGCGTATAAATCCTGAAGATAAAGTTCAAGAAGCTTTTATTAAGTTATGGAATCATTGTAAAGATGTATCTATTGATAAAGTAAAGAGTTATTTGTTTACTGTAGCTAATAATTCTACGCTCAATGATATTAAACATCAGAAAGTTGTATTAAAATATCAAAAAAATATTCCGAAAAACTATACTAATGAATCTCCAGAATTTTTGATGGAAGAAACTGAATATATGATAAAATACCAAAAAGCATTATCTAATTTGACTGAAGGACAACGAGAAGCGTTTTTATTGAATAGAATAGAGGGTAAGAAGCATAAAGAAATTGCAAGTTTATTAGGAATTTCAATAAAAGCAGTAGAAAAACGCTTATATGGTGCTCTAAAGAGATTAAGAAAAGATATTGAAGGGATAAGGTAGGATTTATTAATTTTTAGTTGTTGTATTAATAGTTTGAGAAAATTATGAAAAAAGAAGAGTTAATAAAAAAATGGTTGGATAATGAGTTATCTCCAGTTGAATATGAGCAATTCAAGCAATTGGAAGAGTATAATTCATATATAAAATTGTCTGAAAAAGCGCATTTATTTAAAGCGCCAAGTTTTAATAGTCCAGAAGGGTATGAAAAGTTGAGATCAACTATTGATACAAAAAGAATGTCTAGAAAGATGTTTGTTAGGTTGAAACCTGTAATGAATATAGCAGCTGTATTTATTATTGGTTTTGTTATTTATTCCCTGTTTTTTGTAAATCATTTAACAGTTGTTAATACATTGGCTAGCGAAAAAAGCACCGTAAAATTACCTGACAATTCTGTTGCGCAATTAAATTCACAGTCTGAAATATCTTTTGATAAAAATTCTTGGAATCAAAAAAGAGAAGTGCTATTAAAAGGAGAGATTTTTTTTAAAGTAGCAAAAGGCTCTAAATTTAATGTACATACTTCTTCAGGCATCGTATCAGTACTTGGGACACAATTTAATGTGAAAAATCGTAATGATTATTTTGAAGTTACCTGTTATGAAGGAAAAGTTAATGTCAACACAAATGATAAAAACTTAATACTTAACGCAGGAGACATTGTACGCTTTTTTAATGGAGAAGTAATTGAAGATATAATTACGATTAATCATCCAACTTGGATAGATAATCTTAGCAGTTTTAAGAGCGTTCCTTTTTCAGAAGTTATTGCAGAATTTGAAAGGCAGTATAATGTGAGCGTTGAAACAGATTTGAATATGAATACGCTCTTTACAGGAACATTTACTCATACTGATAAAAAGTTAGCTCTTTCATCTATAACAATCCCTATGAATTTAAATTATACTATTGAAAACAATATTATAAGGATACACGAGTGAATCTTAAAAAGACTTATATCTTAATAGCACTTTTTCTTTTTTGCCAAACTTTTTACGCGCAAGAAACGCAAGGAAAAATATCGCTCATAAAAGTTATTGAACAGTTAGAAAAAAAATTTCAATGTCATTTTTCTTATGCTGATGAAAATGTTACAAATATATTTGTTCCTTTACCTCCTACTTACACTAAACTAGAAGATTATATTATTTTTTTAGATGAAAACACAAATTTAGATTTCAATATACTGAAGAATAATATTGTAACTATAAGTCTAGTAAATAACTATAGTGATATTTGCGGATATTTATTAGACAAAGATACTGGTGAGCCGATTGAAAATGCAGTTTTGCAATCCAAAAATATACAAGCACTAACGGATTCTAAAGGATTTTTTGAATTGAATAAAATCGCAAAAAACGAATTTATTTCTATAAGGCATTTAGGTTATAAATCAGTTGTTTATTTGCCAAATAAATTTGAAGTTGGAGAATGCAATAATTATTATTTAGTTTCAAAAACTGAATATATAAAAGAAGTAATTATTCGTAATTTTTTAACCAAAGGCATCAAAAAGAAAATTGATGGAAGTTATGAAATAAACTATAAAAACTTTGGAATACTTCCTGGACTTATAGACACAGATGTGTTACAGAGTTTACAAGCTATACCTGGAGTCAATAGTGTGGATGAAACTATCACAAATATCAATATTAGAGGTGGCGCACATCATGAAAATTTAATTCTTTGGGATGGTGTTAAAATGTATCAATCGGGACATTTTTTTGGTTTAATATCAGCATTTAACCCACATCTTACAAAAAGAGCGGTGTTGTTAAAAAATGGAACTCCTGCAAATTATTCAGATGGAGTCTCAGGAACTATTTTAATGTTTACGGACAATCAATTAAATCATACTTTTAAGTCCGAAATTGGTCAGAATCTGATAAATACAGATGTTTTTTTTGACATTCCATTTAACAAAAAATCTTCAATCCAAATAGCCGCTAGAAAATCCATAAATGATTTTGTTAAAACACCAACTTATAATAGTTATTTTGATAAAGCCTTTGAAAATACTGAAGTGGTTAGTAATTCTCAAAATGTAATTAGTTTTAATGATAACTTTTCATTTAATGATGTGTCTGCTAGAATACTCTATCAATTGACTGATAAAGATATGATCAGAGTAAATCTTCTTGCAGTGAATAATAAATTATCATTTTTAGAAAACTCTATAGAAAATGCAATAGAAGAGTCTAAAGAGAGTAACGTATCTCAAAATAATTTAGTCGCAAGTATTTTTTTTAATAGAAAATGGAATAAACGATTAACAACTTCAATGCAAATTTATGGAACAAAATATTTATTAAGATCTATTAATCAGGATATTATTAACAATCAACGCTTGAAGCAAAAGAATGAAGTTATTGAAGAATCAATAAAAATAAACGCTAAATATTTATTAGGTGATAGATATTCACTTCACAATAGTTATGAATTTATTGAAACAGGAATAACGAGTATTCAAGATGTTGATAATCCTCTTTTCTATAATGAGGTAAAAGAAGTGATAAGAAAACATGGTCTTTCTACCCAAATGACATATCAATCAATGGACAAAAAAACAACTTTGAGTACTGGTGTAAGGCTAAATTATATTGAGAAGTTTGGAACTTTTTTTATTGAACCTCGATTAAATATCAATCAACAGATTGATAAAAATATTTCTCTAGAATTTTTAGGTGAATTGAAACACCAAACAACAACTCAGGTGGTCGATTTTCAAAATGATTTTTTGGGCGTAGAAAATAGAAGATGGCTCTTGAGTAATAATATTAATATTCCAATTGTTAAGAGTAAACAAGCCTCAATTGGGATTCACTATAATAATAAGGGTTGGTTGGTTACTGCTGAGGGCTATTTTAAGTTTGTAGATGGAATAACAAGTCAGAGTCAAGGATTTCAAAATCAATATCAATTTATCAAAACCACTGGAAGTTATAGTGCGCTAGGATTTGATTTTTTAATAAACAAACGCCTTAATAATAGTAGTTTTTGGTTTAATTATAGTTTTGGTGACAATAGTTATAAGTTTAAAGAATTAAATGAAATGGAATTTCCAAGTAATTTTGATATTACTCATTCAATTTCAATAGCATCTTCTCTTGAATTAAAGAAAATAAAATTTTCAGGAGGTTTGAATTGGCATTCTGGTAAGCCAACAACATCTTTGGTTTTAAATAATGAAGTTGTTGATGATGAATTGAATTATCAATCACCAAATAGCAGTCGATTAAAGGATTATTTACGAGTAGATTTATCGGCACAATATCGCTTTAATATTTCAGAAAAAGTAAAAGCACAGGCTGGAGTTGCACTTTGGAATCTTTTGAATAAAAAAAGTGAATTGAATAAGTATTATGAGTTTCAGACTAGTAGTAATACAATAAGCAAAGTTGTTGAATCGTCTTTAAATTTCACTCCCAATTTTAGTTTTAGAGTTTCGTTTTAAAAAATTGTAACATTAAAGTTTGAAAATAAACCCTTTATTAAAGTCATTGAAGAATTTATTATTTTAGTAGTTTAAAAAACGCTTATCAATGAATTTTCAAATTTCATCACTTAAAGAATATCAAGAAACTTATAAAAAATCAATTGAAAACCCATCAGAATTTTGGGACGAAGTTGCCAGTCATTTTTATTGGCGAGAAAAATGGGAAAAAACTTTTGAGTATGATTGGTCAATACCTGAAACCAAATGGTTTATTGGAGGTAAACTCAATATTACAGAAAATTGCTTAGATAGGCACTTAGAAACTCGTGGAGATCAAACTGCAATTATTTGGGAGCCTAATAATCCAAAAGATACAGTAATTCATGTTACTTATAAGCAATTACATTCTAAAGTATGCCAATTTGCCAATGTTTTAAAAAATAATGGAGTTGTAAAAGGAGATAGAGTGTGTATTTATATGCCCATGGTTTTAGAACTTTCAATTGCAGTTTTGGCTTGTGCTAGAATAGGAGCAGTACATTCGGTAGTTTTTGCAGGTTTTTCTTCTACCGCATTAGCCGCAAGAATTAATGATGCTGAATGTAAAATTTTATTAACTGCAGATGGAGGTTTTAGAGGTGATAAAATCACTCCTTTAAAAGATATTGCTGATGAAGCATTAAAGACTTGCCCAAGTATTCAAAAATCTATTGTTTATCAAAGAACTAAACAGAATGTTTTTTGGAATAATAAAATTGATGTTTGGTGGCATGATGAATTAAGAAAAGTGGATGATAACTGTCCTGCTGAAGTTATGGATTCAGAAGATATGTTGTTTATTTTATATACATCTGGTTCCACAGGAAAGCCTAAGGGAATGGTTCATACTTGTGGAGGTTATATGGTATATGCAACGTATTCTTTTCAAAATGTTTTTCAATATAAGCAAGGTGATGTTTATTGGTGCACGGCTGATATTGGTTGGATTACTGGTCATAGTTATATTGTTTATGGACCTTTAGCATCTGGAGCAACAACAGTAATGTTTGAAGGAGTGCCAAGTTATCCTGATTTTGGACGTTTTTGGGAAGTTTGTGAAAAACATAAAGTCAATCAATTTTATACAGCACCAACTGCAATTAGAGCATTGGCTAAGCATCCAACGGAATTAGTAAATAAATATGATTTGTCTAGTTTAAAAGTTTTAGGAACTGTTGGTGAACCAATAAATGAGGAGGCTTGGCATTGGTATGATGACAATGTTGGTAAGAATAAGTGTCCAATTGTTGATACTTGGTGGCAAACAGAAACTGGAGGTATGATGATTTCTTCTTTAGCAGGAGTTACTAATGATAAACCTACTTTTGCAACGTTACCATTACCTGGAATTCAGCCTGTTTTGTTAGATAATAATGGAGAGGAAATAACAAAGCAGAAAGCAGAAGGAATTTTAGCAATAAAACACCCTTGGCCGAGTTTAGCAAGAACTATATATGGTAATCATGAACGCTATAAAAATGTTTATTTTTCCGCTTATCCAAATCATTATTTTCCAGGAGATGGTGCATTGAGAGATGAAAATGGAAATTATAGGATTACAGGTAGAGTAGATGATGTTGTTATTGTTTCTGGACATAATTTAGGTACAGCTCCAATTGAAAATGCTATTAATGAACATGAAAAAGTTGTTGAAAGTGCAGTAGTTGGTTTCCCACATGACATAAAAGGGAATGCTCTTTGTGCCTATGTAATTACATATGATAATGTTGATGAATCAACAGATTTAATTAATGAAATTAAGCAAATTGTTTCTGACTTTATAGGTCCAATCGCAAAGCCTGATAAAATTATTTTTGTGAGTGGTTTGCCTAAAACTAGGTCTGGAAAAATTATGAGAAGAATACTTAGAAAAATAGCATCAAACGACGTTACAAATTTAGGTGATATTTCCACTTTACTAAACCCGAATGTGGTTGAAGAAATAATAAATTCATTTAAATAATTGATTATCAGTTTATTAGTGTAAAATATGTAATTTGTTGATAAAAGTTAACTTTTTATTTATTTAAGAGTGTATTATATTAATTTTTACCTTTTGTATGTTGAATTATTCATAAAACCTTTTATATTTGTAATACCTATTACTTAAACTACTAAAATATGTCTACAAGAAAACAACTATTTGGGGTGTTGTTATTATTTTGTTTTTTTACAATTAATGCAACCAATAATAAGAGTAAAGCATCATTTATTGGAACAGCTGTGATTACAGATGTTGACGCATCATTATCATTTTTCATTCCTGAAGAATATAATTCGGTTTATGTTTATGTAAGCGATTATGAAAAAAATGTTTTTCAAAAAGTGAAAGTTTATCAAAGAGGTAATGGAACAATTATTTGTGATAAAGATGGGCTTGAAAACGGTACATATTATTATACAATGATTGTAGATGGAGTAGAAGTAGATACTCAAAAATTAGAAATTAAGAAAAAACTCTAGCTAGTTTTATTAATATAAATTATTAATCCGCTTTTTTTAGCGGATTTTTTTTTATGCCAATCTTTTTTAATCTCAGTTATGATAAGTTTATAATACTCTTTATTATGCGGTACAATATTGTTTTCTAAAGTGTTATTAGTTAATTTTTCAAACTCATTGATATTAATAAATCTTAAGTCGCTCAATTCATCTTTTTGAATAGTTAAATCACTTAATTTATTATTTAATTGACTTAAATAAATATAATGAATTTCATTATCAATAAATGAGTCATTATGCTTAAAATACTCTTTGAAATTGCCTATAAATTTTAAATCGGATTCGCTTACTGTTAAACCAATTTCTTCTTCAATTTCTCTAATAGCAGCTGTAATTAATTTCTCTCCACTACTTATATGACCTGCAACAGATACATCCCATAAATTTGGAAATGCAATTTTTGAGTTGGCTCTTTTTTGTAATAGTAATTCACTATTTAAATTATAAAACCAAATATGCACGGATGCGTGAAACAATCCGTGCATATGAGCATAAGATTTTAAACAAGTTTTTTTAACAGTTAAATCAGGATTTAAAATGTCAATTAACTCATCCATCTAAATTATTTAAAGTATGAGAATGTTTCTCCTTCTTTTATTTTTAATAATGTTTCGTAAATCATACTAATTACACTTTCTACATCTTCTCTATGCACCATTTCAACAGTTGTATGCATATAGCGAAGAGGAAGTGAGATAAGAGCTGAGGCAACACCACCATTAGAGTAAGCAAAAGCATCAGTATCTGTTCCAGTTGCTCTTGAAAGAGCCGATCGTTGAAAAGGAATCTTTTTTTCCTCAGCAGTATCCGTAATCAAATCACGTAACTTTTGTTGTACTGCAGGAGCATAAGCTACAACTGGACCCTTACCTAATTCTAGATGACCTTCTTTTTTCTTATCAATCATTGGTGTGGTTGTATCATGAGTGACATCAGTAACAATCGCAACATTAGGTTTGATAGTTTGAGTAATCATTTCTGCACCACGAAGACCAATTTCTTCTTGCACTGAATTTGTGACATACAATCCAAATGGAAGTGTTTTTTTATTTTCTTTTAATAAACGAGCAACTTCTGCAATCATAAATCCACCCATTCTATTATCTAATGCTCTACAAACAAATTTATCTCCATTCAAAATATGAAATTCATCAGGATAGGTAATAACACAACCAACATGAACACCTAGTTTTTCAACTTCTTCTTTAGTAGCACAACCAGTATCTATAAAAATATTTTCTAATTTAGGAGGTTCTTCTTTTCCTCTATTTCTTGTGTGAATTGCTGGCCAGCCAAATACACCTTTTACAATTCCTTTTTTAGTATGGATATTCACGACTTTACTTGGTGCTATTTGATGGTCAGAACCTCCGTTTCTTATCACATAAATTAATCCATTATCAGAAATATAATTTACATACCAAGAGATTTCATCTGCATGACCTTCAATTACAACTTTATATGCTGCTTTAGGGTTAATTACACCAACAGCAGTTCCATAAGTATCAGTAATAAATTCATCTACATATGGTTTTAGATAGTTCATCCAAATTTTTTGACCTTCCCATTCATAACCAGTTGGAGAAGCATTATTTAAGTATTTTTCAAGGAAATCGATTGATTTTTTATTTAGCATTGATTTTTTTTTAGGCATAAAATTTATTTTCATCAAAAATAGTGAAGTTTTATTCATTATAAAAATAATTATAATTGGGGATCAATTAGAAAATAGATGTAATTTTGGAACGGTTTTAGCGTTAAAGCAAAAGATGAAGAAATATATTTTTATACTCATATATATAATAGGTGTAAATCTTTATGGTCAAGATGAGAAATTGATAAAAAAAGATTCATTATTTGTTTATGGAGATTATTTAGTTTTTAATGGTGATTCTATTTTAATAGAATTAGATGAGGTGATATTGTTGAATAAACTGAAATTTAAAACAACTTATGATAAGAATTACTATTATTGGTTTAGGAAAAAAACGTTGAAAGCCTATCCTTATGCCAAATTAGCTGCAGAAAGACTTGAAACTTTGAATGCTCGATTAGAAAAAATTAAATCTAAAAGAAAGAAAAAGAAATATATAAAAACTGTTCAGAAGTATTTGGAAGGGGAATTTACTGATCAATTAAAAAAAATGACTCGAACAGAAGGAAGAATCTTAATTAAGTTAATTCATCGACAAACTGGGAAAACAACTTTTGAATTAATTAAAGATATAAGGAGTGGGTGGAAAGCGTTTTGGTATAATAATACTGCAAAACTTTTCAAGCTATCTCTAAAGTCTGAGTATAACCCTGAAACAATAAATGAAGATTTTTTGATTGAAGATATCTTACAAAGAGCTTTTGTCGACGACATACTTGAAAAACAACATTCAAAATTAGATTTTGACTACCATAAAATTGCTTCAGATAACAATAACCTTATCCATATTGAGAAATAAATTTTACCTACCTATCATTATATGAGACTATAAGGTCAATAATCTACTATTGTTAATAACTTTACTTGAATTAATTTGTTTTAATTTCATTTCTATTTGTACCTTTGCCTGCTCAAAATATTGGAATAAAGATTAAGGTATTTTGGATAGTTCTTTTTAGTGTTTAGTTGGGT
>CANMWN010000004.1 GCA_947501625.1 uncultured Flavobacteriaceae bacterium
CAGTGGAAGGCGAAGGCTGGGATGGCTTGTATAACAATGAAATGCTTCCAAGTTCAGATTATTGGTTCTCATTAATCCTGACAGACAGTCAAGGAAATACAAAAAGACACAGAGGAAACTTTAGCCTTGTTAGAAGATAATAAGAAACACAATAAAAGTTAAAATTACACACGCAACCTTTTACGTGTGTTACGGTCTTTAAATTAAAGATACATTAATGAAAAGAGACCTACTAATTCTATTTATATTTTTATACTCTTTGAATATATATTCTCAAGGAGAGGCAAACTTTTGGTATTTTGGAGAAAAAGCAGGCCTAAATTTTAATAATTGTTCACCACAAGCAATTACCGATGGTGAATTAGAAACTATTGAAGGGTGTTCTACTTTTTCGGATGCAAATGGAAATCTCTTATTTTATTCTGACGGAAGTACTGTCTGGAATCGCAACCATCAAATAATGCCAAATGGTGAATATTTACTTGGAAATGAATCAAGTTCACAATCAGCAATGATTATTCCAAAACCTGGTAGCAATTCTATTTATTATATTTTTACAGTTGGAACCGAAGCTGCAGAAGGAGAACCTGGATTTAACTATTATGTAATCGATATGAATGCTGATGGAGGTTTAGGTGATGTAATTGATGGCCCTTTTGATTTATCTGAAGGTAGAGGACATGATTGGACTGAAAAAGTAGCAGCAGTTAAAGGTAGTGAAAGCGGCACCTTTTGGGTTGTATCCTATGTGCCAGATGAATTTGTTGCCTATAAAGTTACAAGTGATGGTGTAGCAGAAACTCCGGTTAAGTCTCCGGCTTTTCCTGCAAATGATAGAAGAGGGTATTTAAAATTATCGCCTGATGGGACAAAATTGGCGGTTGCTCATCAAGCTGATGGCGCTTTTTTACTTTATAATTTTAATGACGCAACTGGTAAAGCATCAAATCAACTAAACTTACCATTAATTACTGAAGGAAATAAACCATATGGTGTAGAATTTTCTGCTAATAGTCAGAAACTTTATGTTCATGCTTCAAACGATGCCTTTAATGCATTTTTAGATGAAAATCCAACAGACCCAACACATATATCAACACTTTTTCAATTTGATGTTTCTCTTGGTTCTAGTATAGATATAATTAATTCTAGAACAATAATTCATGAAGGTGAATTATTTAGAGGTTCATTACAATTGGGCCCTGACAGAAAAATTTATCGCTCACTAGCACGCTCATACACCGAAGGAATACCTCAACTTGGTGTCATTGAAAATCCTGAAGAAGATGGACTTGCATGTAATTACAACCATGGCTCAATAGGTTTATTAGGAAGAATGTCAACACAAGGCCTTCCTCCTTTTATTGCTTCAATCTTTTCACAAGTACAAGTAATTGCAGAAAATCCTGATGGTGAGCAAACTTTAATAAACAATGGCGATAGTATTAATTTATGTAATGGAAGTGATATCTCTTTTTATTCTGAAAGCCTTAGTGGTACAGCAACCTATAATTGGTATTATAATGATGATCGATTCCCTATTTCAACAAGTCCAATTTTACAATTAAACAACTTAGCATCAACAGATGCTGGAAGTTATTCACTTGTAGTTCAACATACCGATATTTGTGGTAATACTAATACTTTAGAATCTCAATTTTCAATTAATATAATTGACAACCCAAATCTAATATCTCCGCTTGACTTTTACAATTGTGATGTTGATGGAGTCAATGATGGTTTTACTGATTTTAATTTATCCGAAATTAATGATGTTGTAATAATTGATGATATAGGCTTAAATGTTATCAGTTATCATTTAAACTATCAAGATGCTAGATCAAATATTAATCCTTTAGATTTATATCCATTTAATAATTCTATTTCCAATACAATTTTTGTTAGAGTTCAAAATGGTGCCGGTTGTTTTAGTGTAGCAACTGTTAACCTATATGTTTCTAATACCTCCTTCCCTAATAATTATTCTGGTGAAATATTCCAAACTTGCGAAAATGATGATATAAATGATGGGTTGACTTTATTTGACCTTTCAGGTTTAGAAACTACTTTTTTAAATCAATTTCCTCCAAATCCAAATTTAAGTGCTCATTATTATAAAACATTGACTGACGCACAACTAGAATTAAATGAAATTCCACAAAATATTCCATACATGAGTGAAAATCCTTACAGTCAAACGCTTTATGTTCGAATTGAAAACAGTTTGAATGGAGATTGTGTAGGAATTGGACCCTATCTAACACTTGTCGTTTTTCCAAGGCCTGAATTTGAAGTAGAACCAGAAATAATAATGTGTACAAACTTGACCTCTTTTGCAACTATAAGCGCTTTTAATCCTCAAGGAATGTATTCTTATGATTGGACTGGTCCAAATGGGTTTACCAGCAACAACCCAACAACAACTGTAACTGAAGGTGGCATATATACAGTTGTGGCATCTTCAGTAGCACCTAATGGTGACATTTGTGAATCTCTACCAAAAACTGTCAATGTTATAGAATCATCAGTTGCCCAAATTGATCAAGAAGACATCTTAATTACCGATGACTCGACTAATAATACCATTACTATTTTAACAGATAACGACAACATTGGAACTGGCAACTATGAATTTGCTCTAGACTACGAATTCGGACCATATCAAGACTCTCCTTTTTTTGAGAATGTTAGTATTGGTATTCATACACTATATATAAATGATAAAAATGGGTGTGGATTAACCTCAATTGAAGTATCCGTTATTGGATTCCCTAAATTCTTCACTCCTAATAATGACGGATTCAACGACACTTGGAGAATATTAGGAGTAAATGATCGTTTTTATAGTGCATCTACCTTGCAAATTTTTAATAGATTTGGAAAAATATTAGCAATTATAAAACCTTCTGACCAAGGTTGGGATGGAAATTATAATGGATATAAACTCCCTGAAGCAGATTATTGGTACAAAGCAGAAATTATTGATAACCAAGGAAATATTAGAAACAAAAAAGGACACTTTAGCCTTATTAGAAGAAAATATTAATTGAATTAATGAAAAAAATACTACTCATAATATGTATTTTATTAGGAATTTCAAATCATGCTCAAAAGCAGACTGCTAATTGGTATTTTGGAAGTTATGCGGCGTTAGATTTTAATTCTGGAAATCCAGTTGCTTTAACTGATAGTCAAATGACAACAAACGAGGGTTGCGCTTCAATTTCTGATTATGATGGAAATTTATTATTCTATACAGATGGTGTAACAGTTTGGAATAGAAATCATTTAGTAATGCCAAATGGAATAAACTTAAATGGTAACAGTTCAAGTACCAATTCGGCAATTATTATACCTAAACCAGACAATCAAGATGTATATTATATATTCACTGTTGATCACTTAGGCAACTCAAAAGGTTTACAGTATAGCGAAGTAAACATGCAACTTGATAGCGGAATGGGAGATATTACTGTTAAAAACACTCTCCTTTACACTCCTTCGACCGAAAAGATAACTGCGGTAAGGCATCAAAATGATACGGATTGGTGGGTTTTATCACATGGCTGGAATGATGACACTTTTTATGCTCATAGAGTTACAAACAGTGGAATCACATCAAATGTTCAATCAACTATTGGAATAAATGTAACTGGAGGTCATGATAATACAATTGGTGCTATGAAATTTTCGCCAGACGGTAAAAAAATTGCAATCGCTCATAGTTACGATATAAACATTGTTCAAATTTTGGATTTTGATGACTCAACTGGTATAATTTCCAATCCAATAACTTTTTCCTCGTTTGGTACAAGTGATAGAGGTGTATATGGCGTTGAATTTTCACCAGATAGTAAACTTCTTTATGTTTCAGATTCAAGTGGAGAAATATATCAATATAATGTGGATTTAAATGACGCAAACGCAATAATTAATTCTAAAATTGAAATTGCAAGTGGAATAAATTGGATAGGCGCCTTACAATTAGCTCCAAATGGAAAAATATATGTAGCTAAAGAAAATTCTGAATATTTAGGCGTAATTGATTCTCCAAACGAAATAGGAGTTAACTCAAATTATATTGGTGAAGGAATATACCTTGAAGGTAAAAGTTCTAAATTTGGATTACCACCATTTATCCAATCCTATTTTTGGAGCGCAGTAAGTGTTGAAAATAATTGCTTCGGAGAAAGCACTCTATTTACACTAACTAATCCAGATGTAAGTCAAGTTTGGGATTTTGGAGATCCAGCATCAGGAATTAACAATACTTCAACCGATGTTAATCCAACACACATATTCACCAATCCTGGAGTATATAATGTAATTGTAACTACAACAAATGCATTAGGGCAAAGTAACCCTATACCTATTGAGATAATAATTCATGAAATTCCAACAGCTAATCAACCAATTGATTATATACTTTGTGATAATGACGATGACAATAATGACTCGAATGGAGTTATTCAAACTTTCTTACTTTCAAGTAAAGATACAGAGATTCTTGGCTCGCAAGACCCGAGTCAATTTGATGTTTTTTATTATGAAGACATAAATTATACTCAAAAAATAAATAAAACTATTGATTACGAGAATATTATTGCTGATTCTCAAAGAGTTTTTGCCAAAGTAATTAATAAGAATAATGACACTTGTTTTGAAACTACTGAATTTGATTTAATTGTAAATAAAACACCACAATTTGATTTAATTGAAGAGAAAATCATTTGTGCTAACAATTTACCAGATTCATTGAGCCCAGAAAATCCAGAAGATATATATACCTACACTTGGACTAGGGATGACGGCTCGGTATTCTCGATCAACGAAACTATTACATTTAATGATGTTTCATCTATTCCAAATGAAGGATTTGAACTAACATTAACAGCTACAAATACAAATATGTGTACTAGCTCTAAAACTGTATTGATTAGAAAAATTGTTCCCGCTCAATTTACCTTAGATGACATCGTAGTTATGGATTTATCAGACAATAATAGTATTACAATCAACCCTCAAGATGTGAATTTTAATGCTAGTGATTATGAATTTGCGATTGAAGATGAAAATGGTATCATAGGTTCTTATCAAAGTGAGTTACTTTTTGAAAACTTAACTCCAGGAATTAAAATATTACATATAAGAGATATTTATGGTTGTAATTCTTCAACTCTAGAATTTCCAATAATAGGTTTTCGAAAATATTTTACTCCAAATAACGACGGAATTAATGACACATGGCATGTACTTGGTGTGAATAGAAACTTTTATGCTGCGTCTATCATCAAAATTTTTGATAGATTTGGTAAAATAATTACAACTGTTAGTCCTAGTAGTGAAGGTTGGGATGGTTTCTATAATGGTAAAGAATTACCTGAAACTGATTATTGGTTTACTGTTCAACTCATTGATGATGCTGGTGAAAGCAAAGAATATAAAGGACATTTCAGTCTAATAAGACGCTAAATGAAATTTCGCATTACAATATGCATTTTATTATTTTCTCTATTCAATATTGATTTATTTAGTCAAGATATTGAACTTTTTCGTCAATTTGGAGGGAGAATTGATTTCTTGATGATTGGAAACACACTAAACACTCAAGAAAATGGTTTAACTTCCGATTGTATTATAAATACGGAATCTTCAACAACCCTAAGTTTATCAACTGACAATACCATTCAAGCAGCATTCTTGTATTGGGCTGGTTCTGGAACTGGAGATTTTGAAATTAAACTAAATGATATTGATTTAACTCCTGAACGAACATTTATTGATGTTCAAGAAACCAGTGGAAGAGAATTCTTTAGTGCATTTGCCGATGTTACCGAACAAGTAATTTCAACAGGAAATGGAAATTATACCTTATCGGATTTTGATTTAACAAGTGTTATTCCCGATTATTGTAATAATGCTACTAATTTTGGCGGATGGTCAATTATCATAATCTATCAAAATGACTCTTTACCATTGAATCAAATAAATATTTATGACGGTTTACAACATGTTCCAGAAAATATTACCATCCAACTTGACAATCTGAATGTCATTGATGATGATGGTGCAAAAATTGGATTTCTTGCTTGGGAAGGCGATGCAGGATTGAGTGTCAATGAATCGTTACGCATCAACGGAAATTTAATAGGAAATCCACCTTTAAATCCTCCAACTAATGCCTTTAACGGCACTAATAGTTTTACTGGAGTATCTAATCTGTTTAATATGGATATGGATTTTTATGACATCCAAAATAACATTGATATTGGCGATACCAATGCTACTATTGAACTCACTTCTGGTCAAGATTTTGTAATGATTAATACTATCATCACAAAACTCAACAGTCAACTTCCTGATGGAACTGTCAACATTGACCAATATGAAATTACGAATTGTAATGAGCGAATTTCTCAATTGGATTTTACAGTATTTAATAGGAATTCCACAGAAGTATTGCCTGCAGGAACTTTAATTAATATTTATATAGATAATATCCTAATTCAAAGCCTACAAACTACGTTCGATATTCCGATTGAAGGCTCTGAAAGTTTTTCTATTCCTATAACTATTCCTGAATCTATAGTTGAAAACTTCACTCTTTCAATTCACATAGATGAAGAAAATGCAATTTTAGAAATAAGCGATACAAATAATACGGACTCGATAGAGTTTACGCTACCTCAACCTCCTGAAACCATTGAAATTGAACATTTAGAAACCTGTAATATAGGTTTTGAAAAAGGGAATTTTGACTTAAACGACACTTACACTTTTGTTACTTCAAACTATGACAGTATTATTGATTTTATCTTTTATCCCACTTTAGAAGATTTGGAAAACGATACGAATCCAATAAATCCGCTTTTAGAATATCAAAACATTTCTAATCCGCAGACTATTTTTATAAAAACAATTGATACAAATACAGATTGTTTTGCTGTAAATGAATTTGAATTAAATGTGACAAACTGCCCTCCTACTTTTCCTGAAGGATTTTCTCCAAATGGTGATGGAACTAATGACCAATTGGATATTCTTGGGCTCTATGACATTTTTACAGATTTTAAATTATTGATTTACAATCGTTATGGAAATCTAGTTTTTGAAGGAGATAACAATTCATCAAAATGGAATGGAAGACTTTTTAACAATAAAAAACCGTTACCAACCGCTACCTACTTTTACACGCTTTACTTAAACGATAATAATTACAAACCTCTAAATGGCTGGGTGTACTTGAGTAGATAAAACAATGAAAGCAAAATATGACCAAATAGGAAAAAGTTATTCTAACAAAAGAAAAAGCGATCCGAGAATTGCTAGAGCATTAAATCAAAAATTAAAAGGAGCATCTAAAGTATTAAATATTGGTGCTGGCACAGGTTCTTATGAGTCAAAAGACATTGATTTAATAGCAGTTGAACCTTCTAAAGAAATGATACTACAAAGAGCAAATGACGCTCATCCTGTTGTGCAATCATATGCTGAAGAATTACCATTTGCAGACAATACGTTTTCACATACCATTTCTATTTTATCTATGCATCATTGGACCGACCGCAAAAAGGCATTTGAAGAAATAAACCGAGTGACTAGAGAAAAATTTGTTGCAATAACTTGGAATCCAAATTCTAATCCATTTTGGTTAACTAAAGATTATTTTCCTGAAATTTATCAAAAAGATTTAACTATTTTTCCGCCAATCGAAGAATTCAAAGACAGTTTTATAAATGTACAATTTGAACCTCTATTAATTCCTCAAGACTGCCAAGATGGTTTTTTAGCTGCCTTTTGGAAAAGACCAAAGGCTTACTTAGAAAATGATGTCCGAAATTCAATTTCAACTTTTTCTAAACTACCTAACTTAAATGATGGACTTAAAAAACTAGAAAATGACATAAATAATGGTATATGGGAAAGCAAAAACAAATTCTTATTAGATAAAGAATTTATAGATGTAGGGTATATAATTTTAACTGCTGAAATAAATTAGTTTATTTAACATCTTTAAATACATGAATTTGTTAAATAAATTAATTATATTAGTAGTTCTTTAATATACCACTATTTATACTTATTATGTTAAAACATATTATTTTTGAAATCATTTTTAGAATAACATTTTGGCTTGTTATTTTCACTGTCGTCTATTTAATAATTCAAGGGCTGACCCAAAGAAATACCTCAAATAAATAATAAATTTTACCTCAGATTGCTTTTTGCACTATTCTTTTATTATCACTAATGTAAACCAAAAAGAATTTAAAAAGATAATACTTATTCTCCGTATTTTTGCAGTATGCAATTTAAACTCGTTTCAGATTTTCATCCAACAGGTGATCAACCACAAGCCATTAAACAATTGGTTGATGGGATAAATAGTGGTGAAAAAACTCAAGTTTTATTAGGTGTAACTGGTTCTGGAAAAACCTTTTCAGTTGCCAATGTTGTTGAAAGTGTAAATAAGCCAACACTGGTTTTGGCACACAATAAAACCTTGGCTGCTCAACTTTACCAAGAGTTTAAAACTTTTTTCCCTCACAATGCTGTTGAGTACTTTGTTTCCTATTACGACTATTATCAACCTGAAGCTTATATACCAGTTTCTGGCACTTATATCGAGAAAGACTTATCTATAAATGAAGACATAGAGCGAATGCGTTTAAGCACCTCTTCAGCCCTATTATCTGGTCGTAGAGATGTTTTGGTAGTAGCTTCGGTTTCTTGTTTATATGGTATTGGAAATCCTATTGAATTCAAGAAGAATGTCATCAATATTGAAAAAGATCAAGTCATTTCTCGAACTAAGTTTTTACACACCTTAGTTCAAAGTTTATATTCACGAACTGAATTTGACATCAGTAGTGGAACATTTAAAGTAAAAGGTGATATTGTCACTGTTTTTCCTTCTTATGGAGATTATGCGTATCGAATTCATTTTTTTGGCGATGAAATTGAAGAAATTGAAAGTTTTGATTTAGAAAACAATCAAGTTGTTGAGAAATTTGAACAATTAACAATTTATCCTGCAAACCTATTTGTAACTTCTCCTGATGTTTTACAAAATGCTATTCATCAAATTCAAGAAGATTTGATGAAGCAATATGATTATTTTAAAGAAATTGGTAAACATCTGGAAGCCAAAAGATTAAAAGAGAGAACAGAGTTTGACCTTGAAATGATTCGAGAATTAGGTTATTGCTCTGGTATAGAAAACTATTCTCGCTACCTAGATGGTCGCGAAGCAGGAACAAGACCTTTCTGTTTATTAGACTATTTTCCTGATGATTATTTGATGATTATTGATGAAAGTCATGTAACTATTCCGCAAACTCATGCTATGTATGGTGGTGACAGAAGTCGAAAAGAAAACTTGGTAGAATATGGTTTTCGATTGCCTGCTGCAATGGACAATAGACCTTTAAAATTTGAAGAGTTTGAAGCGATTCAAAATCAGGTAATATATGTAAGCGCAACACCAGCTGACTATGAATTACAGAAAACCGAAGGTCTATTCGTTGAGCAAGTTATTCGTCCAACTGGATTATTAGATCCAATTATTGATGTAAGACCAAGTCTTAATCAGATAGATGATTTGATTGAAGAAATTCAAGTTAGAGTTGACAAAGACGAACGAACTCTGGTTACCACATTGACTAAAAGAATGGCGGAAGAATTAACAAAATATTTAAGCCGAATCCAAATTAGATGTCGATATATACATTCAGATGTTGATACCTTGGAACGTGTTGAAATCATGCAAGATTTACGAAAAGGTTTATTTGATGTGTTGATTGGCGTGAATTTATTACGTGAAGGATTAGATTTACCTGAGGTTTCTCTTGTGGCCATTTTAGATGCCGATAAAGAAGGCTTCTTGAGAAGTCATCGTTCATTAACTCAAACAATTGGTAGAGCGGCAAGAAATGTTGAAGGAAAAGCAATAATGTATGCCGATAAAATAACTAATAGCATGCAATTAACTATTGACGAAACTAATAGAAGAAGAGAAAAACAAATTGCATATAATACCAAAAACAATATTACTCCGACACAAATAAAAAAATCTATAGATAATTCGTTAATCAAGTCAAATATTTCTTCTTTTCATTATGATAGTTCGGCAAATAAAGCAGCAGAAGAAGCAATAGAATATTTATCGAAACCTCAAATTGAACAAAGAATTAGAGATAAAAGAAAAGCAATGGAAGAAGCTGCTAAAGCATTAGACTTTTTAGTTGCTGCACAATTGAGAGATGAGATTAAACTACTCAAAGAAAAGTTATAAAATAAGAAGGAGTTGCAAAATTAAATAACTAATTTATTGCAACTCCATCTCAACCAATCAAACACTTAACTTAATTCCAAACAGTATTTTCTAACCAACTTGCAGCATCTTGTAAATAAGAAACGTAATTACAAGAATTAAAATGCTCTAAGCCTGCTGCAACAACAAATGTTACATCAGAACCTGCATTGACTGTTTCATTAACATAACCTTGTGTAGTAGCCAATGGAAATAATTGATCATCTTCTCCATGAATAGCATATATAGGATCTGCAAAAGTATGTGTTACTCCTCCTTGACTTGTTACAGCATAAGAACTTGCCATAGGTATAGCTGCAGAAAAAAGTTGAGGATAATATTGTGAAAAGAACCAACTTCCATTCCCGCCATCACTATAACCCATAACTGCGACTTTACTAGTATCAACATTTAAATATGTTTGTACTAAATCAACTAAAGCTTGAACTTGAAGTATATTTTTATCTGTATACCAATGACTTCCATTACTATTTGGGCTGATAATATAAGCTTCTAAACTAGCCAGTCCAGGTTCTGCCAAACATCCAGTTGTTTTATGTGCATTTACATTTGTTCCTGTAGCACCACCATGTAATCTCATAATCAAAGGCCTTTTATTAGTACTACTTGCACTTGAAGGAACAATCACTCTAAAATTCCAATATTCACCAGCAATAATTGATTCAAGGGTTAAATCATTAACACCTGTAGTTATATTTAATGCTTGAAAATCTTCACGAACATCATCTGCAGTTCTAGGAACAACTGTACCTGTTGGACCTGGATCTTCTCCATCACTACAACTAGTCACAAAAGTCAGTACAATAATTAATGGAAGTATTTTGAATAAATAAGATGCTTTCATAATAAAATAGTTTTAAAAAATTAAAGTAGTTATTCTATAAAAAAAATACAGAACTATACACTATAGACTATGAAATATGAAAAGGTTGCTTAATCTTAACTACTAATTTCCTTTTTTATAATCTGCTAAAAATTTAGCCAATCCGATATCAGTTAATGGGTGCTTTAAAAGTCCTTTGATAGCACTTAATGGACCTGTCATTACATCTGCACCAATTTTAGCACAATCCATAATATGCATAGTATGTCTAACGGATGCAGCTAATATTTGAGTATCAAACCCATAATTGTCATAAATCATTCTTATATCGGCAATTAAACCTAATCCATCCGTAGAAATATCATCTAAACGACCAATAAAAGGAGACATATAAGTAGCTCCTGCTTTAGCAGCCAATAATGCTTGACCTGCAGAGAAAATTAAAGTGACATTGGTTTTTATTCCTTTATCTGAAAAATATTTACAAGCCTTCACTCCATCGGCAATCATAGGTATTTTAACTACAATTTGAGGATGCAATGCAGCCAATGCTTCTCCTTCTTTTACCATGCCATCAAAATCTGTAGAAATGACTTCAGCGCTTACATCACCTTCTACAATATTACAAATATCAACATAGTGCTTTAAAATATTTGCCTCTCCTGTAATTCCTTCTTTGGCCATTAATGATGGGTTAGTCGTTACGCCATCTAATATTCCTAGAGCTTGTGCTTCTCTAATTTGATCTAAGTTTGCTGTGTCAATAAAAAATTTCATTGGTTGTATTAAGTTTAAGTTTTATGACTGTAAAAATACTGTAATAGTTTATAATTTATAATGATTCATTAATAACTTTTCATAAGTTCTGTCAGGTAAAATTCTTTTTAGAAAAATTGAGAATTTTTGCATGAAACTTCCAACTTTATAATGAATTTTAGGGTTATTACTTTCAATAATTTTATGAATTGCTTTTGCCATTTCTATCGGATTACTTCCTTCATCAACATGAGCATCCATTAAATCTAAATTCTCTTGATACTTTTCTTTATAGGCCGATGTTTCAAAAACTGGTGTATGATACCTTCCTGATGCAATATTCGTGGCAAAATCTCCTGGAGCAACATTTACTATTTTGATATTGAATGACTTTACCTCCATACTTAGCGCTTCAGTAATTAATTCAAGCGCTCCTTTGGTTGCTGAATAAACTCCTCTAAAAGGTAAACCCATATAGCCAGCAATAGAAGTTATGTTCATTATCAAACCTGAGTTTTGTTTTCTCATACTCGGCAATACTGCTTTCATAACATCAATAGCACCAAAAAAATTGGTGTCAAAAACTTTGCGCATTTCATCTGTTGGGGTATCTTCAATTGGTCCAGTAATTCCCATTCCAGCATTGTTAACTAAAACATCAATTCTACCTTCCAAAGAAATTAATTCTTGAAGAGCTTTTGAAATTGAGGCTTCAGAATTAACATCTAAACGCAATAAGTTAAATGGGTGATTTACTATTTTATTAGGATTCCTACTTGTACCATAAACTTTATATCCTTTTTGAATTAAATATTCACCTACAGATTTTCCTATACCTGAAGAACCTCCAGTAATTAAAACTACTTTACTCATTCAACAAAAATAAAAAGAATACTATTAAAAAAAGGAAATATTGGGAAACAAAAAATGGCAAGCGATCTACATCACACCGCTACAACCTAATACCTTTGCTGCGTTCCCGCCCTGGAGGATTCAAAGGGAGCTAGTTGTGTAGGACTTGCCGCTGCAAATTTACAATCAATTTTATCTTTGCGCAATATTTTTTTAACTAATTTATGTAACATTTTTAAGTCTTTGAATACTAATTGTTTTATAATAGAAAAATACAATCATAATCTTACTAAATATTGTTTTTGTATATTTGTTTAACTAAAAATCAACTTAAAAAATGGAAAATCAATCTACTTCTTCAAAATCTATAATGTTAAATTACGGTTTAATGCTAGGGATTGCAACAATTATTGTGAGTGTTGCAAATTATGCATTTGGTAATGCATACCAACCACATTGGTCTGTTAATCTAATAAGTATTATTTTAATGATTACTTTTATTTCTTTGGGAATTAAAAAAGTAAAAGAATCTAATGGCGGTTTCTTAAAATTAGGGCAGGCTTTAAAAACAGGAGTTGGAATAGCATTAATTTCAGGAATTTTAGGAATAATTTATTTCTTATTATTTGTGAATTTTGTTGACCCAACATTCTTCGAAACAATAGCAAACATTCAAGAACAAGCATGGATAGATGCAAATATGACCGATGAGCAAATAGAAGGCGCTAAAGCAATGATGGCTAAATTTTCTGGACCTGGAATTACTTCTGCATTCATGTTAGCATTCACTCTCTTTATGGGCTTTATTGTTTCGCTTGTTGCAGGACTTGTTATGAAACGTGCTGAAGAATAAAAACTTTTTATATGGATATATCTGTAGTCATTCCTCTGCTGAATGAAGACGAATCTTTAAATGAATTATATGATTGGATTGTGCAAGTAGTACAGTCCAATCATTATTCTTATGAAATACTTTTTATTGATGACGGAAGTACTGATAACTCTTGGGAAACTATTCAAGAATTATCTCAAAAAGACACCAATGTAAAAGGAATAAAATTCCAAACCAATTATGGGAAATCTCAAGCTTTAAATGCAGGTTTTAATATTGCTCAAGGTGATGTAGTTATTACGATGGATGCTGATTTACAAGATAGTCCTGACGAAATACCAGAGTTATATAACCTTATAAAGAACGAGGGCTTTGACCTTATCTCTGGCTGGAAGAAAAAACGCTACGATTCAAAAATCAAAAAGAACTTCCCTTCAAAACTATTTAATTTTGCAGCAAGAAAAACTTCGGGATTAAAACTACATGATTTTAATTGCGGTTTAAAAGCCTATAAAAAAGAAGTTATAAAAAATATAGATGTATATGGTGAAATGCATAGGTATATACCTGTACTTGCAAAGAATGCTGGCTTTACCAAAATTGATGAAAAAGTTGTAGCCCATCAAGCAAGAAAATATGGTGTAACCAAGTTTGGTATGGATAGATTTATCAATGGTTTCTTAGATTTAATTACCATTTGGTTTTTATCAAAATTTGGTAAAAGACCAATGCATCTTTTTGGTTTCTTAGGCAGTATTATGTTTATCATTGGTTTTTTCTCGGCATTGTATATTGGTGTTACTAAACTATTAAAACTTTATTATTATCACACTCCAACCAAATTAGTAACCGATAATCCTTGGTTTTATATTGCATTAACTACTATGATAATTGGAACTTTGTTCTTTTTATCAGGTTTTTTAGGCGAACTTATTCTACGCACCAAACGCGATAAGAGTTTATACAAAATCAGTAATAAAACAAACTTATAAGCAAAGTTAAATCCTTAACTTTGTATTATTAAATAAATTAATGAAAATGGAAAAAAATCAAATTTTAGACAAGGCAAAACAATGGCTTTCTGATACTTTTGATAGTGAAACACAACAAGAAATTCAAGATTTAATAACCAATAATTCTAAAGAATTAGAAGATAGATTTTATAAAGATACTGAATTTGGAACTGGTGGTATGCGTGGAGTTATGGGTGCTGGAACTAACAGAATTAATAAATATACGCTGGGAAGGTCAACCCAAGGACTTTCTAACTATTTAATTCAACAATTTCCCAACAAACAAATAAAAGTTGTCATTGCATACGATTGCAGACATAATAGTAAAAAGTTTGCAAAACTAGTTGCAGATGTATTTTCGGCTAATAATATTAAAGTTTATTTATTTGAAGATTTAAGACCAACACCAGAATTATCATTTGCAGTTAAGCATTTAGGTTGTGATGCTGGAATCGTATTAACTGCTTCTCATAATCCACCTGAATATAATGGGTATAAAGTTTATTGGGCTGATGGCGGACAAATAGTTCCTCCTGAAGATAAAGGCATCATAAATGAAGTGAATAAACTTGATTTTTCAGAAATTAAATTTGATTCAAACGAAAGTTTGATTGAAGTTATAGGTCAAGATGTAGACAATGTGTTCGTTGATGGATGTGTGAAAAATGGCTCTTTACCAACACTTAGCAATAGAGATAACTTAAAAATTGTATTTACTTCACTTCATGGAACTTCAATAGTTTCAATACCAGAAACTTTGAAAAGAGCAGGATATACGGATGTTCATATTGTAGAAGAACAGCGCGAACCAAATGGTGATTTTCCAACAGTAAAATCTCCAAATCCTGAGGAACCTGCTGCATTAAAAATGGCAACTGACCTTGCTGATAAAATTGGTGCAGACATTGTTATCGGTACTGATCCTGACTGTGATAGATTAGGTGTTGCTGTGAGAGATATAAATGGAAAAATAACACTATTGAATGGAAATCAAACAATGAGTGTAATGACTGATTTTTTGATTAAAAAATGGCAAAACGAAGGCAGAATTAATGGTAATCAATTTATAGGATCTACGATTGTTTCTACAGAATTGGTAAATAAAATTGCTTCTAGTTATGGAGTAGAAACTAAAATTGGATTAACAGGTTTCAAATGGATTGCCAAAATGATTCGGGATTTTGATTCTATGGATTTCATAGGTGGTGGCGAAGAAAGTTTTGGCTATATGGTTGGTGATTTCGTAAGAGATAAAGATGCTGTAACTTCAACACTTTTGGCATGTGAAATTGCAACTATTGCTAAACAAAATGGTAGTTCATTTTATGAGGAATTATTAAACATTTATACAAAACATAACTTTTATAAAGAACATCTAATTTCAATCGTTAAAAAAGGAATGGACGGTGCTCAACAAATTCAGCAAATGTTGAGCGATATGCGTCAAAATCCAATAACAACAATAGACGGAGAAAAAGTTGAGTTTTTAAGTGATTATCAATCAGGAATTAAGAAGAATTTAATAACTGGTGAAGAAACTACAATGGATATTCCTAAATCTAATGTTTTAATTTACCATACTGAAAAAGGAACACGCGTTGCCGCTAGGCCAAGTGGAACTGAACCTAAAATCAAATTTTATTTTAGTGTAAATACTCCATTATACTTAATTGAAAATTCAGATATGATAGAAAAAGAGTTAGATGCTAAAATACAGCGAATCATTAAAGAGATGAAATTGTAGATTTGTCTCTTCGAGGGTTTTAATTAGGTCTCGACTGCGCTCGACCTGACAACAGTTAAATTATGAATCACTTCAGAAAAATATTAAAATATGCTAAACCTTACCAACGCTTTGCTTGGCTAAACGTGCTATTTAATATTTTGTATGCTGTGTTTAATGTATTATCAGTACTTGGATTTATACCTGTATTAGGAATACTTTTCGGTAAAGAAGAAAAAGTATATGAAAAGCCTACTTATGAAGGCATTAGTAGTATTTATGATTATGTACAAGGCACAATAAATTATAATGTTACTGATATGCTTGTAAGTGGAGGGATTGACAAAGCACTACTCTTTATTTGTATTCTTTCTTTCAGTTTATTTTTCTTTAAAAACTTATTTAGATATCTCGCCTCTTATGTATTGGCATTTCTAAGAAATGGAGTCGTTAAAGACATTAGAGATCATTTATATAATAAAATTTTAGAATTACCAATTGCTTATTTTTCTGAAAAAAGAAAAGGTGACACAATTTCTAGATTAACTTCTGACGTAAGAGAAGTAGAAACAACGTTTTTAACTTCATTAGAAACCATAGTTAGAGAACCTTTAACAATTATTTTTACGCTTGTTTCAATGTTTGCTATAAGTGTAGAATTGACGCTATTTGTATTTGTATTATTGCCTATTTCTGGATTTATTATTTCAGCAATTAGTAAAAGATTAAAAGCAAACTCATTAAAAGCACAACAAGAAACTGGTTATTTCTTATCATTTATTGAAGAAACGTTAACTGGATTAAGAGTTATTAAAGGTTTTAATGCTGAAAAAAGAATTGAATCTAAATTTAAAAACTCTACCAAAAAATATAGAAACTTAATGACTAAGGTCATTCATAGAAAAACGTTAGCTTCTCCTATGAGTGAATTTTTAGGTGTAACTACGATTATTGCTATTCTATATTACGGTGGAAAATTAGTTTTAGGTGAGAATAGCGACATGCAACCGCAAGAATTCTTTGGATACATCGGATTGTTTTATTTAGTTTTAAATCCGGCCAAAGCTATTGCATCTACGTATTCTAACATTCAAAAAGGTGATGCTTCTGCTGAACGAATTTTAGAAGTTTTAGAAACAGAAAACACAATTATTGATAAACCAAATGCTATTGAAAAATCGACATTTGATAAAGAAATTACTTTTGAAAACATCTCTTTCAAATACAAAGATGAATTTGTATTAAAAGATTTTTCATTAACTATTCCAAAAGGGCAAACTGTTGCGCTGGTTGGACAATCTGGAAGTGGAAAATCTACTTTAGCAAATTTAGTTACTCGTTTTTATGATGTAAATGAAGGCACAATTAAAATTGACGGAATTGACATTAAAGATATGACTAAAAAGTCATTGAGAGATTTGATGGGAATAGTAACTCAAGACTCTATTTTATTTAATGACACTGTTAAAAACAACATTTCTTTAGGAGTTGAAAACCCTAATGAAAATGAAATTTTGGAAGCCTCAAAAATTGCCAATGCACATGAATTTATAAAAGATCTTCCTGATCAATATGAAACAAATATTGGTGATAGTGGAAATTCATTATCTGGTGGTCAAAAACAGCGACTCTCAATAGCAAGAGCAGTATTGAAAAACCCTCCAATAATGATTTTGGACGAAGCAACTTCTGCCTTAGATACCGAAAGTGAACAATTAGTTCAAGTAGCTTTGGAAAAAATGATGCAAAATAGGACATCGCTTGTGATTGCTCACAGACTTTCAACTATTCAAAAAGCTGATTTAATTTTAGTCCTTAAAAAAGGAGAAATTATTGAACAAGGCAAGCATGAAGAATTACTTAGTAAAAAGGGTGATTATTATAAGTTGGTTAATATGCAGTCTTTATAATTTCTTTAGTCCTAAACCTTCAGCTTTTTTTAGCATAAACTGATAAGCCTCATCATAATCATTCGCAATTTTGCCATCCAAAATTGCTTCTTTGATGGCATCTTTTATTTGACCTATTTCTCTACAAGGCTTTAAATTGAAAGTTTTCATAATCAATTCACCAGAAATTGGAGGTTGAAAATTCCGAATTCTATCACGCTCTTCAACTTCTTTGATTTTTGTACGGACTAACTCAAAGTTTCTATGATAACGCTTAAATTTCTTAGGGTTCTTGGTTGTTATATCGGCTTCGCACAAGGTCATTAAACTATCAATGTCGTCACCTGCATCAAAAACTAATCTACGTACGGCCGAGTCAGTAACATCAGTTGCCAAAACTATTGGACGTGAACTCAACAATACCATTTTTTGTACAAATTTCATTTTATTGTTCAATGGCATTTTTAACCTTTTAAAAAGTTTATACACCATTTTTGAACCTACAAATTCATGTCCATGAAAAGTCCAACCAATAGTTTTATGAAACTTTTTTGTTGGTGCTTTACCAATGTCATGCAATAATGCAGCCCAACGCAACCAAAGGTCATCGGTATGTTTAGAAATATTATCAACTACTTCAAAAGTGTGATAAAAATTATCTTTATGTTTCTGCCCTTCAACCTCCTCTACTCCTTTTAGAGCCACAATTTCTGGAAGGATTTGTTTTAATAAACCAGTTTTTTGCAACAATAAAAATCCAATTGATGGTATTTCAGATAACATTATTTTATTCAGTTCATCAACAATTCTTTCTCTTGTAATAATTTTTAATCTATCAGAATTGTTAGCAATTGCATCCAAAGATTTTTGCTCTATTGCAAATCCTAACTGCGTTGCAAAACGAATTGCTCGCATCATCCTTAAAGGATCATCAGAATAGGTAATTGTTGGGTCTAAAGGAGTTCGAATGATTTTATTTTCAAGATCATTTATACCATCAAATGGATCTAACAATTCTCCATAAGTTTCTTTATTTAAACTTATTGCCAATGCATTGATCGTAAAGTCCCTTCTGTTTTGATCATCTTCTAATGTTCCGTTTTCAACAATTGGGTTTCTACTATGCTCAGTATATGATTCTTTACGCGCTCCAACAAATTCAATTTCAATTTCTTCATGACGCAACATTGCAGTACCATAGGTTTTAAAAACCTGTACTTTTGGATTGTTTGGTAATAACTCAGCAACTTTTTCAGCCAATGCTATTCCACTTCCAACCGCAACAATATCTATATCCTTTGCTTCTCCTCTATTTAAAATAAAATCACGAACAAATCCTCCAATAACATATGAAGAAACATTTAATTCTTCTGATGCTTTTGAAATTATTTCAAATAATGGATGCGTAATTGCTTCTTGGTATTTCATCAAAATTAATCGCGTATGACTGTTATAGAACCATTAACTTCCAACTTAACAATTCTAGAAGATTTTTTGTTAATGCTATCTCTGTGCAAATCTACAACATAGTCAACGCCTTCCAAAATTACGCTTTCTATTTCTTGAAATGAATTTGGAGTTTTATTTCCGCTAATATTAGCCGAAGTGGAAACTATTGGCTTACCAAAACGTTTTATCAATTTTCTACAGAATTCATCTTGCACAATTCGTATTGCTACGGTGTTATCTGAAGCAATGACGTTTTTAGCAAGACCTTTGGGATCTTGGTAAATTACAGTAGTTGGTTTGCGTAACGTATGTATAAACTTTTTTAATTCAGAGGTTACCTTTACATACTTTTGTAACATATTAAGTGAACTAACTAAAATCACTAGACTCTTACTTTCGCTTCTTCTTTTAATCTTATAAATTTCAGAAACCACCCTTGAATTTGTTGCGTCACAACCAATTCCCCAAACTGTGTCTGTTGGATATAAAAATACTTTCTCGTCATTTAAAGCAGTAAGACTATTTCTTAGTTCTTGGATCATTAATATTCTGTGATTTCCTTTTGTCCTTCTGGGATTTTCGGTAGTTTTATCAAATTTCCGATACTCAAATTATATTCATCTGGTGCAAAATCTTTTCTACCATCAGAAGGGTAAAATGTTATTTCGCCAAAAATAGTTTTCCCATTTACTGAATAAAAATCTATTCTTGAAAATGGTAATCTCCCTGCAAGTTTTTCAGCAAGAACCATCATTTCATTAAAGTTTGAAGGCTTTTCAACTTCCTTTTCATACATCAATGTTTTACCAATTGTATAAAATGGCTGCTTTACCCAATTTATATCGTAGAAACATCTGTAATCCTTTATACCTCTTTCAATATCTATCTGTAGAAATTTTGGCTTACCATTAAAACAAAAGAACTTATAATCATTTATTACATCTTTTCCTTCTTCTTGCAAGTATTTTTCAACAGTTAATCTTGGTTTTACATCTTTATAAGCCCATTCCATACCAGTTTTATAATACTGATTTATTCCCATCCATTTGTTAAGTAATTTTTTAGATTTGTTCCAATCTAATGTGGATTTCTCTTTAACAATCAAGTTAAAACCACTTCCATGTACACCTTTTATAACAAACTGATTGGGTAAAGAGTCAAAATCTATTTCTTTCACCGAATCATAAACTCCATAACATTCATTTACATATTCCTCACCAATAGTGTCTATAACATATTGTCTAACAGCATATTTATCGACCATTTGATTTAAAATCTTAGGTTTATAAAAAACTTTTAACCATTGGATTTTCTCATTATATTCTTTAGGATTTTCTAAATCTAATTTTTTACCAGTATAATATTCATAGGAATAGCGAACATAACGTTCTTGTGGTAAGAACATCATTTTACGTAAATATCGTAACCGTTGTCTTTTTAAATATTTTAGCATTTTAAAAATTTAGATTATCAATTTTTAATCTCTTTTGCAGCCAATCAAAAAGTAAATCCAATTTGTTTTTAGGGCATAAATCTAAACTTTGCATACATAAAAACAATTTACTATCATCATTTTCTGATCGATTCATCATTTTCTTATACCAGTATAAAGGTTTGCTATGCGAACCTCCAATATATATTAATTGATAGTCTTCTTTTAAAACTGCAGTCCCTTTTTTAATTTCAATATGATTGGCTAATGATTGCAAAACATATTGCTCAGGATTTCTAAATCTATGCCTTATATTTTTCTCTTGCATATCAGGATTTGATTCAAAATAGTTTTTCAAACTAGACTTTCTAATTGGTGCAGGTGTATGATCTAATTTAAAATACTTATCAAAACCTAAGGCTCTTGCAGCATTTTGTTGACCTCTTTTATAACCATATTTTTTATCTCTAGTTTCTTTTCCAAGTAGTTTTAAAACACTATTTATTAATTGCTTATGAAAAATATGTTCGTCCAATCGTTTCCATTCACCTCTTAAAACCGGATTTCCATCAACAAAAAAATCTGAAGGCGTGGTTTTTTTTAACAAAGAAAAATCATCATTGAAGTAAATAAAATGCTCTGATAGTTTAGGTATTTTATATGAAAGTGTTTCAATCGGTCGGCAATTAAAAACTGGCAGTAACGAATCAAATTCAGCAAAAATTATTGTATGATCTATAATTGTGATAGTTGGTTGACTCGCTGTTTTTTGCTTGTTATATTTTTCTAAAAAAGGAGGAGTTTGATTATCAGTAACAATAAAAATATTTTGAATATAAGGAGCAAATTTTATGATTGACTTTACTGCAATTTCAATTTCATTTACTTGATCAAAACGAGTTTTAAACTTTTTATTACTCCATACATTAGTTCCCGTAAAATAAGGTCTCATTTTCTCTTGATGTTTCACATCACTTCCATCAACCCAAGTAATTACGGCATCTATAACTATATCTTTATTTTTACTAACCGACATTATAAAAATACTTTTACTTTAATCCTTTCCTGAGCAGCCACAATTTAACATAACGCATAAAAACAGCATAGGAATGATTATATGCAATTACTAAACCAACTACACCATCTCTAAAACCTCCTTGAATAATATAATGCTTAAAAAATCTCCAGCATGGTTTTACTACAAAATGAAAAGGTGTTAACATTCCTGTTTTCTTATCGTAATCTTTGGCTTGTAACCATGCATATCGATTCAATTTTTTCATGTGAAAATCGAAATTCACATAGGTATCATGATACAATTTTTCTTTAAGCGAACCAATCTTTCCATTATCTATTATCTCTGCATGAACGTGCTTATCTTCATATTTACATTCATTCTTTTTAAATAATCGAATTACTTTATCATTCCATCCTCCAAAACGAACATGCTTGCCCATAAAGTGATTTTTTCTAGAAATCCAATAACCTGAATAATTATTAATTGAAGGGTACTTTAATAATTCTAAAATTTCTGATTTTAATTCAGGTGTTACCCTTTCATCAGCATCAACCAGTAAAATCCATTCATTTGTAGCTTGTGGAATTGCCCAATTCTTTTGAGAAGCTGAATATTCATATTCACGTTGAATAATAAAATTAGTAAACTCTTTTGCTAGTTCAAGGGTATTATCAGTACTATATGAATCAACAACCATGATTTCGTCTGCAAAATCTACTGATTTTAAGACCTCAACAATATTGCTTTCTTCATTATAAGTTGGGATTATTACTGTAAGTTTCTCCATAGACTTTTATACTGCAACATCGTATTCGCGAAGTGCATCATTTAATGATGTTTTTTTATTGGTACTTTCTTTTCTTTTCCCAATTATCAAAGCACAAGGTACGTTATATTTTCCAGCATTAAATTCTTTGGTATAACTTCCAGGAATTACAACTGATCTTGCAGGTATAACTCCTTTCGTTATTATTGGTTCATCACCAGTTACATCAATTATTTTTGTGCTCATAGTCAAAACAACGTTCGCACCTAAAACAGCTTCTTTTTCAACTCTTACACCTTCAACAACTATACATCTTGATCCTACAAAAACTCCATCTTCAATAATTACTGGTGCTGCTTGTAATGGCTCTAATACTCCTCCAATTCCTACTCCTCCACTTAAATGCACGTTTTTCCCAATTTGAGCACAACTACCAACAGTTGCCCAAGTGTCTACCATTGTTCCTTCATCAACATAAGCGCCAATATTCACATAACTTGGCATTAAAATAGTACCTGAAGAAATATAAGCGCCATGTCTTGCCACTGCATGAGGCACTACTCGTACTCCTTTTTCTTTATATCCATTTTTAAGCGGAATTTTATCGTGATATTCAAAAATTCCTACTTCTTGAGTTTCCATTTTTTGTATAGGAAAATATAAAACAACTGCCTTTTTAACCCATTCATTTACTTGCCATCCATCGTTAATTGGTTCTGCAACTCTTAATGTTCCTATATCTAATAAGCCAACAACTTCGCGAATAGCATTTTGAGTATCTACACTACTTAGCAATTCTCGATTATCCCATGCTTTTTCAATAATTGATTGTAATTTCTTCATTTTATAAAATTATATTTTACAAATATAAAAAACCTCAAACGCTATTATAGCCTGAATTCAAAATTATATTGTGACTTTTTAACTAAATTTGTGTCATAACATAAATAACTTTTTAAGACCCTCAACCATGAAAAAAAATTACCTACTAATTATCGCATTATTTGCGGTAACTTTTTTTACCAATGCTCAAACTTGTCCTGCTGAAATTCAAGCATCACAATCAAGCAGTACTAGTGTTCGATTTAAAATTACTTCAGGAACCTGTAACACCTATCCTTCTACTATAACTATTGATGGAAGTAGCTTTACACAATCATCTTGTAGTGGAACCAATCTAAACTACAGTATTGATGCTGGACAAACTCCAATAGATGAAAACAATTTTACTGCCGATTTTGGCAATGGAGTTTCTTGCACCTATGTTGGAGCAGTATTAGGAAATGAAAAATTTGACTTACTTAATGATAACATATCAATTTATCCAAATCCTATTGAGAAAAATGAACTCCTAGAAATTAATTTTATTGAAAACTTAGATGCTAAAATTAGTTTGTACAATCTATTAGGAAAAGTTGTTATGACTGAAAGTGTTACAAATTCAGAATCAATAAAATTAGATATAAATACTTTAAATCAAGGTATATACATCTTAAAGATTGATGCTAACAACACTTCAATTTCTAAAAAAATTGTTATTAAGTAAATTTCGAATCGTAGATTTGCAAATATTTATTTAAATAAAAATTTGAAAGGAAGAATACTTGCATTTGATTTTGGAAAAAAACGTACTGGAATTGCAGTAACTGATGAATTGCAGTTAATTGCTTCTGGACTTACTACTATAGAAACCAAAGGAATATTTTCGTTTTTAGATACCTATCTAAAAGATGAAAATGTTTCTTTATTTGTTGTTGGTGAGCCTAAACAAATGGATTATACTGAAAGTGAAAGTGAAATTTTAATTCAAGAATTCTTACAAAAACTCACTAATAAATTTCCTGAAATTAAAATTAAAAGAGTGGATGAACGATTTACTTCTAAGATGGCCTTTCAAACTATGATTGACAGTGGATTGAATAAAAAGCAACGTCAAAATAAAGCCTTGATTGATGAAATCAGCGCTACCATAATTCTTCAAACCTATTTAGAACAACTTTAATTTTCTATCAAATAGTCAAACCTATAATGTGAATATGGACATTCTAGCGGTTGTTCCAAAACTGATCCATTCACATTGTTATCTTTACAAATTTCATCAATAGCAGAAACTTTCCAAAACTTACCCATTTCATTTTTCAGCAACAGTTTATCCTTATAAAACCTTAGTTTTTTAACTGGAGTATTATAAAACTCATCAAACTTATCACACTCTGGAACATCGCCAAGGAAAATTTTGCCATTAGGTTTCAAACATTTCAACATTTCAGCAATTACCTTTTTTCCTTGATTCCTTTTTTCAAAATACTGAAATGAAAATTGCATATAAATTTTATCAAATTTTCGACCTTCAAATAATTTACCTAACGCTAGAGCAGATCCATTTACATATTCAATATTCACATCATTCGAACCTTTTTTAGCAACTTCCAATAATTTTATGGATTGGTCCACACCAACAATATGAGCACATTTTTTGGCAATTTGTGAAGTTAATAAACCGTTACCACAACAAACATCTAAAATATTATCTTCTCTAGTTATTTCAAGAATTCTTGAAATACGATTGACTGTTAAAAAAGTACTCGCTTCATCCTTTCTTTGTACTTGCTTGATTTTATTATCAGGATTATTAGTTGCTATTTTATCCCAGTACTTTTTCCAATCCATATAAATTAAATAATTATTGAGCCAAATCTACTAAAAAATAATATCTAATATCGTATTTTTGCTGTCCATAAATTTGAAAAAATGATATTACCAATTGTAGCCTATGGAAATCCGGTTTTAAGAAAACTAGGTGTTGATATAGATAAAGATTATCCAGAGTTAGAAAAGTTGATTAAAGACATGAAAGAAACGATGGATAATGCGCATGGCGTTGGTTTGGCTGCTCCACAAATTGGAAAAGCCATTCGTTTATTTTTGGTAGATACCTCACCATTTGCCGAAGATGAAGATTTGGAGGAAGAAGAAAGGAATTTCTTAAAAAACTTCAAAAAAACATTTATCAATGCTCAAATAATTGAAGAAACTGGAAATGAATGGGTGTTCAATGAAGGTTGTTTAAGTATTCCTGATGTGAGAGAAGATGTTTTTAGAAATGAAACTTTGACCATTGAGTACTATGATGAAGACTTCAAAAAGCATACTGAAACACTTTCAGGATTAGCTGCAAGAGTAGTACAACACGAGTATGATCATATTGAAGGAATTTTATTTACCGATAAATTATCATCACTCAAAAAAAGATTATTAAAAAAGAAATTAGAAAAAATATCTAAAGGAAAAATTAATCCTGATTATAGGATGAGTTTTTACAACCCAAAGAAAAGATAAATATGAGTTTAGAAAAAATTATTGCTGTTACTGGAAAACCAGGTTTATACGAAATCATTGCACAGTCTAAAGGCGGACTTATCGTTGAATCTTTTATTGACAAAAAAAGATTTCCAATCAATGCAATGCACAATGTGAGTGTACTTGACAATATTGCTATTTACACCTATGCTGATGAAGTTCCGTTAAAAGAAATTTTTAAGACTATGCACGAAAAAGAAAGTGGTAAAGAGTGTATAAGTCATAAAGAAAGTGCTAAAAAACTAACGGAGTATTTCTCAACTATTCTTCCTGAATATGATGAAGAGCGTGTATACGCTTCGAACATCAAAAAAGTAGTTCAGTGGTATAATTTATTGGTTGCTAATAATTTTGATTTTTCATCGATAGATGAAGAAGAAGCTACCGAAAACGAAGACTAAATGAATTCTAGAGCGCAACAATTAGAAGCCATAGATAGACTATTAACTATCATGGATGAGTTGCGCTTAAAATGTCCTTGGGACCAAAAACAAACGCTCCAATCGCTGCGTCATTTAACCATTGAGGAAACCTACGAATTGGGTGACGCTATTCTTGATAACAACTTAGAAGAAGTAAAGAAAGAGTTAGGCGATTTACTGTTGCACATCATTTTTTATGCTAAGATTGGCTCGGAAACCAATGACTTTGACATCGCTGATGTTGCTACTTCTATTTCTGAAAAGTTAATTTCTAGACATCCTCATATCTATGGAGATATTGATGTGGAAAATGAAGAGGAAGTCAAACAGAATTGGGAGAAACTGAAATTGAAAGAAGGCAAAAAATCGGTGCTAGAAGGTGTTCCAAAGTCACTTCCTGCCATGGTGAAAGCCAATAGAATTCAAGACAAAGTTGCTGGTGTAGGTTTTGATTGGGAACAACCAGAACAAGTGTGGGAAAAAGTTCAAGAAGAGCTCGCAGAATTAAATGCCGAAATAAAAAAAGGGAATACTGATAAAATTGAAAGCGAGTTTGGTGATGTTTTATTCTCTATGATTAATTATGCACGTTTTATCAAAGTAAATCCTGAAAATGCTTTAGAGCGCACCAACAAAAAGTTTATCCAACGTTTTCAATTCTTGGAACAAGCCGCCAAAAAAGAGGGTAAAGAATTGCATGATATGTCACTCCAAGAAATGGATAAGTATTGGGAACAATCGAAAGCGTTTTTTAAGTAAAATTGTTGAAAGAAAATCTACGAGGATTTCCAGAAGTTAGCGAAAACAAGCAATTACCTATGGTCATTGTTGTAAGCCTTATATTCTTTCATCTATATTACCTTTAATAACAAGATAAAAGCTTTGGTTAGGATTTATATTATATTTTGTCAGTTTTGATTTAACGTCATTTCTTATGGACTCCAAATCTCTATTGATTGTTATGTTCTTTAAAATAGCTACTGTCTCTTCAATTCCGTCAACAAGAGTTTCAAAAGAAAAATCAATATTCATTGGACTATTTGACATTCCAATGTCAAAAAAAGTTCCTGCTTGCAATGTTTCTTTTTTACTCCAAATCAACTTATTATTTGGTTGATGAAGAAATTCAGAAATCTTCTCAATTTTTTCTTCAGTAGTCATTTATTTGATTTTAATTTTATCCAAAAGGTTTTTAAGTCGTTCAAGAAGTTCATCATATAATACAAATTCTATATCTTTTAAACTCTCTCGAAGATTTTTAAAATGATTTTGTTTTTTCTTTGTATTCAATTCCTTTGTTGAACCAGCAACAATTATTACTCTCGGATTTATAATATTTACATCAATTCCTTCTTCGCTTTCAGTTTCGGTTTCTTCTTTAATTACTTTAGTATAATTTATAGCATTCTCTTTTGATTTTTGCAAATAATCAGTTGCTTGTGCAATAACCATAGAAACATCTTTAGTCCAATACCAAGTTTTGTGACTTGAATCGTATTTCATTAATGGCGTACTACTTTTCTTTAGTTCGTAAAAATCAATATATCCGTAAATATCAACTAAAACTAAATCAGGATATTTGGTTATTCCTGTTGCAATATTTTTATAGTTTATTTTATGAGCGTAGCGTGTGTCAAATAGAGTTATATATTCATCAAAGAATTTTTGCCAAGAACTTTCGGGTGGATTTTCTTTAAGTAATAACTCATATTTAGCAATTATTTCTTGAAGTGTAAGAATTTGAGCATTTTTTTGAAGTCCAAAGGTCATCCTTTTGACTAAATCAGCTCTTTTATATTTTTTAGATGCATCAACATAAAAATTTCCAATTTTTTCAATATCATCAGCTGTTAGTTGGTCAATAAGTTTCTGATTAAGGTTTCTTAAAATTAGTTTTTTATTATTGTTTGTCTCTTTATAATCAAAAGCTATTTCTGGAAAAATATCCACTAAAAAATTTTTTATTAGAATTTTTTTAGTGTCGTTACAAGCTCTTTGTTCTTGATTTGTGCTTGAAATTAATACTGATAAGTCATTTATGTTCAAAAAAAGATTTTTGCGAACTTTTTTAGATTCAATATCTTCTGATATTATAATTTTATTTATTCGCTTATCATCGAATTGATATCTAAAAAAACTATTTACAGTATTGTCGCTAAAACCATAGCCAAATGAATTAAACAAATAAGGGATTTCTTCAAAATCTCTTAATTCAATTTGTTTTATAGTTTGTCCATCGTAATCGAAAAAATAATTTTTTCCTTTTTGCTCATAGATTTTAACAAATTCCTTTTCCTCATCTTCTTTATGTTGACGATATACGATTTTTTTACCTCCAACTTTTTCTTCGAAGAGAATTAACTTTTTAGTTTCTTGGAATTGTTTTTTCATATTCGATTTTTATTTTAGAACTTCTTCGCTCCCTTTACTTTTTGCTTCGTCAGTGCAATTTCAATCACTTCTTTCATTTCTTTTACATAATGAAATTTCACCCCTTTTAAATAACGTTGGTTAATTTCATCAACATCTTTCTTATTATCAGCACATAAAATGATTTCTTTGATATTGGCACGCTTTGCAGCCAAAATCTTTTCTTTGATTCCACCAACTGGTAACACTTTACCTCTCAATGTAATTTCACCTGACATTGCCAAACGAGATTTTACTTTACGCTGTGTAAATACCGAAACCAAAGACGTTAACATCGTTATCCCTGCACTTGGACCATCTTTTGGTGTAGCACCTTCTGGAACGTGAATATGCACTTTATTTTCTTCTATAATTTTCGCATCTATTCCAAACTCTTCAGCATTGGAACGGATATACTCCATAGCAATGGTTGCCGACTCTTTCATTACCGTTCCTAAATTTCCAGTAATCGTCAAGCCTTTTCCTTTTGAGACTATAGACTCAATAAACAAAATATCTCCTCCTACTCTTGTCCAAGCCAGTCCAGTAACTACTCCTGCAACATCGTTATTTTCATATTTATCTCTCTCCAAATGAGAAACTCCTAAAACTTTTTCAATATCCTCAGATGAAATTTGAGTGTTATATTCTTCTTCCATCGCAATTGACTTGGCTGCATATCTCACAACTTTAGCAATTTGTTTATCCAATCCTCTCACTCCAGATTCTCTCGTATAACCTTCAACAATCTTTTCCAATTGTGCTTTTTTAATCTGAATATCTTTAGAGGTTAATCCGTGTTCTTTTAACTGTTTTGGTAACAAATGTCTCTTCGCAATCTCAACTTTTTCTTCAATGGTATAACCACTCACATTAATAATCTCCATACGATCTCTCAATGCCCAAGGAATCGTTGACAAACTATTGGCAGTAGCCACAAACAATACTTTGGACAAGTCATAACCTAACTCTAAGTAATTGTCATAAAAAGCAGTGTTTTGCTCAGGATCTAATACTTCTAACATTGCAGATGATGGATCACCATTATGTGAATTGGAAGCCAATTTATCAATCTCATCCAATACAAATACTGGATTCGATGTTCCGGCTTTTTTCAAACTCTGAATCAATCTTCCGGGCATTGCTCCTATATACGTTTTTCTATGTCCTCTTATCTCAGCTTCATCTCTCAATCCACCTAAAGACATTCGAACATATTCTCTTCCCAATGATTCTGCTATTGATTTTCCAAGCGATGTTTTACCAACTCCTGGAGGTCCGTACAAGCAAATAATTGGAGATTTCATATCGCCTTTAAGTTTCAATACAGCAAGGTGCTCAATAATTCTTTGTTTTACTTTTTCTAAACCAAAGTGATCTCTATCTAAGATTTTTTCAGCACGCTTCAGATCAAACTTATCTTCCGAATATTCATCCCAAGGCAATTCCAACAGCAAATCTAAATAGTTTCTTTGAACAGAATACTCTGCTACTTGCGGATTCATTCGTTGCAATCTTCCTATTTCTTTATGAAACTTATCCGAAATTTCTTTGCTCCATTTTTTAGACTTCGCTTTTTCTCGCATTTCATCTAATTCTTCTTCATAAGATACGCCACCTAATTCTTGCTGAATAGTTTTTAATTGCTGATTCAA
This sequence comes from uncultured Flavobacteriaceae bacterium, assembly GCA_947501625.1. Taxonomy (GTDB): domain Bacteria; phylum Bacteroidota; class Bacteroidia; order Flavobacteriales; family Flavobacteriaceae; genus Urechidicola. Next base: position 30,733 of record CANMWN010000004.1, read on the forward strand.
AAAATATTCACGTTGTTGCTGATCCATATCAGAGCGTGTTTTTGACTGAATATCATTACGCAACTCCAACTTTTGCATTTCTTTCGTCATATATTTTAACGTAAGCAATGCACGATCTTTTAAATCATTGGTATTCAAAATTTTCTGTTTTTCAACAACTGGAAGATTCATATTTGATGAAACAAAATTTACCAAAAACGAACTGCTCTCTATATTCTTTATTGCAAAAGAAGCCTCAGAAGGTAAACTAGGGTTCATCTTGATAATCTTCAATGCCATTGATTTAATTGAATCAATAATGGCTTCAAATTCAGGTTTATCTAATGATGATCTATCTTCTTGAATTTTCTTTACTGTTGCTTTAATATAAGGTTCTTCTTGTATAAATGTATCAACCTCAAACCTCTTAGTCCCTTGAATAATAACAGTTGTATTACCGTCAGGCATTTTCAACATTTTTAAAATTTTAGCAACAGTACCAACTTTATGTATATCATTTATCGAAGGATTCTCTACTGATTCGTCGTTTTGTGCAACAACACCAACAATTTTATTTCCACTGTTAGCATCCTTAATCAATTTAACTGATTTATCTCTTCCAGCAGTAATTGGAATTACTACTCCTGGAAACAGAACCATATTACGCAATGGTAAAATTGGTAACTCTTCTGGGATATCCTCTTTATTTATTCTTTCTTCATCTTCAGGCGTCATTAATGGAATTAATTCAGCATCTTGATCAAACATTTGCTCAAATGACAGATTGTCAAGTTTTATAAATTTTGAATCACTCATATTTTTATTTGGGTCATTTTGTCATTAATAAAATTGAATAACAAGTTTGCAAATTAAACAATTTTACGCAACTAATTGATTATCAATTTTATATATTCTCTTCATATTACATTCACTAGTATAAAAGACAATAGTTATGCCATAGCAAGAAATAAAATATTAAATTTATTTTCTATAAGTGTAACACATTAAACTTTCTAATGTCTTTTTAACAGAAACGATTCATTGCAACAACCAAACCAACATATTAACCAACTTTTACAGCGATGTGAAATTGGAGAGCAAAGTGCTCAATTAGAAATCTATAAGAGGTATTATAGAGCAATGTATAATACTGCCCTTAGGATTTTGAAAAACAGCTTTGAAGCTGAGGATATGATGCAAGAATCGTTTTTAATTGCATTCACCAAATTGAGCACTTTTAAAGGTGAAGTTACCTTTGGTGCTTGGTTAAAACGAATAGTAATAAATAAATGTTTAACTCAACTGAAAAAGAATAAAAGATTTGAAGAAGTGAAACTTGAAGTAGCTCAACAATCACCAATTGAAGATGAAGAAGTCGACTATTCATCAATCAAAAGTGAAGAAGTTATGAATAGTATTAACTCATTGAAGGACAATTATCGTATCGCAATTACTCTTCATTTAATTGAGGGATATGATTACGAAGAAGTAGCTGAAATAATGAATATTACCTATCAAAATAGTAGAACTACTATTTCTAGGGCTAAAAATAAATTAAGAGAAATCTTAAGTACACAAAAAGTTTAAAATATGGAAAACAAAGACTTTAATAAACTATTTAATCAAAATTTTGATACCGCTGAACCGTCACTCGGTCACTTTAATCGATTTGAAAAACGATTAGCAAATCAAAAAACGATCTATAAACCAAAAAAATGGAAATGGTATATTATGGCTGCTTCATTTGCCTTATTATTTACTTTTTGGTTTGCAGCTAATAGGCAAAATGAACCTATACAACTTGCAGATGTTTCTCCAGAAATGGCTGAAACACAAGATTACTTTACTTCGGTCATAAAAAGTGAAATTGAAAAAATAAACATTCAAAAAACACCACAAAACAAGAAATTAATTGACGATGCTTTTATCAGATTAAAAAATCTTGAAACACAATATACTTCTCTCTCTTCTGAGTTAAATGAAAGTGGAAGTGATAAAAGAGTGATTTTTGCAATGATTTCTAATTTTCAACAACGCGTAGAAGTATTACAAAATTTATTAGAACAACTAGAAGAAATAAAACAATTTAAAAATTTAAATAATGAAACATATAGTTAAAATAATTACTTTATTTATCCTTATTCCTACGCTGACTTTTGCAGGTGGAATGAAAGGAAAATACACTAAAACTAAAACCATTGACAAAGAGTTCTCTATTAATTCCAATGGTCAAGTAAATCTAAATAATAAATACGGAGCAATAAATATTGAAACATGGAATAGTAATAAAGTTTCTATCAAAGTTATTATTACTACCAATGGAAATAATGAGGATAAAGTTGATGAAAGACTTGAAAAAATTGATGTTGCTTTCGAAAATTCTTCACAAGAAGTTTCTGCTAAAACTCATTTTGAAAAGCAAAATAATAGTTGGAATTTTTTCGGAAAACGCAACAGTGTAAACATGGATATAAAATACATTGTTAAAATGCCAGTCACATGTAATTTAGGTGTGCATATGGATTATGGAAATGTGACATTAGACAAACTTGAAGGTAATGCTGATATTGACTGTGATTATGGTAAAATATTTATTGGAGATTTACTTGGAAATAATACTCGTATCAATTTAGACTACTCTAGAGGTTCAACTATTGATTCTATGAAAGACGGTTCAATTAATATAGATTATTCAACTATAGATATTGAAAAAGCAGGTAATATTGATTTAAATTCTGATTATAGTAATACTACTTTTGTAACCCTTAATGATTTAGTTTACAATTCTGATTACGGTAACACTGTTGTAAAAAATGCTAATAAAATTGAAGGAAATAGTGATTATGTAAATATGAAGTTTGGTAATGTTGCAACCTCTTTAGATGTAAGTGCTGATTATGGCAGATTGAGTGTTGAAAAAATGGGCGCTAACTTTAAATTAATAAATGTAAATACCGAATATACTGGAGTAAAAATTGGTGTAGCTAGTGATAGTTCTTTTGAATTAATTGCCGATTCTCAATACAGTGGAATTACTGTTCCTGATGGATTTAATTTCACAAAACAAATAGAAAAAAACAGCAAAAAGCATTACGAAGGAACATATAATGGTTCTAATGGAAAAGTAACTATTAGAAGTCAATATGGACACGTAAAAATATATAACAATAACTAAAAAATAAATCAATGAAAACTATTAAAACAATTGCAACAATCCTATTAGTTTGCATGACAGTTCAAGCAAATGCATGGACGAAAAAAGTAAAAGGAAATGGTAATGTAGTTACCAAAAACAGAACTACTGCTGATTATGAAAAAATAGCCGTAGGCGGATCTTTCGATGTAACATTAGTTGCTGGAGAAGAGGGTAAATTAACTATCAAAATTGAAGATAATCTTGATGAGTATTTAATCACTGAAGTAAAAGACGGAAAACTAAAAATAAAATGGAAAAAAGGCATCAATGTTAAAACTAGCAAAGGTGTTAAAATTACAGTTCCATTCGAGCAAATTAATGCTGTTACACTTGGTGGATCAGGAACAATCAAAACAGTGGATGTGATTTCAAGCCATGAATTATCAATTGCAGTTGCTGGGTCTGGGAATATGTACCTTGATGTTAAAACTTCAGATTTAAATTCAAGTGTTGCAGGCTCTGGAAATATGACACTAAATGGAGTTACAACAACTTTGGACTGTAAAATCGCTGGTTCAGGAAACTTTAGAGGTTATCAATTGAGTACAGTTGATGCCAATGCGAAAATTGCTGGTTCAGGTAATATTCACGCTACAATTAATGGTAAATTAACTGCTAAAATCGCTGGTTCAGGCTCTGTAAAATATGAAGGAAATGCTACCGTTGAAAATGTAAAAATTTCAGGTTCAGGTAGTGTTAGAAAAAAATAGTTTTAAATAAAAAAAGGCTCTAAAATTAGAGCCTTTTTTTATTTAAAAATTTCGGTATTGTTTCGTTTCTTCAAATATATACTCTAAAATATCTGCCTCTTTTTCATCAAACTCCAAACCTCTTCTTATCATCACCGCAGTTGCAACTTCTTTTACTTTATTCATTTGATAGGTTGTAAATCCTGATGCTCCTCCCCAAGAATAAGAAGGAACAAAGTTTCTTGGAAATCCAGTTCCAAAAATATTAGCACTAACTCCAACAACTGTACCTGTATTAAACATGGTGTTGATTCCACATTTAGAATGATCTCCCATCATTAAACCACAAAACTGTAATCCAGTTTTGGCAAATCGTCCAGTTTCATAACTCCACAATTTCACTTCAGCATAGTTGTTTTTTAAATTTGAATTATTAGTGTCTGCACCTAAATTACACCATTCCCCAATTACTGAATTTCCTAAAAAGCCATCATGCCCTTTATTAGAATACCCAAAAACAACAGAATTATTTACTTCTCCTCCTACTTTAGAATGTGGACCTATGGTAGTTCCTCCATATATCTTTGCTGACATTTTTAATGTCGAATTATCACACAATGCAAATGGACCTCGAACTACACAACCTTCCATTATTTCAGCATTTGACCCAATATAAATTGGACCATTTGATGCATTCAAAGAAGCAAATGTAAGTTTAGCACCATCTTCAATAAAAATATCTTGTTTGTTAACACATTGAATAGTATCCGGAATATCAGCAGATTTTCTACCTTCTGTCAAAAAATCAAAATCATTTTGAATTGCTTGTGCATTCATTGAAAATATATCCCAAGTGTTTTTTATTTGTATTAGTTTGTCAGAAAAATGGATTTGCTCAAAATCATCAAAATTAGCAACTTCTTGAGTATCGGTCGAAAAAAATGCTACCAACTCATCTTGATAAAAAATTGCTTGATTATTACTTAAACCTTTCACCTTTTCAACTAACTCATCAGTCGGAAGAATTGATCCATTAATCATTACATTTTCTTCCATTTCTACCATTGGAAACTTTTCCTCAAGATATTCTTCTGTTATAGTAGTTGTTGTAGAACCTAAACGCTTCTCCCATTTTTCTCTTATAGTTAAGATTCCAACACGAATATCAGCAACTGGACGCGTATAGGTAAACGGCAATAAAGCTTTTCTAACTGATCCATCAAATAATATATAATTCATAACAAATATGATTTTTAACAAATATAAAAAAAGGAGGCGAATAGCCTCCTTAAATTAATTTATTTACTCAAATACATCTTTCGCCTTGAATACAATTCGTAGAATTGATCATCTTTCAAATTATCAATAAATAGAATACTTTCTCCTGTAGATTTCATCTCAGGACCTAAATTCTTATCCACATTTGGGAACTTATTGAATGAGAATACTGGTTGTTTAATAGCATAACCTGACAACTTTGGCTTAAAATTAAAATCTGATACTTTGTTCTCTTCAAGCATCACTTTGGTTGCATAATTCACATAAGGTTCTTGGTAAGCCTTAGCAATAAATGGAACTGTTCTAGAAGCTCTTGGGTTTGCTTCAATAATGAAAACGGTATCATCTTTTACTGCAAATTGAATATTTATCAATCCTACTGTTTTTAATGCTACTGCAATTTTTTTGGTGTGATCTTTAATTTGTTGCATCACAAACTCACCTAAATTAAATGGAGGTAATGTAGCATTTGAATCTCCAGAATGCACACCACAAGGTTCAATATGTTCCATAATTCCAATGATATAAACTTCTCCATCAGCATCACAGATTGCATCTGCTTCTGCTTCAATGGCACCATCTAAATAATGATCTAACAGCAATACATTTCCAGGCATTTTTCTATGCAAGTCAACCACATGTTTCTCTAAATCATCCTTATTAATCACAATCTTCATTCCTTGTCCTCCCAAAACATATGAAGGCCTAACCAAAATTGGAAAATCTAATTCGTCAGCAATTGCTAATGCTTCTTCTGCATTTGTAGCTGTTCCAAATTTTGGAAATGGAATATCTAATTCAGTTAATAATTCTGAAAAACGACCTCTATCTTCAGCCAAATCAAGCGCTTCAAAACTGGTTCCAATAATTTTGATTCCATATTTTTCTAATTTCTCAGCCAACTTCAATGCGGTTTGACCACCTAACTGAACAATAACTCCTTCAGGTTTTTCATGCTGAATGATATCATAAATATGTTCCCAAAATACAGGTTCAAAATATAGTTTATCAGAAATATCAAAATCTGTTGAAACTGTTTCTGGATTACAGTTAATCATAATTGTTTCATATCCTGCTTCTCTTGCGGCCAAAACTCCATGAACACAACAATAATCAAACTCAATACCTTGCCCTATTCTATTAGGCCCTGAACCAAGAACTATAATTTTTTTCTTTTTAGTAACTATACTTTCATTATCGGCAAACTCTTTTCCATCAACTATCATATTACTTTCAAATGTTGAATAATAATATGGTGTCTCAGCATTAAACTCGGCAGCACATGTGTCAACCAATTTATAAACTCTATTGATATTTAATTCCTTACGTTTCTTATATACTTGGCTTTCCAAACAACCCAACATATGCGCAATTTGTCTGTCACCGTATCCTTTTTGCTTTGCTTCAAGCAATAAATCTTTTGGCAAGGTTTCTAATTCATAGGAAGATATTTCTTTTTCAATGGCATACAGTTCTTCGTATTGCTTTAAGAACCACATATCAATCTTCGTGATTTCATGAATAGTACTCATTGGAATTCCCATCTGAATAGCATCGTAAATCACAAAAACTCTGTCCCAACTCGCATACTTTAATTTACTGATGATAGTATCGTAATCTTTATACCCTTTTCCATCAGCGCCAATTCCGTTTCTCTTAATCTCAAGTGATTGTGTAGCTTTATGCAAGGCTTCTTGAAATGAACGTCCAATTCCCATCACTTCTCCTACCGATTTCATTTGCAATCCTAAAGTTCTATCAGAACCTTCAAATTTATCAAAGTTCCAACGAGGAATTTTTACAATTACATAATCTAATGTTGGCTCAAATAATGCAGACGTAGTTTTTGTAATCTGATTATCTAACTCATCCAAATTGTAACCAAGTGCTAACTTTGAAGCAATTTTAGCAATAGGATAACCTGTTGCTTTACTTGCCAGTGCTGATGAACGAGAAACCCTTGGATTAATTTCAATCGCAATAATTTCCTCTTTTTCATCAGGAGAAACTGCAAACTGAACGTTACATCCTCCTGCAAAATCTCCAATAGAACGCATCATATGAATTGCCATATCACGCATTTTTTGATATGTCTTATCACTCAATGTCATTGCTGGTGCAACTGTAATAGAATCTCCTGTATGAATTCCCATTGGATCCATATTTTCAATCGCACAAATAATTACAACATTGTCATTTTTATCTCTCAGTAATTCTAATTCATATTCTTTCCATCCCATCAAGGCTTTATCAATCATCACCTCATGAATAGGCGATATTTCTAAACCTCTTTTTAACATTTCATCAAAATCTTCAGGATCATAAACGATTGATGCTCCTGCACCACCAAGAGTAAACGAAGCTCTAATAACTAATGGAAAACCAAACTCTTGTGCAATTTCTTTACCTTTTAAGAACGAAGTTGCTGTTGCTTGTGGCGCCATACCAACTCCAATTTCTAACATCAACTTTCTAAATTTCTCTCTATCTTCAGTAATTTCAATTGCATCAATATCAACACCAATCAATTCCACATTAAAATCATCCCAAATCCCTTTGTCTTGAGCTTCAATACACAAATTCAATGCAGTTTGTCCTCCCATAGTTGGCAATACAGCATCTACATTATGGATAGATAATATCTCAATGATAGATTTGGTAGTTAATGGCTTTAAATATACATGATCCGCAGTATTAGGATCGGTCATGATTGTTGCAGGATTAGAATTGATTAAAACTACTTCAATACCTTCTTCTCTCAATGAGCGAATGGCTTGAGTTCCTGAATAATCAAATTCACATGCTTGACCAATAACAATTGGTCCTGAACCTATAATTAAAACTGATTTTATTGATTTGTTTTTTGGCATTTGTTGGCTGTCGTTTTATTCTAGTTTGTAAATATTATAATTTGATTTATAGTCTAAAAAAGAAGTTATTAAAACTTATTAAAAGACATAAAAAAAGGTGTTACTGATAAACAGTAACACCTTGTATATGAATAATAATTCTTCATTATTTCTTTGGTCGAGGGTCTGAAGAAACACTTAATCTCTTTCTTCCTTTCGCTCTTCTTCTTGCTAATACTTTTCTACCATTAGCAGATGCCATTCTTTCTCTGAAACCGTGCTTGTTTCTTTTCTTTCTCTTCGATGGCTGATACGTTCTTTTTGGCATACCTTACTTATTTATATTCTTCTTAAATTTTAGTTCTTAGCTTTAATTGCGAAATCCTCTGCTAAAAGTGGGGCAAATATACAAATCCTTTTTTTTCTAGCAAGCACTATTTTATAAAAAATTTAAAAATATTTGTTGTTGCTTTTCTGGCTAAAAAAATAAGCGCAAATCTAAATCTTTTTAAGATTAAAAATGTAATTTCGTTGAGGATTAAAAACAATTAATTGAAACCCTCATCCCTCAAAAAAATAAAAACTGAACTCAATCATCGTTCCCAAAACGAGTTGTTAGAATTGTGTTTGCGTTTAGGTAGATTTAAAAAAGAAAACAAAGAATTGTTGACCTATTTACTATTTGAGGCAAGTAATGAAGAAGGCTATATCCAAAGTGTCAAAAATGATATTGATGAACAGTTTGAAAACATCAACCGAAAAAGTTATTTTTTTATCAGAAAAAGCGTTCGAAGAATTTTAAAAAACATCAAGAAATTTATACGATACTCAAAGAAAAAAGAAACTGAAGTTGAACTCCTACTCTACTTCTGTAAGAAATTAAAAGACTTTAAACCTACCATCAAAAAAAGTGTTCAATTACAAAATTCTTACAAACGACAATTGACATTAATCCGAAAAATTGTTTCTACGCTGCATGAAGATTTACAATATGATTACGAACTAGAAATTCAAGAATTAGAGAATTTTTAATTTATATTTACGCTCAACTTATTAAAACCCTATAATTAATGAACTTATTGAAACTAAACTACGTACCTCTTAACAAAGACCTTGGATTATTATTGGTCAGAATTGTTTTAGGAGCAACAATGATTTATGCCCATGGCTGGAATAAACTTATAAATTACGAAACTAAATTTCATTCTTTTCCTGATGTTATTGGAATTGGAAACGAAGCCAGTTATATCTTGGTTACCTATTTTGAAACTATCGGTGCACTTGCCGTAATTTTAGGTTTCTATGCTCGTTTTCATGCACTTGGATTGACTATAACAATGTTTGTAGGTTTTGTAATTGCACATAATATGAATATTGTTGGAGGAAATTCCGGAGAAAAAGCATTGATTTACGGAATTGGTTTCTTACTTATTTTTTTAAACGGAGCAGGAAAATATTCAATTGATAGAAAATCTGGAATTAGGTCATAAACCTGATTTAAAAACACTTATAAATCCTTTAAAATTTCTTTAAGTTTTAAAGGATTCTTTTTTTGTCAATATAAATAGAGTTAGTACTTTTGCTCAAACCTAAACACAATGAAAAACACCAAATACGTTTTTGTCACAGGAGGCGTAACTTCATCACTAGGAAAAGGCATTATCGCTGCTTCTTTAGCAAAATTATTACAAGAAAGAGGATACTCAGCAACCATTCAAAAACTAGATCCATATATCAATATTGATCCAGGAACTTTGAATCCGTATGAGCATGGAGAATGTTTTGTGACCGATGATGGTGCAGAAACCGATTTAGATTTAGGTCATTACGAACGTTTTTTAAACATCCCAACTTCGCAAGCTAACAATGTGACTACTGGTAGAATTTATCAATCGGTAATTGATAAAGAGCGTCGTGGAGAATTTTTAGGAAAAACGGTTCAGATTATTCCTCATATTACAGACGAAATTAAAAACCGAATTCAGATTCTTGGAAAAACTGGCGAGTATGATATCGTAATTACTGAAATTGGTGGAACAGTTGGTGATATTGAATCCTTACCTTATATAGAATCAGTAAGACAATTATTATGGGAATTGGGCGAAAAGAACGCAATTTCAATTCATCTTACACTTGTCCCTTATCTAGCAGCAGCTGGAGAATTAAAAACAAAGCCAACACAACACTCTGTGAAAATGTTGATGCAAAGTGGTGTAAGTCCAGATATATTGGTTTGTAGAAGTGAGCATAAATTAAATGAAGGGATTAAAAGAAAATTAGCATTATTCTGCAATGTTCAAGAAGAAGCGATTATTGAATCTTTAGATGCCGAGACTATTTACGATGTTCCAAATTTGATGTTGCAAGAACAACTTGATAAAGTAGTTCTAAACAAATTAGATTTACCATTCAATGAAAAACCTGCTTTAGGTGAATGGAACGACTTTTTAAGCAAACATAAAAATCCTAAAAACGAAATTGAAATAGGTTTAATTGGCAAATATGTTGAATTACATGATGCCTATAAATCTATTACTGAAGCTTTTATTCATGCAGGTGCAACGAATGAAGTAAAAGTGAATATAAGATGGATTCATTCAGAAAGTTTAACTGCTGATAATGTTCCAAATAAATTAAAAAATCTCAATGGTGTTTTAGTTGCTCCAGGTTTTGGTGATCGTGGTATTGAAGGTAAAATTGACGCAGTAAAATATGCTAGAGAACATCAAATTCCATTTTTTGGAATATGTTTAGGAATGCAAATGGCAGTGATTGAATTTTCAAGAAATGTACTTGGTTTAGAAGGTGCTTTCTCTACTGAAATGGATAATGACACTAAACATCCTGTTATCAACTTAATGGAAGAACAAAAAACAATAGTTGATAAAGGTGGTACAATGCGCTTAGGCTCTTGGAAATGTAAACTAGCCAATAATTCTAAAATCAAGGCCGCTTACAATAAAGATATCATTGATGAACGTCATAGGCATCGCTATGAATTTAATAATGAATACTTAAAGCAAATAGAAAGTGCTGGAATGATTGCAACTGGAAAAAATCCTGACACCAATTTAGTAGAAGTTATTGAAATTCCTGACCATCCTTGGTTTATTGGTGTTCAATACCATCCTGAATATAAAAGTACTGTTTTAAACCCTCACCCATTATTTGTGAGTTTTGTAAAAGCATCTTTGGAACACTCTTTGTCTTAATTAAACTGTATTTAATTACTCAATATAATTTTTGAATCTTTTATATTAAATTTTTCTTTAGTTAATTGAAATTCAACAAACTAAATACTTAAATCAAAATATTAATTAATCAATAGAAATTACTACTTTTGTCGCACTTTTTGTGGAAATCACAAAACATAATGACAAGATGACATTTTAACACATGGAAGAAAAAAAATTTGACTTAAATAGTTTTATCGGTTTTGTTTTACTTGGATTAATAGCGTTGTATTGGATGTACACCAACCAACCAACTCCAGAAGAACTTGAAAAAGCAAAAACTGAAAGAATACAAGATTCAATCAATAAAATACAAAAGGAAGAAATAATTCCTGTTGCTGAAACAGAAAAAACAATTGAATCTCTTCCTGATTCTTTAAAGTTATTACAAGCACAAAATACGTTAGGAGCATTTGCAAATTCTGCTTCAGTTTCGTCTGAAGATGTATCTGTTATTGAAAACGACTTTTTAAAACTTACTATAGCTAACAAAGGTGGTTTTATTAAAGAAGCACATTTAAAAAATTACAAAACTTACGATTCACTTCCTGTTAAACTAATTCAAAAAGACAATGCGTTGTTTAATATCAATTTTGGAACTAATGGAAACAGGATATTGAATACCAAAGATTTGAATTTCACACCATCTTTATCAAAAAGCGGCGAAAACCAAATACTTTCAATGAAATTAAAAGTAGATGAAAGTAAGTTCTTAGAATATCGTTATGAAATCAAACCAAATGATTATATGGTTGATTTTGCAATTCGCTCTCAAGGATTAGGTACAACTTTTAACACTTCACAACCTGTAAATCTTGAATGGGATTTAGAAGGGTATAGAAATGAAAAGAGTTTGAAGTCCGAAAACATGTATTCTTGGTATTATTACAAAAAAGATGGTGATGATGTTACCTATTTAAATCCTGATGATAGTGAAGTAGAGGAAGAAGTAAATTGGGTTGCCTATAAGCAACACTTTTTCTCGTCAATTTTAATGACCGATACTCCTTTCAAGAATGCTACATTGACTTCAAAAAACCTATTTGAAGATGAGCAAAAAGATTCTGTATTTACCAAGGCATTTAAATTAAAGACACCTTTAGAATTTTCTAACGGCGAGTTAAATTATGCTATGAAATGGTATTATGGACCAACAGATTATACTGCTTTAAGTGCATATAAAGGCACTCAACTTGATGAAGTTGCAGATATGGGTTGGGGAATTTTTGGAGTAATTAACAAATATGTTTTTAGGCATATTTTCAATTTCTTATCCAACTTTACAACTAACTATGGTTTGATTATTATTTTAATGACCATAGCGGTAAGAATATTAATGTCTCCTCTTGTATATAAATCTTACTTATCTAGTGCCAAGATGAAGGTTTTGAGACCAGAAATGGAAGAAATAAACAAGAGGTTACCTGGAAAAGAAAACGCAATGAAGCGCCAGCAAGAAACTATGGCATTACAACGAAAAGCAGGTGTAAGTATGCTTTCTGGATGTATACCTGCATTGTTACAAATGCCTGTATTCTTTGCATTATTCAAGTTTTTCCCGTCCAATATAGATTTAAGACAGAAAAGTTTCCTTTGGGCAGATGATTTATCTTCTTATGACAATGTATTTAACCTTGGATTTAGTATTCCATTTTATGGAAATCACATTAGTTTATTCCCAATTTTGGCATCTGTAGCTATATTCTTTTATATGCGAATGAATCAGAGTCAACAAGCAAATATGCAGCCTCCTGCACAAGAAGGAATGCCAGACATGCAAAAAATGATGAAAATGATGATATACTTCTCTCCTATCATGATGCTATTTTTCTTCAACAATTATGCAAGTAGTTTGAGTTTATATTATTTTGTATCCAATTTATTGACAATTGCAATAATGCTTGTAATTAAAAACTATGTGATTGACGAAAAGAAAATTCACGCTCAGATAGAAGAGAATAAAAAGAGACCAGAAAAGAAGAAAAGCGGTTTCCGTCAACGTTTAGATGAAGCAATGAAGCAAGCACAGGCTCAACAAGAAGCACAGAAAAGAATGAAAAAGAAGTAAATCAACTTCTTCTATAAATAATATTAAATCCTATCAGTTTTGATAGGATTTTTTATTTAAAAAACTGTGATTTTAAGAAGCCCAACCCATAACCTAAAAATTGAGTATACGTTGTAATTATACTTAAAAAAGCGACTTTCAAATTTTTATTTTGAAATAGAGAATCTATGAAAATAACCATAAAATAAATCAAAAAAGGAATTACAAATATCCATTTCATAAACAGCAATAAAATCAAGGCTATATCAAATCCTATAATAAATAGACTCGGAAACCAATAGGTTAATTTTGCTGTTTTTGGATATTTTCTGTTTAAAATTGGTCTTGCAGTACCAAAATTAAACGTTTGGTTAAAAAATTGATTTATTGTACTTCTTCGCTTATGATATACAAAAGCCTGTTCTATAAATTGAGTTTCAAATATATTTTGCCAAAGTCTAAAGGTCAAATCAATATCTTCACCATATTGCATTTGAGAAAAACCATTAGTCTTTTCAAATGCTTTTTTTGAAATTCCCATATTAAAACTTCGAGGTTGAAACTTACCTACACTATCTTTCTTCCCTCTTATTCCTCCAGTAGTAAAAAAAGAAGTCATTGAGTAGTTTATTGCTTTTTGTAAATCTGTAAAATTTTGATGCGCAGCATCTGCTCCACCAAAAGCATCTGTATAATTTTCTTTTAAAGATTTTTCTATACTAGACAAATAATGATTTGGAAGAATTACATCTGAATCTAAAATAATAAAGTAGTTACCATTTGCTCTTTCCATACCATAATTCCTACTTTGACCAGCACCAGTATTTTCTTTATCAAAATACTGAATAGTTAATTCATCTCGATATTTCTCAACTATTTGTTTACTTTTTTCTTCTGAACCATCTTCAATCACCAATACTTCAAATTCTTGACTATAGTCTTGATTCACAAAACTAGACAATAATTCATCTATTTCATTTGGACGATTATATACTGGAATTATAATGGAGAATTTCAAATTCATTATGAGCAAATATAACTAAAAAAGCATCTACAAAATTGCAGATGCTTTTTAAAACAAGTTTAGTTATAATTAATTCCTTGAAGGATAAAAACCTCTAACTGCTATTATATAATTAATAACTGCATAAGGTTGGGTTTCACCTATATTTGAGCCTTCTTTATATTCTATTTTTTCTTTTCCTCCTTTCTCACCAATTCTTTTAGGCGTTAATCCAGGTCCATTTCCAGCATGAATTGGTGCTCTTCCGCGTAAATCTGGTAATGCAAATGTTGTTCTACCGTCTCCACCATACATTGTACCTAATAAAGAAAATAATGCTTGATTTTGACTAATTGCCAATAATTGACCGTCGCAGAAAGCCCAACCGCGTGGTGCAAAATTTCCAGCAAACATTTTTACTTCTCCAAGCATTGCATCTTGAGCATTTACTTTATTGGTTAGTCCAATTGATACTAATAATACAAATAATACAATTATTTTTTTCATGATAAATTTCTATTTAGATTAATATTACTCAAATTTATGTATTTTAAAATAAAAAAGCATCCACAAATTGTAGATGCCTTTTTAAATAAATATTGAATATTTATTATTCTTTCACAATTCTATAACTTCCTAACTGTTCTCCAATTCTAACCTTCACAACATACATTCCTGTTGGAAGTTCAGACATATCAATATCAGCATTTGAAACTTCTGGTCTAGAATTTATTACTTCTTGACCTAATAAATTATAAATACTAATATCATCAATATTTTCAACGGCTGTTAAGTATAAACGGTCAGTTACAGGATTAGGATATAATGTAAATCCTTCTATAATATTATCTTCAATTGATAATCCGAAATTAGTAATTTGGAAATTATCCACATAGAAATTATTATCTTCATTAGAAGTATCAGAGAATGCATAAAAAGCAAATTTAGTTGTAGAATTATATCCTGTCAGTTCAATTTCGGGCGTAGGCTCTCTTGAAGTTCCTATTGTACTCGATGAATCCCAACGCCTTAATTCCGACCAAGTTGTTCCATCCTGAGACACTAATAAAGCTACATAATCATCAGCTCCCAAAGTTGCAGAAGCAGTTGTATTCCAAACTGTTAAGGCAATATCGAAATTTAAATAGTAAGTTCCTCCCGACAAATCAAAATTAGGAGAAATCAAATACTCATCAGTAGAAGTACTCCAAATTTCAACTCTTGCAGATTGACCATTAGCACTACCAGTATCATTCCCATAATCATCTGATATCCAACTTGAACTAGTACCAGTAGGACTTCCATATGCTCCAGATGCTTCAGTCCAGCCTGTACCTGGATAAGTTGAAAAATCATTTGAATAATCAGGTACAATTGGTGGAGGTATTTGTTTTATACAGAATTCTAATGCTCCTTCTTCGTCACTACCATAATCCCAGTATCTCAAATAAACCGTATTTCCAGGTGTCAATCCATCAAAAGTTTTTTCATTTGAAGAGTTACTACAATTTACTGGATTTAATGGAGTTAAACCACCACATGAACCTGTATAAACTTCAACTATTGAACTAAATCCTGGAGTGACTATATCATCATAAATAAAACCTCCTGTAGAGGGAACAGTCAACGAAAACCAAATATCACTTGGAGTGGCATCGGTATCAGAGCAAGTTCCACTTGGTGCTACTTCTCCTGCTGAATTGGTTGAACCGGCATTTGTCCCAGTATAAGTAATTGTACAACTACCATCAGTATTCATAGAAGAATCTAAATCTATTGCTCCAGCACAATCATCATTGGCTGGTGGCAATGCTAAAGTTGTAAATGTAGTTGAAATCCAATCACTTGTATCCCCTCCTCCACAGTCTGCTCTTAAATAAAAGGTATATTCGGTATTATCACTCAAAGAAGTTGCATCATAAGACATCATTGTTGTAGCAGTACCAGAAGAAGGTGCAGGATCACTTGATAGTAACAATGCATATTCCCAATCGGTTTCTGTACCTCCAACACTCCATGTTAAATCTGCTGATGAAGAAGTTATATTAGCAGATGCTAATGAAGTTGGACTAGGACAAGTAGGAACTGTCCAATTGATACAAGTTACTCCTGCTAAAGCAGTATTAGTTGAATAAGTATATGTTCCATTAGCCCCAACAACAAGTATTCCAGCGCTTACTCCATCATCATAACTTGCATTTCCAAAATCAACATCTTGATATAAAAAAGTAATTTCGTTTGACGTTTCATAAAGAATCAATTCAAATGTACCTCCAGAAGAAGAATTTGAATAATGTGGTCTATCATTCCACATAATTACAACTCTTCTATTTGGAGCTGCACCTAAAGTTTCCCAAACTACAGTACCATAATCAGAATCCATATCATCAGCAAAAGGGTAAAACCCTTGAGCTGTTGGCGTTGAACTTGTTCCTACATTACCTGTAGTAACACCAAATAATACTCCTCCATTATCTCCAACAACTAAATCTGAAGAAGAAACTCCATCTAAAGTAAATGAAAATGGGATAGTAATGGTTGCTTCATCATCATCTCCTAACATCAAATCTGTACCTGTAGCGCTAATATCATCAAACGTAGTCGTACAAGTATTATCAGGAGTTAATTGAGCTTGCAATTGTAAAACAAAACTAATTGCACTAATTAATAAAGTAATTTTTTTCATAAATAGTAAGTTTTAGTAGTTAATTCACTAAACTAAACATTATCAGTGAATTAAACAAAAAAAGAGCATGAAATTCATGCTCTTATCAATAATATTCAATACTATTTTATATTATTCTTTTATTACTTTATAAGTTCCTATTGAATCACCAATTTTTACTTTAACAATATAAACACCTGAATTCAAATCAGTCATGTCAATGCTTTTTTGTAAACTATTTGGCTTTTCAAATTTTATCTCTTGACCTAATAAATTATAAATACTAACTTCTTCAATATGCTCAAGAGCTCTCATGTTTAAGAAATCACGTATAGGATTTGGATATAATGTAAAGCCATTTAAGGTATCCTCTTCATTATCTACATCAAGCACAGTATCACAAGCGTGTACTTCTACTAAATCAATAGACATATCACCTTGAAAATTAGATACACCACCGCCTATACCTGTGTGAGCAAATTCTAAATATATGACTTGTCCCAAATAACTAGACAAATCTATTCCAACTTGATACCAAGGATCAGTATCAGAAGTTTGATAACTACCACTCCACGAAAATTCATTTGTAAAAGGTCCTGATGAAGAAGCACCTACACCAACATTAAGAGTACCCATATGATTACCATAAGCGTGCATATAAAATGTCAACTCTGCATCTTCAATGATGTTACCAGTTAAGTCAATTGCCTGTGAAACTGTGGAAGCTGTATCTCCATTATTAGAACCAGAAGCCTCATAATTCATAAATGTAGCACCTTCTTGAGGAGCGCTTGGCCCTGTTGAACCTGATGTCGAACCTCCTTCTGTTCCATTAACAATAATTTCCCAATCTCCACTATTAGCACTTCCTGATCCACCTAAAGCAATATTAGACCACAGATTACTATTATCGTTTAAGCCATCAGTAAAAATTATACTTGGTCCTGAAGTAGATGGATTACAAGTAATTCCTTCAGGTGCAGGTGGAGGTAAAACTCCTGGTGTACAATACACAACCATTTCAAAATCTCCATTTTTCAAAACTCCATCTCCACCTGAAGGAGCTTGCTCCCCACCTTCAACCATTATTATATAAGTTGAAGTACCATCAGCAACAAAACTTAATTTCGCTTGATAACCACAGCCAGTTCCTCCTACATCATTCTGAGTAACTATTGTAGACAAAGAACAATCTGAATATACTACAATTTTAGTATCTCTAGATGGATCTGTGAAACAAGTATCAACATTTATAGTTTCTACTGATGCAGGTGTAATTGTGAAAAACACATCGTTACTCGAGTTTCCAGTGGTGTCGGTAAAACCAGTAGTAGTGTAAGAAATGTAATCAAATTCATCTGTACCACAAGAAACAGTTGTTGCTGTAGCACAGGTATCACCTTGAGAATAACCAATATTGTATAAACACAACATAGTTATGAATAGTAAAAACTTTTTCATAATTTTTATATTTTATAAATTAGGGAGAGTCTCAGGGTTCGACAAATATACATTTTTTTTTATTTCACCCTAATTTATTAACATAAAAAGTAGGTTTTATTCATCTGTAAAATGACTCATAATCTTAGTACTTACACCCATATTTGAGAAGCCTCCATCATGGAATAAGTTCTGTAAAGTTACTTTTTTTGTCAAATCGGAAAATAAAGAAATTGTATAGTTTGCACACTCCAATGCAGTAGCATTTCCTAATGGTGACATTTCTTCAGCATACTTAATAAATCCATCAAATCCTTTAACTCCACTACCTGCAGTTGTTGGTGTTGGTGATTGTGAAATTGTATTTACACGTACATTATGATCTCTTCCAAAGAAATATCCAAAACTACGTGCAATAGACTCTAAATACGCCTTATTATCTGCCATATCATTATAATCAGGAAAAACACGTTGCGCTGCCATATAAGTTAAGGCTACTATACTTCCCCATTCACTCATAGCATTTTTATTGTACAACACATTCATAACTCTATGAAAAGATAGGGCTGAAACATCAAAACCTTTGTGCGTAAAATCATAATTGGAAGCAGTATAATGCTTACCTTTTCTTACATTTATAGACATGCCAATTGAATGCAAAACGAAATCAATTTTACCTCCTAAAATCTCCATTGATTTTTCAACCAAATTTTCTAAATCTTCAGAGGAAGTCGCATCAGCAGGAATAATTTCAGAACCAGTTTTCTCAGCCAAATCCTTTATTTGACCCATTCTCATAGCTATTGGTGCGTTCGTCAATACAAATGTTGCACCTTCTTCATGGGCTCTTTCTGCAACTTTCCAAGCAATTGAATTAGAGTCTAATGCTCCAAAAATAATTCCTTTCTTTCCTTTCAATAAATTGTACATATCGGTATATTTTGTAATTAGTTAGTTTAATTTTTATCAAAACAAAGTTAAACTTTATTTTCAATTTAATAGTTCTTTTGCATGCGCTAATGCAGAATCAGATAATCTTTTCCCTCCTATAATTTCTGCAATTTCCTCAACTCGTTCATCGGTATTTAATAATTTTAGTTGAGTTACTGTGTTATTATCTATATCTTCTTTAAAAACTTTATAATGATATTTTCCTTTTGCAGCAACTTGAGGCAAATGCGTAATACTTATCACTTGCATATTTTGACTCATTTGCTTCATTATATCTGCCATTTTATTAGAAATTTCTCCAGAAACTCCAGAATCAATTTCATCAAATATAATGGAAGGCAAACTCATATACGAGGACAAAATTGATTTAACTGCCAGCATAATTCTTGACAATTCTCCTCCAGATGCAATTTTTTTCAATTCTCCAAAGTTGGTTCCTTTATTTGCCGAATATAATAATTTAACCTCATCAGTTCCATTAGGTAAAAATACAGGTGATTTTGATAATTCTATTTTAAAACGAGAATTTTGCATTCCAAGATTTTCTAATATCTCTTGAAGTCTAGAAACAAAAACTGGAATTACTTTCTTTCTATTTTGATGAATTGTCGCAGAAAACTTATTTAATTTTTCAACAAGTTGATTTAATTCACTTTCCTTTTTTGAAACAATTTCAGGAGAATTTTGAACCAACTCAACCTTAGAAAACAAAGATTCTTTAATCTCCAATAATTCTCTTTCAGATAATACATTGTGCTTTTTAAACAAATCGTAAATTAATTGTACACGTTCATTCAAATTATCAATATCTGTCTTAGAATAAGTAATACTTTCGTTTAAATTTTCTAACTCTACAACAATATCTTTCAGTTCAATTTCAACACTTTCAATTCGTTGAAAAAGTTCAGTATATTTTTCTGAATAATTAGAAATACTACCTATTTTACTTTTCAATAAACTGATTAAACTAGAAAGTCCAAACTCTTCATCTTGATTCAATTGAAGACTTTCTTCGAGATTTAGCTTTATAGACTCAACATTATTCATTATTTCTAATTCAGATTCTATCTTTACTAATTCTCCATCAGCAATATTGGCCAAATCTAACTCCTCAAATAGATGCAAATTATATTCATATTGCTGTTTAAAATTTTCTTGCGAATCCAGTAATTCTTTTAACTCTCTTTTTAAGGAATTGTACTCTAATAATATTTTTTTATAATCGGTTATTAAATCTTTATTAGCAGCCAATATATCTATTATTTTAAATTGATACTGCGAGTCTGACAATTCTAAGGTTTGATGTTGAGAATGTATATCTATCAACTTCTCACTCAACAATTTTAAAACCGATAAGGTTGTGGGTGTATCGTTAATAAATGCTCTTGATTTACCTGAAGGAAGAATTTCTCTTCTTATAATTGTTAATGGTTCGAAATCTAAATCTTCTTCTTCAAAAAATGATTCCAAATCATACTTTTCGATTGAAAATTCAGATTCTATAATACATTTTTGATCTGTATTTTTAAGATAAGTAGTGTCTGCCCTATTACCTAAAACTAAACCTAAAGCACCTAAAAGTATGGATTTTCCTGCTCCAGTTTCTCCTGTGATAATTGAAAATCCATCATGAAAATCAACACTTAAATTTTCAATTAATGCGTAGTTTTTTATTGAAAGTTTAGTCAGCAATTAAGAATATATTTAAAAGTTTGCTACTTTATTTTATTCCACTTCGCAGAATTGACTGGAGACATTCTTTGTAAATCATCTCTTAATTGACTCACATCCATTCGTGGTCCTCCAGAGAATACATCAACGATCTCATCTGCCTTTGAATCCATAAAGGTACGGATTAAAATTGCATTTGGCCTTCGACTATATATATTCTTTAATAAGTTTACAGCATCTTTAATTTTTTTCTTTCCTTCAGTCTTATCATCATACATAACATCAAGACCTTGTATATGAAAAGTATAAAGTGCTTTTCTATAATCAACAAAAGCATTTGATAAAATATCAGTCATCAATTTATATCTAGTAGTACCTTGACTTATTCTTGTCCATCCTGAATAACCTCCTTGCTGCGCTTGATTCATCACGTTTTCTGCTTCATCAAAATATGTTGTTCCACCATTTAAAGCATAGGTATCTCCATCGATTCCCAAAATAGTATATACATAGAAGGCAATTATTGACACTAAATTTGAATCAAAAACATTTCTATTGTATTGAAAGTTTTCAAACTCGGTGTATCTAAAAGAAAGATCATTGTCTTTAAAATTAAATACTGGAGTTAGATATGTTGAATTGTAAACTGGTCTTGATGACTGCACTTGAATATTGCCAGTAAAATCAGTTAAAGATGATTGACTATCAATAGTAAGTGTAAATGCACATTGAATTCTTTCTTGCGGCTTATAATTTCTATTGGTCCACTTTTTTTGATTTATAAATTCGGTTAGTGAACGCTCTAAAGTTTTGAATACCTGTTTGTTAGATCCAGCAATTTGATCAGAATTAACTGTAACTGTAGCGTTTAATTCTTGACCATTGACCTGTGCAACAATAAAAAAAACTAATATAACTTTTACTAATATTTTCATTTACAATCTTGTAATTATTTCATTCAATATATCTTTCGATACTTCTGTTTTAGATTTTAAAGCAAATTCGGAAATTTTTTCCGATTTATCAATAATGGTAACTTTATTTGTTGCTTTTTTAAATCCTGCTCCTTTATCTTGAAGAGAATTTAATACAATTAAATCCAACTTTTTCTTTTTTAGTTTTCCAATTGCATTTTCTAATTCGTTATTGGTTTCCAATGCAAAACCTACTAAAAACTGATGCTCTTTTTGCGTTCCTAATGAGGCTAAAATATCTTTAGTCCTCTCTAGTTCAATATTCATTCCTCCAGACTTTTTCTTTATTTTAGAAGAAGAAACATTTATAGGTTTAAAATCGGCAACTGCAGCTGAAAGTATTGCTATATTAACATCTTTATAATATTCATGCACTGCATCATACATTTCTTGTGCGCTAACAACATCAATTCTTTTAATGAATGAGTGATTTACTTTTTCATTTGACACTCCTGTTATCAAAATTACTTCGGCTCCAAGATTTGCAGAAGTTTTAGCCAACTCAAATCCCATCTTTCCTGACGAATGGTTTCCTATAAAACGTACAGGATCTATAGCTTCGTATGTTGGACCAGCAGTAATTAATACTTTTTTTCCTTTTAAAGGCAATTTTGAGGCTATATCACTCTCAACAAATGAAACAATATCTTCTGGCTCAGCCATTCTTCCTTCACCAACTAATCCACTTGCTAATTCTCCACTTGTTGCAGGAACACATATATTCCCAAAACTCTCCAACTTATCAATACTATTCTTAGTTGATTGATGTTTATACATATCCAAATCCATAGCTGGTGCAAAATAAACTGGACACTTTGCTGATAAATATGTTGCTAACAAAATATTATCACAAGTACCATTTGACATTTTAGAAAGTGTATTGGCAGTTGCAGGAGCAATCACCATAAAGTCTGCCCAAAGACCTAATTCAACATGGTTATTCCATAATTCATTTTCGTCTTCGGTATCGTAAAAAGTAGATACAACAGGGTTTTTGGAAAGTGTAGATAAAGATAATGGTGTTACAAAATCTTTAGAAGCAGGTGTCATTACAACTCGTACTTGAGCACCTGCTTTTATAAAAAGTCTTACTAAATAAGTAGTTTTATAAGCAGCAATTCCAGCGGTTACGCCAAGTAGAATATTTTTACCGCTTAAAACTGACATAAATTATTTAGTCTCTTCATCAGGATTTCTATGATATGTGCGTTTTTCTAACCATTCTTCTACAGCAATTGCAGTTGGTTTTGGTAAACGCTCATAAAATTTAGAAACCTCAATTTGTTCTTTATTTTCAAATACTTCTTCTAAACTATCATTATGAGTTGCAAACTCATCTAGTTTGTCAATCAACTCTTTTTTCAAGTCTCCATTAATTTGAGTTGCTCTTTTCGCCATTATTACGATAGCCTCATATAAATTCCCAGTCGTTTCTTCAACTGCATCTCTATCATAAGTTACTGTAGATAATGGTGCTTCTGAATTTTTATAGTCCATTTTATTAATTTTCTAAATTGGCAACAGTAGTAAATGCTGCAAGTTCTTTATTTAATTCCTCTAACATTTTATCTGAATCTTTTAAATATTTAGATTCAGGATAGTTTCTTTTTAATTTCTCATATGCTTTAACCGCATCATTTAATCTTTTTTCTTTCTTATGTTGAACACTATTGATTCCCAATTCATAAGATGCTTTAAGTCTATAAAAGATTGCTTCTTCTCTAAAAGAAGTCCCTAAGAAATCTGAAATAAAATTATCAAACGATTTAATTGATGCAATATAATCTTCAATATGATAATACTGTTTTGCTGTTTCAAATGCTTTTTTCTCCAATTTATACTGCAATTCTTTAACAGCCATATTTGCCTCTTCCAATTTGTCTGAATTAGGATATGTATCAATAAAACTTTGCATAGCGTTTAACGCTTCATGAGTTGTTTTTTGATCTAAACTATATACAGGTGAATCCAAATAATTGCTTCTTGCAGATAAATATGCGGCATCTTCCTTTTTAGTACTCTTTGGATAATTCTTAGTAAATCTATCAAAATAATAAGAAGCAAGTGAGTATTGTCTAGTTTGATAATACGCATCACTAATCATATATTGAATTCTTTCCATTTGTGGCTTACCACGAAAACTTGGTGTAATTTTCTCAAACAACATAATTGCTTTATTGTACTTTCCAGCATCATACATTGTTGTTGCCATTTTATATTGGTCTGCAACAGTTCCTTTGTTCAATACTTTTTGATACTCACTACACGATATGAAAGATATCGTCACTAAAAATAAAAATACTATTTTCTTCATTTTTTGCATTCGGCAAAATTAGTTATAAATTATGGATTATTAAAATGAATTTTTAGTTCATTCATTAATTACAAAAATAACTGCTAAATCCTATAAATAGTATCAACAAGTCATAATTGTTTGTTAATTAAATTGATCAATAAAAATCTCAATTTTATCTTGCAATGATTTAGTTGCTTCAACCAATGGCAGCCTAACTTCTTTATTGCAAATTCCTAATCGGCTCAATACTGCTTTAATTCCTGCAGGATTATTTTCCTCAAAAATATAACCTACAACATCCATCAGTTTATAATGAATACTATATGCCTCCTTAGTTTTACCTTCCAGTCCAAGTTTAATCATTTTTGAGAATTCTTTTGGAAAGCCTTGCCCAATCACCGAAATAACTCCTGCAGCACCAGCCAATACAACTCCAAGTGCTAAATCATCATCTCCTGAAATAATTAAAAAGTTTTCAGGTTTGTTTTTCAGTAATTCTAAATACTGTTGTGTATTATTCCCTGCTTCTTTCACAGCAATAACATTATCAAACTCTCTTGCCAATCTCAGTGTAGTCTCTGGCAACATATTTTTTGATGTTCTGCCAGGAACATTATATAAAATTATTGGCTTTGGGCTAGCCATTGAAATTGCTTTAAAGTGCTCATAAAACCCTTCTTGTGTTGGTTTACTATAATAAGGAGCAACAGATAAAATTGCATCAATAGCATCTAAATTTGTTGATTTTAGTTCTGCAATTACATCAGCAGTATTATTACCTCCTATCCCTAAAACTAATGGAACTCTACCATTATTTGCATCAACAATAGTTTTTACAATTTCGTTTTTTTCAGCCTTAGTAATTGTTCCACTTTCTCCTGTAGTACCGCTAATTACCAAATAATCAATTCCGTTAGTAATATTAAACTCTACAAGTTTAACAAGCGCTACATAATCTACACTTAAATCACTTTTAAATGGTGTGACCAGCGCTACTCCTGTACCAAAAAATTTCTGCATTATATTTTTTTTAAAATCTTTAAATATTTTTTTAATTCACTTATAAAAACTTCATCTTCTTCTTTATTTACTTGAATCATCAAATCGTATAATCTCTCATCACAATCTGAAAAACCAACTTTAAATTTTGAATTGGAATTCGCTGTCAAATATTTCAAATATAAATTATCGACCGAATAATTGATCAATAAATCATATTCAAAATCCACTAATTGTTTTAAACGCTCAGTTTTAAATTTTCCAAAAATTGAAATATTCTTTTTCGAGAATTTATTTTCATCAACATCATTTTTATTTAATTTATTTACATAAATATTTTTATCAATGATATTTACACTAAATTCATCTTTTAGTACTGGTTCCAAATCTTTATTATAACTTTCATCAGACAAAAAAAGGATTGATTTAATTAAATTTTGAGAATTATCCGTAGACTCATTAACCTCTTGATTATTAAATTTTCTATCAATTTTTAACTTAATATTCCTCTCTTTAAGCCAGTTTAAAAGCATTAACTTGTTTTATCAAACAAAAGTAGTTAATTTTCAAATCAAAAAAATGTAATCTATCAAAGAAAAAACGTCTAAATGATTAAATTTAAAATTTATGAACAAAAAAATAATATTAGTCTTAAGAATTGTAGTAGCAATTATATTAATTCAAACTTTGAGATATAAATTTACGGCGCATCCAGATAGTGTTTATATTTTTTCTAAAGTAGGATTGGAACCATTTGGAAGAATTGGCATAGGCGTTTTAGAATTAATTAGTGCAATTTTGCTAATCATTCCAAGAACAATTTGGCTTGGTGCATTATTGACTGTAGGAATAATTAGCGGCGCAGTAATGATGCATTTAACACAACTCGGCATTGAGATAAATAATGATGGCGGAACCCTATTCTACTTAGCCTTAGTCACTTTAATTTTAAGTTTAATTATCCTTTTTGATCAACGTAAAAACATCCCATTTATAGGCTCAAAAATTTAGCTTGGAATTAACAAAAAAAAATGTATATTTGATGGACTTATTAAAAATTATATTTACACATGGGGAGACCAGCGACACGTCCAGCAAAACTTAAAGATGGATTTTATATTGAAGTACGCAATAAAGGTGATAAAAGCGGTATCAAAATCAGAAGAGATAACAGAGCAGCAATGCTTGAGGCCGTATCCGAGTATAGGCGTATTAAAGATATAACAATTCTTGGTGAATCAAAAAATGATAAATGGCTTGAGAAACCTAAAGTTGCGATCTAGACAATACAAATAAAATATATAAGTGCTTTTATTAATTTAAAAGCACTTTTTTTATTCCTTAACTCCTCGACTTATCATATACTTACATATTAAATATTGAGCTAACACATAAGTAATCATTATAAAAACTGGAAAATAAGATTCGGATTGGTAAAATTTATTAATTGCTAATGTGGCATCAGAAATAATAAAAAATGTCGCCCCTCCAAGCAGTGCAATACTTGCTGAAGTTTTGTTTGTCAAATAATTTAACAAAGCAACAACTCCAAAAACTGAAATAACAATTGCATAAACAATCACAGGAATAAGCATATCTCCAAGATTATCTTTTAATAAATAAATAAGCCCTGCGAAAACTAAAGCAAACGGAATTATTGCAGTTAATTTTTGTCCAATAGTAGATTTTTGAACACCTTCACCAGCCAATTTAATATATAATAAATGTGCTAATAAAAACGCTATTAATCCGCCAATGAAATTAATTTGAGAATTAAATAGCAACAAGACATCGCCAATAAAACACAAAAACAATGCTGCCAAATATATTTTATTTTCTGGCTCAATAATTATCGAATAATAAGTCATTAACAGTAAAACAATCAATGGTTTAAAAATAAATCGCATCAATTCATTACCTGTGATAATTCCAATTAAATCTAACAAGACTGCTAAAACAAATAGCGCTAAAATTAATTTCTTATTTCTCATAATATTAAGTTTAATTAGTTCAACAAGTTAATAAAATCTTGTTCATTAATAATTTTAATTTCTAATTTTTCTGCTTTCTCTCTCTTACTTGGTCCCATATTATCGCCCGCAACAACAAAAGATGTTTTTTTAGATATTGAACTAGACACTTTACCACCATTATCTTCAATTGCCTTTTTCAATTCATTTCTAGACATCTGATGAAATACACCCGAAACAACAAAAATATTCCCTTTTAATTTTTCGGTTTGATTTCCTAATACTTCTTCTGAAAGTTCTAATTGCAACCCATAAAATTTCAATCTATTTATCAAATGAATATTACCTAAATCATTTGAAAAATCTATAATACTTTGAGCGATTCTTTCACCAATTTCATCAACAGAATTTAAATCTTCAAAAGTAGCACTCATTAAATTGTCAATAGATTTATAATGCTTTGCCAATTTCTTCGCAACAGTTTCTCCAACAAATCGTATTCCCAAGGCAAACAATACTTTCTCAAACGGAATCTGCTTTGACAACTCTATTCCAGTTATCATATTTTGAGCAGATTTCTCAGCCATACGCTCTAATGGAATTATTTGTTCAACTTTTAAATCATATAAATCTGCATAATTACGTATCAAATTTTCTTTGTAAAGCAACTCAACAGTTTCAGCGCCCAAACCATCAATATTCATTGCTTTTCGGCTTATAAAATGTTGTATCCTACCAGTTATTTGAGTTGGACAACCATACTCATTTGGGCAGTAATGCTTTGCATCTCCTTCTTTTCTAACTAGCTCTGTATTACAATCTGGACAATGAGTGGCATAGATAGTAGGCTCAGAATCGACTGGCCTTAAATTTAAATTCACTCCAACTACTTTAGGAATAATTTCACCTCCTTTCTCAACAAAAACAGTATCTTTTTCTCTAATATCTAATTTCGCTATTTGATCTGCATTATGTAAAGATGCTCTTTTCACAATTGTTCCGGCCAATTGCACAGGCTCTAAATTTGCAACAGGAGTAATTGCTCCTGTTCTTCCAACTTGATAGGTGATTTCGTTTAAAATAGTACTTTCTTGTTCGGCTTTAAATTTATAGGCTATTGCCCAACGAGGTGCTTTGGCAGTAAATCCAAGTTCATCTTGTTGTTGTAAATTATTCACTTTTACAACAATACCATCGGTTTCGTAAGGTAAATTATGACGTTCTTTATCCCAATAATTTATAAATTCAAAAACTTCATTGACTGATTGACAAACTTTTATTGCTTTAGGCACTTTAAAACCAATTTTACGAGCATTTTCTAAGGTTTCATAATGCGATTTAAATGGTAATTTATCCGATACAATATGATACAACAAACAATCTAATGGACGTTGAGCAACCTCAGCACTATCTTGTAATTTCAAACTTCCACTAGCAGTATTTCGTGGGTTTTTATAAGGTTCTTCTCCATTCTCAACACGTTTTTGATTCATTTTATTGAATCCATCTAAGGGTAAAATTATTTCTCCTCTTATTTGAAATTCGTCAATAAAATCACCTTTTAATTGTAAGGGTATGGATTTAATCGTTTTAATATTAGTAGTAACATCATCGCCTTGAAAACCATCTCCTCTTGTAACTGCGCTTATCAATTTTCCATCACTATATGTTAAGTTTATGGACGCACCGTCATACTTTAATTCGCAAGTATATTCCGTATTTGTAGAACCAATATTTTTTTGAATTCTCTTTTCCCAATCTTGCAAATCTTGAATTGAGTAAGAATTATCCAAAGAGTACATTCTACTTTTATGAGTAACTGTTTTAAAGTTTTTAGTTATTTCACCACCAACTCTTTGTGTAGGCGAACTTGCATCAAAATACTGTGGGAATTGCTCTTCTAAAGTTTGGAGTTCTTTGAGTTTTATATCAAAATCATAATCAGAAATTGTAGCATTATCCAACACATAATAATTATAATTATGCTGACGCAATTCTTCTCTTAATAAATGTATTTTTTCTTCTATTTTTTCGCTCATATTATACTCATAATTCTTGCATAAAAATAGTGAATATAAAAATCAAAACACAAAATATATTTAAACATGTAATACTTATATTTGTCATAAACTAAAACATTATGACCAAAAAGGATTTTTTCAGAGTAATTATTAAATTATTTGGTTTATACTCTCTTATATTATCAATATTCTACTTTATACCATCTAATATTCCCTTTATTTATAATGACTTTGACTTAAGTACTATAATTTGGTTTCTAGGAATTTTGTCATTTTTAATTTTAATTTATTCATTTTTAATTAAAAATGTCGACTCTGTAATCAATACTTTAAAATTAGACAAAGGTTTTGATGATGATAAAATAGAATTTGGAAATTTTGATAGTTATAAAATTTTAAAATTGTCATTTATTTTAATTGGTGCATTTCTCATAATTGATTTTCTACCTGAATTTTTACAATATTTGTTTCTTGCGTTTAAAAAAGACGCATCTCCTAATGGGCTAAACTATGTAGATACAGTTAATTTTGGTAACACTATCGACTATTTTAATTGGGGCATTTCTGGAATAAATATTATTCTTGGATACTTAATTTTAACCAACTATAACGGTCTAGCAAAATGGATGAACAAAAACACAAATAATCAATAAGGAAAAATCACTTTTTCACTTTACCTCTCAAAAAACTAATATTAGAACTTATTGGGTTTCCTGCAGCTCTTCGAAAAGAAACTAATTGACCAGCATGCCATATAGCATCGGCTATTGGACCATTAATCATATTCCAAAAAGGAAACTCACTCTCTCCATTTTTCGAAATAAACTTAATTTTTAATTCTTCTAAACTTTTAGAGTTGGTTAAATTTTCACTTGCTTTTTTGAAGTTTTCCAAAGTCTCTTTTCTTTTCTCTTCAAATGTTAGTTCAGGCTGTTTAATAGTAAAATCAGTAGGTGTTTTATTAGTTGCATTCACAATCACTCTTGACAAACTCAAGATATGATCAATAGTTTCTGCTGTAGATCTTGCATTTACACTTGGTTTATATTTTAAATCTTCATTCTTCAAACCTTCAGTTGCCCAATAATACCTAAAACCTAATCCATCAACCATTCTAGCCGATACTGTTCCTACAGTATATTCATCAGAACAATCTGGCACCTCATAATAAGGTAAGTCGTTTTGTTGAGCATTAATAGATAAGGTAAATATTGAAAAACAAATTATTGCAAAATATTTCATTGTATAAAAATTATAAATTAGAGTTCTAATTTACAATATAAATCCTACAAACAAATGAACTTTAATATTGCTTTAACAAAAAAGCCGAAGCAAATGCTTCGGCTTTATCTTAATTTATTATCTATTAATAATAAGTAAAACGTTTTACTTTAGATATATGTTTCGCCAATCTCATTACTTGGTGACTATAGCCGTATTCGTTATCATACCATACATACAATACAACAGTTTTTCCATCTTCAGTAGCAATTGTTGCATTACTGTCATATATTGATGGAGCCGATGAACCAACAATATCAGATGAAACTAATTCATTATCCATTGAGTACTTAATTTGCTCAACCAAAGAACCTTCCAGTGCAAATTTCTTCATTTCTGAATTCATTACATCTGCGCTTGCAGGTTTTTCTAATTGCAAATTCAAAATTGCTAAAGAACCATTTGGTACTGGTACTCTAATAGCATTTGAAGTTAATTTACCTTCAAGAGATGGTAATGCTTTTGATACTGCTTTTCCAGCACCAGTTTCAGTAATTACCATATTTAAAGCTGCTGCTCTACCTCTTCTATATTTCTTATGCATATTATCAACCAAGTTTTGGTCGTTAGTATATGCGTGTATTGTTTCTAAATGACCATTTACCAAACCAAAAGATTCCTCAACTACTTTTAAAATTGGAGAAATTGCATTGGTAGTACATGATGCAGCAGAAAATATATTCGTTGAATCTGGAGAGTGTTCTAAATGATTAACTCCATAAACAATGTTTGGAACTCCTTTTCCAGGAGCTGTTAATAAAACTTTATCAACACCTTTTGCTACAAGATGACGACTTAATGCCTCTTTGTCTCTAAATGCTCCAGTATTATCAATTACCAATGCATCTTGTATTCCATAAGCAGTATAATCAATATCTTCTGGTGCGTTAGCAGAAATAATATGAACTGTTGTACCATTGATTATTAATGCACTTTTTTCAACATCTATTCTAACGGTACCAGCAAAATCCCCATGAACAGAGTCTCCTCTCAATAGAGAAGCACGCTTTTCCAATACAGTCTCGTTTATTGCACCACGAGTTACAATAGCACGAAGTCTCATTTGTTGTCCTTTTCCTGCTTTACTCATCAATTCTCTGGCAACCAATCTTCCGATTCTACCAAAACCATATAAAACCACATCCTTAGGAGTAATTGATTCTGTTTTATCAGCGTCTTTTAATTTGTTACTTAAAAAATTATAAATATTGGCATTATCATCTAGTTGATATTCATAAACCAATTTTCCAATATCCAATTTTGAAGGCGGCAAGTTCAATTGTTTTATCGTTCTAGCTACTTCAACAGCATCGAAAATTGAAATTGGTTTCCCAACAAATTCAGTTGCGTACTCTAATAAGTTTAAAATCTCACTAACATTTCTGTCAATTAATTGATTTCTAAAAAGGATTAATTCTATAGTATCATCGTACCATAAATCACTTACCAATTTAATAAATTCAATGGATGCTCTACGTCTATCTGTTTGAAACGTAAGTTCTTGTTCATAGATATTTTCAGACATTTTATATAAATTTAGGTTTATAAAATTTTGTGCAAATGTATAAAAACTAAAACGTTTTCGTAAAATATTATTGCATAAAAAAAACCGACACAATTATTAGCAATTATATCGGTTTTCTAAAATTAAGAAAATTAACTTTTAATTAAATATATATCTTTCCTTTTGACCATCTTCATTTAAAACTTCTAATAATAATTTATTATTAGGTTTTATAGAATTCATAATAGCATTTACATCTTCAACATTATTTATTTCTGTTCCATTAATACTAAGTATGATTTGACCTCTTTTTAATCCCAAGTACTCTAACTTCTCATTATTTATATTACTAATTTTAACACCACTCTTAAGCCCTTTCTTTTTGGCTTCAATTTTACTTAAATCTTGTAAATTTAATCCCAATTGATTTACAGTCGTACTGATATTTTTATATAATTTTACTGGTATTACTTTCTCTCTACCATCCCTCACAACTGTAAAATCTACAATATCATTTGGTCTTTTGGTATTTAAAAAGCCACTTAAATCTGCAAAAGTTCTAACTTTAACACTATTTGCTTTTACTATTATATCATTAACTTCAATTCCTGCAATCGATGCTCCACTATCTTCCAAAACATTGGTAATAATAACTCCTTCAGTCTTTGAAACATTGAAATCTTTGTAGTTATCACCATTTAATTCTCTAAAATTAATCCCTATATAAGCGCGCTGAACATTTCCGTATTCTAAAATATCATCAATTACTTTCTTTGCAATATTTGATGGCACAGCAAAAGAATAACCAATATATGATCCTGTAGTAGATTTGATCATCGTGTTTATACCAATCAATTCTCCACGAGTATTCACTAAAGCACCACCACTATTTCCAGAATTAACCACAGCATCTGTTTGTAAATACGATTCTGTTGTGTTATTATTATTTAAAACATCCCTTCCTTTTGCACTTATTATTCCGGCAGTTACAGTAGAAGTTAAGTTATAAGGATTACCAACTGCCAAAACCCATTCTCCAACCCTTACACTATCAGAATCTCCAAAAGTAACATAAGGCAAATCTTTGTCTGGATCAACTTTTACTAATGCTATATCATTAGTAGTATCAGTTCCAATGAGTTTTCCTGTATATGTTTTTTTATCATTCAGAACAATTTCTATTTCATTAGCTCCATTTATAACATGATTGTTTGTAATAATATAACCATCTGGAGATACAATTACACCACTACCTGAACCTATTTGAATTCTTTGACCACTTGACCTACCATAAAACAAATCTTCAAAAGTGTTTCTTGAAGTGTGAATTGATTTATTCTTTACGTGTACAACTGCATCTAGTGTTTTTTTAGACGCTTCAGTAAAATCTGTAACTTCCGCTGGGAAATTTGCAGGTAAATTGAAATTTGTTTTTACATTTTTTAATTCATTGTTCTGACTTTGTTCCACAACAACTTGTGGTTGTTCAATAAATAATTTATAACCGCCAAGTGTTAGAACACCTCCAAGTACAGAAACAAATACTAAGCCTAAGACTTTTTTCATAATATCACATATTTATAATTAAACAACACTCAAAATTATTAATTTATTATACTCATTAAAACAGATTAACGGAATTTTAACACATATAAATTGGGATGAAAACGTTATTTTTGTCAAGATGAATATTCACTTTTATAAATACCAAGGAACAGGTAATGATTTTGTTATTATTGACAACAGAACTAATCATTTTTCGAAAAAAAATACTGTTTTAATAAATAAACTTTGTGACCGAAGATTTGGAATTGGTGCTGATGGATTAATTCTTTTAGAAAATTCTGACACAACTGATTTTAAAATGGTGTATTTTAATGCAGATGGTAACGAAAGCACCATGTGCGGAAATGGCGGAAGATGTATTGTTGCTTTTGCTAACAGATTGGGTATCATAAAAAATGAAACCACTTTTAATGCCATTGATGGAACTCATTATGCTACAATTGAAAATGATGTAGTGAATCTTCAAATGAAAGATGTTTCAGAAATAAAACAGAATGACTCTCATATATTCTTAGATACTGGCTCTCCTCACCATGTGGAATTTCATAATGACATTTCAAAAATTGATGTGAAAAATCTTGGAAGAGCTATACGTATTGGCGCTCCTTATTTCGAAGAAGGCACAAATGTCAATTTTGTTGAACAAATAAATAATAACACTTTCAAAGTCCGCACTTATGAAAGAGGCGTTGAAGATGAAACTTTAAGTTGTGGAACTGGAGTAACTGCTGTTGCAATTGCAGCAAGTAAATCAAAAAAAACATTAAGCAATACTATAAATATTGAAACGCTTGGTGGAAATTTAAACGTAAGTTTTAAAATAGACAATACCATATATAAAGACATCTTTTTAAGTGGTAAAGCAACTTTTGTTTTTGAAGGAAATTTTGAATCATGAAAACTTTAATTGGAAATAACATCTCATTGCGTGCTTTAGAACCAACTGACTTAGATTTTTTATATCAAATAGAAAACAATGAAGTTTTTTGGTCGGTAAGTAATACACAGAAACCTTTTTCAAGATTTATACTTCAACAATATCTAGAAAACTCTCATCAAGATATTTACCAAATAAAGCAACTAAGGCTTATTATTATTGAAAATAAAACCGAGAATGCTGTTGGAATGATAGATATTTTCGATTTTGAACCTAAACACAAAAGAGCAGGTGTAGGAATATTAATTCAACCTTCCTTCCAAAGTAAAGGGTATGCCTCTGAGGCATTGAAATTACTAATAAGTTATGCTTTCAAACATTTAGATTTGCATCAAATTTATTCTAATATTACTGAAGATAATACAAAAAGCATTCAATTGTTTAGTAAGGCTGGATTTGTTAAAATAGGTATTAAGAAAGACTGGACCTTCTCTAATGGAGAATTTAAAAACGAACTTTTATATCAGAAAATAAATGACTAAAAAGAAAAAAATCCTTGTTCTATTAGCCATAATAGGTATTATCGGTCTCATTGTAGCTTATAATTTTTATAGTAAAATCTATGCGCCTAATATTAAAGAAGATTCTACTTTATACATATCCTCAGATACTAACTTTGATCAACTTGTTAAACAAATTACTCCTTTATTGAAAAACAAGAATTCGTTTGTTTGGGTAGCACAAAAGAAAAATTATCCAAATACTATAAAATCTGGAAAATATGATTTAAAAAAAGGAACTAATAACAATAACTTAGTAAACCTATTGAGAAGCGGAAACCAAGCTCCTATTAGATTATCATTCAACAATCAAGATACATTAGAAAAGTTGGCAGGAAGAATTTCTCAACAAATTGAACCTGACTCAATAACATTGCTTAACTCTTTTAAAGATTCAGATTTTTTGTCAGATAATGACTTCACCAAACAAACAGCTTTAGGAATGTATATTCCAAATAGTTACGAAGTGTATTGGAATACTTCTGCAACAAGTTTCAGAAGTAAAATGTTAAAAGAATATAATCGCTTTTGGACTAATAAAAGAAAAAGTAAAGCAAAAACTCAGAAATTGAGTATCAATCAAGTTATAACGTTAGCCTCTATTGTCCAAAAAGAAACAGCGTCAGTAGATGAACGTCCAAGAGTTGCAGGGCTTTATCTAAATAGATTAAATGATGGCTGGCCTTTACAAGCAGACCCAACTGTTATTTTTGCAATTAAAGAAAAGCTAGGACAAAACACCATTATTAAACGAGTACTACTTAAAGATCTTGAAATTGATTCTAAATACAATACTTATAAATATGCAGGGTTACCTCCTGGCCCTATTTCTATGCCCGATATTTCATCAATCAATGCTGTTTTAAACCCAGAGGATCATGATTATTATTATATGTGTGCTGATGTAAATCAACTTAACAAACATGTTTTTGCTAAAACACTATCCCAACACAATAGAAATGCAGCCAAATATCAAAAATGGTTGAATAAACAAGGTGTAAACAGGTAGTAAACTAACATATGTTAATTTATAACTTATTGATTTTCAGGTTTTTAATTTTTATTTTGTCTGTTTTTGCAATTTATTAGCAAAAATGTACCATTTATTAATTTTTTCCATACAGATGTACATTTCATGAAAAAGTAATTGAATATTGGTTGTATGTTTGCCTCGAGTTTGTTCCCACAATCATTCTTACAAAATAAATTTTAATAGAAAGTTTTCGGGTTCAAATTTCAAAAAAAGAAAATTGAAAAAGAAAATTATTAATTGCTTTAGAAAAAGAAAACAAATTGCTATTAAAATGAAAAAAGTAACTTTAACTACGATCCTATTATTTTTATTAACGTCTATTTCAGTTTTAGCTGCACAAGAAAATGCAACTAATGAAAATGAAGTTAAAATTTTAAACTCAATACTTGAAGAAGATGCTATGACTTCTCAAAATGAGGTAATCAATGTAAAAGTTATTGAATTGACTGACAATAATAATGTTAGTGTTTTGGTTAAGCACAATATTATTAAGTCTAGTTCTAGAAAATCTAGAATGAAAAATGTTGTTAATTTCTTGAAAAATCCTGAAGTTAAGAACACAAACAAAAAAGTTTTGTGCTAGACAAAGTCAAAAACTAATTTATCCTACCTACTAAAATATTTAAAATTGCTAGAAATTAAAAAGCCAAAACTTAAAAGGTTTTGGCTTTTTTTTAAAATTTTAAATAGTTAAACAAATTTAAATTTTATGGATTGTTAAAAACATTGCTAATAACATTTTTTAGGCATTGATTTTTGATAGTAAAATAAAACTAAATTTAACTTGTTCAATTAAAATTAAGTTGTAATTTTGCGCCCTCAAATACGAAAGGGTTTATTATAACAAAATAAAAACTTGAATATGAAAAAAAAGTTAGTAATAGTAGGTATATTAGTTGTAATTCTATCTAATTATTCATTTGATAGAGTTCCTCAATTTAACAAACCAATTAAGAAAAACTTGGTTAGTACTGTTCAAATTGCAACTGTACCAACTTTAGAAGAGAGTAAACAAGTATATGCTCAAGTTCCTTTTGTTGGAAAATCTTTTACAGGATTCAAAAATGCATTAGGATTTAAAGAGTCTAGAAACAGGTATCATATTGTAAATAAACTTGGATATTTAGGAAAATATCAATTTGGGAAATCTACATTGGCTAGATTAAAAATTTACAATACTAATACTTTCCTTAACAATCCAGAGCAACAAGAAAAAGCTTTTGAAGCACTTTGTTCACTTAATAAACACATATTAAGAAAAGATATTAAAAGAAGTGTTGGAAAAAGAATAAATGGTGTAAGAATTACTGAATCTGGCATTATTGCAGCAGCACATTTAGGAGGTGCTGGAAATGTAAAAAAATACTTAAGAAGCAACGGTGAAACTAATTTTAGTGATGCTTTTGGTAGTTCTATACAATATTATATGAAAAAGTTTTCAGGTTTTGATGTTTCTTCTATTGAAGCAAATAAAAATCCGATAATTTGAATTGGTTAATTTTTGGTTAGTAAAAAAGCCCAACTTTAAGAGTTGGGCTTTTTTCATTTTTGTATAATATAAATTGCTGGTCGCTTATGCAAATCAACTTTCACTTTTTTCCAAGCCTCAATAGTATGAGTCTTAATATATTCAGTTGACAAAGTAATATCACAAGCAATACATAAATTTGTATTCTTAGATAGTGTGCTTTTTAAATCTACAAACATTTTCTCATTTCTATATGGAGTTTCAATAAATATTTGTGATTGCTTGTTTTCAAATGATAATTTTTCCAACTTTTTTATCATTTTTTTTCTTTCAGAACTATCAATTGGCAAATAACCATTAAAAGCAAAACTTTGCCCATCCATTCCAGATGCCATCATTGCCAATATAATTGAAGATGGCCCAACCAATGGAATAACTTGAATGCCTTTATTATGAGCCAACTTAACTACCTCAGCACCTGGATCTGCAATTGCTGGAACACCTGCTTCAGAAAGCAATCCAATAGATATACCCTCATCACAAACATCCAAGTATGTTGACACTTCTAATGAATCAGCATATTTATCAATTGACTTTAAAACTAATGATGGTTGAGATTTTTTTGGAGTCAATCTTTTTATAAACCTTCTAGCAGTTTTTTGATTTTCAACAATAAAATGATTTAGCTCCTCAACAACTTTTTTTACCGAAAGTGGTAAGACCTCAAGAGGTTCATTATCTCCCAAAGTTGTTGGTATTAAATATAACTTCCCCTTATTGGACATATTAACTTATATTTTTGGAAATCAATTCACAAGCCTCATCAAGCATTTTAAACACCGAATTAAAACCTTGAATACCTCCAGTATATGGATCTGGAACATCTAAATTCTCTCCTGGAAAAATTTCATTCAGTATTAACTTAACTTTCTTTTTATCTTCATCACCTCTAGCAAGAGCAACTATATTTTTATAATTTGAATTATCCATAGCATAAATTAAATCGAATCTATCAAAGTCAGATACTACAAATTGTCTTCCTCTTTGATCAAAAATATCAATATTATTTTTATTTGCCACTTCAATTGACCTAACATCAGGCTTACTACCAATATGGTAATTGCTTGTTCCTGCAGAATCTACCTGAACATCTTTTAAAAAAGTTTTAGATTTCAATATTCCTTCAGCCAAAGGAGAACGGCAAATATTGCCTAAACATACCATTAAAACTTTTACCATCTTTTTGAATGTTTAACGTTAATACGTCAACTTCTTGGTCAAATCTTCAACGTACTTACGGAATTGTTTATCTGTTTCAGTAAGGTTATCAACTGTTTTGCAAGCATGTAAAACTGTAGCGTGATCTCTTTTACCAATTTGAGAGCCAATACTTGCCAAAGAAGCCTTTGTCATGCGTTTTGCAAAATACATTGCCAATTGTCTTGCTTGTACAATATGCCTTTTTCTAGTTTTTGATTGTAGTGTAGCAACATCTAAATCAAAATAACTTGAAACTACTTTCTGAATTTGATCTATCGATACTTCTCTTTTCGTATTCTTAACAAACTTATCTACTATTTGCTTAGTCAAAGCCAAAGTAAATTCCTTTCTATTAAAAGATGCTTGCGCAATCATTGATACCAAAACACCTTCTAATTCACGAACATTTGATTTGATATTTTTAGCAATATAATCTACTATTTCTTCAGGCATATCAACTCCATCTCTAAATAGTTTATTTTGTAAAATAGAAATCCTTGTCTCATAGTCAGGTGCTTGTAGCTCAGCAGACAATCCCCATTTAAAACGAGACAACAAACGTTGCTCAATATCTTGCATATCCACTGGCGCTTTATCGGAAGTGATAATTACCTGCTTTCCATTTTGATGTAAATGATTGAAAATATGGAAGAAAACATCTTGAGTACCTGTCTTTCCAGACAAAAATTGAACATCATCAATAATCAAAACGTCAATCATTTGATAGAAATGAATAAAATCATTTCTAGTATTAGATTTAACTGAATCAATAAATTGTTGTGTAAATCTTTCCGAAGAAATATATAAAACTGTTTTCTCAGGATATTTATCTTTTATCTCAACACCTATAGCATGGGCTAAGTGAGTTTTACCCAAACCTACTCCTCCATAAATTAATAAAGGGTTAAATGATGTTCCTCCAGGTTTATTTGCAACTGCTAAACTTGCTGAACGAGCTAATCTATTAGAATCACCTTCAATAAAACTATCAAAATTATAATTAGGATTTAATTGAGACTCAATTTTTACTTTTTGAATTCCGGGAATTACAAATGGATTCTTTAACTCTCTTTTATTAATATCTAATGGAACTGTGATTCCTTGAGAATTTAATGGCTTTCTGTTTGAACTTGGAATTTTTACCGTATGTGGTGTATTACTACTATACACATTCTCCATACGCACATCATAAATCAGTTTGGCATCATTCCCTAATTCTCTAACCAATGCAACTCTAAGCAGTTTAATATAATGTTCTTCCAACCATTCATAAAAAAATTTACTTGGCACTTGAATTGTAAGCGAATCTCCAGAAATTTTAATAGGTTTGATTGGTTCAAACCATGTTTTATAAGCTTGCGATTTTATGTTATCTTTTATAAAAGACAGACACTCATTCCAAACCGATACTGCAGTTTTAGTCATTATTATAATTAGATATTTTTGGGTTATGGTTAACTGAAAATAATAGAGGGGTTTCTATCATTTGTTAGACTTTACAAAAATGTGAATATTTTTTAGTAAAAAAAAATAAAATCACTATTGATTATTAACTTTTTTATGCTTATACTCTCACACTTAAAAATTACGATTTATGCTTACTCATACATTTAAAATCCGTGTTAGATACGGCGAAACAGATCAGATGGGTTATGTGTATTATGGCAACTATGCAGCATATTTTGAAATAGGAAGAGTTGAATGGTTGCGAAATTTTGGTATATCTTATAAAGAGATGGAAAATAACGGAATTATGCTGCCCGTTTTAAATCTCAATGTAAATTATATTAAACCAGCCAAATATGATGATTTAATTACCATAAAAACTTCATTAAGAAAATTGCCAAGTGTAAAAATTGAATTTGATTTTGAAATTTTTAACGAGCAAAATGAATTGTTAACTACTGCTTATGTAAGTTTAGTTTTTATAGATATGAAAAAGAACAAACCTACAAGATGCCCAAAATATTTATTAAACAAAATTAGTTCTCAAAATATTTAATTTGAAGACACCTCAATTCTTCAAATTCTACTTTTACCTTTTCAGCATCTTTTTTTCGTACCGATAAAACAAATTCACAATTCATTTCCATCTTTTGAGATTCAATTGTTAAACTACGTTCTTTAACAATTCTCATTACTTTATCTAAATACTCATACTCAAAAACAAGTTTAAAAAAGACATCAACTGTTTTTTCTTTAATTTCTGAAGATTCCAACACAAGTTTAGTTGCATTTTTATAAGCAGTAATAAGTCCACCAACACCTAGTTTTGTGCCACCAAAATATCTAACAACTACTAATAATACATTTGTTAAATCAAACGATAAAATCTGACCATAAATAGGTTGGCCAGCACTATTACTTGGCTCCCCATCATCATTTACTCTGTATTTTACATTCTCAACACCCAATTTCCAAGCATAACACCAATGCCTAGCCTTATGATGCTGTTTTTTTAATTCTTGAAGATATTCTTTAACTTTTTCTTCTGAAGAAACTGGAAATGCATAACCAATAAATTTACTTCCTCTATCTTTATAAACCTCTCCTTCAAAGGACTGATCAATTGTTTTATAGGTATCGTGCATTATTATTCTATCGGTCTAATGATTTTTAACAAGTCATCATCTATTCGTTCAACACTTACCAAAACACCTTCTAAATTAGGTGCTTTTAAACCTTCTCTAAAAACTGTGTTTCCAATAAATATTCTCGCTTCGTCCCATAAATCACTATTTATAAAACTTCGAAGTGTTTGAGCACCACCTTCAATAATTAAAGACTGAATATTATTTTGATATAAAATATCACATATCTGCTCAGGAATACTTTCCGTGTAATCGATAAATTCCACTTGAATATTTTCCTTTTTATCATCAAAAAGTGATGTTGAACCAGTAAAAACAATTGTACTTATTGTTCCATCAAAGACATTGAAATCTAAAGGAATCCTCATAGAGTTGTCTAAAACCAATCTTATTGGGTTTTGACCAGTCCATTTTCTAACGTTTAATTTTGGATTATCATTTATAACAGTATTTGTCCCAACCATTATCGCTTGTTCTTCGCTTCTCCATTTATGAACCAATTGTTGCGAAAATTTGTTAGATATCCAGTTAGGCTGATTTAATGAATCTACATTTCTTTTCTTATCAATAAAACCATCTTTGGTTTCTGCCCATTTTAAAATAATAAACGGGCGTTTTTTTTGATGAAATGTAAAAAAGCGTTTATTAATTTCTCTACATTCTTCCTCTAAAACTCCAACAATAACTTCACATCCATTATTTTTTAAATAATCTATTCCTTTACCCGAAACCAACGCATTTTCATCGACTGTCCCAATAACAACTTTTTTAATTCCGCTTTCAATAATTAGTTCCGTGCATGGTGGAGTTTTTCCAAAATGTGAACATGGTTCTAAACTTACATATAATGTAGCGTTTTTTAACAATTCCTTATTTTTTACCGAAGCAATTGCATTCACTTCGGCATGACTATCTCCATAAGAACTTGTACAACCTTCTCCTATGATTATATCTTCTAAAACAATTACCGCTCCTACACTTGGATTTGGCATAGTAATCCCAACATTATTTTTTGAAATTTCTATACAACGTTTTATATATTTGTCATGTATCTTCACATCACAAAAATAAGATTTTATATTGAGTACAAATACATTTAACATTAGAGAAATAAAACCTCAAGATAATCGTGAAATTGCCAAAACAATTAGAGCAATTTTGATTGAATTTGGAGTTCCAAAAGTAGGCACAGCATATGAAGATACTGCGCTTGATTCGATGTTTGAAACTTACTTGAAAGACAAATCTATCTATTACGTAGTAATTCATGACAATAAAATTGTAGGTGGAGCAGGAATTATGCAATTACAAAACTCATCTGAAAATATTTGCGAATTGCAAAAAATGTATTTTCTTCCTATTGCAAGAGGGAAAGGAATTGGTTCTAAAATGATGGAAATTTGCTTGTCAAAAGCAAAAGAGTTTGGCTATGAAAAATGCTATCTAGAAACACTCCCTTATATGGATGATGCCCGAAAACTATATAGAAAAGTTGGTTTTCAATCTTTAGACAAACCTCTTGGTGATACTGGTCATTATAGTTGCAATATGTGGATGATTAAAGATTTAAAATGAAACTAAAAGATTTAAAACATAATTTTATTACAAGACTCTCATCAACTTATTCAATTGAAGAAATTGAAAGTATGTTTTTTCTATTGTTAGAACATACTTACAATCTTAAACGTATAGAATTTATTTTAAATTCTGACATAGAAATAACTAAAGAGAATCAAGTTTATTTTAAACAAGTTATTGAAAAACTAAGTAAAGAAATTCCTTTACAATATATCATCGGCAAAACTGAATTTTACGGATTATCATTTATTGTAAATTCCAACGTGCTAATTCCAAGACAAGAAACCGAAGAGTTAGTTCATTGGATTATTAATGAGGCTTCGAAAATCAAGAAAAAAGAAATTACAATTTTAGATATTGGCACTGGAAGTGGCTGCATAGCAATTTCTCTTGCAAAAAATATAAAAAATGCCAAAGTATTTGCAATTGACATTTCAGAAGATGCCTTAAAAATTGCAAAAACCAATGCTCAACTTAATAATGTTTCGGTTAAT
Organism: uncultured Flavobacteriaceae bacterium; assembly: GCA_947501625.1. Lineage (GTDB taxonomy): Bacteria > Bacteroidota > Bacteroidia > Flavobacteriales > Flavobacteriaceae > Urechidicola. The sequence goes on from CANMWN010000004.1 coordinate 74,206, forward strand.
TTTATAACTGAAAATATTTTAACTCTTAAATCATTGAGTGGCAAATTCGATATCATTGTAAGCAACCCTCCATATGTAAGAGAACTTGAGAAAAGTGAGATTCAAAAAAATGTTTTGGAAAACGAACCTCATCTTGCGCTTTTTGTAAAAGATCGCAATCCTTTATTATTTTATGATTCCATAGCAATGCTAGCAAAAAATCATTTAGTTGAAAATGGATTCCTTTATTTTGAAATAAATCAATATCTTGGTCGCGAAACTTGTGAATTACTTACATCTAAAGGCTTTAATACTATAGAACTTCGCAAGGATCTTAATAATAATGACCGTATGATTAAAGCATTTATATAATTTTCTTTATATGATTATTTTCTCCCGACTCAATGGCGATACCGCTAGATTAGGAAATCAGTTATTTAGAATTGCTTCTACTATAGGGATAGCCTCAAAAAACAATCAAGAATATGGTTTTCCAGAATGGGAATACTCTAAATATTTAAAGAAACCCCTACCTAAATTTGATAATGAAAGTCAATTTACCTTAATAGATGAGAAAAAGTATGAATACTATGATTGGGAATTAAAAAATGGCAACTATGACTTATACGGCTGGCTTCAAACTGAAAAATATTTTGACATTCAAAAAGTAAAAACCCAATTCAAATTCAAAACAGACATTGAAAAGAAAGCAATTGAATCTTATCAAGAAGTTTTAGCAAAGAAAAGCATCTTAATCACAGTAAGAAGAGGAGATTTTATCAATCATCCTTATTACCATCAAGTATCTTTTAAATATTATTTTTTAGCACTTATTCACAATTTTCCAGATTGGAAAGAGCGAAACATCCTTTTCACAAGTGATGATATGAATTATTGTAAAAAACATTTTTCATTTTTAAAAAATGCATATTTTATTGATGATTCTGACCCAATAATTCATTTAATTATTGGGACTAAATGTGATGATTATATCATTAGCAATTCAACTTTTTCTTGGTGGACAGCATGGCTAGGTGAAAAGGATGACACAAAAATAATTAGACCTATTAAAAATTTTAGAGGCCTAGAAAGTCAAAGAAAAAATGATAAAGATTATTTCCCTGAGCGTTGGATGATATTTGACGAAAAAAAACACAAAGTACCTATAAAATATAGTATAGTTTATTTAAAAGCACAACTCACTGACTTAATTTCGGATTTATTAAGTCTTAAAAAAAGAGTAAAAAGATACCTTAAACGCAAGTTTTCTTAAATTCCAAAAAAATCTATCTTTGCGCTATGCGTATAGATATCATTACAGTTTCACCCGAACTTATAAAAAGCCCTTTTGAACATTCAATTATTAAAAGAGCAATAGACAAAAAGTTAGTTGAAGTTTATTTTCATGATTTACGAAAATATGCACTAAATAAATATGGCAAAATAGATGATTATCAATTTGGAGGTGGCGCAGGAATGGTTTTAATGATTGAACCAATTGACAAATGCATCTCCAAATTACAATCAGAAAGGAAGTATGATGAAATTATTTATATGACTCCTGATGCAAAAACTTTAAATCAGCAAACAGCAAATTCACTATCATTATCTAAAAACATTATAATTCTTACTGGCCACTATAAAGGAGTTGACCAAAGAGTACGTGACAAATTCATAACCAAAGAAATTTCTATTGGCGATTATGTTTTAAGCGGAGGAGAATTAGCAGCAGCAGTATTGTGTGATTCAATAATACGATTAATCCCTGGAGTATTGGGAGATGAAACTTCGGCCCTCACCGACTCATTTCAAGACAATCTACTCTCACCACCTGTCTATACAAGACCGTCAGATTATGAAGGCATGAAAGTACCTGAAATTTTGCTTTCGGGAAATTTTCCAAAAATTGACGTATGGAGAGCACAAAAAGCACTTGAACGAACTCAAAATATTCGCCCAGATTTATTAGATTCATTGGATTAAATTAAATCTAATAAAACTTTCCAGTTATAAACATATTTTATACATTTGCACACGCAAAATTAACCTCTGACGAGAATCGTGAATGTTACTTTTTAGCAGAACTATATAAAATATATTAAAATGGCAGATTTAGTAAAATTCGTTCAAGACGAATTTGTTACCAAAAATGAATTTCCTGAATTCTCTTCAGGTGATACAATAACTGTTTATTACGAAATTAAAGAAGGAGAAAAAAAACGTACACAATACTTTAGAGGTGTTGTAATTCAACGTAAAGGATCTGGTTCTTCTGAAACTTTTACAATCAGAAAAATGTCTGGAACTGTTGGTGTTGAACGTATTTTCCCAGTAAACTTACCAGCAATTCAAAAAATTGAAGTAAACAAGAGAGGTAAAGTAAGAAGAGCACGTATTTATTACTTTAGAGGTCTTACTGGTAAGAAAGCAAGAATTAAAGAAGTTAGAAGGTAATTACAACTTTCTAAAAGTTCTAAATTAAAACTTCCAATTTGAAATGTTCAAATTGGAAGTTTTTTGTTGTTATTAACAAATGTTAAAAACATCGGTGTATATCTTGTTAAAAACTAAGAGGTTATATTTTTGGAAACTTCTAAATACTACTTCATATTTGTATCATCAATAACTGATAAAGTAATTTTGAAAGTTATTTTTAAATGTTCATGAACATCTTTTCCAAATTTATAAAAAAGTATAATCAACAAAGTATTTAGCATACATTAAAGAATATACAAATTTGGGGAAATTTAAATTAAGTATTTGGTATGGTAGTGAAAACTACAACAAAGTATCAGTATTTATTTTAAATGGAGAAAGTAACTAATAAGAAGTTGTTTAGAGAAGACTTATAGTAAAGTAGTAGTTAAAAAACTGAAGCGGTTTATTAAATCGAATAAGTGATATTAATTGTGAAGATAGGTTGAAAAATTCAACAAGTGATAATTGTTACATTATAATTACAACTTATTAAGAATTAACTCCAGCAAAAAGCCATAATAAAAGAGAAATCTATTATTATGGCTTTTGTTTTTATATCGCAAAAAACACTTGTTTAAATTATTGATTTGATAAAAATCAGTATCAATTAATAGTATATTCCAACTAAGCTTTTAACTATAAATTAGTAAATTTGTTCCACAATAAAAACTACACAGAATGACTAATAATTCAAAGATAACTTACACATTTACTGATGAAGCACCAGCATTGGCAACTCAATCTTGGCTACCTGTTGTAAAAGCATTTGCAAAAACTGCAAATATTGAAGTTGAAACAAAAAATATATCGTTAGCTGCAAGAATTTTAGCAAATTTTCCTGAAAATCTTACTGACAGTCAAAAAGAAAATGACGCATTAACAGAGTTAGGAATTCTTGCCAAAAAACCTGAAGCAAATATTATTAAACTTCCAAATATTAGCGCATCATTACCACAATTAAAAGCAACAATTACCGAATTGCAAAACAAAGGATTTGATATACCAAGTTATCCTGAAGAATTTAATACTGATCAAGAGAAAGAATTAAAAGCAAGGTACTCAAAAGTATTAGGAAGTGCTGTAAATCCTGTACTTAGAGAAGGAAATTCTGATCGTAGAGCTCCAAAGCCAGTAAAAAATTACGCGAGAAAAAATCCGCATTCAATGGGAAAATGGAGTGCAGATTCAGAATCACATGTTTCAACAATGGGAAAAAATGATTTTGCATCAAATGAGAAATCAACCACTGTAAATAATAATACCAATATTCAAATACAGCATATAGATACCAATGGAAATATCGAAATTCTTAAAGATAGTGTTGCCCTTCTTAAAGGTGAAATTATTGATGCAACTTTGATGAGCAAAAACGCTTTAATCTCTTTTATTGAATCTGAAATTGCTGACGCAAAAGAAAAAAACATCTTGTTTTCATTGCACATGAAAGCTACAATGATGAAAGTATCTGACCCAATAATATTTGGACATGTTGTAAGAGTTTATTTTAAAGATGTATTTGAAAAACATGGTGACTTATTTAAAGAAATAGGTGTAAATGTAAATAACGGTTTAGGTAATTTATTAAATGAAATTAAAGAGTTATCGGATGAAAAAAGAAGTGAAATTGAGGCTGATATTATTAAATCTATTGAAAACGGACCTTCACTTGCAATGGTAAATTCTGATAAAGGGATTACAAATTTACATGTTCCTAGTGATGTAATTATTGACGCTTCTATGCCTGCAATGATTCGTAATTCTGGGCAAATGTGGAATAAAGATGGAAATTCTCAAGACACTAAAGCCGTAATTCCTGACAGTAGTTATGCGGGAATTTACCAAGCAACTATTGATTTTTGTAAAAAGCATGGTGCTTTTGACCCTACAACTATGGGTTCTGTATCAAATGTTGGTTTAATGGCTCAAAAAGCTGAGGAGTATGGATCGCATGACAAAACGTTTGAAATAAAATCTGACGGGAAAGTTCAAGTTGTAGATTCAAACAATACTGTTTTATTAGAACACAATGTAGAAGAAGGTGATATTTGGAGAATGTGTCAAACAAAAGATTTACCTATTCAAGATTGGATAAAATTGGCAGTAAACAGAGCGAGAGCAACAGGTACACCAGCAATTTTTTGGTTAGACGAAAACAGAGCACATGATAATGAACTAATTAAAAAAATAAACACTTATCTCCCAAATCACAATACTGAAGGCTTGGATATTAGAATAATGGCACCAAAAGATGCAACTGTTTTTTCATTAGAGCGTATCAAAGAAGGTCTAGACACAATATCAGTAACAGGAAATGTATTACGTGATTACAATACAGACCTATTCCCTATTTTGGAATTAGGTACTAGTGCAAAAATGCTATCAATAGTACCATTAATGAATGGTGGAGGGTTGTTTGAAACTGGTGCAGGTGGATCTGCTCCTAAGCACGTTCAACAATTTGTTAAAGAAAATCATTTACGCTGGGATTCTCTTGGAGAATTTTTAGCATTAGCAGTTTCACTTGAACATTTGGCAGAAAAAAATGATAACAAAAAAGCACAATTATTAGCAGATGCTTTAGACCAAGGAACCATAAAGTTATTAGATAATAGAAAATCACCTTCAAGAAAGGTAAACGAATTGGACAATAGAGGGAGTCATTTTTATCTTGCTTTGTATTGGGCTGAGGAACTTGCTTCTCAAACTCAAGATACAGAATTACAAGAAAAATTCAAGTCAATTGCAAGTCAGTTAAAAGAAAATGAAGCAAATATTGTTGATGATTTAAATAGTATTCAAGGAAAATCTGTCGATATTGATGGTTATTATTATCCAGATTTAAATAAAACCACTAATGCAATGAGACCAAACAGTACGTTTAATTCAATTATTAATTCAATTTAATTTTTTATAAATTATTTCAAAAGCCCTGACTTATAGTTGGGGCTTTTTTTATTATTTTTGATATATGAGTTTTACTAAAACTACTGAGCAATCTTCTAACTACAATCATCTTGAAAAGATGACTGTAAATGAATTACTAACCAATATCAATAATGAAGATTTAACGATTGCAGCATCGGTCAAAAAAATAATCCCATCAATCGAGGAATTAGTTAATATCGTTGTTTCTAAACTTAAAAAGAATGGTCGTCTTTTTTATATTGGTGCTGGCACTAGCGGTCGCTTAGGCATCTTAGATGCTTCGGAATGTCCTCCAACATTTGGAGTTTCTCATGAACTAGTTCAAGGACTTATTGCTGGAGGTGATAAAGCTATTCGAAAAGCCGTAGAAAATGCTGAAGACTCAACTACTCAAGGCTGGATAGATTTAACAGAAAAAGATATCTCTACAAATGATGTAGTAATTGGTATTGCTGCTTCGGGTACTACTCCTTATGTAGTTTCCACTCTTAAAAAATGTAACCAAAAATCAATTATAACAGGATGCATCACAATGAATGAAAACAGTCCTCTTGCAAACGCTGCTAAATTCCCAATTGTATGTGTTGTAGGACCAGAATTTGTTACTGGAAGTTCCCGAATGAAAGCAGGAACTGCTCAAAAAATGATACTAAATATGATTTCTACTTCAGTTATGATAAAATTAGGAAAAGTAAAAGGTAACAAAATGGTTGACATGCAATTATCGAATGACAAATTAGTCAATAGAGGAACTAAAATGATTATGGAAGAATTAAAGGTTAATGAAGTTACTGCAAATAACTTACTTTTAAAACATGGCAGTGTTAGAAACGCTATAAAATTTTACAATGAGCAAAAATAAATCACTTATTAGCAAAGGGATACTTCGAATTGGCATCTCCATTTTTTTAATGTTCTTAGGACCAGTAGTAACCTCTATAGGTTTTAGAGCAATGAACGATGGAATATATTTTTGGTTTATTATAGGGATAATTATAAGTATTATTGCTATTGTTTTAGGTTTTATAGGAGTAAAAACTATACTTAACGGATTATTTAATAATGGCGAGGAATAATCGTTTTTTGGACAAATTGAAAAACTGGGAGTATTGGCCTACTTCAATGTTTTATTTACCTAACATTCCTTATGCTTTTTATTTAGGCATGAAGGCTAAAAGTCTTACTTTTTATACAGCAGCAAATCCAACTATAAAAAGTTCAGGGAATGGTACTGAATCAAAATTTAAAACTATTGAATTAATTCCAAAAAAACACAAGCCTAAAACTATTCTTATCAATCCAAACGAAGACTTCAATTTAGTATTAAAAAAAATTGAAACTGCTAAAATAAAATATCCACTTATTGTCAAACCTGATATTGGTTTCAGAGGATTACTCGTAAAAAAAATTGATTCAGATCAAGAACTAGAGTTGTATTTGAAAAAATATCCGCTAAACGTTCTGATACAAGAATTTATAAAATACGAGAATGAATGTGGCATATTCTACTATAGATTACCAAATGAAGAAAAGGGAACTATTACTTCGATTACTTTAAAAAATTTCTCCACTGTAGAAGGTGATGGAAAATCCACTTTATCAGACCTTATTGTAAATGATGAAAGGGCCAAAATGTATTATGATATTTTCAAGGAATTACATAAAGATAATTTAGAATCAGTTCCCAGAAAAGGAAAACAAATCAAACTTACTTCAATTGGAAATCATTGCAAAGGTACTCAGTTTAAAAATGGAAATGGACTAATTAATAGCGAGTTAGAGGAAATATTTACCGAAATTGAAAAAGAAATTGAAGGTTGGTTTTATGGAAGAATTGATTTAAAATATGATACGTTTGATAAAATCATTTCTGATAAAAAATTTAAAATTTTAGAAATAAACGGCATTATTTCAGAGCCTACTCACGTGTTTGACGCTTCTACCTATTCGTATTTTGATGCGCTAAAAGCAATACGTAAGCATTGGAAAATATTATATGAAGTTGCTACAAAAAATCATAAAATTCATCATGTTCCTTATATGAAAACTTTAGATTTCATTAGAGAAACTCGAGAATTAAGAACCTACTTAAAGAAGATTGAAAAATTAAGTTCTTGACAATTCAACTCTAGGAGTAGTAGGATTAAAGCCAAATTGTTCGTCAGGTATTTCTATTCCTAGTTGCGAAATAATATAACCCAAACTTGCATAATGATGAATAGCATGGCTATGCGCCTGAACTAGTAATCCTCCTAAAGTATATTTTTGAACAACCAATCCTTTACCTAAATCATCCTTAACTGTTATCAATTGATTTAGATCCATAGATTGAAGTTGAGGCAAATTTGAAATAATTTTATTGAAGTAATTAATGCCTTCTTGAGTATTTAACTCAACAATTTCATTACGTTTTCTTGCTGACAAATCGACTTCTAAAGCATCTAAACCATCAAAAACACAATCAAAAACATCTAAAATATGTCTCATGTGACGCCCTATACTAGAGTAATAAGGTGCTACTGAAGTATTACTGTATTGCTCGTCAGTAATAGAATTTAACAATTTGACACCTCTCTTCAAATTTTCTTCAATAGCCTCAATCATAAAAAATATATTTCTCTGCGGTTTAAGTCGTAAATATAAAAATAAATTACAGCAAATTCAATCAAGTTATAAGGATAAAAATTAACTTTTATAAAACATTGATTTACATAAGTTTAAATCCACAAAACATCATGTTAAATATTCATGAGTTTTCTTTTGGCACGCTATTTGAAAATTTAACTCAAAAGCGGAAGTCGAAAAGCTAATAGAGTAGACATAACCCAAAACCATACAATTATGAGAAAAGGGATACTTTTATTATTAACAATGCTATTGATGGTTTCAACTGTTGAAGCCAAAAACGGCGAACGATCAAACTTCAGAAAGGGTTATATGAGCGTTTATGATGCTGAGCCTATCAAATTTAAAGAGCGAGGTATTAAGTTTTATATTTTCCTAGATGGTCAATTTGACTTTAATACGCATCCAAATCGATATAAAGATACCGATTTTGCTTATCGAACTTCTAGACGCAACTCAAGAGTAACATCACACAGAGGTGTAAGAATTGAAAGAGATTATAGAGGAAGAATTAGAAGAATTGGAAATGTTTTTATCAACTATAATAGATACGGAAAAGTTTCAAGAATTGGAAAAGTTTTTATCAAATACAATCGAAGACATGTTTCTAAAGTTGGAAACTTAAAAGTTCTTTACAATTATTGGGGAGATGTGAGATATGTAGGAAAAGTTAAAAGAAAATTCAATGATTTCTATTGGGATTCTTGGAATACTTGGGAGTATGATTACAATGATGATTTTTTCTTTAGGAGAAACTTTAGAGACAACTACGAATCATTTGATGAAGATGATAACTTTCTATACTATCGTTCAAAAAAATCTAAAAAAGGTAAAAAAGGAACAATTGTAAAAAGAAAGAAGCACAATAAAGATTCTAAAAAACGTAGAAGTGCTAGTCAATAAATTCAAAAAAAAGCCTAACAAATTGTTAGGCTTTTTTATTGATATATTTATTTAATAGTGCATTTATATCTTCTGAGAGTTTTAACTTCACAATCAGAAATAAATAAATAGCCGTTATCAAAATACTTTTTATAATAATATTTAAAAATGCGTTTTCTAGAATATTTACATAATTAAACACAAAATATAGTAACACAACCAAAAACAAAACAACAACGGAATGCTTAGTGTAAGGTTGCATATCAAACTTCTTCTTGATGTACCAAATTTTAATAGTGTTAAAAATTAATATGGTTATTAAAGTTGCCATTGCTGCACCATCAATTCCAAATTTTTGAATAAGAAACTTATTCAAAACAATTACTGTAGCAGCCATAGCCAATGAAAAATAGAAGAACATTCTATAATATTTGGAATTCGTTAAAATCGCACCATTGATACCTAAAGACAATTTATACAACTCGGAAAACGAAATCATTAAAACTATTAAAACACCGACTGCATATTGCGGCTTATCAATAATTTTATACATATCCACTATATTTAAATTTATCAAAAGAAACAACAAACCTCCAACAATTAAAAGATTAATAGAACTTTGCTTATACAAATCTTTCATCCCTTTTAAATTATTGGTATTCAAATATTCTGCAGTTATAGGATGTGTAATTTGTTGCATGGCTCTATTTGGAATAGCAACTACTGATGCAATATAAATTCCAACTGAATAATAAGCAACCTCAGCAATTTGTTCCATTTGAGGTATCATAAATTTATCAATCTCCAATAATAATGTTGCTGCCGAACCAGCCATAATGATATACATAGAATACCTCAAAATCTCTTTTAAATTTTTAGGTTTTGTGAGCGTGAATTTTGGGAAGTAAATCTTGAATGCATACAACATCATAATGAACATCCTCAAAAAATAGGCTATTGTAATTCCGTAGATAAATTGAGATGGTGTAATTAACTCGAAAAAAACTGCAATTAATAAAACTGTAGCACAAGCACGTGCAAATATTTCTCTCACAAAATTCCCAAAAACAGAATTCAATTGTACTTTAGTCCAAGCATAAAAAACTTCAAAATAACCCATAAATACTGCACACAAGAAAATAAGGTAAGTGTATTCTTTAATAAGTGTATTTTCTTTAGAAATCCAATTGGAAATAAATTCGTAAGTATACATACCAACAAATCCTAAAGGAACAATAACCAATAATGGTAAAATCAGTGACCAAGACAACAAACTATCTTTCTCGCTTTTTTCTTTATAAGACGAAAAATATTTTATTACTGAATGCTGCATTCCAAAGATGGTTAATGGCAATAAAATATTAGCAGTAGAGAGAATAAAAGTTATCAATCCATGATAATCATCTTGCAAAAAATGAGTATATAAAAACAACACGTTTATCCCTCCTATTGCAAAGCCTAAGATTAAAATTAGTGTATTTTTAAAAGATTGATTTAATACAATTCCCATTACAAACTCTTAATGATATTTGCCAGTTTCTCGGTTAGCGCTTTACGATGATATTGCCCTATATTTTTAGAACTAACTTTCAATTTTCCTGTTTTATAATTCTTATAAAACTCTAAAATAGTGGTTTTCAATTTATTTTCATCATCAAAACCAACAACTGCTCCAGTATTAGTTGTTGAAATAATAGGAATTAAGTCGCTTTTTTCAGGTGCAATTGCCAATATTGGTCTATTGGAAGCGAGATATTCAAAAACTTTGCCAGTTAAGATTCCTTCTGCACAATTCACTTGTGGAATTAACAATAATAATACTTGGGATTTTCGCTGAATAGAAATTGCTTCGCCATGTGAAACATACGAAGTAAAAGAAGTAAAATTATCTAAATCAAACTCATGAATACTTGCAATTACATCATTAGAAATGTTTCCAACCAAGTTCAACTGAAAATCGTTGCTAAATTCTTCATTTTTTGATAACAATTCACGCAACACTTTCCACAAAGCCTTAGGATTACTTTGTGTAGGTAATAAACCAATATGAGCTAACGTAAATTTAGTATCTAATTCAACTTCTGATTTATTAATAACCTCATCATCATAACCATTGGTTATCACCTCAACTTTTTTAGAATATTGACTAAAATAATTTTTCAGAGAATTGCTTACTGTAATAACAAAATCGGCAGTGGAAACTATTTCTTGTTCTAGTTTTTGTAATTTATTTTTAGATTTCTTTGTCAAACGTAAATCATCATTGTAAAATAAATTTGCCATTGGATCACGAAAATCGACTAACCATTTGATATTCAGTTTTTGCTTTAATTTCATCCCAATGACGTGCATACTATGAGGCGGACCTGTTGTAATTACCACATCAACTGGATTGTCATTTAAATAGTTCTCCAGATAATTAACTGATGGTTGTATCCAATATTTACGAGCATCTGGAATAAAATAATTTCCACGAATATATTGTAAAGTCTTTTGAAAAAATGAAGGTTTTGAACTTACATTAGCCGTAGCAACTTTCTTCTTTTTTAAAAAATTATTTGGCTCAAAAATCGATTGTTTTAATACAGTAATATTCTCAGGAATTTCATGAATCAAAGAATTATCTACAACTTCATAATTTGGATTATCAACTGTATAAACAATTGGCTCAATCCCAAAACCTTGTAAATACTTCACAAACTTCAACCAACGCTGAACACCACTTCCTCCTGCTGGAGGCCAATAATATGTAATGATAAAGGCTTTCAACTTTCCAAATCTTTATAAAGTTTTATTAATTCTTCAGATGTTTTATCCCAATTAAATTCTTCTTTTATAAAACGCTCTCCATTTTTTCCTAATTCTTTTTGAAGATTTTTATCAGTATATAATTGCAAAATTTTATCCGCAAAATCTTTAGGATTTTGCTCTTCATGAACCAATCCAGAATTTACGCGTTCAACTAACTTCTTCTGAGCAATTGCATCACTAACCAATAAAGGTTTTCCAAAACTCATATACTGAAATATTTTATTTGCATATGTTGTGTCATGATGTAAGTTACGATGAAGAGGAGATATTCCAATAGAAGATACCATAATATATGACGGAAAAAGTCGCTCATTTTGCCAACCTTGAAAATCAACATACTTTTCTAATTTCAATTCTTTTACTCGTTGCTTTAAAATAACATCTGTTGAATTTTTACCAACTATCACTAATTTAATATTTGATATTTTATCTTTCAAAGAAGCTAAAGAATCAATTGCTGTCAACAAACCTCTTCTAATGCCAGTATCGCCTATATATAAAATTACAAAATCATTTTTATAATTTTCAAGAATCTCATTACTATACTCTACCTCATTATAAAAAGATTTTCTTACTGTATTAGGAATCACACAAACATCTGCTTCATTCTTATTTATTCTACTTAACAATTCATTCTTAGAATCACTAGTAACCACAACAACTTTTGTTGCATTGTCAGAGAATTCTTCCTCTTTTAATTTCCACTTTTTTGGAGAGATCAACTGCTTACCTGGAAATTTCTGTAAATGAGGATAAAATTGCATTATTTCAGACCTATTTTCATGCAAATCTAAAACAATAGGTATATTCAAACTTTTATTTGCTTTAAAAACTGCTTCCGCAATCTGTATATCATGAATATGAATTACTTCAATAGTATTCTCTTTTAAAAAACGCTCTATTCTTGGTTTCATTTGCCAAGTATAGAATGGAAAAGTATAGGCCAAAGCAGATAATTTATATTCTAGTTTGTTCGTTTTATACCTACAAACTTTTATTCCATTTATGTCTTCTTTCTCAAGTTCATCTGAATATTTTAATGAAAATAAAAATACTTCATGCCCTTGATCTATTAAAGCAACAGCCTCGTTTTCCACACGTGGATCGGGCGGAAATGAATAATCCAAAATCATTCCAATTCTCATAAACTACTTTTATCTTTCTGCATAAACCGCATAATATCTTGGAGTGAAATTTCTTAAAATTGGTCTAAATCCAATTTTATTAATTGGGCTTGTCCATTTCTCTTGCTTTATGATATTCCAACCAGATTTTTCTAACAACCAATCAAATTGCCAGTCTTCAAATTCATGATAATGTCTATCCCACATATCGGTATTGCTTCTATATGCTTTTGCAAACCATAAATTTAAAGGTATTGTTGCAATTAATTTCTTTGATTCTATTTCTCGAAGCACATTAAATGGAGCAATTAAATGTTCAAAAATCTCAAATGCAGTGACAGCATCAACTTGGTATTCTTTTACAATATTTGGCAAGAGGTCTAAATCTTCTCCATTAGTATTGTGCACCGTATAACCATTTTCTTCCATTATTTCGCTGAAAGGATTTCTAATACCCAAATCTAAAATTGTAGCAGGAGCAGGTAAAACTTTTTGTAAAAATTTTAAAGTTTCATTGTATCTTTTTGAAGGTAGTTTATCGTACATTTAAATTACTTGACAAATTTATACGAAAACTTCTTTCCTTCATTATTTATAACTTTCACAACATATAATCCCTTTGATAATTCACTAATCTTCATTTTATCATCACCAATATGTTGTTGCATAATTTTTTGACCTAGAAAATTATAAACAATTAGTTTTCCATTTAAGTTAACAAAATTTAAACTTTCATCATTTGAACTATAAAATATTTTTTCCATAGTAATTAAAGGTTCATTAATTGATAAACTATTTTCAAATTGACAAAGACTTTCAATTTCTTCAATTGTTAATTCTCTATTCCACATTCTAAATTCATCAATTTTACCTTCAAAATAATAAGGGTCATTATTAGTATCTACATCATTTCTACCAATAGTTCCTGGATTATTAGAATAAAACAAACTAGAACCAGAACCAGAATACGTCCCACCATCATCAATACATAACAATTCTTCAGAGTTGTATTCATTTAAATAAATTTTCATATCTGTTGGACCTAAATAGATTAATACAACCAAATACCAAGTATTAACACTTAAATTTGTAGTCCCGACTTTAGTCCTCCTACTACTTGAAGAAGGAGATCCTCCATCACCATAGGCAATTGCTATGTTTGGATTAGCAGATGTCAAACTTAAATTAATTCCTGTATTTAAATTTTCTGTAAAATCATTTGTAAATACAAACGTTTTAGTAACATTCAAATCTTCAAAATTAACCCAAAAAGAAACAGTTATTGGTAATTCGGGTTTAAACTCCTCAAGATTAGGCAGATCAATATATTCATTAACACCATTAAAACTATAAGCCGAATTTGAATTTCCAAACCTATCTTCAGTCAAAGTTGCATTAGATGTTGTATTAAATTCATTATTACTAGAATCAAGCGTATTTCCATCGAATCTATAATGCACAATTAAATTATCATCTAAACTTGCTAATTGGGAGTAAGAAACTATAGAAATTAATATTGTCATTATACTTAAAATTGATGTCTTTTTCATATTTATTTTTTTAAATTATTCTTCTTTTCAAACCAAAACCAACCTATAGGAATCAACAATAATAACGCATAAGATACTAAAGAAATAGTACTTCCTGTTTTAATAACTTGTGGTTCAAACTTAAATTCTATAGTGTGTTCTCCTGCTGGAATTTCAACTCCTCTCAAAACATAGTTTACTCGATAAATAGCAGTTTCTTTTCCGTCTATAAATGCTTTCCAACCTTTATCGTAATAGATTTCTGAGAAAACAGCAAATTGGTTTGAGTTAGCATTACTATTATAAGTTAATTCATTCGCTTTATAATTTGTTAAACTAATCGCTGCTAATGAATCAATTTGATAATTTCCTTTCAACTCTGATTTATATTTAGTGTTTACAACTGCAATATTTTTAGTATTTAATGAATCTAACGCCTTGATTTCTTCATCAGCATTATTCACAAACTTCAATTCGTTAACAAACCATGCATTTCCATTGGCATTCGAATTGGCTGCCAAGGTTGGTGCTCCTTTTTCATCAGGAACAATTACATACTTTGTGTTTAGCATATTCAACACTTCTGGATTTCTCTTAGCAATATGAAAATCGTACAGCTCTTGATAACGTCCCATTTTAACAGCACTATAACCTCCTAAAGATTTATGGAAATATGGTGTTGCTCCATCAGCCAATAAGTTTTTAGTGAAATCCGCTACACGATAATGTCCTTTGTCTTTCAAAATCTCTTTATCAATAGCCGATTTCTTAAATGGCTTATTCACTTTCCTAGCAGAAGTAAAATTATCATCATTCACATATCTTTTATCTATACCAACCATATCAAACAACAACAATCCAAGAAAAGCAACTAATAAAATATCTCTGTTGATTTTCTGTTTCAAATACAACCAAAGCACACATGCAACTGCCAAGACCAACAATAGTGTTCTTAAACTATCGCCGTAAAATAAAGCGTGTCTGTCAGCAGTAACCGCATCTAAATATCCACTTACTTGCTCATCTATTTGAACATCAATTGGAGTTTCAAAAGAAAATAGTTCACCGCCACCAACTACAAACAGTAGTGCTAAACCTCCAACAATAATTGTTGCCCATTTTAATCCATTTAACTTGCGTTCTTTTGTTATTTTATCAGAAATTAAAGCATTTAATCCCAATAAGCCTAAAAGAGGAATGCAAATTTGCGCAATTGTTTGAATTGAAGCAACTGCTCTAAATTTGGTATATAATGGTACGTAATTGATGAAAAAATCAGTAAGAAAAGAGAAGTGTTTTCCCCAACTTAAAAGTATTGAAAATATCGTAGCTGCAACTAACCATTTTTTCCATTTGCCATCTACTAAAAACAACGCCAATACAAACAAGAAAATAAAAATAGCGCCAATATAATATGGAGCAGCAACGATTGGCATTTCACCCCAATACATAGAAGTTATTTGCATTAAGTAATTCGCATCATCAGGATTTAGACCTTTGTTTACAGCATCTTGTAAAAATGCTCTCAACTGACTATCTTTTACTTCTTCATAGCGCGTACCTCCTACAAAACGAGGAATAAACAAACTAAAGGTTTCCCATTTACCATAACTATATTCCGTAATATATTCTGGAGACAATCCTGAAGTAACTACTTTCTCACTTCCGTCAGGAGTAATTGTTAACTCACTTTTACTTCGTGTACTATAATTCGCATATTCTTTGGTTGCTAATAAATTGGTAGCATTTGTACCAATGGCAAGAATAACTGCACCCAATAAGATACCAATACTTTTTATAAAATGAGGAATCTCTTTTTCTTTGATAGATTGAATTAATTGTACAATACCATAAATCATCACCATAAAAAATAGGTAATAAGTCATTTGGATATGGTTTGCCATTAACTCCAAAGACATCGCTAGTGCCGTTAACAAAAATCCAAGTAAATACTTTCTCTGAAAAACCAATATAATTCCTGCCATTACTACTGGTATATAAGCAATTGCATGTGCTTTCGCATTATGTCCTGCTGCAAACAAACTCATCATATAAGTTGAAAGTCCAAAACCTAACGCGCCAATCACTGCCAGTTTCCAATCAACTTTTAATGTCATCAATAAAATAAAAAATCCTAAAAAATAAAGAAATAAATAATCGGCAGGACGTGGCAAAAATCGTAATAAACTATCAAACTTTTTGATAAAGTTATATGGATAATAGGCGCTAACAACATAAGCAGGCATTCCACCAAACGAAGAATTGGTCCAATAAGGTTCTTCACCATAAGTTGCTCTATGATCAACGATTTCTTTTGACGAACCAATAAATTGAGTGATGTCTCCTTGTTGTATTTTCTGACCTTTTAATACTGGTGAAAAATAGGTAAGTGAAGCAATTACAAATATTAAAATTGCAACGGCAAAAGGTAAAAGTTTTTTTATCTGCATGTAATTATATTATAAATAAGTTAAATCAATCTACCTCTTCAAAATCAACATATTCACCAACTTCTTTATTTGATTCTTTAGATGATTGTGGTTTTCTATCAATTACTGTTTCTCCAACTTCATGTTTTTTTGACTGTGATTGTTGCTGTTGTTGATTACGAACACGTTCTTCAAACTTCCCTACAAAACGTTTAAAAAACATTGGAAATACTATCCTTCCAATGATTTTAAGTGCATAATATACCAACAAAATTATGAGAATGGTTCTTAAAAAACCTTGTACTGATGCTTCCTGCATAACTCTTTTTAAAATTTAATTCAAAAATAACAATTTGAGACCAACTTAAAACGTTTACTAAGTTAAAAATCTTATAATTTACCCAACAATTACTGTTTTATAATTAGGATTGTTGGAAACTGACTATATAATTTTTGCAAACCAAATTTTTATGTAGTTTTGAACTTAACTAAAAACACATTATGAAAAAAATATTGTTGCTTTTTACACTAATCTTTAGTTCCCTTACGATTAGCGCCCAATACACTGAAATAATTAATTCTAAAAGACCTGGATTTTCGGAAAGCCCTTACGGTGTTGGAACAGATGTAATTCAAGTTGAAGGAGGTGTTTTCTTTGGTAAAAGTAATTCTAATGAAACTTTTGCAAAAACGGATCCTGTTGGTGGAACGCTATTTATTAGATATGGAAAATTTCTAGAAAAACTAGAGATTAATGCTAAGGTGACGTATCAAAAAAACAAACTTGAATTTAACAATATTCTTACATCTTCCAGAAATATTAAAGGAATAAGTGAATTAACCGTTGGTGCAAAATATTTAATATATCAACAAGAATTTGCAGATAAATCAAAAGAAATACGAAGTTGGAAAAAGAGAACTGCATTTGATAAAAAGCGATTAATTCCATCTGTTGGTGTATATCTAGGAGTGAATACCAATTTTCTTGGAAAGGATTATAAAGAAGATAAATTGAGCCCAAAAGGTGCTATTTTATTACAAAATGATTTCAGTGACCGTTTAGTCCTTTTGACCAATTTAATTGCTGATAAAATTGGAACTGACAATCGTTATTATGCATATATACTTACAATGACATATGCGATGAATCAACGCTGGTCAATTTTTGTAGAAAATGAAGGTGATTTTTATAAATACAAAAATGATTTTCAAATAGGAACAGGCGCTGCATACTTATACTCTAATGATTTACAATTTGATGCGTCTATAAGAGCAAATACTAATAGTGATGAATCAGCATTTGTTGTTGGTTTGGGTGCTTCTTGGCGATTTGATAGACATCAAGACAAGCAAATTGAAACTGATGAAAACGGCAATAAAATAAAGCCAAAAAAACGTAAAAGAAGAGGAGGGTTTTTCTCAAGACTATTTAAGAAAAAGCGACCATAATTATGATTACGCTTAAAGAAGCAACTACCAAAAAGGAACTAAGAGATTTTGTAAAATTTCCATTTTCACTCTACAAAAACAACAAGTATTGGGTTCCGCCAATAATTAATGACGAAGTTTCAAGTTTTGACAAAACTAAAAATCCAGTTTTTAAACATGCTGAAGCACAGTTTTTTCTTGCCTATAGAAACAACAAAATAGTTGGCAGAGTTGCTGCTATAGTAAACTGGACAGAAATAAATGAACAGAAAATAAAGAAAATGCGTTTCGGTTGGTTTGATATGATAGATGATATTGAGGTAACTAAAGTTTTGATTGATAAAGTTACTGAAATAGGAAAACAGCATAATCTTAAATTTATTGAAGGTCCTGTTGGTTTTAGTAATCTTGACAAAGTTGGTGTGTTGATTGAAGGTTATGATCATCTTGGAACTATGATTACATGGTACAATCATCCTTATTACAAAGAACATTTAGAGGAATTGGGTTTTGTAAAAGCCAAAGAATGGTTGGAAAATTATATGTTGTTTAAGAATTTAAATCCCGATAATTTCTCACGTTTATCGAAATTGATTGCTAAAAGATATAACTTAAGAACGATGAATTTTACCAAGACCGAGCAAATTTTACCATATGTAGATAAGATGTTTGACTTGTTCAATTCATCATATGCAAGTTTGGCATCCTTCACTCCTATTTCTGATGAACAAAAAGAATATTTCAAAAAGAAATATATCAATTTTATAAACCCAGAATTTATTGAATATATTGCTGATAAAGATGATAATTTAGTGGCTTTTGCAGTAACTATGCCTTCATTTTCAAAAGCATTACAAAAAGCAAATGGTAAATTATTTCCTTTCGGATTATTCCATTTATTGAAAGCCAAAAAGAAACCTAAAGAAGCCATTTTTTATTTAATAGGCGTACATCCTGATTATCAAAAGAAAGGAGTTGTTTCAATGATTTTTGATTCATTTTATAATACATATTCCAAAATTGGCATTGAAGTTTTAAGAAGAACTCCAGAACTTGAAGAAAATGTTGCAATCCGACAATTATGGAAAGGCATGCAGCCAGTAACTCACAAAAGAAGAAGAACTTATAAAAAAATGTTATAATTGTATAATGAGGTAATGAGGTAATGAGGTAATATAACCATTAAAATATAACGTCAGTTCGAGTGATTCCGAGAAGAATGAAAGGAATTGTATCGAGAACTAATAAAATTTGAATAATGCAACTCTTTTACAATCCAACAATAACAGAAAATGACACTCAATTTACATTTGATAAAATTGAGAGTCGTCATATTGTAAAAGTGTTGCGAAAAAAAGAAGGCGATACACTTTATATCACAAACGGAAATGGTAAACTTTTTACTGCTAAAATTTTATTTGCCAATGACAAAAAGTGTAGTGTTCAAATTATCAAAGTTGATGATAAAAAGAAGCCTTGGAATTATTATTTACATATTGCCATTGCTCCTACCAAAAATAATGATAGGTTAGAATGGTTTTTGGAAAAAGCCACAGAAATTGGAATTGATGAAATTACACCAATTATTTGCAAACACTCTGAACGTAAAGTTGTTAAAGAAGAACGGCTAGAAAAAGTTATTGTTTCAGCTATGAAACAATCTCTAAAATTCCATCTACCAAAATTGAATCCTGCAATTTCATATTCCAATTTTATTCAGCAAGAATTTGAAGGGGATTTGTTTATAGCACATTGTGAAGAAACAGATAAAAAGTCTTTAAAAAATGAATTAAAGCCTCAACAAAACATCACCTTGCTTATTGGTCCTGAAGGAGATTTTAGTTCTAAGGAAATTGAAATTGCTTTATCACATAATTTTATTCCTGTATCTTTAGGCGAAAGTCGTTTACGTACTGAAACTGCTGGTATTGTAGCAACTCAAAGTATTGCTTTTTTTAATGAATAGTATGAAAAAAATAGTTGCTTTATTTATTTTTTTAATGCTATTTTCAAATAGCAATTCACAAGAAGTAGCCATTCTTAAATATGATGGTGGTGGCGATTGGTATGCCAATCCAACTGCAATTCCAAATCTTATAGAATTCTGCAATCAAAACATCAATACCAAAATTGAGTCTAAACCTCAAACTGTTGAAGCAAGTAGCGTTGATATTTTTAATTTTCCAATTGTTTTTATGACTGGTCACGGAAATGTGTTTTTCAATGACAATGCTGTACAAAATTTAAGAACGTATCTTATTTCTGGCGGTTTTCTTCATATTTCTGATAATTACGGAATGGATAAATTCATCAGAAGAGAATTAAAAAAAGTATTTCCTAAACTTGATTTTCAAGAGATTCCATACAATCATCCTATTTATCATCAAACCTATAAGTTTGATAAAGGAATTCCTAAAATTCACGAGCACGATAATAAACCTCCGCAAGGATTTGGTCTTTTTTATGAAGGTCGACTTATTTGCTTTTATGATTTCGAAACCGATTTAAGCGATGGTTGGGAAGATGAAATTGTTCACAACAATCCAAAAGAAACTAGATTGAAAGCCCTAAAAATGGGAGCAAATATCATTGAGTATGCTTTTAAAAACTAACAATCAACTTTTATTCTTCAAAAAAACTATATCTTAGTAGCAATAACTAACTACTAAATATATGAATCAAGATTTAGATTCTCTGGTCATTAATTTTGACCAAAGTGGTCTTTGGATGCTCAATATCACTTTAGCCATCATTATGTTTGGTGTTGCGCTAGGTATAACCATTGAAGATTTCAAAAGACTTATAAAAAACCCAAGAATTCTTTTAACTGGAATCACTTCTCAATTTATTCTATTTCCTGCACTGACTTATTTGTTAGTGATTGCCATCAAACCTTCTCCAAGTATAGCTCTTGGAATGTTTTTAGTTGCTGCTTGTCCTGGAGGAAACATTTCTAACTTTATGACGCAAATGGCAAAAGGGAATGCAGCATTATCAGTTAGTTTAACCGCATTTGCAACATTGGTATGTTTAGTTATGACACCTTTAAACTTTCAATTTTGGAGTAATTTATATGAGCCTACTGAACAAATTTTAAGAACCATTGAGTTAGATCCTTTGGTGCTTTTTAGATTGGTTTTATTGATTTTAGGCGTTCCACTTGTACTTGGAATGTTGGTGCGATGGAAAAAGCCGGAATTAGCCATGAAACTAATGAAGTATTTGAAACCATTTTCTATTATCATTTTCTTGGCATTAATTATCATAGCATTTTCACAAAACTTTGGAATATTCTTAAGTCATATTCATTATGTATTAATTATTGTAATTATTCATAATATTATTGGTTATATTCTTGGTTTTTATTTTGCCAAAACCATGAAACTAAATTTTCAAAATCAAAAAACCCTCTCAATTGAAACTGGTATTCAAAACTCTGGATTAGGATTATTATTAGTTTTTGCTTTTTTTAATGGTCTTGGTGGAATGGCACTTTTAGTTGCTTTTTGGGGAATTTGGGATATTGCTTCTGGATTGCTTTTAGCGGCTTATTGGTCTAAAAAAGAATCCACTAAAATTGTAGAAGCATAATTAACATGAAACTCATTTGGTATCATATAGTTAAAGCATATATTCGTTTAGGACTATTCTTTTATTACAATAAAATAACAATTAAGGGAACTGAGAATATCCCTAAAAACGGTGCGACTTTATTTGTTGGCAATCATCAAAATGCCTTGATAGATCCATTACTTATAGCAACTACCAATAATAGAAACACTCATTTTTTAACTCGTGCAGGTGTCTTTAAAAGAAAACTTATAATTAAGTTTTTTGATAGCGTACAAATGATTCCGATATACCGTGTTCGTGATGGATGGTCAACACTCTCAAAGAATGAGGCTATTTTCAAAAAGTGTATTGAAATTTTAAATACTCAAAAATCTTTACTCATTTTTCCTGAAGGAAGTCATAACCTAGTAAAAAAGCTAAGACCATTGAGTAAAGGGTTTACACGTATTATTTTTGGAGCACTAAAAAAGTATCCTGATTTAAAAATCAATATTGTTCCTGTTGGATTGAATTATAATGACACAACTGAATATCCAAGTTCGGCTTCTATCTATTATGGAAAACCAATTTTAGCAAACGATTTTTGGGATAAAAATGACATCCACAAATCGACCAATAATTTAAAAGCAGTAGTTTTTGATGGAATGAAAGTACTAACCACTCATATTGAAAAAATTGGAGACGAGTATGAGACTGTTTTCAATAAACTTTCTCAAGAAAATGTTGATTTCTTAAACCCAATCGATACAAACAAAATTATTTCAAATATAGGTTTAATAGAAAACGTAGTTAAAGAAAACAAATCTTCTAAAAATATTTTTTCATATTTAACCATTCTTAATGGGTTAATTCCATGGTTTGTTTGGAAAAAATTACAAACAGGAATTTCAGAAATTGAATTTATGAGTTCTATTCGTTTTGGAATAGGAATTACACTGTTTCCTATATTCTTTTTTATTCAAGCATTGATTATAAATCATTTCTTCAACCTTAAAATTGCTACTCTTTACTTTATTATTTCTTTAGTTTTAGGTTTACTTTCTTCCAAACTTTCAAAAAAATAATCAATTCATAGTTAAAGTTTTAGTATTAACTTATAAATTTGCTTTCTATTAAAACAAAAATTTAAAATGGAAAAATATTTAGAACAACTTAAGACATTAATTATCGATTTTACTCCAAGTGTTTTGGCTGCCTTAGCCATGCTCATAATAGGTATTATTGTAATTAGATTTATTGTAAGAATAGCAAAAAAAATAATGATAAAAAGAGGTTTAGAAGAAACTTTAACTAAGTTTTTGACAAACCTATTAAGTTGGACATTAAAGGTGCTACTTTTTGTAATGGTAATATCTAAATTAGGTATTCAAACAACTTCTTTTGCTGCTATAATTGGTGCCGCAGGTTTAGCAATAGGTTTAGCACTTCAAGGATCATTATCAAACTTTGCAGGTGGTGCTCTTATTATGATATTCAAACCTTTCAAAGTTGGTGATTTAATTGATGCACAAGGTGTTCTTGGCGTTGTTAAAGAAATCCAAATTTTCACGACAATACTAAATACTCCAGAAAACAAATTGGCTATTATACCAAATGGCGCTTTGTCAAATGGGAATATTATTAACCTAACCGCTGAAGGTAAATTAAGAGTAGATTTAACTATTGGTGTTGGTTATGATGAAGACATTAAAACTGCAAAAAAAGTATTACTAGATACATTAATTGCCAACCCAAAAACATTAAAAGATCCTGCTCCAACTGTTAATGTTTCTGAACTTGCAGATAGTTCTATCAATTTTGCTGTACGTCCTTGGGCAACGGTTGCTGATTATTGGGATGTGTATTTTGAAACTTTAGAAAACTGTAAAGAAGCACTTGACAAGGCTGGAATTGAAATTCCTTATCCACACTCAGTTGAAATACAAAAAGAAGGTTAATATTTTTTATAAATGAAACCAAAAAGCACCAATTTTATTGGTGCTTTTTTGGTTCTTCTATTATTGCATCTACAATAAATTGCTGTACCAATTGCCTGATATTTTTTTGAGACAAATCTTTATTATCCATTGTTGGATAAACTCTATTGGACAGGAATACATACACGATATCTGTTTCTGGATCAGCCCAAGTATAAGTACCTGTAAAACCTGAATGTCCAAAACTCTTATCTGATACACAACCACAAGTTGCATTTTGTTTTTCATTCAATTGAGGTTTGTCAAAACCTAAACCTCTTCTAACTTTTTTATCTTCGTAATAGCGTTTATTAAACTTATCTATTGTTTCTGATTTAAAATATCTTTTACCACCATAATATCCTTTTTGCAAGTACATTTGCATCATCTTTGCAACATCGTTAGCATTACCAAATAGTCCAGCATTTCCACTTACACCGTTCATCATTGCTGCACCCATATCATGAACATATCCTTGCAATTTTTGATTACGATAATATTCGTCAATTTCTGAAGGAACAATTCTATATTTTTTGAATTTTCGCAACGGATTATAAGTCAATGTATTTGCACCTAAAGGCTTGTAGAAATTAGCGTCATTCAAAACATCCATTTCATTCTGATAGGTATCTTTTATATATTTTTTGAAAAGATAAAATACTAAACCACTATAACGATAACCTGCTCTTTTACGTTGCGGTACATCTGCAATTCGTTTAAAAATAGTATCGGTATATGACTTATCTAAATATAATTTATCGGCAACTTTAATAGAATGTTTTTTTGACCATTTAGAACTATACCAATCTTCAGATGGTTTGTTAGTTATACTATCCAATGTCTCCAAGTAAAAAGGAATCCAAGGTACTAATCTTCCGTTATGAGAAAGTGCTTGTCTAAGTGTTACATGTCTTTTATCTGTTTTCTTCAACATAGGAAACATCTTTCCTAACTTAGTATCTAAAGTTATCAATCCATTTTCTTCACTCTTCATTATCATCGGCAAACCACCTAAAATTTTGGTCAATGATGCTAAATCATATAAATCTGTTGATCGAACTTTCCTTTTCTTATCATATGTATGATATCCGTAATTCTTATTAAAGAAAACCTTGCCATTTCTTGCAGCCAACACTTGACCTCCTGGAGCCATTTTCTCTTTTATTACTGCTCCGAACATAGAATCTATTCGTCTCAATTTTTGGCTATCCATTCCAACTGCTTCAGGAATTGTATAAGCCAATCTTTGCAAATCCGAAGAAGTTAAACCTGTACCTTGTTTAAATTCGTCACGAATTGAAACTGGTAGTTTACCTTTGGTAGTTAAAGCACCAAAAATCATTTGAGCAGAAATTTCTTGAGCCAATTTACTGTTTTGATAAGAAACCAAAACTGCTTCAATATTAGTAAATGTCTTCAATTGCAATAAACTGTAAGGACTTGCAAAAACATCCAATATTACTTTATGGTTTCTTGCAATTTCTTGAATCCATACTAAATCTTGATTAGAAAACTTATAGCTTCTCCACGGACTTATATTTGTTTTGTGACTACCAATTATGACTAAATCATAAGGTTTCAATAGACCTATCAAGCCATCTAATTTATCAGACGCTATCACATCAACTTTAGCATAGTTTTTCAGCATTTTTACAAAGTTTGTGCTATCATCTTTACCTAGTTTTACATAGGCAATTTTTTTTCTATCTAAATCTCTTATTGGAAAAACATTTTTGTCATTTTTTACTAATGTTATCGATTTTTCAACCAACTCTCTATGCAACAATTCATCTTCAATTGCATTAATATCTGTCAGTAAATTTTTTATTTCTATTGGTTTATATTCATGTAATCCAGCCCAATATTTAGTCTTTAATATTTTTTTAACCGATTCATCTAATCTTTCTTCCGTTAATTTCCCAGACTCTAATGCTTTTTTGAAATGTGCAACTGTTTCAGGAATATCTAATGGTATGTCTAGCAAATCATTTCCTGCCAATATTGCTTGCAAATTAATTTCGGCAGATGAAGCAAAATCTGCTGATGCCTTCATATTCATAGCATCGGTAATAATCAATCCTTCAAAACCTAGTCGTTCTTTCAATAGTTTTGTTACTATATTATAAGAAAGTGAAGAAGGTAAATTCACATTATATTCCAAACTCGGAACACTTAAATGTGCAACCATCACACTCCCTACTCCTTCATCAAACAATTTTTTATATGGATATAACTCAATTGAATCTAAACGCTTTTCAGAAAATTCTATAGTTGGCAATGTATAATGAGAATCTTGGGCTGTATCACCATGTCCTGGAAAATGCTTTGCACTTGCCAATACTTTCTCACTCTGCATACCATTAGTAAATGCAATTGACTTATTTGCAACATTGATATGATTTTCTCCAAATGAACGACTTCCAATAATTGGATTGTCTGGATTGGTATTTACATCAACGACTGGAGCAAAATTCATGTGAATTCCCATTCGCTTACAATGTTTTCCAACTTGTTTTCCAAATTTTTCTATCAACTCATTATCTTGAATAGCACCTAAAGTCATTGGCCAAGGATACTTATAGGTATCTTTCAGTCGCATGTTTAATCCCCATTCTGCATCTATCCCAATTAATAATGGAATTTTAGATAATGCTTGATACTTATTGGTTAGTTGTGCTTGTTTTACTGGTTGATCTTGTAAAAAAATTAATGCCCCTAAATGATATTTTTCTATCAAGTCGGTTATAAATTTTTCATGCTTTTCATCTAAATTTGAATAAGCAGCAACCATAAACAATTGCCCTATTTTTTCTTCAACAGTAAGTGTATCAAGTATCGAAGTAACCCATTTTTCTTGCGCTTCGTAATCTTCGGTCGCCAAAGGATCAAAGTTTTGAGCATAATTGAAAAATGAAATAAAAAACAGTATATAGAGGTACTTTCTCTTCATAGTATCTATTTATGAAATTACTGTGCCAAAAAAGCGTTTATGCCAACTTTTATTTGCTGTAACTTCCCAATTTGTTTCAAATTCTGATTTTGATTGCACCATATTGTTATAAACAATAGTGCTTTCAGTGATTTTCTCTTCTTTTATATACTTTTGAAAATCGGCTAAAGAAACTATATTGATATTTTCTCCAACTTTAAAAGCAGTATTCATTTTGTCCATCAAATCAATACCAAATTCTTTTTCTAAACTTTGCATAAAATGAACAGAAGAATCAATTGAGCAACCAGAAACATTATTGAAACTTTCATCGACTCCCAAAACAATAAATTGATTGTATTTAATTATATAAGATGTTCTTAAATCATCTCCATGACGTTTCCAAGTCGCCATAAATTCTTCAATCTTTGAAGCAATTTTCGTAACTTCAACATCAGTAAATTCACGATTTGATTGATATATCCATACTCTTGCATCTTTCGGTAATGCATCAAAATGTACAATCATATTTTACAATTTTTGATTAAACTTCAATTTCAAATCATCAATTGAATGCTCTTGTTTTTTTGGAGTCATTCGTTCTTTTATATCTTTCAATACTTTTTTGGTATACAACGGAAAATCTGCATTTTGTATCCAGTTAAAGTAACCTTTATCTTTATTTAAAACGTTTTTCACTTTCTGTCCTTTATACTTTCCAAACGTAAATATTTCATCATCTCCATCATCAAACATAATGAAACCAGCCATATCAGCACGTTTTTTATGTGTTGAATATTCACTCAATGAAGCAATATCATTCTCTAAATCTTCATATTTCTCAATTTGTGCCAACAAAATTTCATACGTTGCCTTGGTGTCAGCCTCTGCTGAATGTGCATCGGTTAAATCTTTATCACAATAGAATTTATAACCAGCAGTCAAGGTGCGTTGTTCCTTTTTGTGAAAAATTACTTGAACATCAATGGCAACTCTTTCCATCATACTAAAATCTACTTCGGCTCTCAACATCTCTTCTGCAAGAAGTGGAATATCAAAACGATTGGAGTTAAATCCTGCCAAATCACAGCCTTCGATCATTTCACTAACTTGTGGTGCCAATTCATTAAAGGTTGGTTCAGTTACTACTCTTTCATTCGTAATTCCGTGAATATCTGAGGCTTCTTTTGGTATTTCCATTTCTGGATTTACCAGCCATGTTTTACTTTCTTTATTTCCATTAGGAAGAATTTTTAATATAGATATCTCTACAATTCTATCTTTTGCAATATTGATTCCTGTAGTTTCTAAGTCAAAAAATACAATTGGTTTTTTGAGGTTGAGTGTCGTCATAAATAGTTTTAATTATAACTATAAAAATAGCAATTTTATATGTTAGGTATTTGTTAAAATTAGTGAGTTATTTGGAAGTTTTTAACAAGGTTTTACGAAAAATTAATTAGTATTTAATTTTAATAGTTTCCATTCACCATTTGGAGTTTTTTCTAAATAAGTATTAACAAATAGATTTTTTGATTCTCCAATTACTTTAATTTTAAATTTTGCAGTTCCAAAACCATTTTCAGTTTTAATTCTTCCTGTTGGCATAAAACCATAATCTTTAATCATTTTTAATTCTTTGATTATTTCTTGATTCTTTTCAATATGCTCAATTGATACTTTATAGGCATCTGAACTCTTCATAATTTTATTCATAATCAATAAAAAAAACACAAATAAAATTAATCCAATCCCAAATACTTTTAAAATTTTAAGCAGTCCGTTTGATTTATTCATCATTCAACTCCTCCTTATAGTTTTCTATTTCTGCTTGATACTTTTGAGGCAATGTCGGTTCCACAATATCTTCCCTGCTTTTTAATGCTTCATAAATTGTTTTAGCAACAATAACTCTCGCAGTTGGTTTGTCATCAGCAGGAACAATATACCAAGGTGCATATTCTTTAGATGTTCTATTGATAGCATCTTCATAACATTCTTGATACCTATTCCACAACTTACGTTCTTTTAAATCTCCTGGTGAAAATTTCCAATTTTTTTCTGGAATGTTTAATCTACGAAGCAAACGATTTTTTTGTTCTTCTTTTGACAAATTCAAAAAGAATTTCAACACAATTGTCCCATTTGCAGCAATATGCTTTTCAAATTCATTAATTGAATCCATGCGCGCATGATAAAAGACATCATCTAAATCTTCAACACCTTTTACTGAAGGAATATTTTCACCCAAAATATATTCAGGATGTACACGTGTAACCAACACGTTTTCATAATGCGTACGATTGAAAACTCCAATTTTTCCACGCTCAGGAAGGGCAATATAATGACGCCAAATAAAATCGTGCTTTAACTCTTTTTCGGTAGGAACCTTAAAACTATGCACCACAACTCCACGAGCATTTACATCTTTAAAAACTTCGCGAATCAAACTATCTTTTCCTGCAGTATCCATTCCTTGTAAGCAAACCAACATACTATATTTACCATGTGCATACATCGCATCTTGACGCTTACTTATCTTCTTTCTTAGTTTTTTTAATTGCTTTTCTGCATCTTCAATTATCTCTTTAGTTACCGAATCTTTTAATGATATGCTCCCTTCAACTTTGTATGTATTCATCTTAAATTATTTGTAATGTATAAATATATAAAATTTGAAAACCACAAAGAATTTAAATTGTTTTTTTTGATTGAACAATATTTAAAAACTATTAATTTTCAAAAAAACTACAACTTAATTACTCGTAATTTGTAAAAAAGCAAAGGCGATGAATAAAACTGTAATTATACAAGGAAGTTCTAAAAGCAAAGGTGATACCAATACTGTTGTGAACTATTTAAATAAAGACAATCAATTTGACTTTATAGATTTAAAAACTAAAGTTATTGGTCATTTCGAATATGATTTTAAAAATGCCAATGATGATTTCTTAAGATTGATGGAGGAAATCATTGAGAAATATGACACTATTATTTTTGCAACTCCTGTTTATTGGTATTCTATGAGTGGAACATTAAAAGTCTTTTTTGATCGCCTTTCAGATTTATTGCACTACAAAAAAGAATTAGGAAGAAAACTAAGAGGTAAAAATATGGCGATGATAAGTTGTAGTAACGCCAATGATTTAAAAGATGGTTATTCAATGCCTTTTGAAGCATCTGCAAATTATCTTGGAATGAATTATTTAGGTGATGTTCATGCTTGGGTTGAACAAGGAGAAATAAATAATGAAGCAATAAAACTAATAGATGGTTTTAGAGTAAAGTTCTAAAAGAAATCCCGAGCATTAACTCGGGATTTTTTATTTATTTACTTGCAAATAATTTTACATCATTTTCAGAGACTTCATTTTCGCCCAAAATAATTAAGCGCTCAACTACGTTTCGTAACTCTCTAATATTTCCAGTCCAATCATATTCTTGTAGCAATTTAATTGCTTTGCCAGAAAAAGACTTCTTAGCAGTTCCTTGCTCTTCAGCAATTTTAGACGCAAAGAAATTTACCAACAATGGAATATCATCTCTTCTATCATTTAACGCTGGAACTTTAATTAAAATCACTGCTAAACGATGGTATAAATCTTCTCTAAACTTTCCATCAGCAATCTCCTTTTTTAAGTCTTTGTTTGTAGCGGCAACAACTCTTACATTAACTTTAATATCCTTATCACTACCAACTCTGCTTATTCTACTTTCTTGTAATGCACGTAGTACTTTTGCTTGCGCAGAAAGGCTCATATCTCCAATTTCGTCCAAGAAAATTGTTCCGCCATTTGCTGCTTCAAACTTTCCTGCTCTGTCTTTATTAGCACCTGTAAAAGAGCCTTTTACATGCCCAAACAACTCACTTTCAATCAATTCAGAAGGTATTGCTGCACAATTTACTTCAATCATCGGCGCCTTAGTTCTATCACTTTTTTCGTGTAACCAATGAGCAACTAATTCTTTTCCTGTTCCATTAGGACCAGTAATCAATACACGAGCATCGGTAGCAGCAACTTTTTCAATTATCTCTTTGATATGACTGATAGCATCACTCTCGCCAATCATTTCATATTTCTTACTTACTTTTTTCTTTAGTCGTTTATTCTCAACAACCAATTCTTTTCTGTCCAATGCATTACGCACCGTATTCAACAGTCTATTTAAATCTGGCGGTTTAGATATATAATCAAAAGCACCTAAACGCATTGTATTTACAGCAGTATCCAAATCTCCATGACCTGAAATCATAACCATTGGAATTTCAGGTTTTAGGGATTTTACTTTTTCTAGCACTTCAACACCATCCATTTTTGGCATTTTTATATCGCAAAGCACCAAATCATAATCAGTTCCTTTTATTTTTTCAATTCCTTCTAGTCCATCTTCAGCCTCTTCAACTTGATACGAATCATTTTCTTCTGAAATGATTTTTTTCAATACTCTTCTAATTGCCGATTCGTCTTCAATGATTAATATTTTTGCCATATTTTTTTCTTTTTAGTTGGTTGCTATTTCAATTTCTAGTTATTGAAATCAAAAACTTTGCCGCTTTCAAAATGTATGATAATTTATTCAAATTCTGTATCACTTACTCTATCAATCAAAGCATCTATTTCAAAAATTGTTTCCCTACGTTTCAATTTTGCTTTAGTAATAATTTCTTCTGAATTGTTTGAGTTAGAAATTTGAGTATTATAATAATTAATAAGTGTATTTAATGCATTTAATTTAGCCGATATCTTCATCTGCTCAACTTGATCAACTAGTGCTTTTTCTGAATGCTGTTGTGCTTTCGCTGCTTTTTTTAATTCATTTCTATTCAACTCTATTTCTCTTCGTTGAATTATCAAATCTTGTTTCTGTAAATAAATAGTATAAATTAAACCAGCAAAGGCTAAACCTGAAAACAGTGCATTTACTGCACCAAAAAGGTCTCCAAAAGTTCCTCTATCTGACCAATTATCTAATGATAAAAGAATCACAATAGTTGAAACTATCCAAATTAAAATTACCAAAACTATTAGTTTGATTAACAATGAATTTTCTTGTCTATTGGATTGCATAACTTAAATATTTACTTATTTATGATGTGTATATCTCTTTGAGGAAATGGAATTTGAATTCCTGCTTCTCTAAATCGTTTATCAATTTCAAATCGAATATCACTTTTAGGAATTGATGCTTCAAAACTATTATTAAGAGTAAAAATCAGTTTAAACATTAAAGCGCTATCACCAAAATTGGTGAATAAAACCATTGGCGCTGGATGATGATATACTTTTGAGTGTGACAATGCAACATCTATCAATATCTTTTTTACAAGTTCTGTATCAGTTCCATAAGCAACGCCAACTTCAACACTTTCTCTAGTTTCAGAACCATTTTGTGTCCAGTTATATAAACTATTGGTAAGGTACAGGTGATTAGGTATCACCAATACTTTATTATCTATAGTCACAGCTCTTGTGGTTCGTAATCTTATTTCATCAACTCTACCAACTTTTCCATCCAACTCAATAATATCTCCAACATGCACCGATTGATCTAACAAAATAAAAACTCCAGAAATAATATCTTGAAATAATGTTTGCAATGCTAAACCAACTCCAATCAATAAGGCTGCAGAGGCTGCAAATATCGCAGTGATATTAACTCCTCCTGTATGAAGTGCTACTAAAAATATGATTAAGTAAACAACCCATTTTACGTAACTAAAAAATGAAATAAAAATTACTTTATCATCTTCAGGTAACTTCCTAGTTAGTAATTTTCTAAGTAAACTTAATAGGATTGAAGTTAATATTAATGCTACTATAACAACCAGAATAGCCTTAACAGTTATATGAATCTTTTCACTAAAGTAAAAAGTATAGTTTAAAAAATTATTTAGTTCTTCCATCATTTAATATTTCATCCATTTATACAATTCTTTATAAGATGGTTTTTTACCATACATCAAAATACCTACTCTATATATTTTTGCAGCTAACCAAATAACTATTAAAAAAGTTACTATTAGCAGTGCCATTGAAATTGCTATTTGCCACCAAGGAACTCCAAAGGGAATTCTCATTAACATTACAATAGGTGAAGTAAATGGTATCATTGAAAATGTAGTTGCAATGGTACCGTGAGGATCCCCAATAACTGAAGAAAATCCTACATAAACTCCTAATACTAATGGCAAAATTACCGGCAACATAAATTGTTGCGTATCTGTTTCATTATCAACAGCCGCACCTATTGCAGCATAGATAGAACTGTATAATAAATAACCTCCCAAGAAGTAAAAAAGAAACAAGAAAAACATTGAAATCCAAGGTAGTTTTTTTATCTCTTCCAAAATCAAATGAGCCTCACCATTTGCGGCGGTTTTCATTACTTCCATTTGCTCAGGAGTTGTTTGTATTGTTCCTACATTCGATGCCATATCGACTCCAAAAATTAAGGACGAAATCAACATTAAAACGGATAAAACAATACTCCAGATAAAAAATTGCAACAATCCTGCTGATGCTGTCCCAATTACTTTACCAAGCATCAATTGAAAAGGTTTTACTGACGAAATAATAACCTCAATAATTCTGCTAGTTTTTTCTTCAATTACACTTCGCATGACCATATTACCATAAATTACTATGAACATCATCAATAGATAACCAGCACCAATTCCAAAGCCAATTTTTAAGCCATTAATTAATTTTGAAGTCCTTTCTCCAGAGAAATTGGATAATTTTACATCAACATTTACTTTACTATCCTCAAGTTGTTTAATATCTATACCTAATTGCTTTCTCTTTATATCTTGAAGTTTGCTTGCAATAGTTCTTTCTATATCAGCAATCATTATCATATTTGGAGAATCCTCAGAATAGAATTGAATATTATTAGAAATTGAATCTATTTGTGTATTCTTAGGAATATATAATAGTCCATAATGAGCACTAGTTTGAGTAATTTCTTTTGCAGTTTTTAAATCAACATCAAACAAATTGACATAAGATATAGTCTCATCATCTTGAAAATCTTTTTCTGTGAAAATATGGGACGCATCAACATAAGCAATCGTTCTTTTTTTCTCCAAACTAGTTTTAGTCAAAAAAGCCACCAAAGCAATCATCCCAACCATTAATAACGGACTTAAAAAAGTCATAATAATAAAAGTCTTATTACGAACCTTGGCTATAAACTCTCGTTGAATTATTAACTTTAATTTATCCATTGGTATTTTGATTTACTGCCTCAATAAAAATTTCATTTGCATTTGGAATTACTTCTGCAAAATGAGTGATTGAGCCTTTGGTTGTTAAAAAATTTAGTAAATCGTTTGATGAAGTTTGTTCGTCTACTTTTATTTTAAATGTTGATTCATTATCAATTGATTTAATTGTAGAATCAAAAATTTCAAACTTATTTTTTATTTCAGTAATCAAGTTTTTTTCATCTTCACTTTTAATTGCTATATCAAAAGTATTGGATTTAAAAGTTCGTTTAATATCGTTCAACTTACCATCCAGAATCTTATTCGATTTATCAATAAGCGCAATATATTCACATAACTCTTCCACCGATTCCATTCGATGTGTTGAAAATATTACGGTTGCTCCTTCATTTTTCAATTTTAATATTTCATCTTTTATTAAATTAGCATTAATTGGATCAAAACCACTAAAAGGTTCATCAAATATTAAAAGTTTAGGCTTGTGCAATACTGTTACAACAAATTGAATTTTTTGTGCCATTCCTTTAGATAATTCTTGCACTTTCTTATTCCACCAATCTCCTATTTCAAACCTATCAAACCAATATTTTAACCGTTGTTTTGCTTCCGATTTCGACAAACCTTTTAACTGTGCCAAATACAATGCTTGCTCACCAACCTTCATACTTTTATACAATCCTCTTTCTTCAGGCAAATAACCAATATGTTGAATATGAGATTGATTTAATTCTTCACCATCAAGAAATACCTTACCACTATCTGGCATTGTAATTTGATTGATTATCCTTATCAATGAAGTTTTCCCAGCACCATTTGGACCTAATAAACCAAAAATACTTCCTTTAGGTACCGATATAGATACATCATTCAAAGCAGTATAATCCGCATATTTCTTAACAATATTTTCGGCTACTAATAAGTTACTCATTAACTCTAAACATTTTTTTCAAATATACATTTTTGACAAAGATTTGAGATAATAAATCAACCTTTTATTATTCAAATTTACTATGCGTGCATAATTTTTTATAATTTACTATGCGTGCATAATAAATTTTTATATATTTGTAAAATGCAAAAAGAAAAATCGATAGATCATCATTTAAGAGCTACTTGGCAAGCGGTTGCTAAAATGTATAATGAGCAAGCCTCAAAGCATGGAAGCACTATGGCAACTGCTTTTGTACTACTCAATATTGATGTAGAGAATGGAACTTCTTCAACAGCACTTGGTCCTCTTATGGGAATGGAGCCTACGAGTTTATCACGTATTTTAAAAACTATTGAAGAGAAAGGCGCTATATGCAGAGAGCGTAATCCAGAAGACGGAAGAGGTGTAATTATTAAACTTACCGATTATGGAATGAAAATGAGGGAACTTTCTAAAGAAACAGTAATTATATTTAATAATGCTGTAAGAGAAAACATATCAGAAGAAAAAATTAATCATTTTTTTGAAGTAACTGAAACTATAAATAACCTCATTAATAAGAGAGATATATTTAAAGAAACTATATTAAAATAATCAAACAACGTATGAAGCGTAGAATAAAAAAAATAGCCATTATTGGTTCTGGAATTATGGGAAGCGGAATTGCTTGCCATTTTGCCAATATTGGTGTAGATGTTTTATTGTTAGACATTGTTCCTAGAGAACTAAATGATAAGGAAAAAGCAAAAGGTCTTACACTTGAAGACAAAGTTGTAAGAAACAGGTTGGTAAATGATGCGTTAAAGGCTTCATTGAAATCAAAACCTTCTCCTATATACAGTCAAAAATTTGCAAATAGAATTACAACTGGTAACCTTGAAGATGATATTGCCAAAGTAAAAGATGTAGATTGGATTATGGAAGTTGTTGTTGAACGATTAGACATCAAACAACAAGTATTTGAAAAATTAGAAAAGTACAGAACTCCTGGAACTTTAATAACGTCTAACACTTCAGGAATACCAATTAAATTTATGAGCGAAGGTCGCTCCGAAGATTTTCAAAAACATTTCTGTGGCACACACTTTTTCAATCCTGCACGTTATTTAAAATTATTTGAAATTATTCCTGGACCAAAAACTGATGCTTCAGTTCTTGAATTCTTAAATGGATATGGTGAGCAATTTTTAGGAAAAACTTCTGTGGTTGCTAAAGATACTCCTGCATTTATTGGAAACAGAATTGGAATCTTCAGTATTATGAGTTTATTCCACACGGTTAAAGAAATGGACTTAACTATTGAAGAAGTTGATAAATTATCTGGACCTGTTATTGGACGACCTAAATCTGCTACTTTTCGCACGGTAGATGTGGTTGGATTAGATACTTTGGTACATGTTGCAAACGGAATTGCTGCGAATTGTAAAGAGGATGAGCGTTTAGAATTATTTCAACTTCCGGAATTCATCAACACAATGATGGAAAACAAATGGTTGGGAAGTAAAACTAAACAAGGATTTTATAAAAAATCTGTTTCTGCCGAAGGTAAAAAAGAAATTTTATCTCTTGATTTAAACACGTTAGAATATAGAACTAAGAAAAGAGCAAAGTTTGCAACTTTAGAGTTGACCAAAACTATTGATAAAGTAGTAGATAGATTCAAAGTATTGGTAAAAGGAAAAGATAAAGCTGGAGAATTTTACAGGAAAAGTTTTGCTGCATTGTTTGCATATGTTTCAAATAGAATTCCAGAAATTTCTGATGATTTATACAAGATAGACGATGCAATGAAAGCAGGATTTGGTTGGGAACATGGTCCTTTCCAAATTTGGGATGCAATAGGTGTAGAAAAAGGAATCGAAATGATGAAAGCAGAAGGTTTAGAACCAAATGCTTGGGTGGCTGATATGCTTGCTTCGGGAGTAAATTCTTTCTATTCGGTTCAAGAAGGTGCAACTTATTTTTATGACATTCCTTCTAAAAAACAAACTAAAAAACCTGGGCAAGATTCCTTTATAATTTTAGATAATATTCGTAAATCAAATGAAGTATTTAAAAATTCAGGTGTTGTTATTGAAGATTTAGGTGATGGAATCCTTAACTGCGAATTCCAATCTAAAATGAATACGATTGGTGGTGATGTCCTTGCTGGATTAAACAAAGCCGTTGATTTGGCAGAAAAAGATTATCAAGGATTGGTTATTGGAAATCAAGGAGCAAACTTCTCTGTTGGAGCTAATATTGGGATGATATTTATGATGGCTGCTGAGCAAGAATACGATGAATTGAATATGGCTATCAAATATTTCCAGGATACAATGATGCGTATGCGTTATTCTTCTATTCCTACTATTGCTGCGCCACACGGCATGTCACTTGGTGGAGGATGCGAATTATCAATGCATGCCGATAAAGTTGTGGCAGCTGCTGAAACATATATTGGTTTGGTTGAGTTTGGTGTTGGTGTTATTCCTGGTGGTGGAGGCTCAAAAGAAATGGCCTTAAGAGCTTCTGATACATTTAGAAAAGGTGATGTAGAACTGAACGTATTACAAGAGTATTTTTTAACAATAGGTATGGCAAAAGTTGCAACTTCAGCATATGAAGCTTTTGACCTTGGAATCCTTCAAAAAGGAAAAGATGTTGTTGTAGTTAACAGAGATAGACAAATTGCAACTGCTAAAGCGCATGCAAAATTAATAGCTGAATCTGGATATACACAAAAGCCAAAAAGGAAAGATGTAAAAGTACTTGGTAAACAAGCTTTAGGAATGTTCTTAGTTGGAACTGACTCAATGGAAGCTAGTAAGTACATAAGTGAACATGATAAGAAAATTGCTAACAAATTAGCATATGTGATGGCTGGTGGTGATTTATCTGAGCCAACAATGGTTAGCGAGCAATACTTATTAGACCTAGAACGTGAAGCCTTCTTAAGTTTATGTACCGAACGCAAAACTTTAGAACGAATTCAACATATGTTAAAAACAGGGAAACCTTTAAGAAATTAAGAAGATGAAAACAGCGTATATAGTAAAAGCATATAGAACTGCCGTAGGAAAAGCTCCTAAAGGTGTATTTAGATTTAAAAGAACTGATGAATTGGCTGCAGAAACAATTCAATATATGATGAATGAATTGCCAGAGTTTGACAAAACTCGTATCGATGATGTTATAGTTGGTAATGCAATGCCTGAAGGTTCTCAAGGATTAAACATGGGACGTTTAATCTCTTTAATGGGTTTAGATATTGTGGATGTTCCAGGAGTAACAGTTAATAGATTTTGTTCATCAGGAATTGAAACTATTGGAATGGGTGTTGCAAAAATTCAAGCAGGAATGGCTGATTGTATTATTGCAGGTGGAGCAGAAAGTATGAGTTCTGTACCTATGACTGGTTTTAAGACCGAATTAAATTACGATATCGTTAATGCAGGTCATGAAGATTATTATTGGGGAATGGGAAATACAGCAGAAGCTGTTGCCAACCAATTTAATGTTTCTCGTGAAGATCAAGATGAGTTTGCATACAATTCGCATATGAAAGCATTGAAGGCGCAAGCTGAAAATCGTTTTCAAGATCAAATTGTTCCTATTAAAGTTGATCAAACATATATAGATAGTAACGGTAAAAAAGCAACAAAATCTTATACAGTTACTAAAGATGAAGGTCCAAGGGCAGGAACAAGCACAGCTGTTTTAAATAAACTTCGCCCTGTATTTGCTGCAGGTGGAAGTGTAACTGCAGGAAACTCATCTCAAATGAGTGATGGTGCCGCATTTGTAATGATCATGAGTGAAGAAATGGTAAAAGAATTAAATCTTGAACCGATTGCAAGAATGGTAAATTATGCTGCTGCTGGTGTTGAGCCACGTATTATGGGAATTGGTCCAGTTAAAGCAATTCCGAAAGCGTTAAAACAAGCTGGTTTAAAACAAAGTGATTTAGGTTTAATAGAATTGAATGAGGCTTTTGCTTCACAATCATTAGCTGTAATGAGAGAATTAGATTTAAATCAAGAAATAGTAAACGTAAATGGTGGTGCAATTGCATTAGGTCATCCATTAGGATGTACTGGTGCAAAATTATCTGTACAACTATTTGACGAAATGAGAAAACAAAATATGAAAGGTAAATACGGTGCCGTAACTATGTGTGTTGGAACTGGTCAAGGAGCTTGTGGTATTTATGAATTTTTAAATTAAGAAAAAATGGCAGATTTATTAAGAGGAGGGCAATTCCTTGTAAAAGAAACTAATTGTGATGATGTGTTTACTCCCGAAGATTTTTCGGAGGAGCAACAAATGATGAAAGAAGCGGTTATGGAATTTAATGACCGTGAGATTATTCCACATAAAGAAAGATTTGAGAAAAAAGATTTTGCTTTGACTGAAGAATGTATGGTAAAAGCCGGAGAACTTGGTTTCTTAGGCGTTGCTGTACCAGAAGCGTACGGAGGACTTGGAATGGGATTCGTTTCAACCTGTTTAACATGTGATTACATTTCATCAGGAACTGGATCTTTTAGTACTGCTTTTGGAGCGCATACTGGAATTGGTACAATGCCAATTACACTTTATGGAACTGAAGAACAAAAACAAAAATATGTGCCTAAATTAGCAACTGGTGAATGGTTTGGTGCTTATTGCCTTACCGAGCCTGGAGCAGGTTCAGATGCAAATTCTGGAAAAACTACTGCTGTTTTATCTGATGATGGAAAATCATACAAAATAAATGGGCAAAAAATGTGGATTTCAAATGCAGGTTTTTGTAGTTTGATGATCGTTTTTGCTCGTATTGAAGATGATAAAAACATCACAGGATTTATTGTAGAAAATGATCCAAATAATGGTATTACTATGGGTGAAGAAGAACATAAATTAGGTATTCGCGCTTCTTCTACTCGTCAAGTATTCTTTAATGATACTGTTGTTCCTGTTGAAAATATGCTTTCTGAAAGAGGTAATGGTTTTAAAATTGCAATGAATGCATTGAACGTTGGACGCATTAAGTTAGCTGCTGCTTGTTTAGATTCTCAAAGAAGAATTTTGACGCACGCTGTTGAATATGCAAATGAACGCAAACAATTTAAAACTCCTATTTCTGATTTCGGAGCAATTAAAGTTAAGTTAGCTGAAATGGCTACAAGTGCTTATGCTGGAGAATCTGCAACTTACAGAGCTGCAAAAAATATTGAAGATCGAATTGCTATACGCGAAGCTTCTGGTAATACGCATCAAGAGGCTGAACTAAAAGGTGTTGAGGAATATGCAATTGAATGTTCTATTCTTAAAGTTGCGGTTTCTGAAGATGTTCAAAATGCTGCTGATGAAGGTATTCAAATTTTTGGCGGAATGGGATTCTCTGAAGAAACTCCTATGGAAGCAGCTTGGCGTGATGCTCGTATTGCACGTATCTATGAAGGTACAAACGAAATTAATAGAATGTTATCTGTAGGGATGCTTGTTAAAAAAGCTATGAAAGGTCATGTTGATTTATTAGGCCCTGCAAATGCAGTTCAGGAAGAATTAATGGGTATTCCTTCTTTTGACACTCCAGATTATTCTGAATTATTTTCTGAAGAAAAAGAAATGATTGCTAAATTGAAGAAAACTTTCTTAATGGTTGCTGGTGGTGCTGTTCAAAAATATGGACCAGATCTTGAAGATCATCAACAGTTATTAGTAGCTGCTGCAGATATTTTAATTGAAATTTATATGGCAGAGTCAGCAATCTTAAGAACTGAGAAAAATGCGAAGCGTTTTGGCGAAGAAGCACAGTCAGTTCAAATAGCAATGTCAAAATTATATTTATATCATGCTGTTGATATTATTGAAGAAAAAGGTAAAGAAAGTATCATTTCTTTTGCCGAAGGTGATGAACAGCGAATGATGTTAATGGGATTAAAGCGTTTTACTAAATACACAAACTATCCTGATATAGTTGATTTAAGAAACGAAATCGCAGAAAAAGTTAAGGCAGAAAACAAATACTGTTTTTAGTTTTATGGTTAATTTTAATTCAGAAAACCCAAAGCAATGCTTTGGGTTTTTTTTGTTATTTTTGGTTACTTCTAAACTATTTTCTGATGAAAAAAATTCTTACAATTTCAATCTTACTATTTTCTTTTTTTAGTTATTCACAACCAAATACCGATATTTTCTTATTTGATTTAGCAAAAATTGATGGAAAGTTAATCCTATCAAATGGGAAAAACATTAGTAACAATGAAGGCTATGACAACCAACCTTCATTTATGGACGAACGTATTATTTTTTATTCCGGAACTAGAAACGGACAAACTGATATTGTAAGATATGATATTGAAACTGGAAGAATGAAATGGGTTTCAGCAACTGAGGGAAGTGAATATTCTCCTTTAAAAATTCCTAAAAAAAATAGAGTTTCAGCAATTCGCTTAGAAAAAGACGGCTCACAAAAATTATATAAATACACCATCAAAAAAAACGTTTCTAAACCACTAATAGATAATATTATTATAGGTTATCAAACATGGTACGATGAAGAAACACTTATCTCATCAGTTTTGGAAGATGGCGGATTATCACTTTACATTACAAATTTAACAGAACCTAAAAACTATAAGGTTGATACCAAAATTGGAAGGTCATTACATAAAATTCCAAAAACAGCACTAGCAAGTTATATCAGCAAGAAAAATGAACAATGGGAAATACGTTCATTGAATCCAACATCTGCTGAAACTGAATTCATTGCTCAAGCACTTCCAAAATCAGAGGATTTTTGTTGGACTGTTAATGGTACTATTTTAATGGGAAGAGGCGATGTATTATACAAACTAAATCCAAAAACCGATAAATATTGGAAAAAAGTTGCATCATTAAAAAAATATGGAATTAAAAATATTACGAGGCTTGCAACTAGTCCAAATGGAAGTAAAATTGCAATTGTTGGAGAACCAACTATTGTTGATAAAAGTGATACCAAAGAAGAAATGACTGACGAAGTTGAAGTATTAGAACCTGTATTAGAAAATGTTGCTTGGATCGCTGGAAATTGGAAAGGAAAAGCATTTGGTGGAACTGTTGAAGAGAATTGGAGTGAGCCTTCTGGTGATTCCATGATGGCTGCTTTTAAACATATCAAATACGGGAATGTTACTTTTTACGAACTAGAAATTATTAGAGAAGTAAACAATACGCTAATGCTTCAATTAAAACATTTTCATGGTAATTTAAAAGGCTGGGAAACAAAAGATGAAACTGTTGATTTTCCTCTTAAAGAAATTACTCATAATAAAGTTGTCTTTGAAGGTATGGCATTTGAAAAAATAAACGAGAATGAAATGATTGTGACTGTTGATATTAAACAAAAAGACGGTTCCATTCAAAAAATGAAATTTAATTATACTAAAGATTAATGAAGAAATTTAGCATCATTTTAGGATTATTATTAATTGTATCATGCAGTCCAAAACTATTTAAAGAAAAGTGGACGGAAGAAAAAGCACCAGAATATTTCAAAGCTCGCTTTGAAACAACGCAAGGAAGTTTTGATATTGAAGCCAGAAGAGAATGGTCTCCAATTGGTGTAGACCGTTTATATCAATTGATAAAACATGATTTCTATACTGATATCGCCTTATATAGAGTTTTACCAAAGTTTGTAGTACAGTTTGGAATACATAATGATTCGATTTTAAATAATCGTTGGAGTGCAGTCAAATTAAAAGACGAACCTGTATTGAAGAGTAATGATTCAATGACTATTTCTTTTGCTCGTGGTGGAAAAGAGTCTCGTACAACACAAATTTTCATTAATATGAAAGATAACCCTAGACTTGACAAATTGGATTATGGTGGTGTAAAAGGTTTCCCTGTGATAGCCAAAATAACTAATGGAATGGAGAATGTACAAAAATTTTATGCTGATTATGGTCCTAAACCTGCTCAAGAACAAGGTGCTATTTATGAAAAAGGAAATACGTATTTAAAAGAGAAATATCCCAAACTAGATTATATTACGAAAGCATATATTATTGAATAATTTAATGTCTTTATTAGAAGAATTATTTTGCTGGCTTTATAGTTATTATGATAACAATATTAAATGGAAAGATTCTAAAACTCCATTTTTATCATCAATCATGGTCATTGCTGCATTGTTTATGTTCAATTTTGTTTTTATTCGTGATTTAATTATTCATCACATATACAAACTCCCTGCAAGTTATAGTTCTTTTAAATATGACGAATTGATAATTCCTACATTTTTCATATTTATTGTTGCATATTATTTTAAATATAAAAATAGATACTTATCAATATTAAAAAAATATAAGTTGTTGGATTCAAAAGTGCCAAAGTATATGTTTATATTTTATATCATCGTTACAGTTATCTCAACAATTGCAATGGGATATTCAGTAAGAAATAATCTTTTTTGGTTTTAACAAAAAATGCGCTCAAATTGAGCGCATTTTTTATTTTTAGATTCTTCGTTTTCACTCAGAATGATATAAAAGAATTATTTCTCTTCTTCTACCTCTTCAAAATCTACATCTTGCACATCATCTTCGGCAGTTGAACCTCCAGCATCTTGCTGTGCTCCTGCTCCACTTGCTTGTGCTTCTTGTTCTGCTTTGTACATTTCTTCAGAAGCAACTTTCCAAGCCTCATTTATCTTTTCCATTGCAGCATCAATTTGTGCAATATCTTTAGATTCATGTGCCGCTTTCAATTCAGTTAATGCTGCTTCAATTGGGCCTTTTTTATCATCAGATAATTTATCTCCAAATTCTTTCAATTGTTTTTCCGTTTGGAAAATCATTGAATCTGCACCATTAATTTTCTCAGCAGTTTCTTTAGCAGTTTTATCAGCATCAGCATTTGCTTCTGCTTCTTGTTTCATTTTCTTGATTTCTTCTTCTGTCAATCCAGATGAAGCTTCAATACGAATGTTATGTTCTTTTCCTGTTCCTTTATCTTTTGCCGAAACATTGATTATACCATTAGCATCAATATCAAAAGTTACTTCAATTTGAGGAACTCCTCTTTGTGCTGGTGGAATACCATCTAAATGGAAACGACCAATAGTATTATTATCTGCAGCCATAGCGCGCTCTCCTTGAAGCACGTGAATTTCAACACTTGGTTGATTATCTACTGCTGTTGAGAATACTTGAGATTTCTTTGTTGGAATCGTAGTATTTGCCTCTATTAACTTCGTAAATACATTACCCATAGTTTCGATACCAAGAGATAATGGAGTAACATCTAATAATAAAACATCTGTTACATCACCAGTTAAAACTCCACCTTGAATTGCAGCACCTACGGCTACAACTTCATCAGGATTTACACCTTTACTTGGTGCTTTCCCAAAGAATTTCTCAACTGCCGCTTGAACTGCAGGAATACGTGTAGAACCTCCAACTAAAATCACTTCATCAATATCTTTGGTAGATAAACCAGCATTTTTCAATGCAGTTTGACATGGCTCAATTGTTCTTTTTACTAAATCATCAATTAATTGTTCAAATTTAGATCTAGTCAATGTACGAACTAAGTGTTTTGGTCCACTTGCAGTTGCAGTTACATAAGGTAAGTTAATCTCCGTTTGTGCAGAAGATGATAACTCAATTTTTGCTTTTTCAGCAGCTTCTTTTAAACGTTGTAAAGCCATTGGATC
The DNA here is from genome assembly GCA_947501625.1 of uncultured Flavobacteriaceae bacterium. Taxonomy (GTDB): domain Bacteria; phylum Bacteroidota; class Bacteroidia; order Flavobacteriales; family Flavobacteriaceae; genus Urechidicola. The sequence continues at coordinate 118,705 of CANMWN010000004.1, forward strand.
TTTACGTAAATCCATGCTTTCTTCAGCCATAAATTCTTCAGCTAACCAGTTAATGATTTTTTCATCAACATCATCTCCACCTAAATGTGTATCACCATCGGTCGCTAATACTTCAAATACACCGTCACCTAACTCTAAGATAGATACATCATGTGTACCTCCACCAAAATCAAATACAACAATTTTTTGATCATCATTTTTCTTGTCCAATCCATAAGCCAATGCTGCTGCTGTAGGCTCATTGATAATTCTGCTAACTTTTAATCCAGCAATTTCTCCAGCCTCTTTTGTAGCTTGACGTTGTGCATCATTAAAATAAGCAGGAACGGTAACTACTGCTTCAGAAACCTCAGTTCCTAAATAATCCTCAGCAGTTTTTTTCATTTTTTGTAATACCATTGCTGATATTTCTTGTGGTGTATATAAACGACCATCGATATCAACTCTTGGAGTATCATTATCTCCTTTAACAACTTTATATGGTACTCTTTTAATTTCTTTAGCGCACTCTGAGAATTTATTTCCCATAAAACGCTTAATAGAATAAACAGTTTTTAAAGGATTTGTTACTGCTTGTCGCTTTGCAGGATCACCAACTTTTCTATCGCCACCTTCTATAAACGCAACAATAGAAGGCGTAGTTCTTTTACCTTCTGCATTAGGTATTACAACTGGCTCGTTACCTTCCATTACAGAAACACACGAGTTGGTAGTACCTAAATCAATTCCTATTATCTTACTCATAATTTATATTTATTTTATTTTTTACTGATTGCTTTTTTAATCGATAACCATAAGTCAATCATTATGCCAACAGAAATTTTATGTCATGTTGTCATATTCGATATATATGTATTAAAAAAATGTCATTGTTTTTTATAAAAATTTATTATTTGACATATCATTTTTCTATATATCATATATTAGCATTCTAAAACTAGCCAAGTAAAATGGAATGTATTTCGGTATTTGATATGCTCAAAATTGGAATAGGCCCTTCAAGCTCTCATACTTTAGGACCTTGGAGAGCTGCTGAACGATGGATAAAACATTTAAACAATTCGAATCTATTTGAAAAAATAACAAGTATCAAGGTTGATTTATACGGCTCTTTATCACTTACTGGGAAAGGACATGCAACTGATTTAGCAGTTATTTTAGGATTGTCTGGAAAAGATCCTGAAACGATTCCTGTTGATACTATTGATGCGATAATAAATAAGGTCAAAACTTCTAATCAATTAAACTTTAATAGTCAAAAAAATATTGAATTTGAGAATTCAAAATCTATTGTTTTTAATAGAGATTTTTTGCCTTATCACTCCAATGGAATCAAGTTTACAGGATACAAAGACGATAAGGTTATTTCATCTGAAATATATTACTCTATTGGTGGTGGATTTGTGGTGCAAGAAGAAAGAACCATATCAAAAAAGAAAGATAAACTATATAATAAATTTCCATTTCCAATTCAAAATGCAAAAGAATTGGAAGAATATTGCAAAAAAGAAAACACTTCTATTTCTGAAATTGTTTTAAAAAATGAGCTTTCACTAAAATCAGAAAAAGAAATAGATAGTGAACTATCACGCATTTGGGATACAATGCTTGAATGTATGTATTTAGGTTGTCATACTGAAGGTGTACTTCCTGGAGGATTGAATGTAAGAAGGCGCGCTTATGATATGCATCAGAAATTAATTGATGAAAACGCTTCGTATAACAATCCTAATGAATGGATAAAAACGATACGTAATACTGAGGTAAAATTCAGGCAAATCTTGAAATGGGTAAGTTGTTTTGCGTTGAGTGTAAATGAAGTAAATGCTTCACTTGGAAGAGTGGTAACTGCTCCAACTAATGGAAGTGCTGGCGTAATTCCTGCAGTTCTCATGTATTACCTAGTGATTGAAAATCACGATGCCAATTTTAATGAAATTAAAAAGTTCTTATTGGTTGCTGGAGAAATTGGAAGTATTGTAAAAAAAGGCGCAACAATCTCTGCGGCTATGGGAGGCTGTCAAGCAGAAATTGGAGTTTCTTCAGCAATGGCTGCAGGAGCATTAACCGAATTGTTAGGCGGAACTCCTGAACAAGTTTTAATGGCAAGTGAGATTGCTATGGAACATCATCTTGGACTTACTTGTGATCCTATTGGCGGATTAGTACAAATTCCTTGTATTGAACGTAATGCTATGGGAGCAATAAAGGCTATTAATGCAGCAGAATTGGCTTTAGAATCAGACGTTAAAAATGCGAAAGTTCCTTTTGACAATGTTATAGCAACTATGTGGAAAACTTCACTCGACATGAACACAAAATACAAAGAAACATCTGAAGGCGGATTAGCTGTAAGTGTAAACATTTCAGATTGTTAAAAAAATAATTCTTCAAAACGAATAATATTTTTTATATTTGGGAAACTATGTAAATTAAAAACCCATTTAATAACTTATTAAAATCAACACTCATGAGTAAATTCGACGAAAAAGTAGCTATGTACAAAAAATTTATGGACGATAGAAACCTTAGATCTAATACTGATTTATTAGCTGCTGTAACCAAAGGTTTAGGACCATCTATTTATAAAGCAGATGCTGAAACTGTATCAGGAAGTGACCCAAAAGAATTAGAAACTGTTAAGAAAAACTATTTAATGAAAAAACTTGGATTGGCTGATAGTCCTGCTTTAGACGAAGGAATTGCTGAAGTAATGGAAAGAATTGGAAAATCAGAAAGAAATAAATATAGAGCAGTTGTATATTATATGCTTATGAAAAAATTTGATAAAGAGTCTGTTTACGGATTCTAAAACGTTTTCTATTTTTAATAAAAAAGCCAACTCATTTGAGTTGGCTTTTTTATACTATCTAGTAAATATGAGTTCTGTTTCGGTAGATAAATTAACATCAAAACCGTAACCTTCAACATTAAAACATTTTAAATCCTCTATCGTTTCAATATTATTTTCAACTATATAGCGCACCATATAACCTCTTGCTAGTTTTGCAAATGTCATAATGGTCTTATATTGTCCGTTTTTAAAATCTTTAAATATTGGTGTAATAACTGGGACTTTTAATTCCTTTGGCTTAATGGCTTTAAAATATTCATTACTAGCCAAATTTACAAACAATTCATCATTTTCAAGTTCATCATTTAATGCATTAGTTATCTCATTTCCCCAAAACTGATATAAATTTTCTTTTCTACCTACTTTTAATTTAGTGCCCATTTCCAATCTATATGCTTGCATTAAATCTAATGGTTTTAGTAAGCCATACTGACCAGAAATAATGCGTAATTTATCTTGCAGTTGTGGCAATTTATCGGTTGGTAAACTCATTACATCCAAACCTCTAAAAACATCACCATTAAAAGCATAAATTGCCTGTTTAGCATTCTCTAGATTGAATGGTAAACTCCATGCTTGATTTCTTTCATAATTCAACTGTCCCAAATTATCAGAAACATGCATCAATTTTGAAATTGACTTCGCCGATTTTTTCTTTAGCACTTTACTCAAACGTTCTGCTTTATCTAAAAATAAGCCTTGTGTGTGCAAACTTGTTGGTGATGGTGTTTCAAAATCTAAAGACTTCGCAGGAGATATAACTATTTTCATTTATTATTCTATTACTTTTAATGAGTAGTAAAAATACAAATTAAAAGAATATTAGATTTTATTATATTGTACTTTGTTATTTCAAACTATTAACCAATGATAAAATTTTTTAGAAAAATTAGACAAAATTTACTTTCGGAAGGCAAAACTGGAAAGTATCTAAAGTATGCAATTGGAGAAATAGTTTTGGTGATTATTGGTATTCTAATAGCATTATCAATAAACAACTGGAATACAAACAGAAAACTAAAATCTGAAGAACAAAACCTTCTTAAAGACCTTCGAGCTGAAGTAAAATCAAATATTGAATCGCTTATGATTACTATTGATGAACATGAAAAGTCATATAATGCTGCACAAGAATTCAAAAGTTTATTTCAAGACAGAGAAGCATTTGATAAAATGGCAGATTCTATATTTGAAAGAATGTTCATTAGAATGAACATGAATTTTACTTATGACCCAAATAAAGGAATATTAAACTCAATGATTTCTTCTGGTCAAATCAATAATCTTTCAAATAAAGAACTTAAGTATTTATTAGCATCTCTTGAAGATGTAATAACGGACACTTTTGAAGACACAATGAAAATAGAAAGATGGAGAGATGACTTATTAACCAAAACATTCTATGATTCTCATATTATTATTGACGGAAAAATAGAACGATTTGAATTCAAACGTCGCTATGATAATCCAGATTTCAGATTTCTTGTTATTCTTTTTGACGAAGTACGAAAAAGTGGATTAACAGAAGAATATGAATTAAAAAATACTATGGAGCATATTCTTGAGTTAATTGAAATGGAAATAAAAGAATAACAAAAGTACTACAAAAGTTAAATTAGCCTTCTTTTTGATTCACAGTATAAGTTCGCCACTTCTCTAAACAATGCTGTATATCTTCAGGAATTTCAGAATTGAATTGCATAAACTTTCCAGTTTTTGGGTGTGTAAATCCTAATGTTTTGGCATGTAAGGCCTGTCGTGGCAATACTTTGAAACAATTTTCAACAAATTGCTTATATTTTGTAAACGTAGTGCCTTTTAAAACTGCATCTCCTCCATAACGCTCATCATTAAAAAGTGTATGACCAATATACTTAAAGTGCGCTCTAATTTGATGTGTACGCCCAGTTTCCAATTTACACTCTACTAAAGTGACATAACTAAAACGCTCCAACACTTTAAAATGTGTTACGGCATGTTTTCCAAATTCTCCATCTGGAAAAACAGACATTTGTAACCTATTTTTTAAACTTCTCCCAATATGACCTTGAATGGTTCCTGATTCTTCTTCTATATTCCCCCAAACCAACGCATAATACAAGCGCTCTGTTGTACGATCAAAAAATTGTTTTGATAAATGAGCCATCGCAAACTCAGTCTTTGCAACAACTAGAATTCCACTTGTGTCTTTATCAATTCTATGAACCAATCCTGGACGTTCATTACTATTGTTAGGTAAATTTTCAATGTGATGGATTAATCCATTTACCAATGTTCCTGTTTGGTTTCCATGACCTGGATGCACCACCATTCCTGCTGGTTTATTAACCACCATCAATTCATCATCTTCATACAAAATATCTAATGGAATTTCTTCTGGCAAGACTAAATTTTCTTTAGGTGGATGTGTCAAAACAACTCTTACAACATCATTAGGCTTAACTTTGTAATTTGATTTTACTGGATTTTCATTGACCAACACATTTCCTGCTTTGGCTGCTTGTTGGATTTTATTACGTGTAGCATTTTCAATAAAGTTCATCAAAAATTTATCTACTCGTAAAGGCTCTTGACCTACATGAGCCACATACCTAAAATGCTCATATAACTCTTCGTTTTCTAATTCTTCTTCAGTACTCATATCAACTTAACGACCTCTACCGTCTCCCAACTTCATATCTATAACTGAATTCTTTGGCAATTTATCTCCAACTTTGATTGGTTTACCATTATGATACAAACCTCTAACGATATCTTTCGCTAAATCTGGAACATATTTATGGTTCTTACCAATTCTAAAACCTACAGCTTTTAAAACAGTTTCTGCGTTTCTTCTAGATTTTGTTAAAACATTTGGCAATTTAATATCTTGATAAGTTGCTCTGTTTAATTTTAAATATATCTTTCTGTTTTCTTTTACAAAATCACCTGCTTCAGGATCTTGCTCTATTACAGAAAGCGGAGGATATGTAGGATTGTAATTAGTTGAGTCTAAGATTTTCATATCCAAATCAAGTTCCTCCAATTTAACTTTAACTTCCTCAATAGTTAATTTTGACAAATCTGGAACTTGGATTTTTTGACTATGATTAGTAGTAATTCTTAACCATTGCATTAATAAAAAAAGGAAAATTAAAATCCCAATAATAGCAAATCCTACTTGCTTCAAAAAAGTTTTACTTTTTATAAAATTTAATAAACTCATTTTAAGTATTTGTTTTAACAAAGATATAAAACGAACTAATACTAAATAAAATTATATAATTTTAATATTATACGTTAAACCGCCGATTTAATATTCAACTTATTTAGATAATCAATATACTCTTCTGGGCTTTTTACATATATAATGTTGGATGATAAATAATTTGTATCATAATTACCAGAAACTAAAAACACAACATCTTTAGTCTCTGTTTTTTCCTTAAACTCTTTATAATATTGTTCTTTCTTTGGGGCAGTGAATACAGAAAAAACCAATTTAGTTCCAGTTAAATCTATCATTTTATCAATATTATCTAAAGGAACATTTTGACCTAAATAATAAACTTTCCAACCTAAATTTTTCGCAATAAAATACCCTAACAACAAACCTATTTCATGATTTTCATGCTCCGATAAATATAAAATAATCTTAGAGTTTTCATCTGCTGCAACATTAATATTATCGATTTCAGTAATTATTTTTTGTCTTATAAGATTGGAAATAAAGTGTTCTTGAGATGGAGTTGTTTTATTGGTAGTCCATAGTATTCCAACCTGATTTAAAAAAGGGTAGACTAAATTAGTCATAGTTGACAATAGTCCATTAGCCAGAACATTCTTTTTAAAGATTTCATTGAATTCAGTTTCATCTAATTCAAGCATACATAATATCAATCTATTAATACTATCTTCAAATTTGTCAGAATAATTAGAACCCTTTTCTATAACTAGTTGATGAAATTCTTCTTCGTCTAACTCATTTATCTTAGAAATTCTGTATCCATTATTTAATAGTATAGAGATATTTAATAATTTTTTCACTTCAATCTCAGAATAATATCTAATATTGGTATTTGTTCTTTTTGGATTTAGAAGATTATACCTCCTTTCCCAAACCCTTAAAGTGTGTGACTTAATACCTGTTAAAGACTCAACTTGTGACATTGTATACATCTCCATGTCTAATTTTTTTGAATAAATACTTAAACAAAACTATAGTATTTATAACACTAAACAAAATAAAATTAAATAAAATTTATTCTTTTGTTTAACTTTTTTAATAAAAAACTTGAACATTTATATTTTTTTTATATATTTGTCTAATATTTATAATTTAAAACTTGAACAAATGAAAGCGATCAAAAAAACATTAACGGAAAAAATTCCATTACTACTATTTGTGATGGTACTTACAACTTCATTTCTATTTACTAGTTGTGATGATGACGATGATAATATGCAAAATCCAACACAAACAATTGTTGGAATTGCGTCAGGAAATTCTTCATACTCAATATTAGTAGATATTTTATCAATGCCTGAAAATTCTGACTTACTAGCTGCTGCAAATGATCCAAATTCAAACTTAACGGTATTTGCACCTACCAATACTGCTTTTACCAATTTACTTACAGCACTTGGAAAATCAAGTTTAAATGAATTACCTACTCCATTGGTAAGAGAGATTGTTGAATATCACATTATAGGACAAAAAGTTCTTTCGTCTCAATTAACGAATGGACAAGTAGCAACACTACTAGCAAATGAATCAGTAACGGTTGATTTAAGTAGCGGCGTTAAAATTAATAGTTCTAATGTTGTAAATCCAGATGTAGAAGCTACTAATGGAGTAATTCATGGAATTGACGCAGTTTTGTTACCATCTTTCGTAACTAACGCTTTAGGTACAATTTCAGAAACTTTTATGTTTGATAATGACTACACAATTTTAACAGAAGCCTTAAAAATTGCAGATTTATTAAATACAGTTTCAACTACGCAAGGCTTAACACTATTTGCTCCAAATAATGATGCCTTTGTTGCTGCAGGGATAACTTCTTTAGATGGATTAGATGCAGCAGCACTTTCTCCAATACTTTTATACCATGTATTAGGTGCTAAAGTATTATCTACTGAATTACCTGCTGATGGAATGGCTGAAACATTAAATGGCGAGAATATTTATTTAGGATATTTAACAAATGCTGTTCTTATCAACGGACTTACTCAAATCACGGATGTAGATATTGAAAAGAGTAATGGCGTAGTGCATAAAATAAATAGAACTTTAACTCCACCTGCACCTAATGTAGTTGATATTGCTGTTGCGTTATCACAAGCAGATGATGCTGAATTTACAGTTCTTGTAAGCCTTCTAACAAATCCGGCATATAGTGGAATTACTGACGCAATCATTGCATCAGAAAATATTACAGTATTTGCACCAACTGATGCTGCATTTGGAGAAATTTCTAGTGTTATTCCAACATTATCTGAAGCTCAAATAACAAATGTATTATTGTATCATGCTGTAGGTGCAAGAGTATTTAGTACTGATCTTTCTAACGGTCAAATTGTACAAACTTTAAATACAATGGACACTCTTACAGTAAATATTGAATCTGGTGTTACATTATCAGATACAACTGCTGACCCAGCAAATATAACTGAAGTAAATATCCAAGGAAGTAATGGTGTTATTCATGTAATTGATAAAGTATTACTGCCTACACTTTAATAGTTTTTATTTTTATTAGTTAATTTAATTGTCGATTGAGAAAATTCTCAATCGACAATTATCTATTTTTACAATATTATTAATTCATCAAAAAATATGAATAAATTTACTTGGATATCTATATTGTTATTTTTTTTTACATTATCAAATAATGCTCAAAATGGCGTTATCGAAGGTAGAGTATTCAATGAAATAAATAATAAATCATTGGAGGGAGTTGCGATTAAAATTGAAAACTCTGACAATGGAACTACAACTGATAACAATGGTGTATATAAAATTGAAAATCTAGTTCCAGGGAAATATACTATCACTGCAAGTTATTTAGGCTTTGAAAAAAAAATATTTTATGACCTTCAAGTTTTAACAAATAAGCCGGTAATATTAGATATTTCGTTAATTGAAGAAACTATGAATCTCGATGAAGTTCAATTAGAAATATCTCCATTTAAAAAATCTAAAGAATCTCCTATAAACCTTCAGAAAATAAATGCTGATGAAATCTATAAAAATCCTGGAGGAAATAGAGATATTTCTAAAGTAATTCAAATTTTACCTGGAGTTGGATCTACTGTTTCTTTTAGAAATGACATCATTGTTAGAGGTGGAGCGCCAAATGAAAACCGTTTTTATTTAGATGGTATAGAAGTACCAAACATTAATCACTTTGCTACTCAAGGTTCATCAGGCGGTCCAGTTGGAATGATTAATGTAAATTTTATAAAAAATGTAAACTTTTATTCAGGTGCCTTTCCTGCCAATAGAGGTAATGTAATGAGTTCTATTTTAGATTTTGAGCAAATTACTGGAAACAAAGAAAAACTTACAGGTACATTTTTACTTGGTTCTTCAGATGCTGGAATAACTCTGGACGGACCTCTTGGTAAAAAATCTTCATTTATACTATCAGTGAGAAGATCCTATTTACAGGCTTTGTTTAAATTGATAAAATTACCTTTTTTACCTACCTATAATGATTTTCAATACAAACACTCCATTGATCTTAATGACAAAAATAAAATCACCATTATCGGTTTAGGAGCAATTGATGACTTTGAAATCAATACTGATGTGAACAATGGAGTTAATGACCAAGAAACATTAAACAGAAATAACTATATACTCAATAATATACCTGTAAATTCTCAATGGAATTATACTGTTGGAATAAACTGGAAACATTTTTCAGAAAATAGTAATCAAACTTATGTATTGAGTAGAAATCATTTAAGCAATAGTGCAATTAAATACCTTGGTAATATAGAACAACCTAATAATCTCTTGTTAGATTATAACTCTGAAGAAATTGAAACTAAATTTAGATTTGAAAATACCAGTTATAAAAATGGTTGGAAAATAAATTTTGGAATTGGATTAGAAAATAGTGTTTATAAAAACTCAACATTCAATCAAAAACAACTAAATAATAATGTTGTAACAATTGATTTTAATTCCAAAATCAATTTTAATAAATATGCTACTTTTGGTCAAGTAAGCAAATCATTTTTTAACAACAGTTTATCATTATCGGCAGGTTTCAGAGCTGATTTTAATGACTACTCTAATCAAATGAATAATCCATTAGACCAGTTTTCACCTAGAATAGCAGCCTCTTATTCAATAAACAACAAGTTAAATCTTGGCTTGAGTATTGGAAAATATTATCAATTACCTCCCTACACAATCTTAGGTTATAGAGACAATAGCAATACATTAATCAATAAAGAAAACAATATAACTTATATCCAAAACAATCAGATAAGTACAGGTTTAGAATATAGACCTACTAAATTTTCAAAAATATCATTAGAAGGGTTTTATAAAAAGTATGATAACTACCCTTTCCTATTAGAAAAAAACATTTCACTAGCCAACCTTGGAGCTGACTTTGGCGTCATTGGAAATGAACCAGCAAATTCGACTTCAAAAGGAAAAAGTTATGGCGTTGAATTAATGGCTCAACAAAAACTAAGTGACAAAATCTATGGAATTTTATCTTACACATTTGTAAGGAGTGAATTTCAAGACGCTAATAATAACTTTGTTCCTTCATCTTGGGACAATCAGCATATTTTAAACATTGTAGCTGGGAAAAAATTACCAAAAAATTGGGAAATTGGTGCGAAATTTAGGCTTTTAGGCGGCGCTCCATACACTCCATATGATGTTGAACTATCATCAATTAAAGAAATTTGGGATGTAACACAACAAGGAATTAATGATTGGAGTAGTTTAAATACTGAAAGAAATCCAACTTCACATTCATTGGATATAAGAGTTGATAAAAAATGGTATTTTGATAAATGGTATTTGAATGCCTATTTGGATATACAAAATGCTTATGGTGCAAAAACAACTTTACAACCTTATCTAGATGTAGTAAGAGATACTAATGGCAATCCGATTGAAAATCCATCAGATAGTCAACGATATCAGACTTATTCTATAGAAAATGAAGCAGGGAACGTACTACCGTCAATTGGTATCATGATTGGGTTTTAATAAATATCTATTTTGTATTTTTGTTTTAAAGCAAAGCATCAATGAAAAAAAATATTGCTGTTGTGATGGGAGGTTACTCATCGGAATACAAAATATCCTTAAAAAGCGGACAAGTAGTTTGTGAAAACTTAGATAGAAACGAATACTATGTCTACGCTGTTTATATTTTTAAAGATAAATGGGTATTAGTTCAAAATAAAACAGAATATCCTATCAACAAACATGATTTTTCTGCAATTATTGACAACCAAAAAATAACTTTTGATTGTGTTTTCAATGCAATACATGGAAGTCCAGGAGAAGATGGGCAATTGATTGCTTATTTTGAATTGTTAAATATTCCTCATACTTCTGCTCCTTCTTATCAAATGTCATTGACATTCAATAAAAGAGACTGCCTGAGTGTTCTAAAACCATATGGAATAAAAATGGCAACTTCTTATTATCTGAATTTAGGTGATAAGATTAATGAACAAGAAATTATTGATACAGTTGGTTTACCATGTTTTGTAAAGGCTAACAAGGCTGGAAGTAGTTTTGGAATTTCTAAAGTGAATAAAATCGAAGATTTAAAACAAGCAATTGAAGTGTCTTTTAAAGAAGATGATGAAATTATTATTGAGTCTTTTCTTGACGGAACAGAAGTTTCAGTTGGTGTTATGACTTATAAGCACGAAGTTACTGTTTTACCAATTACAGAAATTGTTTCTGAAAATGATTTCTTCGATTACGAAGCAAAATATCTTGGAAAATCTCAAGAAATTACGCCTGCAAGACTAACTGATAAAGAAAGAAAACGTGTAAATGAAGTCTCAAAAAAAGTATACGAAGTACTGAAAATGAATGGATTTTCACGTAGTGAATATATCTTAATTGATGGAGAACCACATTTGATTGAAATGAATACAGTTCCTGGACTGACTAATGAAAGCATTTTACCTCAACAAGCAAGAGAAGCAGGAATAAGTCTTCAAAATCTTTTTGGTAATGCAATTGAGGAAGCATTAAAATAATTATTGTAATTTTATAATATGAGAAGAGCTATTTTCCCAGGATCTTTTGATCCAATTACTTTAGGACACTATGATATCATTAAACGTGGCGTAACACTATTTGATGAAGTTATTGTTGCAATTGGTGTGAATGCTGATAAAAAATATATGTTCTCACTTGAAGAACGAATGAATTTTATCAAAGAATCTTTTAAAGACGAACCTAAAATTAAAGTTGCTTCTTATAAAGGTTTAACAGTTGATTTTTGCAAAAAAAATAACGTTAAGTTTATTCTTCGTGGATTGCGAAATCCGGCAGATTTTGAATTTGAAAAAGCAATAGCGCATACCAATCGTGACCTTGCTCCTATTGAAACTGTCTTTCTATTAACTGCTGCAAAAACTTCTTATATCGCATCTTCTATCGTGCGTGATGTAATCAGAAACAATGGTGACTACACGAAGTTGGTTCCTAACAGTGTGAGGGTGAAATAACTTGCTTACTTAAGCAAAAGTAAATGCCGTGCGAAAGTCGGGTAAAATTCATTTTAAATAATTGTACAACCTAAAAACTGAATGTAACATTGTAGTGAAATTAAAAAATATACATACGATGAAACAGCCAGAATTAGGAAAGAAAATTTCTGAACTTAGAAAATCGAAAGGTTTAACTCAAGAAGAACTTGTTGATAAATGCAACTTAAACGTTCGAACTATACAACGTATTGAAGCAGGAGATGTGACACCAAGAAGATATACTATAAAAGCAATTTTAGAAGCCTTAGATTATGATTTTGAATCTATAGAATTAATAGAATCAACTAAACATAATCGGCAATTCTTAAAACTTGCGTGGATTTTTGGAATCATCTTTTTTATTATTGGCTTTTTTGAGTTTGGCATAGATTATTATCGCTTCTATGAAAATGATGTAGCATATTCAAAATCCATTTACATTCTTATTAAAACTACTGTACTAATTAGTTACATAATTTTTATTTATAGATTTGTAATAGTAAGTGATTTATTTAAAAATTCAATTTTAAAAATTACCTCTTACCTTCTTGGTTTTATGCTCTTTCTTTCAATAGGATATGACATCACTTCTTTATTCTATGAAACAATATCTCCAGAAATCATTCTACCTATAGAAGCAATATCATTTGGTTTTATTCAAATAATTTTTGGAGTTGCTTTAATAAAATTGCAAAAAAACATTGGAAATATTCCTTTGGTTGCTGGAATTTTAGAAATTATTACTGGCGCATTACTAGTAACAGTAATTTTTGCAATAGCAGGATTGATCGTTTATATACCTGCAATAATATTTGAAGTAATTATATTATACAAAGTATCTGAAACTATTAAATCTAATAGTCTCTAATATTATAATTTATATTCAGAAAGCGGCTTTGTAAATGCTTCAGGGTTTTCTGCTAAGTGATATCTTGGGTCGTCCACATCCTCAACTATCACTTCTCTAAACTTTGGACTTGCTTTATATAACAACACCTTACAATCAGTGCTTAAATGCTTTAATTTAATTGATTTTCCTTCTGCTTCGTATTTATTTACCAAATTAAATATGGCTTCCAAGGCAGAGTGATCACTTATTCTCGCTTCTACAAAATCAATTTCTACATTTTGAGGATCATTTTTAGCATCAAATTTCTCATTAAATGCAGTAATAGAACCAAAAAATAATGGTCCCCAAATCTCATATACTTTCGTACCGTCATCTTTCATTCTTTTACGAGCACGAATACGTTTTGCATTTTCCCAAGAAAACACCAAAGCACTTACAATAACACCTGCAATAACAGCAATAGCTAAATCAAAAACCACAGTTAAACCTGAAACTAACACCAACACAAAAAGATCTGCTCTTGGAATCTTATTCATAATTCTAAAACTAGACCAAGCAAATGTTCCGATAACTACCATAAACATTACTCCTACCAATGCAGCAATAGGCACTTGCTCTATCAATCCTGATGCAAAAAGTATAAACATCAATAAAGTAATAGCAGCAACAATTCCAGAAAGTCGTGTTCTACCTCCACCTTTTATATTTATTAATGATTGTCCAATCATGGCACATCCACCCATTCCTCCAAACAATCCTGTTACGATATTTGCACCACCTTGAGCCAAACATTCTTTGTTAGAATTTCCTCTTGTTTCTGTTAATTCGTCTATTAAATTCAAAGTCATCAGTGACTCAATCAATCCAATTGCCGCTAAAATCAAAGCATAAGGCCCAATAAATTTTATCGTTTCCCAATTCATTGGAACTTTATTAAATATATCAAATTGAAAAGATGGCAAACCTCCTTTTAATCCTTCTCCTCCTCCATCTCTAATAAAACTTCCAACAGTTGCTACATCTAAATTTCCAAATATTACAATAGCTGAAACTACTAAAATAGCTATCAATGCTTCTGGTAATTTCTTGGTCAATTTTGGTAAGCCATACATGATTGCCATAGTTAAGGCAACTAAACCTATCATAATATATAATTGAGAACCTTGCATCCAAGTTTTTTCTCCTCCTACAGTTTCCTTAAACATTCCTAACTGAGATAAGAATATCACAATTGCCAATCCATTAACAAATCCCATCATTACTGGATGTGGTATCAGTCTAACAAACTTACCGAGTTTAAAAATTCCAGCCAGCATCTGAATAACTCCCATCAAAATCACCGTTGCAAAAAGATAATACAATCCTAACTGTTCCCCTTCTGTTCCCATCGAGTTTCCTTTGGCAACTAGTGTAACCATAACAACTGCCAATGCACCTGTAGCGCCACTTATCATTCCAGGACGCCCTCCAAAAACTGAAGTAATCAATCCAATCATAAATGCTGCATACAATCCAACTAAAGGATCTACTCCTGCAACAAAAGCAAAGGCAACTGCCTCTGGCACCAATGCCAAAGCAACTGTTAATCCACTTAAAATGTCATTCTTAGCATTTGCTGCTCTCTTTCTAATAAACTCAGTCATTGTTCAAATTTTTGAAGCGCCAAAAATAACCTTTTATTCATAATTGACAATCAGATTCTTATAGTTTTTCAAATAGCAGTTTTATATTTCCGTAGGTGTTTTCTAATGCTTTTTTAATTTCATTCTCATTTTTAAAAACAACAGCTGTAATTCCTTCTTCTACTTGTGGCACTAATTCACCTATAAATTTAGTAGTCATTGAATACCAATAAGTTATTTTCAAAACCTCTCTATTGTTTCTTTGAAAAATATGATAAGTTGTTGGTAGTTTTTTGTTAATTTTCAATTTATTTACACCACATTCCTCTTTCACTTCTCTTTTTGCAGCTTTTTTCTTAGACTCTTTTTTCTCAATTTTACCTTTTGGTAAATCCCAAGTATCTAATCGGTAAATAAATAACGTTTCTTCTTTTTTATTTTTTACCAATCCTCCAGCAGCTTTTTCAATTTTAAAAAACCATTTAAATTCTTTCCAAAGAAGTTTCAAATCATTGTGATATAAAATAACTTTCGAAAACTGATTAGATTTAACCTTATCTAATAATTCTTCAATCGTAATATCATCCTTATAAAAAAAGTAATCTTCAGATACATTTTCTATATTATCGGTCAAATAAATTGGAATGTTGTTGCAGAAAATTGTGTACATTTGTGGCATGATAAAGAACAAAGATACTGCAAAAAAAACTGCTGAACTATTACTACAAATTAAAGCTATAAAATTACAACCAAACGACCCATTCACTTGGGCTTCGGGATGGAAATCACCTATATATTGTGATAACAGAACAGTGCTTTCATTTCCTACTATTAGAACATTTTTAAGACAAGAAATTGCTAATCTTGTAATTGAAAAATATGGAAAACCAGATGTTATTGCTGGTGTTGCTACAGGAGCAATTGCCATTGGCGTTTTAGTTGCTGAAGAATTGGGAATACCATTTGTATATGTGAGACCTGAACCAAAAAAACATGGAAGACAAAACCAAGTCGAAGGAATGCTTGAAAGTGGTTCAAATGTAGTAGTTATTGAAGATTTAATTAGCACAGGAAAAAGTAGTTTAAATGCAGTAAAAGCCTTGAAAAAAGAAAACGCAACTGTAAAAGGAATGGTGGCTATTTTCTCTTATGGTTTTAAACTTGCTGAAGAAAATTTCAAGAATGATAATGTTGAATTAACAACATTAAGTAATTATACTGCGTTACTAGAACAAGCAAACGAAACAAATTATATTACCGAAAAAGAATTGGATACCTTAAATGCTTGGAGAGAAAATCCGAGTGAATGGAATCAATAAATACATTAAAATGAACTTAGAAACTCCAAATATTACGATTAAGAAATCTCAAAAAGAATTGTTTGAATTTTTAACCGATTTAAACAATTTTGAACAATTGATGCCTGAAAATACAGAGAAGTTTGTAGTTGATGGCGATTCTTTTATTTTCGGATTGAAAGGAATGCCAGAAATAAGATTGGTATTGAAAGAAAAAACTGAATACAATCAAATTGTGTTAGGCGCTGCTAGTAGTAAATTACCTTTTACGCTTACTGCTAATATTAATGAGATTAATGAATCTAGTGCTGAAGCTAATTTGAAATTTGAAGGAGATTTTAACCCAATGATGGCAATGATGATTAAAAAACCGTTGCAAAAATTTATAGATACGCTTTCTGGGAATATTGAGAAGTTGTAATTTTCACTTTAAAAATTGAATCTCCTTTAAACTAAATTGACTAACTGTTTCATCTTCCATCTCTATATTGAGTTGACCTTGTTTGGAAACGCTAACAATTTTCCCCATAAACACTTCATTCATTAATGTGTTTTTAAACATTGAAGGAATACCGATTTTATATAATCTTTCTAAGTATAATTCATCAATTTCTTGAAAGCCATTCTTATCAAGAATTGAAATGTACTTTTTTATTGAATCCGCTAGTTCTTCAAGCACAAAATCTAAATCATATTCCTCTTTAGAAATTAACTTCATTGAAGTGGCATTTGGAAGATTTTTAAACACTTCTTGATTTACATTTAAGCCTATTCCAACGATCGATTGATGAATCATTGTCTTTTTGACCGAATTTTCAATCAAAATTCCACATATCTTTTTTCCTTCTGCCAGAATGTCGTTTGGCCATTTTATGCTAATTTTCACCTTTAAAATTGTGCTTAAAACATCATAAATAGCCAAAGAAATTACTTTACTAATATAAAATTGATTGGCAATACCTAATCCATCAAACTTTAATAAAATACTGAATGTTAGATTTTTACCACTTTCAGATTCCCAAACAGCATTCATTTGCCCTCTTCCACTCACTTGATTTTCGGCAACAACAATTGTAAAATTCTCAACTTGATTATCGTATAACATTTCTCTTAAAAATGTATTTGTAGAGTCGATGGCATCAAGTTTGATTATCTTCATTTATATTTTAAATTACAATCGTTATTTTTGTAAGGTAGTTACCACAAAAAACAATAACTTTGTAGCAAAACTAAACATTTTTTAATGACGGAAAAAAATTCTAACGTAGATCAATTAATTACATCAATAATAAAAGGAATAGAGGAAGTAAAAGGTGCTGAAATACAGTTGTTTGATTTAAGAGAAATTGAAAATACCGTAACAGAATACTTCATCATATGTACTGGAAGTTCAAATACGCAAGTTAATGCAATAGCCAATTCGGTTCAAAAAATAGTTAGTAAAGAAGTTCAAGACAAGCCTTGGCATGTAGAAGGTGAAGGAAACGCAGAATGGATATTAATGGATTATGTTAATGTTGTTGTGCATGTTTTCCAAAAACAAATAAGAGAATTTTATGATATAGAAAGTCTTTGGGGAGATGCCAAAATAACTGTTATATCTGCTTAAAATTATTTACACAAAAGACACTTTAAATGAGTAATCAAAAGAACACAAATAAAAACCCAAAATCACCTAACAAACTTCCTAAATTCAATTTTTATTGGGTTTACGGAATATTGTTTGCCTTATTTTTAGGATATCAATTGATAAATGGAGCTAGTAATATTTCAGAGGACTTAACTGAAAACGACTTCAATACTTTATTGGCAGAAAATGATATTCAAAAAATAACTATTGTCAATGGTGACGTAGCAAAAATAACAATTAAAAAAGAAGCCTTAAAGAAAGAAAAACATGCTAAAGTTGGCAAAACTTCAATTTTTAAAGACCCTTCTGCTGCACATTATACCTATGATTTTGGTGATTTACAAAATTTTGAAAACGAACTGAATACTAAAAGAAGTGAGTTAAAATTAGACTTTGATAAAAACAATAAAAGAGAAGGTAATTTAGTTGCTGAGTTGTTAAGTTGGTTGCCTTTTATTATTCTTATCGGATTGTGGATTTTCTTTATGAGAAGAATGTCTGGCGGAGGATCTGGAGGCGGTGGCGCTGGTCAAATTTTCAGTATTGGAAAATCTAAAGCAAAACTATTTGATAAAGATCAAAAAGTTAAAACTACTTTTAAAGATGTTGCTGGATTGGAAGGAGCAAAAGAAGAGGTACAAGAAATTGTTGATTTCCTTAAAAACCCAAAGAAATATACAGCTCTTGGAGGTAAAATTCCAAAAGGAGCATTATTGGTCGGACCTCCAGGAACAGGTAAAACATTACTGGCCAAAGCAGTTGCTGGTGAAGCTGACGTTCCATTTTTCTCATTATCTGGTTCTGATTTTGTAGAGATGTTTGTAGGAGTTGGTGCTTCTAGAGTTAGAGATTTATTCAAACAAGCTGCCCAAAAATCACCTTCTATAATATTCATTGATGAGATTGATGCAATTGGTAGAGCTCGTGGAAAAAGTAATATGACTGGCGGAAATGATGAAAGAGAAAACACGCTTAACCAACTTCTTACCGAAATGGATGGCTTTGGAACTGACACAAATGTTATTGTACTTGCTGCCACGAACCGAGCTGATGTTTTAGATAAAGCACTTATGAGAGCTGGTCGTTTTGATCGTCAAATTTATGTTGATCTCCCAGATTTAAATGAACGTAAAGAAATATTTGAAGTACATATAAAACCTTTAAAACTTGGGAAAGACGTAAACTTAGATTTTCTTGCACAACAAACCCCTGGTTTTTCAGGAGCAGATATAGCAAACTTATGTAATGAAGCTGCTTTGATTGCTGCTAGAGAAAACAAAAAGGCTGTTCATCATCAAGATTTCTTAAATGCTGTTGATCGTATTGTTGGAGGACTTGAAAAGAAAAATAAGATAATTTCAAAATCGGAAAAGAAAACAATTGCTTATCATGAAGCTGGACATGCAACAGCAAGTTGGTTTTTAGAACACGCTGCTCCATTAGTGAAAGTAACAATTGTACCTAGAGGTCAATCTCTTGGAGCTGCATGGTATTTGCCTGAAGAAAGAATGATTGTAAGAACTGAGCAAATGCTTGATGAAATGTGTGCAACTCTTGCAGGTAGAGCAGCAGAAAAAATTATCTTTGATAAAATTTCAACTGGTGCTTTAAATGATTTAGAAAAAATTACAAGACAAGCTAGAGCAATTGTAACTATTTATGGCTTGAATGATAAAATTGGTAATATTACTTATTATGATTCAACTGGTCAAAATGACTACGGATTTACCAAACCTTATAGTGAAGAAACTGCAAAACTGATAGATCAAGAAATATCAAAAATTATTGAAGAACAGTACCAAAGAGCAATTTCTATCCTTAATAAACATAAAGACAAATTAATTCAACTTGCAGATGTATTACTTGAAAAAGAAGTCATATTTAAAGCAAATCTAGAGGAAATTTTTGGTAAAAGACCATTTGAAAAAGAAGAAGTAATTGAAAAAGTGACTGAAGAAAAAACTGAAAATATTGATGATTCTTCAGAAAAAAATGAATAAATTCACGACTTTATTTAGAATGCCCTCAACAAAATGAATTTTTTAAAGAAGTTATTTACTAATTCTGAAAAGTCTAAAAACGAAGAGATAAAGAAGCAAAATGTTTCACTTTCTTTAGATGATTCGTTTGTGCATAATTTCATAAAAAAAGGAGGGAAATTTTTATATTGCCTAAAAAAAGAGGATGTTACGGAAAATATTGCTAATATAATTTCTGAAAACGAATGGGATGAAATAAGTCTAAAAAATGACGAATTGAAAAAGTTTACTTCATCACTTGATTTAAAAGTCCATAATGATTGGAATAATCAAATTCCATTTTTTACGACTTGTGAGCAATTAATTTCAGAAAATGGGAGTATCCTTTTTTCTTCCAATCAAATTAAAGAAAAGCGTATTTCTACTCTATCTGAAAATTTTATTGTTTTTGCTACTACTAGTCAAATTGTAAAAAATATGGGAGAGAGTTTGACAGGAATAAAATTAAAATACAAAGATAATTTACCAACTAATATCAGTTCAATTAAAAATTATAATAAAAGCGTCAAAAGTGATGATTTTATGAGTTATGGTAATAGTAATACAAAGAATCTGTACCTTTTATTATTAGAAGATTTTTAATTTATGAATGAATTCACCAAACGAATATTATCAGGACTTGTTTACTTAACTGTACTTACTTTTTCAATTTTATATTCTAAAATATCTTTTTTATCACTCTTTTTTATAGTGATGTTATTTTGTCTTTATGAATTTATGAAAATTATAGACTTAAAAAGCGTTTTCCCATATTTAATAGCCATTCTTTCTTATGTTTTCGGTAACATTTTAAATGTTGAAGATGTTCCTTCAAGAACAATATTTGAATATGTTGGAGTAATTTTATTTCTAACCATTTTTTGCTCTTTTGCTTGGATTTTGCTTGCAAAAAAAGAAGAGATTGTTAGTCATCTTGGAAAAATATTCTTATCAATTATTTATATCGTAGTACCTTTTGTTTTAATGGCACAAATACCTTTTTTAAACAACGATTTCAAATATGCAAGTACCACTATTCTAGGTGTATTCATTCTTATTTGGAGTAGCGATACTTTTGCTTACTTAATCGGAAAAAACTTTGGAAAAACTAAACTTTTAAAAAGAATTTCGCCAAACAAAACTGTTGAAGGTTTTGCTGGAGGAATGATAGCTTGTTTAATAACAAGTTATATATTAGCACAATACTTTACTGACTTTACTACTATACAATGGATTGTCATTGCATTATTAGTTAGTATATTTGGAGTGTTTGGAGATTTAATAGAATCAATGTTTAAAAGACAAGCAGGAATTAAAGATAGTAGTAACCTTATTCCTGGTCATGGAGGATTTTTAGATAGATTTGACAGTGTCATTTTCGCAGCTCCTTTTATTTTTATTTACCTACAAATTGTATAAAAATGTTTCATAAAGAAGGGTATAAAATTATTTTAATTGCATCAGTTATATTACTTGTTGCAATTCTGACAATAGATAAATTTATAAATATAGATTGGTTAAGAATAACTTTCTCTTCTATATGTATTGTATTTTACATTTTAGTTTTACAATTCTTCAGAAATCCAAAAAGAAACACCATAATAAATGACAATTCAGTTATCTCTCCAGTTGATGGTAAAGTAGTTGTAATTGAGGAAGTTGAAGAAACTGAATTTTTTAATGATAAAAGATTACAAGTTTCTATTTTCATGTCGCCTCTTAATGTGCATGTAACAAGATATCCAATAAGTGGGGATGTAGTTTTTAGTAAATATCATCCTGGAAAATATTTAGTTGCTTGGCATCCAAAAGCATCTACTGAAAATGAGAGAACAACAATTGTTGTAAAAAACAAAAGTATTGGCGAAATTTTATATAGACAAATCGCAGGTGCAGTAGCTAAAAGAATAGTAAATTATGCCAAAGTAAATCAAAAAGTCATCCAAGGAACTGACGCAGGATTTATTAAGTTTGGATCTAGAGTTGATTTGTTCTTACCATTGGATAGTAAAATAAATGTTACTCTAAACCAAAAAGTAAAAGGCGGAGAAGCTGTTATTGCTACTTACTAATTTCTTTTACTTAGTCTTATAACTGAATTTTGTAAATTTGTTGTGAATTATTCAAAACCAATGAGTAAAAGTTTAAATCAAAAATTTCAAGAAGCTTATAAAATTGCCTCGGAAACTGAAGAAAGATTACCGCCTGATATTATGCTTCAATTCTATGCTTATTATAAACAAGCAACTCATGGTAACGATTATAGACAAGCATCAAATGACGAAGTAGAATTGCGAAATGCTTTTAAGTTAAATGCTTGGTTGCAATTAAATCATCTTACCGAAGATGAAGCAAAAAAAGAATATATCAAACTTGTAAAAAAACATTTAAAAAAATAATACTATGAATTCTAAACTATCATTATACACTACTATTTTCTTTGCTTTTACATTACTTATATCATGTAAAACTGAAACTAAAAATATAGAAAAAAACAATACTAAAGTTTATAGCCTAGTTCCTGAAACTACTACTATTGGATGGACTGCTTATAAAACTACTGATAAAGTTGCTGTAAAAGGTGTATTTCAAGAATTAAATGTGAAAGTTATCAATGGTAGTACAAAAGAAGAAGCGCTAAACGGTCTAGAATTTTCTATTCCTGTAAGTAGTATTTTCTCTAAAAATGAAGATAGAGATTCCAAATTAAAAAAGTTCTTTTTTGGAGTTATGGATGCAACAGAATTATTAACCGGAAAATTAATTATTGATTCCGAAACTACTGGAAAAGTGGAAGTTAAAATGAATGGAGTTACAAATTCTTTTCCAATTAAGCATACTATAAAAGGTCAATTAGTTACATTTTCTGGCACATTAAACATTCAAGATTGGAATGCACAAAACGCTTTAAATAGTTTAAACAAAATTTGCTTTGAATTACATAAAGGAGCAGATGGAATTAGTAAAACTTGGGATGAAGTTACTATTGATGTATCAACTTATCTTAAGGTAAGTAAGTAATTACATTAAAATATTATAAAAAAAGCGCTCAAAATTGAGCGCTTTTTTTATAAATGATTTTTCTTTTAATAATCTAACTGATTTAAAAAATTCAATTTAGATTTCAAACTTGTCAAGTTCTTTTTGTGAGACTCTAATTTATTAACAACATTTTTTAAAAGAGGATTATCTTTATCCTTATCGGCAAAAAAACTCATGTTATTTTCCAACTGTTGAATATCTCTAACCATCTCATCAACCTTCTTCCTCAACGATAATTGCTCATTATCCAACTTTCTTAAATTTTTATCTCCCAAATAACTCATCATTTGATTTTCAAACTTAATTTTTTCCTTTTCTTCACCCTCAATAGAAAGTTTAGAAAATAAAGAGTCTATATGTTTGGAAAAATCACTTTCAATTCTTCTAGAACTATAGGGAACTTTACCTATACTTCTCCAATCTTTGGTTATTGATTTAATATATTCTAAAGTTATTTCCTTTTTAGCATCTTTTTTTAAATCTTCAATAAGAACTTTCTTTTTCTCATACGCCTCTTGTTCTTCGGGAGATCCAGAATTTTGAAACTTATGATACCTATCAAAGTAATGATTACAAGCATTTTTAAACTGACTCCAAATTTTATCTGAATACTTTCGAGGGACATGACCAATATTTTTCCATTCGGCTTGAATTCGCTTCATAACCTCAGTAGCCATTTCCCAATCTTCACTATCTTTCAACTTTTCAGCTTGATCGATTAATTCTTTCTTTTTATTTAAGTTTTCTTGTTGCGAACTTTTCACTTTTTTATAGAAAGCATTTTTTTCTTTATTAAAATTTCGAGTAGCTTCTTTAAACTTATTCCAAATTTTTTCGCTTTCTGATCTTGGCACATTTCCAATTTTGAAAAATTGTTCACGTAAACTTTCAAGTAATTTTATACTTTGTTGCCAATCTTTATGTGTTTTATTTTCTGAAATATTTATATTCTCAATTTTAGAAATAACTTCTAATTTCTTCCCTACATTTTCCTCGTATTTACCTTTCAGTTTTTTAAAATTATCATGTCGCCTATCATGAATTTTTTTAGTTGCTGCACTAAACTTTTGCCAAACCTCCTCTCTATACTCTCTCGCGACAGGCCCAATATTTTCTTTCCACATTTTATGCAAAATTTGCAATTGCTTAAAAGCATAATTTACGTCTTCATTTTCTGAAAGTTTTTCAGCCTTTTCTACAAGTTTTAACTTTTCTTCAAGATTATGCTTAAAATCTAAATCCCTAAAGTCTTTACTCATATGCAGTAGGTCGTAAAATCGTTCAACATGATGATGAAAAGTTCTCCAAGTATCATTATATTTTTCTCTAGCTACTGGTCCTATTTTCTTCCATCTTACCTGAATATCACGAAACTTATTATACATCGTTTCAGGCTCAGCATTTTCAATTAAATCTTTTAATTGTTCTATAACCGCCAGCCTCAGTTCAAGATTATCTTTTAATTCAGTTTCTAAATTTTTATAATATCTATTCCTTTGCTCTTTAAAAGATTTATAAAATGTATTAAATTGGTTTTTAAAAGGATTGCTATAAGAAAAATTAATGCTCTCTCCTCCTTCTTCTAAAAATTGCTTTTTCTTTTCTGCCAGGGTTTTTGAAAACTGACTATCAAAACTATTTTTGATAGCATTTACATGATTATTTATACTTTGTACTGGCTTATTCTCAAGTAAAAATTTGAACTTAGAAACTAAATTTTCTAAATCCATTTCATCATAATTTGGAAAAGTTTCTTCTTTAATTTCAACAGGTTTTTCTGAATCTTCAGCCAAATTATTATCTATTTCTTCAACAACTTCTTGTTCAATTTTATTAGAAGATAGATTATTTTCAATAGTATCGTTTGTAACTTGAGGCTGGTTTTCTTTAGAAGTAGTGTCTAACATATTTACAATGTTTAAAGGTCAATTGATTAGTATCAAACAAGTCAAAATAGACTCATCTACATAGTAGATGCAAAAAAAACAAAAAAGTTGCGTTAAACAATTAATATTATTTAGACCAAATTTCCCAAGATTTTTCAGCCTGTTGCACTAACATTTCATAACCATTCTTAATCTTTGCTCCTTTCTTTTTTCCTTCTATCAAAAAACTAGTTTCTTCAGGGTTATAAATCAAATCGTAAAGTAAATGTTTATCAGATAAAAACTGGTAAGGAATATTAGGCTTTTCATCAACATTTGGAAAGGTTCCAAGAGGTGTAGTATTTATTATCAATAAATGAGATTTAATTATTTCTTCTGTTAAATTTTCATAACTAATAATTTCGTTATTCAAATTATTTCTTGAAACAAATTTAAATTCGATATTTAAAAGTTTTAAGACATAAGCAACTGCTTTTGAGGCTCCTCCAGTTCCTAATATTAAAGCTTGTTTATGTTGGGGTTTCAATATTGGTTTTAGCGAACTTTCAAAACCATATACGTCAGTATTATAACCAATCAATAAATGATCATCGGTAACTTTAATTGTATTAACTGCGCCGATTTCTTCTGCTACTTTATCAACTCGGTGTAAGTATTTTATAATTGCCTCTTTATATGGTATTGTAACATTAAAACCCGCAAACTCTTCTTCTCTATGATAGGTGATAAAGGGAAACTCTTCTATTTCGGGTAAATCATAATTCTTATATGAAAAACTATTCAGTTTTAATTTCTTAAACTTTTCCTGAAAGTACTTCCTAGAAAAAGAATAGGCTATATCTCTTCCAATTAAACCAAATTTAGTTTTATTCATTTACGCTATTTTTCGTATACATATCAAGTAATAACAATAAACTTATTCCAATAACAACAAAAAATATTGCAATCCAAGTATTTATTACTCCGAAATCTGGAAAATACCTTTGATAATTTTCAATTACGTTATTTCCATTAAAATCTTTCAAAAATTCACCATTTTCTACCTTGAAAATTTCTTTTTTCCAAGGCCAAACTATTCCTAATGATCCTGTGATAAAACCTATAATTACTGCTGTGACTATATTACGCCAACGTTTCAAAACATAACCAATTACATGTGATGTAAATACTAAACCAAATGCTGAACCTCCTGTAAAAGTGGCAATAATTTTTAGATATCTTATTCGAATTTGATCTTCTACAAAATCCCAATTACCTGACAAAATATCCGTTATGGTTTTATAAAGCATATTTACTGAATCAACTAACAACAGCACATAATTTCCTAAAAGGATTAATATAAATGACCCTGAAAGTCCTGGCAGTGTCATTCCTGAAACACCAATCATACCACAAAAAAACACAAACCATAGATTATCATTTTCCTTTGCAGGACTCATTAAACTTATTGAAACTCCTATACCAATACCTATTATCGCAGATAAAATATTCTCTCGCTTCCACTGAAAATCTTTTCCAATATAATAAATAGATCCAATTATCATCCCAAAAAACAAACTCCAAACATACAGTTCATAATGTTTAATAAAATAATCTAGTAATAGCGAAACACTGAAGTAACTAAACATACTTCCAAACATTACCAATGTAAGAAACTGTGCATTGGTATATCTAAAAAAAGAACGAAACCTTCCGTTAAAGAGCAACTTAAAAGCTTTAGCATTTATTTTTTGAAAAGAATAAATTAATTCTTCATAAAAATCTAACACAAAGGCAACTGTTCCTCCTGAAACACCTGGAACTTTATTAGCAGCACCCATAGCAAGTCCTTTTAAAAAAAGAAAGCATTTATCAATAAAACTGCGTTCTTTAGCCATTTTTTACTGCTATTTTTTCCAAAATTATAATTGCTAAAAAACCTACAATTGCCAATACAATTGCTAAAAAAAACTGAGGGTCTCCATCGTAAGAATATGGTAAAATACTTTGTTCATTCAAAGGCACTTCAACACCTTTAGAATTCATTCGCCAAGTCAATGTTTCTTTCCATGGCCATATTTTATTTAATGAACCTAAAACAAAACCTGTTAAAACAGCAAGCGTTAAATTTTTATAGTGATTAAATAGCCATTTTAATATCCTGGAAAAAACTAATAATCCAATAATTGCTCCTGCTCCAACTAAACCAATAACTTTAAAATCTCGATTATCTATAGCCTCTAATACAGGCTTGTAAGCACCTAATAAAACTAAAATAAAAGCACCTGAAATACCTGGCAAAATCATTGCACAAATCGCAATTGCACCAGCCAAAAATAAATACAATGGTGAAATATCAGATGAAATTAATGGGTCTAATGTAGTAATCCAATAGGCTAAGAAAGCACTTATCAAAAGGAATAAAACCGTTTTAATATTCCAAGTTGTTATTTGCTTACCTATATATAAAATAC
Source organism: uncultured Flavobacteriaceae bacterium (assembly GCA_947501625.1). Lineage (GTDB taxonomy): Bacteria > Bacteroidota > Bacteroidia > Flavobacteriales > Flavobacteriaceae > Urechidicola. The sequence goes on from CANMWN010000004.1 coordinate 146,090, forward strand.
TTGCTAAAACTAACCCGAAAAAAAAAGCCCATAAGAGTATTGGTTGATTCAATAAAAGCCAAGAAATTAATTTGGCTAAAGAAATTATACTTATTCCAATTCCTAATAATAATGAAACTAAAAAATTACCATTTATTTGATGCCAAACTTTTTTCAATCCATCTTTTCTCAACATTTTTAATGTATTGAAATTTACTGAACTTATTGAAGTTAGTAATTCTTCATAAATTCCAGAGATAAAAGCAATAGTTCCACCAGAAACTCCAGGAACTACATCAGCAGCACCCATAGCAATTCCTTTAAGTGTAATGATAAAATATTGAGATAAAGTTCTTTTTTGCATTGTTAAATGGTTATCATACAAATGTACCTTTATCAGAATTAAATCACAAGAGTTTAATTATAAATATTAATACTATTTAGAATGTTGTTTAAGTATTTTTACTACAGATGAAAGTTGAAAAACTGAAGGGTAAATCTCTTTAAATATTTTATGATACTCGAAATCAATTTTTAATGCGTTTTCTAAGTATTTCTCTCCTTCATTATTATTACCCAATATAAAGTTTAAGCAAGAGATTCTATATTCTATTTCGGCAAAATTTGGATAAATTCTTAAGCCTTTAATAAGAACATTTTTTGCATCTTCAAATTCGCCAATAAAATTTAAAACATCAGATAAGCCTATAAAAATATCTAAACTATCATCATTAAAATCTATACATTTATAAAAAGCATTAGCCGCTTCTTCAAATAAATTTAATTTAATATTAATATCGGCAAACATCCTCCAATAAAGCGTATTAGTATCATCAATTGTAATCGCTTTATTGATATAATACTGTGCTTTTTGGTAATTTTTATCGTCATAATACAATCTTGTCAATGACAACCATCCTTTGTCCAAAAGAGGGTCTTCTTTTACAGTTTTTTTATAATATTGAAGCGCTAATTCTTTCTTACCAAGTTTATTATAACAATTACCAATTCTATAATATGCAAATGCAGTTGGATCTTCTAATTCGGTAGTAATCAAATAATTTTCGATTGCCTTATCAAATTCTTGAAGCTTTTCTAAGGTTTTAGCTTTTTCTAAATAAGCACCTACAAAATACTCATCAATAAGTACAGCATAATCAAATGCTCTATGAGCTTCTTGATACTTTTCTAAAACAAAATATTGTCTTCCCAATTGATGCCAAGCTACTTCAGAATAAGGATCTTTTTCAATAAACTCCAACAAATAATCTATTGCTTCTTGATACTGATTTTGCATATCAAAACAATAAATCACATTATATAAAGATGAGTAATCTTCAAAATCAACATCTAAACATTTTGCAAAATTTAATCTTGCATTATCAAATTTATCTAAATATAAATACTCCATACCTATCATAGCAAGTATATCAGCCTTATTATCAGTAAAAGACAATGCAATCTTAAGTGTCTCAATAGCATCAATATGCATATCTCTTTTGGACATTATATTAGCTCTTTGAACAAACACCTCTTCATTGTGAGGTTCAATGGCATGAATCTCATTTAATATTTTTTCTGCTTCTTCAAGTTTCTCTTCATAAATATTTAATTCGGCCAATAATAATTTTAAACTAATTGATGTTGGGTGTTGCTCTAACCCAAGTTTAATTGCTTTATTAGCCAAAGATTGCCTTCCACTATCTAAATAATGATGAATAATATCTTCAAATTCGGTAGAATCAAAAAAATACACATTATTCGTTTTTAACATAGACTCGAACTTCGTAAGTGCAAGCTTGTTATTACGGTTAAAGTTTTTTTGCATATTGTGAGTAATATTATCGTATTAAAAGTAGCATTTCATTAATCTGTTATTATAAATTAATTTAATTGTTGTTAACAAATTAATTAACAATCAGTATATTTGTACTCCAAACAACGTTTGGAAAATCTTATGAGTAATAAACGCTTACTTAACGGTACTGAAATAGATATTATTCTCAATCGGCTTGCATGTCAACTTATAGAAAATCACGGAGATTTTTCTAACACTGCACTTATAGGACTTCAACCAAGAGGTGTTTTTTTAGGTCAACGTATCACAAAATTACTAGAAGAACAATACAACATTAAGAATGTGAATTATGGTGAATTAGATATCACATTTTATAGAGATGATTTTAGAAGAAGAGATGCTCCTTTAGAAGCAAATAAAACCACTATAGACTTTACGATTGAAGATAAAAATATTGTTTTTATTGATGATGTGCTATATTCTGGCAGAAGTATTAGGGCAGCGTTATCGGCTATACAAGCATTTGGAAGGCCTCAAAAAATTGAACTTCTAGTCCTTATTGATAGGCGTTTCAGTAGGCATTTACCAATTCAACCTAACTATAAAGGAAGGCAGATAGATGCAATAAACAATGAGAAAGTTGTGGTTAAATGGAAAGAAAATGATAATGAGGATAGTATATACTTAATAAAAAATAATTAAAATGAATGAATTAAGTGTTCAACATTTACTAGGTATTAAATATTTAAACAAAAACGATATTGATTTAATATTTAAAACTGCTGATCATTTTAAAGAAGTTATTAATAGACCCATTAAAAAAGTCCCTTCTCTTAGAGATATCACTATCGCCAATCTTTTTTTTGAAAATAGTACTAGAACTAAACTTTCTTTTGAACTTGCCGAAAAAAGATTATCTGCGGATATTATTAATTTTTCTGCTAGCCAATCTTCAGTAAAAAAGGGGGAAACTCTTATTGATACTGTAAATAACATTTTGTCAATGAAAGTTGACATTGTAGTTATGAGGCACCCTAATGTTGGCGCTGGAGTTTTTCTCTCCCAACATGTTGATGCTAAAATTATTAATGCAGGTGATGGAACTCATGAACATCCTACGCAAGCACTACTCGATTCATATTCAATTAGAGAAAAACTAGGTAGTGTAAAAGGAAAGAAAGTTGTAATTGTTGGAGATATTTTACATTCTAGAGTTGCTCTTTCAAATATTTTTGCATTAAAACTTCAAGGTGCTGAAGTCAAAGTTTGCGGACCTACAACACTTATTCCAAAACATATTACTAGCTTAGGTGTTGAAGTTGAAACAGATATTAAAAAAGCCTTAGAATGGTGTGATGTTGCAAATGTTTTAAGAGTGCAACATGAGCGAATGGATATAAAGTATTTCCCTTCAATTAGAGAATATACCCAATTATTTGGCATCAATAAAGAAATTCTTGACTCTCTTGGCAAGAAAATTGTTATCATGCATCCAGGACCCATAAATAGAGGTGTTGAAATTACAAGTGATGTTGCTGATGCAGATCAATCTATAATTCTTAATCAGGTTGAGAATGGTGTTGCAGTAAGAATGGCAGTTATCTATTTATTGGCACAACAAATAAAACGCTAAAAAATGAATTTAAAAGTTACCAATTCTTATACTTTAATAACTCCAGATGAAAAAACTCTTGTTGAGTTTATTAATCTTTTTGAAAAAAATTATAATTCAACTTCCAAAGAGCATGTAATTATAAACTTTTCTGAAAATTTTAACATAGAAGCACCTGAAATAAAACTATTTTTGGATATAGCAAATTCATTTCGTGAAAATGGCACGTCATTTGTATTAATAGTAAATGACATTGACATTGATGCTATTCCAGACGAAATAAACGTTGTCCCAACTTTTGAAGAGGCAATTGATATTTTAGAGATAGATGCTATTGAACGAGATTTATTAGGATAACAAAAATTGAAACAGCTTATTGATGAAAAAAATACTTTTAATATTATTTCTTTGCATCTTTACTTTTGGATTTTCACAGCAAAATCTGCAAGTAAAAACTAATAATACTTCCAGTATTAAAGGTTTATCCACTTTCCCAAACCCATTTACTGAAAGCACAAGAATCACTTTTAAGAGTAATAAAAATCAAGAGGTAAAGTTGATTGTAAAAAACTTATTAGGTAAAACTGTTTTTTTACACAAGTTCTCTATTAAACCTGGAAATATTTCTCTCTCATTTCATAAAAATGAGTTAAAATCTGGTACTTATATTTATTCTATTCAAACAGATAGTGAGATAATTTCAAAAAGGCTCGTTATTAAATGAGTTTAAAACTCACAATTCTTGGCTGTCATAGTTCTACTCCCAAAACTACAGTAAACCCAAGTGCCCAAGTACTTGAAATAAAAAACCACACTTTTCTTATCGATTGCGGTGAAGGTACTCAAGTACAACTACGAAAAAACAAAATTAAGTTTTCAAAAATTAAGAGAATTTTTATTTCACATTTACATGGCGATCATGTTTTTGGGCTAATTGGTTTGATATCAACTTTCAGGTTGTTAAATCATGCAAATGATTTGCATATATATGGACCAAAAGGCATTAAAGAATTTATTGTAACTCAACTTAGGCTTTCTGATTCTTACGCTAAATTTCCTATCATTTTTCACGAATTATCTTCTAATGAAAGTGAATTGATTTATGAAGATGACAAAATCACTATACATACTATACCGCTCAAGCATAGGATTTATACAAATGGTTATTTGTTTAAAGAAAAAATTGGAGAACGAAAATTAAATATAGATGCTATCAAAAACTATCCTGAAATTGAAAAATGTGATTATCAAAATTTAAAGAATGGTAAAGATTATCAATTAAAAAATGGAGAACTAATACCAAATAAAGAATTGACACTAAACCCAAATAAGCAATTAAGTTATGCTTATTGCAGTGACACATTATATAACGAATCTATAGTCTCTATTATTAAAAATGTAGATTTATTATATCACGAATCTACATTTCTAGAATACCATAAAGAACTGGCCTTTAAAACAAAACATAGTACAGCTAAGCAAGCAGCTCAAATTGCTAAACTTGCCAATGTTAACAAACTAATATTAGGGCATTATTCCTCTAGATATAAAGACCTAGAATCATTCAAAAAAGAGGCTAAAACTATATTCCCAAATACACTTTTAGCAATAGAGGGTAAAACTTTCTCTCTCTAATTTTAACATACAATCTCCTCTTTTGTTAAAGTCATGTTAAAGAGTGTTAATATTAGTAACACTTCTATTTGATGGTCGTCATATGGTCATACATTTGAAAAAAATACTAACTATTATGAAAAAAAGTCTACTTAGCATTTTAATGCTATTTACAAGTGTTTTTCTTTTTGCACAAACTCCTAAAGTTGGATCAGTAACAGGAAAAATAATCGATACCAAAACTCAAGAAGAATTACCTTATGTAAGCATTGTTGTTAAAAGTGCTAGTAATGAAGTTTTAACTGGTGGAATTACTGATGACAAAGGAAAATTTGAAATAAAACAAATACCACTTGGCGAAAATATTGTTGAAATTCAATTTATAGGTTATAAAACTGTAGAAAAGAAAATAAACTTCACTAGAAATAATTCTAAACATAATTTAAATACAGTCGGTTTAACTGAAGATGCAACTCAACTAGACGAAGTTGTTGTTGTGGCTGAAACCTCAACTGTAGTTCAAAAAATTGACCGTAAAGTAATTAATGTAGGTAAAGATTTAACTTCTGCAGGTACTACAGCATCTGAATTATTAAACAACGTACAATCAGTGAGTGTTGATTCACAAACAGGAAACATTAGCCTTCGTGGTAACGAAAATGTTCGAGTATTAGTCGATGGAAAAATCACTAATATTAGCGCAGCACAATTATTAAAACAGATTCCATCAACATCTATTAAACAAGTTGAATTAATTACCAATCCTTCAGCAAAATATAATCCAGAAGGAATGAGCGGAATGATTAATATTATTCTTCACAAAAATGCGAACCAAGGATTTAATGGAAATGTTAATATTGGTGTAACTAGAGGTGAAAATACACGATTTAACGGTTCAGTAGATATGAATTATAAAACTGGAAAAGTGAATTTCTTTACCAATTACGGGTACAATACTGGTAAAAATGACAATTTTGGACACGTTGATAGAACAGACAACAATTCTTTTCAAAGATTTGAATTTGACAATGATCGAGATTCACACTTATTAAAATTTGGTGCTGATGTTTATATCAATGATAAAAACACTTTTTCAGCCTACACTATTCAAAATAAATCAGACAATTTAGCCCAAGGTACTACTAAAATTTCTGATAATGGTGTACTTGTTAATGATAGTTTTAACAGTCAAGATACTGAAAGTAAGAACGAAACTTACAATATTAACTATAAAACAGAATTTAATAAAGAAGGACATAACTTGGAGTTTGAAGGCAACTTCTCTTATGCTGAAAATCCTGAATATGCAATCAATGGAGAAACTATAAATCCAAATGATCAATTCAACAATTACACAAGTAGAGTAAACAATACGAGAAGAAATAATATTTTTAATATTGATTATACGAATCCTGTTTCAAAAAATGGTAAACTTGAATTAGGTTTAGAATACAGATATAACAAAACCTTCAATGATAATACTACAACTCAATTTGAATACACTTTAGATCAAAATGGAAATCAAATTCCTGATGGAATGGGTGGTTTTGAAACTCAACAAATTCCTTATTCAAACTTTGAGTACAAAAGAGATATTTATTCTGCTTACGCAACTTATGGCCATAAATTTGACAAAGTTACATTGCAAGTAGGAGCACGTTTTGAACAATATGAAATTGAAGGAGATTTTAATAAAGGATCAGAAAACCAATTAGTAACTGATGAAATATTTTCTATCTACCCTTCAGCATTTATAACTTATAATCCTAGTGAAAAAAATCAATGGCAAGTAAGTTATAGTCGTAGAGTTGACAGACCATCATTAGGTCAAATCAATCCAATTAGAGAGTGGAGTACTCCAAGAATAACTTCGGTTGGAAATCCAGATTTAATGCCTCAGTTTACTAATTCATTTGAATTAAATTACACACGTCAAATCAAAAAAGGTTCTGTATCATTTGGTACATTTTATAGAAGAGTAAATGACAATATCACTCGTATTTTAAATACCGATCCTCTTGATAGTGACAAAGTTTTATTATCATTTACCAATACCAATGCGAGTAATAGGTATGGAGTTGAAGCATCATTTAATTATGCAATCAATAAATGGTGGAGAATGAATGCAAGCACAGATTTATATACACAAGACGAATCTGGAACTGCAAACGGAGATGAACTTGAAGTAACAAATACTGCATTTAACGCTCGTATAAGTAACAGTTTTAGAGCAACAAAGAATTTACGATTTCAACTTTTTGCTATGTATCGCGGAGGAGGAAGAAGCATCCAATTTGAAACTCGTCCTATGACTATGGTAAATATTGGATCAAGTTTAAATGTCTTGAAAGGCAAAGGAACTATAAACTTTAGAGTAAATGACATCTTTAAAGGTATGAGGTTCAAATTTGAATCTGTAAATCCTTATCCTTCTACTGGACAATTTAATTGGGAAAGTCAAACGGCTTATCTAGGCTTTTCTTACCGATTTGGCGGTGGAAAGAACAGAGCATTGCGTAGAAAGCAAAGAGATAATAATGAAACTCAAGGAAGCGGAGGTTTCTTATAAGAAAATTAGTTTAGGTTAAGTTGATTGAAGAGGTTTTGTCATTAATTTTTATTGATGAGACCTCTTCTTTTTTATATCACGGTTTTCCGTGAATCAAAATCACGGGATTTTGGTATTGATTAAAAGCACTAAACACTATAAATTTGTACTGTTATTTAATGTGAATTATTGGGTACGACATAATAACTCGTGAACATTTTATAGTTGTGGGGACATATAAAATATCACAAAAAAAAAGCATCAACAATATTGATGCTTTTTTTATTTAATTTAAAATTTATGACTACCATCTTATTACTACACTTCCCCAAGTAAATCCACTTCCAAAAGCAGCTAAAACTACTAAATCATTATCTTTAATCTTGCCCTTTTCCCATGCTTCAGTCAATGCTATAATTACAGATGCTGCTGTAGTATTTCCATATTTCTGGATATTATTAAACACCTTATCATCAGTTAATTGAAACTTTCTTTGGATAAATTGTGCGATTCGCAAATTCGCTTGATGTGGAATCAACATATCAATATCTTCTTTATTCAAATTGTTTGCTTTCAATCCTTCAACTATGGCTTCTGAAAAACGCACTACTGCATGTTTAAATACAAATTGTCCATTCATATATGGAAAATATGAAGTGTCGTCAGGATTATTTTCTTCCAAAATTTCTGGAACCCATCTTCCAGTCGCTGGACCTTCAAGCATTAATTCCTTGGCGTATTTACCTTCCGAATGCAAATGAGATGACAAAATACCTTTTCCTTTTTCTTCACTTCTTGAAACTACCGCTGCTCCTGCTCCATCACCAAAAATAACTGTTACTCCTCTTCCTCTAGTTGAACGCTCCAATCCTCCTGAATGGTTTTCTGAACCTATCACCAGAATGTTCTTATACATTCCTGTTTTTATAAATTGGTCGGCAACAGACATAGAATAAATAAATCCAGAGCATTGATTTCTCACATCCAATGCGCCAATTGTTGGCATATCCAACATGTCCTGAACTCTTACGCCACCTCCAGGAAAATATAAATCTGGACTCAACGTAGCAAAAATGATAAAATCAATATCGTCCTTTGTCAATCCAGCTCGTTCAATTGCTATTTTTGAGGCCTTTACAGCCATAGTAGTTGTAGTGTCATCGGTTTTAGGATCAATCCATCTTCGTTCTTTTATTCCAGTTCTTTCCTGAATCCATTCATCATTAGTGTCCATCCATTGAGATAAATCATCATTGGTAACAACATTTTCTGGAACATAATATCCTAGTCCCGTAATTTTTGAATTATACATCTATATCTTTTTTCGTTTTCGTAAAATCAAATTTACAAAAAAACAATCATTCTTCATTCTTCAGTCATTATATTACAATTTTATCACATTATCTCATTATAACATTACATCATTATCAAAAAAACTCTGTCATCTTGTCACAAAATTTCTTTTGGTATTTTTTTTGTCTATAACCTTAAAAATTAAAACAATCTAAATAAAATATAATATGGCAACTGGAAACATTAATGTAACAGCAGAAAATATTTTCCCTATAATTAAAAAGTTTTTGTATTCTGATCATGAAATCTTTTTACGCGAACTTATCTCAAATGCAACTGATGCAACTTTAAAATTAAAACACCTTTCAACTCTTGGTGAGGCCAAAGGTGATATTGGTGAACCAATCATCGAAATCAAACTAGATAAAGAGGCTAAAGAAATCAGAATCATTGATCAAGGTATAGGTATGGATGCTGAAGAAGTTGAAAAATATATCAATCAAGTGGCTTTTTCTGGAGCCGAAGAGTTTGTTGAAAAATACAAAGACAAAGTTCCAGATAGCGGAATTATTGGTCATTTCGGATTGGGATTCTATTCAGCATTTATGGTTGCTGAGCGTGTAGAAATTTTCACAAAATCATTTAAAGAAGACAGTAAAGCAGTTCGTTGGGAATGTGATGGAAGTCCACAATACACACTGGAAGAAACTGACAGAACAGAGCGCGGAACTGAAATCGTGTTGCATATTGCTGAAGATTCTGAAGAGTTTTTGGACGAAGGTAAAATCAGAGGTTTATTGACCAAGTACAATAAGTTTATGCCTATTCCAATAAAGTTTGGAACTAAAGAAATAAACGATCCAAATCATACGCCTAAAACAACAAAAGATAAAGACGGTAAAGATACTACTGAACCTCAGAAAAAAATAACTATTGATGACATCATCAACAATCCAAATCCAGCGTGGACAAAGCAACCAAGTGAACTTGAAGATGAGGATTATAAAAATTTCTATCGCGAGTTGTACCCAATGCAATTTGAAGAGCCGTTATTCAACATTCATTTGAATGTAGATTATCCATTCAACTTGACCGGAATTTTATATTTCCCAAAAATCAGTAAGAACATTGATCCTCAAAAAGACAGAATTCAGTTATACCAAAACCAAGTTTTTGTAACTGACAATGTAGAGGGAATTGTTCCTGATTTCTTACAGATGCTGAGAGGAGTTATTGATTCTCCAGACATTCCATTGAATGTATCTCGTAGTTATTTACAGGCTGATGGAGCCGTTAAGAAAATATCTAGTTACATTACTCGTAAAGTGGCAGACAAACTAAATAGTTTGTTTAAAAATGATAGAAAAGCATTTGAAGAAAAGTGGGAAGACATCAAAATAATTATTGAATACGGAATGCTTTCTGAAGAAAAATTCTTTGAAAAAGCAGACAAATTTGCCTTATATCCAACGGTAGATAATGAATATTTTATTTGGGACGAATTGATTGAAAAAATCAAAGAAAACCAAACCGATAAAGATGACAAAACTGTTGTTCTATATGCATCGGATGTGAAAGCACAACACAGTTATATCCAAGATGCAAAAGACAAAGGATATAAAGTTTTATTGTTAGACTCTCCTATTGTTTCTCACCTTATTCAAAAACTAGAAACAAGTAAAGAAAATATTTCTTTTGTACGTGTTGATGGTGACCATATTGATAATTTAATCAAGAAAGAAGACACTAAAATCTCTAAATTATCCGAGGAAGAACAAGCGAGTTTAAAAACTTTATTGGAGACTAATATTCCTAAAGAAACTTATACTATTCAATTGGAAGCAATGGATTCTAATGCCAATCCTTTTATCATTACTCAACCAGAATTTATGCGTCGTATGAAAGAAATGCAAGCAACTGGCGGTGGCGGAATGATGGGAATGGGTAATTTCCCAGACATGTACAATTTGGTAGTAAACACCAATAGCGAATTGGTTGGAGAAATCTTGAATACCAAAACTAGCAAGAAGCAAGAACGCTTAATCAAACAAACATTTGATTTAGCAAAACTTTCTCAAAACCTTTTACATGGCGAAGAGTTAACTAGTTTTATAAAGCGCAGTTTTGATATGATTAAATAAAATCATTGTCACACTATTATAGAAAGCCTCTTTGTTTTATCAAAGAGGCTTTTTTTATTAACTAATCAAAAAGGGCACTTTACGCATTTATAAGTCATGTTTACTCAATACCAATTTTTATCAATTGACTTCTATCATAAATTTGATTAAGTTTAACCTATAAATTTTAATATCATGAAAAATCAAAGAAAAGAATTAACAATGTGGAGTAAAAAATTTGGATTAGTTTGTATAATTCTATTCTCAATGAGTACAATTCTTGCTCAAACAGATCATACAAAGCAAGTATCGCAGACTAAATTAAAACAAGAAAATGAAAAAAAAGAAATTGTTGTAAAAGGGAATGTTTCTGATGATACTGGTGGATTGCCTGATGTAAATATCGTTTTAGAAGGAACAGCAATTGGTACAACAACAAATCTTAAAGGCGATTTTGAGTTTCCAAAAAAACTAAAAAAAGGTGATGTACTTGTCTTTAGTTATTTGGGTATGGAATCTCAAAAAGTGGTTATAAACAACTCGAATTCAGCCTCAAATGTTGGATTAAAATTAGATATGGTTTTAACTCCTGTAACACTTTTAGGAAGCGCTTCTTCAAACAAAGTATACAAATCAAAAAGGAAATAATACTTTAATAGTATGAGAAAGTTTATACTCATTATTTCATTTCTTGCTTTCAATTATACATTTTCTCAAATTGATGATTTTAAGCATATCGATTTTACAGTTGCTGATAATATTGCGAAATTACACGATGGAGAAAATCTAAATAATTTATCATTATTGAGTTATAACTTAACGCATAAGTTAACAACCGATGTTGAAAAATTTAGAGCCATCTATTCTTGGGTTTGCAACAATATCAAAGGCGATTATTACCAACATAACAAAGTTGACAAAAAACAAAACAAGTATATCAACGATAGTTTGGAATATATAAAATGGAATAATGAGTATAAAAAAATTGCTTTTAAAAAGTTATTGAAGTACAAAAAAACGATGTGCACTGGTTATGCATATCTAATCAAAGAACTGGCATATTTATCCAATATTGAATGTGAAATAATAGATGGTTATAGTAGAACAGTTGAATCTAACGTAGATGAATTGTATTACCCAAACCACTCGTGGAATGCGGTTAAACTAAATAATAAATGGTATTTATGTGATGCTACTTGGTCTAGTGGCTATATGGAATATGACAACACTTTTATTAAAGATTATAACCTTGGTTATTTCCTAACCGATCCAGTTTTATTTGCCAAAAATCATTTACCATTAGATAGTAAGTGGCTACTTACTTCAAAGGAAACAGTAGACAGTTTTCTAACTTACCCAATACTTTACAATGCTAGTTTTAGACATAAAATATTGCCAGTTTCTCCTTCGTTGATGCAAATAGATATCAAAAAAAATGAGGATATACTTTTTGAATTAAAGACTTTTAAAAAACTCCATTTTAAAAAAATCACTTTAGTACATTACTATAGAAATCGTGAAAAATACTTTCCAGTACATTCAATTGAGTACAATAATGAAACGCTAAAATTCAAAGGCGCCTTCAAATCTTTAGGACATTTTGATGTACATTTAATGATTGATAATGACATTATTGCAACTTATACCATAAGTGTAACTAAATAACAAGTTACTTAATTTATTTTGTTTCTTAACTTTTTAAAATTTAACTTCGCCTATCGTTTGATATAAACAATTAAAAAAGTTCATATCAATATAAGATAAGCGCAATTACAAAAAATCTCTTTTGAACTTTAACAATTGTTCAAATCAACTATTCAAGAAGAAAAGTTATTTTTGTACAAACACAAATTCACCAACATGAAAAAAATCGTATTGTTCAGTTTAGTATTAGCATTTACCTTCACTTCTTGTAAAAAAGATGTAGAAAAAATTGACAAAGAAGCAACAAGCATTGCATTTAACGAACTCCTAAAAAACTTTAATGAAGAGAGTTATAAACTATTCCCATTAAATGCCACTTTTGCTGGAGATAACCGTTTTAATGACCAACTTCCAAATGATTTAACCGATGAGTTTAAAGAAAAACTTAGTTCGTTTTATCAAAGTACCAAAAACAGTTTAGCAGCATTTAAAGACGAAGATTTATCGGATTCTGAAAAAATGAGTAAAGCCGTTTTAAATTGGGATTGTGATATCAATATAGCGCGTTTAGGGTTTAGAGAAGACCTCACTCCTATCAATCAAATGTGGACAATGAACCTGTCTTTTGGTCAGTTAGCAAGTGGTGCTGGTGCACAACCTTTTGAAACTGTTGAGGATTATAAAAACTGGTTAAAAAGAGTGGATAGTTATTTAGATTGGCTGAACAGTGCTGAAGAAAGAATGAGAGAAGGAATAAAATTAGGTCATGTATTGCCAAAATCATTGATCAAAAAAGTAATTCCTCAATTGGCTTCACAAACAGGTGACAATGTTGAAGAGCATTTATTTTATCAGCCAATAAAAAACTTGCCAGACAATTTTTCTGACGAAGATAAAGTTGCCTTGACCAAATCTTATAAAGATATGGTGCAAAATAAAATTGTTCCTACTTATAAAAAATTACACCAATTTATGAGTACAGAATATTTAGATTCAGGTAGAGCATCAAGCGGCATTGCTGATACTCCTAAAGGTAAAGAATATTATGACCATCAAATTAAAACATACACAACTACTGATATGACTGCCGAGCAAGTTCATCAACTTGGGTTGAAAGAAGTTGCAAGAATTAGAGCAGAAATGGAAAAAGTAAAGAATGAAGTTGGTTTTAAAGGAGATTTAAAAGCCTTCTTTGACCATGTACGTGAAAACGAAGAATTAATGCCTTTTACGGATGCACAACAAGTTATTGATAACTTTAACAGCATCCATAAAAAGATGATTCCGCAGGTAGAAAAACTATTTGATTTAAAACCTCAAACTCCTTTTGAAGTTCGAAGAACTGAAGCATTTCGTGAAGCATCGGCAAGTGCTGAATACAATCCTGGATCTATTGATGGAACTAGACCTGGAATTTTCTATGCTCCAGTTCCTGATGCGTCAAAATATAATGTATTACAAGACGAAGCGCTTTTCTTACATGAGGCTATTCCTGGACATCATTATCAAATTTCTTTAACGCAAGAAAACAAGGATTTACCTGATTTCAGAAAAACACTTTGGTATAGTGCTTATGGAGAAGGTTGGGCTTTATACACCGAGTCTCTAGGTAAAGAATTAGGTTTGTACACTGACCCTTATCAATATTTTGGAATGTTGAGCATGGAAATGCACCGTGCTATTCGCTTGGTTGTTGATACTGGAATGCATGCGATGGGATGGTCTAGAGAAAAAGCAATTCAATATTCTTTGGACAACGAAGCAGAATCTGAAGCAAGTATTACTCGTGAAATTGAACGTTATATGGCAAATCCTGGACAAGCCTTATCATATAAAATTGGTCAATTAAAAATTCAGGAATTACGCGCAAAAGCCACGAAGGAATTAGGTGATAAATTTGACATTAAAGAATTCCATAACCAAGTGCTAGAAACTGGATGTATTCCTTTACAATTATTGGAAAACAAAATTGACAAATGGATTTCGGAAACTAAAAGTTAAGAATTAACTACTCAAATAACTTCTCAAAACGACTTAAGTAAATCAACTAACTTAAGTCGTTTTTTTGTTTTTTATGCTTTTTACTATTATCTTACAAGAGAATTTCTCAACAATTGTTGGAATGGATAAAAAATTAATGTCGAAAAAGAAACCTGCTTATCCTATAACTGAGCAGTTGTCTAATTACCTTACCGAACATAGCAGAAACATAAAAATTCCGATTTATTATGATGATTTATTGCGCTTTCAAGGTGCCATAGAAATCTATGACAAATATGGAAACGACACTCTTTGGGTAAGTACTTATTTTGCTGAGCACGAACGTGAAGAAATTGAATTGAGTCTAAAAAAAATGTACACAATTCTCCATGCCGATGGTAGCGACTCTATCCTTCAATATTTAAATATCGATGCTATAGATTTTTGCACCTTTGGAAATACCAAACCTTTTCGAATTAAGGTAAGGAATATTCTAAATGACAATTATATCTACTTATATATCAAAAAAGCAGATGCGTCAAGAATTTATGGACTGGAATTGGAACATTTACTTTCTCCCAATCACATTAATTTTTTGGTCCATAAAGACACTTTGATTGAAGAGCATATTTCTGGAATTCCTGGAGATACTTTTATTGCTGAAGAATTGGACAAATGTTCAGAACAAGATAAAAGAGCCATTGCCAAAGAGTTTGTCAAGTTTAACGAGCGTTGTTTTGTTCGATTGTTAGGCGATATGCGCTCCTATAACTATGTCATGGTACTTACCAATGATTTTGATAGAATTCAATACCGAATAAGAGCCATCGATTTTGACCAACAAAACTTTGAAGGAAATCCAAAAGTTTATAAACCTCAATTTTTAAAAGAGAACAACAAACTTGTTGAAATGACTTTATCAATGCTTCAAGAAGAATCTATTGAACAGTATAAAAATGAAGAACGTTCCTTACTTGCAAAAAGAGCTACAAGCGAGCACGAGCGATTGAATGAATTGCTGAATTGCATGAAGAATGATACAATTTCTAGTCTAGAAAAAATAAAAGAACTAAGCCAAGGTCTTTATAAAATAACCAACGATGTGAATTTTAAAAAGTCAAAAAACATGGGGCAAATTCTTGAAAGCGCCTTGCAGTTTATTATTAGAAATTACAAAAACATCAATCCATATATCATCAAATAACCAAATAAAAATACTATGAAAATTAAGAAAATACTTGTAGCCAACCGTGGAGAAATTGCCATAAGAGTATTACGAGCTTGTACTGAATTAAACATTCCAACAATTGCAATTTACACCTATGAAGATCGCTATTCGCAACATCGCTACAAAGCAGATGAATCTTATCAAATAGGTAAAGAAAATCAGCCATTAAAACCTTATTTGGACATTCAAGAAATCATAACGCTGGCCAAAAACAAAGGTGCAAATGCTATTCATCCTGGTTATGGTTTTCTTTCTGAAAATTCAGAATTTGCAAGAGAATGTGCTAAAAACAACATTATTTTTGTTGGTCCAAAACCTGAAGTTATGGATGCTTTGGGTGATAAAATAACTGCAAAAGAAATTGCTCAAAAATGTAATGTTCCAATAATAGAAAGTAACAAACAAGATTTAACTACTTTGGAAATTGCATTATCAGAAGCCAAAAATATAGGTTATCCATTGATGTTAAAAGCAGCTTCTGGAGGTGGCGGTCGTGGAATGAGAATCATACGCAATGATGAGGATTTAGAAAACAACTTTGATTCGGCAAGAAATGAAGCTTTAAATGCATTTGGAGACAATACCATGTTTTTGGAAAAATATGTTGAAAACCCAAAACATATAGAAATTCAAATTGTCGCTGATAACCATGGAAATATTAGACATCTTTATGAACGCGACTGTTCGGTGCAAAGACGCCATCAAAAAGTAGTTGAAATTGCACCATCACATAATGTTGCACAAGAAGTTAAAGACAACCTATATAAATATGCTTTGGCAATTGCCCACGAAGTAAACTATAATAATATTGGTACTGTTGAATTTTTGGTTGACGAAAGAGATACTATTTATTTTATTGAAGTAAACCCAAGAATACAAGTTGAGCACACAGTAACCGAAATGGTTACTGGAATAGACCTAGTAAAAACTCAAATATTTGTTGCAAGTGATTATCCACTTGATAGCAAACAAATAAAAATATATGGTCAAGAGAGTTTAGGAACCTATGGATTTGCATTACAATGTAGAATAACAACTGAAGATCCAGAAAACAATTTCACTCCAGATTATGGAACAATAACTACATATCGAAGTGCAGCTGGAATGGGAATACGATTAGATGCAGGTAGTGTTTACCAAGCATCAAACATTAGTCCGTTTTTTGACTCTATGCTCGTTAAAGTTTCAGCACATGGAAGAACACTTGATGGAGCAACTAGAAAAATGGTTAGAGCATTAAGAGAATTCAGAATAAGAGGTGTAAAAACGAATATTTCTTTCTTGCGAAATGTAATTCAACACGCAACTTTCAAAGCAGGAAAAGTAAATGTAAACTTTATTCAAAACACGCCTGAATTGTTTAAGATTGAATTACCTCAAGATAGAACAACTAAACTTACAAAGTTTTTAGGCGAAGTAATTGTCAATGGAAATACTGATGTGAAATTTGTTGATAAAAATAAAGAATTTAGGAATCCAAAAATCCCTCATTATAATGCTTTTGAGCCATATCCTAAAGGCACAAAAGATATGCTCACCGAAATGGGTGCAGAAAAATTTTGTAATTGGCTTAAAAACGAAAACAAAATACAGTATACTGATACTACAATGAGAGATGCTCATCAATCATTATTAGCTACAAGAATGCGTACTTATGACATGAACAAAGTTGCAGAAAGTTTTGCAAAAAACCACCCTAACACTTTCAGTATGGAGATGTGGGGAGGAGCAACTTTTGATGTTTGTTTACGCTTTTTACACGAAAGTCCTTGGACTCGTTTGAGAGACTTACGCAGAGCCATTCCAAATATTTTATTCCAAATGTTATTAAGAGGTTCTAATGGTGTTGGATATACAGCCTATCCTGATAATTTGATTGAAAAGTTTATAATAAAATCATGGGAAAATGGAATTGATATATTTAGAATATTTGACTCATTAAATTGGGTGAAAGCCATGGAACCAAGTATTAATTATGTGAGAAAACAAACTGGAGGTATTGCCCAAGCAGCGATTAGTTATACTGGAGATTTATTGGATGTAAACAATACCAAATATGACTTAAAATATTATACTCAATTAGCAAAAGACTTAGAAAATGCTGGTGCTCACATGATTGCAATTAAAGATATGGCTGGTTTATTAAAACCTTATGCTGCAACTGAACTAGTAACTGCTTTAAAAGATACTGTAAACTTACCAATACATTTACACACTCATGATACTTCTTCACTGCAATCGGCTACATATTTAAAAGCCATTGAAGCTGGAGTTGATGTTGTTGATGTAGCTCTTGGAGGATTGTCTGGATTGACTTCGCAGCCAAATTTTAATTCAGTTGCCGAAATGCTAAAACACCATCCAAGATATCACGATTTTAACCAACATGTTTTAAATCAATTTTCTAATTATTGGGAAGATATTCGTGAGTATTACTATCCTTTTGAATCTGGCTTAAAATCAGGAACTGCCGAAGTTTTTAAACATGAAATTCCTGGAGGACAATATTCAAACCTTAGACCACAAGCAACCGCACTAGGACTTGCAGATAGGTTTGACGAAGTCAAAAGCATGTATAAACAAGTAAATACCATGTTTGGCAACTTAGTAAAAGTAACTCCAAGTTCTAAAGTTGTAGGTGATATGGCAATATTTATGGTAACCAACAACCTATCTCCACAAGATGTAATGGAACGAGGACATACAATTTCTTTCCCAGAATCGGTGATTAATTTCTTTAAAGGAGATTTAGGTCAACCTGTTGGTGGTTTTCCTAAAGAACTTCAGAAAATTGTATTGAAAAACAAAAAGCCTTATACCAATAGACCCAATGCTCATTTAAAACCTATTGATTTTGACAAAGCATATAATGACTTTCAAAAGAAATTTCAAAAAGGATTCACACGCGCTATTGAATTTGAAGATTTCTTGTCTTACAGTCTGTATCCGAAAGTTTTTGAGAAAGCTCATGAGGTATATAAAACCTATGGTAATCTAGCAACTATTCCAACAAAAAACTTCTTTTATGGTATGGAAGTCCATGAAGAGATAATGGTAGAAATACAGCCTGGAAAAACAGTTTTAGTTGAGTTATTATCAGTAAGTAATCCTAATGAAGAAGGAATCAGAATAGTTTTCTTTAAAGTAAATGGAGAAAATAGATATGTAGAAATCAAAGATCAATCTCTTAATATCCAGAAAGTTGAAAATGAGAAAATAGATGCCGAAAATGACAATCAAGTAGGTGCTCCTTTACAAGGATTGCTTTATAAAACTTTGGTGAAAGTTGGAGATAAAGTTGAGGAAAATGACCCTTTATTTGTTATTGAAGCTATGAAAATGGAAACAACCGTAACAGCAACCAAAGGAGGAATGGTCAAATCAATTATTATACAAGATGGAGAAATGGTGATGCAAGATGACCTTATTTTAACTTTAGAATAATCTTAATTATTATAGTAATTTCTAATATATCCAAATTGTACAATAGCCATAATTGCTAAAAACACAAAACCATAAACGGTTACGTTGGATGCGGTAAAATTCAAAGACATATCAAATGAAATTGGATTGGAAATTCCACTTGTATCAATCTTTGATAAAAATGTTGGCATTTTTATAGGTGCAGTTTTTAACAACAAAATCATTGAACCTAAAAGTGAACCAATAATGATAAGCCATACTTTTTTAGAAATTAATGGTTGATAAACACTAATCTCTTTTTCAGTTTCAAGTTTATTTATAGCATTCATAACATTCTTAGAAAAACTCATTGAAGGTTTTTCTAAAGATGTTTCTTTCACCAATTTTTTGGTGAAATTTTCTAATAACTCTTTTTCTTTATTGTTCATAACTGCTATATATTTCAGGTTCAACAGACTCTTTAAAAATAGTAAATAATTTCTTTCTGACTCTGAATAATTTTACTTTCACATTTCCTTCGGTCAAAGAAGTAACATCAACTATTTCTTTCAAACTTAATTCTTCAAAGTAAAACAGATGAATTAATCCTCGCTCATCTTCAGGTAATTTATTCATACATTTTTGAATAATTTCACTTCGTTCTTTATTTTCAAGACTATCAAATACATTCTCTGCTTGAAAAATTTGATTAGCAGTAACATCATTCATTTCAACATTACTATTATACTTTGAATTCTTTTTTATTCTATCCAAACAAGTATTATAGGCTATTCTATATAACCACGTAGAAAACTTTGATTCGCCATGAAACTTTGACAAAGACTTATATGCTTTAATAAAAGTATCTTGTGAAACTTCTTCCGACTCTTCTCTATGCTTCAACATTTTTATAGCCAAAGTAAATACCATATTTTGATATTTCTCAACCAAAAAACTAAAAGAAGCGTGATCACCTTCAAGTGTTTTCTTTATATAATAATCGTCATCATTATTTGCCATCAGTAGTAAGACTATAATGCTTTAAAAAAGGTTACACTAATATTCAAAAAAATATTTTTTACTTTTTTTGTAACCTCATCAATAAGTTTTAAGTCATATGCTTGTATAACGAATTAAAAATAATCATTTTAAAACAATTAATCATGGGATCAGAAGTAATTATAGTACCAATCATATTTGGAATATTTTTCGGAATAGTATATCTATTCTTTACAACACGAAACAAAGAACGTATGGCACTTATTGAAAAAGGCATTGGTGCTGAAATCTTTAATAAAGGGGAGCGTAGAACAGCACCTATTTGGAAAGTATTAATCTTGAATATGGCACTATTATTAATAGGTATTGGTATTGGAATTTTTGTTGCAACAATTCTTGATCATTATACATCATTAAATGAAGATTCAATTTATCCTGCAACTATATTTACAACTGCTGGTTTAGGACTTTTAGCAGGATTTAATATGACAAAAAATTTAGATAAGTAACCAAACTTTAAATTGCCGTCACGAAAAACGCTCCAAATTTGGAGCGTTTTTTTATTTTACCTTAGAGCCTTTTAACTCTATATCAGAAGTTGACCAACTATCTTTTATTAAGTTCTCAACTTTTTTTACATTTTCTATATCATCCAAATTTTCATAGGCCAATTTCAATCCATGTTGTGCCCAACCGTTTTTTGGTAATCGTATTAAATCTTCTTTATATGTTTTAATTGCTTCTTCGTTTAACTCTGCTTCAATTTGGATAGCTCCTAAATTATGTCTTATTGAAAAAAACCAATCTGGAGGTTCATTATAATTTAAAGCATCTTCAATCTCAACAGCTTCTTCCAATAACTTAATAGCTATTTGATAGTTTTTCTTTTCCGCTTCTATTTCAGCAGTTAATACTTTAGTCGCAATTTGCACCAATTCAAATACAGAGTTAATTTCCCAAATAGTAACATCTTTAAGAGTTTCATCTAATGATAATTCTTGTAAATGTTTTAGTTCTTCTATAGCTTTTTCACTATTATTTTTACCTAAATAAGCCATTCCTTCAGCATAATGACGAATTGCTTTTGGATAATTTAAATCATACGTTTTTAAATCCAACATTAAAATTTCATTCCACATTCCAAGTTTTACAGCCACATAATAAGGAATTGTATAATAGTGTTGCAATGTTCCCCATCCAGGCTCTTTCATTAAATCAGGATGCACATGTTCAGAAACTTTATTAGCTCCAACCATTGCCCATTTACTATTTCCTTCTAGTGTTGCAGTTGCAGCCATAAAATGATAATTATGTGGATAATAACCCAAAGGATATGCTCCTTGAGCATGACACATTGTAACATATGTACTGTCAGCTTTAACAGCTGCAATATTTGATAATGTTCCTTTATGATATTCACCAGTTCTTATATAGGTATGTGATGGCATATGTAATAAATGTCCAGAACCTGGAACAAGCCCATCATCAAAAGCTTTGGCAGAAATATTTGAGCGTTCGGGAGTATTCGAAGCTTCAACAGCATGAATATAAAAATGATGTGCTCCTGGATGCATTGGATTTTTCTTTATCAATGCTTCCAGTAAACCAACAATTTCTTTAGTCCAAGGTTTTTCTGTACCATCTTTTTCATTTAAATCCCAAGGGTGTAAATTCATAATAGATTCAGCATATAAAGCGCCAATTTCTTCATCATCTGGATATTTCTCATACAAAGACTTCATAGCCTTAGAATAATTCAAATCTAATTCGGCTCTATCCTCAGGCGGCTCTGCTGCATACCTTAATGACATCGCCTCAATAAACAACTTTTCCTTTTCAGTTGAATTTACAGAAAGTTCTTTTGCTTTTTGAATTGCTGCATAGGCACGTTGATAATTATCATCTTCCATTCCTGCATTATAATTTGGTCCTAATACATATGCATAACCAAAAAATGCCATTGCACAACTTGGATCCAATTTTGTAGCATAATAAAATGACCTTGCTGCTTCTGCATGATTAAATCCATAAGCTAAAGTCATTCCTTGATTAAAATATCTTTGAACTAAAGTATCATTCGTAGTAATTGGATAATCAACTACATCCATACCTGAAAAAAGAGGAGCTACATTATCACTTTTGTACCATTCAGCATCAGAAACTTGTGGCACACATGAATACTTTATTGTCGGAGAATTTTTCGTTATTTTATCTTTTTTACAAGACAGAAACAGTAATGCAATAAAAACTAAGAGTGAAAAATTAGATTTCATAATTAATAAGTGTTTGATTTACAAATGACTAAACACTCAAAATTACAAATTAAAATTTAAAACAAATCATTCAACACTTTAGCCAATCGTATTCCTGCTATTTGTAATTGAGAACGTACAGTCCCGAAATGCCTATACGAATATCTATATCTAAGATTTTCACCTTGTTCTGCTGATGCATAAACCTTTTTAGTCAATTCATGCATTTCATTAACCCAATCAATCAGTTCTCCTTCTTGAATTTTCTTCACTTGCTCTTTTGTTAATTCATCTGCATTCTCAGCCAATTCCATATAAGACATATCATATCTATCTATCATTTTATAATCCCAAACAGCATGTAGGTTTGTGTCATCATAATGCCATTGCACTTTAAAATCATTTCCGCCTCTATCTTCTGCAAGACCTATATGTAAAGGTTGATGCAAATCTCCAATAAAATGAATTAACATTTTCAAATAAAAAATCTTATCCTCTTCACTAGAATTCTCGTCGCTTATTACCTTTTTACAAGTTTCTATTCCTGTATATAAATCTCCATTTGGATTTTTTTCTGAATCGGTATAATTTGATTCCATTGGCATATTTATATAATGCCAAGAATAATATTTATTAAAATTTCTATCCGATTTTATTTCATCAGCAAAAGTTGATAAAAATGCCATGGACTTTTTCTTTAACAACTTTTTTAACTTTCTTTTTGTTTTTGGTTTTAAATAATCTTGAGCTATTTCGCCAACAACACGATGTCCAGTTGGACCCCAAACTTTAGAAGCACTTGCTTGATAAGAAAATGTTATTAAAAAAATGAGTAGATATATAATTTTTGATTTCATTGTTTCTATTTGTTTTGGCTAAGTTAAAAATAAAATTGATAAAATATTTGGAAACATCAAAAATTATTTGATATATTTGTGATATCATTTTAATATCATACTAAATCAAATATTATGACACAAGAAAAAAATATAAAAGTTTCCAATGGATATTTAATGTTATTTATCTTTTTTGGATTTATAGCATTATTAATATTCGGAATAATGCAAGAAAATCCATTGATAATAATACCAGCAATTTTATTATTATTAATTACATTACCAGGATTTTTCTTAGTAAATCCAAATACTTCAAAAGTGTTATTACTTTTCGGAAAGTATATTGGAACAGTTAGAGAGAATGGTTTTTATTGGGCAAATCCACTATATAGAAAACGTTCAATATCCTTGAGAGCTAGCAACTTTGATAGCGAACGTGTAAAAGTAAACGACAAGTTAGGTAACCCAATAATGATTAGTACCATCCTAGTATGGAAGGTTAGTGATACTTTTAAAGCTGCTTTTGATGTGGATAACTATGAAAATTTTGTTCGTGTTCAGTCTGATGCTGCAGTTAGAAAATTAGCAAGTTTATATCCTTATGACAACTTTGAAGATGAAGGAAAAGAAGAGGAAATCACTTTACGTGCTAGTGTAAATGAAGTAAGTGAAGCATTAGAAGAAGAACTTTCTGAACGCTTAGCTATGGCTGGAATTGAAGTACTTGAAGCACGTATAGGTTATCTTGCCTACGCTCAAGAAATCGCAAACGCTATGTTGAAGCGTCAACAAGCAACAGCTATTATTGCTGCGAGACATAAAATCGTTGAAGGCGCAGTGAGCATGGTTGAAATGGCTTTAGACGAATTAAATAAAAAAGAAATAGTTGAATTGGATGAAGAGCGAAAAGCTGCAATGGTAAGTAACTTAATGGTTATTTTATGTTCGGATAAAGAAGCTTCACCAGTACTTAATACAGGAACTTTAAGTCACTAGAATTATGGCACAATATAAAGTATTGACAAAAAAGTTATTTAAAAAAGAAGATACTTTTCTTGACGCAGTTAACAATGAAGCAAGAAGCGGATGGAAAGTAATAAGCGTTGGCTACTACGAAGGTCATATTTCAAAAGTGTTTTTAGAAAAGTCTAATTATTAAAAGATGATTTGGATCATATTAGCCATATTAATATCAGTTGTAGAATTATTATTTTAACACTATGAAAGTTTTTGTAGAAGAACAGCGTTTTAGAAAGTGGTTTTTAGTACCAATTATTGCACTTCCGCTCATTGGAATTATAATTTTATCGGTGCAAAAAAATAATGAACTTCAAACTTCAAACTCTGAAAGTTTTTGGGGGATATTAATTAGTGTATCAATTATCTTGGCTGTTATTATTTTTATTGTTTCTATGAAACTAACAACTAAAGTAGATGAAAAAGGCATCCATTATCAATTTTATCCAATCCATTTTGTAAAAAAATTTATTGATTGGAGAGACATTGATAAGTGCTATATAAGAAAATACAATTCATTACGAGAATTTCATGGTTACGGATATAGAATTCGTCCTTTTGGAAAAAATAAAGGTGTAGCCATAAATGTAAGCGGAAATTATGGACTACAACTTGAGTTAAAAAATGGCAAGAGGTTGTTAATTGGAACTCAAAAACAAGAACAATTAAAAATAACTTTAGAAGTTTATAAAGAAAAATATAATAAAAATGAACAACAATAAAGGTTTAAGTATAGGTATTGGAGTTGCAATTGGAACCGCAATTGGAGTAGCAATGAATAATATAGCTGTAGGCGTAGTTGTGGGTGTTGCTTTAGGTGCTGCATATGCAGCTATTTTAAACAAAAAATCAAAAAAATAGTTTAATTGAATTATGGCAAAGAAAAAAGCATTTGCATTACGTATTAATGAAGATATGCTTAAAGCAGTTGAAAAATGGGCTGCTGATGAGTTTAGATCTACCAATGGTCAATTGGAATGGATGCTAAACAAATGTCTAAAAGATGCTAATAGACTACCTAAAAAGAAAGATGAAAAGAAAGAGGATAAATAAATTATCCTCTTTCTTTTTTAAGTAATATTCATATATTAGCAAAAATCAATTTATTCCTAAATTATGAGTATTTCAGAAATCAGTAATGACATTCCTTTATTTGCTAACGATACTATTATTTTTGGTATTCTATGCGTTATTTTAGCAGGAATTTTTTACACTTCAAAACTTCCAAAATTCACTAAATTCTATTCAATTATCCCAGCTCTTTTGTTGTGCTATTTTATTCCATCAGTATTTAGTTCTCTTGGAATTATTGCCGATAAATGGATTGATGTGAACGCAGCAATTGCTCACTTAAATTCACTTTATGGAAACCTAGAAGGCGTAACTGATTTAGAAAGTTTAAAGGCTTATGTTGCGGCAAATAATATAGATTCTTCTGCTTATTCACAGTTTGTTGGCAAAAGTAATTTATACTATGTTTCATCTAGATTTTTATTACCAGCATCTTTAGTTTTACTCACATTGAGTATAGACTTAAAAGGTGTATTTAATTTAGGATCCAAAGCATTAATTATGTTTTTAACTGCCACAATTGGTGTAATGATTGGTGGTCCTATTGCTATATTATTTTTTAGTTATGTTGCTCCAGACATTTTAATCCAAGTTGAAGGAACTGAGTTATGGAAAGGTTTATCAACTGTAGCGGGAAGTTGGATTGGTGGCGGTGCAAATCAACTAGCAATGAAAGAACAATGGGAAGTTGGTGATAGTATGTTTAGTATTATGGCGGTTGTAGATGTTTTGGTTGCCGAAGTTTGGATGGCTTTTTTATTAATTGGTGTTGCAAAATCTGATAGGCTAGATAAATGGTTTAAAGCTGATAATTCTTCAATTACTGAACTAAAAAACAAAATGGAAAAATTCACTTTGGAAACTGCAAGAATTCCATCATTTGAAGATTTAATGATTTTAATGGGAATTGCCTTTGGAGTTACTTCTATCGGACATATAATTGGTGATAATTTAGGTGGTTACATCAAAGAAAATGTTCCTTTTTTGGTTGACTTTGGTTTAGGAAGTTCTTTCTTTTGGTTGATAATCACAGCAACTACTATTGGTATATTTTTATCGTTTACCAAAGCAAAAAGTTATGAAGGTGCTGGAGCCTCTAAAATCGGAACTGTATTTATTTATGTACTAGTTGCATCTATAGGAATGAAAATGAATTTGAATGCTATTGTTGAAAATTTAAGTCTATTTGCAATTGGTTTCGTTTGGATGATTTTCCATGTAGGACTTCTTGTGCTTGTTGCCAAAATTATAAAAGCGCCTTACTTCTTTTTGGCTGTTGGATCTAAAGCCAATATTGGAGGAGCAGCATCGGCACCAGTTGTTGCTGGAGCATTTCATCCTTCATTAGCACCTGTAGGAGTATTATTGGCTGTTCTTGGTTATGCTTTAGGCACCTATGGAGCATTTGCTTGTGCACTAATGATGAAGGCTGTAAGTTAAAATTCAAATAAATTTACTTAAAGAATACATTGAAAAGTTGCATATTTGCAACCTCAATTTTGCATCAAATAATTATGAATAAGTATTTCAATATTTTAATTACACTATCATTATTCATTACATCTTGCTCTTCTAATAAAAGCAATAGTATGATTGTTAATGGAACTATTAACGGACTTCAAAAAGGGACAGTATTACTACAAAAAATGCAAGATACCATCCTTATATCTGTTGATTCTATATCTTTAAATGGAGAAAGTACTTTTACGCTTGTTGATGAAAATGTTGAGCCTGAATTATATTACCTAACACTAAAAGAGATTGATCAAGAAAAGATAGCATTTTTTGGTGAAAAGGGTGAAATCACTATCAATTCTAAGTTAGAAAAGTTAGCAACTGCTGTAAAAATAGAAGGTTCAAAATCTCAAAGAATATTGGATGAATACAAAGAAATGATTGTTAAGTTCAATGATAAAAGATTAGATTTAATGAAAGAAACTTTTGAAGCACAAGTTACAAAAGATGATGAGTTGATTGAAAAATTAGATACCGATTTACAACGCTTGATAAAAAAAAGGTATTTGTACTCAGCAAACTTTTCAATCAAAAATGCTGATAGTGAAGTTGCTCCATATATTGCTCTTACCGAACTTTATGATGCTAATGTTTCTTTATTGGATACCGTAAATAATTCATTATCCAAAAAAATAAAAGCATCAAAGTATGGAAAAAAACTCGATGCTTTTATAAAAGACATTAAAGAGAACGAAAAGTAGATTCTTCGTTCCACTCAGAATGACAAATACATATTTATTGTCATTACATTTTTGATTCGCAATCAACAAGACAATCAAAAATAGGTTCCTTATTTCACTTCGACTCTGCTCAGTGACCAAGTAGGAATGACAAAAACACTTATAATTTGACTGTCGCTATGCGACTAAAAACGATTATCTCCATCAAGGATATCTCCAATACCACCAAGAATACTACCTTCTCCTCTACTTTTACCTCCTTGCCTTGGAATAGAAGCCGCAATTCTACCAGCCAATCTACTAAACGGTAAGGATTGTACATATACCGTTCCTGGACCTTGAAGCGTTGCGAAAAACAGACCTTCTCCACCAAAAACAGTGTTTTTTATTCCACCAACAAACTCAATATCATAATTCACATTTTGAGTAAATCCAACCAAGCAACCTGTATCAATTTTTAAAGTTTCACCAGCAGTCAATTCTCTTTTTGCAACAGTTCCACCAACATGTAAGAATGACAATCCATCGCCTTCCAATTTCTGCATAATAAACCCTTCTCCACCAAACATTCCTCTGCCCAACTTTTTTGAAAATTCAATACCTACAGAAACCCCTTTGGCAGCACATAGGAATGCATCTTTTTGACAAACAAACTTTCCTCCATATTCGGATAAATCAATTGGAATAATTTTTCCAGGATATGGTGATGCAAATGATATTTTCTTTTTCCCTTGCTCAACATTGTGAAACACTGTCATAAACAAACTTTCACCTGTTAAAATTCTTTTTCCGGCTGAAAATATTTTTCCTAAAATCCCTTCTGATTGTCCTGAGCCATCACCAAAAATGGTATCCATTTTTATTCCAGTATCCATCATCATAAAACTTCCAGATTCAGCAACTACGCCTTCTTGAGGATCTAACTCAATTTCAACATATTGCATTTCTTCTCCATAAATTTCGTAATCAATTTCATGTGCATTCATAGTAGTATTTTTTATTAATTATTATTTTTTTAACCGTACACTCCATTCGTATTCAAATGAAGATACTTTCTCATTTTGTTCATTATATCCTTCAGATTTTAATACTATAACCTGTCCTTCTCCATTGCCAACAGTTTGTTGTATTGCTTCAGTTATTTTTTTTCCATCCAAACATTTAAATGTAATTTTCCCTATAGCTTTTTTATAAAATTCTCCTTTTTGATTAGTAACTAACATGGAGATTTTTTGTCCGCTTTCAGCAATTTGTTGCATTACCAAAATACCAGTTGTTAATTCTGAAGCCATTCCTTGCACTGCCCAAAACATCGATTTAAATGGATTTTGATTGATCCACTTATACCTAACTTTTACTTCCGATTGAGTTTTAGAAATTGAAGTAACTCTAACTCCAGTAAAATATGCTGCAGGCAATTTAAACAACAAAAACGTGTTGATTTTTCTTGGTGTAAACTTCATTCGGTATTCAATAATTTGGTTACAAGTTACTGTTTTTTTTATTTATTCATATTCGATAAAAAAATATTTTTTCGCTAATATACTACGTATATTAAATTGTAAATTTGAATCTTAATATGTTAATGAAATGTTAAATTATAGTACTTTGTATTGCATAATACCTTTTTTTATTCATATCTTTGCAATGTAAAATATCTTACATAACAATATTATGACCACAAAAAACGAAAATAGTAACGCTTTTTTAATTCACATTTCTGCATTTGCAGGATACTTCTTTCCGCTTGGAGGAGTTATTGCTCCGCTAATCTTTTGGCAAGTAAAAAAGAATGAAAGTGAATTTTTGGACAAGCAAGGTAAGGAAGCAGTCAACTTTAATTTAAGTTTTCTCTTATACTCTATAATATTAGGATTGACATTTATCCCAATCTTTTTTGGAAGTCTTTTTAATGCGATAGAGAGAATAGATTACACACACAACGACATCTTTTTTGACTTTCCAAGTATGTTAGGATTCTTTGGAGGAATATCATTAATTGGTTTATTAGGAATCATCCGATTTGTATTTATTATTCTGGCAGCAATAAGAGCAAATCATGGCGAATATTATAAATATCCGCTAACTATAAAATTCGTCAAATAATAACGAAATAAAACATTCAATATGAAGATTGAAAATACAAAAGCGCAAATGCGAAAAGGAGTTTTAGAGTTTTGCATCCTTTCAATATTACAAGGAAAAGATGCCTACACTTCTGAAATTTTGGATCACCTAAAAAGCGCAAAATTACTAGTAGTTGAGGGAACAATTTATCCACTACTCACTAGATTAAAAAATGCTGGTTTATTAAGCTATAGATGGGAAGAGTCTACATCTGGACCTCCACGCAAATACTATGGATTAACTGAAACAGGAAAATTATTTTTAAAAGAACTAAACACAACTTGGAGCGACTTGGTAAAAGCAGTTGATCTAGTTACATCAAATAAATCAACGAAAAAATGAACAAAACTATTAACATAAATCTCGGAGGATTGTTTTTTCATATTGATGAAAATGCATATCAGAAATTAAATAAATATTTAACGGCTATCCGAAAATCTTTGAGTGACGATCCTCAAGGAAGAGATGAAATCATTAAGGATATAGAATTACGAATAAGCGAACTATTATCTGACAAGATTGTTGACGAACGCCAAGTTGTAAGTGAAAATGACATTGCTGACATTATTGAAGTGATGGGTCAACCAGAGGATTATAATGTAGACGAAGAATTGTTTACTGAATCAACAACTTACTCTAGAAAAAGAAAAACATCTAAAAAATTATATAGAGATATTGATGACAAGTTTTTAGGTGGAGTTGCTTCAGGAACTGCGCATTATGTTGGAATAGAACCAATATGGTCTAGAATAATTTGGTTGATAGCTGCATTTGGGACTGGATTTGGGTTTTTAATCTATATTTTACTTTGGATATTGGTTCCAAAAGCAGAATCTACTGCCGAAAAACTCGAAATGGAAGGTGAAACTGTGAACATTGATAATATTGAACGTAAAATAAGAGAAGAATTTACTTCGGTATCTGATAAAGTAAAAGAAAGTGCTACAGAAGTATCTGGTAAAATTAAAGACGGTGCTAATGAAGTTTCTAATAAAATAAAAAAAAAATACGGAAATAAATCCAAATCAGGATTGCAAGAATTCTTAGATACTCTAGGACAGATTTTAATCACTATACTTAAAGTATTTGCAAAGTTTATCGGAGTATTAATCATCTTTGTTTCTGCTATTGTTTTATTATCTCTTATCATTAGTTTGTTCTCAATAGGTAGTTTAGAGTTTTTAGGTTTTGGTGATGAATTTATAAATTATCCAACAGCATTTTTCAACTCCTATTTTCCACATTGGTTAATTCTATTGCTATTTTTTACAGCAGTAGCAATACCAGTAATTGTATTGTTTATGCTTGGGTTAAAGATTCTATCAAACAATGCTAAATCTTTTGGAAAAGTAACTGGCTTAACATTATTAGCGCTTTGGATACTTTCAATATTAGGATTAGTTTTCTCAGGTTTAGATTTTGCAAGCAAATACAGGTATCAGGGAATTGACACTCAAACCAATGATATTGAATTAATAGCCAATGACACTTTGAATATTTCAATGGTTGGAAACGACACGTATCAGGATACAAAATATTTAAAGCATAACCATAATTTCAACATTATTAATGTTGATGGAAATGAAAAGGTATATTCAACTAATGTAGATTTTGACATCAGAAAAAGTAACAATGACATGGCTTATATAAAAATAAGAAAAGAAGCCAGAGGAAGAAATTATGAAAATGCTAATGAAAACGCAGCAAAAATTGAATATCAATTTAACTTAAATGATTCAAAATTAGAATTAGATGGTTATTTCTTAAACGACATTTCAAACTCATTCTTTGATCAACAAATAGATGTAATTCTATATTTACCTGAAGGTGCAACTATCTATTTAGATAAATCAACAAGAACTTTCTTAGACGATGTTGCTAATAAACAAAACATCTACGATAGAAGTATGACAAATCATTACTATGTAATGGGGAAAAATGAATTGAATTGTATTGATTGTAAAAGTTATAACTCTTCGGATGATGAAGATGACAAAGTAAACCTCAAAATCGATGAAGATAGTTTAAATTTAAATATCAATACCGATGACGGCGAAGTTGAAATGAAAATTGATCAAAACGGATTAACAATAAGTTAAAACAAAGTAATGAAAAAGGTATTCATAACACTTTTATCGTTAATTATTCTATTTATTCTATTGATGTATTTCAATATTATTTGGAAGTCTCCATCGTATTATAAAGTTAGTAATTATGTAACATTACAGGAGCCAATAATGAATATGAAAGATTATGAGTCTATTTGGGAAACGCATAGAAGACCATATATATATTCAATAGAATCAAAAAATGGTGGAAGAGCAACTATTGTTGGTGTAGAACACACTAACGACCCAAAGCATTCTCAATTTGACACTATTAATAGGCTTTGGAATGATATAAAACCAAATGTTGCATTGGTCGAAGGCAGAATGGGTTTTATGTTTACTTGGTTTATGGACCCTATTGAAAAGTATGGAGAAAGTGGTTTAGTTTCATCACTTGCAAAAAAGGACAATGTTGAATTATATACTTGGGAACCAACAAGAGATGACGAAATTCCAATTCTATTAAAAAAACAATCAGCAGATAAGATTGCTGTTTTCTATTCTTTTAGAGCATTTTTCAGTAATCAAAGAAATGGAAAATATCAAAACCCTGAGGGAAAATTACAAGAATATTTAGAAGACAGAACTGATTATGATAAAATTAGAAATATTTATACTTCTTGGAAACAATTAGACAGTGTTTGGAATAAAGATTTCCCTAACCTTAACTGGAGAGAATATTCTACTGGGAATGGATGGCCTGACGGATACTTACATGATCTTTGGAATGGTTCAAACTTGGCAAGAGATGAGCAATTAATTCAAATCATTTTAGAAGAAGTAAATAAAGGGAATAATGTCTTTGCAACTGTTGGTGTAAGCCATGCCCCAAGAATAGAGAAGACTTTAAAAAAAGCGCTTAATTACAGTTCGTACTAAGAATACAACAATTGAGAATAAGAAATTATTATTAAAACATATTTAAAAATACTTTTGAACAAACTAAAACAACTATTATGATGAAAACAAAATTAGCAATCTTATTATTAGTCCTTATTTCTACTACCTCTTGTATGTTTGACGGATTTGGAATAAAAGGAAATGGAAATGTGGTTTCGGAAGACCGAAAAATATCTTCTGATTTTGATGCCATTAAAGTAAGTCAAGGAATAAACCTATACTTAACTCAAGGAAATGAAACAGGCTTATCAGTAGAAGTAGATGAAAACATTTTAGACCTTCTCGTTACCGAGATTGAGGGTGATGTTTTAAAAATCTATTTTGAAAAAAATGTATCAAGAGCAACTAAAAATGTATACTTAACTGCCAATAAATTGAACAGTATTAAATCCTCTAGCGGTTCATCTGTAAAAGGGGAAGGTACTTTTAAGTCTAAGTCTATGGTATTAAAGTCTAGTAGTGGTAGTGAAATTAAATTAAACTTAGATGCCGAAAATGTTACCTGTTCTACATCTAGTGGTGCCGATATTAGAGTTAGTGGAATAACGAATACGTTCAATGGAGATGCAAGTAGTGGAAGTCAAATTGATGCTGATGCATTAAAAGCGCAAGTAAGTATTGTTGATGTTTCTAGCGGAGCAAATATAGACACTTATGCAAGTGAAAAAATTGTTGCAAATGCTAGTAGCGGTGGAGATATTGACTTTTATGGAAATCCAAAATCAGTAAATAAATCAAAATCTTCTGGCGGAAGTATTTCTAAAAACTAAACCTTATTAGATAGTAACTAACCGTACTATTTAATTGCATTGTTATCAGTTAAAATATTTTAAAAACATGATTCTCTTTTAAAATAATTATAAAACTTAACTAAACAAGCAATTTTGCAGTAACACCTGTTGTTGTTGGGTGTTACTGCTTTTTTTGTCGTAGTACGACAGTCAATCATACTATTAACAAAGTTTTTTCTTAGGCTTTAGGCAAGAAAACTTCAGCCATCATACAACGAGCACTTCCTCCTCCACATACTTCAATTGTTGACAAGGGACTTGATATTATTGTACAACTTTTTTCGATAACTGCTCTTTGACTTTCAGTCAAACTTCCCTCTGCCGATTTTGACATTACCAAATAGCGTTCATCATTATTACCTATTACTTGTAACATATTTCCAGCAAAACTATTTACTTGTTTTTCGGTAATTGATATAATTGTTTTACCACTTTCCTTCAAGTGTTTTATTAAATTTTTTCGCTCTTTTTTATCATCAATTGATTCTAAACACACCACAGCAAACTCTTCAGCCACACACATCATAACATTGGTATGATATATTTCTTTTCTTTTATTTTCAACAGTTTGGAATGATTTAAATAAAATAGGTGTGTATTCAAAATCTTCACAAAACTCAATCATTAATTCTTCATCTGCTCTTGGTGATAAAGCACAATACGCTTTTTTATGTATTCTATCTAAAATCAAACTTCCTGTACCTTCCAAAAAATACTCTTCTTCTTCGGCTGATGAATAATCAACCACATTTTCTATTAAAAAACCTTTTTGTTCCAATATATCAAAAACATCTTCTCTCCGCTCTTTTCTTCTATTCTCAGCAAACATTGGATATATTGCGACAGTTCCATCTTGATGAAAAGAAATCCAATTATTGGGAAATATAGAATCAGGAGTGTTTTTTTCTTTTATATCATCTATTACTATTACATCTATACCTACTGTTCGTAACTTATCAACCAAACCATTAAATTCTTTCAACGCTTTTAATTGAATAGCTTCAGGTAAAACATTGGTTATTGATTTTTGATAATAATTATTTACTGAAGTTTGTTCATTCATCCTAAAGTTTATTGGACGAATCATCAAAATTGTATTGGTAATTTGTTTCACTTTATGATTGATTAGGTTACCGACAAATTTACCAAGAAAGTAAATACTAATTTCAGTCATTTTGTTAATTAATCTAAATTATTATATTTGTAAACAAAAAAAATGCACTATGAGCAAAGTATTCGGTATTGGTTGGGCTAAAACTGGGACTACTACCCTTGCAAAATGCCTTGAAATATTAGGTTACAACCATCAAACACAAAAACTTTATTTAACATTCGATTACGAAAAAAAAGACTTTACTCGTATTTTTGAAGTAGTTGATAAATATGATTCTTTTGACGATTGGCCTTGGTTATTAATGTATAAAGAGTTTGACAAACAGTATCCTGGCAGCAAATTTATCCTTACTACTAGAGAGCATTCATCATGGGTGAATAGTTATAAAAACATGATTAAAACTCAAGGAAAAGCTTCTAAACACATGAATAGAGTCAGATCTATTTTGTATGATTTACCCTTTCCTAACGTAACCAAAGAACAACTCATAAATAGATACAGCAAACATGTTGCTGATGTTGAAGAATACTTTAAAGATCGTCCAGATGATTTATTAATTGTTTCATGGAAAAATGGTGACGGTTGGAAAGAAATATGTGAATTCTTGGGTAAAGATATTCCTGATCAAGATTTTCCACATGCCAATCAAGGAGATTACAAAAAGAAAGAACCTAATTACATTATCAAAAGAATAAAAGAAATTTTTTCTAGTTAATTTTTTTTATTTTTTCAATAATTCCGCAAGGTCATCAATAGTGTTTTGACCTTTATCTTTATTGTACCAACGTTGCAAGTCCTCTTTAAACTCAGGAGTTAATTTTCCATAAGTATACTTATAATCATTCACAAGTTTAGTTGCTTCACTTGGTCTAGGACCGTATGTATCTATAACTTTGTTAGTTTTATTACCAAGCATTATAACCTTGGGAATTGATCTATTACCATTGGTCAAAAAAGCATCCATTAATTCAGGGTGCTCATCACGCATTACAACTTTAATATCAATATTCTCATTTAGTTCTGCTACTTTGTTCATCGCAGGCATCACATGAGCAGCATCACCACACCAACTTTCGGTAAGCACTAACCACGTAGTTGGGTTTTTATATTTTACAATCTCATTTTTAGCCTCATCATTCACTTTCAATGTCTTATTCCAACGTTTAAATCTACGTTGATTCAACATAGTATAATTAATCAATGCTTCCGTTTTTTCTTCTCCTGTTGTTGAGTTATTAGCAGCAAGTTCATTTATAAGTTCTACAAACTCATTATAAGTTATAGCATCTTTTAAAGCATCATTGATTATAATATCTATATTTTTTGATTGTTTCATAAGTATAATTTTATGTTCAATAAGACGTGAAATTTATGTTTACTTACAAAAATCAGTATATTCGTAAAACACTTATTTTAACTCTAATTATTATACTAAACCAACAATGATAAAACTCTTTAGAAAAATTAGACAAAACTTACTTTCAGAAGGAAAAACTGGAAAGTATTTTAAATATGCAATTGGTGAAATTGTACTTGTTGTTATTGGAATTTTGATTGCATTAGGTATCAATAATTGGAATGAAAATCGTAAAGATCATAATTCAGAAAAAGCCGTTTTGATGAATCTTAAAAAAGAATTTCAATTAAATTTAGAAATGATAAACAATTATCTTGAGGGTGATTATGAAATAGTAAAAGGGTGCATTAAGATTACAGATATTATTCGTTCGAATAATTTAGAAAACGAATCTAACAAACTTGATAGTTTGCTTTATGTCATTGAAAATTTTGCTGCATTTCCTGCCAAAACAGGTGTCGTTGACGAATTAATTAATTCAGGTAAACTTAACATTATAACAAATGATTCTTTGAGAATGAAATTAACTGGATGGTCATCTTTCCTTATAAATGCGAAAGAAGATAGCGAATATCGATTTGAAAACTATCACTTAAACTTAATGCCATTTTTAATAAAAAACTTTCCACTTGCCAATGGAGAACTAAACAAAAAAATGGAAAACGTTATAACAGGGGATTTGCTTCCAAATTATAAAGAACAATCTCAATTTAAAGCGGATTATAGTAATTTAAATCTAATGGAATTTGAAAATGTTATTTGGCATCAAAAACACAATACTGATTATGTAATAATCGAAAACTATACACTTAAAAAGGAAATCTTATCTATTCTTAAAATTATTGAACGTGAACTTACAAATAAATAACGAAAGCACAACAAAGTACTGCTAAACCAAAGTTATTTATAACTTTTGAATTACTTTAGTTACTTCTTCTAAAACCTCAAAAGCAGTTTCTGCCATTTTATTTCCCTTGAAATCTAATAATGGATTTACCTCAACAAACTCAACACAAGCAACTTTCTTGCTTGCCAATAAACCATTTATAATTTCAACTATCTCCTTTTCATCAAACCCTTTTGGTACTGGTGTACCTGTTCCGTAAGATATCATATCACAATCCATAGAGTCTACATCAAACGATATATAAATCATATCACAGTCTGATAAACGATCAATTGCTTCGGCAACACAAGTTTCCAATCCTCTATAACGAACTTCAGCAACCATATAATTCTTAATCCCCAATTTCTCTATCTGCTTATCTTCCGGTTCTTCTGTGTCTCTAACTCCAAAATAAACAATATCGGACGGCAAAACTTTAGCGTCATCTACACCTATATTTTTCAT
Organism: uncultured Flavobacteriaceae bacterium; assembly: GCA_947501625.1. Lineage (GTDB taxonomy): Bacteria > Bacteroidota > Bacteroidia > Flavobacteriales > Flavobacteriaceae > Urechidicola. Next base: position 183,426 of record CANMWN010000004.1, read on the forward strand.
CTTTTCCCACAACGTATAAGTCTCATCTTTCACTTCATTGATTTGACAATCTAAATTATCATCTCCCATTGCAGCAGCTAAAGGCATTCCATGAATATTCCCAGAAGGAGAAGTGTATGGTGAATGAATATCGGCATGTGCATCTATCCAAACCACACCTAGTCTTTTATTAGGATATGCTGCTTTAACTCCACTTATTGTTCCTAGTGCTGAGGAATGATCGCCAGATAAAACTAACGGAAAATTACCTTTTAATAAATTATTTTTTACATGATCACTCAACCTATAGCATTGCTTATAAACACTTCCAATTCTTTTGGCAAATGAGTTGTTTACTTTATCATAAATAGATTCGTTTTCAGTAATTACATCTTCATAATTAAATTGGTCAAAATAGTTACTATGCTTATTAATTGCAGCAATTTCAATTGCATCAATTCCTAAATCAGAACCTCGAGTACCTGCTCCAATATCGGATCTATTTTTTATGATTTTAATTTTACTCATTACTTGTAATATTTCTAATTTTTCACTTCAATAAAAAAATGCCATTTAGTTTAAAATGACATTTTCTTAATATTTATCTTCTATTGATTTTTACAAACTCACGTGAATTCTCTCCAATATATACTTGCCTTGGCCTACCAATTGGTTCTTTGCGTAAACGCATTTCTCTCCACTGTGCAATCCATCCAGGAAGTCTTCCTAAAGCAAACATAACAGTAAACATCTCAGTTGGTATTCCCATTGCTCGGTATATAATACCTGAATAGAAATCAACATTAGGATATAACTTTCTTTTTACAAAATAATCATCTTTCAATGCTTCTTGTTCTAATCCTTTTGCAATATCCAATATTGGGTCTTCAACACCTAAATCACCTAAAACTTCATCAGCAGCGACTTTAATAATCTTTGCTCTTGGATCAAAATTTTTATAAACTCTATGTCCAAATCCCATCAAACGGAATGGATCTGATTTATCTTTAGCTTTAGCCATATACTTTTTCGTATCGCCTCCATCTTCTTTTATCGCTTCCAACATTTCAAGAACTGCTTGATTTGCTCCTCCATGAAGTGGTCCCCAAAGTGCTGAAATTCCTGAAGATAAAGATGCAAATAATCCTGCATGAGCTGAACCAACTATTCTAACAGTTGATGTCGAGCAATTTTGCTCATGATCGGCATGAAGAATTAAAAGTTTATCTAAAGCGTCAACTAATATTGGATTTTGAACATACTTCTCTCCAGGCTTTTTAAACATCATTTTTAAAATGTTTTCTACATAACCTAAAGAGCTATCAGAATATCTAAATGGCATTCCTTGATTCTTTCTCATCGTCCATCCAACAAGCACAGGGAATTTACCCATTATCTTAACTATTGCTTTGTACATTGCTTCTTCAGAATCCACATCAACCGAAGAAGGATTAAATGCAGTTAAGGCGCTGGTTAGTGATGCTAAAACTCCCATAGGATGTGCTGCTCTTGGAAATGCATCAACAATCTTTTTTAAATCTTCATCTACTACAGCATGCTCTTTTATATCTTGCTTAAACTTCTCTAGTGTCTCAGCATTAGGTAAATTCCCAAAAATTAACAAATAAGCCACTTCTAAAAAATCTGCTTTATCTGCAAGTTCTTCTATACTATATCCTCTATAGCGAAGGATTCCTTTTTCTCCATCCAAAAATGTGATGGCGCTCTCGCATGAACCTGTATTTTTGTATCCTGGATCAATTGTAGTAATTCCGCCTGTCAATCCTCTTAATTTAGAAATATCAATAGCCTTTTCATTTTCTGAACCTTCTATAATTGGAAATTCATAAACACTACCGTTAACATCTATTTTTGCTATTTCTGACATAAATTTATTTTTTGATTTCTTTATAAAATGAGTTCACGAATTTACAAATTTTTGGCATAAAATAAAAGCAAAGAAAGTGTTAATTAGATGTTATATAATTATGAAATAGTACATTTGCAATTATTAGTTTTATTTGACAAATACCTATGACTAAGAAATTACTAACCACCTTGTTCTTATTGTTGATTTCTAATGAATTATCAGCACAAATTATTAATACAGAATCTTTAAGAAAAGTAACCGACACTAGTGGTTGGTCGGGATCTATAAGTCTAAATATAGACTTAAAGAAGAATACTGCAAAAATCTTTAAAATCAATAACAAAATTCACATTCAATATAAAAATAAAAAGAATTTAGTTTTGTTAATGAATGATATCAACTATGAACGATTTGATGGGAAAAGCATTATTAGTAACTCAATTCAACATTTTAGATATAATTATAAATTAACTAAAAGAACTGCGTTAGAAGCATTTACACAATCACAATTCAATTCTATTTCTAAAGTTGATTTTAGATGGCTCCTTGGAACTGGGCTGCGCTTTAAATTAAGTCAATCAGAAAATTATAAATTCTATTTAGGTTCTTTGATTATGTATGAGTATGATAAATCTACGGAAGAAGTACCAGTGATTAATAAAGATGTTAGATCTAGTACTTATTTTTCTTTTAGTCTATATCCAACTGAGAACATCTCAATTGTAAGCACAACATACTATCAGCCAAAAATTGACGCTTTTAAAGATTATAGAATATCTAGTGAAAGTTCAATTGCTTTTAGTCTTTATAAAAATTTAGGGTTCAAATCGACTTTCAACTACTTCTTTGACGAGTTTCCTGTAAATGGAATTCCTAAAACTCAATATGCTTTTACTAATGGATTAATTTATAGTTTTGATTAAATAGAAAAGCCTGCTCAATGAACAGGCTTTTGTGTTATTATTATAAACTTTAATTTATTTTAAATGCTTTTTCTTGCGGATAGTAAGCAACATCAGCTAACTCCTCTTCAATTCTTAATAGTTGATTGTATTTGGCCATTCTATCAGATCTGGAAGCAGAACCTGTTTTAATTTGTCCAGTATTCAATGCAACTGCTAAATCTGCAATCGTATTATCTTCCGTTTCTCCAGACCTATGTGACATTACTGAGGTATATCCAGCATTATGAGCCATATTTACTGCAGCAATAGTTTCCGTAAGTGTTCCTATCTGATTAACTTTAATTAAAATTGAATTTGCTATATCGTTCTCAATTCCTCTCGACAATCTCTCTACATTAGTCACAAATAAATCATCACCAACCAATTGAACTTTATCTCCAATTTTTTCGGTTAAATATTTCCATCCATCCCAATCATTTTCATCCATTCCGTCTTCTATAGAAATAATCGGATATTTTTCTGTAAGTTCTGCTAAATAATCTGCTTGTTCTTTACTTGAACGAACTTTACCTTTATCTCCTTCAAACTTTGTATAATCGTATTTCCCATCTAAATAGAACTCAGCTGCAGCACAATCTAAAGCAATCATAACTTCGTCACCAAATTTATATCCAGCATTTTTAGTTGCTAAGGCTATCGTTTCAATAGCATCTTCAGTCCCATCTAATGTTGGCGCAAAACCTCCTTCATCTCCTACTGCAGTTGATAAATTTCGATCATGTAACACTTTCTTTAAATTGTGAAATATCTCAGAACCAACTTGCATTGCCTCTGTAAAATTAGCCGCTTTAACTGGCATCACCATAAACTCTTGAAATGCTATTGGAGCATCAGAATGCGAACCGCCATTAATAATATTCATCATCGGCACTGGCAAAGTATTCGCCGAAACTCCACCTACATATCTATACAAAGGCAATCCTAATTCATTTGCTGCTGCTTTTGCTGCGGCTAAAGAAACACCTAAAATTGCGTTTGCACCCAATTTTGACTTATTTGATGTTCCATCTAAATCAATCATTAATTGATCAATCATATTTTGTTCAAATACTGAAACTCCTAATAATTCTGAAGCAATAATTTCATTCACATTTTTTACAGCGTTCATTACACCTTTCCCCATGTAGTTTTTACCACCATCTCGCAATTCTACAGCTTCATGCTCTCCAGTTGATGCACCTGAAGGAACAGCAGCTCTCCCAAGAACACCATTTTCAGTTACCACATCTACTTCGACTGTAGGATTACCTCTAGAATCAAATATTTGTCTCGCGTGTATATTGATTATAATACTCATTTTATAAGTTATTTAGATTGTTAGACGCAAATTACTAATTGAAATAGTTATACTAAAATATATACAACATCAATTACGAAAGCGTTATTGTTATGTAAGCGTTAATTTTTTCTTTTTTATATTTTCAATAAATTCATCAAATAAATAAGAAGAATCATGAGGTCCAGGACTCGCTTCAGGATGGTATTGAACAGAAAAACAATTCTTATTTTTCATTCTCATTCCAGCTACTGTATTATCATTTAAATGAATATGTGTCAATTCAAATTCATTATTATTTTCTAAAGAATCAGCATCTACAACAAAACCATGGTTTTGAGATGTGATTTCACCTTTACCAGAAATTAAATTTTTTACTGGGTGATTTATTCCTCTATGACCATTATGCATTTTATAAGTACTCATTCCATTAGCAAGCGCTATTACTTGATGTCCTAAGCAAATACCAAACAAAGGTAAATCTCTCTTAATAATTTCTTTTGCTAATTTTTGCGCATTCTTAAGTGGTGTTGGATCTCCAGGTCCATTAGATAAGAAGTAACCATCTGGATTAAAACTTTCTAAATCTTTAAAAGTAGCATTGTATGGAAATACTTTTACTTGACAACCTCTTTTTACCAAATTTCGAATTATATTCTTTTTAATACCTATATCTAGTGCTGAAATTTTAAATTTTGCATCATCTCCTCCTACTATATATGGCTCTTTAGTAGAAACTTTAGAAGCCAATTCTAAACCATCCATATTTGGTTGATTAGACAATTGTTCTTTTAATTTTTCAATATTATCAACCTCAGTAGAAATAACGCTATTCATTGCTCCTTTGTCTCTAATATATCTAACAACTGCACGTGTATCAACATCCGATATTGCAATCAAATTATTTTTTTCAAAAAAAGCTTCTAATGAATCAGAAGCATTTTCTCTTGAATAGTTATAACTGAAATTTCTACACACCAAACCAGCAATTTTAATTGAATCTGATTCTACTTCATCGTTGTTAACTCCATAATTTCCTATATGAGCATTGGTCGTTAACATCATTTGACCGTAATAAGATGGATCAGTAAAAATTTCTTGATATCCAGTCATCCCAGTATTAAAACAGATTTCACCAAAGGCCGAACCTTGAATTCCTATTGATTTTCCTTCAAAAATGGTCCCGTCTTCTAAAAGTAGTATTGCTTTTTTTCGTTGTGTATATTTCATTTTAATAAAAAAGTTTTACAAAAATAATATAAAAAAAAGGATAAACTAAAAATTAGTATATCCTTTTTTATTTTATGATAAATTAGATTTTCAATCAAAACTAACTCAGTTTATCAAACATAAAATTAAGTATCTTAATAAGATCTTTTTCTTTTTTGAACGATAGATTTTTTTCATTAACAAATCGCTTTAAATCATCTTCTTTCCCTTCAAATAATGAATAGATACTTTTCTTATTTAATTCAATTTTAGTGTAATCGTCTTTTGATTTTATTAGATATTCATATTTTAATAATTTTTTAGATCTAGAAATAGTTGTGCCTAATCTATTATTTAAGTCACCTAACTGTTTTGAAACAAACTTTTTCAAAAACATATTATCCTTCTTATCTACCAATACTTCATAGAAAGTTCTTCCCAATCTTTTAAAATCTCTATTATTTATCTTTACAGAATCAATCATTGATGCTTGATAAACAAATAACTTCCCATCTCTCATTTTAGTTTCTATATTGTTTGTAGAAACATTTAAATTGATGTTAGTAATCATATATCTATTACCATCAGTATAGATAATCGCATTATTTTTCCATTTCGGAAACATATGTAAATCTGTATTTTCTTCAATTAGTTTTCCGCTAAACTCAACTCCTTGATGTGTTACTAACTTACTTTCTACTTTCTTTATCGTTAATTCTTGTGAGTTTGCAAAAGTTGTAAACAAACAAATAACAAATGCAATTCTAATTGTTTTGATCATTTTTTAATTTTTTTGATAGTTATAAACCATTAATTAAACAACTGTTTATCAAAAAACCCTAATTAATTTACAGCAAAAAGGATAAACTATTTTTTAGCTTATCCTTTACACCTCTTAATCAGATTGTTATCAACATATTATTCTTCTGTTGAAGCTTGTTCTTCTGTTGAAGTTGCTTCAGCAGTTGCAGTAGTTTCAACTTTTTTACTTCTACTTCTTCTAGTTGATTTCTTCTTTTTGGTTCCTTTTGGATTATATATTTCATTATAATCAACCAATTCAACCATTGCCATAGGAGCATTATCCCCTTGACGGTTACCCATTTTGATTATTCTAACATATCCTCCTGGACGATCTGCTACTTTTACTGATACTTCTTTAAATAATTCAGTAACTGCAAATTTGTTTCTTAAATAACTAAATACAATTCTACGATTATGTGTAGTATCATCTTTAGATTTAGTTATTAATGGCTCAACATATTGACGTAAAGCTTTTGCTTTAGCAGCTGTTGTATTTATACGCTTGTGCTCAATTAATGAACAAGCCATATTAGATAACATCGCTTTTCTATGCGCTGTCTTTCTTCCTAAATGATTAAATTTCTTTCCGTGTCTCATCGTATCCTAGATTAAACCTATATTGGTTTAAATTATTCTTTATCTAATTTATACTTACTTAAATCCATTCCAAAGTTTAGTCCTTTATTATGAACCAACTCATCTAACTCTGTTAAAGATTTTTTACCAAAGTTTCTAAATTTCATTAAGTCATTTTTGTTAAATGATACTAAATCTCCTAAAGTATCAACTTCAGCTGCTTTTAAACAGTTCAATGCTCTTACTGACAAGTCCATATCAACTAACTTAGTCTTAAGCAATTGTCTCATATGTAATGATTCTTCATCATACGTTTCTGTTTGAGCAATTTCATCAGCCTCTAAAGTAATACGCTCATCAGAGAATAACATAAAGTGGTGAATCAATATTTTTGCTGCTTCAGTAAGTGCATCTTGTGGTGATATAGAACCGTCAGTAACTATATCAAAAACTAACTTTTCGTAATCTGTTTTTTGCTCAACACGGAAGTTTTCTACAGCATATTTTACATTCTTTATAGGAGTGTAAATTGAATCTGTAAAAATAGTTCCAAGGGCAACTCCTGCTTTCTTATTTTCTTCAGCAGGAACAAAACCTCTACCTTTCTCAATTGTCAATTCAAATTGAAGGTTTACAGATTTTTCCATGTTACAAAGCACTAAATCTGGATTCAATACTTGGAAACCTGAAATGTGTTTTTGTAAATCTCCAGCAGTTAATTGCTCTTGATTTGAAACAGATACAGAAATAGTTTCTCTATCTGAATCTTCTATTTGTTTCTTAAAACGTACTTGCTTTAAGTTCAATATAATTTCAGTTACATCTTCTACAATTCCTTTGATTGTTGAGAATTCATGCTCAACACCTTCGATACGAATTGAAGTGATTGCGTAACCTTCTAAAGACGATAATAATACTCTTCTCAAAGCATTTCCTACTGTCAAACCAAATCCTGGCTCTAACGGTCTGAATTCAAATCTACCTTCAAAATCGGTAGAATCTATCATTATTACTTTATCTGGTTTTTGAAAATTTAAAATTGCCATAGTTTGTATTGGTATTTTAAAATTATTTAGAGTATAGCTCTACAATTAATTGTTCTTTTATATTCTCTGGAATTTGTAATCTTTCTGGAACAGTTACAAAAGTTCCTTGAAGCGTATCATTATTCCAAGTTAGCCATTCATAAGTATTACTTGAATTAGCCAATGAATTTTCAATAGTTTGAAGTGATTTAGATTTTTCTCTAACTGCAACTACATCTCCTGCTCTTAATGAGTATGAAGGTATATTTACTATTTCACCATTTACTGTAATATGTCTGTGAGAAACTAATTGTCTAGCTCCGTTTCTAGTAGGTGCAATACCTAATCTAAACACTACATTATCTAATCTAGACTCACATAATTGTAATAAAACTTCACCAGTAATTCCTCTACTAGCTGATGCTTTTTTAAACAGTCCACTAAATTGACGTTCTAAAATTCCGTACGTATACTTTGCTTTTTGTTTTTCTTGTAATTGAACAGCGTACTCAGATTTTTTTCCTCTACGTCTGTTATTACCATGTTGTCCTGGAGGAAAATTTCTTTTCTCAAAAGACTTATCCGCTCCATAAATTGCTTCTCCGAATTTACGAGCAATTTTAGTTGTTGGTCCTGTATATCTTGCCATTTCTTTGTTTATTAAATAGGGATTATGAATTAAGGCTTAACTCCTTCGATAATCTCAATCCTATTTGTTAGAATTTAATTAATTATACTCTTCTTCTTTTTGGTGGACGACATCCATTATGTGGCATTGGCGTTACATCAATGATTTCAGTAACTTCAATTCCATTATTATGTAATGTTCTCATAGCGTTTTCACGCCCATTTCCTGGTCCTTTTACGTAAACTTTAACTTTTCTTAGACCTGCTTCATAAGCAACTGCTGCACAATCTTCTGCTGCAGTTTGTGCTGCATAAGGTGTGTTCTTTTTAGAACCTCTGAATCCCATTTTCCCTGCAGATGACCAAGAAATTACATCTCCTCTTTTGTTTGTCAAAGAGATAATAATATTGTTAAATGATGCAGTAATGTGAGCTTCACCTACTGCCTCAACAATAACTTTACGTTTTTTAGTTGTTTTTGCCATATTATTTTAGTTTATAGCTGCTAGTTTTTAGTTGTTAGAATCCTAAACATTGCTATTTCAAACAGATTCATCTAACGTCTAAACACTAATGACTAATATGTTATTTATTATTTAGTTGCTTTCTTTTTGTTCGCTACTGTTTTACGTTTACCTTTTCTAGTTCTAGAGTTATTTTTTGTTCTCTGACCTCTTAATGGTAAACCTGTTCTGTGACGAATACCTCTATAACATCCTATATCCATAAGACGCTTGATGTTCAATTGAGTTTCAGAACGTAATTCACCTTCAATAGTGTAACTACCTGCTTGCTCTCTTATCTTTCCGATTTCTTCATCGTTCCAATCTTGAACCTTTTTACTTTCGTCAACTTTTGCAGCAGCTAAAATTTCTTTTGCTCTGCTTCTTCCAATTCCAAAAATATAAGTTAATGCTATAACTCCTCTTTTATTTTTTGGGATGTCAATACCTGCTATTCTTGCCATAATTATCCTTGTCTTTGTTTAAATCTAGGATTCTTTTTGTTGATTACATATAATCTGCCTTTTCTACGCACAATCTTGCACTCGGCACTTCTCTTTTTTAATGATGTTCTTACTTTCATCGTTTATTTTTTAATATCTATAAGTAATTCTTGCCTTTGTTAAATCATAAGGGCTCATTTCCAACTTCACTTTATCTCCTGGTAATAATTTGATATAATGCATACGCATCTTACCCGAAATATGTGCTGTAACAATGTGACCATTTTCTAATTCTACTCTAAACATTGCGTTTGACAATGCTTCAGTGATAGTTCCGTCTTGTTCAATTGCTGGTTGTTTTGCCATTATGCTACTGATTTTCTTTTAGTTCCTGTTTTCATTAATCCATCATAATGACGATTTAATAAATGTGCATTTATCTGTTGTATCGTATCAATTGCCACACCAACCATAATCAATAATGAAGTACCTCCATAAAACATTGACCAAGATTGTGTAACACCAAATTGAACTACAAATGCTGGTAATACAGCTAATAACGCTAAATACAATGATCCTGGAAAAGTAATCAATGAAAGAATTCTATCTAACATATCTCCTGTCTCTTTTCCTGGTCTTACTCCTGGAATAAATCCGTTACTTCTCTTTAATGAATCAGCCATTTCATTAGTATTTACAGTAATTGCTGTATAGAAATAACTGAAAATAATAATCAACAATGCAAATATTACATTATAACCAACTCCAAAAGGATTACTAAAATATGATGCTACAGTTTTAACTCCTTCTGAAGAAAAACTTGCATTTTGAATTGCAGAAGGAACAAACATAATTGCTTGTGCAAAAATGATTGGCATAACTCCGGCTGAATTTAATTTTAATGGCAAATATTGTCTTGCTCCAGCAACATCTCTTACTGTTCCTGCAACAGTCTTTCTTGCATATTGTACAGCCACTTTACGAACAGCTGTTACTAAATATACACAAGCCAAAATTACTAACAACCAAATAATAACCTCAATTAAAATCATCATGATTCCACCTGCTCCTCCAGATCCTGCACCAACTTTTGCTAAGAATTCTTGAGCAAATGCACTTGGAAAACCTGCAATAATTCCAATCATAATTAATAATGAGATACCATTACCAATTCCTTTATCAGTAATTTTCTCACCCAACCACATTGCAAATATTGAACCTGTAGTTAATAAAATTATTGAAGTAACCCAAAACATTCCTCCTTGCCCAATTAAGAAAGCTTCTTGTGGAATACCTAATGATGGTAAACTTGCTAAATAAGCAGGCCCTTGAACTAACGTAATTGCGATTGTTAACCAACGAGTAATCTGTGTTATTTTCTTTTGACCACTTTCTCCATCTTTCTTAAGTTTCTGTAAATAAGGAATTGCTATTCCCATTAACTGAACTACAATAGATGCAGAAATATAAGGCATCACTCCTAATGCCATTACTGATGCTCTTGAAAAACCACCACCAGTAAACATATTGATCATATCTAAGATTCCTTTCCCTCCGCCAGTATTAGCATTCATTGCATTATTAATTGCTTCACCATCTAATCCTGGTAAAGTAACTTGGGCAGCAAAACGGTAAATAACCATAAAACTAAGAGTAACAAGAATTTTCTTTCTTAACTCTTCTATTGACCAAATGTTCTTAACTGTTTGTATAAAATTGCTCATTCAAGTATATTATAAAGTTATTGCTTCTCCACCAGCAGCTTCAATAGCAGCCTTCGCAGTTGCAGTAAATTTATGAGCAGTTACTGTCAATTTTGACTTTAACTCTCCTCTACCTAATATTTTTACTAAATCGTTTTGACGTGCCAAACGGTTCTCAACCAATACAGTCATGTCAACTGAATCTTTGATTCTTCCGCTATCAACATATTCTTGTAATTTATCTAAATTAACACCTACATACTCCTTACGGTTTATGTTAGTGAATCCAAACTTAGGAACACGTCTTTGTAAAGGCATTTGACCTCCTTCAAATCCTATTTTTCTAGAATATCCTGAACGAGATTTAGCTCCCTTATGACCTCTTGTCGCAGTTCCACCTTTACCAGAACCTTGTCCTCTTCCGACTCTTTTCGCTGCTCCTTTTACAGATCCTGCAGCTGGTTTTAAGTTATTTAATGCCATGACTAAATATATCTTGTTATTTAATTTCTTCTACAGAAACTAAGTGTTTAACTGTGTTTACCATTCCAAGGATTGTTGGTGTAGCATCGTGTTCTACAACCTGATCAATCTTACGTAAGCCTAATGCTTCCAACGTTCTCTTTTGATTTTGTGGACGTCTTATCTTACTTCTTACTTGTGTTACTCTAATCTTTGCCATCGTAATATTGATTTTTATCCTTTAAATACTTTTTCTAAAGAAATTCCTCTTTGCTTAGCAATTGTACTAGCACTTCTTAATCTCAATAATGCATCAAAAGTAGCTTTTACAACATTGTGAGGATTAGAAGATCCTTGAGATTTTGATAATACATCATGTACTCCAACTGAATCTAATACCGCACGTACAGCACCACCAGCAATAACTCCTGTACCATGAGATGCAGGCTTCAAAAACACTCTTGCTCCTCCAAACTTACCTTTTTGTTCATGTGGTAATGTTTGATTGATAATTGGAATTCTTACTAAATTTTTCTTTGCATCTTCAATTGCTTTGGCAATTGCTGAAGCAACATCTTTAGACTTACCTAATCCATGACCTACAACACCATTACCATCTCCAACAACAACAATTGCTGAAAATCCAAATGCTCTACCTCCTTTTGTTACTTTAGTAACACGTTGAACACCTACAAGATGGTCTTGTAATTCTAAACCGCTAGGCTTAACTCTTTCTATATTTTTGTATGATTGATACATAATATTTTATTAAAATTTTAATCCTGCTTCTCTTGCAGCTTCTGCTAGAGTTTTAACTCTACCGTGATACAAATAACCGTTTCTATCAAAAGAACAAGTAGTAATACCTTCTTTTGATGCTGCTTCAGCAATTGCTTTTCCAACTGCAGTTGCAACTTCTGACTTAGATCCTGAAGCAATACCTTTATCTCTAGATGAAACTGCTGCTAAAGTAGTTCCAGATACATCATTAATTAATTGAGCATAAATTTCTTTATTACTTCTAAAAACTGATAATCTTGGTTGTTCTGCAGTACCAGTTACAATCTTTCTGATTCTTTGCTTAATTCTTTGTCTTCTTTCTAGCTTTGATAATCCCATAATTCCTATAAATTATGCAGTTTTACCTGCTTTTCTTCTTAATTCTTCTCCTACAAACTTAACTCCTTTTCCTTTGTATGGCTCAGGCTTACGGAAAGAACGAATCTTTGCAGCTACTTGACCAACCAATTGTTTGTCATGCGAAGTTAATTTTACTAATGGATTTTTTCCTTTTTCTGATACTGTTTCAACTTTTACTTCTGGAGCAACGTTTAAAACTATGTTGTGAGAAAAACCTAAAGCTAAATCAAGTTTTTGACCTTGATTACTTGCTCTATATCCAACTCCAACTAATTCTAATTCTTTAGTCCATCCTTTTGAAACTCCAGTAACCATATTATTAATCAAAGAACGATATAAACCATGCTTTGCTTTATGATCTTTAGATTCTGTTGGTCTTTCAACAACAACATTACCATCTTCTACTTTTACAGTTACGTCTTTTATCTCTTGAGATAATTCTCCTAATTTACCTTTAACAGTAACAACATTGTTGTTAACTTCTAAAGTTACACCTTCGGGAAGTGCTATTGGGTTATTTCCTATTCTTGACATCTCAGTTATCTTTTAATAAACGTAACATAAAACTTCACCTCCAATATTCTCTTGAACAGCTTGCTTGTTAGTCATTACTCCTTGCGAAGTAGAAACAATTGCAATACCTAAACCATTCAATACTCTTGGCATTTCTGAAGCTCCAGCATACTTACGTAATCCTGGTGTACTAATTCTTTCAATATTCTTAATTACTGACTCTTTTGTTTGTCTATCATATTTTAAAGCTATTTTGATAGTTCCTTGTACTGAACTGTCATCAAATTTATAACTTAAAATATATCCTTGATCAAACAAAATTTTAGTGATCTCTTTCTTCAAGTTTGAAGAAGGAATCTCAACTACTCTATGTCCTGCGCTAAATGCATTTCTAACTCTTGTTAGATAATCTGCGATTGGATCTGTATACATATATATTAATTTGCGGTAACGGTTTTCAGCATATTTTATGCTAAACCTGAAACCAATTTATAATCTTTTTTACCAGCTTGCTTTTTTAACTCCTGGAATCAAACCTTGATTGGCCATCTTACGGAAAGTCACACGTGAAATTCCAAACTGACGCATATAACCTTTCGGTCTTCCAGTTAATTTACAACGATTGTGCATACGAATTGGTGATGCATTTTTCGGTAATTTTTGTAATGCTTCGTAATCTCCAGCCTCTTTTAAAGCTTTTCTTTTCTCAGCATATTTTGCAACTGTTTTAGCTCTTTTTACTTCACGAGCTTTCATTGATTCTTTAGCCATCTCTTAGTTCTTTTTAAAAGGTAAACCTAATTCTGTTAATAATGATTTTGCCTCTTTATCAGTTGGTGCAGATGTTACAAATGTAATGTCCATACCTCCAATTTTGTTTACTTTATCAATATCAATCTCTGGAAAAATGATTTGCTCAGTAATTCCTAAATTGTAATTACCTCTTCCATCAAAACCTGTAGCTTTAATACCGTTAAAATCTCTAACACGTGGTAATGATGCTGTTACTAATCTATCCAAAAATTCATACATTTTAACTCCTCTTAACGTAACTTTTGCTCCAATTGGCATTCCTTTACGCAATTTAAAAGTTGCAACGTCTTTTTTAGATATTGTCGCTACTGCTTTTTGACCAGTGATTTTTGTTAATTCTTCAACAGCGTGATCAATTAACTTCTTGTCAGCTACTGCTGCACCAACTCCTTTACTTATTACAATTTTCTGTAATTTAGGAACTTGCATAACATTTTTGTAGCTATACTCTTCAGTAAGTGCAGAAATTACTCTACTCTTGTATTCTTCTTTAAGTCTTGGTGTATATCCCATAACTATATTGCTTTATCAGTTTTTTTTGATACCCTAACTTTTTTACCATCTTCAACTTTGTATCCTACTCTTACAGTAGCACCATTTTCAATCAAACCTAAGTTTGAAATATCAATTGAAGCTTCTTTCTTTACAATTCCACCTTGAGGATTATCTGCGCTAGGTTTAGCATGTTTAGATACCATATTAATACCTTCAACAATTGCTCTATTCTTAGCAGGAAAAACTTTTACAACTTTCCCTTCTTCATTTTTATGATCTCCAGCAAGTACTCTTACTGTATCTCCTGATTTAATCTTTAACTTTGCCATCGTTTCTTATAGTTTATTAAAGCACTTCAGGTGCTAATGATACAATTTTCATGAATTGCTTATCACGAAGTTCTCTCGCAACAGGTCCAAAAACACGTGTTCCTTTCATCTCTCCTGAATTGCTATCTAACAATACACAAGCATTATCATCAAAACGGATATAAGATCCATCTTTTCTTCTGATTTCTTTCTTTGTACGAACTACAACTGCTTTTGCAACTGCACCTTTCTTTACTGTTCCGTTAGGTGTAGCTTGTTTTACTGATACAACAATTTTGTCTCCAATTGAAGCATAACGTTTTTTAGTTCCACCTAAAACACGGATTACTAAAACTTCTTTTGCTCCAGTATTATCAGCTACTCTTAATCTTGATTCTGTCTGTAACATAATTATTTAGCTCTTTCTAGGATTTCTACTAATCTCCAACGTTTAGATTTACTCATAGGACGAGTTTCCATAATCCTAACTGTATCTCCTTCGTTACAATCATTAGTTTCATCATGTGCAACGTACTTCTTCGTTTTTAAAACGAATTTTCCATACATAGCGTGTTTCACTTTCTTAACTTCCGAAACAACAATAGATTTGTTCATCTTGTTACTTGAAACAACACCGATTCTCTCTTTTCTAAGATTTCTTTTTTCCATCTTTAATACTATTGTACTTCTCTATTAGTTAACTCTGTAGCTAATCTAGCAACAGTTCTTCTAAGGCTTCTCAATTGCATTGGAGTTTCCAACGGCGAAATTGCATGAGCCATTTTAAGATCAGTATAATTTTTTTTCAATTGTACAAGTTTCTCTTGTAGATCTTCAACTGATAATTCTTTAATTTCTGACTGTTTCATTACTTATATCAATTAAGCGTTATCATAATCTCTTGCAACAATAAACTTTGTCTTAACTGGCAATTTTTGTGCCGCTAAACGCAATGCTTCTTTTGCAACATCCATAGGCACTCCACCTACTTCAAACATTATTCTTCCTGGCTTCACAACTGCTACGAAATATTCTGGTGCACCCTTACCTTTACCCATACGTACTTCTAATGGTTTTTTAGTAATAGGCTTGTCTGGAAAAATTTTAATCCATAACTGACCTTCTCTTTTCATATAACGTGTAGCTGCAATACGAGCCGCTTCAATTTGACGAGACGTAAGTAAATCTTGCTCTAATGCCTTTATCCCAAAAGTACCATTTGAAAGTTGAGTTCCTCTTCCAGAGTTACCTTTCATATTCCCTTTTGCTTTCTGTACTTTACGATATTTTACTCTTTTTGGCTGTAACATCTTCTCTAGTTTCTAAAATTGTAAAACTTATTTTCTCTTACGTGGTTGTCTCTTCCCTGATCCTGATTTACCACCTTGCTTTTTAGATAAACCTACAAGCGGTGATAATTCTCTCTTTCCATAAACCTCGCCTTTCATAATCCATACTTTTACACCTAGTTTACCATAGGTAGTATTAGATTCAGCAAATGCATAATCAATATCAGCTCTAAAAGTAGAAAGAGGAATTCTTCCTTCTTTATAGTGCTCTGAACGTGCCATTTCAGCACCGTTTAAACGACCACTAATTTGAACTTTTATACCTTCTGCATTCATTCTAGTTGCAGCAGCAATTGCCATTTTAATTGCACGTCTATATGAAATTCGGCTTTCAATTTGACGAGCAATACTCGCTGCTACTAAAGTTGCATCAAGTTCAGGACGCTTAATCTCAAATATGTTTATTTGAACTTCCTTTCCAGTAATTTTCTTCAACTCTTCTTTTAACTTGTCTACCTCTTGACCTCCTTTACCAATAATAATTCCTGGTCTAGCAGTAGTGATAGTAACGGTTACAAGTTTAAGTGTGCGCTCAATAATTACTCTTGATACACTAGCTTTAAATAATCTAGCACGTATGTACTTTCTTATTTTATCATCTTCAGCAATTTTATCGCCATAGTCATTTCCACCATACCAGTTAGATTCCCATCCTCTGATAATTCCTAAACGATTTCCTATTGGATTTGTCTTTTGTCCCATTCTACTTTGATTATTTGCTTTGAACAATTTTATTACCCAACACTAAAGTCACGTGATTAGAACGTTTTCTAATTCTATGCGCACGACCTTGCGGTGCTGGTCTTAATCTTTTTAACATTCCTGCGCTATCTACAAAAATTTCTTTTACAAATAGTCCTGCATCTTCAATACTTGAATCTTCATTTTTTGCTTGCCAATTTGCAATTGCAGACAATAATAGTTTTTCAAGATTTACTGATGCTTCTTTAGCATTAAATTTTAAGATTTGAAGTGCTTTTTCTACCTCAACACCTCTAATCAAATCTGCAACTAAACGCATTTTTCTAGGTGATGTAGGACAACCTGTAAGCTTAGCAAAAGCTACTTGCTTTTTCTCCTCTTTAATTTGTTGTGCTCTTAATTTTTTACGAACTCCCATGATTACCTACTATTTTTTACCTTTATTTTTTTTGTCAGCACCATGCCCTCTATAAGAACGTGTTGGTGAAAACTCCCCTAACTTATGACCTACCATATTCTCAGTTACGTAAACAGGAATAAATTGGCGTCCGTTATGAACTGCTATAGTTTGACCTACAAAATCTGGAGTAATCATTGATGCTCTTGACCAAGTTTTGATTACCGATTTCTTTCCTGATTCAACGTTTGCTTGAACTTTTCTTTCTAATTTATGAAAGATATAAGGTCCTTTTTTTAATGAACGTGCCATATCTTATTATTTTTTTCTACGTTCTAAAATATACTTATTACTCGCTTTAGTCTTAGACCTAGTCTTGAATCCTTTTGCAGGAATTCCGTTCTTAGATCTTGGATGACCTCCTGAAGATTTACCTTCTCCACCACCCATTGGATGATCAACTGGATTCATCACTACTGGACGTACTCTAGGCCTTCTACCTAACCATCTTGTTCTACCTGCTTTACCAGATACTAATAACTGATGATCAGAATTTGAAACCACTCCAATTGTAGCAAGACAAGTTAAAAGTATTAATCTTGTTTCTCCTGATGGTAACTTTACTGTAGCATACTTACCGTCCTTCGCCATTAATTGAGCAAATGAACCTGCACTACGAGCCATAACAGCTCCTTGTCCTGGTCTTAACTCAATACATGATATTGTAGTTCCTAATGGCATATTCCCAAGTGGCATTGCATTTCCAATTTCTGGAGCAACTTTATCTCCTGAAACGATTGTTTGACCAACTTGTAATCCATTTTGAGCAATTACATATCTCTTTTCACCATCAGCATATGATAATAATGCAATAAATGCTGTACGGTTTGGATCATACTCAATTGTTTTAACTGTAGCAGGAACACCGCTCTTATCTCTTTTAAAATCGATAATACGATATTGTTTTTTATGACCTCCACCTAAATGGCGCATTGTCATTTTTCCGCTATTGTTTCGACCTCCAGATCTTTTTTTCGAAGCAAGTAAACTTTTCTCCGGCTTATCAGTAGTGATGGTGTCGAACCCATTTACTACTCTAAAACGCTGACCTGGTGTTACTGGTTTTAATTTTCTAACTGACATTTCTTAAATTAGATATTGTTATAAAAATCAATATTATCTCCATCTGCTAACTGAACTATTGCTTTCTTATAAGCTCCTTTCATTCCGTTTTGAATACCACTTTTTGTATATTTAGTAGTTCTCTTAACAGGATAATTCATAGTTCTAACTTCATTTACTGAAACACCGTAAGTATTCTCAACAGCATTCTTAATTTCAACTTTGTTAGCATTCTTATTCACAACAAATCCATAACGATTAAATAATTCGCTATCATTTGTCATTTTTTCCGTTATAATAGGTTTAATTAAAATACTCATCTTGATACCTATTTGGCTTAAATTTGATTAATTCCTTCTAGAGAACTCTCTAAAAGAACAATTTTATTTGCATTTAAAATTTCATAAGTACTTAAACCTGAATTAGTTATGGTTTTAGCACGTTTTAAATTTCGTGATGACAAATATACATTATTATTTAACTCTCCCAACACAAATAGAGACTTTTTGTTTTCAAGCCCTAAACCTTGTAAAACTGAGATGAATTTTTTAGTACTTGGAGTTTCAAAATTGAAGTCCTCTACAACTAAAATATTCTTGTCACTTGCTTGTGTACTAAGTGCTGATTTACGAGCTAATCTCTTTAAACTTTTGTTAAGTTTAAAAGAGTAATTTCTTGGCCTAGGTCCAAAAATACGACCTCCTCCTCTAAACACAGGAGACTTAATACTACCTGCACGAGCTGTACCAGTACCTTTTTGTTTCTTAATCTTTCTTGTTGATCCGGTTATCTCAGCTCTTTCTTTAGCTTTGTGAGTACCTTGCCTTTTATTAGCCAAGTGTTGTTTCACATCTAAATATACAGCATGATCATTTGGTTCAACTGCGAATACAGATTTAGAAAGTTCAACTTTCCTTCCTGTATCTTTTCCGTTAATGTCTAAAACTGATACTTTCATTATTTCTGAATAATTACATAAGCGTTTTTGTGACCAGGAACACATCCTTTAACAACAAGTAGATTCTTATCAGCAACTACTTTTAAAACTCTTAAATTTTGAACTTTCACTTTATCTCCACCCATTCTACCTGCCATACGCATTCCTTTGAATACACGCGCAGGATAAGAAGCAGCACCAATCGATCCAGGCGCTCTTAAACGGTTATGCTGACCGTGAGTCGCTTGACCAACTCCAGCAAATCCATGTCTTTTTACTACACCTTGAAAACCTTTACCTTTAGAAGTAGCAGAAACATCTACAAACTCACCTTCGGCAAAGTGCTCAACAGTAATTGAATCACCTAATTTATACTCTTCTTCAAACCCTTGGAATTCAACGACTTTTTTCTTGGCTGTGGTACCTGCTTTTTTAAAGTGACCATCTAAAGCTTTATTTGAGCTTTTTGCCTTTTTGTCATCGAAACCAAGTTGTAACGCATTGTATCCGTCAACCTCTTCGGTTCTGACTTGGGTAACAACGCATGGACCAGCTTCGATTACTGTGCATGGAATATTTTTCCCATTTTCATCGAATAAACTAGTCATTCCGATTTTTTTACCTATTAACCCAGACATATTTATTTAATTTAATTTTTAATTTACTTTATATTCAAAAAAACAGGGTCAAAATACTTCAACCCTGAATGTATTTTTTCCGTTTTTCCCTCGACAACTGCTCGGGACATGTTACCAAAATTTCTTTTGGCTTAGTTTAGATTAAACTTTAATCTCTACCTCAACTCCACTAGGAAGTTCTAATTTCATTAGAGCATCGATAGTCTTTGATGAAGAACTATAAATATCTAATAATCTTTTATAAGAACTTAATTGGAATTGCTCTCTTGATTTTTTGTTTACGTGTGGTGAACGTAATACTGTAAAAATCTTTTTATGTGTTGGTAAAGGAATAGGGCCATTTATAACAGCACCTGTATTCTTTACTGTTTTTACGATTTTCTCAGCAGATTTATCTACTAAATTGTAATCGTAAGACTTTAATTTTATTCTAATTTTTTGACTCATCTTTTATAATTTAGTGATTATCCTTTTGCTTTTGTAATTACTTCTTCAGAAATATTTGAAGGAGTTTGAGCATAATGTGAAAATTCCATTGTAGAAGTTGCTCTACCAGACGATAATGTTCTTAATGTAGTTACATATCCAAACATTTCAGATAAAGGAACATCAGCCTTAACAACTTTTGCACCTGCTCTATCATCCATAGCATTTACTTGACCTCTACGTCTATTTAAATCTCCAACAATATCACCCATATTTTCTTCTGGAGTTACAACATCCATTTTCATAATTGGCTCAAGAATAACTGCACCAGCTGCTTTAGCCGCCGCTTTATATCCTAATTTTGCTGCCAATTCAAACGAAAGCGCATCAGAATCTACAGGGTGGAAAGATCCATCCTTCAATCTTATTTTCATAGTATCCATTTCGAATCCAGCTAAAGGACCATTTTTCATAGCCTCTTTAAATCCTTTTTCTACTGCAGGAATAAATTCCTTAGGAATACGTCCTCCTTTAATTTCATCAATAAATTGTAATCCTGGACCATTAAAATCTTCATCTGCAGGTCCCATTTCAAATACAATATCACCAAACTTACCACGACCACCTGATTGCTTCTTGTAAGTCTCTCTGTGTTCAGCAGTTCTTGTTAATGCTTCTTTATATTCAACTTGAGGTTCACCTTGACTAACTTCAACTTTAAACTCACGTCTCAATCTATCAACAATAATATCCAAGTGTAATTCTCCCATTCCTGAGATAATAGTTTGTCCTGAAGCTTCATCAGTTTTTACTTGGAAAGTTGGATCTTCTTCAGCCAACTTAGCCAAAGCCATACCTAATTTATCAACATCAGCCTTAGTTTTTGGCTCAACAGCAACACCAATTACTGGATCTGGAAAGTCCATACTTTCTAGAATAATTGGATGCTTTTCAGCAGACATTGTATCTCCTGTTTTAATATCCTTAAACCCTACTGCCGCACCAATATCTCCAGCTTCGATATATTCGATAGCGTTTTGCTTATTAGAGTGCATTTGGTAGATACGAGAAATACGCTCTTTTTTACCAGAACGATTGTTCAAAATATAAGAACCAGCATCTAATCTTCCCGAATAAGCTCTAAAGAATGCTAAACGACCTACAAATGGATCAGTAGCAATCTTAAATGCTAAAGCTGCAAAAGGCTCCTTAACATCTGGCTTACGAATTTCTTCTTTATCTGTATCTGGATTAATTCCAACAATACCTTCTTTATCAGTTGGAGAAGGTAAATAACGACAAACAGCATCTAATAAGAACTGGACACCTTTATTTTTAAACGCCGAACCACAAATCATTGGAATGATAGCCATATCCATTACAGCAGCACGAAGTGCAGCATGCACCTCTTCTTCAGTAATAGAATCTTCATCTTCCATG
Source organism: uncultured Flavobacteriaceae bacterium (assembly GCA_947501625.1). Lineage (GTDB taxonomy): Bacteria > Bacteroidota > Bacteroidia > Flavobacteriales > Flavobacteriaceae > Urechidicola. The sequence goes on from CANMWN010000004.1 coordinate 205,148, forward strand.
AATTTTTCTAATAAATCCTCATCGTAACTTGCAACCTCTTCAATCAACAAAGCTCTATATTTAGCAGCTTCTTCTTTCATATCTTCAGGAATATCAACAATATCAAATGTTGAACCTTGTGTATGATCATGCCAAATAATAGCTCTGTTTTTCACTAAATCAACTACACCTTTAAAGTCAGCCTCATCACCAATATTTAATACAATCGGAACAGCATTTGACTTTAACATATCTTTTACTTGTTGACACACTGCCAAAAAGTTAGAACCTTGACGGTCCATTTTATTTACAAATCCAATTCTTGGAACCTTATAATTATCTGCTAATCTCCAGTTAGTTTCTGATTGAGGCTCAACACCATCAACAGCACTAAATAAGAATACTAAACCATCTAATACACGTAAAGAACGATTTACCTCTACCGTAAAATCAACGTGACCTGGAGTGTCAATAATATTAAAATGATAACCCTTAGTCTCTGCTACCGGTTGACCATTTTCTGTCGGGAATTTCCACTCACAAGTAGTTGCTGCAGAAGTAATTGTAATACCTCTTTCTTGCTCTTGTTCCATCCAGTCCATTGTTGCTGCACCATCATGCACCTCACCAATTTTATGTGAAACTCCTGTGTAATACAATACACGCTCAGTTGTAGTAGTTTTTCCAGCATCAATATGTGCTGCAATACCAATATTTCTTGTATATTTTAAATCTCTTGCCATTTCTTAAAATCTAAAGTGTGAGAATGCCTTATTAGCTTCTGCCATTTTATGAACATCAACTCTTTTCTTAACTGCAGCCCCTTCTTCTTTAGCAGCAGCTAAAATCTCTGCAGCTAATTTTTGAGCCATTGTTTTCTCATTACGTTTTCTTGTATAAGAGATTAACCATTTAATCGCCATAGAAATCTTACGATCTGGTCTAATTTGCATTGGAATTTGAAATGTCGCTCCACCAACACGACGACTACGCACTTCTACGTGAGGCATCACATTTCCTAAAGCATCTTTCCAAATCTCTAATCCTGATTTTTCTTCGTCTTGTTTCTTTTCTTCTACAATGTCAATTGCATCATAAAATACTTTAAAAGCTACTGATTTTTTACCGTCATACATTAAGTTATTTACAAAACGTGTAACCATCTGGTCATTAAATTTTGGATCCGGTAAAAGAATTCTTTTTTTCGCTCTTCTTTTTCTCATGTCTTTACATTAATAGTTTTAATAATTTACTTAGGACGTTTTGCTCCGTATTTAGATCGACGTTGAGTTCTTCCCTCAACACCAGCAGTATCTAATGCTCCACGAACGATGTGGTATCTAACTCCAGGTAAATCCTTAACTCTTCCTCCTCTAACTAATACTATCGAGTGCTCTTGTAAGTTATGTCCTTCTCCAGGGATATATGCATTAACCTCGTTTCCGTTTGTCAAACGAACCCTTGCCACCTTTCTCATTGCTGAGTTTGGTTTCTTAGGTGTCGTTGTGTAAACACGAGTACATACTCCTCTTCTTTGAGGACATGAATTCAAAGCCGCCGATTTACTCTTCTTAGTTATACTGGTTCTTCCCTTGCGTACTAATTGTTGTATAGTTGGCATACTAATTTGTTATTGTTTACGTTTTTATTTTGTTAAACCTCTTTTTTAAGAGAGTGCAAATGTACAATAAATTTCTGTTTAATCAAATGTGGATTAATTTATTTTTGAAATAGTTTTTCCTCTTGTAATAATAACCTATATTCACAAGGTTTTACAAACTCATCTTTTGACCAATTGAACTTCAAAATTACACCTTATATATATAGCCTATTATTATTTTTCATTTACACTGAATTACAAGCTCAAGAATTTGAATTAAAAATTAAAACTAAAGACACACTGAAACAATCAGTAATTAATTTAATTGACTATAGAAGATTTCATGAAAATAATGCAAGTGTTTATGACCAACTTGACAGTTTAAAACAATCTCTAAAAACTAGAGGATATTTCAATAATAAAATAACTAATATTGTTCAAGTAGATAGCGTTTTTATTTCTGAAATTGAATTAGGAAAAAAAATAGAAAATATTAAAATATTCTATAACAAAAACATATTCAATAAAACTCTAATTAAAAACTTTAGTGATAATTATAATGACAAATCATTTGTTATAAAAACTCAAAATGTATCCCAAGTTCTAAATGAATTAGTTGCAGTTCTTGAAAATCAAGGAAAAACTTTTGCACAAGTTTCATTAAAGAATATAACGTACGATAATGAAACCTTGAGCGCAACTTTAAACACAACAAATTCAAATCAAAGAAGAATAGATGATATTATTGTAAATAAATATGATGATTTTCCAAAATCCCATATCAAACATTTATTAAATCTAAAAAAAGGGACGACTTTTAATACTTCAAAATTAAAACAAGCTTCAGACGCTATAGCATCTCTTCCTTTCGTTTCTGAAATTAAGCCTCCAGAAGTATTATTTACCAATGATTCCACTAGTGTTTATCTTTACCTTGAAAAAACTAAATCTAATAAATTTGATGGTTTAATTGGTTTTTCTTCTGATGAAAATGGGAAAATAAATTTTAACGGGTACTTAGATTTATTGCTAAATAATATCTTTAATAGCGGTGAGCAATTTTCTTTAAATTGGAAGAGTAATGGTGAAGAAAGAAAAATATTTAAACTAAAAATTACATCACCTTTCATTTTTAACTCTAAATTCTCACCAAATTTAAATTTTGATATTTACAAACAGGATTCTACTTTTTTAAATATAAAAAGCAATCTGAAAATTTCATACTTAGTAAATCCTAGAAATAAAATATCAACAATCTATCAAATTGAGAAATCTAACGATTTAAATACCGCAATCTCATCAAATCATGTTACCGAATTCAACAATTCCTTTTTCGGTTTATCATACGAGTACAAAAAAATAAATACACTAAGACCTTTTCAAAATATTTTTTTTATTGATTTTAATACACTTATTGGAAAAAGAAAAAACCCTATCAATAATGATCAACAACAAAAATTTGAATTAAGCGTAAACTACAATTGGATATTAAATAAGCGCAATACTATTTCAATCAAAAACACAAATCAATTATTAGTGTCTGATACGTTTTATACAAATGAGTTATATAGAATTGGTGGAGCAAACTCAATAAGAGGATTCAATCAAGAAAGCATATTTGCATCCGCCTTAAGCATTCTTAATCTAGAATACCAATATTATATGACCAATGATTCTTACATATACTCAATTACAGATTTTGGGTATGTAGAAAATAATACAAATAATACAACTAATAAATTATTCGGTTTTGGTATTGGTTATAATTACCAAATAAAGTCAGGTCATATTGATATGAGTTATGCAATTGGAAAAGAGTCAAATTCAGAATTTAACTTTAACAACTCAAAATTTCATATTAAATTAATTCAATTTTTTTAAAATCCAACGCAACCTTTTCATTTATTTAACATCCTATAATCAGGATATCCACAAAAGTTCTTAACACTTATTTAACTTTTTTAACTTTTTTTATGTTAAAAAGTTGGAATATTAAGTATAATTTAAGACTTTTGGAGCTAATTAATTCAAATAATTATACAATGAAAACAAAGTTTAATGGAATTTTAACGCTATTACTAGCGTTTGTCGTGCAATTTTCATTTGCACAATCAAAGACTGTTTCTGGTACTGTTTCTGACGATACAGGAGGATTACCAGGAGTAAGTATTATAATTAAAGGTACTACTAATGGTACTGAAACTGATTTTGATGGTAATTACTCTATTGCTGCTAATGTTGGAGATGTTCTTCAGTATAGCTTTATAGGTATGGAAACTGTTGAGAGAACTGTTGGTGCGTCAAATTCAATCAATGTAACTATGGTTGCAGAGGCAGAATCTCTTACTGAGGTTGTTGTGACAGGGTTTGGTCGTAAAGTAGAAAAAAGAAGTTCTACTTATGCCGTGCAGAGTGTAGGTGGTGAAGACCTTACAAAAGCAAGAGAGGCAAACGTTGCAAATAGTTTATCTGGTAAAATTGCCGGTGTACAAGTTACTGCAAGTTCTGGTTCTGTTGGTGCTTCATCTCGTATCGTATTAAGGGGTGCAAGTTCAATTACTGGTAATAACCAACCTCTTTATGTTGTTGATGGTGTTCCAATTGATAATGGAAACTATGGTAATGCTGGTTCAGGTGGTGGTAGAGATATGCCAAATGGTGTGTCTGACATCAATCCAGATGATATCGAGTCTATTAACGTATTAAAAGGTCCTGCTGCAGCTGCATTATATGGTGTACGTGCTGCAAATGGTGTAATTGAAATTACTACTAAAAAAGGTAAGGCAAGTACTAACTTAGGAATTACTTTTAATTCTAACATGCAATTTGACAATCCATTAATTTTACCTGATTTCCAAAATTCATATGGTCAAGGTTCAGATCCTTACTACTTTGAATATATTGATGGTCAAAATGGTGATGCTGGAGTAGATGAAAGTTGGGGGCCACCATTAGATGTAGGTTTAGAGTTTGTACAATGGGATTCTTATAAAGTAGGTGGTGCTCCATTACCATGGGTATCTCATCCTGATAATATCAAGAATTTCTATGATACTGGTGTTCAATTAAGTAATAGTGTTTCTTTTACTGGCGGATCAGACAATCTTTCTTATAGATTATCTTTAGGTAAGTTTGATCAGCAAGGTATGGTTCCTTTTACTGATTATGAAAGATTTACTGTTGGTGGTAGTGCATCACAAGTAATTTCTGATAAATTCACAACATCTATCAATATTAACTATACTAAATCGGGAAGTGGTAACTTACCATTTGTTGGATATGATAATGAAAACCCTGTACAACAATTTATTTGGTCAGGTAGAAATGTTGACTTTGAAGCATTAAGAGATTGGAGAAATCTTCCATTAGCTCCAGTAGGAACTGCTGCTGAAGGAACTCCATTGAACTGGAATCACGTATTCCAAAACAATCCATATTGGGTTTTAGAAACTAACTTAAGAGATTTAGATAAAGATAGAATCGTTGGTAACATTGGTATGAACTATCAATTAGATGATCACTTCACTTTATCTGGTAAAGTTGGTTTAGATCACTGGAATTCTATCGCTACTCAAAGAAGAGCATTTGGTAGTAATAATGCTCCAAACGGTTCTTATAGCGAAACTATTAGATCGTACTCTGAAAGAAATGCTGAATTATTATTAAGTTATAACGGTAATATAACTGAAGACTTAATATTTGATATGAGTGTTGGTGGAAACCAAATGAAAAGAGATCGTAAATTAAATTTCTTAAGTGCTCCTCAATTACAGTTACCTAACTTATATAACTTAAGTAACCTTAGAAGTGGAGTTAACTATGTAGAAGCCAACACAGTTAGCGAAACTCGTATTAACAGTGTTTATGGATTTGGTAAACTTGCTTATAAGGATTATTTATTCTTAGAATTTACTGCAAGAAATGATTGGGCTTCTGTTTTACCACAAGCTAACAATAGTTTCTTTTACCCTTCTGTTACAGCCAGTGCGGTTATTACTGATATGTTAGAGACAGAATCTGATATCTTATCTTTCTTGAAATTAAGAGGAGGATGGGCTGAAGTAGGAGGATTTGGACCTTTAGGTGCTTATCAATTACAAACTCCATTTGGTTTAGGTAATATCTTTGGTGTTTCTGGTGCTACACTTCCAGGAACATTAAACAACCCTAATATTAAACCTGAAAGTACTACAGGTACTGAATTTGGTGTAGATTTAAGATTATTTGATAGTAAGTTAAGAATTAATGCTACTTACTATGATCAAACTACTACTGATGGTATTGTAACTGGTCAATTACCTGCTGCAACAGGTTTTAACTTTGCAAGAAATAACGTAGGTGAAATGAATAATAAAGGATTTGAAATCCAAGTTGGATCAACAGTAATCCAAAAAGATGATTTCAAATTTGACATAGATTTAAACTTTGCTAAAAACGAGAACGAAGTTGTTTCCCTTGGTGAAGGATTAGAAACACTAGTATTAGGTGGACAATGGGGAATGACTATTGAAGCACGTGTAGGTGAGCCTTATGGTTCTATCGTAGGTTCTTCTTTCCAAAGAGCTCCTGATGGGCAAATTATCCATGAAAATGGATTGCCATTAATTGATACTTCTACTAAAATTTTAGGAAATATTACTCCAGATTGGACTGGTGGTGCTAACTTCTCATTTGACTATAAAAACTTTAATTTAGGAGTTTTAGTTGATGCTAAAATTGGAGGTGACTTACACTCCATGACAACTTCTTGGGGTCGTTTTGCAGGGGTTTTAGAAGAGACTATATTAGGTCGTGAAGAAGGTCTTGTAGGTAATGGTGTTATGGTTGATCCAGTAACTGGAGCTTTTGTACCAAACAATGTTATTAGAACTTCTGAAGATTATAACAAAAGAGCATACCAAAATGGTGTAGTTGAAAGTGCTGTATTTGATGCGTCTTATGTGAAATTAAGACAAATTACTTTAGGATATAAGTTACCATCGAAGTTTATTGAAAAAACAATGTTTAAAGACATTAATGTTTCTTTAGTTGGTCGTAACTTAGCTATTTTGCATAAGAAAATTCCTCATATTGATCCAGAAACTGCATTTAGTGACGGTAATGGTGAGCAAGGTCAGGAATTTGGTCAATTACCATCTGCAAGAAGTATTGGTTTTAACATTAGTCTAAAACTATAATTTTAACAAATTAAATTTTTAAAAATATAAAATATGAAACGATTTAAAATAACATTATTCTTAGTTGCAAGTTTGCTTCTTATAGTAAGTTGTGATAAAGATTTTGAAGAAATAAATCAAGATCCAAATAACCCTACAGCTGTACCTGCTCACCTATTATTGGTAAACACCATTTTTGTGGCACAGAATCAAATGTATTCTACATTTGTTGGGGGTGATATGGGGTCTTGTTGGGCACAACAAATGGCTAAAGTACAATATAATGATGAGGCAAGATATCAACCAAGACCTGGTGTAATTGGTGGTATTTGGTCAACATTTTATAGTGCTGTTATTGCTGATGCTAATTCAATGTATAAATTAGCTGAAGCAGAAGGAAATAATAACTTAATGGCTGTTGCTTTAACCCTTCAGGCTTATGGTTATCATGTATTAACTGATATGTATGGGGATATTCCTTTTAGCGAGGCTTTAAGAACTGAAGATGGGATCTTATTACCTAAATATGATTCTCAAGCTGATGTTTACACTGGTATCTTGGCTATGTTAACTCAAGCTAATGGACTTTACGGAGATGGTGAAATTAATGCTACTTCTGATATTATGTACGGTGGTGATGCTTCTAAATGGCAAAAATTCACAAATTCTTTAAAATTTAGAGCTCTTATGAGAATTTCTAGTAAAGTTGGAGTTGCAAGTGATTTACAAGCATTGGTTAATGCTGGTAATATGTTCGCATCTAATGATGATGAAGCAAAATTGATTTATCAAAGTGCTTCACCTAATGCAAACCCATTATTTGAAACTATTGTATTTGGTACAAGAGCAGAATTTAAAGTAAATTCATTAATGATTGATGATAATATGGTTCCAAATAACGACCCTAGATTATCTCAATATGCTGCTCTTAATGATGGTGGAATCTATAGAGGAAAGCCTTCTGGTTTTTCAGATGTACCTAACGCAACATATAATTATACGAATGTTTCTGCACTTGGTGCTTTTCTTTTAAGACCAGAAGCTCCAGGATACTTTATGTCATTCTCAGAATTAAACTTCTTAATGGCTGAAGCTGCACAAAAAGGATATATTTCTGGTAGTGCTTCAACATATTATGAAGCGGGTATTACTGCATCATTTGCAGCAAATCAAGTATCTGACAATGGATATATTGCTGCTAATGCACTTTCATCTGGTACTGAATTACAACAAATTGCTGAGCAAAATTGGTTAGCTTTATTCCCTCAAGGAGTAGAGTCTTGGACAGAGCAAAGAAGAACTGGATACCCTATTTTAACACCAGCTGCTGAAGGAGCTATTTCACAAATTCCTTCAAGATACTATTACCCAAGTGTTGAGTCATCAATTAATGCAACAAACTATAATGCTGCAGTTGCTGCTCAAGGTGCGGATAATTTAACTACACCTGTTTGGTGGATGAATTAATAATAAAAACTGTAAATTAAAACAAAAATGAAAAAAATATTAAACGTATTAATTGTATTTTCTTTAGTGTTCTTTTATTCATGTGATCCAAAGAACTCTGATTATGACATTGACAATGCAACTACTGGTGTTTCTGGTGGAGCAATTGTAGCTATTAGTGCAAATTCTGATGGTAAATTATTAGGAGCACCGTCTTCTTCAGATTTGTCAACAGCAACTGTTGCATTCTCAAGTAACTCTTTAACTTTAGAAGTTATTTTAATGTCTGGAGGTCAAGATGTAACTGGTTATGAATTAACTAAGTCAATTAATGGTGGTGCTGAAGTAACAGCTGCATCTAGCGCTACACTACCTATTTCTTTAACCTATTCAACTATCGATGAATATATTAGTGGTCTAGGAACTAGTGTAGATGATTTAAGAATTGGTGATGTTATTACTTTTAGAACTAAAATTATAAAAAGTGATGGTAGTGTTTATTTTGCTGGACCAAATGAAGGTAATTTTAATGTTACTATTAACTGTTCTGCAGATTTAACTGGTACGTATTCAGTATCAAACACTGGTTGTTCATTACCTATGCCTGATGTAACTATTACAGCTAATGCTGATGGAACTTGGCATTTAACTCGTGCAGATGGTGGTTTCTTAAGTAGTTGTACAACAAATTCAACTTTATTTAACTTTGGTAACATTACTGTAGTTTGTGGTGCAGTTTTACCAACAGGTGATTTGGATTTTGGTTCAGATAATTCTTCATATGATATTGGTGATATTTCAGGTGGAAGTTGGGATGCAGTAACTGGTACTTTAACTATGGAACACAGCCAGACTTTCACAACAAATTGGCCAGCTGAATGGACATCAACATATGTAAGACAATAATCAAACTTTTAAAAAACAATAAAAATGAATTTAAATTTTATAAAAAAATCATTTCTTCTTTTTGCTTTAAGTTTAGCAATAATTAGTTGTGATGAAGAAGATAGAACTGGTGATAGTCAACTTATGAATTCAAATCCAACAGTAGCTATTAATTTAGACTTTGCTAATCCAGTAATTTTTAAAGAAGCTGATGGAGATATGACTTATAACTATACAGTTACATTAAGTGAAACAAACATAGTTGACACACAGTTGTATATATCTCAAACTGGAGGAACAGCTACAGAGCATGATGATTATGATATGACTCATTCAATTACTATTCCTGCTGGTTATACTTCAGGATCAGGATCAATTACTGTTTACGGTGATTTAGATGTTGAAGGTGATGAATTGTTAGAAATTACAATTGGTGATAATAGAACAGCAAATTCATCAATGACTCCTTTAACTGTCAATGTAAATATTGTAGATTATGTTTTCTGTAATTGGGTTCTTGAAGCTACAGATACTTATGGAGACGGTTGGAATGGTGCTTCAGTTTCTGTAACATCAGAAGGTACTACAACTCATTATGCTAATGAAGATTTAGATGGTGTAGCTGGTGCTGAAACACAATCTATAATGATTCCTGTGACTGATGGTGCTGATTATAGTTTTGAATTTAATTCTGGTGATTGGGATAGTGAAATTGTTTTTACTTTAACATCTCCTGATGGAACTGTATTTAGTGATGGTCCTTCACCTACTGTAGGTGTAATTACTAGTGGAACTAATGATTGCCCTTAATAATAATTATTAAAATTATAATATTTAAAACCACTCTATTTACTAGAGTGGTTTTATTTTTTAAATAAAAGTAATATGTTTAAAAATTTACTTATAACTGTTTTTCTAATAATTACTAACAATCTAATAAGTTATAGCCAAACTGTTGGTACTATAAATAATACACAAGATGCTTATAATGGGTATACCTTATTAGCACCTATTAGATCAACAGAAACATATTTAATTAATAATTGTGGTCAAGTAATAAACCAATGGTCTAGTGCTCATTTTGCTGCTGCTTCAGTATATCTATTAGAAAATGGAAATCTGTTACGTACAGCAGCTATTGAAAACCCAGAAATATCATTTGGTGGTGTTGGTGGTAAAATTGAATTATTTGATTGGGACGGAAACCTAATTTGGGAATATATATATTCTTCAAATTTAGTATCTCAACATCATGATATCTTTCCTCTTCCAAATGGTAATATTTTAATGCTAGCTGTTACTACAATGGATACAAATGAAGCAATACAAGCTGGTAGAGATCCATCAAAACTAGAGGATGGAAAATTATATAATGAACAAATTCTTGAATTAGAGCGCGTGGGCACAAATCAGGCAAATATAGTTTGGGAATGGAATATAAAAGATCATTTAATCCAAGATTTTGACTCTAATAAAGACAATTTTGGAGTTATAGCTGATAATCCTCAATTGCTTAATATAAATTATTTAATAGGTACTAATAGTGGTGCAAATTGGCTACATGTAAATTCTATACAATATAATGAAGGTTTAGATCAAATTGTATTGAGTACAAGAAATTTAAGCGAAATATATATTATTGATCATTCAACTACTACAGCAGAAGCAGCAAGCTCGAGTGGTGGATTATATGGTAAAGGCGGAAATTTTCTTTATAGATGGGGAAATAAAGAGGCGTATAATAAAGGAAATTCTAGTGATAGAACTTTATTTGCTCAACACTATCCACATTGGATACCAAATGGACTAACTGATGAAGGAAAAATTATGGTCTTTAATAATGGTACTACTTCTTCAGCATCATCGGTAGATATTATTAATCCTCCTACAAGTACAAGTGGTTTTTATACTTATGATTCCAATGGTTATTTACCAACAGTTGCTGAATGGCAATATATTGATCCAATTGACCCAACAAACTTTTTTTCTGGTATTCTATCTAGCGGTCAAAGGCTACCAAATGGTAATACGTTAATTTGTGATGGAGATTCAGGCTACTTTTTTGAGATAGATACTAATAATAATAAAGTTTGGGAATATATTAATCCTGTAGCAACAACTGAAATCTTATCTCAAGGTACAGTCCCAACCATAGGTCAAAATATAGTTTTTCGTGCTATAAAATTTGCAACTGATTATCCAGCATTTACTGGTAGAGATTTAACTCCTGGCGACCCAATTGAATTGAATTTTGATATTTCTGGTTGTCAAATACTTTCGGTAGATGAATATTCAATAAATAATTTGGTAACAATATATCCAAACCCTTCTAATGATATAATTTCATTAAAAAGTGATTTAACTATTGATGAAATTGAAATTTTTGATCTATTTGGGAAAAAAATTAAAAAAGAAAAATATAATGACCAAATAGACATACAAAATTTAAGTTCAGGTTTGTATCTACTAAAATTCTATTCAGATAATAAATTTGGAGTGAAAAAATTTATAAAAGAATAAACTACATATTTCTTTAAATAATTAAACCCATCTTAATATTAAGATGGGTTTAATTTTATATACCTTTGCAAAATGGAAAATAATTCATCTAAAATATTTGGTTTAAGAGCCGTTATCGAAGCAATTAATAGTGGTGCAACAATTCAAAAGATATATCTTCAAAAAGACTTAAAAGGAAATTTATTTTCAGAATTAAATGCCATTATAAAAGAGAAAAGTATAGCGACAAGTTATGTTCCAATTGAAAAACTAAACCACTTATCTAAGAACAGTAACCATCAAGGTGTTGCTGCAACTATTTCTCCAATTGACTTTTATGATTTAGAAAAATTGATTGAAGATGTATTAGATAAAGACACTCCTCCTCTATTTTTATTATTAGACCAACTAACTGATGTTAGAAACTTTGGTGCTATTATTAGAACTTCCGAATGTACTGGAGTTGATGGTATAATAATTCAAAGCCACGGTAGTGCTCCTCTAAATGCTGACGCTATAAAGACTTCTGCTGGTGCTGCATTTAAAGTACCTATTTGTCGTGTAAATCATTTAAAAGATGCATTATTTTTATTACAAGCACATGATATTAAATTAGTAGCTGCGACAGAAAAAACAACTGAAAACATTTATGACATCAATTTTAAAAATCCAACTGCAATTATTATGGGTTCAGAAAATAGAGGCGTAAATCCATCGATATTAAAAATGGTAGATGATAAAGCAAAATTACCTTTACTAGGTGATATTGAATCTTTAAACGTTTCTGTTGCTTGTGGAGCGTTTTTATATGAAGTGGTAAGGCAGAGGCTTAAATAATTTTATTTTTCTTTTAAATCCTCTCCATTCAAGTCGTTTTTTTCTAAAAAATTCCCATCTTCATCAAAATGATTATCAAATTCAGTTTTCTTGAAAACATAAACTGGTTTTTGAGGACCAACCTTTCTATAAATTACAGAAAGTAGAAATCCAACAATAAATCCTGAAAGATGTCCTTCCCATGAAATACCTTTTTTAATTGGGAAAACATACCACATCATACTACCATATAAAAAAATGATGACAAGTGAAAAAGCAATTAATCTATAATGCTTTCTAATTATTCCACTAAAAAAAATAAAACTAAATAATAAATATACTACACCACTAGCACCTATATGATAAGATTCTCTACCAATTACCCAAGTTAACATACCTGTGAAGATTGTACCATAAACTAATACTTTTAAAGCAATCTTTTTATAAAAATAAAACAGTCCACTTGTTAATACTACCAATGGAATAGAATTGTTTATTAAATGTGAAGTTCCGCTATGCAAAAAAGGTGAAAAAACAATACCTCGTAACCCTTTTACAGTTCTTGGTAAAATTCCATATTTATTGAAATTAAAATTAAACTTTAAATCAAGCCAAAAAACAAACCAAATAGAGAATACTACTAAAAAAGGTATTAATATAACTGAATTATCGAATTTAAAATCTTTTGAATCGCTCATAAAAGTATTTAGTCAAAAATTTATCCAAACATAGTTATACTGAAATATTGTCACTTCCATTATAATTTTAGTATCAAAACTACTATTTTTATACTATGAATGAACCATTGGCAGAAAGAATAAGACCCAAAACACTTGAAGATTATATAAGTCAAGAGCATCTTGTTGGAAAAAACGGATATTTAACGCAGCACATTAAGAATGGAATTATTCCTTCATTAATCCTTTGGGGACCTCCAGGAATTGGCAAAACTACTCTAGCCAATATCATTGCAACAGAATCTAAACGACCTTTTTATGTGCTCAGTGCTATTAATTCAGGTGTAAAAGATATTAGAGAGGTCATTGAAAAAGCCAAACAAAGTGGTGGGTTATTTACTACCAAAAACCCTATTTTATTTATTGATGAAATTCATAGATTTAGTAAATCACAACAAGATTCTCTATTAGGTGCAGTTGAAAAAGGCTGGATTACATTGATTGGAGCAACTACTGAAAACCCTAGTTTTGAGGTAATTCCAGCGCTATTATCTCGTTGCCAAGTTTATATATTAAACTCTTTTGAAAAAAAAGACTTACTAAATCTTTTACATAGAGCAATTGAAAAAGATACTATCATATCTAGCAAAAAAATTGTACTTAAAGAGACTGATGCTCTTCTTAGATTATCTGGTGGCGATGCAAGAAAATTGTTAAATATTTTCGAACTACTTATTACATCTACTGATAATAAACAAATTACAATTACTAATAAGTTTGTCATAGATAGAGTTCAAAAAAATATGGCTCGATATGATAAAACTGGCGAACAGCATTATGACATTATTTCTGCTTTTATAAAATCTATTAGAGGAAGTGATCCAAATGCGGCTGTCTATTGGCTTGCAAGGATGATAGAAGGTGGAGAAGATGTTAAATTTATTGCTCGAAGATTATTAATCCTTGCTTCAGAGGATATAGGAAATGCAAATCCAACTGCTTTAATTTTAGCCAATAATACTTTTCAAGCAGTAAGTACTATTGGTAATCCTGAATCAAGAATTATTTTAAGTCAATGTGCAATTTATCTTGCAAACTCACCGAAGAGCAATGCTTCCTATGAAGCTATTGGGAAAGCACAACAATTGGTTAGTGAAACTGGTGATTTATCTGTTCCTCTTCACTTAAGAAATGCTCCAACAAAACTTATGAAAGATTTAGATTATGGTAAAAATTATAAATACGCTCATAGTTATGATAACAACTTTATTGAACAAGAATTTTTGCCTGAAGAAATTGCTAAAACTAAATTATATGAGCCTGGAAATAACACTCGAGAAAATAATTTTAGAGAGTTTTTAAAGAAACGTTGGGAAAAATATGGATATTAAAATTTAATATTCATTTTTATCTTAACCAATTGATTATCATGATACAGTTCCAAAACCCATTCATTATTCTGTTTGTATAAAATTCCATTCTTATCTTTTACAATAAAAACATCTTTCATACTTGTTTCTTTAATTACATATACTTTTTTAGGGGTTTTATCTATTAATTGAAATCCGTTTTCAATTGGCTGAGCATATAATAAAATACTCTCTAAAGCTTCATCAATAAAAGTTTCATCATTAATCTCAGTTACTTTTAGGTGATTATTTTTTTTATCTATTTTATCATTTTTTACTACTACATCCTCAATTTCCTTAGGTTTCTCTTCTACTTTCTCAACAGTTACTTGTTCTTGAACAACTTGATTTTTAACTTCATTAGGTTGATAGTTATAATTTAATCCATTAAAACTCTGAAATGACTTACGAGTTGCTTCATGATATGCTTTTTTGTAATCTTTCTCTTTCGATGAAGCCTCAATACTAGTAAATACCACTTCATTATAACAATTTACTAATTCAACTTTAATCTTACTTTTAAATAATGATGATTGCTTTCTTAGTTGTGCAGTTAATCCTAAACATCGATTTATTGCTAAATCTTCAGGGTAAGTTTCATCACTTAACAATGCATTAAAACCATATTTTTTAAACAAAAATTTAGTTAATCTATTTAAATCATAATCTCCTGCATTTTTTTGAAATTCAAATTGATTTGGCACGAGAATGTACTTATATTTATTCAAGTTTTCTTGCCCAAAAAGAGTTATTGAAAAAAGTGATATAAATAATAATAATTTGATTTTTAGCATTTTATAGATATTTTTTTAGTTCAGTTAAATTTGTAATACTAAGTATAGATTCACCAACTGATTCATTTTCAAAATTACAAAAAATCGGTGTAACACCGAAGTTTTTGGCTCCCATAATATCAGCTTCCCAACTGTCTCCTATCATAACACTTTCTTCTTTTTTAGCATCAGCAACCTTAAGAGCATATTCAAATATTTTTGGATTAGGTTTTTTTACGCCAACACTTTCAGATGTTATTATCTTATCAAAATATATATCCATTTTAGAATTTTTCATTTTTTTAAATTGAACTTCACTAAAACCATTTGTAATTATATGCAACTTATAAGTCGGCTTTAAATATTCTAAAATTTCTATTGTTCCTTCAAATAGATGATTAAAAGATGATAAGTAATTAATATAATCTTCTGAAAGTTTGTGAATTAATTCATCTGAAATATGAATGTCCAATTTATCAAAAGTATCTTTTAATCTACCATATCTTAACGCTTGTTTTGATATTTGATTATTTCTAAATAATCGCCAGTAATCAAAATTTATTTTTTTATAAACTTTTAAAAACTTAGTCAACTCAATATCAATAAAGTGAATTTTAAATATCTTCTCAAATGTTTTACCTGAATTGGTTTCAAAGTCCCATAGAGTGTGATCTAAATCAAAAAAAATATGTTTTTTATTCATGAGTTTAAAAGTACATCTAAAAAAAGTATTAGAAAAGATTTGATTTTAAAATTATGCTATCTTTGAGCAAATCAAAATTATTGAGTAAAAAACTTCATATATTATTCTTAAGTAGTTGGTATCCTTCTCGTGTTTTTCCTACCAATGGAGATTTTGTACAACGTCACGCTGAAGCAGTTTCTATAGATAATCAAGTAACTGTAATACACTTGGTAACTGATATGAATATAAAGAAGCAGACAGAAATAGTAGATCAAACAATAAATAATGTTAGAACTATCATTGCTTATGTTCCATCAACAATTTTCCCTAAGTTTTTTATCTTTTTAAAAATCTATTTGAAATTAATCAAAAGAATTGGACACTTTGATTTAGTGCATTTAAATGTAACCTATCCTAAAGGGCTTATTGTATTATACCTCAAGTGGTTTCAAAAAAAGAATTATATAATTACTGAACATTGGACTGGATATTTATATCCACTTAACAAATCAATAGGACTAGGTAGAAAATTATTAACAAAACTAATTGTTAAAAATGCATATGCAGTTTGTCCAGTAAGTAATAACTTGGCTAAAAACATGAAAGATTTTGGATTAAAAGGCACCTATATGCCCATTCCAAATGTTGTAAATACTGAATTGTTTACACCAAAGGTAAAATCAGGTGAAACCTTTAAAATTTTACATGTTTCTAATATGCTAGATAGTCAAAAAAATGTTTCAGGAATACTCCATACTTTAGGCAAATTAATTAAGCAGAAACTTGATTTTGAAGTTATTTTAGTTGGAGAAAATTCTTCAAAATTTAAAGAATTAGCCGCGCAGGTTGACTTGACTAAAATCAAATTCATTGACCATATAACTCAAAAAGAATTAATTCATTATTTCCACGAAGCCTCTTTATTTTTACTAAATAGCAACCATGAAAACTTACCATGTGTAATACTTGAGTCTTTTTCTACAGGAACTCCTGTAATTTCGACAAACGTTGGTGGTATTTCTGAATACTTCCCTAAAGGGTTCGGTTCTTTGATTCCAGTAAATAATGAGGAAGCACTATTAAAAAAAATTCAAGATTATTATTTGAAAAAAGAAAAAGTAGCAACAATAGAAGAAATGAATTCTTACGCAAAAAATAATTTTAGTAGAACAATGATATCAAAGAAATTCACAGACTTATACCAAGAATTATTAACAACAAAATGAATAATATAATTTCTTTTATTAAAAGTTTTATTAATCGTTCGGGAAATTATGTCCTAAGTGCAACTATTCTATCACGTCTATTATCATTTTTTGCTTCGTGGATTGCTTTACAATTAATTCCAAATAGAGAGCTTGGAATCGTAATTTACGCCTTTCAAATAATTTTATTTATTATTCCAGTTGCAGGTTTTGGATTACAACAAGGGTTAATAAGATATGGGGCGTTGTTGAAAACCGATGAAGAAAAAAACTCACTTTTGATTTATACTATCAAAAAAGGATTTTTAGTGAATTTAGCATTTGTAATTTTAATAATTATTGCAACTAATACTATAAAATTTACTAACAATACTACTCCTTTTTATTTAATCTTGCTCTCTCTTGCAATTTTTTCATATTATATTCTTGAATTGATTAAGATTCAATTTAGGCTTTATAAAAATAACAAGCTGTTTTCTTATGTTGAATTTAGTTTTAACTTAATATTAGTACTACTTGTTTTTATATTAAGTTATTATTTTAAAGAATTGGGTTATGCAATTTCATTAATCATTGCTCCATTAATAACAGTATTGCTATTTGTAAATAAACTAAATATTAAATCGAAGAATCAGATAAAACTTAATATCACTAATGCTAAATTTTGGCAATATGGTTTTTTTGCCAGTTTATCTAATGTTGGAGCAAAATTACTGATAGCAATTGACATTATTTTAATAGGAAACATTCTTAAAGATATGGAGTTGGTAACAGCATTTAAATATGTTTCTCTTATTCCTTTTAGTTTAATTTTTTTATCACAAGTTTTTATAACTACAGATTTCGTTGAGTTTACAGAAAAGATAAGCGATAAAAAACATATAACTAATTATATTAAAAATTACATGAAGTTGTTTTTTATAATTAGTATTTCCATTATTGGGTTTGTTTACTTTTTTGGAGCGTTTATTTTATCGCTCTTTGATGTTAGTTATATAGAGTATCAAAATTCATTACTTGTATTAACTATTGGAGTTTCAGGTATATTAATTATTAGAGGCTTGTTTGGAAATTTGCTTTCTTCAATTGGAAAAGCACACATTAATTTTATAATAACCTTCACAGCTATTATATTAAACATTTTACTAAATAATTTTTTAATTCCTAAGTATGACTTATTTGGAGCA
This sequence comes from uncultured Flavobacteriaceae bacterium, assembly GCA_947501625.1. Taxonomy (GTDB): domain Bacteria; phylum Bacteroidota; class Bacteroidia; order Flavobacteriales; family Flavobacteriaceae; genus Urechidicola. The sequence continues at coordinate 223,465 of CANMWN010000004.1, forward strand.
GCAATAACTTCAGGAACATTAATGTGGTTTACTGGGATTATATCTTTGCTGTTTTTCTTTTATTTTTATTTTATAGCAAATTCTTCTGATAAGTAAAATAAGTTTCTTGAATTGCTCCAAAACTTTTAAAGAAAAAAGCAATACCAGGTATCATGGAGCCTTCAAAATCTAAAATTAAATCAGTATTAGAGTATTTTTTTATTATTAAATCAATAATTGAAGTCATCACTTGTTCATCTCTCCCTTTTTGTGTAACTGACGAAAATAAATAAGTAATTCTTTTCTTATCTTTTAGAAAAATAGCACCTCCTAGTAGTAATCCATCTTCTTTATCCCCTGCAATAACAATATCAACTTTATCTTTCTTTTGAAAACTTGAAATTAATGTTCTTAACTTGTTATAATCCTCAATTTTCAATGAAACCTCATCTTGTTTTTCGTTCACAAACAATTGAATTATTGCTTCAAAATCATTGCTTTTGGTAATTTCGATATTAAGCTCATCAATTATTTTTTTCGTTCTTCTCCTTACATACTTGTAATTCTTAAACAATTGTTCATAGGGAGAATTTAACGTTAAAATGTAATTTACTTTTTCGTTTTTAAAATCATAATTGGAGTTAAATGAGTTAAAGTTTATAGAAAACTTTAAAAATGATTTAGGAATACTTTTAATAAATAATTCAATAATTTCTTTAGATAGTTCTTTACTTGAAAAAATTCCTAACTGCTGAGTCCAACAAGGGTTATAAATATATTTGACTAAATACTTTCTACGCCAAGTAAGCGGCATTACATATTCATAATCATTAAAAACAAGAACATCCCAATTATCAGCAACCACATCTAAATAATAAGAATAGGCATAAATTCTAGTATTATTAGATGCATCTATACAATCATCATACTTCTTAAAATCTATTTCATTATATTTAAGATATTGTATCATTTATCCAATTTGAGAAATAACATCTTCATAAACTTTTCTCCAGCCTTTCCAGCGTTTATTTTCACTCAGTGTTTCATTGTGAAACAACATTATAAAAGTTCCATTAACATTTTTAACTTCGCTAATTAAATTGTTAATCTTCGATTTTGCTACAACTGGAACTAAATTTAAATAATCATTCAACGTTGTATCCATTATTGTTGTAGGGAATACTTTTAGTGGTGTTTGAATTTCAAAATCTAAATCATAAAAATAAAATGGTGTACAAGTGCTTGCTCTAAATCCAATTTGATCCGCATATACCATAGAGTAATCTTCTAAAATCTCAACATCAATAAGGTTTTGGAATGTTTCAGGAAGTTTGAATCTCAAAAAATGCTGTCGTGATTTTACAATTGGTTTATTTAAAATTGATTCAATTTTATTCTTTTCTTTTTTTAGTTTATTGGAATTTTGCATTGTAAAATATGATGGATGCAAACCTACATTTACATAATCTGCTACAGATTTAATTAAAGATTTATATTTATTATTTGATGATGAAATATTAGTATCAAAAGTTGTATAATCGCCTAATGAAAAGAAAAAAATTGTTTTTAGATTGTATTTTTTTGAATAATCTAATAGTATATCAAAAGTATCATAAGGGTCTTTTCTAAAATTAAGTAGTACTAATAATCTTGAAATAAAATTATCTAATCGTAGTGTAAAAAAATCTTTAATAAAACCTCCAACATTTCTCAAAATTCCTTTTTGTTTATATGCATAAACATTATCAACATCAATAGTTGATATAAATTCAAACTCCTTTTTTTTATACTCAAAATCAGGGAATTTAACCTTTAATATTTCTAAAAACTTTTTGGCCCAAATATCTACTACAGGCTTTTCTAAAAAGTTATTTTTAAAAGCTAAACTCTCTGTTGCTGGAAACCTTTCATGAATATCTTGAACATAAGGTAAATACTCCTCATAACGAGTAATTAAATAAAAACTTGCAGCAAAAATATCATAAGGTATAGGTGAATTTTTACTTGTCAAAAAAAAACACGGAACATCATCCCAAGTAGAAACTGTAACATCAATATCATCTAATCCTTGATTGAATAACAAATCATGACTCTTTACAAAAAATTCTTTTCCAAGAGGTGCTTTAGAGTAGGTCATTTTCAATCCGTTATGAGCAACAAATTCATCAACTAATGTTGTAAACTTAACTGGAATATTTAGCAACCTCACAAAAAAATGGGTGAAAATATAACGGACTCTTGGAGTAATTTTATGTGTATAAATTAATATCAATAATTATAATATTTGCGAATCTGCAAAGCTAAAATACGCTTTTTCGGTAATAATAATATGATCCAATACTTTTATGTCCAATGTTTCTCCGGCTTTCTTAACCTTTTGTGTCAATTGAATATCTGCATTACTTGGCTTTAATGTTCCTGAAGGATGATTATGAGTTAGAATTAAAGCAGTTGAGGATAATTCTATCGCTTTTTTCATTATAATTCTTATATCAACTAGAGTGCCTGTAATTCCACCTTTACTCAATTGAATTTTATGAATTATTTTATTCGAATTATTCATAAACAATACCCAAAACTCTTCATGCTGCAACGTTCCAATAATTGAATGCATAATCTCAAAAACATCTCTACTACTTGTAATTTTAGGTATATCTAAAGCCTCTTCTAACCTTCTTCTTAATCCAAGTTCCAATGCAGTTACGATTGATACCGATTTTGCCTCTCCTATTCCTTTAAATTGCATTAATTGCTCTACTGTCAATTTTGCTAAAGCATTCAAATTATTGCCGGTAAATTTCAATATCTTTTTAGCTAAATCAACTGCACTTTCATCTCTACTTCCACTACCTAACAAAATTGCGATTAATTCAGCATCCGATAATGAGGCTTTACCTTTTTTAATTAATTTTTCTCTTGGTTGATCATCTTCTTTCCATGTCTTTATTGAAAATGACTTGCTTTTATCATTCATAGAAACTCTTTTTTTATCAAATATAAGTTAATATATTTGTATTAAATATTCATACTTATGAAAATTATTATTGCTGGTGCTGGCGATGTTGGATTTCACCTTGCAAAACTTCTTTCCTATGAATCTCAAGATATTTATGTTGTAGATTTAGACAGAGAAAAATTAAATTATTTAGATTCTCATCTTGATGTAATTACTCATAAAGGTGATGCGACTTCCATTAATGTGCTTAAAAATATTGGTGTAAGCAATTACGATTTATTAATAGCAGTTACTGATTCTCCAAACACCAATTTTACCATTGCGGTTATTGGAAAAAAACTTGGGGTTAAAAAAACTATTGCTAGGATTAACAATCCAGAATTCATCAATAATTCTGAAATAGATTTTAAAGAGTTAGGGCTAGATTATGTAATTTCACCCGAAGAATTGGCTTCAAAAGAGATTAAAATGCTCTTACACCAAGCAACTTTTAATGATTCCATAACATTTGAAAATGGAGTTCTTAATATGGTTGGAAGTACCTTAAACGAAAAATCTCCAATACTTAATTGTACTGTACAACATGCTAAAAATAAATTTCCAGAAATTGATTTTATTATCATTGCTGTAAAACATAATAATAGTTCACAAACAATTATCCCAAGAGGAGATACAACTTTTGAACTAGGAGATGAAGTATATTTTTCTTGCCCAAAAGAAAGCATTCCAAAATTACATAAACTTACTGGTAAAGACACTTTTGAAATTAAAGATTTAATGATTCTTGGCGGAAGTAAGATTGGTGAAAAAGCAGCAAGAAAACTATGCAAAGATAACTTTAGAGTCAAACTTATTGAAGAAAACAAAAGTAGAGCATCTCATTTAGCCGAAGTTTTGCAAGACACATTAGTAATACAAGGTGACGGTCGTGATTTAGAATTGTTGGAAGAAGAAAGTATTCGTGAAATGGATGCATTTGTTGCAGTAACTGGTAATTCAGAAACTAATATTATGTCTTGCCTCGTGGCAAAATCTAAAGGTGTTAAAAAGACAATTGCACTGGTAGAAAATATGGATTATATCAATATTTCTCAAACTATTGGTATTGATACACTAATCAATAAAAAATTATTAGCAGCAAGTGAAATTTTTAAACATGTAAGAAAAGGGGAAGTCCTTGCTCTTGCTAATTTAAAACATGTTGATGCTGAAGTATTGGAATTCGAAGTAAAACCTAACTCTAAAGTCACTCAAAGAACAATTAAAGATATTAAATTAACAAGAAATGCTGTCTTTGGAGGAGTTATAAGAGAAGGAAAAGCCTTGATGACTTTTGGAGATTTTCAAATAAAAAGTGGCGACAAAGCTGTTGTTTTCTGCTTACCTGAAGCAATTAATGAAGTTGAAGAATTATTCAATTAATTATTGATGAAAAACCTTAATTACCAAATCATTATTAGTTTTCTTGGACTCACTTCAATGCTCAATGGCTTTTTTATGTTGTTGGCAGTCCCATTTAGTATATATCATCAAGAAAATGCAAAATGGGGAATTTTAATTGCAGGAGTTCTCACTTTAGTAATTGGTTTCTTAATGTGGTTTTTTAATAGAGATGCTGAAAAAAACTTACATAAAAAAGAGGGTTATGTAATTGTAACCTTCGGATGGCTTATTTTATCGCTCACTGGTACTCTGCCCTATTTATTTACTGGAGCAATTCCAGATTTTACCAATGCTTTTTTTGAAACTATCTCAGGGTATTCAACAACTGGATCTTCAATACTAACCGATATAGAATCGATGCCAAAAGGAATTCTATTTTGGCGAAGTGCTACGCATTGGATTGGAGGAATGGGAATCATCGTTTTAACTATTGCTATTCTACCATTATTAGGTATTGGTGGAATGCAATTATTTATGGCTGAAGCGCCTGGACCATCGGCAGACAAAATGCACCCAAGAATTACTGAAACTGCTAAAAGATTATGGTTTATCTATTTTTCACTAACTATCACAGAGTTTTTATTACTAAAAATTGCTGGAATGAATTGGTTTGATGCCATTAATCATGCTATGGCAACGATGAGTACTGGAGGTTTTTCTACCAAAAATGATAGTGTTGCATTTTGGAATGGATTACCAATGGTACAATACATTATTACTTTTTTCATGTTTATTGCTGGTACCAACTTTATAGTTTCTTATTTTGTTTTTAAAGGAAAATTTCAACGAGTAATAAAAAATGAAGAATTTAAATGGTATTTTTTTGGTGCATTAGGACTCATAATCTTGATTACAGTTTTAATACTCAATTTTCAAGACCCAAATCTTCAATCAACAGTTGAGCACCCTAAACCTTGGGGAGCATTTGAAAGCGCTTTTAGACATGCATTATTTCAAGTAATAGCCATATTAACAACAACTGGTTTTGTAACTGCCGATTTCACTATGTGGAATTCTTTTATAACCATGCTTATTTTTTCTTTGTTTTTTATTGGAGGTTCGGCAGGATCTACAAGTGGAGGCGTAAAAATTGTCCGTCATATTATGATGATTAAAAGTAGTATTTTGGAGTTAAAAAAACTACTACATCCTAGCGCTATAATTCCTGTAAGATATGGAGGCAAAGCAGTAAATCAAAGTATTATTTTTAATATCCTTTCCTTTTTTGTTTTATACATGCTTATCTTTATTTTGAGTTCAGTAATTTTAACTTTTTTTGGATTAGATTTTACCTCAGCCATTGGTGCAGCTGCATCATCATTAGGAAATATTGGACCAGCTATTGGAACTGTAAGTCCTGTTGATAATTATGCACATCTATCTATTCCTGCAAAATGGTTTTGTACTTTCCTTATGTTGATTGGACGTTTGGAATTATTTACAGTGCTTGTATTATTTACTCCCTATTTTTGGAAAAAAAACTAATTAATTGTAACATTACTTTTATCAAATCGTTTTATTAAAAAAACATGGAATGCTACAAAAAGGAAAACGCATTTTTTATATACTTTGGGTAATTGCAGTTATAAGTTTTGTTATAATTTCGATTAAAAATCCAGAAATTATAACTCCTGAATATTTATTAGAATTTATCAAAAATTTCAATACCGAAGTTTTAGTACTCTATATATTGATAACTTTCATTAGAGGCTTCTTTTTAATTCCTAGTACGCCTTTTGTTTTATTAGGTATAATGCTATTTCCTGAAAAACCATTCTTAGTCTTAACAATCTCTATGCTTGGTATTCTTTTTTCATCTACTATGCTCTACTATTTTTCCGATATGCTAGGATTTAGTAGTTACTTAGAGAAGAAATTTCCTAGTAAAATTGAGCAATGGAAGACTAAACTAACATCTTCAAAATCAACACTATTTATTGCAGGTTGGGCACTATTCCCATTTGTCCCAACCGATCTTATTTGTTATGTTGCTGGAATCATTAAAATTCCTTTTAAAAATATGATTACTGGTATTCTTATTGGCGAACTTATTCTAGTAACCATCTATGTTTATTTTGGAGCCAACTTGATGAGTTTTTTTATTTAAAACAACGCTACTATCTCATAATAAAAAAACAGTAATATAGATGATATTCTTTTTCTTCTAAAAAAAGCGTATATTTGATACGCTATGAGTAATACATTTTCAAAAACTTCTATTTTATTAAAAAAAGTTCTACATCGTAAAGAAGTACAACTCGTTTTATATTTTCAATACAATCAAAGTCTTATTGATAAGATTAAAAAAATTCCTGGATTCAAATGGAGTAAAACATTGAGAGGTTGGTACATTTTATATACCAATGACAACATAGCGGTTTTTAATAAAGAATTTTCAAAAGAAGAATATGACTTAAAATATCACGATTCCATTTATCAGAAAATAGAATTAAAAGTAACAAGGAAACCACGAAAAATATCAGAAGAAAACAAAAATATTCTTCGAGGATATGTCAAATATCTAAAAGGAAGAAAATATAGTGAAAGTACTGTAAAAACTTATTTTACTTTCATTGCCGATTTCATTGATTATATCAAAGACAAGCCTTTAAATAAATTAACAAATCGCGATGTAGAAAAATTTACTGAAGATGTATTTGTACCAAGAAAATATAGCGTAAATACGTACCGGCAAATGATAAGTGCCATTAAATTATTTAAAGAATTTTATCCATCTTGTGCCATTGACAACCTAAAACTAAGAAGACCTCATAAAAGTAAAATTCTACCAAGTGTGTTGTCTCAAGAAGAAGTTTTTGATTTATTACGCTCTACAAAAAACTTAAAACACCGAGCCATATTAGCATTGATTTATTCTAGCGGATTGCGAGTTGGCGAATTAATAAACTTGCAATTAAGACATATAGATATTGATCGAAGACAGTTACTGATAAAAAATGCAAAAGGTAGAAAAGATAGATATGTAGTACTGGCAGATAGTTTTTTACCCTTATTACAAAACTATTTTTTTACCTATAGACCTGAATTATATTTTGTTGAAGGTGAAAAATCTAAAAAATATTCGGCAAGTAGTATTCGAAAATTTCTAAATCGTTCTTGTAATATTGCTAAGATTACTAAAAAAGTAACTCCACACACGCTTAGACATAGTTATGCAACACATTTATTAGAAAATGGAATTGGACTAAGACATATTCAAGAATTATTAGGACACTCAAAACCAGAAACGACAATGATTTATACACATGTTGCAAAAAAAGACTTGTTGGACGTAAAAAGTCCTCTAGACACCCTACTTTTATCACTAACAAAAAACGGTAAACAGGAACAAAAGTTCCTTTTATCCGGAAATATGAACCCATAAAAGAGTATTTTAGTACTTTTATAACGAGTTGAAGCACATTCAGCAAAGCTGAACTTTTGTTTCTTCGTGCTTCGCACTCCCATCCCAAAAGATTGTGCTTCAACAGACCTGCTAAACCAAATTATTTAGTATAGTGATATTTAAAATTAATATCACCTTTGCTGGGCATCGAGCCAAAACGATGCACCAACTTTTACTAAACATAATTTGGCTCTGCAATTTTTGCTCCCAATAATCGAAATTTGGCAAATAACGCAAGACTCGCTTGCTATTCGATAAATTATTATCAGATTGATATAGGAAGTCTAATATCTGATAATAATTGCCCAAATTCCTTATATTTACTCAAAAATTACAGAACTACGTTTAGCAGGTCTGTTCTACGCAATTTGACTAACCATTAAACCCAGAGAATAAATTGACAATTTTTTACATAATATTAGCATTAGTCGGAATTTTTGTGATTTTCGGAGTAATTGGAACTATTCAAGAAAAGAATAATCCAAAACTGAAAGAATCTAAATCGACTAATAAACCTCAAAGTCGGACAAATAAAACTTTGCCGACTGTTCAACAATTAGTTGATGAAGTAAAAACAATCGAGGATTTTAAAAAGTTAAGAACTGCTTTCAATCGAGCGGAAAAAAGTTACGAAAACAGTCAAACTGACAATCCGCAAGTTGAGAGAAAATACAGAATTTACGATGATGCTTTTTGGAAAGCGAGTGACAAAACTCTTTATCTACAATTCGTTCCTGATTTGGATTTAAATATGTCAAAAGAAAAAATCGAAAATGCGTATAAAATCATACCAATTGCGGAATATGAAACTGTACGGAATGAAATTGGCGGAACTGAATACGAATGGATTGAAATATCTGCAAACGACTTTATTGAAAAGGAATTTGAGAAAAAACCAATGTATTTTGACAGTTTGCCAAAGTTTCAGTTAATATCAAATGACACCGAAAAAACATACGAGGAAAAAATAGAGTTGATAAACGAATTTGGAAAATCGAATAAACCGTTTGTTGACGAATTTTTTCACGGACTTAAACCAAATGAACTCGGAATCGAATGGATTAAGGAAAAGTTACAGGAATTTGGAATTCCTATGGTTGACAAAGTTTATGAACTTGGTTACACAACACCAAAAAAAGTTTTGGAAATTGACCTTGAGGAAATGAAAAACATCAGCGGATTTGGACCAAAGAAAATTGAGCAATTAAAACAAGCAATCGAACGAATAAAAACTGCGTAGAACAACGTGTATAATTAATGGCTAGTTCTCGCCTACTTACGAAAATCCTCGCGGATTTTCTATCCAGTTTTTATTTGCTAAATTAGGTGCTTAAACACGCCACTAATCATACACAAAACCGTTGAAGCACATTCAGCAAAGCTGAACTTTTGTTTCTTCGTGCTTCGCACTCCCATCCCAAAAGATTGTGCTTCAACAGACCTGCTAAACCAAATTATTTAGTATAGTGATATTTAAAATTAATATCACCTTTGCTGGGCATCGAGCCAAAACGATGCACCAACTTTTACTAAACATAATTTGGCTCTGCAATTTTTGCTCCCAATAATCGAAATTTGGCAAATAACGCAAGACTCGCTTGCTATTCGATAAATTATTATCAGATTGATATAGGAAGTCTAATATCTGATAATAATTGCCCAAATTCCTTATATTTACTCAAAAATTACAGAACTACGTTTAGCAGGTCTGTTGGCAATAATTTGAGAAAACCGAAATCCGAATCTGAATTTGTGAATATGACTGAAATTCCTTTACTGACTTTTGACAAACTATTTGAGTTGGTTGAGGAAAATCGATTTGAAAACGAAACTGACAGAAAGATTGCGGAAAAGATACTCGAAGTGGAAAATGATTGGGGAGATTGGAAAACCTCTGTCAAGAATTTAAATGAATTTATTATTGCATTGGAAAAAGAAGTTAGCGGAACTGTAACCAAATCAAGTTTGAATAAACTCTTGAAAAAATATAATCGGAATATTGCTCAAAATGCTTGGGAAGCAGAAACCGTTAGTTCTTTATTAGAAATTTTTGAGTTGACTAAAGAAACGGAATTGAGAAAAATATTTATCGAACTGACTAAAAAAAATAGAATGGAGTAAATGGAACTTTACGATTTTAATAAAGATGCTTATAATAAAGTTGTTGAATTAGTTAAATTTAGGTTCTACAAGCAAATTAAAGATACTGGAATTGTTTTTAAAGAAATTTTATTATCCAAAAATCTAGTAACAAAAAACGAGTTCTATATTTTAGTTTGTAATGACCAAGAAAATAACCATTACATAAGATTTAAAAATTCCAAAGTACTTTTCATCAGATTAAAACAAATTGCTGAAAAAAGATTAAATAAACTAGAATTGTTCGAAAAGAAACTATTGGAAATAAATGACACTGAATCTTATGGAGAATCACGTTATTTTAATGACACCGAAATGACAGCAATTGGAATATCAACGATAAAAGATTTATTGAATCATTTTGACAATAAACTGAAATAAAAAACTATTGCCAACAATGTGTATAATTCATTACTAGTTATAGTCTAATTACGAAAGTCCTCGCAGACTTTCTATCTGTGATTTATTTGCTAACTATAGTGCTTAAACCACGCAACGAAATCATACACTAGACCGTTGAAGCACATTCAGCAAAGCTGAACTTTTGTTTCTTCGTGCTTCGCACTCCCATCCCAAAAGATTGTGCTTCAACAGACCTGCTAAACCAAATTATTTAGTATAGTGATATTTAAAATTAATATCACCTTTGCTGGGCATCGAGCCAAAACGATGCACCAACTTTTACTAAACATAATTTGGCTCTGCAATTTTTGCTCCCAATAATCGAAATTTGGCAAATAACGCAAGACTCGCTTGCTATTCGATAAATTATTATCAGATTGATATAGGAAGTCTAATATCTGATAATAATTGCCCAAATTCCTTATATTTACTCAAAAATTACAGAACTACGTTTAGCAGGTCTGTTGTGCGTCATTTTTGAGAAAGACAGAATGCTAATTAAAAAATACACCTCGAATTGGATTAAAAATTTTGCGGACTTAAAACGTGAGATTGAAAATGGATTAAACGGACTTAAATGTCACATTGAACACGTTGGCAGTACTTCAATCCCTAATTTGGATTCTAAACCAATAATAGATATTGATATTATTTATGATAATGAGTCCGAATTTGAAAAAATCAAATCTGGATTAATAAAAATCGGTTATTATCATAATGGAAACCAAGGAATTGAAAAACGAGAAGTTTTTAAGCGAGACGGAAATTCATCGAACGGAATTTTGGATTCAATTCCCCATCACCTTTATGTTTGTCCAAAGAATAGTGAATCCTTGGAAAGACACATTCTGATGCGGAATTTTTTAAGGAAAAATGATTGGGCTAGATTGAAATATCAGGAAATGAAATATGAACTAGCAGAAAAAGCAAATCAGAATAAAAAACTGTATGCAGAATTGAAAGAATTGAATGTTAATGAATTTATTGACGAAATTATAAAGAAAGAAAAAACGAACGCACAACAACGTGTATAATACATTGCTTCTGCTGGATAAGACGATGATCTTTGTGTGCTTTTTACTATATTGTAACTGCGGAAAATTAATCGCGTACTTGACCGCAACAAACCATACACGTGCACGTTGAAGCACATTCAGCAAAGCTGAACTTTTGTTTCTTCGTGCTTCGCACTCCCATCCCAAAAGATTGTGCTTCAACAGACCTGCTAAACCAAATTATTTAGTATAGTGATATTTAAAATTAATATCACCTTTGCTGGGCATCGAGCCAAAACGATGCACCAACTTTTACTAAACATAATTTGGCTCTGCAATTTTTGCTCCCAATAATCGAAATTTGGCAAATAACGCAAGACTCGCTTGCTATTCGATAAATTATTATCAGATTGATATAGGAAGTCTAATATCTGATAATAATTGCCCAAATTCCTTATATTTACTCAAAAATTACAGAACTACGTTTAGCAGGTCTGTTGTGCGTCATTTAAGAAAAACTGAAAACAAAGGAAATTGAGTTGGATAAATAAAATATTTGGAACAAATAAGGTAGAGAAAATTCCAACTCGAAAAATTGACTATATCCAAATAACAAAGGATTGGAACGCTGACCCAGTTTCGCCTGAAATTGAATTAAAAGTGGACGGAATTGACTTGATAATGGATATTTATCTTAATCATTTTCAATTCGACAAATATCAAGAAGGAGATAAAGTCAAAATCCGATTTAAAAACTGTTCGGAATATTCTCTAAATACTTGCAATGACGAAGGGTATTTTTATGGACAATATAGAACAAATCACAACGAATTACCTTGGGGAGAATTCTATGAAATTAAAAGCGGATTAGATAAAGAGTTACCAGTTCCAATTCAGAGAATACAAAGCGACAATTCGGACAGAAAACATTTCATATTCTTTTTTAAGGACGAGACATTCGAATGCCTTGCTTCTGACTATTATTTAGATTTTTACAACGAAAAGGTGCTAAAAAGTTGTAAAAAAACCTATAATGTAGTTTTGGAAGATAAAGAAATTGGAACTTCAAAACTCGAAAAAGCAGATGCACCAATGGGAGTTGCTTTTGGACGAATCGAATTTAATGTAATTGAAAATCCATACAAATTCATTAAAGAATATTGCTTGGGAAATAATATTGTAATAAATGAAGACGACACAGAATTCGAATTTATTGATACTCAAGTAATATCAGAACTAAAAGTATTCAGACAAGATGGACTTGAAATAAAAGGAGTTGCTGGAAATGCAATTACAGGAATGAAAGATGAAGGATATGAAATCTCAATTTTGGGAATTAGTTACCCATTTTACGAAGAGGAATTTCCTCATCACGTAGAACACTATAAAAATATGTTTAAGGAATAAAAAACGAACGCACAACAATGGCTATAAGTAATTGCTTGTTCTCGCCTACTTCTGAAAATCCTCGCGGATTTTCAGTTTGGTGTGTACTTGCAAAGTTTCGTGCTAACACACGCAACTACTCATAGCCGAGACCGTTGAAGCACATTCAGCAAAGCTGAACTTTTGTTTCTTCGTGCTTCGCACTCCCATCCCAAAAGATTGTGCTTCAACAGACCTGCTAAACCAAATTATTTAGTATAGTGATATTTAAAATTAATATCACCTTTGCTGGGCATCGAGCCAAAACGATGCACCAACTTTTACTAAACATAATTTGGCTCTGCAATTTTTGCTCCCAATAATCGAAATTTGGCAAATAACGCAAGACTCGCTTGCTATTCGATAAATTATTATCAGATTGATATAGGAAGTCTAATATCTGATAATAATTGCCCAAATTCCTTATATTTACTCAAAAATTACAGAACTACGTTTAGCAGGTCTGTTGAAGCACATTAAAACGTTCACCAACTTCGTATATAATTCATTGCTCTTTCAGCACTTTTTATAGTCAATTAAGCTATTTCTGGCAATCAACTTTAAAAAAGTTGAACAAAAGCATCTTAATATTCGCTATGAAAATATTTAGTCTAATAAGAAATTTCGTTTTATATCAATCCAGCAACCTCATCAAAACTAATTCCTCCATAGTTTCCTGAACTCATTAAAAGTAGTGCTGTATTCTCTAAATCTTGAGAAAACAAAAATTCTTTAAACTCATTTGGATCGGTATAAATTATTAAATCATCGCGTTTAAAAGCAGTTGCTATTTGCTCTTTAGTAACTTTTTCTAATTTTTTAATCTCTACTGCATGCGGAGAATAAAACACTACAGCAATATCTGCAGCATCTAATGCACCAACATATTCATTTAAAAATTCAGCATTTAAACTACTATAAGTATGCAGTTCCAAACACGCCAATAAAGTTCTTTCTTTATATTGATTCTTCACAGCATTGGTAGTTGCTTCCACTTTAGAAGGCGAATGTGCGAAATCTTTAAAAATAACTGCTGAATCATTTTGAGCAATTTTCTCTAATCGTTTGCTTGCGCCCGAGAAACTTGAAATAGCCTCATAAAAATCATCTTCATCTATACCCAAATGTTGACAAATCCATTTTGCTCCTGCCAAATTCTGAAGATTATGTTCTCCGAAAATTTCTAAAGGCAACTTCCCAACCGAAGTTTCTAGATATGTAATTCCGTTTTCAATGGTATATTCTGGAGTTTGATAAGGATATTTTTGAATAGGACTTGAAGAATTCTCAACTACATTTTTCACATGCTCATCTTCAGTATTATAGACCATAATTCCTCCATTGGTCAAGGAATTAGTGAAAATTTGAAACTGCTCTACATAATTTTCAAAGGTTGGAAACACATTAATATGATCCCAAGCAATACCACTTAACAATGCAATATTGGGTTTATATAAATGAAACTTAGGTCTTCTATCAATTGGTGAAGATAAATATTCATCACCTTCCAAAATCATAAATTCATTATCATTGGTCAAATGCACCATAGTATCAAAACCTTCCAATTGTGCTCCAACCATATAATCAACTTGCCTATCATGATAATGCAACACATGTAAAATCATAGAAGTAATGGTAGTTTTTCCGTGCGAACCTCCAATAACAACTCTCGTTTTATCTTTTGATTGCTCGTATAAAAATTCTGGATACGAGTATATTTTTAAGTCAAGTTCTTGTGCTTTTATCAATTCTGGATTGTCTGCCTTGGCATGCATTCCCAAAATAACAGCATCTATCTCTGGAGTAATTCTATCAGCATTCCAACCCAATTCATCTGGCAATAGTCCTTTGGCATTCAATCTAGATTTTGAAGGCTCAAAAATAGCATCGTCACTACCTGAAACCTCATAGCCTTTTTGATGTAAAGCCAATGCTAAATTATGCATAGCACTCCCTCCTATTGCAATAAAATGTACCTTCATTTATTCAAAATATTTGATGTACTACAAATTTAATAAATCTAAATTGTGATACTAATATTTTGAGATTTAGTTTGATGCTTTTTTTATAAACAAATGTCTTTCCTGCGAAGGCAGGAATCCATAAGTAGTTTGTGTTTAGATTCCTGCCTTCGCAGGAATGACAATATCAAATAATCCCACTTCACTAACTCAAACGGATACTTCACTCATTCACTCAAATTTTAGGTATAACTTTTGCTATCTTTACAATATCAAACATTGAATTATGAAAAAACTGCTATTAATTTTATTTGCTTTTATGTCAACAATACCACAATCAAACTCTCAAAATCGATTTAATAATTACATAAACGATTGGGAGAAAGTATATGCTCATGAATTGGAATTATTACCAAAATCAGCATTAAATGAAGTTGAAAAAATTTATCAAAAAGCTACAAATGAGAAGAATGCACCTCAACTTATTAAATCGCTGATTTATAAGTCAAAGTTTGCATTAATGCTAGAAGAAGATGCGCAATTAAAAGTAATCAATGATTTTAAAAATGAAATAGCCAAAAATGAAATACCAACAGCCAACATCTTAGAAAGTTTACTTGCCGATATGTACTGGCAATATTTTCAACAAAATAGATGGAAGTTTTATAACCGAACAAAAACACAAGAGAAAGTTGATCCAAATGATTATAGAACTTGGGATTTACAAACCATTTTTGAAGAATCTCATAAGCATTATCAAAATTCTTTAAACAGTAGTTTAGAATTACAACAAGTTGGTTTAACTCAATTCAACGATATTTTAGAATTACGATTGAACTCCAAAGAATATCGACCAACTTTATATGACTTCTTAGCACATAGAGCAATAGAATTTTATAAAATTGAAGAGCAAAATATTACAAAACCTTCTTACAAATTTGAAATTGATGATGTAAATTATTTGAAAAACAATAGTGATTATATAAAAACAACTATTGAATCAAAGGACAGTTTATCTCAACATTTACATGCGTTAAAGCTATATAAAAATTTAACCTTGTTTCACCTAAAAGACAAGAACCCAAAAGCCCTAGTAAAATTGACTTTAGATAGACTAAATTTTGTCAAGGCAAACACTATCATTGAAAACAAAGATGAAATTTACTTAAACACTTTAAATCAATTAAAAGACACCTATAAAGACAATGAAATCTCAACTGAAATAGCGTTTATCATTGCAAGTCTATATAACACTCAGGCAAACCTATATGACCCAAAAACTAATGATACAAATAGATTCAAGAGAAAAGAAGCATTAGAGATATGCGAAGGTGCAATCAAAACATTTCCAAAATCGTTGGGTGCCAAAAGATGTAGAGAATTAAAAAATCAAATTTTATCAAAAAACTTAGCAATTACTGCTGAGAAATATATTCCTATTGACAAGCCTTCTCGCCTACTCATTAATTATAAAAATACTGACAACCTTTATTTCACTTCTTTCCATATATCTAAAGTAGCACAAAAAAGATTTAATAAAATTCGCAATGATTCCGCAAAAGTTGCATTTATCAACAAGTTAAAACCTATTCAAAAATGGGAATCTTCACTACGCAACGAACATGATTACCAACAACACACTACCGAAGTTTTATTTCCACAACATGAACAAGGAAATTATCTAATTGTTGCAACTACTGATGGAGATTTGGCTAAAGGTAAAACTTGGGCGCAAACATTTTTGCAGATTACTAATTTGGCATTGGTAGAAAATTCTAATAACGGATTATATAACTACCAAGTAGTTGATAGAAATACTGGAAAACCAATAGAAGGAGCGAAAATTAATCTTAAAAACTATAATACCAATAAATACAATAAAAAAATTAATCGAAACTTTGTAAGTGATACAAAAGGGCAATTTTCTTTTAAAAGTCGTACACAATATAGAAATGTAGTTGTCACCATAAATCACAAAGATGACAATGCTACTTTTGGTGATTATTACTTATATGAATATTATAAAGAGAAAATAAGGGAAGATAAAACCTACAATATAAAACCATTCATTTTTACCGACAGAAGTATTTACCGTCCAGGACAAACAGTTCATTTTAAAACAATCGTATTAAAAAGACAAGGAATTAAATCTGAATTACTAACACAAAATACTATCGAATTTATATTAAAAAACCCAAATGGTGAAATTGTAAATAAATTAGATTTAAAATTAAATGAATTTGGTGCTGCTTCTGGCGAATTTATCTTACCCAATAATGGCTTGACAGGTCAATATTCATTTGAATTAAATATTGATTCAAAAGCCAATAATGATTATTGGAAAGTATTTCAATTCAATTTACAAGATAACCATCATTACTTTTCAGTAGAAGAATACAAACGTCCAAAGTTTGAAACAACATTTAAACCTGTAACTGAAACCTACAAACTAAATGACAGCATAACCGTTCACGGAACAGCCAACGCTTTTGCAGGAAGTTCAATTTCTGATGCTAAAGTTACTTACAGAGTTGTGAGAACTGCTCAATTTCCTCGTTGGTATGGTTGGTATTCAAGAAGACCTTCTATTAGTAGTGACGAGCAAGAAATAACTCACGGAGAAACGATGACGGATGCTTCAGGAAATTATGAAATTACGTTTAAAGCAATTCCTGATTTAAAAGTTTCTAAAGAATCTCAACCAACATTTAGATACAAGGTTTTTGCTGATGTTACTGATATCAACGGCGAAACTAGAAGTACTGAAACAACTATCAAAGTTGGTTATCATGCTTTAACTGCCAATGTTGAAATTGACGATAAAATCAATAAAAATTTAAAAGACAATTCGTTTTCAATTGATACTAAAAACTTAAATGAAGAATTTGTTCCAACCAAAGGAACTATCAAAATCTATAAATTAGAAGCACCAAATAAACCGCAACGAAAAAGACCTTGGAATGCTCCCGATTATGCTGGATTCTCTGAAATTCAATTTCGCCAAATATTCCCAAACGACCCTTTTAATGATGATGAAAGTGATGCTAACAAATGGGAAAACGGAAAATTGGTGTATGATAAATCTTTCGACACTGGTAAAAACAAAAAATATGATTTCAAATCAAAAAAATGGGCTTCTGGAAAGTATAAAATCATATTAGAATGCAAAGATAAGTTTGGTCAATTGGTAAAAGACGAACAACAATTTGATATCTATAGCAGTAAAGATTCTAAAGTTGCAGACAGCAAATTGTTCTTTATCAATACTGATAAAACGTCTTACAAACCAAACGAACTAGTAGAACTAACTGTTGGTTCTGCTTCCAAAGATTTAACTGCAACCATAACAGTAGAGAAGAAAAATAAAATTGTTTCAACACATTTAGTGCATTTGAACAACGAAACAAAAACAATCAAAATTCCAGTTTCAAAAGATGATTTAGGAGGATTTTCCATCAAGTACTATTTTGTGAACTATAACAGTTTTGAAAAAGGGAATATCAATATTGTAGTTCCTTACAAATCAAATGATTTATTGATTGAAACACTCACATTTAGAGATAAGTTACAACCTGGAAGTGAGCAAACATGGAGTTTTAAAATTAAAGGAAACAAGAATGAAAAAGTGACTTCAGAGTTATTGGCTTCTATGTATGATGCTTCTTTAGATGAGTTTAAATCTCATAATTGGTCATTCAATCCAATTCAAAGAAGAAACTATTATTCGTATGGAAACAGTACAGCCAATCATAGTTTTGGTACGCAGCGATTTAATATAAGAAACCAACACAGGAATTATTATAACAACTATTACGACACGCAAGGTTATGATGCCATAAAATGGTTTGGCTTTAGCATGAATAATAACCGTTGGTCAAATGATCAATATTTATCCAAGTTAACTTCTAAAAGAACAGAATTTGATAAAACTATAACTGGAAATGTTCAAGATGAACATGGACCACTTCCTGGAGTGTCTGTTATCATAAAAGGAACTGCCTTTGGAACTGTTACTGACTTTGATGGAAACTATGCTATCAATGTTAAGAACTCAGATATTTTAACCTATAGTTTTGTAGGTATGTCAACTGTTGAGAAAAAAATTGGAGATTCTTCAACAATAAACGTTTTACTTGAAGTAAACGATGATATACTTGAAGAAGTAGTAATAACTGCTTATGGAACTGGTAGATCTAAAAAAAGAAATTCCACTTATGCAGTTGAAAGTATTAGCAATGATGAACTAGCATTTGCAAGAGAAGAAAATAAATCTGTTGGTACTTCTTCAAGAATAGTTTTAAGAGGAGCAAGTTCTATTATTACTAGAGATAATGAACCTCTGTATGTTATCGACGGTATCCTTGTAGAAAATTACAAAGAAGATGGAACTATTAATCCTGATGATATAGTATCTATAAATGTACTCAAAGGTCCTCCTGCAGCAGCCTTATACGGAATTCGTGCTGCAAATGGAGTCATAGAAATCACTACAAAATCTGGACAAGCAAAAATAGATGCAGAATTATCTAAAGTGCAAACACGCAAAAACCTGCAAGAAACTGCCTTTTTCTTTCCGCATTTAAGAACAGATGAAGAAGGAAACGTAAGTTTTGACTTTACAGTTCCTGAGGCATTGACACGCTGGAAAATGCAATTACTGGCACATAGCAAAGATTTAAAAACTGCGACAAAAACTTTGACAACTGTTACTCAAAAAGATTTGATGGTATTGCCAAATCCGCCACGTTTTTTAAGAGAAGGTGATGAAATTATTTTCTCAAGTAAAATATCTAACCTAACTGATAAAAACCTCAACGGTTTTGCTCAATTACAATTGGTAGACGCTATTACAGGAAAAGAAATAAACGATTTACTAAGCAATACTGAGAAGAATAAAAACTTTACGCTAGATGCTAAAGGGAATACGAATGTGAGTTGGTCTTTAAAAATTCCGATGAACAAAGTACAAGCAGTTCAATATAAAATTGTGGCAAAAGCAGGAGATTTTTCTGACGGAGAACAAAATGCGTTGCCTGTTTTATCAAACAGAATGTTGGTGACTGAAACACTTCCAATGTGGATTAAAAGCAACGAAACAAAAACATTCACTTTGGATAAATTGAAGAACAACACTTCAACAACATTGAGTAATCATAAATTAACGCTTGAAGTAACTTCAAATCCTGCATGGTATGCAGTTCAGGCTTTGCCATACTTGATGGAATATCCTTATGAATGTGCTGAGCAAACATTCTCTCGTTATTATGCCAATGCGTTGGCAAGTCATATTGCAAATGCTAATCCAAGAATACAAGAAGTATTCAATCAGTGGGCCTCAGCCGAGGCATTAATTTCTAATTTAGAGAAAAATCAAGAATTAAAGTCCTTGATTATTCAAGAAACTCCTTGGTTGAGAGATGCACAAAGTGAAACGGAACAAAAGAAACGTATTGCTTTATTGTTTGATTTAAACAAGATGAAAAATGAATCGGAAAGTGCTATCAACAAACTAAAACAAATGCAGTTTAGCAATGGTGGTTTCCCATGGTTCAAAGGAAGTAAATACCCAAACAGATACATTACACAACATGTTGCTACAGGTTTTGGACATTTGAATAAATTAGGAATCAAAAATGATGACAAAGCAACAAAAATGATTCATAAATCTGTAACTTTTTTAGATGAAGACATTGTCGATGATTATAAAAAACTATTAGAACGAGCGGCTGAAATTCGTGAAAAAGCAAAGACTAAATCTAAAGGATTAAAAGACGAAAAAGACTTTTTAGCAAAACAACATATCAGTTATTTTCAATTGCAATATTTATACATGCGTAGTTTTTATCCTGAAATAAAAATGAATGACAAAACCAAAACTGCAGTTGATTATTATATGGATCAGTCTGAAACGTATTGGAAAAAGTTCAATTTGTATTCTAAAGGAATTATCGCCTTAGTTCAATATAGAAATAACAATCAACAGTTGGCTTCTAAAATTTTAAAATCATTAAAAGAAAATAGTACTACCAATGAAGAATTAGGCATGTATTGGAAATCTAACTCTCCAAGTTGGTATTGGTATCAAGCGCCAATAGAAACGCAAGCATTGATGATTGAAGCATTTGCCGAAATTGAAAACGATATAGAGACTATTGATAATTTAAAAATTTGGTTATTAAAGAACAAACAAACCAATCGTTGGGAAACAACCAAAGCCACCACTGAAGCAGTTTATGCACTATTATTACAAGGAAGTGATTGGCTAGAAGTAACCGATTTTATGGATGTGAAAATTGGTGAGCAAGTTATTGATCCTCTTGCGCTTAAAGACACGAAAATTGAGGCAGGAACTGGCTATTTCAAAACATCATTTGATAGTAATGAAATAACTCCAGAAATGGCAACTGTTACTCTAGAAAAAGATAGTGATGGAATTGCTTGGGGAGCAATATATTGGCAATATTTTGAGGATTTAGATAAAATTACACATGCAGAAACTCCATTAAAATTATCAAAGAAACTATTCTTAAAACAGCATACTGATAAGGGCGAAGAGTTATCTTTAATTACTGATGAAACTTCATTAAAAATAGGAGATTTAGTGCGAGTGCGAATAGAATTAAAAGTAGATAGAGAAATGGAGTTTGTACATATGAAAGATATGAGAGCCTCAGGTTTTGAGCCTGTAAATGTATTATCAAAATACAAATATCAAGATGGTTTAGGGTATTATGAAAGTACTAAAGATGCAAGCACCAATTTCTTTTTTGACCGACTTCCAAAAGGTGTTTATGTCTTTGAACATGACTTAAGAGTTAATAATGCTGGTGATTTTTCAAACGGTATAACTACTATTCAAAGTATGTATGCTCCAGAGTTTTCAAGTCACAGTGAAGGTATTCGTGTAAAAATAAAATAAAACGGCACAATAGTTGTTTAATAGATACGCATAACTAAAATTAAAAATAAACACTTATGAAAAAATTTCTTTTAAGTATCGTATTTGTACTAACCGCAACTTTATCAATGAATGCTCAAGACATTTCTGAAAATGCTATTGGAGTTAGGTTTGGAAGTAATGATGGGTTTGGTGGTGAAATCTCATACCAACGTAAACTTTCAGAAAGCAACCGATTAGAATTAGATTTAGGCTGGAGAAATAATTCTTCTACTGATGCTTACAAACTTGCTGGTATTTATCAATGGGTTTGGCCTCTTGGCAATCAATTTAATTGGTACGCTGGAGTTGGTGGCGGAGTTGGAAACTGGAAAAATAAAACCACTGATGATTCTCAAACATTAGTTTTTGCTGCTGGTAATATTGGAATTGAATTCGATTTAGATATACCATTATTGATTTCTTTGGATTATCGTCCTGAAGTAGGTTTTAATAAAATCTATGACGGTTTAAACTCTGATATTGCTCTAGGATTGAGATATCAGTTCTAATCTCAAAAAAATAATTAATATATAAAAAGCAGAAGTGATTTTACTTCTGCTTTTTTGTTGTTCTTTTTTTACTTGCCTTTGCCAATGGATTAAAATCTAAAGCTAATTGAATCCAATATGATAAATCTTTATCCAAATCAATTGCTTCATCAGTTAAAAAAACATACCCTTTCATAGGTCGTCCAGTAAAATTCATTTCACTACAACCTTCTTTCAAAAGCGACTCTTCATACTTCTCTGGCCCTATTCTTGCCATTACCTCGTCTTTTACAATTCCTAGACACATTTTATCATCAACCATAAAACATAAACCACCAAACATTTTCTTTTCAAAAAAATCTACAGACTTATCTCTTAAAATTTGTCGAATTCTATCCCCTAAAAATTCATTGTATGCCATACTAAGTATAATTTACTGTAAATATAAAGATTGATTTTAAATCGAATCAAAATCTGTACCTTTGCAAAAAACATTTTGTATGGATCTTAATTTAATTCCGAAAATAAAACATACCGATAGTGACAACTTCTTTTTATTGGCTGGCCCTTGTGCCATTGAAGGAGAAGAAATGGCACTTCGTATTGCTGAAAAAGTGATTTCTATTACCGATAAACTAAAGATTCCATATGTTTTTAAAGGTAGTTTTAAAAAGGCTAACAGAAGTAGAATTGATAGTTTTACAGGAATAGGTGATGAAAAAGCATTGAAAATTCTACGCAAAGTTTCTGAAACATTTGATGTTCCAACGGTTACAGATATTCACGAGGTTTCTGATGCCGTAAAAGCCGCTGAATATGTAGATGTATTGCAAATTCCGGCTTTTTTAGTTCGCCAAACCGACTTAGTAGTTGCTGCTGCAAAAACTGGAAAAGTGGTGAATCTTAAAAAAGGACAGTTTATGAGTCCTGCAGCAATGAAACATGCTGTGCAAAAAGTAAAAGATAGCGGAAGTGAAAAGGCTTGGATTACGGATAGAGGAACCATGTTTGGTTATCAAGATATGTTGGTTGACTTTAGAGGAATTCCTGAAATGAGAAACTACGCTCCTGTTGTGTTGGATGTTACCCATTCCTTACAGCAGCCAAATCAAACTTCTGGAGTTACTGGTGGAAGACCTGACATGATCGAAACTATCGCTCGTGCTGGAGTTGTAAATAATGTTGATGGCTTGTTTATCGAAACGCATTTTGATCCTGCAAATGCCAAAAGTGATGGTGCTAATATGCTAGATTTAGCCTATTTAGAAAAACTCCTGAGTAATTTAGTAGCTATTAGAAAAACGGTAAATTCTCTTACTTAAAGATACCACGCTCTTTTACTCGTTTTTAACAATTCAGAGGCTTTTTTAAGTAACTCAACAAACATCAACTCATCAAAATCTTCGATAGATGTAACTTGAAGTGATCGTACTTGTTTTCTATTCTTATAATCTTTTAGTTCTGGAAAATCCTGTTCTAGAAGTATTCCTTGAACAAAAGCAACATCTACATAATTCGTTCCTTTTAATACTCCCATATAGAGCATCGGCTTGTTATAACAATTATAAAATGGAATCTTATAACTATACTTTTCTTTCACATCTGGAAGTGTTTTCTTTATAACACTTCGTATATACAACATAATAGATTGATAGGGTTCTGGTTGTTTGAATATATGTTGTTCTATTGGATTCATAAAAACAAATTTAAAATTTTATTTGCTCAAATGAATTTAATTATTAACTTTGTAATTCAAAGTACTTTTATTATGAGTGAGAAAGATTATTTAAAGGAAATATCAGAAATAAAGAACATCATGAATAAATCATCTCGATTTATATCATTAAGTGGACTTTCAGGAGTATTAGCAGGAATTTATGCACTCATTGGTGCTTTTATTGCGAGAAGTGTTATTAGAAGTAATAATTTGAATGATTATTCTAAAAATTCTGTCGATCCAAATATAATAGAACTAAAATTAATTGGTGTTGCAGTTGGAATAGCACTAATATCAATTTTAACTGCAATTATACTTACACAAAAGAAGGCAAAAAAAGATGGAGTAAAAATGTGGGACAGCACTACCAAAAGATTATTATTTAACTTTTTGATACCACTTGCAACTGGAGGTGTCTTTTGTATAATACTTTTAAATCAAGGTTTTTATGGTTTTGTGGCACCAGCAACATTAATTTTTTACGGTTTAGCATTATTCAGTGCTAGTAAGTATACCTTTGGAAATGTAAAATACCTTGGAATAGCTGAAATTATTCTTGGACTTATAGCAATGAATTATATTGGATATGGTCTGTATTTTTGGGCTATTGGATTTGGATTGTTACACATAATTTATGGAACTTTGATGTATTTTAAACATGATAAGTAAATATATTAATTGCTTTACAATAATATTGTTATTCTTTCTAACTTCGTGCAAGTCTAACAAAGCAAAATTTATTATTACAAATAATAGCGATTATAAAATTGACTCTTTACATATTTATCCAGATTCAAAAAATCAATATTTTTTTCTGAATCAAAAAGAGAAAAAAGTTTTTTATACTGGTATGGATAATGTAAATAATGATGGTGTTTTTATTATCAAATTTAAAATGAATAATGAATCCTTAGAAAAAGGTTTAAGTTATTATTCAAATGGATCACAAATAGAAAAGAATTTAGAAGTTAGTATTATGAATGATACTATACTTTTAAAACATAACTATCTGTTTACAAACAAATGAAAAACATTTTACAACATATAAATAAAGCATTTGACCATAGAGTTCGATTGGGAATTATGTCTGCATTGATTGTAAATGAATATGTTGATTTTAGTTCTCTTAAAGAACTTTTGGGAGTTACAGATGGCAACCTTGCTAGTCATTTAAAATCATTGGAAAAGGAGGAATATATAGCAGTTGAAAAACAATTTATTGGAAGAAAACCAAATACTAAATATAGCATTACAAAATTAGGAAGAATGGAATTTAAAAAACATATCAACGCACTTGAAAAACTAATAAATAAACAATAACTATTTTTTTAATTATTTGCTTTGAAAAACAAAGTACTTTTAAACACGTAATAAAAATGAAAAAAATAATCATAATTATCGCATCACTATTATTTAGCCTGCTTTTTTATAAGCAAAGCACAGGCTTAAATTTCTTAATATTTACATTAATAACTATTCTTGTATTAAGCATCAATGATTTTTCAAAAATCAAAAAAAGAAACACTCTTCTACTTTCAATTATTTACTTGGTTTCTGGGTGTATGATTTTCTTGTACAACACTCAACTAAATATTATCACAAATGTCATAATATTTTTAAGTCTTGTTGGAAGTTACTCAGAACATAAATCATCGTTATATATAAAATGGATCAACGGTCTTTATTCTACTATCGTTTCATCAGCAGCTCACTATTTTGACGGTTTAGATTCTGAAATAAAAAATGCAAAAAAGAAAGAAATCAATTATTTTTATTGGTTTAAAATAATTGGAATTCCAACAATTGTGCTTATTATATTTATTAATTTGTACAGAGAGGCAAATTCACTTTTTGATGAAATCATTTCAAAAATCGATCTAAGTTTTATCAACCTTCAATGGATTTTATTTGCTGGTCTTGGTTACTATCTATTTAACAACATAATTAAACCAATTCAAATAGAACCTGTCACAGTAAATGATATAAATACTGGAAACAAATTATTCAAAAATAGCCTTAAAAAAGAGAATCCTAAAAAACTTGAAAGCGAAATACAATTGGGAACTATATTAATTTCGTTATTAAATCTTCTCATCGTTTTTTTCTTAATTACCGATATTTATTCATTGGTGGCGAATTATAACGATTCTGCTTTTGAACTTTCAAAACAAGTTCACAATGGAACAAACACTTTGATAATCTCTATTCTATTAGCCATAGCTATTATTATTTACTTTTTCAGAGGCGATTTGAATTTTTACACAAAAAACAAACTACTAAAAAGTCTAACTTACCTATGGATATTTTTAAATATTATACTTGCTTTTATTACTACTTATAAGAATTATCAGTATTCAAGCATATATGGATTTACCTATAAAAGAATTGGTGTCTTCGTGTATCTATTTCTTACATTATTTGGCTTAATAACAACATTTATAAAAGTAAAAAGCATCAATAACCTATGGTATTTGTTTAGAAAAAATACACAAATTGCTTTTGTTTTATTGATTATTTCATCAACTATTAACTGGGATAAACTGATAACATATCACACCTTAAACTATGTAAAAAGTGTGGATATGGATTACCTTTTTTCATTGACAGACAATAATACCTTTGTTTTAAAAGACTATGCCGAAAAAAACAACATTAATACTTCAACTAAAGAAAATATTGACCGAAGGCACTCAAAATATATTCAAAAATTAAATGAAAATAGTTGGCAAGAAATGACTTATGATAACTTAAAAATAAAAAATGATTAAAATTCAAGACATCATAAAAGCAATTATTAAATCAACTTTAATTGCAACTACGTTATTTTGGCTATTACTAATTTCAAGTGAAGATATGGGTAGAGACGGTATATTTTTAATAGCTTTTTCAATGATTCCCATTTTTATAATCTGTGCAATAGCCTATACAATAACCATTATGCCAATTTTGTGGAATGAGAATGGTCGACTAACTAACAAACAATTATTCAATATATATTTCCCATACTATGCTATAATTGCTTTTGGAATCTGCTTGTTTTTTATTATTGATTCTAACTTCGGAAATATTGAAATCTGCTTTTTTGGAACAGCATTTTTTACATCAATCACTGCTTGGCTAATTATATTAAAACCGCAAAAAAATGAAATTATTTAAAGACAAACTCTTACACCTTATAACTATATCAACAATATATAGTATTCTATTAATTGTTTTTAGAGTGAAGGTTACAAACTCATTTTACTATCTATTTTTAGTCTGGAACTTATTTCTTGCATTCATTTCTTTTGGAATATCGTACTTAATAAAATTGAGTCCAAAACTTCAAAAATCCACCTTTAAATTCTGGAGTTTATTTTGTCTATGGCTGTTATTTCTCCCTAATGCTCCCTATATAATCACTGATTTATTTCATTTAGAAATAGGAAAAGCAATACCAAAATGGTACGACTTACTTTTAATCTTCTCATGTGCAGTTAATGGGTTTCTATTATTCTTTATTTCAATAAATGATATGCAACAAATTATAAAAAGAAAACTCTCCAATTTTAAAGCGTGGTTAATAACAATAATTGTAATCTTTCTGAGTAGTTTTGGTATCTATCTTGGAAGGTTTTTACGTTGGAATTCTTGGGATATTATTCAAAAACCACAATCCTTATTTTATGATATTGCAAATCGATTTTTAAATCCAAGCGAACACCCTAGAACTTGGGGAGTTACCATTGGATTTGGTATTTTCTTTATAATTAGTTTTTCTATCTTCAACTATTTAATAGAATCAAATAAAAAAAGAAATGAAATTTAACTTCCGGTATTTTTTGCTTTTCTTATTACTTTTTATAACTGAATTATATATCGCACTCTATGTAAAAAATGAGTTTATTCGGTTTGTATTTGGAGATTATTTAGTAGTGCTATTAATGTATTGTTTTATTAAAAGTCTCTTTTCAATTAAGCCAATATATGCAGCAATTATAACTTTGGTTACTGCTTTTACAATTGAGTTTTTTCAACTTATTGATATCCTTTCAATACTGAACATCCAAAAAAATACATTCACAAAATTAGTATTTGGTACTACTTTTAAAATTGGAGATTTAATTGCCTATACTTTAGGTGTAGCTACTATTCTTGTAATAGAAAAAAACATCACTAAATAGTGATGCTTTTATAATATAATTAAATACTTTTTTACATAGAATAGAAAAATTGTTCGTGCACAATTTTACCATTATTCACTTCATACACACACACTTCTTGCATCTGTTGTCTACCTCTATCTTTAAAAGTCACATCCATATCCATAGTACAGGTAAAATGATTCCCTGCAACTATTGGATCAGAAACTTCAGATTTATGAAATTCTTGAACATTGTTTAACCACCATTCGCTTTTTTGAACTATAGCTTGTTTCCCTTCACTAACTTCTACTGGTGCTCCTGGCATTTCTCTACTCACACAATTATCGGCATACAATTCATGGAGAGCCTCCATATTTTGACCATTGCGACACATTTCTACTAATCTATTGGCTACATCTTGAGTATTCATAATTTTATAATTTTTGGTTTACCCTTTAAAATTAATAAAAAACTGACTTTGAAACTAATACCATGAAGTATTTAACAAAAAATTAATAACTATAATTTCTCTTTAATTTCTCTAATCAAATGTTCTAAACCATTTAACTTTAGTTCATAAACCAAGCCTAACATCATTCCTAACTTTCCTTTTGGAAAACCTTTTGCGTGATACCAAACAATGTAATGTTCAGGCAAATCAATTAAGTATCTACCCTTATATTTACCATAAGGCATTTTAGTATTGGCTAAATCAATTAAAAATTGTTTGTCTTGAAGCATTATTCTTTACCGTCCAAATAATCTTGAAGATAAGCAAAACGTTCTGTCAAACTGTTATTTCCAGTCATTTTAGCACGTTTTAAAATTCCAGAAGCATCATTATCAAAAAAAGCAGGAATAACATGTTGCATAAACATCTCTCCAAAACCTTCACTAGCATCTTTAGGCAATTCGCATGGTAAATTATCAACAGCCATAACTGTTATGGCACCTTCAGTATCAAAATTCACTTCTCTTTCAGTCTTGGCATCATAACCATAAAAAGGATCTGCAATGGTTGAAGGCCTTATAGTACTTGCAACTGGACCATCAATATCGCAAGAAACATCAGCAACTAAATTGATATTAAAATCCTTAGATTTTGCATCTTCTCTAGTAAATAAATACGGTGCACCATCACCATAGAAATGACCTGCTATAAAAAAGTCAGTTTCCTTTGCATAAGGCATGAAATTACTCTCATAACCAGAAGGGTCTTTATAAAACTCCCACTTATCTCCTACTTTACCATCAGTTCGCTTATTGTATTCCATTACATCAACTAAACAATAAACTGGCTCAGTGAATTTAGCAGTTAGATACAAAGCATCGGTAACCTCTTTTATGTTCAGATGATCTAAAATTTCTTTGGCGCCCAGAGCAACTTTTCCAGTTCCAGAAAGTAATATTTTGATATTTGGTAAGGTGATTTTATCCAATTCCCCTTTCACCTCGTCTAAATCTCTCAATGTTTCTACTTTTGGAAGGTTGAACAATTTATCTCTCAATCCCAATGCTCGAAAACCATTATAAGCACCAACCAATCCAGCATATCTACCAAAACCTATTAACCTTGCTCCACTCCTTTTAACAATAGTTTCATGATCGTACAATTCAATATTTTTCTCTACAATAGCTTTTAACAATTTTCGATTGTAAGGTTGCTTCTTTATTGTATGCGAAAAGAAAAAATATTTTTTATTAGGAATTAAAGAATCTAAAGGAACTTCTTTTACACCAAGCATCACATCACAATCACTCACATCATCAGAAACTTCAATACCTAACTTTTCATATTCTGCATCTTTAAAAATCCTTACATCTGAACTTTCAACTTTTATTTCCAATCCTGGAAACTTATCCAACAACTCCTTACAAGCAACAGGTGAAAAAACTACTCTTTTATCTGGCGGATTTTTGCGCTCTTTGATGATTCCTATCTTCATTAAATCTAATTTTTATATTTGGTATAAATTTTGTGCTAAGGTATTTGAATTTATAGGATTTTACAAGTAGTGTATTAGGCTATTTTTTTATACATTCGCACACACATTTAATAATGTTCATTGAAATTTTGGGGACGACTGGTTTTGACTGCAAGGTCAGTTAAACAGTAAGCATGTCGAGCAATGAGATAGTACTCGTAAAAATCATTTTCAAACGTTAAACGGCGAGAATAACTACGCTTTAGCTGCATAATAATCTGAATTATAGTAAGATTTAGCCTAGTTCCGACAAGGTCGGAAAGCTTTATGTCTCACGAAAGCCTTGGTTAACGGCGTTCAAATTAGAGGCATCGTAAAAGTTAACATAGGAATATAAAGTTCATGGTTATATTCCGAAATTAAAGTGAATAAGTTAAAAGTAGGCAGTTTTTGGTCAGCTATTAATCGAAAATTAAACAAAAACTAAGCATGTAGAAAACTCTTTAGTTGCTTGTTTGGACGAGGGTTCGAGTCCCTCCGTCTCCACTAAAATATTTTTTAATATTAAAAAATATCACTTTCCTTTTTGATTTTATCAAAATAATTTTGAATATTTGACATCAAGATGAAAAAACAAATTTTAAATATTATTTCTAACATTGTCATTGTGATTAGTTCACAACGATAGGGAATGATATTTTTATGAATCATAAATTTAGAACTTTCCCGAAACGGAAAGTTTTTTTTATTTAATAGAAATATGAATAACCAATTTATCATAGCAATTATTGTCATTATTAACTTCTCATCAAGTTGATACAGCAATTTATTGCCTTTAAAAAAGCCTGTATCAATTTTGATACAGGCTTTTTTTATTCTGAATACTGTAATAATATTAACAAATACAATTGATTTTCAAGTGATTAAAAGGAATAACACAATAGTAGAAATAAGAAAACAAATTGGAATAAGAAATTATAAAAAACACCAAACATTAATTTTGAATTTTAAACAAACAACTAAGTGGAATTAAATAAATATAGTAAAACTGTAACTCAAGACCCAACACAGCCTGCAGCTCAAGCAATGCTACATGCAATTGGATTAACCAAAGAAGATTTCTACAAACCAATTGTAGGAATTGCAAGTACTGGCTATGAAGGAAATCCGTGCAACATGCACCTAAATGATTTAGCCAAATTGGTAAAACAAGGAACTAAAAATGAAGACATTGTAGGCTTAATCTTTAATACAATTGGTGTAAGTGATGGAATTTCTATGGGAACTCCTGGAATGCGTTATTCATTACCATCTCGAGATATTATCGCCGATTCTATGGAAACTGTAGTACAAGCAATGAGTTATGATGGCTTAATTACTGTTGTTGGCTGTGACAAAAATATGCCTGGAGCATTAATGGCAATGATCCGCCTAAATCGCCCAAGCATATTGGTTTATGGAGGAACTATTGATTCTGGATGTCATAATGGGCAAAAATTAGATGTAGTTTCGGTATTTGAAGCTTGGGGAAGTAAAGTTGCTGGAACAATGAAAGAAAGTGAATATCAAAGTATTGTTGAAAAAGCGTGTCCTGGCGCTGGTGCTTGTGGAGGAATGTATACAGCAAACACTATGGCTTCGGCAATAGAAGCATTGGGAATGACATTACCATTCAATTCTTCAAATCCTGCTTTAAGTGACGCCAAAAAACAAGAATCTATCAATGCAGGAAAAGCATTAAGAAATTTGCTAGAAAAAGATATAAAACCATCAGATATTATTACACGTAAATCTTTAGAAAATGCTGTAAGATTGGTTACAATTCTTGGAGGTTCTACCAATGCTGTTTTACATTTTTTAGCAATTGCTAGAGCTGCGCAAATTGATTTTACATTAAAAGACTTTCAACAAATTAGTGACACAACTCCGTTCT
Source organism: uncultured Flavobacteriaceae bacterium (assembly GCA_947501625.1). Lineage (GTDB taxonomy): Bacteria > Bacteroidota > Bacteroidia > Flavobacteriales > Flavobacteriaceae > Urechidicola. The sequence continues at coordinate 255,298 of CANMWN010000004.1, forward strand.
TGGCCGATTTGAAACCAAGTGGAAAATATTTGATGGAAGATGTTCATAATGTTGGTGGAATTCCTGCCGTATTAAAATATCTTTTAAAGAAAGGTTTGTTACATGGAGATTGTTTGACTGTAACAGGAAAAACAATTGCAGAAAATTTATTAGATGTTGATGATTTAAAAGAAGGTCAAGATGTAATCAAACCTATTGAAAAACCTATTAAAATTTCAGGACATCTAAGAATGTTGTATGGAAATCTTGCAAGTGAAGGAAGTGTTGCAAAAATCACTGGAAAAGAAGGTTTGAAGTTTTCTGGAAAGGCAAAAGTATTTGAAGGTGAATATGAAGCAAATGATGGAATTCGTGATGGTAAAGTAGAAAAAGGAGATGTTGTCGTCATTCGCTATGAAGGACCAAAAGGCGGACCAGGAATGCCTGAAATGTTAAAACCTACAGCTGCAATTATGGGTGCTGGTTTAGGTAAAGATGTCGCTTTAATTACTGATGGTCGATTTTCTGGAGGAACTCACGGTTTTGTAGTTGGCCATATTACTCCTGAAGCTCAAGAAGGAGGTACTATTGCATTAGTTAAAAGTGGAGATATTATCACTATTGATGCAGAAACCAACTCAATAATTTTAGAAGTTTCAGAAGAAGAATTAAAAACTAGGAAACAACAATGGAAGGCTCCAGAATTGAAATTTGAAAGAGGAATATTATATAAATATGCGAAAACTGTATCATCTGCTTCAAAAGGTTGTGTGACAGATGAGTTTTAAAAATATACTATGGAGACACAAACAATAAAAACTAAAGAAACTACCGCAAAAACCACACAACGAATTTCAGGAAGCGAAGCTATTGTGAAATGCTTAATTGCCGAAGGTGTTAAAGTTTTATACGGATATCCAGGCGGAGCAATTATGCCTGTTTATGACGAACTATATAAATATCAAGACAAAATTCACCATGTCTTAACAAGACATGAACAAGGCGCTACTCATGCTGCTCAAGGATATGCTAGAATTTCTGGTAATGTTGGTGTAGCCATGGCTACTTCTGGACCAGGAGCAACAAATTTAATTACAGGAATCGCTGATGCGCAAATAGATTCAACACCGTTGGTGTGTATTACTGGACAAGTACCCTCACAGCTTTTAGGCTCAGATGCTTTTCAAGAAACAGACATTGTTGGAATTTCAACACCTGTAACTAAATGGAACTGTCAAATAACTAAAGCATCTGAAATTCCAGAAGCCATAGCTAAAGCATTTTATATTGCCAAAAGTGGACGACCAGGACCCGTTCTAATTGATATTACAAAAGATGCTCAATTTGAAGAATTTGATTTTTCTTACAATAAATGTGAAGGAATAAGGAGCTATAATCCTATTCCTAAAACAGACCAAAACTCTCTTGAAGCAGCAGCAAAATTAATAAACGAGGCTAAAAAACCATTTATAGTTTGGGGTCAAGGAGTTATTTTAGGTAAAGCTGAAGTAGAATTTAAAACTTTGATTGAAAAAGCAGGAATACCCTCAGCATGGACAATTATGGGCGCTTCGGCAATCCCAACTTCACACCCTCTAAATGTTGGCATGGTTGGAATGCATGGAAATTATGCTCCAAATATTTTAACTAATGAATGTGATGTTTTAATCGCAATAGGAATGCGTTTTGATGATCGTGTAACAGGAAAGTTAGATGAATATGCTAGACAAGCCAAAGTGATTCACTTTGAAATTGATCCTGCTGAAATTGATAAAAATGTAAAGACAGATGTTGCAGTGTTAGGAGATGCTAAAACTAGTTTAAAAGCTATACTACCTTTTATAAAAACCAATTCTCATCCAGAATGGCATCAAAAATTTAAAGACTTATATCAGATTGAGTTTGACAAAGTCATTAAAAATGATTTGCATCCAACAAAAGAAGGATTAACGATGGGAGAAGTGTTGAAAGAAATTAATAACCAGTCTAAAGGTGAAGCTGCTATAGTTAGTGATGTTGGTCAACATCAAATGATAGCATGTCGCTATGCAGATTTTAATGTGAGTAAAAGTAATATTACTTCGGGAGGTCTAGGTACTATGGGATTTGGGCTTCCTGCTGCTATTGGTGCTAAAATGGCAAGACCTGATCGTGAAGTTGTATCTATATGTGGTGATGGTGGTTATCAAATGACTATCCAAGAATTAGGCACAATTTTTCAGCAAAAAGCAGCCGTAAAAGTTGTTGTTCTTAACAATGAATTTCTTGGAATGGTTCGCCAATGGCAACAACTATTTTTTGACAAGCGCTATGCTTCTACAGAAATGACCAATCCTGATTTTGTAGCAATTGCTAAAGGATATTACTTGAATGCAAAACGAGTAACCAAACGTGAAGAATTGGCAGATGCTGTTACCGAAATGATGGCGAGTAAAGAAGCGTATTTCCTAGAAGTGTGTGTAGAAAAAGAAGATAATGTATTTCCGATGGTTCCCTCAGGAGCGTCAGTATCAGACATAAGATTAGAATAATTATGGAAAGTAAGAAAGAACAATTTACGGTTTCGGTATATACTGAAAACAACATAGGATTATTAAATAGAATTTCTGCAATATTTCAAAGAAGACACATCAATATTGAAAGTTTGAATACTTCTGCATCTGAAATTGAAGGTGTTTCTAAGTTTACAATTTTAATAAATATGACCGAAGAACAAGTAAAAAAAATTATAGGTCAAATAGAAAAACAAGTAGAAGTCATCAAAGCCTATTATCATAAAGAGGAAGACACAATCTATCAAGAATCATGTATCTTCAAAATGAATTCTGATTTATTATTTGATGAGCGACAAATTCAAAACACTATTAAAGAAAGTAATGCTAGAATTGTAACTGTAAACAAAGAATTTTTTGTTCTAGAAAAATCAGGCAGAAAAGAAGAAATAGAAGAACTTCACAAAGAATTAAGTGCTTTTGGAATTATGCAATTTACACGTTCTGGAAGAATTGCCGTTACCAAAGACGAAATGAAAATATCAACAATGCTCGAAGCATTCAATCACTAAAATTAAAAACAATGTCAAATTATTTTAACTCATTATCATTAAGAAACAAATTAGAGCAATTAGGAAAATGTAGATTCATGGAATCTTCAGAATTTAAAGATGGAGTAAACGCACTATTAGATAAAAAAATTGTAATCATTGGTTGTGGTGCTCAAGGATTGAATCAAGGTTTGAATATGAGAGATTCTGGTCTTGACATCTCTTATGCGTTAAGACAAGAAGCTATAGAAGAAAAAAGAAACTCGTTCAAAAATGCTACTTCAAACAAATTTAATGTTAGTACTTATTCTGAATTAATTCCAAATGCAGATTTAGTATTGAATTTAACACCTGATAAGCAACATACAAATGTTGTGAAATCTGTTATGCCATTAATGAAAGAAGGTGCAACTTTATCATATTCACATGGTTTTAATATTGTTGAGGAAGGTACACAAATCCGTAAAGATATTACAGTAATTATGGTTGCCCCTAAATGTCCGGGAACTGAAGTTCGAGAAGAATATAAACGTGGTTTTGGAGTTCCAACATTGATTGCTGTTCATCCTGAAAACGATCCTCAAAACAAAGGTTTAGCACAAGCAAAAGCTTATGCAGTAGCAACTGGCGGACATAGAGCAGGTGTATTAGAATCTTCTTTTGTTGCCGAAGTTAAGTCCGATTTAATGGGAGAGCAAACTATTCTTTGTGGAGTTTTACAAACTGGCGCAATTTTATCATTTGACAAAATGATGGAAGAAGGAATTGAACCAAGTTATGCTGCAAAATTAATTCAGTATGGTTGGGAAACAATTACTGAAGCTTTAAAACATGGTGGTATTACTAACATGATGGACAGACTTTCTAATCCAGCAAAAATAAAAGCTTTTGAAATTTCTGAAGAATTAAAAACAATTATGCGTCCATTATTCGAAAAGCATATGGATGATATAATCTCTGGACATTTTTCAAAAACTATGATGGAGGATTGGGCAAATGATGATAAAAATTTATTGACTTGGAGAGCTGCAACTGGTGAAACTGCATTTGAAAAAACAGAGATAACCAATCAAGAAATAACTGAACAAGAGTATTTTGACCACGGAACATTATTAGTTGCTTTTTTAAGAGCTGGTGTAGAATTGGCTTTTGAAGTAATGACTGAAGCAGGAATAATTGAAGAGTCGGCTTATTATGAATCGCTTCATGAAACACCTTTAATTGCCAACACTATTGCACGTAAAAAATTATATGAAATGAATCGTGTAATTTCTGACACTGCTGAATATGGTTGTTACTTATTTGACCATGCTTGTAAGCCTCTGCTTAAAGATTTTATGAAAACAGTTAAAACTGATATAATTGGGAAACCATTTAGTTCAGAAAACGGAGTTGACAATCAAGAACTAATTGCTGTAAACAACGCAATAAGAAATCATCCTGTAGAAAAAATTGGCGCAAAATTAAGAGCCTCAATGACTGCAATGAAAGTAATTAAATCAGAAGAGAAATTTAATAGTCCAGTATTAATATAATAAATATGAATATTGAAACTACTTATTTTCCTGAGATCTCATCCATTAAATCTTCAGCTGAAAAATTAAATGGCATAATAAATAAAACACCATTAACTTTCAACGATAGATATTCAAAAGAGTTTTCTTGTAATGTTTTTTTGAAGCGCGAAGATTTACAACAAGTCCGTTCTTATAAAATTCGTGGTGCTTACAATAAAATTGCTTCATTGAGTAATAATGAAAAGGCAAAAGGAATTGTTTGTGCAAGTGCAGGAAATCATGCACAAGGCGTTGCACTTTCTTGCAAACTATTAAACATTAAAGGCACTATATATATGCCCTCGCCTACTCCAAATCAAAAAATAGAACAGGTTAAGATGTTTGGAGGAGAATTTATAGATATTGTGATTGATGGAGATACATTTGATGATGCCTATCATACTGCAATTGTGAATTGCGAAACTAAAAATAAAACCTTCATACACCCATTTAATGATCAAAAAGTGATTGAAGGTCAAGCAACAATTGGGTTAGAAATTATTGAACAATTTGACAAACCATTAGATTATATTTTTGTTCCAGTCGGTGGCGGTGGTTTAGCAGCAGGATTGTCTTCAGTATTTAATAATTTATCACCAACTACTAAAATCATTGGTGTAGAACCAAAAGGTGCTGCATCAATGTCTACATCAATAAAAAATAATAAAAATACTACTATAGAACATATTGATAATTTTGTTGATGGCGCTGCAGTTAAAAAAGTCGGAGATTTAAATTTTAATATCTGTAAGCAAAACCTTCATAATATGATTACTGTACCTGAGGGAAAAACATGTCAAACTATCTTAGATTTATATAACAAAGAAGCAATTGTTGTAGAACCTGCAGGTGCATTAAGTATTGCTGCTTTAGACTTATTTGCTGATGAAATAAAAGACAAAAATGTAGTTTGCATTGTTAGTGGAAGTAATAACGATATAACTCGAACAGCAGAAATAAAAGAACGTGCTTTATTGCATGCTAATTTAAAGCACTATTTCATTGTAAAATTTCCTCAACGAGCTGGTGCCTTAAGAGAATTTGTTGCCGAAATTTTAGGTCCAACAGATGATATTACTCACTTTGAATATACTAAAAAAGTAAACCGAGAAAATGATGTTGCAGTAGTAGGTTTACAATTAAAATCTCCTCATGACTTAACGCCTTTGATTACTAAAATGAAAGAAAAGAATTTCTTTGGAGATTATCTAAATGACAAACCTGATTTATTTCAGTTTTTAATTTAAAAAATGAAAAAAGTTATCATAATATTTGGATATTAACTTTTTCTAACGCAATATTTGCATTCACAAAGTTCAAAACTTTATTGAAATGTTATCAAGAAAGGTGGAGGGATTAGACCCAATGAAGCCTTAGCAACCCTTTGCATTTAGCAAAGAAGGTGCTAAATTCTACTTAATTTCAGATTCATTTATCAGAAATTGGATAGATAACCAAACGTAATTACTCATCTGTAATAACGTATTTCTTATAACATTTTTCTATTGAGTACACTTTATCAAAAAGTGCATTTGACTTTTGGTTTAATCTATTTATTAACTCAAAAACTAGAAAAATGAGTACACAAAAATTAGCAACAAACGCGTTACACGCAGGACATGATGTCACACAAAATGGAGGTTCAAGAGCTGTTCCAATTTATCAAACAACTTCGTATGTTTTTAACGATGCAGAACATGCAGCAAATCTATTTTCATTAAAGGAGTTAGGTTTCATTTACACTCGATTAAATAATCCAACCAATCAAATATTACAAGAAAGATTAGCGGCTATTGAAGGCGGAATTGGAGCGGTAGTATTTGCATCAGGAACAGCTGCAATTTCAACTGGATTATTAACTCTTTTAAGAGCTGGCGATCATATAGTCGCATCAAGTAGTCTTTATGGAGGAACTTATAACCTACTTAGTGTTACATTACCAAGACTTGGAATAAAAACTACTTTTGTTGACGCTTCAAATCCTGATAATTTTGCTGATGCAGTTCAAGAAAATACGAGGGCATTCTTTGTAGAATCTTTAGGAAACCCAAAATTAGATGTGCTTGACATCGAAGCAATTGCAAAACATTCAAAAGTAGCGAGAGTTCCTTTTATCGTTGACAATACTGTAGCTACTCCTGCGCTTTTAAACCCAATAAAACACGGAGCAAACATTGTTATTCATTCGCTTACCAAATATATTGGAGGTCAAGGAAATTCTCTTGGAGGTGCAATAATTGATGGAGGAAATTTTGATTGGTCAAATGGTAAATTTCCAGAATTTACAGAACCTTCGGCTGGTTACCATGGTCTTAAATATTATGAAACCTTAGGTGCTGCTTCGTTTACATTTAAGTTAATATTAGAAGGGTTACGTGATTTTGGTGGAGCATTAAGTCCAACTAACGCATTTAATATTATTCAAGGTTTAGAAACTTTAGCAGTACGAATAAAACAACATTCTGAAAATGCATTAGAAATAGCAAAATGGCTTGAACAACAAGATGAGGTTTCTTGGGTAAATTATCCTGGATTGGAAAGTAGTAAATACAAAGAACTATCTGACAAGTATTTACCAAATGGTCAAAGTGGTATCGTAACATTTGGACACAAAGGAGGTTTTGATGCTGCTAAAAAAATTGCTGATAACACTAAACTATTTTCACTACTTGCCAATATTGGAGATACTAAATCCTTAATTATACATCCAGCAAGCACCACTCATCAACAATTAGATGAAGCTGAACAAGAATCAGCAGGTGTATCGGCTGATTTAATTAGATTATCTGTTGGAATTGAAGCCGTTGAAGATTTAAAACAGGATTTAAAAGAAGCTTTTAGCACAATCAAGCAACCAGTTTTTCAAGACTAAAAAATCATTATATGTCTCAATTAAAATATATTGAAATATCTAATTATATTACCGAATCTGATAAGACAGTAAACTTAAAATTGTCTTATCAGGTTTTTGGAAGAAAACTAAATGATGCGCCAATAGTTTTGGTAATTCATGCACTAACTGGAAATTCTGAAGTTATTGGAAAAAACGGTTGGTGGAACGAATTGATTGGAAATAATAAATGTATAGATACGAATCATTTTAATATACTAGCATTTAACATTCCTGGAAATGGATTTGATAATAAACCTAAAAACTTAATTAATAACTATAAGGATTTTACTGCTAGAGATATTGCTAAAATATTTGCTATTGCGCTTCAAAAATTACAAATAAATCAGTTGTATGCTACAATTGGAGGTTCAGTTGGAGGTGGAATTGCATGGGAATTAGCAGCATTGAAACCAAACTTAATTGAGTATTTAATTCCTGTAGCTACAGACTGGAAATCAACTGATTGGCTTATTGCCAATTGCCATATTCAAGATACTATTCTAAACAATTCAAAGCAACCATTAATTGATGCTAGAATGCATGCAATGACTTTATACAGAACACCAGAATCTTTTACCAATAAATTCAATAGAAGTAAAAAAAATAGCGATTTGTTTAATACCGAAAGTTGGCTCAATCATCATGGAAAAAAATTAAATGATAGGTTTAATTTAAGTGCATATAAATTGATGAATCAATTATTAAAAACTATTGACATCACTCATAATAGAGGCTCTTTTTCAAAAGTAGTATCTGCTATTACTTCCCACATTCATATAGTTACTATAAACTCGGATTTATTTTTCAACCCTGAAGAAAATTGGAAAACTTATGAAGAATTGAAATCAATTAATAAAAATGTAACCATACATGAAATAAACTCTATTCATGGTCATGATGGTTTTTTAATTGAATTTGAGCAATTATCAAACTTCTTAAGTCCAATTTTTAGTCGTAAACGAATTAAAACAGCAAGTTAATTATGAATTATCATTTTGAGACATTAGCAATACGTAACCAATCTGAAAGAACCCAATTTTCAGAGCACTCTAGCCCTCTCTATTTAACTTCAAGTTTTGTTTTTGAAGATTCGGAAGAAATGAGAGCATCTTTTGCCGAAGAAAAAGAACGCAATTTATACAGTCGATTTTCTAACCCAAACACAACTGAATTTGTAAATAAAATTGTTGCAATGGAGGGTGCAGAATCTGGTTATGCATTTGCAACTGGTATGTCAGCAATTTTTTCAACATTTGGTGCTCTTTTAAATGCTGGAGATCATATCATTTCTTGTAGATCTGTTTTTGGGTCAACGCATTCATTGTTTACTAAATACTTACCAAAATGGAATATTAATACTAATTATTTTAATATTAATGAAATTGATCAAATTGAGAGTTTAATCCAACCAAACACTAAGATTTTATATGCTGAATCTCCAACAAATCCAGCAATAGATATTTTAGATTTGGAGCTATTAAATAGTATTGCACAAAAGCACAAACTATTATTGATAATTGACAATTGCTTTGCTACTCCTTATTTACAAAATCCTATCAAATTTGGTGCAGACATTGTAATACATTCTGCCACTAAACTTATTGATGGTCAAGGACGTGTTTTGGGCGGAGTTGTAGTGGGAAAAGAAGAGTTAATCAGAGAAATATATTTATTTTCAAGAAATACTGGTCCTGCAATGTCACCTTTCAACGCTTGGGTTTTATCCAAAAGTTTAGAAACATTAGCAGTGAGAGTTGAAAAACATTGTGAAAATGCATTAAAAATTGCTGAATTTTTAGAAAACCATTCCAAAGTTAACTACGTAAAATATCCATTCTTAAAATCGCATCCGCAATATGAAATTGCTAAAAAGCAAATGAAATTAGGAGGTAATATTGTTGCTTTTCAGATAAATGGAGGAATAGAAAAAGGAAAACAATTTTTGGACAATATTAAACTTTGTTCTTTGTCTGCCAATTTAGGAGACACCAGAACAATCATAACACATCCTGCATCAACAACACATAGTAAGTTATCAAATGATGAAAGATTAGAAACAGGAATCTCTGACGGACTTGTAAGAATTTCTGTAGGATTGGAATATGTTGATGACATTATTGATGATATAAAACAAGCATTAAAATAATATGTTAGATATAAAAAATTTAAATACAGAATTAAAAAACAAAAGTCCTGAAGAAATTATTACTTGGGCTATACAATTAAGTAATCAAAGAATTGTTACCACTAGTTTTGGGATTTATTCTGCTGTCCTTCTAAACACTTTCAATAAAATTGATAAAAACATCCCTATTATTTGGTGTGATACAAGTTTAAATAAAATTGAAACTTACAATCATGCAAGGAACTTGATTTATAAGTTTGATTTAAATATCAATATTTACTCACCAAATTCTACAAAACAAGAAATCCAAGAACTTTATAATAAATCGACAATTGATGAAGAAAATCATCGAAAGTTTTCGGAAGTTGTGAAATTAGAACCATTTAGAAGAGCATTGAAAATTCATCAGCCGAAAATATGGTTTACAAATATTAGAGTAAGGCAAACCGAATATAGAAACTCAAAAGATATTCTAAGTTATAGCAAAGATGGAATATTAAAAATAAGCCCATTTTATTATTGGTCTGATGAAGACTTAGATGATTATTTACATAAAAATAACCTACCAAAGAACGAAACTTATTTCGATCCTGTAAAATTGATTAATAATAGAGAATGTGGTATCCACTTCCAATAAGTAATTATTTTATTTAGATGAAAACTATTTTAACAGAAATACAAAAAAGAATTCTAGTACTAGATGGAGCAATGGGAACTATGCTACAACAATATAATTTTACTGAAGAAGATTTTCGTGGTCAACGATTTAAAGATTATCCAATTTCTTTAAAAGGTAATAATGATCTACTATCAATTACTCAACCAGATGCAATAGCAGAAATTCATTCTAAGTATTTTGAAGTTGGAGCAGATATTATAGAAACCAATACTTTTTCAGGGACAACCATTGCTATGGCTGATTATCAAATGGAAGATTTAGTATACGAACTAAATTATCAATCTGCTAAGATTGCTAGAGAAGTAGCTAATGAATTTACACAAAATAATCCTGAAAAACCACGTTTTGTTGCAGGTTCAATTGGGCCGACAAATAGAACAGCAAGTTTATCTCCAGATGTTAATAGACCAGAATATAGAGCAATTACTTTTGATGAATTACGTGTGGCTTATAAACAACAAGTAGAAGCATTAATTGACGGCGGAGTAGATATTCTTTTAGTCGAAACTATTTTTGACACTCTTAACGCCAAAGCAGCACTATTTGCTATAGAAGAAGTAAAAGAGATACGCAATATAGATATTCCAATTATGGTTTCAGGAACAATAACCGACGCTTCTGGAAGAACACTTTCTGGGCAAACAGTTGAAGCTTTTTTAACTTCTGTTTCTCATATACCTCTATTGTCGGTAGGATTTAATTGCGCACTTGGAGCCAAACAATTACAACCATATTTAAAAAGATTAGCTCGAGAGTCTAATTTTTACACATCAGCTCATCCAAATGCTGGTTTACCAAATGCTTTTGGAGAATATGATGAAACTCCAGAGCAAATGCAATTTTTTATCGAAAATTACTTAAAAGATAATTTAATAAACATCATAGGAGGATGTTGCGGAACGAGTCCAGCACATATAAAGGCAATTGCTGAAGTTGCAGCAAAATATCAACCGAGAAAAATAACTATAGAAACAAATGAGTAGATATTTAACATTATCAGGTTTAGAGCCATTGGTTGTTACTCCAGAAAGTAATTTTATAAATATTGGAGAGCGTACGAATGTAACAGGCTCTCGCAAGTTTCTTCGATTGATAAGAGAAGAAAAATACGATGAAGCTCTTTCAGTTGCAAGAGATCAGGTAGAAGGAGGCGCACAAATCCTTGATGTAAATATGGATGAAGGAATGTTGGATGGTGAACATGCAATGACAACTTTTTTAAATTTGATTGCTTCTGAACCCGATATTTCACGAATTCCAATTATGATTGACAGTTCTAAATGGGAAATTATTGAGGCTGGATTAAAAGTTGTTCAAGGTAAAAGCGTAGTAAATTCAATTAGTTTAAAAGAAGGAGAAAAAGAATTTATCCGCCAAGCAAGATTAGTGAAGCGTTATGGAGCTGCAATAATTGTTATGGCATTTGATGAAGTTGGACAAGCAGATAATTATAAACGTAGAATTGAAATATGTGAACGTTCATATAAAATATTGGTGGACATTGTGAACTTTCCGCCACAAGACATCATTTTTGATCCTAATATTTTTCCGGTTGCAACTGGAATGGAAGAGCATAGGAAAAATGCACTTGACTTTTTTAATGCCACTCAATGGATTCGGAAAAATTTACCTTATGCTAATGTGTCTGGTGGAGTAAGTAATGTATCTTTTTCATTTCGTGGAAATAATACAGTTCGTGAAGCAATGCATTCGGCATTTTTATATCATGCTATAAAAAACGGCATGAATATGGGAATTGTAAACCCAACAATGTTAGAGATTTACGATGACATTCCGAAACAATTATTAGAACGTGTTGAAGATGTGTTATTAGATAGACGTGATGACGCTACTGAACGATTATTAGAATTTGCTGAAACTGTTAAAGGAAAAAAGAAAGAAGGAAATCAGGTTCTAGAATGGAGAGAAAAATCATTACAAGAACGGATAACACATGGTTTAGTTAAGGGTATTGATGCATTTATTGTAGAAGATGTTGAAGAAGCAAGAGTCCAATCTAAAAAACCTATTGAAGTTATTGAAGGCCATTTAATGACCGGAATGAATGTGGTTGGTGATTTATTTGGAAGTGGAAAAATGTTTTTGCCACAAGTAGTAAAATCTGCTCGAGTAATGAAAAAAGCTGTTGCATATTTACAGCCATTTATTGAAGCAGAGAAAGATGGAAAAGTACAATCGGCTGGAAAAGTTTTAATGGCTACTGTAAAAGGTGATGTTCACGATATTGGTAAAAACATAGTATCTGTTGTTTTGGGTTGCAATAATTATGAAATTGTAGATTTAGGTGTGATGGTTCCGCCAGAAAAAATAATTGAAGCTGCCAAAAGAGAAAATGTAGATGTAATTGGTTTAAGCGGATTGATAACTCCTTCGTTAGACGAAATGGTTTACTTGTCTAAAGAAATGGAAAGAAATGAATTTTCTATTCCTTTATTAATTGGTGGAGCTACAACCTCAAAAGCACATACATCAGTAAAAATCGCCCCAAATTATTCAGAAACTGTTGTTCATGTTAATGATGCTTCAAGAGCAGTAACTATTGTTGGAAATTTATTACAAAAAGACAGTTCGATTTATAAAAATCAGATAAGAGAAGAATACGATATTTTCAGAGATAAATTCTTAAATCGCTCAAAAACAAAGGAATACATTACTATTGAAGAGGCGCGTAATCGAAAATTTAAGATTGACTGGTATAAATCAAGAATCATTAAACCAAACAAACTAGGTGTTCAAGAAATTCAAGATTTTGATATTACAAAATTAGAAGCCTATATAGATTGGTCTCCTTTTTTTAGAAGTTGGGATTTACATGGAAAATATCCAGAAATTTTGAATGACGAAATTGTTGGGGAACAAGCGACTGATTTATTTACTGATGCTCAACAATTGTTACAAAGAATTTTCAAAGAAAATTTGTTACAAGGAAAAGCAGTTTTTGGTTTGTTTCCAGCCAATACAGTAAATGAAGATGATATAGAAGTAAACTTTAAAGACAATGATTATAAATTTTTAACGCTACGTCAACAACTCAAAAAGCGAGAAGGGAAACCTAATTTTGCTTTAGCAGATTTTATTGCACCAAAAGAAACAAATATCCAAGATTATATTGGATGTTTTTGTGTGTCAACTGGCTTCGGAACTAAAGAACTCGCTGATAAGTTTGAAGCCGAAAATGATGATTACAACTCAATAATGATTAAAGCACTGGCTGATAGATTGGCTGAAGCATTTGCCGAATATTTACACAAAGAAGTTAGAACAAAATATTGGGGTTATGCAACTGACGAAAATCTGACAAATGAACAATTGATAAAAGAAAACTATAAAGGTATTCGTCCTGCTCCAGGATATCCTGCTTGTCCAGATCATTTAGAAAAGGTCACATTGTGGCGTTTGTTAAACGTTGAAAAACGAATAGGAGTAAAATTAACCGAAAGTCTAGCCATGTGGCCAGCAGCAAGTGTTTCTGGATATTATTTTGGCAACGAAGAAGCAAAATATTTTGGGCTTGGAAAAATTACCCAAGAACAAGTAAAAGACTATGCAAAAAGAAGAAAAATAACAATTGACGAAGCTAATAAATGGCTTAATCCAAACATTACTACATAAAATGAAAGTAATTGACCATATAAAAAAAGCCAAAGGAAAAACATTGTTTTCTTTTGAAATTCTCCCTCCTCTTAAAGGACAAAATGTACAATCAATCTTTGATAATATTAATCCGCTAATGGAGTTCAAACCTCCATTTATAGATGTTACCTACCACAGAGAAGAATACACCTTCAAAGAGTTAGAAAACGGATTACTAAAGAAAAAAGTTGTAAAAAAACGCCCAGGAACTGTTGGGATTTGTGCTGCTATTCAAAATAAGTATCAAGTAGATGCTGTGCCACATATTTTGTGTGGAGGATTTACTAAAGAAGATACCGAAAATTTTTTAATTGATTTAGACTTTTTGGGAATTGATAATGTGATGGCTTTACGTGGTGACGCTGTTAAGAGTGAAACATATTTTAAACCAGAAAAAGAGGGACATAAATTTGCAAGTGAATTAACTTCACAAATTCAAGATTTAAATAATGGAATTTATTTAGATGACGAACTTCAAAACTCTTCTAAAACCAATTTCTGTATTGGTGTTGCAGGTTATCCAGAAAAACATATGGAAGCACCAAGTTTAGATTCAGACATCCATTTCTTGAAAAAGAAAATCAAAAATGGTGCAAGTTATATCGTTACACAGATGTTTTTTGACAATCAAAAATATTTTGAATTTGTTGACAAATGCAGAAAAGAAGGAATTACTGTTCCTATAATTCCAGGTCTAAAACCTATAGCCACTAAAAAACAATTGAATTTGATACCGCACCGATTTAAAGTCGATTTACCTGATGATTTAATTATGAGTATTGTAAAATGCAAAGACAACAAATCGGTAAGAGAAGTTGGTGTTGAATGGTGCATCAATCAAAGTAAAGAATTGGTGAAGGCTGGAGTACCTTTATTGCATTACTACTCAATGGGAAAATCTTCAAACATTCAACAAATTGCAAAAAATGTGTTTTAAAACATCGACAGCTGCATGTCATTATCTCCTTGCTTTTTACCAATATATTCCAAGAACATTTTTTCTGAACTATGAGCAGTAATATTCATGAGCATTGAAGTTGGATATTTTGGGTTGCCATAAAAATTGGTAGCAAAAGACCTCCTACAAATATGAGAAGATACCATTTTATATTTTTCAAAAACACCTTCTTCGTTTCGTTTAGTATCAGGATTATAAACACTTCCTTTTTCTCTTACATTTATTCCAGCCTTTTCACATAAACCTTTTAAATATCGATTAAATAAAGATTTATTACTTTCCATATTTTCAACAAATAATGGCGGAAAATTCCCGTTTCTATTCAATAAAATTCTTTTGACCTCAATATGCATAGGTATTTGAACTAAATTCCCAGTTTTCTCTTGTTTTAACACTATCATTTCAGTACCAAAACTTTGCTGAACAAAACCTGCATTCATTCGTAATAAATCAGATACTCGCTGACCAGTATAACAACCTATAATTAACCAATCTCTTGCAATTTTATAATTATTATTGCCCAGATTTGCGCTTTTTATTTGCTCTAATTCTGAAAAAGATAAAATGATTTTAGGAGCATTTACGGTATACCCTTTAAAATAATCAATCTCTCGATGCACCAATACACCATTTCGTTGGGCATCTAGACATAAACTCTTAACAAATTTTAGATATCGGCCAATAGTATTATCACTCAACCTATGAACTTCAGAGAAATAACTAATCAATTCACTTCTGAATTTCAAATCAACATTTTTAAATAAAATTGGTTCATTTTTATACTTTTCAAATTCTACCAACTTATTAATAACTGTATTGTATTTTTTTTCAGTTGCTACTGCAATTCCTTTTCCATTAGGCTCCTTCATTTTATTAATAAAATGAAGACCATATTGCGTTAAGTGATTTAAATTAGAGTTCATTGACTCAAATTTAAAGTATATTTTCTAAAAATTTAATAATCTGTAATGTTTCTTTTATTCTTCCGACTAAATCGCAAATAAGGTTAAACCCTTATTTTCTTTTTCATAGCAATTTCCCACTTCATTTTTGGAGTGGGTTTTTATTTTTATCTTGCAATCAAATAAATTTTTTATTTGAAACGAATAGTAATTTCTGTAATCAATGATCTGGCAACCGACCAAAGAGTTAGTAAAGTCTGTGATACTTTACAAGAATTTGGTTTTGATGTTTTATTGATTGGTAGAATACTACCAAATAGCCTTTCTATAAAAAGAAATTACAAAACTCATCGAATGAAACTTCTATTTAATAAAGGATTTCTTTTTTATGCCGAATATAATTTGCGCTTGTTTTTTAAACTTTTGTTTACCAAAAAAGATGTTTTATTATCAAATGACCTTGATACTTTATTATCAAACTACCTTATAAGCAGACTTCAAAACAAAAAAATAGTTTATGATAGTCATGAATTATTCACTGAAGTACCAGAACTTGTAAATAGACCAAAAACCCAAAAAGTTTGGCGGAAAATTGAAAATACAATTGTTCCAAAATTAAAAAACTGTTATACGGTCTGCCAATCTATTGCCGATTATTACAATTCCAAATATCAAACAGATTTTAAAGTCATAAAAAACCTACCAATAAAATCAGTAAACCTCAAGAAAAAAGTAAGTGATTCTAAAGAAAAAGTTGTTATTTATCAAGGTGCGTTAAACTTAGGGAGAGGTATTGAGTTGATGATAAAAACTATGCAACATCTTGAAAACATTAAATTTATTATTATTGGTGATGGTGATATTACAAACATACTAAAACAACAAGTTGAGGAATTAAATTTGAATTCTAAAATTGAATTTTTAGGGAGAAAGCATCCAAATGAATTAAAAGAAATAACTATAAATGCTGATTTAGGAATTAGTTTTGAAGAAGATTTAGGGTTAAATTATCGTTATGCTTTGCCCAATAAAATATTTGATTATATAAATGCTGAAATACCTATTTTAGTTTCTGATTTGCCAGAAATGAAAAGAATTGTTGAAGATTATAGTGTAGGTGAAATAATATTGGAAAGGAAACCTGAATTTATTGCGCAACAAATTCAAACTATTTTAAACACTGACTTTAAAGATTCTTTAAAACTTGCAAAAAAAGAATTAAATTGGCAATCGGAAAAAGAGAAATTAAAATTAATTTTTGCAAATCTCGACTAAAAGCCTACATATTGTTTCTTTTGATGTGCCCTACCCTCCAAATTATGGTGGAGTAATTGATGTATTTTATAAAATCAAAGAACTAAAAAAACTGGGAGTTAAAATTCACTTACATACTTTTGAATATGGTAGAGGAAAGCAGGAAGAATTAGAAAAATATTGTTATAAAGTATATTATTACAAGCGCAACTCCTATTTTTTAAGTACTTTTTCTAAGATTCCTTTTGTTGTTAAAAGTCGAGCAAATCAACAATTAATTAATAGACTCCTAGGAGACGATTTCCCAATTTTGTTTGAAGGTTTACATACAACTTTCCCAATTTATTCTAACACAATAAATTCTTCTAGAGTTTTTGTAAGAGCGCATAATATAGAGCATAATTTTTATAAAGGATTATTTGAAAGTGAATCTAGTATTTTTAAGAAAAAATTCTTCAAATATGAAGCTGAAAAATTAAAAGAGTATGAAGACATATTAAGTAAAGTTGAAGGCATATTCCCTATTTCGCCATTTGAACAATCTTATTTTTCAAACAAATATGGAAATAAATCAACATACATTCCTGCTTTTTATGAAGCAACTATCAATAGCGAATTTAAACCTTCAGAAAAAATTATTTTATATCATGGAAACTTAACTGTTTCTGAAAATATTAATGCAGTTGAATTCTTAATTGAGGTTTATAAAAATTCTAATTACAAACTTATTATTGCATCAAAAAAACTAGACAAAGGTTTAAAAACACTTATTAAAAACATTGAAAATATCAATTTCATTGAAATACCAACCGATGAAAGTCTTCAAAAACTTTTTGAAGTTGCCCATATAAATGTTTTACCAACTTTTCAAAAAACTGGTATTAAACTCAAACTATTAAATACTTTGTCAAAAGGAAAATTTGTAATCACCAATAATCAAATGATTGAAGATACTGGTCTAGAAGATTTAGTTGAAATTGCAAACACAAAAAAAGAATTTTTAGAAAAAACGGAATTATTTTTTTCTAAAAATTTCAATCAAGAAATTATCAATAAAAGAATTGAAATTTTAAGCCCATTCAATCCAAAAAAGAGTGCTAAAAAATTGGTTAAAGAAATTTTTAACTAGTTTGTTGTACTACTTCAAACAACTCTTCTCCTTCGCACTTTATAGTTCGGTGAGGATATTTCATTATCAAAGCATAATCATGAGTAGCCATTAAAATGGTTTTACCACTTTTATGAATTTCTTCCAAAACATCCATAACTTCAATAGATGTCCTTGGATCTAAATTTCCAGTTGGTTCATCTGCTAAAATAAGTTCAGGATCATTCAATAAGGCTCTAGCAATTGCTACACGTTGTTGCTCTCCTCCCGAAATTTCAAAAGGCATTTTATAACCTTTGGTATGCATTCCAACCTTTTCCAAAACTTCCTGAATCTTTACTTTCATTGCCTTTTTATCCTCCCAACCTGTAGCCTTCAAAACAAACAACAAATTTTCTTCTACCGTTCTATCATTTAATAATTTAAAATCTTGAAATACTATTCCTAATTTTCTTCTAAGATGAGGAATCTCTTTTTCTTTAAGATTTTTTAAGTCAAAATCTACTATTTGACCTTCTCCTTTTTGTAATGATAAATCTCCATAAAGTGTTTTCATCAAACTACTTTTCCCACTACCAGTCTTACCAATAAGATATAAAAACTCCCCTTTATTTATTTCTATATTTACGTCAGAAAGCACCAAACTATCGCGCTGAAAAATGGAAGCATCTTTAAGAAAAAGGATTGGTTCTTGCATGGATTTTTATTATTTATAGACAAACTTAAGTATTCTCTGTAACCTTTCAAAAATTTTAACGACTTTAATAAAACTAAGCTTTATTAGTTATCTTTGAATCTAACAAAATCATTAAGAATGAAATATTTTTTCCAAATCACTAGCGTAATTTTAAGTTTGTCTTTTATTATCTCTTGTAGCCCTGAACCAAAAAAAACCGAATTAAAAGTTGGTTCTTGGAGAGGTGAAATTACAGTTCAAAATCATCAACTCCCATTTATTTTCGACATTAACAAGATTGACAATTCTTATAAAATTAAACTCCACGATGGCGATAATATTATTGACATTAATGATGTAACAGTTAAAAAAGATTCCATATTCTTTCCACTACACATTTTTGATGCTGACATAAAAGCAAAAATTGAAGAAAATACACTTTCAGGAACTTATACTAAAAATTATGCTGAAGATTATGTACTTCCATTTAAAGCAATATTTGGAAAAAGTAAAAGACTAGATCAACTATCTAGCGCCAAAATAATGGATGGGAAATGGGCCATAGATTTGCATAGAAAAGATGGTACAATGAATAAAACTATTGGATTATTCAATACCGAAGACGGCGAGTTAAAAGGTACCATTCTAACTAAAACTGGTGATTATAGATTTCTTGAAGGTAAAGTTGACAATAGTCAATTTGAATTATATGCATTTGATGGTAATCACCTATTTGTACTTAAGGGTAAAGTAAAAAAAGACGAATTAAAAGGAGAGTTTTGGTCTGGAAAAACATTTTATCAGCCTTTTACAGGAAAAAAAGATGCAACTGCTGAATTACCAGATGCAAACAAATTAACTTACTTAAAAGAAGGTTATGATAAAATAGAATTTTCATTCCCAAACCTTGAAGGAGAAATCGTTAGTCTTGATGCTCCAAAATACAAAGACAAAGTTGTCATATTACAAGTTTTTGGCACTTGGTGTCCTAATTGTATGGATGAAACCATTTTTTATGCTGATTGGTACAGAAAAAATAAAGATAGAGGCGTTGAAATAATTGGTTTGGCTTATGAAAACAAAGATGATTTTGAGTATGCAAAAGCACGGGTTGACAAAATGAGAAGAACTTACGATGTAGGTTATGATTATTTAATTGCTGGAACTTCCAATAAAGGTGACGCTTCTAAAACTTTACCAATGTTAAATCATGTGATGTCTTTCCCTACGTCAATTATCATAGACAAAAAAGGAAAAGTTCGCAATATTCATACTGGTTTTTCTGGTCCTGCAACTGGAGATTACTATTTACACTACGTAGAAGAATTTAACAACTTAATGGATGAACTATTGGAAGAATAATTTTAACAGATTCAAAAATATTTTTAACATTTATGCAATTTCGACAATAATTATCGTTAATGTACTATAGTTATTTTACAAGTTTACTGTAACTTTATACATTCAAAATTATTGGGGATGACATTTAAAAAATATTTTTTAGTTTACTGTTTATCAGTAATCTGCACTGTTTCTTTCGCACAAAAAACAAACATTTACACACACGAACTTAAAGACTACAACCATGCAATTGAATTGTATAAAGACAAGTCTTATTTAGCTTCTCAGCAATTATTTAATCAGATAAGAGCATCTTATGATGAAACCACTGAGTTACGTGCCAACTGCGAATATTATATTGCCAATTGTGCAATTAGATTAAATCAAAGAGGCGCAGATGATATGATGTTGGAGTTTGTCAAAAGATACCCAACAAGTACCAAACGCAACAATGCTTTTATTGAAACAGCAGATTATTATTTTAAAGTTCGTAAATATGCCTATGCACTTAAATGGTATGGTAAAGCTAATGTAAACAACTTATCAATAAGACAAAAAGAAGATTTTGACTTTAAGAATGGTTACGCCCTTTTTGCGACAAAAAATTATTCAAAAGCGAAAGAGTATTTTAAAAAACTACTAGATTCTCAAAAATATGGAGCGCAAGCAAAGTATTACTACGGTTATATCGCATACTCCGATGATGATTTTGAAACTGCCAATGAGTATCTTGGTGAAGTTGTAACAGATGAGTCATACAAAAAGAATGTTTCTTATTACTTAGCAGATATAAACTTTAAAAGTGGAAAATTTGAAAAAGCTATCGAATTAGGAGAGCCATTATTGGTAAGTGCTAAAAGAGAAGAGCATTCTCAAATCTCAAAAATAGTTGGCGAGAGTTATTTCAATCTAAATAAGTATGCAGAAGCAATCCCGCATTTAAGAAATTACAAAGGAACACGAGGAAAATGGAATAATACCGATTATTACATGCTTGGTTATGCATACTATAAACAAGATGATTATGAAAATGCTATTTCTTATTTCAATAAAATTATAAACGGAGATAATGAAGTAGCACAAAATGCTTACTATCATCTTGCAGAATGCTATTTAAAACTTGATAAAAAAACAGAAGCATTAAATGCTTTTAGAAATGCATCACAAATGGAGTTTAAACCTCAACTTCAAGAAGATGCCTATTTAAATTATGCTAAGTTGAGTTATGAAATAGGTAATCCTTATAAAAATGTTCCGGAAGTATTACAAGACTACCTAAAAAAATACCCAAAATCTAAACACAAAAAGGAAATTGAAGACCTTATCTTAAGTGCTTATTTAACTTCACAAGATTATGCTGGAGCTATTTCTTATCTAGAGAATAAAAAAGAAGTAGAAAACAATCCATTATATCAAAAAGCAGCGTTTTATAGAGGTGTTCAGGTGTTTGGTGATAATAATTACGATGAGGCAATCGTAAATTTTGACAAATCGATCTCTGTTCCAGTTGATGCAAAAGTAAAAGCACAAGCGCTTTATTGGAAAGGCGAATCAAATTTCAGACTGAATAATTTTAATGATGCCTTAAGTAATTTTAAAACTTTTGAAAGTGATGCCAATGCACGATATATTGATGAATACAAAAACTTAAATTACAATTTAGCCTATACACATTTCAAGCAAAAAGAATACGAAAAAGCAAGTACTGAATTCAAGAAATATATCAGTCAAAGTCCAGAGGATGAACAAAAATTGAATGATAGTCATTTAAGACTTGCCGATACTTATTTTGTTACGAGCAACTATAGAAATGCTATAACATCTTATGACAAAATTGTTGAGTTAAACACTCCAGATGCCGATTATGCGCAGTTCCAAAAAGCGGTGAGTTATGGATATATTCGTCTGGATCAGAAAAAAATAGACGAACTAACTACATTCTTAAACAAGTTTCCAAGATCAAAATATCGTGATGATGCTTATTATGTTTTGGCAAACGAATATGTTGATGCAAATGAAACTGACAAAGCATTGGAAAATTATGACTATTTAATTGATCATTTTAAAAGAAGTCCTTTAGTTTCTAAAGCAATGCTTAAAAAAGGGGTGATTTACTACAATACCGACCGAAATGAAGAGGCATTGAATACTTATAAGAAAGTTGTAAGACAATTTCCTAATACTGCTGAAGCAAAACAAGCGGTAAGTAGTGCAAGACAAATTTATGTTGACTTAGGTAGAGTTGATGAATATGCTGATTGGGTTAAAGACATTGACTTTATTAATGTTACCGATGCTGAGTTGGATAATGATATGTACGAATCGGCAGAGAAACAATATTTACAAGGCAATCATCCAAAAGCAATTACTGGATTTAGAAAATACCTTAAAGATTTCCCAAGAGGTTTACATGCCTTACATGCCAATTTCTATTTAGGACAATCTTTATATGCCGAAAAACAAATCGTTCAAACTATTCCACATTATAAATATGTAGTAGATCAAGAGCAAAGTGAATATACTGAACAAGCGCTTTCTAGATTAGCACAAGCATATCTTGAAAATGATGATTGGCAAAATGCAATTCCAATTTTAGAACGATTGGAAAATGAATCTAACGATGCTCAAAATAGCATATTCGCTCAGTCAAACTTAATGAAAGGCTATTATAAAGACGAAAACTATACAAAAGCTGTTGAATATGCTGAAAAAGTATTAGGTCAATCTAGAGCCGATAATCAAATGAAATCTGATGCGCAAATCATTATTGCACGTAGCGCAATTCAAACCAATGATGAAGCAAAAGCAAGAAGTGCTTATAAAAAAGTAGAAGCAATTGCTACTGGAGAATTAAAAGCAGAAGCATTGTACTATAGTGCATATTTTGAACATAAAGATGGAAGTTATAGAGTATCCAATAAAATTGTTCAAAAAATAGCTTCAGATTATGCTGCCTATAAATATTGGGGAGGAAAAGGATTGATTATAATGGCTAAAAACTACTATGAATTAAAAGATTCGTTCCAAGCCACTTATATTTTGAAAAGTGTCATTAAGAATTTCTCTCAATATGATGATGTTGTTGAAGAAGCTCAGACCGAATTAAATAAAATCAAAACAGAAGAAGCAAAAACAAACTTTTCAGTAACACCTGGAAACTAAAAGATAAAGTCACACAGTGACTTAAAATAATATTAAACGTATGAAAAACCTAATTTCAATACTCACCTTAGTTTTATTTACTTCTGCCCTATTTTCGCAAGAAGAAAGTGCTAAGGACACTTTAAATACTGGAGAAATAAATGTAGTGAAACCTTATACTCCTAAAATTTCTGATGCTTTTAAAATCAAAGAAAATCCTTCGTTGGATAATCAGAAAATTCCTAAAGACAGTGTTTCTTATACTATCAACTCTGTACCTGTAGCATCAACTTTTACACCTGCAAAAGGAAAAGCGCAAGGAATTGCAAAAGAGAAAATGGACAGAATTTATGAAAATTACATTTCTGCTGGTTTTGGAAATAATACAACACCTTATCTAGAAGCACATTTACATTCTAGCAGTACAAGAAATAATGATTTTGGAGCATTTATTAGGCACTTGTCGTCAAAAGCAAATGTAAAAGATGCGCTGCTTGATAATAATTTTTCTGACACTTCTATTGACTTTTATTACAAGCAATTTGATAGAGATTACAATTGGGAAATTAATGCTGGATTAAAGCATCAAATATATAATTGGTATGGCTTACCTAAAAGTGTAACTCATAGCGAATCGTTTATCAATAGTATTGATCCAAAACAGAAATACTTTAATATTTTTGCTGGTGGTAAATTGAACTTTGAAGATGGAATTTTTAAAGGCGGAAAGGTTGAACTAAATCAAATTTCTGATAATTATAACAGTAATGAAATTCATTTACTGGTACAACCAAAAGTTGAATTACCTATTTCTTCAGAATTGATAAACACAACTGCTACTATTGAGTTTTTGAGTGGAAAATTCAATCAAAACTATATAGACATTAACAACATCAATCACAACTTTTTAAAGTTAGGCATAAGTCCAAACTTTAAAGTTTTACGAGACGACCTTACAGTAAATTTAGGTGCTAATATTTACTATAATTTTGATTTCGAAAACAGTGTAAATAAGTTTTTTGCCTATCCAAATGTAACTGCTTCATATAAAGTTTCTGATGAAACGTTGATTGCTTATGCCGGAGTTACAGGAGATTTAAAAATGAATAGTTTCAGAGAGTTTGCAGAAGAAAATCCGTTTATCTCTCCAACCTTGATGGTTCAACAAACCGACAATCAATACAATGGCTTTGTAGGTGCGAAAGGCCAATTCTCTTCGGATGTTAGTTATAACTTCAAAGCAAACTTCAGTAACGAAAAGAATAAACCACTATTTGTCAACAACAATTCAAAAACTGATGGTAATACTGCTGTTACCAATGGCTATGAAGCAGGAAACTCATTTAATGTAATTTATGACAATGTAAAAGCCTTAACTATTACAGGTGAATTAAATATTGACGTATCTAAAGATTTTAAATTTGGTGGTACTGTAGAGTTTAATAATTATTCTACAACTACTCAAGACGAGGCTTGGAACTTACCGACAGTTCAATCTGCTTTATATGCCGATTATCATAACAATAGTTGGTTTGCTGGCGCTAACCTTTATTTTGTTGGAAAACGCTATGATTTTGTAACGCCATTTGCTGGAATAGGTGAAAAAGTGGAGTTAGATTCTTATGTAGATTTAAACCTAAATGGTGGTTATGTTTTTACTGATAGGTTGACAGCATTTGCTAAGGCAAACAATGTATTAAGCACCAACTATGAGCGTTTTAGAAACTTTGATGCACAAGGAATACAAGTATTATTAGGAATTACCTATAAGTTTGATTTTTAATTTATTTGAAGTGTACTTAATCCATAGTAATCATATTCTCCTTTTTTTAAGTTTTTGAAAAAGTTTTTTGACAGCTGCTTAAGGTTAATTTTGTCATTAATGATTTTTAGTAATTTTATTACGTGTATTCTTAAGGTAGGTGTTTCAGCTTTAATCTTTTCAAGTGGACTTAAACATTCGAAGGAATATACTTTTGACACTTTCCCAATCTTAATTTTAAAATAAGAATCATCTCCGTCCAAACACGCACCGCTATAATTACTTTCCATACAATTAAAAAATTCCTTTTGATTAATCCGTTTAAGCCTAAGTTCTTTCCAACAATCAACTTTTTTTAGAGTATCCATTCCAGCATTAAATAGATTTACCATTAACTCTTTAACAAGTTCTTTTTTGAGTCTAGTCGTTTTAAAAACTTTCTTTCTGAAAACACCATGTTTATATGCATAATCAACAACCTTACCTCTATAGCTATTACTTTTTGTTTTCGTTAACTTTATTTTTTGAAAACCATCTAAGTCTATCTCGTATAATCTTCTTACATTATCTTTTTCAATATTTTTGGCAAAGGAAAAATCAACAAAACCATCAAAAGTCGCTTCAGAATCCCTTAATTGATTATCTTTAATTACTTCTTGCGAAAATAAAGGAAGGATTTGTAAAATTAACAAACTTACAAATAGTAACTTTTTCATATAATTATTTAAACAGCATTTTTATTTTATAAATTTAATAAAACTAATATCAATATTTGTATTGATGTTAAAATATTTCTTAAAGTATATTTTTTCCGTAGTTTTATACCTTTAAAACTACTTCTCAATGAAACAATTTTTTCTAGCAGTTTTCACTGCACTCTTATTAATTTCTTGTAATAACACAACAACAAGTAAAACAGTTGTAAACGATACTGTAAATAAAACAGATTCTATTGCTATCAAAAAGTTTTTTGATGCTGCTTTAACTGATGGTATTGCTTACGAATGGTTACGTGACTTAACTCAAAATATTGGTGGTCGTTTATCTGGATCTCCAGAAGCACAAATGGCAGTTGAATGGTCTGAAAAATTAATGAAGCAAGAACTATTAGACAAAGTTTGGTTACAGCCTGTTATGGTACCTCATTGGGTGAGAGGTGAAAAAGAAGTAGCAAACTATACTGTAAAAGGAGAAAAAATAAATGTTCCTATTTGTGCGCTTGGAGGTTCAATTGCAACTCCTAAAAGTGGTGTGTCTGCCGAAGTTATTGAAGTAAATAGCATCAAAGAAGCGGAAGCATTGGGAGAAAAAATGCGTGGTAAAATTGTTTTTTACAATCGTGCATTTGATCCAACATTAATCAATACCTTCAAAGCTTATGGAGGATGTGTAGGACAGAGATATAGTGGTGCAAAAATTCCTGGAAAATATGGTGCAGTTGCAACAATTGTACGTTCTATGGGTTCAAGCCAAGATGATTATCCGCATACAGGAGTCATGAGTTACGGAGATATTCCTTCTAATGAATATATTCCAACGGCTGCTATTAGTACCAATGCCGCAACTTTATTGAGCAAGCATTTAAAAGAAAATCCGAATTTAAAATTTTATTTCAAACAAAGTTGTGAAACCTTACCTGACGCTCCATCTTTCAACGTAATTGGAGAAATTACTGGAAGTGTATATCCTGACAAATATATCACTGTTGGTGGTCATTTAGATTCATGGGATTTAGGTGAAGGTGCACATGATGACGGAACAGGAGTTGTACAATCATTAGAAGTATTGAGTTTGTTAAAAAGAACTGGTATCAAACCAAAACATACTATTAGAGTAGTTTTCTTTATGAACGAAGAAAATGGAACTCGTGGTGCAAAAAAATATGCTGAAGAAGTTAAATTGAAAAATGAAATTCATGTTGCTGCTTTAGAGTCAGATGCTGGAGGTCATACGCCAAGAGGTTTTTCCTATAATGGTAATGATGAAAATGAAGCCTTATTTATGAGTTGGAAATCACTCTTAGAACCTTATGGATTAACTGATTGGTCAAAAGGTGGTGCTGGAGCAGATATCACTCCTCTTAAAAACGAAACAATTACTTTATCTGGCTATAGACCAGATTCTCAACGCTATTTTGATTATCATCACACAGAAATTGACACTTTTGACAAAGTAAACCTTCGCGAACTAGAACTTGGAAGTGCTGCAATGACATCTTTGGTTTATTTAATGGACAAGTATTTGGATGTTGAGCCAGTGAAAAAATAAGAATTAATGGAAAATAGGTTAGTTCGTCTAGAAGAATCTTTTTCTTCTGTCAAAGAATATTCTTCTCCTAAAATTATTGGCGAAGTAAACAATGAGTTTGTCAAAATTGCAAAAATAAAAGGAGAAGATATTCCATGGCACAATCATGAAAATGAAGATGAATTATTTTTAATTCTTGAAGGCTCTTTATTGATGGAAATTGAAAATCAACCGAGTTTTTTGATGCAAACTGGAGATTTGTATATTGTTAAAAAAGGAGTTAATCATCGTGTATCTTCTGAAAACGAATGCAAAATCATGTTGATTGAAAGTAAGACAACCAAACATACAGGAAAAGTAGTATCAAAAGTTACTCGAACTATAGAAGAACAGTCTTATTAATCGTTGTTCATTCATAAGCATCCATACAAACCATTTATTAAAGAAAATACTGAAAAGTTAATTGTTGGTACTTTACCTCCTCCTCGATTTACTACTGGAGAATTGATAAAGCTAGATGTTGATTTTTGTTATGGTAGTTATTACAATTCCCTTTGGTTGTATATAGATAAAATTCATGATTTAAGTTTAGATTTTGAGAATACTCACAAAGCAGTTGAGCAACGAAAAAACTTTTTAATCAAACACAAAATTGGAGTTTGTGATATTGTAGATTCTTGTGAAAGAGATAAAATTGACGCATCCGATCTTGGAATGCTGAACATTCAATTACGAGATTTGATTGGCTACTTAAAAAAATATCCAAATGTACACACATTACTTTTTACTGGCGGAAATTCTAAAAACGGTCCAGAATATTTTTTTAGAAAACTTTTAAAAAATTACCAATTAAAATTAGAACTGATTGATGATACTATACCAAGAATTCATCAAGTAAAATTAAATGACAGAGTGATAAAAACAGTATCTCTAACTTCTCCTTCAGGCTCGGCAAATAGAGCTATAGGAAGCATGGAATTATACAAAAAAATGAAAAGCAAAAACCCAAAGTTCACAACTTTTGATTTTAGAGTATTGCAATATCAAAATTGGTTTTAACATGACTTGGAAATTTATAATTCACTATGGCTTACACTTTATTTTTCCAGCACTTATTGCTTTTTTATTCTTTAAAAAACAACGGTTGAAAGTAACTATGATTTTTATTACAACAATGTTAGTTGATATA
Source organism: uncultured Flavobacteriaceae bacterium (assembly GCA_947501625.1). Classification (GTDB taxonomy): domain Bacteria; phylum Bacteroidota; class Bacteroidia; order Flavobacteriales; family Flavobacteriaceae; genus Urechidicola. Next base: position 283,805 of record CANMWN010000004.1, read on the forward strand.
GATCACTTATTGGCTTCTCCAATTTTTGACTCAAATAGGTGCAGCATTAATTTTCATCCGCTTCACTCCTACATTGCCATTGGAATCTATGCTATAGGAACTTTTTTCAAACCAACTCGAATTATCGCTATTGGATTGTTATTACATATGATTGCCGATGCTTTGGATTGTTTAATGTAATATTTCTGCAACAAACTCATCTATCTTCTCAACACCTTTTGACTCCAAAAAACGAATAAATGCTGAACCAATAATCGCTCCATTGGCATATTCACAAACCGTATTAAAAGTAGTTTTATTAGAAATTCCAAAACCAACAATCAATTTGCTTTTTAAATTCATTGCTTTAATACGTTCAAAGTAGTCAATTTGTCCTTGAGAAATTTCCCCTTTTGCTCCAGTAATAGATGCTGAAGCCACAACATAAATAAATGATTCTGTCAATAAATCAATTTTACGAATTCGCTCTTCGGAAGTTTGTGGTGTTATTAAAAACACATTAGAAAGCCCATACTTTGCAAACAACTCTTTATAATGATTTTCATATTCAAGCATTGGTAAATCTGGCAAAATAACCGTATCAATTCCACAAGCAACACATTGTTCGCAAAAACGCTCTTCACCATATTTCAAGACTTGATTTAAATAACCCATTAAAACCAAAGGTGTGTTTACTTCATCTTTAATTGACTTTAATTGGTCAAAAATAATATCTAAATTAATACCATTATTCAATGCAACTTGACTACTATGTTGGATAGTTGGTCCATCTGCCAAAGGATCAGAATATGGCAAACCAACTTCAATAAAATCAACATTATTTGCCTCCAAACTTTTAATAATTGTTGTTGTATCATTAAGTTGCGGAAATCCAGCAGTAAAAAATACTGAACATAAATTTTTATTTTTCTTCTGAAATAATTCTTGTAATGAGTTCATCTAAATTACGCTTTCAAATTCTTAATATATGTTTCCAAATCCTTATCTCCTCTTCCTGACAAATTCACCACAACAACTTGATTTTTCTTAAAATCAATCTTTGATAAAACTGCCAAAGCATGTGCAGTTTCAAGGGCTGGGATTATCCCTTCTATTTTCGTCAATTCATAAGCTGCATCTAATGCTTCTTGGTCAGTTGCATTCATAAATTTTGCTCTCTTACTTTCGTATAAAAAAGCATGCAATGGGCCAACTCCTGGATAATCTAGTCCTGCAGATAATGAATACGGTTCTATAACTTGACCATATTCATCTTGCATTAAAATCGTTTTACTACCGTGCAAAACACCAACTTCACCTAATTGAGATGTTGCAGCACTTTCACCACTGTGAACTCCCAATCCTGCTGCTTCAACAGCAATTAACTCAACATCTTCATCATCGAGAAAATGATAAAATGCTCCTGCTGCATTGGAACCTCCACCAACACAAGCAATCACAGAATCTGGTTTTTCTTGTCCAGTTTGCTCTAATAATTGAGCTCTAATTTCTTTACTTATCACAGACTGTAATCTCGCTACCATATCTGGATATGGATGTGGACCAACTACAGAACCAATTAAATAATACGTGTCTTCTGGATTCCCTATCCAATCACGAATTGCCTCATTAGTAGCATCTTTCAACGTTTTACTTCCGCTTGTAGCTGGAACAACTTTGGCTCCAAGCATTTTCATTCTTGCAACGTTTGGTGCTTGTCTTTCTATATCTATTTCACCCATAAAAACTACACACTCCAAATTCATCAAAGCGCAAACAGTTGCTGTTGCTACTCCATGCTGACCTGCTCCAGTTTCTGCAATAATACGTTTTTTCCCTAAATGCTTCGCAATTAATATTTGTCCAATAGTATTATTAACTTTATGTGCTCCTGTATGATTTAAATCTTCTCTTTTAAGGTAAATATGTGCTCCATACTTCTCAGATAATCGCTTTGCTAAATACAATGGAGTTGGACGACCTACATAATCTTTTAATAAATACTTGAATTCTTTCTGAAATTCTTCAGACTCCATAATTTTCAAGTAATTATCTTCCAATTCTTTTACATTAGGATATAACAATTCTGGAATGAAAGCACCTCCAAATTGCCCATAATATCCATTTTCATCTGCATGAAATATTGACTGCATTAAATTCTGTTTAAATTCTTTTATTTTTTCTATATTTTTTATTGATGGCGCATCTTCAAAACCACTATTCAAATCTACTCCTATAAATTTTGAATGTTGGAATTCTTTTATCGCTTCAACATCATTCCCATTAATCCCTCCACTTAATAAAAAAGATACATCTCCTTTATATTTTTTTAGTATTGACCAATCATACTTTACACCATTTCCGCCATAACCTTTCCCTTTGGTGTCAAATAAAAACATATCACAAGTTGATTCATACTCTTGAGTATTAAGAAAATCAAAATTATCATCTATTGCGAATGCTTTGATAATTTCGAATCCGTCATTCCGAACTCGTTTCGGAATCTCATCCTTATGCGATGCTGAAATAAATTCAGCATGACGTCTTAACTGCTCACAATACTCAACACTTTCATCTCCATGTAACTGCACAGCATCCAATTGATATTTTGATACTTTATCAATTACATTTTCAATAGTTTCGTTTACGAAAACACCTGTTTTTTTAATCGATGAAGGAATTATAACTTGTGGGAAATCAGTAACAAAACGCTTTGATTTATTATAAAAAATAAAGCCAATATAATCAGGAGTTAGATTTACTAACGCTGTTATATTTTCGCTATCGCGCACTCCACAAACTTTGATTTTCATAACCTAATTTAACTTCTTAATAAATTCTTGACATGCAAATCCTGGATTTTCAGATTTCATAAAATTCTCTCCTATTAAAAATCCTTCAAATCCATATTCTCTCAATCCAACTATTACTCTTGGATCACTAATACCACTTTCTGAAACTTTAATACAATTATCCGGAATTTGAGATGCCAATTGAATTGAGTGCTCTAAATCAACTTCAAAAGTCTTTAGATTTCTATTATTAATCCCAATGATTTTATTGTCCAATTCTATCTTATCTAAATCTTCTTGACTATGAACTTCATACAATACATCCAAGCCTAAATCTTCTGCCAAATTTCCAAATTGCTTTAACTCTTTGGCAGTCAAACAAGCAGCAATCAGTAAAATTACATCAGCACCAATGGCTTTTGCTTCCACGATCTGATAACCATCCACAATAAAATCTTTACGTAATATTGGCTTAGTATTATTAATTTCTCTTGCTTGAATTAAATCCAAAATAGTCCCTCCAAAAAATTCTTTGTCTGTCAATATAGATTGAGCAGCGACATTGGCATTTAAATAACCTTCTGTTACTTCTTGAATTGACGAAGAGTCATTTATTATTCCTTTAGAAGGTGATTGACGTTTATATTCAGCAATTATTCCTGTTCCATTAGTCGCTTTTAATGATTTTTTTAAAGAAATTGGTGTTCTTTTAAAAGCCGGACTTTCTACCAATCGCTTTACTGCAATTTCTTGCTTCATTTGTGCAACTTCAACTTTTTTATGTGCTATTATTTTATCTAAAATTGTCATTTTAATTTACTAATTTATTTAAGCATTCCTTTGCTTTCAATCCAAATAAAGAGCCTTTTGCATCTTCAAATGCAGTTTCAAAACTTTTATCCGACTCAACAATTTGCAACGCAAACGCAGCATTGGTTAACACCACTGAATTTTGTGCTTTTGTTCCATTTCCTTCTATAATATTTTTAAATATTTTAGCCGCTTCTGCAACAGAATTTCCTCCAAAAATATCTGATTGCTTCAATCTTTTTTGGCCTATTTCTTCAGGAGTGATTAGCTGCTCTCCTTTTTTAGTAAAGATTTTAAATCCGCCAGTTAAAGAGATTTCATCATAACCATCTAACGCATGAACAATTCCATAGTTCGTATTTTCTTCTTGTAAAATATAATTATACAAACGTGCAACCTCAACATTAAATGTTCCTAATAATTGATTTTGTGGCGAACTCGGATTTACCAAAGGCCCCAACATATTAAAGAACGTTTTTAACTTCAACGCTTTTCTAGTTGGACCAACTGCCTTCATCGCTGGATGAAATTTTGGCGCGTGCAAAAAACAAATATTTGCTTTTTCTAAATGACTTTTTAAGGTTGCTTCGTCATTGGTAAACTCATAACCAAAACTCTCTAACATATCTGAAGAACCTGATTTTGAAGACACTGAATAATTACCATGTTTTGCTACTTTTTGACCAGTTCCTGCAACTATAAAAGAAGTCAAAGTTGATATATTGAACGTGTCTTTTCCGTCTCCACCTGTTCCAACAATATCAATAGTATTGTAATCAAAAAAATCTACTTTTATTGCTAACTCTTTTAAGGCATTTCTAAATCCTGAAAGTTCTTCAACCGTAATTGGACGCATCATAAAAACTGTCATAAACGATGCTAAATGTGCATCGTTGTATTTTTCTTGCGCAATGTTTATCAAAACCTCTTTTGCCTGAGATTCTGTTAACTTTTTATGCTGATATAAATCGTTTAAAATCTCTTTCATTACGAATTTGCTTCAATAAAATTTCTAACAATTTGCTCGCCAACTTCTGTTAAAATACTTTCTGGATGAAATTGCACTGCAGAAATCGAATGCTTTTTATGTTCAATGGCTTGAATTCCTCCATCTTCATCTCTCGCAGTTACTGTTAATTCATCAGGGAAACCTTCATCAGAAGCCAACCAAGAATGATAACGTGCTGCAAGAAAAGTTTCTGGAATACCTTTAAAGATAATACTTGATGGGTCTGTGACCCTCATTTCAGTAGCAACTCCATGAAAAACTTCTTCAAGATTGATGATTTTTCCACCAAAAACTTCTGTAATTGCTTGTAAACCAAGACACACTCCAAAGATCGGTTTTTTACCTGCATAGGTCTTAATTACCTCTTTTAAAATTCCTGCTTCTTCAGGAATTCCTGGTCCTGGAGACAACATAATTAAATCGTATTCACCAACTTCTTCTATACTAATTTCATCGTTTCTATACACATCTGGCATTTTGTTGGTAATGTCTTCTACCATATGTACCAAATTGTAGGTAAACGAATCGTAATTATCTAATATTAATATTTTCATATTCAATTTTGTTAATTAATAATTAAACTTATCCTTCTAGTTATATCATCGTATATTTCTTTATCAGCAATTGAAAAAAGTAACATCTCAGTATAGTACAAGAAACTTTTATTTTCATTCTTCCAAAGTTTGGTATTGACTAGTTTAATAAGTTTATTTAATTCAAAATAAGCCTGATTTTTTGGTATGTAATGATTTTTGACCCTATTACTTATAAATTTTATGTTTTCCAATTCTCGAGTGTTATTTACTCTATATTTTTCAACATTTTTAATTTTAATAAGTGTGTCTACCTCAAATGCTGACATTTTAGAGTTTCTACCTTCTGGAATAGGAAAAAAATAATTACCTGCACCTTGCGATAATATTATCCAGTTTAACGAGTATGCAACTCGAGAATCATAAATAATAAATTCCTTTGGGTTTAAAAAAGAAGCAACTTTTGAAGAACTGGCTATTCTATTAAATTTTTTATCGTCTTCCATTAAAAAAGTTTTGATTAATTCTTTTGTATTAGATTTATTAGCACCTTTTATACCTCCCCAATCTTCAACAATCCATAAACCTAAGTTTAAAAACTTATCAAAATCATTTTCTTTAAGTTTATTTAACTTTTTATATAAATATTGCTTCAATATAAGTTCTTTTTGATAAGGTGTTTTAGCATTATCTAATTTAGTTACTTCTTTTTTTGACAAAAAACCTTGCTCAAATAATTTTTCACTATTAAAATTCCATCTATATGATTCAGCGGACAACTTATACCTATCTAAAAATGCAACTATTTTATTTACATCAAACTGATAATCAATATATTTCATCTTAAATGTTTTCTGCTAATAACAACGCTTTTTTTAACGCTACTAATTTATTATTTACTTCTTGTAATTCCTTTTCTTCGTCGGAATGAATTACAATTCCTGCTCCTGCTTGCGAGTACAACGTGTTGTTTTTACTCACAAATGATCTGATGGCAATTGCCAAATTTACAGAACCGTTTAAGCCGATAATTCCGACTGCTCCACCGTAAAATCCACGTGTTTGATTTTCATATTTGTCAATCAATTCCATCGCTTTGTATTTTGGTGCACCGCTTAATGTTCCTGCCGGAAAAGTATCACCCACAATCTCAATTGGATTTCCTTTTATTTTTCCTTGAACCGTAGAAACCAAATGAATTACATGACTAAAATATTGTACTTCTTTAAAGACTTCAACGGTAACATTTTCTGCGTGTTTGCTTAAATCGTTACGCGCTAAATCTACCAACATTACATGTTCTGCGGTTTCCTTTTTGTCTTCGGAAAGTTTCTTCCCAAGTTTTATGTCTTCAGCCATATCACCTGTTCTTCTAAACGTTCCTGCAATTGGATTGATGATTGCTTTTTCTTCATTAATTTTTATTTGTGCTTCTGGTGAAGAACCCATTAATCGAAAACTTCCGTAGTCAAAATAAAACAAATATGGTGACGGATTTATAGAACGTAAGGCTCTATATACATTAAACTCATCCCCTTTAAATTTCTGCTGAAATTGACGCGACAACACCAACTGAAAAACATCACCACGTTTACAATGTTGTTTCGCTTTTCTTACATACTCTTTAAAATCTTCGTTGGTACAATTTGAAGTTTCTTCTCCAACAAATTCGAACTTTTGCGTATTAAAAACTTGTGAGTTAATAATCGTTTCAATCTCTGAAATTCTGGATTCAGAACCTTCTTCGATATTTTCTATCAAAGTCATTTCATCATTAAAATGATTGATAGCAATAATAAATCTATAAAAACTGTATTGCATTTCTGGAATTGCAGAAGGAGCATCAGGATTACTAAACTTAATCGTTTCAAAATATTGAACAGAATCAAAAGTTGTATAACCATACAAACCATTAAATGACTTCAACTCTTCTGGACAATCTAAATCAATAGAATTGGTAAAATCACTATACAAAGAATAGAAATTGTTCTGAATTGGTTTTTTATCAATCTCTTTTCCGAAGTATGAAACAGAAAATTCATTCTTATCTGCCTTCATAGAGAGAATTGGCTCAATTGCTATAAAAGAAAAACTTTCTTCTTTACTATGGTAATCAGAACTTTCTAACAACAGCGTATTGTGGTATTTATCACGCAAACGCAAATACAATCCTACAGGAGTTATGGTATCTGAAATTTGCTTTTTAGCAAATGTCTTAAACTTTATTTTATTCATTTTAAAATATTAAAAAAGGCTTATCGTGAGATAAGCCTTTTCTTTATTATATATACATATAGTTACTTCTCACTTATTTAATTAAGAGAGTTCCACCACCATATGTTGTTTTGTTTCATCATTGAGTTACAAATGTATAAAGTGATTTTGATTTTGCAAACTTTTAATTCAAAATATTTTTTAAAAAACTCAATTAATTAAAATTTGATAAAAAATACATTAAATTGCATAATTTTAATTACACAATTCATAAAATACAACACTTAAACTAATAATTTAAAACCATAAGTGATATTTTTATTTTCAATAAATAATAATAAACTGTTATTTGCATTATAATTAATATAAAACTAAGGAATTATGTGTGGAATTGTGTGCGCTTTTGATTTAAAAGAAAAAACTGAAAAATTACGTCCTCAAATACTTGAAATGGCAAAGAAAATTCGTCATAGAGGTCCAGATTGGAGTGGAATTTATAGTGATGATAAAGTGATTATGGCCCATGAGAGACTAGCTATTGTAGATCCTGCTTCGGGACAACAGCCGCTATTTAGTGAAGATAAAAATTTGATTTTAGCAGCCAATGGAGAAATTTACAATCATAGAGAATTAAGAAAACCGTTAGATGGGACTTATAAATTTCAAACAGCCTCTGATTGTGAAGTAATATTAGCACTATATAGAGAAAAAGGTGTTGAATTTATTGATGATATGAATGGTATTTTTGGTTTTGCTTTATATGATGTTGAAAAAGATGAGTATTTAATTGCTCGTGACCACATGGGAATTATTCCTTTATATATAGGATGGGATCAAAATGGCACTTTTTATGTTGCTTCAGAGTTGAAAGCTCTTGAGGGTATTTGCTCCAAAATAGAGTTATTTCCACCTGGACATTTCTTGTCAAGTAAAGATGGAGAATTTGTTAAATGGTATAATAGGGATTGGTCGGAATATGAAGCGGTAAAAGAAAACGAAACAAGCATAAAAGAAGTTAAAGAAGCATTAGAAGCAGCAGTTCATAGACAATTAATGTCTGATGTCCCATATGGCGTTTTACTTTCAGGCGGATTAGATTCTTCAGTCACATCTGCAATTGCAAAAAAATACTCTCAAAAAAGAATAGAATCTGGTGACGAAACAGCCGCTTGGTGGCCTCAATTACATTCATTTTCTGTTGGTCTAGAAGGCTCACCAGATTTGGCTGCAGCCCAAAAAGTTGCAGATTATATAGGAACTGTTCACCATGAAATAAAATTTACAATTCAAGAAGGTTTGGATGCAATCAAAGATGTAATTTATAACATTGAAACTTATGATATTACTACTATTCGTTCATCTACACCTATGTATTTGATGGCGCGTGTTATTAAATCAATGGGAATTAAAATGGTCTTGTCAGGAGAAGGTGCTGATGAAATTTTTGGAGGATACTTATATTTTCACAAGGCTCCAAACGCTCAAGAATTTCATGAAGAAACAGTTCGAAAATTAGACAAACTACATATGTACGATTGTTTAAGAGCAAACAAAAGTTTAATGGCTTGGGGAATAGAAGGTCGTGTACCATTTTTAGATAAAGAATTTATGGATGTTGCTATGAGAATCAATCCAAAAGACAAAATGATTAATGGAGAGCGAATGGAAAAATGGGTAATTAGAAAAGCATTTGAAGATATGTTACCGGAAAGTGTTGCTTGGAGACAAAAAGAGCAATTTAGTGATGGTGTTGGTTATAGCTGGATAGACACTCTAAAAGAAATTGTAGAAAAAGAAGTTACTGATGAGCAACTTGCTAACGCTAAATTTAGATTTCCAATTAACACACCACTAAACAAAGAAGAGTTTTATTACCGTACCATTTTTGAAGAACATTTTCCAAGCGATACAGCTGCTTTAAGTGTTCCACAAGAAGCAAGTGTAGCATGCAGTACTGCAACCGCGCTTGAATGGGATGAAGCTTTTAAAAACATGAACGACCCTTCTGGAAGGGCGGTAGCAAATGTGCATGAAGAAGCTTATTAAATAGTCAATCTTATAATTCATTAAAATTCCTGCTTATAGCAGGAATTTTTGTTTTATATTAGCCTTGAAAGCCTATAAACACTGAAACTGACAGATAGGTGACATTTAAATGGCGTAAAAAAAACCAAGATATCACTGTAGATTTGTACCGATAAAAATGATACAAAATGAAACAACAAACACTCAAAGAAAATTTAGTATATCAAAGAAAGTTAAAAGGCTTTACTCAAGATGAGCTATCTGAAAAAACTACAGTTGGTGTACGCACAATTCAACGAATTGAAAAAGGAGAAGTCCAACCTCATTTACAGACAATAAAATTATTAGCCGCTGGATTGGACATTGAATTAGAAGATTTAATTGTACTTGACAACCCAAAAGAAGAAACAATAAAAAGAAAATGGATGCTATTACTCCACGCATCACCTTTTTTTGGTTTGATTATTCCATTTGCCAATATTCTATTTCCGCTTTTTATATGGATGAGCAAATCTGAAGACAATAAATCATACGACACACATGGTCGAGCTGTAGTCAATTTTCATAGTTCAATTACATTTTACTTTATCATTTCTTTACTCCTCTTTTTCCCATTTCCGGGATATAATTATATATTAACAGGAGCAATAATATTATTTAGTATTATCACAACTGTACTAAATATTTTTTCATCAATTGGAAAAGGAACATACAAATATCCTTTATCAATTCCTTTTCTAAAAAAGAAATAAACACTTAAACATATTATCAATCTTATAGAACTAAAAAATCAACTAGTTCTAACTAAACCTATACAAAAAAATGAAAAATTTAATACATAAATTTCCAGTCGCTATAAGATTCATACTTGCATTTACATTATTTGGATTGTCGCTAATATTGAGTGGAATGTTTAATAAAGGAGCAGTAAAACAATATTTTCCATTTACATCAAATATTTTTTTATTGATTGCTACTTGGATTCTATTCAAAACAGATAATAAAACCTTACATGATATTGGATTAAATTTTAAGATGAAAAATCTAAAATTCTTTCCATTTGGAATATTAATTGGTGCTGGTGTTTTCTTACTTGCAAAATACTTCAGAGCATTGTATACTGGAGAGACAATTAATATAAGTGACACTATAAATTATAAAAACATACTATATGGCTTGTATATAATTTTACCAACTGTTGCTGTAGAAGAGTTTTTATTTAGAGGTTATTTATTTAAAAAGACAATAGAGATTAGTTCAGTAATAAAAGCAAATATAATTTTCGCAATACTTTTTGCGCTTATACATATTCTTGACAGAAACGTAATTAACAATCCTGGAATGATAATATTTCTCGCAATAACAATTCCAGTTGGACATTTATTTTTTGCTACAGCTTTACTTAAGTCAAAGTCATTATACTTTCCTATTGGAATTCATTTAGGAAATAATTGGGCAACAAGACATTTGATATCAACAGAAAATAATGGAAATAATTTTCTTTATATAACCAATAACACATCGTTTGAAACTTGGCCTTCATTTATATTATTTCTTCTTTTATGGAATGCTATTTTTCTTATTACAACTTATCTTATTTGGAAATGGAATAAATTCTCTTTTATAAACAAACTAAAAAATAGTATGATTAATTAGTTTTTAGTATTAATCGCTCAAAAAAACCTTCAAACCTCCTTGAGGGTTTTTTAGTATATTTGCGAGAGCACTATTAAACTATTATGAAAAAGTATTTATTTTTATTTTTATTTATCCCTTTATTCTCTTTCAGTCAAAAACTTGAAAAAATAAAAGGAAATAAAGATGTAACTATCAAAGAAATTAAAATTGACTCCTTCACTCATATAAATATTGATGAAAACTTTAAAATAAGTTTATTAGAAGGTAAACCACTTGTTAAAATTGAAGCTGATGATAATTTACATGATGTTATAAATATTGATGTAGACAATGATGTTTTATCATTTGACTTTACTAAGAGAATAACAAATAAGAAAAAACTAAATATTACTGTTTATTACCCAACTATTGTTAACACAATTGAAGTAAACGATGATGCTGAATTACAATCTTTATCAACTATCGTTTTGGAAAACTTGAATCTAAAAGTTAATGGAAATTCAAAAGTTGATTTTGATATAGAAACTGGTTATTTTAATCTATCAACTTCTAATAAAAGTAAATCTGAATTAATCGTTATTGCCGATTCTTCAAATGTATCGATGAAAGAAAGTAGTAGGTTGAAAGGAACTATCAAATCTCCAAAAACTTCTTTTAAAATGTTTGATAGAGCAACTTCAAACACTAGTATAGAAAGTGATTCTACAAATATTGAATTGATAAGTAGAGTTACATTTTCGAGTAAAAGTTTAATTACTAAAAAATGTATTATTTCAACAAATGACAATTCAAAAGCTTCAATAAACATATCAGATGAATTAACAATTTCTGCCAAAGGAAATAGTACTATAAACATTTATAACGATCCAAAAATAACAATAGAAGAATTTACAGATACAGCAACATTAAACAAAAGAAAAATCAAATAAAAATGAAGAAAACCATTTTATCCTTATTAGCTATTACACTATTAATTAGTTGTAAAAAAGATGAAAAAGTAACAGATTCAATAAAAATAGAAGCACAAAACTTTATAGATGTATATACTGAAACATTTCAGAATTTATATTATGATTCAGCTAAAGCAGAATGGGCAGCTAATACAAGAATAATTGAAGGAGATACCATTAACGCCTACAATGTTCAAAAAGCAAATGAAGCATATGCAAAATTTACTGGAAGCAAAGAAGTTATCGAAAAAACTAAAGCACTTCTTGAAAATAAAGACAAATTAGACCTTGTACAAGTTAGACAACTAGAAAGTATACTTTATAGTGCTGCAAACAATCCAGAGACTGTATCGAAAGTAGTAAAAGAAAGAATTGCTGCAGAGACTGCTCAAAATGAAGCATTATTTGGTTTTGATTTTAAAGTAGATGGCAAATCTGTTTCAACTGGCGATATTGATGGAGTTTTAAGAGAATCAAACGATGAAAAAGAGCGTTTAAAGAATTGGGAAGCCTCAAAAGAAGTTGGTAAAAATTTAAAAGACGGATTAGAAAACCTAGTTGAACTTAAAAACAAAACAGTTCAAGCTTTGGGCTATGATGATTATTTCTCTTATCAAGTATCAGATTATGGAATGAATCGTGGAGAAATGATGGCTGAAATGAGGAAAATGGTTCAAGAAGTTTGGCCTTTATATCGCGAATTACATACATGGGCAAGATATACACTTGCAGATAAATACAATGCTGAAGTCCCAGATTATTTACCGGCACATTGGTTACCAAATCGTTGGGGACAAGATTGGAGTGCATTAGTAAACGTTGAAGGACTTGATATTGATGCGGCGTTAAAAGACAAAGAACCAGAATGGATAGTTAAAGAAGGTGAAGATTTCTTCGTGAGTATTGGTTTTGACCCATTACCGAAAAGCTTTTATGAAAAATCTAGCATGTATCCAGCGCCAGCCGATGCAGACTATAAGAAAAACAATCATGCATCTGCATGGCATATGGATCTTGAAAATGATTTACGTTGTTTAATGAGCGTTGAACCTACAGCAGATTATTATGAAACTATTCACCATGAATTAGGTCATATCTACTATTACCAAGCATATACCAATCCTGATGTCCCACCTTTATTGAGAGGTGGCGCTAATCGTGGTTACCATGAAGCAATTGGAAGTTTATTAGGTTTAGCAGCTATGCAAAAACCTTTTTTAGCGGCAAAAGGCTTGGTTGATGAAAATGCTAAAGTAGATAAGACGCAAAAATTACTAAAAGAAGCTCTAAGTAATATTGTATTCCTACCTTTTTCAGCTGGTGTTATGAGTGATTTTGAAAACTCTTTATATGCTGAAAACTTACCAAAAGACCAATACAATAAAAAATGGTGGGAATTGGCCAAAAAATATCAGGGAATGGTTCCTCCATCGGATAGAGGAGAAGAATATTGTGATGCTGCTTCAAAAACACATATTAATAATGATGCAGCACAATATTATGATTATGCAATTTCATATATCCTATTATTCCAATTTCACGACCACATTTCAAAGAATATTTTAAAACAAGATCCTCATGCAACAAACTATTTTGGAAGCAAAGAAGTAGGTGAATTCCTAAAAGGTATCTTATCTAAAGGTGCTAATTGTGACTGGAATGAAGTTCTTAAAGAAAGTGTTGGAAGCGGAATGAGTGCTAAACCAATGTTAGAATACTTTGCTCCTTTAACTGAGTATTTAAAAGAGCAAAATAAAGGTAGAAAATACACATTACCTGAAAAAATATAACATATTTTTATTTACCTAAATTAATAACTATAAATAAACTAAATTCTATGAAAAATATAAACTTATTAATTTTTTTGTTTCTATTTTCAACTTTATCAATCTTTAGCCAAAATTTTAAAGTAAATTTAAATAATTTAACTGAACAAACTCAATTATCTTCTGAATCTTCAGATGCTATGAGAATGGTTTGGTGGATTCCTGTTGAATTCTGGGAAACTGTATTTAGAGAAGACGGTTCAATATCTGAAGAAGAAATAATTGAAACTATTGAAATTTTTAAAAAACATACAATTGTTGGAATTGTTGATGGTAAAATTGGAGTTTTGGGTACAGTAAAATACAATACGTTTGAAGAAATAAAGCAAAACACTACCATTATTGACAATTTAGACAACACTTATAAACCTTTAAATGATAATAAAATTGATGAGGACACTTCGATGATACTTGAAATGATGAAACCGATGTTATCGAGTATGTTGGGTAATCTAGGTCAAAATTTTCATTTTTTGGTTTTTGACAATAAAAATATTGAAGGAAATAATTTAGTTGAACCAACAAAAAAGGGGACATTTACTGTAAAACTTCGAGATGAACTATATACGTTTAGGCTACCTATTGGCGCTTTACTCCCAGATAAACAATGCTCAGAAGATAATGAAATGTTAAATGGAGCATGGAGTTATTGTCCATGGCACGGTAATAAATTACAATAAAAAAATCCCGCTATTGCGGGATTTTTTTTGATTTACATCTAACAACTTCTATTCTAACGCACCTAAATAACGTTCAGAATCTAAGGCAGCCATACAACCTGTACCAGCAGCTGTTACTGCTTGCCTATATTCTTTATCCTGAACATCACCAGCTGCAAAAACTCCAGGCATATTAGTTTTAGTAGATTTACCTTTAGTAATTAAATAACCAACATCGTCCATATCCAAAATTCCCTTAAAAATATCTGTATTAGGTTTATGTCCAATTGCAATAAACACTCCAGTTACTGAAAGTTCTTCTTTTTCTTGAGTTTGATTATTCACAATTCTAACTCCTTCAACAACATTATCTCCTAATACTTCATCTAATTCTGTATTATACTTAACTGTAATGTTTTCAGTTTTGTTTACCCTATGTTGCATTGCCTTTGAAGCACGCATATAATCCTTTCTTACAAGCATAGTAACACTTTTACAAATATTTGCTAGGTATGTAGCTTCTTCAGCAGCAGTATCTCCTGCTCCAACTACAACAACATCTTGACCTTTATAGAAAAAACCATCGCAAGTTGCACATGCTGACACCCCTCCACCAATTAATCGTTGCTCACTTTCTAATCCTAAGTATTTTGCGGTTGCACCTGTAGAGATAATTACTGTTTCAGCTTCAATTTCTTTCGAGCCATCAACTACCACTTTATGAATACCACCAACTTTGTCGCTAAAATCAACTTTAGTAACCATTCCAAACCTCACCTCAGTCCCAAATCGTTCTGCTTGATTTTTAAAATCTTCCATCATCATTGTACCGTCTGTTCCTTTAGGATAACCAGGATAATTATCAACTTCCGTTGTTGTTGTAAGTTGACCACCCATTTGCATACCTGTATACATGACTGGTTTTAAATCTGCCCTAGACGCATATATTGCAGCAGTATATCCTGCCGGACCTGAGCCTATAATAAGGCATTTTATTCTTTCAATAGATTCTGACATAATTATTTTTTTATTTGCAAAGCAAAAGTATTGTTTTTAGTTTTTTTTACTAATAAATGTTTATAAGTTTTTACAATGCTAATATTGATAAGCATTATTGAAACGTTTGTCGGAAAATATTTGACTCATTACATTTTTTAAAAAAGAGTATATTTGCAACACCTACAACTATTTTTATATGAAAAAAACATTACTATTATTTCTTTTTATCATTTCCTATATTAATACTTTTTCTCAACATTCAGTAGCAAGAGAATGGAATGAAATTTTATTAGAATCTATTAGAAAAGATTATGCAAGACCAACTGTACATGCAAGAAATTTATTCCATATTTCTATTGCCATGTATGATGCTTGGGCTGTGTATGAAGATGAACCAGAAACATTTTTTCTTGGAAAAGAAGTTGGAGGGTATTTATGTAATTTTGATGGAATAACTCCATCACTTTCTATTGAACTTGCTCAAGAAGAAACATTAAATTACGCTGTATATAGATTACTTTCTCATAGATTTCAAAACTCTCCTAATGTTGTTGAATTACAATCAAATTACGACACATTTTTTGAAGAATTAAATTGTGATAAAGACTTTACCTCCACCGATTATTCAAGTGGTTCAGCAGCAGCATTAGGAAATTATATTGCTGAACAAATTATCGCCTTTGGATTTCAAGATGGTTCCAATGAAGCAAATCAATATGAAAACACATCATATGAACCAGTAAATCAATCACTAATTATTGATTTACCTGGAAACCCCAATATTGTTGATCCAAATCATTGGCAGCCCTTAACTTTAGAAGTTTTTATTGATCAGAGTGGAAATCCTATACCACTTAACACTCCCGAGTTTTTAAGTCCAGAATGGGGACAAGTTGTACCCTTTTCATTAGATACATCAAGTGCATCCATAAATACTATAAATGATTTTGACTATTGGGTTTATGAAGATCCTGGAGCGCCAGTATATATTCAAAATGACTCATCTATTAATGGTATCGATGACCCATATAAATGGGGATTTTCTTTAGTCTCTACTTGGTCATCTCATTTAGATCCAAATGATAATACTATGATAGATATTTCTCCTGCTACAATAGGTAATATCCAAAATCTTCCTACGACTTTTGAAGAGTATAAAGAGTTTTATGATATTGAAAATGGAGGAGATGCAAGTGTTGGTCATACTTTAAATCCTAAAACTGGAAATCCTTATACTCCACAAATGGTAAAAAGAGCAGATTACGCTAGAATTTTAGCCGAATTTTGGGCTGATGGGCCTGATTCCGAAACACCTCCAGGTCATTGGTTTACTCTTCTAAATTATGTTAGCGATCATCCAGAAACCATAAAAAAATATAATGGCAAAGGCCCTGTTTTATCAAATTTAGAGTGGGATGTAAAATCTTATTTAACTCTAGGAGGAACGATGCATGATGTAGCAATTACTGCTTGGGGAATCAAAGGTTATTATGATTACATTAGACCTGTATCAGCAATTAGATATATGGCCGATAAAGGACAAAGTACTAATCAAAGTTTGACGAATTATCATCCGGAAGGAATACCATTAATACCTAACTTTATTGAAGTAGTTGAACTAGGAGATCCTCTTGCTGGCAGTTCTAACGAACATGTCGGAAAAATAAAACTATATGCTTGGAGAGGGCCTGAATATATTGACGATCCTGATACAGATTTTGCTGGTGTAGATTGGATTTTGGCTGAAAATTGGATGCCTTACCAAAGACCATCTTTTGTTACACCACCATTTGCAGGATATGTCTCTGGACATTCAACATTCTCAAGAGCTGCTGCTGAAGTCATGACACTATTAACTAACGACAACTTTTTCCCTGGAGGAATGGGAACTTTCAATGCCAATCAAAATGAATTTTTAGTTTTTGAAGAAGGTCCAAGCGAAGATATAATACTTCAATGGGCAACTTATCAAGACGCTTCAGACCAATGTAGTTTATCTAGAATCTGGGGAGGAATCCATCCGCCTATTGATGATATTCCTGGAAGAAAAATTGGAGAAAAACTAGGAATTGAAGCTTTTCATTTTGCTAAAGAATATTTCTATAAAGATGCAGATAATGATGGTTTTTATTCTTATGAAGACTGTGATGATACAAATCCAAATATAAATCCAGACGCAATAGAATTATGTAATGGTATTGATGATGATTGCAATGAGATTATTGATGATAATATACCATATTACACTTACTATTTAGACGCTGATGGTGATGGTTATGGAGATTTAAATTCTCCAAGTGATTTTTGTGAGATTACTGCACCTGACGGATACTCAAATCTATCTACTGATTGTGACGATACTAACGCAGAAATAAATCCTTCTATCCAAGAAATTGCCGGAAATGGTATAGATGAAGACTGTAATGGTGAGGATTTAGTTGAATTCTATTCTATTTATCCAAATCCAACAAACGGAGATATATCAATTTACATTACCAACCAACAAAATGTTAATGCAAAAGTTTATGACTTTACTGGTCAATTAATTTTAAATCAAGAAATCATTTTAGATTATTATATTGGTACCATACCTCTAAAAAATCTAAATTCTGGAATATATATTGTTCAAATTTTAGATGAAAATAATAATCAATTATTAATAAAGAAAGTTATTAAAAACTAAGATTATTTTTTTATTGCAGAGTAAATATTAAATAATATATTTGCAGTCCGAAAAATATTCGGGGTGTAGCGTAGCCCGGTCATCGCGCCTCGTTTGGGACGAGGAGGTCGCAGGTTCGAATCCTGCCACCCCGACAAAATCCAATTGATTAACCAATTGGATTTTTTTATTACACGCTATTTTCAAGGCATAAACTTTTGATTTTGCATTTTTTTTACTACGTTTGACGCTTCTACTAAACAAATTGCTAACTAGTACGAATAAATATTTACTAACGAAACTGACAAAAAAGAATTATGTTATTTAACTCTTTTGACTTTTTATTGTTTTTTCCAATAGTAGTTATTATTTACTATCTACTTGCTCAAAAACATAGAGTTTTATGGTTATTAGTTGCAAGTTATTTCTTTTATTTTTATTGGGAGCCTTCACTAGTTCTATTACTTTTTTCCTCAACAATTATAGATTATTTCTGCGGTATTAAAATTCACAAATCAGAAAGTAAAAAAATAAGCAAACGATATTTATACCTTAGTGTATTTATAAATTTAGGGCTACTTTTTTTCTTTAAGTATCTTGGATTCTTTACCGAAACCACAGCCTACTTATTAGATTTTTTTGGAATTGAAACAACTAACTTAGAATCTAATCAGTCTTATAACTTAAAACACATCTTACTTCCTGTTGGTATTAGCTTTTATACGTTCCAAACAATGAGTTATAGTATTGATATTTATAGAAATAAAATAAAACCTGAAACCAACTTTATAAAGTATGCGTTATATGTATCATTCTTTCCACAGTTAGTAGCTGGACCTATTGAACGAGCTAGCAAACTTATACCACAATTTTATAAAAAAATTGAACTAAATATTCCTAATATTAAAAAGGGAATGATAATGATGGCTTGGGGATTTTTTTTAAAACTAGTTGTCGCTGACAGATTAGGTGTTTATGTTGATTTCATATACAACAACTTAGAAAACTATAGTGGACTTCCACTTATCTTGACTGGATATTTTTTTACATTTCAAATCTACTATGACTTTTCAGCCTATACAATAATAGCTATTGGAGCCGCAAAAATAATTGGCTTCAACCTTATGCATAATTTTAACAAACCAATATTTGCTCCTACTATGGCCGATTTATGGAAACGTTGGCATATTTCATTAATTCTTTGGCTGAGAGATTACATTTACTTCCCATTAATAAAAAAAAGGATTAAGAGGCATTGGGCTGTATTAATAATCTTTTTTGCCAATGGTTTATGGCATGGTGCAAATTGGACATTTGTAGTTTGGGGAGTTTTAAATGGTATATTTTTAATTTTTGAATATTCAACTTCAAAATATAGAAATAAAATAATTAAACAGTTGAATTTGCCTTCATTGAAACCAATATTCAGATTTTCTTGGTGGTTAATATGGTTCAACTATGCAATATTGACACTTATCGTTTTTAGATCACCTTCATTTGAAACTGCAAAATCATTTTTTAGTAAAATTCTAATTTTTGAAGATCTAACAATTAATGTTTTAGGAAATCGAATTGAACTTTTATTAAGTATTACTTTAGTCATTTTAGTTCAAACTATTCATTACTTTAAAAGTAATAACAAAATCTATGAACTCATAACGAATAGAACAAGACCTGTAAGGTGGTTAATTTATTTATCTTACATTTTAGTAATGATTTTATTTAGTGTAAATAGACAAAATAACTTTATATATTTCCAGTTCTAATGAAAAGTCTTGTAATATTTTTATTGAAAATTTGCCTTTTAGCCACGCTTTTGGTTTCGGGCTATATTTTGTCTATCTACAAAATATCTAATGAAAATGTAGACTTTAATTATGCCAAGTTTACACACAAGGCTGGAAGTATAACTGTTGGTCTTTCGAGAGCAAATTATGCTATAAACCCTGAAATAATTGAAAATGAATTTAATACTCAAATTAATTTACCTGCTTTAAACTTTGCTTTTAATCGATTACAATCACAATACGGAGATGTTCTTCTTAAAAGTATCAAAAAGAAAATTGATACAAATTCAAATAATGGTTTATTTATATTGTCTGTTAATCCTGGAAGTTTTTTAATTCCAAATTCAATTAAAAATAATTTTTCAGAAGCCGACAAAAACTCAATTTTAAATAAAGTTGTTAACCAAAATTCAAGCCCAAACTTTGAATATTTTAGAAAATGTTATGAAAATCCTTTATACACAGGACTGTATAAGCCCAAATCAAGTAATAGATTCTTTCATTCTAATGGCTGGGCTGAAAATAAATCAAACTATACCAATTCTTCACTTACTAAAGAATTATTAAAAAGAAGAAAAAAATTTATACGAAATAAGCAAAAAGTTTTTTTATCAAAACACACCTTATCAAACTATAGAATTGAAAAATTTAAAGAAACTATTGAGTATCTTAAAAATTATGGACAAGTTGTAATAGTCAGAACTCCATGTGATAAAGAAGTTATTGATTTAGAAAGTGATTATTTTCCAAATTTCAATCTATTGATTAATGAAATATCCAGTAATTTTAATGTGCCTTATTTCAATTATACAAACGCTACAAAATATACCACTTTTGACGGAGCTCATCTTGTAAGTCAAAGCGCCATTGAATTTACTAAGGATTTATGTCAAGATATTAAAAATTATCAGCAACAATAATTTCTTGAACAAATTATGTAAATTTGCTTCAAAACAAATTACTTATGCTCATTATTGGTATCGCAGGAGGAACTGGAAGTGGTAAAACTACTGTTGTCAATCAAATATTAAATCAGTTACCTGACAATGAGGTTACTATAATTTCACAGGACTCTTATTACAAAGCCACCGATGAATTATCGTACGAAGAGAGAACAAAAATAAACTTTGATCATCCTAGAGCTATTGATTTTGATTTATTAGTTAAACAACTTCAGCAATTAAAAAAAGGCGAAATCATCGATCAACCTATTTATTCTTTTGTCACTCACAATAGAACTGAAGACACTTTAAAAACACACCCAAAAAAAGTAATGATTGTTGAAGGCATTTTAATCTTCAACAACCCAGAATTAAGAGATTTGTGTGATATAAAAATATTTGTTCATGCAGATGCAGATGAAAGATTAATCAGAAGATTAAAAAGAGATATACAAGAGCGCGGTAGAGATATTAATGAAGTATTAAACAGATATCAAGATACTTTAAAACCAATGCATAATCAGTTTATTGAACCTACCAAAAACTTTGCCGACATCATTATTCCCAATGATCGTTACAATACTGTTGCTATTGATATCGTTAGGACAGTGATAGCAGAAAAACTAGCGAATAATGCCCTTTAAAAATCTAAAAAAAAATAAAACTTTTAAAATTCTGAGCAATCCTTTTATGCTCATTTTTTTAGTATTCCTAGTTTGGATTTTATTTATCGATGAAAACTCATATCTATTTCATTACAAAACATTAAATCCTGAAATAGAAAAATTAGAAAAAGACAAAAAATATTACCAAACTGAAATAGAAAAAGACAAGAAAAAAATTGAACAACTTGAAAACCCTGAAACGCTAGACAAATATGCTAGAGAAAAGTATAATATGAAGAAAGAAGATGAAGAAATTTATATCATTGAATACGATACAATTAAAGAATGATAACTATGAGCGAGAATTTATTTGAACATTTTCCTGAAGTGTCTTTAAAACAGTGGAAGCAAAAAATTCAATTTGATTTAAAAGGTGCTGACTATAATGACACATTAATTTCTCAGACTAACGAAGGAATTAAAATAAAACCGTGTTATCATTCCGATGAATTTAAAAAAGTTGAGCATTCAAGTAAAAATGACTCATTCAATATTTGCCAATCAATCTTTATTTCAGACGAAAAAACTGCTAACTTTTTAGCCACTGATGCTTTAAACAGAGGAGCAAATAGTATTTTATTCATTGCTCTCGAACCTTTTGATATTGATATTGTACTGAAAAACATCAATAGTGAAATACATTTCAATCTCAATTTCTTATCTGAAAGTTTTATCTCTGAATTACTAAACCATTCAAAAAAAAATAAATTATTCATCAATATTGATGTCATTGGAAATTTAGCCAAAAGTGGAAATTGGTTTACTAATTTAAATACCGATTTTGATATTTTAAAACGACTTGTTTCAAATAACAACTCAAGCTCTTCAATAATTAGTATCAATACAAGTAATTATCAAAATGCTGGTGCAAATATTGTACAGCAAGTCGCTTATGCTCTAGCACACGGAACAGAGTATCTTAATTTTCTTTCAAATAATAATATAAATACTACTTCTATTAATATTGAGTTTTCTATTGGAAGTAATTACTTTTTTGAAATTGCCAAAATCCGAGCATTTAAATACCTCTGGAAAACTATATGTAATGAATTTAAACTTGATATTCACACACATATATTCTCAAAACCTTCATTGAGAAATAAAACTTTGTATGATTACAACACCAATATGCTAAGAACCACGACCGAATGTATGAGTGCTATTCTTGGTGGTTCAAATACTATTTCAAATATTTCTTATGACGAAGTGTATCATAAGAAAAATGAGTTTGGTGAGCGCATTTCTAGAAACCAATTACTGATATTAAAAGAAGAAAGTTATTTCAAAGATACCCAAGATTTTTCAGAAGGCTCTTATTATATAGAATCCTTAACTGTGGAAATTACCGAAAAAGCATTAGCAATTTATAAGGATATTGAAAAAAGTAGTGGTTTTTTAAAGCAATTAAAAGAAGGTACCATTCAAAGAAAAATAAAAGAATCATCCGAGAGAGAACAAGAACAGTTTGATACTACTGAATTGGTTTTATTGGGCACCAATAAACACCCAAATATGGAAGATAAAATGAATGATGCTATAGAATTGTATCCTTTTGTTAAAACCAAACCACGAAAAACGTTAATTCAACCAATTGTAGCAAAACGATTGGCTGAAAAAATGGAACAAGAAAGATTGAAGAATGAAGCGTAAGGACATCCAACATATAGAAATTAAAACCAATAGTAATAGAAAGCAACAACTTGCACATGAAAATTTTGTGGCTGGTATTGCGCCAAACTTGCGTGGTCCTTATTCAACAATGTATGTAAGAAGACCTTGGACTATTCGCCAATATGCAGGTTTTTCAACTGCCGAAGAAAGCAATGCATTCTATCGTAGAAATTTAAAGGCTGGTCAAAAAGGACTTTCTGTAGCATTTGATTTAGCAACACATAGAGGTTATGATTCTGATCACGAACGCGTACAAGGTGATGTTGGTAAAGCTGGTGTGGCTATTGACTCTATAGAAGATATGAAGATTTTGTTTGACCAAATTCCGTTAGATAAAATGTCTGTCTCTATGACTATGAATGGTGCTGTCCTTCCTATTCTTGCTTTTTATATCGTTGCTGCAGAAGAACAAGGTGTTTCTCCTGAACAACTTACTGGAACAATACAAAATGATGTATTGAAAGAATTTATGGTTCGAAACACCTACATCTATCCTCCTACACCTTCCATGAAGATAATTGCAGATATATTTAAATATACAACTGCACATATGCCTAAATTCAATAGTATTTCTATTTCAGGTTATCATATGCAAGAAGCAGGTGCTACTCCTGAAATTGAATTGGCCTACACGCTTTCTGACGGATTGGAATATATCAGGACAGGATTAGCATCTGGAATGAAAATTGATGATTTTGCGCCAAGATTATCTTTCTTTTGGGCAATTGGAATGGATCATTTTAGAGAAATTGCTAAACTAAGAGCAGGAAGAATGTTATGGTCGAAAATTGTGCAACAATTCAATCCTCAAAATCAAAAATCACTTGCATTAAGAACACATTGTCAAACTAGCGGTTGGAGTCTTACTGCACAAGATCCATTTAACAATGTTGCAAGAACTGCAATTGAAGCAATGGCTGCAGCATTTGGAGGCACACAAAGTTTGCATACAAACGCTTTGGACGAAGCTATTGCATTACCAACTGATTTCTCTGCAAGAATTGCTAGAAACACACAAATATATATTCAAGAAGAAACAAAAATTACTAAAACTGTTGATCCTTGGGCAGGAAGTTATAAATTGGAGAAACTTACAGAAGAGTTAGCCAACGATGCTTGGAAACTGATTCAAGAAATTGAAGAATTAGGTGGAATGACCAAAGCCATTGAAAAAGGTATTCCGAAAATGAGAATTGAAGAAGCATCGGCAAAGAAACAAGCAAGAATTGATAGCGGACAAGATATTATTGTGGGTGTAAACGCATATCAACTAAAAGAAGAAGAGGATTTACATATTTTAGAAGTTGATAATGATGCTGTAAGAGAATCGCAGATTAAAAGATTATCGCAATTAAAATCGGATAGAAATGATGCTGATGTTCAGCAATCTTTAAATGATTTAACAAAATGTGCTGAATCAGGTGAAGGAAATTTATTAGATTTGGCTGTAAAAGCAGCAAGAAACAGAGCAACATTAGGTGAAATTTCATCGGCTTTGGAAACTGTTTTTGGTAGATATAAAGCAAGTATAAATTCAATTTCAGGCGTGTATAGCAAAGAAATTAAAAATGATAAATATTTTAAGTTAGCTACTGAATTAGCTGACGAATTTGCCGAACTAGATGGTAGAAGACCTCGTATTATGGTTGCGAAAATGGGACAAGATGGTCATGATAGAGGTGCTAAAGTAGTGGCAACAAGTTTTGCAGATTTAGGTTTCGATGTTGATATAAGTCCATTATTCCAAACACCTAAAGAAGTTGCAAAACAAGCAGTAGAAAATGACGTGCATGTTTTAGGTGTTTCTTCACTTGCTGCGGGTCATAAAACCTTAATTCCGCAAGTAATTGAAGAATTAAAAAACTATGGTAGAGGTGATATAAAAGTGATTGCTGGCGGCGTCATACCTCCTCAAGATTATGATTTCTTGTTTAATGTTGGCGTTATTGGAGTTTTTGGACCTGGAACAAAAATTGCTAAAGCCGCCATAGATATTTTAGAGCATTTGATTGAGAATATAGATTCTTAATTTTAACCTTTCTTTTCATTTTTTAAGCATTTATTCTCGCATTATTCCGTAAATTTGCATCGTTTTTATAACGCTTTCAAGATGAAAAAACTCTTATCAATTTTATACTCTACTCGCCTTACAGCCATATTATTTATCGTTTTTGCAGCAGCCATGGGAATTGCTACATTTATTGAGAATGATTTTGGTACACAAACTGCAAAAAAACTTATATATAACGCTTGGTGGTTTGAAGCAATCATGATCTTTTTTGCTATCAATTTTTTCGGAAATATCTTTAGATATAGATTGTATAGAAAAGAAAAATGGTCGGTTTTATTCTTCCATATTGCGTTCTTATTCATCCTTATTGGTGCGGGAATTACTAGATACATAAGTTATGAAGGAATAATGCCAATCATTGAAGGAGAGTCTAGCAATGTGATGTTTTCTGAAGCCATTTATTTTGATGTGGTTGCTGATGATGGAAAAGATCAAAAGAAATCTAAACCCGACAAAGTTCTTTTATCAGCTTTAGGGAAACCAAATTATACATTTACTGACAAATTCAGGGATAAAAAATTTACGTTTAATCTTGTTGAATATACACCATTTGCCAAAGAAGAATTTGAGTTATCTGAAAATGGTGATGAATACTTACATTTTGTGGAATCGACTTCAGGTTCAAGACACGATCATTATATCAAAAGAGGCACGAGTCAATTGATTCATAATGTGTTGGTTGGATTTGACAATATTAGTAACAATTCCATCGACATATTTACTGAAAACGATACGCTAAAATTAAAAACCAGCCACGAAGGAAGTTTCTTGAGAATGCGTGACCAATTCTCAGGAACTATTGCTAAAGATTCTGTTCAAAATTTAAACTTACTGTCTTTACATCAATTGGCTGGATTAAGTTTTGTGATACCTGAATCGACCATAAAAGGATCTTACAAAGTTGTAAGAGGTGAGCGAGAAGAAAATCCTATTGACAGATTGGTTTTTGATGTTACTGTTGGTAACGAGACTAAACAACTAGTTGTAAATGGCGGACAATACAATATTGAAAACCCTGTAAAAATAAGTGTAGGCGGACTTAATTTTAGAGTTAATTACGGCTCAAGACAATTGACATTACCTTTTCACGTAAAACTCAGAGATTTTCAGTTAGAAAATTATCCTGGCTCTCAAAGTCCAATGTCATACGCTAGTGAAGTAACCGTTATTGACCCTAAAGAAACTTTTGATTTCAGAATCTACATGAATCATATCTTAAATTATAGAGGTTATAAATTCTTCCAATCTAGTTATGAAATTACCGATGAGTATGAAGAAACTAGGCTATCAGTAAATCATGATGCTTGGGGAACTACCATCACATATATAGGTTATATAATGCTGTTCTTCGGAATGACATTTATCTTGTTTTTAAAAGGTACTCGTTTCACCGACTTAAAAAGAAATCTTGATAAAATAAAAGCAAAAAAAGCGACATTAACTTTAGCGTTGCTATGCTCTTTATCTTTTAGTTTTGCACAACACAATGAGCATCAACTTACCGATCAACAAATAGACTCTCTTTTACAAACTCACAAAGTTGATAAAGAGCACGCAGAAAGATTTAGCAAACTGGTAGTTCAAGATGCTGGAGGTAGAATGAAGCCTTTACATACTTTTGCTTCTGAATTATTGAGAAAAGTAAGTAAAAAAGACACTTACAAAGGGTTGGATGCCAATCAAGTTTTTCTTTCTATTCAGCAAAATCCTCGTTTTTGGTTCAACACACCAATTGTATATATCAAAAAAGACAATACTAAATTAAGAGATATTATTGGCATTCCACATGAGCAAAAATATGCAAGACTATCAGATTTCTTTACTAATAAGGGAATCTATAAAATTGCTGATATCCAAGAAAAAGCATTTAAGAAGAAAATCAAAAACAAGTTTGAAGAAAGTGTTATAAATGTTGATAGACGTGTCAACTTATTTTACTCAAGTATTTTTGGTGATTTATTTAGAATATTCCCTATTCCAAATGATGCTACCAACAAATGGGTTTCTCATAACGAATTAGAAGCAAGTAAGTTTTCTGGAACCGATTCTGTTTTTGTAAAACAAATTTTACCTGTATATCTTCAAACTCTATTGGCTTCCAAAGCAGCAAATGATTATACAAAATCTGATGAGATTTTGGAAGGTATTCAGAACTTTCAAAAAAAGTATGGTAGTGAAGTATATCCATCGCAAAAAAAGATTGATTTAGAGGTTTTCTATAATAAAAATGACATTTTCAAAAACTTATTTTGGCAATACATGCTTGCAGGTGTTTTACTGTTCATTTTTATTATTACTAACATCTTTAACAACTCTAAAATTGTTAGAACACTTATAAAAATAAGTACTGGAATAGTCGTTTTATTATTCGTTTATCATACAGTAGGACTTGGAATTCGATGGTATATTTCTGGTCATGCTCCTTGGAGTAATGGCTACGAAGCAATGATTTATGTTTCTTGGGCTACCATGTTGTTTGGGTTATTATTCGGAAGAAAATCGGTATTAACTATTGCTGCAACTACTTTTGTTGTTGCTATGATTTTGATGTTTGCGCACATGAACTGGATGGATCCAGAGATTGCAAACCTTGTACCTGTTTTAGACTCTTATTGGGTGTTAATACATGTATCAATCATTGTAGCAAGTTATGGGCCATTTACACTCTCGATGATTCTTGGAATGCTTGCTTTATTATTGATGATTTTAACAACTCAAAAGAATAAAAAGAAACTTGACCTAATGATTAAAGAATTGACAATAATCAATGAAATGTCAATGACTTTAGGTGTAGTATTATTAACTATCGGAAACTTTTTAGGTGCTATTTGGGCAAATGAAAGTTGGGGAAGATATTGGGGCTGGGATCCAAAAGAAACTTGGGCGTTAATTAGTATTATGATTTATGCTTTTGTCTTGCATGCACGTTTAGTTCCTGGATTAAGAGGTAGATATCTATTCAACGTTCTTGCAGTGTTTTCTTTCGCTTCCATCTTAATGACTTTTCTAGGTGTGAATCACTTACTTTCTGGACTGCATTCTTATGCTCAAGGAGAAGCTGCCGCAATACCAAGTCAAATATGGACTTGGTTAGGGATAAGTGCCGCATTAAGTGTGTTTGGATATTTTAAATATCAAAAATATTATAAAAAATAAGTGCAAAAATTTATCTTTGCTCTTTAAATAATTTAGAATCTATGTTTAATAAATATATAAAATTAGTTATCGCATTAGCAATTACTGTTTGGGCAGTATTTCAATTTGTTGACGGTAATATTATGAATGGAATTTCACTATTATTCCTTGCAGGAATTTTTGTCTTATTCTATTACAAAAACGAATTTATCATTTTAGCATTTCTTCAACTTAGAAAACAAAACTTTGAAGGTTGTAAAAAATGGTTAAGCTATATTAGAAATCCAAGCTCTGCCTTAGTAACTAAGCAACAAGGTTATTATAATTTTCTACAAGGAATCTTGGTTTCTCAAACCAATTTAACTCAAGCAGAAAAATACTTTAAAAAAGCGTTAGATTTTGGGCTTTCAATGTCACATGATACTGCAATGGCTAAATTACAATTGGCAGGAATCGCCATGTCTAAAAATCGTAAAAATGAAGCGACTAAATTAATTTCAGATGCTAAGAAATTAGACAAACAAGGTGTTTTAAAAGATCAGATTAAAATGATGAAAGACCAAATGAAAAAAGCAAGCGGAATGGGTCATCATCAAATGAGAGGCCAAATGGGAGGACGTAGAAAAGGATTCCGTTAAAAATGAAACTTACAACATAAAAAAAGCGGCCATTTTGGTTGCTTTTTTTATAAACTATTGTTTAATACTATTCTATATTCTTTAACACCAATCCTTCTTGAAATTGAATCAAAAAGACTCCATTATTTTCAGTACTTCCAAAAATTCTTTTCTTGTAATCAAACTTTGAACCTAATCGTTGAGAAATTCCTGCTCTAGCACCTTCATTGAACGAATCATAATTCGACAAACGCAATAGTGCATCATAAGTCACATCAAAGCCTTTTATTGCATATTGGCTTGGAATACGGTAATATTTTGAACGATACTTTCTATTAAATCGTTTTGTAACTTCACTGAGTTCATCATTATATTCAGCACTAGGATAGGTAAAATTCAATCTTTCTAATTGATTATTACTCACATTTGAGAAGTGATTACCAAATTGAAAACTAAACAATTGAATTTTGGCTTTCTCTTCCGATATTACTCCTAAATTATTTACAACATCATTGGTTGTAATATTATCATTTCCAACATGAATAACCCAATTTTTCATTCCAAGTGTATCAATAACCTTTGTAAATTTCTCACGATCTATATAACCATTTTCTGGTTTAATAATCGTTATATCTTTTAACGAATCTAGATCTCTTAAACGAGACGATAATTTTGAAATTTTATTTCTTGTACTAGGACTAGCATCACCAGTAATTACAACTTTTTCTCCCGAATAATTTTCTAATAAATGATTGATTAATTTCTCTTCAAGCAACTCTTTATTAGGTGCTACTTTTACTAAATCATCACCAGAAACTGAAGATTGATTTTTTGAATACATTGGAGCAATTACAGGAATATTAGATAACTCTTTAGAAACATAGCGTGCATTTTTCAAAAACAATGGACCAATTACTGCATCAACATCATCATAGTTTGAACTATTAATTTCAGAAGCAATCTTACTTTGTTTGTTTTGAGTATCTACCACTTTTAAGTCTACATTCATTCCTTGTTTTCTCAATGAGTCAATAGCCATCAAAACTCCTGAATGAAAATCGGTAACTATATTTAATAAAGAATTTTTCTTTTTAAACTGTGCTTCATAATCAGAAGTTGAATTCAGTTTATAAGGCAACATTAATACAATCTTCAATGGTTTGTCAGTAATTTCATCTACAAA
This sequence comes from uncultured Flavobacteriaceae bacterium, assembly GCA_947501625.1. Taxonomy (GTDB): domain Bacteria; phylum Bacteroidota; class Bacteroidia; order Flavobacteriales; family Flavobacteriaceae; genus Urechidicola. The sequence goes on from CANMWN010000004.1 coordinate 313,971, forward strand.
TAAATTCATCGGAACTTCCTCAGTTTTCTCACCAACTTTTAAAACCATTCCCAATTTTAAGCCATCCGTTTTTAATTGAGGATTCAAAGCTTTTAATTCTTCTTCAGATATATTAAAACGTCTCGTAAGATTAAAAACTGTATCACCCTTTTCTACCGTATGTATATCGAATCCTGACAAATCTTCTTCAGCCGCATCTTCTATTACTTCTACTGTTTCATTCTTTATTTCTGGTATTTTAATTACTCTTCCAACACTCAATTCATTTCCAGCCAAACTATTAACCTTCATCAAATCTTCAACAGTAACATTATATTTTTTAGCAATACTATATAATGTCTCTTTTCTTTTCACAGTATGCGTTTTTCCTTTTTCCGAAGAGGTTTTAACTTCCGTTTTTTTCTTTTTATTTGGAACAATAATAACGGTATTAGGCGCAGGTTTTCTTGAAACATCAGGATTTAAACGTAATAAATCCTTAGTTTTCATATCATACTCTTTTGCAATACTTTTTATTGTTTCTCCTTTTTTAACTGTATAAGAAACGTATTTTTTCTGCTGCCCACAGGCAGTAAAAAACATTAAAAAAGACAATAAGAAAATTATTTTTTTCATCAATTATTTAAATTTATTCCCACTCAATAGTCGCAGGAGGCTTAGAACTAATGTCATACACTACTCTATTAACGCCTTTTACGTTATTTATTATTTTATTAGAGGTTTCTTGCAAAAATTTATAGGGCAAATTTACCCAATCTGCCGTCATTCCATCAACCGATTCAACTGCTCTCAATGCAACACATTTTTCGTATGTTCTTTCATCTCCCATCACTCCTACCGAGTTTACTGGCAGTAACATTGCTCCTGCTTGCCAAACATCATTATATAAATTCCATTTTTTTAATCCGTCTATAAAAATTGCATCAACGTCTTGTAATATACGAACTTTTTCTTCAGTAATATCTCCTAAAATCCTGATTGCCAATCCAGGACCTGGAAATGGGTGTCTTCCTAATAACTCCGAATCTATTCCCAAAGATTTACCAACTCTTCTAACTTCGTCTTTAAAAATCATTCTTAAAGGCTCTACAATTTTCAATTTCATAAAATCTGGTAATCCTCCAACATTATGATGACTCTTTATTGTTGCACTTGGCCCTCCTGTTGCAGAAACAGATTCTATTACGTCAGGATAAATAGTTCCTTGTGCTAAAAACTTTACGTTTTCAATTAATTTAGATTCATCATCAAAAACTTCAATAAAAACGCGTCCTATTATTTTACGTTTTTTCTCAGGATCACTTTCTCCTTTCAATTCAGACAAAAAGCGTGCCGAAGCATCAACTCCTTTCACATTCAATCCCATTCCTTCATATTGCTTGAGAACACTTTCAAATTCATTTTTTCTAAGCAATCCGTTATTTACAAAAATACAGTGTAAGTTTTCTCCAATTGCTTTATCTAATAATACTGCAGCAACAGTAGAATCAACTCCGCCAGAAAGGCCTAAAACAACTTTGTCGTTTCCAACTTTTTCTTTAATAACCGCAACAGTAGTATCAACAAAAGAGTCTGGAGTCCAAGATTGCTCTAACTTTGCTATAGTAACTAAGAAATTCTCCAACAATTTTGCTCCATCAGTAGAATGATAAACCTCTGGATGAAATTGAATAGCATAGGTATCTTCATCTTCAATTTTATAAGCAGCATTAGCAACATCTTCAGTACTAGCAATCATTTTATAATTTGATGGCAAGTCTAATATTGTATCACTATGACTCATCCAAACTTGACTCCCTTCTGAAATTCCTTCAAATAAAGCTTCATTTGCATCAACAAAAGAAAGATTAGCGCGACCATACTCTCTAGTATTTGACGAACCTACTTCACCTCCATAAAAATGTGCTAAATATTGTGCTCCATAACAAACACCTAACAAAGGTAATTTACCTTTAATTTCTGATAAATCTGGCTTAGGTGCTTCGTCACTTCTTACCGAATGCGGACTACCTGAAAGTATGACAGCCTTAAAATCTGAAACATCAAACTTTTCACTATTGTATGGATGTATTTCACTATAAATATTGAGTTCTCGAACTCTTCGTGCAATTAACTGTGTAAATTGCGAACCGAAATCTAAAATAAGTACCTTGTCTTGCATCCGCAAAAATAATATTTAATTAAATAACAAACACGCCTTTTTTTAATAAAAAATAACAGTTTTTAAGATAATTTAAAACTCAAATAACAACTCGTAATCAAGTATTGATAATTTTGTAAAAAATCATGGTAGCGGAAAAGGTTAAAATTCATTTTAAAGATGTTTTTAAGCGATTTAAGCGACTTTTAGACTATTCGCAATTTGTTAAAAACTTCAATTTAACACTAACAAAATACACTGAATTCACTATTGTATTTTGTATCTTTGTTATTATTCATTTTTAATTAAAATTTAGATTTTTAATATATGAGCGAAGAAGCAAAAAAACATAATTATGACGCCTCGAGTATTCAGGCATTGGAAGGAATGGAGCATGTTAGAATGCGTCCATCTATGTATATTGGAGATGTTGGTGTTCGTGGTTTACACCACTTGGTATATGAAGTTGTAGATAACTCTATTGATGAGGCCATGGGAGGTCATTGTGATACAATTGATGTTACTATCAATGAAGACAATTCTATAACAACAAAAGATAATGGTCGTGGTATTCCTGTCGGAATTCACAAAAAAGAAGGTGTATCGGCATTACAAGTTGTAATGACCAAGATTGGTGCTGGTGGAAAATTTGATAAAGATTCTTATAAGGTTTCTGGAGGATTACACGGTGTTGGTGTAAGTTGTGTGAATGCATTGTCAGATCATTTGATTGCAACTGTGCACAAGGAAGGAAAAATATGGCAACAAGAATATGAGCGTGGTAAAGCCTTATATCCTGTAAAAACTGTTGGTGAAACTGATTTTAATGGAACAATCGTAACCTTTACTCCAGACAAATCAATTTTTACACAAACTACTGAATATAGTTATGATACATTAGCTGCTCGTTTACGTGAATTGGCATATCTTAATAAAGGTATCAACATAACTATAACTGATAAACGAAGAAAGGATGATGAAGGAAACTACATTTCTGAAAAATTTCATTCTACTGAAGGTTTATCAGAGTTTATAAAGTATTTGGATAGTACAAGAGAGCAATTAACTGCCAATGTTATTTCAATGGAAGGTGAGAAAAACGGTATTCCTGTTGAAGTAGCAATGGTTTATAACACTTCTTATGCTGAGAATTTACATTCATATGTTAACAACATTAACACACATGAAGGTGGAACACATTTATCAGGTTTTAGACGTGGATTGACTGGAACTTTAAAAAAGTATGCTGACAATTCTGGTTTGTTGAAAAATGTAAAGTTTGACATTGCTGGAGATGATTTCCGTGAAGGTCTTACCGCAATTGTTTCTGTAAAAGTTGCTGAACCACAGTTTGAAGGGCAAACAAAAACTAAACTCGGTAATAGAGAAGTAACTTCTGCAGTATCACAAGCGGTTTCTGAAATGTTAACTGACTATTTGGAAGAAAATCCAAATGATGCTAAAACTATTGTTCAAAAAGTAATTTTAGCTGCTCAAGCAAGACATGCCGCACGTAAAGCCAGAGAAATGGTACAGCGTAAAACGGTTATGTCTATTGGTGGATTACCTGGAAAATTAAGCGATTGTTCAGAAACTGATCCTGACAAATGTGAAATATTCTTAGTCGAGGGAGATTCGGCAGGTGGAACTGCAAAGCAAGGACGTGATAGAATGTTCCAAGCAATCTTACCTCTAAGAGGTAAAATCTTGAATGTAGAAAAAGCTATGCAACATAAAGTTTTTGAGAACGAAGAAATCAAAAATATGTTTACTGCATTAGGTGTTTCTATAGGAACTGAAGAAGATCCTAGAGCATTAAATTTATCAAAACTTAGATATAAAAAAGTAGTGATTATGTGTGATGCCGATGTCGATGGTAGTCACATTGCCACACTTATTTTGACATTCTTCTTCCGCTATATGAAAGAATTGATTGAAGAGGGTTGTGTTTATATTGCTGCACCTCCATTATACTTAGTTAAAAAAGGTCAAAAAAGAGAATATGCTTGGAATGATGACCAACGAGATTTAATAGTTCAAAAAATGGGTGGAAGCGCATCAATCCAGAGATATAAAGGTCTTGGAGAGATGAATGCTGAACAATTATGGGATACAACCATGAATCCTGAATTTAGAACACTTCGCCAAGTAAACATTGATAATGGTACTGAAGCAGATAGAGTGTTTTCTATGTTGATGGGTGATGATGTGCCACCAAGAAGAGAATTTATTGAGAATAATGCAAAATATGCAAACATAGACGTATAATAAAAAAAATAAACTAAAAAAGAAATGAAAGTAACAGTAGTAGGCGCTGGAGCAGTAGGCGCAAGTTGTGCAGAATATATAGCAATTAAAAATTTTGCTTCTGAAGTTGTAATTCTTGATATTAAAGAAGGTTTTGCTGAAGGGAAAGCAATGGATTTAATGCAAACTGCATCACTAAATGGATTTGACACTAAAATTATAGGTTCAACAAGTGATTATTCAAAAACTGCTGGTAGTGATGTCGCAGTGATTACTAGTGGAATTCCACGTAAACCAGGAATGACACGTGAAGAATTAATTGGCATTAATGCAGGAATTGTAAAATCGGTTTCTAAAAGTCTTTTAGAACATTCTCCAAACACTATAATTATTGTAGTTAGTAATCCTATGGATACAATGACATACTTAGTTCATAAAACAACAAACCTTCCTAAAAATAAAATTATTGGAATGGGCGGAGCATTAGACAGTGCACGTTTTAAATACAGATTGGCAGAAGCTTTAGGTGCTCCAATTTCTGATGTTGATGGAATGGTAATTGGTGGTCATAGTGATAAAGGAATGGTGCCTTTAATTAACAAAGCCGCAAGAAATTCTGTGAAAGTTTCAGAATTTTTATCTGAAGAGAGAATGGAGCAAGTTGTTCAAGATACTAAAGTTGGTGGCGCAACATTAACAGGATTACTAGGAACTAGTGCTTGGTATGCTCCAGGTGCAGCAGTATCGGCAATGGTGCAAGCGATTGCTTGTGATACCAAAAAGGTGTTCCCATGCTCAGCATTATTAGATGGTGAATATGGACTTAGCGATTTATCAATAGGTGTTCCTTGTGTTCTAGGATCAAATGGAATTGAGAAAATTGTTGAAATCAGTTTATCGGATGCTGAAAAGGCTAAACTTGCTGAAAGTGCTGTAGGCGTTCAAAAAACAAATGGTTTATTAGAGTTATAAATATAGTTCTACCCTTACATTTACTAAATCCCTAAAAGAATTTCTTCTAGGGATTTTTTTAATTAGTTATATTTACTGAAAGAAATATTAAATGAATAAATACAAATATCTTGGAATTCTATTAGTGCCTTTCTCAGTTTATATTGCACTAAGTTCAACTGGTTTGTTAACTTTTTTACCTCTTGTTTTACTTTTTATTATTGTTCCTATTGTCGAATTATTTTTTAAACCTAATCATAAAAACTTAACGGAACTACAATTAGAAAAAGCTCAAAAAGATAAATTTTATAGTGCCTTACTATACACAATGATACCCATAAATTTAGGTTTGCTATTTTTATTTCTTTCAGTAATTAGTGAAGTTGTTTCTACAATCGATTTAATCGGGAAGATTACCAGTATGGGTATGGCGCTTGGCGTTTTAGGTATTAATATTGGACACGAATTGGGGCATAGAACCAATAGATTAGAGCAATTCCTTGGAGAAATTCTATTAATGTCTTCTTTAGAAACACATTTCTTACCTTACCATAATAGTGGACATCACTTTAATGTTGCAACTCCTAGTGATCCTGCAACAGCAAGGAAAAATGAATGGTTGTTTGTTTTTTGGGTTCGCTCTCAGTTTGGAAGTTATAAACAAGCTTGGCAATTAGAATCTAAAAGGTTATCGATAGAGAAAAAATCATTTTTTTCATTTAATAACAGAATGTTAATTTATACTTTTTGTCATATAGCGCTACTATATTTAATATACTTCTTTTTCGGACTCTTTGTTTTACTTATGTATTTTTTTGCTTCCTGTATTGGTATTCTATTACTTGAAACTGTTAATTATATTGAACATTATGGACTGCTTAGAAAAAAGAAAAAAAGCGGGCGTTTTGAAGTAGTTACACCTATGCATTCATGGAATTCAGACCATATGATTGGTAGAATTCTACTATTTGAACTTTCTAGACATTCTGACCATCATCATAGAGCAAGTAAGCATTACCAATTATTAGATTCTCATGAATCATCACCACAAATGTTTACGGGATATCCAGGAATGATGCTACTTGCACTCATTCCACCATTATGGTTTAAAATAATGAATAAAAGAATCCCTAATTAAGATAACCCTGAAATAACTCCATCATTATCAATGTGCATATTGGTTGATGCTGGTACTGAAGGAAGTCCAGGCATACGCATCATTTTACCTAAAATTGGAATCACAAATCTTGCTCCTGCGGCAATTTCAATTTCACGAACAGTAACAGTAAATCCTCTTGGTCGACCTATAAGTTTATCATTATCAGAAAAAGATTTTTGAGTTTTTGCTATACATACTGCAAAGTCATTAAACCCTAAACGATCTATTCTTCTTATATTTAATTGTGCCTTCTTACTATACTCTACTTTCTCGGCACCATAAATCTCTTTAGCAATTGTTTCAATTTTATCCTTTATTGGTGACTTCCAATCGTATAATGGTTTGAAAGTTTTTGATTTATTTTCAACCACATCTACAACAGCCTTTGCTAAATTCTTAGTACCTTCTCCTCCTTTTGCCCAACCTTCAGAAACTACCGCCTGAACATTCAAGGCATTACATTTATCAATAATTAAATCAACTTCATCTTTACTATCAGAAATAAATGAATTGATTGCAACAACTGGTTCAATATTATATTTTCTAATATTTTCAATATGCTTTTCAAGATTCTTAAACCCTTCTTCAACTCTTTCTATGCTTGGCGTATTATATTCTTCTTTTTGTGCACCACCATGATGACGAAGCGCTCTAATTGTTGCGACTAATACAACACACTTTGGATTCAATCCTGCTTGTGCACATTTAATATTCAAAAACTTTTCTGCACCTAAATCAGCACCAAAACCTGCTTCAGTCACTACATAATTAGACAAAGAAAGTCCCATTTTTGTAGCAATAATAGTATTTGTTCCTTGTGCGATATTAGCAAAAGGTCCGCCATGAATAATTGCAGGATTTTTCTCTAAAGTTTGTACTAGATTTGGTTTAATAGCATCTTTCAACAAAATTGCCATAGCATTTTCTGCATTTAAATCTCTTGCGAAAATTGGTTTCTTATCAAAAGTAAAACCAATAAAAATATCTCCTAATCGCTGTTTTAAATCTTCAAAATCTGAAGCCATACATAAAATAGCCATCACTTCAGAAGCAGGTGTAATATTAAAACCATCTTGACGTGGAATACCATTTGCTGTTCCTCCCAAACCAATAGTTATATCCCTCAAAGCCCTATCATTCATATCAATGACACGTTTCCACAAAATAGTTCTTGGATCAATATTTAAATTCCCAACTTTACTTTGTAAATTATTATCTATCAATGCTGATAATAAATTGTTTGCTTTTTCTACTGCATTAAAATCGCCTGTAAAATGAAGATTAATATCTTCCATCGGAACTACTTGCGAATATCCTCCTCCTGCTGCACCACCCTTAATCCCAAAAACTGGTCCTAAAGAAGGCTCTCTCAACACAACTGTTGCCTGTTTCCCTATTTTATTTAACCCCTCTGTTAAACCAATTGAAACAGTTGTCTTACCTTCTCCTGCTGGCGTTGGCGTTAATGCCGTAACTAAAATTAAATTATTAGACTCAATTGCTTTTTCATCTATCAAATTCAAAGGCAATTTTGCTTTGTATTTACCATACATTTCCAAATCATCTTCTTCAATATTTATTTTTTTAGCAATTGATTTAATGTGAGTTAAGTCTGTTTGCTGTGCAATTTCAATATCTGAAAGGTATTTCATAAAGTATGGTTTTAATGAAATGTAAATATAGTTTTTATTCATATTTTTTTATCTAAAAAAAATAAAAATTAGATGTTATTAAGAATAGATACTTAAAAACAAGTATTCATCTAATCTTTTAATGAAAAAATAGTGAGTTTTCGTCTCGGAAATTATATATTTGCACGTTTATTAAGAAATTGAAGAATTAAATTAAATTAGAATGCAAAACAAAGGACTTATTAAGTTATTTGCTATCCTTTTCGGATTAGTGAGTTTGTACCAATTATCTTTTACTTGGTTTACAAATAATGTGGAGAAAGACGCAAAAGAATTTTCTATAAAAAAGGCTAACGGTGACGCTACTTTATTAAACAAGTTTGAACAATCATATATTGATTCTGTAGTAAATGACACCATTGTTCCTGTGTTTAATTACACTTACAATGACACAAAAGAACAAGCATTAAATTTAGGACTAGACCTTAAAGGTGGTATCAATGCGATTTTACAAGTATCGGTTAGGGATATTTTAGTTGGATTGTCAAACGATTCAAAAAATCCTGAGTTTAAAGCCGCATTGGATGCTGCTACTGAAGCACAAACTGGAAGTGACAAAACATACGCGACACTTTTCTTTGAAGAATTTGAAAAAGCAACTGCTGGAAAAAACATCTCATTGAGCGATCCAAGTATCTTTGGAAATAAAGCTATGAGTGGTAAAATAAACTTCAAAAACACAAACGCTGAAGTTATTCCAGTTATTGAAGACGAAATTAACGCTTCTATCTCTACCGCATTCCAAGTATTGAGAAGTCGTATTGATAAATTTGGTGTGACACAACCAAACATCCAACGTATTGGAAAATCAGGAAGAATCTTAATTGAATTACCTGGAGCAAAAGATATAGATCGTATTGAAAAATTAATTACTGGAACTGCAAAATTACAGTTTTGGGAAGCCTATTCTAATTTGGATGTTCAAAATTTCTTAATTGAAGCTGATGCTAAAACTGCTGAATTATTCAAAGACGAAACTGTTGAAGAAGAAGTTGCTGATTCTACAGCAACAGAAGATAACTTAGATGATTTATTAGGTGAAGTTACTGATTCAGTTAGTACTCCAAAAAAACAACATAGACTATTTGCTTATTTTTATCCAAATCTAGCACAATCGGAAAATCAAAAAAGTTCATTCATTGGTCAAGCTGCAGTAATTGACACTGCTAAAGTGAACAACTTCCTAACAATGAAAGAAGTAAGAAGTTTGTTGCCAAATGACATACGTTATGCTAAATTCTTATGGGATGCAAAAGCCAATGGTGAAGTTGTAGGATTATACGCAATAAAATCTAACAGGAAAGATATTGCTCCTATTGAAGGAGATGTAATTAACGATGCTAGTCTTCAGTTTGACCAATTCAGTGCCGCTCCGCAAGTGAGTATGGACATGAACAGTTATGGAACAAAACTATGGGGGCAAATGACTACTGAACAAGTAGGAAATTTTGTTGCAGTTGTTCTTGATAACCAAGTACATTCTGCTCCTGTTGTTACTGTTCCTATTACTGATGGTAGAACTTCTATTTCTGGAGGCAGTATGACAATCGAAGAAGCGGAAGATTTAGCTAACGTTTTAAAAGCTGGTAAACTTCCTGCAAGAGCACATATTATTCAATCAGCGGTTGTGGGTGCATCATTGGGTCAAAAAGCAATTGATAGTAGTTTTAAATCATTCGGAATTGCATTATTATTAATTCTTGTTTGGATGGTATTCTATTACGGAAAAGCAGGTTTATTTGCCAATATTGCATTAGCATTTAATATCCTTTTAATTTTCGGGATTTTCGCTTCATTTGGATTTGTATTAACACTTCCTGGAATTGCTGGTATTATCTTGACAATTGGTATGTCGGTTGATGCAAACGTGATTATTTTCGAACGTATTAAAGAAGAATTAAATAATGGTAAAGGCTTAAAAGAAGCTATTTCTAGTGGATTTAGTTTTAAAGGAGCTTTATCTGCAATCTTAGATGCCAACGTAACTACATTCTTAACAGGTGTTATATTATTTGTATTTGGAACAGGACCAATTAAAGGATTTGCAACAACATTAATGATTGGTATTATCACATCATTATTTACTGCAATCTTTATTACTCGTTTATTTTTAGATTGGTACACAAGTAAAAATGAATTAACATTCAATACCAATATTACTAAAAACTGGTTTAAGAATATCAATGTTGATTTCTTAAAGAAACGTAAGATTGCTTATACTATATCAGGAATTATTATTGCTGCTGGTATCTTTTCTTTAGTTACCAATGGTTTAAACTATGGTGTTGATTTTGTTGGAGGTCGTTCTTATATTGTTAAGTTTGCCGAGCCTACAAACCCAACCGAAGTTGCTGGAACTTTAAAGAATATATTCGGAGATGCTCCTGAAGTAAAAACGTATGGTGAGGCTTCGCAATTAAAAATAACTACAAAATATAGAATCAACGAAGAAGGAAATACTATTGATAATGAAGTAAGAGATTTATTATTTACTGGTTTACAATCTTATTTACCAGACGGTATGACTTTAGATCAATTCAAAGTTGATTACAAAGGAGAGAGAACCGCTGGAGTACAAAGCAAGATGAAAGTTGAACCAACTATTGCAGATGATATCAAAACTGCTGCTGGTTGGGCAATCATTGGCTCTTTATTAGTTGTATTCTTATATATCTTATTTAGATTTAGAAAATGGCAATATAGTTTAGGTGCTGTTGCCGCTGTATTCCACGATGTTTTAATTGTATTGGCAATATTCTCATTGTTCTACAAAATTTTACCGTTTGATATGGAAATTGGACAATCATTTATTGCTGCAATTTTAACAGTAGTTGGTTATTCACTGAATGATACCGTAGTTATATTTGATAGAATTAGAGAATATACGAATGCACATTCATCTTGGAAATATTCAAGAATTGTAAACAGTGCACTGAGTAATACATTAGGAAGAACAATTAATACATCTATTACTACATTGGTTGTATTATTCTCAATTTTCCTATTTGGTGGTGACTCAATTAAAGGATTTATGTTTGCATTGATAGTTGGTGTAATTGTAGGTACTTATTCGTCATTATTTATTGCTTCACCAATAATGTATGACACCTCAAAAAAATTAAAAGACAAGAAATAAGTATTGTTAATTTAAATAACCTATGAAACCGTCTCAAAATGAGGCGGTTTTTCTTATTTTTGCTTCTTTGTTATCAATCCTAATATGAGCATTATTAAATTACATAATAATTATTTCAAACCTTATATTTCTAAAGAAAAGGTTGATGAAACTGTGAAAAATTTAGCACTAGAAGTTGCAAAAGATTTCAAAGAAGAAATTCCAGTATTCGTAGGTATTTTGAACGGTTCATTCATGTTTGCCGCTGACTTTATTAGACATTACCCTACAGCATGCGAAGTGTCATTTGTGAAGTTAAAATCATACGATGGGACCAACTCAACAGGTAATGTTGACCAATTGATTGGTTTAAATGAAGATTTAACTAACAGAAGTGTGATAATTCTCGAAGATATTGTTGATACTGGAGGAACACTACAAAAGATATATGATATCTTTAAAAATCAACCGATAAAAACATTAAAAGTCGCTACACTTTTCTTTAAACCTGATGTTTTCAAAAAAGAATTACCAATAGACTACATTGGACTTTCTATTCCTGATGAATTTATTATTGGTTTTGGAATGGATTATAACAACCTTGGAAGAAATTTAAGTAGTATATATAAATTAACAACTCAAAAAATGACCAATATTGTATTATTTGGACCTCCTGGAGCAGGAAAAGGAACACAAGCAGAACATTTAAAAACTAAATATAATTTAGTTCATATTTCTACTGGTGATGTTTTTAGATATAACATTAAAAACGAAACAGATCTTGGAATGCTTGCAAAATCTTATATGGACAAAGGTGATTTAGTTCCAGATGAAGTTACTATAAATATGCTTGAAGCCGAAGTTGATAAAAATTTAGATGCTAATGGATTTATTTTTGATGGGTTTCCAAGAACTACTTCACAAGCCGAAGCATTGGATGCTTTCTTATCCAAAAAAGGAGAAGGAATTAACGGTATGATTGCCTTGGAAGTTCCTGAAGATATTTTAGTAGCTAGACTGCTTGAAAGAGGAAAAACAAGTGGTCGTCCTGATGATCAAGACGAAACAAAAATCAGAAATAGATTTAATGAATACAATACCAAGACTGCCATTTTAAAAGATTATTATACTAATCAGAATAAATATTTTGGTGCGGATGGTGTTGGATCTATTGAAGAAATAACTAATAGAATTAGTGCAATTATTGACACTTTATAAAGAGTAAGAATGACGGAAGGAAACTTTGTTGATTATGTAAAAGTACATGCCGCTTCTGGAAAAGGAGGTAAAGGCTCTACTCACCTACACCGTGAAAAATTTATCGCTAAAGGTGGTCCTGATGGAGGTGATGGTGGTCGTGGCGGACATGTAATTATTCGTGCCAACAAAGGAATGTGGACACTTTTACATCTCAAATTTAAAAAACATTTCAAGGCTGAACATGGTGGAAATGGCGGAAAAAGTAGAAGTACTGGTAAAGATGGTGATGATGTCTATATTGATGTTCCTTTAGGTACAATTGTAAGAAATGCAGAAACCAACGAAATTCTTTTTGAAATCACCGATGAAGGTGAAGAAGTAATACTTGTTGAAGGTGGAAAAGGTGGAAGAGGTAACTGGCATTTTAAATCGGCAACCAATCAAACGCCAAGATATGCTCAACCAGGAATTGATGGTCAAGAAGATTGGTTTCAATTAGAATTAAAAGTTTTAGCAGATGTTGGTTTAGTTGGATTTCCTAATGCAGGAAAGTCAACACTTTTATCTGTTTTAACTGCAGCAAAACCTAAAATTGCTAATTATGCTTTTACAACTTTAAAACCTAACCTTGGAATTGTAAAATACCGTGACTTTCAAACTTTTGTAATTGCCGATATTCCTGGTATTATTGAAGGGGCGCATGAAGGTAAAGGTCTTGGACATCGGTTTTTAAGACATATTGAACGTAATTCCACATTACTATTTTTAATTCCGGCAGATAGCGATGATATCAACAAAGAATATGAAGTTTTGTTAAACGAATTAAAACAACATAATCCAGAATTACTTGACAAAGAACGGTTGCTAGTAATTTCAAAATCTGATATGTTGGATGATGAATTACAAGCCGAATTGGAAAAAGAAATTCCTGAAAACATTCCTCATCTTTTTATTTCATCAGTGGCTCAAAAAGGATTGACTGAATTGAAAGACAAACTTTGGAAAATGTTGAATGATTAATTTTTTAAAACTATTGGCAATGTAAATTCCGTTGTAACTGGCATTCCTCTTTTTATTGCTGGCTTTAATAATGGCAATTTTTCAATTCCACTTTTAATCAAACTATCCATATTGGGAACTTCCGTTTTAATAAATTCAGAAGATTGAATATTTGACAATATAGATTTACCAGCACTATCAATTTTTAACTTTACAAAAATAGTATCATTTACAGGTTTAGAAGTCATAATTTGATGATCAGCAATTGACGCGTAAATATGCTGAGATAATTTTATCTGAGTGCATATTTTTTGTTTATCAATTGAAGGAATGCTATCACATTTGGGAAATAAAGGGAAAATATCAATCGAATTATAGTCAATAATAGTATCTATAACCATTGGATTTTCTATTTCTTTCTTCTTGAAAAACTCACAGGAAGAGCATAATAATCCAACTAAAAAAACGATAAAAATACGTTGTAACATTTTCTAAAATTGATGACTGAAAAATACAACAATTTCTGTTAGTCCACAATTTCGCCTTCCAAAAAATAATCTTGTTTTATTTCTTTCATTCTACTTAAAACAAAAGCAGTCATCTCTTTATCACGTTCTTCAAACCTATTGATATAGTTCTTATAATGATTATATGCAATCTTTTTATCTTTATAATAAGCATCTGAAGTAATTGCTAATTCATATAATGATTTATGATTATTACTGTTATTCTGAAAAGATTTTTCAAAGTGTCGAATAGCCTCTTTTAGATTACTTTCTTCTTTATTGATAATTCCCATTAAAAGATATTGTTTATATAAATCTGGTTTTGCAGAAAAAATTGACCATAATAGATTTCGTTTTGCTTGTTTAATATCTTTTTGCTTATAATTTAAACTCGCCAATCTATATAAAATAGTTGAGTTTCTAGGTTCTAAATCTAATGCCTTTTTAAAATAAACCTCTGCCAATGAATCTTTATCAATCTTCAAATAAGACATCCCAAACATCTCATAAGTGTTTACCGATTTATAGTTCAAACTATCTAACCTACTCAAATGTTTAATTGAACCTTCATAATCTTTAGAAGTATATAAAGCATTCGCTTTCATTTGATTAAAATTGATATTGTTCTTATCAATTTTCAAACCTTTATCAATAAATAACATTGTTGAATCCTTAAATTTTAAATCTTTAAAAAACTTAGCAATTCTATATATACTCTTGATATGTAATGAGTCTCTTCTATAGGCTTCTAAGTAGTTATCACCCATTTCAAACAACTTTTTTTGTCTACCAAGTGCAACTGCCAACTGATACGGATAATTAGGATTCAACGTATCTTTTTTCTTCAAATAACTAAAGATTTCTTTTGCTTTATTGGTTTTGGAATTTGACAAATACAACTTTCCTAAACTATTTGCAGCCAATAAATTTGTGGAATCTTGTTTTACAATATTCTCATATAATTCGATAGCCTTTCTTGGCAATCCTGCTAAACTATAAACATTGGCCAACTTCGTCTTAATTATTGCTAAATTGCTAATTTTAAGTGCCTTTTTGTAATATTCAATGGCTTTGGTATAATTACTTGTTGATTGATAAATTGAAGCAATTCTATCATATTTTTCAACAGTTTTTTGGGTATCATTCTGTAAAATTTCAAGTGCTTTTTGATAATTTCCTTGAATTAATAAACTGTCTATTGATTGAGCGCTTACTCCAGTTATAATGAACAAACTGAATATTAAAAAAAAGTTTCTTTTCATTTATACTTATTCTACAATAAATGTAATTGGTAATACATATAAAACATTTACCACTTTACCTCCATGTTTTCCCGGAATCATTTTAGGCAAACTATTTACAACTCTTCTTGCTTCTTGCTCTAAATCTTTATGTGGTGCTCTCGCTCCTTCAATTTCAATCAATCCTTCTTTATTAATCTTAAATTTAACATATATTTTTTGTTTGCCTTTAAGGTTTAATTTTTCAGCAAGTTTTACATTAAAATTTGCTGCAACATATTGCCTTACCTTCTGGTTAAAACATTCTTTTAAGTTTTCATCACTACAGCCTGGAAAAGTTGGCACTTGATCTATCCTTGAAAATGAAACATCTTCAATAACTTTGTTATCTTCAATTATTGACTCCAGTTCATTTATTTCTTTATTTAGACTATTATCAGTACAAGAAATATAAAACAACATACTTCCCAAGATTGGAATTAGTAACAAATATTTCAACTGTCTAATTTTTTTTGATTTTGTTTTTGTGATCATAATAATTCGTTTTTTGATTAATGAATGTTTATAAAATTGATTAATGAATGTTATATTCTCGGCATTAAAAGTTTCTGTAAGTAGTTTATTGAAATAACTTCTTTCATCTGTTTCTTTTACTACTTCGGCATCTGAAATATATTCGTGCAATAAGGTTATTCGCTTTTGATAGATATATACCATTGGATTGAACCACAGAATGATTTTGAGTATTTCAAAAAACAATAAATCCAATGTGTGATATTGTTTTGCGTGAACTAATTCGTGTTGGATAATCTGTAATTCTTCTTTTTCATATAATGATTTACCTATAAAAATGTAATTGAAGAACGAAAAGGCAGTTTGTTCTCCATCTAATAAAATCAATTTATAATTTCCCTTATCTAGTATTTTTTTAGAAACTATTAAATTGATGATTTCAGATAATTTTATAACAAATAACCCAAAGAAAAATCCGATTCCGATAAGGCCAAGAATTGTAATAAAACTATATGTTTGTTCGCTATTGCTTGATTGCTCTATTAGTACTTGTGGATTTAAAACAACTTCGGGCAGTAATAAAATATATTCTTGAGAAACAGCATTTTTTACACTTTCAAACTTCAACAAAGGAATAATAAAAGATAAAAATGGTGTTACTAAAAGATATAACCTATTCCATTTAAAAAAGGTTTCCTTTTTTAAAAACAGGTCATAAACCGCTAAAAATATAACTTGAAAAAATACAATTTGAATTATATAATTTATCATTTCTCTGTCTTTTTGTCATTAATTATTTTCAAAATAGTATCTAACTCATTTACATCAACTTTGTTTTTCTTTACAAAAAATGAGACCATACTTTTAAAAGAACCATCAAAATATCCATCAACTAGTTTTTGCAAGCTTTGATTTGAATAGGTGGTTTTCTCTATTATTGGATAATAAATATAACCTCTTCCTTTAGACTTATGAGAAACAAACTCTTTGTTTTCCAATATTCTAATAATCGTAGAAACCGTATTATATGCAGGCTTAGGCGTTGGCAATTGCTCAATAATTTCCTTGACTGATGCTTCTTTTAACTCCCATAAAACTTGCATTAACTGCTCCTCTGCTTTTGTTAATTGTTTATTCAATTTTTAAATTGTTTATTAATTACATCACAAATATAACTAAATTTTTAGTTTTAACTAATTTTTTAGTTGAAAATATTTTTAGCATAGTTATTGCTATATTGCTTATAATAACATTAAACACACAACTAAAACATGGATATATTTTTATTATTCTTAGGCTTCTTTTTCGTTTTACTCGGAATAATTGGCTCTTTTTTACCTGTTCTTCCAGGACCAATAACTGGATGGATTGGTTTACTTATTTTACATTTAACAAAAATTGTTCCACTAGACTGGACTTTTCTTGGAATAACTCTTGGAGTTGCGGTTCTTATTTGGGGACTTGACTATGTCATTCCGGCTTGGGGAACTAAAAAGTTTGGCGGAAGTAAATACGGAATATGGGGAACAGTCTTAGGATTAATTATTGGATTACTCTTCTTAGGCCCTTTTGGAATTATTATAGGTCCGTTTATCGGAGCCTTTATTGGTGAGTTGATTCATGATAGTACCGACAGTTCAAGGGCTGTAAAAGCTGCATTTGGTTCCTTCATTGGATTTATGCTTTCCACTGGATTAAAGTTCTTGGTAAGTGTTATATTCATTGGATTGTATATCGCAAAATTTTGGGAATACAAACATTTATTTTTCCAATAAAAATTGCTCTAAAATAAAAAAAGCGTCCCGAAGTTCGGGAAGCTTTCCATTGGTTATAAAACCACTGACACTATTAACTAGTGTCAAACAACACAACTCTGCATTTAAAATACAGACTACAAAGATACTTATTTTATTTAAGTAACTCACATATCAATCAATTTTATTCGTCAATTATTTATTATTTGATTGTATCTTTGCATCTTATTAAATAAAGAATTGACCATGCAATTATCAGAACAAGAAATTGTAAGACGTGAAAAGCTTACCAAGTTACGAGAATTGGGTATCAACCCTTATCCAGCAAACCTTTATCCTGTTAATAATACTTCAAAACAGATAAAAGAAAACTTTGCTGAAGATAAACAGGTGATAATTGCTGGTAGGTTAATGTCTCGAAGAATTCAAGGAAAAGCTTCTTTTGCCGAATTACAAGATAGTGAAGGTAGAATTCAAGTCTATTTTAACCGTGATGAAATCTGTACTGGCGAAGATAAAACACTTTACAATGATGTTTATAAAAAATTACTTGACATCGGTGATTTCATAGGCATTGAAGGAACTTTATTTAAAACTAAAGTTGGTGAAATGAGTGTTAGAGTACATAATTTCACATTATTAAGCAAAGCTCTAAAACCATTACCATTACCTAAAGTTGATGCTGAAGGAAATGTATTTGATGGTTTTACTGATGCTGAAATGCGTTACCGTCAACGTTATGCTGATTTGGTTGTTAACCCTCATGTAAAAGAAGTATTTGTAAAAAGAAATAAGTTATTTACTGCAATGCGTAATTTCTTTAACGATGCTGGATACATGGAAGTTGAAACACCAGTTTTACAACCAATTCCTGGAGGTGCAGCTGCAAGACCATTTATCACACATCACAATTCATTAGACATTCCTTTGTATATGCGTATAGCTAATGAATTATATCTTAAAAGACTGATTGTTGGTGGTTTTGAAGGGGTTTATGAGTTTTCAAAAAACTTCAGAAATGAAGGAATGGACAGAACGCATAATCCTGAGTTTACTGCCATGGAAATCTATGTTTCTTACAAAGATTATAATTGGATGATGGAATTCACTGAAAGCCTTTTAGAACATTGTGCAATTGCTGTTAACGGAACATCAAAAGCAACCTTTAATGGTCAAGAAATTGATTTTAAGGCACCATACAAAAGAATAAGCATGACCGATTCTATCAAAGAGTTTACTGGTTATGATATTACAGGAAAATCGGAAGAAGAATTAAGAGCTGCCGCTAAAGAAATGGGTATTGCTGTTGATGAAACGATGGGTAAAGGAAAATTGATTGATGAAATGTTTGGCGAAAAATGTGAAGGAAATTATATACAACCTACTTTCATTACCGATTATCCAAAAGAAATGAGTCCGTTATGTAAAGAACATAGAGAAAATCCTGAATTGACTGAGCGTTTTGAATTGATGGTGTGTGGTAAAGAAATTGCAAATGCTTATTCTGAATTAAATGATCCAATTGATCAAAGAGAGCGTTTTGAACATCAATTAAAATTGGCTCAAAAAGGTGATGATGAAGCAACAGAGTTTATTGATTATGACTTTTTAAGAGCTTTGGAATATGGTATGCCTCCAACTTCTGGCCTAGGAATTGGAATGGATCGTTTAATTATGTTCTTGACCGATAATCCTTCAATCCAAGAAGTATTATTCTTTCCTCAAATGAAACCTGAGCGCAAAGCTCCTTCAGTGGAATTAAACGATGAAGAGAAAATGGTTCTTGCTATCATTCAAAAAGTTGAAAAAATTGACTTGAATGAATTAAAATCTGAATCTGGATTGAGTAATAAAAAATGGGATAAAACGATTAAAGGTCTGACTAAAAACAAACTTGCCAAAGTTTCTAAAACTGATGAAGGTTTGTTTGTTGAACTTATATAACAAAATCAAATAATCTTTATAAAGAGTTTACAAAATTGTAAACTCTTTTTTTTTAACATAAAACTAACATACATTAGTTAACAAAAAAAATACTTTTACTGAAAACTTAAAAACTCATGAAAAAAATAACATTATTAGTATTTGCAATACTATTGGTAAGTTGTGGTAGTTCAAAAAAAACAACATCCAATGACTTGGCATCAACAAATCCAATAAGAACACACATTAACATTTCGGCAGTAAACAATGACAAAGTTCCTGTAACTATAAATCCAGGAAGATTCATTTCTGATGTTGTAACTTATAGACTTCCAAAGATAGTACCTGGAAATTATAGGGTTAGTGATTTTGGAAATTTTGCTGAAAATTTCCAAGCAATTGATTATGATGGAAATGTACTTCCAAGCACCAAAATAGATGCAAATTCTTGGACTATAGAAAACGCAACTAAATTAGATAAAATAAGATACGAAATTAATGACACATATGATATAGAAAATGGAGAAATCACAACTCCTTTTTCTCCTGCTGGAACAAATATTGAACCTGAAAATTATGTGCTAAATTTGCATGCGTTTATTGGGTATTTTGATTCTCTTAAAAAAAATCAATATACACTAGATGTTACTGCACCAAGTAGTTTTAAACGAACTTCTGCACTTCAAAAAGTAGAAGAAAAACTAAGCGAAGATGGAAAAGATAAAACTACAAGTTATTTCGCACCAAGATATTTTGATATTTCTGACAATCCAATGATGTATGGTAATCTAGATGTTGAAGAATTCCAAGTTGGTGATATTAAAATTGTTTTAAGTGTATTTTCACCAAATAAAATTCACACAGCAGCGAGTATTAAAGAGACAATATATAAAATGATGAGCGCTCAAAAAAAATATCTTGGTGACATTAATAGTACTAATCGTTATGATATTTATTTATACCTATCAAAAGGTGGGGAAAATTCACCTGGAGGTTTTGGTGCCTTAGAACATCATACATCTACAGTAGTCGTATTACCTGAAATGATGCCTGCAGAAGCACTTGCAGAAACAATGGTTGACGTTGTTTCTCACGAATTTTTCCATATCGTATCTCCTTTGAGCATACATTCTGAAGATGTGCATTATTTTGATTATAATGCACCTACATTTTCTAAGCACTTATGGATGTATGAAGGTGTTACTGAATACTTTGCTACACTTTTCCAAGCCGATCAAAAGTTAATTAGTGAAGATGCATTTTTCAACAAAATGATAATTGAAAAGATCAATGCTTCTAAAAGATATGACGATGAGATGAGTTTTACTGAAATGAGCGAAAACATTCTTGAAAAACCATATGAAGACAATTATATAAATGTATATAACAAAGGTGCTTTGATAGGTATGTGTATTGATTTAATATTGAGAGAAGAAAGTAATGGTGATAGAGGTATTCTATCGCTTATGAAAGAATTATCATTAAAATATGGTAAAAACAAGCCTTTTGAAGATGATAAATTAATTGATGAGATTGTATCAACGACTTACCCTTCAATTAGAACTTTTTTTGACACTCATGTTATAGGAAATACTCCAATAGACTATGATGCATTCTTAGACAAAGTAGGTTTAGAAATGGTTGATAAAAAAATTGAAACTAATTATGTACAAAGCAATGGCAAACTTATTTTTAAAGGTGACCGTGAAAAAGGCTTGTTCTTTTTTAATGAAAATGTAACTAACAATAGTTTTTGGAGTGATAATGGTGTAAAAACTGATGATATTATTAAATCGGTAGGAGGAACAGACGTAACTTTAGCTAATGCTCAACAACTTTTAGGGCAAATGTTTACTTGGGCTCCTGGAACCGAAATTGAAGTAAGTATTGTAAGAGGCGAAAAAGAAATTCCAATCAAGACAACATTAACCCAATCATATAGTACTGGTAAAGGTGTCGAAAAAATAGAAAATCCAACTAAAGAGCAATTAGAATTAAGGGCTGCTTGGTATTAATGATTATCACTACATAATATAACTAAAAACGCTCCGAATTTCGGAGCGTTTTTTAGTTTATTCAATATTCAACTTTTCTAAATGCAAGTAAGCCGATTTTTCTTTTCTATTATATTCAAATATTAAGACATGTCCCAATTTACCTGGCAATGGTCTTGTAATCACTTTCCTTCTTCTATTAGGTAAATATATTTTATCTTCACTCAACTCTCCTTCATCATGAATAATTGTCTTAAAAGCAAACTTATTATTTTCATCTTTCAAACGCTCATAATCAACAAAATTGGCATAAAAACGATCTTTCTCTTCATCAATTTGAGAGAAAACATAATCAAATCCTCCAACTGCCTTTATTTGAAATGCATTTAATTGTGGGCTTCCAAAATCATATAAATTTGGAACTCTAGATTTCCCTTTTTCAAAAACTTCAATATCCTTTAATTGAAAATCTTTATTGAATTTGAAAACATAAGCATCTTTAATTGTCAATTGTGTATATCCAGTAGTTTGAACTCCCCCTCCTAATGCAGCACTCAATACTCCTAGAGCTATTCCTCCAGCATTAGCCGTTTTCTTATACTGTTCTCCAATAGCATAATAATCACCTGCTCGAGTTCTTATGATGTCATGAAAGAAAATATAACCTACATCTTCCATTTTACTATTACGTCTAATTTTTAATTTTGCATTTACATCAACAGCCCAACTCATTTTACTTTCAGATATTACTTTCCCATCTGGACTATAAGTTGTCACGAAAAGACCTAAACTTTCATGCTTAGCAATTTTGGCGTTGGCCTCATAATACTGCCCTAAAATAGCAATATTTCCTTCAGGTGTAATGAACGAATTACTGATTAGTTTTGGCTCATTCACATCATAAAGAGAGACAAAAATTTCTTTTCCAGTATTTACATTTATGACATTAGTATTAATATTTACTTTTGTCCCACGAGCTAAGGATTCTACTAAAATAAAATAATCATCTTTGGTGGTTAACGGAATAATTGTTTGTATTTTACCTTTAACAAAATCAAACTCTTTTTCCCAATAATCACCTCCATTAGTTGGATAAAAAGCTACTTTATTAATTACCTTTTTATCTTTTATAGTTTTATAATTCAATATAAATCCTTTATTATCAACCGGAAATAAAATATTAGGCAACATTCCTTGTAATGATAAAATGTTTATAGTTCTATAAACTTTTTTATCTAGTTGAATAACAACATCATCTTTTTCATTAGCTTGCTTATCAAATGTTTTTAAAACCAGTTGTTTCTCTTTAACATTCAAAAATGCCAACATCGTAGCTTGGTTATTAAAAGAAGTAGATAATAATCTTGTTCCTTTTCTTTCAATAAATTTTTTAGTAGCCACATCATTCAAATTTTGATCTAAAAAATTTATTGCATACTCTCTTTCTTTTCTATTTACTTTGTCAACTTGATAAAACATATAATAGCCATCAACATCATTATTATTATCCATTATGGCTCCTGAATTTTGCATTTTAAAATTCAAAATATTAGTAATTGTTTTGCTTTGCGACCAACTTATTGTAATTGCAAAAACAAACATTATTGTTATTAGGGTTTTCTTATTCATCATTTAATATTTATTGTTTATTATTTAATTGTTTTAATTCTTCAAAAGCATTTTGAAAATCAGTTTCTTCCTTGGCTATTTCTTCATGTTTTAAACAAAAAGCATACCCAATTTTCCTAATATTTTTTAATTCAAGATTGTTAATAAACTGTCTAATCTCATTAATATTTTTCTCTTTAGTTAAGGTGCTTATCGCTGGTATAGATTTCCCTAACTTATGATTCTTTCTTAAATCATACATTTTTGCAAAAATTTGAGCAACTTTAGAATAGTAAAATGGAGTAACTTTATTATTTTCTTGAATTTTAGATAAACTATAATACAATGCAAAGTCTAATTGATTCATATCAATCAGTGCATTTATAGTTTTGTAATTTGTATATTTTTGAATTTCGCTAAAAACACCTTTTTTGACATTAGATTCTTGAGGCTTTAATTTATTTAAACTTAAAATTCTTAAATCAGTATCAGGATGTGTTTTTAAAGAATCTTTATCCCATTCATAATCATCTACTTTTTCTTTAATATCAAATAAGGACTTTTCTTTATTTAGCCAATATTTTTTAAAAGGGTATGTTTCAAAATTTAATACTTCACTTAAACGAATAGAATCTTTAAAAATAACTTCTTCAATTTCACCCAAGAGTTTTAAAGATCTTTGTGATTCTATCTCACTATACTTTGTCTTTCTAAAATATTGAAAGCCCAAAGAATCAGCTTGTATCTCTACTTCGCGATTATGCTTTAAAAAATCAAATGTCAAGTCTTTCAAAAAACTCATTCCTTCTGTAGTTCTTCCGTATTTTTTTCGTTTTATTTCTCTTGCTTCCGATAAAACTTGTTTAGAATTCAGTTTAGTAATCCTATCATCAATAGATTGATTTACATGATTCAATTGGTAATGCGCAATTTCATGACACAAAATAAAGGCATATTGATCCTCATTTTCCAATAAAGAAATTAGACCCAAGTTTACCATAAATGTTTTATCGCCAAAACAAGCAGCATTTGGGATTACTGAACGATTAAAAAGAAACTTAAAGTCCTCTTTATCAATTTCAGGATTGGCATCATAAATTTTTTGAAGTATTGAGTTTTGATAACTTTCTAATTTATGGTCAAAAATAAAAATACTGTCATTAAGCATTTCAACCAAATCTTCATGACGCTGTTTATATATTCTTTTTACCTGTTTTCTATTTTTATTCTCTATTGATGCTAATTGCCCTTCATATACTAAATCAAGAACTTTAACTAACGAATCTAAATTTTTGGGTTCAAAAGCAACTGATAATGAGTCTTTTTGAGAATAGCCAAAAAAACAAAAAAATAAGATTGGGATAACGACAATTTTCTTAATCATATGGCTTGCAAATTAAAAAATATAAAAAAGTTAGGCAAAAAAAATGCCCGCAAAAATTCATATTTACAGGCTTTTTTTTATGAAAATTATTTTATAATCCTAACACATCAACTCCTTGCTCAAACACAACATCAACTGGAATATTTGCTGCACCTAATCTGTCTAAATCGGCTTGAAGTTCATCAGAAATGATGCCTTTAGTAGCCACTAAATTTGCTACACCATCATAATCTCCATTTCCTTGCAAAGTCAATATCAAACTTGACAAGTCTTTCATTGCCAACTCTAATTTATCAAAATTCACTTTGTAAGTTCCATCAGCATTTCTAGAGAAAGCACCTTTTTCTTTAAAGAAATTAAAACGAATCATATTCGCTTTTCCATGTGCTGAAGACGCTCCAAAACGAACTGAACGGAAAATGCCAGCCATAAATGTCACCATATTATCCTTAAAATCTTGTTTTAAATCACCTTTCTTTATCAATTGTTGAATCATAAACAATCCAAGAATATCAGCTTTTCCTTCTTCTAGTGCACTAGCATGATTTTTAAGTGCAGTTCTAACTGTTCCTTTTCCATTTATTGTGTTTTTTATTCCAAGTCCGTGAGCAACTTCATGGAACATTGTATTTTCAAAAAATGCATCAAAAGTGATATACTTTCTTTGACTTTCTTCAATCAGCACATCGGCAATTGGAACTAAAATTTTATCAAATTTAGCACGCATCGCATTTTTTAATTGCAATCTTCTTGTCCCTTTTTGCAATTGAACTTCTTCATCATTAGGCAAGTTAATCGCAATAGTTTTACTTCCCGAATTGCAATCACCTGCATAATAAACTACATCATAGGCATTCAAATCTGAATCTGTTCCTGGAACTTCTTTCTTATATTCATCAGCAACTGGAATTCCTTTTTGTAATTCTGGTAAATACGCACTGAATTTTGCCAACTTTGCACTCCAATCTTGATCTTTAATCAACACATATCCTTCATGAGCAGCCTTGTTTCCATAAATATGATCTTCGTAGGTTTCAATAGGTCCAATAACAATATCTAATGTATTGTCTTTCATATCCATCCATGCTAAATCACTTGGCTGATACTTATCATCTAACAATGCTTGTGAACGCAATTCTAAGTACTTCTTTAATCCAGCGTCATCGGCTAATTTTGATGCCTCTAATAATAAGTTAGAAACTTCTTTTACTTCTTTTTCAAATTGCTTATGATAAGGAATCGCAAATAATTTTCCATTTTCATCACGTCTTACAAAAGTGTATAAACTTCCTTTGTTTTCAAATTCTGAAGTTTCAAACTCTTCTTTAGTCATATCTTTTGGATAAAAATTTGCGCCTAAAGGTTTGTCAGAAAATTCTTGCATAAATGATTTATTACCATTCAATCTGTCCCAAGGCCCATAGTTTATTTCAACAAACTTCTTAGTATCAACATCAGAAATTGAATTTAATAAAGCGTTTTTATCTCCATAAGATTCATACCAAAACAAATCATTCATCTTATCTGCTGCTTTGATTAATATTGGCAACATTTTCTTTTCATTGTCAGTCAACTTACTCAAGTCGGAAGTTAATTTTACTGATACATATTTATTCAAATTCTTTTTCATTTCCGAAGTTTCTTGTTCAACAGTAACTTGCTTACTAGGTTTTCTAGATTCATCCTTTGGTTTACATGAAAACAGTACTACTGAAATCAGTAAATAAATCATTCCTTTTCTCATTTTATTAAATTTTTGTTAAAGTGATTTTCAAAGTTAAACCTTTTCTAACTTATTTGGTCATAGATGTGTAATAAAATTTAAAACCTACAAAACCATGAAAAAATTATTTTTTGTATTGATTGCTCTAGTTGCTTTCAATATACAAGCGCAAGAAGATGACAAAGAAGTTAAAAAACGAAAAAGTCTTGAAAAAAGAGCCTTTATGGAAAAACTTACTGCTGAAGAGGCCGCAAGTTTGAAAACTAAAAAGATGGCTTTAGACTTAGATTTAACTGAAGCTCAAAAAAGAGAAATCAATAAGATAAATCTTGAAATAGCCAAAGAAAGAAAAGCCAAAAGAGAAGAACGCAAAAACAGAAAAGAAAGCGGAGTTGAAAGAACTAAGCCATCAAAAGAAGAGCGTCTAAAAATGATGAATGAGCGTCTTGACCAACAAATTGCAACAAAAAAGAAAATAAAATCTATCTTAAATGAAAAGCAATATGAAAAGTGGGAACAAACTAAAAAACAACGAAAAAGAAACCTTAAAAAAAGAAAAATGAATAAGAAAGGTGGAAAGAAAAGAGGAATAAAAAGAGAAACTAGAAATTAAAAAAAGCGCCAATTGGCGCTTTTTTTAATTTAATCTAGTCAAGTATAACTTCTGACCTATTGAGATAATATTATCGGTAAAACCATTAATTTCTTTCAATTCATTAACACTCAGTCCATACTTTCTTGAAATAGAATATAAGGTATCTCCTTTTTCAACAATATGGTAATCAACTTTTTCATTTTTAACTTCTTCAACCGATTTACCGAGCACTAAAGCATCGTATTTATATAATTGGTAATCTTCGATTATCTTAATTAACTTAGAAGGATACCTTTTATCTGTTGCGTAACCGGCTTTTCTCAAGCCTTTAGCCCAACCTTTATAATTTGTAATCTTAAGCCTAAAAAGATCCATATAACGCTTTCTTCCTGCCAAAAACAATGAATGATCTCTATAAGAATAACTTGGGTGTTTATACACTCTAAAACACTCCCCTTTTTCATCATCGTCATGATAGGTACGCTTACCCTTCCACCCTTTATGACATTTTATCCCAAAGTGATTATTTGATCGTTTTGACAATGCACTTTTACCACTAGAAGATTCTAATATTCCTTGAGCCAAAGTAATACTGGCTGGAATTTTATACAATTGCATTTCTTCCATAGCAATTTTACTATACTTATCTATATATTGCTGTTTAACATCATTAGATTTTTTTGGATTTACTTCTTCTGAAACAACAATAATATCTTCATTTGTTTCTTCTTCTATTACAATTTCAACGTCATTCTTTTTAGTAGTCGTTTTTACTTTTTTTCTAGCACCACAACTTACTATAAACAACGAGACACAAATAAGTACACCTATTTTTTTCATTTAAAACTTTTAATCTATTGTCGAACTATTTTTTCTTCTCAAAATTGTATTCACTCCTCGAATCCCTTGAATTCCTCCTGTATGAATCATTAATATTTTTGTACCCTCTGCAAAATAATTATTATTAATTAGGTCTACAACTCCATACACCATTTTCCCTGTATATATAGGATCTAATGGAATTTTAGTTTCTTTTTTAAAACGATTGATGAAAGCTATTAATTCATCTGTAGTCTTTGCATAACCTCCAAAATGATACTCATTATTCAAACTCCAGTTTTTCTTTTCAGATACATACTTTTTTATTTCATCAATTAAGAAATTCCCTTTGAATGCTGGAAAACCAATAACTTTTTGATGTTTGCTTACCGAGTTTATGATACCAGAAATTGTGCCACCTGTACCAACAGCACAACAAATATGATCGAAACCAGCCTCGTCTTTTGATAAAATTTCTTCACAACCTTTAACTGCCAAGCAGTTTGTACCGCCTTCAGGAATCAAATAAAAATCTCCAAACCTATTTTTTAGTTTTTCTAAAAATCCAATTGATTTTTTTTGTCGGTATTGCTCTCTAGAGACGAAATGTAATTTCATTCCATTTAGATGGACTTGTCTTAAAGTATCATTACTTTCTAAAGTTTCTGCTAAGTTATTTGCTAACTCTTCTCCTCTTATTATTCCAACGGTAGTAAATCCTGCCAATTTACCTGCAACTGCTGTTGCTAAAATATGATTTGAAAAAGCGCCACCAAAAGTAAGCAAAGAAGTTTTTTTGAGTTTTTTAGCCTCTTTTAAATTGTACTTTAGTTTTCGAAATTTGTTTCCAGAAATTTCTGGATGGATTAAATCTTCTCTTTTAATAAAAAGTGAAATGTCTTTTCTCTTAATTTCTGAAAAGCGAATCTCTTGAAGTATGCTATTATCGATATTAGGCATTCAACTTATCGTCTAGTTCTGACCAACTCATCATAACTTCATCTAGCAAATCTTTTTTTGCTTGGTAGTTTTTAAAAAAAGCTTCGTCTTGACTTACTTTTTCATAATCTTCGGCAATTAAAGCATCTAAATTGATGATTTCTTTTTCTAAATCAGAAATTTGAGTTTCTAATTTTGATAATTTATTTTGAAGTTTTTTCTGTTCTTTCTCCTCTTCTCTACTTTTTTTCAAGTCTGTCTTATCAACTTTTTTCTCAACAACAACTGTTCGCTTTTCGGCTTCACGCAAGTTTTCAAGTTTAAGTTTTTCTAAAAAATAATCTATGTCTCCCAAATACTCTTTTACCACTTGATCCTTAAAACCATAAACCGTATCCGTCAAACCTTGTAAGAAATCTCTATCGTGAGACACTACAATCAATGTTCCTTCAAACTTTTTCAAAGCATCTTTTAATACATTCTTAGAAGCAATATCTAAATGATTAGTAGGCTCATCCATAATCAATGTATTGATTGGCTGCAATAACAATTTACAAAGAGCCAACCTATTTCTTTCACCTCCCGAAAGTACTTTTGCTTTTTTATCTACATCATCACCTCCAAATAAAAATGCACCCAACATATCCCTAATCTTTATTCGATTAGAATCTGTTGCTGCATCTTCCATAATTTGTAAAACAGTTCTTTCGCCATCCAATTCTTCAGATTGGTTTTGAGCAAAATATCCTACTTGTACATTATGACCCAATTTTAAATTACCTTCAAATGAAATATCTCCAACCAACATCTTTGCCAGTGTTGATTTACCTTGACCATTTTGCCCAACAAACGCAATTCTACTTCCGCGTTCAATCAATAAATCAACATTCTGAAGCACTTGATTATCACCATAACTTTTAGCCAATCCTTCGGCCTCTACAATTATTTTTCCTGGTTGAATTGACAATGGAAAACGAACTTTCATTACAGCAGTATCTTCTATATCAACCTCAATTCGCTCTACTTTATCTAGTTTTTTGATAAGTGATTGTGCCATAGAAGCCTTATTAGCTTTAGCTCTAAACTTATCAATTAATTGTTGGGTTTGCTTAATTTCTCTTTCTTGATTTTTTTGCGCTTGTAACTGCTTTTCTATCAACTCTTTTCTTTGAGTTAAATACTTAGAATATGGCTGTTTAAAATCGTAAATTTTACCTAAAGAAATTTCAATAGTTCTATTGGTTACATTATCCAAAAACATCTTATCATGCGATACTAACATTACTGCTCCAGAATAATTTTTCAAAAAATTCTCTAACCAAATAATTGACTCTATATCTAAGTGATTTGTTGGCTCATCTAACAATAATATATCATTGTTTTGAAGTAATAATTTAGCCAACTCAATACGCATTCTCCATCCGCCTGAAAAAGTATCCGTTAATTTATCAAAATCTTCCCTTTTAAAGCCCAAACCTTGTAATATCTTTTCAGTATCTCCTTGATAGTTATAACCTCCTAACAATTCATAACGGTGTGTTAAGTCAGTCATATTATTTATCAATTCGGTATAAGAATCACTTTCATAATCGGTTCTTTCAACTAATTCTTGGTTTACTTTTTCTAGTTTGCGTTCAATCTCTTTAATTTCAGTAAATGCTTCATAAGCTTCTTCTAAAATTGTGCGACCGTAAACAAAGTCAATATCTTGACGTAGAAAACCAATTTTAATATCCTTCTCAAAAGCCAAAGTACCTTTGTCATATTCTATGTCTCGAGAAATCACTTTTAAAAGCGTTGATTTTCCTGCGCCATTCTTACCAACTAGCCCAACTCTATTTCCTGCATTGAGTCTAAAAGTAATTCCCGCAAATAAATCTTCACCTCCAAATGATACCGTTAAATTATGAATGTTTAGCATTGATTGATAGTATAATTGACTTAAAAAAATTAACTTTGCAAAAGTAATTTTTTAATTTCATTATGTTTAAAAAAGGAACGAAACTTTATAGTATTTTCAATAATAAATGTCCAAGATGTCATGAAGGTGATTTTTTTATAGAAAAGAGTTTTTTAAAATTTGGAAGATTATTAAAACTTCATGAAAATTGTAGTAATTGTAATCTTAAATACTCTATGGAACCTTCTTTTTACTATGGAGCCATGTATGTTAATTATGGACTTACTGTTGGGCTTTCAATTATTACTTTTTTGATTGCAAAGTTCCTATTAGATTTTTCTCTTTTACAAAGTTTCATATCAATTATTATCGCGCTTATAGTACTTACGCCAATAAATATGAGATTGTCTAGGATTATTTGGATAAACTTATTTGTGAAGTACCAAAACGATTAATTAAATCTAGCAATATTTATTTCTCTTCTCAACTCTGCATCGTTTTCAAGATGATTATACAATTCTTTTGCAATAGTTGGTGCAATCATAACGCCACGAGTGCCAAGACCATTTAAAATGGCTAGTTGAGGCTTTTCAGAATGCTTCCCAACAAGTGGACGTCTATCTTTAACAGTAGGTCGAATTCCAGCCACATGATCAATAATTTCATAAGGTACTTTAAGTATTGTATCCAATTTCTGTAATAATTCTTTCTTTCCCTTTTCCGACGGATTACTTGTTTTGTCTTCCCAATCAAAAGTTGCTCCTACTTTAAACTTATAGTCACCTAAAGGCATAACAAAAACTGATGATTTTAATACAAAGTCGATTTCTAATTCAGGAGCAGAAATAGTCAACAATTCTCCTTTGACTTCATTCATTGGAAAGTCTTTAAAAAATGGGTTTTTTCGCATTCCAAAACCTTCACAAAAAACAATCTTCTTTGCTTTTATTGATGCATACTCTAGGTATTCTTCACCAAATTGAATGTCGCTATAATCAAAACTTGAATAACTAATTTGATTCTTTATTTCTAACCGTGATTTGAAATCATCTAGAAGTTTCTTGGTATCTATTCTACCTGTTTTAGTAACTCTTCCATAACCAAAAGGTGAATAAATTCCTTTAAATTTACGTTTATCTATTTTTGGAATTAAATATTCTGTTAATGCTGGATTGTCAGATG
This sequence comes from uncultured Flavobacteriaceae bacterium, assembly GCA_947501625.1. Taxonomy (GTDB): domain Bacteria; phylum Bacteroidota; class Bacteroidia; order Flavobacteriales; family Flavobacteriaceae; genus Urechidicola. Next base: position 345,554 of record CANMWN010000004.1, read on the forward strand.
CTGCAAACCAATTGTTTTGCTCTTCAATTGAAGTCATTAAACGACAAACATCAATTTTATAATCATATTGATTATTTAATAATTTCTCTAACTCAGCATAAAAAGGCAGCGCAACTTCTAGTTGTTTAGTAGCATCCCAAACTGGTGTAAATCTTTTTAGAATAATTGGATTATACATCCCTCCAGCAACCTGAGAAGATTGTTGAGAATTATCTTCAAATACAATAAATGATTTATTATTCTTTTCCAACTCTCTAGCAAATGCAAGTCCAGCAAGTCCTAAACCAACTATAATATAATCTACCTCCATATTGCAAAAATAAGTTAATAAAATCTTTGACAATTAATTTTTAAGCACAAAAAAACTCCTTGAAAATTCAAGGAGTTTTTTTATAAATTATATATCAAATTAATAATTCCACATATCAAGTTCTTTATCACGAATAGATTCACGGATTCTATCAGACTCTAACACTTGGAAAAGTGCATTGCCTTTTACATAATCCTTAACATCTCTGTTTCCATAAATGTTTTCTTCTCTATATACTATCGCATTAAATCTTCTTGCATTCAACATGTGGTCAAATGAAATTGGATAGGCAGAATTTTTCTCATTAAATACTTTCATACCGTGTAATAAATCACGTGCTCCAGGATACCAAACCCAAAAGATAGGCAACTTCTCAGCCACATTGGCTAAACTCTCACGACCTTTTGTTTGAACATCTGGTGCAATTGGTGCAACTGCTAATAAACGGTACTTTAATTCACCTTGACGCTTGTCAAAATACCATACTCCTTTTACTTTGAATCCCTCGATATCATGCGGAGCAATTTCAGTTCTAGTGATAAATTCTTCAATGTCTGTATTACCAGCATTCAATTCATCTTTACCTGCATCTGTTGTATCAACTCTAAAAAGTTTTGCTTCAATTTCTTTCTTTGTCAACTTGGTTGTAAAGTAAGAATCATCATAAACTTCAGTCAATTCATCATCTGCAACACCATCTAAAAGCGTTTTAAATAACGATTTTCTGTTTGAAGACGTACTGTTATCATGTATTGGATAATAATATGGTAGATTTAATCTTTCGTTTAAGTCTATATATTCCCATACTACTTTTGACCAAAGAATATCTCTATCATCTACATAACCGTATGCCAAAGGCTTATCGTTATCAGCGACTAATTGTTGAGCAGTTTTTTTTCCTATATCTTCAGGATTACTAGCATTCAACAAATTAGCTTGCGCACTTACTGAGGCTGTCATTACAACTGCTCCAAATAGCGCCACTAAATTTTTCCAATTCATCTTCATTTTTATTAATTTTATAATTACTGTATTTCGATACTTACAGGCGATGCATCTTTTACATTAACACCTGACACACCTACTAAACTCGATTTTACGTCAAATATTGCAATGACGTCTCCAACTCTTGCTCTATTGATAGCAGTTTGTGCTTGCGCATTCATTCTGTTACCATTTACAATTATTGTTGCTTGACCAGGAACTTTTACTTTAAAACTCTTGATATTGAATTTTAAATCGAATAAGAAATCTGGTAATTCAACACGAACTGTTGTTTTTGCTAAACTTGATTTAGGCATTTTTACATAACCTGACTCTTTTCTTACAGTTGCTAATGGCTTTGGTAAATCTTTAATTCTAAAAGTTTTAGAACTACTCACCTTTGAACCATCTGGTAGTGAACCAGAAGCTACAATCTTCACTTCTCTACCTGTACCTGGAGTCATCATATATTTTCCAACACCTGAAACTTTTTTCAAACCAGGAGCAGAAGCTCTAACTAAATTGTCAGGAATACCAGGAATTGAAACAGTCATTGGGTTTGGTAAACTACGGTATACTACATTCATCTTATCAGCTGCAATTACCGCACTGTTAGGTTTAGGAACTACGGCATAAGAACTAGAAATATCAATTTCTACGTCTTCTCCATTTTCTTTAAACACAAACTTTCCTTTGATGTCTCTCTCACCTACAGCTCCTGCTGGAAATTCTAGAACAACTTGTCCTGCTTGTAAATTTTTCTTATCGATTTCCTTTCCGTTCACCTCAACGCGAGAAGGAACTAAAGTAGCATCAACTTTTCCTAAATATACTTTTCCTTTAAAAGTTTCACCTGAGAAAAATGCAGTTTTTTCAGGAACTACAATAGCCTCGTACTTTTTAATTGAGTTATCTTGAATTAACTGACCTTGTAACATTGCAGATAAAATATCTGACTCTGTTGACTTTATATCAGATTGCATTGCTGTTAACTTCGTGATTGAAGCAACTGCAGGAAACCCAACAAAATTATAATTAATCCAATCTTTCTTTACACCTTCTCTATCTGTTACATCAGAGATATCAAAACGTTGATTTACTGATGTTTTTACAGATGGATATAATGTATCCAAAGCAGTTAAAACTCCACTTTTATAAGATCCAATTTTATCTAAAAACGCTTGTCCGTTTTCAGAAATTTTTCCTTTTTGATAAAAGTATAAATCTAAATAATCAGATTTATCCATAGTTTCATAGTTTGTAGGATCTTCAAAATCTCCTAAAACTTGTTGTTTAATATCTTCAATATGATTGTATAAATCATTAGATAAAGATTTAACTTGGTTCGCCTTTTCATTTAAAGGCCCATATTTTTCAGCTTGCTCACCTACTTTTTCTGCTAACCCAGTATACGCATCGTTATTCAACTGAGTCGCAGTAGTATTGGCTGCTGTAAATTTATCGTTCATAAAGCCAAAAGCTGTTAATACTTCCTTAGACATTTGCATTGCAAGCATTGCAATAAATACTAAGTACATCAGATTAATCATCTTCTGCCTTGCTGATAGTTTTCCTCCTGCCATAATTAATTAGTTTTTAAATGGTTAATTAAATTGTTGTACTAATTAATTCTTGTTCATTGCAGATAACATACCTCCATATACTCCGTTCAATGATGATAAATTAGAAGCCAATGATTCCATTTGCTCTTTTAATTTATTAGCATTTTCAACAGATTCAGCATTGATTTCTGCTTGTCTAGAAGCACTTTCAACTTGCACTTGGTATAAACTATTTAAAGATTCCATTTGAGCTGCTGCCAATGACAATTGCTCGCTGTATTTGTTTGTAGCTGCAATTGAATCTACAGCTGGCGCAATATTTTCTGCTGCTCCTTTAAAGTTCTTGATTCCTTCACCTAAACTTTGCATTAATCCTGCATCTAGTTTAGCCTCTTGTAACATATCGTCTAATTTTTGAGAAAGCATTCCTTTTACATCACCTTTTTCCTTTGCTTTTCCACCTGATAATTCAGGATATACTCTTGACCAGTCTAAATCATCTTCTACAGGCTCAAATGCTGAAAGGGCAAATACTACTGCCTCAGTAATCATACCTATCATAAGCATTTCGTTACCAAATTTCCAGTGAAGGATTTTGAATAATGCTCCAAGGATTACAATTGCTGCTCCAAGACCATAGGCCATGTTAAATAATTTCTTAGTTGACTTTGATTGTGCCATAATTTTAATTTTTAGGGTTAATTTTGGTTAATATTTTTATTGTTTTTAGGTTATATAGTCTATTTTTATGGGTTTAGGTCGGTTCCAAGATAATCTTGTGCAGTTCTGAAGCCAATATAACTTCTTGCAGAATCTGCATATTCCCAGTCTCTTGTACTTACTTCTAAGAAATAAGCTACATCTTTCCAAGAACCTCCTCTTATTACTTTTCTTTGGTTTTTACCATCCTCAACGTTAGGATTCATCGTAGAACCCAAATAATAAGATGATTCGTTATAAGCAGTATCTGTCCACTCAGCAACATTTCCTGCCATGTTATACAAACCGTAATCGTTTGCATTATAAGATTTAGCCTCAACTGTATATAAAGCACCATCAACCGCATAATCACCTCTTCTTGGTTTAAAGTTGGCCAAGAAACATCCTCTATCGCTTGTTGTATAAGAACCTCCCCAAGGATAAGTTGAGAATTCTAAACCTCCTCGAGCGGCATATTCCCATTCTGCTTCAGTTGCCAATCTATAATGAGGAACTGTTGCTAAACGTTTTTTGGTGTTTAAATAATCGTTATGCTTTTTTGATCTCCAACTACAAAATGCTTTTGCTTGATCCCAACGAATTCCTACTACTGGATAATCTTCATAGGCTTGATGATGGAAATAATCTTGATGCATTGGATCATTATATGAATAATCAAAATCTTTTACCCATACTGTTGTATCAGGATATACTTCTACAACTGTATGTTTGATATAATCTTTTCTATTTCCTTGGTTTCTTGCCGCCGCTTCTTTGTCCAACCAAGAATATCTATACTTTAACTTTTCAGTTTTTATCATTCTCTTGCCATCAAAACTCTCTTCAATTGGTACATACATTGAGTCAACCATTACTTCAGTATAATATTCATCTGGAAATTCAGCTTTATCCCAAATCAATTCTTCATCCCAATTCAAAGCTCTACCTTGAGTTGGAGAATTAACATTTCCTAAACTTCCATATTTATCATACATATATTTTTCATACGCTGTAGCATCAGTTGTATCAGCTGCTTTAAATTGATATGCTGCTAAAGGTGAAGCTGGATCATCTGGATCAGCATATAAATCAGCCATTAATGCTAATTCTGTTCTAACAACTGAATCTCTTACCCAATGTACAAATTCTTTATATTCGCTATTAGTTATCTCCGTCTCATCCATATAAAAAGGACGAACTGTAACTGTACGTGTTGGAGTATTTAATGCTCCTGAAATATCTTCATCTTGTTTACCCATTGTAAACGAACCTCCTGGAATCAATGCCATACCAAAAGGCTTCTCAGAGTTCCATGTCGTTTTAGACTTCACACCAACTAACTGTCCTTTATCATTCTTACCACAACTGTAAACAACAGCCAAAAGCAATATGTAAATTGATATTTTTTTCATAATAAATTTTATCTCTTCTAAAATTTGCGTAAACGTAAAAATTATTTTTTTAATAACAACTTTATTTCTATTCTATTTAATTTAAATCACTTTCTTAAGTGTTTTGTACCATCTATCAGGAATTTCTTGCTCATTGGCATTCAAATAATCTTGATAGGTACATGGTATTAACGAATGTCTTTGATATTTATTATTATCAAAGTTAATTTCCATCCACCATCTACCACTTTTATGACTCTTATAAAAGTTTAAAACTTCATCTTCCATCGGCACTATAAACTTTTGATATTGCTCTCTTGTGCCAAAAGGATAATCGTTTGTCCTACAATTAACACCTTCAATAAAATACCAAATAGCCTGGGCTATTAACTGCGAAGTTTGCGTTTTATTGTCCAACATTGGATTAAATTCATAAATTCCGAAAGAAGATACTTTATCACTTATACCTGCATAACGTGCAATTTTACACAAATCCTCACCATAAAAGCCATTTGGAGTAGCATTATTATTAGCAGGCGCCTCACTATTTCTAACTGCACTAATATCAATAGATACAATATCTGCATCTCGTAAAACTGGCTCAACCAATTCAATTTCATTAGCCACTTCTCCTAACCTATAGGCATCAAAAAATAAATCATTGATTAAGTCAATTTCTTCTTGCGGATTGAAAAAAGTTTGATAACCTATATTACTAAAGTTAAATAGATTATTTGGCTTTTCCATCACAATAGAACTTAAGTATGATTGCGAAGTCACACCATCTTGAATAGTTCCAAAATCAAATTTATTATCTATTGACACAACATTTACCATCTGTTCCATAGCGTCATATGCTCTATAGTTAGCATACGTAATATCTTGTCCTCCACCAATAATGATAGGGATAATATCTTGTTTTAATAAACTTGAAAGTAAATCACTTACAGCAAAATAAGTATCTTGAACTGTATTTCCTTGTTGTATATTTCCTAAGTCGGCAATTTTTGAAATCCAACTACCTGGAAAAAGTTTGTATAATTGTTTTCTTATTTCATTTATACCATTACCAGTTTCCTGATTATCAATGGCACTTCTACCTTCTTTAACCCCAAGTATAGCAATTCTTATCCCATCTAAATCTGGAATTCCATTTTGTGAAGTATGAATTGCGATATGATATCCTAATGCTTGATCAGAATGCACCATAAGATGGGCAATTACTGCATCGTCAACTGGACACAAATAGTCAAAATTCATGTTGCAAATGTCGTTTTGGGGTTAAACAATGAGGCGAATTTAATAAATTATTTCTTTTTTGCTACTTTTTTTCGAGTTGTTTTCTTTTTAGGCGCTTTTTTCTCAATGATAGATTTAACCTCTTCTAGCGTCAATTTATCTGCTTTTGTAGTCTTTGGAAGCTCAATCTTTACTTTTCCTTTGATAATATTGAAACGTCCCCAACGAGCCTTTTCAACTCTTATCCCTTCTTCTTCCCAATTATGAATGACTTTATCAATATCTTTCTGCTTCTTGGTCTCAATCAATTCAACAATATTATCATACGTTAAATTATCAAAATCATATTTCTTATTCACATTGATAAACATGTTATTCCATTTAATAAAAGGTCCGAAGCGTCCAACACCCTTTTGAACAGGTAGATTTTCATATTCAGCAATTGGCGCATCAGCCTTTCTCTTTGCTTCTATTAACTCAACTGCTCTATTCATATCAACTTGCATAGGATTTTCATCCTTTGGCAATGAAACGAACATACTTCCAAAACGAACATAAGGTCCGAACCTACCATTAGATACTACTACTTCTTCATTTTCATAATTACCTAAATTCTTTGGTAACAAAAATAAATCTAAAGCATCTTCTAAAGTTATATTTCCTAAAGTTTGATCTCCTTGCAAACTTGCAAATTTCTTATCTTCATCTTCTCTATGTCCAATCTGAACCATTGGCCCAAATTTTCCTAACCTTACTAGAACTGTTTTACCTGATTCTGGATGCTTTCCTAAAATTCGCTCACCAGATTCTCTTTCAGCATTTGCAGAAACATCTGCAACTTTCGGATGAAAATTAGCATAAAAATCTTTTATCATTCCAATCCAATCTTCTTTACCATCTGCAATTGCATCAAATTCGGACTCAACATTGGCAGTAAAACTATAATCTAATATTGTAGAAAAATTAGCCACTAAAAAGTCATTTACTATATTTCCTATATCTGTTGGAACTAATTTTCCTTTATCAGAACCTACTTTTTCAGACAAATTATTTGAAGAAACTTCACCATTCTTTAAAATCATCTGTAAATAAGGACGTTCTTTACCTTCAACTGTTCCTTTCTCTACATAACCTCTTCTTTGAACAGTAGAAATTGTTGGTGCATATGTAGATGGTCTTCCAATACCTAATTCTTCTAACTGTTTAACTAATGAAGCTTCTGTATACCTAGATTTAGGTCTAGTATATCTTTGGGTTGCAGTTATATAATTATTAGTTAACTTCTCATTAACACTCAATTTTGGTAACATTCCTTCTTGCTCCTCTTCCTCATTATCAGTACCCTCTAAATATACTTTCAAAAACCCATCAAATGTTATTACCTCACCATTGGCAGAAAAAACCTTATCATTACTCGTATTCTCAATTTTTACATTCGTTCTTTCTAATTGAGCATCACTCATTTGAGAGGCAATCGTTCTTTTCCAAATCAAACTATACAATCTATCTTGATCATAATCAACAGATACAGTATGACGACTCATATTAGTTGGCCTAATAGCCTCATGCGCTTCTTGCGCTCCTTTTGCTTTACTCTTATAATCTTTAGGGTTACTATATTGTTTCCCATACGAATCAATAATTTCCTCTTGAGCAGCATTTTTAGCATCTTCTGATAAATTTACACTATCAGTTCTCATATAGGTAATTAAACCTGCTTCATATAATCTTTGTGCCATCATCATCGTTTTTGCAACCGGAAAATATAATTTTCTAGAAGCTTCTTGCTGTAATGTTGATGTTGTAAAGGGTGCAGCTGGTGATTTTTTACCTGGATTTTTCTTTAAATCGGCAACTGAAAAATTTGTGTCCGAACAAGATTGTAAAAATTCCTCTGCTTCTTGTTGAGTATCAAAATTTTTAGGAAGTTTAGCTTTAAAACTCTTACCATTTGCATTTACAAATTCTGCATCTACTCTATAAGATGCTTTTGGTTCAAACCCTAAAATTTCTCTTTCTCTCTCTACAATAAGTCTCACTGCAACTGATTGAACTCTACCAGCAGACAGGCCACCTTTTATCTTTCTCCAAAGCACAGGTGAAAGTTCATAACCGACCAATCTATCTAATACTCTTCTTGCTTGTTGAGCATTAACTAAATTATAATTTATATCTCTAGGATTTTCAACCGCCCTTAGTATGGCTTTTTTGGTAATTTCATGAAAAACGATACGTTTTGTATTTTCATCTTTCAGTTTTAATTGCTCAGCAAGATGCCATGCAATTGCTTCTCCCTCTCTATCTTCATCACTTGCCAACCAAACAGTTTCTGCTTTTTTGGCAAGATCTTTTAGTTTTTTTACTACTGCTTTTTTATCAGTTGAAACTATATATTTTGGTTTAAAATCTCCATCTACATTAATCCCTAACTCCTTAGACGGTAGGTCTGCAATATGCCCAAAACTTGACTCAACTTGGAAGTCTTTTCCTAAAAATTTTTCAATGGTTTTTGCTTTTGCTGGTGACTCTACTATTACTAAATTCTTTGCCATATATCTCTTGATTACGTCTTAAAACCCACTAAATATTATTAGGTATATAAGGAGTGCAAAAGTAGATAGTTTTTTTTAAATTCAAATTTTTTCTCCTTTTTTTTGAATTTTCGCCCACAAAATTTAATGTTAATTTTCTGCCAATTTGTCATATTTTTAAGGAATTGGTTGTATCTTTGCGAACTCTTATTTCATAAAATGATGGAAGAAAAAGTTATTATAGAAAAAAACCAAGGTCAAGCACTTGTAACTGAAAACAAAAAAGATAATACTAAGAAATTGTATATCGAAAGTTATGGTTGCCAGATGAATTTAAATGATAGTGAAATTGTAGCGTCAATACTTTCAAAAGAAGGGTTTAACACAACGACCTTGCTAGAAGATGCAGATTTAGTGTTAGTTAATACTTGTTCTATAAGAGAAAAGGCTGAACAAACAGTAAGAAAAAGGTTACAAAAATACAATGCAGTTAAGAAAATCAATCCTTCAATGAAAGTTGGAGTTTTGGGTTGTATGGCAGAACGATTAAAAGAAAAATTCCTTGAAGAAGAAAAAATTGTTGATTTAGTTGTTGGTCCTGACGCCTACCGAGATTTACCAAACTTACTTGAAGAAATTGATGCTGGAAGAGATGCTATAAATGTTATACTATCTAAAGAAGAAACCTATGGAGATGTATCTCCTGTGAGACTAAACTCTAATGGTGTGTCAGCGTTTGTATCTATTACAAGAGGATGTGATAATATGTGTACTTTTTGCGTAGTACCTTTTACTCGTGGACGCGAAAGAAGCAGGGACCCTCAAAGTATTATTGCCGAAATTCAAGAACTTGTAGATAAAGATTTTAAAGAAATAACTCTTTTAGGGCAAAATGTTGATAGTTTCTTATGGTATGGAGGAGGCCTCAAAAAAGACTTTAAAAAAGCAACTGAAATTGCTCAAGCAACAGCAGTAAATTTTGCACAATTACTTGACATGTGCGCAAATGCCTTCCCAAAAACAAGATTTAGATTTTCAACTTCAAATCCTCAAGATATGAGTTTGGATGTAATCAAAGTTATGGCCAAGCATCAAAACATCTGCAAATACATTCATTTACCTGTGCAAAGTGGAAGTAATTCAATGCTCAAAGCTATGAATCGCCAACATACACGAGAAGAATATAAAGAACTGGTAGATAATATTTATAAAATTGTACCTGAAATGGCTTTAAGTCAAGACATGATAGTTGGTTTTTGTGGAGAAACAGAACAAGACCATCAAGATACTTTAGAATTGATGGAATATGTTAAATACGATTTTGGATTTATGTTTGCTTATTCTGAAAGACCAGGAACATTGGCTGCAAAAAAAATGGAAGATGACATTCCACAAGAAATAAAGAAAAGAAGATTGCAAGAAGTTATTAACCTTCAACAAAAACATAGCCTATATAGAACACAACAGCATGTTGGAAAAATAGAAGAAGTACTTATTGAAGGCGAATCTAAAAAGTCTAACTTACACTGGAAAGGTAGAAATTCACAAAATACAGTAGTGGTGTTTCCAAAAGAAAATTATGCAATTGGAGAGTTTGTGAATGTTAAGATTAATGATTGCACGAGTGCTACACTTATTGGTGAAGCAATTGATTATTCAGAAAATAATTAAAACTAATGGAAAATTTACAAGTCGTAAAACAACGTTTTGAGATTATTGGAAATGATCCTCATTTAAATAGAGCTCTTTCCAAAGCTGTCCGAGTTGCTCCTACCGATATTTCGGTATTGGTAACAGGTGAAAGCGGTGTAGGTAAAGAAAGTATTCCTAAAATCATACATGCATTATCGCACAGGAAACATGCTAAATACATTGCCGTAAACTGTGGTGCAATTCCAGAAGGGACTATTGACAGTGAACTATTTGGTCATGAAAAAGGAGCATTTACTGGAGCAACATCTACAAGAAATGGATATTTTGAAGTTGCTGATGGCGGAACTATTTTTTTAGACGAAGTTGGGGAGTTACCACTAACAACTCAAGTAAGATTATTAAGAGTCCTAGAAAATGGTGAATTCATCAAAGTTGGTTCTAGTAAAGTTCAAAAAACAGATGTTCGTATTGTTGCTGCTACAAATTTAAAAATGTTTGAAGCCATCAAAAAAGGAAAGTTTCGCGAAGACTTATATTATAGATTAAGTACTATTGAAATTGATTTACCTCCATTGAGAACAAGAAAGGATGATATCCATTTATTATTTAGAAAGTTTGCTGCAGATTTTGCTCAAAAATATAGTATGCCAACAATTCGTTTAACGGATGATGCAATAAATCTATTACTTAGTTATAATTTTCCAGGAAATATTCGTCAGTTACGAAATATTGCAGAGCAAATATCCGTTGTAGAAGAAGAAAGAACTGTAACTGCTGCGAAATTATCACAATATTTGCCGCAGAACAGTAATAATTTACCTTCGGTAATTGAAGATACATCAAGTTCTAATTCTGATTTTGCTAATGAGAGAGAAATTATGTACAAGATATTGTTTGATATGCGAAATGACATCAATGATTTAAAGAAATTAACTTTAGACTTGATGCAAAATGGTAATAACAGTCAGTTTCAAGAAAAGAATCAGCAACTAATAAATAAAATATATAGTGATTCACACTCTAAAAATTCTAATGAAAATGAAGTGGAAGTTGTTTATCCTCAAACACCATACAATCAAGAAAAAGAGGGTAATTATGACTTTGTAGAAACCGTAACTGAAGATGAAACTTTATCATTGCAAGACAAAGAATTTCAAATGATAAAAAAATCTCTTGAACGTAACAAAGGAAAACGTAAATTAGCAGCTAAAGAACTTGGAATATCTGAGCGCACACTTTATAGAAAAATAAAACAGTACGATTTATAATAATGAATAAAAACTTTTCTCTACTTTTTGGTTTTATCATCTTGTTAACTTTTCAAAGTTGTGGTATTTATTCCTTTGGCGGAGTTACACTTGATGAGCGAATAAAAACTGTTCAAATTGACTATTTTCCTAACAATGCACCTCTTGTGGAGCCAACATTAAGCCAAGCGTTTACGGTTGCACTTCAGGATTTATTTGTAAGCCAAACTAATCTTGACCTTGTAAACTCAGGTGGAGATATAATTTTTGAAGGTGAAATAACTGGATATCGTATCAATCCAATGACGGCTACTTCTGAACAAACTGCTGCTCAAAACAGATTGACAGTTACTGTAAATGTTAGATATATTAACAAATATGAAGAAGAAAATGATTTTCAACGTTCATTTTCTTTCTATCACGATTATCCAGCAAACTCTCAATTGATAGGAGGAGTTCTTGACGAAGCTTTTGAAGTAATTTTAGAAAGAATTACTCAAGATATTTTTAATGAATCAGTCGCTAAATGGTAGTATGAATATTCAAGACTTTACATATCTAATTAACAATCCTACTCAAATATCTAAGGAACACACCAAACAATTAGAAGATGTAATTTCTACTTTCCCATATTTTCAATCTGCAAGAGCACTTTACCTAAAAGGACTTAAAAATCAAAATAGTTTTAAATACAATCAAACACTTAAAACTACTGCTGCTTACACTACCGACAGAAGCATTTTATTTAATTTAATAACCTCTTCTCTATTCACTGATGATACTAGCATGAAAGAATTAGAAGTGATTGACGCTGAATCTGTTGAAGCAATTCACAAAAAAGTAACTGAATCTTTTACACCCAAAGAAAAAGAATCGATTATTAAACTAGACATTGGCAAGCCAATTGAGTTTAAACAAGAAGAAGCATATTCATTTAACGAATGGCTACAATTGAGTTCTTTTAAACCTATAAAAAGACAAAAAAAGCAGGTGAAAGAGGAACCTAAAAAGGATTTAATAGATACTTTTATTGAAGAAAACCCTAAGATAAAACCTCTAAAAAAAGGTGCTGAAACTACTAATGAAATTAAACATGTTCCTTTGGATTATAGCAACCTAATGACAGAGACTTTAGCAAAGGTTTACTTGGAGCAAAAAAAATATGATAATGCTATAAAAGCATATCGCATTTTAAGTTTGAAATATCCAGAAAAAAGTAGTTTCTTTGCAGACCGAATTAAAGCAATAAAATTATTAGATAAAAAATAAATTATGAGTTACACGATTTTTTTAATATTGATTATGATTGTAGCAGTGCTACTCGTATTAATAATAATGGTACAAAATCCTAAAGGAGGTGGTTTATCTTCTTCTTTTGGTGGTGGAGGTTCTCAATCAGTTGGTGGAGGAGTACAAAGCACAACCAACTTTTTGGACAAGAGTACTTGGGCACTTTCTATAGCATTATTAGCCTTGGTATTATTATCAAATTTCTCGGTACCAAACAAAAACAATGTACCAAACGATACAACTATACAAGAAACTATAGAAAATAGAGATATTGAAGAAACTCCTGAAGAATTACCAACTATAGTTAATGATTCAGCTCAATAATTTTTCAAATAAATAATATTAAAAAATGCCAACGAAAATGACACGTTGGCATTTTTTTTTACAAATTGACATAAAATACTATTTGGCATATTTTTGGTAAAATAGATAGCAAATAATTAACAAACTAAAATTATTCAATTATGAGTAAAGTAAACATAAAACCATTGGCAGATAGAGTTCTTATTGAACCTTCTCCTGCTGAAACCACTACTGCAAGTGGAATTATTATTCCAGATTCGGCAAAAGAAAAACCACAAAAAGGAACTGTTATAGCTGTTGGTAAAGGAACCAAAAATGAGCCAACAACTGTAAAGGTTGGAGAAACAGTTTTATACGGAAAGTATGCAGGAACTGAACTAAACGTAGAAGGAAAAGATTATTTAATAATGAGAGAGAGCGACATTCTCGCTATCGTTTAAAAAATTAATATCATGGCAAAAGAAATAAAATTTGACATAGAAGCTCGCGATGGATTAAAGCGCGGAGTAGATGCATTAGCAAATGCTGTAAAAGTAACATTGGGACCTAAAGGAAGAAATGTAGTTATTGGAAAAGCCTTTGGTGGACCTGCAGTAACCAAAGATGGAGTATCGGTAGCTAAAGAAATTGAACTAGAAGATGCACTTGAAAACATGGGTGCTCAAATGGTTAAAGAAGTTGCTTCTAAAACCAATGACCTTGCAGGAGATGGAACAACAACTGCTACTGTTCTTGCGCAAGCAATTGTTAAAGAAGGATTAAAAAATGTTGCTGCAGGTGCAAATCCAATGGATTTAAAACGTGGAATTGACAAAGCAGTTGAAGCAATTGTTACTGATTTACATAAACAATCAAAAGTTGTTGGCAACAAAACTGAAATGATTCAACAAGTTGCATCAATATCGGCAAATAATGACAATACTATTGGAGATTTAATCTCTGAGGCTTTTGGAAAAGTAGGTAAAGAAGGAGTAATTACTGTTGAAGAAGCAAAAGGAACTAAAACTTATGTTGACATTGTTGAAGGCATGCAGTTTGACAGAGGTTATTTATCACCTTATTTTGTAACTAACACTGAAAAGATGTTAGTTGATTTAGAAAATCCTTATATCTTATTATTTGAGAAAAAAATTGCTTCATTAAAAGATTTACTACCTATTTTAGAGCCTGTTGCTCAAAGTGGAAAACCTTTATTAATTATTGCTGAAGATGTTGAAGGTGAAGCCTTAGCAACATTGGTGATGAATAAATTAAGAGGTGCTTTAAAAATTGCTGCAGTAAAGGCTCCAGGATTTGGAGATCGTAGAAAAGCAATGCTTCAAGATATTGCTATTTTAACTGGCGGAACTGTAATTTCTGAAGAGTTAGGATTATCTTTAGAAAAAACTACCTTAGAAATGTTAGGAACTGCCGAAAGAGTTACTATTGACAAAGATAACACTACCGTTGTAAATGGCGCTGGAAGTAAAAAAGCAATTAAAGATAGAGTATCGCAAATCAAATCTCAAATTGAAACTACCACATCTGATTATGATAGAGAGAAACTTCAAGAACGTTTGGCTAAATTAGCAGGAGGTGTTGCTGTTTTATATGTTGGTGCTGCTAGTGAAGTTGAAATGAAAGAAAAGAAAGATCGTGTTGATGATGCTTTACATGCTACAAGAGCTGCTGTTGAGGAAGGTATTATTGCTGGTGGTGGAGTTGCATTAATCAGAGCTAAAAAAGTATTAGAAAAAATCACTTCTAACAATCTTGATGAAATTACTGGTATCAAAATTATTGACAGAGCTATTGAAGAACCTCTTCGTCAAATAGTTGAAAATACTGGGAAAGAAGGTTCAGTTGTTGTTTCTAAAGTACTTGAAGGAAAAGGCGACTTTGGATACAATGCTAAATCTGGCGAATATGTAAAAATGTTAAAAGCTGGAATTATTGATCCAACTAAAGTAACTCGTATTGCACTTGAAAATGCAGCGTCAGTTTCTGGAATGATTTTAACTACCGAATGTGCTTTGGTAGACATTAAAGAAGATGCTCCTGCAGCAGCGATGCCACCAATGGGTGGTGGAATGCCAGGAATGATGTAGTGGCGAATCGCCACCGATAATTAATAAAAAACCGCTTCAAATTTGAAGCGGTTTTTTTATGATTCTTAAATAGATAAATTAATCATCTTCTTTTTTCTTATGATCTTTAATAATTTCTTCCTCTTTGTATTTACAACAAGGATGTAAACTATCATACGCTTCTGCAGTACATTGAATTTCTTGAGTATCGTGTCCTACTGCAGCAATATTCTCTTGAATAGTTTTTAAATTCGTTTTACGTTCATCTAAAATAAGAGATAACATATGCGTTTCTACACTCCATACTGCGCTCTTTACTCCTTTGGTTTTTAAAGCAGCTGTTTCAATTCGTTGTTTACACATACCACAAACTCCATCAACTTCAATTAATGCTTTTGCATTTTTATTTTGTGCTGACATTGAAATTGATACAACAAACATCAATGCTACTAATATTACTTTTTTCATTTTATTGATTTTTTTAAATTATATCTTAATCCTAAATAATAATTTCCTCCATTAATTGGAGCGTACACCATTGTACTATCAAAATAAGTACCAAAAGGGTCATCGGCAGCTAAAATTGGTCTATCTTGAGTTGTATTAAAAACATTCTCTCCACCTAAATATACTTCAAATTTAGGAGAAAAGACTTTGGTCACTTGCAAATTTAACAAATTTGTAGTTTCTGTAAACATTGGATTTTGGTATTCAGTTGAATTTCCAACTGTTGAAGGAAATCGTTGCTTACCTACCCAATTATAGGTTGCATCAAATTTCCAAAGTCCATTTTTATTTGGAGTGGTTGACACTCCAACATTAAAAAACAACCGATGTTTAGGCGTTAATGCTCGCTGAAATTTTCCCATATTATATTCAGTTTGTACATCATAATACTTATATGAAAAACGGAAATCTACGTTTTTAAATGCATTGTAATTCACTTCGGTTTGGAAGCTATTTGCATAACTTTTTCCATCTAAATTATAAAATGACACCTCTCGAGGATTTTCCCAATCTACTACAACTTGTTCTTGAAAGTCTGTTCTATAATAATCAAAAACTATATCTCCTTTTCTTTCAAACAGATTGAAACCTTGCAAATAACTCAATCCATAATTCCAAGCAATTTCGGGATTCAATCCATAAATTTCTCCTCCATTATCAATAATGTTAATAGTTCTATTGGAAGCAAATAATTGTTGATTTTCGGCAAAAATGTTTGCACTTTTCTTACCTCTACCAATTGATGCTCGTAAAACACTTTTTTCCCAAGGAGCGTATCTTAGATGTAATCTTGGAGTAGCAAAAAAGCCCAATTTGTTATGATAATCTGCTCGAAAACCTGCTGTAAAACTAAACTTATTCAAGTCATCATAAGCATACTCAAAAAAACTACCAATCGAATTCTCGGTTCTACCAAATTTTGTAGCATTCACATCCTCATCATAACTATCGTGCGTATAGGTAATTCCGGTTTTAAATTTGTTTCGAGTATCGCCAATAATTGAGTTAAAAATCAAGTTAGAATACACACTTTTGTGATTTATATCATACGTTTTAAGCCCGTAATAAGCCTCTTGATTATGGTTACTATAAGCTACTTGAAAACCAAAACTTTGATAAGGAATTTCAGGAAAAACATATCCGATTTTGGTAGAAAAATCAAACCTATTGGTATTAATTTCACTTCCCCAAGCATTGGTGGTAAACTTATCAACTTTTGGGTTAAAACCTAGTTCGCCAGCATCCTTAGCATCGGTTAAATATCTAAAGTTTATAAAACTAACCCAACCTTTTTCAAGGTTTTGATATTGCCAACGATTCATTATATTTAATTGCTTTCCTAGAGGCAAATCCAAAAAATTATCATGATTGTTGTCTATTTCATTTGACCTAGTATTACCATGAATATATAAACCTGTACTCCATTTATTTGACACTTTTTTATTGATATGTGTATTCAACTCATATCTTCCATTATTTGAAGCATAGAGATTGACAAATAAGTCACTATCAGTATTTGGCTTCACCAATTCGGCATTAATTTGTCCAGCAATACTTTCATAACCATTAACAACACTTCCTGCGCCTTTGGTTATCTGAATACTCTCTACCCAAGTTCCTGGAGTAAACGTTAATCCATAAGCTTGAGATGCTCCTCTCACCATTGGAATATTTTCCTGAGCAATTAAAATATATGGACTATTTAAACCTAGCATCTGAACCTGTTTAGTCCCAGTAACTGCATCGGAAAAGTTAACATCTATCGATGGATTGGTTTCAAAACTTTCAGACAAATTACAACAAGCAGCTTTCAATAATTCTTCGCTACTTATTTTAGCAACATTAGTTGTGGATAAATAAGAAATAGAGGTCGTCTTTTTTCTTGCATTTATTTCAACTGCTTCCAATTCGTTTGACTCTCTTAAAAGATGATGCAACTCTTTATTTGAGTTTACTTCTATAGTATCGGTTTGATAACCAATAAAGCTAATTACAAGTTTTTTATATTCTTGCTTATAGTCAATCGAAAACCATCCTTTTTCATCAGTTGTTGTTCCAATATTGGTATCCAACCAATATACGGAAGCACCTTCAATTCCACTCATCTTCCCATTTTCTTGAACCATTACCATTCCACGAAGATTATCTTGCGCAACAGAATATATCGGCAAAAAAATAAATAATATATATATGATTTTTAATTTCATTTATTTGATTTTATATAATTAAACAATAACTTATTACGTCTTAAAAAATAAGACGAGTTTTCTGGTTTAATTAATAAATCAAATTCTAAAATTCTCGAAAAGTATAGTTCTATTAACCTTAAGTAAGGGTTCGGAGTAATCCTTGTATATAAACGACTCTGATTTAGAGTCAAAATCTAAGTAAGTATATAGATAAGTTGTTAAAAACAGTTGCTGTTTTTTAATTATTTTTTGAGCAACCTTATTTGTGTCAAGTTCTTTACCTTCTATTATTTTAGTAATATTCTTACAGCAAGGTTCTTTTGAAAATTGAATATCTTCAGCGTCTTCTGAACCAGATTCCATATTGTCGTTACAAGAATCTGCCTGAGTAAAAATGGCAAACTTCACCAATCTGTTACCACAATAATGACCATCTACAGTAAATGAAAATGTTGAAAACACCACAATTACTGAGAGTACAGAAACTAATATTTTACTAAAAATAGTCTTCATTGAATGGCAAAATTATAAAACTTCTATAGATTATTTACAAAAATTGTGTTAAATCATATTATATAATTTTTTGTAAATTGTAAGAAAAAAGATCAGTTTATGGCTAGTAAAAAACAAATTGTAGACAAAATCAGAATTGTATTAACAGGAAATTTTGAAACACAAGAAGAAGCATTTAGTTTTTTTGATAAAGATAGTGATGGCTCTTTATCAAAAAAAGAAATAGTTAAACTCTTAAAAGAAGCCGAAATTAGTGGTTTCCTCAGAGGAATAGTAGCGTCTAAACTAGTAAACGGTTATGATTTTTCGGACAACAACAAAATTGAATGGGATGAATTCGAAAGAGCAATAGAAGAAATGGCTTAATTTTTTTTACTCAATTTCTTTTGATAATAAAAAGCAGGTAGTAACACTATGAGTATTACTGGATGAATTAACATTCTTCTTATATAAAAACCTAATAAATATCCTGAAGAAAATTGGGTTTCTAATAAACCAAAATATGCTATTATCAAACCTACAAACAAAATTGCATAAAACTTAATTGCAAACTTTACCACTTTACTATTTTGAAAAAATAAAAAAATAATTCCTAGAGAGATTAAACCATTTATCAAATACCTCAACAATAGATTTAAAAACAACTTCCAAGATTCATATTTTGGAAATCCACTTAACAAATAATCATTTTGAAAATAAGTAATAAATGGGTCGTAAAATAGTTTCGAAGAAAAACCTCTTACTAACATTAATAGTAAAACAAGTAATCCAATTAATATAAATCTCACTGATTTACTCATTTACTTTTTTGTTAATTAATGCATACTTATTCACCCAAATAATCCAAAGTAAAAATACCATTCCATAAATAGCCGCAGGAAAAAATACGGAATGTAAAACATCTTGATATTTTGGATAATGATAAATGATTAATGAAAGTGTTACAATTCTAAAAATATTGGTCAAATAAATCAATACCAACCCTACAAATCCGAATATCACTGTATGTTTTAGGGAACCAGTAAAAGCAATAATAAATGCCAAAAATAATATCATTACACTGATACTTGTACAACCTTCAACAATTTTAACTACATACTTCTCATTTACCATAAACATTAAAGATAATTCTTGGTAATTTTGATCAGTATAAATATCATAGCCAAACCACTCTGCTACTGTTTCAGAATGATTCGTAACCATTTTTGTAATTGGAGAACATTCAAAAATTGCTCCTTTAGTTTGTGTTTTGTTTAAATAAAACGAATACAATCCAGTTAAAACAAAATAGACCAAAAAAAACTTGGTTAAAAATAGTATGACAACTTTGTTATTTTTCAATAAAGACTTTAATTTTGCTATTAAATTATTTGATATGCAAATTGACTACTTAAAAAGCAATATTACTACAATTATTAATGATTCTAAAACTGTTGATTCAAAATTGCAACAAATTTGTGATTTTTTAAAACAAGAAATTGATTATTATGATTGGGTTGGTTTTTATTTTAAGAATGGAAATAAAGAAGAGTTAAAACTAGCACAGTTTGCTGGCGAACCAACCGAACATACTATAATTCCTTTTGGAAAAGGTATTTGTGGTCAAGTTGCAGTAAGTAATGAAAATTTCGTTGTTCAAGATGTTTCTGAGCAAGATAATTACATTTCTTGTGGATGGAAAGTGAAATCAGAAATTGTAATTCCTGTTTTTAAAAACGGTGAAAATATTGGGCAAATAGATATTGATTCACACACAATTAACCCATTTACTGATGCTGACACTAAACTATTAGAATTTGTTTGTGAACAAGTTGCAAAAATTGTTTAAAAGTTCATACTTTATTCTCTTTTTTATTATTGCGAAGGCACATTGGTTTTACTACTTTTGCGTGAAACCACACAACACTTAAAATGAGCCAAACAAAAAAAGCAAAATCAGCCCTTATTTCGGTATTTCATAAAGATGGATTAGCACCAATTGCTAAAAAATTAAATGACCTTGGAGTAACTATTTATTCTACTGGCGGAACTGAAAAATTCATAAAAGAATTAGGAATAAATGTAGTTCCTGTAGAAGATTTAACTTCCTACCCTTCTATTCTTGGAGGAAGAGTTAAAACATTGCATCCTAAAGTATTCGGAGGGATTTTGAGCCGTAGAGAAAATCAAAATGATGTAAGTCAATTACAAGAATATAAAATTCCTGAAATAGATATAGTAATTGTTGATCTATATCCGTTTGAAAAAACGGTTGCAAGTGGTGCTTCTGAACAAGATATTATTGAAAAAATAGATATTGGAGGTATTTCATTAATCCGTGCAGCTGCAAAAAACTATAAAGATGTAATTTGTGTTTCGTCAATGGAACAATATGATGATTTTTTATCAATTATTGATTCTCAAAATGGTGAAACTACTCTAGAACAACGCAAAAAATTTGCGGCTAAATCATTTAATATTTCTTCGCATTATGACAGCGCTATTTTCAATTATTTTAATAGCGACCATAAAATTGCTTCTTTAAAAATCAGTGAAACTAAAGGTTCAATTTTACGATATGGTGAAAATCCTCATCAAAAAGGATTTTTCTTTGGCGATTTAGAAGCAATGTTTGATAAACTACACGGGAAAGAATTAAGTTATAACAACTTGCTTGATGTTGATGCTGCTGTTAATTTGATGTTAGAATTCAAAAATGAAAAGCCAACGTTTGCAATATTAAAACACAATAATGCTTGTGGATTAGCTCAAAGAGAAACTATTCATCAAGCATATATTGATGCACTTGCAGGTGATCCAACTTCGGCATTTGGTGGTATTTTAATTTCTAATGTAGAAATTGATTCTGATACTGCAGCCGAAATTCATAAATTGTTTTGCGAAGTAGTTATTGCTCCATCTTATTCTGAAGATGCTTTAGAAATTTTGAAAGGAAAAAAGAATAGAATTATTTTAATTCAAAAAGAAGTAGAATTACCAAAAACAACTGTTAGAACTTGTTTAAATGGAGCACTTGTACAAGACAAAGATTTAAAAACTGATGTCGTGGAAGATTTAACATATGCAACTAACAATAAACCTTCAGAAAATGAGTTAGAAGATTTATTGTTTGCTTCTAAGTTGTGTAAACACACAAAATCAAATACAATAGTTCTTGTTAAAAACAAACAGTTATGTGCAAGTGGAACTGGACAAACCAGTCGAGTTGATGCACTTAACCAATCAGTTGCAAAAGCAAATCACTTTGGTTTTGATTTAAATGGTGCAGTGATGGCGAGTGATGCTTTCTTCCCATTTCCAGACTGTGTAGAAATTGCTGATAAGGCAGGAATTAAAAGTATTATTCAGCCTGGAGGCTCAATAAAAGACAAATTATCTGTAGATTATTGTAATAATAATAATTTATCTATGGTAATGACAGGAACAAGACATTTTAAACATTAATTTATTACATTTGTGTAATTAACTCCAAAACAAACTATTATATGGGATTTTTCGATTTCATGACCGAAGACATCGCGATTGACTTAGGTACTGCCAACACCCTTATTATTCATGACGGTAAAGTAATTGTTGACGAACCATCAATTGTTGCTCGAGATATCATGTCTGGAAAAATTATTGCAACTGGTAAAAAAGCCAGTTTAATGCAAGGTAAAACTCACGAAAACATTAAAACAATTAGACCATTAAAAGATGGTGTAATTGCAGATTTCGAAGCATCGGAACAAATGATAAAAGAGTTTATCAAAAACATTCCTACCATAAAAAATAAGTTTTGGACTCCTTCTTTAAGAATGGTTGTATGTATTCCGTCTGGAATTACTGAAGTTGAAAAACGTGCTGTTAGAGATTCTTGTGAACACATGAATGCCAAAGAAATATATTTGATTTACGAACCTATGGCTGCCGCAATTGGTATTGGAGTTGATATTACGCAACCAAAAGGTAATATGATTATTGATATAGGTGGAGGAACTACCGAAATTGCAGTTATTGCATTAGGTGGAATTGTGTGTGATAAATCTGTTAAGGTTGCTGGTGATGTATTCACAAATGACATCGCTTATTATATGCGTACTCAGCACAACTTATATGTTGGTGAAAGAACTGCAGAGAAAATTAAATTAGAAATTGGTGCAGCTACTGAAGACCTAGAAAATCCGCCAGAAGACTTATTAGTTCAAGGGCGAGATTTATTGAGCGGAAAACCTAAACAAGCACAAGTTTCTTTTAGAGAAATTGCAAAAGCATTGGATAAATCTATTTTAAGAATTGAAGATGCTGTAATGGAAACCTTGTCTCAAACGCCACCCGAACTTGCTGCAGACATATACAATACTGGTATTTATCTTGCTGGTGGTGGTTCAATGTTGCGTGGTTTAGACAAACGCCTTTCTAGAAAAACTGACTTACCTGTTTATGTTGCAGAAGATCCACTACGTGCGGTTGTTAGAGGTACTGGAATGGCCCTTAAAGATCTAGAAAAATATAGCAACGTATTACTAAGATAACACGAGATTTCTTTTGATGTATGAAGCAAATAATCAAGTTTATTGAAAAGTACAGGTATTTTATCCTGTTTTTAATATTAGAATTTTTTGCGCTCTTTTTTACTATTCAATCTCATTCATATCATCGAAGTAAATTTGTGAGTTCTGCCAATAATATTACTGGTGGAATATATAATAAGTTAAATAGCATTAATGATTTTTTCAATCTAAAAACTGAAAATCAACGCCTTTTAGAAGAAAACACTTACTTAAAAAACTTACTTTCTATCGAACAATTTTCAATTGATTCGATAAATAAAATAAATATTGACTCAACTACTCAAGTAAAAAGGTTTGATTATTTCAGTGCCAAAATCCTAAAAAATGATTTTACGCGTAGAAACAATTTCCTACTAATAAACAAAGGGTCAAAATTTGGAATTGAGCCTGAAATGGCTGTGGTAAATAGCAAGGGTATTATTGGAGTCACTAAAAATGTTTCTAAATATCATGCAACAGTTATTTCTATTTTAAATAGTTACTCGCAAATAAATGCTAAAATAAAAAATGATCATCATTTTGGAACGTTAACTTGGAATGGTAAAGATTATCAGAAAATTCAATTATTAGATTTACCTAGACAAACTAAAGTGAAAATTGGTGACACAATTATTACTGGCGGAAAATCAACTATTTTTCCAGAAGGGATTTTAGTCGGCGTTGTTGATAATATTGAAAAAAACAACAAAAAATTTGAAGTTATTGACGTTAAGTTATTCAATGACATGAGTTCAATTAGTAATGTAAACCTAATTAAGAACAACCAAAAAGATGAAATTATTAAACTACAACTAGACAACGATGAATAATTTGTTTCAAAATAGTATTTGGTTTGTCGTATTGGTAATAATACAAGTGTTGTTTTTTAATAATATAAATTTATTTGGATATATTAACCCTTTATTTTACATCATTTTCATCTTTTATTACCCTTTAAAAAAAGAAAAAATCTCTTTGCTTTTTTTTAGTTTCTTTTTAGGATTATGTATTGATTTCTTTTCAGATACGGGTGGAATTAATGCGGCAGCGACTCTTTTTATCGCCTATATTAGATTACCTATTTTATCTGCGATATTAAGAAAATCAGAATTTGATTATCAACTTTTTAATATTCGAGCAATATCTTTTGGAAAGTCTATTTGGTATATCATTACTCTCACATTTATTCATCATTTAATTGTTTTTGGATTAGATTATTTTAGTTTTAATGAATTTTGGAATATTATTTCTAAAACCTTTATTACAAGTATATTTACGGTTTCATTAATATTATTGGCCATCATATTATTTACCAAAAGAAGATAATATGAAAAAAGGCAATTTTCTATATATCAGTATTATAATTGTTGGGATAATTTTCATTGGACGCTTATTTTATTTACAAGTACTCAATAACCCTTATAAAATATCGCCTCTAAATAATGCATCTATAAAAAGAGTATATGATTATCCCGAACGCGGTTATATATATGATAGAAATGGAAAGTTATTGGTTGCCAACCAACAATCATATGATCTAATGATAATTCCAAGAGAAGTTAAATCGATGGATACAATCGAGTTTTGCTCACTCTTAAATATTGATAAGAATACTTTTATAAAAAATTTCAATAAAGCAAAAAAATATTCAACTCGACTTCCATCAACTTTTATCAGTCATGTTTCAAAAAATGACTATGCATACTTACAAGAAAAACTTCACAAATACAAAGGTTTTTATATCCAAAAACGTTCGATTAGAGAATATCCATTAAAAACTGCTGCCAATGTGGTTGGCTATATAAGCGAAGTAAATCAAAATCAAATTAAAGAAAATAGTTATTACCAACAAGGAGAATTAATTGGTTTTCAAGGAATTGAAAAAACCTATGAAACTTTTTTACGCGGTGTAAAAGGAGTCAAACGTATTCAGAAAGATAAATTTAATAAAGAAATTGGTTCTTATAAAAACGGAATCTATGATACATTGGCAATTCCTGGAAGAGATCTAACCTTAACTTTAGATGCTGTTTTGCAACAGTATGGCGAACAATTAATGACAAACAAAAGAGGCGGAATTGTAGCAATTGAACCTGCAACAGGTGAAATATTATCCTTAGTTACCGCTCCTTCATATGACCCCAACTTAATGGTTGGTAGAAAACGTTCAAAAAATTCTGTCAAGTTTTTTGGTGACACTATTAACAAGCCAATGTTTGATAGAGGTTTACAAGCAATGTATCCGCCAGGATCTCCTTTCAAAATCCTTACAGGGCTTATTGGGCTTCAAGAAAATGTAATTGATGTCAATACTATTTTTTCTTGTCACATGGGTTACAAATACGGTAGAAATAGAAAAATGGGATGCCATGCACATGCTAGCAGAGTTAACTTAAATTTTGGTATTTACACTTCTTGCAATGCCTATTTTGCGAATACATATAGAAATATTATCGAAAAATTTGACTCACCATCTACAGGTATGAACACGTGGAATAAACATGTTGAAAGTTTTGGTTTAGGTAATTTTTTGGGTTATGACCTCCCAATAGGAAGAAAAGGTTTAATTCCAGATGCAGAATATTATGACAAATGGTATCCTGCAAAAAATTGGACTGCTACTTATACACTCTCCAATGCTATTGGTCAAGGCGAAGTATTGGCTAGCCCTATACAACTTACTAATATGATATCAGCTGTGGCAAATAGAGGTTATTACTACACGCCACATATTGTAAAGGAAATAAAAGGTGAAACACTTGACTCAAAATTTACTACTCCTCACCAAACAACCATTGACAAAGAACACTTTGAACCAGTTATTGAAGGTTTATTGGAAGTTTTTGAAAACAAAAAAGGAACAGCATATTCATCGAGAGTTAAAGGAATTGAAATATGTGGGAAAACTGGTACTGCGGAAAATTTTGCTATTATTAATGGAGAAAGAAAACAACTTACTGATCATTCTATATTTGTTGCATTTGCACCAAAAGACAATCCAAAAATTGCGATTACAGTTTTTGTTGAAAACGGATATTGGGGATCTCGTTGGGCTGGACCAATTGCAACATTGATGATAGAAAAGTATTTAAATGGAGATACAAGCAGAAAATACCTTGAAGATAGAATGTTCAACGGCAGTCTTAAAGAAGAATATGACCGTCAATTAAACGATCCAGAATATCATGCAGAGGGAGAAAAATAACATATTTGCTGGTGTTGACCTTTGGCTAGTTTTAATTTTTGCTATTCTAGTTTTTCTCGGATGGTTGAATATTTATGCTGCTTCTACTTCAGAAATTCATTACGAAATTTTAGATTTCAATGCTAGATATGGTAAACAACTAATTTGGATTGGTTTATCAATTCCAATAATTATTGTTGTTTTATTTATTGATACGCGTTTTTACGAACGCTTCGCCTCCATATTTTATATAGTGGCTATTTTGTCCTTAATTGGTCTATTCATTTTTGGAAAAAATATTAATGGTGCTAGATCATGGTATGCACTTGGTAGTTTTACTATTCAACCAACTGAGTTTGCTAAAGCTTTTACTGCACTA
This sequence comes from uncultured Flavobacteriaceae bacterium, assembly GCA_947501625.1. GTDB lineage: Bacteria > Bacteroidota > Bacteroidia > Flavobacteriales > Flavobacteriaceae > Urechidicola. Next base: position 372,133 of record CANMWN010000004.1, read on the forward strand.
GCGATTGCAAAACTTTTAAGTGACAAAGTATTTACTTTCAAACCGCTGAAAAACCATATTAAAGCATTCTTTTTAATATTATTACCTGCTTTTTTAATAACATTACAGCCCGATCCTGGTTCAGCACTTGTATATTTCGCTTTCTTTTTTGTTTTTTATAAAGAAGGTTTACCATTGTATTATTTTGTTATTGGCGGTTTATCAATCCTAATTTTTGTCCTCACCCTAAAATTAGGAATGCATGGATTTATGCCTATTATGATTTATATCACCTTAGGAGTTTTAGTTATTATTTTAATCTATTTAATCTTTTATAAATTAAATATTCTTAAAAAATTATGGCTACAATTATTAATTATCTTTTCTATTATTTGTGGATATATATTTAGTATCAATTATATTTTCAATAATGTATTTCAACAAAGACATAGAGATCGCTTTAATATACTTCTTGGAAAAACAACTGATACACAAGGTATCGGTTACAATACCAATCAAGCTATACAAACTATTGCTTCAGGTAGAATAACAGGTAAAGGTTATCTCGAAGGAGATAGAACTCAAGGTAAATTTGTTCCTGAACAGGACACAGATTATATTTTTAGTACTGTTGGCGAAGAATGGGGATTTATTGGAAGTTTGGTTGTAATATTACTTTTTATTACTCTTATGTTAAGAATCATTCATGTTGCTGAAAGACAAAAATCTACCTTCAGTAGAGTATACGGTTATAGTATTGCTGCAATTTTCTTTTTCCACTTTTTAGTAAATATCGGAATGGTAATAGGCCTTTTACCAACTATTGGAATTCCACTACCTTTTTTTAGTTATGGTGGCTCCTCACTTTGGGGATTTACCTTATTGCTTTTTATATTTATTAGACTTGACGCGAATAGATCTTATGAATGGTAATTATTAGCGCAAAAAAAATCCGAACTAAAAAGTTCGGATTTAAAATGTTTTTAAAACTCTAATTATAACGCTGCTACTTGCTTTGCCAATTTAGATTTAATGTTAGCCGCCTTATTCTTATGAATAACATTGTTCTTAGCCAATTTATCTAACATAGATGCTACTTTTGGCAATAAAGCCTGTGCTTCTTTCTTATCAGTTGTTGCACGTAAATCTCTTACTGCATTACGTGTAGTTTTATGCTGATACTTATTTCTAAGTTGCTTAACTCTGTTACTTCTAATTCTCTTTAAAGCTGACTTATGATTTGCCATTATAATTTATTTGTTTTTTAACTTGTAGTCCGTAGGGGAATCGAACCCCTGTTACCAGGATGAAAACCTGGCGTCCTAACCCCTAGACGAACGGACCATTAACTAATTTCTTCTCATTAGCGGATGCAAAAATACAACTATTTTTTTCTCTGCAAAACTTTTTTTATTTTTTTTTAATATGCTTTAGCAAATAAAACTCTCCTATTAGATTTCGCTCCAGAAAACACACAAACACCTTCATTTTCTATCGTGTCATTTGGAATACATCTTATTGTTGCTTTTGTCAAATTCTTTATTTGTTCTTCAGTCTCTTCTGTTCCATCCCAATGCGCAGATACAAATCCTCCTTTTGTTTCTAAGACTTCTTTAAACTCTTCAAATGTATCTACTTCTGTAATATGAGAATCTCTATAAGCCTTTGATTTATTATATAGATTTTCTTGAATTTCATTTAAAGTTTTTTCTACAAAATCAACTGTTTCATCAATTGCAATAGTTTGTTTCTCTAAAATATCTCTTCTAGCAATTTCTAAAGTTCCATTTTCCAAATCTCTTGGTCCCATAGCAATTCTCAAAGGAACACCCTTTAATTCATATTCAGCAAACTTCCATCCAGGTTTATGAGTCGTCCTTTTATCATATTTCACTGACACACCTTTATTACGAAGCGCTAATGTCAATTCATCAACCTTTTTAGTTATCGCTTCTAATTGTTCATCTGTTTTATGAATTGGCACAATCACAACTTGAATAGGCGCTAATTTTGGAGGCAACACTAATCCTTTATCATCCGAATGTGACATAACTAATGCTCCCATCAATCTAGTAGAGACTCCCCACGAAGTCGCCCAAACATGTTCACGCTTACCTTCCTTAGTCGTAAATTTAACATCAAAAGCTTTTGCAAAATTTTGTCCAAGAAAATGCGATGTTCCAGCTTGCAATGCTTTTCCATCTTGCATTAATGCTTCTATTGTATATGTTTCTAATGCTCCAGCAAAACGCTCACTCTCACTTTTAAACCCTTTTATTACTGGCATAGCCATAAAATTTTCAGCAAAATCAGCATATACTCCTTGCATTTGTTTTGACTCTGCAATCGCCTCCTCTTTTGTTGCATGTGCCGTATGTCCTTCTTGCCATAAAAACTCTGCGGTTCTTAAAAACAAACGTGTTCTCATCTCCCATCTCACTACATTTGCCCATTGATTAACCAAGATAGGTAAATCGCGATAGGATTCTATCCATTTCCTATAAGTATCCCAAATAATAGTTTCGGAAGTGGGCCTAACAATTAATTCTTCTTCAAGTTTTGCCTTCTCATCTACCACTACCTTACCATCATCATCATTTTTCAATCTATAATGAGTGACAACAGCACATTCTTTAGCAAAACCATCTACATGACTTGCTTCTTTTGAAAAGTATGATTTAGGAATAAAAATAGGAAAATATGCATTTTCATGTCCAGTCTCCTTAAACATTCTATCCAGTTCAGCTTGCATTTTTTCCCATATTGCATAACCATAGGGCTTAATTACCATACACCCTCTTACTCCTGAATTCTCAGCCAAATCAGCCTTTACAACCAATTCGTTATACCATTTTGAATAATCTTCTTCCCTTGTAGTTAACTTCTTACTCATACTTAAAAGTTTGGCACAAAAATTGTGACATTTGTAATAAAATATTAATTTAGGCAAAACTACTTATTTTAGTAGTTCTAACATAAAAAAAATCAAGGATTATGAAAGTTTTTTACTTATCTAACATTAAATCATCAAACCTTTTTGTCGCTATTATAGCACTTTTTGGTTTATCTTCTTGTGGTACTTATCAAAGTGCATATAATGATGATGACGGAATATATTCAACTTCTAGAGCCAATAACAATGAAGTTGTCGAAACTACCGATAATGGTAGCGACTACTTTTCTTTACCTTATGATGAATACAAAAGAATTGCTGAAGAAGATTTAATTACCAATATTGATGACTTTAATTACAATGATGATCAAACTATTCAAAATGATAGTATTATTTCAACAAACAGCAACGCACCTTGGGGCTACTCTGATAGCGCTAATGTAAATATATACCTAAGAAATAATTTTGATTTTTTCAATAACCCATATTACAATTTTTATGATGTAGGTTTTAATAATTTTTATCCTTATTATGGACTCTATAACTCATGGAGATATAGAGGAGTAAATTATGCTTATTTCAATCCTTATGGTTTTTATTATGATGTTTATTGTCCTCCATACTTTTATAATGGATATGGTGGTGTTGGAAGGTTTGGGTTTGGTAATTTCTTTTATGCCAATAATTTTTGGGGAAATAACTTTTGGAGAAATAGATATTATAGAAGTTATGACAGTTACGGAAGAAGGACAGCTTATAATACTAGAAACAATATAAATAGAAGAGCAGCCACAGGTTCGACAAGCAGAAGATCAAATATTTCTAATACTAATTCAAGAACTACCAGAAGGTCATCAACTAGAATTAATCGAACACCTAGCAATACAAGCAGAAGATCCTCTACAAGAACTATAAGGTCAAACGGAAATACAATAAGAAGAACACCAAGTAATACTAGAAGAAATATCAGATCTTCTAGTAACTCAACAAGAACTAGGTCTTATCAGCCATCTAGAACAAGGAGTTCATCGGCTACAAGATCAACAAGAAGCTCGTCAACAACTAGATCCACGAGAAGTTCTGGATCTTCAAGATCAACTAGCAGATCAACAAGAAGAAGATAAATAACACATAAAATATTATCGATGAAAAAATTACTTTTTTTAGGAGCATTAATTTGCTCAATGGGATTGAATGCTCAATCATTAGGTTATAACGATTTAGGGGTGCTTTATGGCAGTGAAGACAATAATGGAACTGCAAGATACAGAGCTTTAAGCGGTGCCTTTGGCGCTCTAGGTGGTGATTTAAGTGCAGTTGAGATTAATCCTGCTGGTGCTGCAGTATTTTTAAAAAGCGAATTTTCAGTAACTCTAAACTCTAGAGACCAATCAATAAACACTAATTATTACAATACCAACAACCTTTTTGAAGATAATTATACTAATTTATCACAAGCTGGTGTAATCTTTACTTTCAAAAATAACGGATCTTCTAATTGGAAAAGAACTTCGGTAGGATTTAATTATACTTTATCAAAAGATTATAATAATTATTGGAGAGCAACAGGAAATAGCGGTTTTGCAACTTTTATTTATGATTCTAGTTTTACTGATGATGGAGATGACACCAACGACAACTTATATTTAAATACCGATGGTCAAACTTTTGAAAACTTAACTAGCGGCAAAAACAACAAATACACCTTCTCAATCGCTTCACAATATAGTGATGACTTATATATTGGAGCTTCGGTTTCTACTCATGACATAAGTTTTGTACAACGTGTTTCCTTATCGGAAGATAATAATGATGGAAATGGAAATACTAATGCTTCTGACTCTTTTTTAAGAAATGATTTATTTAACGCTGGAACTGGCGCATCATTTTCAGTTGGTTTAATTTCTAAACCTACTGACAACATAAGACTTGGGCTTTCTTACCAATCACCAACTTGGTATGAATTTGAAGAAGAATTTAATAGCGATGAAGGTCTAAATTTCTTTCAATATTCATTAAGAACTCCAAGTAAAGTTACTGGTAGTTTTGCTTATATATTTGATAAAAACGGATTAATTAGTGTGGATTATACTCACAGAAATTATAGCAATACTAAATTAAGTCCAACTATTGACTTTGGAGATGAAAACCAAACATTCAACACCGATTTAAAAGCTGCAGGCGAATTAAGAGTTGGTGGTGAATGGAGAATCAAAAAAGCAAGTTTAAGAGGCGGTTTCCACCATCAAAAAAGCCCTTATCAAGATGCTTTATCTTCAGATGACTTAAAAGGATACTCTCTTGGTTTTGGATATAACTTCGGAAATATTAAACTAGATTTATCTTACGAAAACTCAAATAGAACTGATGTTTATGATTTTTACCCTCAATATAGTGAGGTTAATGCTGCAGAATTAGATTTTGATACTTCAAAAGTAACTGCAACTTTGGTATTCAATATCTAATATTTGTTTCTTAATAGTGAAAAACCCTCATGATTAAACTATCACGAGGGTTTTTTAATTATTCAAATAATATATTACTGTCTTCTAATAAGGCTAAAGTTTCCTCTGTGTCTTTTTGTATTTCCTTGACTGTCTGTCAAGATTAATGAGAACCAATAATCTGAACTTGGAAGCATTTCATTGTTATACAAGCCATCCCAGCCTTCGCCTTCCACTG
>CANMWN010000005.1 GCA_947501625.1 uncultured Flavobacteriaceae bacterium
ATAATTGGTAATGGATTCACATCTAAAGTAAAACTCATATGTGGATTCACACATCCTGTGTCATCATTTTCAACACGAACATAAATCGTTTGACCATTCGAAGTATTTCTAAATGGACTCGTCTGTGGACCTGCTCCTGAAACTGCATCAGCTGCTGAAAGATGGTAACTTATATTATAGGCTACCGTAGCAATATCTGGCTGTAAGGCCTCTATATCATCCGTTAAACTCTCTAAATCAAACTCTACACCTGTTCCATTAGTATCATCCATCGCCGCATCCGTAGCATCATCACATAAAGGCGCTAAAGTCAAACTGTTGTCGATCTCTGGAATGGGGTTGACGTTTAGCGTAATAAAATTACCATTTGCCAAACAGTCATTTCCTAATGTACTTACTACACGAACCCAAAGTAATTCTTGATTTGGCGATGTCGTTGGATTTCTATAATTAGAATAGGTTGTTGGATCAATTGGGTTAATTCCAGCATCTGCATCAGATTCTGAATGATGAATACTTAATGAAACACCTGCAGTGCCAGCAAAAGGTAATAAAATCTGATTAACTTCATTTTGAAAATCAAATGCAGTAATTCCATCAGTATCATCATTTGCTGCTGTATCATTTCCATCAACATCTAAATTATCATCACAATTATATAATTGAAAATCAAAAGAGACAGCTGAGGGTCTAATTATCAAATTCACCATTGCTGTTCTAGAACATCCATCAGAAGTTTCTACACGAACCCAAACATCGTCAGTACTTCCAGTAACATTATATATTACCGTTGATGGATCTCCATCTGTATCTTGAATTTCAGTTCCAGGAACTCCTGCTATTGCCAATGCTTCTGTGGTATAATATGTAAATGTTTCTGTTGTAATTGGATCGATTACATCTCCATTAGCTTGGTTTAGATTAAAATCTGCGATTGCATCATTACTTGGATCATCACATTGAACTAAAGTATAATTGGTTAAAGGTGGCAAAATAGGCGCTAGCACCGGTAAATCAAAAACTTCTATTTCAAACGAAGTATCAGTATAACATGGTGCAAATGGTGCTGTAAATGCTGCAGTTGCATTATTAGTCATACGCACATAAATTATTTGCCTTCCATTAACATCGTTTAAACTTGGATCGTTTTGATAACTTGTTATGTCATTTCCAACAATTGGAACGGTGTTTTCAGGAATTTGATTGGTATAACCTGCATCCGTATAATAAGTCAGCGTAAAATCTGACGCTGATTGTCCATTTAAAATATCCGTTGCTCTATCGGTTAAGTTAAATATTATAATATCATCGGTATCAGTTCCAACACTTGTATTGTCACAATCTCCAAGTAATGGGACTGTAGTAGAAGGAAAGGCGCTTTCGTAAACTTCTAAATCAAAATTAGTAACGTCATAACAATCAGTATTTAAATCATTTTCAACTCTTGCATAAATTGTTGTTGAGCCACTCTCATAAGGGCTGCTTAATTGACCAGTAGTTCCATCTTCAGCTTCAGCTTCAGATAAATAGTAAGTAATTGACATTCCAGCATCTGAATTAATTAAAGAATTTTGATCTGTTAAAGGAAACGGCATCGTACCATTATTATCGTCATCACATAAAATTATTTTGGAAGGCTTCGTAGCGATAGGCGTATCAAAAAAAGTAATAACTATATCATCTGAATCCGTATTTGTGCCATCAGTTGTTTCTACTCTATAGGTTCCAGAAGCAGAAACTTCCAATGTTGGGTTTGTTTCACCAGCAATTGGATTAAAACCACTACCAAAATCAGCAAACCACGTATATCCAATTGCACCATCAGTTGTACCATCAATTTCATAAGGAGTAATAGGATTAGTAGCACATATATTTTGATCTGGGCCTAAGGTAGAATTTAATATCGTACAATCAGTTGTTCCTCCTTTTTCATTTATTAAGTCCATTCTTATATATCCAGGAATATTATCAAAATTTGTAACCATTAATACATAATATTCACCTGCATTTGCTCCAATTATATTAAAATTTTCTATAGAAGCTCCAGAATAACTACATCCTTGAGAAGTTGTAGTATTACCAACAACACCTTGACCTGGAACAATATTAGCAGCAGTTAAATTCCCACAAACTCCTGCCAAAAATTCTGTTTCAGTAAAAGGTCCCCAAGCTATAAAGTCCACATCAATTCCAGCACCAGTAAAATCTGCAGCAGTGTTTTGTTCAATTACCATAAATAAATCACCAGGTTCATCAATCCTTAAATGAAACCACGAAGGGTTTGGTGTTGATCCAAGACATCCATAATCTGGCCCTGTTTCGGCAGAAGTTACTCCAGTTGTGTTAGAAAAATCTACTCCTACGGCTGTGCAAAAAGGTTCTGTAGTATCGCAAGTACTACTTTGAGAATATAAATTAACTCCAAATAACAGAAAACAAACAATAAAAAAATATCTAATCATAATTTGTATTTTTTATAAGGTTCAATTTCTATCTGAAGTTTTTTAAATTCTCTAAATTGATCATCAGTTAGTAATTCAAAAATTGCCAAAGTGTATTCTTTAAAAATTTTATTAAATAACCTTGAATCATTTGAAGAAGTTTCCAATTGATATAATTTAAGATTGTAAACAGTTAAAATCCCTTTTACCTTTTCAGAGATATCTTTAGACAAGTTAAGTTTTGAAGTATAAACTTTGTTTATTTTATCTATGTGGATTTTACTCGTATAATCTTGAGCACTAATGTTAAAAACAAACAAAAAGAATAAAAGAGTAAGTATTTTTTTTTTCATGATTTTGCTTAGATTTCTTCTAGAACTATATTTATAACAATCTCACACTCAAATACCCTAATATATTTGTATCACAACATTCTAATTTCTTACATTTAGTTTTAGTATTTTTGCACAATATTTTTATACAAAAAAATGAAAGAATTTTCAGTTTCAATACAACCAACAAATAACACTACAATACTAAAGTTTGTTCATACTGCTTCAGTAACTAATGGTAGTTATGAATATAATAACATTGACGAAGCAAAAAACTCTTTACTTGCTCAACAATTATTTTATTTACCATTTGTTAAGAAGGTATACATAACTGCTAACTTTATTGCTATTGAACGTTATGACATTGTAGAATGGAATGATGTGCAAGATGAAGTTGCAACAGAAATAGAGCGTTACCTTAATGACGGAAATCAAATCATAACAAGTGAGCAAACTTCAGCAAAAAAAGTTGCTATCGAAATTTATGCTGAGAGCACTCCAAATCCTTCGGTAATGAAGTTTGTTGCCAATAAAATGTTTACTTCGCAAACATTCGAATTCAAAAATATAGATGAAGCTAAAAATGCTCCTATCGCTATTGAACTATTTAAATTTCCTTTTGTTAAAGAAGTTTTTATTTCAGAGAATTATATTTCGGCAACTAAGTTTGACATTGCTGAATGGTCAGATATAGGGCAAGAAATAAGAAGTTTCATTAGAGAATATATAGTTGCTGGAAAAACAATCATTTCAGAAAATGTTACAGTTCAAAAGCAAGAAATTAGCATTAAAAATGTAGAGCAACTTGATGATATTTCACAGCAGATAATTAGCATACTAGATGAATATGTTAAACCTGCTGTTGCATCTGACGGAGGAAACATCCAATTTGAATCTTACAATGAGTCCAACAAAACTGTAAATGTAATTCTTCAAGGTGCATGTAGTGGATGCCCTTCTTCAACAATGACTTTGAAAAACGGTATTGAGAATATGCTTAAAGAAATGATTCCAAACAAAATTGATTCTGTAATTGCTATAAACGGTTAATAAATGTCAGAAAAAGTAACGCCATATAAAGATTCAGAACTTGGTAAAAAAGAACAAGTTGCTAAAATGTTCAATAACATATCTGAAAATTATGACGGATTAAACCGCATGATCTCGTTCGGAATTGATGTAAAATGGCGCAAAAAAGTTGTGAATATTATCAAAGCCACTAAACCTACTTCAGTATTGGACATTGCTACCGGAACGGGTGATCTTGCTATTAATATTGCTAAAAATACTAGTGCAACAAAAATTATTGGATTAGATATTTCTGAAGGAATGCTTAATGTTGGGGAAGATAAAATTGCCAAAGAAAATCTTTCTGATAGAATAGAAATGTTATTAGGAGATTCAGAGGATATGCCGTTTGAAGACAACAGTTTTGATGCAATTACTGTTGCTTTTGGCGTACGAAATTTTGAAACTCTTGAAAATGGATTAACTGAAATTTTAAGAGTGCTTAAACCTAATGGCACCTTCGTAATCTTAGAAACATCAGTCCCTGAAAAAACACCATACAAGCAAGGTTATAGATTTCATACAAATGTTATTATGCCAATTATGGGAAAACTGTTTTCCAAAGAAGGATCTGCCTATACATATTTATCAGAATCTGCTTCAAAATTCCCTTATGGAGAAAAACTCAACAATATTTTAAGAAAAATTGGGTTTACTAATGTAGAAAATAAACCTCAAACATTTGGTGTGGCTACCATTTATAAGGCTACAAAATAATTATGAAGAATTTCGTTTTCCTATTTATTTGTTCAGTCATTTTGGGTAATTTAAACCTCAACGCTCAAAGAGAAGTTATTGAATATCATCTTGACGAAGATGCCAAAAAAATTTATTGGGGATATTACCTTGGTGCAAATAAAAAAGATTTTAAAATCAATTATAATAATCCTAACACTTACATCAATGTGGAGCCAGGAGTTGGGTTTAATGTTGGACTTATTGGTGGATGGAATATCAACAAAAATATCTCTTTAAGAATTGAACCTGGACTTTCCAGCAATACCAAAGAATTGGCATTTACTAATATTGCTGGCGGAGCAAGAGATAGTATTCGACAAATTGGAGCAACCTACCTACATTTCCCGTTATTATTGAAATTACACACCGACAGAATAGGAAATGTAAGACCTTATGTAATTGGCGGTGTATCGTATGATTACAATTTTTCCAGCAATGAGAAGAATCCTGATGACAACTCTAATGGCGAATTTAGAATGAAGTCAAACAACTTTGCTTACGAAGTTGGTCTTGGAGTAGATTTATATTTACCTTATTTTATTTTCTCGCCTTCTATTAGAGGGACTTTTGCGATAAACAACGAATTAGTTCCAGACAATGACCCAAACAGTCAATGGACTGGACCCATAGATTACTTTGGAACGAGAGGTGTTTTTATAAACTTTGCGTTCCACTAGCCTCTTTTGAACTCACTTAATAAAATTGCAGTAGCTGTTGCAACATTTAAACTCTCAGTCTTTTGAGCGTCTCCAAATCTTGGTATTGCTAATTGGCTTGAACTCATTTCAAGTAATTCCTTTTGGATACCATTTGCTTCATTACCCATAACCAAAATAGCATCTTTAGAAAGATTTGTTTTATAAACATTTTCACCATTCATTTCAGTTGAATAAATTGGCAAACTAGTTGATTCAAAATAAGGTTTTAAATCAAAATAATTTAACTTAACTCTCGTTAACGAGCCCATAGTTGATTGAACAACTTTTGGGTTAAAACAATCTACTGTATTAGTAGAACAAATTATTTGCTTAACACCAAACCAATCACACAATCGAATAATAGTTCCTAAATTTCCAGGGTCATTCACATCATCCAACGCGACTATTAAACCTTCATTTGATAACTCTTTTGAACTTGGTATTTCAAAAATCCCTAAAACCTGATTTGGACTTTTTAAAAGACTAATTTTCTTTAATTCTTCATTAGAAATTAATTCAATTTTATCACTTGATAATTGATGTTCAAATTCTGAAGTACAGAAAATTTTATGAACTTTAAATTCAGAATTTAAAAACTCATTTACCACTTTTACACCCTCGGCAAAAAATAGATTTTCTTTTACTCTGTACTTTTTTTGACGTAAACTCGTTATTAATTTCAGTTGGCTTTTGGATAACATTATAAAGTGTTATTTTTGAACAAATTTAAACTCTTATTTGTTGAAAAACAATTTTAATATACCTTTCATTTTTACACTACTATTTCTGATGATTTTTTCATCATGCAATACTATAAAATATGTAGCTGATAATGAAAATTTATTAAAAAAGAATACCGTAATTGTAAATGAAAAAAAGAATGTTGAAGACGAAATTAATGACTATATAATTCAACGTCCAAATAGACTTACTCTTGGCGTTCCAATTGCACTGCACTTTTACAATCTTGGAAATAAAGATTTTGAAACATCATATGAAAAATGGAAAGATTCCTTCCCAAACAAAGAGCGAAAATTCACAAATGCGTTTTCCGAAAAACAAACACGAGGGTTTAGAAATTTTAAATACAACTTTAATCAATGGCTCTTTAAAAATGGTGAAGCGCCAGTAATTCTAGACACTACAAAAACAAAACTAACCAGAGACAATCTCAAACAACACTTCATAAACGAAGGTTATTTTAGAGCAAAGGCAGATTACAAGACACACTTCAAACCCAATAAAAGAGTTGAAGTTGAATATATCATAAATTCTGGGAAAGTTTTTCATATTGATACCGTTTCAAAAAATATTGCTTCACCTATTTTAGATTCAATTTTTACAAAACATCAAGATAAATCTCTAATAAAAACTGGCAAGCAGTTTAAGTTCTCATATTTTGAAAATGAAGCAGATAGAATAACTAAATTATTTAGAAACTCTGGTATATATCATTTTACTAGAAGTGCTATTGGTTTTGATGCCGATTCTACGGCAAACACATACAAATCTGATATTCAACTCAATATTAGTGATAGGATTATTGAAAGAAATGACAGTATTTATACCATTCCTTATAAAATACAAAAAGTCAGTAAGGTTGATATTTTTACAGATTATACATTTAAGGAAAAAGATGAGCCTTATAATACTAGAGACACCTATAATGGTATAAATTTTTATGCTCATGATGAACTTAGGTACAACCCAAAATTTTTATCAAACTCCATTTTTATTGAGCCAAATCAAATATATAAAGACGAACAAAAAAGCCTAACTAGAAGGCATCTAAGGAGTTTACAAAACTTTAAAATTGTAAATATTAAATATGATGAAATTGATGATGAAAACTTGGCTGCTAAAATTTACTTAACACCATATAAAAAATATTCTTTTGCAGCCAATACTGAAATTACTCATTCTAATATTAAGCAATTAGGAATTTCAGGTAAAATCTCAGTTTTAAACAGAAATACTTTTAAAGGCTCAGAAATATTTAGATTCTCTGTTCAAGGTTCTGTTTTTAATTCATCAACTGATGCTGCAGATAACAGTGGAGGATTTTTTAATGCTTGGGAATTAGGGGCAGATGTTTCTTTAGAATTACCTAGATTTCTATTCCCAATTAATACTGATAAAATTATACCAAAAAGTATGTCTCCAAAAACTCAGTTTACTTTTGGTACTAGTTTTCAGAAAAATATAGGTTTAGACAAACAAAAATTTACTGGAATTATTGATTATAGTTGGGATTCCGACAGAAAAAGAAAACATCAATTTGAGTTATTAAATGCTCAATATATTAGAAATTTAAATCCCGACTCTTACTTTAATATTTATCGCTCAGAATATACAAGTTTAAATACTGCAGCAGATATTATAAGTCAAACTACAACTATTCCAAGTGAGAATTTTGATACTAACGGAGACCTAATTGCTAATAACTTTATCAATTATGTAATCGATACTTCAAATGGATTTCAAACTTCAAATCCTGATGAATTTACCTCAGTTCAAAACATTGAGAATAGACGCAATATTATTACAGAAAATGTATTGGTACCTGTAATTTCATATCAATTTACCTATAATAATAGTGAAAATTATAAAGATGCTAATTTCTCATTTTTCAAAGCCAGAGTTGCTTCATCTGGAGCACTAACGTCTGCATTGAGCAAACAAACTTCTGACGGAACTAAAAAAGAATTGCTAGGAATTCCTGTTGCTCAATATTTCAAAACCGATCTTGAATACAAAAAATTTTGGGGATCATCTAGCGACAATGTTCTTGCCTTCAGAAGTCTTTTAGGAGTTGCAATACCTTATGGAAACTCTGAAGAACTCCCTTTTAGCCGTAGTTATTTCATAGGTGGAGCAAATGATTTAAGAGCTTGGAAAATATATGATTTAGGACCTGGATCTATTAAAAATGGACTGGAATATAATGTTGGTAGTTTAAAATTCTTAACTAGTTTAGAATATCGATTCAAAATAATAAATAGCGTTAAAGGTGCCTTATTTGCCGACGCAGGAAATATTTGGGATATTTCAAAATCTGATTTAATTGAATCTAATGGAAAATTTAATGGGTTAAAATCATTATCTGATATTGCTCTTGGAACTGGATTTGGAATAAGATACGACTTCAATTTTCTTGTAATTAGACTCGATACTGGTTTCAAAACTTATGAGCCTTACCAAACAGGAAATCAAAAATGGTTTAGTAACTACAATTTTGCCAATGCTGTCTATAATATTGGTATCAACTATCCATTCTAAGTTTAGAAACCTAAAATTTACTAAAACGTAATAGCAAACAATTTAATATCTTTTTAAATTTCAATCAAAAAATATGTAGTTTTGCGTATATAAATAACAAAAAATCAACTATGAGTTACAATATTAAACCTGGAGTTGCAACAGGTGATGAGGTACAAGAAATTTTCAGATTGGCTAAAGAAAAACAATTTGCACTTCCTGCTGTAAATGTCATTGGATCATCAACTATCAATGGAGTTTTAGAAACTGCTAAAGAATTAAATGCTCCAGTTATTATTCAATTTTCTAACGGAGGAGCTTCTTTTAATGCCGGAAAAGGATTGTCAAATGAAGGGCAAAAAGCAGCGATTGCTGGTGCTGTTGCAGGAGCAAAACACGTACATACACTTTCTGAAGCCTATGGTGTACCTGTAATTCTACATACCGACCATTGTGCTAAAAAATTATTACCTTGGATAGATGGTTTATTAGATGCGAGTGAAAAGCACTTTGCTGAAACCGGGAAACCACTTTATAGTTCTCATATGATTGATTTATCTGAGGAACCAATCGAAGAGAATATCGAAATCTGTAAAAAATACTTAACTCGTATGAGTAAAATGGGTATGACTTTAGAAATTGAACTCGGAATTACTGGTGGTGAAGAAGATGGTGTCGATAATACAGATGTTGATGTTTCTAAATTATATACACAACCAGAGGAAGTTGCATATGCCTATGAAGAATTAATGAAAGTAAGTCCTAGGTTTACTATTGCTGCAGCATTTGGAAATGTTCATGGTGTTTACAAACCAGGAAATGTAAAATTAACTCCAAAAATACTTAGAAATTCTCAAGAATATGTTTCTAAAAAATTCAATGTACCACCTAATACCATAGATTTTGTTTTCCATGGTGGTTCTGGTTCAACTCTTGAAGAAATTAGAGAAGGTATAAGTTATGGTGTTATAAAAATGAATATTGATACCGACTTACAATATGGTTTCATGACTGGTATTCGTGATTATTTCGGTGAGAAATCAGATTATTTAAAAAGCCAAATTGGAAATCCTGAAGGTGAAGATTTACCTAACAAAAAATATTACGATCCTAGAAAATGGATTCGTCTAGGTGAGCAAACTTTTAATGCTCGTTTGAAACAAGCATTTGAAGATTTAAACAACATAAATACGTTATAAAATATAACTGTATTACAATTCTAACTGTTAATAAAGAGAAGCTAATTTTTTAGTTTCTCTTTATTTTTTTAGTAAATTGCCCCTCTAAACTAAACTTATTAAAACCTACTATTATGTCGTCTTGGTTTAAAAGAAAAGATAAAGGAATTCAAACTCCTACAGAACAGAAGAAAGATGTCCCAAAAGGACTTTGGCACAAAACACCTAGCGGAAAGATTGTTGATGCAGATCAATTGAAAGCCAATCATTATGTAAGTCCAGAAGATAATTATCATACAAGAATAGGTAGTGCCGAATATTTTGAAATATTATTTGACGATAATAAATTCAAAGAATTAAATCCTAAAATAACTTCGAAAGATCCTTTAAAGTTTGAAGACAAGAAAAAGTATTCAGACAGATTAAAAGCTGCAAAAGAAAAAACAAATTTAAATGATGCTGTTAGAACTGCTGTTGGAAAATCATTCGGTAAAGATTTAGTAGTTGCTTGTATGGATTTTGCCTTTATTGGTGGTTCAATGGGAAGTGTTGTTGGTGAAAAAATTGCTAGAGCAGCAGATTATGCATTGAAAAAGAAATTACCTTTTATGATTATTTCTAAATCTGGTGGTGCAAGAATGATGGAAGCAGCATTATCATTAATGCAATTGGTAAAAACATCATCTAAATTAGCACAACTTGCTGATGCACAAATACCTTACATCTCTCTTTGTACTGATCCTACTACTGGAGGAACTACCGCTTCTTTTGCTATGTTAGGAGACATCAATATTTCTGAACCTGGAGCATTAATTGCATTTGCTGGACCTAGAGTCGTTAGAGATACTACAGGTAAAGAACTTCCTGAAGGTTTTCAAACTGCAGAATTTGTACTAGAACATGGTTTTCTTGACAAAATAGTTGAAAGAAAAAATCTAAAAAAACAAGTAAACTTATACTTAGATTTAATTCAAAATCAGCCAGTAAGAGTCTAAAAATATGACAAAAAAACTTAGTAGTTTATTACTCACTTTTTTAATGTTGTTTACTTTTTACAATTGCAAAACAACACAAAAAACTACCGTTGAGGCTGCTAAAAATATTCCATATTTTACTTTTACTACACTTGATGGGAAAAGGTTTACCAAAGATAGTTTTGATAGAGAAAGAATAAAATTTATCTACTATTTTAATTCCGAATGTGAACATTGTGAAAAACAAGGTTCGTGGTTGGCTAAAGATATTTCAACACTAGACAATCTAGAAGTGGTTTTTATATCTTTTGAAGAAATGGATGCTATTAAAAATTACCGTGACAAATACAATTTCAATAGAGACAATATCACTTTTTTACAAGATTCAAGATTGACATTTTCTGACAAATTTGGAGTTGAAAAATTTCCAAGTATCTTGATATATAATAAAAAAGGAAAATTGATACAAAAATTTGAAGGCGAAACGAAAGTCAAAGATTTACTTAAATATATAAACTAAAAAACTGCTACATAAATTTATGTAGCAGTCTTTCAAACTAATTAACCAATAAACCCTAACTTAAGGTAATTATAATTTCTGTTCCGTCAGCCAATGTTAATATTGCCTGATTATCGCAATCTCCCTCTCCAAAGTCTAAGCTCGCTGTTCTATCATTTTTTTGCAAATCCACCACTCCACTTACAAAAAATCTACATACCAACTCTCGTCTCAATGGAGTTGTAATAGTAGCACTCAATTCATTTCCATTTTTAAGAACTGCATTCCAATATCCAGTAATTAAATATACATTGTCACTCCAAACACCAGTACCAAAACCTTCAATCCATTCCCTAACTCTCACACCTTCTCGTGATGCATAATCTCCATTATCCCAAGTTACATTTATATCAACTGTTGCCGTTGATTGTGGATTTCCATTATCATTTTGCCTAACACGAACTATAGAATAGCTTCCTTGAATTAATTTATAATCAACCCTAAAATCTTCAAATGCTGTCGATATGGTTTTGGTTTGTATATCTGGATCTTTGTCATAACTCATGGTTAATATTCCAGCTATAAAAAGACCTCTTACCATACATCCATCACCAAAATCTAAAGTCACCATTTTGGAATTATCGGTAGTCACCACAGTTTTAGTCAAGCAATCTGGAAAAAAACTTGAATTAGTTCCCCTCGAACTATTCAAACCTCCTTCTTCTTCAACATAGGCTTGCTCAATAATATTATTAACCTCTTCAACTACCTTATCAACTTCTTCGGCACTAGATACATCTTCAGCACTTATTTGCTCTGAAGTAACAATCGATTCATCATCAGTATTACAACTCATCAATGATATCACAGAAAGTAATATCATAACTACATTTAATTTTAATACTCTTGTTTTCATAATCTTAACTTTTTAATTTAACACTTCTTTAACTTTTCTACTTCTATGACTTTGGAAAAAGCAAAAGGTTTAAAAACTATTTGAATATTTGTTATAAATGATTGTTATTCAAAATAATAATTTTATATTTGCGCCTTGATTCAGAGGAATCATATACATAAAAATTATTAAAAATTAATGTTAGCATGTATTTAACAAAAGAAGTAAAAGCAGAAATTTTCGCAAAACACGGAAAAACTGCATCAAACACAGGTTCTGCAGAAGGACAAATTGCACTATTCACTCACAGAATTAACCATTTAACTGGACACTTAAAAAAGAATCGTAAAGATTATAATACCGAGCGTTCTTTAGTAAAACTGGTAGGTAAAAGAAGAAGTCTTTTAGATTATTTAATGAAAAAAGATATTTTGAGATACCGTGCAATTGTAAAAGAATTAGGATTAAGAAAATAATCAAAAAGAGGCTTGTCGCCTCTTTTTTTATTTTAATTCTATAAAAAAGAAAGTTAAACTTTTCATTGGTAAAACAACAACACAACGCCAAAAAATTAGTTTAATTAAATAAGTTTAAAACATTTATGATTCCAAAAGTTTATAGAGAGGTCATTGACCTTGGCGATGGAAGAGAAATTTCTATCGAAACAGGAAAATTAGCAAAACAAGCGCATGGTAGCGTTGTTGTACAAATGGGGAATGCAATGTTATTATGTACAGCTGTATCTAATTACAAAGCAAGTCCCGTAGATTTTTTACCATTAACTGTTGATTACAGAGAAAAATTTGCTGCTGCAGGAAAATATCCTGGAGGGTTCTTCAAAAGAGAAGCAAGACCTAGTAATGACGAGATATTGACAATGCGTCTAGTAGACCGCGTTTTACGTCCATTATTCCCAAAAGATTATCACGCTGAAACACAAGTAATGATTCAATTAATGTCTCATGACGACGAAGTGATGCCCGATGCTTTAGCGGGATTAGCAGCATCTACTGCAATCCAACTAAGTGATTTTCCATTCGAATGTCCAATTTCTGAAGTAAGAGTTGCAAGAGTGAATGGTGAATTTATTATCAATCCAAGTAGAGAGTTATTGGCACAAGCAGATATCGACATGATGGTTGGTGCATCTGCCGATTCTGTTATGATGGTTGAAGGTGAAATGGATGAATGCTCTGAAGAAGAAATGACTGAAGCAATTAAATTTGCTCATGAAGCAATTAAAGTTCAATGTGCTGCTCAAGTTAAATTAGCAGAAGCATTCGGTAAAAAAGAAACTCGTGAGTATGAAGCTGCTGATACTGATGAAGCAATCGAAAAAGCCGCTCATGATTTTGCTTACGATAAAGTTTATGCAATTGCTAAAGCAGGAAGTGCAAAACACGAAAGAAGTGAAGCTTTCGCAACTATTAAAGAAGAATTTAAAGCAACTTTTTCTGAAGAAGAACTAGAAGAAAAAGGTGGTTTAATTTCTAAATATTATGCCAAAGCAGAAAAAGCGGCAATCCGTGATTTAACCTTAAATGAAGGTTTAAGATTAGATGGAAGAAAAACTGACGAAATAAGACCAATATGGTGTGAGGTAGATTACTTACCTTCTACTCACGGTTCATCAATTTTTACAAGGGGTGAAACTCAAGCATTGGCAACAGTAACATTAGGTACTTCTAGAGATGCAAACATATTAGACTCGCCAACATTTGAAGGTGAAGAAAGATTTTATTTACATTACAACTTCCCTCCTTTTTCAACTGGAGAAGCAAGACCACTCCGAGGGACTTCTAGACGTGAAGTTGGACATGGAAATTTAGCTCAACGAGCGTTAAAAGGAATGGTTCCTGAAGATTGCCCATATACAGTAAGAGTTGTGGCTGAAGTATTAGAATCAAATGGGTCTTCTTCAATGGCAACCGTTTGTTCTGGAACAATGGCGCTAATGGATGCTGGTGTACAAATGAAAAAACCTGTTTCAGGTATTGCAATGGGATTAATTTCTGATGGTGAACGCTATGCAGTTTTATCTGACATATTGGGTGATGAGGATCACTTAGGAGATATGGATTTTAAAGTAACTGGTACTGCAGATGGAATTACCGCTTGCCAAATGGATATTAAAATTAAAGGACTATCATACGAGATTTTAGTAAATGCTTTAAAACAAGCACGTGATGGTCGTTTACATATTCTTGAAAAACTAACAGACACAATTGCTGCACCTAACGCTGATGTTAAAGCGCATTCTCCTAAAATGATTACTAGAAGAATTGCCAATGAATATATTGGAGCAGTTATTGGACCTGGAGGAAAAGTGATTCAAGAATTGCAAAAAGAAACTGGAACAACAATTGTAATTAATGAGGATCCAGTGACTGAAGAAGGTATCGTAGAAATTCTAGGTACTGACCAAAATGGAATTGATGCTGTTCTTGCAAAGATTGATTCAATTACTTTTAAACCTGAAAGAGGAAGCGTATATGAAGTAAAAGTAATTAAAATGTTAGATTTCGGTGCTGTTGTTGAATATACTGATGCTCCTGGAAATGAAGTTTTATTACACATTTCTGAACTTGCTTGGGAGCGTACAAATAATGTTACTGATGTTGTAAATATGGGTGATGTATTTGACGTTAAGTATTTTGGAAGAGACCCAAAAACTAGAAAAGAAAAAGTTTCTAGAAAAGCTCTTTTACCAAGACCTCCTCGTGAAGAACGCAAACCAAAAGAAGATTAATTTTAAATAAAATTAATAATTATATATAAAAGTCTCAAGAACTAAGTTTTTGAGACTTTTTTTATTTGTACGCAACCTATTGACTTTTAATAGACTATTAAATATAATAAGGATAACTTTATTGAGTATTGTCTAAACAAAAAATAAATTAAAAACGTATTTTTACATTCTTAATTTTACAATTTATTATTGACACAAGATAAATTAATAAAAGACTGTATTAATAACAATAAAAAAGCACAAGAGGAACTATATAGACAATATAAAGATTCCTTATTCTCGATGTGTTTAAAATATTGTAGAAATAAAACAGAAGCTGAAGACAATTTACACGATGCTTTTATTACAATTTTTGAAAAAATAGGGAATTATAAAAACAAAGGTTCATTCGAAGGGTGGATGAAACGAATAACTATTAACAAAGCTATAGATAAATATAAAAAAGAGAGAAATACAAGCGAAATTTTTAAAACTCAAATTGTTGATGAAGTAGTAATTAGCCAAGATAAATTTGACTTGCCGTTAAACATTATTTTAAAAACAATACAAGAATTACCAAATCAATATAGATTAGTATTCAATTTATATGAATTAGATAATTATTCTCATAAAGAAATCGCATCAATGTTAAGCATATCAATTGGTACTTCTAAATCAAATTTACATAGAGCCAAAGTGTTACTTAAAACGAGAATAGAAGAATTAAATCAATCAAATCTTAAAAACAAACAATAACAATGGGAGTTAAAAAAGATATTGGGAAAACATATAATGATAAATTAAAAGATATCAATATAGCTCCTGATGACAAAGTTTGGGAGAAGATTCAAAATACTCTTGATAACAAAAAGAAAAACAAGACATTTCCTTTTTGGGCACGTGCAATTGGTGTTGGTTTACTTTTATTATTAATTGGAGGATATGGTTATAATTCCTTCTTTAATCATTCTTCAAATAATTCTCCAACAAATAATACTGAAGAAAAACTGAACCAAGAACAAAATAATAATAAATTAAATAGTGACTTATTAATTACTGACACTAATGAAAGTGATAAAAAGTCAAAAATATTGGACGATAATCAAGATCCATCAACAATAAATGATTCTGAAAAAACAGAATCAACTGAAGAATCAACTGGCAAATCCAACAATGATGTTTCAATAATAAAAAACACGAAGGATAACTCGGGAAACAATTCAGAAGTAAAAAACAATAGCAATTCAAAAAATAATACAAACTATATCACCAATCAAAAAATTGACCATAGAAACAGTTCTAAATCTGATATTAATGGAAAATTGAATAATAGCACTAATGAAACAATAAACAATAGTTCTGGATTAAATAATAAGAATAATACAAATTATATTGAAAGTAACATTGGAAACATCAAGTCAAATTCAACCAAAAATAATAATGAAATTGCTTCAAATAATAATAGTGAAAGAAATACAAAATCTATTATGACGAATCAAGATGATATTGTTAATCTAAAGAATAAAGAAAAATCAATTGATAGTATTAATAAACTGAAAAACATTGCTTCAGATTCAATAATCAAAAAAGACACTATACTAATTGCTAAACAAATAGACTCTACTTTAATCAATAAAAAGTTAGAAGAACCTAAATCGGAATGGGAAGTTGGAGCCTATATCATCCCAACATATTTTGGATCTATTACTAAAGGATCTTCACTTGGAGAAACATTAACAGAAAACGACAAACAAGCAAATATAACGTTGAGTTATCGTGTATTGGCTAATTTTAAACTATCAAACAAACTTACTTTAAGAACAGGTTTTGGTAGTACAAAATTAAGTACAACTACACTTAACACTACCAGTACTGATGCTAATGGAATGATGGCTAATTTAGGTACATTCTCAAATCTATCTTATGACTTTATTAAATTAAATGAAGTAGAAACAAGCAATTCTTTAGGTAGTAATACTGACATAAACTTTAAAGAAGAACTCACATATTTTGAACTTCCTATCGAATTAGTTTATAAGTTTGAACCTAAAAATAAACTAACTTGGAAAGTGTTTTCTGGAATAAGTACTTATAAAATTTCAAATAATAGAGTATATGCTGAATCTACAAATGGAAGTTTTGAAATTGGGCAAGCAAATAACCTTAAACAGTATTCTTTTAGTTTTAATCTTGGCGGAGGAATAGATTATAAAGTTAACGACAAAATCAATTTAACAGCCGAACCTATTGTTCGATATCATATAAACATGTATAAGAGAAAAGTTTTTAATTACAATACTATTAATACAGGTTTATCTATAGGGCTATCTTATAAATTTTAGTGATTTATAAAATTTCGACTTTTTTATTCACCACTTTATCAATTGGTAAAATTACTTTACCACTTTTAGTGATTATTGTCATACATATATTATCTATTGCATGAATTTCTCCAGTTATATTACCTACTTTTATTTTTTGACCGACCTCAAAGTTCTTACGAGAATAAAAACCAAATAGTAACTTTTTAATTACATCTCTAGATCCAAGTCCAAAAGCAATTGTAAATGATAATACAATAGATCCTAAAATCATTGTTAGGTTATTCTTAATAACGCTCGTATCAACTCCTGCTTGATCTAAAGCCGTAATCGAAATAAAAATTACTATCAAATAAAAAGCAATATTTCCAACAAGATTTCCGCCAGTAATATCCAAGGATTTAAACATTGAATGTATCGCCTTTTTAACAATAGTTCCAATGTAAATACCTGCTGCAAAAATTATAACAGCAGTCAACAATCTTGGCAAATAGGCAATGAAACTACTAATTCCTTCCGAGAGCGCATCTAATCCAAAAATATCGGCTCCAAGCATTACAAATACCAATATTAATAACCACTTTATAATACCTAATATAATTTTAGTTAATACAATATTTACTGTAGAATTTCCAAAAATTTCAGTTTCACTTAATTTTTTAGACCAATCATCAATCTTAGTCTTTTTCAACATTTTCTTTATAATATATAAGACTACTTTTATAAATATCAATGACAGGATAATAAAACCTATAAAACCTAAAGCCTTAGGTAATATTTCGGATAGATTATCAAATAGGTTTTGAAATGAAGATGTATCTAATTGTAATTTATAAAATGATTTCATAATGTTGGTTTAGGTTAGGTTTAATCATTGTTTTTTTTAGAATCTTTCGAAGAAAGTAATGAGCCAATAGTATTAGGATACTTAACTACAAATAGATCGGCTACATCTATAGAAAGTTTAATGAACGATATATCATTCATTACCTTTTCCTTTAATATATTAGGAACTTCCTCGTCGTGTAATATTTTCTTAAAAGGATTCTCCATAATTACAAACTATTATAAGTTAATAACACTTTTTCTTTTGCTCTCTTTATTCGCATTTTCACAGCACTTTCCCCAATTCCAAGAATAACTTTTATTTCACTTATTGGCATTTCATCTTGATATTTTAATAACAAAATTGCTTTTTCATTTACATCAATCATATTCAATGCTTTTGCCAATTTTTCGCTTTTCAGGCTATAAATACTATCATCTGAAACCTCTTCTGAAAACCTTTCCTCATAATCTTCAATATCTACTTTTGGTTTTCTTTTTTCACTATCTCGCTGCACATAATTTATACAATGATTGTATGTAAATGCATACAACCAAGTTGAAAATTTAGAATTACCTTTAAATGATCTTAACTTAACAAATAATTTAAGAAAAATATCATGAGTTAAATCTTGTGCTTCTTCAACATTCTTACTAAAACTCATACACTTATTATACACCAACTTGGCATATCTATCATATAATTGAGAGAACAAATGCGTATCATTTGCCTGTACAATCCTCTCAATTAATTCTTCATCACTTAAGCTATGTCTATGATTCAAGTAATTTCAGTTTTTTTCTTATTTATTAAGACACATCTATTTCTTATAGGTCACTTAAAAATACATAATTTTTAGTTCAAAAAAATTATTTCACTTTTTTTGTAACAAAAGTTGGATTACTTGCGTATATATACTTGACACTTACAAATTATTAAATGAGACAACTTAAAATTACCAAGCAGGTAACCAATAGGGAAACTGCTTCATTAGACAAGTATTTACAAGAAATTGGAAAGGTAGATTTAATTACTGCTGACCAAGAAGTTGAATTAGCACAACGTATAAAAGCAGGAGATCAAAGAGCGTTAGAAAAATTAACGAAAGCTAATTTACGTTTCGTTGTATCGGTAGCTAAACAATATCAAAATCAAGGGTTAACACTTCCTGACCTTATTAATGAAGGAAACCTTGGATTAATAAAAGCTGCAAAACGATTTGATGAAACTCGTGGATTTAAATTTATCTCGTATGCTGTTTGGTGGATTCGTCAATCTATATTACAAGCATTGGCAGAACAATCTCGTATTGTAAGATTACCATTAAACAAGATTGGATCTATCAATAAGATTAATAAAATGTACGCTTTCTTAGAGCAAGAAAACGAACGTCCGCCATCAGCTGAAGAAATTGCTAAGAAATTAGACATGACTATAAGTGATGTAAAGGAGTCTATGAAAAACTCTGGACGTCACGTATCTATGGATGCTCCTTTAATTGAAGGTGAAGATTCAAATTTATATGATGTATTAAATACTGGTGAATCTCCAAATCCTGATAAAGTTTTAATGCACGATTCTTTAAAGATTGAAATCATTAGAGCATTAGAAACATTGACTCCAAGAGAGGCTGACGTAGTTCAATTATACTTTGGTTTAGGCGAGCAACATCCAATGACACTTGAAGAAATAGGTGAAACGTTTGATCTAACACGTGAGCGTGTAAGACAAATAAAAGAAAAAGCAATCAGAAGATTAAAACATACTTCAAGAAGTAAAATCTTAAAAACCTATTTAGGTTAAAAAATATTTACAACAACAAATAGTTATCATAACTATTCGTTTTTTGATTAATGAATGAAAGACTCTCGAATATCGAGAGTTTTTCTTTTTAGATAACCTCTTATTATTCAGCATCAGTTTTATATATTTGCTATAATTAACTATCAATCATTGAAAATGACTAAAATTATCGCTCCATCAGTATTAGCATCAGACTTTGCCAATCTTCAAAGCGAAATAGAAATGTTAAACCAAAGCGATGCAGAATGGATTCATATTGATGTGATGGATGGTGTATTTGTCCCTAATATCTCTTTTGGAATGCCAGTAATACAAGCTATTAAAAAACATGCTAAAAAAACAATGGATGTACATTTAATGATTGTAAACCCTGACCAATACATAAGTACATTTAAAAAAGTTGGTGCAGACATCTTGACCGTGCATTATGAGGCTTGCACTCATTTACACCGAACATTACAGGCTATAAAAGCGGAAGGAATGAAGGCTGGAGTTGCATTGAATCCTCATACACCTATAAGTGTCTTAGAAGATGTTATTAGAGATATTGATTTGGTTTGTTTAATGAGTGTTAATCCAGGATTTGGTGGACAAAGTTTTATAGAAAACACCTATAAAAAAGTAATTCAATTAAAACATTTGATAGAACAATCTAGTTCGGAAGCTAAAATCGAAATTGATGGTGGTGTAACTGATAAAAATGCTCATAAATTAGTTACTGCTGGTGCTGATGTTTTAGTTGCAGGAAGTTTTGTTTTTAAAGCAAATAATCCTATTGAAACTATTAAAAAATTGAAAGCATTGGCTAATAGTTAATTTTCTATTTTTAAATTTAATATTCGCTTTACTTGATTGAATATTTCTGGTAATTTCTCTTTAAATTCATCTGGCGTTTCAAAATAATGTTCTACTAAAACTGCTAAAAACTCATATTGATTTTCAAAAGCATAGGCTCTTAAATAACCAGAATCAATTAATTTCTTTTGTTCATTTTTATCTTCAAGAAAACTTAATAGATTATTATAATTCCTTATGAAATAACTAGCACTAGTACTTTGAACGTGTTTAAAACTAAAATGCATTGCATGCGTAAACTCATGAATTCCTAAGTTCAAATTGTCATTTTCAATTTTTAATCCTTCTTTAAAATCTTCCCAAGAAAAAACTACTGTTTTATATCTTGGATTCGTTTCTCCTTTATGCTTTTGATTTGTAACATTTGAAAAATAATCCTGTGGATATACGATTATAGTGTCAACTATTGAGTAAAGATACTTACTATAACCAAAGGAAACTTTAATTGCTGTAGAAGCAATTAATAATTTGATTTCTTCTGTAATTTTTATTCCTTCCCTACTTTCAAACTTGTGATTCTCAATAAACCTTAAAACTCTGTGTTCGAAATATTTTTTGTTCTTTATAGAAAGGTTATTATAAAAACTTATTTTACTTGAAATAATAGTTCTTTGCTCATTATTTAACTCTTTTAGAAAGAATTCAAATCGATGATAATTTTTATAGAAGTAAGATACTTTTTTTAAGAAACTGATAATTAATAATTATTGGTTAGTTATTTTTGGATTTTCTCTTGGAAGATTATACAAAGCATCAATATCAAAGAAAGTACTTGTTATTACTTTATTTAATGCTTTTCTTTGAAACTCTTCATTAAAAAATTTAATTGATTTCCTCCCTAATCTTTCAGTGAAAATTGTAGAAATTTCTTTTTTAATAGATTCAGCATTTAAAATCACATCCTCTTTTTCATCAATCTGCAATTGATTATTTATACTTAGCAACTTATCAATTGAAATGGTATAAATGCTTATTGGTAATTGAACGCTATCTTCTTTTACAACAACTTCTTGCGAATAAAGATTAGCGACAAATAAAATCAATATTAAAGAAAGAGGTTTTTTCATCAATCAATATTTAAGATTATAAATATACCATTCTTTTTATAAATAGTATTTTTAAAATTGATGTACATCCCAATAAAACTCTGTTTTGAAAAATCAGGATTGCTTCGCTTCCTGACAAAACTCCGTTTTGAAAATAACAGGATTGCTGCGCATCCTGACAAAACTCCGTTTTGAAAAAAGATTAAGTCCCAAAACAACAAAGTAAACTTTTTGTTTTGGGACTTAATCTTTTTATCCGTGACCTCGGCAGGATTCAAACCTGCAACCGCCAGAGCCGAAATCTGATGCGCTATTCAGTTGCGCCACGAGGCCAAAATTTACGACAACAACTCTTTCACAATAGTAGAAATCGTCTTTCCATCAGCTTTCCCTGCCAATTCTTTAGAAGCCATTCCCATGACCTTCCCCATATCTTTCATAGATGATGCACCAACTTTAGTAATAAGACTAGAAATAAATTGTTTTAATTCTTCTATGCTCATTTGTTCAGGTAAAAATTGGGCAATTATTTTTGCTTGAGCCAATTCTGGTTCAGCCAAATCTTCTCTACCTTGCTCGTTGTATAAAGCAGCACTATCCTTACGTTGTTTCACTAATTTTTGCAATAATTTTATTTCGTCAGCCTCTGAAAACTTAATATCTACTCCTTTAGTCATCGCCAACATTATTTCAGATTTTATTGCACGTAAAGATTCCAAAGCAACAGCATCTTTAGATTTCATTGCCGCTTTCATTTGCTCCATTATTTTGGCTTGTAAACTCATATCTTATCTAAATTTTAGTGAATTGCGAAGATAAAAAAAACTCGAACTAATTTCATTGTGAATGAAAAAAATCGAGTTTTTTGGGGTTAGATCGTCTTTGGGTACGGTTTTAATCTACATTGTCATGTAAAAAAGAATTATTGGAACGCAATTGTAAATCATCATTTTCATCAACTCCTAATACTGTTTTAGATTGAGGATTTTCTGATGACGGAATTGAATTATCTAATTCTACTCCCATTCTCTTATATGCTGGCTCACGTTCAATCTCATCAATGTTTTGATTTAACTTGTTAGTAAACTTATAATTGAATTGCTTCATTTTCTCCTTTCTATCTTGAGAGCGCTTCTGCAATTCAGAAATTGTTAAATGCAATGGTGAAACATCTTCGGTTGCCTCTACTTTTTCCGTCACTTCAATTGGTTCAGTTCTCACATCAAACTTTAATTCTTCTTCCTCCACTTTTTCAGCTACTACAGTTTTAGGTTTTTTAGCATTCACTAAATTCTCTTCTAATTGTTGGTGATCTCCTAATTCAAAATAAACTTGAGTTTCCTCTTCAACAGTAGGCTTTATTACTTCATGACCTACTACTTCTATTTGATTTACATCAATTTCCTCAATTACTTCTTCTTTATCATTTGATTTTGAAATTGGCATATCAAAAGTCAATAAAGTTTGATTCTCTTCAGTATCAGCAACTACTTCTTCAAAATCATTTACTTCAATATCATTAACAACTGATGTTATTACAAAATCATCAATTTTTTCATGTGTTATTTCTTCATGAATTACATTAATGTTTTTTATAAATTCTGAAGTAGGAATCAATTCAATTTCGTCCTCTACATCTTCCTCCAGCACATGAACAATTACTGGTTCTTTAGTTTCATTTACAAACTCATCTTTTTTAGAAAAATCATAAGTAACTTCTTGTTCTTCTTCTAATGCATGAATAATCTTTTTATCTTCAATATTTGAAATTTGGCTTTGCTGGTCTTTATGAAATCCTGTTGCAATTACCGTTACAGCAATGGCATCACCAAGCGATTCATCTTCTCCAACTCCCATAATAATATTCACATTGGTCTTAGCCTCTGCCTGAATATAATCATTGATTTCTCCAATTTCATCAATAGTAATTTCACTACTTCCAGAAACAATTAACAATAGTACGTTTTTAGCTCCTGCAATTTTATTATCATTTAATAATGGAGAATCTAACGCCTTAATAATTGCCTCTTCCGCTCTATTATCTCCCGATGCTTTTGAAGAACCCATGATTGCCGTACCACTATTAGCCAATACAGTTTTAGCATCTCTTAAATCAATATTTTGAGTATAGTGATGTGTTATTACTTCAGCAATACCTCTTGAGGCTGTTGCTAAAACTTCATCGGCTTTAGAAAACCCTGCTTTAAATCCTAGATTTCCATATACTTCCCTTAATTTATTATTATTAATTACAACTAAAGAATCTACATATTTACG
This sequence comes from uncultured Flavobacteriaceae bacterium, assembly GCA_947501625.1. GTDB lineage: Bacteria > Bacteroidota > Bacteroidia > Flavobacteriales > Flavobacteriaceae > Urechidicola. Next base: position 23,938 of record CANMWN010000005.1, read on the forward strand.
TAACTCTTCAATTCCTTTTTGCGCTTGTTCATTACGAGTCTTACCTTCAAAAGAAAATGGAATAGTAACTACACCAATTGTGAGTAAATCTAATTCTTTAGCAAACCTTGCAATAACTGGAGCTGCTCCAGTTCCGGTTCCTCCACCCATTCCAGCATTGATAAACACCATTTTGGTATTGGTTCCCAACATTTTTTTAATTTCTTCTTCACTTTCAATTGCCGATCGCTCTCCAACTTCAGGGTTGGCTCCTGCTCCTAAACCTTCTGTTAAAGTTACTCCGAGTTGAATTTTACAAGGCACTTGGCTGTTTTGTAATGCTTGAGCATCAGTATTACATATAACGAAATCTACTCCATTAATTCCTTGCGTGAGCATGTAATTTACTGCATTACTTCCTCCTCCACCAACACCGATAACCTTGATGACATTAGATTGATTCTTAGGCATATCAAATAAAATGTTGTTAAATTGATCCATAGTTTTTTAGTAGGGTAATTATATAATTAGTTTTGTTTTAGTTATTTTATTCTGCGTTGTCTAAAAAATCTCTAAACTTTTCCGACCATCGTTCAAAAAGAGATTTTTTAACTACTTGTTCTTTATTTTCTTCTATTTCTTCTTCAGATATTGTTTCTTCACTCATATTGATTTGTTCTTCAACTGCAACTTTTACTTGCCTCTTTTTTTGATCTCTCAATCCTTTCATTAACAATCCTACTGCTGTAGCATACATTGGACTAGATATTGACTCATCAGAATCTCCAGCCAAATGCTCGTTTGGATACCCAATTCTAGTATCCATTCCAGTGATGTATTCAACCAACTGTTTTATATGCTTCAATTGTGATCCTCCACCAGTAAGCACAATTCCAGCAATTAATTTTTTCTTCGCTTCTTCATGTCCGTAATTTCGAATTTCTACAAATGCTTGTTCAATAATTTCAACTACCCTTGCATGAATGATTTTAGATAAATTCTTTAAGGTTATTTCTTTTGGATCTCTTCCTCTTAATCCAGGAATTGATACAATTTCATTCTCTTTATTTTCTCCTGGCCATGCTGAACCGAACTTGGTCTTTAACAATTCTGCCTGCTTCTCAATAATTGAACAACCTTCTTTAATATCTTCAGTAATTACATTTCCACCAAATGGTATTACAGCTGTATGTCTAATTATTCCGTCTTTAAAAATGGCTAAATCAGTTGTTCCTCCACCTATATCTATCAAAGCTACTCCTGCTTCTTTTTCTTCCTGACTTAAAACTGCATCAGCAGATGCTAAAGGCTCTAATGTAATTCCTCCCAGATTTAAACCAGCACTTTTTATACATCTTCCAATATTTCTTATAGATGAAACTTGACCAACAACCACATGAAAATTGGCTTCTAATCTACCTCCATACATTCCTATCGGCTCTTTTATTTCTGCCTGTCCATCAACTTTAAATTCTTGCGGTAATACATGTATAATTTCTTCTCCTGGAAGCATTACTAGTTTATGAACTTGATTCTCTAATTTTTCTAAATCAGATTCATCAATAACTTCTTGTGAATTTGGACGTGTGATATAATCGCTATGCTGTAAACTTCTTATATGTTGACCAGCAATACCAACAATTGCATCTGATATTTGAACTCCAGATACTGCTATTGCTTCGTCAACTGCTTGTTGAATAGATTGTATAGTTTGGGTAATATTATTTACAACACCTCTATGAACACCTAAACTTTTTGCTTTGCCAATTCCAAGCAACTCGATTTTATCGTATTCATTTTTACGACCAATCATTGCAACAATCTTTGTTGTCCCAATATCTAATCCAACTGAAATATCGTTACCGTCCATTAGTTCACTTTTTTTGTACATACAACTTGATTGTTGTATTTTAAACTTATATTATTATAATTTTTAATCGAATTATTATTCATTGTATAATTATAAAACGACTTTAAATTTTTAAATTTCTCCTTAAGGCTTTCTATTTTACCAACAATAATTTTATGATCTCCAACTCTTGTATGAAGAATAAAATCATTTTCTTCAGATTTATGCACACCAACTATTTGCTTTGACAAAAATTCATCATTTTTTAAAACTTGTAATAAATGATGCAAATCAGTCATGTTTTCTGACTCCAAAAAACCTGTTACTATAGGTACTCTTGCCGAATAGTTTTTTGACAATGGCATTTTTACACCTTGTCTATCAATATAATACGACTCTTTACCTGTATTTATTCTTCCTATAGGTGATCTTTGTTTCACAAGTGTTTTTAATTCTCCTCCAATTGTTAAAAAAGAAGTTGTGCTTTCTACCATTGGATGATTTAACACTCGAGATTCTAAATCATTCAAATCTATTAATGATTTTGCTTGATTTTTAACTTGCTTCCCATTTTGTATTAACAACTTATTAACCATTTCATAATTCATAAAAAGGTTCTCCCCTTTTTCAAATTTCACATCAATTTTTGATACTTTTTTATTGTAATTTCTGTAATTAGAAAAGCCATAAAGAAATAGTACTGTAACTATTAAAAAGAAACCTTTTATATAATTCCAATTAATCTTCATTCAACAACCCTTTTTTTATTTTTTCTACCAATTCTCCAATATCACCTGCTCCAATCATAACCTTAATCGTAGCCGAAGAATCTTTTACTTTTTTCAACAAACTACCTTTAGTTGATAACTGCTTATTGGTAAGTTTTATTTTATCCAACAACCATTTTGAATTCACTCCTTCAATTGGCTCTTCTCTAGCTGGATAAATATCCAACAATATCAATTCATCAAACCTTGACAAACTGTCTGCAAATTCATCGGCAAAATCTCTAGTTCTACTAAACAAATGAGGCTGAAATATCGCCAACACTTTTTGTTTAGGATACATTTCTCTTACCGAATCTACCACAGCATTAATTTCTGTTGGATGATGAGCATAATCATCAATTAATACTAAATCTTCTCTTTTAATTTTATATGAAAACCTACGTTTAACACCTTTAAAAGATAGTAATGCTTTAGCAATGACTTGAAGTGAAACTCCATAAATATTAGCCATTGCCAAAGCAGCTACAGCATTTAGCACATTATGTTTTCCAGGGAGATGAAACTCCACATTTGTTATTATTTCTGTTGGAGTCATTACATCAAAAATGTAAACTCCATTTTTTATTTTAAGATTATCAGCATAATAATCTGCCTTTTCATTCACTGCGTATGTGAACCCTTGAAGAGGCAAGCCTTTCTTTAATATTAAATTATCTGAAACCTTATTTGCAAATTCTTGAAATGAATTAGTTAATGCTTCTGCTTCACCATAAATATCCAAATGATCAGCATCCATAGAAGTTACACATGCAATATTTGGAGACAATCTTAAAAACGAACGATCATATTCATCTGCTTCAACTACCGAGACCTCTTCTCCTCCCAATATCAGATTTGAATTGTAATTTTCAGAAATACCACCCAAAAAAGATGTAGCATTTACGCTACCCTCTTTTAAAATATGACCCAAAATTGAAGATGTTGTTGTTTTACCATGCGTACCTGCCACTGCCAAACAAAAAGAATTTTTGGTAATTTCTCCAAGAATTTCTGAACGCTTAAATATTTTGAAGTTATTTTTCTTAAAGTATTGCAATTCTTTATGATTACTTTGAATTGCAGGAGTATAAACCACAATAGTATCTTCAGTATTTTTATATTGATTAGGTATCAAATCTATAGATTCGTTATAATGAATTTCTACTTTTAGAGTAGATAATGAATTTGTAATATCCGTTTGACTTCTATCATATCCAGCAACATTTTTGCCATTTACTGCAAAATATTTTGCCAAAGCACTCATACCGATACCTCCAATACCAATAAAATAAACATTATGAATACTCTTTAAATTCATTCTCTTATCAATTCCAAAATTTGATCAACTATATCTTTTGTAGCATTTGGTAATGCCATACTTTTTATATTATCACTTAGTTTTTTTTGTAATTTTTCATCTCCTATTAGTGCCAAAAATATTTTTTCAAAAGATCCTAAGTTCTTTTCTTCAATCATTATAGCACCATCATTTTCAACTATTGCTAATGCATTTTTAACTTGATGATTTTCAGCAACATTTGGTGAAGGAATAAAAATTGTTGGTTTGCCAACAATACATAATTCAGATATTGAACTAGCTCCAGCACGACTAATAATAAAATCCGCTGATGTATAAGCCTCATTCATATTGTTTAAAAATGAATGAACTTGTATTCCACTTGAGTTATTATACTTCTTGTAGTCTTTGAAATATAACTTTCCAGTTTGCCATATTACTTGTACATTATTACCAATAAAAACATCTAATTGCTCTTCTATCAATTGATTAATTCTTCTAGCTCCTAAACTACCTCCAAGAACAAGTAATGTTCTCTTAGATTTATCTAAACCAAAAGAATTACTGCTGCTATTCTTATTATTTAATAAATCTTCTCTAACTGGATTTCCAGTTTTTATAATTTTTTCTTCTGGAAAATAGCGTTGTAATTTATCATAGGCCACACATATTTTCCTTGCTTTTTTCGCCAACAACTTATTTGTAATTCCAGGATAAGAATTTTGTTCTTGAATAACAGTTGGAATATTCCTTTTATTTGCCATAAACAATGTTGGTCCACTTGCAAATCCACCTGTTCCAATAACAACAGTCGGTTTAAATTTTCTAACAATCTTTCTGGCATTCCATAAACTACTAACTAGTTTAAAAGGAAATGATAAATTTTGCAATGTTAAACTTCTCTGAATTCCTGAAATCCACAAACCTCTAATCTCATAACCGTTTTGAGGCACTTTTTCCATTTCCATACGCCCTTTAGCACCTACAAATAAGAATTTTGCGTTTGGAAAACGAGTTTTTATTTCATTCGCAATCGCAATAGCAGGATAAATATGACCTCCTGTTCCTCCTCCACTTAAAAGCACATTAATCGATTGTTTCATGCAAAATATTTAGAGGGTTTTCGTGTTCTAAATCGTTTGATCCACCATCTTTGACAGAACTTACACTTAATATCATTCCTATTGCAAAACAAGTCATCCATATTGAGGTTCCACCACTACTTATCAATGGTAAAGTTTGCCCTGTAACTGGAAATAAATGAACAGCAACAGCCATATTTATAAGCGCTTGGAAGATTATTGGCAATCCAACTCCTACAACCAAGAGTGTTGCAAAAATTGTTTGCGCTTTTTTAGCCACCATCATTATCCTAAAAAGCAATAAAAAATATACCAGTGCAACTCCTACACCGCCAATAATCAATCCATATTCTTCAACAATTATTGCATAAATAAAATCTGAAGATGATTGTGGCAAAAAGTTCTTTTGGACACTTTTACCCGGGCCTTTACCTGCAATTCCTCCTGTTGCTATTGCAATTTTTGCCTTTTCTACTTGATACGCCTCTTCTTTACTTCCATCAGAAAAATTTTCTATTCTACTCTTCCAAGTATCTACACGATTAGGCATAGCATCTGGAAAGGCTAAAGCAATGAGTATAAAAAGTGAGAAAACCACCACTCCAATTCCTAATATATACCCTATAAATTTTATTGGATAACCTCCCAAAAAAGTCAATACAATAATCATAGAAAAAAGTATTGCTGTTGTAGAAAAGTTGGCTGGTAAAATCAATATTAAAATTGCTCCTACAGGTAACCATAATATTAAGAGACTTTCCTTAAAATCTATTGTTTTATCTTTATTTTTTGCCAAATATCTCGCAACATAAGTCATAACTACAAGACCTGCTAAAGTTGAAGTTTGAAATCCAATCCCTACAAAAGGAATACGAATCCATCGGCTGGCATTTGCCCCACCTATTTCATTACCTTGTAATAAAGTATAAAGCAACAACACAAATACCAATGGCAGCATTAAGACAGAACCACCACTAAAATATCTATAAGGAATCTTATGAACTGCAAACAAAATAAAAAAACCTAGACAAAGCAGCATTGCATGTTTCATCAATATTGAAAAAGTACTTGACGCCGATTCTACAACATATACTAAATTAGTACTAGCACTATAAATGGGCATAAATGAAAATATTGCAAGTGCAACTATGAGCCCCCAAATTGCTCTATCACCTTTAATATTTTTAAGTATGCTTTTCATTTATTACAACTCTCTTACTGCTTGCTTAAACTGCCTTCCTCTATCTTCATAATTGTCAAATAAGTCAAAACTTGCGCATGCTGGTGAAAGCAAGACTGAATCACCTTTTTCCGCTATTTTATAAGCTACTTTTACTGCTTCTTCTGCACCCATAGTTTCAACAATCAAATCAATTACATTTCCAAATGTGTTTACAATTTTTTGGTTATCTACTCCCAAACAAATTATCGCCTTTACCTTTTCTCTTACCAATGGCATTAAATCAAAATAATCATTACCTTTATCTACTCCACCCACAATCCATACAGTTGGAGTTTTCATACTATCCAAAGCATAAAAAGTTGCATTTACATTTGTAGCTTTTGAATCATTGATATATTTCACACCATTGATTTTCAAAACCTCCTCTAAACGATGTTCCGCTCCTTCAAAATCTTCTAAACTCTCACGAATAGTTTGTTTTCTTACTTTTAGCAATTGTGCTGTCATAGCTGCAGCCATCGCATTTTTAACATTGTGTTTTCCTTGTAATGCTAGTGATGTAATTTTCATCTTGATTTCTTCTGTATTTGTCTTAATTATTATTTCTTCGTTATTTATATATGCACCTTTTTCATACTTTTTTTCTAATGAAAATGGCAGCAATTGACCTCTTATTTTGTTTTTAATCAACCAGTTATTGATATTTTCATCATCTCCATCATAAATTAAAAAATCATTCTCCGTTTGATTCATTGTTATTCTAAATTTAGAGGCTATATAATTCTCAAATTTATACTCATATCTATCTAAATGATCAGGCGTAATATTGGTAATTATTGCAATATGAGGCCTAAAATTTTCTATTCCGTCAAGTTGAAAACTACTTAGTTCCAATACAAAATTTTCATACTTGTTTTCTGACACTAAACCAGCAAAACTTTCACCAATATTTCCTCCCATTCCAACATTTAATCCTCCTTTTTCTAATACATGATGCGTCAACATTGTTGTAGTTGTCTTACCATTTGACCCTGTAACACCGACTACTAAATCATCTGAAAATTCTGATGCAAATTCAATCTCCGATATCACTTTAATTCCTAATTCATGTAACCTTCTGATTAATAAAACAGAATCAGGAATTCCAGGACTTTTCACGACTACATCTGCTAAGGAAATTACATCTTCACTATGTTGATTTTCTTCAAATGAAATTTCATTAATCAAAAGAACTTGTTTATATTTTTTTGCTATTGTTCCTTTATCGGAAACAAAAACTTTATAGCCTTTTTGCTTTCCTAGAATTGCTGCTCCAACTCCACTTTCTCCAGCACCAAGAACTACTAACTTCATCTATCTCAATTTTAATGTTACAATAGATAAAACTGCTAACAGTATCCCAACAATCCAAAAACGAGTAACTATTTTACTCTCATGATATCCTAACTTTTGATAATGATGATGTAATGGCGACATCTTAAAAATTCTTCTACCTTCACCAAACTTCTTTTTGGTATATTTAAAATATCCTACTTGTAAAATCACTGATAAATTCTCGGCTAAAAAGATTCCAGCAAGTATTGGGATTAATAATTCTTTACGAGTTGCAATGGCAAGCACTGCTATAATCCCACCAATAGTCAAACTACCTGTATCTCCCATAAAAACTTGAGCAGGAAATGTATTATACCATAAAAACCCAATCAATGCACCAGCAAATGCACTTATATATATTACCATTTCACCAGAATTTGGTATATACATTACGTCCAAATAATCGGCAAAAATGATATTTCCAGAAATCCATGCAAAAACTCCCAACGTAGCAACTATAATCACAGAAGATCCTGCAGCCAACCCATCTATACCGTCAGTTAAATTTGCTCCATTTGAAACAGCAGTAATAATAAAAATCACTATCGGTATAAAAATTAGCCAAGCATAATCTTCGTAATCTTCACCTAACCAACTTAGCGATTTCGAATAATCTAATTCATTATTCTTAAAAAAAGGAACTGTTGTTTTTGATGACTTGTGCTCATTGCCGAAAACTTGTCTCGAGCCATCTTCGGCAATTTGCACAACATGCTGGGGCAATTCTTCCTTTATTGTAACTTCATCGTTAAAGAAAAGTAAACTTCCAACTATTAAACCAAGTCCAACCTGACCTAATACTTTGAACCTACCTTTTAAACCTTCTTTATCTTTTTTAAATATTTTTATATAATCATCTAAAAAACCAATAGCACCCATCCATATGGTGGTTATTATCAAAATGATAATGTAGATATTATCCAACTTAGCAAATAAAAATACTGGAATCAATGTTGCTAAAATAATAATCACTCCTCCCATGGTCGGAGTCCCTGCTTTTTGTTCCTGTCCATCTAAACCTAACGCTCGAACAGTCTCTCCAACTTGCTTCTTTCTCAAAAAGTTGATTATTTTTTTTCCATAAATTGTTGAAATCAATAATGAAAAAATAAAAGCAATTGCTGCCCTAAAGGTTATATACTGAAATAGTCCAGCCCCTGCTAATTGGTATTCACTTTCTAAATATTCGAACAAATAATATAACATCCTATTTCTGTAATTCTTTTAATATTTTCTTTGCTTTTTGGTAATCATCAAAATCATATTTCACACCATTTATTTCTTGATACGTTTCATGTCCTTTACCAGCAATCAAGACTATATCGCCTCTATCAGCAAACTTCCCAGCAGTTTTAATTGCTTGTTCACGATCTAGAATCGACAATGTTTTATTATAATTTTCTGGAGTAACTCCTTTTTCGATATCACTTAAAATTTCTTGAGGATTTTCTGTTCTAGGATTATCGGAAGTAAAAATCACTTGCGAACTTAAAAATGAAGCTATATGGCCCATTTTTGGGCGTTTTGTTTTATCTCTATCTCCACCACAACCAACAACTGTTATCACTTTTTCATTTCCAGTTCTAATACTGTTAATTGTTTCTAACACATTTTTCAATGCATCTGGAGTGTGAGCATAATCAACAATTGTTGTAATTCCACCATCTGAAATAAAATATTCAAAACGTCCAGAAACATTTTCTAACTCACTCAACAAACGTAAGTTCTCTATCTTTTCAAGACCCAATAAATCTGCAGAACTATAAATTGCCAACAAATTATAAGCATTAAAATTTCCTATCAGTTTAACCCAAACTTCAGCACCATCAATATTTAATAACAATCCTGAAAAACGGCTCTCCAAAATTTTTGCTCGATAGTCTGCCAATGATTTTAAAGCATAAGTCACTTTTTGAGCTTTCGTATTTTGCAACATCACCATTCCATTCTTGTCATCAGTATTTACTAGTGCAAATGCTGTTTTAGGGAGGTTGTCAAAGAAAGATTTCTTTACATCTCTATATTCTGCAAAGGAATTGTGATAATCTAAATGATCATGGCTAAGGTTGGTAAATATTCCTCCTGAAAAATGCAATCCATCTGTACGTTTTTGATGAATTCCGTGAGAAGACACTTCCATAAAGCAATATTCTACACCTTCTTGAATCATTAAGTGTAAATAATGATTGATTGAAACAGAATCAGGGGTTGTATGTGTCGCCACATATTCTGTTTCATCAACCATTATCTTCACAGTAGAAAGCAATCCGACTTTATAACCTGACTTCCTGATTAAATTATATAGCAAAGTAGCAATAGTTGTTTTACCATTAGTACCCGTAATTCCAACTAATTGTATTTTTTTTGATGGATTATCATAAAAATTCGACGCTATTATTGCTAAAGCGCTATTTGAATCTTCAACTTTAACATAAGTGATGCTTTTATTAATTTCTTTAGGAAATTCTTGACAAACTATTACTACTGCTCCAAGTCCAACAGCCTTATCGATATAATTGTGTCCATCTACAGTCACACCTTTTTGAGCAACAAAAAGAGTGTTATTTTTTACTTTTCTTGAATCGAAAATGACTTCATTTATAAACACATCTGTTGAGCCATAAACTTCGTTTACAGCAACACCATACAATATGTCTTTTAAAACTTTCATTAAGATAATTCCAATTGTATTACTTTCCCTTTAATTAATTTTGAACCTTTCTCTATAGATTGACTCACCACTTTTCCATTGCCATTGAAGTGAACTTTTAATCCCAAATTTTCTAATAATGAAACGGCATCCATCCCAACCATTCCTTTAACATTTGGAACTTTCTTATTTCCATTCGCTTCAACATTATTATAGTTTTCAAAGTTTTTATCAACGCTTGCAAATTGTGGCTTTGAATTATTAATCTCTTTTAATAAAGGCACGTTTGTATAAATTTTTTGAGCAATATCTTTAAAGACTGGACCCGAAACATCAGCTCCATAATATCCTTTTTCAACTTTTGGTTTATGAATAACCACTATACATGAATACTTAGGATTATCTGCAGGGAAATAACCTGTAAAAGATGATATATACCTTTTATTTTGCTCCCAATCATCCATCCAATATTCTGTTCTTGCAGTTCCTGTCTTTCCAGCCATAGAAAAATCTTTAGAATATAAAGTTTTAGCAGTTCCTCTTTCAACCACATTTTTCATCATCTCTTTCACTTTATTAATGGTTGATTGAGAACAAATTTTAGAATCAATTACTTCTTTATTGAAAACCTCCACTTTTTTATCCCAAGAACGAATTTCTTTTACAAGTCGCGGCTTCACCATTTCTCCATTATTTGCAATGGCATTGTAAAAAGTTAATGTTTGTAAAGGAGTCAAACTCAAATTATATCCATATGCAATAGACGGCAAAGCATTTTTACTCCAAATTTTATCGCCAGGAGATGGAATATTTGGGGTTCCTTCTCCTTTTTTGATTGATAAATTCAACTTTTTGTTTAAATGCATCGATTTTAAAGAATTGATGAATTTATTTGGGTTTTTATTGAAGTTTTCATCAATAAGTCTTGCAAAGCCAATATTTGAAGAAACTTCAAAAGCCTTTGCTGCTGAAATTTCACCATAACCACCATGTTTTGAATCTCCAATATACCTACCATACATTCTATATCTACCTTTACCAGTATCTACAACAGTACTTGAATCAATAACTTTCGCCTCAAGGGCTGCTATCATTGACATTAATTTAAATGCCGATCCTGGCTCATGAGATTCTCCAATGGCATAATTCAATCTTTCATAATACTTTCCTTCTTTAGTTCTACCTAAATTAGAAATCGCTTTAATCTCTCCTGTTTCAGTTTCCATAACAACCACACATCCATGATCAGCGTTATAATACTCTAATTGTCTCAACAACGAGTGATGTGCTATATCCTGAATGTTTACATTAATTGTTGTAATGATATCACGCCCATCTTGTGGCTCCACTTCATTACTGTCATTTATAGGCTTCCATTGTCCTTGTGCAATTCGCTGTTTTAATCTCCAACCAGACTTTCCTCTTAAATAAACTTTAAATGCACCTTCAATTCCTGGTGCTCCACGATAATCATCATACCCAATTGTACGTTCAGCAATTTTACCTAAAGGGTGTTCGCGCTTTGTAGATTGCTCGGCAATAAAACCTCCTTTATACATTCCTAAATTAAAAATTGGGAATGTTTTCATTTTTTGACAATCTAAATAGCCTACATTTCGCGCTATCAATAAATATTTATTTGGTTTTGGCTTTTTATTTCTTGCTTTCCTAATTAGTCTTACATAATAATCTGACGACTTGCCTAACATTTTAGACAACTCAATTGAAAGTCCTTGAATATTTTCTTCAAATACAGTATCATCATCAGGTTTTGAAGCATCCATTCTTATTTCATATCTAGTCATTGAAGTAGCTAACAAACTACCATCATCAGCATAGACATTACCTCGATTAGCATGAATGGTATCATTTTTAATCGTTTTCTTTTCTGAAATGTTTTTATACTTATCGCCTTCTAAATATTGAATTCTTGTCAACTGGACGACTATTGCGATAAAGAACAAGGTCAAGAAGACAAAGAAGAAATATAATCTACTTAATATGTTCTTTTTTTCTGTTGCCAATTCTTAATCTACTTTACTTTTTATTACTCTAATTTTTTTTGGTGGATTTTCCGACGGCAGCAATCCACGCACTGCTACTTTTCTTTGAATTGCCGACTCCAACTCCAATTGCATGACTTTGGTTCGAGTATCAACAAATTCAGCTTTCAACTCCCTTATCTCTTTATTCAACTCAGCAATTCGTAAAACTTTTTTATCAGAACTATGAGATCTTGATATCATAAATAACAAAAGAATGACGACAAAAATGATTATCCTCCAATTCTTAAAAGCATCCTCACTTATCAAGAATTTTCCTTTTAAAATGTTATATATGTTTTGCTTTACTTTAGACATTTATAATTTCACCCCTATTCTCAATTTTGCGCTTCTTGCTCGATTGTTTTTCTTAACCTCTTCTTTGGTAGGCAATATCATTTTTCCAACTTTTTTTAATGGAACTTCAAAATTCCCATAAAAATCTTTTTCTGGCTCTCCTTCAAATAATCCGTTTTGAATAAATCTTTTTACTAGTCTATCTTCCAATGAGTGATAAGAAATAACACTAAGCCTACCCTTTTCATTTAACAATTCAGGAACCTGCATCAAAAACTCTTTCAACACCTCCAACTCTTGATTCACCTCAATACGAATTGCTTGAAATATTTGCGCCAAAATCTTATGTTCTTTTGCATTTGGCAAATGCCTTTTTAACGCTTCTTTCAATTCAAAACTTGTCTTAATTTTCTTCTCTCGTCTTGAATTGACAATGTCTCGAGCCAACACCCTAGCATTTCTCAATTCGCCATATAAAAAAAGGATATCGCTCAATTTTTCTTCAGAATACTCATTAACAATTTTGTAAGCCGATAGGTTATCTTTCTGATTCATTCTCATATCCAACTTCGCATCAAATCGAGTTGAAAACCCACGTTCCGCCTCATCAAACTGATGAGAAGAAACTCCCAAATCAGCCAAAATTCCATCTACTTTTTTTACACCATAAAATCTTAAGAACCTTTTTATATACCTGAAATTTTCAGGAATCAACACCAACCTATCATCATCAATTAAATTATCTTGAGCGTCAACATCTTGATCAAAAGCAAACAACTTCCCATTAACACCAAGTCTATTTAAAATCTCTCTTGAATGACCTCCTCCTCCAAAAGTAACATCAACATAAACCCCTTCTTGATTGATATTCAAACCATCAATACTTTCATTAAGCATTACCGGATTATGATACTCCGCCATCCTCATCATCAGTTACATTACCCATCACTTGTTCAGCCAACTCTGCAAAATCTTCTGTTGCAGCATCAATTGCTAATTCATACTTCTGCTTATCCCAAATCTCAATAATATTTAATGCCGAAGACAAAACAATTTCTTTTTTAATCCCTGCAAATTTTTGCAAATCCGAAGGAATTAGCAACCTTCCAGAAGCATCCAACTCAATCATTTTTAAACCTGCTGTAAACAATCTTATAAAGTCATTATTCTTCTTTACAAACCTATTTAACTTATTTACTTTAAGCATCATAGCATTCCACTCTGACATTGGGTACAATTCCAAACAAGGTTGAAAAACTGACCGTTTCAACACAAAACCATCTTGCAAAACAGGCATTAATTGCTTCTTTAAAGCAGATGACAGCATCAATCTACCTTTCACATCAGCTTTACATTCGTATGTTCCAATTAGGTTTATCATTAATTCTTGGTAATGTTTTCAAAAGTAAAAAATTTATTCCACTTTTTACCACTATTCTCCACTTTGTTGATAACTTTTACCATTTCAAATCAACAACAACACAAAGTTTTGACTTACAGATACTTACATTGATTTTAAAAAATTAATCTTCGATACTTCTAAAAAAATCGTATTTTGCTTTAAAATAGTTACATTTGCGCAGAGCTAAATCAATGTTCGTTACATGAGTTATACATTAAAGAAAGAAGGGAAATTTAATTATATAGAAGAAGGTGAAGGTCAACCAATTGTGGTGCTTCACGGCTTGATGGGAGCTTTGAGTAACTTTGATGGAATTGTTTCTTATTTTTCCAAAAAAAATTACAAAGTTCTTATTCCTGAATTGCCTTTATATACTTTGCCATTAATTAAAACTAATGTTAAAAGTTTATCTAAATATGTCAAAGAATTCATAAATCATAAAAAACTTGATCAAGTAATATTTTTAGGGAATTCTCTTGGCGGACACATTTCTTTATATTTCACTAAACATAATTTAGTAAATGTAAAAGCTCTTGTATTAACTGGAAGTTCTGGTTTATACGAAAACTCAATGGGAAATACTTATCCAAAAAGAGGTAATTATGAATTTATTGAAGAAAAAGTTAAAGAAGTTTTCTACGATCCAAAAGTTGCCACAAAAGAACTAGTTGATAATGTTTTTGCTATTGTAAACGATCGCATAAAAGCCATTAAAACTTTGTCAATTGCCAAGAGTGCAATTCGACACAATATGGCTACTGACATACCAGACATGAAAGTTCCTGCATGCTTAATTTGGGGGAAACAAGACACTGTTACACCTCCTGAAGTTGCTGAAGATTTTCATAAATTATTTTCAGATTCCGAACTTTTTTGGATAGATAAATGTGGTCATGCGCCAATGATGGAACATCCTGATGAGTTCAACTCTATACTAGAAGATTGGTTTACTAAACGCTCGATTTAAAGTCGTGAAAATAAATACTGCACAATTTATCATTAGCAATACTGACGTTTCAAAATGTCCTATTGAACAAATTCCTGAATATGCTTTTATAGGCCGTTCAAATGTTGGAAAATCTTCATTAATCAACGCGCTAACTAACCATAAAAAACTGGCTAAAACCTCTGGAAAACCTGGAAAAACACAACTTATCAATCATTTTAAAATAAATGACGAGTGGTTTTTAGTTGATTTACCTGGATATGGATATGCGCAAGTTTCAAAATCAAAACGTAAAACTTTTCAGCGTTTTATCAAAGACTATTTCTTAAAAAGAGAACAATTAGTTTGTTCGTTTGTATTAGTTGACTCTAGACACGAACCTCAAAAAATTGATTTAGAATTCATGCAATTTCTAGGCGAAAATGGCATTCCGTTTGGAATAATTTTTACTAAAGCCGACAAATTAGGAAGTTCGACACTTAATAAGAATGTGACTAAATATAAAAAACAGTTACTCAAAACCTGGGAAAGTGTTCCTAATCACTTCATCACCTCATCAGAAACTGGAATGGGAAAAGAAGAAGTCTTAAAATTTATTGAACAGGTTAACACCAATGTTGCCGATAAATTTAATAGAGAAACTACAGCCAACTAAAAACAATGCGTTCTTCTAAAGATAATTTACAGGTTTTACATGAAGACAATCACATTATTATTGTCAACAAGCGCGCAGGCGATATAACTCAAGGAGACAAAACTGGAGACACTCCTCTTAGTGAAGTTGTAAAACGCTATATTAAAGACAAATACAACAAACCAAACAATGTATATTTAGGTGTTGTTCATAGGCTTGACCGACCAACTTCTGGGATTATAATTTTTGCTAAAACTTCCAAAGCATTGGAGCGCTTGAACAAAATGCTACGCGAAAAACAAATCAATAAAACGTATTGGGCAATTGTAAAAAACAGACCGCAAAAAAGCCAAGACACACTCATAAATTTTTTGAGAAAGAATCCAAAAAACAATAAATCAACTGCTTATAATAAAGAAAGTAAAGACACTAAAAAAGCAATACTTCATTACAAAGCGATTAAAGATTTGGATAATTATTCTTTATTAGAAATTGACTTAGAAACAGGAAGACACCATCAAATTCGTTGTCAATTATCGAACATTGGTTCGCCAATAAAAGGAGATTTAAAATATGGTTTTGACCGAAGCAATAAAGACGGAAGTATTCATTTACACGCTCGTAAGATTGAATTTATTCATCCTGTAAATAAAGAAACAATTAAGATTACCGCTCCAACTCCTGAAGATGCTATTTGGAAGGCTTGTGATTAAAATACAACTATTGAGTATTGTATAATTTATTTATCTTGTTTGTGTATGATTTCGTTGCGTGTTTCAGTAAATAATTTAGCAAATACAAACCAAATAGAAAATCCGCGAGAATTTTCAGAAGTAGGCGAAAACAAGTAATTACTAATTGCAATTGTTGTGTTTTCGTTATTTTTTCAGTTCGTCATTTATAAGTATTGTAATCTCATCCATATCTAATAAGATTCTCTTAAACCTGTTAAGGCTATAATTTTCAGATAATACTTTCCGATAGAGAGAGGATTCTAATGCAAGAATCATTTGTATTTTTCGATTTTCCTCAAATATCCATTCCAATAATTTGGGTTGATTATTTATTTCCGAAATCAATCTCGTGCTACCATAAAATCTATTTGCGTAATTGAGAGCTTCTAAAGCCATGGCATCATTAGCTTTGGAAACATTTTCTGTTTGTTCTATATATTTTTGTAAACTAATTAATTTTTTACGTATGAAAGGTGGTATTAATTTGATATCACCAGCATTCTGAAGGGTTGAAATTGTGTTAGATTGAAATTGAACAGTTGTAATATTCGTATACGCACTACCAATATTACCTATTATTTTCGTTGTTGGTAGATTTTCTTGCTTAAATGCCTCCATGTAAGTTTCATACTTTATAAGGCTAGAGTCTAATGAATTTGAAGATTCTTCTATATATTTTTTATCTTTATCAAAACCTTTTAATAACTGTTCGTAATAAACCTGTTTTAAATTTTCAGTTTTTCTTTCATCATTGAGATTGTTCAGTTGTAAGGCAATTAAAATTCCTAGAACAACAAGGATAATTTCACCGATGGCATACTTAAGATACTTTCCAGTTTTGCCTTCTGAAAGCAAGTTTTGTCTAATTTTTCTAAAGAATTTTATCATTGGTTAGCGATTTCTAGTAATGAAGTATAATGCTTAAAATAAGGTTTTGTTTTAATAAATTTTATCGTCCAATATGTAAAGTTAGTGAAAACTAATCGGAAAGTCAAGCCTTACAACTTGTAGATTGAAACTTTCAATATATACTACTTTCTTACAAAATTAGACATTGGATTCTCCAACAAGTCATTCATCACTTTGTTATTCAATTCACCATCCTTAAACGCCACCATCGTACGAATAGAAAACGAACGCAACGCATCATGTACACTCAAGGTACTTACGGCAGAGTCTTTACGCCCTACAAACGGATACACATCTGGTCCTCGTTGGCACTTACTGTTAATATTCACTCTACACACTTGATTTACCAAACCATCAATCAATGGCGCTAACGCATCATCATCATTACTAAACAAACTTACTTGCTGTCCGTAATTGGAATCAGAAATATAATCTAAAGGTTCATTAATATCTTTAAACGAAGTGATTGGCACTACTGGACCAAACTGCTCTTCATGAAACACATTCATTGATGTGTTTGTTGGAAATAATACAGCAGGATACACAAAACTCGCAATAGCATTACCGCCATTTTCGTTAATTATTTTTGCTCCTTTAGACCTAGCATCATCAATCAATTCTTTTAAATATGTTGGCTTGTCTGGTTCAGGAAGTGGTGTTAAATTCACATCTTTCTCCCAAGGTAAACCAAACTTTAATTTAGAAACCTCAGCAACAAACTTCTCGTTAAATTCATCCACAATATCTTGATGCACAAATATTATTTTTATTGCGGTGCAACGTTGTCCATTGAATGCCAAAGATCCATTCACACATTCTTTTACTGCCAAATCCAAATCACAATCTGGCAATACAATTGCTGCGTTTTTTGCTTCTAAACCAAACACCAATCGCAACCTGTTTTGTTTAGGATGCAATCCTTGTATCGCATTTGCAGTTTTACTATTTCCAATAAGCGCTAAAACATTAACTTTTCCAGTTTTCATGATTGGAGTTACCAATGTTCTTCCACTACCATACATGAAATTTACCACTCCTTTTGGAAAGCATTTTTGAAAGGCTTTTAACAAAGGCTCTAACAATAAAATACCGTATTTAGCAGGTTTAAAAATGGTAGTGTTTCCAGTTATCAACGCAGGAATCAACAAACAAAAAGTTTCGTTCAACGGATAATTATAGGGAGCCAAGCACAACACTACTCCTAAAGGTGCTCTTCTAATTTGAGCATAAACTCCGTCATGAAAATGAATTTCAGAATCTTCAGCATTCATCTTTTTTAAATCCTGAATTGTATCTTCAATATATTCAATGGTCCTATCAAATTCATTGCAAGCATCATTGTATGATTTGCCAATTTCCCACATCAACAGTTTTACAACCTCATCACGTGTTTCAAGCATCATTTTAGAAAATTCTTGAATACAATGTATACGTTCTTCAACCTTCATCATTGGCCATTCGCCTCTCCCTTTGTCATACGCTCTACTAGCTGCATCTAAAGCTTCTAAAGCATTTTTTTCTCCCATATTTGGAATAGAACCAATTAATTTTTGCTCCAACTCTCCATTTTTTTGCTCACAAATTGCTGCATAAACATTGGTGATTTCTCCACTCCATGTATTTATTTCTCCATCCATCAAATATGTTTTTTGATGAATTGGGTTATTTATTTGAAATTCTTTTGGAATATCAGTATTCAAAAAAATATGTTCTATCGCCATTAAAAAAGAAATTTACTTACAAACAAATTTAGACCAAAAAAATCAGTGTTCCTACTTTTTGACTATTGATTTAAAAAATTGAATTTCTCTTTTTCTATTTTTCGTATTTTCACAAAATGAAAAAAAATCAAAAACTAATTGATGCTATCAACTATCGAAGATCTGTTCGTGTATATGATGAGAGTAAAGAAATTGATTCAGAAATTGTAAAAAAATGTATTGAAAAGGCAACTTTGGCTCCCAACAGTAGCAATATGCAACTTTGGGAATTTTATCATATCACTTCAAAAGATATTTTAGAAAAAATGACCGAAGCTTGTTTGGGACAAAATGCTGCAAAAACCGCTAAAGAAATGGTGGTAGTTGTTGTTCGAAAAGATTTGTGGAAAAAACGAGTTAAAACACATCGCAACTATTTGGAAAGCATTTTTGGAATAAAATTAAAAAGTGACTATACAACTAGAGAGCGATTTGCACTGAATTATTACAATAAAATAATGCCTTTTGTGTATTCAGAATTTTTAGGGATATTAGGTTTTTTCAAATATATTTTTAGTTGGATTACTGGTTTATTCAAACCAACTTACCGACAATTAAGAAATTCGGATATGAGAATTGTAGCACATAAAAGTGCTGGTCTCGCTGCTCAAACTTTTATGTTAAGTATGGCTGCCGAAGGTTATGACACTTGTCCAATGGAAGGCTCTGATACGCTGAGAATTAAAAAAATATTAAATTTGCCTTATAGTTCCGAAATTAATATGGTAGTATCTTGCGGCATAAGAAAACCTGAAGGCGTTTATGGCGAACGTTTCAGAATTCCTTTTGAAGAAGTTTATACGCAAGTGTAAATTTCACTTTTAACAACAAATTATTACTACTTTTGTTTCGATTTAATAAAAATGATGATGAAAAAAATCCAAATGGTTGACCTTAAAGGTCAGTATGAAAAAATAAAATCAGAAGTTGATGCTTCTATTCAAGAAGTACTTGATTCCAACGCATATATTAATGGACCAAAGGTTCATGAATTTCAAAAAAATCTAGAAGAGTATCTAGATGTAAAACATGTAATTCCATGTGCAAACGGAACAGACGCATTGCAAATTGCAATGATGGGACTTGGCTTAGAGCAAGGAGATGAAGTTATTACTGTTGATTTTACTTTTGCCGCTACTGTTGAAACCATTGCACTTTTAAAACTAACTCCTGTATTGATTGATGTTGAAAGAGACACTTTTAATATGGATATCGACGCTCTTAAAAAAGCAATCAACTCAAAAACCAAGGCAATAATTCCTGTGCATTTATTTGGTCAATGCGCTAATATGGAGGCGATTATGGAAATTGCAAATGAGCACAATCTTTATGTTATTGAAGATACTGCTCAAGCAATAGGTGCAAATTATACTTATTCAGATGGAACTAAGAAAAAAGCAGGAACGATTGGAAATGTGGGAACTACCTCATTTTTTCCTTCAAAAAATTTAGGCTGCTATGGAGATGGCGGCGCTATTTTTACCAACGATGACGATTTAGCGCATACTATAAGAGGAATGGTAAATCATGGAATGTATAAACGTTATTACCATGATGTGATTGGTGTTAACTCAAGATTGGACAGTATTCAAGCGGCAATATTAGATATCAAATTAAAACATCTTGATGCATATTGTGATGCACGAAGAAAAGCTGCAAATTATTACAATACAGCATTTGCAAATCATCCAAATATTATTACTCCTACACCAAAAAATTGCGAAGGAGGAATTTGCTCAACCTGTGATTGTCATGTCTACCATCAATATACATTACAAATAAAAAATGCTGATAGAAATAAATTGCATCAACATTTATTGGACAAAAATATTCCAAATGCAATTTATTATCCAGTCCCTTTACACAGTCAAAAAGCTTATGCTGATGAACGGTATAACGAAGATGATTTTACCATAACAAATGAATTGATAAATACAGTTATTTCATTACCTATGCACACTGAATTTGAAGAAGATCAATTAGAATATATCACACAAACTATTTTAAATTTCTTAAAGTAAAAAGCGTACTATGAAAAAGATACTAGTTACTGGAGGGTTAGGCTACATTGGCTCACACACTGTGGTAGAATTACAAAACGAGGGTTTTGAAGTTGTTATTATTGACAACCTTTCCAATACAACTATTGAGGTTTTAGACAGAATTACTTCAATAACTGGAATCAAACCAGAATTTGAACAGATAGATCTAAAAAATAAGAAAGACGTACAGCAATTTTTTAAAAATTATTCGATTGATGGCGTTATACATTTTGCAGCCTCAAAAGCAGTAGGAGAAAGTGTTGAAGAACCCTTAATGTATTACGAAAACAATATTGCAACATTAACATATTTATTACAAGAAATGAATGCAAACAATGTTCGCAATTTTATCTTTAGTTCTTCTTGTACTGTTTACGGTCAAGCAGACAAATTACCAATTACTGAAGATGCACCTACAAAACCTGCTGAATCTCCTTATGGAGCAACCAAAAAAATGGGCGAGATTATTATTGAAGACACTAGCAAAGTAACAGGTTTAAGAGCAATTGCTTTACGTTATTTTAATCCAATTGGCGCACATAAAAGTGCCAAAATTGGTGAATTGCCAATTGGTGTTCCCCAAAATTTAATTCCTTATGTTGTGCAAACTGCTGCTGGAATACGTGAATGTCTTTCAGTCTTTGGTGACGATTATAACACTCCTGACGGAACAGCAATTCGAGACTATATTCATGTAGTAGATTTAGCCAAAGCTCATATTGCAGCTTTAAACCGACTTCTTGAAAATAAAAACAAAGCGAATTGTGAATTTTTCAATATTGGTACTGGAAAAGGAAGTTCGGTATTGGAAGTTGTAAATGCTTTTGAAAAAGCCACAGGAAAAAATGTTAACTACAAGATTGTTGACAGACGTGCTGGTGATATTACTGCTGCTTATGCTAACACAAGTCTTGCAAATAAAGAATTGGGCTGGAAAGCAGAATTGGATCTTGAAGAAGCATTAAGAAGTTCTTGGAAATGGCAGGAGAGTTTATAAGTCACTTAAAACTCTTAAAATGAGAATCAAAAATTTAGTCAAAAGTATATTATCAAAACTTCATACTCATAAAAAGACTAAATCTGATATTTACATTTTCACACTTCCTAGAGCAGGTTCAACTTTACTTGCCGAAATTTTAAATACCGATAGCACTTACAAATTAGCAAGTGAATCTCTTGCTTTAAACAACGACAATAAAGAAATTTTAAAAAACTATTTTCAGGAAGATTTCTTAGTGGAAAGATATACTGATTTATCTTCTATAGAGTTAGAAAGATTGCTTAATTACTATTCTGATTTATCTCAAGGAAAAACTTGGAATAGTTATTATTGGTCTGATTTATTTAAACCAACTCATAAATTCAAAACATCTAGAACGATTTTTAAAACTCATAAAATCACATATCATTATGATCATTTTATGAGTCATTTTAAAGACGATTTTGGCATTTACTTATTAAGAAACCCAATTTCACACAGTTTATCACGAATGAATTTAAACTGGGATTCTTATATAGCTTTATATGCAGCTTCAAATAGAATAAGTAACTTACTAACCAACAGAGCAAAAAACAAAATTGAGCAAATAGTTGAAAATAGTTCAACTTTAGAGAAATTTGTAACAAGTTGGTGCTTAGAAAATTATATTTTGCTCCATCACTATAAAAACAAAAATTTACCTTCCAACCTAATTGTTCTTAAATACGAAGAACTTCTAATAAATTCTGAACAAACGATTAAAAATCTATGCAGCAAAGTAAATTTAGACTACAATCCAAATATGTTTAAATGCATCAATTTACCTTCGAGTGGAATTGTTCACAGCACAACTGAAACAAAAAATCAAATTGAATCGGGAAATAAAAACTATTTAGTCAATAGATGGAAAGATAAAGTAGACCCTGAAATGAGAGAAAAAATAAAAGACATTCTTAAAAGTTTTGATATTTCTCTTTATTTAGATGAACTATAGAATATTACACTTCAAAACTCGCTCCACTCGCAGCAACACTTCTATCAATTTTTCGCATCAACCCTTGCAATACTTTTCCTGGACCAACTTCAATAAATTCTGTTCCTCCATCAGCAATCATTGCTTGAACGCATTGTGTCCATTTTACTGGTGCTGTTAATTGAGCAATCAAGTTTACTTTTATTTCATCAGGATCTGTAACTGCTTTCGCAACCACATTTTGATACACTGGACATATTGGTTCACTAAACGTAGTTTCTTCAATTGCAGCTGCCAACTCTTCTCTTGCAGGCTCCATCAAAGGTGAATGAAATGCGCCACCAACTGGTAAAACCAACGCTCTTCTTGCGCCTTTTTCAGTTAACACTTCACAAGCTTTATTAATTGCGTCTATTTCTCCAGAAATTACCAATTGTCCAGGACAGTTATAATTTGCAGCAACCACAACACCATCAATCTCTGCACAAGTTTCTTCAACAACAGCATCTTCTAATCCTAAAACCGCTGCCATAGTAGATTCTTGCGCTTCACATGCTTTTTGCATTGCCATAGCTCGTTTTGAAACCAATCGCAATCCGTCTTCAAAGGTAAGTGTACCATTAGCAACCAATGCCGACAATTCTCCTAATGAATGTCCTGCAACCATTTCTGGCTTAAAGTCATCTCCTAAAACCTTTGCCAAAATCACCGAATGCAAGAAAATTGCTGGCTGTGTAACCTTCGTTTGTTTCAACTCTTCAGCCGTTCCTTCAAACATAATATCGGTAATATGAAACCCTAATATTTCATTAGCCTTTTCAAATAATTCTTGAGCAATTTCTGAGTTTTCATATAAATCTAAACCCATTCCTGTAAATTGTGCTCCTTGACCTGGAAAAATATATGCCTTCATATTTTATCGTTTTAGTATTTTTTTCGTGGGCAAAGATAGCAAATTATATTGTTGCAAAAGTTTACAAATAAGAATGGTAAATAATTAGTATTTTCGTAGAATGACGCAACGTAATACTATTCTGGCAAACAATATTTATCTGATTCTTGCAGGAATGTTTATTGCTGCTTTAGTTGCATCCAATCTCATTTTTCAAAAATTCTTTTATTGGAATCCTTTTGGAATATATCGATTTGAAATTTCGGTAGGAATTTTACCATATCCTATTACATTTTTAATCACCGATATTATTTCAGAAATCTATGGAAAGAAAAAGGCTAACAGAGTTGTGGTTGCTGGAATTATTGCTTCCATTTTTTCAATGCTAATAATTTATGTTGCCAACGAAGTTCCTGCAATAGAAAATTCGCCAGTAAATGATGTAACTTTTACACAAGTTTTTGGACTATCGCCAATTGCAGTATTAGCCTCAATGATTGCATATTTATTTGCACAATTTATTGATATCCGAATTTTTCATTTTTGGAAAAAAAAGACAAATGGCAAACATCTTTGGTTCCGTAACAATTTCTCGACGTTTACTTCACAGTTTATTGATACATTTACAGTCTTGGCATTACTTTGTAGTTTCAAGGTCTTGCCATGGAGTATGTTTGGTGGATTATTACTTAGTGGTTTTTTATTCAAAGTAATTGTTGCAGCACTTGACACACCAATATTGTATTTGGCAGTTCATTGGTTTAGAAAACGATTTGATTTAAAAATAGGAGAAGAAATAACCTTATGAAAAAACAACATTTAAAAGAAACAACTGATTTTTTAAAATCGAATGGATTTACAAACCCAACAGTTGGAATTATTCTCGGTACTGGATTGGGAAACCTTGTAAATGAAGTGGACATTGATGTTGAAATTCCATATAACGACATTCCACATTTCCCAATTAGCACGGTTGTTTCTCATGCTGGAAAATTGATTTACGGAACATTATCTGGCAAAAAAGTAATCTTAATGGCTGGACGTTTTCATGCTTATGAAGATTATTCTTTATGGGAAGTAACTTATGGCGTTAGAGTTATGAAAGAACTCGGCATTCAACATCTATTAATTTCTAATGCTGCTGGAGCCATAAACCTAAACTATAAAAAAGGTGATTTAATACTGTTGGACGACCATATCAACCTTCAAGGAGGTTCGCCATTGGTTTTTAAAGGAGCCAGTAAATTTGGAAATCTTTTTGCAGATATGTTAGAGCCGTATTCTAAAAAAATGAATAGCATGTTAAAGCATATTGCATCTGAAAATAATATTGATTTAAAAGATGGTGTTTATGCTGGAGTTTTGGGGCCTCAATTAGAAACAAGAGCCGAATATAGAATGCTTCAAATCTTAGAGGTCGATGCTGTTGGAATGAGCACTGTACCAGAGGTTATAGTTGCAAAAAGTATCAATCTCCCTTGCGTTGCCATTTCAGTATTGACTGATGAATGCGATCCACAAAACCTTCAAGAAGTTGACATAAATGATATTCTGGATGTTGCCAAAGCTGCCGAGCCAAATTTAATTTTATTATTTAAAAAACTAATTGAGAAACTTTAAAAATTACTATTTTAGGCTTTGATGAAAAAACTTACAATTAAAGATATTGCAGAAAAATTTGGTGTTTCAATTTCCACAGTTTCTAAAGCACTTAATGACAGTCATGAAATTAGTGAAGCAACTAAAGAAAAGATCAACAAATACGCTAAAGAGAATAATTATAAACCAAATTTTAATGCCATAAACCTTAAAAATAGAAGCACTAAAACAATTGGGATAATTATTCCGAATATGCTAAATTATTTTTTCGCTCAAGTTTTTAAAGGAATTGAAAATGTTGCAAATAAAAAAGGTTATAAAGTAATTACTTGTATTTCTAATGATACTTACAGTAAAGAAGTTGAAATTATCGAAATGCTTTCAAATGGAAGTGTTGATGGCTTCATATTATCTCTTGCCAAAGAAACAGAATTATTACAAAATTTTAACCATATTCAAAATACTATTGATGATGGAATTCCTGTAGTAATGTTTGACAGAACAACTGAAGATGTTAATTGCGATAAAGTTATTGCCAATGATTATAATGGTTCATTAGAAGCTGTTGAATTTCTTGCTAAAAAAGGCCATAAGAATATTGCTTTTATATCGACTTTAAGCAGTTTAAATATTGGTAAGCAGCGTTTTTTAGGTTACAAGAAAGGTTTAGAAAATATAGGCATTGAATTCAATTCAGATTTAGTTATAAATATTTTTGAAAAGGATTATAAAAAATATGAAACTATTTTAACTCCGTTCTTTAAAAACAATAAAATTGATAGTGTTATTGCACTTGGTGAATCTGCAGCTATTGCAGCAATGAAAGCAGCTAAAAATCTAGGACATCACATCCCAAATGATATTTCTGTAATTGCTTTTTCTAACGGTATTTTAGCAAGACATTCAAGTCCAAAACTTTCTACAATAACTCAGCATGGAGAAATAATGGGAGAAACTACTGCCGAATTATTAATTGAAAAATTAGAAACAAAACAAAAAGAGATTGCGACTAAAGTCATCAATACCGATTTAGTAATTAGAAATTCTACACGATAAAATTTACGACCAAACCTTCATTTGCTCGGATATTAAATACTGTATTATCTTCAAATATTAAATATTGTCCTTTAATACCTTTTAAAACACCTTTATAGGTTGGAGTTTTAATAAGGTTCAAACTCTTCACTTTTTGTGGATATTCTTTCACTGGGAAATTAATTTGAGTTTCATTGACATTTTTATCTAGATAATATTCTTTTACTTCATCAGGTATATATGCTGCTAATTTCTCTTTTTCTTCTATTAAATTAACATCAGTGATTTCGTTTACCAGCATTTTTCTCCAATTGGTTTTATCAGAAACATGCTCTTTCAAAGCTACTTCAGTAATTCCTGCCAAGTATCTATTAGGAACCTCAACAATCTCAATTGCTTCATGTGCTCCTTGATCAATCCAACGAGTTGGAACTTGTGATTTCCTTGTCACACCAACTTTTACATTACTTGAGTTTGCTAAATAAACAATATGAGGTTTCAGTTGCATTTCTTTTTCAAATTCTAAATCTCTATCCTCTTTTCCCAAATGTGCAGTACTCAATTCAGGTCTCATAATCCATTCTCCTGCTCTCGGCGTTTCATAAAAACAACTTTTGCAAAAACCTTGACGGTATATTTGCTTATCCAAATGACAATTCAAGCATTCATACTTCACAAACGAAAGTGTAATCTCTCTATCGAGTAATTGATTCATATTTAAAAAATCAGCCTCTAAATCCAAATAATATTGTACAGTTTCATCATTAGAAGTCATCATTTTTTTAAGCACACCTTGATATTGCATAATAGTTTTGTATTTTTAACTCGATAAAGATAATCAATAAACGATGCCAATACCAATAGTAAACTCCATTATTTCTTGGTTCTTAAAAAAAAGAATCCATCAGATAGAACTGTTTATTAAGTATCCTATTGATGTTCAGGAAGAACTGTTACACAGATTATTATTTATTGCCAAAGACACTGAATTAGGAAGGCAATTTGACTTTAATACTATCAAAGATTATCAAACTTTCACCGATAGAATTCCTATTCAAAAATATGAAACTTTCGCACCTTTTGTAGAAAGAGCAAGAAAAGGAGAGCAAAATTTGTTTTGGAATACCAATATCAAATGGTTTGCAAAATCAAGTGGCACAACCAATGCCAAAAGTAAATTTATTCCTGTGAGCGATGAAGCAATTGAAGATTGTCATATGAAAGCAGGAAAAGACATGCTTTGTTTATATATTAACAATAATCCTGACACACAATTATTTACTGGCAAAGGGTTAAGACTTGGTGGAAGTTCGGCAGTATATGAAGACAATAATTCTTACTTCGGAGATTTATCAGCAATTATTATAGAAAATATGCCTTTTTGGGCTGATATAAGTAGCGCTCCCAAACAAGAAATAGCTTTAATGAGTGAATGGGAAACAAAAATGGAAGCTATTATTAACGAAACAATTAATGAAAACATTACGAGTTTAGTTGGAGTCCCTTCGTGGATGCTTGTGTTGTTGAATCGTGTGTTGGAAACTACTGGAAAAGATAATATTTTGGAAGTTTGGCCAAACCTAGAAGTGTATTTTCATGGAGGCGTAAATTTCAATCCGTATAGAGAACAATTTAAAAAACTAATTCCAAAAAAAGACTTTAAGTACTACGAAACTTATAATGCTTCTGAAGGGTTTTTTGCGATTCAAGACCAAAATGGTTCTAAAGAATTATTGTTAATGCTTGACTATGGAATCTTTTATGAATTTATTCCTATGAACTCTTACGATGGCGAAAATTCAACAGCCATTCAACTATCAGATGTTGAATTAGACACCAACTACGCAATAGTTATTACTACAAACGGAGGTTTATGGCGATATTTAGTTGGAGATACGATTAAGTTTACATCTCTTGATCCATACCGAATTAAAATTACTGGTCGAACTAAACATTTCATCAATGTATTTGGAGAAGAATTGATTATTGAAAACGTAGAAGATGCACTTAAAAAAGCCTGTAAAAAGACAAAGGCTACCATAATTGATTATACAGTCGCTCCCATTTTCATGAAAGACAAAGAAAATGGTGGACATGAATGGATGATTGAATTTAGCAAAGCACCAAAAAATATCGACTACTTTACCGAATTACTTGACAATGCTTTAAAGGCAATCAATTCTGACTACGAAGCAAAACGTTATAATAACATGACATTAGCAATGCCAAAAGTACACCAAGCAAGGAAAGGGTTATTTTATGACTGGCTGAAAATGAAAGGCAAATTAGGTGGGCAACACAAAGTTCCTAGACTATCAAATCAACGAACTTTTATTGAAGAGTTACTGCAATTGGAAATTGTGACAAGTAATTAATTTTGAATTGGTAATTTAAGTTTATTGAATACACCATAAAATTTCTTTTTTGATGAATTATTCCTTTTAATTAATTTACCAAAATATGTAGCAACTTTAGCTCTCATTTCATTATTTTCCAATACATCATTTTCTTTATCATCAAAAACCATAATTGTTGCATAAATATGTTTCCACTCTTCATAACCAAATGTGTAAATAGTGTATTTATTTCCATCTTTAAACAAATCAATATTTCTCCATAATAATATTGGAACATTAGAGTCTTTAGGATAAATATACTGATTCCAATTCCCAAATTTATCATACATCACTTTATGAGTAGTAAATGATGAACCAACACATTGATATCTTATTTCATTATAGGAAATTGTATCATTCTTAACAATAGTATTATAATTGTCAAATACTATTTTAGAATAATTATTTGTATAAGTTTCAGCGCAAATAGTTATCTTTTCTTCTTTTAACTCTAAATAATCTTTAGGTTTTGTACCACAACTCAAAACTAAAAATAAGAACAATAGATTAAAAAATAAATTTCTCATAGCAATACCGTTAAATCTCCCGTTCAATCACATAATTCACCATTTTCACTAGCGAATCTTTATATTCAGAAGTTGGATAAGCATTTAAAATAGTTAAAGCCTGTTGTTGATAGTCTTTCATTTTTGAAGTCGTGTATTCAATTCCACCTTTTTCTTTTACAAACTTGATAACTTCTTTAACTCGCTTCTTGTTTTTGTTATGATTCTTCACCGAGTTTATCAACCATTTTTTTTCTGATGGCTCACAATTGTTTAATGCATAAATCAAAGGCAAAGTCATTTTTTGTTCTTTGATATCTATTCCTGTTGGTTTTCCAATTTTTTCATCAGAATAGTCAAATAAATCATCTTTGATTTGAAAAGCAATTCCAATCAACTCGCCAAATTTGCGCATTCGTTCAATTTCTTCTTTGCCACTCCCAACTGATGCTGCTCCAATACCGCAACATGCCGCTATCAAAGTTGCTGTTTTTTGACGGATAATATCAAAATAAACCGCTTCTGTAATATCTAATTTTCGTGCTTTCTCTATCTGCAACAACTCTCCTTCACTCATTTCACGAACCGCAACTGAAATCAATTTTAAAATATCAAAATCATCATTATCAATTGAAGTTAATAAGCCTTTAGACAATAAAAAATCACCAACTAAAACGGCAATTTTATTTTTCCACAAAGCATTTAATGAAAAGAAACCTCTTCTACGATTGCTATCGTCAACAACGTCATCGTGTACTAAAGTAGCGGTGTGAATTAATTCAATTACTGAAGCTCCACGATACGTTCTTTCTTCAAACTTACCGCCTGAAACCATTTTGGCAACTAAAAAAACAAACATTGGTCGCATTTGTTTTCCTTTCCTTCTTACAATATAATGAGTGATTCTGTTGAGTAACGGAACATTGGAAACCATTGTTTCTTTGAACTTACTTTCAAAGAGTTCCATTTCTTTTAAAATGGGCTGTTTTATATATTCAACTGGTTTCATTAAGAGAAGTCAAAAATAAGAAAAATATAAATTCTTCATTGTGTCTAGAGCGACATTTAACTATTTTGTTTTGTTTGCCAATTGTCCACAGGCAGCATCAATATCTTTACCTCTGCTTCGGCGAACATTCACAACAATATCATTCATTTCCAATACACTTACATAGTCATTTATCGCTCGCGATTGCGCTTGCTGAAATTCACCATCATCAATAGGGTTATACTCAATAATATTAACTTTACATGGCACATACTTACAATATTTTACCAATGCGTCAATTGCCTCTCTTGTATCATTAATCCCATTCCAGACAATATACTCATAGGTTATCATTCTTTGGGTTTTTTCATACCAATATTCTAATGCTTCTCTTAAATCATCTAATGGGAAATTTTCATTAAATGGCATAATTTGAGTGCGCACCTCATCAATTGCGGAATGTAATGAAACTGCTAGATTGAATTTAACCTCATCATCAGCCATTTTCTTTATCATTTTAGGAATTCCAGAAGTTGATAGCGTAATTCTTTTAGGAGACATTCCTAAACCCTCTGGTGAAGTTATTTTATCGATAGATTTAAGCACATTATTATAGTTCATCAATGGCTCTCCCATACCCATAAAAACAATATTGGTCAATTTTCTATTGTGATACAATAAACTCTCTTGGTTTATTGCTGCAACTTGGTCATATATTTCATCTGGATTTAAATTACGCATTCTTTTCAATCTGGATGTAGCACAAAACTTACAATCCAAACTACAACCAACTTGACTAGAAACACAAGCTGTAGTTCTAGTTTCGGTAGGTATTAAAACCGACTCAACCATCAAGCCATCATGCAATCTCACAGCATTTTTGATAGTTCCATCATTACTTCGTTGCATTTGATCAACACTAATATGATTGATAACAAAATTTTCTTCCAACATTTTTCTAGTCTCTTTTGATATATTTGTCATTTCATCAAAAGAATGAGAAACCTTACTCCATAGCCACTCATACACTTGATTCCCACGAAATGCCTTATCTCCATTTTCAATAAAAAAATCGCGCAATTGCTCTTTGGTAAGTGATCGAATATCTCTTTTTTTATCCTTCATCATTTAAAAACTAGTGGTAAAACCAGTGAATTTTAATTTGTTACAAAGTAAATAATTATATTGCATTCAATATTGTAAAAAGCAGAATTTATTAAGTCTATGAAATTAAGCATAATTGTTCCTATGTACAATGAAGAAAAGTACATTATTCATTGTTTAAAAAGTTTGCTGGATCAAAATATATCTAAAGATGAATATGAGATACTAGTGATAGATGATGGCTCTACTGACAAAAGTTTAGAAATTGTTAAAGAGTTTCATAAAAACACCCCTAATTCTAATATCTCAATTCACACTAAAAAAAATGGTGGGTTAAGTGATGCTAGAAATTTTGGGTACCCTCTTGCAAAAGGAAAATATATTTATTTTGTCGATTCTGATGATTATATTGCCTCTAATGTTTTAAATCAACTTCTAACTTGTTTAGAAAAAAACAAACTAGAAATTTTATCTTTTGATTGTATAAATACGACAGATTTAAACTTAAAAGAATCCAAAAATAAAAACCTTGTCAATTCTAATATTGTTGTATCCAATGGCATTGAATATATGGCCAACAATCACTTTCATCATGCGGTTTGGTCCTATATAGTTTCTAAAGAGTTTTTAGAAAAAACTAAAATTACATTTGTAAAAGATTTACTATTGGAGGACTGTGCATATACTCCAAACCTTTTTTTCAAAACCAATAGAATTGCTCATCTCAATATTGACGTTTACAGATACTTACAAATTAAGCCAAATTCAATTATGAGAAAATTGGATGCAGCTCACTTAGATAGAATGATAGAAAGTCACAATTATATTTTTGAAGAAATAAATTCAATTATTAATCAACTTGATACTAATGAATTAACACAAAAAAAGTGTCGTAAACGATTAAATAACAGGCAGCAAACTTTACTATTTTTCTTATTATCTAAGTTAGTAAAAACCAATTATCCATTAGAAGATTTAAAAAATGCCATACATGAATTTGAACAACTTAACGTATATCCTTTAAACAATTTTATAAGTGAGAAGTATAACGGAATTAAATATGAAATCTTGTCAAGGGTATTTGGTTATAAAAACTTATTGTTTCCATTTACCAAAATCTATAGAAAAATAAATGGTGTTTCTTAAAATTTAATTTTTATAATAAGTATTTGTAACTTCTTGTCTTTTCCCTGAATTTAACACTGGTATTTCATCTACATAATTTACCTTAATATTCGCGTCTTTTCCAAGATAGCCTTTAAACTCTTCAACCAAATCTTGCTCTTTCTCTACTACTTTTGAAGTATTTAAGTTTATATTATAATCTTTTAAACCGTATTGCACTAATTGAAATTGTTTGAAACTGCCATATTTACATAAATGATACGCTAAATGTGATGAAACTAACTCACCTGAAGTGTTATATATCATATCCAATTTCCTTCCTTCAATTCGTTCTAAAAAAGGTATTTTTCTTTCATCAATATTCATTATCGCTAGATCTCCTGTATCATATCTAATAATAGGCATCGCATAATTAAAATAATCAGTTACAACAACTCTTCCAACTTCACCATAAGAAACTGGTTTATCTTCATCAATTGCCAATATTTCAATAAAATAACTGGCCCAATTCACTTCAAAAATATCATTGTATACTAAATTTTGTTGAGCTAAAATCCCGTTTTCATTATTAGAGTACCTTGACACCATTTGGCAATTAAAATATTTATCAATCGTAGTTTTAGTATAATCACTCAACCGCTCTGAAATTGCAATCATAGAATTCATTTTGCACTTTACAGGCTCAGCATTTGTTTTTTCTAGGTAATTTGCGATTTTTTCAAATGAACTTGCATAAGCTATTATATTTAGCGATTTAGATTCTTTATTAATTTTGTTTATTAATTGCGAAATATCCTCATCATCTAATTTATATACACTATGTTTTTTTACATTTTTTAAAAACCCTTTTAAATTTTTCAATCCAAAATTTTTAGACCACAGTTTTATATAAATCAGTTGCTCTCCAATATTATAACCTGCTCTTGAAGCAAAAAAAACTGTATCTGCTAAATTTCTTAGATGCTTATTTTCATTTTGTAAAATTTGAAAAGGAGTACCTGTTGAACCACTTGTAGAAACAATATTGTTGTTTTTTGAAATATACTTTTTAGACTGTAAATTTTTAAAATTATCCCTAATAATATTCTTATTTGTAATAGGAAAATCTTCTAGGTTTTGAATATCTTTATATTGGCTATAAAAAGGAACAGTTTCTAGCGCATGAGAAATTATTTTATCTCTATTAAAATTTCTAGTGTTTAATGATTCTTGTGAATGAAAGTCGTTTAATACAAGTTCAATTTGTTGTAAATGCTTTTTTATTCGACTCCCTTTTAGAGTGTCAAATACCCAAAATAAGCTTCTACGAAATTTGGTTAGTATCTTCATTAATAAGCAATTTGAAGGACAATATACAAAATAAATATATGCATAAAAAAACCCGTTAATAAAACGGGTTTGAAATTTTATAAAATAAGCATTACATCTCCATAAGAATAAAACCTATACTTTTCCTTTACTGCTTCTTCATAAGCATGTTTTAAGAAATCATGCCCTGCGAATGCAGATGTCATCATCATTAAAGTAGATTTGGGCATATGGAAGTTGGTAATCATACTATTGGCTATAGAAAAATCATAAGGTGGGAAAATAAATTTATTAGTCCATCCTTGATAAGGGTTCAATCTTTTATTTGATGATACTGAACTTTCCAATGCTCTCATTGAAGTTGTTCCAACTGCACATACTCTTCTCTTATTATCTATCGCATTATTAATTATTTTTGCAGCACCATCTGGAATTGTAATCTCCTCTGAATCCATTTTATGCTT
The DNA here is from genome assembly GCA_947501625.1 of uncultured Flavobacteriaceae bacterium. Taxonomy (GTDB): domain Bacteria; phylum Bacteroidota; class Bacteroidia; order Flavobacteriales; family Flavobacteriaceae; genus Urechidicola. The sequence goes on from CANMWN010000005.1 coordinate 58,254, forward strand.
CGATAAATCTTCAACTTCAACAGGATTAAACGTTCCTAAACCAACATGCAATGTTAATTTAGCAAAATCAACGCCTTTTATTTCCAATCTTTTTAATAAATGCTTTGAAAAATGCAATCCAGCCGTTGGAGCTGCTACAGAACCTTCATTTTGAGCGTATATTGTTTGATAACGCTCCTTATCTTTAGGCTCTACAGCCCTTTTTATATACTTTGGAAGCGGTGTTTCTCCTTCTTTCTTTAATCGCTTTCTAAACTCTTCATATGAACCATCAAACAGGAAACGTAAAGTTCTCCCTCTAGATGTAGTGTTATCAATTACTTCAGCAACTAGACTTTCATCTTCACCAAAAAATAACTTATTACCTATTCTTATTTTTCTTGCAGGATCGACTAGTACATCCCATAAACGCTGCTCGGCATTTAATTCTCTCAATAAGAAAACTTCAATTCTTGCACCTGTTTTTTCTTTCTCACCATACAATCTTGCAGGAAAAACTTTGGTATCATTTAGCACCATCAAATCACCCTCATCAAAATAATTGATAACATCCTTAAACATTTTATGCTCAATTGTTTGATCTTTTCTATTCAAAACCATTAAACGAGATTCATCTCTATGTTCAGCAGGATGTTCTGCTAATAATTCTGGTGGCAATTCAAAACCAAATTTGGATAACTTCATGTGTTTTATTTTTTAAAGCAGGCAAATATACAACATTGACATAGGCGTTGTCAAGTGTTTGAGGTAAAAAATTTATTTCGTCAATTTTTCTATATCATTCCAGAAAGTTGGATATGATTTTGAAACAACTAGCGCATCTTCAATTTCAAGATTGGTTTTAAGCAATAATGGTGCAAAAGCCATAGCCATTCTATGATCATTATAAGTAGCTATCTTAACGTTTTCTTTAATTTCGGTTGATGATTTTAAAGTCAAACTATCATCTGTGATTAAAACTTTAGCGCCACACTTTTCTAACTCAGTTTTTAAAGCCACTAATCTATCAGTTTCTTTGATTTTAAGCGTATGCAAGCCTATTAAATGACAAGATAAACCTAATCCAAAACAAGTTACTGCAATAGTTTGTGCAATATCAGGCGAATTACTCAAATCAAACGTTAAACTTTGCAATTGCAATTTATTTTCAACCTTACTTAATGTAATTGAATGTTCATTAAATACTGTTTTTACACCAAAATTCTTATAGATTTCAGCCAAAGCAGCATCTCCTTGCAAACTTGATTTTTTATACGAACTCAACGTAATTGTTGCATCTTCACTCAAAGCAACCAAACTATAATAATAAGAAGCAGAACTCCAATCTGACTCAACGGTAATAGTATTATTTACTATTTCCTTTTTTGGTTTTACACTAATTTTTCCATCTTTCCATTCATTCTCTATTCCGATCTCCGAAAGCAAAGCCAATGTCATTTTTATATAAGGAACAGAAGTCACTTCTCCTTCAAATGTTATTTGCAATCCGTTTTCTAAACTAGAAGCAATTAACAACAATGCCGAAATATATTGACTACTCACACTTCCGTTGATTGTCACTTTATTTTCAGTCAATTTTTTACCAAAAATTTTTAAAGGAGGGCAACCTTCATTCTCCAAATATTGAATATTAGCACCCAAAGATTTTAAAGCATCAACCAATATTTTTATTGGTCGTTCCTTCATACGTTTTGAGCCAGTCAAGATTGTTTCTATTCCTTCAACTTGTGAAAAATAGGCAGTTAAAAAACGCATAGCCGTTCCTGCATGATGAACATCAACCACATTATCTTTTGATGAAAGTGCTTTTTTCATTACTGCAGTATCATCAGATTCACCAAGGTTTTCAATGATTAAATTTTGATAAAACTTTTGTAAAATCAATAATCGATTAGATTCACTTTTAGAACCGGTAATCGTAATCGAACCTTTTAATGGCTTTGAATAATGAGTTAGTTTTAAATCCAATTCTTACTTCTTTATAAATTTATAAAAACCAGCCATTAGCAGACCATAAACAAGAGACATTATTATTTGTAATCTTAAAAATGGTTGCCACTTACCATCAATAAAATATTCATTTTTCAAACCTTCCAAACCATCAAACCTGAAAAATCCCATGGTAATTTTTAAAAAAGTAACGATTACAAAAAATATAATAGCAAAGCGAATAAACAAGTTTAAAAATCTAGCGTTTTTATATTGGTTCATTATTTTAATTTTTCATTGTTTTGATGTCTATCATGATCTCTTTTGGTCTTGATTTCGAGTTTTTTATCAAATGCTTCTTGCAAATCAACTCCTATTTGATTTGCCAAGCACAATACCACAAAAACAACATCTGCCAATTCTTCTCCTAAGTCTTTGTTCTTATCACTTTCTTTCTCACTTTGCTCACCATAACGACGTGCAATAATGCGTGCTACCTCTCCAACTTCCTCGGTCAATTGCGCCATGTTGGTAAGTTCATTAAAATAACGAACTCCATGTTCTTGTATCCATGTGTCAACGGCTTTTTGTGCGTCTTTGATATTCATTTAATACAACTTATAAATTGAACTTCAAAGATACTCATTCTCTTCATAGTTTGTTTACTAACTTTTAAAAAGTTAAATTCGCTTACAATTTTTTAATTTATGGATGCTGCTGAACTAGTAAGTCAAATTTTTCTACCGTTATCATTAGCGATAATTATGTTAGGAATGGGAATGACTTTGATTCCTGCCGATTTCACTAGAATCATAAAATTTCCCAAAGCCATTTTAATTGGATTAACTAATCAACTATTATTTTTACCTATCATAGGTTTTTTATTAGCGGTCATATTTAATTTGAGTCCAATAATGGCTGTTGGATTAATGATTTTAGCCAGTTGTCCAGGTGGAGCAACCAGTAATTTAATAACTCAAGTTTCTAAAGGAAATATTGCGTTATCGGTAACTTTAACTGCTATTACTAGCATTGTAAGTATTGTAACCATTCCTTTTATTTTATCCTATGCAATAGAATATTTTGGCAGTGGCTCTGAAACAACAATAAAATTACCAATATTAGATACTATGCTACAAATAATGGTAATAACTGTGATACCAATTTCAATTGGAATGCTCATAAGAAAATACAAACCAGAATTTTCTAAACGTATGGAAAAACCAATGCGAATTGCTTCTACCGTAATTTTTATTTTGGTTTTTATTGCTGTGATAGTTGCTAATCTCGACATTTTAGGCAGAGCAATGAAAGAAGTTGGGTTAGTTACGCTGCTACTAAATATATTAACTATGGGAATAGGATATTTAACTGCAAGATTGTTTAAACTGAATTTAAAAAATGCCATCTCAATTACTGTTGAAAGTGGTATACAAAACGGAACTTTAGCATTGGTAATTGCTACAACGGTTTTAAATAATATTGAAATGGGTATTCCAACAGGAGCCTATGCTATTTGGATGTTTTTAACAGGTGGTATTTTAATGTGGCAACTTGGGAAAAGGCAAGATTCTTAGTTTAGTTTGTTTCTTAACTTATTAAAATTTAACTTCGCTTATCGTTTGATATAAACAATTAAAAAAGTTCATATCAATATAAGATAAGTGTAATATTTTATAAATACTCCAAAAACTCCTTTCTGGAAATCTCTTCAGCACCTAAACTCGCTAAATGATTATTATAGATTTGGCAATCTATGAGTTTATAGTTATTAGTTTTTACTAAATGAATAAATGCTAGTTTAGAAGCATTACTTACTTTACTAAACATACTCTCTCCGCAAAAAACAGTATTTACTTCAAGTCCATACAATCCACCAACTAACTTATCATCTTTCCAAACCTCAACTGATTTTGCAATTCCAAATTCATGTAGTTTATTATAAGCCTCTTCCATCTCATCAGTAATCCAAGTTCCTGTTTCTCCTTGTGCTTCTCTATTTATAGTTTTACAATTGGCAATAACTTGTGAAAAAGCGGTATTAAAAGTCACTTTAAAAGTGCCTTTTTTCATTAGTTGCTTCATGCTTTTTGAAATTTTCAACTTTTCAGGAAACAATACCATTCTTGGGTCGGGTGAATACCAAACTATAGGTTCGTCTTGAGAATACCAAGGAAAAATTCCGCTTTGATATGCCAATAACAATCGTTCAGGAGAAAGGTCTCCACCAAAGGCAACCATTCCATATTTGTTGGCTTCGGTTACTGGAGGGAATTCTAGTTTGTTGGTTAAAATACACATTAAACAAAAATAAATAATTACTATAAAAAACACTACTTCTTTTAGATTCTTCGTATCATTTCGACTCCGCTCAATGACCAACTCTAAATGACAGAATATATGCATATGTCATTATGAACGGAAAGAATTGGAGTGAAGAATCTCTTTAAAAATTTCTCGTCATGCTGAACTAGTTTCAGCATCTCATTATATTCTATTTAGATTCCTGCATACGCAGGAATGACAATATTTTGGCAAATAAAAAAGTCGAAACAAATGCTTCGACTTTTAAAATATTTTATGATTATCGTCCTAAAACTAGAAAGGCAAATCGTCTGGTTCATCAGAAGATAAATCAGTTGCTTGCAACTCTTCCAAAGGAGGTAATTCAGTATTTTGAGGTGCTGCTGCATGTAAATTCTCAATTCTCCAACCTTGGATAGAATTGAAATACTTAGCAACTCCTTCTGGATTTATCCACTCTCTACCTCTCAAGTTAATTGAAATTTTTACATCTTGCCCAACTGCATAATTGTTCAATAAATCACATTTATCTTGAACAAACTCAATCATCAACATTTGAGGATATTGCTCATCTGTAGTTAATACTAATTCTCTCTTTCTGAAACCGCTTGCTCCAAAAGTTTGCGTTTCATTTATCAATTTAATCTTTCCTGTTACTTCCATTTTCTGTATTTATTTTATCAAAAGTACTTTCCAAGCACTTTCAACATCTTTTTCTTGTAAAAATTCTTTTGCAAATGTATGCTTTTTAACCGTTTCTAACCGCAATAGTTCCGGATGTTGTTCCGCAAACTTATCAACATCTTGTTGATTAGGTAAAGCATCAACATTTCCCAACATTCCTAAATCATTGCCTGTCAAAACTTCACTATTTCTTATTTCATCTGGAATGGAATCTACACCAATACCGAGTGAAGAAAGTGGTTTTGGCACTTCAAACATCCCTTTATTGGCACGAGAATACCAACTTCCGCCCATTCTAGAAACCAAATCTATTTTGTGTTGGTCAATAGCACCGTTTTCATCCAATACTTCTTCTTTGATATGCAGTTTTACCACTTCACAAATAATCAAATTTCCTGCTCCACCTTCACTCCCGAGTTCAATAATTTCATTGACTTTACATTCTATTTGTACAGGAGATTCTGCAACACGGAATGGCTTCACTGCATCAGACTTTAACATCGTTAAACCTGCTTTTTCAAATTCGTTTACGCCTTCGGCATATTCGGTACTCGATAAAGACATTTGCTGTACAATATCGTAATTTACAATATTTATAACCACTTCGTTAGTCGTTTGCGCATTGACCAATGTATGTTTAATCGTATTATCTCTTACTCTACGAGCAGGAGAAAATATCATTATTGGCGGATTGGCACTAAATACATTGAAGAAACTAAATGGTGATAAATTTGGATTCCCATCTTTATCAATTGTACTAGCAAACGCTATTGGTCTCGGTGCAACTGAACCTAAGAGATATCCGTGAAGTTTACTAGTTTTTACGTCTTTTGGTGAAATTGAAATCATAGTTCAAAAATAATGAAAGAATCTCAATTATAATATCACAATAGAATTTTAGTTATATCAGCAGATAATTTTATATTTGTCTAAATGACTGCCTTTAAAAACTCAAAAATAACACGTTGGATAGCTATTATTGCTTCTTTTGTCATTGTTGCACTAATTCTTTGGAATACCTATAGTTTTTTTCAAAAGTTTAAAGAAGAAGAACGACTTAAGATGGAGATTCTTGGACAAGCATATAAACGTTTTGCTACTTCCGATTTAGATGCCGATTTGACATTTGAAAGTTACATCTTAGATAATGTGAATTCTATTCCAATGATTATTACTGATGGTGCAGGTGAAATTACAGGGTGGAAAAACTTAAATGTTGATAATAATAAAAACTATGATACGCTAGACACCAACGAAAGAATGTACCTTCAAAAGCAATTTGAGTTAATGAAAGGTCAGAATACTCCAATTGATGTGAGTTATAAAAATGCTGATACGGATGTACAACAGATTATTTATTATCGTAATTCCGATTTATTAAACAAACTCAAATACTATCCTATTACGTTTATCCTTATACTACTATTGTTCACTAGCGTAATTTTTCTTTTCTTTAGATCCTCTAAAATTGCTGAGCAAAACCGATTATGGACTGGAATGGCAAAAGAAACTGCTCACCAAATTGGAACACCTTTATCGTCATTACTTGGATGGATAGAACTTTTAAGAACAGAAAATATTGACCAGAATATAGTCCCAGAAATTGAAAAAGACGTCAGTCGATTAAATGTTATCGCTGAGCGTTTTTCAAAAATAGGTTCAGTTCCAGAATTAAAAAAACACAACGTTGTTGAAGAAACTGAAAACGCAGTTAAATATCTTCAATCTAGAACTTCAAAGCAAGTCGAATTCACTTTTAATAATACTGTTAAAAATCCTAATTCAGATTTAAACCCTCAATTATATGGTTGGGTTATAGAAAACTTAGTTAAGAATGCTATTGATGCCATGAAAGGTAAAGGAAAAATTGACATTAACCTTAAAGAGACATCCAAATTCATTCAAGTTTTAGTTTCTGACACTGGGAAAGGTATTCCAAAAAATATGCGTCAAAAAATATTTTCTCCTGGATTTACAACCAAGAAAAGAGGTTGGGGACTTGGATTATCACTTTCCAAAAGAATTATTGAAGATTATCATAACGGAAAAATATTTGTACAAAAATCTGAATTAGAAAAGGGCACTACTTTTTGTGTGAGTTTGAGAAAATTATAAGTTTTCAGAAATTGCTTTTGCTACTTCTTCAAACTCTTCATTTGTCAAAGAAATTTTTTTCTTAAACTGGATATCTGCCATTCTATTTAACGGAATCAAATGTACATGTACATGAGGGACTTCTAATCCAATTACCGACATTCCAATTCGTTCACAAGGAATCGTTTTTCTTAAAGCAAGCGCAACTTTTCTAGAAAAAGTCATTAAACCATTATATGTTTCTTCATCCAAATCAAAAATCTTATTGACTTCTTTTTTGGGAACACATAGTGTATGACCTTTTGCATTTGGATTGATATCCAAAAATGCTATAAAATTATCATCTTCAGCAACTATATTTGCTGGGATTTCTCTATTTATTATTTTAGTAAATATGGAAGCCATCTTATCTAGAAATTTCCATAATTTCAAACTTCATAATACCATTTGGCACCTGAATCTCAGCAATATCGCCAACTTGTTTACCAAGCAAACCTTTACCAATTGGAGAATTTACCGACAACTTCCCTAATTTTAAATCAGACTCTGAATCGGCAACCAAAGTATAAGAAAACTCCATTTTGTTGGCAATATTCTTAATTTTTACTTTTGATAACACCAAAATTTTTGATGTATCTAACTGTGAATCATCTAAAATTCTTGCATTAGAAAAAACAACTTTCATTTTGGCGATTTTTAATTCCAATAATGATTGTTCTTCTTTGGCAGCATGGTATTCAGCATTTTCACTTAAATCTCCTTTATCTCGTGCATCAGCAATTTCTTGAGATACTCTAGGTCGTTCAACATTTTCCAAAAACTCTAATTCATCTTTTAGTTTTTGAAATCCTTCAGGTGTGTAATATGAAATATCACTCATAACTCGGTATTTTAATAAACAAAAAATCTCACAACTGTTAAACAGAATGAGATCGTTTACAAATGTACAAAATATTTGTAAATTCGCCACGTTTTATATACAGTTTAAGTAAACTATGAAAAAAATTCTTATCCTTTCCTGTTTTGTATTCTTGTTTGGTTGCGAAAGCGATAACAATTCTCAATTCTGTGACATTATCAATAGTCAAACAGTCAATTTAGCAAATCCTGCATTTATAGACCTTCAAGTTCCTGCTGGTTGGGAATATGCAAATGGCGGTACAAAAGGCATTGTTATTTATAATTTTAATAATAGTTTTAGAGCTTTTAGTAGAGAGTGTCCTAACCTTGATTGCTCCGATAGAATGAATGTTAAAAGCGATACTAGATTAGAATGCCCTTGTGATAATGCTGAATACAGTATTTTAGATGGCTCACCTCTCAATGCTGAGGCTACAAATTCTGTATGCGAATTCCGAGTTGTTGAAGTTGGTGGAAACACATTAAATATTACTAATTTTTAGTTGTTATTCATTTCTGATTACTATTTTTGTACGAAAGAATTTTTTAAGTGAAAAATTATTTTTCTTCCGATTTTAAATTAGGCGTTCTTGGTGGTGGTCAACTAGGAAAAATGCTACTGACCGAGACCCAAAAATACGATATCTATACTGTAATACTTGACAATTCTAAGGAAGCGCCTTGTGCTGAAATTTGCAATGAATTTCATTTAGGTGACTTAATGGATTATGAAACTGTCTATAATTTTGGGAAACTTGTTGATTTACTTACTATTGAAATAGAACATGTTAATGTAGATGCTCTTGAAACGTTAGAAAAAGAAGGGTTAGAGGTATATCCTAGTTCAAAAACATTAAGAACTATCCAGAATAAAGGTGTTCAAAAACAGTTTTTTGAAGTTCACAATATTCCTACTGCAAGTTTTACACGATATTCAAGTTCATTAGAAATAAAAGGCTCAGAATTATCTTTTCCTTGTGTATGGAAGTCTACTCAATTTGGCTATGATGGAAATGGTGTTAAAATTTTAAAATCAGAAAATGATATTGTTGGTTTACCCAACGTTGAGTGTCTTATTGAAGACTTAATTCCTTTTAAAAACGAATTAGCAGTAATAGTTGCAAGAAATAAAAGTGGAGAAATAAAAACCTATCCAGTTGTTGAAATGGAATTTCATCCTGAAGCAAATCAAGTTGAATATGTAATTTGCCCTGCAAGAATAGAAAACAAAATTGCTGAAAAAGCACAAAACATTGCCCTAAAAGTTGCTGAATCATTTAAACATGTTGGATTATTGGCCGTTGAATTATTTCAAACCGAAGATGATGAAATAATAGTAAATGAAGTTGCTCCAAGGACTCATAATAGTGGACATTACAGTATAGAAGCCTCTTATACAAGTCAATTTGAACAACATTTACGTAGTGTTCTTAATCTACCTTTGGGAAACACCGACAGTAAAGTTGCTGGAATTATGGTAAATTTGGTTGGTGAAGAAGGCTTCACAGGTGATGTAGTCTATGAAAATATTGAAAAGATTATGCAAATTGATGGTGTCACTCCTCACATATATGGCAAAAAGCAAACTAGACCTTTTCGTAAGATGGGTCATGTAACAATAATAAATAAAGACATTGACAAAGCAAGAATCATTGCTGAACAAGTAAAGAAAACAATAAGAGTAATCACTAAATAAAATAGTAATGGCACAAGTAGGAATCATTATGGGAAGTAATTCAGATCTTCCAGTCATGCAAGGCGCAATAGATATTTTAGAGAGTTTTGATATTGAAGTTGAAGTAGATATTGTTTCTGCACACAGGACCCCTGAAAAACTATTTGATTATTCTAAGAATGCACATGAAAGAGGTTTAAAAGTTATTATTGCTGGTGCTGGTGGTGCAGCTCACTTACCTGGAATGGTTGCATCTATGAGCCCACTTCCTGTAATTGGTGTTCCTGTTAAATCTCGAAATTCTATTGATGGTTGGGACTCAGTATTATCTATATTACAAATGCCTTCTGGAGTTCCCGTAGCTACTGTAGCGCTTGACGGAGCAACTAATGCTGGAATACTGGCAGCGCAAATTATAGGCGCTTCTGACAAATGTGTTTTAGATAAAGTTGTTACCTATAAAGAAGGGCTTAAAGTCAAAGTCAATAAGGCTTCTAACGAACTAAAAAAATAAACACATTAATCTTTAATCTTTTAAGTTATTGTAATTATAATTCTTGATTACTTACTTTAATCTTAGATATTGGACTTATTTTTTTTGAATGTAACTTATTCTTATCTGCTGTTGGTTTTGGCTGAGCATATATATAAGTAACTATAAATAATATAAGTAAAGAAAAAATAGATTTTTTAATCATTGTGTGATAATTTCAAATTATGTGACCCCAATAATTAAGACACTAATAAAACTCAATAGTCACAATAAAAACAAAAATTATTCTAATAAAAAAAGCCTTGAAAATTATATTTTTCAAGACTTTTTAAAAACTATTATTAAGTATAATTAATAAATTAAAATTTTTCTTTGAACTGTTGTGTTCTGATTTTCAAAATTTAATTTAACAATGTATACTCCTTTTGACAATGATGACAAATTGATTTCTTCATTATATTGTTTATCCACAATTAACTTTCCATTAATTGAATAAATTTTCACACTATTAACAATATTGGTATTTAAGGTTTCAATTTGCAATAAATGATTATTTAAATAAACTCTTGTCGTTGCTTCTAAAACTTCAGGTTTATTAACTTCAAGAACAAAATCTGTACTCTGATAAATATCATTTGAATCTAAATATGTAACCGAGTTAAAATCGTCATCTAAAAAAAGTAATAAGTCGTTTCCTGGGCTTGTTGAGGTGTCAGTAATTAATATATCCTTATTAGTGTCTATTTCAACAGCAGTTCTTGCCGTATCCCACACTCTAAAACCCCAAAGGTGTCCAGAAAAAAAGTAAGAATTGGATTCTGAAGATGTTGTGTCATTAATACATATTTGTGAAGAACCAGAGTTTGTCCAAGTTGCACAGTCTGGATATCTCAAACTTCCAGTATTATATCCTAACCCAATTCCTCCACTATGGGATGGTATTGAAAAAGCGTCTTCAGTTGAATCTTGTATAACTCCATTAAAATAAAATTCCAATGCAGGAGCAGAATGATCTAGAACTAAAGCAATGTGATACCAAGTATCATTTAATATTGCTTTTCTATAATAGATAGAATTAGAACCACTTCCTGTATGTGTACCAACATTTATATAACCAGACTCAACAAATACAGAAAACGCTGCAACTGCTCCACCTTCTTCATATATAATTTGTCTATCATTACTATTATCAACTTTAAAATATGTTTCAATAGTTCTAGTATCAACTATCATTAAATTTATATTTGTTGAACTTGGGACAGATATCAAGTCGCCAATTGAAAATTCTGTACCACCTTCAGTAGGCGGTTGAGCAAACATTGTGAGAATTATAAAATAAAAGATAAAAGTTATTCTAATAGTAGGAGTTTTCATAAAAAAGTATTGAAGTTAGAATATTTATCCTCACAAATTAAAAAAAATACCTCTTCAAAACAATATATTTGTGAAAAATATAATTAAATGAACATTTTACTAAACAGTTTTAAAACTAAATATTCAACTGCACCTTTTTCAAAAATAAAAAATGAACATTTCAAACCTGCAATTATTTCTGGAATTGAAAATGCCAAGAATGATATCGACAATATAACTTCAAATAAAGACTTTCCAACTTTTGAGAATACTATTGAAGCACTTGAATTTAGTGGAATGCAATTAAAGAGAATTACAAGTATATTTTTTAACCTCAACTCATCTGAAACTAACTCCGAAATTCAAAAGATAGCACAAGAAGTATCTCCATTACTATCAGATTTTGCCAATGACATAAGACTCAATTCACAATTGTTTGAGAAAGTTAAAACTATTTACAATCAAAAAAATCAATTAGATTTAACTCCTGAACAACAAACATTATTAGATAACCAATACAAAATGTTTGTAAGAAATGGCGCAAATTTATCTTCAAGTAAAAAAACTAAATTAAGAGCAATAGATCAACAGTTATCAAAACTATCATTAAAATTTGGTGAAAATGTTCTTGCTGAAACCAATGATTTTGAGTTACATCTTACGGACAAACAACATTTAAATGGTCTTCCAAATGGAGTTATAGAAGCAGCTAAACTTATTGCAGAGAGCAAAAATAAAAAAGGATGGATATTTACATTAGACTATCCAAGTTACATTCCCTTTATGACTTATGCTGATGAAAGAAACTTGAGAAAAAAAATGTCAATTGCTTTTGGCGCCAAAGCATTTAGAAACAATAAAAATGATAACCAAAAAAACGTTTTAGAGATTGTTAAACTTAGACATCAAAGAGCAAATCTTTTAGGTTATAAATCTCATGCGCATTTTGTTTTAGAAGAACGAATGGCCGAAAACCCTGAAAATGTAATTGATTTCTTAAATGATTTATTAGACAAATCAAAACTAGCAGCAAAAAATGATTTTAAGAATCTAAGTGATTATGCTAAAAAAGATGGTATTTCAGATTTTCAAAAATGGGATAGTTCTTATTATTCAGAAAAATTAAAAAAAGAAAAATTTGATTTAGATGAAGAATTATTAAAACCCTATTTTAAATTAGAAAATGTACTAAATGGTGCTTTTTTAATTGCCAATAAACTATTTGACATCTCATTTACCGAAATCAATGATATTGATAAGTACCATGATGAAGTAAAAACCTATAAAGTAACTGATAATAATAATGAGTTTGTAGCGATCTTCTATACCGATTTTTTCCCAAGAGAAGGAAAAAGAGGAGGTGCTTGGATGACCTCTTTTAAAGATCAGTGGATTCAAAATAGTAAAAATTCAAGACCTCATATTTCTATCGTTTGCAATTTCACAAAACCTACTAAAACTAAACCTTCATTACTTACTTTTAATGAAGTAACCACTCTTTTCCATGAATTTGGACATGCCTTACATGGAATGTTGGCTAACACAACTTATCCAAGCCTTTCAGGCACCAGTGTACTTTGGGATTTTGTTGAATTACCAAGTCAATTAATGGAAAACTGGTGTTATGAAAAAGAAGCCTTACATCTTTTTGCAAAACATTATGAAACTAACGAACCTATTCCTATGGAACTGGTTAAAAAAATCAAAGATTCTTCAAACTTCCTTGAAGGAATGACAACTTTAAGACAACTGAATTTTGGACTACTAGACATGAATTGGCATAACAATGACCCTTCCAATATAACTTCAGTTAAAGATTATGAAAAAAATGCATTTAAGGACACGCAACTTTTTCCTGATACTGCTGAGAATTGTATGAGCACCTCTTTTTCTCATATTTTTCAAGGAGGCTATTCTTCAGGGTATTATTCCTATAAATGGGCTGAAGTTTTAGATGCCGATGCATTTGAGTATTTTAAAGAAAAAGGAATCTTCAATAAAAAAGTTGCATTAAAATTTAAAGAACATATTCTTTCTAAAGGTGGAACTGAAAAACCTATGAAACTATATAAGCAATTTAGAGGAAAAAAACCTGATGCAAATGCATTGTTAAAAAGGGCTGGACTTATATAAACAGTCAAATTTTATATCCAAAATTAGTATCCTGAATTTTATTCAAAATACACGATTTACTAATAAACGGTACGTTTTTCTAAATAAATGGTAAATTTTTACCAAAATTATTTGGAACTTATTCTTTTTTAACTTACTATTGCAATGTAAATTAGTTTTTGTCCCCACAAAATCCCCACAAAATGAAATTAATTACATACAAACCTTTTGCTTTTTTGCTGAATTCTTCAGCAGGTAACAGAACTTCAATAATTTTTGGAGTAATTAATACATTTTTATTGTTTTTAAACGCATTGATTGTTGCCAACAAGAATCAACAAAAAAGCATAGGTTTTAATTTTGACAAATTACGTTTTACCAATTCGAGTAAAACTTCACAATATATTTTAGTAGGAAAGGATAAATCAGTCGTTACACTTGATAATTTGTGTGGCCCCACATCATACATTGAAGTCTGTTAGTGTAAACGACTAGATTTATTCTTAATTTATTTAATCATTTAAGTCCCCACAACAATGAAAAAGATCACTCAAAAACTTATGATTCTTACTTTAGTAAGTACATTCCTATTCTCATGTTCTAATGATGATAGTGATGAAATGCAATTATCTGAAAGAAATGAAATTTCAGTTTCATATTCAGCTATGGAAAATGAAATCATTAACTTAATCAATACCTATAGAACCGAAAAAGGTTTATCTCAATTAAATATATACAATATTGTATCAAGTGAAGCAGAAAGTCATACAAACTACATGATCGAAACTGGTCAAGTAAATCATGCAAATTTTGGAAGACGTCACCAAAACTTAGTAAACTTTGCAAACGCTAAAAGTGTAGCAGAAAATGTAGCTTATGGATATAGTTCTGCTCAAGCAGTAGTTAATGCCTGGTTAAATAGTGAAGGGCATAGAAAAAATATTGAAAATGCTGATTTTACTGATTTTGGTATTTCGACTGAAAGTAATGATGAAGGCAGAAATTACTTTACCAATATTTTCATTAAAAGGTAATATTTATTTTATAATAATTAAGTTTATTAGTTAGTTAACGAAAAGAGTCTGAAAATCAATGATTTTCAGACTCTTTTATTTTTTCTACTTATTCACACCAGATACTCTTCCATTTATCACTTACACATACCCATCTTACAAATAATAGCACCTATCTTAACCTTATTGATATAAATAATAACAAAAAAAGTATTTAAATATTACTTTAAAAGAATAGTATAACTTAATTAGCTAAGTATAAAAAAACAGCCATAATTCAACTTAGTAAGATATATCGTCCCCACAACAATAGTCTTTAATGTTATCCTTATGACTGTAACTTATATTAATATGCTCTAAATTAAAAACAGCCGCAAAAATTCAATGATGTATCGTCCCCACAACAATAGTCTTTGTCTTAAATACGGCTGTAATAGTTAATATAGAACATTATAAATTTATAACTGTAATGATTTATTTCATCTTGATGATGACAAATTCAGTTCTTCTATTCAATTGGTGCTCATCTTCAGAACATTTTACTCCATTACTACACTTATTCACCAATTGCGTTTCTCCAAACCCTTCATATTGAGTAATTCTTGCTGCATCTATACCTTGTGAAACAATATATTGATAAGTAGATTTAGCTCTTCTATTTGATAAATCCATATTATATGCATCAGGAGCTCTACTATCAGTATGCGATTCTAAACGAATAACCATTCCTGGATATTTATTCATTAACGCCACTACTTTATCTAACTCAACTGCAGCATCGGGACGGATATTGTCCTTATCTAAATCAAAATAAATAGTTTCTAAATCGGCTAATAAAACAACATCTTCAATAGGTGCCATCGCAATATTCAAATCTACTATAATTTCTTTTTGTTTTTCTAAACCAAAAGAGTTAAAATCTTTCGAAATATCATTATACTTTTCTTTTGATCCACTTAATACAAAGTCAGCATCTCTATCAATTAAATGCTCATAACTTCCATCCTCACCTGTAATAAAATAAGCAATTTCCTCACCATTCTTTCTGCCTAGCACAACTTTTGCACCAGCAATTGGCTCATTGTTTACAGAATCAAAAATTTGCCCTTTTAATCTTAATGGTGGTATTCTATTAAATGCATAAATATCATCATTTCCAACTCCTCCTTTTCGGTTCGAAGCAACATACCCTTCAAATCCATCTTCAGAAAGATAGAATGTAAAATCATCTTTTTTACTGTTAATTGGATCTCCTAAATTAATTACATTTAAATAATTACCATCATCATCAGTAACTGTAGCAAAAACATCTAAAAGTCCCATTCCAACATGTCCATCAGAAGAGAAATATAGTACGCCATCTTTATGAATAAATGGAAATGATTCGTTTCCTTCGGTATTTACAACATTTCCTAAATTCTTTGGCTCACCAAAATTACCATCGTCATCAATATCACTTACATAAATATCTGTTCCTCCAAAACCTCCTGGCATATCTGAAGCAAAATATAATTGTGTTCCATCATGACTCAATGATGGGTTATAAACCAAATAATTAGGGTTACTAAGACTTATTGGCTCTACATTTGTCCAAATACCATTTACCAAATCTGCAGAATAAATTGCTACTTGACCCGTACCTTTTTTATCAGATATTTGTTTTTTTCCTTCATGATTATTTCTAGAAAAATACATTTTTGTTCCATCGGCACTAAAAGTTACTGGACCATCATGAAATTTATTAGTATTCACTTCTCCATCTACTCTTGTTGTTGAAGCAACAGAAGCACCTTCCTTGTTTGTTTTAAAAATATCCAAGAATGGTTGCTCATCCCAAGCATATAATCGATCTACCGAAACACCAATATCTCTTGAAGAAGTAAAATAAATTTCATCGCCAAATTCAATTGCTCCAAAATCATTAAACTCTGTATTAATATCAAGTTTTGAAAGCGTATATCTTTCATAACTATTAAAAATTCCACTAGCTAAATCACCTTCTTTAAAAAATTCTTTCACTCTAGAGTCTGCTTTATTACCAGCTTCTCTAAACTTTTTCATCCATATTTTCGATTCTTTATAATCACCATTAGCCCTCAATACTTGAGCATAATAGTAATAATATTCAGAAGGGACATTAGGTTGTTTTACTACCTGTGAATAAACTTCAATTGCTTTTTCAGGCATTCTTAACATAATATAGGTATCACCTAATTTACGTAA
Organism: uncultured Flavobacteriaceae bacterium; assembly: GCA_947501625.1. Lineage (GTDB taxonomy): Bacteria > Bacteroidota > Bacteroidia > Flavobacteriales > Flavobacteriaceae > Urechidicola. The sequence continues at coordinate 75,034 of CANMWN010000005.1, forward strand.
TGCATAATCTTTATTATCATTTTTATCTATCAATTTTTGATAATGCTCAATTGCTTTCACAAAAGAAAAATTGTTAAATAAACCTTCAGCGCGTTTTTGTCTTGCCGTTTGCCCATAAGTTGATGAACACACCAACAAAAAAGCAATAAATAGTGGTTTTATATTTTTCATATCTATCATAATTGACTAGAAATATCTAGGTGATTTTAATCTATCTTTTAAGAATTTAAACTCATAAATTAATAAAATTTCATGAGAACCTGTTGTAAAAGGTCTTATTTCTCCTGTTGGAATTTCATAAGCATATCCAACTCTAAACTGTTTTGACACTTGCATATCAGCAAAGAAACCTAAATCTCTTTGATCTTTATTAATACGATAAGATGCTCCTAACCAAAACTTTTCATTAAACAAAAAATTTGCAGTAACATCGGTTGATAAAGGAGCTCCTTTTACATATTTATTAATCATTGATGGCTTGAATTTAATTGTTTCACTCAAGTCAAACACATAACCAGCAATCAAGAAATAATGAACTCTATCTAAACTTTTATAGATATCATCAGTATTATTATCATGATTTATTATTCTAGGCATTGACAAACCTAAATACCATTTATTAGAATGCAATAATGCTCCTGCACCAACATTCATATTCCATCTATTAAATCGTTCATTAAAATATGGATCTGGATTTTCTAAAGCAAACAACTCTTCGTCCAACTTGTAATAGGTTGCTCCTCCTTTTAAACCAAACGAAAGTTCAGTTTTATCAGAAGTTTTAATGGTATAAGAGAAATCGGCATATACTGAAGTGAAATCTTCATAACCCAATTTATCTTTGATCAACGAAAGACCTAAACCTACTTTTTCATTTCTCAAAGGAGAATGAATAGATAATGTCTGCGTCTGTGGACCTCCGTCAAAACCTGCCCATTGATTTCTATTTAATCCTACAATACTTAATGCTTCTCTACTTCCTGCATAGGCAGGGTTCACCGCAATCGTATTATACATATACTGCGTAAATTGTGGTTGTTGTTGTGCAAATGAACTAGCAATTGCTAACAAAAACAACAAAAATAGTGGGGATTTCTTTTTCATAATTGTATGTATAAATAACTTAATCATTAATCTCTACCTAAATAAATATATCCTGTAATTGGCTTCACGCCACCATCAACTACTTTAATTACATAATAATATGTTCCTGAAGGTAATTTATCTGTTTGTCCAATTGTCATTCCGTCAACTGAGGTTCCACCCCAATTATTTAGATAATTTGCAGACTCATAAACCATTTTCCCCCATCTATTGAAAATCTGAACTTCATAAATAAATCCACAATCTTCAAGTCCTCTTACTTCAAAGAAGTCATTAAATCCGTCAACATTTGGAGTAACTGCTTTTGAAATTTGTATTTCATTCTCAATATCATCAGCCGTACATGGTAATACCACACAATCATCATTAACATTGATTATTAAAGATACTGTTGTGTTACATGTTTCATCTGAAGATGTATATGTAAACTGGTAACTACCAATATTCACTATTGAAGGGTCAAACTCACTTCCAGTAAGTCCTCCACTTGCATTATCATCAGTCCAAGTTCCATTATCATCAGTCACTCCAACTAAATATGCATCTAAATCAATTACTATATCTTCAATACATATATCGATTGATGGAACCGTTGTTGATATATCAATTGGTGTAACATTTACTATTTGTTCAAATGGAGTTTGGTTTCCACAAGAATCAGTAAACACCCAATTTCTTGTTATCACATAATTACCATCTTCATCTGGATCAGTACTTGACTCTTGATAATCTAATTGAACATCCGAATCACAATTATCTGTTGCTGTAATTACTGGAACTTCTGGAATATCTCCACATGTAACTGTTATTTCAGCATCTGGTAAATCAGAAAGTACAGGTGCTGTTGTGTCTTCTACCGTTACGGTTTGAACAAACTCTGTAGTCAAGCCACAGTCATCTGTTGCTGTCCATGTTCTTGT
>CANMWN010000006.1 GCA_947501625.1 uncultured Flavobacteriaceae bacterium
ACCATGATATCATGTGGTAAAATGTTCTCACATACAATATCATCAGTCATTAAATCAAAATCTGGCAATGGATTGACAACAAATTCTACCGATCTAGATTGCGGACAAGTAACGTTGGCAGGATTAGTTACAACCACAGTTATGGTTTGACTCAAGGTAGTGAAAGTTGCTGGAAAAGGGCTTACAATCGGATTTCCATCTATATCTTGCAATGGATTACCACTACTATCTAAATAAGTAATATTCATTCCTGCTTGCGCTCCTATACTTACTTCTAAACCAGAAGTATCAAAAGTAGCAATCAGTAACCCATCTTCTGGATCGGTTTCACATTCAGCAAAACTTGATTGCACATTATTGATTGGCAAAGCATCAACAACAAATGTTAGGGTTGTTGCATCGGTGCAAGCACCATCAGGATCATTTGTTGTATTGTTAGTCACTACAATATCTAAGGTTTGTGAGGCTGTTATAAATGGATTTGGAAGTGCATTCCCAATTAATGAGCCATCTTCGTTATAATATGTTATAATTATATCGGTCAATGATTGTCCATTCAATATCTCAGTTTCAACATTGCTAGTATCAAATGGATAGATACCATCTTGATCATCATCACATTCTTTAAAATCGGTAGGCTTATTAGCAATAGGTAATTCTTCAACAATCAAAGTAATATGATGTCCGTTTCCTAAACAATCGTTTCCAAGTTGACTATCTGCTCTCACCCATATTTCTTGCATATTAGGATATCCAGTATTTTCATAATTACTTGGATCTGTTATTTCATTTATTTCGGCAGTCGCATCAGCTTGGTTTCTATAATAATATACATCAACTGCAGTAGGAAATAATGCTTGCACTTCGGCAGTAACGCTACTAAAATCAAAAGTCGCTACTCCATCTCTATTATCAGACCCATCATCACACTGAGAGAAAGTTCTTAAGAACGTTGGAGGTATCGCCGAAGGCTTCACCACCAAAGTAAATTGTGTCGTTCGATGACAACCATTTGCATTTTCAGCTCTAGCCCAAATAGTATTGTCAGTGTTTATTATTTGATTAGTATAGGTAGTGAAATTTGTTATTTCAGTTCCAGGAACTCCTGCTTCTGCCTCTGCTTGTGTTTCATAATACGTAAACACTTCAGTAGTGATATTGGTAATAATGTCTGTATTAACCTCAGTAAGGTTGAACGAATTAAAGCCATCAAAATCATCATCACATTGTTCTAACACAAATGGTGGTGTATTTAATACTGGATATTCAAAAACTTCAATTTGAAATTCTGTATCAGCAAAACAAGGTTTAGAAAAAGACGCTGTAGCATTGTTAGTCATACGAACATAAATTGTTTGCCTTCCATTAACGTCGTTTAAACTTGGGTCGTTTTGATAACTGGTTATGTCATTTCCTACTATTGGAACTGTATTTTCTGGAATTTGATTGGTATAACCAGCATCCGTATAGTAGGTCAATGTAAAATCTGTTGCCGATTGTCCATTTAAAATATCCGTTGCTCTATCTGTTAAGTTAAATATTATAATATCATCGGTATCTGAACCTACACTTGTGTTATCACACTCACCTAACAAAGGAATAGTTGCAGATGAGGCAGGCAAAGCACTATCATTAACACTAATATCAAAACTTGTAGTATCATAACAATTTGTACTAACAGTATTTTCAACTCTTGCATAAATTGTAGTACTTCCACTTGTAAATGGACTTGAAATAGGATTAGATGTAGCTCCTGCATCGGCATCTGCTTGGGTTGGATGATATGTAATTGACATTCCAGGAACATTATTTATATCATCATTCAAGAGTGTCAAATCAAAAGAAATTGAACCATCATTATTGTCATCACACAATTGAACTGGTTCAATTTGAGAAGCTGTTGGTTGATTTGCAATAGGCTGATCTACAAATTCAACTAATATTTCATCTTCCGCCACACAACCAGCACCAAACGTTGCTTCCACTTTATAGTTTCCATTTCCAAGATTAGCTTCATAGGTTTGATTTATTTCACCTGGAATTAATACTCCATTATAAAACCATTTATACCCTCCAGGAGCAGCTATGTTCGCATCCAATGTCACAGAAGTTCCACATGCTGCATTATTTCCTGAAATTGTTTGAGAACCTCCTAAATTTGCGCCTAAAACAAAACTCCCTGCTTCTAAAAATATAGCAGAGTCCCAAGCTGAATCTCCTTGGTCAGCAACCACTAATTTTATTTCATACCAAGTTTGTGGAGTAACTGTTGAGGAAGCTGTCAAGACTACTGTTTGCCCTCCATAATTAGTGTCTCCAAGATTATACCCATCAAAATAAGTTTGGTTTGCAGCACATGCAGCAGCTTCATTAATATTGGTAACACTTACTGGTGTACCATCTGGCAAAACTGCTAGATTAGTGTACGCAGTTGCCCCGACCTCTCTTAACAAAAAAGCAAAACTATCTGCAAAACTACATTCCGTACTACCATCATATTCTTCTGATGCCATTAAAAATCTAAAACTAATACTTGTACTTGTAGGCTTAAATTTAAACTTAATAAAAGTCGCATCATTCGTATTTGTTTGACCTAAGGCAGTTTCTAAATCTGTATCTCCAGCCAGTCCATTGTTAAAATCTACTCGCGTTCCATTAATAGTATTACCTGCAGGATAAGCTCTTCCAGTTGTTAACACCACACCATCTTCAAAAGGAAAACGACTTCCTGCTGGTCTTTTAAAATAGCCATAACTTTTAGTAGTATAAGCATCATCAGCACCAAAAACTTGGTTTGATGGAAGTTCCGCAGCAGGAAAGGTAAAATCTACTTCCGCACATGGACCAGAAATTAGCACTTCACTAATTAATTTTTCTAAAGAATCTTCGTGCTTTAAATCATTAGGATCATTAATTCTAATAATTTGCGCAGAAATATTACAAACTGTAAATAATGCTATTATAAAAAATAATGGAGTAATTTTTTTTATCATAATGACAGTTTTCTTAATGAGTAAGAAGAACCATATCTTCTATATATAAAAAACAGTTTAAGTTTATAAAACCCTACTAATATATAATTTAAATTTAAACAAATTACTCCTTAATTAGTTTATGAATTTCCGTTTTTCCACTACTATTTGTAATATGCAACATATACATTCCTTTTATTATTCTTCTCGGTAAGTTGATTTCAACCGTTGACTCATTAAAAGTATCAACTTTAATTTCAAAAACTTTATCTCCAAAAATTGAATTAATAGTTATAAGATAGGTGTCTTTTTTATTTTTAGATAAATCAATAATAAAATTATCTACAAAAGGATTTGGGTAAACAATTTTATTTTCGTTAACAATTAAATTTCCATTTACCCTACAACTTGGATCAACTCCTGCATCAGTTATAAATCCCCAATTATAATTTGTTAAAATAAATTGTCTAGCTGCTGCTCCGTTACAATAATAACTTATGTTCGCATTAAAATAATTAATACTTTGTAAACTCAATTGACTCCAACCAATTAAGAGATTATCATAATTCCCAACTGATAACGGCACATTAAAAAACATATGAGTCATCAAAGTAACATTACTTACATCCCAACTACCTAAAGGTTGATTAAAATTTAAAGCATTATTAAACATAAAATTCATATCAGTAACATTACTCACATTCCAATTCCCTATTGACTGATTAAAACTTGTTGCCCAAGAAAACATCCCTCCCATATTAACAACACTACTAACATCCCAATTACTTAAAGGTTGATTAAAACTTATCGCATTAGAAAACATCCCTCCCATATCAGTGACATTACTTACATCCCAATTACCTATTGATTGATTAAAATTTGTTGCATTAGAAAACATCCCTCCCATATCAGTGACATTACTTACATCCCAACTACCTATTGATTGATCAAAATTTGTTGCATTAGCAAACATCCCTCCCATATCAGTGACATTACTTACATCCCAATTCCCAATAGGTTGGTCAAAACTTATCGCTTCACCAAACATCCTAGTCATATCAATAATATTACTTACATCCCAATTACTTAAAGATTGATTGAAATTTAAAGCGCCTTCAAACATATAATAAGTACTATTTGCACTGCTAACATCCCAATTCCCTATAGGTTGATTAAAACTTGTTGCTTCCCTGAATAAATTTTTCATTTCATTAACATTACTTATATCCCAATTCCCTATTGACTGATTAAAACTTGTGGCATAAAAAAACATTCCTTCTATATCAGTTACATTACTTACATCCCAATTCCCAATAGGTTGATTAAAACTTGTCGCACTAGAAAACATCCCGCCCATATCAGTTACGTTACTTACATCCCAATCACCTATTGGTTGATTAAAACTTGAAGCATTAAAAAACATTAAACTCATATCTGTTACATTACTAACATCCCAATCATTAATAGGCTGATTAAAACTTGAAGCATTATAAAACATTAAACTCATATCTGTTACATTTGATAAGTTTGGAGTGTCATTAATAACTACACCTTCTAAATTACTACAACCATGAAAAGCACTATTCATTGATGTCCACACTTGACTTCCCCATTGATCTACACTTATTATTTTATGAGAATCCTTAGTTAATCTTCCTGCATCATAGAAAAATATACGAGGAAAGTTCCCACGTATATGAACTTCATATGTACCTGAAACACCATAATCATGAGTTACATCTCCTGTCACCCCAAAATCATCAAAAACACCATCACCTTCCCAATCTACATCATAATTATAAGTTTCACTTGGATGTGTAGGAATAGTAATTGAAGTTGAGTTGGAAACACCTGGATTATCTGTTTTCCAAGTAGTAATAAAATCGGTATTACATGAAGTTTGAATATTTGCGACTTTTTGAGGTAAACCTTTCCCTGATGTATTGCTTCCTAATGAAACTCCATTTAATACGAAGTTTGTCGCAGTTCCAGTTGAATTAGGATTATTAATTACTCCTAAATAACTACTTCCGTCTCTTGCAGCATAAATTTTGTCATTTATTCCTAATTGTAATAAACCAAAATTTCCGCTAGAAATTAAATTCGAAGTTCCATTTAAATTATTACTTATATCTAATTGACTTATGCCTGCAGAGTTACTTGAATATATAAAATCACTATTTGGCGAAAATTCAACTCCATAAGCATAAGGCAAGCCTTGAACTTCAGTTCCATTAGTTACAACACCTAAATTGAAATCATAAATTACTGTCGAACTAGTTCCATTAGTAATTGCTAATTTAGAACCATCAGGTGAAATTTTCATTGAGCCAATATCATCAAAAACTACTCCAACAGCTATAGTTTTGTATACAGCAGTGTCATTAACTCCAGGACTAATTCCATTTGTATCAACTTTATATGAAAAAACTTTATTACTATGAAATAATACTATCCATATCTCATTATTTGACGAATCATAGTACGATGTTAATTTTTCAGAAGTTGAAGTATTTAAATTACTTAGACCGCTTTTTCCAGTATAATATAAGGATTGCTTTTTAGATGTAACTTGACCTGAAGCAATATTCACTGTAGAATAATAAAAGCCTGATCCAGAAGTGCCTGTTGAACCATTTGAGGTAAAAATATAATATATATTACAATCAGTTGGATGTGGTACAATTACTGCAGATTGTGTACTTGAATGATCTCCTCCTATATCAAATCCATTTGTCATTTGGTTGTGATTACTACCCCAAACTTTATCTCCATCGGTATAAAATAAAAGATTTCCATTTGAATCACTTACCGATGCACAGCCTTCAACAGTATTCATTACACTACCACTTATTGAAGTTGGTGTAAAATTTGGTGGGTTATTAAAATCTAATGCCGCTTGATTTCCAAAATACCATTTGGAGTTTTCTAGTTCTTGTGCGAAAATTAAAGTGTTGGCGAGTAAAAGTAATAGTAGAAACTTTTTCATAATTATTTATTTTTAAGTGAACTTAAATATACAAAAAAAATTATGAAACTTTTATCACTCTTACCTACCTTCTAATAAGGCTAAAGTTTCCTCTGTGTCTTTTTGTATTTCCTTGACTGTCTGTCAGGATTAATGAGAACCAATAATCTGAAC
>CANMWN010000007.1:2500-5452 GCA_947501625.1 uncultured Flavobacteriaceae bacterium
AATCACTTAACCTTGCTAGCAACAGTAACTCGTAGGCTCATTATGCAAAAGGCACGCCGTCACACGTAAACGTGCTCCGACCGCTTGTAAGCGTACGGTTTCAGGATCTATTTCACTCCCTTACTTAGGGTTCTTTTCACCTTTCCCTCACGGTACTAGTTCACTATCGGTCTCTCAGGAGTATTTAGCCTTGCCGGATGGTCCCGGCGGATTCATACAGGATTACACGTGTCCCGCACTACTCAGGATACTGCTATCAATAACTCTCTTTACTTATACGGGACTATCACCCTCTTCGGTCAGTCTTTCCAAACTGTTCTAATTCATTGAGCATCAAATAACGCAGTCCTACAACCCCTAAATTGCCGTAACAACTTAGGTTTGGGCTAATCCGCGTTCGCTCGCCACTACTAACGGAATCACTATTGTTTTCTCTTCCTCCGGTTACTTAGATGTTTCAGTTCACCGGGTTTGCCTCCTATAAATAGGATAACATGTCTTCAACATGCTGGGTTGCCCCATTCGGATATTTGCGGATCAATTCATATGTGCTAATCCCCGCAACTTTTCGCAGCTTATCACGTCCTTCATCGCCTCTGAGAGCCTAGGCATCCACCATACGCCCTTACTTAGCTTATTGTACTTTTTGCTTTTTTAATATTTTAATTTCTTAAATATCTCGATATCTTACGATATTATTTTTTCAATATGTCAATGAACATTGCGAATCGCAATTGATAAATTATCTGTTGCTATTCTACAACACCTCTGAGAAATAATTATCTCAAGGTATTACCTTGGTGGAGAATATCGGAGTCGAACCGATGACCTCCTGCGTGCAAGGCAGGCGCTCTAGCCAGCTGAGCTAATCCCCCATTACTAGTAGTTAGTAATTAGTCATTAGCGATTAGTAATTACTAATTCGTAATTCGTAATTATTGTGCTTCTAGAATTTCCATGTAAACAACTCAATTATTGTAGTCTCGGGCAGACTCGAACTGCCGACCTCTACATTATCAGTGTAGCGCTCTAACCAGCTGAGCTACGAGACTCTATAATTAGTTTTTACTTATATATTTTAAAATTAACAGCTTGAGTAAGAAACTTAAAAATTTCTTGTAACTAACACATCGCTTTCTCTAGAAAGGAGGTGTTCCAGCCGCACCTTCCGGTACGGCTACCTTGTTACGACTTAGCCCTAGTTACCAGTTTTACCCTAGGCGGCTCCTTGCGGTGACCGACTTCAGGCACTCCCAGCTTCCATGGCTTGACGGGCGGTGTGTACAAGGCCCGGGAACGTATTCACCGGATCATGGCTGATATCCGATTACTAGCGATTCCAACTTCACGGAGTCGAGTTGCAGACTCCGATCCGAACTGTGATATACTTTATAGATTCGCTCCTTGTCACCAAGTGGCTGCTCTCTGTATATACCATTGTAGCACGTGTGTAGCCCAGGACGTAAGGGCCGTGATGATTTGACGTCATCCCCACCTTCCTCTCGGTTTGCACCGGCAGTCTCGTTAGAGTCCTCAGCTTGACCTGCTAGCAACTAACGATAAGGGTTGCGCTCGTTATAGGACTTAACCTGACACCTCACGGCACGAGCTGACGACAACCATGCAGCACCTTGTAAGTAGTCCGAAGAAAGATCTATCTCTAAATCATGCAACTTACATTTAAGCCCTGGTAAGGTTCCTCGCGTATCATCGAATTAAACCACATGCTCCACCGCTTGTGCGGGCCCCCGTCAATTCCTTTGAGTTTCAATCTTGCGATCGTACTCCCCAGGTGGGACACTTATCACTTTCGCTTAGTCACTGAATAATTCCAACAACTAGTGTCCATCGTTTACGGCGTGGACTACCAGGGTATCTAATCCTGTTCGCTCCCCACGCTTTCGTCCATTAGCGTCAGTATATACGTAGTAGACTGCCTTCGCAATCGGTATTCTGTGTAATATCTATGCATTTCACCGCTACACTACACATTCTATCTACTTCCATATAACTCAAGACTACCAGTATCAAAGGCAGTTCCACAGTTAAGCTGTGGGATTTCACCTCTGACTTAATAGCCCGCCTACGGACCCTTTAAACCCAATGATTCCGGATAACGCTTGCACCCTCCGTATTACCGCGGCTGCTGGCACGGAGTTAGCCGGTGCTTATTCTTACAGTACCGTCAGCACTCTACACGTAGAGTGGTTTCTTCCTGTATAAAAGCAGTTTACAACCCATAGGGCAGTCTTCCTGCACGCGGCATGGCTGGATCAGGCTCTCGCCCATTGTCCAATATTCCTCACTGCTGCCTCCCGTAGGAGTCTGGTCCGTGTCTCAGTACCAGTGTGGGGGATCTCCCTCTCAGGACCCCTATCTATCGATGTCTTGGTAAGCCGTTACCTTACCAACTAACTAATAGAACGCATACTCATCTTTTACCGCCGAAACTTTAATTAATAAACCATGCGATTTATCAATATTATGGGGTATTAATCCGAATTTCTTCGGGCTATCCCCCTGTAAAAGGTAGATTGTATACGCGTTACGCACCCGTGCGCCGGTCGTCAGCGGATTGCAAGCAATCCCTGTTACCCCTCGACTTGCATGTGTTAAGCCTGCCGCTAGCGTTCATCCTGAGCCAGGATCAAACTCTTCATCGTATAAATTTTAAATAACTTATGACGTGATTAGTCTCAAAAAAATTACAGAGTCTTTATATAATAAAAACATCCGGTTTCTTACTCTTTTTTACGCTGTCAATTTCAATATTTTCAATGAACTATTTTTCGCTCTTTCGCTAAGCGGGTGCAAATATATAATAGTCTTTTTTTATCACCAAAATAAAATCAAACTTTTTTTAATTTATTTTTTTACCCAACTAAACACTAAAAAGAACTATCCAAAATACCTTAATCTTTATTCCAATATTTTGAGCAGGCAAAGGTACAA
>CANMWN010000008.1 GCA_947501625.1 uncultured Flavobacteriaceae bacterium
GTCAATCCATTGCCAGATTTTGATTTAATGACTGATGATATTGTATGTGAGAACATTTTACCACATGATATCATGGTAGAGAATCCATTGGAGAATGATTATTTGTACGAATGGTTCAATGCTAGTGGTACCTCGATAGGAAACGATCAAATACTATCAATTACCGATACGAGTGACTTGACAAGAGAAGGTGTTGATTATACGGTAACAGTTACCAATCCAACAACACTATGTGAGCGTTCAAAGACGATTAACTTAAGAAAATCATCGATAGCGACCCTTACCGATGATGATATTATCACCACAGAGTTTAACAGTCCAGGAAATAGTATAGAGGTAGACCCTACGAATTTAGGAAGTGGCGATTATGAGTATGCTTTAGAGCATGAATATGATAGCAAACCATATCAAGACGAGCCATTATTTGAAGGCTTGTTAGGAGGCGTATACATACTCAAGGTAAGGGACAAGAATGATTGTGGAGAGGCAGAATTAGAGATTGTGTTGATAGATTATCCAAAGTTCTTAACGCCCAACAATGATGGTGAGAATGATGTATGGCAGTTGATAGGATTAGGTTCACCAAGATTCACTGTTTCTCCAATACAGATTTATGATAGATTTGGAAAGATAGTAGCAATCATCAATCCAGTGGAAGGCGAAGGCTGGGATGGCTTGTATAACAATGAAATGCTTCCAAGTTCAGATTATTGGTTCTCATTAATC
>CANMWN010000009.1 GCA_947501625.1 uncultured Flavobacteriaceae bacterium
ACAGAGTTTGTTCAAACCGTAACGGTAGAAGACACAACTCCACCAAGTATAGATGTTGAAGCAACAGATTTAGAGATAAATTGTGATGATACACGAATAGAAGATGCGATTCAAGATTGGTTGAATGCCAATGGAAATGCAGTTGCAAAAGACAATTGTGGATCAGTAACATGGACAAATAATTATACAGGAGCAGTATCAAGTTGTTCAGCACCAATAGAAGTAACATTTACAGCAACAGATAGTTGTGGAAATACTAGTGATACAACAGCGAGTTATACAATAATAGATACAGTAGCCCCAACCTTTGATGGTACCTTACCAGATGCAACAATAACAGCGGAGTGTGACGCAGTACCAACAGCAGCGACATTAACAGCGAG
>CANMWN010000010.1 GCA_947501625.1 uncultured Flavobacteriaceae bacterium
GCGTCACACTCCGCTGTTATTGTTGCATCTGGTAAGGTACCATCAAACGTTGGGGCTGTCGTATCTTCTACGGTTACTGTCTGAACAAACTCTGTTGTTAAGCCACAGTCATCTGTTGCTGTCCATGTTCTTGTCAATACATAGTTGCTATCACAACTTCCATCCGCTCTTGTTTCATTAAACGTCACTACTGCATTTCCACAGTTGTCACTCGCTGTTAATGTCGCTGCTGTTGGTACTGC
>CANMWN010000011.1 GCA_947501625.1 uncultured Flavobacteriaceae bacterium
TAAGTTACGGTATAACCAACCGTTGCAATATCTGGTTGCAAGTTTTCAAAATCACTTCTAATACTTCCTAAATCAAATTCTACACCTATACCATTGGTATCATCTCCATCAGCATCAGTATCACATTCTGAGGCTAATGAAATATTGGTGAAATCTATAATTGGTAATGGATTCACATCTAAAGTAAAACTCATATGTGGATTCACACA